>NZ_JAMCCQ010000001.1 GCF_023370775.1 Marivita sp. GX14005
CCCCAACCGCGCCTCAGCGCCGCCGGTGAGGGGGGTTCTACGGTTAGTGAGAGATCTGCGCAAGCAGAAAATTCAGGAAAAGCGGAATTTTTCGCGAAAACAACGCAACCGATTGTTTTCAAATGGATTCTCTCTGAGTTGGTCTTGCGTAAAGCGGAGCGGTCGGCCTCTCGCTGTCACGTCCAGATCGCCGCTCTGAGACTTATCCACAGCTTTACCCACATTTGCCCCAAGGTAAAGCAAGGAAAATTGCCGGAATCGCCCGCTCCCGCGGTGGAATCGCTCGCGAGCGAGTCGGTCCGCGGCCTTTGTCGCGGCACAAATCGGCCGCAAAGCTCCTTTATGGTCGCCTGACAGCCCGAAAGGAGGGGGAGATGAAACATACACGCGATTGGCACCACCCCGACACGCGGCTCGCCCGTCTTTTCGAACTCCACCGCCAGCGGGCTCGTCAACGATTGGCCGGGGGCTCTGCGGAAAATCCGGCAGTTCTCAGCGACGCCGCCGAACGGCGTCTGCGCGAGCGCGCGATCCGTTCGCTACAACGCGATCAGACTGCGGCGCCCCGAAAGCCGGTTGCGACGACGAATTTCTCGGAACTGTCCGAACGGGAAGCCGGCGGCTTGACGTTCATCACCTTTGTAAATCGCTGCTTGAGGAGTTTCTGCAACTCGCCCTCCGCCCCGCCGGCAAGAACCTTGGCCACGAAGGTGCCGCCCTCTTCGAGCACATCGAAAGCGAAATGGGCCGCGGTCTCGCACAGGTTCATGATGCGCAGGTGATCGGTCTGCTTGTGACCCGATGAGGCCGCCGCCATATCCGACATGACGACATCGGCCTTGCCGCCAATCCAAGCCTTCACCTTGTCGTCCGCGCCGTCATCAAGAAAATCGAGCTGATGGATCTCCGCGCCCGCAATCGGATCGACCTCCTGCAGATCGATCCCAAGAACCGTGCCGACTTTCTTTCCCGGCTTTTCTCCCAGCGCGTTGACCCGTTGCACAGCCACTTGGCACCAGCCGCCCGGCGCACAACCGAGATCGACGACGCGCGCACCGGGCACCAGGAAGCGATACTTCTCGTCGAGTTCCAGAATCTTGTAGGCCGCCCGTCCGCGATAGCCGTCTGTCTGGGCGCGCTTCACATATGGATCGTTGAGCTGCCGCTGCAGCCAGCGCGTCGAGCTGAGCTTGCGGCCGCGCGCGGATTTCACCTTGACCTTCAGATCGCGCTGGCCGCGTCCGGACGTGTTCTTGCCGCTTGGGGTCTTGGCCATGTCGTCACCGAATATTGTCCGCGACCGCTTTAGCATGGCGCGCCGCGCAGGTCAGCAGTTTCCCTCGCGGGCCGGGCGATGCCGAAGGCGCCTATCGCCGACCCTTGCCGAGATGCTTCCTGAGCGCCCCGGCGTTCTTTTCCGTCCGGCCCTTGTAGGGGTTCCGATCGCCCTGCCCGCGCAAGGTCAGCCGGATGGGCGTTCCGGGCATGTCGAAATCCTCGCGCAGCCCGTTGACGAGATACCGGCGGTAGCTGTCGGGCATCTTGTCGGGATGCGAGCACATCACGACGAAACCGGGCGGGCGGGTCTTGGCCTGGGTCATGTAGCGCAGCTTGATCCGCCGGCCCTGCGGCGCGGGGGGCGGATGCTGTTCGATCATCCCGGCGAGCCAACGGTTGAGCTGCGCGGTCGTGACCCGACGGTTCCAGACATCATGTGCCTTCAGGATCGCCGCGTGCAGCCGGTCGAGCCCGCGCCCCGTTCGCGCAGAGACCGTGACCAGCGGTGCGCCGCGCAATTGCGGCAAGAGGCGTTCGAACGCCTCCTTCAATTCGCGCAGCTTTTCCTGCCGGTGTTCCTCGGCGTCCCATTTGTTGACGGCGATGACCACCGCGCGCCCCTCGCGCTCGGCCAGATCGGCAATGCGCAGATCCTGGCTCTCGAAGGGGATCGCGGCATCCAGCAGGACCACCACGACCTCGGCGAATTTCACCGCGCGCAGCCCGTCTGAGACCGACAGCTTTTCCAGCTTTTCCTGCACCTTCGCCTTCTTGCGCATCCCGGCCGTGTCGAAGATGCGCATCGGCGTGCCGTCCCAATCGGTCTGCACCGAGATCGCATCGCGTGTGATGCCGGCCTCGGGGCCGGTCAGCAGGCGATCCTCGCCGAGGATGCGGTTGATGAGCGTGGATTTGCCCGCATTAGGCCGGCCCACGACGGCGATCTGCAAGGGCTTGGCCGCCGTGATGGCGCGCGCGCCGCCCTCTTCCTCGTCACCGACATCCACCTCGATCTCGGGCGCCGCCGCTTCGGCGCGCTTGTCGTATTCATCCGCCAGGGGTTGCAACGCGCTGTAGAGTTCCGGCATCCCCTCGCCATGCTCCGCCGACAGCCGGATCGGCTCGCCCAGCCCAAGCGCATAGGCTTCGAGAACCCCGGCATCGGCGGCCTGCCCCTCGGCCTTGTTGGCGGCCAATATGATGTGATCCGACCGCTTGCGCAGTATCTCGGCGAACATCTCGTCGGTCGGGGTCACGCCGGTGCGTGCATCGATCACGAAGAGGCACACATCGGCCATGTCCACGGCGCGTTCGGTCATCTTGCGCATCCGTCCGGGCAGGCTTTCATCGGTCGCGTCTTCCAGACCCGCCGTGTCGATCACCGTAAAGCGCAGATCGCCAAGCCGCGCCGCGCCTTCACGCAGATCGCGCGTCACGCCCGGCTGATCGTCGACCAGCGCGAGGCGCTTGCCGACCAGACGGTTGAACAATGTCGATTTGCCCACATTGGGGCGTCCGACGATGGCAAGGGTGAAAGACATGGGCACGCGGCTCCGGCAGGTATCAGACCGCTCGCCTAGCCTATTTCCCGCCTTCGCGAAAGGGGTTACCGAAAGGCGTGAAGAACGCCCGATTTCGACACGACATAGAGCGTGCCGTTCGCCACGATGGGCCGCGTGGTCGCGCCGCCGGGGATCTCCGTTTGTCCGACAAGCGCGCCCGAGGCCGGATCGAAGGCGCGCAGCAGCCCGTCCGAGGACGCGACGATCAGACGCCCGCCGGCAAGGATCGGCCCGTGATTGACGAAAGCGGCGTCGCGCCCCTTCTGCGGTTTGCGCACCGGCACATAGCCGGGCAGATCGACCGACCAGATTTGCGATCCGTCCTGCGCATCGAGTCGCACCAGCTTGTTCAGATCGGAAACGAAATAAACCGAATTGCCCGCCGGCCAGACGGCATCGAGCGCGCCGTGCTTCGCCGTCCACAGCCGTTCGCCCGAATTGACGTTGAGCGCGACGAGGCGCCCCGAATGATTGCCGACATAGACCCTGTCGCCATCGATCACCGGATAGCCGGTGATGTCGTCGATCAAGGAAATCGCGAACCCCTTGCGCCCACCGACGATATCCGCGCTCCAGAGCCGCAGCCCGCCCTGCCGGAACGCGCCTTCGACCGCGCCGCTGCCATAGGAAAAGACGACGTGCTTGTTCGTGACCGCAGGCGGGGCCGCGCCGGCCACGTTGTTCACGTCGCCCAGACCGTCCGATTGCCAGCGGATGCGCCCGTCGGATTGCTCGACCGCCCAGGCGGTGCTGTCCCCGGCCACGAGATAGACCAGATCGCCGAAAACCGTGGGCGCGCCTGTCGCCGTTTCACCAAGCTTCTGCGTCCAGATCTCGCCGCCGGTCGCCGCGTCGAGCGCGGTCAGCGTGCCGAAGCCCGAGGTCACGAAAAGCCGCCCGTCGGAATGGGCGAGCCCGCCGGCGAACGCCTGGCTGGCGTCATCGCGCAGCGGCACGAGCGAATAGCTCCAGAGCGCCGCGCCGCCTGTCGAGGTCGCGCTCACGCGGCCCGCGCTGTCGATCGTGAAGACGCGGCCATCCGCGACCACCGGATCGGTGATGATCCGCGCGCGGCGCTTGTCGCCCTGCCCGATCGGCACGGACCAGAGCGGCGCCAGCCGCGGAGACAGCGCAGCGTTCGCCGTGCGATAGGACGGGCTCACATGGGCCTGCGGCCAGTCGGCATTTGCTCGCGCGGCGGGGATATTGGCGGGCGCGCTGTAATTGGCGGGATCGGCGGGCGCGCCCTCCGCGCCCTCCTGCAGCACCTCGCGCACACCGAGCCGGTCGCCGGGCAGGATGATCTCGCGTTCCGTGCAGGCAGCCAGAGCGCCAAGCCCCAGAAGTCCGGCCATCAGAAGTTTGCTATGCACTGCCCTGCCCCCGTATCGTTCTGGCCTGTCTCATCCGCGCCCCTGCCGGCGCTGTCAGGATGCGCTCAATTCGCCCCCGAGCGCCACAATCAACTGAGATGCCCGCCGGCGCAAGCCCGGCGTGACCTCGGCATCTGCAAGGATTGCGTTCAGACGCTCCAGAGCGGCAACCGTGTCGCCCGCCTCGATCTCCAGCAGCGCGAGCTGTTCCTCGGCCAGAAGCCGCAGCGGCGCGCCGGGCATCGCCATCGCCTCGAAGGCGGCGCGGCGCTCATCCGCGCTCATCGGGCTTTCGGGGCGGGTCAGCGCCTTGAAACTGGCGATCTGGCGATAAATCTCGGGCAGCTCGCCATTCGTCGCCGCGCGGCTGAGCCGTTCTGCGGCCTCGGCGCCCTTGTCCTGCGCGGCCTGTTCGGCGGCGATCAGCATGTCGAGCACCGCCGCCCCTCCGGCCGTCGGCGCGTCGATCCGGGCCAAAGCCTCGACGCGGGCCGCCGCATCGTCATTCTCCAGCGCCGCGATGACCGCATCGCCGAAACCCTGCGCGCGCGCAGCCTCGGCCGAGCGGGCATATTCGCGCCACGCCGTTCCGGCGACCAGCAGCAGCACCAGCACCACCGCGATCCAGCCATAGCGGCGCATCAGCCGGAACAACCGGTCGCGGCGCACCTCTTCGGTCACCTCGTCGATAAAGCTGTCGGTCTCGCTCACGCCATTCTCCCATGCGCCATATCGCGCCCCTCTTATCGCGGCTGGCGCAGGGTGCCAAGCGGTGCTTTGCCGGCGCGCCGGGGCGGATTGTTGTAAAAAAGCGCATCGATGTTAATCTGAACTCATCGGTTTACCGTATCTCTTTTGTGCGCCGCGATGATGACCTAGACAAAGGCGATCCTGCGCCGGCGGCGTCCGGCAGAACGAATTCGATTTGAAAACAAGGTTGGCTTGATGCGCATCGTCCCCCTGATTACGGCAGTTCTGGTGGCTGCGTTCCTCTTCGCGATCGTGATCGAGCGGGACCGGCTCTTCGCCTTTGTGAACGATCTGAGCCCGCGCCCCGATCCCGCACCCATCACCGACACCGCCGCCGCCGCGCAGGAGGATACCGCAGCGGCCGCGCCACCGGAGCCCGAGACGGCAGAGGACGGCATCGTCCGCGTCATGGCGACCCGCTCGGTTGCGCGCGAAATCGAAACTCAGGTCGTCCTGCGCGGCCAGACCGAAGCGGCGCGGCAGGTCTCCGTCATGTCGGAAGCCAGCGGCAAGGTCGTCTCCGAGCCGCTGCGCAAGGGCGCTTTCGTGGAACGCGGCGACACGCTTTGCCAACTCGATCCCGGCACCAGTGCCGCCTCACTCGCCGAGGCAAAAGCCCGGCTGACCGAGGCGCAGGCGCGCCAGCCCGAGACCGAGGCGCGCATCCCCGAAGCCGAGGCCCGGCTGGCCGAGGCCCGCGCGCGCCTGCAGGAGGCCGAGATAAACGCGACCGCCGCCAAGCGGCTGATCGAGGGCGGTTTCGCCAGCCAGACGCGCGTCGCCAATACCGAAGCGACGGTGCAAAGCGCACAGGCGGCGATCCGCAGCGCGCAGGCCGGGGTCGAGGCCGCGCGCGCCGGGCTGAACGGGCTTCAGGCAAATATCGAAAGCGCCGCCGCCGCTGTCGCCCGCGCCGAGACGGAAATCGACCGGCTGACCATCACCGCGCCCTTCGCGGGGCTGCTCGAATCCGACACGGCCGAGCTTGGCAGCCTTCTGCAACCCGGCGCGCTTTGCGCGACGGTGATCCGGCTCGATCCGATCAAGGTGGTCGGCTTCGTTCCCGAAACGCAGGTCGCGCGGGTCGAGGTCGGAGCACATGGCACGGTGCGCCTGAGCGATGGCACACAGGCCGATGCACGCGTGACCTTCCTGTCCCGCGCCGCCGACCCGACCACCCGCACCTTCCGCGTCGAACTCACGGTGGCGAACCCGGATCTCGCGATCCGCGACGGCCAGACCGCCGAAATCCGCATCGAGGCGCAGGGCGTCGAGGCGCATTTGCTGGCGGCCTCCGCGCTGACGCTGAACGACGAAGGCACGCTGGGCGTGCGCAGCATCGACGCGGATATGCAGGCCCGCTTCATGCCGGTCACCGTGCTGCGCGATGCGCCCGAAGGCGTCTATCTCGCCGGGCTTCCGCCGCAGGTCGACGTCATCACCGTGGGGCAGGAATTCGTCACCGATGGCGTGCCGGTCGTGCCCAGCTTCGAGGAGGTCATCCAATGACCGGCATCGTCGATTGGGCCGCCGGCCGCGCCCGCATGGTGCTGGCCTTCATCGCGCTCTCGCTCGTCATCGGGGGCGCTGCCTATCTGAACCTGCCAAAGGAAGGCGAGCCGGATATCGAGATCCCGGCGCTGTTCGTCTCCACCGTCTTTCCCGGCATCTCGGCTGCCGATAGCGAAACGCTGCTGGTCAAGCCGATGGAAACCGAGCTGTCCGATCTCGACGGGCTGAAATCCATGTCCGGCACCGCCGCCGAAGGCTATGCGGGCGTCGCGCTGGAATTCGAATTCGGCTGGGACAAGACCCGCATCATGGCCGACGTGCGCGACGCGATGAACAAGGCGCAGGCGAAATTCCCCGCCGGGGCCGAGCAATATTCGATCACCGAGATCAACTTCTCCGAATTTCCGATTCTGATCGTGAACCTGACCGGCCCTGTGCCCGAACGCACCATGGCACGCGTCGCCAAGGATCTTCAGGACCGTATCGAGGGGCTTGATTCGGTGCTTGAGGCCGGCATCGCGGGCAATCGCGACGAGATGCTGGAGGTCGTGATCGATCCGCTCAAGCTGGAAAGCTACAACGTCACGGCGGGCGAGTTGATCGGCGTGGTGCAGAACAACAACCAACTGATCGCAGCGGGTGAAATCACCGCCGAGCAGGGCAGTTTCGCCGTCAAGATCCCGTCGAGCTTCGACGACCGGAGCGATGTCTACGACCTGCCCGTCAAGGTGAACGGCGACCGCGTGGTCACGCTGGGCGATCTGGCGACGATCAACCTGACCTTCGAGGACCGCGACGGCACCGCCCGTTTCAACGGCGAAAAGACGCTGGCGCTGCAGATCGTCAAGCGCAAGGGCTTCAACCTGATCGACACCGCCGACGCGGTGAAGGCCGTGGTCGCCGCCGCCGAGGCCGAGTGGCCCGCCGAATTGCAGGCCGCCGTCACGGTCGGCTCCTCGAACGACCAGTCGCGCATCGTGGACAGCATGGTGCGCCAGCTCGAAGGCTCGGTGCTGACGGCGGTGGCGCTCGTGATGATCGTGGTTCTGGCTTCGCTCGGCCTGCGCGCGGCGCTGCTGGTGGGTTTTGCAATCCCCACCTCGTTCCTGCTGTGCTTCCTGCTGCTGACGATCATGGGGGTGAGCATCTCGAACATCGTGATGTTCGGCCTGATCCTCGCGGTCGGGATGCTGGTCGATGGCGCCATCGTGGTGGTCGAGAACGCGGACAAGCGCATTCAGGCCGGAACCGGACCGATGCACGCCTATGTCGAGGCGGCCAAACGCATGTTCTGGCCGGTGGTAAGCTCCACAGGAACGACACTATGCGCCTTTCTGCCGATGCTGTTCTGGCCGGGGATTCCGGGCGAATTCATGGGGCTCTTGCCCGTCACGATCATCTTCGTGCTGTCGGCCTCACTGGTGGTCGCGCTCGTTTATCTGCCCGTGGTCGGCGGCGTGACGGGCCGCTTCAGCCGCATGTTGACGCGCGCGTCCGAACGCCTGCGTGCCGCCCTGCCCTGGCCCGCGCGGCTGGCGCTGGTGCCGCTGGTGCTGGGTCTTTTGCTGCTGGGTGCGCTGATGCTGCTCGATCCGGGATTCCTCATCCCGCCGGTCGCAGGCGGCCCGCTCGCCCATGCGCCCGGCATCGCGCTTTTCCTGATCGGCTCTGTGCTGGCCTCCATCGTGCTCGATGCGGCCTCCTTCAAATGGCGCAAGCGGCGCATAGAGACGCGCAAACGCACGCTTTTCGGGCATGTCATCAAGCTGATCGCCGGCAATCCGGTCATGCCGATCGTCGCCGCCGGTGCCGTTCTGGCCTTCGTCGTCAGCGTTTTCACCTATTTCGGCGAACACAATAACGGCGTCGAGTTCTTCGTGGAATCCGAACCCGAACAGGCCATCGTCTATGTCCGCGCGCGCGGCAATCTCAGCCTCGAAGAGAAAGACGCGCTGGTCAAACGCGCCGAGCGGATCGTGCTGGCCCATCCCGGCGTGCAGAACGCCTTTTCCTTCGCGGGGCGCGGCGGGCTCAACACCGATGCCAGTGGCGCGCAGGTGCCCAAGGACACGATCGGACAGGTCCAGCTCGAAACCATCCCGTGGGAAGACCGCGCGGACCGGCCCGAGCTCGATGGCGATGTGGTGCTCGATGAACTGACCGCGCAGCTTGAGCGGATTCCGGGGATCGAGATCGAAATCCTGTCGCAAAACCGCGGCCCCGCCAGCGGCAAGCCGGTGCATCTGCGGCTGAAATCCGACGACTGGGACAGACTGCTGGCCGCAACCGAAACCGCGCGCACGAAATTCGAGGCGACGCCCGGCCTGACCCTGATCGAGGACACCCGGCCCCTGCCCGGCATCGACTGGCAGATCGATGTCGATGTCGAAAAGGCGGGCCGCTACGGAGCGGATGTCGCCACCGTGGGCGCGATGGTGCAACTGGTCACGCGCGGGCTGCTGCTCGACACGATGCGGGTGGACAGCTCGGACGAGGAAATCGAGATCCGCGTCCGCTTGCCCGAGGAAGACCGGTTCCTGTCCACGCTCGACACGCTGCGCGTGCGCACCGCAGACGGGCTGGTGC
Source organism: Marivita sp. GX14005 (assembly GCF_023370775.1). GTDB lineage: Bacteria > Pseudomonadota > Alphaproteobacteria > Rhodobacterales > Rhodobacteraceae > Marivita. Next base: position 9,062 of record NZ_JAMCCQ010000001.1, read on the forward strand.
CGCTGTCCAACTTCATCACCCGAAAGCCGGTTGAGAAGCTGGCCGAGATCACCCGCGTCGATCAGAAGCGCCATTTCGACGTCAAGGCGGATGTGCTGCCGGGCCTGTCCAAGCTTGCGCTCGCGGGGCAGGACGACCCGGTCATCCTGCGCGCGGACGAAAACGGCCCGCTGACCGGACCGGGCGGCGCACGCCATGCGATCCTGAACGCGGGCGGCGCGGCGCCAAGCGACGTTCAGGACGCGCTCGACAGCGGCGCGAGGCTCATCCCGGTGAACGCCAATGAACGCATCGCGCAGCTGACCGACTGGCTGTCGGGCAACCCCCTGCCCGGCATCGAATGGGAATGGACCGGCGATCAGGAGGAACAGGCCGAAAGCCAGGCTTTCCTCGGCAAGGCCTTCGGCGCGGCGCTGGGGCTGATGTTCATCATCCTGCTGGCGCAGTTCAACAGTTTCTACAACGCGGTTCTGGTGCTGCTGGCGGTGGTGCTCTCGACCACGGGCGTGCTGATCGGGATGCTGGTCATGGATCAGACCTTCAGCATCATCATGACCGGCACCGGTATCGTCGCTTTGGCGGGGATCGTGGTGAACAACAACATCGTGCTGATTGACACCTACCAGGAATATTCCCGCTACATGCCTCGCATCGAGGCGATCATCCGCACCGCAGAGGACCGCATCCGCCCGGTGCTGCTGACCACGATTACCACGATGGCCGGGCTGGCGCCGATGATGTTCGGGCTGAGCCTCGATTTCTTCGGCGGCGGCTATTCCATCAACAGCCCGACCGCGCTCTGGTGGAAGCAACTGGCGACGGCGGTGGTCTTCGGGCTCGGCATCGCAACGGTGCTGACGTTGGTCTTCACACCGTCGATGCTGGCGGTCAGGGTCTGGCTCGGCACCTATGCGCTTTGGACGGCGCGTCTGCTGGCACGGCTCGGCGGCGGACGGGCGGCAAGCGACTGGGCGCTCGCCCGCGCGGCGCGCAAGACCGAACCGCCGACGATCCTCTGGGACGACACCGACGCCACAGCCCCCGGTTACGACGATGCGGAGGCCGCGCCGCAACTGGAGGATCTGCAATCCGTGCTGCGCCGCCGCAAGGGCGGACCGCCGGTTCGGGCAGCGGAGTAAGCGCGTTCGAACGCGCTTTGACGCCGTTTCGAAACGGCGTGTGCCCTACGCCGCCTCCTCTTCCTGCATCTGCCGCTGCCAGAGCGCCGCGTAGCGGCCCCCCCCTGCCAGCAATTCGGCATGGGTGCCGCTCTCGGCGATCTGCCCGCCCTCCAGCACGACGATCCGGTCCGCATCCGCAATGGTGGAAAGCCTGTGCGCGATGGTGATGACGGTGCGCCCTTCGCCGGCGCGGCGCAGCGCGCCCTGGATCGAGCTTTCGGTTTCCGAATCGAGCGCCGAGGTCGCCTCGTCGAGGATCAGAATGGGCGGATCCTTGAGCAGCGTGCGCGCAATGCCGACGCGCTGTTTCTCACCGCCCGAGAGCTTCAGCCCGCGCTCTCCGACCATCGTGTCATAGCCGTTCGGCAGCGACATGATGAAATCGTGAATGCGCGCCGAGCGGGCGGCCGCGACGATCTCGTCCTCGGTAGCCCCGTCGCGGCCATATGCGATGTTGTAGCGGATCGTGTCGTTGAAAAGCACCGTGTCCTGCGGCACCACGCCGATCGCCTCGTGCAGGCTATCCTGCGTGACGTCCCGCACGTCCTGCCCATCGATGCGAACCGCGCCGCCCGTCACGTCATAGAACCGAAAGAGCAGACGCCCGATGGTGGATTTGCCCGCGCCGGAGGGGCCGACTAGCGCCACTTTCTGTCCCGGTGCGATATCGAGCGAGATGCCCCGAAGGATCGGACGCGCCGGATCGTAGCCGAAATGCACATCGTCGAAGCTGACCGCGCCGCGCGTGACATCCAGCATCGGCGCGCCGGGCTTGTCGGAGACCTCCTGCGGCTGGCCCAGCAGGTCGAACATCTCGCCCATATCGACAAGGCTTTGCCGGATCTCTCGATAGACCGTGCCGAGGAAATTGAGCGGCATGGTGATCTGGATCATGTAGGCGTTGACCATGACGAAATCGCCCACCGTCAACGTTCCGTTCTGCACACCGAGCGCGGCCATCACCATGACGGTGATCAGCCCGCCGGTGATGATGAGGCTCTGGCCGAAATTGAGCATGGCCAGCGACGTCGCCGTCTTGATCGCCGCACCCTCGTAGCCCTGCATCGCAGCGTCATAGCGCCCGACCTCGCGCGCTTCGGCCCCGAAATACTTGACGGTTTCGAAATTGAGCAGGCTGTCGATGGCCTTCTGGTTGGCATCGGTGTCCTGCGCGTTCATCTCGCGGCGCAGGCGGACGCGCCATTCGGTGACCTTGAAGGTAAAGGCGACATAGATCGCGATCGTCACCAGAACGACGAGCGTGTAGCGCACATCCAGAAGCACCAGCAGGAACCCCGCAACCAGCAGCAATTCGAGGATCAGCGGCCCGATGCTGAAAAGCAAAAAGCGCAACAGGAAATCGACCGCCTTGACCCCGCGTTCGATGATCCGGCTCAGCCCGCCCGTCTTACGGGTGATGTGATAGCGCATCGACAGGCGGTGGATATGCGAGAAGGTCTCGATCGCCAGGGAGCGCAGGGCGCGCTGGCCGACGCGCGCGAAAACGCCGTCGCGCAACTGCTGAAAGCCGACATTCATCAGCCGCGCCGCGCCATAGGCCAGCGTCAGCCCCACCCCGCCCAGCATCAGATCGGGCACCTCGCCGCCGAGCGCATCGACCGCGCGGCCGAACAGCAGCGGCGCGAGAACGCCGACGAGCTTGGCAAGGACGAGACAGACCAGCGCGATCACCACACGGCGTTTCACCCACGGTTTGTCCTTCGGCCAGAGATAGGGACCGACCTTGCGGATGGTGCGGATGCCGGAGCGGCGCTCCTCGGCGGCGATCTGGGCGTCGGTGGTGGTGTCGGCTGGCATGGGCGGGCTTTCCTTGCTGTCCGGCGGGATCTAGCCCGGCGGGGCGCGGAAGGCCAGCGGCGGACGTTTCGGGGGCGCTGCCCCCGGACCCCCGGGATATTTCCGGCAAGAAGAAAGGGGAGGACGCCGTCAGCGGTTCTTGAAGAGCCCGCCGAGGATGCCGCGCACGATGCGGCGGCCGGTGGAGCCCTTGAGTTCCTTCATCACATGGCCTGTCAGGATCTCGCCGAAGCCGGCCTGTTTGTCCTGCTGCGCGCCGGAGCGCGGCACGCGGGTGCCGGTGAAGCGGCGGCCGGTCTTGTATTCGCGCATCGCCATGTCGAGATCGTGCTCGGTGCGCTCGGCCTCCTCGGCGGCGCGGGCGGCCTTTTGTGCGCGTCCGGCGAGCCGTTCGAAGGCCGACTCGCGATCGATGGGCGCGGAGTAGCGCGCGCCGAGATCGGAGGCGCGGATGACGTCTTCGCGTTCGGCGGGCGTGATCGGCCCGAGTTGCGACGAGGGCGGGCGGATCAGCGTGCGCTCGACCATGCCGGGAATGCCCTTGCGTTCCAGAAACGAGGTCACGGCCTCGCCCACGCCGACCTCGCGGATCGCATCTTCGGTGTCGAAAGCCGGATTCCCGCGATAGGTTTCCGCGGCCATGCGCAGCGCCTTGCGGTCCCGCGCGGTGAACGCGCGCAGCGCGTGCTGCACGCGGTTGCCGAGCTGTCCGAGGATGTCCTGCGGGATATCATCGGGGGACTGCGTGATGAAATAGACCCCCACCCCCTTGGAGCGGATGAGCCGCGCGACCTGTTCGACCTTGTCGACCAATGCCTTGGGGGCGTCATCGAAAAGCAGATGCGCCTCGTCGAAGAAGAAGACCAGCCTGGGTTTGTCGGGATCGCCCAGTTCGGGCAGATCCTCGAAGAGTTCCGACAGCAGCCAGAGCAGGAAGGTCGCATAGAGCCGGGGCGAAGCCATCAGCCTGTCGGCGGCGAGGATGTTGACCTGGCCCCTCCCGCCCGGTGCTATGCGCATCAGGTCGGCCAGATCGAGCGCCGGTTCGCCGAAGAAATCGGCCGCGCCCTGGTTCTCCAGCACCAGGAGCCGCCGCTGGATCGCGCCCACCGACGCGACCGAGATATTGCCGTAGCGCAGCGAGACATCCTTGCGGTTCTCTCCGAGCCAGACCAGCATCGCCTGCAGATCCTTCAGATCGAGCAGCGGCAAGCCTTCCTCATCGGCGACGCGGAAGGCGATGTTGAGAATGCCCTCCTGCGCCTCGGTCAGCTCCAGCAGGCGGGCGATCAGCAGGGGGCCCATTTCGGCGACCGTGGTGCGCACGGGATGGCCCTGTTTGCCGAAAAGATCCCAGAAGGTGACGGGAAACCCCTCGTAGCGGTAATCGTCGAAGCCGATGGTGGCGGCGCGTTCGGCAAAGGCCTCATGCAGCTTGAAACCGGCGTCGCCCGGCTTGGCGAGGCCCGACAGATCGCCTTTCACATCGGCCATGACCACCGGCACGCCCCGCGCGGAAAAGCCTTCGGCGAGGATCTGCAGCGTCACCGTCTTGCCGGTGCCGGTCGCCCCTGCGATCAGCCCGTGGCGGTTGGCGTAATCCAGCCTGAGGTATTGCTTGTCGCCGTAATCCGGTCCGCCACCGCCGACGAAGACCCCGTTTTCCATGCGCATTCCCTTCCGCCGTTGCCCCGTCTCATGAACATACAAATTTAACCTTTTGCGGCCAGCATGTTTTTCGCCGGTCCGGGGACACGCACCGTGCGCGCGCAGGCGATCCTCCCTGCGCTTGCGTCGCACGCATCGCGCGGCGTTTGTCGGCTATGATTTTTACGCCGAAAAACCCTGTTGACGGGTTCGAAATCATTTCGTAGCGTCACCGCAATATAAGTCGGCCGGTCCGACAGGGAGACAACAAGGGAAGATGCGGGAACGCGTCTTCCTTTTTCGTTTCAGGCGCTTGTTTCGCGATCTTCCCGCCCTGCATGAAGCGCCGCGCGGGATTTCGCCAAGCCTCTCTTCAGGTATTCGTATTTTGGCCTGACAGCGCCCGACGCGCGTGTTACGCCAACCGGCAACATGATTTGCGCTTATCGAGAGGACTGTATGACCAATCCCCTGTTTCTCATGACCACCGTGGCAGGACTTGCACTGGCCGGCATGGCCGCCGCTCAGGACAGCGAGGCCGATGCGCCGCAGGGCGAGACGCCCGAAACGGCGGCCGAAACCGCTGCGCCCGAGGCGCAAGCGGATACCGAGCCGAAGGCAGAGCCCGAGGCCGGTGGCAACGATCTGTCGGTGCTGGACACCGGGGAGACGGTGAATGAAGGCGCGGCTTCCGACGAGACCTATGTGAAGACGACGCATGGCGATTGGGCGGTGCAGTGTTTGCGCGTCGAGAAGGGCCAGGAGCCCTGCCAGATGTATCAGCTGCTCAAGGATGCCAATGGCGGAAGCGTCGCGGAAGTCAGCATCTTCCGCCTTCCCGAGAACGATCGCGTCGCGGCCGGTGGCACCTTCGTCGTGCCGCTCGAGACGCTTCTGACCGAGAAGCTCAACGTGCGCGTCGATACCGGACAGGCCAAGCGTTACGATTATTCCTTCTGCACGACGGTTGGCTGCTATGCCCGTGTCGGCTTTACCGCGCAGGATGTTGCGGCGTTCAAGCGCGGCAAGGAAGCGACCGTGATGCTCGTTCCCGCGCTGGCGCCCGATCAGCGCGTGACAGTCACGATGTCACTTTCCGGGTTCACAGCCGCCTATGACGAGATCACCGCGCTAGAGCAGCCGGCGCAGCAATAGCCGCGCACTGCCGCATGAATGACGGGGGCCGGGATCACCTGGCCCCTTATTCGTTCAGCCCGTCCAGCACCGCGAGCGCCGCGCGTTCACCCGGCGGTTTGCCCCCGCGCCCTAGCCGTTGCATCGCGAGGGCCATCGCGTGGGCCTGTTCCTCGGGATGTTGCAGCACATTCAGCACGGCATCGGCGATCGGATCGGGCCGGCAATCGGGGCCGATGAATTCCGGCACCGCGCGCGTTTCGGACACGAGGTTGACGAGGGTCACGGTGTCGACCCGCAGCATCCTCCCGATGATCTGGCGCGAGATCCAGTTCATGTCATAGGCGATGACCATCGGCGTCGTGGCCGCGGCCAATTCCAGGGAAACCGTGCCCGATGCGGCGAGTGCCACATCCGAAGCGGCGAAGGCGGCGCGCTTGGCGTCCTGGTCCTTCGCGTCCGAACCGAGCAGGACCGGCTGCACCGGCCAGGCATCGGCCGCTTGCGCCACCATTTGCGCGACATTCGGCGCGGCTGGAAGAACAAAGCGCATGTCGGGGCGCGCGGCCTGCAGCCGTGCGGCAACCTTGCCGAAAACCGGCATGAGCCTCGACACCTCGCTGCGCCGCGATCCGGGCAGAAGCAGCGCAAGGGGCGCGTTTTCCAACCCATGCGCCTTGCGGAAGGCCGCCGCCTCGTCGGCGTTGGCGACCGGGTCGGTGACGACCGGATGGCCGACGAAATCGCAACGCATCCCGGCGGCTTCCATATAGGGCGGCTCGAAGGGCAGCAGGGCCAGCACCTGATCGATATGACGGGCCATCTTCGCCGCCCGGCCCGGCCGCCATGCCCAGACGGTGGGGGCGACGTAGTGAACGGTGCGGATGTCGCTGCGCGCCTTCACCTGCGCCGCGACGCGCAGGCAAAATTCCGGCAGGTCGATGGTGATGAGCACATCGGGTTTCGCGGCGATCACCGCATCGGCGGTCTGGCGGATGCGGGCCTTGAGCTTGCGATATTGCGCGGCGATCTCGGTGATGCCCATGATCGAGATCTCGTCCATCGGAAAGAGGCTCTGCAATCCGGCCTCGATCATCCGCGCACCGCCGATGCCTTCGAAGGTCACATCCGGCGCATGGGCGCGCAGGCCCGCCATCAGCGCCGCGCCCAGCTTGTCGCCCGATGCCTCCCCGGCGATCACGAAAACCCGCATCAATCCGGCTCCCGCACCCAGAGGAACAGCCCCAGCGCATCGCAGCGCGCCACGGTTTTCGCGCGGTCGAGCAGCAGCACGCCGTCCGCCGAGATCACGATCCCGTCCAGCCCCGCCGCGGCCACGCGTTCCGGCGTGTCCGGCCCGATGGCGGGCAGGTCCGCGCGGCGGTCCTGTGTCGGTTTCGGCGCTTTGTAGAGAATACCGCCCGCCCCCGGCGTCAGCCGCTCCAGCATCGCGTCGGTGCCGGCGGCGTCCTCGCGTGCGATCACCGCACCGCCCCGGATCACGCAGGCCTGCCCGACATCGCGCGCGCCCATATCTGCGACGGTCTTCTCGCCCAGACGCGCATCTTCATCGGTGTGGGATGGCGGCGCTTTCACGGTATGGATCCCCGGCCCGGCGATCAGATCGGCGACGAGGCGGTGCACCGGCACGATGCCGAGCCCCGCTTCCTCGAAAAGCTCCATGACGATGCGCAGCGCGCTGTCATCGCCCGAGGTGAGCGCGCGTTGCAGGCGCGGAACCAGCGGTGCGGTGGCGGCATCGATCTGCGCCGGGTCCACCGGCGGGCGGCGGATCGCTCCGCAGAGGCACACATGGGTGATGCCGCGTGCGGTCAGATCGGTCATCAATGTGCCGAGATGTTCCAGCCGGAAGGTCAGATCGGCGGCCAAGCCCTCCGGCTCGAACCCGCGCAGCACGCAGACGAGCGGACGCTCAGTCAGGGTGCCCACCACGATGCGCGGCAGGCTGCCCTGGCCGCAGATCAGCGCGAGCCTCACCGGCTCAACCCGGCGTCAGGAAGGACCGGCCGGTATCGCCAAGAATGAACTCGACGATATCGCGCACATAGGCGCTGTCGGTCTCTTCGCCCAGACGGCGGGCGCGGTCCTGAAAAGCGCCCTCGCCCTGCGCGAGCATCTGGAACGCGGCGCGCAGCGCGGTAATGTCGGAGCGGCTCACGCCCTTGCGTTTCAGCCCGACAAGGTTCAGCCCGTCAAGACGCCCGCGATCGGCCTGCACGAGGCCGTAGGGGATCACGTCATGCGTGACCATCGTGACCGCCCCGATGATCGCACCGCGCCCGACGCGCACCCATTGATGCACGCCCGACAGCCCGCCGACGATTACGTCATCCTCGATCACGCAATGGCCCGCCAGTGCGGCATTGTTGACCACGATCACCCGGTCGCCCACCTGCACGTCATGGGCGATATGGCACCCGGCCATGAACAGCCCGTCATCGCCAACCCGCGTCAGCCCGCCGCCGCCCTTGGTGCCGGTGTTCATCGTCACATGCTCGCGGATGCGATTGCGCGCGCCGATCTCCAGCCTGGTCTTCTCCCCGTCGAACTTCAGATCCTGCGGAATTTCCCCGATCACCGCGAAGGGAAAGACCTCCGTCTTGGCACCGATAGAGGTTTGCCCGGTCACGACGACATGGCTTTTCAGCGTCACCCCATCCGCCAGAACGACCTCGGGGCCGACATGGCAGAACGGCCCGATCACGCAGTCCGTGCCGACCCGCGCGCCCTCTTCGATCACGGCGCTGGGATGGATCTGCGCTGTCACGCGGGCAGGTCCATCATGGCGGAAAACTCGGCCTCGGCGGCCATCTCGCCGCCCACGGTGGCCTCACCGCCGAACTTCCAGACCTTGCCTCCGGGCTTGCCGCGCAGCGTGGTCAGGCGCATTTCCAGCACGTCGCCGGGGATGACCTTGCGGCGGAACTTGCACTTGTCGATGGCCATGAAATAGACCTTCATCTCCTTGTCCGCCATCTCCAGCGTCGTGCCGACCATCACCGCCGCCGTCTGCGCCATTGCCTCGATGATGGTCACACCCGGCATGATCGGCATGCCCGGAAAATGGCCCTGGAAATGCGGCTCGTTCATGGTGACGTTCTTGATCCCGAGCGCCGATTGCGTGCCGTCGATCTGCTCCACCCGGTCCACCAGAAGGAAGGGATAGCGGTGCGGCAGGATACGCTGGATCAGCTGGATATCGGCGCGAAGAAGCGTGTCGCTCATGGGGCGTCCTTTGATTGTGCTGCGCCCGTGACTAGCAACCGGGCGGCTCAGGGGCAAGCGCTCAGCGCGGCGCGGGGAGGATCGTCTCGCCCTCGCCGAACTCGGCATCGATGCGCTCCACGGCCTTCGCGGTGATGTCCACCGTATCGACGCTCAGCAGCACGGCCCGGCGGTCCAGAACCGCGACCGCGCCGCTTTCCAGCATCAGGTCGAGCAGCACCGGCTGCGCCGCGTTCAGCAGCGCCCGCCGCGCCTCCTCGTTGCGCTGGCCGAGGCTGCGCGCCTTTTCATCCTGCGTGCGGCGCAATTGCTGGACCTTTTCGTCGAACGCGTCGGCGCGGGCGCGGAACTCGGCCGGCGCGAGCGTCTGGCGCAGCTCGGTCAGCTCGCGTTCCTCGGCCAGAAGCTCACCCTCGATCCGGCGGTTCTCGGACGCGACCTGCCGGCTTTCCTCCTCGATCTCGCGCGCGATGCGCTGGCCGAACCGGCTTTCACTGTAAAGCCTATCGGGAGAAATCGTCAGGATCACGCTTTGAACGACGCCCAGATTGGACAGCCCGCCATCGTGCTGCGCCGCGCCCGGACCCGTGAGCCAGAGAAACGCTCCGAGCGCTGCGCTGGCGATCTGCCTCATGCGCGCCCGCATCTAGAACTGGGTCGAGATCGTCAGATCGAAATTCTGCTCTTCGTCGAACTCTTCCTTGCTGATCGCCTCGCTGAAATTGAAGCGCAGCGGGCCGAGCGGCGTGTCCCAGAAGAGCGACAGGCCGATGCTCTGGCGCGCGGTGAAATCCTCGTAAAGGACATTGTCATTCGTCTCGTCGAGACCCCAGAGGCTGCCCACGTCGTAGAAAACGCCGCCCGAGATGCCGTATTCCTCGGGGAAGGGCAGCGGAAATTCCGCCTCGAACCGGGCAACGGCGAAGTAATTTCCGCCAAGCGCGTCATTCACATCGCCGGGGCCGACCTCGCGCGGGCCGATGCCGCCGCCTTCGAAGCCGCGCATCCGGCTGGAGCCGAGCGCGAACCGGTCGGTCACGCGCGAGCTGCCCTCGGTGTAGTTGAGCGCGCCGGCCTCGAGCGTCGCGCGCAGCGTCACATCCTCGCTCAGCACCTTGGTCTGGGCGATGGCGCGCAGGTTGGATTCGATATAGGTGCTGTCGCCGCCAAGCCCACCGAAATCCTGGCCGAATTCGAGCAGGATGCCCGAATTGGGATCGAGCCCGGTGCGGCGCGTGTCATAGCTGTAGCGGTAGCCGACAAAGCTGCTCCAGACTTCGCCCTCCTCTGCCTCGGCGCGAATGATCGAGCCGACCTCGGGTGCCAGATCGTTGATATCCGAATAGCGCGCGCCGTAGCGCAGCGTCAGCCGGCCGTTTTCCGATACCGGAAAGGCGAAGCCGGTGGAAAAATTGCCGATCGCGGTGTCGAACTCGGCATCGGCATTGTCGGTCTCCAGATACCCGACGCTGAAATTGAACGCGAGATCCCGCCCGAGGAAGGCCGGTTCGGTAAAGCTGAAATTGTAATTCGCACTGTCCACCCCCGTCGTCACGCCAAGCGCGAGTTGCTGGCCACGACCGAGGAAGTTGCGCTCGCGGAAGGTGATCGCGGCGCCGAAACCATTGCTTGTCGAATAATTGCCGCCGAAGCTGAGCGAGCCTGTGGGCTGTTCCTCGACATCGACATCGATGATGACCTGTTGCGGTGTGGACCCTTCGCGCGCCTCGACCTGCGCATCGCCGAAAAAGCCGAGCGCGCGCACCCGTTCAGCGCTTTCGCGGATCTCGCGCGGATTGAACGGATCGCCCTCGACCACGCGGAACTGCCGCCGAACGACGCGGTCGAGCGTGGTCGTGTTGCCCTCGATATCGATCCGCTCGACAAAGATGCGCTCGCCCCGTGTGAGCAGGAACTCCACATCCAGCGTCAGATCGCGGTCATTGCGCGACACGCGCGGTTCGACGCGAACGAAATTCAGCCCCTCGCGCACCGCCAGCCGCTCCAGCCGGACAATTTCGTTCTCCACCGCGGTCGGCGAATAGACACGGCCGGAGCGCAGGCGCAGCGCGCTCTGGAACCTGTCCACATCCACCTCGGGCAGATCGGAAGAGGCGGTGACGTTGCCGAAGGTGAATTGTTGCCCCTCTTCGACGTTGAAGGTGATGAAATAGCCGTCGCGCTCCTGGCTCAGCTCGGCATTGACGCCGGTGGTGCGGAAATCGATATAGCCGCGCGACTGGTAGAAATCGCGCAGCACCTGGCGGTCGAACTCGATGCGATCCTCGATGAAGGTATCGGACTGGATCAGCGCGCGCAGGAGCCCGGCCTGTTTCGTCTCGATCACCCGGCGCAGGCGGCGGTCGCTGAACTTGCGGTTGCCGGCAAAGCCGATCCGCTCGACCTCCGAAACGCCGCCCTCGAACACCTCGAAGACCAGATCGACGCGGTTGTCCGAGCGGCGGATCACCTTCGGCTGCACCCGAGCGGCGATGCGGCCCTGTTGTGCATAGGCTTCGGTCAACCGCGTGGCATCGGCTTCGGCGGTGGAGGGGTTGAAGACGCGGCGCGGCTCCGATTGCACGATGCTGGCCAGCGCCTCGTCATCGATGCGGGCATTGCCCTCGAAAGTGATGCGATTGACGGTCGGGTATTCCACGACGCGCACGACCAGCGTGTTGCCGCGCGGTTCGATCTCGACCGTCTCGAATAGGCCGGAGGCAAGAACCCGCTGATAGCCATCGTTCAGCTCGGCCGCCGAGATCGGCTGACCGCGGCTGACGCCGATGTAATTGGCGATGGTGCCGGTCTCGATCCGCTGGTTGCCCTGCACCTCGATCGTGTTGAAGCGGAACTCCTGCGCAAAGGCCAAATCGGGGGCGGTGATGTAACCCACTGAAAGGGCGAGCGATGCCGCTGTCAGAAAGGGCCGAAACCGGGACCCGCACACATCGCTCCGGCTGCCCTGCCCGCCTGTTTTATATGTCATTGCCCACTACCTACTCGGAGTTCCTTTTGGAATCTGAGTATCCAGATTGGCAGCCCATGTCAAAAGCGCAAAGCGCGTGCAGGCTAGTGGAAAGCGGGATGTGTCATAAGCTCAATGATGAGCGAGCCGAAGAAAGAGCCGAGAAAGAGCGCACAGATGATCGCGAGCCCGTAATAGAGCCGGTCCCAATGAACCGCGAGCAGCACGGCAAGTCCGCGATATCCTTCCTGAATTGCCTGCATGGCGCACCTCAAGCTGTAGCTCCGAGGTCAGGTATCGTTTACGATTGTGGCACGCGTTGGCGGCGGATGTGACGATTTTCTGGCGACCTTTCGCCTTACGGGCAGAAAAGGTCGTTGGTCAGCGCGAAGAGCATCAGCGACAGCAAAAGCGTCAGCCCGATCGCCATCATCACCCGCAACGCCTTGTCGCTGGGGGGGCGGCCGCGCACGGCCTCATAGGCGTGGAATACCAGATGACCGCCATCCAGAACGGGGATCGGAAAGAGGTTCAGCAGCCCGACCGCGGTGCTGAGAACGGCGATGAACCAGATGAAGCTCTGCGTGCCCTGCGACGCCATGGAAGCCGAGGTTTCCGCGATGCCAATGGGGCCGGAGAGGTTGCAGGTGCTGATCGCGCCGGTAATCATGTGCCACAGCCCCGACAGCGAGCCGCGAATGATCGCGCCGGTCTGCTCCACCCCGGCGGCGAAGGCCTGCACCGGGCCGATGACTTCGGTTGCCGGCTCGAAGAACATCCCGCCGATGATGCCCATGCGATAGGCGGCCTTGAAACTGCCATCGGGCTGCGGCTCGTCCGTCCGGCGCGGGGTGAGTTGCAATTCGCGATAAGCGCCGTCGCGCCAGACCTGCAGATCGAGCGTCGCGCCGTCGGAGCCTTCGACCGCGTCCTTGAGCTGATCGAAGGCGAAAATCTCCTGCCCGTTCACCGCCGTGATGATATCGCCGGGCCGGAACCCCGCGTCATCGGCCGCCGAGCGCGGCACGATCTGCGTTGCAACCGGCGGGTAAACGTAAGGCCCGCTGACCACGCGTTCGCTGCCCTCGCGGATCACGGTATAGTCGAGGTTTTCCTGCTGCGGCAGCGAATCCATCAGCGCGCGAAACGCCTCTGCCTCGCCGAAGGGGGGCAGCGCGCGGCCCTGGATGGCGACCAGTTCGTCTCCGACCCGCAATTCGTTCTGGCTCGGCACCGCGCGCAATTCGCCGACCTGCACCGGGTCGGTCACATCGCCGCGCAGCATGAAGATGCCGGTGAAAATGAGGATGGACAGCGCGAAATTGAAGACCGGTCCCGCCGCAACGGTGGCCGCCCGCGCCCAAAGCGGCGCGCCGTTCATCGTGCGCCTGCGTTCGGCTTCGGACAAGCCCGACATCGCCTCTTCGTCCTTGCCGCCGGAGGCATTACCGTCACCGCGAAACTTGACGTAACCACCCAGCGGCAGCAGCGCGAATTGCCATTGCGTGCCACGCTTGTCGGTGCGCGAGAACAGCACCGGGCCGAAGCCGAGCGAGAACACATCGGCGTCGATCCCCGACCAGCGCCCCACGATGTAATGGCCGTATTCATGAATGGCGACGATCACCGACAGCGCGATCACGAAGGCCAGAACCGTCCAGATCACGCCGCCGAATTGCGGCAGCAGCGCTGCAATATCCAAACCTCAAATCCTCATTTCGTTCATGATGTCATCCGCCCTCACCCGAGCGAGATGGTCCGCGCCGGTCACGTTATCAAGGGTAATGTCGGCATCAATATGTCCCGGATGAGCCGAAAGGCGGTTCAACACCTCCTCCACGACCTCTGCGATCTGCAGAAACCCGATGCGCCGGTCCAGGAAGCCGTCAAGCGCGCGCTCCTTCGCGGCGTTGAACACCGCGCCGGCCAGACCGCCCGCCGCCATGACCTCGCGCGCCAGCCGCAGCGCGGGCCAGCGCGTCTCGCAGGCTGGGCGGAAGGTGAATTGCCCGAGCGCGACCAGATCGAGCCGTTCGACTGGCAGCGGTTTGCGGTCCGGGTAATGCAGGGCAAAGCCAATGGCGTGCCGCATGTCGGGCGGGCCGACATGCGCCATCAACGCGCCATCGCGGAAGCCGACCAGCGCATGAATCATCGATTCGGGATGCACGACGGCTTCGATCTTGTCAGCGGGTAATCCGAAAAACTCTTTTGTCTCAATTAGCTCAAGCGCCTTGTTAAACATCGACGCGCTGTCTATCGTGATCCTCTGGCCCATGTCCCAATTCGGGTGAGTCGCCGCCTGCTCCGGCGTTGCATGGGCCAGCTCCTCCATCGGCCAGTCGCGGAACGCGCCGCCTGACGCGGTGATGATCACTCTTTCCACGGCACTTGAATCTTCACCGATAAGCGCTTGAAATACGGCGGAATGTTCGCTGTCCACGGGCAGGATGCGCGCATCGTGGCGGCGCGCGGCCTCCAGCATGAGCGGGCCGGCGCAGACCATGCTTTCCTTGTTCGCCAGCGCCAGCGTGGCGCCCTGCTCCAGCGCCTCGAGGCCCGGCGCGAGACCGGCGGCGCCGACAATGGCCGACATGACCCAATCAGCAGGGCGCCGCGCCGCCTCGCAAAGCGCCTCCGGCCCGGCGGCCGCTTCGATACCGCTGCCGGAAAGCGCGGTGCGCAGGTCGGAGAGCCGCGATGGATCGGCGGTGACGGCGAGCCGCGCGCCGAAACGCCGCGCATCGGCGGCAAGACGGTCGATGTTCTGCCCGCCGGTCAGGGCAACGACCTCGTATTCCTCTGGCGCGCGGCCGATCAGGTCGAGCGTGTTCTGCCCGATGGACCCGGTGGCCCCCAGAATGGTGATGCGTTTCATGGCGTGCCCGGTGGAAACCCGATGAGTTGCCCGGCGATGACGATGAAGATCGCCGCGCCCAGCATGCCGTCGAACCGGTCGAGCAAGCCGCCATGGCCGGGAATGAGGCTGGAGCTGTCCTTGACCCCGGCGCGCCGCTTGATCGCGCTTTCGGCGATGTCACCGATCTGACTGGCCATGCTGACGGCGATGCTGACGCCGATGAGACCCACGCCGGCCTTGGTGACACCGGCGAAAAGCAATGCGACGATCGCCGCGCCGATCCAGCCCGCGCTGGTGCCGGACCAGGTTTTCTTGGGGCTGACGCGCGGCCAGAGTTTCGGCCCGCCGATCAGCCGCCCGGCGAAATAGCCAGCAATATCCGTCACCACGACGACGAGCAGCAGCCAGACCATCCATGTCAGCCCGAAATCGTCGCGCAGGGCCATCAGCCCGTAGCCCGCCAGCAGGATCAGCGCGGTGAAGACCGCAAAGGTCACGCCGCCCTTCTCCATCCGCCCGAGGCCGAGCATAGAGGGCAGCATCAGGAGCGGTAGCGCAAAGGCACCGGGCAATTCGATGGACACCATTGCCACAAGCCCCGCCGCCAGCCCGAGCAGCAGAGCGGAATTGTTGCGGCTCGCGTCGAGCATCTTGACCAGTTCCCAGACCATCATCCCGACGATGACCGCGATCATGGCGTGAAACCACAGCCCGCCAAGCCAGACGCCGAGCGCGCCGATACCGACCATCGCAACCGCCGAGATCAAACGCGGCGCCAGATCGTTCCAGCGGCCTTCGCTCATGCGGAAACGGCGCCGAACCGGCGTTCCCGGGTGCCGTAGCTGCCAACGACCGAACGGAACTCGGCTGCGGTGAAATCCGGCCAGAGCGTGTCGATGAATTCGTATTCCGAGTAGGCCGATTGCCAGAGAAGGAAATTGGAGATCCGCGCCTCTCCGCTGGTGCGAATGACAAGATCCGGATCGGGCAAAACGCAGGTATCGAGATACTTCGGCAGCGTTTCTTCATCCACGCTTTCTGGATCGAGCCGTCCCGATGCCACATCGCGAGCCAGCCGCTTGGTGGCGCGGGCAACCTCGTCGCGGCCGCCGTAATTGATCGCAATGGTCAGGTTGACGGTGCGGCAATCGAGCGTCAGCGCCTCCAGCTCGTCCATCATCGCGACCAGCTTGGCATCGAGCCGCACCCTGTCGCCGATGAACCGCACGCAGACATCGTTTGCCTTCAGCGCCTTTGCCTCGCGGGTGATGTAGCGGCGAAAGAGGTTCATCAGCCCCGCCACCTCGGATTGAGTGCGCTTCCAGTTCTCGGTCGAGAAGGCAAAGACGGTCAGGTAATCGACACCCAGATCCGGGCAGGCCTCGACGATCTCGCGCACCCGCCGCGCGCCGGCCTGATGGCCGAACAGGCGCGGGCGGCCGCGCTGGGTTGCCCAGCGCCCGTTGCCATCCATGATAATCGCGACATGGCGCGGGCCATCGCCGGTTTGTTCTGGCTGCGGCTGTGCCATGATGCGCTATCCTTCTGTCGCGGCCCTCAGACCTGCATGATCTCATCCTGCTTGGTCTCGAGCGCGGAGTCGATCCGTTTGATGTAATCGTCGGTCAGCTCCTGCACCTCGGTTTCCCAGAATTTCTGGTCGTCCTCGGACATGCCATCGGCCTTGGCCTTCTTGATCTGGTCCATCCCGTCGCGTCGGATGTTGCGCACCGAAACGCGGGCATGTTCGGCATATTGCCCGGCCACCTTGGTCAGATCGCGGCGGCGTTCCTCGTTCAGCTCGGGGATCGGCAGCATGATGATGGTGCCGTTGAGCTGCGGGTTGATGCCCAGACCGCTTTCGCGGATCGCCTTTTCGACCTTGCCCACAAGCCCCTTGTCCCAGACATTGATCGTCACCATGCGCGGCTCGGGCACGTTGACGGTGCCGACCTGATTGATCGGCGTCATGCTGCCATAGGCATCGACCATCACCGGCTCCAGCATGGAGGCACTGGCCCGCCCGGTGCGCAAGGATGCGAATTCGGTGCGCAGGTTCGCCATCGCGCCGTCCATGCGGCGTTTCAGATCGTCGGTATCGAGTAGGAAATCGTCTGCCATGTGGCCCTCAAGATCGCGTTTTTGCTTTGACTGCTGTTCTAGGCCAGCCGCGCCCGATTGTATAGCGTCTTGCCCCGGCCCGGCGCTCAGGCCGTGCCCGGAGGGCCGCCGTGCACTTCGGTATAGGTGCCCTGCCCGGCAAGGATGCCGCGAAAGCCGCCCGGCTCGTCGAGCGAGAAGACGATGATCGGCAGGTTGTTCTCGCGCGCGAGCGCGATGGCGGAGGCATCCATCACCCCGAGCCGCTTTTGCAGCACCTCGTCATAGGTCACGCGGTCATAGCGCTTGGCGTCGGGGTTGCGCACCGGATCGGAATCGTAGACGCCATCGACCTTGGTGCCCTTGAAGATCGCCTCGCAGCGCATCTCGTTGGCCCGCAGCGTCGCGGCGGTGTCGGTGGTGAAGAACGGGTTGCCGGTGCCGGCGGCGAAAACGCAGACGCGCTTTTTCTCCAGGTGGCGCACGGCGCGGCGGCGGATATAGGGCTCCGCCACCTCGTTCATCGTGATGGCGGAGATTACGCGGGTGTGGATGTTCAGCCCTTCGAGCGCCGATTGCATCGCCAGCGCGTTCATCACGGTGGCAAGCATGCCCATGTAATCGGCGGTCGTCCGCTCCATCCCCTGCGCGGAGCCTTGCAGCCCGCGAAAGATGTTGCCGCCGCCGATCACCATGCAGATCTCGACGCCGAGATCATGCACCGATTTGACCTCGCGGGCGATGCGCTCGACCGTAGGCGGGTGCAGACCGTAGCTTTGATCGCCCATCAGCGCCTCGCCGGATATCTTGAGCATGACGCGGTTGTATTTCGTTGCGGGTGCGTCGGTATCGGGCATGTTGCGCTCCGTTGGATGGGCGGTCTAAAATCCGCGCCAAAATGTCGGAAAACCGGCCGGGGGGCAAGATGCAGTCGCGCCGGATCGGTCCGGCGCGAGTGGAAAGGCCGGCGCGACAGATGCGCGATACATCCTTCAGGGCAGACAGGCTCGATCCCGCGCGCCCGGTGCTGATCGCGGGGCCGACGGCGAGCGGCAAGTCCGAACTGGCGCTGCGCATTGCCGAGGCGCAGGGCGGCGTGATCCTCAATGCCGATGCGATTCAGGTCTATGAAGACTGGCGCGTGCTGACGGCGCGGCCTTCGCGCGCGGACGAGGCGCGCGCGCCGCATGCGCTTTACGGGCATGTGCCGGGGCATCTGCCCTATTCGGTGGGAGACTGGCTGCGCGATCTGGAGCCGTATCTCGCGGGGCCGGAGCGGCCCATCATCGTCGGCGGCACTGGACTTTACTTTACCGCGCTGACCGAAGGTCTGGCGCAAATCCCGCAGACCCCGGCGCATCTGCGCGAAGAGGCGATGGCCCGGATCGCAAGGGATGGGCATGAGAGCCTGATCGCCGCGCTCGATCCAGACACGCGCGGGAGGATCGATCTGGCGAATCCGATGCGCGTGCAGCGGGCCTGGGAGGTGCACGAGGCGACGGGCCGGGGGCTTGCCGAATGGCAGGACGCGACCCCGCCGCCGCTTCTGCCGCTGGGCGAGGCGCAGGCATTCGTCGTGGATGCGCCGAAGGACTGGCTGACCCCGCGCATCGCGGCACGGTTCGCGCGCATGATCGATGGCGGCGCGTTGGACGAGGCGCGCGCCAACCGGGAGGGATGGCACCCCGCCCTGCCCTCGGCCAAGGCGATCGGTGCGGCGGAACTGATGGCGGTGCTGGACGGCGAGATGGCACTTGACGCAGCGGCAGAGCGGGTCACAATCCTCACGCGGCAATTCGCCAAACGTCAACGCACCTGGTTCCGCGCGCGGATGCGCGACTGGCAGCGCGTGTCGGCCAGCGATCTGACCTGAGCACCGCGCCTCTGGGTTTAGGCCGAAAGGCGTTCCCCCGCGACCGAAGCCAAAAGGGAGACCGACATGAGCCACGCCGCCCATCCAAGCAACATTCCAGCCGCTGCCCGGCTCTTTGCCGGGGAGTTCCGGCGCGGACGCATGGATCGGCGTGAATTCCTAGCGCGGGCGACCATGCTCGGAGTATCCACCGGTGCGGCCTATGCCTTGGGCGGCCTGCCCGCGCCGGCGGCCGAAGAGCCGGTCCCTCGGCGCGGCGGCACGCTGAGGATGCAGATGGAAGTGCGCCCGCACCGCGATCCCCGCACCTATGACTGGGCGCAGATGGCCTATATCACCGCCGGAACGCTGGAATATCTTGTCGAATATAATTCTGACGGCAGCTTTCGCGGCATGTTGCTGGAGGCGTGGGAGGTCAATGACGACGCGACGCTCTATACCTTGCACCTGCGCCCCGGCGTGACGTGGAGCAACGGCGATCGCTTCACCTCGGCCGATGTGGCCCGGATGGTCGAGCGCTGGTGCGACCGGCAGGTGCCGGGCAATTCGATGGCCGAACGACTGGCCTCGCTGGTCGATGACGCAAGCGGCAGGCTGGCCGATGGCGCGGTCGAAATCGTGGATTCGCAGACGCTGCGCCTGAAGCCCTCGCGGCCCGATATCACGCTGATCGCCGGGATGGCCGATTACCCGGCGGCGGTGGTGCATGAAAGCTACAATCCCGAGGCCGAGCTTTCCACGCTGGTCGGCACCGGTCCGATGGTGATCGAAAGCCTTGCCGTGAACGAACGCGCGGTGCTCGTCAGGGGCGATCATCCCTGGTGGGGCGACGCGGTGTTCGAGGAAGGCGGCTTCTACCTAGACCGGATCGAGTTCATCGATTACGGCACCGACCCCGCCGCCTGGGTGGAGGCCGCGCGCGCCGGCGAGGTGGATCTTTTCTACGAGAGCGTCAGCGAATTTGTCGAGGTTCTGGACGCGCTGGGTTTCGAACGCTCCGAGGTTCTGACGGCGGCGACGATCTGCATCCGCCCGAACCAGCGCGCCGAGATCGAGGGAATGCGCCCCTATGCCGACAAGCGCGTGCGCCTCGCGCTGGCAATGGCGGTCGACAACGCGATCTGCCTCGAGCTCGGCTATGGCGGGCGCGGCATCCCGGCGGAAAACCATCATGTCGCGCCGGTGCATCCCGCGCATGACCCGTCAGTGACACGTATCCCGCACGACCCCGAGGCGGCGATGGCGCTCATGCAGGAGGCGGGAATGGCCGGGTTCGAGCATGAGCTCATCTCGATCGACGACGACTGGCGCAATCTCACCGCCGATACGGTCGCAGCGCAACTGCGCGATGCGGGCTTCAAGGTGAAGCGCCGGATCCTGCCCGGCAGGGAGTTTTGGGCCAACTGGACGACCTATCCGTTCAGCGCGACCAACTGGAACCATCGCCCGCTCGGCACGCAGACCCTTGCCCTGGCCTACCGCAGCGGAGCGGCCTGGAACGAGACGGGGTTCTCAAACGCAGAGTTCGATGCGCTTCTGGCCGAGGCGGACTCCATCGCAGATGCGGATGAGCGGCGCGCGGTGATGGGGCGGCTGCAGGAGATCCTCGTCGAGGAGGGCGTGACGATCCAGCCCTATTGGCGCTCTCTCGTGCGGCACAACCGGCCCGGCGTGATCGGAACCGCGATGCATGTCGCCTATCTGCCCCAGATCTACAAATGGGCGCTGGCGAAGTGATCCGCGCCGCGCCAAACGCTCCCTTTCGGAACCCGAAGCTGCCCGGCTGAATTGGTCCTCCACATCAGGGAAGGATCGATGCAATGGCGGAACATTCGCAAAACGACAAGCTCGACTGGGCGATTCCGGTCATGCGGGCCGGCTATGCCGGGCGCGGGCTGACCTATGTGGTGATCGCCGGCATGTCCCTCTGGGCGATCTGGTCGGGCGGCTCTGCACAGGGCACCCAATCCGCGCTCTCGAAGCTCGAAGGCACGCCGGGCGGCGGTATCGTTCTGGGGCTGATCGCGCTCGGGCTGGTGGCCTATTGCGTCTGGCGCGTGCTGGATGCGGCGTTCGATCTGGAGGATTATGGCACGGACGGCAAGGGCATCGTGGCGCGGATCGGCATGATCGTCACCGGCGTCATTCACGCCGCGCTCGGAATCGCGGCCTTCACGATTCTATGGGGCACCGGCACGGGCGGGTCGGGCATTTCGTCCCTGACGCGGCAGGCGCTGGAACTGCCGATGGGCCGCTTCCTCATCGGTGCCGCCGGCGCGGCGACAGTCGGCGCGGGCATCTACTACCTGCACAAGGCGGCGACCCAAAGCTATCACGAAAAGTTGCGGGCCAACCATTTCACCGTCAACTGGAACTGGGCGCTTCAGGCCGGTGTCGCGGCGCAGGGGATCATAGTCGGGATCGTCGGCGGGTTTTTCCTCTCCGCCGCGATCACCTACGATCCGTCCGACGCGGGCGGGATGAACAAGGTGTTCGAATGGCTGTCCTCGCAACCTTTCGGTCAGTCCATCGTCGTGCTGATCTGTCTCGGACTTCTGGGTTTCGCACTCTTCTGCTTTGTGAACGCGGCTTACCGGATCGTGCCGAAAGCGAGCGATCCTGACGTCGAAACCCTCGGCGCGCGGCTCAAGGCAAAAGCCGAGAGCGCCTAGCGGCCCCAGATCGCCTTCACATAGTCGCGGGTTTCCCGGTAGGGCGGGATGCCCTTGTGCTTGAGCACCGCGCCCGGCCCCGCGTTATAGGCGGCCAGAGCGTGCGGCCAGTTGCCGAATTTGCGGAACTGCTGCTTGAGATACCGCGCGCCGCCATCGAGGTTCTGTTCGGGATCGTTGGGATCGACCCTGAGAAGCCGCGCGGTGCCGGGCATGAGCTGCGCCAGACCGATCGCGCCCTTGTGCGACCGGGCACCGGGGTTGAAGCCCGATTCGCGCTGCACGAGCCGCAGGAAAAGATCCTCGGGAATACCGTGCCGCCGTGCGGCATTGCGCGCCATACCGAGGTAAAGCCCCTTGTAACGCCCGGTATAGCGCGGAACCTCCCCGCCCGGCACGCCCCATTTCGACGGTGTGACGACCGTGGGCGGCTGCAGACGCACCGAGTTGTTGTATTGCTGCGCCGCGCGGGTATCGAGCACCTTGGTCTTGCTCGACAGGAGCGAAACGCGGTTCTTGGTGGAGAGCACATCGGCCTGCGCCGCGCCGGCCGTTCCAATCAACGCGGCGCACACCGCCGCACTCAAGCTCCGCATTGCCACTCGCATCATCCCTCGCGCCTCACATTTGAGTTTTCGCCCCGCCGGTATAGTCGGATTTTACGCACCATGCGAGTCCCGCGCGGCCCGAATTTCCCGGACTGATGCCCCGGCGGCATGTCAGCCGCGCAGCACCGCCGCGACCTGCGCCGCGAAATCCTCGCCGCGCTGTTCGAAATTATCGTATTGATCGAAGCTGGCCGCCGCCGGAGCGAGCAGGACCACATCGCCGGGCTCGGCCTCCGCTGCGGCACGGGCGACAGCGGTTTGCATCGTGCCGCATGGGTCGGTCTCTATGCCGGGCAGTTGCATCGCGAACGCGTCCGCCTCGCGCCCGATGACATAGGCTTTGCGCACATGGGAAAGGCCGGGGGTCAGCCCGTCCAGCCCGCCTTCCTTCTGCAATCCGCCGCAGATCCAGCGGATGTTTCGGAACGCCAGAAGCGCCTTGAGCGCGCTGTCGACATTGGTGGCCTTGCTGTCATTCACGAACGTCACGCCATCCGCTTCGGCCACGATCTGGCTGCGATGCGGCAGCCCTCCGAAGGACGCCAGCGCAGGCTCGATCTGGCGCGGCCCGAGGCCCAGCGCGCGCAGCGCGGCGTAGGCGGCGCACGCGTTCTGGTGATTGTGCGCGCCGGGCAAGCCCTTGACATCGCGCAGATCGATCGACGCCACCTGCCGCCCCTTGCGCCATTCGGAAAGAAATCCCTTGCGCGCGAACACGCTCCATCCCGGACCGGACAGCTTCTGGCCCGAGGAGATGCGGATCAAACGATCATCGCCGGGCCCTTCGGCAAGCTGGTTGGCGAGGTAACGCCCCTCAGGCTCATCGACGCCAACGATCGCCCGGTCCGGCCCTCCCTCGGCAAAGAGCCGGCGCTTGGCCGCAAAATAGCCTCCGAGCCCCCCGTGACGGTCCAGATGATCGGGCGAAAGATTGGTGAACACCGCCACATCCGGCGTCAGGGCGCGCGCGAGATCGGTCTGGTAGCTCGACAGTTCGAGCACCACGACACCGCCATCGCCGGGCGGGTCGATATCCAGCACGCCGCGTCCGATATTGCCGGCAAGCTGGCTGCTGCGTCCGGCCTCCTGCAGGATATGGTGGATCAGCGCCGCCGTGGTGGATTTGCCGTTCGATCCCGTCACCGCGATGACGCGCGGCGGGGTGTCGTGGTGATCCCAACCGCCGCCGCCGAGCGAGCGGAAGAAGAGGCCGATATCGTTGTCCACCGGAACGCCCGCGTCCCATGCCTTCGCGATCACGGGGTTCGGCGCGGGGTACAGATGCGGGATGCCGGGGCTTACGATCAGGCAGGCCACGTCTTCGAACGCGCCGGCGCGGCTTAGACCCACCACCTCGAACCCTTCGGCCTCCGCCGCCGCGCGGGCTTTGGGCATGTCGTCCCAGCAGACCGGCAGCGCGCCGCCCGCACGCAAGGCGCGCGCCGCCGACAGGCCGGAGCGGCCCAGCCCCAGAACCGCGACCTTGCGTCCAGAAAATCCTTGAACCGGGATCATCGCCCTACCCGTTCAGCTTGCGCAAACGCGCGGTCACGGACAGCCCATGCGCTTCGAGCGATTCAGAACGCGCGAGGGTTTCCGCCGCCGGGCCGATGGCGCGCAGCGCCTCGGGCGTCATCCGCGCCAGCGTCGTGCGCTTGAGGAAATCGAGCACCGACAGCCCCGAGGAGAACCGCGCCGAGCGCGCCGTGGGCAGCACATGGTTCGGCCCTCCGATGTAATCGCCGATGGCCTCGGGCGTCCATTGGCCGAGGAAGATCGCGCCCGCATGACTGATCCTGCCCGCCAGCGCGTCGGGATCGGGCACGCAAAGCTCCAGATGCTCGGGCGCGATGCGGTCACAAAGCGCCGCCGCCTCCGCCAGATCGCGCACGGTGATGATCGCGCCGAAGTCGCGCCAGCTTGCGCCCGCGATGGCGCGCCGCTCCAGCGTTTCGAGCCGCTTTTCGATGGCCTCGGCCACCGCCTGCCCGAATTCGGCATCGGTGGTGATGAGCAGCGATTGCGCGCTTTCGTCATGTTCCGCCTGGCTCAGCAGATCGAGCGCGATCCAGTCGGGGTCGTTCTCGCCATCCGCGATCACGAGGATCTCGGACGGGCCGGCGATCATGTCGATCCCTACCTTGCCGAACACCCGGCGCTTGGCCGCCGCGACAAAGGCGTTCCCCGGCCCGGTAATCTTGTCCACCGGCGCAATGGTTTCGGTGCCATAGGCCAGCGCGGCAATCGCCTGCGCGCCGCCGATCCGGTAAACCTCGTCAACCCCGGCAATGCGGCAGGCCAGCAGCACCAGCGGATTGATTACGCCGTCCGGCGTCGGCACCGTCACCGCGAGCCGCTGCACCCCCGCGACCTTGGCCGGAACCGCGTTCATCAGGACCGAGGACGGATAGCTCGCCAGCCCGCCGGGCACGTAAAGTCCCGCCGCCGAAACCGGCGTCCAGCGCCAGCCGAGCGTCGCGCCTTCAGGATCGGTCCAGCTTTCATCGCCCGGTATCTGGCGCGCATGATAGCCGCGTATCCGCTCCGCCGCCTGCTCCAGCGCCGCGCGCTCGGTTTCAGGCACACGGGCGATCTCGGCATCAATCTCGGCCTCCGAAATGCGCATACGCTCCGCCGTCAGATCGAGCCGGTCGAACCTCGCCGTCAACTCCAACACCGCCGCATCGCCCCGCGCGCGCACATCCGCGATGATCGCGGCGACAACGTCATCCACATCCGCGGAGTCCTCGCGCTTGGCAGACAAAAGCTCCGCGAATCGCGCGTCGAAATCGGCGTCCTGGGTTGAGAGGAATTGGGGCATCGAGATCTCCGAAGGGGGCTTTTCTGACGACCGGAAACGATTATTCCGGATGGCGCGGCGCTTTGCCCGAAACCGCGGCATAAGGCCGGGTCACATCGCGCAGGGTGACTTCGATCTCTTCGACCTCCAGCCGGATCGCACCGTCGCCGGCCAGCGTCAGGATCACCGCGCCTTCGTCTTCGGGATCGGGGGCGACGGACAGGAGCGACATGATCGTGTCAGCATCCTTCGGATCGACGCCTTGGCTGGAAACCCTGGTGACGTGATCGACGACCAGCACCGATTGCACCCGTTCTGGCGTGCGGTGCGCGCGGTCGGCTTTCGGCAGATCCTCCCAGCGGAAACGGTTAAGCAGGATGCCGAACCGCTTGCGCGCGGCCTGCCACTGCATTTCCGATCCGGGGAACACCGCATCCTGACAAAGGGCCGAGACCACCTGCAGATCGCCCTCGTCCATCGCCACAAGCCGCAACGGCTGCTCGGCGCCTTCCCCGAATGTCGCGTCGCGATTCATTGTTCTTTCACCCGTTCGATTTTCGCGCCCACTGCTTCGAGCTTGCGCACCACATGCTCATAGCCGCGATCCAGATGGTAGACACGGCTGACCACGGTTTCGCCTTCCGCCGCCAGCCCCGCAAGGATCAGCGAGACCGAGGCGCGCAGATCGGTCGCCATGACCGGCGCACCCTTGAGCCGCTCGACCCCGGTGACGGTCGCGGTGCCGCCGTGCACGTCGATCTTCGCGCCCATGCGCATCAGTTCAGGCGCATGCATGAAGCGGTTCTCGAAGATCTTCTCCTCCAGAACGCTGGTGCCATCGGCGGTGCAAAGAAGCGCCATCATCTGCGCCTGCAGATCGGTCGGAAAGCCGGGGAACGGCTCCGTCGTCACATCGACGGCCCGGATGCGGCCGTTCTTGCGCGCGACCTTGAGCCCGGCGGCGGTTTCCTCGACCGATATGCCGGCGGCATCCAGTTTCTCGCAAAAAGCCGACAAAAGGTCGATCCGCCCGCCGAGGCATTCCACCTCGCCGCCGCAGATCGCAGGGGCCAGCATGTAGGTGCCAAGCTCGATCCGGTCGGTGACGACGCGGTGCGTCGCGCCGCCCAGACGGTCCACGCCCTCGATAGTGATTTCGGATGTTCCCTCGCCCTCGATCCGCGCGCCCATCTTTTGCAGGCACTGCGCCAGATCGACGATCTCGGGCTCGCGCGCGGCGTTCTTCAGCACGGTCGTGCCCTTTGCCAGCGTTGCGGCCATCAGCGCATTCTCCGTCGCGCCGACCGAGACGAAAGGAAACTCGACCACCCCGCCGCGAAGCCCGCCCGAGGGAGCCGTCGCGTGAACGTAGCCGTCGCGCAATTCAAGCTTTGCGCCCATCGCCTCCAGCGCCTTGAGATGCAGGTCGACAGGCCGCGCGCCGATGGCACAGCCACCGGGCAGCGACACTTCGGCATGGCCGAACCGCGACAGAAGCGGACCCAGAACGAGGATCGAGGCGCGCATCTTGCGCACGATGTCATACTCGGCGCGGGTCGAGGTCAGATCATGGCTCGACATCGCCAGCACCTGCCCGTCCTGGAGCGCCTGCACCTCCGCGCCCAGCGATTGCAGCAAAGTGCTCATGGTGCGGATATCGCTGAGCCGCGGCGCATTCGTCAGCGTCAGCGGCTCGTCGCTCAGAAGCGTCGCCGGCATCAGCGTCAGACAGGCGTTCTTGGCGCCGGCAATCGGGATCTGCCCGCTGAGCGCGCCGTTCCCCGTCACGATGATCTGGTCCATACCTTTTAAACGCCCTTGCCCGATTTGCCGTTATCCGATGTGTCGCCGCCCGCACGTTCGCCGCCGGTCTGTTCCCCGATCCGCCCCCGCACCTGCGCCTTGCGCCTTGCGAGATTCGCCTTGAGCGCGGCCTTCAGCCTGTCCTCGCGCGCTTCGGCCTCTGATTTGTCGGATGCGGGTTTGCGTGTCATGGCGCCTTCCTATCGCAGCGGCGAAAAAGGGTCCAGATTGCGCTTGCACAGTTTCGCGATAGAGTCTAATCACCCGCCACATCGCTAAAGGCGCACGGCGCTGTGGTAGCTCAGTGGTAGAGCACTCCCTTGGTAAGGGAGAGGTCGAGAGTTCAATCCTCTCTCACAGCACCATTTCCCACCCCTCATTCCCGTTCAAACCGATCCGCGATACCTTGCTGGCGTCGCGATGCGCTGATAGCTAGGCTCCGTTGATCCTTCGGGCAGGCTTTCATGCGCGCAGCCATCGCGACAGGCGAATATCATCTGGGCGGCGAGACGTTCATCAATCGGCATATCGAGCATCTGTTCGGTGGCGATACGGTGGTGGTCTGCGGGCGGTTCCGGGGGGACAATCCCTATGGCAAGCCCTATTTCGTGCGCCGCGACGGGCTGTCGGGGCGCGACATGATGATCGCGCCCTGGTGGCTTTTGCGCAACCGGATGCGGCACGGCACCTCCCGCCTGCCCTTCGGGGAGGCCAGGGACGCGCTGGTCAAGTTCCTGCGCGAGGAGCGTGTCGAGATCGTGCTGGCCGAGTTCGGCACGCAAGCGCTGGCGTTGGCGCCGCTCGCCAATCATCTCGGGATTCCGATCTTCACCTATTTCCGCGGCACCGATGCCTCCAAGGCGATCCGCACCGAACGGATGCGGTCGGCCTACCGCAAGATGATGCCGCGGCTGGCGGGGGTGTTTTCCGTTTCGCGGTTCCTGCTCGACAATCTCGCGCGGCACGGGATTTCGCATCCCAACAGCACGGTGATCCCCTCGGGCGTCGATATCCGCCGCTTTGCGCCGCGTGCCAAGGTGCCACTGAGCTTTCTCGCCGTCGGGCGGTTCGTCGAGAAGAAGGCGCCGATGACGACGCTGCGCGCCTTCGCACGGGCGACCGAAGGGATGCCCGAGGCGCGGCTCGACTATATCGGCGATGGGCCGCTTTTCGAGCCGACACGGGTTTTGGCCGAGGAACTGGGCATCAGCGGCAAGCTGCGCTTTCACGGCGCGCAGCCGCATCACACCGTGCGTGACCGGTTGATGAGCACGCAATTTTTCCTGCAACATTCCGTCACAGCGCGCGACGGCAATACCGAGGGTCTGCCCACCGCAATCCAGGAGGCGATGGCCTGCGGCTGTATAACCATTTCGACACGCCATGCCGGCATCCCAGAGGCAATTGACGAGGGCGAGACCGGCTTTCTGGTCGAGGAACATGACGAGGCCGGTTTCACCCGCGCCATTTCGCGAGCGCTTGCGGTGCCGGACCCGCTGGCGATGTCGATGCGCGCACGGGCGGTGGCCGAGGAGCGGTTCGACAATGACGTGTTGTTGCGGCGGCTCGAACACCGGATCCGGGCCACGCTGTCCATCCCGCCGGATGGCCCGGCGGCCTGCCTGCCGCGCGTGTCCGCCTGAGGGGCGGGCGTGGGTCTCTACCGCCTGTTGATGACGCTTTTCGCCGCGAAGGAGATCCTGCGGCGCATCGCGCAGCGCGATTGGCACGGCATTCGGGCGCGGCTCGGCCGCACCAAGCCGGAGCGGCCGGGGCCGCATCTGTGGATGCATACCGCGTCGAACGGGGAGGCGATGTCGGCCCGTCCGGTGATCGATCGTCTGGCGGCGCGCGGCGAGGCGATCCTTCTGACAGTGAACACCGATACGGCGCTTGCGCTGGTGCGCGGATGGAACGTGCCGGGGCTGTCGGTGCGGCTGGCACCCGTCGATCTGCCCGGCCCGGTGCGGCGCGTGATAGCCCGATGGGGCGTGACGGCGCATGTCACATTCGAGAGCGATCTGTGGCCCATCCGCATCCGGTCGGTTCCCGGCCCGGTGATCGTTCTGGGCGCGCGGCTGACCGCGCGGACGGCGAAGGGCTGGACACGGCTGGGCCGGCTCGCGCGCGACATGCTGGGCCGCGTAAGCTATCTGTCGGCGCAGGACGCGCAATCGCTGGAGCGGTTCTCGGCGCTTGGTCTGAAGTCGGCGGCACGCGGGCCGGTTTTCGATCTCAAGGCACTTTATACGCCGCCGGATGCGACGCCCGGCGCCGATCTGCGCGCCGCCTTCACCCGTCACGAGACATGGCTTGCCGCCTCAACCCATCAGGGGGAGGAAGACATCGTGATCGCGGCGCATGAGCGCACACTGCGCGCGCGGCCGGGTCTCAGGTTGATCCTCGCGCCGCGCCATCCCAAACGCGCGGCCGGGATCGAGCAGCTGATCGGCAAGGCGGGCCTCAGCTGCGCGCGGCGCAGCCGGGGCGAGGATCCGGCTGGCGCGCAGGTCTATCTGGCCGACACGCTGGGCGAGATGCCGCTCTGGTATGCGCTGGCGGGCGTTACCCTTGTCGCCGGATCGCTGACGGATCGCGGCGGGCACACGCCCTATGAACCCGCCGCCTTCGGATCGGCGATCCTGAGCGGGCCGGATACCGGAAATTTCCGCGCGGCCTATGCGCGCCTGAAAGATGCCGGGGCGATGATCGACGTGACGGGCGCGGGCGATCTGGGTGATGCGCTCGTGTCGCTGGCGGATGCGTCGGCGCAGGAGGCACTTGGCCGAGCCGCGCAGGAGGCCTTGCGGCAGGACACCGATTTCGATGCGCTGATGCGGGATGTGCAAGCGGTTCTCAATGCTTGATATCGAACGGTTTGTGCTTATTTTCACTGAAGCCCCCATATTTCGACGACCGGCTCCACGCCCCTGCCCCTCCAATCCCGACACGCCATGATCCAGTTCACCTTGAAATGCGCCAACGATCACCGCTTCGAAAGCTGGTTCCAGTCCGGATCGGCGTTCGACAAGCTGCAGGCCGCCGGAATGGTCGGTTGCTCGGTCTGCGGCTCGACGGACGTGAGCAAGGCGATGATGGCGCCGCGTGTGGGCAAATCGGACACGTCGGACGCCCCCGCGAAACGCAGCCTGTCGCGCCCGGCGGGCCCGGTGGAGACGGCTTTGTCGGCGATGCGTAAATTCGTCGAGAAAAACTCCGATTACGTCGGCAAGAATTTCGCAACCGAGGCGCGGGCCATCCATGACGGCGCGGCCCCGGACCGCCCGATCTGGGGCGAGGCGAAGCGCGAGGAGGCCAGAAAGCTGATCGAGGACGGCGTGCCGGTCGCACCCCTGCCCTTCACCCCGACCCGCAAGACCAACTGAGACGCGCACTTGCGCCGCCCCGCGCCGGCACGTAAAGGACAGCCGACGTTCGAACCGGGGAGGCCGTTGATGCCCGTTCTCGTGATGAAATTCGGCGGAACCTCCGTCGCCACGCTCGACCGGATCAGGCGCGCGGCCAAGCGCGTCGGGGTGGAAGTCTCCAAGGGCTATGACGTGATCGTCATCGTTTCGGCCATGTCGGGCGAGACGAACAAGCTCGTCGGATATGTCGAGGAAACCTCCCCGCTTTTCGATGCGCGCGAATATGATGCGGTGGTCGCTTCGGGCGAAAACGTCACCGCCGGGCTGATGGCGCTGACCTTGCAGGAAATGGATGTGCCGGCGCGCAGCTGGCAAGGCTGGCAGGTGCCGGTCAAGACGACCTCCGCCCATTCCGCCGCGCGGATCGAGGATATCCCGACAGACAACATTCGCCAGAAATTCGGGGAAGGCATGAAGGTCGCCGTCGTCGCCGGGTTTCAGGGGATCAGCCCGGAGGGCCGGATCACCACGCTGGGCCGGGGCGGCTCGGATACAACCGCCGTCGCCTTCGCCGCTGCCTTCGGTGCCGAGCGCTGCGACATCTATACCGACGTGGACGGCGTCTATACCACCGATCCGCGCATCTGCGAAAAGGCGCGCAAGCTCGACCGGATCGCCTTCGAGGAAATGCTGGAGTTGGCATCGCTCGGTGCGAAGGTGCTGCAGACCCGTTCGGTCGAACTGGCAATGCGCTACAAGGTCAGGCTGCGCGTCGTGAGCAGCTTCGAGGAACAATCGGACGACGCAGGAACGCTGGTCTGCGCCGAGGAGGATATCATGGAAAGCAATGTTGTAGCAGGCGTGGCCTATTCGCGCGATGAGGCAAAGATGACGCTGGTGTCGGTCGCTGACCGCCCCGGCATCGCGGCGGCGATCTTCATGCCGCTCTCCGAGGCGGGGGTGAACGTCGACATGATCGTTCAGAACATCTCCGAGGAGGGGCGGACGGACATGACGTTTTCCTGCCCCACCAATCAGGTGCAGCGCGCGGAAAAGGCGCTCGCCGAAGCGAAAACCCGAGGCGACATCAACTTTCACGATCTGGTCGCGGATACCGCCGTGGCCAAGATCTCCGTGGTCGGCATCGGGATGCGCAGCCATACCGGCGTTGCCGCCAAGATGTTCAAGGTGCTCTCGGACGAGGGGATCAACATCAAGGTCATCACAACTTCCGAGATAAAGATTTCTGTTCTGATCGACCGGAAATACATGGAACTCGCTGTTCAGGCGCTGCATGATGCCTTCGAGCTGGAAAAGACCGGCTGATCGCCGCGCGATACCGGCGAGCAGCGGCGAAGCGGCAAGGGGCGGCGCATGATCGAGCGTGTGGAAAGCGAGAGCCGGAAGCTGCTTGGGCGGCTGCGCGACACGATGGCCGAAAAGGCCGCCGGGCAGGAACGGCTCGACAAGATTACCCACCTGACCGCCGATTCCATCGGCACCGAAGTCTGTTCGATCTACCTTTTCCGCGATGACGACACGCTGGAGCTTTGCGCCACCGAAGGGCTCAATCCCGAGGCGGTGCATCAGACCCGCATGAAGATGGGCGAAGGTCTGGTGGGTCGTGTCGCGCGCACCGGCAAGATCATCAACACCGCCGACGCCCCCGCGACACGGGGCTTCCGCTACATGGCCGAAACGGGCGAGGAGCTTTATTCCAGCTTTCTCGGCGTGCCGATCCAGCGATTGGGCGAAAAGCTCGGCGTTCTCGTGGTGCAGTCCAAGGATGCCCGCAAGTTCAGCGCAGATGAGGTCTATGCACTCGAGGTGGTCGCGATGGTTCTGGCCGAGATGACGGAACTGGGCGCCTTTGTCGGCGAAGGCGCGGCGCTGCGCGCGCGGCATACCGAACCGGTCCTGCTGCGCGGCATTACCGGGCAGGAAGGCAGTGCAGAAGGCCATGTCTGGCTGCACGAACCGCGCGTCGTCGTGACCAATCTGGTGGCCGACGATCCGGCTACCGAACGCGCCCGCCTGATAGAGGCGGTCGAGGCGCTACGCATCAGCGTCGATCAACTGCTCTCCGGCGCGGTCGAGGATGCCGAGCAGGTGCAGGTGCTCGAAGCCTACCGGATGTTCGCCAACTCGAAAGGCTGGCTGCGGCGGATGGAGGAGAATATCGATCGCGGGCTGAGCGCGGAGGCCGCCGTCGAGAAGGAACAATCGGATGTGCGCGCGCGGATGATGCAGGCCAATGACCTTTACCTGCGCGAAAGGTTGCAGGATCTCGATGACCTGAGCAATCGCCTGCTGCGCATCCTGACCGGCCAGGGGATGCAGACCGGCGCCGAGCTGCCCGAAAACCCGATCCTCGTGGCGCGCAATATCGGGCCGGGCGAGCTTCTGGAATACGGCCGTTCGCTGCGCGGAATCGTGCTGGAGGAAGGCGCGGTCGGCAGCCACGCCGCCATCGTCGCGCGCGCGCTCGCCATTCCGCTGGTCATCGGCACAAAACGCATCCAGATCGAGGCGCTGAACGGCGATCACATCATGGTCGACGGCGATCAGGGCGTTGTTCATCTGCGCCCCGACGATACCGTCGTCACCGCCTTTCGCGACAAGATGGCGATGCAGGCGAAAGCGCAGGAGCGCTACGCCTCGATCCGGGACAAGCCCGCCGTCACGCTTTGCGGCACGCGGATCCGGCTCGACATGAATGCCGGGCTGATGGCCGATCTTCCCTCGCTCGAAAGCTCGGGCGCCGAGGGTGTGGGGCTTTTCCGCACCGAGCTGCAATTTCTTGTGCGCAACAAGATGCCAAGACGCACCGAGCTCGTCGATATCTATGCCCGCGTGATCGATGCCGCGAGGGGCCGTCGTGTGGTCTTTCGCACGCTTGATATCGGTTCGGACAAGGTGCTGCCCTACATGGCGCCGCAGGACGAACCCAATCCCGCGCTCGGCTGGCGCGCGATCCGCGTCGGGCTCGACAAGCCGGGCGTCATGCGGATGCAGTTGCAGGCGCTTCTGCGCGCCGCGAACGGCCGGCCGCTGACGATCATGTTCCCTTTCGTTGCGCAGTTCGCTGAGTACGACGCGGCGCGCAACGAGGTGCACAAGGCCATCGCCCGCGAGGAACGGTTGGGTCATGTCCTGCCCGAACGCCTGGAAATCGGCGCCATGCTGGAGACGCCCTCGCTCGCCTTCGCCAGCAAGCGCTTTTTCGAGGAAGTCGAGTTTCTGTCCATCGGCGGCAACGATCTCAAGCAGTTCTTCTTTGCCGCCGATCGCGAGAACGAACGCGTCCGGCGCCGTTACGACACGCTCAATGTCAGCTTTCTGAGCTTCCTGCAGGATATCGTCACGCGCTGCGCGGCCACGAACACGCCCCTGTCCTTCTGCGGTGAAGATGCCGGGCGACCTGTCGAAGCGCTGTGCCTGGCGGCCATCGGTCTGCGGTCGCTCTCGATGCGTCCGGCCTCCATCGGCCCGGTCAAACACCTGCTCCGGCGCTGCGACCTGACCGAAGTGCGCCGCATCATCGAAACCGCGAAAGACGCCGGCGAGCAAACCGTGCGACCCGCAGTCATGGAATATCTGCGCAGCCTGCCGTAGCAAAAGGCCGCCGCGGAGATGATCTCGCCCACAATCCGCAAGGTTCCGCCCCGAGCGCCGATCCCCTGCCCGGCGTAACTGATCGCACCTTGCGCGGTTGCGAAATCACCGCACATGGACCCAAACCCCGCCATGCGCGAGCCTGACCTGCCCGCGAAGGCCATTCTGGCCTTGCCCATCGGATTTTCCGATGGTGGTTCACTGCGCTCGCACAAATGACGGCGCGGCGATCCGTGCCGGATCTCCAAAGGCTCGCCGCACCGCCATCCGCCCGAGCCGCATCCTTCACCGCGACCCGCTCCGATCTAGGCCCATTAACCTTAAGATTCGGTTACTTCGGCGAAGCGGCATCACCGCCGCAAACCCTCACTCCCCACTTGCGATCCCCCGCGCCTTGGTCTAAATCCAATCCACCACAACGGTCCGGCGAGTTGGCGGAGTGGTGACGCAGCGGATTGCAAATCCGTGTACACCGGTTCGATTCCGGTACTCGCCTCCATTTAATTTCAAGCACTTGCGCCATTGTCGCCTCCTTTTGAGATCGACCGTTTACAGGTCGGTTTACAGTTTTGTTCCATTTTCGGTCTTCTGGGCGGCTTCCAGCGCCCGTTTGACGCGGTCGGTTTCGTCCTCGGAAATCACCGCATAATGCTCGATCACCTGGCTCGCGTAGCGAATGCTCCAGCCCATGTACGACGCGATGTCATTCAGCCCAAGTCCGGCCTCCAGAAGTCGCGTCGCTGCCGTGCCCCTCGCGTCGTAAAGCCGAAGGTCGAACCCCTTGGCGTCCGGTGCCAACTCTGGAATGCGATTGCGCCACCGGCTCACCGCCTTTGAAGCGCTTTCAGCGTCGAGCTTCTGCCCCTTGTCCCCCACGAGAATGAGCATCCGGTCGGGCGGCGTCGCATCCAGAAGTGCCCCGAGCTTCTGGGACACAGGAATCGTCGCGATCTTACTGCGCTTGTTTGTGCGCACCCGTAGCCTGCGGCCATGCCGCGTCTTGCGGATATGCCCACGGTTGAGGCCCGCCAAATCACCGGGTCGCAACCCTGTTTCACAGGCGCAAATCAGAATGCGGCGGGCATATTCCGGAGCAGCTTGGCAGAAAAGATCAACATCGGCAGGAGTCCAGACGATCTCAGCCCGGTCAGACTCATAGACCTTTGGCAGCTTGTGACAGAAGTGGCGACTGATCTTGCCGTTGTCCTCGGCCCAGTTCAGGAAACGTGTGACCACCGTCCCGCAATAGTCGAACTGCTTGGGGGAGTGCGCCCATTGTTGCCGCCAGTCAGATACCTCTCCGCGCGATTCTGGCTCGGCGAACATGGCAAATGGATCTTCCGCAAACTCCTCCTGAAATCGCAGCATCCATTTCTTGTAGTCGCTCTGCGTGCGGGGTTTCGTTTTTAGGAACTCAGCGGAGTCCAGAAACTGGTCCACAACCGACTTCGTCAGCAAGCGCGGCTCAGCCAATCGAGTTGAACAGGCCGCAAAAGCAGAAATGTATTCAGGACTATGCTTCGAAAAGTTCAAGTCGCTTGACCAGAAACAAGGGCCGCCACGCCAAGCATAGTGGCGCTCCCGATACAGCCCGCTCACAAGCTTTCTTCTGACACGATGGACACCTTTCAGCTCAACCTTGACCACGGCGCGCTCTCCTCATCTCAACGAATGACGTCGTGGGGCTGTCAGTGGCATCCGAGGCTATCAGCCCTTGAGCTTCATCTAAACGGCGGCGGACCAACACCTCGACGTAGTAGCCTCGACGCCCCGGAACAGGGGTGATCCGCAGCTTAGCGCACCACGATCTGAATGCATCATTCGCTGCCGAATACCCAAGCGACTGGGCCAACTCATCGGAACTTACGAGCCGGATCATTTCGCTGTTCCCCGACGACTGGCCAGCCGGTCGAGGTCCACCGGGGCTGGCTGGCCGGATGCTTCTCGTAACAGAATTTCGTCCATCTGATCGGGCGTGATGATCATCGCGCTCCCGATCGAAAAATACTGCCCATGCGCTTTCGCCCGTGAGCGCAACGTGCGCGGCGACAGGTGGAAACCTCTGATTTCCAGCCGCTTAGACCACTCATCAGGGGTCCGGCCCATCTCAAGAATTTTCGACATCTCAACGACCTCCTTCGGACATTGAGCGCAAAGCAGCAGAAGATCACAAGCGATTGTTTTTAATACTTTTAAAATACGCACATCTGTGCGCAATATGGCGATCAAAGGTAGCGCAATGGCATTTAAGAAGCACAGACTTACAAATGGAGAGATCGCCATGCGGCAACGCGAGGCTGACGAATCGCTTAAACGGGGGTGGTCTGCCCATGAACGCGCCGAGCGATATCAACGAATGAAACCGCACCTCGCGCTTCGAAAGCTCCGCAAGTCACTCCGCGACGACGAAGGAAGGAGGCTCTCTCAGACCGGCATGGCTGAAATCCTTGGCCTTAGCCTGCGCGGCTACCAAAACTATGAATACGGTGAGAGGCCGATTCCGTCTGATATCCTCGCGAAGCTTAGGGCCCAATTCGATTTGCCCGCTCACTCGCTGCTCTCACACTACTTCGAAGCAAAGAGCTACGCAGAGCTGTGCCAGATTGTGGATGAAACGCTCGACCTGACCATGCACCTCGTCGCAGAATACGGTCTGAACCTGAACGATGTGCGCCGCGTGCTGAAATGTGCCCTGAGCAAACGCGAACAGGAAAGAGAGCTGAACCAAGACCCGACAATGGGCCTAGACCAAGTCGATATCGTGCAATGCGTGAAGAAGGAAACCAGCTTCTTCGACGAACCCCTCACCGGCCGATATGAGGATTTCGAACCGAGCAAGCAGCGCTAGACCACGAGGTCGGCGAACAGGCGATGCCCACGGCTCTTCCGCACACCTCCGCTGATACTAACGCTTTTCTCGATGCCCAAGACTTCCCATGATGACCTCGATCTCATTCTGAAGATGCGATCCCCGATAGACGATGGAGGTCTCGTGTCGGGCGTACTGTCCCTTTCGATCGGCACTGAGCCAGTTGTATGAGCCGATGCAGAGAAGGGAAGAGTCTGCAACGACGATCTTGCTGTGCAATTGGCGCACTTCGTGTACGCATACGCCAACATCATTGAGCACAGACTTCGTGACCTCCAACTGGCTTCGGCCTTGGCCGTCCAATTTCTGATTCAGCAGAGGGTCGGCAAACACGTCCACCTCGGCCCCGCGGGCCACAGCCTTGCGGAAGCCATCCAGCAGACCAGCACGTTTCATGGTTGATGCGATCACCCATGGGCTCACAATGGTCAACTGCCGCGCATCCGACGACAAAACATCGAGAAGAAATCTATCATGCTCGGCCGAGTCGCGCAGAGTCATCAAAGGCTGGTCAGCCGCTTGCAGATCGGCACGAGGCTGGGCTTCATAGTCAAGAGCCCGGCCAGCTGCTGAACATAGATTGTCCGCCAGAATTCCACGAGGCGTCCCTTTCGCAGCTGCGGAAATGACATCCATGTCACCAAAGACCAAGAAACAATCTTTGGCGCGGGACACCGTCACGTTCAGCATGCTCGGTGACATATCGATAAACTGGCCGTCCGAATGCTTGGAGTAGACGGGAGAGAAGATCACGATGGGGCGCTCGGCTCCCTGCAATGAATGGACCGTCCCGACTGTCATTCTGCTATCGAGACCACGTTCGGCACAGGCCGCTTTGATTTCTCGCACCTGACGGCCAAACGGCGTGACAACGCCAACGATATCAGCGAGCCGTTTCCCGTATTGGTCTTCCAGTGATTTCTGATTTGAAGCGAGCCAGTCGGCAATCGTGGCCGCTTCCGTCGCATTTGCCCTGCTGCCGCCAAAACTCACCGCTCTGCCGTCTATGTGCAGATATCCCATGGCCGGGCGCTCGCCGTCATCCGGCGCGTTGCCACGTAAGGGCCGGAGTGCTCCGTTGTAGCAAAGCGTATTACTGAAACCGATTATCTCATCATAGCAGCGCCGATGCTCAAAGAGGTATAGGCCACGTTCCAAATCCGGATAGGGTTCATAAGGGCAAGCCTCTTGAGCTAGCCGCATCGCACTGCCATCCGTGCTGCGAATACCCCGGTTTGAGACGGCCACAAGATCAGCTTCCGAATATACATCGGGCAGAAGACCACAGCCTTGCAGATTGCCGATATCAACCGAGCTGGAGACTGACGATATAGGTTCGATCTGCTGCGTATCCCCGATTACCAGCGCGCGCTTCGCTAACGCGAAAGACGGTGCGGCCACCTCGGGCAGAACCTGCCCGGCTTCATCGACTATCAGAAGATCGATAAAGCCTAGCAAGTAACCTTCACCCTGTGGTCGCCAGAACTTCATTTTACCGGGCAGGCTGGCAAATGTGGATACGGCGCAAGGAGTCAGCATCATGCGGCGACGCCAGCGAGGCTCGACATCGCTCCGTGTAGTTTTCCAGTTATCTTCGACAATTGCTTCCAAATCCGCTTCCATTTCAAGAAGCCAGCGTCCTTCCCAATAATGACTGGCAAGTCGGAACAGTTGGAACCGTGAGGTGACATCCGCAAGCTGGTCGAAGGTCAGTGCGTCGGTGATATGCGGTGGCGGTGCCCCGAGTTGATCAGTTGCTTCCTGCCATGCCTGATTTGCTGCCTTAAGATCGGCGTGCGCCGACCGAGCTTGTTCAAGCTTAGCTTGAGCAGAACGCGAGCGCTCAGCGGCGTTGCCTATATCGGCTCTCAATGCCGATTCGATGTCAGAAACAGATGAATCATACCCAAAATCGAGCGTGCAGCCGACTTCCTGAAGCGCCATACGAGCCTTTGCAGCGCGTTTGCGCGCGACAGGGGGTAGGAAACTGAAGAGGGACAGAACGGAGGATTCACCGGCTTGATGCCGAGTCCAAGCCACATCCCATGCTTTACACTTATCGTGCTCAGCAGATATCCGTTTCGCGTCATCCTCGAACCGTGACAACGCAGTCTCAGGATTGTCCCCAAGAAGGCTCCGAACCTTCTCAGAAAGGGCAGCAAGGCGGACTCTGGCATCGTCGATATCCGATAGTTTTGCGGCCTCGTGCACGATCAATTCGTGCAACCGAGAGACGATATCTTCCACGCCGGGGGTGTCGATCTCTGGAAACGCCCGATGCCCGGCGTCGACATAGGCCGCCTTGGCGCGCTCAAAATAATCCTCGGTTTCAAGTTCGAGATAGAAGCGCTCGGTCTGGTAGCGCTTCGATGCGCCTTCATTTTCTTGCTTTTGAGAGGCCAAAAACATCCCATAGCTGTTTAAGTCTGGTAGCCAGCGCCCCGCAAATGGCCCTTCGCCTCTAGCGAAATCCTTGCCGAAAGCATCGATGATATTGGTTACTGCTTGGTTGTTGGTCGAGGCTGCCACAATGATGGGAGGCTCT
The DNA here is from genome assembly GCF_023370775.1 of Marivita sp. GX14005. GTDB lineage: Bacteria > Pseudomonadota > Alphaproteobacteria > Rhodobacterales > Rhodobacteraceae > Marivita. Next base: position 48,169 of record NZ_JAMCCQ010000001.1, read on the forward strand.
GCTTTCTCCAGAGCGGCGCGCACCCAAGCATCTGCAATCGCCGAAAGTAGCATCGTCGTCTTGCCAGTCCCTGGCGGACCATTGACGGCCAGCACATCGCCAAGCTGCCCTGTTGAAAGATAGGAGAGAACCTGACGTTGATGATCCGCAAGCGGATACTGATCATTCGAGTGCCCCAAACGATTAATGAAGTTCGTCTCGGTTTCTTCCGAAAGTGCGATTGTCTTGGCAGGCGGGCAGGCAACTTTCTCCAAGAGTGGCGAAGAGGGCTTATGGCTCAACAATGTGTCGTAGAGTTTGATGATCTGGGCAATGGTGGCTGCCGCGTCACCGGCAACTTCCATAAAGCCAATACCCGCAGGCGCGTAGCCCGCACCTTTGGTAGGCCATCCGGGCGCGACGGCATCTACCATGCTACGGCAATGGTCGAGATATTGAGGCCAGATCGCTCTACTTTCATCGAGTTTGAGCGGTGTTGCCGATAGAAAGCGGTCGAAATCCTCAACAGAGCCCATCGAGAACTCATCGTTTGGCAGTGGTGTCAGCACATCTCTGGCGATAACATTGCGAGATGGGAGAATAGCCCCCGACCTGTCCACTGTCGCCTCGGTAACAACGGGGGCCACAATTTCCGGCATACCATTGAAAACCGTCGTCCCGTGTGAGGTCATTCGGGATGTCACCATAGGCCAGATTTTCACCGAAACAATTTCTGCGTCCGGCTTCTGATCTGCGAACACTTGTCGAACTTGGTTTTGGGGGAGGCTGCCGTTTCGCAATGTGTCGGTCGTCAGCTCAATAAAGCTCTTTCGATCCTTCTGCCGGAAACGCCCTCGCCCGAGAGCCCCATCGGCCAACGAAGAACGCCAGTAACGCAGAACATCGTAAAAGTTGGGAACCATAGTGCTCGATCTCTTTGTTATCTAGGAAATTTGATTTCATCTGATGCGGGAAACCGTTGACCGGGACACCCCGAGTAAACGCGCAATTTCGGCATTGTCCTGTCCTTCCAAACGCAGTTTGAGGACCGCGTTGCGCTGGTGAGACGTGAGCTTGGGTGGACGACCAAGCCGTTTCCCCGCTCGCCTCGCCCGTTCGCGCCCCTCAGCGGTCCGCTCGGCAATCAAAGACCGCTCGAATTCCGCCAACCCTCCCAGAACGGTGAGAATGAGTTTGCCTGTGGGTGTTGTGGTGTCTGCCCATGAATCTACAAGCGACTTTAACTTCGCACCGTTGGTTTCGATCGTGTGGACAATATCCAGAAGATCGCGCGTCGATCGCGCGAGCCGATCAAGTCGCGTCACAACGAGCACATCCCCTTCCGCGAGAGTTGCGAGCGCGCTTATCAACTCCGGTCGGGCGCGCTGCGCCCCACTCATTGTTTCACTGAATATCGAGGCACACCCAGCTGCACGAAGCTGCTCAAGCTGTGCATCAAGGGTCTGACCAGTAGTGGAAACGCGCGCATAGCCAATCAATTTCATGCCTTCTTTATGCACGCAACTTTCGCACGGCCCAAGTGGTTGATTTCATATAGGCGCCTCCGCCGTGCATAAATCTTGATTTATGCACGGGCTTCACGAAACGGCTAGGAGATCAAAGAAGTCCGTCTGCTTGGCGCTGATCTCACCAAGAATACGTTCTTTCGTTCGTGGACTGCGGAACATTTGGTAATGAGCAACCGCTTTCTGTTGGCTGCAAGCTGCTGCAACTCGCCGAATGGCCTCTTCCACCAATTCGAGCGCTGCATCACCTTCGGGCAACTCTGGCTTTTGCGATTTCACATGAAGGAGCTTGCAAGCGAAGAGAATAAACCATTGTCCATAAACGAGGTACTGGTGCTCATGTCCGCTCTCTGGTGAGGAACCAAACTTTGCTTGGTATGCGTCGCGAAGCTCTTCAATGATCCCGTAAAGCCGATAGAGCTTGATCAACTCGTCGATGTTCTGACGGCTCCCAAATACCTGCTGGAAGCGGGCATCGAAAATCGAATCCGATTCAGTCTTGGCGCGATCCGGCTCTCTGAGATCAAACGACAAGATGATTTGGCCCAGCTTCAGGGCGTCAATCCTCTTGTCGTCTGGTTGATCTGAGTGCATATTCTTCTTCCGCTCGAAGAAGTAGCCCTTTTCCTTGAACGCAAGCTCCAGCTTCTTCAGGATTTCATGGTTCGACATGAGATCACGGCTTTGAATCCGCGCTTGGCTGTTGGTCGCAACAGCCACCCTTTCCGCGATATCTGACCGATCCGTTGCATACATGCGCACCATCACGACGACATCAGACAGCGCCTCCGGATCGGTGCGGGCGGCTTCCACCAACGAGTGCGAGGTTTGCGCACCGTTGACGATCTGAAAGTCCTTGAAGACCAATTTCGGGTTGGTGTGGCCCTTGTTGTATGAAAAGCTCTTGCAGGTGATCGTGACGCCATTGTTCAGGTACCAAAACAGGTAGCTATCGTTTGATGTGGCCGTCGAGATAATCGCCTGATTGAAGCCACCCTTGGCCCCGAGAAACACTCGCAGATTGTCATCAAACAGGTGGCGTTTGATTGTTTCGCCGTCGTCTTCCGTGATCAACTCGACAAAGGACATTGCGTCAATCGACGCAATCGCCCCTCGAACATCGCCGTCCGAACGCTCAAGGATTTCACGGCCAATAACCTGTAGCTGACCATCCTCGCGGGCACGCCCTTCGCCAGCCATGGCTTGAACAACACTATGCCCGCCGTAGAACTCAAATGAAACCGACGTATGCGATGCCTTTATGGTCTCGATGATGCCCAATGCAGAGGTCGAGAAGCCTTCACCGTTCGAACAGAAAATGGCCTTGTAGCGGCAGATTTTACCTTTGTCGTGGAATTCCCAGATCCGGCGAACAGCTTCTTGAAGTCGGAAGTTTCCGCTATTTGCCAATCCATCTGACTTCTCAAACAACTCGTTGAGAAAAAGGGAAACTTTCAGAATCTCGGTGTCATTGATCGTCTTGTGACAAGTGCTTTGGCTCTCCCGATATTTCGACTGGAACAGGAAAACTTCGGCGCTGCTTTCGCTTTCGATGATGTGAATCGCATCGATCCCCCTATCATCGGGGCCATCGGTGATGATCTCTTGCAACTGGTCATCGTGGCCGGGAAAAATCTGGCCGAGAACGATAGCAAGAAAGCCTACCGTTTTCTTGGGGAACTGGTGCCTTTCGCAAGTCTTCGACACCCTTGCGTCGATGATGTCCCAATCCATCTTTGAAATCGGCTTCATGGCGTATCCTCACCCCTTAAAACGGCGTCTCTCGGCCCCAAAAAATCTGTAAGGCCCCCGAGTCATGCATCAATCTCCAACTTCGGCAGCCCCCGCACGATCTCCATCGTCCGCAGGCTGACCGTGATCACGCGCTGGAACAATTCCAGCGGATAGGCGGGGTTGCCGACGGTCTCGACGGCGTAACGGTTGGTGTCGTTGACGATGTCGCTGCCTTTCTTGGTCTTGGGGTTGTTGCTGTCCTTCAGCACGGCCTGCCGTTCCATCACCCATTCCAGCGCGGGCTTGCCGTTGACGACATAATCATAGGCCGCCAGCGGAATATCCTGCATGGTGATGTTGGCGTTGTAGATCACCGTCGATTTGTCGAGGTTCGGGCGCTTGCCCGCGTGCTTCATCTTGGTGACGCGGTAGAAGGCCTGCGGATCGTCGATGACCCAAGTGTCGGGATGGCCCTGCTTGAAGGTGACGGGGTAGGGTTCGACCGTCTCGTAGCCCACATGCAGATCGGCCAGATCGCGGCCCGCCTGCGCGAAGGCGCGGAAATCCTCGACCTTCTTCACGCAAGGGATGCGGGGCAATTCCTTGGTCAGGTTATCGGCGTAGCGGGCGCGATATTCCTCGGAATGCAGAAGGCCATAGGTATAATAGAAGACATCCTCGCGCGTGATCTGCTGGCCCGGATAGGCCGCTTGGAAATGGCGCAGGCCTGCGTCGGTGATGCCATCTCGGCGGGCGGCATGATCCGCGCCCGAAAACAGGTCATCCGCGCCGGTATCAGCATCGTCGTAGATGTAGAGCGGGAAGCATTGCGAACCGCTCATATCAGCGGCGTGAAGGCTTGGGATACAATCCGTCATCAGCGCAGAAACCGATCCGCGCGCGCCGGGGCTCGACATGGCGATCACGCGGTTGGGACTGTCGGCATCGGGGAACAGGCGCGGGATCTGATAAACCATCTCGTTCAGGCGGCGGCTGAAATACAACCACTCCTTCCCGAACGGGCGATAGATCGACGGCACGAACTGGCCATCCTCGATCGACAAGGGTTTGCCACGGCCATGATCCGCCAAAAGCGCCCGTGTCCAGCTTACCTGCCTCGGATCACCCAACAGTTTCGGCGCTGGCTGGCCTGCATCCTGCGCCTGCCGTGCCTTGGCCAGCTCATCATTGTAGGTGTCGATCATCGCCCCAATGTTGCGCTCAAGATCAGCGCGAGAGCGGTTGTAGCACCACGCATCCCGCTGGGTTTTGACCCCTGCGGAATAGGTCTCGAACAATGTCTCGGCGGTCTTGTCCTTCTTGTCCCCGATCTTGATGAACTGATCGAAAGACGCATCCCGCTGGTTCAACCAATCCCCGTGTTCGTCGGGTTCGATCTGGGTCCAGCCATCGGCTTCGGCAATGCCGCGTGTTGAGCCGAAGTCGCGAATGATCGCCAGCTTTTCCTTTTCTTCAAGGTAGTCGCCAATGTCACGGTAATGGATGCGGCCGCAATGTGCGGCATCGGGATTGCGGACCAGAACCGAGATCGCAACAGGGGTGCGCGTGCCCGCGCCAAAGACATTGCCCTTTTCCTTGCGACGGCGTTCGCCGGTCAGGTGCGCATCCCCTCGCAAATTGAAGATGTAGAGGTCGGAAAATTCTTTGGCGAAGCTCTTGCGTACGCCGGTTGTGGCGTTCCCGTCCAGCCAACCGCCATTGGTCACGAAGGCTACAACGCCGCCGTCATCGCCGATCCGGTCACTAGCCCAGCGAAAGGCGCGCAGGTAGCTGTTGTAAAGGCCGTTCTTGTTCTGCGCATCGGTCAGTGCGGCATAGGTGTCGCGGATGCGGCCATCCAGCGTCGGGTAGTCCACATTGGCATTGTCGTCATTGGCGCTGTCCTGCCCCTTGGAATAGGGCGGATTGCCAAGGATCACGCGGATATCTGTCGCCTTCTGCCGTTTGCGCCGCTCCGAGTTGTCGGGCATGTAGTGCGAGATCAGATCATCGCTTTCATACATCTGGAAGGTGTCGGTCAGGCAGATACCCTCAAACGGCACATATTCCCCGCCCTGAAGCCCATGATATACCGCCTCGATGTTGATCGCGGCAATGTAATAGGCAAGCAGCACGATCTCGTTGGCGTGGATCTCGTGGCGGAATTTATGCTCCATCTCCTCGGGCGCGATCAGCCCCGACTGCAAGAGCCGCGTGACGAAGGTACCCGTGCCGGTGAAAGGGTCCATGATATGCACGCCCTCAGATCCCAGCGTCTGGCCAAACTCGGCTTGCAGCACATCGTTGACCGAATGGATGATGAAATCGACGATCTCGGGCGGTGTATAGACGATGCCAAACTTATCGGTGGTGCGCGTGAAGGCCTTTTTGAAAAACTTCTCGTAGAGTTCCTTGATCAGATTCTGTTTCGCCGCCGGATCGGTGATGCCTTGGGCACGGCGCTGCACATCGGCATAGAATTTGTCGAGATCTTCGGATTCCTTGTCGAGATTGGCTTCGTCCAAGACATCCAGAACCCGCTGCATGGCGCGGGAAACGGGGTTTTCGGAAGTGAACTGGTGGCCCTCGAACAAGGTCTGGAAGACGGGTCGCGTGATGAGATGTTGTGCCAACATCTCAATGGCATCTTCGCGAGACACGCTTTCATTCAGATCGTCCTGAAGCTCTTCGAGGAAGGCGGCGAACGCTTCACTCGCACGGGTGTCAGGCGCGTCCAATAGACTTTTCAGGCGTGTGATGTGGTTACTGGCAATCTCGGCAATGTTGCCCGCCCAGTCCTCCCAATAGTCGCGGGTTCCGCATTTCTTGACGATCTTCGCCATGATCGCGCGTGAGAATTCATCGACTGAGAAAAACATTTCGCCCTGCACCGGACCTGTTGCCACAGGATCGCGTCCCGGTGAGCCAATGCTGGCGGTTGCAGGTTGCGATCGCGTTGGCAGATCTTCAACAACGGCCGTCACCGCAGCCAGTTCGGCACTTTGCGACGCAGTGATACCAACGATTTCAACCTTGTGGCTGATATCCTGGCCCAGAGAGGCTTGGTTGATCGTGGCCCCCATTCCGTCTTCGTCATGGGCACGCAAGGCGTTCAGAATCTGCCAGACGACGCGATATTTATCGTTGTCGGCAAGAGCTTCTTCCGGTGTCTTGCCGTGCGGGATACCAACCGGCAGAATGACATAGCCCATTTTCTTAGTATCGGTCTTTCGCATGACCCGACCGACCGATTGCACGACATCAATTTGGCTTTTGCGCGGGTGCAAGAACATGATCGCATCTAGTGCTGGCACGTCCACGCCTTCTGACAGGCAACGCGCATTGGTCAGGACACGGCAAGTATGATCGGGCGTATCAGCTTTTAGCCAATCGAGCAGGCGACCGCGATCCTTGGCATTGAATGTGCCATCGACATGCTCGATCTCGCAACGCAGGCGGTCATCTTCGTCAGCATCATCCAGAACAGCATCGTCCCCGAGGAACTCATCAACGACAGCGGAGAATTCGGTTTCGATTAGTTTTGAGCTTTTGATGTCCTTGCAAAAGGCCAATGCGCGGCGCATCGGATGCGGATCGGTGGAAACATCGGCCTGCAAATCGGCTTTAGTCAGCGCCTTGTAACATCCCACGATCTTGGTGGCATCGTCGAGCCGCAGCTCGCTTCCGCCATCCATCAAACGCTTTTGCACGCTATCCGAAACTAGCTGCTCATCCATGGCCAGCACGATGACCTTGTAGTCCGTCAGCAAGTTGTTCTGCACCGCCCATGAGAATCCGCGATAAAAAAACGTTTCCCCAAACAGATCCGGCCGATCCATCGAGCACAGTTCAGCACCGACATCGTCAGCTTTGGACTTGGCGTTCTCACCGAAAATCCGAGGCGTCGCGGTCATGTAAAGGCGTTTCTTGCCCCGGATGACGCTGTTGTCGTGAACCTTGACGAAATTAGAATCGTCTTCGCCCACCAACGTGACGCCGGTTGTCCGGTGCGCCTCGTCACAAACGATGAGATCGAATTCTGGAAGCCCGTGATCGCGCTGGGCGTCAGCGATAACCTGAATCGACTGATAGGTCGCAAAAACAACCGTCATCTTGTCGGAGGCGGGATGCAACACCCCCTCGGCAAGCTTGCGCGGATCCGTTGTCGCGGGGAATGCAAGATCAAGCACGTCGATCTCGGCAACGTCATCAACTCCGACGCGCCTCTTGCCAACCTGCGTATCCGAGCAAACGGCAAAGGATCTTAGCGGCGTTTCCGTGTCCGCCGTCCATTCCCGAACGGTCTGTGCCATCAACGCCAAGGAAGGCACTAGGAACAAAACCTGCGCACCCATCCCCGCCAAATCTTCCGCTATTTTGAGGCTGGTGAAGGTTTTACCTGTCCCACAAGCCATGATCAGCTTGCCTCGATCCGCGTCTGTCAACCCGACGCGAACATCGCGAACCGCTTCCTCTTGATGCGGACGCAAGCGCTTTTTGTCGGCCAGAACGACCTTGCCTTGATCACCGAAGTGCTCCCAAATTATCGGGCTTTCTTGCAGATCATTCAGACCGATGCGGATAGTCGGAATGATCTGGCCACGGATCATCGCTTCAGCATTTTCGCTCCAAGGCTTTTCTGTCGTGTCGATGACGACGCGGCGTTTGAACGGATCTTTGCCGGACGCCGAGATAAAGCTGTCGATGTCCTCTTTGCGGATGCGATAATCCGCGTCATAAAACTTGCATTGGATCGCTGCGAAGCCGTCCTCGTCGCGCAGCTTCGCAACGAGGTCTATGCCGGTGTCGCGGCTATCCCAATCGTGCTCGAGCGCCCATTGGGTATAAGGTTTGACGTCGTAATATTACTCCACCTGAACTGGGTCATGCGCGAGAAATGCGATCGCTAGCCGCTCGAAATAGGTTCCTTTGTCGCGTTCCGTACGCGCAGCGGTTCGGTATGAACTCAATAAATTCTGTAACGACATCTGCTCGTTGGCCTCAGTATGTTATTCGTGAGCAGGATTCTCCCCTACCACTCATATTTCTAGCGGTGACGGCAAATCGAATCCACCAGTGATTGTGTCACTCACCAAGCTCAGCCCGCGCCACAACATCGAGCACCGCATGACCATCGCAGCCGATGGCGCTCACGATCTGAACGAATTCGACGACTTCCACTTTACGTTCACCGTTCTCGTATTTCGCTACGAAGGACTGAGGCCGCTCGAGGCGGATCGCCAGTTCGGTCTGTGTCAGCCCTGCGTCGAGCCGCGCCTGCTTCAGTGCCGCCATGAGGGCCAGATGCCCCGGGCTGCGCAAGGTTCTTCCCATGTTTTGAACTCCGAATAAATCCGGAATTCGGATAATCCTACTTGAGGATTATCCCATTTCGGGTTACTGCCTTGGTGTTTTCACACCAAAATGCTGAGTAGCCCCATGCCCCAATGCCCCCACTGCATGACCGAGATCCACGAAGAGGCGCGCGTTTGCCCGTCCTGCGGCGCGAAGAAGGGTGTTCTGGGCGCAGGGTTCACCGGATACGACCTCAAGGTGCGGGCGGGCGTTGTGGCGGCGATCGGCTTGCTGCCGCTTTTGGTCGGCCTTGGCTTTCTGATCAACGGCGACGCGATGGGGTTCAAAATCGTGGGCAGTCTTTCCTTGCTGCCTTTCGGCCTCGCTGCATGGATCTTCATCGCTTCGGAGGGAAAAGAAAAATGGTATCGCTGATTTTGGATAACCCAAAGGATGTGGAACGGCGGCTCAGGGCGCTGGTGCAGCCGCTCCTTGAACCAAACTGGATCGAATATGTGGCTGAACCACAGACCGTCGAGGACAACGAGCGCGCCGCTGAGGTGCTGGACCTGCTGATCGACATTCTGGAAGACAGTGCCATTGGTATCCGGCGCAAGCTAGTTCCGGCAGATGAAATCCTCGAGTGGTCGAGCCCGCGCAAGCTCAGCGCCCCGGCGAACGGTGCGGCATTCGAGCTGACGGCAAACCCGGAGGGCGGACTGAACATCCGGATTGGTTTCGAGGACAAGACTTATGTCGAGCACGGACTCACACCCGAAGCCACCGCAACCCTGATCCACTGCTTCGCCAATCTGCGGCTGGCCAGCCCTTACCGATGACTGTCCCGCGTGAGCAGAAACATACCTCGTTCTACATCAGCACTGAGGGCCACAAGGCGCTGCGGATTGAAGCTCTGAAACGTGGCATCACCATGAGCCAGTTGATCATTCAGGCGCTGGCCGAGGCGGGCGTCGATATTCCTTCGGAGGATCTGAAACCATGAAGGCTGTTCTCGCTGCCACGCTGATCGCGCTCGCCTCCCCAGTCATCGCCGAAGGCTGGTATTTCGAAGCGTCTCTGGAAGGCGGGGCCGAATTCTGGACATTCACGAATGCAGCGGGCGAAGTCAGCCCTCTCCGCGTGATGGGCGATGAAATCTGGATCATCCGCTCGGACGAAGTGAATGAACTGGGGCCGGACGGGTCTTGCACCTTCGACAACTGCGCCGTGAAGCTGATGCTGGGCGGGCATGTTCCGGCAGCGCGGGAGCGTGTGCGTATCACCTTTTCGAACGGTGAGACACTGGACTTCGAAGCACGCGGCGGCGAGATCCTGTTCGACAATTATTCCACCGCAGGCATGGGCGCGACCGCGCTGTTCGCGAACAACATCCGCGCGGCGGAATGGGTCGAGATCAGCTTCGGCGGGCGCTCCCACCAGTTCAGCCTTGAGGGAACAGCCAAGGCGCTGGATGCTATCCAACCCTACCTTCAATAGGCGCGTGATGGCGAGATAGGGCGATAGTGCCATGCCGTCCTGCCGGGTCTGATCGGAAATTCGTTGCGACAAACTGAGCTTAGAGAATACATAGTCATTGGCAGCACCTAAGCCGTTGAAACAATTTATTTCTGAGGGAAGTCTTTGAATAGGAACCTGATCGTTGACGTAGACGCGTCCTCCTGGCCGTCTCCCGGAAATCATCCCGCATTTCCGAGTGCCTTTCACAGGGGCTCTGCGCCGTGGGATATGAACTTTCCTGCGATGCTACTCATGATCGGGTATTTGACCACCCCCACAACATCCACGGGCGTCTCCCTGAGCGAGTTTTGGGCATGGGTAAGGTACTTATCTGCGATCACGCCGGATTCGGATCTTAGGCTCACGAGCAGTTTTTCGGAACTTGATTCCCACCAGAAAACAATCTTGAGCGACGACTTCGGTATGGGGGCACCTCTGCTGTGGCTGAGTGAACGCTTTGACTTAGACCGAATAGTGGATGGGCGCTATTTCGTTGAATTCCTGGCACCAAGGTTAGGGGCGACACAACGAAGAACGGCCAAGCGTGGTCCGAATAAAACCCCGGATTTTGTCGCCCGTGATGCCACTGGCGTATGGCATGTGATCGAGTGCAAAGGAACGCAATCGGGCTTGGAATACAGTACGCGACAGCTGGGGGCAGCAGGCCCTCCGCCTTCGGGTGGGATAGCTCAAAAACGATCCATCGTGTTTCCCGCCGGGCATACAGGACAACGCCTTGTCAGCGGACTTCAAATTGGTGTCCCGAACGGTGCACCAAGCAGCCTGACCATCGTTGACCCCAAGCCAGATGAACCGTTTCGGGTTAATGAGGCGGAGATGACACTTGCGGATGATGCTGCAACAAGATGTGTCGTCTCAAAGGCCTTGCGCCAAGCGGGCTATGAAACCACGGCCGAAGCGATGGCCTCTCCGCATGATAATGTCTTTTTCGCGGAACGCCGTGCATCCAAGACGTTCTCGGATGAAGCGGCTGAAACTGAGCAGCGTGATGAGCGCGCCCGCGAAGAGCTCGGAAGCAGAGAGCGCACAATCCAGTTCGCAGAAAACTATGTCGGCCGCGAAAGGCAGTTTCTGTTGCCGAGACCCGTGCTCGTTGGCGATATGCCTGCCTACCGCGTGATCTTGAGGCAAGGACTACGAAAAGAAACCATCGACGAAATGCAATCACAACCGAGCATAGAAGGCCTTGTGTCGGAATCCGGGTCCAGCTGGGCATCTGAACTGGGAAGAAACGTGAGCAAGGGCAGCGAGGGCTTTGCATCTATGACCATCGGCAAAATCTTTCGTTCAGAGATAATTCTGGAAAGATAGTTGTTTACATCGAGGTCAGGCCAAGTCGTTTCAAGCAGGTTGGTAAACAGTTCAGATCGTAAGATGGGTTAATAAAGGTGCGAAAGCACTATCGCACCAACGCACTACGGAGGCGTGTGATGGCGCGATTTCTGGTCTGGAGCGACCTGCATGACGAATTTTGGGGCGGCTTCGATTTGCCCGACCTGTCCGCGCCGGTGGATGGGGTTCTGATCGCTGGCGATACGCACACGCTGGGACGACATCTGGAGATCCCTGCGCAGGCCGCGCGCAAATATGGCTGCCCGGTCGTAGTGATCTGGGGAAACCATGAGCCCTATGGCACGGTCTGGTCGGAACTGCTGGCCGAGGAGAAGCACCAGCTTGCAGCTTTGCGCGGCGAAGGACTCGATATCCGCGTGCTGCATGGTGCGGCCACCGAAATCGCGGGCGTGCGCATCATCGGCGCGACGCTCTGGACGGACCTGCAACTCTCCCCCGAGTTCGACGACCTCGCGCGGATCATGGTCTCGGCCTACATGCAGGACTACCGCGCCATTCGCACCGCGCCCGACACCTGCTTTACCATCGACGACATGCTGGATCGCCACGCGCAGGACAAGGATGCAATCCTCGCCGCCCTGCGCACCCCGCACGACGGCCCGACCGTGGTCATGACCCACCACCTGCCGCTGCGCGAACTGATCACCCCGTGGCGCACCATCGGCGGCCATGAGAAGCTCGCTATGAACAACGGGTTCGCCAGCGACCTCTGGGATGAGATCCGGGGCTTCGACATCGACACATGGATCTGGGGCCACAGCCATGAGGGGGAGAGCCGGGCGATCAAAGGCGACCACGGCCCGATCCGATTTGTCACGAACCAACGGGGGTATCCGGTGGAGGGGAATGAGTTCGATCCTGCCTTTGTGCTTGAGGACTGACCGTAGCGGGATAGGGCGATAGTGCTATCGCACTATTGGGCTGTGACTAAACATAACCCTTTGATCTTCTTAATAATGACACAAAGCCAAAGCCTATGTCATCCTAACTGTAACCTTCATTTCACTGAAAGAAATGCCTCTACGATGAACCTTCCCTTTCGTATTTTGGCGACATTTCTTTGCTTCTTGCTGGGCTTTATCTTTCCTTTCAGTTTTGCGCTCGCGGCCCTCATTGCGTGGTCCATCTATGAGGACATCACTGATCCAAGTTCAAAGGAGCCACCCAGACCCAGCAAGCTGGAAACGCTGACCACAGACGACGAGGACTGGCACCGATATTTCCAGCATGCTTGCGAATCTCCGGCGGAAGTCGCCTTTCTCGACGCGATGGTCGCAGCCTTTAACCTTACGCCTGAAAAAGGCCGCTTGCGCGGCAGCGGGTTGACCTTGCAGATGCAGGTGCCGGTCATGAATTACCGCCTCGATTTCCTGATCGACGACGGCCTGATCGTCGAGGTCGATGGCGCAAAATGGCATTCCTCGCCCGAAGCTATCGAGCGCGATGCCGAACGAGACAAAGCGCTTGCTGCGAAAGGATATGAAATCCTGCGCATTCCCGCAAAAGTCACGCTTTACAAGCCCGAAGCCGCCATCAAGCAGGTTCGCCAAGCGCGTTCAAACTGGCTGGCCGGCAAAGCTCAGGCGCGCGCCAGCCGCGCGCAAGGGTCGGATGGAATGATTGCCGATCACAAGCAGCTCACGCATGTGCCCAAATTTGGCATATCGGGTCTCGTAGCCTCCGTGGAAAATGGTCTCGACAGCTTCACCGCAAGCATGAACAACATCAGCACGGAACTAAGACAGTTCAATGAGCGCGCGGAAAAATGGGCTGAAGAAGATCGCAAGCGCGTGGCCAACAAAGCTGAAGATCGTAGGCGGCGGCTTAAAGATGAGTTGGATGCGGATCCGGAGGCCCGAAAAATCTATGACCAGTTGATGTTAAAAATGGAGGGTAGAAAAAAGGAGCGAGAGCAAAAGCGGAACTCGCGCTGACGCCCGCCTGAAACCCCACAATCGCTCGATCCTTGGCGTCTCGCTCATGTGGATTTTCAGGCTACCGTTACGCTTGCCGAAACCCGCCTGACATCGCCCCTCAAACGGCAGGGGAAGGTGGGTTTCAGTAGCTGGGATCACCAGTAATCATCGTGAGGCTTTCCCGAGACCGGCCAAATCAGCGCATCAGGATCGGGGGCCTTCAATGCTGCCCGCTCAGCCGCTTTGGTCCGGCGTCGCATTGGCCGTTTGTTCACGATGATGTGGTGCCAGCGCGGGCTATGATCCCACCAATGTACCTCGTGGTCGTCAATACCAAGCCGACGCGCCAACCCCTTGGCGGAGTAATCCCGCCCGGATGTCGCGCGCGGACGTTTACGTTTGTGATGAGCCATCGTCCGGCTCCTTACATGTAGTTGCATACCTACATGGCGCGGCCCTCCTTTGTCGGGTTGGGTTGGTTTCGCACGAACAGATAGCAGCAATCGCCACCAAATTCACCGTTGTTCTCGCTCTGATGTTTCCAGCGCTCCCCCGCCCCGCAGGGCGCACAACTTAAGCGGAGCGGTCCGGCTCGCCGGATAAGTGGTAGTGCGTTACCACTTAAAAAGTGGGAATGTAGGTCATTATGGATCACATTGATCTAAATCCAGAACTGGCCAGAGATGATCGCTTGGCTGGTCGATCATCGCGCGCGGCTTGAGGCGGCAATTTCCGAAGACCTCAAAGCCGCCGCGCGGAAGTTGAGAACCATCGCGATTGAGGAATGAACGGCAGCGCTATGCCACCCGGCGCAGGGTCACAGGCCATTCGATCTCATAGGCGGCGATCCCTGCGCGCTGTGCAGCCTCACGCACCGGCGCTGATATGCGCTCGGCGATCAGCACACCTTCCAGCTTCCCGAAAGCAAATTCGTCCTGCTGACCAAGCGCCAGCAGATAGTCCTCGACCTGTCGCACAGCACCCACATTGGCCTCGGCCCGCTTGATCTCGACCACCAGCCAGTCACCCGATTGCAGATCCTGCGCCAACACGTCGATCCGGCGGGAATTCAGCCCGCCATCCACGGGGTATTCGTCCTGTACGACAACATGGCGCTTAGCGAACGGCGTTTCCGACCATTGGTTCAGGATTGCCCGTTGAATCTCGTATTCAGTAGCAAATCCAGCATGGCTGCGCTCAGCGCGCCCCAAATCGAGAACCCGATGGTCGAACCCGCGCAAGGCCGCAAGGGTTGGCAAGACATGCTCGCGCGAAACGACCAGATGCCCAGCCCCTTTGTTGCGCTTCTCAAAGGTGAAGGGCAGCCCCAGCTTCACGAACTGTTCGTGGTATTTTCCGTTGAATACCCCATGGCCGAAATCACCACTCGCGGGCCGAATCGTGTCTATGGCCAAGGCCCATTGCTGATGCTCTGAAGGTGAGAACGCCAAATAGACAACGCCGCGCCGGTTCGGCCAGCGCGCATTGCGGCGCGGATGATCGGTGCGGATCATCCAGTTCAGGCCCGCCACCATTGCCGCCCCTACAAGCTCGATCACGGGAGCGGACAGGCACCAATCGCGCGCCACATAAGCCTCCTCCCCCTGCCGAACGAGAAGCCCTTCCACAATCTCTTCCAGCACGATCCCGTTGAGAAATTCGAGCTTGGTCATTCCGCGCCCCTCCCCTCCTCGACAATGAAGGATGCCGCGCGTTGTCTGACACCTTCTGCGATGATCTGCGTCAAAGCCATGGGGAAGTCCGGGGGCATACGCTCAACCGTTTTCTCAATGGCAGGCTCAATTCGTTTCGCGATCTCCGCTAGCACCTCTTCCGCCAGCGCCACACCGAACCCCGCTACCTTGGCCGCTTGCAGGAAATGGCGCGGCACGACCTCATTGATCCGATAGTGCCCGCCCACTGACATGGCGAGGCGCATCCTGTTCTTGCGGATCTGACCCTCATCCACAGCCTTCTGCGCGCTCAACACATCGTAGAGCGGCGTCATACGGAAGCCGCCGGGGCGAAGCGCGATGCTGAAATTCTTGGCGTGACCGTCCGTCGCTCCTAGGAGCCAGAACAACATCTGAGCTTGAAAGAAGGCGCGCTGATCGGCCAGCGCGTCATCGCTGCCCGCCAGCAGGCCAATGCCCTCGGTTATCCCCGGCCCGCCATCCATCTGGTATTTTTGACTGGGCGGCACCGAAAGCGCCTGACAGAAATCCTCCTGCGGCAGGCGGATCAGCCGCCCGTCTGCGGTCCAGCGCCGGTCAAACCGCGTGACAACAAGGCTGCGCACATTCTCAAAATCGACGATTTCAACCTCCGCCACATCCGCCCCCATCACGCGGCAAAAGGTCATGCAGAAGAACTCGTTCTCGACGCTGTCCGACAGGTTGATCCCGTTCGGAAGCACGCCGAGCTGCGTTTTCAGGATATGGGTCGTGGGCGTCAGGCCCGAGGGTCGTATCCATTCACCATCGTGGCGCAGCAAAGCGGTTTTCTCCTGCGCGCCCGCAATAGAAATGCGGAAATCATCGTCTTCATCGAGGCCAAGTGGGGCGCTCGCCAGATTGCGCAGCATGGCAGCGATCTGGGCATCCGTCACTGGTTCACCTTCCAACTCGCCCACTTCGGGCGCTTCACCCGAGACGAATTGCAGCGCCCCCACACAGTCGCGCCCGATCTTCTCCAGCATGTGCCAGGCATCGGTGCCGCCCGCACGCACCCGTGCTGCCACACGCTCGCGGATCGCCTGATTGTCGGGCAACAGGTTTTCCAGATAGGCAATGACCGGTGCGCCCTGATGCGCCTCCTCGCGCAAGGGCAGAGAGAGGGAGATCGGCATGGCATGTTCCCACGCCAGCCAACCTGGATCATAGGCGAAACTGATCGCGCCGGAGCTGGCGAGGCGCAGATGACCCACCAGCCGCCCGTTCAGGAGGACCTGCATCGTTCCACTGCGCCCGCGTCTGGCCATTAGAAGATATCCTCGATCTCGACAGAGCCACCGCGTTCCGCCAGCCGGAACTCCAGCCCGAGTGCCGCCATGACAGCCAGAAGCGTCGCCAGCTTGGTGCCCGCGTCGCCGTTTTCCAGCGAAGAGATCGTCGCCACGCGCAGATTGGTGCGCGCGCTAACATCGCCCTGCGTCCAGCCGCGTGCTTTCCGCGCGCGCCGGATTGCTTCGCCGATCTGTTCGGCAGTTCTGGCAGAGAGGTCCATGATGCGACTCCTTTTACGGCAGAGCGTAAACCAAAAGAAATTACGCTTCAACGTAAATTATGAGAATTTACGCCACGCCGCAAATCACTGATCAAGTCTGCGTCCATGATCGGCCAAGCGCCGATAGACTGATTCCGCCGTGCGCAAAGCCTCGGCCTCGCGTTCCGCCCGAGCCTCCAGATCGACCAGCTCTGCCGATCCCAAACACAATCGCGCCGTTGTGACATGCCATTTATGCCCACCATCCTCGCGCGTCCAATAGCGCAGAAGATGGGGCTCGACAGCCTGAACGATGCGCCGCAACAGCCGCCGCATCAGTTCCGAAATCCGCTCGATCATGTCTAGGCCAATCCCGGAGCTGCTGATTTCCTCGGTCAGTGCCGCCGCAACATAGCGATCAGAGTCCGGCTCGGCCTTGCGAAGCTCCGAGAGGAAGCGGCGTTGTTCGGGGTAAAGCCGCCCGTCGCGCTCCGCACGCAGCGCCCCACGATAGCGGCCCACGACCATGCGATGCAGGTCATAGGCTTGCTTTTCAGGTTCGCTCAGATCATCCAATAGCAGCCCGTGATAGGGGCCACTTGCTGTCTTGGCCCAAAGGAACAGCGCCTCGCTTGCGGCCTTGGCCTCGGCTTCGGCCCGCGCTGCGGCCTCCTGTTTCTCAAGTTCCAGCGCTTCCATGGCCAGCTGATGCTTATCCCGCAGCTTGTTCGCCTCAGCTCGCAGAATGTCGGCATGGATGTGTTCGCGGCGGGTCTGATCCTTGCTTGTCCCGCGCTCAATCCGCAGATCGAGGCGCTCCTTGCACCACTGGTTCCAGCTCGACTGCATCGCCTGACCGGAATTCTTGGTTTTCATCGCCTTGCGCAGATCTTCTTTCGCCATCCGCGTGGAGATCGTCAGCACCTCCTTCGCCGCCGCGTTCTTCCGGGATTTCCGCCGTTGCATCCGCGTCGGGACAACTACCAGATCGACATTGCCGCTGCCTTGCTCATCGAGATCAAAGCGAGTGTGAATGACCGAGCCTTCACCCGCCCAGCTTTCCGCCCAAGCCTTTGCTTCATCGAAAAGTCGCCGGATGCGGTCGTTCTCAGCCGAGTGCGCATCTCGCCCGTCTTCCTCCAACCACTCCCGCGACACGCCAACCAGCATATGCAGCGCAATCGACGCACCACCACGCTCGACAGCGCCTGTTTCTTCCTTGTGTCGCTTGAAGGCACCCCAGAGGTCGCAACCGCCCTCGTTGATGCCTGAACCGATTTTCGACCACGCCAGCGGATCAAGCTCGCGGACACGACGCAGTAAAGAAGTCTTGTCGAGCCGCTTGGCATGGGCCTCAATCCCACCCATCGACGATTTTCCCGTCGATCCCGCCTTCACATTTTCCGCGCGGACGAAGGACTTAAAACCACCCCCGCTCATGCCGCCGACCTCGGTTCATCGGCAAAACGCACGCTTATTGCCGTTGCCAGTTTCCCCGGCACCTCCCGGCCAGACATTCGATAGATCTGAGAAAGCTGGGCGAGCCAACCGTTGCTACCCGGCGGCTCCGGCCAGTTTCCGGGCAACAGGTAGCAACTTCTGCCCTGCTCATCACGAACCTGTCGAAATAAACGATCCAAGCGTTCAAGCCCGACCACCTGCAACCTATCATTCCATGTTCTCTCAAAGACGCCACCACCACCGGGCACCAACCGAAGCGCAATGCGGGATTGCCCCTCATAAGGCAAATCCCGCGTCAGCGCTCTTTTTTCCTTTGTTTTTTCTTTCTCTTTTATTGGCGGACATTTTTGTCCGGGTTCGCACGACATTTTTGTCCGGGTTCCGGGACAAGAATGTCCGCCTTCACGCCCACGAAGGGGGACAATTTTGTCCGTCTTTCCCGCTTCCTCTTTTTCGCGTAACTCTTGGGCTGCCTGATGCGATGTTTTGGACGGCACGTATTCGGTAGACTGCTTTTGACCATTCCCGCGCCTGATCTCGAACCACTTACCATCGAGTTCCTTGATCAGGCGTTGGATGGTCTTTTCGCTCTTAAGCCCAAGATCTTCGCAGACCGTCGCATGTGACGGCCAAGCCTTGCAAAAATTGTCGTTGTATCGGACGATGACAAGGTATGTGGCGAACTGCACGGCACGGGGGCTAAGCGACGTATCAGCAAGCAACAAGCGGAGCCATTGAAGCTGAACCTCTTTAAATGGGCGCAAATCACTCATCGCACACCTCCCTCGGAGGCGTTTACAGTTTCCTCATAAGTCCTTGATTTCCCGTCGTGAACAAAACGGGGGTGTTTACAGGGAAATCCAATGAAATCAGTGGTCGCAACCGGATTGCAAATCCGTGTACACCGGTTCGATTCCGGTACTCGCCTCCAATCCGTCCAGCGGCCCTTCCGGTTCGCGAGCAGCGGTTCAGACTGCTTCGGTGTTTCCCGCGATCCGCTCCCACGGTACCTGCGCCGCCCAGTTGGCCATCGAGACGGGCGAGACGCCAAGCGCCTCCGCGCCATTCTGCCGACCGCCACGCGTGACGTTCAGATGCGCGGCGCCTTGACCCGATAACCAGCGGTAGAGCGCCGCGATCTCGGTGCCCACGGGCGCGCCGAGCGCGCCGTTGAGGCCCGCTTCGAAGGCGTCCAGCGGCACGGCGACGTAGTGATGCTCAGGCCCGCGCGCCAGGCGGAACGCCTGCGCGAGGGCCGCGCCGTCGAGCGCGTCGGGGCCGCCGATGTCGAAGCTCTGGCCCGCAAGCGACGGATCGGAAACGGCCGCGGCCACGCAGCGCGCGGCGTCTTCCCAGGTTATCCACGAACAGCGCACATCCGCCGCCAGCGGATAGGCGATGGTTTTGTCGTTCACGATGCCCGGCGCGGTCCAGGGTGCGGCCAGGTTGCCCGCATAGATCGTCGGGCGCACCGTCACGACCGGCAGGCCGGAGGCTGCCAGCATCTCGGCCGCCGTGACCTTCACATCGACCGCCGCGACGCCCACGCGCGCCTCGGGCACCGGGGCGGAGGTATCGAACACCACCAGTTCGACCGATGCAGCCTGCGCGGCGGCGATCATGTTGCCCACGTAGCGGCGCACCAGATCGTCGTCGAAGACCAGAGGCAGCATCAGCACCAGACGGTCCACACCGTCAAAAGCGGCACCGAGGTTCGCCGGATCGTCCATATCGCCTTTCGCGATCTCGACACCCTCGGGCAGGCCGGGTGCTGTCTTCCGTGTCAACGCGCGCACGGCAAAGCCGCCCGCCAGCAGGGCATCGACGATGGGCCGCCCCTGCATTCCCGTTGCGCCTGTCACCAGAACTGTCTTGCTCATGTTGTCTCTCCTGTCCTTTGCTGACCGAAGAGATGCGCCGCGCATAGAAGAGCGTCTACTGGCGCAAATGCGTGCTGCTTACATGGGTGTAAGTTGACCGCGTTTTGGTCGGTGCGCATGAATGGATCATGGCACATGAAACGATTCCACAAACTGTCACGCCCGAACGCCCCTCCGTTCAAGAAAGCGACTGCGCGGTCGAGTCCACCGTCGCGGTGATCGGCGGCAAGTGGAAGCCGATCCTTCTGTTTCACCTGCTGGCCGGGCCGCGCCGCTATTCCGATCTGGCGCGGCTGGTGCCGGGAGCGTCGGACCGGATGCTCACCCGCTCTCTGCGCGAGCTCGAAGCAGACGGGCTGGTGCGCCGCGAGGTCTTTGCCGAAGTGCCGGCGCGCGTCGAATATTCGCTGACCCGCGACGGGCGCACGCTCGTGCCGGTGCTTCAGGCCATGTCAGACTGGGGAAGCAAACGCGGCCGGTGACGCGGTCAACCGGCCCGATATTGCCTATGCCGACTGGCATAAGACCTGCGCGGCGCGTTAAAACCGCGTCGCGACAAGTCGCTGCCCGAGTCAGGCTATTGGCTTGACACATCCAATTCCCGCTCGCCAACCTCGACATCCCCGGTGCCAGCCGTCAGGCCGGACGCGCTGCCGCCCTCGACGGAGACCTCGGGCAATGCGCCGTCATCGGTGCGGTCCAGATCGACGATGTAGAACCCGATCACCACCGACAGCGCCAGCACGACAGCGAGTATGACGTAGCGGGAATTCATGTCGGCCCGTCAGGCCTTTTCCATTTCCCGGCTGATCAGCTCTTCCACTTCGTCCAGCGGATGATTCGTCAGCACCTTGGGCACATCGAGAATGATCTTGTCCGTGACCTCCTGATGCAACTCGTCGCGCAAAGCGCTGAGCGCGGGACGACTTGCGGCGATGATCAGATGCTCGAACTTGCCTTTATGCGCGTCCTGATAAAGCTGGTCAGCGAGATCTTTGGCAAACCGCTCCTTCTCGAGCTTGTGCCAATCGGTATCCTGAACGGCGGAGCGATGCACGCTCGGCCCGTCGTTGAAGCGTCCGGGGCGATTGGCCGCCCAATCCTGCGCCTGGGGGTTCTCCTGTTCCTCCTTGCCGCGCACGACGAGGTTCATGTCCACCTCATCGCCCTTGTTGACGAGAAAGAGCGCCTTCTCGCCATCGGCGATCAGCACCCACGCATCCTGCGGCACGCCCGATTTACGAGTCATCGCTGCTATCCTCCTGTTGAACGCTCTTGGTGGCGCGGGTCATGCCCGCGGGGCGCTCATAGGCGCGCTTCTCTTCGTCCTTGGTGCCGACGACCTTGGCGATCCGGCCGCCTGCGCGACCCTGCTGGGACACTTCGCTGTCGTCGCCCAGGATTTCCTCGGTTTCGCGGCGGCCATCCTTCGATTTACGACGTTCGGGCATGTGACACCTCCTGATTGCTTGATTGTGTGACTTTGTGCTGCATCTCGGCTTTGAGCAGCGCGATATTGCGCAGATTGGCCTTGAAGCCGGCGTCGAATAGATCACCGACGAGGGGCACCGACCCGACAAGGAAATCAATCCCGCTGTTCAGGCCCATCCGCGCCAGAACACGGCGCCGGGCACCCATGCGGTAGCCTTCGTAAAGGAAATACCCTGCGGGCAACACGGTGACCGCGTCGCCAAGTCCGGGGATGAGGCCCAGAATGGAATCCCAGCCGATGCGCAAACCGATACCCGGAACGCGAAAGCGGCTGTCAAGCGTGGTGGCGATCCGTTCGAGCCGGGCCAGACGCTCCGCGCCATCGGGGACGGGCAATGCAGCCTGGCGCCCCGGAGCCGTCCCGCGGTTCGCGGGCTCGGATAGGCTATGTGGCTGGTGTTTGGCGGTCATGCGTCCCTCTGCAGCGTTGCTGAGGGGTGAACGTTTGTCGCCTGCTAGAGTTCCGTCAAATCTTCGCCGCGAACGGGGCCCAGCGTGTCGGCCTTGACCGCGCCACGTTGTCCCATCGGGCGATCCTTGCCGATGGTGCTGTCCTTGGCCGTTTGCGCCTCCAGTTCGGCATCGAGCAGCGCGCCGATCAGCACGACAAAGGCCGAAAGCCAGAGCCAGGTGAGCAGCACGATCACCCCGCCCAGCGCGCCGAACGTCTTGTTGTAATAGCCGAAGGATTGCACATAGAGGCTGAAACCATAGCTGCTCGCCACCCAAAGCGCGCAGGCCACCACCGCACCGGGCGTCAGCCAGCGCCATTTGGCCGAACGGCGATCCGGCCCGTAGCGGTAGAGGATGTTGATCCCCGCAACCCCCATGACGAAGAGGACCGGCCAGCGCATGAGCATCACAGCATCGTCGATATGCCCCGATTCGTCGAAGACCGCCGCAAGTATCGGGATGGCCGCGACGATCAGGATCGCTAGGATCAGCACCGCGATCAGGCACATCGTCAGGACGATGGTCAGGAACTTGACCTTGAAGAAATTGCGCTTTTCCCGCTCCCCATAGATGATGTTCAGCCCAGCGATCAGCGTCGCGACCGCGCGCGAGGCGGAATAAAGCGTCACGCTGATGGCAAGGAGCGCGGCGAAGCTCAGCGTCGAGTTGTCGGCATTGGCCACCTCCTCAAGCTGGTCCCAGACGATCTGCGCAGCCGCCGGCGGCAGCATCGCCGCGATCGCCTCGCTGTTGTCGATCAGCATGGACGGCTCGAGGAACACCCCGGCGAAGGCCACGGCAGCGGTGATCGCCGGAAAGAGCGAGAGCAGACCGTAGAACGCGATTCCGGCGGCAATGACACCGAGGTTCTGCGAAAATTGCTTGTACCACATGCGCATGGCCACATCGAGCAGCCCCTTGAGCGGTATGTGACTGGGATGGGTTGCGTCGCGTCCCCGGCTCATCGGCAATCTCTTTCTTGGACGGGGGTCTGCGCCCCGCCGTTTTTGACCTGGACGCGCGTCAGACGATGTCTTCGGTCACGCCGGGCAAAGGTTGTGCTGTCGCCGAAAGGGTATCGGGATCGTGGGGGACAAGAAACCCCGTTCGCGTCTCGGGCAGCCGCACACCGTTCCTCGCGACTTTTTCGGCCCAGAGCGGCTGCAGCGTTTCGGGATCGCACATTTCGGGCGGCAGGGGATCGAACCACCAGTGATCGAGGATCTTGCGCCGCACGATCCCCATTCTGTCCGGCGCGGTGATCTCCACCGCCGCTTCGGTGTCCCACCGCAGCGACCGCCCGTTCAGATTGCCCGATCCAATGAGCGCGTAATCGTCGTCGCGGATGAGAACCTTGTTGTGAACATAGACGATGGGTGAGCCGGACAGCACCGGCAAACCCTCGCGCGCGGCCATCACGGGCCGCACGGGCGAGGCGATGGTGGCCCTGTCGCCGAAGCCTTCGCGAATGACATGGAGCGCGTCGCGTTGCAGCGCCATGCCATAGCGCACATCGAGGCTGTGGGACGTCTGGAACGCCGCGTCCTCCGGCAGCGCGGGCAAGATCATCACCAGTCGCAGATCGCCGTTTCGGCTGGCTGCCTCGGCCAAAGCGTCCGCGATGACGCCGGAGCGCATGAACTGCGTCTCGATATGGATCAGGTGCCGCGCCTTGCGGAACGCCGCTAGATGCGCTTCCTCGATCTCGCGCAGCACCGTGCGCGGCGACAGGAACGGAAATTGCAGGCGTCGCGGCGCGGACAGGGTGCGCTTGATATGGCGCAGCTTCGGCGGGCGTTTGACGCCTTCGGTCACGGCAAGAAAGGTTTCCAGATGCTCCTTTGCCTCCAGCGGCTCCGGTCCGCCGCGAATCAGGACCTGAACGTCGGACCAGGTCTGATCGGCGGGCCGTGCGTGATCCGTCGTATCGAAGCGCCGCTCGTTCAGATCGAGCCCGCCGATGAACAGCGTCTCGCCGTCGATGACCGCGAGTTTCTGATGATGCGTCGCGGTTCGGAACTGCGGCGCCTCTCCTTCATTGAGCCGCACCGCCTGACGCGACAGCCGCGCCTCATCGAGCCGTCGCAAACGGCTCGACTTCAGCTTGAGCGCAACCGGCAACAACGCGATCCAGGGCAACGCGCCCGCTCTCGCGGAATGAAGCGCGGCGCGCACCGTGATCTGCCCTGCCGGGGCCTCCGTGATCTCGGCCAGCGCAACGCCCTGCCGCACCGTTTGCCATGACAATTCATGCAGCGAGGTTCCGACGACCGGATCGAAATCGCTGACCACCAGCCTAAGCTTCACGCCCCGCCCAACGACATGGGCGAGCAGATCGAACCAGTCGTCACCGATGGCGCGCGCATCCAGGCTACGCAACTTCGTGCGCAAATCGAATATGCGAAACGAGGCGTGAATTTCGGACCGCGCGTGCAAAACGGCCCGCTCGAATGCGGGCCACGTTTCGTCTGCGGTGATCAGAACGTCGAAATCGGGGAGCGTTCCGACGGTCCGTTCGGAATCAGGATCGAGCAATTCGAGGCCTTCTTGGGTCTGCGCGTCGCGCGATTCACCTACGCGACGCTTTTCTGTTTGCCGACAATACCGCTGGTGACGATATCGGTGGCTTCCATCACTTCATCGTCATCGAGTTGCATCAACACCGCCAATTGCCGCCGCGCGCGATTCACTCGGCTCTTGATCGTGCCGACCGCAACGCCGCAGGTCTGGGCGGCTTCCTCATAGGAGAACCCGCCTGCGCCAACAAGAACAAGCGCCTCGCGCTGCTCGGCGTTGAGCTGATCGAATGCCTTGTTGAAATCGCGCATCTGCAAGCGCCCGTCGTGATCGGGCTTCTGCGCAAGCGATGCGGACATTTCCCCATCCACGTCCGCAACCTCGCGCCGCGCCTTGCGGTGATGCGAGTAATAGGTGTTGCGCAAGATGGTAAAGAGCCACGCGCGCATATTCGTTCCCGGCTGATAGGACTCGATCTTCGTCCACGCCTTGACGAGCGCATCCTGCACCATGTCATCGGCAAGCGCTGAGTTCCTCGTAAGGCTCATGGCAAAGGCACGCATCGCGCCAAGATGCTCGACGATCTCGTCGCGCGGATCAATCATTCTGGTTCTCCGCCTTATGTTTCTCCGCTTCACGCAGTTGGTTCAGCAACTCGGTAAAGCGGTCCGGCACGTCCTGATTGGCGACGTCCTCATACGCACGCCGCAGGTTCGCGTCGATGGCCTGCTCCATATTTGACATTTTCTTCCGTTCCCGTTTCATGTTGTCCTTCAAAATAAACCGCACCCCCCGGCGTCCTGATGGAACCTAACGCAAAACCATGCGTTCGGTTCCCGAGAAAATCAAAAAGTGGGAGTTTCACTCTATGTCCACCGACCAGCCCAACGATCTGACCACCAAGGTCGGCGCCTGCCTGCCCTACCTGCGCCGTTATGCACGGGCTTTGACGGGATCGCAGGAACAGGGTGACAAATACGCCGTCGCCACGCTCGAGGCGATCCTGAGCGATACCTCCGTCTTTGACCACAACGTGTCGGACAAGGTGGCGCTTTTCAAGGTCTTCCATTCGATCTGGTCCAGTTCCGGCGCGACGTTCAGCGATGCGGAAACCGGCGTTGCGGCAAAGGCGCAGAAGCACTTGTCGAGCCTGACATCCGACACCCGCGAGGCGCTGCTGCTGCACACGATCGAGGAATTGAGCTTCGATGAGGTGGCAAAGGTGCTGTCGGTCAGCGCCGAGGAAGCGAAGAACCTGATCGATATCGCCTATTCGGAAATGGCCAAATCGCTTTCCGGGCGCGTCATGATCATCGAGGACGAGGCGATCATCGCGATGGATCTCGAAGCCATCGTTGCCGATATGGGCCATGCGGTCACGGGCATCGCGCGCACCAAAGATGCCGCGCTGCATCTCTACAAGACCGAAAAGCCGCATCTCATCATGTCGGATATCCAGCTTGCCGACAATTCGAGCGGCATCGACGCGGTCAACGAGATCGTAAAGGACGATCCCGAGATTCCGGTGATCTTCATCACCGCATTCCCCGAACGACTGCTCACCGGCGAAGGGCCGGAGCCGGCGTTCCTCATCGCCAAGCCCTATACCGAGGAACAGGTCCGTTCCGCGGTCAGCCAGGCGATGTTCTTTTCCTCGACCGAGACGCTCAAGGCATAACGCAAAAAGCCCCGCCATTCCGGCGGGGCTTTTCACTCGGCGTGCAGGTCGTCGACCTACTTCGAACGCATGGCGCGCACGATCAGCGCGAGCACGAAAAGCGCAAGGAACACATAGAACAGGATCTGCGCAATCCCCGCCGAGGCGGACGCGATACCGCCGAACCCGAACAGGGCGGCGATCAGGGCGATGACCAGGAAGATGACTGCCCAGTAGAGCATGTTTTACTCCTTGTTGGCCGTTAAGTCTGTCCGCTCAACGGAACCTGACAGGGAATGTTCCGACACAATTTGCCACGGAACCATTGCCCCGCTCGGGCGTTTTGCGGTGAAACGAAAGGAGCTTCCATCCATGGCCAACACCAAACCGACATCGCATGAGATCGAGACAGCGAAAGCGGGCAAATCCGACAAAATGACCGACAAGGCGCGCGATGCCGCGGCCTCTGCTCAACAGACCGTTCGCGAAGCAGCGGCGACGGCCGAGGAGCATGTCCGCGATGCGGCTCATTCGGTGGCAGAGCGCACCTCCCACGCCGTCGATCGCGGTGCGGAGCACGCCTCGGCCCTGCAACATGAATTCGACACGATGGTGCGGCGCAATCCGACAGCCGCCATTCTTGGAGCGGTTGGGGTCGGAATTCTCGTCGGCATGGCCCTGCGCGGGCGGGACTAGGTCTCGATCCGGAGCGGTGCCAACGCAGCGAAGATATCATCCGATGAATAGGGGCGGGTCACGAACCCCGCCCCATCCGATCTCGTCAGATCGGGAGATCCGTCGATCAGCAGCAGCGCGGTCCGCGCGGGATCGACCGCCGCCAGAAGCGCCTCCGCCTGCCGCCCCTTCACCGAAACACCGAACACCACCAGCCGCAGCGACGCGCCGCGCCGCTTCAACGCATCGAGCGCGAGATCGAAATTGCGGACATGAAGCGCCGGGCCGTATCCTTGCAGCATCTCGTTCAGGTCATCGGCTTCAAGCACGCTGTCGGTTACGATCAGAATCGTGTAGTCCGCGTCGAGCGCCTCTGCCGTCATCGTTGTTCCTGCAAATTGATGTCCCATCGGCGAAATGTGCCACGGCACAACCGCCAGCGCATTAAACTGTGACATAGGACCGGTGATGACGACCGACTGCCGAAACTGCCCTCTACGCAAGTTCGATCTCTTCGAAGAGATGTCGGCCGATGAACTGGCCTTCACCAATCGTTTCAAGACCGGCGAATTCACCGCACAGCCCGGGACCGAGATCCTCGCAGAAGGCGCATCCTCGACGCAGCTCTATACCGCGCTCGAAGGAATGGGGTTGCGTTACAAAACGCTTGAAGACGGCCGGCGGCAGGTGGTCGGTTTCATCCTGCCGGGCGATTTCGTCGGGTTGCAAAGCGGCGTCATGGGCGAGATGCAGCACAGCGTCGAAGCGACGACGCGCATGGTGCTTTGCGTCTTCAATCGCTCCGAATTGTGGGATCTGTTCAAATCGAACCCGCGACGCGCCTTCGATCTGACGCATCTTGCGTCCTCCGAGGAACATGCGCTTGGAGAGGCGCTTGCCGCAGTGGGGCAGATGGATGGCACTGCCAAGGTCGCCTGGTCGCTTTTCCGGTTTTACTCACGGTTGAGCGCGCTTGGTATGAACGAGCATGACCGCGTGCCGCTTCCCTATCGCCAGCAGGACGTCGCCGATGCGATGGGTCTATCGCTGGTGCACACGAACAAGACACTTGCCAAATTGCGCGATGCCGGAGTGGCGACATGGGCCGACGACGCGCTCACCGTCCATCGCCCGAAGGAGCTTGCCGCGCTCGCCCGATCCTCCGGCTACAAACCGCGGCGACGCCCGCTGATTTGACGCGCAACCATTTCGCGCGTTTCGCGTTTGCCTGAAATGGAAAACTCAGACACTTCAACCACATTCGACCTGATCGTCGTGGGCGGCGGCTCCGGCGGACTTTCGACAGCCATTCGGGCGGCAGAGCTCGGCGCCAGAACCGCACTGGTCGAACGGGACAAGATCGGCGGCACCTGCATCAATCGCGGCTGCGTGCCCAAGAAGCTCATGTGGATGCCCGCGCGCCAACGCGTGGAACACGCCAATCTATACCGCATGGACATCACCAACGAGCCGGCGCTGAACTATGTGCAGCTTCACCGGCGCATCAAGGCGGAATCCGCCGATCTGACCGAGACTTACGAAAAGCGTCTTTCCGATGCCGGCGTGTCGCTCATTCGTGGAGAGGCCGAAATTCGCAGCGCGGATGACATACGCGTCAATGGTAAGACACTGCAGGCGGGCAAGCTGGCGCTTGCCACCGGGGCACGGCCCAAGCGGCTGGATATCGAGGGCGCGGACCTGGCCGACGTGAGCGATGACGTGTTCGAATGGACGCGCCTTCCGCGCAACCTCCTGATCGTCGGCGGCGGCTATATCGGATGCGAGTTTGCAACGATCCTGAACGCTTTTGGCGTCGAGGTCACGCTGGTCAACGATCAGGGCCAGTTGATCGACCAGTTCATCCCCGATATCGGCCGCATGGCGCAGCACCATCTCGAAAAACAGGGTGTCGCGTTCAAATTCAACATCACGCCGGACAGGATCCGCCGATCGGACGAGGGTCTGACGACAGAATTGTCGGACGGCACCACCCTGACGACCGAACGCGTGCTCCTCTCGACCGGGCGGCAGCCAAACGTCGACAGGCTCGGTCCCATTTGCGACCGGTTCGACATCGCCGATAGCGGCGCGCTCGCGATCGATGCGCGCTTCGCCACATCCGTCGAAAACGTCCATGCCATCGGCGATTGCGCCGATCGTCTTCCGCTGACCCCGGTGGCCACGCGCGACGGCAAGACCTTTGCCGATCAGCACTTCGGAAGCGGCGCGGATCAGATCGATCTGAACAAGGTGCCATCGGCCGTCTTCGTCTGCCCCCCGGTCGCGCAAGTCGGCACGCTGCCCGACGATCTCGATCTTACGCGCAATGACGGTTTGGGAAGTGGTGTGCTGAAACCCGAGGGCGAGATTTGTCACGGCTATGCGACGCATTTCGACGACGACAGACTGTGCGGCGCGGCGCTCGTTCACGACTCGGCGCCCGACATGATCAGCCTTTTCGCCGCGCTGGTGGGCGCGCCGGATGCGCGCCGAAAACTGCGCGCCACTCCGGGGATCCATCCGACATTCGGGGAGGAACTTGTCGGGCGCTAACGCGTTCAGATGACGATGAGAGGGGTGGATGCCAGCGGTTTGCAAATTTGCGAACCCCGTTTGCAAACCCCGCTCCGCGACAAGACTTTGGAGCCCGACATGACACATACCGACAGCACCGCCGACGAGGTCAAACGCAAAGCCTCCGAACTGGCGCAGGATGCAAAAGACGCCGCGACCGAGGCCGCCAGGCAAGAAGCCGAAGACCCGCGCGAGGGCGCAATCGATCAGGCGGAAACCGCCGCCGAAGCTGCACGAGCGGCCGAATCGGAATTCGACCGCGGTTCGCTCCAGGCAGCGGCGCTCGGCCAGATCGGCCAGCAGATCGAGAACGTCGCGGCCTCCCTGCGCGACAAGCCGGCGGAAGAGATGTTCGACGATGTCGCCATCTTCGCTCGCCGCAATCCCATGCTCTTTCTGGGCGGCGCGGCCCTGCTCGGCTTCGCCGCCGCGCGGTTCATGAAATCCGGCAACGCGGCGCCGCGCAACGACTATGCCGCCGAGGATCCGTGGTCCGGCCATCTTGGCGGCGATGCGGGGCGCTTCTGATGGCGGAGCGTCCGATCCCCGAACAAACCCCCGATCCCGCCGGTATCGCGGGGCTCATTCGCGGCGTTCTTGCCGATCTGCGCGCCCTCTTGCGCACCGAGCTGGCCCTTGCCAAGGCCGAGATGTCCGACAACCTCGCGCGCGCAGGCGGCGGCTTGGCGCTGATCGGCGTGGCACTCCTGATGGTTTTCGTCGCGCTTTGCGCGCTTGCGGTATCGGCCACGTTCGGCGTCGTTGCGCTTGGCGTGCCGCTGGGATGGGCTGCGCTCATCGTGGCGGTGGCGTTCATCGTTCTGGCCGCGATCCTCGCGCTGATCGGCAAATCACGCCTCTCGCCCGATGCGTTGCGGCCCGACCGCACGATCGCGCAGGTCAAATCCGACATTCATGCAGTCAAGGAGATCTCCCGTGTCTGACACAGACAAACTCGAACGCGCGGCAGAGACCCATCGCGCGCAGCTGGCCGACCGGCTGAGCGGGCTGGCTTCGTCGCTCAACCCCGACCCTTACGCCCGCAAGGCCGTCGGTGAGGCAGCCGACATGGGGCAGATGATCACCCATTCGGTGGTTCGCGGAGCAAAAAGGAACCCCGCGGGTTTCGCCCTCATAGGTATCGGCGCGGCGCTTGTGGCGCTCAACTCCGCCCGCACCCCGCAACGCAGCGCCGGCCCGGTGCGGCCGGGTGCGCCAAAACCGTCCGAAACGACCGGCGGCAATTTCGATGAACGTGTGGCGCGCGCCGACGCCTTGATGCAACGCCGTGAAAGGGCGGCATCGGGCCGCTTTGCCCAGTCGCCCTCGGCGTCCAGCCTGCGCAAGTCGCTCGACAAGGGGCTCGACCGCCTGTCGCCGGAGGCGCGCGCGCGTGTAACCAAGGCGCGGCTCAAGGCGATCGAGGCGCAGGAAAAACTCGAAACCCATGCCCGCCGCGCCAGCGCGCGCGCGCAGGAAGCACATAGCTCCCAGCCGTTCCTCACAGGCGCCATTGCCGCAGGGATCGGCGCGGTGATCGGCTCGCTCCTGCCCTCGACGCGGTTCGAGGCCGATCTCATGGGCGAGACCCGCGACCGCATGATGCGCGACGCCGAAGCCGTGCTGCGCGACGAGATCGCAGCCGTTGAACAACGTGGCAAGGCAGCCATCGAAAGCGGAATCGCTGAGGCGAGATCGGAATTCTCGCAACCCCCCGGCAGTTCCGTGTAATGCTGCGGTCCCGCACCAGACTGGCCCAAGTGCAGCTTGTCTGCCTTGGGCTTCTTGCCTTTGTGGCCGCGGTCTACACGCTTCGCCTGACCGAAAGCATCGCTGCACCGGTGGTTTTGGGGCTGGTCATCGGCATCGTGGCTTCGCCGGGGGTGCGGATGCTCGAACGCATCGGCATCCCGCGCGCCGCGAGTGCCAGCATCGGTCTGTTCATGGTCGCGGCCTTCACCACAGTTCTTCTGATTTCCCTCGGCCCGGTGGTGATGGATCTGATCGGACAGCTTCCGCGCATCGAGGACGATGTGCGGTTTTGGCTGATCCGCATGAGCCGCACCATTCGCGGGCTCGAATTCGTGCGCCGCGAAATTGAGGAAACGCTGTCGACCGGCGGCGACGGTGCTGTCGATGAAGCCGTGCCAACGCTGATCGATGCGCTCTGGCTCGCCCCCAACTTCGCCGCGCAACTTCTGACCTTCGCGGGCACGTTCTTCTTCTTCAGCCTGACGCAACGTGAGATTTACGCCTATTTCGAGAATTACAGGAACGCGCTGCGCAAGGCGGATCGCGCGGTATCGCACTACTTCGTGACAGTCACGACGATCAATGCCGTGCTCGGTCTTGCGGTGTTCGCGGTGATGACGGCCATAGGGATGGCCAGCCCCGTCCTTTGGGGGCTCGCCGCATTCCTGCTCAACTTCATTCTCTATCTCGGCCCGGTGCTGATGATCGTTTCGCTGCTCATTGCCGGGCTGATCCAGTTCGACGGGGCCTATTCCATCCTGCCGCCGCTCGCCTATTTCTCGCTCAACATGATCGAAGCGCAATTCGTCACGCCGCAGCTTGTCGGCCAGAGGCTCAGGCTCAATCCGCTGGTGGTGTTCCTCGCCATCGTGTTCGGCCTCTGGCTCTGGGGTCCGGTGGGCGGTATCGTTTCGCTGCCGGTGGTGGTCTGGGTCAGCGTCTTCGTCTCGCAAACGGGCGCGCTGGAAGATGAGCCGCAGGTGGATCCGTCCCCGACGCAGGCATGACATGGCCGTCATGATCGAGAGCTTCCCCGCCCTGCCGATTGCCGAGACCGAAACCGGCGCACCGCGTCATTGCGGTGTCGAGATCGAATTCGCCGGACCGACGGAACGCGAAACCGCTGATATCGTGGCGGGCTGTTTCGGCGGCACGATCGAAAACGCCGGCAATCACGCTTTGATCGTGCGCGACACTGAATACGGCGACATCTTCATCGAACTGGACATATCGCTGCGCAAGCGCGAGGATGTGCCGCTTTTGAACGAGGGGCTCGATCTCTTTCGCGGACTTATCCCGGTGGAGCTCGTCACTCCGCCGCTGAGCTGCGAGCAATTGGCCGGGTTCGACCGGATTTGCGAACGGCTGCGCGCCGAAGGCGCGATCGGCTCGCGAAAGGGTGTGCTGCATGGCTTCGGCGTTCATCTCAACCCGGCCGTGGTGGGGGAAGACCATCCTCACACACTGCGAACGATCATGGCGTTCGGCTTGCTCGAACCGTGGCTGCGCGCCCTCGAAGAGGTGAACGCCACGCGCCGCGTCATGCCGTTCGTTGCGCCTTGGCCCAAGGCGTTCGTCTCCGATCTGGCCGGGATGGAACCTGACACATTGGCCGAGATCATGCGGATCGCGGCGCGCCACATAAAAAGCCGCAACCACTCTCTCGATCTGCTGCCCCTCTTCAAACAGGCCGAGCCGGCGCTCTTTGACACGCTGTTCGGCGATACCGGCAAGACATCGGCCCGCCCCACCTTCCATTTCCGCCTCCCCGACAGCCGCATCGACGAGCCGGGATGGTCCCTGCTTCAGCCCTGGCAACTCTGGCGGCAGGTCGAGATCGTCGCAGCGAATGTCGATCTGATCGCAGAACTGCGCGCGGCGTGGAAAATCCACGACGCCACGCTCTTCGAGCGCAAGGCGATCTGGGTCGATACGGTCGATCACCTGCTGGCCGCGCATGGCGCGAAGGTAGAAGGATGAGCCGTCCTCTGATCGCCGTCACCACCTCGCAGCGCACCGGCTGGCGGGTGTTTCCGTTCATCAACCTGGGGATATGGCTCGGCGGCGGGCGCGGCGAGCGCTGGCGCGTCGGCCGGGTGCGCGACTTGGCGCATGTCGATGGGCTGGTGATCGGCGGGGGTGACGATATCGGCCCCGAACTTTACGGCGGCCGGATCGGAATTTCCGCACGGCTCGACCCGGAACGCGATGCGCTCGAACGGCGGCTGGCCGAAGCGGCGCTGGAGCGGAACATCCCCGTTCTGGGCATTTGCCGGGGTGCGCAGATGCTCAATGTCGCGCTTGGCGGCAGCCTCGATCAGACCGCCTGGGAGACCTATAGCGCGGATCGCAAGATCACCACGATCCTTCCCAAACGCGAGGTGCATATCGAAGCCGAAACGCATCTGTCGCTGATCGGCGGGCTGGCCCCGATGCATGTCAACGCGCTGCATTCGCAGGCGGTGGACAGGCTCGGCGAGGGGTTGCGCATCTCGGCGCGCGATACCGGCGGCATGGTGCAGGCCATCGAACGGATCCGCGATCCTTTCGCCATCGGCGTCCAATGGCACCCCGAATATCTCGTCTACGCGCACCGCCAGCGCGCGCTCTTCCGCGCGCTCGTCACTTCGGCGCAGGCTTACCGCGAAAGCCGGGACCAGACCCGCGCGATGCGCCGCCGATTGGGCTAGGATCGGAACTTTCACCCCGTCCCCGCGTTGGGTGTCTGAGCAAAAACGGAGGGAGGTGCCGAATGTCCGCACCGAAGACGAATATCGAAAAGCAGGAAAAACGCCATCGCCCGGCCCTTTGGGGTATGGGCATATTGGTCGTTCTGGTTGCGCTGGGATATTTCTTTTACGTCACGTTCCTGGCCGCCGAAGGCAATGAGCCGGGCGACGAGGCCGAAAACGTTGTCGAACCGGGCGTCACGGTTGCCGAATAGGAGACGGGAATGGCAAAGAACCACGGATCGTCCATCAAGGATGACGAAACCTACGAAGCCCTGCGCGACGATGGTTACGGCAAGGAAGCCGCCGCGCGCATCGCCAATGCGCAGGCCAATGACAGCCAGCATCCATCGAAAAAGGGCGGCAAGCAGCCTCCCTACGAAAAGTGGACCAAGGACGAGCTTTACGACAGGGCGCAGGAACTCGATATCGACGGTCGTTCGGACATGACGAAGGACGAATTGATCGACGCCCTGAGGAGCCGCTGAAATGGCCTATTCCGAAGGCAAGACGGTCGAATGGGACTGGGGCAACGGCACCGGAAGCGGAAAGATCACCAAGGTCTACACCCAGAAGATCACCAAGAAGATCGACGGCTCCGAAATCACCCGCAATGCAAGCGAGGACGCGCCGGCCTACCTCATCGAACAAGAGGATGGCGACGAGGTGCTCAAGAGCCACAGCGAGCTGCGCGCCAAGTGACGCGCGGCTCTATCTTTGGGCCTGAATGCTCTGAATATACTCCATGAGCGCCACCAGCTTGCGCGGCGTCGGCGTCATGATGCCGTCGCCAGTGTCCACGGGCACCAGATCGCCTTTCAGCAATTCGCCGAATTCCGGCATATCCGGTCCGCTCAGGTCGGAGCGCGCATAGCCGTCGATGGTCGAGAGGATCTCGGCTTTCGGGAAGGTGCCGCCCCGGCGCAATGCGATCAGCGTCAGATCGGGCGGAGGTTGTCGCATGGCGCGCGCCATGGCGCCGTCACCCTTGCCGTCCGCGCCGTGACAGATCGCGCAATTTTCCATGAACAGCGCGCGCCCGTCGCTGGGGGCGGGCATCTCCTCCGGCGTGCAGGCCGTGAGCGTGGCCGCCATCGCGCCCGCGATGCCCAGGCGTATTCCTTGCGCTCGCATATCTGCCTCCATTTTCTTTTGATGCCAGAGTGCCTGCCTTTTGCATCCCGCGCAACCGGCCACAACCGCACGCGCAGAGGATCGCCGGGCGCAAGCGCGTTGGACCGGGCTCACTCCACCCGCAGATCGCTGATCGAGGCGCGAATGCGGCTATTCGTGTCGTCACTGTCGCCGGAAACCGCAAGCCCGACCAGCGCCGCATCACCCCCGCCGAAAGCCCGCGCATAATCGCGTGCCAGATCGACGTTTTCGCTTGCCCGTCCGGTGCCGGAGCCGCGCAGAACCACGGTTTTGCCGCGACTGCCCAGATACGGACTCGGCAGCACCGCCCCTCGCTTGTGCGCCCCGCCCCAGACATAGACGAGCACGCGCGCCGCATCGTTCGTCAGAAGTTGTCGCACGCTGGAGCCGCGCAGCGCGGCCGCCTGCGACGCGGGCAGAAAGACGAAATAGAGCGCGAGATTGCGATCATCGCCGCCCTTTCGCGTCAGATCGGTTGCAGGCACGCCTTCGCTGACTTGCCACGTCCAGCGCGCGCTGCGCGCGTTCGCGAAACCGGGCGGCAATTCGCGATAGGCGAGCGAGACGGACCCATCGGAGGCCACCGAGAGCGAGCCGCCGTTGAACCCGTAGGAATTGGCCGAAAATAGCGAGAAACGCTGCGTTTTCCACGCGCCGTCGAAGGCCACGGGAGCCGCGAATACCGGCAAGGCAGTCAGGCAAAACGCAGCGGCGATGGGGCGGAACATGAGCAAGACCTTTCAGGTTGAACCCGCCCAGCCTAGCAACCCGCCCTGCCCCGGCGCATCAAACGATCGCGTGAGGGGGTGCCAAGATCCCCTGATCGAGATGCAACTGCCGGTCCATCCGGTCCGCCAGCGCCATATTGTGCGTGGCGATCAATGCCGAAAGCCCGGTCTCGCGCACCAGCGTCATGAGCGCCGCGAAGACCGTATCGGAGGTCGCGGGATCGAGATTGCCGGTCGGCTCATCGGCCAGTAGGACGGACGGCCCGTTCGCCAGCGCACGGCAGAAGGCGACGCGCTGCTGCTCTCCGCCGGACAGCGCGGCCGGGCGGTGCTGCGCGCGCTGCGCGATGCCGACGATCTCCAAAAGCTCCATCGCGCGGGCCTCGGCCTGGGCGCGCGGCGTGCCGGCCGCAAGCTGCGGCAGGACAGTATTTTCCAGCGCACTGAATTCGGGCAGCAAATGGTGGAACTGGTAGACAAAGCCGATCCGGTCGCGCCGCAGGATCGTGCGTTTGCGATCCGATTGCCCCGCCGCATCCGCGCCGCCGATCTCGACCGTGCCGCTATCGGGCGTGTCCAGCAGACCTGCGATATGCAGGAGCGTGGATTTGCCCGCCCCCGAGGGCGCGACCAGCGCCACCACTTCGCCGCGCGCCAGCGTCAGATCGACGCCGCGCAACACCTCCACGGCGGCTTGCGTGCCCTTGTTGTAGGTCTTGGCGATGCCGGTCAGTTTCAGCGCAACCTCACTCATAGCGCAGCGCCTCCACCGGGTTCATCCGCGCCGCGCGGCGGGCGGGAAAGATCGTCACGATGAAACTGAGCCCCAGCGACAGCGCCACCGCGCTCAGCACATCGCCGAGCTGCAACTGCGCCGGAAGCTGGTAAATGCCCCGCACCGCCGGATCCCAGACACCGCCACCGGCGACGTAGTTCACGAAGGAAAAAATCGGGTCAATATAGAGCGCGAAAAGGCAGCCGAGGATCACACCGAAGAGCGTGCCCAAAAGCCCCGTGAACGCGCCGCATATGAAAAAGACGCGCAGCACCGAGCCTTCGGTGAGGCCCATCGTGCGCAGGATGCCGATATCGCGGCCCTTGTTCTTGACCAGCATGATCAGCCCGGAGACGATATTCATCGCCGCGATCAGAACGAGGATCGACAGGATGATGAACATCACGTTGTCCTCGATCTCCAGCGCGCGCAGGAACCCGCCGGAGGCGTCCTGCCATGTCCAGACGAGGGCGCGGCTTCCCGCTGCCTGCAGAATGGGCAGGGTCATGTCCTCCACGCGGTCGGGATCGGCGATCATCACCTCGATCTCGTCCGCCGCCCCATCGCGGTTGAAGTAAAGCTGCGCCTCGGCGAAGGGCATGTAGACGCGCGTGCGGTCGATGTCGTAGCGCCCGGCGGTGAAGATATAGACGACCTCGTAAGCCTTGACGCGCGGGCTCGTGCCGAAGGCGGTGCGCACCCCGTCGGGCGAGATCAGCCGCACATTGTCGCCCAGTCCAACGCCCATCTCGCGCGCGACGCCCGAGCCGATGGCGATCCCCTCGCTGAAGCGCGCCAGATCGCCCAGCGCGGTTTCGGGGTCGGCGATGCGCGGGATGGTGGCCAGATCCGCGCCAGCGATGCCGAACACCTCGACCCCCGCATTGCGCCCGTTCGCGGTGGCCATCACCTGCCCCTTGACCAGCGGCGCGGCGCGGGTGACGCCCGGCACCTCTGCAACCTGTGCCGCGAGCACCGAATAGTCGGTGATCGCGCGCGATGTGCGGCCGGCCTCGTCCGTTTCGGCGGTATAATAGACCGTCACATGAGCATTGGAGCCGAGGATCGTATCGACGAACTCGGCCCGGAACCCGGACCGCACCGCCAGCGTCGCGATCAGCGCGAAAACCGCCAGCGTGATGCCGATGAGGCTGATCCATGTCATCACGCTCACGCCGCCCTCGGCGCGGCGCGCGCGCAGGTAGCGCCAGGCGATCATCCATTCGAACGGGGCGAAGGGGGGCGGGGTTCGGGCCATGTCGGTCTTTCTGCTTGGTTGCCGCGATAAGTGGCGGCTCGGACCGGCGGGGTCAAGCGCCGCCCTCTTGCCCTGCCCGCGCGGGAGCGGCATTAACATGCCCATGACCGGACCAAGATATCCCGACCTGATTGCCCGTCTTCCCGCCACCGTGCCCTTCGTCGGCCCCGAAGTGCAGGAGCGGATGCGCGGCGCGCCTTTTCGTGCGCGGCTGGGGGCGAATGAAAGCGTGTTCGGCCCTTCGCCGAAGGCCATTGAGGCGATGCGCGCTGAGGCGGCGGAGGCGTGGAAATATCCCGATTCGAAAAGCCAAGACCTGATGCAGGCGCTGTCCGCGCAGCTTGGCGTCGGCATGGAGAACATCATCGTCGGAGAAGGCATCGACGGGCTGCTCGGCAACCTGGTGCGGTTGCTCGTGGCGCCGGGCGATCCGGTCGTTACGTCCGATGGTGCCTATCCGACCTTCAATTACCATGTCGCGGGCTTCGGCGGAGTGCTGCACAAGGTGCCGTTCAAAGACGATCACGAGGAACCCGAGGCGCTGATGGCGACGGCGCGCGAGGTGGGCGCCAAGATCGTCTACCTGTCGAACCCCGACAACCCGATGGGAAGCTGGCATCCGGGCGAGCGGATCGAAGCGGCGCTTGACGCGCTGCCGGACTGCACGCTTCTGGTGCTGGACGAGGCCTATATCGAGTTCGCCCCCGATGGCACCGCGCCACGGATCGATGCGGATGATCCGCGCGTGATCCGGTTTCGCACCTTTTCCAAGGCGCATGGGCTTGCCGGAGCCCGTGTGGGCTATGGCATTGCCGCGCCCGACCTGATCCAAAGCTTCGACAAGGTGCGCAATCACTTCGGCATGTCGCGCGTCTCGCAGGCCGGCGCTCTGGCCGCGCTGAACGATCCCGGCTGGCTGGCCGATGTGGTGGCCCGAACCGCGCAGGCGCGAGAGCGGATCGCGCAGATTGCGCGCGAGAACGGGCTTACGCCCCTGCCCTCGGCCACGAATTTCGTCACCGTGGATTGCGGGCGCGATGCCGGTTTCGCGCGCGCGGTGCTTGAGGCTCTTGCGGATGAGGGCGTTTTCGTCCGTATGCCCTTTGCCGCGCCGGGCAACCGCGCGATCCGCATCGGTGCGGGAACGCCGGCGGATCTGGACATTCTGGCAGACGCCCTGCCCCGCGCACTGGACGCCGCGCGCGGCTAAGGCTCACGCGGCGGCGATGGCCTGCGCCGCTGCCGCAACGCCGCCGGGCCGGTGCGGAATGGCGAGCGCCGCCAGCCCCGCCTCGATCACGCCCAGAACCCCGAGCACCATATGGGCGTTGACATGGCCCATATGGCCGATGCGGAACACCCCTTCGCTCTGCGGATCGTCCTCGGTGCCCAGCCCCAGCCCGATCCCCAACGTTACCCCGGCACGTTCCTCGCACCAGCGGCGCAGCGCGGTGCCGTGGGGCTTTCCGATATGGATCGCCGTCACCGCATGGCTGCGCAGCGAAGGGTCAGCGATGTTGAGCCGCATCGGCCCGCTCTGCCCCCAATGCTCCACCGCGGCCCAGATCGCGCGGGCGAGCGCGGCGTGACGCGCCCAGATGGCCTCCATCCCTTCGGCATGGATCATATTTAGCGCCGCACGCAGACCGTAGAGGTGATGCGTCGGCGCGGTGCCGCCGGAATATTGCCAGAACGCCTGCGGCTCGGCGCGCGGGGTCCAGTCCCAATAGGCGCTCACTCGCGCCTGCGCCCGGCGGGCCGCCGCCGCGCGGTCGTTGAAAAACACAAAGCCCAGCCCCGGCGGGCACATCAGCCCCTTCTGCGATGCGGTGATCGCCACATCGACGCCGCTTGCATCCATCTCGAACCGGTCGCAGCCCATGCCGGCGATGCAATCGGCTATCAGCAGCGCGGGATGCTCCAGATCGTCCAGCACGGCGCGCAGCGGCGCAAAAGCGTTGCGGTTGGAGCTGGACGTGTCGACATGAACGGCCAGCACCGCCTTGATCTGATGCGCTTTATCTTGCCGCAAAGCCTCGGTCACGCGGCCGGCGTCGACCGGCCCGCCATTGCCGAAATCGAGCGTGTCCACCTCGATCCCCCGCGCCTTTGCCACTTGCGCCCAGCCATGCGCGAAAAAGCCGGTCGCCAAGAGCAGCACGCGGTCCCCCGCCGCCAGCGTATTGGCGAGCGCCGCTTCCCAGGCCGCATGGCCGTTGCCCATGTAAATCGCCGCGAAATGATCGGTGCGCGCCACGCGTTTCAGATCGGCCACGATCCCCGGCATCATGTCCGGCAATTCGCCCTCGTAGATATTGGGCGCAGCGCGATGCATCGCGCGCAACACGGCGTCCGGCACCACCGACGGGCCCGGAATGGCAAGATAGCTGCGACCATTGGCAAGCGGCATGGAACATCCTCGACGGGTAGGAGAAACGGGCCGCGCGCATGGCGCGCCCGCGCCGGACATTACCCGCCCCCGCCGCGCCGTCAACACGGCACGGCTTGCCAGCGCGGCGCGCAATCTCTACATCCGCGCGGAAGTTGAAAGGGACCGGATGCTCAAACGGTTTTGGACCAGGATCGAGACCGCCGAGCGCAGGCTGCGGCGGTCCTTTGGAAAAGACATCACCGATCCCGCCCAGCGCCGCTGGTCGCGGTTCCATTACCATGTGTTCGATCACGCCTTCCTGCGCACCTTCTGGACCAATTTCTTCCAGATCGCACCGGGCGTCTATCGCTCCAACCAGCCGACGCATGCGCGTTTCGCCAGATACAAGGCGATGGGTATTCACACCGTGGTCAACCTTCGCGGAGAGGACAAATACGCCCATTACCTCTTTGAAAAGGAAACCTGCGAGGCGCTTGGCCTGACGCTGCTCAACGCGAAACTCTGGGCGCGCAACGCTGCCAGCCGCAAGCGGATCGTGCATGTCATCGACACGCTGAGACAGGCCGACAAGCCGCTGGTCTTTCATTGCAAATCGGGCGCGGATAGGGCCGGTTTCGTGGCCGCGATGTATCTGATGGTGTTCGAGAA
This sequence comes from Marivita sp. GX14005, assembly GCF_023370775.1. Lineage (GTDB taxonomy): Bacteria > Pseudomonadota > Alphaproteobacteria > Rhodobacterales > Rhodobacteraceae > Marivita. Next base: position 88,860 of record NZ_JAMCCQ010000001.1, read on the forward strand.
CCAGCCGGTCGAGGTGGCGCGCAAGCAGCTTTCGCTGAAATACATTCATCTCGATTTCACGGCGACGGGCGTGCAGGATTACATCCTCAAGGTCTATGCCGCGCGCAATGCCCGCGCGCCGATCGGGTTCGAGGAGTGGATCCGCACCGAATACGACGCCAAGGCCATTCAGGCCGCCTTCGAGGCGCGCCGGAAGCCGGAGGACCTTCGCTTGCCCCCCAGCGAGGATCCGTGAGCGGCGCGGAGGTCAATCCGCGCGGGCTGCTGCTCTGGGTCTGGCGCGGCTATCTTGCGCGGCATTGGCGACTCTTGCTGGTGGCGATGGGGTTCATGGCGCTCGAAGGGGGCATGTTCGGCGCGCTGTCCTACATGATGAAGCCCATGTTCGACCGGGTGTTCGTGGGCGGCGACAGCGATGCGATTGTTTGGGTCGGGCTCGTGTTTCTGGGCATATTCGTGCTTCGCGCCACGGCCAGTGTCGTGCAGAAAGTGCTGCTGACGCGCATATCCCAGCTTTCGGTCGCCGACATCCGGCAGGATCTGCTGGCGCATCTGATGGTGCTCGACACGCAATATCACCAGAGCCATTCGCCCGGTTACCTGATGCAGCGGGTCGAGGGCGATGTGGATGCGATCAGCAAGGTCTGGCGCACCATCATCACCGGCGCGGGGCGCGACGTGATCGCGCTCGTCTCGCTCTTGGGCGTGGCGGTTTCGGTCGATTGGCGCTGGACGCTGATCGCGCTTGTCGGTGCGCCGATCCTGCTGGCGCCGTCGGTTCTGCTGCAACGCTACGTGCGCGGTCAGGCGCGGCGCGCGCGGGACGTGGCGGCGGGGCTTTCGGTGCGGCTGAACGAGGCGTTTCACGGCATCGTGCCGGTCAAGCTCAACGCGCTGGAGCGGTATCAGTCGGACCGCTACCGCCGCCTGACCGAAGAGCGGGTTCGCGTAGAGACGCGCAGCGCGCTTGGGCAGGCCACGATTCCGGGCATGATCGACATAATGGCCGGTCTCGGCTTCATGGGCGTGCTGTTCTATGGCGGCTCCGAGATTCTCGGCGGGGAAAAGACCGTCGGCGATTTCATGGCGTTCTTCACCGCCATCGGCCTTGCCTTCGAGCCGCTGCGGCGGCTCGGCAATGTCGCCGGTGTCTGGCAGGTCGCAGCCGCCGGGATCGAGCGCATCCGTCAAATCCTCGAAACCGTCCCCGATCTGCGCAGCCCGGCCAAGCCAGTGCAGGCACCGGAGGGCGTGCCGGATGTCGTGCTTGAAGATGTCTCTCTAAGCATCGGAGACACAACAATTCTCGACGGATGCACCTTCACCGCCGAGGCTGGCCGGACAACCGCGCTTGTCGGCGCGTCTGGCGCGGGAAAATCGACCGTCTTCAATCTGTTGACCCGGCTTCTTGATCCGACCGACGGCGCGGTCCGGATCGGCGGCGTGCCGGTGGCCGAGATGGATCTGGGCGATCTGCGCGGGCTCTTCTCGGTGGTCTCGCAAGAGGCGCTGCTTTTTGACGATACGCTCCTCGAAAACGTGCTGCTGGGGCAGACGGATGTGCCAGAGGCCGATCTGAAACGCGCGCTCGATGCCGCGCATGTCACCGATTTCCTGCCGCAACTCTCGCTTGGCCTCGATACTCCTGTCGGACCGCGCGGGTCGGCCCTGTCGGGCGGGCAGCGTCAGCGCGTCGCCATCGCGCGGGCGCTGCTGCGCGACCGGCCGATCCTGCTGCTGGATGAGGCGACATCGGCGCTCGACACCGGATCGGAGGCCAAGGTGCAAGCCGCGCTCGACACGCTGTCCAAGGGGCGCACGACGCTGGTGATCGCGCATCGCCTGTCCACCGTGCGGGACGCTGGCAAGATCGTCGTGATGGACCGGGGTCGCGTGGTCGAGCAAGGCACGCATGACGCCTTGCTCGCCGAGGGCGGTGCCTATGCCGCGCTGCACCGGATGCAGGCTCAGGGCTAGGCCAGCGCGCCCTGAACGCTCTTGTCCCAGCCCAGATAGAGCGTGCCGCCATCGTCGATCAGCGGGCGTTTCATCAGCTTGGGATGAGCGATGAGCAGGTCTTTCGGCGGTCGCGCGCGTTCCGCCTCGTCCAGCCCGCGCCAAGTGGTCGAGCGGCTGTTGACCAGCTTGTCGCCGAACGTATCGAGCGCCCGGTCGAGCGTGGCTTCGGGAACCGGCGTGACCGACACATCGACGAATTCCGCATTGGGCAGCGATTTCAGCGCCTTGCGGCATGTATCGCAAGTTTTCAAACCGTATAGGATCATGGCGTCACCTCCTGTCACGCGGCCTGTAGCCGCTCGGCCTCCTGCCGCGCAAGGCGGATCAGATCGGCGACGAAGGGTTTTTCCGTATCCGCGCTGCGCGTCGCCGCATAAAGCCGCCTCGTAATGCCGTTTTGCGTCAGTGGACGGGTGACGTAATCGGAGTTGTATTTCACCTCGCGCACCACCCAATCGGGCAGCACGGCGACACCCCGGTTCGACGCCACCAGGAGCAGGATCACCGCCGTCAATTCGGCCTGCCGCACCGATCCGGGCTCCACCTTGGCGGGGATCAGAAGCTGGCTGAACACATCGAGCCGCGAACGCTCCACCGGATAGGTGATGAGCGTCTGGCCCCGGAAATCCTCCGCCTCGATGAACGGCTTTTGCGCCAGCGGATGCACGGCGGAGGCGACGAAGACCGGGTTGTAGTCGAACAGCGGCGTAAAGGTCACATCGGTCATGTCCTCGGGATCGGAGGAGACGACGAGATCGACCTCCTCCTTCTGCAGCGCGGGCATCGCGTCGAACGCAAGGCCGGGGCGAATATCCACATCGACCTCGGGCCAGCTCTTGCGGAACGCCTCCAGCACCGGGAACAGCCATTCGAAACAGGCGTGGCATTCGATGGCGATATGCATCCGCCCGGTCGATCCGCCGCGCAACCCCTCGAACTCGCTGGCCAGCGCCTCGATCTGCGGTAGCACCTGCTCGGCCAGCCGCAAAAGCCGCATCCCCGCCGCGGACAGTTTCATCGGCTTGGAGCGGCGCACGAAAAGCTCCACCCCGGCCTGATCCTCCAGCGCCTTGATCTGATGGCTGAGCGCCGATTGCGTGATGTTGAGCTGGTCTGCCGCGCGCGCCACGCCGCCGAAATCATGGATCGCCTTGATCGTGCGCAGATGGCGAAACTCGATATGCATTATCAACCGCTCTCATGTTGGTGATTAGATTTATGAGTTTGTCTCACAATGCACCCTGTGCGACAAGACGGGACGCAGATTCAAGGATCCCGATCATGCCCGCACCGGCCATTTCGTTCGAATTCTTCCCCCCGCAAACGCTCGCGGCGTCGTTCCGGCTTTGGGACACGGTGCAGGCGCTGGCGCCTCTGGGGCCGCGTTTCGTCTCCGTCACCTATGGCGCGGGCGGCACCACGCGCGATCTGACCCGCGAGGCGGTCGCGACGCTGCACAAATCTTCCGGCCTGCCGGTCGCGGCGCATCTGACCTGCGTTGACGCCACCCGCGAGGAAACCTTGCAAATCGCCCGCGATTTCGCCGCGGCGGGCGTGACCGATATCGTGGCGCTTCGCGGCGATCCGCCCAAGGGGTCGAGCGGTTTCGTGCCTCACCCGGACGGCTTCGCGTCCAGCGTCGATCTGATCGCGGGGCTGCGCGAGGCCGGCGATTTCAACATCCGCGTCGGCGCCTATCCCGATACCCATCCCGAAGCCGCCGATAGCGGCGCCGATGTGGCCTATCTCAAGCGCAAATTCGACGCCGGCGCGAGCGAGGCGCTGACGCAGTTCTTCTTCGAGGCCGAGACCTTCTTCCGCTTCCGCGACGCCTGCGAGAAAGCCGGAATCGACAAGCCGATCATCCCCGGCATCCTGCCGATCGAGAACTGGAAGGGCGCGGCGCGTTTCGCCAGGAATTGCGGCACCCGCATCCCCGATTGGGTCACGGACGCCTTCGAGAAGGCCGAGCGTGACGGGCGCGAGGATCTGCTCGCAACCGCGATCTGCACGGAGCTTTGCTCCGAACTGATCGACGGCGGCGTCGATGCGCTGCATTTTTACACGCTCAACCGCCCCGAATTGACCCGCGACGTATGCCACGCGCTTGGCGTGACGCCGAAAGCGGACCTGAAGAACGTCGCCTGATCCTAGCCGAGGAAGATCCCCAGGATCACCATCATCAGGCCCAGCACCGAGGCGAAGAGCGAGCCGAGATTGATCGGCATGACCTGCCGCACCGCATCGCGCAGCGCCGCGTCCTCCAGCCCGGCGCGGCGGGCGCGGTTCACGCGGATGATGCAATAGATCAGCCCGCCGAGCCCCAGCAGCGACAGCGCCGCACCCGACCAGATCAGAATGTCCATGTCCCGCTCTCCATCCGCTGCGTTCCCGCCGCGCGGTAATTGATCGCCCGCGCGGTGACAAGCCCTTGATCGCCCCCGCCCGCGCGGCTAGGACGGCGCGCAGAGTCAAAGGAGCCGCACCGATGGATGACAGCGCAATCGAAGCCAATTACCGCGTGACCGCCGACGAGCTGCGCCAGTTCATCGAACGGTTCGAGCGGCTGGAGGCCGAGAAGAAGGACATCGCCGAGCAGCAGAAGGAAGTCATGGCCGAAGCAAAGGGGCGGGGCTACGACACCAAGGTGATGCGCAAGGTCATCGCGCTGCGCAAGCGCGAGCCGGACGATATCGCGGAAGAAGAAGCGGTGCTCGATATGTATAAGGAAGCGCTCGGCATGAGCTGAGCCGCCGGGCAGGATCTCAGGGGGTGATCAGCGTCACCCCCGGCAGTCGCGACAGATCGAACATGTCCTCTTCGTAGCGATCCGACATCTCCTGCACGAATGCGGCGTCCCAGCCCGGCAGATCGAGCTCATCCTCGATCTTGGTCTCATCGGCATATTTGTCCAGAAAAGCTTCCATGATCCGGCGCAGTTGTATCTCCGGAATGCCGGGACGTTCGCCGAGATAGGCACGAAAGCGGCTCATACCGTCCTGCGTCATGATATCGGCAAGCCGTGAATAGGCGCCGATCAGCGGATAGGAAGGCTCCACACCGAGCATCTCGCGCACCACCTGCCCCCAGATCAGCGGGCTGTCCTCGTCGCACCAGACGGTGATCGGCACGCCGGGCACCGCCTGCGTGATCCGGGCCATCAATTCCGACCATCGCAGTTCCGCCGGATCGAGCCCGCCCAGAAGCGTCTCCAGCGTCTGGTGCGGCGTTGTCGCAAGCAGGGCCGGCAGGAGAGTCACCGGGCTGCGCAGCGCGATGAAGATCTCGATCTCGTCCGGGGCGAACACATCGGCCAGCGCCCGCAGACGCCGCGGCGCCCGGCGATAGGCGACGCCGCCCTGAAACGCGATCTTGGGCACCGAAAAGAGGTTCTCATGCGACAGGATCAATCGGTCAACATGACCGCCATCCTCGTCGAGCATCGCATCCAGCAACACCTCCCGCGTTCCGGGTGCCGGAATTTCAGCCCCCAGCGCATTGAGCCATTCCGAAATGAGCCTGCGGTATTTTCCCGGCCCCGGCACCGCAACCCCCATGGGCCGAACGCCGTCGCGATTGCGCAGCAATGTCCGCAGCAGCCGGTCGGCGCCCGTCTCGTGCAGGCCGGTATGTAGGGCGATTTGCATATCGAGGACTTTCCCGCTCGGCACCCGCTGAATACAAGCGCGGCGCGGACGATGCAAACCGTCCTCCGACCGAAAATCTCCCGAATGCCCCTTGCACGCCGCTCCCGCACTCAGTAATCACACACCAGAGTGCCCCTATAGCTCAGCTGGTAGAGCAACTGATTTGTAATCAGTAGGTCCGCGGTTCGAGTCCGTGTGGGGGCACCATTAAATTTACGTAAACCATTGCCTTCAGTAGTTTAAGTGGATAATGCAGTCTGCCGTATCCCCCTAAATATCCCCCCTAAGGGCGATGATGGCTTTGGTTTCGGGCAAGTCTATCGCCTCGGCCAAATCGAGTGCTTCACGGCCCAGCTTGTTCACCAACTTCCGTAAAGCGATTGCATCAGCACTACGCGCGCCATGTTTCCAGTTCGGGTGCCCAGCACCGGCCTTTGCGCCGCCCCGTGCGCCATGCATCCGACAAACTGCCCAACCGCGAACGGCTGGGGCTTTACATGGATTACCCGTGCGTTTTGATTTCGCGGTGCATCTGGGCGCATCGTGCGCACTTTGCATCAGGTTAATGTTACTTTTCTTCACGGCCCTGCCCACCTTTTCCAGTTTGCTTACGCTGACTGACTGTTGCAAGTTAAAGTTGATAAAATGCGACTCCGGCTGCTGCGCTTATCTTTTTTTTGGCCTGTGGGTGGTGGTGATGACAAACAATTTTCTCGTTTAAGGAAATCAGTATGGCGATTCAGAACGTAACCGAAAGCTATGTCTTGGCCCAAACTGCCGGGGATACTTACAATGGTGACAGCCGCGACCAGACCTACAGCATCAGCCCCTTCCTGACCGGGGCCGGTGAAACTATCACCATCGTAGACCAAGGTGGCAACAACGCCATTGAGCTTCCAGCAGGTCTGACAATCACCAGCAGCTTGGTTGTTTCTGACCAAGCCATTCTGACGCTGAGCAATGGCGCGGTCATTGATATCCGTGGTGCGAATACCTTTACGTACAAAGTTGGTCAGAACGTTCTAGTGGGCGATACGACCGGCGCGGACCTGAACTACGCTGACTTTGCACAAGATGTGCTCGGTGTGACCCTCGATGGCGGGAACCTGGTCGAAGGCGGGCAAGTTACCGTGGACGATACAGGCGGTGGTGGGTTGCCAGTTTTGCCAACGGTCAGTCTTGCTCCGACGAATGGTCAAACCACCGAAGGCGATAACGGCAACACGGTTGTGACCTTTACGGCAACGCTGTCGAGCGCGTCTGATGACTTGGTAGCAGTGGACTACGCAACGGCCAGCTCCACCGCGCAGTCAGATGTGGATTTCTTGGCAGCTTCGGGAAGTCTAGTGTTCTCGCCTGGCACAACGCAGCGGACCTTCGATGTCGAGATTGTGGGTGATACGGAGTACGAGCCTGACGAGATATTCCGTGTTGAGTTGAGCAATCCGCAAGGTGCTGTGCTTGACCAAAGTGGAACGGTCATCAAGGGATTTGAAGCGCTTCACACGATTTTGGATGATGACCAGCCATCGACGCCTTCCGATGACCACTCGAACAATCGGAATAGCACAGCAACCGCACTGACCTTCGGTGATGTCACAACTGGCGAGATAGAGCGCAACGGTGACGAGGATGTGTTCCGCATAGAGCTGGAAGCAGGTCGGCAATATACCGTTGAACTGAACAACATGAATGATTTGGGTATTACCGATGAAACGGTACGAATGGCATTTTACGACCAAAACAACCGAATTTTCGACTCTATCATCGCTTCGGCTGGCGAGAACACCGGATTCACTTTTGAAGCAGATGGCACAGGCACATTCTTTTACGAGGTGAGCAACCTAAGTTCCGGTGGACCTGATGGAAACACCTATGCTGTGCAAATTGACGAGCTTTCTGGCTCCGATGACCACTCGAACAATCGGAATAGCACAGCAACCGCACTGACCTTCGGTGATGTCACAACTGGCGAGATAGAGCGCAACGGTGACGAGGATGTGTTCCGCATAGAGCTGGAAGCAGGTCGGCAATATACCGTTGAACTGAACAACATGAATGATTTGGGTATTACCGATGAAACGGTACGAATGGCATTTTACGACCAAAACAACCGAATTTTCGACTCTATCATCGCTTCGGCTGGCGAGAACACCGGATTCACTTTTGAAGCAGATGGCACAGGCACATTCTTTTACGAGGTGAGCAACCTAAGTTCCGGTGGACCTGATGGAAACACCTATGCTGTGCAAATTGACGTGTTCATTTAGAAATCTGGTCTGAGCCCTCATCAAAAAGCGACTCCGTCTTTTCACAACTTCAGCGCAGCGCGGCCCGTGTTTCCAGTTGGGGTGCGCTGCACCGGCCTTTGCCCCGCTCCGAGCGCCGTGCATCCGGCAAACGCTCCAGCCGCGAACGGCTGGCGCTTTGCATGGCTGACCAGTGCGCTTTGATTTTGCGGTGCATCTGGGCGCGCTGTGAGCGCTTTGCATGGGGTTAGCGTCACTTTCCTTCACGGCCCCGCCCCCCGCTTTCAACATTTCCGACTACCGCCTGCCCGCCGCTTTCGACGGTCACGCGTTCCACGCGCACGGTCTGCTGGCCTTTCGAGCGATAGCGTTTGAGCGTGTCCATCTGAGCGGCGTAGCTGCGTGCCAGCTTGTTCAAAGCCCGTTCGGCCGCGTCCTGTTGCGGGATGTTCTCAACATGGTTCAAGCGCCGTGCCAGCATCATGGTAGCCTGATGCGTTGCCGCCATCTGGGTCAGCAACAGGGCTTCGGCTGCGTCCTTCGGCTTCATCGCATCCACAAAGCCAACCACGAAGTTGGCCCCGTCTTGATCAACGCGTCTTCCGTGCGTGCCAAGGGTGGCAATCTGACCAATCAAGCCCAGCGCGACAGGCTTGCTGACTGCATTGCTCGATATGCGGGAATAGTCCCCGGCAATGTCGATTTGCAGCGTGTTGCTGTCATCCTCATAGACCGTCATGGATGGCGTCTTGCGCTGTGCCGGTTCCGGATTTTTGCCGGATGTTTGTTGAACGTTGTTTGCCATGTCATTCGCCTTTCAGGTTTATCCAATTCGAAGTGTTGCCGCACCAGCACCGCCCATTCGGCCCCTGCCTTTGCCATTCGGTCAGGCTTCGCCATTCATCCAGAGATACGACACGGCCGGTCCAAGTCTTCACGCGGCCCCCGGCTGTCTGGTGTTGCGATGTGATTTCTGGCGCGCTGGGCGTTGCGACACTCGCGACAATTGCGACATTCGGGGCTGGTGTCGCAGAAGTCGCGGTTGTCGCAGGGGCGTAGGTCACGCTTTCGCGGCCCCCGCCTAGCTTTGCGAGTTCGGCTTGCGCGTCAAACCACATCGCCAACGTTCCGCATGATGTGCCATGCCTCGGACCGTGATGCGCCGCGCACAACCGTGCCCGCCTCCAACCGCACCACCCATCCATGCTTTTCGAGTATGCCCAGCGCGGCTCTAGCCTTCGGGCTTTCGCGTAGAGCGTTCGGTCCCAGCCGCACCACATCCCGCACCATGATTTCAGGATGTTCCCAGCTTTCCAGCAACCACCGCCGTAAGGCTTCTGCCTTGTCGATTTCCGCAGATACGGTTGCAGCGCTTGCCAGCCGTGAAGCCTCAGACAGATAGAATTGCGCTAGTGTAATGGCGTCGGCCATGTCGCTGGGCTGCACCTGTTGCACTTCGAGGTCACGCCACAACGTCAGCACGCCTGCAATGCGCGCCGCCTGTTCCGCCGCCTTCGATGCCGTACCCGTGATATGCGCCAAGTCACCGCCGGGGGATTGTGCCGCTTCGGTCGCGTCGGCAAAGCCCGCCAGCAATGTGCGGGCGTCGGGGGCAAGACCAAGGATGCGCGGTTGCAATTCGCGGGTTTCCGGGTCAATCGGCATGGGCGTTTCGAGGATGGCGCGCAGCCGTGCCCCGAATGCGCCGAGCGCCATGTCATCGCGCCGCGCGTTGGCTTGCATCCGGGTTCCAATGGCGCTGGGCGGTTCGCACATCAGGAAGCGGGGCAGAAAGCCGGTATCCGCCGCCAGCGGGTCAGCCATGAAGCCCCGCGCGACGGTCGGTTGCACCATCAAGTGTACCGCCAGCCGCCGCCCGTAGAGCGTCGCGTGTCCATCGCCCGAGCGCGTGCGCCGGATGGGGTTCCCCTGCCAAAGGTCGTTTAATGCCGCCAAGGTCTTTTGGCGGTTGTCGCTGTTCATGGCGTGCCCGCCCAAGAATTGCCCGCCTTCATCCGAGAAAAGGCCAAGGCTGGGCTGGCCCGTTGCGAATAGCTTGGTCAGCCCTTCGAAGGTCGGTTCGGTCACGGTCCGGTCAGCGGATGGCGGGGCTTCGGGTTCCGGCCCCAGCGCTTCGAGGTCAGCTTGCGCCGCCGTTCGCTTTTCCCCTTTGCCTTTCTTGGCGTCCAAAAGGATGCGGTCGCGTTCGCCTTTCCAGAGCGCTTGCGCGTTGCGCCAGCTTTCCATCGCGTCGCGCTGGGCAATAGCCTGCTCCCGTTCATGGTCGCGCAGCGCCGCCATCAGCGGCGCGTCGCAGGCTGATTTCCGTTCCCCGCTTCGGGCGATGGTCAAGGCATAGAGCGACAGCGCACGCGGCCCGCCCAGCGTGTCCACATCGGCAAAGCCCTGCACGGCTAGAGAAGCCACCGACAGCGCGGATTGCGCCGGGATGGCGACGGGAGCTTGCGTAATGCCTTGCACCGCTTCTACGGCCCCGCGCAGCGGCCCCAGCGCGTGAACGGGATAAGCTGCGCCGGGGGCAATGCCGCGCACCAGCGGTTGCGGCCCTTCGGGCGTGTATTGAATAGGCTGGGGCGCGTTCATACGACTTCCCCTTTCATTGTCAGAATGTCGTTCCAGTCGCGGCCATCGGGGGCAGGCAAGAGCGAGACTTGCCAGCCCAGCGCGTGCGCCCGTGCGGCCAATGCGTTTGCAGCTTCACGGCCCGCCGTGTCGCCATCGGGGGCGATGGTCAGCCGCCCCGGCTTGTCCGGCAGGCGCAGGCCTCGGATGCCCGATGTGGACAGCGCGGCCCAGACGGTCGCAGGCGTGCGCAGTAGGCCAGAGGCAAGGCTCAGGGCGGTTTCGATGCCTTCGGCCACCACCAGCGGCCCCGGCCCGTCCGTGAGCCGCACAGCGCCGCCCGTGACGGCCCCCAGCATCAGCTTGGGCGGGTCAATCTCGGCCTTGCCCGAGCCATCGGCGCGCAGGCACGTGCGATGCACGCACGCCCCGTCTGCCCCCTGCACAGCGGCCACCAGCGCGGGATAGCGCTTGGCGGTCGGCCCGTGGAAGCATTGCCCGTGAAAGCGCAACACCTGGCCCAGGTCGCAGGTGATGCCACGGCTGCGCAGGTAGGTTTCCGCAAGCGTGCCCGCGATGGGCTGAGCTTCGCTCCACACCTGTTTCGCCTGCGCCGTCCGTTTTATGGCTTCGGCCCGTTGTTCGGCTTCGCGCCGGGCCAGCGTTGCCGCGTCCGGGGGCGTGTAATCCCCCGTCCGCAGACCAGCCGCCGCCAGAACGTCGAGAAAGGCGCAGCCGCTTTTCTTGCAATCCAGCACCAGCCGCCCGTTGCGGCCATCGGCCAAAGTCAGGGCGTTCTGGTGTTTTTGCCGCTGGGGCTGGCAAACGGGGCAAGCTGCCGCCCCGTAAGACCGATACCACTTGCCGCCCAGCGCCCGTGTCAGGTCGCATGCATCTGTCATTGCGCGGCCCCCCAGATCAGAGCGGCCAGCGCGTTCGCCTGCGCTTCGGTCAGACCGTGAAACCGGCGAAGATAGAGGATCTGCAATCGGGTCATTGCGTACCCCCTTTCCAGTCAGGGGCCACACCAGAGCGCAGCACATAGCGCCCGTGATGCCCCGGAAAGACGCCTTCGTGCGATTCGGTGATGGTTTCGATGTCAACGCCAAGTTCACGCAGGTTGAACACATACGCGCTCCAACGGGGCGCGGGGTTGTCGATGGGCGTGCAGCCCTTGGCCCCGGCCTTGCGCAGTTCTTCGAGCGCCCAGCGGTCACGGCCCGAAACGACAATGCGGAACGGGTCGCCTGCACTTGGCGTGACACGATAGGGCGTGCCAGAATTGTGGCGCTTGGCTTTGCGGTGTGCTATTTTCGGAGTATCCGCCGCAGTCGCATGGCGATATTTCCGGCCCGGTTCCTGCCCCAACAGGTTCCGGGTCACTTCGTTTCCGCCGCTCATATCAAGCGGCCTTTTCGCGCAAGGTGCTTAGATGGGCGTCCACATCGCCTTCTGCCCAATAGATGCGGCCCCCAAGCTTGATGGGCTGGGGCAAACGGCCCGCCGCCAAGTCGGCATAGATTGCAGAGCGTGAGCGATTGCCCAGCTTGGCGCGCAATTCAGTTAGAGTGAGGTATTTCTGCATATCGCATCATCCTTCTGTGTTTCAGATGGTGCGAGGATGGCCCTGCGTGTTTCGGTTTTCGTGGAGTTTAAGTGAGGTCTATTTTACGACACTGGGCTTGGCGGCTCGAACGGGTCTATAAGTCCGATGTAATCCGCTAATTCGCGAATTTCTTTAGCGCCTTTGTCAAAGCAAACAGACTTCACTTGAGAATAGGTCGTATATCGGTTGGCGCGGGTGAAGGCATCGGCCACGGCATCGCAGGCGCTGAAACCATCATCGGTAGCATCATTTCGAGTCAGTCGAACCGTGGTTGTTGCGACAATAAATTTACAAAGCAAGTATTGCCACAACTTGAGCAATGCGTCGTTGCCAAGTGGCCGTCCATATTGACGCGGACGTTTCGCTTCTCCATTGAGGATTTTTGCCCCGAAAGTGGTCAAAACCGGGCAAGTATCGACACCAGTGACCTTGAGGGCAACAATTTGCATCCCCGCGATATGTTGCGCTAAATCGAAAGCGTGGCAATTTTTGCAAGCCAGATCGACCAGTTTAGCCGCGCGAGCTTCATCCAGATGGGGAAACTTGGCTTCGCCAATCTCTATGAAATCGACCCCAATTGCCGACATAAGATGCCAGCCGGGGGCAAGCTGTTTCCCTTGATTAGCTTGAGAAGCAATGCCTGAAACCGCGCTGTCTAGCGCGGTTTCAATCTCGTCTTTGCTGACAAAGGTTCGAACAAATGTATCTCTTGGCGACCAGTCCTTGCCACCTAAGAAGGCACGGTTCTTTTGTTTTATCATACTGCCCCCGCCAGTTTCACCAGCCGCCCAGCGCCGCCGGTCACAAGGTCGGCCCAGCGCTCTAACAGCGGGGCGCGCTTGGCGAGATAATCTGTGCGTCGATAGGCCCGCACCACGCCACCATCCACCACATGCGCCAGCATCGCTTCTGCGACTTCGTGCGGGGCGTCAGTCGCTTCGGCCAGCCAAGTGCGCAGGCTGGTGCGGAATCCATGCGGGCGCGCTTCCAGCCCCCGCCGTTCCATGTGCCGCGAAAGCGTCATGTCGCTGATTACGCCCTTTCGGCTGTTCGGAAACAAATAGCCTTTGCGGGCGTGCGGTCGCGCTAGGTCAATCACGCGCTGGGCTTCTGCCGACAGGGGCACGCGAAAATCATCGGTCGCACCTTTGCGGCCCTTCATCGCTTCTGCTGGCACGGTCCACACGTCGCCTTCGATTTGGTCTAAGCGGATGTTGCGCAGCGGCCCCGAACGCACGCCGGTCAGGATAAGAAGGCGCAGCGCCAGATGGGTTGGCGTCGGTTCTTCGAGGCTTGCGTAGAAGTCAGGCACATCGCGCCAATCCATCGCCGGGATATTCTTAGGCACATGCCGGGTTTTCCCCAGCAGCGCCTTCGCCTTTTCGGTCGCCTGCAAATCCACATCCAAGCCCAGCGCCGCCGCGTGCTTCATCACAATTGAAAGGCGGTTCAAGGCTTTGCGCGCTGTGTCGGCCTTTGTGTGCCAGATAGGGGCCAGCGTGTCGCGAATGTCGCGCTGGTCTAAGTCGGTTACTGGCACTTTGCCCAGCTTCGGCAAAACGTGAATGCTCAGGGGAGACAACCACCGGCCCGCCGTTCCGTCGCCCTTGAGTTCGGCCTTGCGCGCCTCGAACGCATCCTCCGTGATAATGGCAAGCGATATATCCTCGCGCCGCGCTGCGCGTTCTTCGGCTTCACGTTCCTTCATGGGGTTGCGCCCCGCCGCAGCGACCTTGCGCCAGCGTTCGCTCTGTTTGCGGGCTTCGGCCAGCGACACGGTTGGGAAGCCACCCAAACCCATTTCCTTGCGCCTTCCGTAAACGGTTACACGCTGTACCCACTGCGCCCCGCCATCCTCGCGCTTCACCAGCCACAGCCCAGCCCCATCGCAGTGTTTGCCCACTGGTGCGGATTTGACGAATTGCGCCGAAAGCCTGTTCTGTGCCCGCATTTCATATCCCCCTAAATATCCACCCTAAGTTAGTGGATAAGGACGGACACGACAAGACATGACAGGACAACTGCGGCCATGTTTTTAGGTGGGTACGGGCAAAGATGTACAAATAAAAACAATAAAAAACAATGCGTTAGTTCCGTGTGGGGGCACCATTTCACCCCTTTACCTTTACTCCCCGTCGAATTCCGCGCGGGATTCGTGGGTTTGGCCGTTGGCGGTTTGTACTTTCAGCTCGACCAGCAATGTCGCGCCCGGCTCCAGGGACAAGCGAGAGACCGAGAGTGGCGCGGCGGCGTCATGTGTGGCGGGGATGGTGCCGGTCTGGCGGCTGACGGATTTGCCGCTCGGCCCGATCTTGGTCGCCTGCAATTCGTAGCGGCCCGGCTCGCCATTCTCCAGCTTCGAGAAAACTTCGAGTTGCACCGCCCCGCCTTCCCGGGTGGCGACGATCCAGCCGGGATCGGCACTGTCGGCCATAGCGGCTCCCGGCCCGAGCCCGAGGGCCAGAACGGCCGCGAGCCACCTGCCCGGCCATGTGTTGCGATTATCTGTCATGGGTCATTCCCCCGTCTGGGTGATCTGAACCGACATTCCGCCGGTCTGGGTGACAATGATCGGCGCCGCGGCGATGCCGATCTGTTTCAGTTCGGCCGTATTGCCCGGCCCGTTCTGTTCGAGTTCCATCAGATTCGCCCGGCCGTCCTGCGACATGTCGGCGAAATTGTCGTCGCCGGTCTGGCGCAGCGTCATGCGGTTTTCCGATCCGTCCTGCGTCGTGAAGGCGATATTGCCGATGCCGGTCTGGCTCAACGTCAGGCGGTTGCCGCTCCGGGCGGGGTCGGAGTCGCTTGCCCTCTGGTCGATCCGGAAGCTGTTGACCGTGCCCGTGATGGCCAGATCGGCGCGGTTGCCGAGCCCGTCCTGCACCAGATCGCCCTCGTTGCCATCGCCGCTCAGCCGCACAAGCGCGCTTTGCTCTGCCCCGCGCTGTTCGACGAGCAGGAGGCTGTTCGCGCCCT
This sequence comes from Marivita sp. GX14005, assembly GCF_023370775.1. Taxonomy (GTDB): domain Bacteria; phylum Pseudomonadota; class Alphaproteobacteria; order Rhodobacterales; family Rhodobacteraceae; genus Marivita. Next base: position 103,940 of record NZ_JAMCCQ010000001.1, read on the forward strand.
GATCGGCGATATCCGCGGAATTGTCGCTGCCGATCTGCTCGATCGCGACTTCGCCGCCGGCCGCGCGGCTCTGATCGAGGGTGGTGATGTTGCCGCCGGCCTCCTGCGTGATCTGGGCGATGTTGTCCTGCCCGAGGACGGGGCTCGCCGCGAGAACGCAGAGTAGGCAAAGGCGTGTTGGAAGGGTCATGGCGCTATCCCTGTTGTGATGCGCCGCCAGGCCGGACGCCCGGCGGCGCATGGGTCATGTTACACCGGATCGCCGCTTATTGCAGCACGGTCGACTGATTGCCGATGCCCTGCTGCGAGACATAGGAGGTGTTCCCGGCGGTTATCGTCTGATTGACGATCGCCGTATTGCCGAGCGGACCGACGATGGACGGCCCGGTCTGATGGACCTCGCTGCTTTGGTCATGCAACTCCTGGGTGACTTTGGCAATATTGAGCAAACCATCCTGTTCGATCAGGCTGAAGTGATCGTCGCCCATCTGCATGACGCTTGCGAAATGCCCGCCAAGCGGTTTCTGCGTGACGTGGCTTTCGTTGTCGTTGCCGGTCTGCTGGACATTCGCGACCGTTCCGGAGGGAACCACAGGCAGATCGCCATTGGTCGAGCTCTGCGTGACGGTGCTTGTGTTGCGATCCCCGTCCTGAACGACGGTCGTGGCGTTCCCCAGCCCCGGTATTCCGCCCGACTGCACGATATCCGAGCTGTTGTCATTGCCGAATTGAGAGCTGAACGCGACGCCGGATTCTCCGCCCTGCGCAATGATCGAGGCGTTGCCGTCGCCGTCCTGCAGGATGTCTGCAAGGTTGTCATTGTCGGTCGATGCGGGGTTCGGAATGAACCATGTGTTCGCAACCGCTCCCGTTCCCTGCAAAATCGAGGCGTTGTTGCTGAGCCCGTTCTGATCGATAGCGGCGCGGTTATTGTCGCCTCCATTCGATCCGACGATCTGGGTCGTCGTTGCGGAATTGTTCGTGCCGCTCTGCACGATGTTCGTGTCGCTGTTGGTGATCGCCGCCGGCGTTGTTCCAGAGCATCCGAACGGATCGAAACAGTTGACCGCCGCCCCCGGCCCCTGCCGCGCATCCGCGAAGTTATCGTCGCCATCCTGGGTGACGGCCGCGACATTGCCGCCCTGCGTCGAATCCTGAACGATCAGCGCGGTGTTTTCCAGCCCGCTTCCATTATAGCTCTGCGTCACGGTCGCCGTTTGCGTGCCCGATCCGCCGAGCTGCTGGATGGTCGAGGAGTTGGTATCGCTGCCGCCGGTATCGGATTGCACGACCGTCGCGATATCGTTGTCGCCGGTTTGCAGAACCACGGACCCGCTGCCGGTGCCGCCGCTCTGGGTGACTGTCGCGTCGTTGCCCAGCCCGATCTGGTCGATCTGGCTGTCATTGGCGAAGGCCGCGCCTGTCATGCCGAGCGTAATGGCGGAGGTGAGAAGTAGATTTTTCATGGTGTTCATCCTGACTGCGCGCTTGGCGAGCCCCGCGCTTCACGCGCGAGGCCCCAAACGCAAACCCTGTTACTGGTTAACCGTCGCCGTGTTCCCGGCGCCCGACTGGTAGATGGTCGAGACATTGCCGGCTGTCACCATTTGGAACACCGACGCGCTGTTGCCCGGATTGGACGCATCCGCGACCGGATCGCCGCCATCCTGTTCGATGTAGGAGCTGTTCCCATCGGTCGATTGCGTGACTTCGGCGAACTGGTTCGCGCTGCCCGCCCCCGCCACGAGCGAGGTTTGCAGAACGGTACTGGTATTGTCATTGCCATCCTGCAGGATCAGCGCCGCGACAGAGCTATTGGCGCGACCGGACTGCGTCACATCGCTGATGTTGTTGTCACCCGACTGCTCCACATCGACCGTGCCGAAATTGGCGCTTTGGGTGACGGTGCTCAGGTTGCCATTGCCCGATTGCAAAACGTCGGCGAGGTTGTCGAGCCCCGATTGATCGACAATCGACGTATTGCCATCGGCCGTTTGAGTCACATTCGCGGTGTTCAGATTGCCCCTCTGAATCACACTCGAACTGTTGTCATGCCCGATCTGCGACACGTCGGCTGTTTGCCCCCGGCGGTCGAGAGGATCGACATCCCGGCCCTGCGACACGAAAGAGCTGTTGTTCGTTCCGTCCTGCTCCACAATAGCGACAGCTGCGGGCGGGCCATCGTTGAACTGCTCGATTGTGGACACGTTGCCGGGGTTGCCGTTCGGATCGCCAGTCTGGTTCACGGTCGCTTCCGCGCCGGAGCCTTCCTGGTAGATGTTCGACGTGTTCGACGCGACGTTGAAATTCGGCGTGCCGTTATTCGGATTGTCCGATTGCGTAACGCTAGCCTGATGCGAGCCGCCGATCTGTTCGATGCCGGAGATGCCTTCGCTGCCGCCTGTCTGATCGACGGTCGCCATGTTGGACAGGCCGATCTGATCGATCGTGCTATCATTGGCGAGCGCCGCGCCGGTCATTCCAAGGGTGATGGCGGTGGTGAGAAGAAGATTTTTCATATCATTGATCCTTTTGAACAAAGGTTCGACCCGCGTTTCGTTGAGCGGCGGGCCGAACGGAACGCGTTACTGGTTGACTGTGGCAAGGTTGCCTGTGCCGGCTTGCGAGATGATCGAGGAGTTGCCGCTCGTTGCGAGTTGGTAGACATTCGCCGTGTTTCCGGCGCCAATGCCCGACTGTGTGATCTCGCTGTAGTTGTTGTGGCTCGCTTGCTCGACATAGGCGATCTGGTTGTCATCGCTCTGGGTGATGAAACTCGCGTTGTTGTCGCCGGTCTGGAGCACCGTCGCCAGCTGATCGTTGCCGCTCTGCGTGATGGTGCTGTCGTTCAGATCGCCCGATTGCGTGACGGACGCGGTCTGATCGTCGCCGGTCTGCGTCATCAGGTTGTAGTTGCCGAAGCCCGATTGCATCAGCGTCGCCTCCGCGCCCTCGCCATCGGATTGCGAGATCGTGCTCGATCCGTCGACGCCCGATTGCGTGACCGTCGCGATGGCGCTCGTGTTGGTTTGCGAGACATCGCTGTCGTTGTTGTCACCGCTCTGGGTGACTGTTGCCTCGGAATAGCGGCTTTGCGGACCTTGGAAGACAGTCGAGAATTGACTTGTGTCGCTTTGCTTAACCGTGGCCTCGACCGTCCGCGCCGTCTGGGTGACGAAACTCTCGTGATCGCTGCCATCCTGCTCGACGGTCGCGATCATCTCGCGATTGGTGCGCTGCTCGACATTCGAGAAGTTGTTCACGCCATTCTGCTCGACAAGCACACGCGAGTCGGAGCCGCCCTGCTCGACATTCGAGATATTCGCATCGCCGAACTGAAAGACATCCACGTCGGAATAAGGATCGGCATCCTCGTTGCGCACGGCCTGCGTGATCGATGACTGGTTGTCCTTCCCGACTTGCTCGTTATAGGCCGTCACGCCAGAGGCAGGGCCGGAGCCTGCGGGGCGATCCGACTGCAGGATGTCGGAGGTGTTGCCCGACCCGGTCTGAACGATATTCGCGTTCACGCTGAAGCCCGACGGAATACCATCCGGCGGCGTCTGCGGCGTGCCGTTGGAGTATTGCGTGATCGTCGCGCTATTGGTCGGTGCGTTCGGCTGATCGGGGTTCGACTGCGTGATCCGCGCGCGCGCATTCTCTCCGACCTGCATGATCGACGCATCGTTCGTCGGAATGCTGAAATTGGGGATCCCATTGGGATTTTCCGATTGCGTGACCTCAGCCACATTGTTCGTGCCGTCCTGGATAACGGAAGACACGCCTTCGACACCGCCGGTCTGGTCGATCAAAGTCGAATTGCCCAGCCCGATCTGGTCGATGAAACTGTCATTGGCCATCGCCTGGCCGGCAAAAGACAGCGCAAGAACGGAGGCAGTTGCGATAAGGTGCTTTTTCATGAGGCAAACCTCTATTATAAGCACCAGAGCATCTCTGGTGCTGGTTGACGGCCGCGCGAACGCGGCCCTTGATCAGGGTGCGGCGTCTTAGGTGTCCAGCCGAGTGGACGCCGCATCCTCCTTCAACTCGCCCGGATGACCGGGCGATATGTCATACTGCTCAGATTGTGTTTGCCTCGCCCGGCGTTATCACGGCCGAGGTCTTGCGGGACGTTCTCGCGTCCTCGTAATTCTGGTTAGAGATCGAGCCCGGACGCGCACGCCCGTCCTCGTTCAGATACTCCCGAACGAGCATTTCACCTGTGCGCTCGTTCTTGAAGCTCCATAGATCGCGCTCGGCCATTTCCATGATGAGCGCATAGATCGCCTTCTCGATGGTCCGGGTCAGCGCGACAAAGCCCGGCTCATTGGCGGTCACGCCGCCTTCGAGCTCGAGAATTTCGTCGATTTCGATATAGCGGAACACGCTCGCGCCCGCGCTTGTCGAGATGATGGATTTCTGCACGACGACAGAGGCCAGAACCTCCCCGGTCTTGACGCTGACGGTGCGCAGATTGACGCTCACGGTATCCTTGCGATACTCGCTCCGCGCGCCGATCCCCAGTAGCGCGGCGCCCGCGCCCCCGGTGATGACATTGGTGTCATAGCCGACCACGCCGCCCTCGATGATGACCCCTGCAAAGAGCATCGGCGGCAGCGCCTTGGGATTGATCTTTTCCTCGCCGAGATAAAGCTGGCGCATCTCCTGAATGACGCGCCGCTCCTGCAGTAGGTTCTTGAGATTGGCGCGTTCGATCACGCGGAACCACGATCCCTGCCCGGTATCGCGCAGTGCCTTGATCAGCACCGGCGCGCCGCCCTGCGAAACGGCTTTGGACAGGGTCTGAAACCCCTCGGACGGTTTGAACTGGCCGGTCAGATCCTCGAACTGGTAGACCGCCACATCGACCCGGCTCGCCGGTTCCGGCAAGGTCAGAAGCGCGCTGCGCGTGGAGGTGATGGCGGGCAGTTCCGGCTCCTGCGCCATATCATGCATCGCGTCGCATCCTGCCACGAATGCCAAGGACGCAAGACATAGTGCAAACCTGGAACGCAAACGCTTCATCTAAAACTCACCCCATTCGCCGGACGGGCCGGCAAGACTCAGTTGATCGCCTCCGCCCCTTCGACGACCGGCAAAACGATCTCCGTGCTCGATCCGTCCAGCAGATTGGTGATCTGCACGCGGATGTTTTCCAAAGACCGTTCATAGAAAATCTGTTGATCGCCGATCACGATCGTATCCGTGTCGCCGGGCTGAGCGCCCGTGATCACCTCGGAAAGCCCCGAAGAGAGCGACGACAGAAGGCGGCTCTGAAGCTGGCGAACGAAAAGATCGGATTGCGAGCTCGTCGCTCGCGAGGCGCTCTTCTCCTTTTCCGTGTGCTGGTTTTGGATATCGGCCAGCGACAGAAGATGAGAGGAGGCGAAGGTATTGCCGCCGAAGGACGGGTTGGTGAACTGAAAGACCAGATCCTGGGCATGCACGGGGCCGGACAGGATGGCCCCCAATATCGCTGCCCGAAACACGAGACGTTCCACAACTCTACCTCTACACGCGCCTACAAAAGACCGTTACCCAATATCAGATTATCTATAGAAACCGCGCCTACAAACAACTTTCTACAAAACTACGTCAGCATTTATGAAATATTAATAGGTCGGTAATACGACGATTCGCAACCTGTTTCGAAGAAGACGCCGCTAAAGAATTGAAATTGCGACAGTCTTGGATGTTTCGAACCGGGCCTTTCACCCAATAAGCGCGTTTCGGGAAAGCAACACTTTGGCTTTTGGTAAACCTCCTTGAAGCGCTATCCGGTCCCTTCCGCGATCACCGGATTCACACAGGTTCCGATCCTCTCGATCTCAACCTCGACGTGATCGCCGGGGCGCAGCCAGCGCGGCTCTGGCCGGTGCGCCATGCCGACGCCTGATGGCGTGCCCGTCGCGATCAGGTCGCCCGGCTCCAGCGTGGTGAATTCCGACAGGATCGCAACCGTCCGCGCAACGGGACAGATCATCTCATCCGTGTTCGACGATTGCAGCGTCTCGCCATTCACGCGGCACGAAATCGCCAGCCCAGACGCCCCGGCGGGCAGCGCATCGGCGCTCACGACATAGGGGCCGACGGCGCCGGTAGCGTCGAAATTCTTGCCCGGCGTCCATTGCTGGGTCTTGTTCTGGAAATCGCGCAATGTCGCGTCGTTGAAGGTGGTATAACCGAACACATGGCCCAGCGCGTCCTCCTCCGCGATATGCCGTCCGCCGCGGCCGATCACGATCATCAGCTCGGCCTCGTAATCGAGCGCGTCCGAACAGGCCGGGCGCACGAAAGGCGTGCCAGATGGCACCAGCGAGGTTCGGCTGCGCATGAAGACGGTCGGATAGTCCGGCACCTCCATCCCGGCCTCTTTCGCATGATCGGCGTAGTTCAGCCCCAGGCACATGATCTTGCCCGGATCGGCAAGCGGCAAAGCCGGTGCGATGCGATCCACCGGCACGGTCTCCGCTTGTGCGGCCCGCTCCAACACCGATGCACGCAGGCCATCGTCGCGGATCAGCGCCATCAAGTCCTGTCCGACGCGCGGATCGATTGCGCAAAGATCGACAGCCCCGTCGCCGCGCACCGCGAACACCGAACGCTTGCCATCCAGATCGCCCACCAGAAATTTCATCACGCCTCTCCCTGCGATTGTCCTGCCCCTGTGTGCCGCGCCTCGGCGGGCTAGTAAAGCCAGACCAGCGTGATCGCGGGAAAGAGCACCAGAAGCGCGATGCGAAGGATATCCGACGCGATGAACCACAGAACGGCGCGATAGGTCGCAACCAGCGGCGTATCGCGATCCATCGAATTGATGATGAACAGGTTCATCCCGACCGGCGGCGTGATCAACCCGACCTCGACGACGACCAGCACCAGTATCCCGAACCAGATCGCGACATATTCCGCCTCGATCCGCTCCGCGATCCCTTGCGTGACGCGAATATCCAGCGCCCGCATCTGCTCACGGCTGAGCTCCGCGCCACTCGCGATGGCCTGCTCGATCCCGGCCAGCATCTCCGGTCCCATCCCCTCGGGAACCCCCGCCGCCAACACCTCTCGCGCGGCATCGGCCTGCAACGCTGCCAGCTCGACAAATCCGAAATCCATCGCCGAGATGACCGGAAAGAAGATCGGCACCGTGAGAAGGATCATCGACAGGCTGTCCATCACGCAACCGAAGAGCAGGTAGAAGGCAAGGATGATCAGAAGCACCGCGAGCGGCGCCAGCCCCATCTCGACCACCCAGAGCGACAGCGCCTGCGGCACCTGCGTCAGCGCCAGAAACCCGTTATAGAAGGCCGCGCCGAGCACGATAAAAAAGATCATCGCGCTGCTGATCGCGGTGGAAATCAGGCTCTCGCGCAGCCGCGCCAGCGTCATGCGCCCCGACAGCGCGGCGATCACGCCGGTCCCGGCCGCCCCCACGGCCGCGCCTTCGGTCGGCGTGAACCATCCGGCATAGATGCCGCCTACGACCAGCAAGAAAACGAGCAGCACCGGCCAGACCTCGCCCAGCGCGCGCCAGCGTTCGGCATAAGGCATCGGCGCGCGCTGCCCGATCTCGCCGGGATGGCGCCGCGCATAAAGCGATATCGCGATGATGTAGCCCAGCGCCGCGAGCACTCCGGGAAGAACCGCCGCCAGAAAGAGCTTGGCGATATTCTGCTCGGTCAGGATCGCGTAGATCACGAGGATCACCGACGGCGGAATGAGGATCCCCAGCGTGCCGCCCGCCGCCAGCGTCGCGGTCGAGAAGCCGCCCGAATAGCCCGTCCGCCGCAATTCCGGCAGCGCCACGCGCCCCATCGTCGCCGCCGTCGCCAGCGACGAGCCGCAGATCGCCCCGAACCCGGCGCATGCGCCCACCGCCGCCATCGCCACGCCGCCGCGCCGATGCCCGAGCCACGCCTCCGCCGCCCGAAACAGCGCCTGCGACATGCCCGACACGGAGGCGAACTGCCCCATCAAGAGAAACATCGGGATGATCGACAGCGAGTAATTTGAAAAGGTCGAATAGGTTTCCGATTTCAGCTTGGCGAGGATCGCATCCGGGCTGCCCAGCGCGATCCAGAAGCCGCCGATCCCCCAAAGCAGCATCGCCAGCCCGATCGGCGCGCGCAGGAAAATCAGCGCGAGCAGCACCGGAAAGGACCACAGCCCAAGCTCGAGCAGGCTCATTCCGCCTCCCCGCCCGGCGCATTGCCCTGCCCCGCCCCGGCCTGCGCCAGCCGCGCCAGGACGCACCAGATCGCCACCACCGAGGCGACCGCCGCCGCCGCAAGGCTCGCGGCATAGGCCCACCAGACCGGAAATTGAAGCAGGAATGTCGTCTCGCCGTTGCCCAGCTTATCCAGCATCCCCGCGCCGAGCCGCCAGGTGATGAGACAGATCGCGGCGCTCAGCAGCCCCTCCCAAAGCGCGGCAAGCCAGGCTTGCGCCTGCGCGCCCAGCCGCGAGGTGAAGATATCCACCGTCGCATGCCCGCCCTGCAACTGGCAGATCGGCAGAAAGGCGAAGATCGCGAAGGCGATACCCGCCTCGACCAGCTCGAAATCGCCCGTGATCGGCCCGGCTCCCAATGCGATCAGCCCATCCGCCAAGGATTGCGGCAGACGCCCCGAATAGGCCAGCGTATCAAGCCCCCGGCCCAGCACCGACACCGACGTCAGGGCGATGAGCGCCAGGAGCACGGCCCCACCGATCAGGGCCATGCCCTGCGCCAGAAGCGCGATTCCCCGCCTGACGCGCGCCGCTGTCACTCGCTATGCTTGTCCACAAGCTCCGCCGCGCGGGCGATCAGCGCCTCCGCATCGATGCCCTTTGCCTCCATCTCGGCAGTCCAGCGCGCGATCGTACCCTGCGCCGCGGCGTGCCACGCCTCCGCTTCGGCACCGTTGACCGTGATCACCTCGTTCCCAAGATCGAGCGCCGCCTCGCGCGCCGGCCCATCGTCGATCGCCATCTGCCGCCCGGCCTCGCGCGAAAACTCCAGCCCCGATTGCGCATCGATCACCGCTTGCAAATCCTCGGGCAACGCCTCGTAGCTGTCGCGGTTCATCGCGAAAAGGAATGGCATCGTGTAAAGCGGCGCGCCCTCGAACTCGGTATGATGGCCGACCATCTCGGCCACTTTCAACGCCCCGGTCACCTCCCAGGGCAGCAGCGCACCATCGACCACCCCCTTGGAAAGCGCTTCGGGCAGCGCCGGCACCGGCATGCCCACGGCACTCGCGCCCAGATCGTTCAGCAGCATGTTCGTCACCCGCGTCGGCGCGCGCAGCTTGACCCCGCGCAGATCGCCCGGCACCTCGATCGGTTCTTCGGAATGGATCACCCCCGGCCCGTGCACCCACACGCCCAGCAGCTTGAAATCGGCGTATTCCTCCCGCACCGCCTCGTCCTGCGTCATCTCCCAGAACGCCGCCGACGCCGCTCCGGCGTCGCTCACGGTAAAGGGCAGCTCGAACACTTCCGAGCGCGGAAACCGCCCCGGCGTGTAGCCGGCCACCGTCCAGATGATATCGACAACGCCGTCGATGGCCTGATCGATCAGCTGCGGCGGCGTGCCGCCCAACTGCATCGACGGGAAATGCTGGATCTCGATCCGCCCGCCCGACGCCTCTTCGACCCGGTCCGCCCAGGGCTGAAGGATATTGGCCGGCACATTCGCCTGCGCGGGCAGGAACTGGTGCATCCGCAGCGTCACCTCCTGCGCCGCCGCGCTGCCCGCCATCCCGAGCGCCAGCGCCGCACAAGCAAGCACATCCTTGATACCTGTCATCGTGATCTCCCGACCGTTTCCGTCATCGCGCCTGCGCGCGAGCCTGCCTATACCGCATCCTTCGCGCCGAAACAGGCAAAACCGTCTATCCACGCCCGATATACGGCATATTCGTCGCCATCACGGTCATGAATTGCACATTCGCCTCCAGCGGCAACTGCGCCATATGCAGCACCGATGCCGCCACATCCGCCACATCCATCACCGGCTCGACCTCGCGCCCGGCCGCCTCCGCCTGCCGGCGCAAGGATGCCACGATCTCGGTCCCGGCATTGCCGATATCGATCTGCCCGCAGGCGATCCCGAATTCCCGCCCATCGAGAGAGATCGACCGGGTCAGCCCGGTTATGGCATGCTTGCTCGCCGTATAGGGCGCCGAGCCCCAGCGCGGCACATGCGCCGAGATAGAACCGTTGTTGATGATCCGCCCGCCCTGCGGCACCTGCGCCCGCATCCGCGCAAAGGCCGCGCGCGCGCAGATGAAACTCCCCGTCAGGTTCACCTCGATACAGCGCCGCCATTCCTCGACCGGGATCTCGTCTATGCTCGCCCCGAACACCCCCATCCCGGCATTGTTGAACAGCGCATCGAGCCGCCCCCATGCGCGCATCGCCGCATCGAATGCCGCATCCACCGCGCCTTCATCCGTCACGTCACACGGCAGCGCCAGCGCCCGCTCATGCCCGCCGGCCATCTCCTCAAGCGGTGCCGCCCGCCGCCCGATCAGCCCGACACGCCAGCCGGCCTGCAGGAACGTTTCCGCGCAGTCACGCCCGATCCCGCTCCCCGCCCCGGTGATGATGATCGTCCTGCCCATATCCCGCCCTTTCTTCTTGCCCCAAATATCCCGGGGGAGTCGCCGCCCCGCGGCGGCGGGGGCAGCGCCCCCTCTCTGCCCCGTTCTGGACAATCCCGCCCCCGGCGGCAAGCCTTGCCGAGGTGCCCGCGCCGCATGGGATCGCCCGGCCAGCCATGCTAAGCCCGCTCCGAAACCCCGAAGGAGCCCGCCCATGCACCCGCCTTCCCTGCCCCTCGCGCGCGATCTCGTCCTTATCGGCGGCGGTCACACACATGCGCTCGTGCTGCGCAAATGGGCGATGGATCCCCTCCCCGGCGCGCGGCTCACGCTTATCGATCCGAACCCGACCGCGCCCTATTCCGGCATGCTTCCCGGCTTCGTCGCCGGTCATTACAGCCGCGAGACGCTCGATATCGATCTCGTGCAACTCGCTCGCGCCGCCGGCGCGCGGCTCATCCTCGGCGCCGCGACCGGGATCGATCTCGCGCGCGGCGACATCACGGTCGAAAACCGCCCGCCCGTCGGCTTCGACATCGCCTCGATCGATATCGGCATCACCTCCGCCATGCCGTCGCTGCCCGGCTTTGCCGAACATGCGGTCCCCGTCAAACCGCTCGGACCCTTTGCCGCGCGCTGGAACGCCTATCGCGCCGGCGCCGGCCCGGCCTCGGTCGCGGTGATCGGTGGCGGCGTCGCGGGGGCCGAGCTTGTCATGGCGATGGCCTTCGCGCTGCGCGCGGCGCACCGCCCGGCCACGCTGCATCTGATCGACGACGGCACCGCGCTCTCGGACCTGCCGCCGAAAAGCGCCGCCAGGCTCCGGCGCGCGCTCGCCGATCTCGGCGTCACCCTGCTCGAGAACGCGCGGGTGACGCATATCACGGAAAACACCCTCCACCTGCACGACGCCGCCCCCATCGAGGCCGGGTTCATCACCGGCGCCGCCGGTGCGCGCGCCTATGGCTGGCTCGTGCAAACGGGGCTGGAGACGAAAGACGGCTTCATCACCGTCGACAAGCACCTGCAAAGCAGCGATCCGCGTATCTTCGCGGCGGGCGATTGCGCGCATCTCACCTTCGATCCGCGCCCCAAGGCCGGGGTCTATGCCGTCCGGCAAGCCCCTGTCCTGACCCATAACCTCCGCGCCGCGCTCTCCGGCGGGGCGATGAAACCCTATCGCCCGCAAAAGGATTACCTCAAGCTGATCTCCACCGGCAGCAAGACCGCGCTCGGAGACCGGTTCGGGCTCAGCTTTTCCGGCCCCTGGGTCTGGCGCTGGAAGGACCATATCGACCGCAAGTTCATGCGCACATTCAGCGATCTGCCGCAAATGCCCACGCCGCCGCTCCCCAAGGTGCGCGCGCTCGGCGTCGATGAGGCGCTCGGCCCCAAACCGCTTTGCGGCGGCTGCGGGGCCAAGCTGTCGCGCGGCGCGCTCGGCGATGCGCTGGCCGCCCTCGCCCCGCCGCAGCGCGCCGATGTCACGATGCTGCCGGGCGACGATGCCGCGTTGCTGCATACCGGCGACGCGCGGCAGGTCTTCACCACCGATCACCTGCGCAGCTTCTGGCCCGATCCGGTCGTGATGGCCCGCATCGCCGCGCACCACGCGCTCGGCGATATCTGGGCAATGGGCGCGGCGCCGCAAGCCGCGACGCTCTCGCTCACCCTGCCGCGCCTGTCGGATGCGCTCGCCAGGCGCAGCATGGCCGAGATCCTCGCCGCTGCCGAACCGATCCTGCGCGATGCCGGCGCCGATATCGTCGGCGGCCACAGCACCATCGGCGACGAATTGACCATCGGTCTGGCGATCACCGGCCTGTGCGAGGACGCCCCGATCACCCTGGCCGGAGCCAAATCCGGCGCGGCGCTGATCCTGACAGCGCCCATCGGCACCGGCGTCATCATGGCGGCGCATATGTCGGGCACCGCGCGCGGCGTGCATGTCGCCGCCGCGCTGGAGGCGATGCAACAGGGCCAAGCCGCCGCCGCGACGCTCCTGCGCGGCGCGGCGCAGGCGATGACCGACGTCACCGGCTTCGGCCTTGCCGGGCATCTCTACAACATCTGCGCCAGTTCGAATCTCGCCGCGACATTGCGCATGGCCGATATCCCGCTCCTGCCCGGCGCGGAGGCGCTTTCGGCGGCAGGCGAGCATTCCTCGCTCTATCCCAGCAATCGCGAAGGGTTCGACCACATCGCCGACACGCCCGCCACACGCCTGCTCTTCGATCCGCAAACCGGTGGAGGGCTGCTCGTTGCGGTGCCGCAGGAGCAGGCGCAAGCGCTGCTTTCACAGCTGCACGCCGCCGGCCTCGACCGCGCCGCGATCATCGGCCATCTGCATGACGGCCCGCCCGGTCAGATCACCGCCGATTGAAGCGCCGCCGCCACGCCATCGGCCACCCGCTCAAGCTGCGCGGGCGCAAGCCCCGCCGCCTCCACCCGCGCCAGAACCTTCGGCGCGGTGGCCTTCATCGACTTGGCATAGGCCGGATCGTAATGATCCTCCATCAGCGAGCGCACCAGCGCGTGCCGGTCCCCTGCCGCGCCCAGCGCCGCCCAATGCGCCAGCAGCGCCTCGCCTCGATGCGCCTTGAGCGGCGCGAGCTTGCGCTGCAATCCATCCGCATCGGCCAGAATGTCCTCATAGGCCCGGACCAGATACTCGGCTCGCGCCTTCATCGGGGCGGAAACCTCGATCCACGGCGCGCGCTTCATCGCGGCCCAAAGGCTCGGCGGGATGAGAAGCCCGCCGATCTTGCTGCTCTCGGCCTCCACCAACACGGGCCGCGCCGGATCCATCCCGCAAAGCCGCACCGCCAGCGCGCTCTCGAACGCCTTTTGCGACGGCTGCCCGCCCATCGCGCCCAGAAGCGAGCCGCGATGGTTGGCCAGCCCTTCAAGATCGACCACCTGCACCCCGCGCGCCTCCAGAAGCGGCAGAAGGTCCGTCTTGGCCGTGCCGGTATAGCCACCCAACTGCACGATCCGGTGCGCCAGCGGCTTGCGCTGCAGCATGTCCACCACCAGCCGGCGATAGGTCTTGTATCCCCCGGCAATCAGCTCCGCCCGCCAACCGATCTCGCGCAGCATCCAGGCGAACGCGCCCGAGCGCTGCCCTCCGCGCCAGCAATAGACCAGCGGCTGCCAGCCGCCCTCGTGATGCGACAGCGCGCCCTCGATATGCGCCGCCGCGTTGCGGAACACCAGCGCGGCGCCCAGCTTTCGGGCATCGAACGGGCTGACCTGCGCGTAAAGCGTGCCGACGCGCGCGCGCTCCTCGTTGTCCAGCACCGGCAGGTTGATCGCGCCCGGCACATGGTCCTCGGCAAACTCCGCCGGGCTGCGCACGTCGATCACCGTGTCGAAGCCGTGATCCAGCAGATCGGCCAGCGAAGGCGGTGTCCAGGCCACGATCCCTAGCGCAGCAGCCCGACCAGCTCGTCGGACAGGGCCACGAGCGCCCGCCCCTGCGCCTCCGTCACCGCCGCCGCCGTCGCCGCCGTCAACGGCACGGCGATGCCGAACCGCTCCACCCTCTCGCGCGGGCGTCCCTCGACCCCGGCGATCGCGGCAAGGCCGGTGATCTCGAACAGCCCCGTGCTGCTCGCGATCATCTTGTCGATCCGCACCGTCATCCGCGCCGACGGCCCATCGCGAAGCGGCCACGGCTCCGGCGCGACGACCGCGCTGCTGCGCGCATCGAGCAGTTGCGCCAGCGTGCCCGTCACCGCGCGTTCGGGATCGTCCGCCCAGACCGCATCCCCCAGCGGGCGCAGCGCGCCATCCTCGTGCCGGAACAGCACATCCGTTCCCGACGCATGCTCAGGCAGCGTCACATCGCGCAGTTCCACGCTGCGCAACCCGACCCGCGCCTTCGCAGGCTCCACCAAAGCCGGCGCGCCGATCAGATAGCGCGTATCCTCCGCCGTGCCGCAGGCCGCGAGCGGCAAAGCCAGCACCAATCCCATCAAACGCCAATTCATCACAACCATCCTGAAAATCCCTTAATCAGCGCCCGAAAATCAGCGAATTGGGGCTGCGCTCAATCGCGCGGGCCAGTTCCGAAATCGACCGTGCCGCCGCTTTCACCTCGCGCAGCGCCGACAGCGTCTGCTCGTTAAAATCCGACCGCGCGCCATAGGAGGAAATCACCGTCTCCGTCTCCGCTACAAGCCGTTCGAGCCGCGCGGTGAGGTCGGGCAGATCCTCCACCGATGTCGCCACCGAGGATGCCGCATCGGAAGCCGATTGCAAGGTCGCGTTGAGGTTTTCCACCACCCCGCCCTCGCGTAATTCGGCCAGCGCAAGGCGCATTTCCGTCAACGCATCGTTCAGCGTTCCGGGCAGATCCATCGTGTCGTCGCTGCCGATCAGCGCATCGACGCGGGCCAGGGTGCCGGTCGCGCTGTCCACGAGCGCCTGCAACTCCAGATCCTTGGCCGTCTGCGCCACCTCGTCGAGATCCCTGAGCAGAGCCGGAATCTCCGTCTCGGTGATCTGCCGCAGGTTGGCCGTCAGAGCCGGCGCGTCCTGCGAGGCGACGCTGATATCGGCCATCGCACGGTCGAGATTGCGCAGCGAACTGCCCAGCGCGGACACCGCGCCTTCCTCGCGCAGATCGGCCACCACCTGCCGCACATCGGCAATCGCCTCCGTCACTGCTTGGGGAATGGCTTGCACTGCCTCACCCGCGATCAGCGCATCGACACGGTTCAGCGTCTGCGTCGCGCTGGCGACCAGCGCTTCTAGATCGAGCTCCTGCGCCGTCTGCGCGACCGATTGCAATTCGCTCAGGACCGCCGGGATCTCCTCCTCGGTCAAACGTGCAAGGTTCCGCGTCAGCTCCGGCGCGTCCTGCGCCGCCGCGCTGATGCCGACCATCGCCTCATCGAGGCTCGCCAGCGCCGATGTAAGAGACTCTACCGCACCGCCCGCCCGCACATCCGCGACGATGGATTGCAGATCGGCGACCGCCGCTTCGATCTGCGCCGGGATCGCCTGCAATGCTTCGCTGCCGACCAACGCGCGCGCGTCGTCGATCAAGGCCACGGCCGAGCCGGGAACCCGCTGCAAATCCTCGCTGCGCGCCAGCGTCTCGACGGCATCCATCAGGCTGATCGCCTGTTGCATTACCTCCTCGATGGGCAGCGCGTTGATCCGCTCCAAAACGCCTTCCGCGGTGGCGGTGAAATCCGACAGGTTCGATTCGATGCTCGGCAGGCGCGGCGGCTCGCCCTCCATCTCCTGCAACTGCGCGCTCGGAACATCGTCCAGCACGACAAGCTCGACGCGCAGATCGCTGCTCAGCAGGCTTTGCGTCGCGAGCCGCGCGCGCATCCCGGTCGAAACGGCGAACCGGAAGAACTCGACGGTTTCCTCGGGCGTCGCGCCCGCCGGAAGGCCCATGCGCTGCGGATCGATGGCGACGCTGACGATCAGCGACAGCTCCGGCCCGAAATCGGTATCCACCACGCGCGAGCGCAACTCGGTCACCACGCCCACATCGAGCCCCTGATAGGTCACGTCATCGCCCGCCTCCAGACCGCTGACCGATTCGTCGAAGGCGATGGTGAACGGCACGCCCTGCGCCGGCCCGCGCACCAGACGGTTGCGCCGCGCCTCCGTCTCGTCGGGGTAAAGCGTGAAGACATAGCCGGGCGAGATATCCTCGCCGTCGTCGTAAAGATTGTCGAAGGCGATCCCGCCTGTCAGCAAGGAGGCCAGCGAGTCGAAATCGACCGAGAACCCGGACGCGCCGAATGACAACTCGAAGCCCGATGTATCCCAGAACCGCGTCGCCTGCGTCAGGCGGCGGTCATGCGGTGCCTCGATGAAGGCATCGACCAGCACCGTGCGCCCATCGGCCGACAGGCGCGGAGTTTCAAGCTGTCCCACCTCGACCCCGCGAAACAGCACCGGCGATCCGTTCGAGATCGTCGTGCCGTCATCGGTGGCCAGCGTGATCCGCTTGCCGGGGCGGCCCGGCTGCACCAATGGCGGCGTGTCGGTGCCTTCGAACTCGTAGGCTTCGATCCCTTGTTCGTTGTCCCAGGCACCTTCGATATAGACCCCGGACAGAACCGTCGACAGCCCGCTGATCCCGCGCGCGGAGACCTCCGGCCGGACCACCCAGAACGCGGCGCTTTCATCGATGAAGGGCGCCACGTCGTTATCGACACGCACATAGACCAGCACGCGGCCCAGATCGCTCGAAAAGCGCACCTCCTCAACCTGCCCGACCACCACATCGCGATAGCGCAGGGTCGTCTCGCCGGCGATCACGCCCGAGGCGTTGCCGAAAGAAATCTCGATCAGTGTGCCGCGATCCGCAAAACTCTGCCACGCGATGCCCAGCGACACGCCCAGCGCGATGATTGGCACCAGCCAGACGAAGGAAAGATTGCGCCAGAACGATCTGCGACGGGGCGAGACCTTCATTTCAGCAGCTTCCGGTTCGCTCACGCTTCGGCCCCTTCCCGGCTGTCCCAGATCAGTTTCGGATCGAAGCTATTGGCGGAAATCATCGTGAATGCAACCGAAAGGGCGAAACTCACTGCCGCGATGCCCGGATTGATCGATGCCACGAAATCGAGTTGCACCAAGGCCGACAGGATCGCGACGACGAAAACGTCGATCATCGACCAGCGCCCGATGAACTCGACCACCTCGTAAAGGTGGAAATGCGCGGGCGTGCCGGGCAGCCCGCGCTGCACGCGGATGGCGAGATAGGCGATCGCGATGAACTTGCTGACCGGAATGACGACCGAGGCGACGAAGACGATGAGCGCGATGCCATAGGCGCCGTGATCGGCCAGATCGAACACACCGCCGACGATGGTGCTTTCCGTCGTATGGCCCAGCGTCGAGGTGCGCAGCATCGGATACACATTGGCCGGGATGTAGACGACCATTCCGGCAAAGAGCCAGGCCCAGACGCGTTGCAGGCTCGTCTTGTCGCGGCTTTGCAGATGCGCGCCGCAGACCGAACATTCTTCGGTGCCGCGCGGATGCACATGCCCGCACTGCGAACAGCCCACCAGCCCGGCGGCCCGCGCCGTCAGGACGGGCTGCGCGCGTTCAGCGTTTGCCATACCGTCACCCGACACATGAAACTGTCCTTGAGGATTGTCACGATCACCAGACCGACAAAGGCCCAGAAGGCCGGCCCGAGCGTGACATGCGCCAGCCCCGCCACCTTGATCAGCGCGACCGCCACGCCGATGATGAACACCTCCGCCATCGCCCAGGGCCGGATGCGTTCGGACAGGCGAAACACCTCCCCCGCATGGCGCGCCGGCGCCCAGCCCAGCGCCATCGGCGCAAAGACATAGATTTGCGCGATGAACCGGGTCATCGGCAAAAACACGATCAGCGCCCCCACCGCGAAACTGAGCGGCAGCATCAGCCCGTGCGAAAACGCCAGGATCGCATCGAAAACCGAGCTTTTGCGCCCCAGCCCATGCGTGCTCAGTTCGAGGAACGGAAAGAACACCGCAGCGACCATCAGGATCAGCGCAGTCGCCGAGAGCATGACGATCCAGGTCATGGCCCGTTCCTTCGGTGCCATCAGCACCGTCCCGCAGCGCACGCATTGCGCCTTCTCGCCGACCTCGACCTTTGGCAGGTGATGCAGCGCGTCGCATTTCGGGCAGGCGATCAGGTCTGAAAGCGAGTCGGACATGCGCCTTTACATAGGGGATCGGGGGGCGGGGGAACAGATCTCATGCATCTGTACCGGGCAAACGTACCGTTGCGCCGTGCCATCTGGACGGTCCGTACGGCTCAGCGCTGGGAAAGCTGCCAATCGGGATGCACCCACGGCGCACGGTCGTCCGGCGCAAGTGGAGGGCGGCCGAGAATGTGATCTGCCGCCTTTTCCCCGACCATGATCGACGGAGCGTTGAGATTGCCGTTGGTGATGCGCGGGAAGATCGAACTGTCGGCGACGCGAAGACCTTGAACGCCGATCACCCGGCATTCTGGATCGACCACGGCCAAGGGATCATCTACTGCGCCCATCTTGCAACTGCCGCAGGGGTGATAGGCGCTTTCAGCATGATCGCGAATGAATTCGTCAAGCATGTCGTCGCTTTGCGCGGCCTCGCCGGGCTGGATCTCGTGCTTGTAATAAGGCTTGAACGCGTTCTGCGCGAAGATCTCGCGCACCAGTCGAATGCCCTGCCGAAAGGTGATCCAGTCATCCGGATCGCTCATGTAGTTGAAGAAAATGCGCGGATCGTCCTTCGGATCGCCCGATTGCAGCGTGATCTGACCGCGCGAGGGCGACCGCATCGGCCCGACATGGGCCTGAAACCCGTGGCCCTCGGCCGCCACCTGACCGTCATAGCGCACTGCAATGGGCAGGAAGTGGATTTGCAGATCGGGATAGTCGACCCCGGCGCGCGAGCGAATAAATCCAGCGGATTCAAACTGGTTGGAGGCACCCGGCCCGGTTTTCGTCAGCATCCAGCGCGCCCCGACATAGGCTTTGCCCATCAGGTTCCAGTAGCGATAAAGGCTGACCGGCTGACTGGAAGCGGCCTGCACATAGACCTCCAGATGATCCTGCAAGTTCCGGCCAACCCCTGAGCGGTCAGCGAGAACCGGAATGCCGTTCTCTTTCAGTTGCTTGGCCGGCCCGATGCCCGAGAGCATCAGCAGCTTGGGCGAATTGATCGCAGAGGCCGTCACGATCACTTCGCGGTTTGCCCGGATCGTCTCGATACGCCCCTTGCGCGCGATCTCGACCCCGGTGGCGCGCGTGTTTTCAAATGTCACGCGCCGGGCGAAGCCATTGACGAGCTTGCAGTTTCCTCCTCTCAACGCAGGCCGCAGATAGGCTTTCGCCGCAGACCACCGCTGGCCTTTCCAGACCGTCATATCGAACGGCCCGACGCCTTCCTGCCGGTAACCGTTGTAATCGCCGGTCATCCCGTATCCCGCCTGCGCCCCTGCCTCGACAAAGGCGCGGGTCAGCGGATTGTCCCGCGCCCCGCGCGTGATGTGCAGCGGACCGCCGCTGCCGCGCCAATCGGGATCGCCACCATGCCCGCCGTGATGCCAGTTCTCAAGCCGCTGGAAATAGGGCAGAACATCGGCATAGCCCCAGCCCGCCGCACCCTGGTCGCGCCAATGGTCGAAGTCGCGCGCATGGCCGCGCACATAGATCATGCCATTGATCGAGGAGGACCCGCCGATCACCTTGCCGCGCGGACAGGCCAGCCGCCGCCCGCCCAGATGCGGCTCGGGTTCGGTGCGATAGCCCCAATCGTAGCGCTTCATGTTGAGCGGGTAGCTGAGCGCGCCGGGCATGTTGATGAACGGCCCGGCATCGGAGCCGCCATGTTCGATGACGATCACCGACCTGCCCGCCTCGGCAAGGCGGCAGGCGATGGCGCAGCCCGCCGAGCCCGCGCCGACGATGACGTAATCGGCCGTTGGAGCTTGCGTCACCTTGCGGACGCCTCCGGCGGGAGTATTTGAAACGAGAAGAAGGCAGGAAATCGCATCGTCAGAACGGCGCCTCCACATCGCCCATGCGGACATAGACGGATTTGAGCTGGCTGTAGTGGTGGACCGCCTCTTTCGAGTTCTCGCGCCCGACGCCCGAGAGTTTCACGCCGCCGAAGGGCGCCTCGACGGGGGCGTCGTTATAGGAGTTGATGAAGCAGGTTCCGGCCTGAAGCTCTGCGATGACGCGGTGGGCGCGGGTGATGTTCTGGGTGAACACGCCTGCCGAGAGGCCGTATCGGGTGGCATTGGCGCGGGCAATGGCCTCTTCCTCGGTGTCGAAATCGAGCACGGCCATGACGGGGCCGAAAATTTCCTCGCGCGCGATGGTCATGTCGTCGGTGACATCGGCGAAGACAGTCGGCTCCAGATAGAAGCCGGCGCGGTCCAGCCGCTTGCCGCCATAGGCCAGCCGCGCGCCTTCGGCTTCGCCCTTCGCGATGTAATCCTGCACGATCTTCATCTGTGCGTCGCTGACAAGCGGGCCGAAATTGGTCGCCTCGTCCAGCGGATCGCCGATCACTGCGCCGGCGAGCCGTTCCGATAGCCGGTCGAGAAAAGCGCCCCTGATGCCCTTTTGCACGAAGACCCGCGTGCCGTTGGAACAGACCTGTCCGGACGAGTAGAAATTGCCCAGGATCGCGCCACCGACGGCGTTGTCGAGATCGGCATCGTCGAAAACGAGCAAGGGCGATTTGCCGCCAAGTTCCATCGTGACATGTTTCATCTCGGCTGCGGCGGCGGCATAGACCTTCTTGCCGGTCGGCACCGATCCGGTGAGGGAAACCTTGGCGACGCGCCGATCGGTGACGAGCGCCGCGCCCACTTCGCCCGCCCCCTGCACGACGTTGAAGACACCCGCGGGAAGGCCTGCTTCATGCAGGATTTCCGCCACCTTCAACGCGCAGAGCGGTGTTGTCTCGGACGGTTTGAACACCATCGCGTTGCCGCAGGCCAGGGCCGGCGCGGCCTTCCAGCAGGCGATCTGGGTCGGGTAGTTCCACGCGCCGATCCCGACGCAGACGCCCAGCGGCTCGCGGCGGGTATAGACCCAATCCTGGCCGAGCTGGATATGCTCCCCGGTCAGGCTGGCCGCCAGACCGCCGAAATACTCCAGCGCGTCGGCGCCGCTAGTGGCGTCGGCGACCAGCGTTTCCTGCAGCGGCTTGCCGGTGTCATAGGTCTCAAGCACCGACAATTCGCGGTTGCGTTCGCGCATCAGGTCGGCGGCGCGGCGCAGGATGCGGCCGCGCTGGGCGCCCGTCATCGCGGCCCAGTCCTTTTGGGCACGACTTGCCGCGTCCAATGCGCGGTCGATCGTGGCGGGCGTGGCGCTGTGGACCGTGGCGATCCTTTCGCCGCTGGCCGGGTAGATGACGGGGAACGCGGCGCCATCCTTGTCTTCGAGATAGGCGCCGTCCACGAAATGGCTCGCCTTGGGCTGGGTGTCATGAGTCATCGCGCAATATCCTTGCCGGAAAGTGAAAGCTCCTGCTCCAGCGCGGCGCGCGTCTGGCGCAGCGCGTCCTCGCCCGAAGGCGCGCGCCGGGTCAGCGCCTCGCGCAGGTAAAGACCGTCAATGAGGGCGGCGAGACGCTGCGCGGCGTCCGGGGCTTCCGAACCGATGAGGGGGCGCAGACTGGCCGCGAGATTCGAATGGAGCCGGCGCTGGTAGACCGTCAGGAGACGGCGCGCCTCCTCGCTCGATTGCGCGAGGACGTAGAAATTCAGCCAGGCCGAAATCACCTCGCGCGAAAAATGCGTGTCGGTGAAACTGGCACGCAGGATCGCCCCGATCCGGGCGTGCGGGCCTTCGGCACAGTTCAGGGCACGGCGCACCTCGGCGCCATAGAGCGACAGGATATGGCGCATCGCGGCAAGGAAAATGCGATCCTTGCCGCCGAAATAGTGATGGGCCAGCGCCGGGGACATGTCGGCGCGGCGCGCGATCTGCGCGACGGTTACGTCGAGCGAACCCGTCTCGCCGATCTGGGCAATCGTGGCTTTAACCAGCGCCGCGCGGCGTATAGGCTCCATTCCGAGCTTCGGCACGTTTTTCTCCGGGTGTGAGGATGGGCCGGACCGTATGGCGTTTTTTATTGACTCGTCAATCAACAAACAAGAGACCTGACAGGGAGACTGCACATCATGTTGAAATCCTCACTTTCCATCGCGGCGATCTGCGCGGCGGGCATGGCGGCGGCCGACTGCGAAGAGATCGTCTTTTCCGATGTCGGCTGGACCGATATCACCGCCACGACGGCGGCGACGACGGCGGTGCTCGACGCGTTGGGCTATGAGACCGATATCAAGGTGCTGTCGGTGCCGGTGACTTACACCGCGCTCGACGAGGGCGATGTGGATGTGTTCCTTGGAAACTGGATGCCCACGATGGAGGCCGACATCGCCCCCTATCGGGAGGCCGGAACGGTGGACGTTGTGCGGGCCAACCTGGAAGGCGCGAAATATACGCTTGCGGCGAACAAGGCGGCTGCGGACCTGGGGATCGACAGTTTCGAGGACATCGCCGCGAATCGCGAGGCGCTGGAGGGCGAAATCTATGGTATCGAGCCGGGAAATGACGGCAATCGCCTGATCATGGACATGATCGAGGCCGACGCGTTCGGGCTCAAGGGGTTCGAAGTGGTCGAAAGCTCCGAACAGGGGATGCTGGCGCAGGTTGCGCGCGCCGATGAGCGGGGCGAGCCGGTGGTGTTTCTCGGCTGGGAGCCGCATCCGATGAACGCGAATTTCGACATGACCTATC
Source organism: Marivita sp. GX14005 (assembly GCF_023370775.1). Lineage (GTDB taxonomy): Bacteria > Pseudomonadota > Alphaproteobacteria > Rhodobacterales > Rhodobacteraceae > Marivita. Next base: position 126,809 of record NZ_JAMCCQ010000001.1, read on the forward strand.
TGAGCGGCGGCGATGACTGGTTCGGCCCGAATTTCGGCGGCGCCACCGTCTACACGAACACGCGCGCGGGCTATGTCGAGGAATGTCCGAATATCGGCAAGCTGCTGAACAACCTGGAGTTCAGCCTATCGATGGAAAACGAGATCATGAGCGGCATCCTCAACGATGGCGAGGAGCCGCGCGAGGCGGCAGAAAACTGGATCGCGCAGAACCCCGATACGTTGCGGACATGGCTCGAAGGGGTCAAGGACGCAGACGGCAATGACGCTTTCGAAACGGCGAGCAAGGCTCTGCTGGATTGATCCTGCGACGGCGCGAGGCCAAGGCTTCGCGCCGATCCGGCGGATGACGGGGGCGTGGCATGGACTGGCTGACCGATAACAAGATCCCGGTGGGAAAAATCGCCGGGGACGGGTTCGAATGGCTCGAACGCAACGGGGCCTTCTTTTTCGATGCGGTCTCCGACGGGCTCGATGCGATGATCGAGGCGCTGCTCTGGCTGTTACAAACGCCCAATCCTCTGATCGTCGTGGCGCTATTCGTCGCGCTCTCATGGGCGCTTCAGCGCAGCTGGAAGGTCAGCCTTTTCGTCGCTCTGGGGCTGCTGTTCATCATCAATCAGGGCTATTGGGAAGAAACCACGGAAAGCCTGACGCTGGTGCTGTCGGCCTGCGTCGTCTGCATGGGGATCGGTGTGCCGATCGGCATCGCCGTGGCGCATCGGCCTCGCCTCTATGCGTGGATGCGCCCGGTGCTCGACCTGATGCAGACGCTGCCGACCTTCGTCTACCTGATCCCGGCCATCGTCTTTTTCGGCATCGGCATGGTGCCGGGGCTGATCGCGACGGTGATCTTCGTGTTGCCGGCGCCGATCCGGCTGACCCATCTCGGCGTCAGTTCTACCCCCCTGCCGCTGATCGAGGCGGCACAGGCCTTCGGCGCAACCCGGCGGCAGCTTTTGTGGAAGGTAGAGTTGCCCTCGGCCTTGCCGCAGATCATGACGGGCCTCAACCAGACGATCATGCTGTCGCTTTCGATGGTGGTGATCGCGGCCCTTGTCGGGGCGGACGGGCTGGGCGTGCCCGTGGTGCGCGCGCTCAACCAGGTGAACACCGCACGCGGGTTCGAAAGCGGGTTCGTCATCGTCGTCGTGGCCATCATCCTCGACCGGATGTTGCGGATGGAGCGCCGCAAATGAGCGATATCCGCGTTGCGTTCGATCATGTTTCGATTGTTTTCGGCGACAAGCCGCAAAGCGCCCTGACCCTGATGGATGCGGGCCGGAGCCGGAGCGAGATCCAGGCCGAAACCAACCAGGTGCTGGGCGTGCACGATTGCACGCTCGACGTGGCGGAGGGCGAGATTCTCGTGCTCATGGGCCTTTCCGGTTCGGGCAAGTCCACGCTTTTGCGCGCTGTCAACGGGCTCAACCCCGTCGCGCGGGGCAGCGTGCGGGTTCACGACGGGCAGGGAATGGTCGATGTCACCCATGCCGATGCCGCGACCTTGCGGCGGATCCGCCTGCGCCATGTCGCGATGGTGTTCCAGCAATTCGGCCTTCTGCCCTGGCGCAGCGTCCGCGAGAATGTGGGGCTTGGGCTGGAGCTTGGCGGTGTGCCAAAGGCCGAACGGGCGAAGCGCGTCGCCGCGCAGCTCGAGCTTGTCGGCCTGTCCGAATGGGCCGATCACAAGGTCGCCGAGCTTTCGGGCGGCATGCAGCAGCGTGTCGGGCTGGCGCGGGCGTTTGCCACGGATGCGCCGATCCTGCTCATGGACGAGCCCTTCTCGGCGCTCGATCCGCTGATCCGGACGAAGCTGCAGGACGATTTGCTGGATCTTCAGGCGAAGCTGAAACGGACAATCATCTTCGTCAGCCACGATCTCGACGAAGCGTTCAAGATCGGCAACCGCATCGCCATCATGGAAGGCGGCCGGATCGTGCAAAGCGGAACCCCGCAGGAGATTTTCCGCAATCCGTCAAGCGATTACGTAGCCGAATTCGTGCATCACATGAATCCTCTCGGCGTGCTGCGCGCGCGTGATGTCATGCGCGACGGCACTGGCGGCGGCGACACTGTAGACGCAGATGCCACCATGCACGAAGTCATGGCGCGGCTCTCGGCAAGCTCCGGTGACCTGTCCGTGATCGAAAACGGTACCCCCATCGGCGTGATCGGCAAGGACGACGTGCTGACTCACCTCGCCGATCCTTCCGGGCGGTCCGCGAGCGCGTAGCGCGCGATCTCGTGGAAGTAGCCGCCTGTGTCCTCCCCCATCAGAGAGATATGCGAAAGCCGGTAACCAAGTCTCTCGGGCGGCAGGCAAAGCGCCGCTTGAGCCGCTGCACGATCCGCCTTCGGCAGGCGATCCGTGAGCGTGAGATGGAAGCGGAACGCGTCCATCACATGCGGATAGCCCCAACGGTTTACATTGGCCTGCAATTCCGGCGGCAAATCGCGCGCGGCGTATTTTTCGGCCTCGGCGGGCGATAACGCAGCGCGACACGGCTCCAGCGCCCGGACGCACTGGGCGGCCAGATCGCGGATCGCGTTCGTCGGTTGCACAGGCACAAGCGCCAGAAAGCGCCCGAGCCATCGCGGTTCGAGATCGCCGATCGTGGCCGGCCTGAGTGTCTGCGACAGTGCCTCGGAAAGGGCTGCGGCTTGCGCAAGGGTCGCTCCGTCTGCCAGCCGGAACGGTGCCTTGAGCGTGGCATGAAACCCGTAGCGCCGCGCGCGGCTCGTCCAGTGATCGGGGGTCGCACTTTCGCGGACTGTCCCGGACCGTGCGTCCCACCCAAGCCAATCTGCCCCAAAATTGCCCAGTGGTCCATCCGGGACGTGGTAAAGGGCGATGCGCTGGAACACGGGATCGGGCATATAACCAGCTAGTCCGGGCAAAGCCGAAAAGGCAATCCGTTTTCGATACCGGCTGAGGTCCGAAACGGCCCCGCCGCTGGACAGCGCCGCGGGGGCGAAGTAGGACACCGGCATGGATATTCGAAAGATCAGCAGCCGCTACAGCGTTTCGCCTCAAATCGAAGCCGGCGATGCCGCCGCGATCAAGGCCGCCGGGTTCACCACCGTCATCTGTAACCGGCCCGATGCCGAAGTGCCCCCCGCGCAGCAGGCGGATGCCATCCGCAGCGCCGTCGAGGCCGCAGGCCTGCACTTCGAGCTTTTGCCGATCACCCATCAGACGATGACGCCGGACCGGATCTTGCAGCAATCCGGGATCATAGCCGAGTCCGATGGCCCGGTGCTGGCCTATTGCGCCTCCGGCACGCGCTCCACCGTGATCTGGGCCTTGGGCCGTGCGGGCGAAATGCCGACCGATGACATCCTGCACCAGGCGAAAAGCGCCGGCTACGATCTGTCGGGCTTGCGCCCGACCATCGAGGCCATTGCCAAGGCGACAGCGACGGAAAAATAGCCGCCGCGCTGCCCCTGTCCCGGCGAAAAGGCGTCGACGGTGGCTGAATTGTCTTGCTCTAGCTTCCATCCGGCTGCGTCCTGGCAAGCTCACCGGGGCTTGTTTCGAAAGACGTATCGATCGTGAGATCCGCCGTTTTCAGTGGCGCCGCGTCAGTGCCGCTCGTCTGCGGGAGCGCGGGGCTTTCGGGCGGTTGGGCGGCCACAGGCGGATGCAGCGGACTTTCCTGCCCGCCGATGCGCACCGCGCGAAAGCCGTTCATCTGCCCCATCTTGCCGCGCGCGGCGACATGCCCGCCATCCACAACCAGCATCGTCGAGGCGAGTGCTGCGCCCGAGATCGGCAGGAGATCGCCGGGCTTGAGCGCCTGCGCCTTTTCCAGCGGTATATGAATACGCGTCAGAACAGCTTGCATCCGGGCGGGAACGAGGCGCAGTTCCGCCGCGTGTTTTCCTTCCCTTGGCTGCCCGCTCTTGGCCGAAGATGGCTTGTCCGGCTCGGGGAAGAGGAACGTCGCGTGACCGCGGCGCGTGTCCTGAGCCAGTGATACGTCGTATCCCAAGACCCGATACGTGGCGGCATCGAGCGCGAGACCGGCGGTCTGGCGATCCTCGGCGAAGGCGGCGAAGGCAAAGCTTTGGAGATGCGCCAAATCCGGTTGACCGGCCAGCATGGAGGCGAAGCGTGGCAAGGCCGCCTCGATCAAGGGAGCCATCATCGCCCCATCCGTCGGGGTAAAGCGGCGATCATCGAGCGGCATACGCGTGACCTTGCCAAGGGTCTGCACCTCGATCAGGCCGGTCACGATCTCCCGGCTGAGCGCGACAAGTCCGCAAGGGCGATCCTCCGCCGCGATCACGATGAGCAGATTATCGGAAGACAGCGCCTCGACCGCGCGTTCCGGCGAGGCAGGGACATCGCTTTGCACCGTCGCGGTGCAGCCGAGCCCCCACAGCGCGTCGGCGGCGATGGACAGGCTGCGCCCGAGCGCGCGCGGCACTGCCATGGCGCCGATATCGTGCGCCTTGCGCTGCGCCCGCGCCTTTCGTTCCAGAACCGATTCCGCCTCCGACATGGCTTGCAAGCTGCCCTTCTAACCGCCTATTTCTGCTTATGGGGGCAAATCGTTACCAATGGCTTAGCGAATATAGCATTTGGCGGATTATTGCGCCGCCATCGCCCTGGGCCCGGGCAAAACCACGCGGAACGTCGCGCCCTCCCCGCCCGGAACCAGATCGACGCTGCCGCCCAGCCGCGCCATCACCTGCCGGCAAATCGCAAGGCCAAGGCCTGCACCGCCGGCCTTCTGATCGCTCACGCGGGCGAATTTCTCGAAGATCATATCGGCCGCTTCGGGCGATATGCCGCTGCCATTGTCCTGAAAATCGATGATGACAGCGCTGTTCTCGCGGCTCACGCGGATGGTCAGCCCTGGATCGGGCGCATCGCAATATTTACGCGCATTCGAGATGAGATTGATGAAGACCTGCGCAAGGCGGTCGAGATCGGTATGCAGCAGGATCGTCTCGTCCTCCGGCACGCGGTCGATCCGGAAGCGCGCGCCGTCCTCGCCGATGGCCGCCGACGCGACCGCACGGTCGAGCACATCGCCGAGCATGCCTTCGCGCAGATTGAGATTGACCTGACCGTTCTCGACGACGCTGAGATCGAGCAGATCGTCCAGAAGCCGGGTGAGCCGCTGCGCCTCGTCATGGATGATCGAGGCATAGCGCGACTGGTCCGCGCTTTGCAGCCCGTCGGTATCGCGCAGGATTTCGGAAAACGCGCGGATCGAGGTCATGGGCGTGCGCAACTCGTGGCTGATCTGGCTGAGGAAGGCGTCCTTCTGGATCGACAGACGGGTCAGTTTCTGGTTCGCGTTGCGAAGCTCCAGCGCGGTCCGGCTGAGCTCCTCCGACTTCTCCTTGAGCCGCGCCGAATATTCGAGCATCTGCGCCGTTTCGTCGGCCACGGCCATCAGATCCTCGACCGAAACGGCCATGCCGCCGGTGATCTGCCCAACCATCGCATGGGCCGTCGCCGCCCCGACGGAACTCGACAACTCGCGCTCCAGCACTTCGAGGAAATCCGGGCTTGGATAGGGCAGATCGCCCTTCGCCCCTTGAAGGCGCGCGTGGCGCGAGAAGAGTGCGCGGGCTTCTTCCGCGCCGAGGATGCGCTGGGCCATGACCATCAGATCCTCGGCCTGCCCCACCCCGCCGGTCCAGCTTCGGGTGCTGGCGGAATGATCGAAGATATTGACGAATTGCGCCGCCTGCAGACGTTCGAGCGGCGACGGAAAGGTCAGCAGCGAGACCGCGACGAAGCCGGCGACGTTGAAGGTCATGCTCCAGAGCAGCGCGTGCATCAGCCTGTCGAGCCCGGAAATGCCGAACAGCGCATCCGGCTTGAGCCAGTCCACCCCGAACGGCCCAAATTCGATCACCGACACCGGCAGGATCGATCCCGCGCCGAAGCTGGGCAGGTAGAGCGTGTAGAGCCAGGTGGCGAACCCCGCCGTCAGACCGGCAAAGGCGCCCGCGCGGGTCGCTCCACGCCAGAAGATACCGCCGAGCATTGCCGGAAGCACCTGCGCCAGCCCGCAGAAGGATACCAGCCCGATGGCCGCCAGCGCCTCGCCGCCGCTGGAGGCGCGGTAATAGAGATAGCCCAGCATCACGACGGCCACGATGGAAACGCGCCGCGCCATCAGGACCGCATGGCGCACATCGCCTGACACGCTCGCGCCGCGCGTGCTGAGCCGCAGCCAGATCGGCATGACGATATGGTTCGACACCATGGTCGACAGCGCGATCGCGGCGACGATCACCATCGAGGTCGCTGAACTGAACCCGCCGAGGAAGGACAGCATGGCAAGGCTGTCCTGCCCGAAATGCAGCGGGATGGTCAGGACGAACAGATCGGGATTGGCATCCTCCGGCAACAGGTCCAGCCCGGCAACAGCGATGGGCACGACGAAAAGGCTCATCAGCCCGAGATAGAGCGGAAAGGCCCAGCTTGCGGTGCGCAGATGGCCTTCGTTGCTGTTCTCCACCACCAGCACCTGAAAGGTGCGCGGCAGGCACAGGAACGCGGCAGCGGAGAGAAAGATCAGTCCGGTCCATCGGCTGCGGTCGATCTGCCAGCCGCCGAACTCCGACGCATCGATCCGCGCCAGCGCCTCTGACGCGCCGCCGGAGATACCCCAGACGACGAAGATCCCCACCGACATCAGCGCCACCAGCTTGACCACCGCTTCAACGGCAATGGCCATGACAACCCCGTCATGGCGTTCCTTGGCATCGAGGTTCCGCGTGCCGAAAAGCACGGTGAAAACCGCCAGTCCGATGGACAGATACAGCGCCAGCGTCCCGTTCTGCGCATCCGGTGCCGTGGACGCCTCGGGCACGAAAACCGAGAACGACAATGTCACCGATTGCAGTTGCAGCGCGATATAGGGCGTTGTGCCGATTACCGCGAGCAGCGTGACCCCGGCAGCCAGCAGGTTCGACTTGCCGTAGCGCGAGGAGATGAGATCGGCGATGGATGTGATACGCTGCGTCCGGCCGATGCGGATCAGCTTGCGCAGGAGCCACCACCAGCTGACCATCACCAGCGTCGGGCCGAGATAGATCGTCAGATATTCGAAACCCGTTCGAGCCGCCGATCCGACCGCGCCGTAGAAGGTCCAGGCGGTGCAGTAGATCGACAGCGACAGCGTGTAGATGAGCGGCGAGCGCAGCCACGGCTTGTGACCCTGCATCGCCATCCGGTCGGCGGCGAAGGCCACGGCGAAGAGGAACAGCACATAACACGCGCAGACCGCGACGAGGATGTTGAACGTCGTCATGGCGGCGCGTCCTCGTCCCGCTCTGGCCCGCTGCCAAGACGGCGCGACAGAACGAGGTTGCACAGGATCACCAGCGCCCAGACGGTGAAGATATAGACGAGCGCGGTTGCGCTGCGCAGTCCGGTGCCTTCGGTCTGCGGCCAGATCAGTGGCAACAGCCACAGGAAAAGGACGGCGACCGGAGCGATGCGCGCGGCATCGATGAGGCGGCGGCGGCGATAGGTGCGCTTTTCGTGAAAGACGGGCGGCGGTCCGGGCCTGTCCGCCGGGCCGGTCATTTCGAGGCCAGGGATCTCACGGTTTCGAGCATGTCGGCATTCGAGAAGGGCTTGCTCATGAACGCATCGCATCCGGCGCGCTCCGCGATCTCGCGGTCCTTCACCTGACCGCGCGCGGTGAGCATCAGAACCGGCAGTTTCCGCGTTGCCGGATCGGCGCGCAATTCGCGCAGGATGTCATAGCCGCTCTTGCCGGGCAGCATCGCATCGAGAATGAGCACATCAGGTTTGCGATCCAGAACGGCGCTGACGGCATCGGCACCGTTCGAATGGGTTTTGACGACCCACCCATCGCGCGACAGGATGAAGCTGATCGCCTCGATGATGTTCGGCTCGTCCTCGACCAGCAAGACCTGTTTGTTCATGCACACCCTCCCCTGGTGCCGTTACCGGGCGGAGTGTTCTTCGCGCCTCCTGCCTCGCGATTCAACTAAACCCTGACAGAGCCGGAGTGTCAAAACCTGTGCGTATTCGATGCGATCAGAATGGAGGGCTCGCGCCGGGCTTCGCAACCGGGATGCGGACAGATGCGGCAGGTCAACCCCACCGGGCGCACCGCCTCCTGCGTGTCCGCGCCGCGTTCCGGCACGATCAGCATATGGCTTTCGAAAAGCGCATCCTGGCCCAGCCGCGCGGGCTGGACGGGTTGCGAGACGGCGATCGCCCTGTGCCGCGCGCCGGTGCGCGAGGATTGCTGCACCAGTTCGAACAGCACCATCATCGGACGCGTCAGCGCGCGATACAGCGGCCAGAGCGCGCAACCTGCACCGAGCCGGGGCAGCGGGAATTCCGGCAGCGGCTTGCGATAGGTCGTCACGCCCGATCCATCGCAGATCGCCAGCCCGACCGGCGCGTCCAGCATATCGTCGGGCAAATGCGCCAGCCGCCGCATCGCGCGCGCGACATCGACGTCCAGCCGCAGGGCGAGCGCCAGCGGATCGCTTCCGGTCTGGGCAATCGCCTCGGCGCATTGGCCCAGCGGCATCGCGCGCGCGTCGTCGGCATAGCGCACCAGCGCGCGCTGCAAGAGCCAGCGCGCCGACTGCGACAGGCCCGCGCCAAGCTCCTCCATGGCCGCGTCGACCGATGCGCCTGGACCTTCCAGCGCCGGCAAATGGAACCCGGCGCGCAGCAGCACGGCATCCACCTCGTCCTGCGGTGCATTGGTCTCGGTCGCATCGGAATCGGCCTTTTCGAGATATTGCGCCAATGTGCGACTGCTATCGGCCAGACGCGCGCTGTCCTCGTAGATGTTGCGGTTGAAGCGGCGCTGCCATTCCGGCTCGATCTGGCCCGGCTCCGCAAGAATGGAGGCCGCCGAGCGGATCGCCGTCACCGTCGAGAGCATCTCGTGCAGCGATGCGGCCAGGTGCGGGTCATGCGTCAGGCGGTCCGTCAGCGCCTCGACGCTGCGTTGGAGCGATTCCACTCGGCGCCTGTTGTCGGCAAGAAGCCGGGCCCAGCCGGGAAAGCGGCCGGCGAACTCCTCGATCCGCGAAAGCTCACTTTCCGGCAGATCGCCATCGGTCGCGGCCTCGCGCAGATTGGCCAGCAGCGCGGTCTCCGCCCCTTCGGTGAGCGTGACCGGCTCGACCTGTAGTGCCTGCGCCAGATCGATCAGCAGCTTTCCGCCGATTCTGCGGCGATTATGTTCGATCAGGTTGAGATAGGATGGCGAGATATTTGCCCGGCGCGCAAGCTCGGATTGTTTGAGGCCGGCCACGATCCGCTTTTCACGGATGCGACTGCCGGTCAGAGTATCGCGCGAGGTCGGCATTTTTCCGGTTCTTTCAACTGCTTTCTGCGGCGCAGTAGAAAGTAATTTACAAATTTCTGCAATGCAGTGTTCATTTTTTGACAGAAAAATCCTGCGGCCTAAAGCAGTTATTGCCATGTTTTCAATGCATAGCGGATAATCGCTTAGCACATAAGTGCCGAACCGCGGCAAGGGAGAGCCGCGCGTTCACATTCATTGGGAGGATAATATGACCAAAGGGAACCTGACACGTCGCGGCGTGCTCAAGACCGGCGCTGTTGCCGGCGCCGGGCTGACGCTGCCGACCTATCTGCGCGCGCAGGACAGCGGTTTCACCAACGCACCCACCGGATCGACGGTGACGCTCGGCTTCAATGTGCCGCAATCCGGCCCCTATGCCGAAGAGGGTGCCGACGAGCTGCGCGCCTATGAGCTGGCCGTCGAGCATCTGAACGGCGAAGGCGATGGCGGGATGATGAACACCTTCTCGTCAAAGGCGCTCAAGGGCAACGGCATTCTCGGCAAGAAGGTCGAATACGTCACCGGCGACACTCAAACCAAATCGGATGCAGCCCGCGCATCGGCGAAGTCGATGATCGAAAAGGACGGCGCGGTGATGATCACCGGCGGCTCTTCCTCGGGCGTCGCGGTTGCGGTGCAAGCCCTTTGCCAGGAAGCCGGCGTGATTTTCATGGCCGGCCTGACCCATTCGAACGACACCACCGGCAAGGACAAGAAGGCCAACGGCTTCCGCCATTTCTTCAACTCCTACATGTCCGGCGCGGCGCTCGCGCCGGTGCTGGCCGCCAATTACGGCAAGGACCGGAAGGCCTATCACCTGACAGCCGATTACAACTGGGGTTACACGACCGAAGAGGCGGTGAAATCCTCTACCGAAGCGATGGGCTGGGAAACCGTCGGCACCGTCCTGACACCGCTGACGCAGACCGATTTCTCGTCCTACATTACGCCGGTCCTGCAATCGGACGCCGATGTGCTGGTGCTGAACCATTACGGCGGCAACATGGTCAATTCGCTGACCAACGCAGTGCAGTTCGGCCTCCGCGACCGGATGGTCAACGGCAAGCAGTTCGAAATCGTCGTGCCGCTCTATTCACGCCTGATGGCCAAGGGCGCGGGCGAGAACGTCAAGGGGATCTTCGGCTCCACCAACTGGCATTGGTCGCTGCAGGATGAAGGCTCGCAGGCCTTCGTCAAATCCTTCGGCACGAAATACGGCTTCCCGCCGTCTCAGGCGGCGCATACCTGCTACGTCCAGGCGCTGCTCTATGCCGATGCGGTGGAGCGGGCCGGTTCGTTCGCGCCCTGCGCGGTGGTCGAGGCGCTCGAAGGGTTCGAGTTCGACGGAATGGGCAATGGTCCCACGCTCTACCGGGCCGAGGATCACCAGTGCTTCAAGGACGTGCTTGTCGTGAAGGGGAAAGAGAACCCGGAATCCGAGTTCGACCTTCTGGAAATCGTCGAGGTCACGCCGGTCGATCAGGTCAAATACGCTCCCGATCACCCGCAATTCGCGGGCGGTGCGCTCGGCACCTGCAACAACGGCGCGTGAACGTGTCTCCGGGCGGGCATCATGCCTGCCCGGACCGCCGTTTGCACTGAATTGCCACAAGGGACGGGGCGATGGACGCGATAATCCTGCAAATTCTCAACGGGCTCGACAAGGGCTCGGCCTATGCGCTGATCGCGCTTGGCCTGACACTCATCTTCGGCACGCTCGGCGTGGTGAATTTCGCGCATGGCGCGCTTTTCATGATCGGGGCGTTCTGCGCCGTCACCCTGTCGCGCCTGCTGAGCCTGAGCCATCAGGTCGCGGTGCCCGGCGAGGTCGACTTCCTCGGCAATCCCAAGATGCGCGAGGTGCCTTACGCCTACGACATCTTCGGCGAGAATCTCGGCGCGACGATCATCGACTGGGCGGTGCCGCTTTCGATCCTCTTCGCCATCCCGGTGATGATCGGCATAGGTGTCATCATGGAGCGCGGGTTGATCAAGCACTTCTACAAGCGCCCCCATGCCGATCAGATCCTCGTGACGTTCGGTCTCGCCATCGTCCTGCAGGAGATCATCAAGTTCTACTACGGTGCCAACCCGATCCCGACCCCTGCCCCTTCGGCTTTTGTCGGATCGTTCGATTTCGGCGCGCTGATCGGCTTCGATCCGGGCACGATCATCTATCCCTATTGGCGGCTCGTCTATTTCGCCTTCGCAGTGGTGATCATCGGCGCGGTCTTCGCCTTTTTGCAATTCACCACCTTCGGCATGGTCGTGCGCGCCGGCATGGCGGATCGCGAAACCGTCGGGCTTCTGGGCATCAATATCGACAAGCGGTTCACCATCATGTTCGGCCTCGCCGCCGCGGTCGCCGGGCTTGCGGGGGTGATGTATACGCCGATCAATTCACCGAATTACCACATGGGCATGGATTTTCTGGTGCTCAGCTTCGTGGTCGTCGTCGTCGGCGGTATGGGATCGCTGCCCGGCGCGGTGCTTGCGGGGTTCCTGCTCGGCATTCTCGAAAGCTTCGCCTCGATGCGCGAGGTCATCGCCATCGTTCCCGGCATCAACCAGGTCGTGATCTACCTTGTTGCCATCATCATTCTATTGACGCGTCCGCGCGGCCTGATGGGCCGCAAGGGCGTGATGGAGGACTGATCCGATGTTCGGATTGAACCGGAAGGACGCGACCCTGTTGGCCATCGTCGCGGCGCTCATCGTCTTCGCGCCATTCATTCTCAACCCGTTTCCGGCGGAGTCCGGCTGGGCGCAGTTCAACGCGGGCTACCCCGACCTGATGCAGCGCTTCGTGATCTTCGGCATCTTCGCCATCGGCTTCAACATCCTCTTCGGCCTCACCGGCTATCTGAGCTTCGGACATGCCGCCTTTCTCGGCGTCGGCTCCTATGCGGCGGTGTGGATGTTCAAGCTGCTGAGCATGAACGTGATCCCGGCGATCATTCTGGCGGTGATCACGGCGGGTCTTTTCGCCCTTGTCATCGGCTATGTCAGCCTGCGCCGGTCGGGAATCTATTTCTCGATCCTCACGCTGGCCTTCGCGCAGATGTCCTTCGCGCTGGCCTATTCGGTGCTCACCCCGATCACCGGGGGCGAGACGGGGCTGCAACTCGCGCTTGACGATCCGCGTATTCTCGACGCGGCGGCGGCGGGCGGCAACATCCCGGTGCCGAGCCTTTTCGGCATGGAGATGCGCGACAGTGTGGACCTGACCTTCGGCGCCTGGGTCTTTACATTCAACTTCGGCTATTACTTCTGCGGGCTGGTGATGCTGATCGCCTTCTACCTGTCGATCCGCATCTTCCGTTCGCCCTTCGGCATGATGCTGCGGGCGGTCAAATCGAACCAGCAGCGGCTGAACTATACCGGCCTGAACCCCCGTCCCTACACGCTGGCAGCCTTCGTGATCTCGGGCATGTATGCCGGGCTCGCGGGCGGGCTGATGGCCTCGATGGATCCGCTGGCGGGTGCGGAGCGGATGTTCTGGACGGCCTCCGGCGAAGTGGTGCTGATGACCATTCTCGGCGGCGTCGGCACGCTGATCGGGCCGGTTCTCGGCGCGGGCATGATCAAATATATGGAGAACATCATCTCCAAGATCAATTCCGATATCCTGCACACCTGGTTCGCCTTCCTGCCCGACGGGCTGGAGGATGTTGTTGTCGGGCTGATCTATCCGTTCATCGGCAAGGGCTGGCACCTGACGCTCGGGATCGTGTTCATGCTGGTGGTGATCTTCCTGCCCGGCGGGCTGGTGCAGGGCGGCCAGAAGATCGCGGCGGTGTTCCGGCGGCGCAGCGCCAATGCTGGCGGTGCCGAGGCCGAAGCGGCCAAGCAAAACCCCGCAGAATAAGGAAACGTCGCGATGGGTATTCTCGAAGTCAAGAATGTGAACAAGCGGTTCGGCGGGCTGCAGGCGCTTGGTGATGTCAATCTCAGCGTGGCGGAGAACAGCTGCCACGCGATTATCGGCCCGAATGGCGCGGGCAAATCGACCCTGCTCAACTGCCTCGTGGGCAAGCTCATACCCGATACCGGATCGGTCCTGTTCAAGGGCGAGTCGGTGCTGGGACGCACGCCTTTCGAAATCAATCAGATGGGCATTTCCCGCGTGTTCCAGACGCCCGAGATCTTCGGCGATCTGACGGTGATCGAGAACATGATGATCCCCTGCTTCGCACGGCGCGACGGTGTCTTCGCGCTTCACGGTATCCGGTCGGTCGCCAGCGAGGGCGAGCTGCGCGATCAGGCCGAGCAGATGCTGGAGGATGTCAACATGCTCGACAAGCGGAACATGCATTCCGCCTCCATGTCGCGCGGCGATAAGCGGCGGCTGGAAATGGCGATGTGCCTGGTGCAGAAGCCGCAGCTTCTGCTTCTCGACGAGCCGACCGCCGGCATGGCGCGGGCCGATACGAACAACACGATCGACCTGCTGAAAGAGATCAAGGACAAGCGCAACATCACCATCGCGATCATCGAGCATGACATGCATGTCGTGTTCTCCCTTGCCGAACGGATCACCGTGCTGGCGCAGGGCACGCCGCTGGTCGAGGACACGCCGGAAAACATCAAGGGCCATCCGAAGGTCAAGGAAGCCTATCTCGGCGAAGCCGCCTGATCCGCGAAAGGACGCACAGCCATGAACGTCAAACCCGATTTTTCAAAACATGCCAACATGGCCGAAACGGCCCCCGCCTTCCTGTCGGTCTGGGACATGCACAGCTATTACGGCGAAAGCTATATCGTGCAGGGCATTTCCTTTAACGTCCACGAAGGCGAGATCCTCGCGCTTCTGGGCCGCAACGGCGCCGGCAAGACGACAACGCTGCGCTCCATCGCGCGGATGGACAGCCCGCAGGTCAATCGCGGCGAGATCTGGCTCGATCACCAGCCGTTGCAAAGGATGAAGAGCCATGAAGCGGCGGGCGTCGGCCTCGGGCTCGTGCCGGAAGACCGCTGCATCATCCCTGGCCTCACGGTCGAGGAAAACCTGCAACTGGCGCAGATCGCACCGCCGATCGGCTGGTCCATCGAACGACTCTACGATCTTTTCCCGCGTCTTGGCGAACGGCGCAAGCAGGAGGGCGTTACGCTCTCGGGCGGCGAGCAGCAGATGCTGTCCATCGCCCGCGCTCTGGCGCGCGACATCAAGGTGCTGCTGCTCGACGAGCCCTATGAGGGCTTGGCCCCGGTGATCGTTGACGAGATCGAGAAGACCCTGCGCCACATCAAGGAACAGGGGATGACGACGATCCTCGTCGAACAGAACGCGGTGCGGGCGTTGCAACTGGCGGACCGGGCGATCATCCTCGATACCGGCTCCATCGTGTTCGATGGAACGGCGCAGGAGGTGCTGGAGAACGAGTCGCTGCGCGCGGAATATCTCGCGATCTGAGCAGACGATTTCGCGATCATTCGAGTCAAATCCGGGGTAGATCGGCGATGCGGAGGCTGCGTCGTTCTGCTAGGCTTTGGGGGTGCGGGGCGTCATGTCGAAAGGACACTACCATGCCGTCAATTCCTCAAGGCTCCAGCCTGGTTCCGCCGGTCGCACGCAAACCGGATGTGCATTGCACTGAAAACGCGCTCGTCGCGCCCGCACCGCAAACACCTGCTCTGTGCACCGAGAGCGATGGCGCGACTGAAAGCGCCGCGCCTGCCGCGCCGCCTTCGGCGGTGCAGATGCAGATCTCGGCCCTGATCGAGGAACAGGCAAAGGCGGCGCAAACCAAGGGCGATGCCGCGCCGCCCTCGAACCCCTATGATCGCAAAACCGACCCTGGGTTGCGCTGAACAAGGGGTTTGGTCCGCTTTTGAGGCGCTCCTTGACATATTCCTCGCCCGCTTACCCTTGCTCCCGTGGCTCAATCGGTGCAAGGAAAGACATCAATTTCGGGCGGTGCCTATCGGCAAAGCGACCTGACGGTGCGACGCATCGCGGGCGCGGATAGGCGGCGACAACGAACCGGGCGAGGAACGGCATGACGAAGAACAAGCACAACGAGGATGTGGCCTTCATCGAGGCGCTGGCGCAGTTGCTGCGCGAGAACGATCTGACGGAGCTTCAGGTCAAACGCGAATATGGCGAGGATGACAGTCTCAACGTCCGCGTCAGCCGAGTTGCCCAAGCTGCACCGACCATCGCGGCTGCCCCGGCGCCCGCGCCCGCCGCTATCGCGGCCCCGGCTCAATCCGCCGCTCCTGCCCCCACGACGCCGGAAGATCCGGCCGATCACCCCGGCGCCGTCACCTCGCCGATGGTCGGCACCGTCTACATGCAAGCCGAACCGGGCGCGCCGGCCTTCATCTCCGTCGGCCAGCAGATCAACGAAGGCGACACGCTGCTCATCGTCGAGGCGATGAAGACGATGAACCACATTCCTGCGCCGCGCTCAGGCACGGTCAAGCGCATCCTCGTCGAAGACGGGGCGCCCGTAGAATATGGCGCGCCGCTCGTGATCCTCGAATAATCGGGGGGTGCCATGTTCGATAAAATCCTGATCGCCAATCGCGGCGAAATCGCCCTTCGCGTCATTCGCGCGTGCCGCGAAATGGGCATCGCCAGCGTCGCCGTCCATTCCACCGCCGATTCCGACGCCATGCATGTGCGCATGGCCGATGAGGCGATCTGCATCGGTCCGCCTTCATCGACCGACAGCTACCTGTCGATCCCGGCCATCATCTCGGCCTGCGAGATATCGGGCGCGCAGGCAATACATCCGGGCTACGGGTTCCTGTCGGAAAATGCCCGTTTCGTGCAGATCGTCGAAGATCACGGGCTGACATTCATCGGCCCGACCGCAGAACATATCCGCATCATGGGCGACAAGATCACCGCGATCGAAACGATCAAGGCGCTTGGCGTGCCTTGCGTGCCAGGCTCCGGCGGTGCCGTGACCGATCTGGAAACGGCGCAGACGATCGGCGCCGAGATCGGCTATCCTGTCATCGTGAAGGCCACCGCCGGCGGCGGCGGGCGCGGCATGAAAGTGGCGCAGAACGCCTCGGAGATGGAGCGCGCGTTCCAGACGGCGCGATCGGAAGCGAAAGCGGCTTTCGGCAATGACGAAGTCTATATCGAGAAATACCTGACCACCCCGCGCCATATCGAGGTGCAGGTCTTCGGCGACGGCAAAGGCAACGCCGTTCATCTCGGTGAACGCGATTGCTCTTTGCAGCGCCGCCACCAGAAAGTGCTCGAAGAGGCGCCCGGCCCCTCCATCACCGAAGAGGAGCGCGCGCGGATCGGCAAGATCTGCGCCGATGCTGTGGCTCGCATCAACTATGCCGGCGCCGGCACGATTGAATTCCTTTACGAGAACGGCGAGTTCTACTTCATCGAGATGAATACCCGCCTGCAGGTGGAACACCCGGTGACGGAGGCGATCTTCGGCGTCGATCTGGTGCGCGAACAGATCCGCGTCGCCGAGGGGATGCCGCTGTCCTTCACCCAGGACGATCTGAGCATCAACGGACACGCGCTCGAAGCCCGGATCAATGCCGAGAAGCTGCCGAACTTCTCCCCCTCCCCCGGCCGCATCACGCAATATCACGTGCCAGGCGGGCTTGGCGTGCGGATGGACAGTGCCCTTTACGACGGCTATTCGATTCCGCCCTATTATGACAGCCTGATAGGAAAGCTCATCGTGCATGGCCGCGACAGGGACGAGGCCCTCGCGCGCATGTCGCGGGCGCTGGGCGAGCTGATCGTGGACGGCGTGGACAACACGGTGCCGCTTTTCCGTGATCTGCTGGAAGATCCCGATATCCAGAGCGGCAATTACAACATCCACTGGCTCGAACGCTGGCTCGAACGCACCTATGCTGCGCCCGAGGGATAACCCGCCCCGCGCATTGACCCGAGGCGCTTGCGATGAGCGTGACCGCTGATCTGCTTCTGAAGGCCTATCGCGCCGGCGTGTTTCCCATGGCGGAACATCGGAACGATCCAGAGCTGTTCTGGGTCGATCCGCATCGGCGGGGAATCTTTCCGCTCGATGGCTTTCATATCTCGCGCAGCCTGGCCAAGACGTTGCGCCGGGATCGGTTTCAGGTCACGCGCAACCGCTGCTTCGACGATGTGATCGACGCCTGTGCCGATCGCGCGGAAACCTGGATCAATCCGCAAATCCGTGCGCTTTATCTCGAATTACACGCGCGCGGTGCGGCTCATTCGGTCGAGGTCTGGGATACGGATCGTCTGGTCGGCGGAGTGTATGGCGTCACCGTGGGCGCGGTCTTCTGTGGTGAGAGCATGTTCTCCTACGAACGCGATGCGTCGAAAGTCGCGCTGGCCTGGCTGGTCGATCTGCTGCGCCGTGCCGGGTTCGTCCTCTTCGACACGCAATTCCTCACCGATCATCTCGCGTCGCTTGGCGCGGTCGAGATTTCGCGCAGCGACTATCATCGCCGGTTGTCCAAAGCCTTGCGCCACGCGGCCGATTTCGAAAGCGTGCCGCTCGCTTCATCCGGTCAGGACGTGGTGCAGCGCAACACCCAGACATCATAACGGGGGTGATCCATCGCGTTGAGCGCCGGCGAGGACGCGATCATCCATCCCTCGAAGGCCGGCAGGTCATCGCCGTTTTCCCGAACTGTGATGGAGGCATAGGCCTCGCCCGCTGCATTGCCCTGCGGATAGCGACATTCATGCGCCGTGATCTCGATCCGACCGACGCGCTGCGATTGGCGCGCGGGAATTTCCACATCGCTCACCTGCCCGGTCAGCTTGTCCAGCGCCCGCACCGTCACCCCGGTTCCGGTATCGGTCGCAATTTGCGCCCCCGCGACGGCGGCAGCGAGGCCGAAGACTGCGATCACGGGAAGTCTCCACATCACGCGCACCTGCCCCCGGACGAATGGCAGCACCCTATTCAGGGCGCCACGCCTCGTAATCCTTCCGCTCCGCCGGAACGGGGCGGCGGATCGATCCATCGGGCGCATAGGCCAGCGCAGTGCCGGTCAGGTTCTCCTGATGCGGTTTGACCCACGGCTTCTTGGGCAAGGGCCGCTCGCTCGGCAATTCGTCGAATGTATGATGCAGCCATCCGTGCCAATCGGGATCGACGCGGCTCGCCTCGATCTCGCCGTTGTAGATCACCCAGCGCCGTTTGCCGTCCTTTGAGCGGTAAAAGACGTTGCCTTGCGTATCCTCGCCGACCTTTTCGCCTTTGCGCCATGTGTAGAACTGCGTTCCCAGCGTCTGACTGTTCCACCAAGTCACGCTGCGCAGGAGGGTATTCATAAGGCCCATGGACGACTCCTCGGGTTTTCGTTTGCGCCCTTATAGGGCGGTTTTCGCCCCAAGGTCCAGCGCAGCTATGCCGCAGCGGTGGGCTTTCTTCCGCTGCTTTAAATGGAAAAAAGGGGATGCACGCACCCCCCTTTTCCATCGGTTCATTATAGTCGAGATCAACCCGCTGTTGCCGGCTCTTTCTTCTGATCGGCGTAGATCATCAGCGGCTTGGCATCGGATGTGACCGCCTCTTCATTGACGACCACCTCGACCACGTCATCCATGCCCGGCAGTTCGAACATCGTATCGAGCAGGATATCCTCGAGGATGGAGCGAAGCCCGCGCGCGCCGGTCTTGCGCTCGATGGCACGCTTGGCGATAGCGCTGAGCGCATCATCGGTGAAGGTGAGCGTGGTATTTTCCAGCTCGAAGAGACGCTGATACTGTTTGACCAGCGCGTTCTTGGGCTGTGTCAGGATGATGACAAGCGCATCCTCGTCCAGATCCTCGAGCGTCGCGATCACCGGCAAGCGGCCGACGAATTCCGGGATCAGGCCGAATTTCAGCAGATCCTCGGGCTCCAGCGATTTGAACGTCTCACCGATCCCCGCCTCGCTGTCATCCCGCACATCGGCGCCGAAGCCCATGGCAGAGCCCTTGCCGCGCTGCTTGATGATCCGGTCGAGCCCGGCAAAGGCACCGCCGCAGATGAAGAGGATATTGGTAGTATCCACCTGCAGGAATTCCTGCTGCGGATGCTTGCGCCCGCCCTGCGGCGGCACCGAAGCGACCGTGCCTTCCATCAACTTGAGTAGCGCCTGCTGCACGCCTTCGCCCGAGACATCGCGGGTGATCGAGGGATTTTCCGACTTGCGGGTGATCTTGTCGACCTCGTCGATATAGACGATGCCACGCTGCGCGCGTTCGACATTGTATTCGGATGCCTGAAGCAGCTTGAGGATGATATTTTCCACATCCTCCCCGACATAACCGGCTTCGGTCAGCGTGGTCGCATCGGCCATCGTGAAGGGCACATCGAGAATGCGCGCGAGCGTTTGTGCCAAGAGCGTCTTGCCGCAGCCAGTCGGGCCGATCAACAGGATGTTGGATTTCGCCAGTTCGATATCCGAGGATTTCTGCGAATGGTTGAGCCGCTTGTAGTGGTTATGCACGGCCACGGACAGCACCCGCTTGGCCAGCGCCTGCCCGATCACGTAATCGTCCAGCACATCGCAGATCTCGCGCGGGGACGGCACGCCATCGGTCGACTTCAGCCCGCCGCCCTTGGTTTCCTCGCGGATGATATCCATGCAAAGCTCGACGCATTCGTCACAGATGAACACCGTCGGCCCGGCAATCAGCTTGCGGACTTCATGTTGGCTCTTGCCGCAAAAACTGCAATAAAGAGTGTTTTTGCTGTCGCCGCCAGAATTCGTCGCCATGTCTTACCTTTCCCGACTCTGCTTCGGGGCGCCGCTCTTGCCAGACGCTCCCCTCATGCGTGTGCCGTATTTCCTATCCGAACCTTAGGACAGCGCGGTTTGGGCCACAACGGCAAAATACACCATCGCCGATGCGGCCAATCACGATTATTCGTCCTCGTCCTTCTTGACCCGGTTCTCGACGATCTCGTCGATCAGGCCCCATTCCTTGGCCTCTTGCGGGGACATGAAATTGTCGCGCTCTAGCGCCTGTTCGACCTTCTTGAGGCTCTGCCCGGTATGCTTGACATAAATCTCGTTGAGCCGCTTCTTGAGCTTCAGCGTCTCTTCCGCATGGATCATGATATCGGTGGCCTGACCTTGGTATCCGCCGGACGGCTGGTGCACCATGACGCGGCTGTTGGGCAGCGAAAAGCGCATCCCCGCCTCACCGGCCGTGAGCAGAAGCGATCCCATCGAGGCCGCCTGACCGATCACGAGGGTCGACACCTTCGGCTTGATGTATTGCATCGTGTCATAAATCGACAGGCCCGACGTCACAACGCCGCCGGGCGAGTTTATATACATGCTGATTTCCTTGGACGGGTTCTCCGCCTCGAGATGCAGCAGCTGCGCGACGATGAGCGAGGACATCCCGTCATGCACCGGCCCGTTCAGAAAGATGATCCGCTCCTTGAGCAGCCGCGAGAAAATGTCATAGGCCCGCTCGCCGCGGCTCGTCTGCTCCACCACCATGGGGACGAGCGTGTTCATATAGGTCTCGAAAGGATCGTTCATCTGTGCCTGCCTGAATTCTGGACCACCGATAGGGCGGAGCGGTTGCGAGTTGGGCAGAGACTAGTGTTGCCCTCGGGGGGCTGCAAGGGGGGTCGATGGCGTGCAGCTGTTGACCGCGCGGCCCCCGGGCTTATCTGCCGCCCATGCCAAGATCGTTTCCCCCATCCCGCGATGCGGCCCTTGCAACGCTTCGCGCCTTTATCCCGCATGCCGGACGCGCCTATGCCGAAGGCCGGAATTTCGACGATGCGCGCCGAAATGCCGTGTCGACCCTCTCGCCCTATATCCGCCACCGCGTGCTGACGGAACCTGAAATTCTGCGTGCCGCTCTGGCCGAACACGATATGCACGCGGCTTCCAAATTCGTGCAGGAGCTCTTCTGGCGCACCTATTTCAAGGGCTGGCTGGAGATGCGCCCGTCGGTCTGGCAGGACTACCGGAACGGCCTTCTGCGCGCTTGGGACGACGTTCAAACCCAGTCGCACCTGCGCGAGCGATGGCGGTCGGCCTGCACCGCCCAAACCGGCATCGACGGTTTCGATCATTGGGCGGCGGAACTGGCCGAAACCGGATACCTGCACAACCATGCCCGCATGTGGTTCGCCTCGATCTGGATTTTCACCCTGCGCCTGCCCTGGGAACTCGGTGCGGATTTTTTCCTGCGCCATCTGCTCGACGGCGATCCGGCCTCCAACACGCTGAGCTGGCGCTGGGTCGCGGGGCTGCACTCCCGCGGCAAGCACTATGTCGCCGCGCCCGATAACATCGCCCGTTTCACCGGCGGCCGTTTCAACCCTAAGGGCCAGTTGGCCCGCGATCCCGCACCGATCGACGGCCCGCCCCACCCCGCACCCATCGCCGCTCCGACCGGCGACAGCTTCGATCCCGGCAAACGCAGCGTGCTGTTGGTGCATGACGACGATCTCGAACTCGGCTGGCTCTTCGCGTTCGGGGTGTCCCCCGCAGCCACGGCAACGCTCGAGGCCGGCGCCGGTATCAGTCCGCTGAATGTGTCACCGAACGTCCTGTCCTTCAAACAAGCGCTGATCGAAGACGCAATCGCCCGCCATTCCCGCAATATCGGATCGCCAACGCGCAACCTTGAAACAGCCGAAGATATCGAAACATGGGCAAGCGCTCGCGGCGCCGAACAGATCGTCACCGCCTACCCGCCCGTCGGACCCGCCGCAACGATCCTGAACGGCGTCACCGCGATCCCGGTCATCCGCCTGCTGCGGGATTACGACCGCCTGACATGGCCCAACGCGACTGCCGGGTATTTCAAGCTCAGAAAGAAGATCCCGAAGATGATCGAGGCTCTCGATCTTCAACCGAAGCCCCTTTCTTCTCGTTGACAATACTCCGGGGGGTTTGGGGGGCTGGCCCCCCAACCGGTCGGATCGCCCAGCGATCCGATCCTATCCGAACATATCCGTCGTGATCCCCTTATACCAGCCGAGACTCTCCTCGAAGGTCTGCTTCCGCAGCGCCGCGTCTTCGCCGGTCTGGCTGATGAACCCGTCGACCTTGGCGATCTTCTCGTCGGTCGCCTCATAGGTCGCGCCCACCTTTACACCGTCCTCCGTGTCGATGAGCGACCAGCAGGTGTTCGAGAATTTCGCCGGAAACACGCGCGCACCGGTCAGCGCCCCGCGCACCGCCATCGCCGCGACCTTGGCCTGACTGTTGGCCGAAAACGCCGATTTCGGCATGTCGCCCTGGTTCGTCGCATCTCCCAGGATATGAATGGCCTCGTCCATCCGCGATGTCATGTCATGCCCGTTTACCGGCGCCCAACCGCCCTCGGTCAAGCCGGCCGCGGCACAGATATGCCCCGCCTGCTGCGCCGGAATCACGTTGACGACATCCGCCTCGACGATTTCGCCGTCGATATCGACGCGCATCGCGCCGGGATCGACAGATACGTTCTGGCCGCCGAAATCGGGGCCGATCCGCTCGATCATACCGGTGTAGTGCTTCTGCCAGCCTTCCTCGAAAAGCGCTTGCTTGGAAAACTTCTCCTTCGGATCGACGATGAGGATCTTGGCGGTCGGGTTGGTCGCCGTGAGCACATGCGCCACCATCGAAATCCGTTCATACGGCCCCGGCGGACAGCGATAGGGGTTGGGCGGCGCGATCATCACGAAGGTGCCGCCTTCCGGCATCGCCTCGATCTGCGCCTTGAGCAGTTGCGTCTGGCTGCCGGCCTTGTAGGCGTGGGGCATCGCGTTCTGTGCCGAGATATCCCAACCCGGCACGGAGCCGTCGACGAAATCGATGCCGGGGCTCAGGATCAGCCGATCATAGGGCAGCGTTCCACCTCCGGCCAGCGATACGGTCTTCGCATCGCGGTCGATGCCGGTGGCCCAGTCATGCACCACATTGATCCCATACTCCGCCGCGAGCCTGCCATAGGAATGCGCGATGCTCTGCAGGTCACGAAAGCCGCCGAGATAGAGATTCGAGAAAAAGCAGGTGTAATAGCTTCGGCTCGGCTCGACCAGCGTGACGTCGATCTCGCCGGCGCTGTCCTTGGCGATATAGCGCGCCGCCGTGGCGCCCCCCGCCCCGCCGCCGATGACGACGACCTTCGGTCTGCCCTCCGAGGCGGCGTGCAGCATTGGCGCGGACATCGATGCCGCCGCCAGACCGGTTCCGACGAATGTTCTTCTGCTGAGTTTCATGGTCGTTCCTCCCTACGTTTTACCCTAACCCCAAATCTTCGCTGCGGGAAACGATCCTTACCGCGCTTCGGCGAAATACGCCGCCAGAGCGGCAATCTCTTCGTCCGACAGGCGGCCGGCCATCATTTGCATCACCGGATGCGGTCGCAGCTTGCGTTTGTAGGCATGCATCGCGATCACGAAATCCTCGACCGGCCAGCGCGTGATCGACGGGATACCGGCATCCGATCCGTCCTGCTGGTGGCACGTGGTGCACTCGCTCGAAAGATAGGCGCCGTATTCCGCGTCGCCGACAAGCGCCAGAACCTCTGCCGAAAGATCGACCTCGCGTGCCCGCGCGGTCGGCGCGGCTTCGGGTATGTTCTGAGGATCGTCGGAATACCGGCGCAGATAGGCCAAAACATCGGATCGGTCCCGCGACGAGGCGATCCCGCGAAACGACATGCGCGTGCCGGTGACGAGCGCCTTGGGGTTCTCGAGATAGGCATCGAGATGCTCCAGATCCCAGATCAGCCCGTCCGCCGCCGCCCGCTCGAGCGCCTTGGAGTAGAAAAATCCGGTCACGGCCCCGGCTTTGCGGTCGAATATGCCGTTGAGATGCGGGCCGATCCCGTTCTCGGCACCCGGCCCGACCTCATGGCATCCGCTGCACTGCTCGAAGAGGACCGCGCCGCGCCCCGCGTCGCCAATGGCGCGCGCCTCCTCTTCGGCCCCGGCCCCTGCCGGGGTCAGAGCAATAAGAAAAGCCGCAAGCGCGCGCGCTGTCATCGTGTCTCAACCATCGCCATTCATACTATACCAAATACCGGTCAATTCGTATCCGCCTCGTCGGGCGTCACGTCGAGCACCGTGGCACGCATGGTGATCTCGACACTGTCCTTGCACGCGGTCATGCAGGGCTCGCGCCGCCATTGCGGATATTCCGCCTCGGCACGGTCATCGACGATGAACCCGTCAGCGTTCGGCATCTCCACTTCAAGGAAATTCTCGTTGCTCAGAACGAAATCGTCGTCGACCAGGAAATTGGAGTAGAGGATATAGGCCACGATGGCGTAGACCTCATCCGGCTCCAGCGACTGGGCGTTGCCATAGGGCATGGAGCGATGGACGTAATCCCAGGCGGTTGAAAGATAGGGCCAATAGCTGCCGACCGTCTTGACCGGATCGGCATCCGCCAGCGTGCCCTCCCCGCCCGCCAGTTCCGGCCAGTTGCCGACGCCCTCGGCGAATTCGCCGTGACAGGCGGCGCAATTGTCGGAAAAGAGCCTCTCTCCATCAGCCACCGATCCAGAGCCGACAGGCAAACCGCTGCCATCGGGGCGCACATCCAGATCCCAGGCAGCGATCTCTTCGGGCAATGCCTCGCGGCCAAGGCCGAACGTGTCGCCCGCCATGGCCTGCGTTGCAGCAAGCGCGACAAACGCGACGGTGATTGCGCTAGGAAACTTCGACATTTTCCGCCTCCCCGTTCTGCATCACATGCCAGGTCTGGATACAGTTGTTGTGATAGATCGAGTTTTCGCCGCGCACTTCGCGCAATTCGTCCTTGGTCGGCTGGACATATCCGGTCTCGTCCATCGCCCGCGCCTGAAGCAGCATCTCTTCGCCGTTCCATGTCGTGTCGAGATAGAAGCGCGTCAGCGCCATCTTCTCGCCCGGCTTGGCCAGCCGCGCGGTCTCCCATGTCTTGCCGCCGTCCTTCGACACATCCACCCGCGTGATCGCGCCGTGGCCGGACCAGGCCAAACCGGAGATGACCAGCGGCCCGTGGCCGTGTTTGATCGGGGATTGCGGGCTGGGCGATGTGATGACGGATTTGGCATCCATCACCCATGTCCATTTGCGGCTGGTGCCATCGGCCAGCGTGTCGGTGTATTTGCTGGTCTCCTCGCGGCTCTCGACGGGGCCGTCCATGACCTCGATCCGGCGGATCCATTTAACCCACATATTGCCTTCCCAGCCCGGCACGACGAGCCGCACCGGATACCCGTGCTCCTTGCGCAGCGCCTCGCCGTTTGCCTTGAACGCAACGAGCACATCGTCAAGCGCCTTTTCCATCGGGATCGAGCGCCCGTTCGAGGACGCATCGGCGCCTTCGACAAAGACCCATTTGTCCGCCAGATCGCCGGCCGCATCGAGCCCCGCTTCTTCCAGCAGGGTGCGCAATGGCACGCCGGCATATTCCATGTTGTGGATCATGCCGTGGGTGAACTGCGCCCCGTTCAGCTGCGCGCCGGCCCATTCCATGCCGGTATTGGCCGCGCATTCGCAGAAATAGACATGGTTCTCGCGCGGGAAGCGTTCCAGATCGTCATAGGTGAAGACCAGCGGAGTATCGACAAGCCCGTTGATCATCAGGCGGTAATCTTCCTTGCGCAGCTCGATCGCGCCGGAATGATGCCGCTCGAAGGCGCAGCCCTGCGGCGTGATCGTCCCGTCGAGCGCATGGATGGGCGTGAAGTTGATCGATGAAATCGTATCGGCGGTCAGCCATTCGACATTGCGGCGGATCACGTCGCTCTCGTATTCGATGGGCATGCCATAGGGATGCGCATCGACGGAATCGCCGAAATAGATCGCCCAGTCCTGCGGTTCGGTGATCAGCGGATCGGGTGATTGCGCCCGCGCCGCGGTGCCCGCGGTCAGGCCGGCCGCGGCGGCCGCCGAGCCGCGCAGGAACGCGCGGCGGGAGGGTTTGAAACTGTCAGACATGTCTCACGCTCTGCTTGAGTTACGCGCCCACAACGGTGACGCTGTCATTGTCGGAAACGGTGACGGTGCCGAGCTTGGCGATATGCGCCTCGACCACGTCCCAGATTTTCGGCCCTTCGGTGCCTTCGTTGACGGAGGCCCAGCCCGCGATGACGTAATTCCGCCCCGGATCGATGGGCTCGCCCGTCTTGAGAAGGGTCATGTCGCTGATGCGCTCGCCCTGCGGCTTGCTGATGTCGATGCGGTAGCCCAGCCCCCCGGTGCGCACCATGTCGCCGCCCTGCTGGTAATAGGGATCGGGGTTGAAGATATTGTCGGCCACATCCTCCAGCACGATCTTGAGCATCTCGCCGCTCATCTCGCTCCGGTAGGCTTCGCCATAGGTCATCGAGGTGACGTTCCAGATATCCTCGCGGGTGATATCCTGGCCCGGAATCAGGCTCGGCCCCCAGCGCACGCCCGGAGACAGCGCGATTTCGGCCTCGCGCTCGCTCAGCAGCGCGTCGCAGATCAGGTTGTCCCAGGAGCCATCGAAATTGCCGCGCCGGTAAAGCAGGCTGTCGGTCTGGCCGATCACCTCTTTCAGCTCGGCCTCATAGGGCGCGCGTTGCTCATCGATGAGCGCGGTCATCTCCGCATCGGGTTCGATCACGTCCGAGAAGATCGGGATCAGCTTGTGACGGAAGCCCATCATCCGCCCGTTCTGCACGTTCAGATCGACGCGGCTGACGAATTTCCCGTTGGACCCGGAAGCGACGATGATCGTATCGCCGACCAGCACCGGCTCGGGCAGCGCGTCATGCGTATGGCCCGACAGGATCACATCGATCCCCTTGACCACGCCGGCCATCTTCTTGTCGACGTCGAAGCCGTTATGGCTGAGGCACACGACAAGCTCCGCGCCTTGCGCGCGCACCTCGTCGACCATCGCCTGCATGTTCTCGTCGCGGATGCCGAAACTGTATTCGGGGAACATCCAGCCCGGATTCGCGATCGGCATGTAGGGGAAGGCCTGCCCGATCACCGCGATCTTGACGCCGCCGCGTTCGAAGAACTTGTAGGGCGGGAAAAGCTCTGCCGGCTCGTCCCATTCGGCGTCGAAGATGTTCTGGCCCAATGCGGCAAAGCGCAGCCCCTTGACGATCTCGGCCACGCGGTCAGAGCCGAGCGTGAATTCCCAGTGGAAGGTCATCGCGTCCGGCTTCAACCCGTTCATCGCGTTGACCATGTCCTGCCCCTCGGTGTGATAGCAGGTGTAGGAGCCGTGCCATGTATCGCCCCCATCGAGCAAGAGCGCATCCGGCCGGTCCGCGCGGATTGCGTTCACCACCGTCGCCACGCGGTCGAGCCCGCCGACACGGCCATATTCCCGCGCCAGTGCCGAAAAATCGCCGGAGCTCAGTGCGTAATGCGAGGGGCTGCCATCGTCGATGCCGTAAAGCCGGCGGAACTCGGCCCCGGTGACATGCGGCACAACGCCCTTGTTCGCGCCGACACCGATATTCATCGACGGCTCGCGGAAATAGATCGGCTTGAGCTGGGCGTGAATGTCGGTGACGTGGATGAGAGACACGTTCCCGAACGTGTCGAACTGCAACAGCTGTTCCTGCGTCAGCGCCTGCTGTGCCGCGAGCCGGGACCAGTTGCCGAAACCCGACGCCCCGACAAGCGCAGAGGCCGCCATCGACACCTGAAGGAAATCGCGTCTTGAGATCATTTGGTCATGCCTTCCTCAATTTCACCCCACACATTCGCATGTGTGAATAATATATCTGTGCAAATCCCCGCACCGATTCCGGCACGGGGAATTGGCTAGTTGCGAACCGCCGGAGCTTCGACCGACAGGCCGTTGCCGCGCGAGGCGACATAAAGCTCGAGCGCCACGAATTCCGGCGAACCGGGCGAGTAGGTCTCGGCCCGTGTGTCGCGGATGCAGCCCTTGAAGCGGTTATGCTGCTGGATCAGCTTGGCCTGCTTAAGCCGGTAGGTCGGAAACCCGTTGATTTGCCCTTGGCTCAGGTGATCGGCGCGAATGTAATTGCCGTAATTCTCTTCATGGCAACTCGCGCAAGACAGTTCGAGCTGGCCGAACCGGGTGTAGTAAATTTCCTTGCCCTTTTCCCATGTCTCTGCCGCCGGGCCGTCGATGGCGACATTGACGGGCATGCCGCGAGATTGCACCGAGATTAGCGCCTCCATGGCGGTCATGTCGGTGCCGTCATATTTAAAGGGCTCCGCGCCCATGCGCTCCGTGCGACAATCGTTGATCTGCATGGCGAGCGTGCGCACCTCGCCGGCCTCTTCGTTCCACTTCGGATAGACCGCGCGGACGCCTTCCATGGAGTCCGGCCCTTCATGGCAAGAGGCGCAGGATTTCTCCGCGCTGCCTTCGGCGGTGTTCCACATATCCACCGCCTGATCGACGAAGATCATGCCGGGATTGTCGAACGTATCGGCCTGCATCGCCTGCGTGTCATCCTCGCGGAAATGCCAGCCCGACATGACCGTATCGATGCCGGTTTCCTCCATATGCGCCGGCGCGTCCGTCTTTGTGACCATTTCTTCGCCGTCGATGGCAAGCGTGTCATCATCCGGGCCGCCCGCGAACGCCAACGGCGCCGCGACGGCGAGCGTGGCGCAGAGCGCCGTCATCGCCTTCAGTTTCATTCCTGTCCTCCCCTTGGGCTATCCCGCCATTCATGTGCGGCGGGTCTTGGCGGTCCTGCCCCGAATGATGGGGCAGGATAGGATCAGCCGATGGCGATCGCCTTGGTTTCTTCGTAGACCGACCCGTCATCGTCGTACCAGGTGAACTTGTATTCACCGGCTTCGGGCACCTGGGCCTCGAACTCGAAATAGGGGTTGGTGGAAATCGCCGGTTCCATCTTCACATCGATGACGTTCTCGCCGTTGAAATCGCAGGTGAAGCGATTAATGATCGAGCGCGGGATGGTATTGCCGTCGCCATCCTTGCGCTGGCCGGATTCCATCGGGTGGCTGATGAGCG
Organism: Marivita sp. GX14005; assembly: GCF_023370775.1. Classification (GTDB taxonomy): domain Bacteria; phylum Pseudomonadota; class Alphaproteobacteria; order Rhodobacterales; family Rhodobacteraceae; genus Marivita. Next base: position 156,021 of record NZ_JAMCCQ010000001.1, read on the forward strand.
TCTTGATCGTGATCGCGTCGCCCGCCGAAGCGGATTTGGGAACCTTGACGCGGGGTTTTACTCCGGATGCCATGTCTTGATCTCTCCTGAATTGATGTGTCGGGCGTCAGCCGCCGCAGCCGCCGATGGTGACCTTCACGGTCTTGGCGCTGCGGGCGAAGCTGCCGTCTTCCAGCTTGGCGATGGCGATCACGTCCTGCGTTCCGGCCAGACGGATGCGCGTGCTCGCGGTTTGGGATGCAGCCAGCGGGCCGAAATTGAACGTCGCGACGGGCGGCGTCGGGTTGCCGGCGGCCAGCACCATGATGGCCGATGCGCCGGGAGCCGACACTTCGATCGGAACGGTGTTGCCGTTCTCCGCGATTTCGGGCGCGGTCAATTCGACACCGCTGTCACCGATATCGGCTCCGCCGGTGAACTCGGCGATCAGATCATCGACCGCGGCATTCGCGCGCAGCGGCAGAACGAAGCTCAGCGCCGCTGCTCCGCCAATCGCCAAGGCTTCGCGTCTCGTGAAATCCATCTTTCTCTCCTAACTCAATGTGGAACGGCTCAGCCGTCTTTCAGCGTCATGAGAAACGCCACCACGTCTTCGATCTCCTGTGCCGACAGGATCGGCTCAAGCTCCCCCTGCGCGGCCTTTCCGGTATAGCCGTCGCCGGGACGGATGAAGCCGCTGGTCTTGTAGAACGCCGGCATCACCGTGCCCTCGAACGTCTTTTTCGCGTTGGCGACGATGCCGCGCAGCTCCGCTTCGGTCCGGTATTCGCCGATCCCATCCAGCGTCGGGCCAACCTCGCCATGGAACGGCGCGTCCTTGAGAGCCGTCACCTCGTGGCAAGCGATGCAATTGCCCTTGCCGCGATTGATCATGATTTCCCGGCCGCGATCCGCATCGCCAGGGGTGCCCGAAAGCGACGCCTCGATCTCACCATACTCGGTATAATCGACCTCTGCCGGCACGATCGGGTTCGCCAATGCGGCAGACGCGCAAAGCGCGATAGCCGCCGAAATTCCTGTTAGCTTCATCCTTCCTCCCTTGCCGCCCGTCTTAGGTGCGGGCGAAATGTGGCTTTGCATACCGTAGGCCACCGACAGCGATTCACGCAAGATCAAATTCACATTCGTGAATAATTGAGTATGAATCTTTCGCCGTCAGTCGAAACTGCCATTGCTGCGCTCCTGGATGCGCCGCGCATGATAGCGCTGGAAATCCTCTCCATTATCAAGCAAATAGCGCTTTTCGTTGACCCAGGTGAACATATCGATGGTTGTGCCCTTCCCGAACGCGCCCGGCATGACCGCGACCGACGCCTCAAGCGCGGTCTGATCCTCGGGCACCTCCTCGGGCAGGAACACGATGCTGGGCGTGAACATCACGCGCCACCGCTGCGCCATGTCCTTTTCGGGCAGCGCCTCGCCATCGAAATCCGTCACCTCGATATCGCCATGCAGGTTCAGCTGCACGACAAAGAAATTGTCGGCGATATAGTCGCTGATCGCGGGGTCCGAGAACACCTCCTCATGCATCTGCGTGCAGTAGATGCAGCCGCGCTGTTCGAAGAAGAGAACCAGCCGCTTTCCCTCGGCATTCGCCTCTTCGAGATCCTCGCGCAAATCCTTGAACGTGTCGCGCATCCAGGGCTGCTTGTGCAGCCCGTCGTCACCCATTTCCGCCGCATGGGCCGGCAGGGCCATCATCAGCGCCAGCGCGCTCGCCATGAGATGTTTCATCCTTCCTCCTCCGTATTCAAAGCTTCATCCCAGCGACGACCACGCCGGGAACCAGCGCAGCATCGCGTTCGCAATCAGGTTGACGGTATCGGTCGCGATGAGCAGCGCGAAGACGATCAGCATACCGCCCATCACCCGTTCGGCATAGCCCAGCAGCCCGCGATTGCGCGCCGTCCAGCGCAGGAACGGCCCGGAAAACAGCGCCGCGACGATGAAGGGCAATGTCATGCCGAGCCCGTAGACCAGCAGCAGCGCCCCGCCCTTGACGACATCGCCCATGCCCCCCGCGATCATCAGGATCGACGCCAGCGCCGGGCCGACGCAAGGGGTCCAGCCGAAACCGAAGGCGAGCCCCATGATATAGGCGCCGAGCCACGTTGTCGGTTCGGTCTTCGCCTCGACCTTGGCCTCGCGATAGAGGATCGGGATCCGCACGATACCAAGGAAATGAAGCCCGAACGCGGCCAGAACCACCGCCGCGACATATCGCAACGGCTCGCGGTAGTCCGCGAAAGCCTGCCCGACCGCCGTGGCCCCCATGCCAAGCAGAACGAAGATCGTCGTCACGCCCAGCGCGAAAAGACACGCCGAAAGGACAAGGTTCCACGCCACGCCCTGTGGCACCTCTTCCTCGCCGCGCAGCTCGTTCATCGAAATTCCGGCCATGTAGCACAGGTAAAACGGCACCATTGGCAGGATGCAGGGCGTGAAAAAGCTCAGAAGCCCCGCAAGAGCCGCACCTGCGAAGGAAATGTCGAACATGGACCGAGATTCCTTGAATTATTCACATATTCAGATTAGGTGTTTTATGAAACAAAGGTCAATCGGTCGCACATGAATTCGCCGGCCCCATTCAGATCCATCGCCCTGTCTGCGGCCGTATTATGCGCCGCCGGCAGCGCCGTGGCCGATCCTCGGCTTGTCATGGTCGAGCAGCCGGGCTGCATCTATTGCCAGCGCTGGGATGCCGAGATCGCTCCGGCTTATCCCAACACGGACGAGGGGCAATTCGCCCCGCTTCTTCGCGCGGACTTGCGCAGCGGCCCGCCGGAGGGGATCACCTATGCGCGCCGCGTCGTTTTCACGCCGACTTTCATCCTGATCGAGAACGGCGCGGAACTGGGCCGCATCGAAGGCTATCCGGGCGAGGATTTCTTCTGGCCGTTGCTGGGCGAGATGCTGGGCGAGCATACCGATTTCGAGCCGGCCCCGGCGCAGGGCGGCAAATAGACGACCGGAGGCAGGGATATGGCACTTCCACAGCTGAGCCCGAATATGAAGCCCGACGATCTCGACCGGATCGCCGACAAAGCGACGACCGCGTCGAATTTTCTCAAGGCGATCAGTCATGAGGGGCGGCTCATGATCCTGTGCCACCTCGTTTCGGGCGAAAAAACCGTGACCGAACTCGAGGAACTGCTGTCGGCGCGGCAGGCGGCGGTGTCGCAGCAATTGTCGCGGCTTCGGCTCGAGGGGCTGGTGATTCCCCGGCGCGACGGCAAGACGATCTATTACCGGCTCGCCGATGATCGTCCGCGCAAGATGCTGGAATGTGTCTACGAGCTTTTCTGCCAGGACGACTGATCGCCTTGCCGGCGCCGCGAGGGCCGCGCATAATCACCGCAAGACGTTTTGGGAGGAACGCCTGTGCTCGATACGATTCCCGAACCCCTTCTGGTGGCGCTTGTCGGCCTTTTCGGCGGCACGCTTCTCGGCCTCGCCGCGCGGCTCGGGCGGTTCTGCACGCTGGGCGCCATCGAGGATGCGCTTCATGGCGGCTCCCACACCCGATTGCGCATGTGGGGCATCGCCATCGGCACGGCCGTTTTCGGCAGTTTCGCCTTGATGCAGGCCGGGCTGCTCGACGGCCCCGAGACATATTATCTCTCGATCGCCTGGCAGCCTCTGGCCTCCGTCGCGGGCGGGCTGATGTTCGGTTACGGCATGGCGCTTGCGGGCAATTGCGGCTACGGCGCCATTGCCCGGCTCGGCGGCGGTGATCTGCGCAGCTTCGTCATCGTTCTGGTCATGGGCGTGTCGACCTATGTGGTGCTGAACGGCCCACTTGCGCCCCTGCGCGATTTCGTCTTTCCGCAATCGCCCATCGCACCCGGCGATGCGCCGCCGGGGCTGGCCCACCATGCGGCGCTTTTCATCGGCCTGCCGGTGACATGGATCGGCATGGGAATGGGGCTCGTCATCTTTGCGAGCTCGGCCGCAACGCGCGCGTTCGCCGAAGAGCCGAGCGCGCTCTTCTGGGCCATGCTCGTCGGGGTCGCCATCGTCAGCGGCTGGGCGGGCACGGCGTGGGTGGCCAGCACGGGCTTCGATGCGTTGCCCGTCGTCTCGCACAGCTTTGCCGCGCCTCTGGGCGAGAGCATTCTTTGGTGGATGATCGGGTCGGCGCAACCGATCAGTTTCGCCGTCGGCTCCGTTGCCGGGGTCTGGCTCGGCGCGTTCGCCGGATCGCTGATCAAAGGTCATTTCCGCTGGGAAGCTTGCGAGGACCCGCGCGAGTTGCGGCGCCAGATCTTCGGCGCCGCGCTGATGGGCGCTGGAGCGGTGATCGCGATGGGCTGCACCATAGGGCAAGGCGTCAGCGCCTTCTCCATGCTCGCCTTCAGCGCGCCCGTCACCTTCGCGGCGATTTTCACCGGCGCGATGATCGGCCTGCGCCAGTTGATCGTGGGCTTCAGCCCCGCGGAATAATCCCAGCCCAGCAAAGCGTTGCGCGGGAATCACGGTTTTCGTTAATATTCAGTTAACGAAAACTTCGGGCAGGTTTCCGCCGATCCGGCTTGCTAGTCTGTAAAAAACAAAAACGGGCAGGCTAACGGAACAATGGGAACGGCTTTCAACGGCACGTTCGTCATTTCCTGGGCGCAAACCTCCATCGACAGCCTTCAGGCGGCTCCGGCCGACATGCTGAAAACAGGCGCTGCATGGAGCTGGATCGGAGAGGCCGTTCGCGTTGACGGGCCGAACGATCTGTTGCGGCTGGAAGAGGCGGAAGGCGAGGCGGAGCGGCGCGAGCGCGCCGCGCGCATGGTCAGACGATTGATCGGCGAGGCCATCGGCGCCGCGCCGCGCGAAACGGCGTTCGAGCCCGAACATCCGGTCGCCGACGCCTCTTTCGTCGTCACCGATGGCGCACGGACCTATACCGTGACGCTGATCGAGTCGGGAACCGCCAAACCGCCCCTGCTCATGTTCCTCAACGCGGCGCCACCGCGCGACCGCGACTTGTGGGTCGTGCATACGGCGCTGGCCAACGCCGCACCTCAAACGCTTGCGGAACACAAGGGCGCGGTGATCTGCTTCACCCCCGGAACGCGGATTCTCACGCCTGCAGGCGCGCGCCCGATCGAGGAGCTGCGCGAAGGCGATCCGGTGCAGACCAAGGACAATGGCGTGCAACCCATCCGCTGGATGGGCCATCGGCGCATGAGCGGCGCGCGGCTCTTCGCGATGCCCCGATTGCGGCCGATCCGCATCCGCGCCGGCCTGTTCGGTATCGATGCGCCCGATGCGGATCTTCTCGTTTCGCCGGAGCATCGGATGCTGGTCAAGGGCCCGGTGGCGCGCGATCTTTTCAACGCACCCGAAGTGCTTGTTGCGGCGCGCGACCTGATCGATCACGAACGCGTTTGCGTGGATCTCCTCGTCAAGGAAGTGACGTATATCCACATGCTCATGCCGAAGCACGAAATCCTTTTCGCCAACGGCGTTGAAACCGAAAGCTTCCATCCCGCGAATGCGGCCCTTTCGACGCTGGATGCGGTGGACCGCGCAAGGTTGTCGCAACTCATTCCCGAGGTCGAAACATGCCCTCACGGCTATGGCGATTTCGCGCGGCGGAACCTGAGCTCCTCCGAAGCGGCGATCCTGCTGCATCAGGCAGCCTGAGCGCGCCGCGCAGGATGGCAGCGCGAAGCTGCATCCTATTCGAAGGTTTCCGACGGCAGAACGCCCCAATACCCTTCCTTCGGCGCCCAGCCGGAATAGCCGCCCGCCGACAGCTCGCACCAGTCGACCCGGCATTGCCGCAACTCCGCGACAACACCCATGGACAATTGCGCCACAACCGGCGCGCCGGTTTCGGGCCGGGCCTGCAGCGCCAGCAGCTCGGCCTCGACCAATGCGGTGCGCACACCCGATAGAAGCGCGTAATGCACCCATCCGCCGGCGCCATCGCGATCCTGAACACGGCGCCAATGCCCATGCTCCGCCGTGATCTGCAAAGGCATATTGCGCCTCTTGTAGACCCAATCGATCCGGTGAGACAGCGACGGCCCGCGCCGGACATTCCCCTCGCTCGCTTTCATCGAAACGAAGCGCGGCAAAGGCAGGTTCGTGACCGATCCCTTGTCCGCCGCCCATATCGGGTGCGCCGACACGAGCATCAGCGAAACAGTGACCGACACGAAAGTGACCGGCATGCGCCGAACCGAACGCCAGTTCATGGAATGAGCCTCGACATGATTGGTGTTTTCTGTTTTTCCCGGCAGGTTCTTGTGCCTGCCACGCCTTTGAGACACTGTGCCAAAACGTAAATACCCGGAAAAGCGGCAGGAGCAAACGCATGTCATCCAAAAGCCTGAGTGTTGTTGTCACGCGACGCTTGCCTGACGCGGTCGAGACGCGCCTGAAAGAGCTTTTCGACGTGCGCCTGCGCGAAACCGACGCACCGATGACGCAAGCGGAACTGATCGAAGCCGTCAAGACCGCCGATGTCCTCATTCCGACCCTGACCGACAGGATCGATGCCGGACTTATCGGCCAGGCAGGCGAGCGCCTCCGCCTCATCGCGAATTTCGGCGCCGGTGTCGATCATATCGATGTGGATACCGCCCGCAGCCGGGGCATCCTCGTGTCGAACACGCCGGGTGTGGTCACCGAAGATACCGCCGACATGGTCCTGGCCCTGATGCTCGGCGTGACCCGGCGAATTCAGGAAGGCCTGAGCGTCATGCAGAAGGGCGAATGGGACGGCTGGGCGCCGACCGCCTTTCTCGGCGCCCGCCTGGGCGGCAAGCGGCTCGGCATCCTCGGCATGGGGCGGATCGGTCAGGCGGTGGCGCGCCGCGCACGCGCCTTCGGTATGCAGATCCACTACCATAACCGCCGCCGGCTTCGCCCCGAGGTCGAAAACGCGTTGGAAGCGACCTATTGGGAAAGCCTCGACCAGATGGTCGCGCGCATGGATATCTTGTCGATCAACTGCCCCCACACGCCATCGACCTTCCATCTTCTCAACGCGCGCCGGCTGAAACTGCTCAAACCGAGCGCGGTGATCGTGAACACCTCGCGCGGCGAGGTGATCGACGAAAACGCGCTTACCCGGATGCTGAAATCCGGCGATCTCGCGGGCGCGGGGCTGGATGTCTACGAACACGGCCATCGCGGCGCACCGGAATTGCGCGACATGCCGAACGTCGTCATGCTTCCGCATATGGGATCGGCCACGCATGAAGGGCGTATCGAGATGGGTGAAAAAGTGATCATCAATGTCAAAACTTTCGCCGATGGGCACCGACCTCCCGATCAGGTCGTGCCCGCTATGCTATGAACCGGAGCATTTGCCCCTTGCCATCATGCTAGAGGCAAGCCATGAACAAATCATGAACTGTCTCGAATTCCAGTTTTGCGGCGAAACGTTGCTAGCGCTCGGTAAGGGCGCACTCTTCTGGCCGTCCGAAAGCCTGCTCGTCGTGTCGGACCTGCATTTCGGCAAATCGGCGCGTGTCGCCCGTTTCGGCGGCGCCCAACTGCCTCCCTACGAAACGCGGGAAACGGTTGCGCGGCTCGCGTCCGACCTCGCCAGCACGGGCGCCAAACGCGTGATCTGCCTCGGCGACAGTTTCGACGCCGCCCCCATGCAGCATACGCTACCCGACGCCGACCGGCTTTCGCTCGTCGCCCTGCAAGCCGGACGCGAATGGATATGGATCGAAGGAAATCACGATCCCGGGCCGGTATCCCTCGGCGGTGCGCATATGAGCGGGGTGTCGCTCGGGCCGCTGCATTTCAGCCATATCGCAGCAGCGTCGCACACGCGCGGGGAAGTATCGGGTCATTACCATCCGAAAATCACCGTCGATCTGCGTGGGCGGCGCCTGACCCGCCCCTGTTTCCTTTTCGATCAAACCCGGCTCCTCCTGCCAGCCTATGGTGCCTTCACCGGCGGTCTGGCCTGCACCGATCCGGCGATCACTCGACTGTTTCCGGCCGGTGCTGAGGCGATCCTCACCGGGCAGAGGCCGGCAAGGCTGCCGCTGCCGGGCGTTGCCGCATGAGCGTCGATCCCCGCATCCAATCCAGTTTCGATCGCCAATCGATGATGCGCACGCTGGGCGCGCAATTGACCGCGGCCGAGAATGGCCGCGCCGCCATCACCGCGCCGATCCTTCCCGAAACGCTTCAACAACAGGGCTTTGGACATGCCGGGCTGACGTTTTCCATCGGCGACAGTGCGGCCGGATACGCCGCGCTTTCCATATTGCGTGCCGATCAGGAGGTCCTGACGGCGGAGATGAAGATCAATCTCCTCGCGCCGGCCAAAGGCGATCTGCTGATCGCCCGCGGCCGCGTCATCAAACCGGGCCGACGGCTGATCGTGACAGCGGCGGATGTTTTCGCGCGCTCCGATGGCGCAGAGACACATATCGCGACCCTCATCGGAACCATGATACCAACCGAAATCTAAGCGAGCCGTTCATGCAGATCAGGCCGTCAGGCCGTCCGGTTCATCGATTCCATGCGCCCGGCAACAGGCCGTGACGGTATTGGCCAGAAGACATGCAATCGTCATCGGCCCGACCCCGCCCGGAACCGGCGTGATCGCACCGGCGACTGCGGCGCAGCTGTCGAACTCGCAGTCTCCTACCAATCTGGTCTTGCCCTCTCCGCGTTCAGGAGCATCGACGCGGTTGATGCCCACATCGATCACCGTCGCGCCGGGCTTGATCCAGTCGCCCGTCACCATTTCCGGACGCCCTACCGCCGCTACGACGATATCCGCCCGCCGCACGATGCCAGGCAGATCCCTGGTGCGACTATGCGCAATGGTGACCGTGCAACTGTCACCCAACAAAAGCTGCGCCATCGGTTTGCCGACGATGTTGCTGCGACCGATTACCACCGCATCGAGGCCCGACAAGCTCCCGTGATACTGTCTGAGCATCATCAAACAGCCCAGCGGCGTGCAGGGAACCATGGATTTCTGCCCCGTGCCCAGCAACCCGACATTCAAGATGTGAAAACCATCGACATCCTTGGACGGATCGATGGCATTAATCACCAGTTCCTCGTTTATGTGATCGGGCAATGGCAGCTGCACCAGAATCCCGTGCACCTTCGGATCAGTGTTGAGTCGGGCAATCAGAGACAGCAACTCGCCTTCCTCGGTATCGGCCCCCAGCCGATGTTCGAAAGATGCCATCCCCACCTCTAAGGTCATCTTCCCTTTCGAACGCACATAAACCTGGCTGGCAGGGTCCTCTCCCACCAAGACGACGGCCAGCCCCGGAACCAGATCATGCTCCGCCTTCAATCTGGCGACATGATCGGCGACCTTGCCCCGCAAATCGGCCGCAAGGGCTTTCCCATCGATGATTTCAGCAGCCATGTCGCGTCCTTCTTCTCTTCGAAAATACTCAAACCGGCGGGATGGCGGGCGGGGCGACGGGCAAAGCCCGAGCGCCGCACCGTCATTCCGTCAGAACAGCCCCTCGATCTGGCCGTCGTCGTTCAGACGAATGGTCTCCGCCGCGGGCACGCGAGGCAGGCCGGGCATCGTCATGATCTCGCCGCAGACAACGACGATGAATCCCGCTCCGGCCGAAAGCCGCACTTCGCGCACCGGAACCGAATGGTTCACCGGCGCACCGCGGAGGTTGGGATCGGTGCTGAACGAATATTGCGTCTTGGCCATACAGACCGGCAGCTTGCCATAGCCCTGATCTTCCCAAAGCTTGAGCTGATCGCGGATCTTCTTGTCCATCAACGCCTCGTCGGCGCGGTATATTCGCTTCGCGATGGTCTGGATCTTCTCGGCAAGCGGCATCTCATCGGGATAGATCGGCGCGAAATGCGCACTGTCCTTGTCGGCGATTTCCGCGACCTTCCGCGCGAGATCGGCGGAGCCTTCCGAACCAAGCTCCCAGTGCCGGCTGACGATCGCCTCGGCGCCGTGTTCCGCGACATACGCGCTGATCGCCGCGACCTCGGCATCGGTATCCGTGACGAAATGATTGATCGCCACCACGACGGGAACCCCGAAACTCTTGAGGTTCTCGATATGCCGGCCAAGGTTCGGGCAGCCGGCCTTGACGGCCTCGACATTCTCATTCCCCAGATCGGCCTTGGCGACGCCGCCATTCATCTTCATCGCCCGCACCGTGGCCACGCAAACCACCACCGATGGCGCGATGCCGGCCTTTCGGCATTTGATGTTCATGAATTTCTCGGCGCCCAGATCGGCCCCGAAGCCCGCTTCGGTCACGACGTAATCGGCCAGCTTCAGGGCGGTGGTCGTCGCGATCACCGAATTGCAGCCATGCGCGATATTCGCGAACGGGCCGCCATGCACGAAAGCCGCGTTGTTCTCCAGTGTCTGCACGAGATTGGGCTGCATCGCATCCTTGAGCAGCACTGTCATCGCGCCTTCGGCCTTGATATCGCGGCAGAAAACCGGGCTGCGATCGCGACGGTAGGCAACGATCATATCGCCGAGCCGCTGTTCGAGGTCCTTTAGATCCCTGGCAAGACACAGGATCGCCATGACTTCGGAAGCAACGGTGATATCGAAACCGCCCTCGCGGGGAAACCCGTTCGCCACTCCGCCAAGCGACACATTCACCTGGCGCAAGGCGCGATCGTTCATATCGACAACGCGTTTCCATTGAACGCGGCGAATGTCGATTTCCTGCTCATTGCCCCAATAGATATGGTTGTCCAGCATCGCGCTGAGCAAGGAATGGGCACTGGTGATCGCGTGGAAATCTCCGGTGAAATGAAGGTTCATATCCTCCATCGGCACGACCTGCGCATGCCCTCCCCCGGCCGCTCCGCCCTTCATGCCGAAATTCGGGCCGAGCGACGCTTCGCGGATACAGATCACCGCACGTTTGCCGATCCGGTTCAGCCCGTCACCGAGCCCCACGGTCGTTGTCGTCTTGCCCTCTCCCGCCGGGGTCGGATTGATCGCGGTCACCAGAATCAGCTTGCCATCGGGCCGATCCTGAACGGAATCGATGAAGCTCTGACTGACTTTGGCCTTGTCATGCCCGTAGGGCAGCAGATCGTCGGGGCCGATACCGATCTTCTCGCCGATTTCCTGGATCGGGCGCTTCTTCGCCTCGCGCGCGATTTCGATATCCGACTTGTAGCTCATGGAAGGGCTCCCCGTTTGGCACATGATCTACAAGATCCATAGCGCCGCGCACAGGGTAAAAGACGCGGCGAAACCGACACTTCCCCGCAAGACTGCGGCGGCGCGGCCATGGAAAAACCCCGGCGCCTGTCTGGCTGCCGGGGTTTCTCGGAAGATATTCGGTTCAGGATACCGGTTCCGGCTCCGGCGGCTTGTCACCCGATTGGGGGCGGGACTTCGGCTTCGTCTTGGGAATGGCTGTCACGCTTGGCGTATCGCTGGCGTCATCCGAGCTGTCGTCATCGCCCGAATGCGGCGGCTCGCCCCGGATAACGCGTTTGATCTCATCGCCGGTCAGGGTCTCGTATTCAAGAAGGCCTTGCGCCAGACGTTCCCATTCCTCGCGCTTGTCCATGAGGATCGCATAGGCACGGTCATAGGCTTCCGCGATGAACCGTTTGACCTCCTGCTCGATCATTTCCTTGGTATTGGCGGAAACGGAGAAGCCGGCGGTGTTGCCGCTATAGCCCTCGGCCGCCTCGCGATAATCGATATTGCCGACCTTTTCGGACATGCCCCATTGCAGCACCATCGCACGGGCCAGCGCGCTGGCCTGCTGGATATCGCCCGCCGGGCCATTGGAGACATTCTCCTCACCGTATTTGATGATCTCGGCCGCTTTCCCGGCCATCGTCATGGCGAGTTTTTCCTCGCATTCTGACTTGTGCCAGTTCAGCCGGTCGATCTCGGGCAGCGAGACCACCATGCCAAGCGCGCCGCCGCGCGGGATGATCGTGGCCTTGTAGACGGGATCGCATTGCGGCAGCGTCAGCCCGACGATGGCATGACCGGCCTCGTGATAGGCGGTCTTTTCCTTCTGTTCCGGCGTGAGCACCATCGAACGGCGCTCTGCGCCCATCATGACCTTATCCTTGGCGTTCTCGAAATCTTCCATTGTGACGAAGCGTCGCCCGACGCGCGCGGCCATCAGCGCCGCCTCGTTCACCAGGTTCGCCAGATCGGCGCCCGAGAAACCGGGCGTGCCGCGCGCGATGATGCGCAGATCCACATCCGGACCCAGCGGCGTCTTGCGGGCATGCACGCCGAGAATCTTTTCCCGGCCCTTGATGTCGGGATTGGGCACGGTGACCTGACGGTCGAACCGGCCCGGCCGCAACAGCGCCGGATCGAGCACGTCGCGGCGGTTGGTCGCGGCGACGATGATGACGCCCTCATTGGCCTCGAAACCGTCCATCTCGACCAGAAGCTGATTGAGAGTCTGTTCCCTCTCGTCGTTGCCGCCGCCATAACCGGCACCGCGCGCACGGCCCACCGCGTCGATCTCGTCGATGAACACGATACAGGGCGCATTCTTCTTGGCCTGCTCGAACATGTCGCGCACCCGCGACGCACCGACGCCGACGAACATCTCCACGAAATCCGAGCCGGAAATGGTGAAGAACGGCACACCTGCCTCGCCCGCGATGGCGCGCGCCAGCAGCGTCTTACCGGTCCCCGGCGGGCCGACGAGCAGCGCGCCCTTCGGAATCTTGCCGCCAAGGCGCGAGAAGCGCTGCGGATTGCGCAGGAACTCGACGATCTCTTCGAGCTCTTCCTTGGCCTCGTCGATACCAGCGACATCGTCGAAGGTGACGCGGCCATGCTTTTCCGTAAGCAGCTTGGCCTTGGACTTGCCGAACCCCATGGCCCCGCCGCGCCCGCCGCCCTGCATGCGGTTCATGAAATAGATCCACACCCCGATCAGCAGAAGGAACGGCAACAGGCTGAGCAGGAAGGACTGGAAGCCCGATTGTTGCTGTTGTTCGGCGCGGATCGGAATGCCCTGTTCGATCAGAAGCTCGGTGACTGTTGCGTCTTCGGGCTTGATCGCGACGTAATCCTGCCCGTCCGTGCTGCGGAAGCGGACCTGTTCGCCATCGAGCGTGACGGAACTGACGGTGTCATCCTCAACGGCGGCAACGAAATCCGAATAGCTGATTTCGCGGCTTTGGAGCGTGTTTCCGCCGCCCGAGAAGATGTTGAAAAGCGCCAGAATGAGCAGGAACAGAACGACCCAAAAGGCGATGTTTCGTGCATTACCCAAGAAAATTTCTCCTGAATTCGACGGAGGCAATCGGGCCCGCGTCTCTTGGAGTATAACATAGAGATGCGCTGCCGGGGTTCAATGCGAAAGACAAAATGCCTCGAAACCGGTGTCGGGCCGCCCAAGCACATATCGCCGTGCGGTCAGCCCCGTTCCGATGCCAAGCGCCGGCACTGAGAGCAGACGCTCGCCCCGCCACGCCGCAGGCAGGCCGCGCGCGGCGCGATGCGGAACCGGCAGATCGCCGCGCTGCGTGATCTGCTCCCATCCGCCCTGCCCCAACGCACCGACGGTCACTCCGTCCGCGTCGCATGTTCCGTCTCCTTTCAATACCCATTGCCCGTCCCAAAGCGCCCCAAGCGGCACCTTCCGGTCCGAGGCCGCTGCCGGCTCGCGAAAGATGCGCAGATGCGCCTTTTCGACCGACAATTCCGCCCCATGCAGCGTGCCGCCGCCACCGGAGAGCGCGCTTTCGAGCAAACCTTCGCTGGCTGCCGAGCGCGGCCGGTGCTCCTCAGAGGCGGCATAGCGCAATGCCGCCGTCAGCAAACGAAGCTGCGTTTCGCGGTCAAGCGCGGCGAAGCCGTCGCGGTCGATGCGCACCTGGCCTGTGGGTGCGCTTTTGCATACCTCCTTCACCGCATCCGCCAGACGGGCGTTCAGCCCGTCCCGCGCACGTGCCATTCGCGCCGCCGTTTCGGCAAGCGCTTCTGTCGTCACCCCTTCCTCGCGCAAGAGTCCTAAGATTTTGCGAACACGGACACGATCATAGGCCGGATCGTCGTTCGACGTATCTTCGACCCATCGCCCCTTGAGAACGCGCGCGTAATGGCGCAGCTCTTGCCGGCTCATGCCGAGGCAGGGACGCAGCAGCTCGAACCCCGGCGCTGCGTCACCCCGCGGCGGCAAGGTGCCATGCCATGCGCTGTCCGGCAGCGCCGCCGCGCCCAGCGGATGCGGCACCGCAATGCGCCGCCCGCGCATTCCGGCGAGCCCGTCCACACCCGATCCGCGCGCCAGGCGCATCAGGACGGTTTCGGCCTGATCGTCCTGTGTATGCGCAAAAAGGACATGCCGCAGATGTCCGCGCCAGGCGTCGATCAGGGTAAGACGCGCCTCGCGCGCGGCGTTCTGAAGGTTCCCCGCTCCATCCCAGGCCCAGCGCAGCGTGGCATGCGGCCAACCGAGCAGGCCCGCCTCCTGCGCAACCATATCGGCCTCTGCCGCGCTTTCGGCGCGCAGACCGTGATCGACCGTGACGATCCAGAGCCTTACGCCATAGTCGCGCGTCCAGTTGTGCGCGAGATAGAGCATGGCCATGCTGTCGCCGCCGCCGGAAACGGCAAGGCCGATATCGCCGGGAAAATCCGGCCCGAGAAGCTGCCCCATCTCTTCGGCGAAACGCCGCGCCAGCGGCGGCTCGATCACGGGCAGTTGAACCGCGCCTTTGCGGCCTCGGCCTCCGCGATCGCGGGGCTGCCCGGATAGCGGTCCGCGACTTCCGACAGGGTCACGCAGGCCTCCGCCTGATTGCCAAGCTCGCCCAAAGCGGCGCCGAGACGCCAGAGCGCTTCGGGGCCGGCGCTGTCGTCTGGGTAGCCGGCATAGGCGTCGAGATAGCGGCGCGCGGCCTCGCGCAGATCGCCCATCCCCTCCAGCGCCCGGCCTTCCATGACAAGCGCGTCGGCCTCTAGCGGGCCACCGGGATAGGTCTGGCGAAAGGTCGCAAACTGGTTCGCGGCGGATTGAAAGTCACCATTGGCGAGCGCCTCCTCGGCTCGCCGGAAATCCGTTTCTTCGCCGACCGCCATCTCGCCGGTCGCGGGTTGCTGGGAAGGTTGCGGCGCAGCCGGGGTCGCCGCGTCGGGCTCGCCGCCGAGATTGGGCACCTTGCCGACGCTCGCGATATCGCAGCCCGGCTCCAGCTCGCACAGGCGGAACTCCAGATCGCCGATCCGCCGCGCGCCGTCCTCGGCCACGCGCGAAACCCGGAACTCGAGCTCTTCGGCTTTCGCGGTCACGCGCTGCAACTCGGATTCGACGGCGTTGAGCCGGTCGAGCGCGCCGGGCGGCAGTTGGACCGAGCTTGGCCCTGTCGTGCTGAGCTCGCGCTTGAGTCTCTGGATCTCGACATGCAGCACCGACAGATCCTGCCGGATATCCGCCAGTGTCTCCGCCGATGCTGTCGCCACAGGGCCAAGGCCGAGAGCGCCGGTCAGGATCAGGGCCGCAAACCGCATCATCCGCCCCGTCAGCTTGTCAAGCCGGAAGAGATGATCGTCACGGCGCGGCGGTTTTTGGCATAGCACGCCTCTTGCGAGCAAATCTCGATCGGGCGTTCCTTGCCATAGCTGACGAAACGCAGCCGGTTGGCCGAAACACCCTGCGCAACGAGATATTCCATCACCGCATTGGCCCGGCGTGCGCCGAGCGCGAGGTTATAGGCACGGGTGCCCTGCTCATCCGCGTGGCCTTCGATCACTGCGTTATAGTCGGTGTTGCGCAAGAGCCACTGCACCTGGCCGTCGAGCGTGGCACGCGCTTCGGGACTGAGCGTGGATTGATCGATGGCGAAGAGCACGCGGTCACCGACCGTTTGCTGGAAATAGGCCGGCGAGCTGGGATCATTCGCGCTGCCCGGCACGATCCCGCCGGCCGATCCGGTCGCTGCGTTCAGATCGACTGCGTCATTGTCGAACCGGTTGGCATTGGTGCACGCCGAAACGGCCAGAACGGCCATCAGCATCGTGAATTTCGCGGAAAATCGCATTTGAGTATCCTGCCCTGTTCTGATGTTACCGTTTGCCTAGCACAGCGCGGCCGGTGCGCAAATATCTTGCGGCACAGGCGCGCGTTTCGCAAGACGCTGCGCGGATCATTGCAGAGGCCCCCAACTGGGATCGGAGGCGCCTTCGGGCGTGCGCACGCGGGTCAGCTTGCGGCCCGAAATATCGACCGTGTAGAGCGAGGACGCGCCCTGTGCGCCTTGCGTCTCGCGCGCGAACATGATGACGCGGCCATTGGGTGCCCAGGTCGGCCCCTCGTCGAGAAAGGACGCGGTCAACAGACGCTCTTCGGAGCCGTCCGTGCGCATCACACCGATGAAGAACCGGCCAGCGTTCTGCTTGGTGAAGGCGATCATGTCGCCGCGCGGCGACCATACAGGCGCGGAGTAACGCCCTTCGCCGAAACTGATCCGGCGCGCCTCGCCGCCGCTGGCGGGCATGACGTAAAGCTGCTGCGTGCCGGAGCGATCGCTCTCGAAGACGATCTGGCTGCCATCGGGCGAATAGCTGGGCGCGGTTTCGATCGACGGCGCGGAGGTCAGCTGCCGGGTGGTTCCGCTGGCGATGTCCATCGCCCAGATATCGGTGTTCGACCCCTGCGTCAGCGAGTAGACCACAGTCTGACCATCCGGCGCGAAACGGGGGGCAAAGCTCATCACGCCGTCCTGACCCTGCAGGATACGGCTTTGCACCGTGCCGACCTCGAGCACATGCACGCGGGGCATGCCGGTCTCATAGCTGGTATAAAGCACGCGCTGCCCGTCATCGGAAAAGCGTGGGGCCAGCACCAGAGAATTGCTTCCGGTGAGAAACTGCACATTCGCGCCGTCGTAATCCATCACCGCGAGGCGCTTGACGCGGTTGTCCTTCGGCCCGCTTTCGGAAACGAACACCACGCGGCTGTCGAAATAGCCCGACTCCCCGGTGATCCGGCTGTAGACCTGATCGGCGACCTTGTGCGCCATGCGCCGCCACCCTTCGGTCGTGCCCGCGAATTGCATGCCCTGCCCCAGCTCGGTTCCGGCGAACACGTCCCAGACGCGGAACTTGACGGTGACCTGCCCGCCCGACACGCTGACCGCGCCGGTGATGAGCGCCTGCGCGTTGATCGCCTTCCAGTCGGCAAACTGGATCGGGCTTCCGAAACTGGTGACCTGGCTGATATGCGCCTCGCGCGGGACCTCGCGGAACAAACCCGTGCCGCTCAGATCGTCGGCGATGACCCGCGAGATTTGTTGCCCGAGTTGCTGCGCTTCGGCCGTTTCGGCCACGAAATCCGGCACCGCATAAGGCATCGGCTCGACAACGCCCTCGGTGATCTCGATCCTGAGCGGGCCGCTCTGTGCCAGCGCGATACCCGGCGCGGCGCAGAACAGAAGCAGCGCGGCCAGTGCAGCGACAATCTGTTTCATCGGATCCTCATGTTTTCGGGGTTGAAAGTCATCTCGACACTCTTCCAGTGGTCATACTTGTCTTTCGGCAGGTCATAGCCGTTGCCCTGGCACCGCAGTATAGCGCGGCGGGCCGACTGGAAGGCGGCCTCGGCCGCAGCGCCGCTCCCGCCTTCCGAGGCCAGCATCTTCAACGCCCCCGTCACGCGCCCGGATCGATCCAGATCGAACCCGACGGTTACCGTCACATTCGCCGCCTGCGAGCCAACATCCACCTGCCAGCATTCCTGAACGGCGATACGAAAGCCGTTCGTCTCACCGTCGGTCAAGGGGGGTCCTTCGGGCGCGCCATTCGCCGCACCGCCAAGCGCCTCTTCCAGAGCGCCTGCGATGGCCGACGCGGTATCGCTGCTTTGCACCGGCGGGCGCTCCGGCGCGGGTGCCGGCTCGGACGCGGGCGAAGCCTCCTGCTCGGCCACTTCGCTTGGCGCGGGCCTAATCGGCCGGGTGCGGGGGCGCACCGATGCGGCCGGCGCGCGCGCCGGCTCTTCGGCTTCGGTCACGATCTCGGTCGCGGCGGCTTCGGGGGCCGTCGCCTCCTGCTCCTCGTCCGCCGTGCTGTCCGGCGTCTCCGACCGCTCGACCGTTTCCTGAACCTCGGGCGCGATCTCGGCTTCCGGCTCGGGTTCGGGCACCGCCTGCGGCGCGACCCGCGGCGCCGGGCGGGGCGTCGGACGCGCCGCGATCTCCGGCGCCTCGACCTGCGGCACGGGCTCCGGTGCGGGCGGCTGCGGAGGCGTTTCGGCCACTTCGGGCTCGGCAACCGGCGCAATCGGCTCCGGCGTCGCATCGGGCTCCGATGCCGCCGGCTCTTCCGGCTCGGGCGGCGTTTGCGGCTGGCTCTCTTCGGCGGGCGCCTCGGGGGCAGCCTCTTCCGGCTCCGGCTCAGGCAAGACCTCGGGCTCGGCGCCCAGCACCGGCGCGGCGCGCGGCTGCGTCAGCGCGGCAAACTCGGCCTCCGACAGGATCGACACATCAGCCACCTGCATTTCGGGCGGCGCGCTGTCGAACACACCGCCAAGCAGCAGCCAAAGGATCAAGGCCCCATGCGCCCCGCCCGAGATATAATGGCCCGTATGCACCCCTTGCCTCAGCCATCCGACCCGTCAAGCGCCGGGCCGCCGGTATCCGTGACCAGACCGATCGAGTTGAACCCGCCCGCATTGAGCGCACCCATGACCTGCGCCACCCGCTCATAAGTCACACCGCCATCGGCGCGCAGGAAAACCCGGTCATCCGCACGTTCGGCAGCGATCGCCCGCAGGCGCGGCACCAGATCGGCCTGCGCCACTTCGGTGTTCTGGATCGCAACCGCACCATCGGCGCTGATCGTCACCGTCAGCGGCTCCTCGGTCTCCGACGGCAAGGCCGACGCGGCGGTTTTCGGCAGCTCCACCGGAACTCCAACCGTCAGTAGCGGCGCGGCCACCATGAAGATGATCAGCAGCACCATCATCACGTCGACGAAGGGCGTGACGTTGATCTCCGCCATCGGCATCGTCCGGCTCTTGCGCCGCCTGCGCCCGCCGCCGCCGGATTTGATGACCCCGCCCGCCATCGCTCAGCTGTCCAACTGGCGGCTTAGGATGGTCGAGAATTCATCGGCGAAGGATTCGTATCCCGCCAGAATTCGGTCGCTGTCGGCGGATAGCTTGTTGTAGAACACCACCGCCGGGATTGCAGCAAGCAGGCCGAGCGCGGTCGCCAGAAGCGCCTCGGCGATGCCGGGCGCGACCACCACGAGCGACGTGTTCTGCTGCTGCGCGATCTCGACGAAAGCGTGCATGATGCCCCAGACCGTGCCGAAGAGCCCGACGAACGGCGCGACCGATCCGACTGTCGCCAGAACCGCAAGGTTCTTCTGCAAATCCTCGCCTTCCTTCTGGATTGCGACATCCATCGACCGGTCGATCCGTGCATGCGCGCCCGCGATCAGCCCGCCATCATCGCGATGAGAGCGCCGCCATTCCGTCATCCCCGCAGCAAAGACCTTCTTCGCCCGGCCGCCCGGTTCCGGCCCGATCTGGTCGAAAAGCTCGTCCAGCGGCTCGCCCGACCAGAACGCGCGGTCGAACGCCGCCGCCTCGGACCGCGCGCGGCGGTAGGAAATGAGTTTCTCGATGATGATCGCCCAAGCCCAGAAGGATGCCAGCAAAAGCAGCACCATCACGAGCTTGACCGTCAACGTGGCGCGCGCGAAAAGTCCCCACATGGAGAAATCGATCTCCTGCGCCAGCGCAAGTGTTTCTGCTTCCATCTGCCTGCTCTTTAGCCGGTTGGCCCCGATTGACCGGGTTCTGATTACCGATCTTCATAACGCAATCCCGGCGGCAACGCCAACACAATGCCGTCAGAGCCGCGTCGAACGCGGCGCTTTCAGTGAACCTGCTGGCGGATCTTCGCCGGAAGCCGCGCGGGTGCGCCGCCCTCCGCCACGCAAACGACCGTGACACGCGCGCGGAAGATCGGCGCGCCATCCCGGCAGACATCCTGCGCCAGAACCAGCCGGGCGCCCGTCACCGCCGCCACAGATGTCCGCACCACAAGCTCATCGTCGAATTTCGCCGGCGCCAGATATTCGGCCTCCAGCTTGCGCACGACGAACACCGTGCCGTCCTGCTCGCGCATCGCGTTCTGATCGATCCCGAGCGCGCGCACCCAGTCGGACCGCGCCCGCTCGATATAGCGCAGGTAATTAGCGTAATAGACGATGCCGCCCATATCGGTGTCTTCATAATAGACGCGGATCGAAAAGCTGTGAGACATGCGCTAGGCCTCCCCGCCCATCGCGGCTCGCGCGGCAAGACGCAGCGCATGGCTCGGATCGTCCGCCTGCGCCGGCATCACCGGATCGTAAGCGGCCCGGATCACTTCGGCGATCTCAGGGCGCAGCACGACACGCCCGTCCTCCAACTGCCCCAGCGGCGACCGGTGCGCGAAGGCGGTGTCCGACCATAGCACGATGCTCTGCACCACCTGCCCCAGCGCCAGCGTTTCCGCTGGCATATCCGAAAGCGCCTCGTCCATGCGCAGGAAAATGAAACAGGCTTTGATCGCGCCGTGCTCGTCGAAGCGGAACACCCGGTATTGATTGGCCCCCGCCGCCGACAATCGCGCGACCATCGTCTCCAGACCGTCGATCAAACGGTCCAGATCAGGAACGGCAAGCAGCTCGTCCCATTCCCGAAAGAAGAAGACCATGGCGTTGCTGCCAAGCTCCGGATCGGTCTCGCTCATCGAATGACCGGCCACCGTGCAAACCGCTTCGAACGCGCCCTTGACAATCGAAAGCGTCGCATCCTCGACGCCGAACACGATGGGTGCGATGGGCCGCCCCCAACGAGCAAAGAAATACTGCCCGTCAGATCTCGTGAACAACCGCTCTGCCTCGTCCGCATCCAGCATATCGCGCCGACCTCTTACCTTCTTCTCGTTTCAAATACTCGAAAGCGCGCGCCCGAGGCGCGCGCCGGTCGGATCGGCAACGCCGATCCGATCCCCCAAAGCGCTAGGCCGCGACATCCCAGGCATAGGTGAAGTTCCCCAGAACCTGCCCGACCTTGTCCTTGTCCGCGCCATTCAGATCGACCTGCGCAACCAATCCGCGCGTCTTGTCATCGATCACGGACACGACACGCGCCGGCAGGTTTTCGGCCTCGAGCGCGCCGTTGTAGATACGCGTGATCGCCCGTTTGCGCAGATCGGGCTTGAAGACCTTTCCCACCGCGGTTTTCGGCAGTTCATCCAGGATCTCGATATGTTTCGGGATCGCCGCGCGCTCATGCACATGCACCTTGCAATGTTCCATGAGCTCCGCCTCGCTCACCTCCGCGCCGTCGACGGTTTCGACATAGGCGCAGGGTAATTCACCCGAATGCGCATCGGGCTGGCCGATCGCGCCGGCGAAGGCGATCGCGGGATGGCCGAGCAGCGCTTCTTCTATCTCGGCAGGATCGATATTGTGCCCGCCCCGGATGATCAGATCCTTCGCCCGCCCGGTGATCCAGAGATAGCCATCCTCGTCGATCCGGCCCAGATCGCCGGTCCGCAGATAGATGCCCTCGTGAAACAGATCGTGGTTCTTGTCCTTTTCAGTATAGGTCGATCCGGCGAAGACACCGGGGCTCGAGATGCAGATCTCCCCGATCTCGTTGACGGCACATTCCTCGCGGGTGCCGTTCTTCATCGACAGGATTTTCACATGGGTATAGGGGAAGGGGATACCGACCGATCCCACCTTCTTGACCCCTTCGGGCGGATTGCAGGACACAAGGCAGGTCGCCTCCGTCAACCCATACCCTTCGACAACGCGCACGCCGCAGGCTTTCTCGAACCTGTTGAACAGCTCCAGCGGCAACGGTGCGGAGCCTGAGAACGCTGTCTTGATGGTGGACAGATCGGCATCGACCGGACGCTGCATCAGTGCCGACATGGCGGTCGGCACGGTGATAATGAAAGTGGTCTTCCAGCGCTCGCACAGCTTCCAGAAATTGTCGAACACCCCCTCCCCGCGATAGCCCTGCGGCGTCGGGAAGACAGTATGCGCCCCCGACACGACCGAGGCCATCAGAACCACATGGCAGGCAAAGACATGGAAAAGCGGCAGCGGGCACATCAGGCTGTCTTTCTCGGTAAAGAGCAGCTCGTGCCCGATCCAGCCGTTATAGATCATCCCCTCATATGTATGCTGCGCGACCTTGGGCATCCCCGTGGTCCCGCCCGTGTGGAAATAGGCCGCCACCCGGTTTCCGTCGCTGTCGGAAAAATCGAGCGTCGTGTTCTGGCGTGCGAGTTCGGCGTTGAAATCGAGTATGTCCGCATGCGGCTGTCCCGCCCCCTTTGGCCGCAGGAACGGCACGATCCAGGATTTCGGCGGCGTGAGATACCGGTTGAGATCAACCTCCAAAACGGTATGCACCTTCGGCGCATGACGGCAGGCTTCCGCAACCTTCTGCGCTACATCCGATTTCGGGAACGGCTTGAGCGTCACCACGACCTTGGCGCCCGTTTCGCGCAGGATCGCCGCGATCTGTTCGGGCTCCAGAAGCGGGTTGATCGGGTTGACGATGCCGGCCACGGCCCCGCCGAGAAGCGACAGGATCGTCTCGGTCGCATTGGGTAGCACATAGGCCACCACATCCGTTTCGTTGATCTTCAGCTTTCGAAACAGGTTCGCCGCCTGTGTCGTCTTTGCCAGCAAATCCGACCAGGACAGCGTTTCGGCCTTGTCCTTCGGCCCCGAGAAAAGCTGATAGCTTACCGCCGGACGATCCGGGAAAGCCGCCGCCGTCTTGCTCAGCTGCGCATAGAGCGTCTTCGGCAGCTCGCGCTCGCTCCAAGGCATTTCGTTTTCGATGGCATCGCGATCCGCAAAGCTCGCAAAGGTCATGTCCGTCCCCTCCCTGTTCGCCCGCTCATGGGCTCTGTCGTTACCCCTCGCCCGGCAGCTTAGACGAAATATCACGCCCGCGTCATAGCCCGACGCAAGGGCAGGACGCTATGACGCTACGTTCCCGGCGGGCAAATCTCCAGAGCGCTGCCGGAAATCCAGCCGAAAAGAAACATGCGCAGGTGGCGCATATTTTTTGCACACGTTTGCAATGAACGCTTGCCAAACGCGGGAGGCTATGGCTTGCTGATCAAGAATGGCCGCATCGGCGGCATGTCAGCGGGGAAATCGATGGCCGAAATCCAGCTCCGTGGGGTGAACAAACGATGGGGATCGTTTGTCGGGGTCGATAATTTCGACCTGACGATTGCCGACAAGGAATTCCTGGTTCTACTTGGGCCATCGGGCTGCGGCAAGACGACGACCATGCGCATGATCGCCGGCCTCGAAGATGTCTCCGAAGGTGAGATCACGATCGATGGACGTGTCATCAACGATCTCGATCCCAAGGACCGGGACGTCGCGATGGTGTTCCAGTCCTACGCGCTCTATCCGAACATGAATGTCTATGAAAACATCCGCTTTCCGCTGCGCGTGCGCGGCGTGGACGGTGCGACGCATGACGAAAAGGTCCGCCGCGCCAGCGCGATGGTGGAACTCGACGAATTCCTGCACCGCAAGCCGGCCGAGCTTTCCGGCGGCCAGCGCCAGCGTGTTGCGCTCGCGCGCGCCATCGTGCGCGAGCCGAACGTGTTTCTGATGGACGAGCCGCTGTCCAATCTCGATGCGAAACTGCGCGTCAGCACGCGGGCGCAGATCAAGAATCTCAGCCATGAGCTTGCCGTGACGACGATCTACGTCACCCATGATCAGATCGAGGCGATGACGCTCGCGGACCGTGTCGTCGTCATGGAAAAAGGGGTCGTCCAGCAGGTCGGCAGCCCGACAGAAATCTATGACCGGCCGGCGAACGCCTTTGTCGCCAGCTTCATCGGCAACCCGGCGATGAACCTGATCGATGGCGATCTTCGCGGCGGCACGTTCGAGACCGTACGCACCTCGATACCCGGACTTTCCGGCCAGGACGGCAAGGTCACGCTCGGCTTCCGTGCCGAGGATGCGGCGCTGGCCGAGGATGGGCGCGGCCAGATCACCGCGCCGATCTACACGCTCGAACTGCTTGGCGATGCGACGATGATCGCCGTGCGGATCGGGCCGTCACTGGTCGCGGTCAAGGCAGACAAGTCGTTCCGCGCAGAAATCGGCGATCCGGTATCGATCCGGGTGCCGCCCGAGATATGCCACCTCTTCGATACCGCAACGGGGCAGCGGATCGGAGGGTGATACGGAAGGTCCGGGCCGGGCCGGAAAACGAAGATGCGCGCGCTCAAGGCGCATCCGACAATGACAGGGAGACTGAACATGCACCTCAAGACAATCCTGATGGCCGGATCGATTCTGGTTTCAGCCAGCGCGACCGCGACCCTCGCCGCCGATTGCGGCATCGAGGGCGGCCGGCTCAGCATCATCGGCAATGAATTTCCGGCGATCCAGACCGTCGCTGCGGCTGCGCGCGCCTGCGATGGGCTGGACGAGGCGAAAGCGAACCTGACCGCCGATCACCAGAAGATCAACCTCGCCGGGATGCAGGGCAATCCGGCGGAATACACCTCCGCCATCGTCGCCAATTCCTCGATCGTGGCGCTGATCAACGAGGACGTCATCCGCCCGCTCGGCGATCTGATCGCGGCACATGGGCAGGATATTCCGCAAAGTCAGCTCATCACCGTCAATGGCGAGGTGATGGCGGTGGCCTTCATGGCGAACGCGCAG
The DNA here is from genome assembly GCF_023370775.1 of Marivita sp. GX14005. Lineage (GTDB taxonomy): Bacteria > Pseudomonadota > Alphaproteobacteria > Rhodobacterales > Rhodobacteraceae > Marivita. The sequence goes on from NZ_JAMCCQ010000001.1 coordinate 180,691, forward strand.
ACACTCGCCTATCGGCAGGACATTCTCGACCAGATCGGTGTCGATGTGCCCAAGACCTATGAAGACATGCTGGAGGCCGCGAAGATGATCCGCGAGCAGGGGATCATGGAAAACCCGCTTGGCGGGCCATACGCCGCCGGATGGAACCTCGCGCAGGAATTCACCAACATGTATATCGGCCATGGCGGTCAGTTCTACGAACCCGGCACGGCGCAGATCTCGATCAACAACGAACAGGGCGTCGCCACGCTGGAGATGATGAAGGCGCTGTCGGAATACATGAACCCCGATTACCTGACCCATGACAGCAACGGAACACAGGCCGAATGGGAGGCGGGGAACGTGGCTCTCATGCATATGTGGGGCAGCCGGATGCAGATCCTGATGGACGATGAAGGCTCCGAGCCGCAGGTCTACGAGAACACGCGCGTCGGTCCGCCGCTGACCGTTGCCGGCGGCGATACGCCCGCCTCGACCCTGTGGTGGGACGGCTGGACCGTCGCGAAGAACATCAGCGATCAGGATGCGGAGGCAACCTTCAAGGCGATGGCTCACGCAACGAGCCCCCAGCTTCTGAACGAGGAGAACATGGACCAGGCTGTCTGGATGATCGAAGGATATCGATCCGCCCCTGTCAGCGAAGGCGTGGCCGCCGCGATTCAGATGGGAACGCAACCCTATCCGATGCTGCCGCACCACGGGCTTCTGCACACGGCGCTCGGCGACAATATCGCCGATTTCATGCAGGGCAAGGAAAGCGCCGAGCAGGCTCTTTCGGACATCGAGGCCGCCTATATGACCGCAGCGCGCGAAAAGGGCTTCGTCAACTGATATCGCCCGCGGCGAAGGCGGTCTTCCGCCTTCGCCTCCGCATCTGGAACCATCCGGGGTCATTTCATGAAACACGGCGCTTTTTTCTGGTTCGTGCTGCCGTCGGCCACCGCGATGGTGCTTTTCATCTTTTTCCCGATCGTGTCGGTGCTGATGCAATCGGTTTTCACCGAACACGACCAAATCATCATCGAGGTGGAGAATTGCGGTCCCTTCGGCTGCACCACGGCGACCGCCATCGACCAGGAAGCGACGGCCGCGTTGCGTGCCGAGCAGCCGCTGGGCCAGTTCGCGGGTTTGGAGATCTACACTGATCGCAACCACCTCGCCACGACCGAAGTGAGCCGCATCTGGACGCAGAGCGACAGCATCGGCCAGTTCATCGACCGGCTGATGAACCTGCCCTTCTACAAGGCCATCGGTTTTACACTGACCTTCACATTCGTCGTCACGCCGCTGACCATAATCGCCGGTTTCATCATTGCCGTTGCCGTCAACAGCGCGGCGCAGGCCATTCGCGGGCCGCTGATCTTCTTCTCGCTCCTGCCGATGATGGTGACGCCGCTGATCGGCGCGCTGATCCTCTTCTGGATGATCGACGCGCGCGGCATCATCGGATCGGTGCTGCAATGGATAGCAGGCGATCCGACGCTGTCGGTCAAGGCCGATACGGGGCTCATGTGGATCATGCTGATGGTCTACGGCGTCTGGCACGCCGCGCCCTTCGCCTTCATCGTCTATTACGCCGGGTTGCAGACCGTGAACAAGGACACGCTGGAGGCCGCGCGGATCGACGGCGCGTCGCGCTGGCAACAGATCCGGCACGTCGTCATCCCGCATCTGCTGCCGCTGACCACCTTCATCGCGCTCATGCAGCTGATGGACAATTTCCGCGTGTTCGAACCCATCGTCAGCTTCAATGCAAGCGCCCATGCGACCTCGCTCAGTTGGGCGATCTACAACGATCTGGGCGGCGAAACGCAGCAATTGACCTCTGCCGCGGCGACCTCGGTGCTGACGATCCTCGGCGTGGCGATCCTGCTCTCGCCGGTCCTGGTGCGCACCTGGCGCGAATACGGCAAGGCCTGAGGAGAGCGCGAGATGTCGAGCAAAGCCCAGAAACGCCCAGCCGTGCTGAACATCCTTCTGATCGCGGTGCTGATCGTCTGGATGCTGGCCGCGGCCTTTCCCTTCCTCTGGACGCTCTGGGGATCGTTCAAGGTCGAGGGCGATTTTTTCTCGCTCGCCAACTGGTCCAACGTGCTGACCGGCCGCATGACAGAGATCGAAACCGGAGGCAGCTTTACCGGCCAGGGCTATTACGGCGCGTGGATCGAGGAAGAATTCTGGCGCGCGGCGTGGAATTCGACGCTGGTTTGCATCTTCGTCGTCACCATATCGCTGACCTTCGGCACGCTCGGCGGCTACGCCCTGGCGCGTTCGACCTATCGCTATGCGTTCTGGTTCCTGCTGATCGCGCTGATCTTTCGCGCCATGCCGCCGATCACGCTGGTCTCGGGCTATCTGCCGGTGTTTTTCGAATGGAATGTCTGGGGCTATTTGCCGACCGCGATCATCGTTCTCGTGGCGATCAACCAGCCCTTCACGCTCTGGATGCTACACTCCTTCTTCAAGAACATCCCGCAGGACCTGGACGAAAGCGCGATGGTCGATGGCTGCACGCGATTTCAGGCGTTCCGGCACGTCATCATTCCGGTCATGTGGCCGGGCGTCATCACCACCGGGCTTTTCAGTTTCCTGCTGGCTTACAACGATTTCGCTGTCACGGCGATGATCCTCGACAAGCAGAACCAGACGATGGTGCCGAAGATCGCGTCTTTCCTCGGCACGACGCAGACCAAGGGCAACGTGATGTTCGCGGTTGCCGCCGTGGTCTCGACCACCGCGCCGCTCTTCCTTCTCGTCATGTTCTTCCAGCGACAGATCGTTTCGGGCCTGACGGCAGGCGCCGTGAAAGGCTAGCCTTCCCGGCAAGGGAAAGCCCCGGACGCCTCAACGCACCCGATCACTCCAGCGTGACCAGCTTGCCCGGATTCATGATGTTCCCCGGATCGACGGCGCGTTTCAGCGTTGCCATAAGGTCGTAGGCCGGCCCGTGCTCCTTCGGCAGGTACTTACGCTTGCCCAGCCCGATGCCATGCTCTCCGCTGACCGTGCCGCCGAAGCTGAGCGCGAGATCGTTCACCGCCGCCGCCAGTTCTGCCGCCCGCGCCGCGTCCTCCGGGTCGTTCGGATCGATCAGGATCAGCAAGTGAAAATTGCCGTCCCCCACATGCCCGACCAGCGGCGCGATCATGCCCGATTGCGCGATCAGGTCCTTGGTGCGCCCGATACAATCGGCCAGCGCCGAGATCGGCACGCAGCAATCAGTCACTACCCCTTCGCAGCCCTTGCGCAACGCCTTGCCCGCATAATAGGCGTTATGCCGCGCCTGCCAGAGCCGGTTGCGATCCTCGGTGCGCGTGGCCCATTGAAAATCCTGACCTCCCAAATCCTTCGCAATCTCTTCGAAGGCCGCGACCTGTTCGGCCACGCCCGCCTCGGTGCCGTGAAATTCGAGGAAGAGATGCGGCACCTCCGGCAGGCCCAGATCACAGTTGTAGACATTCATCCCCTGCATCTGCACCTCGTCCAGCAATTCGATCCGCGCCATCGGCAAGCCCATCTGGATCGCAAGGATCACCGTATCGACCGCCGATGCGATGCCGGGAAAGGCGCAGGTCGCCGCCGCGATATGCTCCGGCTGCCCATGCAGCTTGACCGTCAGCTTGGTGATGATCCCAAGCGTGCCTTCGGATCCCACGAAAAGCCGCGTCAGGTCGTAGCCCGTTGACGATTTGCGCGCGCGGCTGCCCGTTTCTATGATCTGCCCGTCCGGCAGAACCACCTCCAGCGCCAGCACATTGTCGGCCATCGTGCCATAGCGCACCGTGTTGGTGCCCGACGCCCGCGTTGCCGCCATGCCGCCCAGCGTGGCGTCGGCACCCGGATCGACGGTGAACATCAACCCGGTAGCGCGCAGCGCGTCATTGAGCTGCGTGCGCGTCACGCCCGGCTCGACCACCGCATCGAGATCGCTTTCGTGGATCTCGATCACCTTGTTCATTCCGCTCGTATCGACCGTGATGCCGCCATGCACCGGCACCACATGCCCTTCCAGCGAAGAACCGATCCCGTAGGGAATGACCGGGCAGCCATTCTGCGAACAGATCGCGAGAATGCGCGATACCTCTTCGGTGCTGTTCGGAAAAACAACGGCATCGGGCCGCACCGGCGCAGTGTGCGCCTCGTCATGGCTGTGCTGGTCGAGAATGGAGTCCCCGGTCGAGACGCGCTCCCCGAGAAAATCGCGCAGGGCGGAAATTGCTGCCGGGATGTTCGCATGTGCCATAAACGAGCCTCCAGAGATCGCGTGCCGTCTCGCCATATCACTGCACCCCGGATATCGGAAGGTCCGAACCTGCCTGCTACCTCGGGATTGACGCCCGCCCCGGCGCAGCATAGGTCGATGCAGCGCGGAGGGCCGGACGGCCGCCCTTGCCTGCCCGGTCATGCCGGAGCGGGCTCGGGAGGAAAGTCCGGACTCCCTGAAGCAACGGTGCCGGGTAACGCCCGGGCGGGGCAACCCGACGGAAAGCGCCACAGAAAAGAGACTACCCAGCCGGCTCGGCGCAGCCGATGCGACTGGGAAAAGGTGAAACGGTGGGGTAAGAGCCCACCGGGGGGCTGGTGACAGTCCTCGCATGGCAAGCCCCACCGGGAGCAATGCCGAATAGGGAGATCGCGCCGCTTGCGGCAGGGCCGCTTCAGCCCGGATCTCCGGGTTGGCAGCACGAGGCCGTTGGCAACAGCGGTCCCAGATGAATGGTCGTCCCTTCGCGAGAAGGACAGAATCCGGCTTACAGGCCCTCCGCGCGCGATTATTGCCCGATTCCCTGCGAAAGCCGCATCAGAAGGGTTGACTCGGACGTCTCCGCTTGTAGAAGGCAGCCTTCAAGAATGGAATTTACGGGCAGTCCTTGCCCGGTGCAGGAGACGACCCATGGCGAAGCCGACCACAATCAAGATCCGCCTGAACTCGTCTGCGGGAACGGGTCATTTCTATGTGACCAAGAAGAACGCGCGGACGATGACCGAAAAGATGACCGTGCGCAAATACGACCCGGTCGCGCGCAAGCATGTCGAATACAAGGAAGGCAAGATCAAGTAAGCCTTCCCGTTCGGGGACAGTGAAGACAAGGCCGCGCTGGGATCGTCCCGCGCGGCCTTTCTTTTATAGCGGCGGCGCAAAGCAGTGCTTCGGAAACATCTTTGCGCCTTGTCGTTTCACCGCATATTTGCGTAATGGTGGCGGCAGAGGATCGGAGGCGCCCGGATGAGCGAAGACCAGACCACCGAGGCCGCCGAGGCCGAAGAGAGCGACGGCGCCTATTCGCTGGATCGCCGCGCGGTCGCTCGGATATTGCAGGCGGTGGATCTGGAAGATCGAGCGCTGCTCATCGAGTTGATGGAGCCGCTCCACCCGGCCGATATTGCTGACCTTCTCGAACAGATCGACGCTTGGGAGCGGATGCGTCTGATCAGGCTCTACGACAAGGAGTTCGACGGAGACATCCTGTCTGAGCTCGACGAATCAATCCGCGAGGAAGTGGTCGGGCTGCTCGCGCCCGAGGTGCTCGCCGATGCGGTGCGCGAGCTGGAAAGCGACGATGTCGTCGATCTGATCGAGGATCTGGACCAGCCCCAGCAGGACGCCATTCTCGAGGTTCTTGAGGACAGCGACCGCGTGGCAGTGCAGAAATCGCTGACTTACCCGGAATTTTCCGCAGGCCGCCTGATGCAGCGCGAAGTGGTCATGGCGCCCGAACATTGGAACGTCGGCGAGGCGATCGATTTTCTGCGCAACAGCGACGAATTGCCGGATCAGTTCTACCATATCACGCTGGTCGATCCGCGCTTGCGCCCGGTTGGCAACGTCACCCTTGGCAAACTGATGGGCTCGCGGCGCGAGGTGCTGCTGAAATCGATCGTCGAGGACACGTTTCACATCATCCCCGTGCTGCAGGACGAGGCCGACGTGGCCTATGCGTTCAACCAGTATCACCTCATCTCCGCCCCGGTCGTGGACGAGAACGACCGGCTTGTCGGCGTTGTGACCATCGACGATGCGATGGCGGTGCTCGACGAGGAGAACGAGGAGGACATCCTGCGCCTCGCCGGTGTGGACAGCGAAAGCTCGGTCTCCGACCGCGTTCGCGAAACGACGAAGCGGCGCTTTCCCTGGCTTTTCGTGAACCTCGTGACGGCGATCCTCGCCAGCCTCGTGATCTCGCAATTCGAAAGCGCCATCGCGACCATCGTGGCGCTCGCGGTCCTGATGCCGATCGTGGCCTCCATGGGCGGCAACGCGGGAACGCAATCGCTGACTGTCGCGGTGCGCGCGCTGGCGACCAAGGATTTGACCGGGTCGAATGTCTGGCGGGTGATCCGGCGCGAAATCCTGGTCGGGCTGATAAACGGTCTGGCCTTCGCGGTCATCATGGGCGGCGTCGGCTATGCGTGGTTCGGATCGGCGGCGCTGGGCGGGGTGATCGCCGCGGCGATGGTGATCAACCTTGTTGTTGCAGGCCTCGCAGGCACGGCAATCCCGATCCTGCTGGAAAAGCTGAAGATCGATCCGGCGCTGGCCTCCGGTGCCTTCGTGACCACGGTGACGGACGTGGTCGGGTTCTTCGCCTTTCTCGGCCTCGCGGTGATCGTGTTGTTGTGAGCCCGGCAGCGCGCAAGACGGAACTGCGCCGGGAGGCGCTGGCGCGGCGCAGGGCGGCGCATGAGGCTGCCGGTCCCGGTTCCGCAGGGGTTCTGAGCAGCGTTCTGGCCGGCTATCGCGGCGTTCCGCTGGCAGGCTACATGCCGCTGCGCAACGAGATCGATCCCCTCCCCGCCATGGCCGAGGCGGCGGCGCACGGGCCGGTGGGGGTGCCGGTCATCCGCGCGCCGCATCAGCCGCTGGTGTTCTCTCGCTGGCAACCGGACAGCGACATGGTCGAAGGTGCCTTCCGCGCGCGCGTCCCGCGCCGGGAATTCCTGATGCAGCCGGAAATCCTGATCGTGCCGCTGGTGGCGTTTTCCCGCGAAGGCGGGCGGCTCGGCTATGGCGGTGGGTTCTACGACCGGACGCTGGAGATGCTGCGCAAGGCGTGTCCGGTCCTCGCCATCGGCTTTGCCTATGGCGCGCAGGAAATGGACGACTTGCCACTGGAGCCGACCGATCAGCCGCTCGACATGATCGTTACGGAGCGTGAGACCATCGACACGGGCGCCCGTTTGCGTTGACGCAAACGGCTCGATGCGTCGACGCATCGAGGCGCTTATGCCATACCCGTTTTAAGCCATGCCTCCGCGGCGCTGCCCTGATTTAGCGCAAACGCCTTGATCTCGATCCCGGGGAAGAACGCGCCTTCGACCTCCGCGGCTGTGCGCACCCAAGCCGCATCGCTGAGCACCGCGCAACGGTCGAACCGTCCGAGCAAACCGAAAAGCTTGGGCAGGCGGGTCATCTGCACGCTCAACGCGCCGAGATCGGGGAATTCGACGCTGATGACGCGATAGAGCATCACGCCGCGGTTGATGTCCCGCGATAGCGTGATCAACTCATCGAGCCCTTTCGCCATCGCCTCGGCATCGAGCTTGCCCGCAAGCTCCACATCGAGCCGGTTGGGCTCCGGTTTCGTGATCGTGAGCATGGACTGTCCTCCTTGCCGTCAGCCTATCACCGAACGCCGCCCCATGCGAGCAAGCCTATCCCTTCCAAGTGGGACCGGCCGGATCATCCGTCGATCTGACGCGATACATCGCGGCTTCGCCGGTCATCGCCGGGGCAAGACCATGCGGCAGGCCGGGCGGAATGGCGGCGGTATCGCCCGGGTTGAGCGCCGTGCTGCCACCCTCCCATGTCAGGCGCCAATGGCCGCGCAGGGGCATCAGCACTTCGTGCCCCTGGACGGTGTAAGGCTCGGCCGGGATCGACTCTCGCGTGATGAAATCGACATCGAAGCCCGGCCGGTCCCTGAGCTTGCCCTCGGGGCCGATCACCTGCGCCGGTGCCTTGCCCGCCAACGCCACCAGATCCCAGTAGCGCGCGACATAGTGCGGCACCACGTCTTGCGCGGTCGGTTCGGGAAATGCCGTCAACTCTTCCTCGCTCAGCAGCGGCATCGGGGCCACGCCCTCGGGCAGCGCCTCGCCCTTCTTGCTATCGTAAAGCTTGCCGTTCTCGCCCAGGATCAGACCGTGATCCTGCGCGTCCTCGATCACCTGCGGTGCCCAGATCACGCCGCCGCCGGCGTCATCGCCGCCGAGGATCGCCATGATCATTCCGTAATCGGTGCCGATATTCTCGAACCCTCGGAAAATGCCGGTCGGGATGTTGAAGATGTCTCCCTCTTCGAGAACCACCTCGCCCGCATCGCCCCAGCGGCCCCAGAAGAACCGCCATCGCCCCTTGAGGACAAAGAACACTTCGGCGGTTCGGTGACTGTGCAGCGAATTGCGGCACTTGGGCGGCTGGCCGGCCGCACCGATATTGAAACCGGGTGTATCGGCAATGTGCACATGCTGATCGGCGGATTCGGACACGCCGCCGCCGATGATCGTGAAATTCTCTTTCTGATTGCTGCCCGGCGTATGCGCATCGATAAAGGCGGTGCGGCAGGGTTGCAGATCGCCGTAGCGGACGATGCGGGTTTCCATCTCTTGCGGTGTCATTCGGCGTTTCCTTTTCGGCTCAGCCCTTTTGGGCCAGAATTTGCATCAAGATCGCGGTTTCATCGTAAAGCGTCCATTCGCGGCGCAACCCGCGCGGGCCGAACTCGGCATGACTGATGCCCATGACATGCACCTGCGCACCGGAGGGCGCACCGAAGCAGCCCCAGCCATCATGCCGACCGGTCAGCGACCAGCGGATCGCGGCGCGCGGCGGCATGTTCGGCTCTTCCATGCCGATCTGATGATGAATTTCGAACGTCGCCGAAGGAAAGGACGCGCGCAGACCGAGCCAGAACGCATCCACCTCGGCCCAGCCATGCACCGTGCGCCCCCCGGGATAATCGGCCTGAATGGCGCGGTCATATTGATCGGGAATGGTGGAAAACTCGGCCTGCATCATCCGGTTCAACAGGTCGGCAAAGGCCGCGCCCCATTGGTTGTCATTGCCCTGCCCGGTATATGGCCCCTGAACGTCGATTTCCGGCCGGAACGGCTGCGTTTCGGGATCAAGCGAAGCCATTCGCTCACGCACCCAATCCTCGATATCGAAGCCCAATTGCCGGACGATCGCCGCATTGTCACGGATCAGCCATTCATCGCTGATCATGTTGGCCTTCGCATAGCAATCGGCGATCGCGCGATAAGTCACCTTTCGCCCGGTGGCTGGACCGAACATGCCGCTGCGCGTATGGGTCGCGGTGGACAGAATGCGATGCGAGGACAGCATCCCCACCTCGGGCCGCCCCGACCAGATCACATCCTCTCCCAGGAGCACCCGATCGGGAAACTCCACCAGCGTCGACATGGTGGCGGCGGTAGAGGCCGGCTCTCCGAAAGAGATACCGCCGGGCATCCGCACGATCACATCGGGATGGTAATAGGCCTTCATCCGCGCCCCGAGACCGCGATTTTCCCAGATCTCCTCGGTTATGCCGAGGATATACCCCGGGAAATCCGCGAAACGGTCGTCAAATCCCTTCATGTCAGTCCTTCCGGTCGTCTCGCCGAGCCGCGCAGGATCAGCGGCCCATCGATTTCCTCGATTCCCGCTTGCGCGGACATGTCTTCCATCTGGCGCAAAAGCGCGGCTACCGCGGCACTTACCATGCGCCCCACGGGCTGGCGCACGGTGGTCAACTCATATCCCGCCCAAGCCGCCATCGGAACGTCGTCATAGCCGATAACCGACACATCTTCCGGCACCGACAGACCGCGCGTGAAGCGCAAATGATCCATCACCGCGAAGGCCATATGATCGTTACCGACGAACAGTGCATCGACATCGTTTTCAATCAGGCGATCCGCCGCCCGAATGGCCGCGCCGTGATCGTAGCGCCCTTCCTCGATCCCGGCCAACTCCCAACCTGCTGCGCGCAAAGCCTCGATGAAGCCTTGCGTCCGGTCGCGCCCCGTCGAGGATCCTTGCCATCCGCTTATATGCCCGATCCTGCGATGCCCCGCTGCGATCAGGAACTCCGCCACCTTGGCCCCGCCGGCCCGATTGGCGGACGTGACCTGCGCCAACGCGCTGCCGCTCTGACCACGGTTGAACAGCACGACGGGAATGCCCGCCGCCGCGCAGCGTGCCGCGAGCGCATCGCTGAGCCCGACGCTGGCCAGCACCAGCCCGTCGACCTGATGGTCGAGCATCTGCTGAACGATCCGGTCACATTCCCGCTCCGGCGCGCTTTCGGGGAGCGTAAACAGCATTGTGTGATAGCCCTCGCTTTGGAAAGCGCGGCTGAACCGCTCCAACGCGTCGGGATAGAACGGATTGTCCAGATAGGCCACGACCATCCCCACGATCCGGCTGCGCCCGGTAATGAGCGATCGGGCAAGCACATTGGGTCGGTAGCCCAGCGCCTCGGCCGCCTCGCGCACCTTTCGCACGGTCTCGCCACTGGCGGAGGCACCGGAGAATACCCGGCTGACCGCCGATTGGCTGACCCCGGCGCGCGCGGCGACGTCAAAGGCCGTGACGCGCGCGCTCATTCGGCTGTCCAGCCGCCATCGACCAGAAGCGACGTCCCGGTCACCATCGCGCTGGCCTCCGAGGCGAGGAACAGGCAGGGGCCCATGATATCCTCGACCTTGCCGACACGCGGCAGCTTGATCTTGCTTTCGATCCAGGCACGTTTTTGCGGATCGTCGAAGGTGGCGCGGGTCAAATCGGTCAGGATAAAGGTCGGGCAAATCGTGTTCACACGGATATTCTGCGGCCCCCATTCGATGGCCATGGCTTTCGTCATACCCTCGACCGCGTGTTTCGTCGCGCAATAGACGGCCCTGTCCGGCCCGCCGACATGACCCATCTGGCTGCTGATCTGGATGATCGAGCCACCACGCTCCTGCATGTGCCGCGCAGCGCATTGCGCGAGGAAATACGCGGCCCGGATGTTGACGGCGCAAACGGCGTCGAAGTCGCGGGGCTCGGTCTCCAAAGCTGGCCCGTGACGCGCCAGCCCGGCGGAATTGACCAGCACATCTAGCGGCCCGATCTCTTCCAGCAGGTCTCGCACCCGGTCGGGATCCGTCACATCCAGCACCGCGCCCGATGCGGTCCATCCGGCGGCCACCAAGTCACCCGTGGCCTTGTCGAGCGCCTCGCGTCCGCGGGCGGCAAGAATGACTTCCGCCCCCGCCTCTGCCAGGGCGACCGCGCAGCCGAGCCCGATCCCGCGCGAGGCTCCAGCCACCAGCGCACGCTTCCCATCGAGACGGAAGGACGGTGTATTCGGCAATGTCACGCGGCGCGCCTTTCCTGTTTTGCATACCTGTGCAAAGCTACGCTAGACCCGAGAGATCCCCCTGTCCAGTCCCATCCGGAGCCGACGGACGACCCCGCCTCAAGCCCTTCCACGGCTCCAGGCGAGCTCCTTCATCCGGGCGAAGACATCGATACCGATCTGGTCATAGAGATCGAGCAGGTCAACAAGCACCCAGTTTTCCCGGATCAGACCATTCTCGATACGCCAGAAGTCGAGCGAACGCAGAGTGACGAGATGGCCCAGCGCCGGCAGTCCCAGCCAGCCGCCGCCGCTCAGCGTCTGGCACATATTGGGCCACCCCGTCACACCGACATAGGCGCCTTCGGCAATGAAATGATGCCGCGTGCGCGTCGCGTGCTGCCCGCGGTCCGGCATGGCGGCGAGGAACGGGATTTGATGAAAGCGGCGGAACTCCTCGACCCCGCGCGCCGTGCCGATCCCTGCCGGACCGTACCACATGAAGCGCGGATGCCAGAAACGCTCCATCTCCATCACTTCCGGCCCGCCCTGCAAAGGATGCCGTCCCATTGCCGCGAGCATGGCCACCACATGCGCGCAGGAGCCCTCAGACATCCCCGCATCATGCGGGCCCAGCCCGTCCTGCGTCATCGGCGACGGCGCGTGATGAAAGCGGCCGAGCTGCGGCACCATGGGCCAGACGCCCGCCTGCATCATCATCTCGGGAATGTCCCAAAGCGCCTGCATCTCGACGCAAACGCCGTTTTCAACCCTGTAGAACTCGTGAAACCGCATCGAAGCCGTGCCATGCGATGGCGGTATCCCGAGCCAGTGTGCCGACCAATGCCCCAGATATTGCCCGCACGATCCGACCCATAGCGCCCCGTCCCCGTCAAGCCCGGCGATCCGAATGGTTTCCTGCCGCTCCAGGCCGGACAGCGCGGCCTTCAACGGATCATAGGCCGCCAGCCAAAACGCCCCGATCCCGCGCGCCGCTTCGAAAGGATACCCCAATCGCAATATGGCATCTGGCGCGAAAACTCCTTCCGGTAATTCGGCCACATTGGACATATCGCTCAACGCCTCGAACCAGGGCGCCATGACCGCCCGCGTTTCCGCCGCCGCCCGCATGTCGCGTCCCCTTTCTTCTTGCTGAAAATATCCTGGGGGTGCGGGGGCAAAGCCCCCGCGATCATCCGCTACCCAGCGGCATCCCGGTGCGGCGCAGCTTCACCATAGGGCACATTCACCCCGCCATAGCGCCGCACCCGGATATTGCATTGCTCCGCATGACCGACAAAACCCTCTAGCATGCAAAGCCGCGAGCCATAGGCGCCGATCATCGCGGCGGCCTCGTCGGTGGTGATCCTCTGGTAGGAATGGGTCTTCAGGAACTTGCCCACCCAGAGCCCGCCGGTATAGCGCCCGGCCTTCTTGGTCGGCAACGTGTGGTTGGTGCCGATCACCTTGTCACCATTGCTGACATTGGTGCGCGGTCCGAGGAACAGCGCGCCGTAGCTGGTCATGTTCTCCAGATACCAGTCGTCGCGATCCGTCATCACCTGCACATGCTCGGAGGCGATGTCATTCGCCACCGCGAGCATCTCGTCATGATCCTTGCACAGGATCACTTCGCCGTAATCCTTCCAAGACACCGATGCCGTCTCGGCGGTGGGCAGGATTTTCAAAATCCTGTCGACTTCCGCCATCGTTGCCTCGGCCAGCCGGCGCGAATTTGTCACCAGAACAGCCGGAGAATTGTAGCCATGCTCGGCCTGCCCCAGAAGATCGGTTGCGCAAAGCTCCGCGTCGACTGTTTCGTCGGCGATCACCATTGTCTCCGTCGGGCCGGCGAACAGATCGATCCCGACGCGGCCATAAAGCTGTCGCTTTGCCTCGGCGACAAAGGCGTTACCCGGCCCGACCAGCATATGTATAGGCTCGATGCTCTCGGTGCCGAGCGCCATCGCACCGACCGCCTGGATGCCCCCCAGCACATAAATCTCATGCGCGCCGCCCAGATGCATTGCCGCAATCACGGCGGGGTTGGGCTTGCCCTGCCAGGGCGGCGTGCAGGCGACGATGCGCGGCACGCCGGCAACGCTGGCCGTGGCAACGGACATATGCGCCGATGCAACCATCGGGAACTTGCCGCCGGGCACATAGCAGCCGACCGATTGCACCGGGATGTTCCTGTGGCCCAGAATGACGCCCGGCAGCGTCTCGACCTCGATATCCAGCATGGAATCGCGCTGCGCCTGTGCGAAATTGCGCACCTGTTCCTGTGCGAACCTGATATCGTCCAACTCGCGCGGCGTCAGCTCGGCCATCAGCGCGTCGATATCCTGCTGGCTCAGGCGGAAACTCTCCGGCGTGTAATCGTCGAACTTCGCGGCCAGATCGCGCACGGCGGCATCGCCGCGCGTCTCTATATCGGCGAGGGTCGCCTCGACGACCTCGCGGGTCTTCGCGTCGTCCTCGGCCCGCTCGGCCTCCGGCTTTCCCCGCTTGAGATACTCGGCCATCTCGCTCTCCCTGTTGTAGCCCGCTTCAGCATAGCGGGCCGCCCGGTGCTCTCAAGGGAAACTTGCACACGTTTGCAAAAACACGCCCTAGCCTGAAATATCCCTGATGGAGGCTTCGATAAGATCGAGGCAGGCATCATCGGAAAACCGGTGATCCGCACCCTTCACGAATGTCAGCCGCACGTCCGATCCATCGATATGGTCGAGCAAGCGCAACGCGGTCTCGCGGGTGACGGAGCCATCCTCGGTGCCTTGAAGCAGCCGGACCGGAAACGGCATCGGCAAAGGCGAGCGCAGGACAAGCCGGTCCCGGCCATCCTCGATCAGCCGCCGCGTGATGATGTAGGGCTCGTCATAATCCGATGGCAGCGCAAGTTGCCCTTCATTCATGATCCGCCCGCGTTGCGCGTCCGAGAAATGCGCCCAGAACCCGTCCTCGGTAAAATCCGGCGCGGCGGCGATACCGACAAAGCCGGCGATCCGGTCAAGCCGCTTGCTCAGCAGGCTGGCGATCCAGCCACCCATCGAAGAGCCGACGAGGATCACCGGCCCGCTTGTCGCTGCCGCGATCACCGCTTCGGCATCCGCCGCCCAGTCGCCGATGCACCCTTCCTCGAAGGCGCCGCCTGACGCGCCATGCCCGGAATAGTCGAACCGAAGGAAGGCGCGGCCCTGCCGTTTTGCCCATGCCTCCAGATGTATGGCCTTGGTGCCCTCCATGTCGGATTTGAATCCCGACAGGAACACCACGCACGGCCCCTGCCCTTCGGTTTTGACATAGGCGAGCCTGCGGCCGCCGGGCCCGTCCAGATGGTCGATTCCACTCATGTCTCATCTCCTTCCTGCCCCGCGCTATAGCCGTTATGCGCCGCGCGCCCAAGGGCGGGCAAGCTCTTGACACGCCGCGCCCCCGGGAGGAAAAGGCGCCCACACACATAACCCGCAACCGGGCGTTCCGTGGGCGCCAAACCGACGAGGAGTATCGGCCATGAGCCAGATTTCCCTGACATTCCCTGACGGCTCTGCGCGCGATTACGACAAGGGCGTGACCCCTGCCGCCGTCGCCGAGAGCATCTCCAAATCGCTGTCGAAAAAGGCCATATCGGCCAATGTGAACGGCGCGCATTACGATCTGCAATGGCCGATCAACGAAGACGCGAAAATCGCCATCAACACGATGGCCGATGACGAACCGGCGCTGGAACTGATCCGTCACGATCTTGCGCATATCATGGCCCGCGCGGTGCAGGAGCTTTGGCCCGACGTGAAAGTCACCATCGGCCCGGTGCGTGATAATGGCTGGTTTTACGATTTCGACCGCGAGGAGCCCTTCACCCCCGAGAATCTGGGCGCGATCGAGAAGCGGATGAAAGAGATCATCAACACCCGCGATGCCGTGCGCACCGAAGTCTGGTCCCGCGACAAGGCCCGCCAGCACTACACCGACACGAACGAGCCCTACAAGATCGAGCTTCTGGACCGGATTCCCGAGGGTGAGGACATCCGCATGTATTGGCATGGCGACTGGATGGATCTCTGCCGCGGCCCGCATCTGGCGCATACCGGGCAGGTGCCCGCCGATGCGTTCAAGCTGATGAACGTCTCCGCCGCCTATTTCCTTGGCGACAATTCGCGCCCGATGCTCCAGCGGATCTATGGCGTGGCGTTCAAGAACCGCGACGATCTGAAAAAATACCTGACCTTCCTCGAAGAAGCCGAAAAGCGCGACCACCGCCGTCTTGGCCGCGAGATGGACCTGTTCCACATGCAGGAGGAAGCCCCCGGTCAGGTGTTCTGGCATCCGAACGGCTGGACCATCTACACCGCGCTTCAGGACTACATGCGCCGCAAGCAACGCGCCGGTGGCTACCGCGAGATCAACACGCCACAGGTGGTGGACCGCAAACTGTGGGAGGCGTCGGGGCACTGGGAGAAATACCAGCACCACATGTTCATCGTCGAGGTGGACGAGAGCCGCGACGGCGAGACCGATGATGCCAGCGCGAAGAACAGCGATCACACCCGCATCAATGCGCTCAAGCCGATGAACTGCCCCTGCCATGTGCAGGTGTTCAACCAGGGTCTGAAATCCTATCGAGACCTGCCGCTGCGGCTGGCCGAATTCGGCTCCTGCGCCCGGTTCGAGCCGTCGGGCGCGCTGCACGGCATCATGCGCGTGCGCGGCTTCACGCAGGACGATGCGCATATCTTCTGCACCGAGGACCAGATTCAGGAGGAATGCGCCCGCTTCATCGACTTTCTGGCCAATGTCTACAAGGAACTCGGCTTCGACGATTTCGAGATCCGGTTTGCCACCCGCCCGGAAAAGCGGGTTGGCTCTGACGAAAGCTGGGATCACGTCGAAGGCGCGCTGGAAAACGCGATCAAGGCGGTCGGGCGCGACTATGTGCTGGAGCCGGGCGATGGCGCGTTCTACGGCCCGAAGCTCGATTTCTACCTCACCGATGCCATCGGCCGCGTCTGGCAATGCGGCACCTTCCAGGTCGATCCGAACCTGCCCGAACGGCTCGGCGCGAGCTATATAGGGCAGGATGGGGATCGTCACCGGCCCTATATGCTGCACCGCGCCTGTCTCGGCTCTTTCGAGCGGTTCATCGGCATCCTGATTGAGAATTGGGAAGGCAAACTGCCCTTTTGGCTCGCGCCGCGTCAGGTTGTGGTGGCGTCCATCGTCTCCGAGGCGGACGATTACGTTCACGAGGTCGTCGCCGCACTGCAGGCGCAGGGCGTTCGGGCCGAGGCCGATACGCGTAACGAGAAGATCAATTACAAGGTGCGCGAACACAGCGTCGCCAAGGTGCCGGTGATCCTGGCCATCGGCCATCGCGAGGTCGAGGACCGGACGGTGACGGTGCGCCGATTGGGCGACAAGCGCACCGGGGTGAAGGCGCTCGATGAGGTGGTCCAAAGCCTCGGCATCGACGCAACGCCGCCCGACCTGCGTTGATGAATTCGGGTCGCGCCGGTGGGGTGCGGCCCCCGCCCATTCGGGGGATTTGCAGCGCAAACGGTTTGGCGCGATACTGCTGCGCGACGGATATCATTGTGCAAAGGATGCAACCAAGGTGATTTCGCGTTTTCTGATCTCGGCCGCCGCGCTGTCGCTCCTCGGCGCCGCACCGCAGCCTGCGTATGCCCAGGCGAAGGAAAAATGCTATGGTGTCGTCCTCGCCGGCGAGAATGACGGGTTGAGCGATCCCGAGCGCAACAAGGCCGGTAGCGCGACCGTCGACTACCAAGGCAATGCCTGGGTTCTCGTCGATGCCGATCGGTGTTTGTCGATCACCCTGCCTCCTATGGCAGACGGAACCCCGCGTCGCGGTGCTCTGGAGCCGCTCGATCGGGACCGGCCCGAGGATTGACCCTTGCAGGCCGCCGCGGAGGGCTTACCTGTCTTCCAAGGGCTGGTTCGAGGGGCAAGCAATACATGACCGACCGCACGATCTTTCGCTTAAGCGGCAATGACACACGCGAATTCCTGCAGGGCATCGTTACGAACGACGTTTCCAGGCTGGACGCAGGGCTTGTCTATGCCGCGCTTCTGACGCCGCAAGGCAAGTATCGTGCGGATTTCTTCCTCGTGCCGGACGGTGACGGCGTTCTGCTCGATGTGGCAACGCCCCTCGCGGCCGGACTGAAACAGGCGCTTTCAATGTACAAGCTCCGCTCCGCTGTCGAAATAGAGGACACCGATATCGCGGTCACGCGCGGGCTTGGCACACCGCCCGGAGGTGCGTTTGCCGACCCGCGTGATGCGGCTCTGGGCTGGCGCGGATATGAAGGCCAGCCCGGCGATAAGGATGTCGACTGGGACGCCGTTCGCGTCGATGCCATCGTGCCGGAAAGCGGGATTGAACTGACGCCTGACAGCTTCATTCTCGAAATGGGGTTCGAGCGTTTGAACGGTGTGGATTTTCGCAAGGGATGTTTCGTCGGACAGGAAATCGTGGCGCGCATGAAGCACAAGACCGAACTGCGCAAGGGGCTTGCACAGGTCTCTGTCTCGCAGCAGGTGCCAGTCGGCACCGAGATACTGTCGGGCGAAAAACCTGCCGGTACGCTTTACACGCAGGCAGGCGATAAGGGTCTGGCCTATCTGCGCTTCGATCGTGCGGAGGGCGGCATAACGGCGGGCGACGCGGCCGTCATGCTGATTTCGAAAGGTTAGGCGCGCTCTGCGTATTCCATCGTTTCGGTGTTCACCACGATCATCTCGTCCTGCCCCACAAAGGGCGGCACCATCACCTTGACCCCGTTATCGAGGATCGCCGGCTTGAAGCTGTTGGCCGCTGTCTGGCCTTTGACGACCGGTTCGGTCTCCGTCACCTGACAGGTCACTTTCTGTGGCAGTGTGGCGTTCAGCGCCTCGGACTCATGGAACTCCACCACGATGGTCATGCCGTCCTGCAGGAACGGGCGGCGGTCGCCGAGGATGTCGGCGGGCAATTCGACCTGATCGTAGGTTTCGGTATCCATGAACACCAGCATCCCGTCACTTTCGTAAAGGAACTGCATGTCCTTCTGTTCGAGCCGCACCCGCTCGACCTTGTCGGCGGAGCGGAAGCGCTCGTTCAGCTTGGAGCCGTTGCGCAGGTTTTTCATTTCGACCTGAGCAAAGGCGCCGCCTTTACCGGGCTTTACATGGTCGGCTTTCACCGCAACCCACAAACCGCCATTGTGTTCAAGGACGTTTCCGGGGCGAATTTCGTTTCCGTTGATCTTGGGCATGGCAAATCTTTGACAAAAGGTTGATGGGGATTTGGCCGACCCTATATCTGGGTGATGAGTGCCTGTCCAGACGACCATATCTCGTGGCAATATCGCCCCAAGCCATGCGCAGCGCGCATGGATGGTATGCTGACATGGTGTATCCGAATCGAAGGAATTACGCCATAACGAGCCTCACGCCGGAAAGACAAGAGCAATAATCACAGGACGAGTCATGAAGGATTTCGTTGACGGTACCGCCTTCAACGCAGAGCAAGGCAATCGCGCACGCAAGTTGTTTGCGGCGGTGGTTCTTGCTGCATTGGATGACGCAATTGCCGATGACAAGAAATACGGCAACGGGCCCGAACAGATCGCCCGTTGGGCGCGCTCGCGGGATGGCCGCGAGGTTCTCAGCTGCGCCGGGATCGATCCGAACGAACGGGTTGTCGCCGGGCTGATGGAATTCGTGGGTAAGGGTGTGCGCACGTCCGTCGCGCTCTCGCGCGAGGAAAGCGAGCGTCGCAACGCCGCGGCACAGCAGGCCGAAGCCGCCTGAATACGACAAGACTGCCAATATGCAAAGAACGCGTCCTGATCCGGGCGCGTTCTTTGCATTTCTGCATATTGGTTCGGAATCTGGACCGCTAGACCCTTAGCCAGCGCGGGCTCGGCCGGTCTTCAATCCAGTTCCTGGGCAATCAACATTCGATGAATTTCCCGGCGCACAAGTTTGCGTACATTTCGAGTGATCCGCTCGCCAAGCGTGCCCTGCAGTTCCTGACGCACGATATCGCTCACCAATGCGCGGAGTTGTGCCTCGTCGATCGGAAGCGATCCGATCTGCGACTCATCGCAAGGCTGATCTGCACCGCGCTCCTCAACGTCAGACGTCCCCGCCTCGGCTTCAGTCTCATCGAGCGGCGACATGGTATTGACGGGCGCCTGATGAGTTTCGCCAATGTCTTGCTCGGGTTCGGGCCATGTTCCCTGCGGATGCACCACGTTCGATGGCGAAGGCTCCGCTGCCTCTTCCGGCACCTCGACAAACGGCGCGGTCTCGGACCAATCCATCGGATCGGAGGGCATGGGCGCTGTGTCGTCCACCGCGCTTTCGCGTTCTTCCTCAAATTCGCCGCTATCGCGCGCGACAAGACGGCCCAGCGCGGCGACCTTGTCCTCCAGACTGAGCGGCGGCCAGGGCGGCGCGTCCTGCACGGCTATCTCGGCGGTATCCGAAGCCTCGTCAGTAGCAGCATCGCTTTCTTGCGCATTATCCTCAGCCTGCTCGTCGGGCGCCTCTGTTTCCGGCCCCGCGTCATGCGACGTGAGCACGGCGGCGACCTCTTCTTCTACAAGCCGCGCCAGACCCAGCTTATCGCTCGCCCCGGCCTCGTCCGACCGATCCTGGTGGGGCGCATCCTCCGCGTCGGGGAAACTGTGCTCGACGTCACCGAATTCGGACAGACGCGCGTTTTTCGGTAAATCCTCAATCGGTTTCGGCGCAGCCTCACGGACCGGCTCGGTCAGCAGCACTGGATCGCGCCCCCGGTCCGCCGGTTCGTCAACGCGCTGCGCTGGCGTGAGAACGAGCTTGTCGGGCTCTTCCGAGGGCTTGCGTGCCGGCGGCATGGCGCGCGCTTCCTCGGCCACGAGCTTGCGAATGGACGACAGAACGTCCTCGATTTCCACGCTTGTCACGGGATCAGACATGGCTCACCACTGCTACCTCGTGTTCAGAGTAGCGGCCATCGGCCAATCGCACAACAGATAGCGAAAATCTTAGTCTTTTCCCAGCGCCTTGAGAACACGGTCAAGTTGCTTGCCCTCGTTGCTGAGATGCGAAGGCGCATCCTTGACGAGGTTATAGTAAGCCGCGGGATCGTATTGCGGCACGTTGAGGCTCAGCTCTTCGGTCGTCAGCTGGCCCAGAGCCTGCAGCACGCGATACGCGGCGATCGTTTCGTCCACCTGCGCCGAGATGCGCGCCGACCGGGCATCGAGCAATTCCTGCTCTGCGTCCAGAACGTCGAGCGTGGTGCGCGCGCCGAGAGCCGCCTCTTCCCGGATGCCCCTGAAAGCCACGGTCGCTGCGCGGACCTGCTTTTCGGTCGCCTCGATACTGGCCCGCGCGATACGAAGCTGCGAATAGGCGACGCCGACATTCTGCGCGATCTGATCGATGGTCTGATGGAGCGATCCGCGTGCCGCATCGCGATTGGCCATTGCCTGCCGAACAAGCGATGAGAGACGTCCGCCTTGATAGATCGGTCCGCCGGCTTCGACCCCGATAGAGCCACCGCGCGTGAACCGTTCGCTGTCGATTCCCTCGGTCACGGTCAGGCGCCCTGCAAGGCGCACCGATGGCTTCATCGCCGCTTCGGCCCGCAGGATATTCAATTCGGCCGCCGCGACCTGATGCTGCACCGATTTGATCTGCGGATGCAGCCGAACGGCGATGGCCTTGGCCGTTTCGATGGTGTTCGGCAGATTGGGCAATGTGCGCGGCGGTTGAAGATCACCGGGCAAGCGGCCGACGACGGCTAGATATTCCTCGCGTGCGATGGTCAATGCACCCTGCGCGGCGGCAAGCTGGCTGCGGGCGGCGGCAAGGCGCGCTTCGGCGAGCGACGTGTCGGTCCGCGTCACCTCGCCGACCTCGAACCGTTCCTGCGCCGCACGCAATTGCTGCGTGATGAGCCGCACGTTATTCTGCCGCAGCGCCACGTTCTCAAGCGCCCTACGCACTTCCATGAACGCCTCGACCGCCGAGAAAAGCACCTGCTGCTCGACCGATTCAAGTTGCTGCCGTGTGCCGAGCACCGCTTCCTTCGCGGTGCGGATGGCGAGCCGGTTCTGGCCGCCGTCATAAAGCGTCAGCTCCCCGATCAGGCTGCCCGAAATGGTGTTGGAGACCGTCGGCACGATCTCATTGCGCGTCGAGGCACTCCGCGAGGTGCCGAACTGGCGCGTCGCATCCGCCGACCAGTTGAAGACCGGGCGAAGGGACGCAACGGCCTGCGCGACATCCTCGTCGGCCGCGCGCAAGACGGCCCGGTTCTGTTCGAGCAAACCGCTGGTCTTGTAGGCACCGATCATCGCGTCGGCCAGCGTTTCGGCCAAGGCCGCGGTTCCGCCCGTGGCAAGGCCGAAGATCAGCGCAAGGCTCGTCATCGTTTTGCGTTTCGCCATTCCTGCTCTCCTCGGACTGTCTGCCCGTTATGATTGTCGCCTTTCGGGCCTAAAGCGCGAAGGCGGTTTTCTTTTCGAATCCCGGCATGACCGGCGCGGATGCGTTGAACGCAAAGCGCCATGTCATCACGCCGTCGAACTTGTAGCCGATCCGCGCGACACCGAGCGCGCCTTCCATGAACACGCAACCGATCCGCCCGCCATCCTTGATCTGGTCCAGAAGCGCATCGGGCAATTCGGCGACACCGCCTTGCAGGATGATCGCATCATACGGCCCGTGCTGCGGCGCCCCTTCGGTGAGCGCGCCCTGATGCAGCACGACGTTGTCGGCGCCCTGTTCGGCCAGCAGCCCCTGCGCCTCCTGCGCCATGTCGGCATCTTCCTCGACCGCGATCACCGCTTCCGCGAGATGGGCGATCACCGCGGAGGAATAGCCGTAACCCGCACCAATATCGAGCACCAGCTCGTCCCGCTGGATGTTCAGCCCATCGAGCAGCTTGGCCAAGGTTCGCGGCTCGAGCACCACCCGGCCGGGCGCCAGCGGAACATTCTCGCTGATATAGGCCGCTTCGATCTGTTCGGACGGAACGAACACCTCGCGCTTGACCGACAGCATCGCGTCGATGATGGGAAACTTGGTCACATCCGAAGGGCGCACCTGCGTGTCGACCATCATGTTCCGGCGGGCGGCAAAATCGCTCATGTCCTAAACTCGTTCGTTCAGTTGTTTGACCTGTTTTTTGCCACAGACCTCTGCCATCGGCAATCCGCTGCCAACGAGAAAAGCCAAGACTGCGTCGAACATGCATCCGCGCCCCGGCGCAAACCCGCCGAACGCCATCACGGCGCCGCGCCTGCCGTCAGACGGCCTTCAGCGCGCGTTTGAGTTCCTGCACCAAGAGAGTCTCGGACGTGCCCGTTTCGAGTGCGAGACGCCGCAGCCCGAAATGCACATGCGCCATCTCCTGATAATAGCTTGTATAGGCGTAATTCGTCGCCGCGCCCGCTGCCGCGCCGAGAATCGGAACCGTCTGCGCAGCAAGCTTCTGACCAAGAACCGTTGCAAGGCGCGGGGCGACCGAACGCAACAGGCCGTGGACCGTCGCACCGGTCAGCGTCACTCGCGTGCTCAGAAACGCCATGTTCGCGCCGTCATCGGCTTCCAGCGGTCCTGCGCTCGCAAAGACCGTCAGGCAATCGCTCAGAACGCCGGGATCGTTCGGATCGAACCCCCGTTCCGCCGCGATCCCCTGCACCGCCCGCAGCAGGATCGTCGTCGTGACCGGCAACTCGGCCAGGGCGGTCGGCAATCCGCCGGCGCCGCCCGCGGCACCCATCGCGGTGGTCAGGGCCGTGTTCAGCCAGGGTTTCTGATCCGGCACCGCGCGGCGCGATTGCCGGGCGGCCAGAAGCGCCACCCGCAGCGCGCGCTCGGTTGCCCCATCGAGCCCGCTTCGAACCGGAGCGGGCAGCCGTTCCAGCAGGTTCTCGGCCCGCCCGCCCAGCATGTTGAGAACCTGGAGCCCGACGCCTCCGGCCGCCTTGTGACGTCGCGCCAGAGCGGCGATGGCAACCTGCGTGTCGGTGTGAACGAGATCGGTATGTGTCATGCGCTATGAGATTGGGTCTGATCGCAAGGCGTTCAAGCCTCCGAAGTGACCGGCCCGCGAATTCCGTCCCAGGCGCCGTTTTGCAGCGAAAGGCCCAGAACGCGCAAAGGGTTGGTCGGTGGCGGCATGAGGACCTGATCCAGCCGCCGGAACCCGAACCGCCCGTAATAGGGCGCATCGCCCACCAGCAGAACGCGCGGCCAGCCATCCTGCTGCGCCTGTTCCAGACTGTCGCGGATAAGCGCGCCGCCCAGCCCTTCGCCCTGCGCCGTCGGATGCACCGCGACCGGGCCGAGCAGCAGGGAGCGCGCAGCGCCGATGCGCACCGGCCAATACCGGATCGCGCCGCCCAGGATGCCCTGCTCATCGCGCGCAACGCGCGACAGGGATGACACCGGAGCGACCCCCTCGCGCAGCCGGTAGGATGACAGCGCTTCCCGTCCCGGAGCGAAACAGAGATCGAACAGGGCTTCGACCTCCCACCAGTCGTCCGGGGTCTCGGGGTGCAGGGTAAACATAGGGCGGCTCTACGCGTTGGCGGGCGGATTGCGATGCGCCTATCACGCAGCCCTTGCGGCGGCAAACCGCGAACCTTGCGCCGTTGTCATGCCGTATCTTCCGCGCATATGCTGGCGCGGCGCGCCGGTCCCGGCTCCGCGTTCCGAACCCGAGGGAGACCACAATGGCCCTGAAACGCCTGATCACCGAATTCGGCATGGGCAGTTCGCTGCGCCGACAGGACTATACCGAAGCGGCCGCGCGCGCGGTGCGCGATGCGCTCTGGCACAATTCGATTAACCTCGCCGAACTCTACGGCAAGGAAAAATCCGATATGCGCATCACGGTCGAGATCGGCGTTCAGGAACCGGGCCGTGTCGATGTCCAGCGTGTCGCGGAGCTTTTCCCCTATGGCCGGATCGACGTCATCGCGCGCAAAGGCGGGCTGGACGTGCCGCGCAGCGACGGCGGCAAACCGACAGTGATCGCGAATGCCGCGATCTCGGTCGCGCTCGATCTGGAGGATACCGCATGAGCGAGCAGCGTTTCATCATCGAGATGGGGATGGGCAACGATCAATACGGAATGGACTACACCAAGGCCGCCGCCCGCGCGATCGAGGACGCGATCCGCCATTCCGCGATCCCGCTGTTCGAGGCGACCGGCCGGTCGCATGACGAGATGCGCGTGCAGGTGACGATCGGCGTCGCGGAGCCGGACAAGGTCGATTGCGCCGCTCTGGCGCGGAACCTTCCGCGCGGACGCGCGGAGGTGACAGCGGTCGAGGGCGGGCTCAACGTCACCAATCCCGACACTGGGAATGTGCTGGTCGTCGCCACAGCAGCAGTCGAAGCGTTCCTTCCGCGTCAGGGCTAGGGCCAAGGGCTTTCGGAAGCCCTTGCGAGCGTTTTTGGAAAAGCTCGGGGGCCTAGTGATCGCCGAGGATCCCAGTGCGCACACCGTAATCGACGGCCAGCGCGTAGTCGGGATCATCGTCGCTGTCGATCACCAGATGCCCTGCCTTGGACAGCAATCTGTGACAGTCGCGGCTCAGGTGGCGCAGTTGCAGCTGCTTGCCGGCGGCCTCGTATTTGCCCGCGACCGCCTCGATGGCCTGCAACGCCGATTGATCGACGACGCGGCTTTGCGCGAAATCGGCGATCACGAGGTCAGGGTCGCCCTCAACGTCGAAGATCTCGATGAAGCCATCGGACGAGCCGAAGAACAAAGGCCCTTGGATTTCATAGACTTTCGCGCCTTTCGAGGTCGTGCTGTCGCGCGTGATGGCGTGGATGCGCCGCGCGTTGTTCCACGCATAGGCGAGCGCCGAGACGATCACGCCGACAACCACCGCCACGGCGAGATCCTCAAGCACCGTCACGACAGTCACGAGCAAGATCACGAATGCATCGGTCAGCGGCACCTTGCGCAGGATCGTCAGCGAATTCCACGCGAAAGTGCCGATCACCACCATGAACATCACCCCGACAAGCGCCGCCAGCGGGATCAGTTCGATCAGCGGCGCGGCGAAGAGGATGAACACCAGCAGGAACAGGGCCGCCGCGATGCCCGCGACACGCGTGCGGCCGCCGGATTTGACGTTGATCATCGATTGGCCGATCATGGCGCAGCCGCCCATGCCGCCGAAAAAGCCTGTGACGGTGTTGGCGATACCCTGCGCGATACATTCCTGGCTCGCACCGCCGCGCTGGCCGGTGATCTCTCCCACCAGGTTCAACGTCAGCAGGGATTCGATAAGCCCGATGGCGGCAAGGATCACGGCGTAGGGAAGGATGATCTCAAGGGTTTCCCAGTTGAGCGGCACGAGCGGGATGTGGAACGCCGGCAATCCGCCCTGGATCGAGGCGAGATCGCCGACGCGCGGCACATCGAGGTCGAACCCGATCACCAGCGCCGCCACCACAGCAATCCCGACAAGCGGTGCCGGCACGAGGCGGCTGAAACGCGGCATGACCCAGATGATCGCCATGGTCAGCACGGTCAGGCCAAGCATCAGATAGAGCGGCGCGCCCGAGAGCCATTCGCCGCCGCCCATGCCGTGCCCCGTGGCCTCTGCGGAACCGGGAACTTTGAACTGTCCGAGTTGCGCGAGGAAGATGACGATCGCAAGACCGTTGACGAAGCCGAGCATCACCGGATGCGGCACGAGGCGAATGAATTTGCCCCATCGCATCGCCCCCGCGACGATCTGCAAGATCCCCATCAGAACAACGGTCGCGAAAAGATATTCGACCCCATGCTCCGCCACGAGCGCGACCATGACGACCGCAAGAGCACCGGTCGCACCCGAAATCATGCCGGGCCGGCCGCCAATCAGGGCGGTGATCAATCCAACGAGAAAGGCCGCATACAGACCGACGAGCGGATGCACCCCGGCGACGAAGGCGAACGCCACCGCTTCGGGCACCAGCGCCAGCGCCACCGTCAAACCCGACAGAAGCTCGATGCGGATGCGCGATGGCGTCAAACGCTCTTTCGGCATCAAGCTGAGATCGGGGATGGCAAGACGATTGGCAAAGGAGGCCAGAAGACCCTTGGGCATGAACACACTCGGTATGGACGGATGTAAGGGGCGCTGCCTAGTCGGTTTGCCGCCAAAAGACCATTGCGCCGGGCGAATACCTGCCATGCGTTTCAAGCCTAAACAAACGCCAAAGGCGACCCTTCGAAGGATCGCCTTCCGAATTTTTCGAAAATTCGGTCCGCGTCAGACCAGCGTCGCCTCGGTTGCGGCGCGAATATCGTCCTCGGTCACGCCGTCGGCCGTCTCCACGATCCGGAGCCCGCCCTCGACCACATCGAGAACCCCCAGGTTCGTGATGATCCGGTCCACCACCCCCTTGCCGGTCAGCGGCAAGGTGCATTCCTTCAGCAGCTTGCTGTCGCCATGCTTGTTGGTGTGGTCCATCACGACCACGACTTTCTTGACCCCGGCCACCAGATCCATCGCGCCGCCCATGCCCTTGACCAGCTTGCCGGGGATCATCCAGTTCGCCAGATCGCCATTCTCGGCCACTTCCATCGCACCGAGGATCGCCGCCGCGATCTTGCCGCCGCGGATCATGCCGAAGCTCATTGCGCTGTCGAAATAGGCTGTGCGGCTGAGTTCGGTGATCGTCTGCTTGCCGGCATTGATCAGATCGGGGTCTTCCTCGCCCTCGTAGGGAAAGGGCCCCATCCCGAGCATCCCGTTTTCCGATTGCAGCGTGATGTCCTTGTCGCCGACGTAATTGGCCACCAGCGTCGGGATGCCGATGCCGAGATTGACATACATGCCGTCTTCGAGTTCCTGCGCGGCCCGTTCGGCCATCTTATTGCGATCCCAAGGCATTATGCGTCCTCCCGCTTGCGGACAGTGCGTTGTTCGATGCGCTTCTCGTGCTCTCCCTGGATAAGGCGGTGCACGTAAATTCCCGGCAAGTGAATATGGTCGGGGTCAAGCGATCCGCGCGGCACGATCTCCTCGACCTCGGCTACGCAGACCTTGCCGCACATGGCCGCCGGCGGGTTGAAGTTGCGCGCGGTCTTGCGGAAGACGAGGTTGCCCGTATCGTCGGCCTTCCATGCCTTCACGATGCTCAAATCGGCGAAAATCCCGCGTTCGAGGATATAGGTCTCGCCGTCGAAATCCTTGTGTTCCTTGCCCTCGGCGATCACCGTGCCGACACCCGTCTTGGTATAGAACCCCGGAATCCCGCAGCCGCCGGCCCGCATCCGCTCCGCAAGCGTGCCCTGGGGGTTGAACTCGAGCTCGAGCTCGCCCGACAGATACTGGCGCATGAATTCCGCGTTTTCGCCGACATAGGACGACATCATCTTTTTCACCTGCCGGGTCTGAAGCAGGATGCCGATGCCAAAGTCATCCACGCCTGCGTTATTCGACGCGAAGGTCAGATCCTTGACGCCGCTGTCGCGGATCGCTTCGAGAAGCAACTCAGGGATCCCGCATAGCCCGAACCCGCCTGCCGCGATCAACATTCCATCGGCAAGAAGCCCGTCAAGTGCCTCCGCTGCCGATCCATAGACCTTTTTCATAGCTCTCCCCTGCCTTGCGCGTTGTCGCCGTTTTCGCCCGTCCCCGGAGGTAAGTCAACGGCGGCAAACACGCCTGTCCAAGACGAAAAAGCCGCGCGCCCTTTCGGACCCGCGGCCATGCTCTTGGAAAACCGATCCGGTCAAATCAGCCTGACCTGCGTGCCGATCGGAACCAGCCCGTAAAGCTCTTCGATCTTCTCGTTGTAAAGGCCGATGCACCCGTCCGACGATTTGCGCCCGATCTTGCGCGTGTCATGTGTGCCGTGAATGAGATAGGCAGGCCAATCGAAATAAAGCGCGTGAGTGCCGAGCGGATTGTCCGGTGCGCCGCCCGCGACGGGTTTCCAATCGGGAAACCGCTCCATCTGGCTTGCCGTCGGCGTCCAGGAGGGGCCGATCTTCTTGCGCACGATCTTGGTATAGCCGCGCTTGGTCAACTCGTCCGATTTCGGCACGGAAGTGGGATAGACGCGATAATCGGTGCCATCCCCGCTCCAGAAATGCAGCGCGCGCGAAACGGTGTCGCATACGATTGCACCCTGCCCCAGTTCGCTGAAATGCGCGCGCCAGCTCTGCTGCGCGAAAGACGAGATGTTGCGGCGGTTGAACGGCTCGGCGCGGGCGAGCGCCGGAACCGTGCAAGCCGCTGCGGCAGCGCCAAGAAGGGTGCGGCGGGAAAAACGGGGATCGGACATGTCTGCTCCTTTCTTGATTGTTCGGCCAAGACGTCGCACGGGCGATCTCGCATGGCCAATAACATTCAATTGAAAAGATATGTTCCGCGGTTTTCCGCCTGCCTCAGCTGTCCTGATCTGCCTTGGCTGTCGATTTCTTTGCGCCCGTTTTGCTGCCTGTCGCCTTCTTTTTCGCCGTAGTTTTCTTGGTGGCAGCTTTCTTGGCGGGGGCCTTCTTGGCCGTTTTCTTCTTGCCGCCCTTCGCCGCCTTTTCCGCGATAAGAGCGACCGCCATATTCATCGTTACCGCCTCGGGCTCAACATCCTTCGGCAGCGTCGCGTTGACCTTTTCCCATTTGACGTAAGGACCGTAGCGCCCTTCCATGACGTTGACCGGCCCGCCCTCCTCGGGATGCTCGCCGAGTTCCTTGAGCGGTTTGGCCGCCGTGCCGCGCCCCCGGCCCGGATTGGCGCGCTTCTCGGCCAAAAGCTCCACCGCGCGGTTCATGCCGATCTCGAACACATCCGCCGGATCCTTGAGATTGACATAGACCGGCTTCGCGTCCTCCGGCCCCTTGTGCATGATGTACGGGCCGAACCGCCCGAAATTCGAACTGATCTCGCCGCCATCCGGATGCTCTCCGATCACGCGCGGCAGGCTGAGCAATGTCAGCGCCTTCTCCAGCGTCATCTCATCGGCCTGCCAGCCTTTGGGCAGGCTGGCCCGCTTGGGTTTCTTGTTCTCTTCGGTCGCCTCGCCGCGCTGCACATATGGCCCGAACCGGCCGGAGCGGAGCGAGATCTCGTCGCCATCATCGACGCCAAGGACACGGTCGCCGGTCTCGGCCGCATCGCCGCCGATGGGCCGGGTGTAACGACATTCGGGATAGCGTCCGCAGCCGACGAACCCGCCGGTGCGCGAGGTCTTGAGATGCAACTGGCCCTCGCCACACAGCGGGCAAATACGCGGATCGCTGCCATCCTCGCGCGGCGGATAAAGCTGCGGCGCCAGCGCGTCATCCAGAACGTCGAGCACTTCGGCAATGCGCAGATCGGACGTTTCCGCGATCGCCGCCGAAAAATCGCGCCAGAACCGGCCCAGCAATTCCTTATAGTCCTTCTCGCCAGCGCTGACGTCGTCAAGCTCGGCTTCCAGCGCGGCAGTGAAATCGTATTCCACATATCGCTTGAAGAAATTCAGCAGGAAGATCGTGACGATCCGGCCCTTGTCTTCGGGGATCAGGCGGTTCTGCTCTTTGCGGACGTATTCGCGATCCTGAATCGTGGTGATGATACTGGCATAGGTCGAGGGGCGACCGATGCCCAGCTCTTCCATCTTCTTGACCAGCGTGGCCTCGGTATAACGGGGCGGCGGCTGGGTGAAATGCTGGTCGGGTGTGATCTTTCGCTTCTCGGCCTTCTCGCCTTGCATGATCTGCGGCAGGCGTTTGTCGTCCTCATCGACGACCGTGTCGTCGCGGCCTTCCTCGTAGACCTTGAGGAACCCGTCGAACAGCACCACCTGCCCCGTTGCCCGCAAGCCCACCTGACCGTCCGCGCTTCCGATCTCAACCGTGGTGCGCTCCAGCCGGGCCGACGCCATCTGGCAGGCCAACGTGCGCTTCCAGATCAGATCGTAGAGCTTGCGCTGGTCCGGTTCGCTGATCTTGAGGCTTTGCGCATCCTTGGACATGTCGGCTGGCCGGATACATTCATGGGCCTCCTGCGCGTTCTTGGCCTTGTTCTTGTAGATGCGCTTTTCGCTTGGCACGTAATCGGCACCGTAGCGGTCCTTGATCGCCGCACGCGCCTGATCGACGGCTTCGGGGGCCATGTCGATCCCATCGGTCCGCATGTAGGTGATGTGACCCGCCTCATAAAGCCGCTGCGCCGCATTCATCGTCTGACGCGCGCCCATGCCGAACTTGCGACTGGCTTCCTGTTGCAGCGTCGATGTCATGAAGGGCGCGGAGGGGTTGCGCGATGCCGGTTTCGCCTCGACCGACTGCACCGAAAGATCACGGCTGGTGATCGCCTGCACCGCCAATTCGGCTTGAGTTTCGTTCTCTAGGTCGAACTTGTCGAGCTTCTTGCCCGCCAGAACCGTCAGCCGCGCCTCGTAGTCCTGTCCGCGCGGCGTGGAAAGAAGCGCCTTGACCGTCCAGTATTCGCGGGGGCGGAACGCCTCGATCTCCATCTCGCGCTCGACAATTAGGCGCAGGCAGACCGATTGCACGCGTCCGGCGCTGCGCGCTCCCGGCAGCTTCCGCCACAGCACCGGCGATAGGTTGAAGCCGACCAGATAGTCGAGCGCACGGCGCGCGAGATACGCCTCCACCAACGGCTCGTCGATATCGCGCGGATTCGCCATCGCTTCGGACACGGCCGCCTCGGTGATCGCGTTGAACGTCACGCGCTTTACATCGGTGGATTTCTTGATCGAACGGCGCTTGGTCAAGGCTTCCTTGAGGTGCCACGAAATCGCTTCGCCCTCGCGGTCGGGGTCGGTTGCGAGGATCAGCGCATCATCGGATTTCAAGGCGTCGGCAATCGCTGCGACATGCTTGCGGGAATCAGATCCGACCTCCCAGGTCATGTCGAAATCATGCTCGGGATCGACCGATCCGTTCTTGGCCGGAAGATCACGCACATGCCCATAGGACGCCAGAACAGTGTAGTCGGATCCCAGATATTTGTTGATCGTTTTGGCCTTGGCCGGGGATTCGACAACGACAACGGGCATGAACAGGACACCTTTCTGACTGCGGCTTACCGGGTTCGGCTGCATATGGCGGGGCAGGATGTGGTGTGCAAGGTCCAATTGTCAATTCGCCGCCAATCGGCGAGCGCGCTGGACCGCGGCGCGAAGCGGCCGGCAGGCGATGCCTGCCGATCGTGTTCTCTCAAGGTTGATTGCGCTAGTTGGCGAAGCCCGTATCGTTGTCGTCAGGGGAAATGATACCGGTTTCATCGGCCGGCATTGCCTGGCCTGGGGAGGCATTGAAATCGTCGCAGGCAGAGAGAAATAGCGCGGAAAATCCGACGAGAACGGCGGTAAGGCGTAAAATCATGTCGAGGGCCTTTCTGATAATATCATTGATCTGACGAAACAGGCCGCTCCGAAGAAAACGCGGAGCGGCCTGGACCGGTCAGTCGGTGAAGCCGTGGGGCTTACCCGTCATCGCTTTCGTCCATGTTGTCGTCGTCGATATCGACGCCATCGGCAAACGCGCTGTCATCCTGTTCGGAGATCACGCCGGGCGCAGCCGAGCCTTGCCGCTCCGGAACCACGACGGTCTGCCCGATGATCGTGCCATCCTTGGCATAAATCGGCGTCGTTTGCGCCATCGGTTCGGGATCGTCAGCGCAGGCGGCGAGCGTCAGGGCCGATGTCGTGCAAATGGCGAGTGTGGATTTCTTGAGCATTGGGATATGATCCTTCTGTTTCCTCTTCCAGCCGTCGATCGCGATTAGATACGCAGTTTGTCATCGGCCTCTGGCTGCCAACGCGGCGGTTTTTCAGATTGTTCCAGAACTTCGAAAATTTTTTTCATGATATGAGCGAGATGAGCCCTCCGGCCTGCCTGTTGATGCGCCCGTCAAGTTCGAGATCCGTCAGGATCGGCGATACCGCGCGGGACGAAGCGCCCAGATCGCGGATCAATTGGTCCTCACCCAACGGCGACGGGCCGAGCCTGTCGAGGATCTGCTGGTGGAGTTGAGCGACGTCTGCCAAAGAACGCTCGGGCACGGCCGGCTCCAGCGGCAATTGCGGCTCTGGCACCGACAATGGTTCTAGCGCTTCGATCACATCATCGGCGCTACGCACCAGCCGTGCCCCGTCGCGCAGGAGCAGGTTGCAGCCGCTGGCGCGCGCGTCGAAAGGATGGCCGGGCACGGCCATGACCTCCCTGCCCTGATCGAGCGCGGTGCGCGCCGTGATGAGCGAGCCTGACTTCACCGCCGCCTCGACCACGACAACGGCACGGGCAAGGCCGGAGATGATGCGGTTGCGCGCCGGAAAGTGCCGCGCCATTGGCTGCAGGCCCATCGGTTGTTCGCTGAGACGCATGCCGCCCTTTGCGGTGATATCCTCGGCGAGTTTCGCGTTCTCGGCGGGATAAAGCACATCGACACCACCGCCCAGAACCGCAATCGTGCCGTGGTCGAGCGCGGCGAGATGCGCGGCTGTATCGATCCCCCGCGCCATGCCGGACACGACGCGAAAGCCAGCCTCGGAAAGGCCGCCCGCCAATGCGCGCGCCATCCGACCACCCAAAGACGACGCGTTGCGCGCCCCGACCATCGCGATCAGCGGCTGGCTCAGGATGTCAGCATCGCCAACCGCCCAAAGAACCGGCGGCGCATCATCAAGATCGCACAGCGTTTTCGGATAGGCGGGATCGCCGCGGCAGAGCAAACGCGCCCCCGCCTGACGCGCGGCCTTGAGTTCGGCGTGAATGACGGCTTCTGGGCAAGTCCTGTAATCCTCGACCCCGGCCGCCCGTGCGATGTCAGGCAGCCTGTCGAGCGCCGCACCCGCAGAGCCGCAATCGCCCATGAGGCGGTAAAACGTGCTGATGCCCACGCGGCGCGAGCGCAAGAGACGGAGCCAGTCAAAGCGTTGGTCTTCCGTGGTGGGTGGGAGTAGGGGGTGAGTGGAAGAGTTGGGTTCCAATGTCAGCCTGCCTCCGTCTGCTTGCTGAAGCGACATTAGGCAGCGGAGGGTTAATCAAGCGTGAATGGCTGGCGGAAACATTGCCTGCCGGCCGATTAATTCGATAACCAACTGATAATGAATAAAACTATTTTCACCCTTCCGATCCACCGACCGTCAAGCCACCGATCATGACCGTCGGCTGACCGACCCCGACAGGCACCCATTGGCCCTGCTTGCCGCAATTGCCCATGCCCGGATCGAGCGCCATGTCATTGCCAAGCGCACGAATCTGCTGCAGCGCGGTCGCGCCATCCCCGATCAGCGTCGCGCCCTTGACGGCATCGCCCACCTTGCCGTCTTTCACGCGGTATGCCTCGGTGCAGGAGAACACGAACTTGCCATTGGTGATGTCGACCTGTCCGCCGCCGAAGCCGACCGCCCAGATACCGTCCTTCAGATCGGCGACGATATCGCCCGGATCGCTGTCGCCGCCTAGCATATAGGTGTTGGTCATGCGCGGCATCGGGATGTGCGCATAGCTTTCCCTCCGGCCATTTCCGGTGGGTCTGACACCCGTCAGCCGGGCGTTCTGGCGGTCCTGCATGAAGCCGACGAGCTTTCCGTCCTCGATCAGCACGTTCTTGCCCGAGGGCGTGCCTTCGTCATCCACCGTGATCGACCCGCGCCGGTCGGGGATCGTGCCATCGTCCAGAACGGTCACGCCCCTCGCCGCCACCTGCTGGCCCATCAGCCCGGCAAAGGCCGATGAGCCCTTGCGGTTGAAATCGCCCTCAAGACCGTGGCCCACCGCTTCGTGCAACAGGATGCCGGGCCAGCCCGGTCCGAGGACGATATCCATGACCCCGGCGGGCGCGGGCACAGCACCCAGATTGACAAGCGCGATGCGCAGCGCCTCGCGCGCCTTGGCCTGCCAATCGGCGGGATCGAGCAGCCCATCCAGCAAGACGCGCCCGCCGCCGCCTGCCGAGCCCGATTCGCGACGGCCGTCCTCCTCGACGATGACGCTGACATTCACGCGGGTCATTGGCCTGGTATCGGTCACAAGCGTGCCTTCCGGGCGCAGGATCGCCACTTCCTGAAGCGACGCGGCAATCGTCGCGCTGACCTGAACCACCCGCGAATCGAGTTCCCTGGCGAAGGCGTCGATCTCGCGCAGGGTCTCGACCTTTACGGGGAAACTGTGCCCGTCGATGGGATCGGCGTCGGTATAGAGCTTCGTATTCGTGCCCTGCGGCCTGTCGGCAAGCGTGCCCCCACCCTCGCCCACTGCAAGGCGCGCGGTTTCGACGGCACGCTTGATCGCCGATTCGGAAATATCCGTCGAATGGGCATATCCGGCGACCTCGCCGCGCACTGCGCGCAGCCCGAACCCTTCGGATGCGTCATAGCTGGCGGTGCGCACGCGCCCGTCATCGAACACCAGAACCTCGGACCGCCGACGCTCCAGAAACAGCTCGCCATCATCCGCGCCCGAAACCGCATCCTTCAACAGGGCAAGCGCGCGATCGCGGTCGAGATGCGTTTCGAACGGTTTGAAAGAAGCGTCGGACATGGGGTCTCCTTCGGGATAAATTTGATCTAGATCAAAGAAAGCGCTTTTTTGCCGCAAGCAAGTTTCTTTAACTGATGTGTAGAATATGGTTTTAACCGCAACCGAAGACAACGGGGCAGTTCGGGTCGTCGGCCGATTCCGGGCCGCCTCCGGCGCCGCTTGAACATTTACGCAACCGATCAGGGTAGGACATGCAACTCAAATCTTTGCTCTTGGGGCTGACCGCCGCACTTGCCGCCGCACCGGCGTTTGCCCAGCAAACGCTGGAGGTCATCGGCCGTCCGGTGGACCAGGGAACCGGCTTTCAGCCCGCCGCCACCGAACTGGCGCGGGATCTTCAATGGCTCGATGGGATCATCCTCATCATCATCACCGCCATCGTGCTTCTGGTGACGGCGCTGATCGCCTATTGCATCGTGCGCTTCAACCGCCGCGCCAACCCGACACCGTCCAGCTTCACCCACAACACCCCGATCGAGATCGCGTGGACGCTCGGCCCGATCCTCATTCTGGTGTTCA
Organism: Marivita sp. GX14005; assembly: GCF_023370775.1. GTDB lineage: Bacteria > Pseudomonadota > Alphaproteobacteria > Rhodobacterales > Rhodobacteraceae > Marivita. Next base: position 216,071 of record NZ_JAMCCQ010000001.1, read on the forward strand.
TCGGGGCGTTTTCCCTGCCCGTGCTCTTCAAGCAGCAGGAAATTCCCGAAGGCGACGTGACCATCAAGGTCACCGGCTACCAGTGGTATTGGGGGTATGACTATGTCGGCGAGGAACTCGTTTACGATTCCTACATGATCGGCTCGCCCTTTACCGGCGGAGACAATCGCCTCACGCCCGAGGTCGAGGAGCAGCTTGTCGAAGCCGGCTACAGCCGCGACGACTTCCTTCTTGCAACGAATACCGCCGTCGTCGTTCCCGTCGGCAAGACCATCGTGATGCAGGTGACCGGCGCGGACGTGATCCATTCCTGGACGATCCCCGCCTTTGGCGTGAAACAGGATGCCGTTCCGGGCCGCCTTGCCGAGCTCTGGTTCACCGCCGAGAAAGAGGGCATCTATTACGGTCAATGTTCCGAGCTTTGCGGGATCGCGCATGCCTATATGCCGATCACCGTCAAGGTGGTGAGCGAAGCGGCCTATGACGCCTGGCTTGCCGCCTCCAAGGAGGCCGGGGACTACGTGGATGTCCGCACCGTCCTGACCAACTGATTTGAACGCCGTCGCGCGGCCCTGTCGCGCGCCGGCCCAGACCAGACGCATCCCCAGCCGAGCCGAGAGACCAGTGAGCGATACAAGCATCAACACCCGCGCATGCAGCACCGAACACGAGGCGCAATTCGGCGATTATTTCGCCCTGCTCAAACCTCGCGTGATGACGCTCGTGGTGTTCACCGCATTCGTCGGGCTCTTGGCTGCCCCGGCCCCGGTGCACCCTTTCATCGGGTTCTGCGCCATCCTGTTCATCGCCATCGGCGGCGGCGCATCGGGCGCGCTCAACATGTGGTATGACGCCGATATCGACGCTGTAATGAAACGCACGCAGCGGCGCCCCATTCCTGCCGGCAAGGTGACCGAAGGCGAAGCCTTTGCCATCGGCATCGCGCTGTCGGCCTTCGCGGTGGTCTTTCTCGGGCTTGCGACGAACTGGGTCGCTGCCGGGCTGCTGGCCTTTACGATCTTCTTTTATGTCGTGATCTACACAATGTGGCTCAAGCGGTGGACGCCGCAGAACATCGTCATCGGCGGTGCGGCCGGAGCCTTTCCACCGATGATCGGCTGGGCCGTCGCGACCGGCGGCATCAGCGTTGAATCGGTGCTGATGTTCTGCCTGACATTCATGTGGACGCCGCCGCATTTCTGGGCGCTCGCGCTCTTCATGCGCAAGGATTACGACAACGCCGATGTCCCGATGTTGACGGTTACGCATGGACGGCCGGCGACCCGCCTGCACATCCTTGTATATACCGCGCTGCTTGCGGTGCTCGCTGTCGCGGCGGGCTTCACACAGATCGGCGGGCCGGTCTACCTCGCCGTTGCCATCACGCTCAACGCGCTTTTCCTGCGCGGCGCGATCCGTATCTGGCGGCGCGACGAGGATATGGCCGAGGCCGACAATTATCTTGCCGAACGCAAGTTCTTCAAACTTTCCCTGCTCTATCTCTTCGCGCATTTCGGTGCGATCCTGATCGAGGCGGGGATCGACAAGCTCGGGGGTCTGGCATGAGCCTATCCAAGCAACACGAGCTTCACTCCCGCCGACGCGGCCGCAATATCGGTGTCGGGCTGGTTCTGGTGGCGCTGATTGCCATCGTTTTCGGCCTGACCGTCGTCAAGGTCACGCGCGGCGACTATGAGACACCCGCAACACAAACGGTGACGCAATGACATCGCTTGATCCAAAGACGAAAACCGCGCTTCAGGGAGTCGCCGTCGTGCTTTTCATGGGCGCGATGGCCTGGGCCTCCGTGCCGCTCTACGACTGGTTCTGCCGCGTCACCGGCTATGGCGGGGAAACCAATGTCGCCGAGGCCGGCAGCTCCGAGATTGTTGATCGCACGATCAAGGTGCGCTTCGATGCCTCGCTGGAACGCGGCATGCCGTGGGAATTCAAGCCCAAGCAACTCGAGATGGAGTTGCGGCTCGGCGAGGAAGGTCTGGCCTTCTACGAAGCCTACAACCCAACCGACCGCCCCGTCGCCGGCACGGCCAGTTACAACGTCGCCCCCTTCGGTGCGGGCAGCTACTTCTCCAAGATCGACTGTTTCTGCTTCGAGCAGCAACTTCTGATGCCGGGCGAGCGGGTCGACATGCCGGTCAGTTTCTTTGTCGATCCCGACATCCTCGACGATTCGGACGCGAAATTCGCCAAACACATCACCCTGTCCTATACGTTCCACGAGATCGAGTTGACCGACGACATGCAGGCCATGCTCGACGCCGACGAAACGGACAGCACGACACTGAACTAACGCCTATCCAAGAGGGACAAAAATGGCGCACGCAAAAGATCACGACTATCACATCCTGAACCCTTCCATCTGGCCGTTCATCGGCGCGGTAGCGGGGTTCGTGATGCTGTTCGGAGCAGTTCTCTGGATGCATGACAACGGCCCCTGGCTGTTCCTCATCGGCGTTGTCGGTGTGCTATACACGATGTTCGGCTGGTGGGCCGATGTCGTCGCCGAAAGCCAAGTCGGCGATCATACGCCCGTCGTGCAAATCGGCCTGAAATACGGCTTCATCCTCTTCATCATGTCCGAGATCATGTTCTTCGCGGCATGGTTCTGGAGCTTCTTCAAGCACGCCATGTATCCCATGGGCCCCGATAGCCCCGCTATCGACGGACAATGGCCTCCCGCCGGGATCGAAACGTTCGACCCCTGGCACCTGCCGCTGATCAACACGTTGATCCTGCTGTGCTCGGGCGCGGCGGCAACATGGGCACATCACGCGCTCGTTCATGAGAACAACCGCCAGGACATGAAATGGGGCCTGATCATCGCCATCGCGCTCGGCGTCATCTTCACCGGGCTGCAGGCCTATGAATACAGCCACGCGGCATTTGGCTTCTCGGGCAATATCTACGGCGCCAACTTCTTCATGGCGACGGGCTTTCATGGCGCGCATGTGATCATCGGCACGATCTTCCTCTTCGTTTGCCTGATGCGTCTGACACGCGGTCACTTCACGCCGAACAAGCATGTCGGCTTCGAAGCCGCTGCCTGGTATTGGCATTTCGTTGACGTTGTCTGGCTCTTCCTCTTCGCCGCGATCTACGTCTGGGGCCGCTGACCCCGCGCTGGGCTTTCCGGCTTGAACCGGAGGCTTGGACAAGGCTAAAGCAGGGCGCGCCGGTTCGGTGCGCCCTGTCTACGTTGAACGGAACCCCGCCCCTTGCGCCTCGCCCTCTCCATTCTGTTCGGTCTTATCGGCTTCGGCTTTCTGCTCTGGCTCGGCTTTTGGCAACTGGACCGTCTGGAGCAAAAGCGCGAGATACTGGCCGAGATCGACGCCCGGATCGGTGGCACGTTCCAACCCCTCCCCGCGCCCGGCGCGGCAAACCCCGAACGGGACCGCTACCTGCCCGTTATGCTGGAGGGAACATTGGGCGAGGACGAAATCCTGGTGCTCGTCTCGCAAAAGCATGTCGGCGCGGGGTATCGCGTGATCTCGCCCCTCATCCTCGCAGAGGGGCGCCGCATCCTGATCGACCGGGGCTTCATCCCGGTGCAGGATCGCGCCGCGGAGCGCAGCGCCTCCGGCGAAATCACCGTCGAGGGCAACCTCCACTGGCCGGACGACCGCACTCCGTCCACGCCCCAGAACGACATTGCTGGCAACACCTGGTTCGCCCGCGACGTGGCCGAGATGGCCGAGCTGCTCGATACCGAGCCGCTTTTGGTCATCGCCCGCCGCGTCACGCCGCGCGAGCCGGGTGTGACACCGCTGCCCGTGGACAGCAGCGGCATCCCGAACGATCACCTGCAATACGCGATCACGTGGTTTTCTCTCGCTGCCTTCTGGTTCGGAATGATCTCCGTGCTTATCTGGCGGCAATACAAAGGCAAGGAAGGCATCGGCTGATGCGCTATATCTCGACCCGCGGCAAGGCGCCTGCGCTTGGATTCGAAGACACGATGCTGTCGGGCCTTGCCCGCGACGGCGGGCTTTACGTTCCCGAAACCATCCCGACATTGAGCGCGGACGAGATCCGCGCGATGCACGGCCTGCCCTACGAGGAAATCGCCTTCCGCGTGATGCGCCCCTTCATAGGCGACGCCTTCACCGACGAGGTCTTCGCCGATCTGATCGGCAAGGCCTATGCCGGGTTCGGCCATGATGCGCGCGCGCCGCTCGTTCAACTCGGCAGCGGCCACTTCCTGCTGGAGTTGTTCCACGGCCCGACGCTCGCGTTCAAGGATTTCGCGATGCAGCTCATCGGACGGATGTTCGAAGAAGCCCTCACGAGGCGCGGCGATCGTGTCACGATTGTCGGTGCGACGAGTGGCGACACGGGCTCTGCCGCGATCGAGGCGTTTCGCGGGCTCGACGCCGTCGATGTGTTTATCCTCTACCCGCATGGCCGCGTGTCCGATGTGCAGCGGCGCCAGATGACGACGCCGGCCGAGAGCAACGTGCATGCCCTCGCACTCGATGGCGATTTCGACGATTGCCAGGCGCGGCTCAAGGACATGTTCAACCATTTCGAATTCCGCGATGCGGTGAACCTTGCCGGGGTCAATTCGATCAACTGGGGCCGCGTTCTGGCGCAGGTGGTCTATTATTTCTCTTCCGCCGTCAGTCTCGGCGCGCCGGGCCGCAAGGTCAGCTTCACCGTGCCCACGGGCAATTTCGGCGACGTGTTCGCCGGCTACATCGCCAAGCGCATGGGTCTGCCCATCGACCGCCTGATTGTCGCGACGAACCAGAACGACATCCTGCACCGCTGCCTGTCCTCGGGGGACTACACGACCGGCAGCGTCGCGCCGTCGATCAGCCCCTCGATGGATATTCAAGTATCGTCGAACTTCGAACGCGCCCTGTTCGATGCCTATGGGCGTGACGGCAACGCCGTGGCGCAGCTGATGGAAGAACTGAAACAGGGCGGCTTCCATGTCAGTCAGGGCGCTTTGGAAACCCTGCGCGAGCATTACGATTCGGGCCGGGTCTCAGAAGACGAAACATTCGCCATGATCGCCCATGCGCACAGGCACATGGGAGAACTGCTCTGCCCACATTCGGCCATCGGCGTTGCCGTGGCCGAGGCGCAGCGCGATCCGGCCGTGCCGATGATCACGCTCGCCACGGCGCATCCCGCGAAATTCCCTGATGCGGTCGAAAAGGCCAGCGGCGTTCGCCCGCCCCTGCCCGAGCGTATGGCCGATCTCTTCGACCGCGAGGAACGCGTCACGCGCGCGCCGAACGATCTGGGCCAACTCGAAACACTTATTCACGACAGGATCGCCTCTTGACCGTTCAACTCACCACCCTTTCCAACGGCTTCCGCATCGTCACAGAGGAAATGCCGGGTCTCGAAAGTGCGGCCATCGGCGTTTGGGTCACGGCCGGGGGCCGTCACGAGCGCATCGAACAGAATGGCATCGCGCATTTCCTCGAACATATGGCGTTCAAGGGCACCGAAACGCGCAGCGCGTTGCAGATCGCCGAAGCCATCGAGGATGTCGGCGGCTATATCAACGCCTACACCTCACGCGAAGTCACCGCCTATTACGCACGTGTCCTGCGCAATGACGTGGAACTGGGGCTCGACGTGATCGCCGATATCCTGCGCAATCCCGTCTTCGATCCGAGGGAAATCGACATCGAGCGCGGCGTCATCCTTCAGGAGATCGGTCAGGCCGCCGACACGCCGGACGACGTGATCTTCGACTGGCTGCAGGAAAGCGCCTATCCGGGCCAGGCCATCGGCCGCACCATTCTCGGTGAAAGCGGCCGCGTGTCCTCCTTCACCGAAGCCGATCTGAAGACCTTCGTGGACGAACATTACGGCCCTGATCAACTGATTCTCGCAGCGGCCGGCGCGGTCGATCACGCGAAGATCGTCGCGCAGGCCGAACAGCTTTTCGGCGATATGACTGCGCGCCCCGCCGCAGTGGCGGATGCCGCCGAGTTTCGCGGCGGCGAAAGCCGCAAGATCAAGGATCTCGAACAGGCGCATCTGGCGCTCGCCTTCGAATCGCCCGGCTATCGCGATCCGTCCTTCTATGCGGCGCAGGTCTATTCGACCGCGCTTGGCGGCGGCATGTCGAGCCGCCTGTTTCAGGAAATCCGCGAAAAGCGCGGGCTGTGCTATACCATCTTCGCGCAGACGGGGGCCTATTGCGATACCGGCATGACCACGATCTATGCCGGCACCAGCGGCGCGGAAATCCATGACCTCACCCACCTGACCATCGATGAGATGAAACGCGCCGCCGAGGATATGTCCTGCGCGGAAGTCGCCCGCGCGCGTGCGCAAATGAAGGCCGGGCTGCTGATGGGGCTGGAAAGCCCGTCCGCGCGCACCGAACGGCTGGCCCGCATGGTCCAGATCTGGGGCGAGGTGCCGCCGCTCGACGACACGATCAGCCGGATCGACAGCGTGACGACAGGCGATGTGCGCGCCTTCGGCGAGGATCTCGTGCGACAGGCCCCCGCTGCGTTGGCGCTTTACGGGCCGGTCGATGCCGCGCCCGAACTTGCCGCCCTGCAAGAGCGCCGCGTGGCCTGATGCTGTCGCTCCGGCGCAAATTGCGGCTCGACACCGAGCGGCTTCTGCTGCGTCCTCCCACCCATGGCGATTTCAATCCCTGGGCCGCCCTGCGCACGAGCAGCGAGGCGTTCCTGACAAAGTGGGAACCGAGCTGGGCCGAGGACCACCTGACGCGCCGGTCCTTCACGAACCGCGTCTACTGGGCAAACCGCGCCATCGGAAATGAATCGGCGATCCCGCTGTTCCTGATCCGGCGCGAGGACGACGCGCTTCTTGGCGCGATCACCCTCGACAATATCCGGCGCGGGCCGGCGCAATCGGCAACGCTCGGTTACTGGATCGGCGCCCCCTTCGCGCGGCAAGGCTACATGTGCGAGGCCATTGAAGCGGTGGTGCATCACGCTTTCGACCGGCTCGACCTGAGCCGGATCGAGGCCGCCTGCCTGCCAGAGAACGCCGCCTCGCGCGGGCTTCTGGAGAAGACGGGCTTCAAATACGAAGGGGTCGCGCAAAGTTACCTGCAGATCGACGGGCGCTGGCGCACGCATGTGCTTTACGCCTCCCTGCGTAGCGATCGGCGCGGCCGCACGACAGCAGGATAAGAGCCAAGACCTTTCGAAAGGTCTTGCAAGCGCGTTCAAACGCGCTTTGTGGACGAAGGGCGGTGTGGCACTATCCTCGTGGACGGGAGGGGCTGCGATGCGCTTTGCCTTGGTCATCTGTCTTGCCATCATCACGGCTGCCGCCACGGCGGCCGCGCAGGACACACGCCGCCCGAGCCATTGCCTCGCCGTCGCCCGCACCGCGCCCGAGAACCCGGTCATCCAGCGCGCCGCGTTCACAGAGCCGGTGCCTGATTTCAGCGTCAGGCTCAACTATGTCTCGCATGCGACCTTCCTGCTGCAAACCCCCGGCGGGCTGAACATCGCCACCGATTTCACCGGGTTTCTGGGCAACACCGCTCTCATCCCCGATGTAGTGACGATGAACCACGCGCATGGCACGCATTGGACCGCCAATCCCGATCCGGCGATCCCGCATGTCCTGCCCGGCTGGGGGCCGTTCGGGGAGGGGATCGATCATCATCTCGATCTTGGAGAGGTGCTGATCCGCAACGTGTCCACCGATATCCGGTCGCCCTTTGGCGGAACCGAGGAGAACGGCAATTCGATCTTCATTTTCGAGATCGAAGGGCTCTGCATCGGCCATCTCGGCCATCTGCATCACGAACCCTCCGAAGCGCAATATGCCGCGATCGGGCGTCTGGACGTGGTGATGGTCCCGGTCGATGGCGGCTACACCATGCCGCGCGAAACGGTTGTGCGGATCGTGGACAGGCTGCGATCGAGCGTCGTCATTCCGATGCACTGGTTTTCCGGCGCGGCACTCGACGCCTTCCTGTCCGAGGTCGAAGACAGCTTTCTGATCGACCGCCGCAACGCCTCGCATATCGAGATCTCGTTGCGCGATCTGCCGCCCCGGCCTACGGTCGTGGTTCTGCGCCCCGACTGGTTGCGGGACGCGCCGCAATAGACCCGCCGGAGCCGATCCATGCCACGCCCATCCGCCGATACCGAATTCGTCGACGCGCTTTCCGCCCGTTTCCCCGCCGATATGTTCCGGCCCGCCGAACAACGCTACCTCGAAGAGCCTCGCGGACGCTGGCACGGCGCGGAGGGCTTCGTGGCCCGCCCCCGCAACACGCAGGAGGTTTCCGGCCTCGTGCGCGCCTGCGCGGAACGCGGGATCGGGATCATTCCTTATGGCGGTGGCACGGGCCTTGTCGGCGGCCAGATCGCCCCGAAAGCAGAGGGCGAGAGCCCTCTTATCCTGTCGCTGGAACGCATGACCGCGATACGTGCGATCTATCCACAGGAGAATGTTCTGATTGCCGAAGCCGGTGCCGTGCTTTCCGACGTGCAGGCCGCAGCGGCGGCCGAGGATCGGCTCTTTCCGCTTTCGCTGGCTTCGGAGGGATCGGCGCGGATGGGCGGGCTGCTGGCGACCAATGCAGGAGGTGTGAACGTGCTGCGCTATGGCAATGTACGCGATCTTTGTCTGGGTTTGGAGGCCGTGATGCCGGACGGATCGATCTGGAACGGTCTGCGGCGGCTGCGCAAGGACAATTCCGGCTACGACCTGCGCAACCTTCTGATCGGCGCAGAAGGCACGCTCGGCATCATCACCGCCGCTTCACTCAAGCTCTTTGCCCGCCCCGCTGGGCAAGGCACCGCGATTTTTGTGATCCCGTCCCCCGAAGCGTCGCTCGATCTGCTCTCGCTCGCCAAGTCGCATCTTGCCGAGAGCATCACCGCCTTCGAACTGATCCACCGTACCGGGCTCGATTTTCTGTCCAAGACCGTGCCGGAAATACGCCAGCCCTTCGGCGCAGCCCCCCCCGAATGGATGGTGCTGATCGAGATCGGATTGCCGCGCGGGCTCGATCCGCAGGACGCGCTGGCCGATCTATTCGTTGCGGCCGAAACCGACGGATTGGTCTCCGACGCGTTGATCGCCCAGTCCGAAGCGCAGCGCGCCGATTTCTGGTCCGTGCGCGAACACATCCCCGAAGCGAACCGGCGCATCGGATCGGTGTCGAGCCATGACGTGTCGGTTCCGCTCGGCGCGTTGCCGGCTTTCATCGAACGCGCCGAGGCTGCAATCGGGCAGATCGGCACGTTCCGCATCAACTGTTTCGGGCATGTCGGCGACGGCAACCTGCATTTCAATGTCTTTCCACCCGAGGGCCGCTCGCGCGATGAGTATTTGAAGCAAACCGCACAGATCAAACGCGCCGTGCACGACATCGCGCATAATCTGGGCGGCTCGGTCAGTGCCGAGCATGGCATCGGGCGGCTCAAGAAGGCCGATCTGGCGCGCTATGGCGATCCTGCGAAACTGGCGGCGATGCGGGCGATCAAGGATGCGCTCGATCCCAGGGGCATCATGAACCCCGGTGCAGTGCTACCGTGAGGCGACGCGAAAGACGCAGCCATCCGTGACAAGCTGCGGCGGCGTCAGGCAGAGCCCCTTGGCAAGCTGGAACGCCTGCAGCACCTTGGGCACATAAACGCGCGTTTCGGCATAATCCGGCACGCCGCCGCTGCGCAACACGGCGTTCTCGCCCGCGTTGTATCCGGCCAGCGCAAGGATCACGTCATTGTCGAAGGTCGTCATCAGGAAATCCAGAAAGGCGATCCCGCCCCTGATATTCTGCGCCGGCGACAGGCTGTCCTGCACGCCGAAACGCGCGGCGGTATCCGGCATGAGTTGCATCAACCCCTGCGCCCCTGCGGAGCTTGCCGCGTCGAAGCGCCCGGCGGATTCCACCGCGATCACCGCAAGCGCCAGCGCCGGAGACACACGCGTGCCGGCGCTGTTGAGCAGGATATCCGCCCCGTAGCGCGCGGCGATATCCTGGAGATCCTGCAATCGCGGTGCGGCAACGCCTTCCCCCGCAGGCGGGTTGGAGAGCCGCACCAGCGCCGGTTCGAGCCGCCCCGGCCCTTGCGCGTCGAGCGACGGCGATATTTCCGCCCAGAACCAGCTGAGGATTTCCGATCCACTCGGTCGCGGCTCTGACTGCGGCGTCCGGGGCGTGTCCGGTTCCGGCGCACGGGGCGCGATCTGGACGGTGATCCGCTTCTGCACACCGGGCTTCGGCGGCTTGACCCGTTTGGCGGAAAATTCCGGGAAAGGCGGCGGCTCGGCGAAAGCGTGCGGCGCACAAAGCGCGAGTGCGCAGAGCGTCAAGGCTGGCAATCGTTTCATGTCAGGCTCCTGCTCGATGCCCGTGTTTTGCGCCAGTATCGCACAATCCGTCGCTCTTCGCCATTTCGTTTCCAGCCTTGCGCCAATTGCAATCGCGAAGGCGCCTGGAAATTGCGGGTTCAGAGAAAATTTAACAAATTTCCAAAAATATAATCATTTACTTTCAGTAACCTAACCAAAATTCGTTCGCATTTTCCGCAAGCTGCAAAAACGGACCAATCGCGTCAAACTGCTGCCCCAATCCGGCGACTATAAGTGTTCATCCAAGACGGGATGGAGCGAAAGAGAGAGCGCTCGGAAGCATCCCCAACTTGGCAAACGTGAGCAAACCAGGACTAGGAGATAGACATGATCAAGTTCATCAAAAACTTCCGCAAAGACGAAGACGGCGCCGTAACGGTCGACTGGGTCGTCCTGACCGCAGCCGTTGTTGGTCTGGCCATCGCGGCTTACACAATGATTGCCGACAACACCGGCTCGATTTTGACTGCGACCGGCACCGCAGTAAGTAGTGTTAGCGGCCCCGGAACAACGTCTGCGGACATCTCGAATCTCAATGGTGGCGGCAGCCAACCCTAAACAACGGCAAGTTTATCGAGAAAGATTTAGAAGGCGCAAATTGCGCCTTCGATCACACCCTGACAAGTGGAGTATCGAGTGAGCTTTTTCCTCAAAAACTTCCTAGCTGAAGAACTTGGTGCGGTCACACTCGATTTCCTAGTCCTGACGGCCGCCCTAGTGGGTCTCGCCATCGCGACTTACGATATGGTCGCCAGTGGCTCTGATAGCATTGTGCTTTCAACCGGAAACGCTATTTCAAGTGTCAACGGACCAGTTGCGACCAGCCAAGATATTTCAACTATCCTGCAATAAGGCGCACACTTGACCGGTATAATGGTCGGGTTTCAAGCATCGGAGCAATTTCTGACGCGTCGGACGCCAAAAAACTGGCGCCCGTATTGCGTGCCCACGATAATGCAAACTTTCGCCGTGAACCGAACAAGCCGTAGTCACAATCATCGGCGAAACTGACGTATCAGACCCCGTTTTTGTTGCGACACGCGAGGGTTCTGCACGGAAGAAGGAGGAGGCGCTATGCGCGTTGTTTTTGGACTTGTCTTGGTTGCCGGGTTGGCACTGGCCGGCTTCGCCGTCTACATGGCCCAGAACTATATCGGAGCCTATGAGAACGCCTTGCAGCAGGAACGCAGCAAGGCTGCCGAAGTCGTTCCAATGCAGGAAATCTACGTGACGACCCGTGCAATAGAGTTCGGCGAAGATATCACGTCAGATGACGTTGCGCTGATGCCCTGGCCCCAACAAGCCCTTCCCGAGACGTTTTTCGATGCCGAAAACCCGATCTACGTCGAAGGACAGGCAACACGCGTAGCGCTTCGGCAGATTGAAAAGCATGAAGCCTTGATGAGCGTCAAGGTCAGCGAACCAGGTGGCACCGCCGGCCTGACATCGCAATTGGAGCGGGGGCAGCGTGCCTTCGCAATCAAGGTCGATGTGGCCTCCGGTGTTTCCGGTTTCTTGCGGCCCGGCGACAGGGTTGACGTCTACTGGACAGGCCGGATGAACTTCGCCGACGCGGACACGCCGACAGGCGATGTGACCCGCCTGATCGACACTGGCGTCAAGCTGATCGCGATCGACCAGACGTCACAAACCGAAAGTTCCAGCGCCACCATCGCCCGCACGGTGACGGTCTCTGCCAGCCCGCAGCAGGTTGCGGCCCTGGCGCAGGCACAGTCGACGGGGCGCCTGTCGCTGTCGCTCATGGCACGTGACGACGACACCGTGGCGGATGTGATCGAGGTCGATCAGAGATCGCTCCTCGGCATCGAGGCGCGCGAACGGGTCGAGGCGCCCTCGCGCCCCGAAATCTGCACCATCCGAACACGCAAGGGCGGCGAATTGACGGAAATTCCGATCCCCTGCACGAATTGAGCGATCCGTTCTGAGGCACGGCAGAGGCGCAACGACATGTTGCGCCTTATCCACATGAAGCATCGCAGTGAAATGATTGATTCTTGCAATAAATCGTGTCTTGCCGCAGGTTGACGGGAAAATCGGGCGAAAAGACCCACAATCCGAGGCGTGATCCGAAAGGCAGGTCACATGTTTACGAGCACTACTTTCAAGGCCGCTCTCGTCGGGGCGGCGCTTGCGATTTTTCCGATTGCCGACACGGCCTTCGCCGACACGCTGCGTGTGATCCGGACGAACACGGAATCCACTTTGAACGTCCCGATGAACCGGGCCGTTGTTGTCGAAAGCGAAGTTCCCTTCGCCGAGCTCAGCATCGCCAACCCCGCAATCGCCGACATTTCCTCCCTGTCGGAACGCACGATCTACGTGCTTGGCAAAACACCCGGCACGACGTCGATGACCATTCTCGATGCCAACGGCCAGTTGATCGCGAATGTCGATGTGCGGGTCGCGCCCGATCTGAGCGAGTTCAAGGAACGGCTGCGGCAAATCCTGCCGAACGAAACCATCGAGGTGCGCACTGCGAATGACGGGATCGTCCTGTCCGGCACGGTCTCGAGCATCGTGCGCATGGAACGCGCGCTCGAACTGGCGCAGCGCTACGCGCCGGAGCGTGTGTCGAACCTGATGACGGTCGGCGGCGTGCAGCAGGTCATGCTCAAGGTCCGTTTCGCCGAGATGCAGCGCTCGGTATCCAAAGCGCTGCGCAGCTCTCTCGCCACCGGCGGGTCGGTTCTCGACGGCGATCTGGGCCTGGAGCTCGGCACAGGCAACTCCGCTCCTTTCGCGGCTGTAGACAGCGTGGCCGATAAACTGGCCTCATCCAGTGATAGCCAGGGCGCGATCCTTTTCGGTTTCAATGCCGGCGGGCTCGAAGTCGGCATCCTGCTCGAAGCTCTTGAATCGAAGGGTGTTGTGCGAACGCTGGCTGAGCCGAACCTGACATCCCTGTCGGGCCAGGAAGCCAAGTTCCTTGCTGGCGGCGAATATCCCGTTCCGGTCTCGCAGGAGGACGGCCGGATTTCGGTGCAGTTCAAGCCGTTCGGCGTCGAGCTGAATTTCATCCCTCGCGTTCTGGACAAGGATATCATCAATCTCGAACTCGAAGCAGCTGTTTCCTCCATCGATCCATCAAGCGGCGTCGACACCGGATCGATCCGCATCGATGGTTTCCAGCGCCGCGAGACGAGCACCACGGTCGAGTTGCGCGACGGCGAAAGCTTTGCCATCGCCGGTCTTCTGCAGGACGATTTCCGCGATGTGAACGATCAAATCCCATGGCTGGGCGACATTCCGGTTCTCGGTGCCCTTTTCCGCAGCGCGGAATATCAGCGCGAGCAATCCGAACTGGTGATCATCATCACGCCGCATCTCGTCACTCCGACACGAGGCGAAGCGCTGGCGCTGCCGACAGATCGCGTGCGGCCGCCGAGCGAGAAGGATCTGTTCCTCTTCGGCCGCGTCACCGGAGATGGCACACCGCTTCGCGGGGCGGCCGGAGAGGTTGCCAAGCAGGATTTCAACGGCTCTTATGGTTATGTGATGGATTGAGGCGATGGCAGTAGAAAAGAACTTTCGTATCCCCGTTGCCCTCACCGGCCTTGCCCTGATGGCGGCCTGCGCCGGCAACGATCCCGTCTACAGCGCCTTTCACCGCGAAGCCGGCGCATTGCTCGATACCGGACATTTCGGCAACGCCACCATGAACAACACGCAGGTCATGAGCGGCGAACGGCAATATGTATATGACCTCTCGCAGCGGTTCGCCAGCGAAGTGATGACCACGGTGAATTTCGCTTTCAACAGCGCCGTGCTCGACAACGGAGCGCGCGATACGCTGCGCGAGCAGGCCAATTGGATCAAACAATTCCCCGAGGTGCACTTCCGCGTCTACGGACATACCGATCTGGTGGGCAGCGAAGCCTACAACAAGCGTCTCGGTCTGGCCCGAGCCAACGCGGTGGTGGCGTTCCTCGCGTCGCAAGGCATCAGCACATCGCGGCTCGAAGCGGTTGTTTCCTTTGGCGAAACACAGCCGCTCATCGTGACCCAAGGGCGCGAGCGCCGCAACCGGCGCACGGTGACCGAGGTGTCCGGGTTCGTGGCCTCGCATCCGATGGTGCTCGAGGGCAAATATGCCCAGATCATCTATCGCGAATACATCAACAGCGCGGTTCCGCGCCAAGTGGTGACAGCGGTAGAAGGCGGCTGACGCGCCGACACTCAAGGAACGGCCCGGTGAAGGGCCGTTCCAGCGGCCTGAAATACCGTACAATTTCGGTAATTCGGCCCCAATGTTGCCAAGTTTTCCACCGACCTTCGGACAATAGCAGTCCTCCCGCGCAACTCGGGATTATCGCCAGCGGCGTGCGCAGAATGCCCGCGCCGGGCGATAGGAAGAAAGAGGAAACGAGGCACATGACGACTATCCTACCAGGCACCCCGGACCCGGCACCGCTCGTTGCGTGTACAATCAGCCGGGACGTTCAGGAATTTGACCTTCTGATCGAGGACATGGAAGCGGCGCTTGGCGAAGGCTGGGGCGATCTGGGTTTCGACGAGGCGATGCATTTCTTCTCGCAGGACGATGCGAGTGATCTCGAATTCGTGGCGCTTGCCGTCGATTCCGAGGATGAGGATGATGTCGAGCATCTGTCTGCGATCATCGCAGCGGCCAAGGCGCGCGACATCAAGGTCGTGCTGATCGCACATGACGTCACCCCCTCGGCGCTGCATCATCTGCTGCGACAGGGCGCGAACGAGTTTGTCCCCTACCCCTTGCCCGAGGGCGAGCTTGCCGCCGCGATCGACCGGATGCGCGCGGCTCCTCCCTCCGCTGCGGCTTCGCAGCCGAAGGATGGCGATACGGTCAAACTCTCGCATGACGGCGATGGCGTTATCATCGCCGTTCAGGGCATGGCCGGCGGTTGCGGCGCGACCACTTTCGCCGCGAACCTGGCCTGGGAACTGGCGACGGTTTCCAAAGAGAGTCCGCCCAAGGTTTGCATCATCGATCTCGGCCTGCAATTCGGCGCTGTCACCACTTACCTCGATGCACAGCGGCGGGAATCCGTGTTGGAGCTTTTGACCGACCCCGAAGCCTTGGACGACGAAAGCTTTGCGCAGGCTCTGGTGACCTTCGAGGACCGTTTGCAGATTTTCACCTCCCCGGCCGATCTGCCGCCGCTCGATATCGTCGGGCAATCGGAGGTTCAGCACCTTCTGGACACTGCCGCCCGGCATTTCGATTTCGTGATCGTCGATATGCCCCCGAGTCTCGTGCAATGGTCCGAAACCGTGCTCTACGCCGCGCAGGTCTATTTCGGCGTGATCGAGCTCGACATGCGTTCGGCGCAAAACACCTTCCGGCTGAAGCGGGCGCTGCAATCCGAGGATCTGCCGTTCGAGAAGATCCGTTTCGTCCTCAACCGCGCGCCGCGATTTACCGATCTTCAGGGCAAGAGCCGGCTCAAGCGGATGCAGGAGAGCTTGGATATTTCCGTCGATCTGCAATTGCCCGACGGGGGCAAGCCCGTTGCCGAAGCGGGCGATCATGGTCAGCCGCTGGGTCTTCAATACCCCAAAAACCCGCTGCGCAAGGAAATTGCCAAACTCGCGCAATCGCTCTTCGAGGTCGGCCAGTCCGACGCCGAAGCGGCCTAAGGAGGCGCCCCGATGTTTTCGCGCTACAAGAAACCGAACGGCACCGCCGCCCCCGCCGCAGTCGCTGCGCAACCCGCACCGGCGGCCCGCTCTCCTGCTGCGATGGTCGATGCGACAAGCAAGGTCAAACGCAAGGTCAAGCCGGTCAAACACGCCGAAGCCCAGCCGGCCGATCGCGAGAAGAAGCGCAAGGAGCGGCTTGGTGAGATCAAGCTGGAACTGCATCGCGCGCTGCTCGACAACCTCAACCTCGCGGCACTCGACAAGGCGACCGAGAAGGAACTGAAGGACGAGATCAACGCGATCACCGCCGAAAGCCTGCAAGAGCGCGGCATGGTGCTGAACCGCGAGGAACGCACCGCGCTCAATCAGGAGCTCTACGACGAGGTCAAAGGGCTCGGCCCGCTGGAGACGCTGCTCAAGGACGAAAGCGTCAGCGATATTCTCGTGAACGGGCCGCAGCAGATTTTTGTCGAAAGGTTCGGCAAGCTGGAGTTGAGCGACGTGACGTTCAAGGACGAACGCCACCTCATGCGGATCATCGACAAGATCGTTTCCGCCGTGGGACGTCGGGTCGATGAATCGAACCCCTATGTGGACGCCCGTTTGCAGGATGGATCGCGCTTCAACGCGATGGTGCCGCCCATCGCGGTGGATGGCAGCCTCGTCTCGATCCGTAAATTCAAGACCGACAAGCTCAGCATCGACGATCTGGTCAATTTCGGCGCCTTTACCGAGGAAATGGCCGTCTACCTGCAAGCCGCCGTTGCCACGCGCCTCAACGTGATCGTTTCGGGCGGCACGGGCTCGGGCAAGACGACCACGCTGAACGCGCTTTCCTCCTTCATCGACGACAGCGAACGTATCCTCACGATCGAGGACACGGCGGAACTCCAGCTGCAACAGACCCATGTCGGGCGCATGGAAAGCCGGCCCGCCAACGTGGAGGGCAAGGGCGCGGTGACGCCCCGCGACTGTCTGAAGAACGCGCTGCGGATGCGCCCCGACCGCATCATCGTCGGGGAGACGCGCGGCGAGGAAGTCATCGACATGTTGCAGGCCATGAACACGGGCCATGACGGCTCGATGACGACGATCCACGCCAACTCCGCACGCGACGGCGTGAGCCGCCTGGAAAACATGATCGCGATGGCCGGGATCGAGATGCCGCTCAAGGCGATGCGCTCCCAGATTTCCTCGGCTGTGAACCTCATCGTGCAGGCCAGCCGCCTGCAGGACGGCTCGCGCCGCATGACCTCGATCACCGAGATCACCGGCATGGAAGGCGAAGTCATCTCCATGCAGGAGATCTTCCGCTTCCAGCGCGTCGGCCTGACGCCGGAGAACAAGATCATCGGTCATTTCACCGCCACCGGCGTGCGCTCCAACTTTTCGGAGCGCTTCAAGATGTGGGGCTACGATCTGCCGCCATCGATCTTCGAACCCTTCAACGGGAATTACTGATCATGACCCTGAGCGCAGAACCCATCGTCTATGGCCTGATCTTCGTCGCCGTCCTGGTGCTTGTCGAAGGGGTCTACCTCGTTGCCTTCGGCAAATCCATCAGCCTGAACAAACGGGTCAACCGCCGCCTTGAAATGCTCGACAAGGGCACCAAACGCGAAGAGGTGCTGGCCAAGCTGCGCAAGGAAATGGACCAGCACATGGCCTCGCGCGGCTTCCCGCTCTACTCGATCCTCGCGGACCGGGCGCAGAAAGCCGCCATCGCCTTCACACCCAAACAGATCGTGATGGTCATGGCCGCGGTCAGCGTGCTTGCCTTCGTCGGTCTCACGGTGGGGACCGAGGCGCAATTGCCGGTGCGCATCGTGATGGGGATCGCCATCGGCGTCGGCGGAGTGTTCTTCTGGATCAATTCGAAAGCCAAGAAGCGCCTCGCGCTGATCGAGGAGCAGCTTCCCGATGCCGTTGAATTGATGGTGCGCAGTCTGCGTGTCGGACATCCGTTCTCATCGGCAATTTCCATCGTTTCCAAGGAAATCAAGGATCCTCTGGCGACCGAGTTTGGTGTGATCGCCGATGAATCGAGCTACGGGCGCGACATCGGCGAATCGCTCAAGGCGATGGCCGAACGGCTCGACATGCAGGATCTGCGCTTCCTCGCCGTAGCCGTGACCATCCAGCAGCAATCGGGCGGCAACCTTGCGGAAATCCTCGAAGGTCTGGCCAAGGTGATCCGCGCGCGCTTCCGGCTTTTCCGCCGGGTCAAGGCCATCACCGCGGAGGCGCAATGGTCGGGCAAGTTCCTCTCGGGCTTTCCCGTCGCCGCGCTCATCGTGATCCAGGTCACCGATCCGCATTACTACGACGACGTTCTCGATCACCCCTGGTTCATTCCCGCCTGTTTCCTTGTCGCCGCCTTCCTGATCGCCAACCTGATCGTGATGCGCATGCTCGTGAACATCAAAGTGTGAGGCCCTGACATGCAAGCTTTGAACAACATGATGATCAATATGTTCGGCCCTGCCGGGCCGATGATCGGGATTGCCGGGCTGGGCGTTTTGCTGCTCTTGCTCGCTATTCCGATGTTCTTCGCCTCCAAGCCGAACCCGATGGACCGGCTCGATGCAAATGCCGGGCGGCAGAAGATCGACGCGGAAACCCGTGCGGTGCTGCGCGATAAGCGCAAGAACGAAAAGCTGAACAAATACGCCCATTTCCTGGAGCCGCAGGATGAGAAGGAACTGTCGGAAATCCGCATGAAGCTGCTTCAGGCCGGTTATCGCGGCAAGGATGCGGTGCAGTATTATTACTTCGCGCAATTCGCGCTCGGTATCGGCGGACTGATCCTCGGCGTCGGTTATTTCACGCTGGCAATGGACAGCTCGCAAGCAACGACGACCCAGACACTTCTTTATACGATGGGTCCGGGTGCAGCGGGCTATCTTTTCCCGAAATACTGGATCACCAAACGCGTCCAGACCCGCCAGCAGGAAATCGAGGACGGGTTTCCCGACAGTCTCGACATGATGCTGGTCTGCGTCGAAGCGGGTCAATCGATGGACCAGTCCATCGTTCGGGTCAGCCAGGAACTGCGCGCCTCCTATCCGAGCCTCGCGGACGAATTCGAACTTGTCAGCTACGAGATGAAGGCGGGCAAGGACAAATCGACCGTGCTCGACGATATGGGCGAGCGTTGCGGCGTGCAGGACGTTATGTCCTTCGTCACGGTTCTGAATCAGAGCCAGAGCTTCGGCACGCCGATCTCCGACGCCCTGCGCGTCTATGCATCGGAAATGCGCGACAAGCGCGTCATGCGCGCCGAGGAGAAGGCAAACAAGTTGCCAACCAAAATGACTTTGACCACAATGATGCTGACCGTGCCGCCGCTTCTCATCATCCTGGTGGGGCCCTCCGTGGTCGGCATCCAGCAACTCGGAAACATGGCAGGGATGGCCGGCCCATGATCCCACGCGCGTTATGCGCTCTTGTTTTGGTCTTCGGATTGGCCGCCTGCTCGCCGGGCGGCTTTTCCGCGTCGGACGATCCGGTTTTCGCGCCCCCCGCCGATCCGCGCGGGGCGGCCATCGATCAGTTGACGGTCGGGCATCGCCTGATGAATGCGGGCGAATACGAGCTTGCGCTCAGCGCCTTCCAACTCGCCGCCGCCGAGCAAGGGCTGACGCCAGATGTGGTCTCCGCGCTCGGTTCGGCCAATCTCGGGCTCGGCCGGCTTGGACAGGCCGAAACGCTTCTGCGCCGCGCGATCGCGGCCGATGAGGCCGATCCCGGCGCATGGAACAACCTCGGCGTCGTGTTGATGGAGCGGAACCGGCATGCCGAAGCCGCGCAGGCGTTTCGCCGCGCCTTCGCGCTCGACAATGGCCAAAGTGTTGCAATCCGCGACAATCTTCGCTTGGCACTCGCAAAAATCGAAAATCCGCAGTATGGTCGCGACACAGAAAAAGAATACAAGCTTGTGCGGCGCGGCAGCAGCGACTTCCTGATCCGCCCGGCACAGTAACGAGGCAGAGCAGTAAAAGGACGCGAAAATGCGCCATCCCTTTATCGTGACCCTGTGTGTGACCGGGGCTTTCACCCTTGCCGGATGCGAGCAAGGCATCGATACCGAAACCGTCGATCGGCAGTTTCAGGACGTGAACGCCATCGACGGCACCAATCTCAACGAGGTCATGCTGACGGTGTCCGATCCGAATGAGGCGGTCTCGTATTTCCAGCGCGCGAGCAGCAAGGCACCCGAGCGGATCGATCTCCAGCGCGGCCTCGCATCCTCGCTCATCCGCGCCGGGCGCAGCACCGAAGGCGTTGCTGCGTGGTCGCGTGTCGTCTCGCATGAAGAGGCCACGAGCGACGACCGGGTTGAACTGGCTGATGCGCTCATTCGCAACAACGAATGGAAGCGCGCCGAAACCGTCCTCGACGCCATTCCGCCCACGCATGAAACCTACAAGCGCTACCGGCTCGAAGCGATGATCGCCGATAGCAACAAGGAATGGGACAAGGCCGACAGCTTCTACGAGGTGGCCGTCGGGCTGACGACGAAACCGGCATCGGTGATGAACAACTGGGGCTTCTCCAAACTCACCCGAGGTGATTACAGCGGTGCGGAGCGGCTTTTCGCCCAGGCGATCCAGAATGACGATTCCCTCTTCACCGCCAAGAACAACCTGGTGCTCGCGCGCGGAGCGCAGGGAAATTATGTGCTGCCCGTCATCCCGATGAGCCAGGTCGAACGCGCCGAGTTGCTGCATTCGATGGGGCTTGCGGCGGTCAAGCGCGGCGACGTGGTGACGGGCCAGGGCCTGATGCGCGAGGCGATCGACACCCATCCGCAGCATTTCGAAACCGCCGCGCGCAGTCTCAAGGCGCTTGAATCCAATGTCGTGAACTGAGGCGCGGGATGGATATCTCGGCCTTTGCGGCGCTGCTTTTTCTGCCTTTTGCGCTGCCGATCTGCATCTACGTCGCCTTTTCCGACATGCGGGATATGCGCATCCCCAATCAGATGGTGGTGGCGCTATTCGCCGTCTTCGCCATCGTCGGGCTGATCGCGCTGCCGCTCGATGTGTATGCGTGGCGCTATCTTCATGTGCTGGTGGTCCTGGTGGCCGGTATCGCGCTCAATGCCGGCGGCGCGCTCGGCGCGGGAGACGCGAAGTTCGCCGCCGCCGCCGCTCCGTTCATCCAACTGGCCGATGTGCGCTTTCTGGTCGCGCTCTTCGCCGCGAACATGCTGGCCGCCTTCGTCACCCACCGGATCGGTAAGCATAGCGGCCTGAAGCGCATCGCCCCGCATTGGAAAAGCTGGGACAACCCCAAATTCCCGATGGGTCTTGCGCTTGGCGGCACTCTCGCGCTCTATCTCGCGCTCGGGGTCTGGTTCGGGCGGTAACACTTGTCCAGAACGGTCCCGCCTCGGCCCATCTCTTGCCACAATGATCGGCGAGCCTGACGCGTGAACAGTCAAGCATAAAGACCGGGGCATCCGATGAACATGCAATCCAGCGCCGTCATGGCGCCGCCGCCGCCGAAGCGCATCGAGGACATGCATCTGCAAACGGTGATGATGCGTGACATCATGCTCAAGACGATCTTCCGCAAGAATGTCTCGACGGCGACGGATATCGCGCAAGGCATTCGCCTGCCGGTTCCGATCACGCAGGAACTGATCGACTATACCCGCGGCCAACTATTGCTCGAAGCCACCGGCACCCTGAATGCCAATAACGGTTCCGAAATGGGCTATCAGCTCACCGATGCAGGCAAGGCACGCGCGCTCGATGCGCTGTCGCAATCGGAATATTACGGGCCCATGCCGGTGCCGCTCGCGGTCTATTCGCAGCAGGTGGAGCGCCAATCGATCCGCAACATCCATATCAGCCGCGACCAGCTGACCGGCGCGATGGGCCACCTCATCCTGCCGCCCGATCTTCTGGACAACCTCGGGCCCGCCGTGGGCGCGGGACGCTCGATCCTGATGTATGGCCCGCCGGGGAACGGCAAATCCTCGATCTCCAACGGTATCCGTGACGCCATGGGAGATAAGATCTATGTCCCCCATGCGATCGAATATGCCGGCCAGGTTATCACCGTCTACGATCCGATCGTGCATAGCGCCGCCGAAAGCGCCGCAAGCAATAGCGGCTTGCGGCTTACAAACCGGTTCGACACGCGTTACGTGCTTTGCGACCGCCCAACCGTGATCACGGGGGGCGAGTTGTCACTCGACATGCTCGATCTCGTCTACAACCCGACGGCGCGGACCTATCAGGCGCCGCTGCAGCTTAAATCCACCGGTGGCATCTTCATCGTCGACGACCTTGGCCGGCAGGCCGAACCGCCGCAGAAACTGGTGAACCGCTGGATCGTTCCACTGGAAGAGGCGCGCGATATCCTGTCGCTGCAGTCGGGTGAAAAGTTCCAGGTCCCATTCGATACGCTGGTGATCTTTTCGACGAACTTCCATCCGAACGAGATTTTCGACCAAGCGGCCCTGCGTCGGATCTTCTTCAAGATCAAGATCGACGGCCCGGATCAGCAGAATTTCCTGAAGATCTTCTCGATGGTCGCCAAGAAGAAAAAGATGCAGCTTTGCGAAAAATCGCTGATCCATCTGCTAAAGACGAAATACCCCACGATCGGCAATGTCTACGCCAATTACCAACCGGTCTTCTTGATCGATCAGATGATTGCCGTGTGCGATTTCGAAGGTTGGCCTTACAAGATGACGCCGGAACTGATCGATCGCGCGTGGGGCAACATGTTCGTGAAAGATGAGCATATCGTGAAATGACGCAAGGTAGATTTCAAACCGTCTGTAATTCTTGGATGCGGCAGCGTCCGGACGCGATTTTTCGCACGATTTCCCCTTGACGTCAGCCAACGCCGCCCGTAATCACCACGGCGTTCTGGCGGTGTAGCTCAGTTGGTTAGAGCAGCGGAATCATAATCCGCGTGTCCGGGGTTCAAGTCCCTGCACCGCCACCACATTCTTCGGGTCTCGGCAGGTTCTCAAGTGTTGCTTTTGCATGTGCAAAAGTATCGTCATTCACGATGCTCGACATTCGTTGCGTAAGGAATTGCGATGCCCGATACCTCTATCCTCATCGGCGTCGATGGTGGCGGCACCGGCTGCCGCGTTGCGGTGGGAACGCGCGCCGAAGGCATACGCGCGCAGGCCGAAGGCGGCGCGGCGAATGTGACCACCGATTTCGACCTCGCCATCCGCAACCTGCTCTCCACGATAGATACAGCCTGCCGACGCGCCGGGATCGACGATCTTTCAGCCGGCGTCAGGTTGCATCTCGGACTGGCCGGGGTTTTGTCCGAAAAAGACGCGTCGCGCGTCGCAGCTGCCCTGCCCTTCGCGCAGGTAACCGTCACGGACGATTGCACGACCGCGCTCGCCGGCGCTCTGGGCGGCCGCGACGGCTACCTCGTCTCGGCCGGCACCGGCAGCTTCGTCGCGGCGCGCAAGAACGGCGTCGCCTCTTCGGTCGGTGGATGGGGATTTCAGATCTCGGACCAGGGCTCTGGCGCCTGGTTGGGCCGAAACGCATTGGAAAGCGTTCTTCTTTGCCACGACGGGCTAAAGGAGCACAGCCCCCTGACCCACGCCCTGCTCGAAAGCTTCAGCTGCGATCCGGCACGTCTCGTGCACTTTGCCAAAACGGCCGGAGCCGGCGATTTCGCGGCACTTGCCCCCCAAATCGTCAACGCCGCCAAAGCCGGCGATGCAATTGCCGCACCGCTTATGAAACGCGGCGCCGATTACCTTCAGAATGCCCTCACACGATCGGGGTTCACGTCCGGAAATCGCCTCTGTTTCACCGGGGGCATCGGCCCGCATTACGCAGACCACTTCCCTTCCGAAATGCTCACCAATCGCGTGACCCCGAAAGGCACCCCCCTGGACGGCGCATTCTTCCTGGCCGCTAACTGCTAAGGGTGCGCCGCCATTCCGAATTTCCGGGAAGAACAATCGCAATGGCAGGTGGCGGAGACGAAGGGATTCGAACCCTCGAGACCCTTCCGGGCCTACTCCCTTAGCAGGGGAGCGCCTTCGACCACTCGGCCACGTCTCCGAGGACGCGTATAGCCAAGCGGTTTGGGGGATTACAAGGCGAAACTGGAGGCTTTGGAAAAAAGCTCATCCTCGACCCGTGAAGGCGATGCGATTGCCTCCGGGAACCGCGCCGGGCTCTTTGTTGCGCGTAACGTGGCGCTGCGTGAACTTCTGAGCGGCGTCGCGGGTTATAAAGGAACACTGTTCGGGAGGGGATCGTGAAACCGAAGCGACAAAGCCATTATCGACAGCGCGATCTGGCATATGCCGTTCTGGCGGTTGCGCTTCTGGTGGCCGGCTACGCCGCGTTCCGATTTTTGTTTTACGCCGGAGACGGAGCCGTGTTCGCGCAGGAATCGATCCTCGTGCTGCTTGGCGCGACCGCCACGATCTTCATCACGGCGACCTTGCTCAACCGCCAGACCGAGCTTGAGTTGCGCAAGGAAGGGAGTGTGCTGCTTCTGGAGCAGAAAAACGCGGTCTACATGGCGGCCATCGAAACGGTGGCCGACATCGTCGAATACCGGCGCTATGACGACGAGCTTGTCGATGCGCTTCGGGTGCTCAACCACAAGCTGGCCGTGGTCGGGAGCCGCGACGTGATCGAGGCGTTTCAGTTGGTTCTGAAACGGCTTCTGTCCGGGCTGAGCGAAGGCGAGCTTTCCGAAGCGGCGGCCGAAGAGGTCATGCATGCCATCGCCGAGGTCACCGTCGCGATGCGTATGGATACCCTGTCCGAGATCGGCGAAGATCTCGACGATGCGGTGCGGCAGATCATCCTTTCGAATTCACACGGGATGGAACGGATCGACGATCTCCACTGCCTTGACCCCAAAACGCATTGAACGCGCGGGTCGGCTACGTGTTGAACAGGAAATGCAGCACGTCGCCATCCTTGACGATATAGCCCTTGCCTTCGGCGCGCATCTTGCCTGCGTCTTTCGCCGGAGTCTCGCCGCCTAGGGTGACGTAATCGTCATAGGCGATGGTTTCCGCGCGGATGAAGCCCTTCTCGAAATCGCCATGGATGACGCCGGCCGCTTGCGGGGCGGCCGTGCCTTCGCGGATGGTCCAGGCGCGGGCCTCCTTGGGGCCGACGGTGAAATAAGTCTCAAGATGCAAGAGTTCGTAACCGGCCCGGATCACGCGGTCCAGGCCCGGCTCTTCGAGACCCATTTCGGACAGGAACTCGCGTGCTTCCTCGGCATCGAGCTGGGCGATCTCTTCCTCGATCTGGGCGGATATGACGACATGGGAATTGCCCTGCGCCGCCGCCATCTCGCCCACCGCGTCAGAAAGCGCGTTGCCGTCCGCCGCGTCGGCTTCGGAGACGTTGCAGACGTAGAGCACCGGCTTGGTGGACAGAAGCTGGAGCATGTCCCAGGCACGGCGGTCCTCGGCGTCCACCTCGACGGTGCGAGCGGGTTTGCCTTCTTCCAGCGCGGCCAGCGCCGCTTTCATCAGACGTTCCTGCTGCACGGCTTCCTTGTCGCCGCCGCGCACCTTGCGGGTGATGTTCTGAAGCCGCTTTTCGAGGCTTTCGATATCGGCCAGCATCAGCTCGGTTTCGATGGTTTCGGCATCGGCCACCGGATCGATGCGGCCGTCCACATGCACCACGTCGCTATCCTCGAAACAGCGTAGCACATGAGCGATGGCATCCACCTCGCGGATATTGGCAAGGAACTGGTTGCCGAGGCCTTCGCCCTTCGACGCGCCTTTCACCAGACCGGCGATATCAACGAAAGTGATGCGGGTCGGGATGGTCTGTTTCGATTTGGCGATCTCTGCCAGCCTGTCGAGCCGCGCATCGGGCACGGCCACGTCGCCGACATTCGGCTCGATGGTGCAGAAGGGAAAATTCGCCGCCTGCGCCGCGGCCGTTTTCGTCAGCGCGTTGAAAAGGGTCGATTTGCCCACATTGGGCAGACCCACGATTCCGACCTTGAACCCCATTCCCGTTTCTCCTGCGCTGGCGATGTCGCGCCGCTTCTATGCGGTCGGGCCGGGCGCTGCAAGGCGGCTGAAACCGGGCAGGATGCGGCGCCAGAAACGGTGATTGAGCAGCACCGCCGCCGCCGCCAGCCCGACGACGAGACCGCCCCAGACTCCCGCCCCGCCAAGGCCGAAGGTGAACCCCAACAGATAGGCCGCCGGCAGCCCGAGCACCCAGTAGGACACTGCCGCGATCCACATCGGCACACGGGTATCCTGCACTCCGCGCAGCAGGCCCAGCGCCACGACCTGCGCGCCATCGACCAGCTGGAACACCGCGGCCACCGCCAGAAGGACGATGCCGGTCTCTATAATCGCGGCGCGGGCGGGATCGCCGGGGTCGAGGAAGATCACGATGAGCGGCTCCGGCAGCGCGATGAAGAGAATGATCGTCGCCAATGCCACACCGACCGAAAGCGCGAGCGCCATCGCGCCGCCGCGTGCCATATGCGTCCAGTCCTGCCGGCCGAACGCGTTGCCGGCACGCACCGTTGCGGCGTTCGACAGGCCAAGGTGCAGCATGAACATCACGGAGGCCAGTTGCAGCGCGATGCCATGCGCGGCAAGCGGGATCGTTCCGAGCCAGCCCATCATGATTGCGGAGGCGGCGAACAGCCCGACCTCGGACAGCGTGGTCAGTCCGATGGGCCAGCCAAGCCGGAACACAGTGCCGAACATGTCCCAATCCGATTTCCAGAGCCGCTGGAAAAGCGCGTGTTGCGGCACGAACCCGATGATATAGCCCGCCGTGACGACGGCCGAGAAGACATGCGTGCTGAGCGACGCGATCGCGGCGCCCTTGATGCCAAGCTCGGGAAAGCCGAAATTGCCGAAGATGAGCGCATAATTCGCCGCTGCGTTGAACGGAACGGCGATGGCCGTGACCCAAAACACAACCTGTGTTTTTTCGAGTGCCGCGAGATAGCTCTTGAGCGTCATCGTCACCAGCGCAGGCAGAAGACCGAAGACGAGGAAACGCAGATAAACCTGCGCTTCGGCGGCGATCTGGGGCGCCTGCCCCAGCGCCCGCAGCACCGGATCGGACCACCAAAGCAGCGGAAAGATGGCCGCGCAATAGAGCGCCGACAGCCAGAGCCCCATGCGGGTGGCGCGGCGGACCTGTTGTTCGTCCTCTTCGGCAACGTATTTCGCCACCATCGGCATCACCGCCCAGGCAAATCCCGATCCGGCAAGAAAGACCGTCATGAACAGCGTGCTCGCCAGCGTGACCGTCGCCAGCGCCTCCGCGCCATACCAGCCCACCATGATCGTGTCGGTCAGCCCGATGCCCATCTGCGCCAGATGCCCGCCGACCAGCGGCAGACCGAGCACGAGGATGGCCTTGACATGGGCCGGATATGACATGGCGGGCGGTTGCATCCCGTGCGATTAGCCCCGCGCGGCGCGCCGGGCAAGGGCAAACCCCGCTCAGAGCGCGCGGAGCAAGATCTGGCCGGCCAGCACGGCGATGATCAGCCCCGACACCGTCTCGATCAGGCCCATCGCGCGCAGCGTCTGCGGCCCGGAGGCAAGCCGCGACAGCGCGCCTTCGCGCAGCGTGGCAGCGGCGATGGCCGCGATAAGCGTCACGCTGGCAGTGCCGAGCCCCATCGCCAGCGTGCCAAGAATGCCGGCAAGCTCAATCTGCATCCGCACCGCCAGGATGAGCAGGAACAGCGCGCCGGTGCAGGGCCGGATCGCGATGGCGCCGATCAGCAACGCCGCGTCGCGAAAGGAGCGCACCTGTTCGGCGTCTTCCGGCGTCGGCCCATGGGCATGGCCGCAACTGGCGCAGGTGTCCGCCAGAGCGTGGCTCGCGCGCGTGCGCCAAAGCCGCCCCGCGCCGCGTAGTGCCAGCCAAATGCCGATGGCCCCGATGGCGGCGTAGCTGAGCGGGGCGAACCAGTCCTCGGTCGCGCCGACCATGGCCTCGCGCCCCAGGCCGAAGAGCCAGATCCCGCCATAGACGAGCAGGATCGCTGTGACCGATTGCGCGAGGCTGGAGAGCACCGCGAGCGCCGATAGCCTCGCCAGGGGGGCGCGGCGCGCCAGGCCGTAGCCGCCGATCAGAATCTTGCCATGCCCCGGCCCCACGGCGTGAAAGAAGCCATAGCCGAAACACACCGCCATCAACGCCAGCAGCGCGCCCGGCTCGTTTGCCCGAAGCGCGCGCAAGCCGCGCGCCATGCCGCTCTGCGCCGCGCGCTGACCTTCCGCAGCCCAGCCTTCGAGCATCGCCGCGCCGCCGAAGCCCCAGAGCCAGACGGCCAGTGCCAGCACGAGCACCGCGATCAGTTGGAGCGCGCGGAGCATGTCACGGAGATCCGGTCGGCGAAATGGATGCCGACCTCCATTTCGTCGAAGATATCGTCCATCGAGCGGCCAAGCTCCTTTTCCACCTCGGCCTCGGCAGCGGCGCGATCCGCTTCTGTCACCTGCGCCGCGCAATCGGGCGCGGTGAAGCTGATGCCCTGACTGACGGTATAGGCGACGTAATAGGTCGGATCGTATTGCAGGATCTCCAGCCCCTCTGCCGGCACCGCCGGAATCTCGCGGTATTGCACCGACACGATCCGGCCATCCTCGATCGCCACACCGATCGGCTCGGGGCGCGGCATCTCGATCTTGTCACCGTGCGAAAAAATGTAGAGATCGCCCTCGAAGCCGTCGGGCCATTCGACCAGATCGAACCCGTGCAGCGATTGCAGTTCGGCCTCGGTCAGCACGCCATCGCCATCGGGATCAAGCCCCATATCTTCCAGGATCAGCAGGCTGAAGAAATCGTCATAGGCCCAGGTCATCGTAACGCCGGTGATCCGCGCGTTCTCGTCGATCTCGAACCGCAGGGCGGTATCGACGAAGACATGCGGATGCGCGAGCGCGGGCGGCGCCAGCATCCCCAGGGCGGCGATGGAGAGAAGCCGTTTCATGCCGCTTGGGTAAGCCGCGCCGGCGCGCAAGGCAATATCGCGCCAATGCGCCGGCGGATCGCCGCGCTTCAGGCGCGGGCCTTGCGGGTCTCGGGATGCAGCGCGGTGCCGAGGATATGATCGGAGCGATGGATCACGTGCCCCGCGCCGCCCACGATCAGCGGATCGGGCGCCTTGACCACCTTGGGATCCTTGCCCGGATAGTCGAGCGAGGTCAGAAAATGCCGCATGCAGTTGAGCCGCGCGCGCTTCTTGTCGTCTGATTTCACGATGGTCCAGGGCGCGTCGGCGGTGTCGGTATAGAAGAACATCGCTTCCTTGGCCTCGGTATATTCGTCCCATTTGCCGAGGCTCGCCTTGTCGATCGGCGACAGCTTCCATTGCTTGAGCGGATCGGTCTCGCGGCTGGCGAAGCGGCGTTTCTGCTCCTCCTGCGTGACCGAGAACCAATATTTGTAAAGCCGGATGCCCGAGCGCGTCAGCATCCGTTCGAGCTCGGGCGTCTGGCGCATGAATTCGAGATACTCATTCGGCTCGCAGAACCCCATCACCCGCTCGACTCCGGCGCGGTTATACCACGAGCGGTCATAGAACACGATTTCCCCGGCGGTCGGCAGATGCGCGATATAGCGCTGGTAATACCATTGCCCGCGCTCCTCCTCCGTCGGCTTGTTGAGCGCGACCACGCGCGCGCTGCGCGGGTTGAGATGTTCGGTGAAACGCTTGATCGTGCCACCCTTGCCGGCGGCGTCGCGACCCTCGAACAGCATGACGAACTTCTCGCCGGTCTCCTGTGCCCAATGCTGCACCTTGAGCAATTCGGCCTGCAACGCCGCCTTCTGCGCCTCGTAGCTCTTGCGCGACATGCGCGTGCTGTAGGGGTAATCCCCGCTCTCGAAGGCGCGCCGGATCGAAGCCGGAGCGTTCGGATCGGCCGGATCGTCATGAACGGGGGCTAGAACGGCGGGCGATTGCGTCATGTGGAGGCTCCATCGGTTGTGATGCCTCAAGCCTACTGCAAGCGCGCAAAGATGTCCTTGAGGCACGTCAATACGCGCTTGCCCATTGATTTTCCGCGCGGCTTCCGGCAGTCGAAACCCCGACAGTTCAGGAGACCGACATGACCCGTATCGACGCCAAATTCGCCGACCTGCGCAAAAGCGGACGAAAGGCGTTCGTCGCCTATGTCATGGCGGGCGATCCGGATTTCGACGCCTCGCTCGAACTGGTCAGGGGGCTTCCCGGCGCCGGGGTCGACGTCATCGAATTGGGCCTGCCGTTCACCGATCCCATGGCCGATGGCAGCACGATCCAGCTGGCTGGCCAGCGCGCGCTGGAGGCGGGCATGACGCTGGAGCGCACGCTCGATCTTGCGCGGCGCTTCCGCGAGGGGGACGACACGACGCCCATCGTGATGATGGGCTATTACAATCCGATCTATTCGCGCGGCGTAGACAGGTTTCTAGCGGATGCGCGCGAGGCCGGTATCGACGGGCTGATCATCGTCGATCTGCCGCCCGAGGAGGACGAGGAGCTGTGCATCCCGGCGCAGGCGGCGGGGCTGAACTTCATCCGGCTCGCCACGCCGACAACGGATGACAAACGCCTGCCCAAGGTGCTGCAGAACACCTCCGGCTTCGTCTATTACGTCTCCATCACCGGCATCACCGGCGCCGCCGAGGCGCAGGCATCGGATGTGGCGCCGGAAGTGGCGCGGATCAAGGACAAGACCGATCTGCCGGTGATCGTGGGCTTCGGCATCAGGACGCCGGAGGCCGCGCAGGCGATCGCGGGGGTCGCCGATGGCTGCGTCGTCGGATCGGCCATCGTGGCGGAAATGGCCAGCGGCAAGCCGGTCGCCGACGTGCTGGCCTTCGTCAAATCGCTTGCGGACGGGGCACATCGGGCCTGAGCCGCATTGCACGCCGCGGGCGGGATTGGTAAGCAAACCTAACCAATCTCCATCAGGAGCGCGCCATGCCCGCAATCACGGAAATCGAAGACCTGCGTCGCCTCTACAAGCGCCGCGTGCCCAAGATGTTTTTCGATTACACGGAGTCGGGCAGCTGGTCCGAGCAGACCTTCCGTGAGAACTCCTCCGATTTCGACAAGATCTACCTGCGCCAGCGGGTCGCCATCAGCATGGAGGGGCGCAGCACCGCCTCGCGGATGATCGGGCATGATGTGACGATGCCGGTCGCGCTCGCCCCTGTCGGCCTGACCGGGATGCAGCATTTCGACGGTGAGATAAAGGCCGCCCGCGCGGCAGAGGCGTTCGGCGTGCCGTTTTGCCTCTCGACCATGTCGATCTGCTCCATCGAGGATGTGGCCGAACACACCGAAAAGCCGTTCTGGATGCAGGTCTATACGCTCAAGGACGACGATTACATGCGCCGCCTGTTCGACCGCGCGAAAGACGCCAAATGCTCGGCAGCGGTGATTACGGTCGATCTGCAATTGCTGGGACAGCGGCATAAGGACATCAAGAACGGCCTGTCGGCCCCGCCCAAGCTGACGCCGAAATCGGTCGCCAACATGATGACCAAGGTTCAATGGGGCTTGGGTATGCTGCAGACCAAGCGGCGGTTCTTCGGCAACATCGTGGGCCATGCCGAGGGTGTGACCGACCCGTCCTCGCTTTCCGAATGGACGGCGCAGGCCTTCGATCAATCGCTCGACTGGGATCGTATCCGCCAGTTCCGCAAGATGTGGGACGGCTCGCTCATCATCAAGGGCATCATGGACCCGCGCGATGCGCTGGAGGCGCTCAACGTAGGCGCGGACGCGATCATCGTGTCGAACCACGGCGGGCGGCAGCTAGACGGCGCGCTCAGCTCCATTCGCGCGCTGGAGCCGATCCTCGATGCGGTCGGCGACAAAATCGAGGTGCATATCGACAGCGGCATCCGCTCCGGTCAGGACGTGCTCAAGGCGCTCGCGCTCGGGGCCAAGGGCGCGCATATCGGGCGCGCATGGGTCTACGGTCTGGGCGCGCGCGGCCAACAGGGCGTGACCGACGCGCTGAACATCATCCACAAGGAACTCGACGTGTCGATGGGCCTTTGCGGGCGCACCGATGTGACGACGCTCGACAGGAGCATCCTGATGGTGCCCAAGGGTTTTTCCGGCGATTGGGAAGACTAGGCAGCGCGCCGGTTCATGTCCTTGCGTTCGGTTCGGCCCTCTTTTGCAAGTATACGTCATCCTTTCCCGCAAAACCCCGCGCTTTGGGCTTGCCCTGCCGCCCGATCCGGTTTAACGCGCAGGCTTCACGCGGGGTGACAGCCTTGGAGGCACCCTGCCCTTACAATTTGGAGATATATCATGGCTGGTGAGATTCCTGATCTCGTAGCTCTGGAACGGACGGGGACAGGCAAGGGCGCCGCTCGTCAGGCACGCCGCGATGGCATGGTTCCGGGCGTTGTTTTCGGCGGCGACAAAGACCCGCTCGCGATCAACATTCCGTTCAACGAATTGCTCAAGCGCCTGAAAGCGGGCCGCTTCAAGTCGACGCTGTTCAACATGAAAGTGGACGGCCATGAGGATGTGCGCGTGGTCTGCCGCGATGTGCAGCGCGATGTCGTCAAGGATTTGCCGACGCATGTCGATTTCATGCGCCTGCGCCGCACGACGAAGATCGCGCTCTTCATCCCGGTCGAGTTCATCAACGAGGAAGAGGCGCCCGGCCTCAAGCGTGGCGGCGTGCTGACGACTGTGCGCCCCGAGGTCGAGCTGGTCGTGACCGCAGGCGATATTCCCGAGAAGCTGACCGTCGATCTGGCCGGTCTGGATATCGGCGACACGGTCACGATTTCCGACATCACGCTGCCCAAGGGCACCAAGCCGACGATCGACCGCGATTTCGTTATCGCGAACATCTCGGCGCCGTCGGGGCTGCGCGCTTCCGAGAGCGAAGATGAGGAAGAAACGCCCGATGCGGATGAAGTTCCCGCAACGGAGCAGAACGAGGATTGATCCGTTAGGATATCCCGAACGAACGGCCCCGCCCCTGCGGGGCCGTTTTCGTTTGCCGGGCCACTTCGCCTTTTGCCACCGACATCGCTTTGGCCTAGACAGGGCGCTATGACGCGGCACTGGGGGCATGAGCAGGCATGAAACTCATCGTGGGTCTTGGCAATCCCGGCGCGAAATATGCCGGGCATCGGCACAATATCGGCTTCATGGCGGTGGACCGGATCGCTGCCGATCACGGATTCGGACCCTGGAAAGCGCGATTCCAGGGCGAAGCGGCCGAAGGGCGGCTCGGCAGCGAAAAGGTGTTGCTCCTCAAACCCGGCACCTTCATGAACCGCTCCGGCCAATCGGTTCAGGCGGCGATGCAGTTCTACAAGCTGCTGCCCGAAGACGTGATCGTCTTTCACGACGAGCTCGATCTCGCCCCCGGAAAGCTCCGCGTCAAGCAAGGCGGCGGACATGCGGGCCATAACGGTTTGCGCTCGATCCACGGCCATATCGGCGCGGAGTATGGCCGCGTGCGGCTCGGCATCGGGCATCCGGGCCACAAGGACAAGGTATCGGGCTATGTGCTGCACGATTTCGCCAAGGCCGATGCGGAATGGCTGGACGATCTTCTGCGCGGTATTTCAGACGGAGCGCCGCAGCTCGCCGAAGGGGATACCGGGCGGTTTCAGAATGCCGTCGCGCTGCGCACCGCGCCGCCACGCTCCTCGGGCAGCGCCCCGCCGCGAAACGATGCGCCGCCGAAAACAGGTGAAGAACCGAAAGAAACGCCCAAGCCCGACGATCGCAGCGCGCTGCAAAAGCTGGTCGACAGGTTTCGCTGAACGGCACCTTGCACGGTGCGGTGGACTTGCGCGGTGCGGTGGAAAGGTGCGACGGTCCCGCTACGTCCTGCAACAACAACGCGAGCGGAGGCGATCATGCAGCAAGACGATTCAATAAACGTGCTCGGCACCGCCTTGGCGCCCTGCTCCACCGATCCGTTGACAGGCTTCTTCCGGGACGGACATTGCAATACCTGTGCCGCCGATC
Source organism: Marivita sp. GX14005 (assembly GCF_023370775.1). GTDB lineage: Bacteria > Pseudomonadota > Alphaproteobacteria > Rhodobacterales > Rhodobacteraceae > Marivita. Next base: position 250,040 of record NZ_JAMCCQ010000001.1, read on the forward strand.
AAGGAAGCCACACGGTCTGCGCAGTCATGACGGCCGAATTCCTCGCCTACTCGAAATATGTCGGCAATGACCTGAGCACACCGATGCCCGAGTTCCGGTTTCCCGGATTGCAGCCGGGGGATCTGTGGTGCCTTTGTGCCGGGCGGTTTCTTCAGGCGCATGACGAGGGCTGCGCGCCCAGGGTCAACCTTGAGGCGACGCATCGCCGCGCGCTCGAGATCGTGCCGCTGACGATCCTTGAGCAGCACGCAACCGAGAGCGGCTGACCCGGAACCACCGGCCCCGAGCCGCGTTGACCAAGACCGAAACAGCAAGGATCGCCGCGCATGGAGCCCGCCTTGGACGATGTCCACCCGCTTCGCATTCTTTACGACCAGATCGAAACGCTCGCGCGCGATACCATAGCGCTCCTTCCGAACCTCATCGCCGCCATCGGGATCATCCTGCTTACGGCGCTTGTCGCCTATGGCCTCGTGCGATTGACGCGCGGCATCCTCAGACGCTCGAAGCGGCGACCATCGCTCGTCAGCGCGGTCGTCACTCTGGTCAAGATCGTGGTCTGGACTTTCGGATTGATGATCGCCCTGACGGTGCTTTTCCCGAACCTGACCCCGACGAAACTGCTCGCCGGGCTCGGACTCGGCTCCATTGCTGTCGGTCTTGCATTCAAGGATGTGTTCGAAAATTTTCTTGCGGGGTTCCTGATTCTGCTGCGCAAGCCCATGCGGATCGGGGACGATATCGAATGCAACGGCCTGAGCGGGCAGGTCGAGCAGATCACCATTCGCGATACCTTTTTGCGCAAACGCTCGGGCGAATTGATCCTCGTCCCCAATTCCTTTATCTACAAGAACCCGGTACGGGTGCTGACCGACCGGGATCTGCGGCGGATCGAGGTCGTGGTCGGTGTGGCTTACGGCGAGGATGTGGATCGCTCGCGTGAGGTGATCGAAGGCGCGGTGAACGGTCTGGAAACGGTTTCGGCCGACAAGCCGGTTCAGGTCTTCGCCACGACGTTCAATTCCTCTTCCATCGATTTCATGGTGCGCTGGTGGGCCAAAAGCACCCCGCTGGGCGAGCATCAGTCGCGCGACACGGTGGTTGCCGCGATCAAACGCGCGCTGGACGATGCCGGTATCGAAATCCCCTTCCCCTATCGCACGCTGACCTTCAAGGAGCCGCTGCGTGTCGATCAGGGCGAGGCGGAGGGCTGACGCGGCGCGTCAGCCCATGTCGAAGCCGAGATGCTTGGCCACGGCATAGATGTCCTTGTCGCCGCGTCCGCACATATTCATGCAGATGATGTGGTCCTTCGGAAGCTCCGGCGCGATCTTCATCACATGGGCGAGCGCGTGGGATGGCTCCAATGCTGGAATGATGCCTTCCGTCGCGCAGCAAAGCTGGAACGCCTCCAACGCCTCCTTGTCGGTGATCGACACATATTGCGCGCGGCCCACATCGTGCAGCCAGGCGTGCTCGGGTCCGATGCCGGGGTAATCCAGTCCGGCGGAGATGCTGAACCCTTCGAGGATCTGGCCGTCATCGTCTTGCAATAGATAGGTGCGGTTGCCATGCAACACGCCGGGCCGCCCGCCCGTGAGCGAGGCGCAATGCTCCATCTTGTCGTTGACGCCCTTGCCGCCCGCCTCGACGCCGATGATGTTCACCTCCTTGTCGTCGAGAAACGGGTAGAACAGCCCCATCGCGTTCGAGCCGCCGCCGATCGCGGCGATGATCGTGTCGGGCAAGCGGCCCTCGGCCTCCTCCATCTGTTCGCGGGTTTCCTTGCCGATGATCGATTGGAAATCGCGCACCATGGCCGGATAGGGGTGCGGGCCGGCCACCGTGCCGATGCAGTAGAACGTGTCGCGCACATTGGTCACCCAGTCGCGCAGCGCATCGTTCATCGCGTCCTTGAGCGTGCCGCGCCCCGACGTCACCGGCACGACCTCGGCGCCCAGCAGCTTCATGCGGAAGACGTTAGGCTGCTGGCGCTCCACGTCATGCGCGCCCATGTAGACAACGCATTTCAGGCCGAACTTGGCGCAAACGGTCGCTGTCGCCACGCCGTGCTGGCCCGCGCCGGTTTCGGCGATAATGCGGGTCTTGCCCATGCGGCGGGCGAGGATGATCTGGCCCAGCACGTTGTTGATCTTGTGCGCGCCCGTGTGGTTGAGCTCGTCGCGCTTCATATAGACCTTGGCACCGCCCAGATGCTCGGTCAGGCGCTCGGCATGATAAAGCGGGCTGGGGCGGCCGACATAGTGCTTCCAGAGGAAATCCATCTCGGTCCAGAAGCTGTCATCGGTCTTGGCGCGCTCGTATTCCCGTTCAAGATCGAGGATCAGCGGCATGAGCGTTTCGGACACGAAACGCCCGCCATGAATGCCGAAACGGCCCTTTTCGTCGGGGCCTGTCATGAAACTATTGACCAGATCGTTCATCGCGCGCCTCTTATCTCCAACGGGCCACAGGTAGCGGCTCGGCCCGTTCGGGGCAAGCGCCGGCGGGATCGAAACCGCCCGGACAGGCCGACTCGAATTGTCCTGAAAACCGCTTTCCGGCGCGCGTCACGTGGCAACTGCGCGTTCCAATGCAGGGTAGCGCCATGCCAGCGTGGCCCCGCGCGCGATGAAGGACACCAGCAATGCCGCCCAGAGCCCATGATTGCCCAGGCCCGGAACCAGAATTGCAACACTCGCCGCGTAGATCGCAACCGACAGGATCATCATGTTTCGCATATCGCCGGTGCGCGTTGCGCCGATGAAGATACCGTCGAACATGAAGGAGGCGAGCGCCAGCACCGGCGCCGCTGTCATCCACGGCAGGAAAACCGCGGCGGCAGCGCGCACATCGTTGCTCTTTGCCATGATTTCGACGATCCACGGCCCGAACACCCAGAACCCGCAAGCCAGGATGACCGAAGCGCCAAGACCCCAAGCGCTCGACAGGATCGCGGCGCGACGCAGCGCTGGCAGCGCGCGCGCGCCGACCGCCTGACCGACAATGGCTTCAGCCGAGAAGGCGAATCCGTCGAGTGCGTATGCGGTGATGAAGAGGAACTGCAGCAACACCTGATTGGCCGCAAGGGTCACATCGCCGAACCCCGCGCCGAGGAACATGAACGACAGGAAGATCGCCTGCAGCAGCGCGGATCGGATCAGGATGTCGGTATTGACCCGTGCCATCCGAAGCAGCGCCGGACGGTGAAAAACCCGCGCCCGATCGCGCCAGTCCGGGCGGCGGAAGGCTGCGCGGCAGAGGAGAAGACCCATCGCGAGCCCGCCCCACTCTGCCGCGAATGTAGCGAAGGCCACGCCGTTCACACCCCAGCCCAGCCCAAGCACGAACCACAGGTTCAAAGCCGCGTTGAGCCCGTTCATCCAGAGTTGGAGCGCCAGCACCGCGCGTGTGCGCTCCTGCGCGATGAGCCAGCCCGTAATCCCGAACACGGCAATCGCGGCAGGCGCGGACCAGATGCGGATCGCCATGTAGCCGCGCGCCAGCGTCTCGACTTCGGCGCTGGCGGGCGCAAGCTGGAACGCGGCCCAGATCAGCGGCACCTGCAGCAGGATGATCGCCGCGCCGCCGGTGAAGGCGATAAGCAGAACGCGCGTCAGGATTGCCGCGACCTCGGCGCTATCTCCCTGCCCTTGCGCCTGCGCGGCAAGGCCCGTCGTGCCCATCCGCAGGAAGCCGAAAATCCAGTAGATCGCCGAGAGGATAATCGCCCCGATCCCCACCGCACCGATGGGTGCCGCCTCACCGATCTGGCCGACCACGCCGGTATCCACCGCGCCGAGGATCGGCACGCTGACATTCGACAGCACGATCGGCAGCGCGATTGCCAGAATGCGCCGGCTGGTGACTTCGCGCGGCCGGAGGGCCGCGTCAGTCATCGCCTGAAACCGGACGCGGCATCAGGAAATGCGCGGTCGCCTGCGCGAAGGGACGCGCGCGATTGTCCTGCCATGCTTCGGCCTGCACGGAGGCATAGCGCCGCCCGGCGCGCGTGATCGTCGCTCGGGCATAGGCATCGCGCGGCAGCCCGGAGCGCAGGTAATCGACCGTGAAATCGATGGTCTTGGGCAGCCGCGGCAGCTTGCCCGCCGTCAACCCCTCTACATCCAGAACGCCGCTTTCCAGATCGCTCCAGATATGTGCCCAACTCAGCGAGATCAGCGCCGTCACTTCTAGGAAGGCGGAAGTCACGCCGCCATGGATCGCCGGCAAAATCGGGTTGCCGATCAGCATTTCGTCAAAGGACAGAACGGCGGTCAACTCGTCGCCGCGCCGGTCGAAGGCGATGCCGAGAAACGAGATATAGGGCACACCGCCCACCAGCGCGGCGAGCGCCGCATCGCGCCGCTGCTTGACGACCTGAACCGGCTCCGGTGTCTTGCGGCTCATGTCAGCTCCCCTCGACGGTGAAGGCGCCGGTCGCGGTCGCCACCGGGAGCTCGGCATCTTCGTCGCGTGCGGTCGCGCGCACAAACGCGACGTTGCGCGTGATGTGATAGATCTCCGCCCGCGCCGTGATCGATTGGCCGGGCGTGGCGGCGCGCATGTAATCGATCCGCAGATCGATGGTCGCCGTTCCGGCCGGAGCCGCCGGATGACTCATCACCGCCGCCCCGCCGCAAGTATCCATCAGGGCCGAGACCGCGCCGCCATGGATCACCCCGGTTTCCGGATCGCCGATCAGACGGGTGTCATAGGGCATCGTGATTTCGGCCATACCGTCGTCCAGCGCGGTGATCTGCATGCCGAGCGCCCGCGCATGGGGAATCGACTGAATGAACTGGCGGGCAATTCTCGCTTTGTCTGCGCTCATTGAACTGTTCCTCGTCGTGTCATATCGCTTTACGCAACCCGAAGGCGCAAGGCCAGCCGCGATCCGGTTGCCGAGCACGTAGCGCGCTCCTATGGTTCGCACCGAAGGATGAGGACAGCAAATGGCCGAGCCGCGATTGAGCTTCAAGGAAATGTGCGCAAAATTCGATGTGACGCCGCGCACGCTTCGATACTATGAGTATATCGAGCTGCTTCAGCCCGAACGCGAAGGCCGTTCGCGCTGGTATGGTCCGCGCGAAATCGCCCGCATGACGCTCATCCTGCGCGGGCGGAAATTCGGATTCCAGCTTGAAGAGATCCGTCAGTGGCTCTTGATCTACGAACAGGACGGCACCGATGCGCAGATGCGCACATGGATAGAGATGGCCAACCGGCAGCTCGTCGAATTGGCCGAGCAACGCAAGCAGCTCGATGAAACGATTGACGAGCTGCAATCCCTGCGAGATCAGACGATCGCCTCTCTGGACAGCTGACGCGGGCAGCGCCTCATCGCCGCCAAGCGGCGCGCCGCCGGTAAGCTGGCGGCAATATCGCCCAAAGCGCCTTGAAAGAAAGTTGCCGCGCTCCAGCGTTGACCTTGCCTGATCTTACGTCACCCAAAATGTGACGCGGCGTATAAGTTACGTCAACGTGATTTCCCATTGTAAGAAGGGACGAGCCCGCGCATCTCGGTGCCGCTACGGCATTCGAGAGGGAAAACCATGACGACACAGGCCAACCAGATGACAGAGGCCACGATGACGATCCGGCAGATGTGCGACGAGTTCGACGTCACACCGCGCACGCTGCGGTTCTACGAAGCGAAGGAGCTTCTGTTTCCGATCCGCGAGCGCCAGAAACGGCTGTTCACGAAACGCGACCGCGCGAGACTCAAGCTCATCCTGCGCGGCAAGCGGTTCGGTTTCAGCTTGGAGGAAATCCGCCAGCTGCTCGATCTCTACGACATGGGCGATCAACAGCGCACGCAACTCGCCCGCACCTACGAGATCGCCAAAGAGCGGCTCGCCGATATGGAAGCGCAGCGCGATGAGCTGACCCAGGCCATCGACGAGCTCAAGGAACAGATGCGCTGGGGCGAGAAGATGCTCGCCTCGATGGACCAGACGAAGAAGGCCGCCGAATAGGCCGCCGCGACCAAGGGAGACCCAGATGCCACGCTATACCGCCCCCCTGAAGGACATGCAGTTCATCCTGCACGACGTTCTCAAGGCGTCCGAACAGGACATTCCCGGTTACGAGGAACTCGACCCCGCCTTCACCGGCGCGGTGATCGAGGAAGCGGGCAAGCTGGCCTCCGAGCTTTTGATGCCGCTCAACGCGGTGGGCGATCAGCAGGGGTGCCGGCTGGAAAACGGTGTCGTGCGCACGCCTGACGGCTTCAAGGGAGCGTTCGACCAGATGCGCGACGGCGGCTGGACGGCGCTCGATTGCGATCCGGACTATGGCGGCCAAGGGCTTCCCTATGTCATGCACACGGCGGCGCAGGAGCCGTTCGTATCGGCGAACATGGCCTTCAACATGTATCAGGGCCTGACACACGGCGCTTATTCGGCGATCTATTCGCATGGCTCGGAGGAGCAGAAGCAAACCTATCTGCCCAAGCTGACAAGCTGCGAATGGACCGGCACCATGAACTTGACGGAGCCGCATTGCGGCACCGATCTCGGCCTGATGCGCACCAAGGCGGTGCCGCAGGACGATGGCAGCTACAAGATCACCGGGCAGAAGATCTTCATCTCCGCCGGCGATCACGACATGGCCGAGAACATCATCCACCTCGTTCTGGCGAAAATTCCGGGCGGCCCGGAGGGCATCAAGGGCGTGTCGCTGTTCATCGTGCCGAAATTCCTCGTGAACGAGGATGGCAGTCTTGGCGCGCGCAATGGCGTGGTTTGCGGCAAGCTCGAAGAGAAGATGGGCATTCACGGCAACGCCACCTGCGTGATGAATTACGACGACGCGACGGGCTATCTCGTCGGCGAGGCACACAAGGGCATGCGCGCGATGTTCACCATGATGAACGAAGCGCGGCTTGGCGTCGGACTACAGGGCTATGCGCAGGCGGAAGTCGCCTATCAAAACGCGGTTGATTACGCCAATGATCGGCTCCAAGGCCGCGATGTGACCGGCGCGCATGCGCCTGAAAAGGCGGCCGATCCGATCATCGTGCATCCCGATATCCGCCGCAACCTGATGGATCAGAAATCCTTCACCGAAGGCGCGCGCGCCTTCACCTATTGGGGCGCCTACCTGATCGACCGCGCCCATCGAAACGGCGACACGGACGCGGACGGCCTGATTTCCCTGCTCACCCCGGTGGTCAAGGGCTTCCTGACGGACAAGGGCTTCGAAATGGCGGTAAACGCCCAGCAGGTCTATGGCGGGCACGGCTATATCGAGGAATGGGGCATGTCCCAATTCGCCCGCGACGCCCGGATCGCCATGATCTACGAAGGCGCTAACGGCATCCAGGCGCTCGATCTGGTTGGCCGGAAACTGGCGCAAGACGGCGGCAAGCATGTCATGGCGTTCTTCGACACGATCAAGAGTTTCGCGTCCGAGAACAAGGGCCAGGACGAAGCGTTCGATCGCGACTTCCTGGAGCCGCTCAAAGCAGCCTCGAAGGATTTGCAGGCCGCCGCGATGTATTTCATGCAAAACGGCATGAAGAACCCCAACAATGCTTTGGCCGGGTCCTATGACTTCATGCATATGTTCGGCCATGTCTGCCTTGGCTACATGTGGGCGCGGATGGGGCTGGCGGCGACCAACAGGCTTGCCGAAGGTGCGGAAGACACTGCGTTCCATGAAACCAAGCTGGCAACGGGCCGCTACTACATGGCGCGGCAATTGCCCGCCACGAAAATGCACCTTGCCCGCATTCAAACCGGGGCCGATCCGGTGATGGCGCTGGAGGCTGCGAATTTCTAGGCGACGGGGAACGCCCTGCGGCAGGAGATGAGTATTTGGAACGAGAAGAAGGGATCGGGTCCACCCCATCGCACGGCACCAGTATCGGGCGCGGCCCTTGGTCGACCGTCGATGGGGCTTCTCCTCGTACGGCCATCGGCTCTCCAGCCTGTACCGCACCTTCCTTTGTCGCGCATTAACGTTAACGGCCGGTTACTGGCTCGTCTTCTTCTCGTCCTAAATACTCAAAAAGGAGCCGCCCATGACCCTTCAGCTTTACTGTTTTGGTGAAAGCGGCAACGCCTACAAGGCCGCCCTGGCATTGGAGCTTGCCAGACTCGACTGGGAGCCGGTCAAGGTGGATTTCTTTGGCGGTGAGACGCGCTCACCCGAGTATCGGCGTGATGTAAACGCAATGGGCGAAGCGCCGGTGCTTGTCGATGGCGACATGCGGCTGTCACAGTCTGGCGCGATCCAGATGTATGTGACGGAAAAGACCGGCAATTTCGGGGGTGCGACAGCGCGGGATGCGCGCGAAGTGATACGTTGGATGTTCTGGGACAATCACAAGCTGTCGAGCCAGGCCGGCATGACCCGGTTCCTGATGAACTTCATGCCGGAGGATAAACGCCCGGCCGAGGTGATCGCGTTTCTTCAGGGACGGCTGAAAGCCGCGCTCGGCGTGCTCGACACCCATCTGGGCGGGCGCGACTGGATCGTCGGCGACGCGCTCACCAATGCCGATCTGTCCTGCTGCGGGTATCTTTTCTATCCCGAACCTTTCGGGTTCGCCCGCGCGGACTGGCCCAATATCGACCGGTGGCTGTCGAACATCGAATCTGTGCCCGGTTGGAAACACCCCTACGATCTGATGCCCGGCTCCCCTGCGGACCGGGCCTGAAACGGAGACTGATATGACGGAAGCCTATATCTACGACGCCGTGCGCACGCCGCGCGGCAAGGGCCGCAAGGATGGCAGCCTGCATGAGGTGACGAGCGTGCGGTTGTCCGCGCAGGTGCTGGACGGGATCAGGGAGCGGAGCGGGCTGGAGGGCCATGCCGTCGAGGATGTGATCTGGGGCAATGTCACGCAGGTCGGCGAACAGGGCGGCTGCCTTGCGCGATCTGCCGTGCTCGCTTCAAGCCTGCACGAAAGTATTCCCGGCCTTGCGATCAACCGCTTTTGCGCCAGCGGCATGGAGGCGGTGAACCTCGCCGCCAACCAGATCGCCGGTGGCGCGGGAAGCGCCTACATTGCCGGGGGGGTCGAGATGATGGGCCGCGTCGCCATGGGTAGCGACGGCGCGGCGATTGCCGTCGACCCGTCGCTTGCGATGGAGACCTATTTCGTCCCGCAGGGGATCTCTGCCGACATCATCGCGACGGAGTATGGCTTTTCCCGCAACGAGGCGGACCAGCTGGCTGTCGAAAGCCAGCGCCGCGCCAAGGCGGCCTGGGACGAGGGGCGGTTCGACAAGTCGATCCTCCCGGTGCGCGACCAGAACGGCCTGCCGATCCTCGAGCGCGACGAATACATGCGCCCCCAGACGGATATGCAAAGCCTCGGCGCGCTCAACCCCGCGTTTCAGCAGATGGGCGAGGTGATGCCCGGTTTCGATGCCGTGGCGCTAATGAAATACCCGCATCTGGAGCGGATCAACCACATCCACCATGCGGGCAATTCCTCGGGCATCGTGGACGGCGCTGCCGGGGTGCTCATCGGCAGCAAGGAATTCGGCGAGAAATGGGGCATCAAGCCCCGCGCCCGCATCAAGGCGACGGCCAAGATCGGCACCGATCCGACGATCATGCTGACCGGGCCGGTTCCGGTGACGGAGAAGATCCTTCTCGCCAGCGGCATGGGCATAGGCGACATCGATCTGTTCGAGGTGAACGAGGCGTTTGCCAGCGTCGTGCTACGGTTCATGCAGGCCTTCGACGTGGACGCCGGCAAGGTGAACGTCAATGGCGGCGCCATCGCGATGGGCCATCCCCTGGGTGCGACGGGCGCGATCATCATCGGCACGCTGCTCGACGAGCTCGAGCGCACCGGCAAAGGCACGGGGCTCGCCACGCTCTGCATCGCGTCCGGCATGGGCGCGGCCACCATCATCGAACGGGTTTGAGGAGCATCGACATGACCGATTTCACCATGAACAAGGACGCCGATGGCGTCGCCCTCATCACCTGGGACGTGCCGGGCAAATCGATGAACGTCATGACGCGGGAATCGATGGTCGTTCTCAATGACCTGATCGACGACGCGCTGGCCGATGAGGCCGTCAAGGGCATCGTCATCACGTCCGGCAAGGCCGATTTCGCGGGCGGGATGGACCTGAACACATTGGCGACGATCCGCGCCGAGGCGGGAGACGATCCCGCCAAGGCGCTTTTCGAGTTCACGATGAACGGGCATCACATGTTGCGCAAGATCGAGCGTGCCGGGATGGACCCCAAGACGCTCAAGGGCGGCAAACCGATTGCGGCCGCCCTGCCCGGAACGGCGCTTGGCATCGGGCTGGAACTGCCGCTGGCCACGCATCGCATCTTTGCCGCCGACAATCCGAAAGCCAAGATCGGTCTGCCCGAAATCATGGTCGGCATCTTCCCCGGCGCTGGCGGCACGACGCGGCTGGTGCGCAAGATGGGGGCGATGGCGGCCTCGCCCTTCCTGCTCGAAGGCAAACTGTCCGACCCGAAGAAGGCCAAGGCGGCGGGCATCATCGACGAGGTGGTGGACGATCCGGTCGCCGCTGCGCGCGAGTGGGTGCTGAACGCGAAAGATGCCGATCTGGTCAAGCCGTGGGACGCCAAGGGCTACAAGATGCCGGGCGGCGCGCCCTATCACCCCGCAGGCTTCATGACCTTTGTCGGAGCCTCTGCCATGGTGAACGGCAAGACCAAGGGTGCGTTCCCTGCGGCGAAGGCGCTTCTGTCGGCGGTCTATGAGGGCGCGCTGGTCGAATTCGACACGGCGCTGCGGATCGAGGCACGATGGTTCACCAATGTGCTGCTGAACCCGTCATCCTCGGCGATGATCCGGTCGCTTTTCATCAACAAGCAGGCGCTGGAAAAGGGCGCGGTGCGGCCCGAGGGCGTTGACGATCAGTCAGTCAAGAAAGTCGGCGTGTTGGGCGCGGGCATGATGGGTGCCGGGATCGCCCTGGTGTCGGCGCAGGCGGGGATCGAGGTTGTGCTTCTGGACCGCGAGCAGGCAGCAGCGGACAAGGGCAAGGCGTATTCCGCGGACTATGCCGCCAAGGGTGTCAGCCGCAAGAAGATCACGCAGGACAAGGCCGACGCCATGCTGGCGCGGATCACGGCGACCACGGAGTACGGCGATCTCGCGGGATGCGATCTGATTGTTGAAGCGGTGTTCGAAGACCTGAAGATCAAGGCCGAAGTGACGGCGGAGGTCGAAAAGGTCGTGGGCGAGGAGTGCATCTTCGCCACCAACACCTCGACCCTGCCGATCAGCGATCTGGCCAAGGCCAGCAAACGGCCCGAGCAGTTCATCGGCATCCATTTCTTCTCTCCGGTGGAAAAGATGATGCTGGTGGAGATCATCAAGGGCCGCGAGACCGGCGACCGCGCGGTGGCCAAGGCGCTCGATTTCGTACGCCAGATCCGCAAGACGCCCATCGTGGTGAACGACGCGCGGTTCTTCTATGCCAACCGCTGCATCATTCCCTACATCAACGAGGGCATCCGCATGGTGAAGGAGGGCGTGGCCCCTGCCCTGATCGAGAACGCGGCGAAGATGGTCGGCATGCCGCTCGGTCCGCTGCAACTGGTGGACGAGACATCCATTGATCTGGGCGCCAAGATCGCCCGCGCGACCCGTGCGGCGATGGGCGATGCCTATCCCGATGGCGAGGTGGACGAGGTGATCTTCTGGATGGAAGAGCAAGGCCGTCTGGGCCGCAAGACCGGCGCGGGGTTCTACGACTACGACGACAAGGGCAAGCGTGAGGGGCTGTCTGACGTGGTCAAGGCGCAATATCCGCAATCGGACGACCGGCCCGATCTTGTCGATGTGCAGCACCGCCTGCTTTTCGCGCAGTCGCTTGAAGCGGTGCGCGCGCTGGAGGATGGGGTGCTCATGGACATTCGCGAAGGCGACGTGGGCGCGATCCTTGGCTGGGGCTTTGCACCTTGGTCGGGCGGGCCATTTTCGTGGCTCGACATGCTGGGCGCGGAATATGCCGCCGCACGCTGCGACGAGTTGGTGGCAGCATATGGGGAGCGCTTCGCCTGCCCCGACTTGCTGCGCGACATGGCGGCGAAGGGCCAGTCGTTCTATGGGCGGTTCGGGCAGAAAGATCAGGCCGCGTAAACCGTTTCTTCAGACCTTGTTCATTAGACGTCGTCCGGCCCGGCCGGGCGGCGTTTCAATGTTGAGGTCAAAACCGATAGTCGAACTGCTCTATATCCTCTGCGCATATTTGTGCCACCGCTTCGGCGGCGGCATCCGTATAGACGCTGCGATGATCGCGTGGCCGGTCGGATCTGTTCACATGCGGCAGGGCTGGCGTGAACCCCAGGTGCTGCGAAAGTGGGCCGAGATCCTCTTCCAGATGCTCCAGCCGGATAAAAAGCGCCGCGCGATCCTGCCCAGACGCATCGCGCGTGTAGCTGCGATAGGGCGCGGCGGAAAGTGTTGTGCGGGTTTGCTCATGCGCCACGAATTGAGGGAATGGCAGCGCCGCGGCGAGCGTGACCGCAGGATGTGCGAAGCTTTGCGCGCGCAACCAGTGATAATAGCTGACCAGCCGGTCCCACGGGTTCCGCACCAGCGTGAAGACGAACATCCCGTCAAGCGCGTCCGGCGAAACGATCCCGTCGATATCGGCAAGGGTGCTGTGTTTCCAGAGCCGGCCTCGCCCGCGCAGCTTGGCAAGCCTGTTCTTCCGCTTCCGCGCCTTCGGTGTGTCGCCGATCAGGATGTCGTCGCGATGCGCGCGGTCCTCGAGCGCGAGCGCCATCGATGTGCCGCCCGTCTTGGGAATGTGAACGAAGATGAAACGGCGTCCCGGCGAGATGATCATGCGCCGGGTGTGGCAGCGATTGCAGACACTGGCAAGCGGCTGGCGCATTGCGCGGAAAGCGCGCCTTGTGTAGGCTTTGTCCAATCAATGAGGCAGAGCAGCCCGCATGACCGCGCTCAAGGAATTTCAACGGCTTGAAGCCGCAGGCATCTGGCGCGCAACGCCCGAAGATCAACGCAAGGATGTCATCGTCTCGCTCGGCAATGCGTCCCTTACCATTTTCGATCTGCGGGAAAACGTGCTGGCGCATTGGTCCGTCGCCGCCGTGGCGCGCGCAAACAAGGGGCAGACACCTGCCATTTACCATCCCGACGGCGATCCGGGCGAAACGCTCGAACTCGGCAAGGACAGTCCCGAGATGATCGATGCGATCGAACGTATCCGCACCGCCATCGAGAAAAGCCGCCCCCGCCCCGGAAAACTGCGCGTCTGGATCACTGCGCTCATCGCTGCGCTCGTGCTGGCGGGGCTGATTTTCTGGCTTCCCGATGCGCTGCTGCGCCATACCGTACAGGTGGTTCCGGCGGTCAAACGCGACGAAATCGGCGACGCGCTTCTTGAACGGATCACGCGCATTTCCGGTGCCGCTTGCACATCGCGCGAGGCAACCGAACCGCTGCGCCGCATGGCGTCCCGCGTGCTCGGCCCCGGTCAGCGCGGCGCGCTCGTGGTGCTTCCGGGCGGCGTGAAAACGACGGCCCATCTCCCCGGTGGACGCATCCTTCTCAATCGCTCGCTTGTCGAGGATCCCGAAGATCCCGATGTGACCGCCGGTTACATCCTCGCCGAACGGCTCCGCGCGCTCAGCCGCGATCCGCTGGAAGACATGCTCGTTCAGACTGGCCTGTGGTCGAGCCTGCGATTGCTGACGACCGGCGAGATGAGCGAAACCGATCTCGAACGATACGCAGAGCATCTGCTGTCGCAAAACCCGCCGGCCCTGTCGAATGACATGTTGCTCGCCGCCTTCGAAACGGCCGAGCTGCGCTCGACGCCCTATGCCTATGCGCTCGACGTGACAGGCGAAACCACGCTGCCGCTGATCGAGGCCGACCCGATGGCCGGCGGCGGCGCCCGCCCGGTGCTCAGCGATGCAGATTGGCTGCGGCTACAGGGAATTTGCGGCGAGTGATCAGTGTCCGAGCCCTTTCCCGCGCCCGACGATCACGGGCCTCTGGATCGTCGTCGCGCCGCTGACGCTGCGGCGGGGAACGGTATGGCTCATTACCCGTTGCGAGGCGATATAGCCTTCGGGCGTCATATGCGCCCGGTGGGGATTGAGCCGGTCGTCCTCCCAGGCGCGCTTGTAGCCCTTGGGCACGGGCGGCAGCCTATCGCCCTGCGCCGTATAGACATGCAGCGGAACGATCCGCGTTTCGGCCGACCGCTTCGGTGCGGTGTATTTCGGGTTGGGCAGATCACGGTTCGGAACACCGCGCACGGCGCGCTGCGGGGCCGGCGCGGTGACGATCTCGGGCGCAGCCTTCGCGACCGGTTGCGCCGGAATACTCGGCTCCTGACCGCAAATCGGCCTGCGATCCCGCGACACGCGCGGCACCCAGTTCACCGCGCCGTCGACACCGGCGCGCACATAGACACAGCCGCGGCTATCGACATATTGCCGCGCCTTGTAGCCTTCGGGCGGCGCCTCGGCCGGCGGGCCGACAGAGCGTGCGCCCTGCGCAAGCGCCCCGGTTGCGGTGAAGGCGAGCAGGGCCAGCACGGCCAAGGCCCGGGATGTGAAAGCAGTCATGTATCCGTCCCCACAGATGCAGGGCGAGACTGCCTGCCAGCCCCTTGCCTGTAAAGCGTTATTTCGTCCCGAACATCCGATCCCCGGCATCGCCAAGCCCCGGCACGATATACCCGCGTTCGTCGAGCCGTTCATCGAGCGAGGCGGTCACGATGGGCACGTCCGGGTGGGCCTCCCTCATGCGCGCGACGCCTTCCGGCGCGGCGAGAAGGCACAGGAAGATGATGTTCGTCGCCCCCGCCTGCTTGACCAGATCGACCGCCGCGGCGGAGCTGTTGCCGGTGGCAAGCATCGGATCGACGAGGATCGTGACCCGTTCGTCGAGCCCGGTCGGCACCTTGAAGTAATATTGCACGGGCTTGAGCGTTTCCTCGTCGCGGTAAAGCCCCACGAAACCGACCCGCGCCGCCGGGATCAGTTCGAGAATACCGTCGAGCAGCCCATTGCCCGCTCGCAGGATCGAGATCAGCGCCAGCTTCTTGCCATCGATCACCGGCGCGTCCATCTCGCACATGGGCGTTTCGATCCGCCGCGTGGTCATCGGCAATCCGCGCGTGACCTCGTAAGCGAGCAGCAGGCTGATTTCGCGCAAGAGCTGACGGAAGGATTTGGTCGATGTGTCCTTCTCGCGCATCAGGGTCAGCTTGTGCTGAACGAGCGGGTGTTCGACGATGGTGAGATGCTGGCTCATGCGTGCTCCAGTTTTTCGAGAACCCGCGCGCGGGTCTGTTCATCGCAGAAGGCCGCCGCGACGGCGGTGCGGTTGATATCGGCGAACACCTCGGCATCCCAGCCGAAGGTCTGCGCAAGATTGCGGTATTCCGTGCGCATGGTGGTGTGAAAGAAAGGCGGATCGTCGGTGGAGACCGTGACCTTCACGCCGCGCTTGCGCATCATGTCGATCGGATGGCTGGCCAGATCGGGATAAACGCCGAGCGCCACGTTCGAACCGGGGCAGACCTCCAGCGTGACGCCTTTCTCGATCAGAAGATCGAGCAGCGCGGGATCGCTCGCGGCCTGAACGCCGTGGCCTATGCGTTCGACCCCCAGATCCTGCACCGCATCGCGCACCGATTGCGCCCCGCCCCATTCGCCGGCATGGGTAGTCAATTGCAGACCGGCCTCGCGCGCCATGTCGAAACTGTAGGCGAAGTCCTTTTGCTGGCCCATATTCTCGTCGCCGCCCATGCCGAAGCCGGTGATCCAGTCGCCCGCCGTCTCGGCGGCGCATCGTGCCGTGGCCTTGGCACGTTCGGGGCCGAAATGGCGGATGCAGGTGACGATGCCGCGCAGGATGATGCCCATGTCACGCTCTGCCGCGTCCGCAGCGTCCTGGATCGCATGAAGGTATTCGCGCCATGCAGCCAGATCACCGCCGCCGCAGAATTCGGGCGAGATGAAGGATTCGACATAGATCACATCGTTGGCGGCACATTCCTCCAGCAGCGCCGTGGTCAGCCGCGCGTAATCCTCCGGCGTCCTGAGCACCTGCGTCGCCGCCTCGTAAACGCTGAGGAAATGGACGAAATCGCGGAACGCATAGCTGCCATCGGGCGCGAAAACGCCATCGAGGCCGATCGATTTCTTCTGCGCCAGCGCGCGGATGAACGCCGGAGGGGCTGCGCCCTCGTGGTGCAGATGCAGCTCGACCTTGGGCAGCCGTTCGATCCGGTGCAATTGCTCTTCGTTCATGTTCGATCCCTTGCTAGAGAAAACTTCGTCCCGGCCCCTGCGCCGGTATGCCCAGATGCGCGGCAACGCTGGCGCCGACATCCACAAAGCCGACGGGTCCGATCTCGCCCTGCCCCGCGCCGGCGATCAGCACCGGCACCCGTTCGCGGGTGTGATCCGATCCGGTCCAGGTCGGGTCGTTGCCATGATCGGCGGTGATGAGCAACAGGTCAGTGTCCCGAAGCGTCGGAAGCAGCTTGCCGATTTCGCCATCGAACCATTCGAGCGCGCGAGCGTATCCCGACACGTCGCGGCGATGCCCATAGAGGCTGTCGAACTCGACGAAATTGGCAAAGACCAGCGCGCCGTCCGGCGCGGTTTCGATCTGTGCCGCCAGATGCTCCATCAGCACCGCATCGCTGCCCTTGTGAACCTCGTCGATGCCCGACATGGAGAAGATATCGCCGATCTTGCCGATCGCGATCACCCTTTGCCCGGCATCCTGAACCCAGTTGGTCAGCACCGGCTCGGGCGGGGCGATGGCGAAATCGCGGCGGTTCGTCGTGCGTTCGAACGCGCCTTCGGTGCCCACGAAAGGCCGCGCGATCACCCGCCCGATGCGGCGCTCGTGAACCATCGGGGCAAGATCCTCGCAAAGCCGAATCAGGCGCTCCAGCCCGAACGCCTCTTCATGAGCGGCGATCTGCACCACGCTGTCGGCGGAGGTGTAGCAGATCGGTTTTCCCGTGCGCAGATGCTCGGCGCCGAACTCCTCGATGACCTTGACCCCGTTGCTGTGGCAATCGCCAAGAACGCCATCGGTGCCGGCAAGCTCGCAAATCCGCGCGGTGATATCGGGCGGAAACGCCGGCTGCGTGTCGGGTAGATAGGTCCAGTCCCAGGGCACCGGCAGACCGGCAAGCTCCCAATGGCCCGAGGGCGTGTCCTTCCCGCGTGATACCTCCGTGGCGGCCGCCCAGCAGCCTGTCGGCACAACATCGAGGCCCGGCGCAGTTTGCCCGCAGGCCAATGTTAGCGCGGGGCCAAGGCCCAGCGCAGCCAGATTGGGAACGCGAAGCGGACCTGATCGGCGGTCCTCGGACTCCCCTCGCGCGCAGGCTTCGGCGATATGCAGCACGGTATTTGCCCCGGTATCGGGCGTGCTGTCGTTGAAGAACTCGCCCGCATCGGGTGCGCCCCCGATACCGACGGAATCCATCACGATCAGAAAGGCACGGCTCATATGACTGTCTCCAGTATCAGCTTGGTTGGCGGGGCATCTTCCCCGAAACGTATCGCGGCGAGCACGGCCTGTGCGGCGGCATCGGCCTGTTCCTCGCGGGCCGCATGGATGCGCGCGAGCGGCTGGCCCTTTGCGATGCGGCTGCCCAGCGACACAACGTCGGAAAGACCCACGGCAGGATCGATCCTGTCGGTTTCCACCTGCCGGCCGCCACCCAAACCGACCACGGCAAGCCCGAGCGCCTCGCCGTCGATGGCGGTAACGGTGCCGGCTTGCGGCGCTATCACCTCGCGGATCACCGGCGCTTCGGGCAGGAAACGCGCCCAGTTTTCGACGAATTGCACAGGCCCGCCCATCGCGGCGACCATGCGCCCGAACCGCTCCGCCGCCGCACCCGAGGAGATGGCCTTCCGCAGTATCATCTCGGCATCCTCGTAACCCGCGCTTTGCAACAGCGCCGTGCCCAGCGCGATGGTCAACTCGGCCAGCCGTCCTTCGGACTGGCCGCACATCACGCGCATCGCCTCGGCCACTTCGAGCGCGTTGCCGAGGCTGCTGGCCAGCGGCTGCGACATATCGGTGATGAGCGCCGACGCCCGGCACCCCGCCGCCTTGGCCGTCTCCACCAGCGCGCCGCCCAGAGCGCGTGCCTTCTCAGGCGTCTTCATGAAGGCACCCGATCCGCATTTGACGTCGAGCACCAGCCCATCGAGCCCGGCGGCGAGTTTCTTGGACAGGATCGAGGCGGTGATGAGATCGAGGCTTTCGACAGTCGCCGTCACATCGCGGATCGCGTAGAGCCGTTTGTCGGCGGGCGCGATATCGGCCGTGGCACTGACGATGGCGCAGCCCGCCTCCGCGACGATCCGCCGGAACTGCGCCTCTCCGGGATCCGTGCGCAACCCGGGAATCGCCTCGAGCTTGTCGAGCGTGCCGCCGGTATGGCCTAGCCCCCGTCCCGAGATCATCGGGACATAGACGCCGCAGGCGGCGAGCGCGGGGGCCAGAACGAGGCTCACGCAATCGCCCACACCGCCCGTTGAATGCTTGTCCAGCACCGGCGCGCCAAGATCCCAGCGCAGCACCGCCCCGCTGTCGCGCATGGCGGTCGTCAAGGCGGCGCGCCCGGCATCGCCAAGCCCGTTGCAGCACACGCCCATCGCGAAAGCGCCGGCCTGCGCATCGCTGACGCTGCCATCGGCGAGCCCGCGCGCGAACCAGGCCAGAGCCTCGGCGTCCGGCGCTTCCCCCCGGCGCAGCGCGGCAATGACGCTGCGTGCATCCATCACGCGCGATCCATGTGGCCCGGGCCGAACGCGCCGGGCAAGAGATTGCCTACGGTCGTCCGCCGCTCCGTGCCCTGCGTGGTCGCAAGCGTGACCGGCACATCGGCACCGGCGAACTCGGCGAGCTTCTGGCGGCATCCGCCGCAGGGCGGCACCGGATCGGGACTGTCTGCGATCACATAGACCTCCACGATCTCGCGCTCGCCCGCCGCCACCATCGCGGCGATGGCCCCGGCCTCGGCACAGGTGCCTTCGGGATAGGCGACATTCTCGACATTGCACCCGGTAAAGATATGGCCATCCGGTGTGCGCAAGGCCGCCCCGACCCTGAAATTCGAATAGGGCGCATGCGCGTTTTCCCTGACGCTGAGCGCCTTTTGCCTCAATTCCATCCATGCCCCCGGCAGCTGCGTTGCGGATGCCATGATTGCGAGCGCGCGCCCGCGATTGCAAGGGCCGGGGGGAACCGCGCATCGGAACGTCGCGTTGACTTGTCAGAAAGGAGACCGACCATGCCCATGCAGAACAGCCTCGCGCTCGACCCTTCCGTCGGGCTTGGCCCCGATCCCGAAGAGGAAATGACCGAGAAGCAGGCGGTCAAGCTACGCGAACTCACTTCCCGAGCCGGAGAAGCCTTCGACGGTAGCCTGACGCGCCGTCAGGCTGAGCGCCGCATCGCGCATCTGGAGGAATATCTCAGCTAGGCGCGGCCTTTTCCTCCTGCAAAAATGCGGCTACCCCTGAGGCATAGCTTTCGGGGGAGACAGCATGTCCGACAACAATAACGAGACGCTGCGTCAGGCGGCGCTTTTCTATCACGAGCATCCGAAACCGGGCAAACTCGAGATCCGTGCCACCAAACCGATGGCGAACGGACGCGATCTGGCGCGCGCCTATTCACCCGGCGTGGCCGAGGCCTGTATCGAGATCCAGTCCGATGAAACGGCAGCTTCGCGCTATACCGCGAAGGGCAATCTGGTCGCCGTCGTCAGCAACGGCACCGCCGTACTTGGCCTCGGAAATATCGGTGCGCTGGCGTCCAAGCCGGTGATGGAAGGCAAGGCGGTCCTTTTCAAGAAATTCGCCAATATCGATTGTTTCGATATCGAAGTGAACCAACCCGATCCCGAAAAGCTGGCCGAAATCGTGTGCGCGCTGGAGCCCACCTTCGGGGCGGTCAACCTTGAAGACATCAAGGCGCCCGATTGTTTTATCGTCGAAAAGATCTGCCGCGAACGGATGAATATTCCGGTCTTCCACGATGACCAGCACGGCACCGCCATCGTCGTCGGCGCGGCGGCGACCAACGCGCTTCACGTCGCGGGCAAATCGTTCGAGGATATCAAGATCGTCTCCACGGGCGGCGGCGCGGCGGGGATCGCTTGCCTCAACATGCTCGTCAAGCTCGGCGTGCGGCGTTCGAACATCTGGCTGTGCGACATTCACGGGCTGGTTTATGAAGGCCGGACCGAGGATATGAACCCCCAGAAAGCGGCCTTTGCCCAGACAAGCGATCTGCGCACGCTGGACGAGGTGATCGACGGCGCCGATCTGTTTCTCGGTCTCAGCGGGCCGAAGGTTCTCAAGCCGGACATGGTAGCGCGCATGGCGACGCGTCCGATTATTTTCGCGCTGGCCAATCCCAACCCCGAAATCCTTCCCGATGAGGTCACGGCAGTGGCCCCGGACGCAATCATGGCCACCGGGCGCAGCGATTATCCAAATCAGGTCAACAACGTGCTGTGTTTCCCGTTCATCTTTCGCGGGGCGCTCGATGTGGGCGCAACGGAAATCAACGACGCGATGCAGATCGCCTGCGTCGAGGGGATCGCCAAGCTCGCGCGCGCAACAACCAGCGCGGAAGCGGCGGCGGCCTACCAGGGCGAGCAACTCACCTTCGGCCCGGATTACCTGATCCCCAAACCGTTCGATCCGCGACTGTCGGGCGTCGTCTCGACCGCTGTGGCGAAGGCGGCGATGGAGTCGGGCGTCGCGCAGCGCCCGCTTGCCGATATCAAGGCCTACAAGGATAAGCTGGATGCGAGCGTCTATAAATCCGCCTTGCTCATGCGCCCGGTTTTCGAGGCGGCGGCCACCGCCGCACGGCGCATCGTTTTTGCCGAGGGCGAGGACGAGCGCGTGCTGCGCGCGGCGCAGGCGATCCTCGAGGAAACCACCGAAACGCCGATCCTGATCGGCCGGCCGGAGGTGATTGCCACACGCTGCGAAAGGCTCGGGCTGGAGATCCGCCCGGACCGCGATTTCACCATCGTGAACCCGGAAAACGACCCGCGCTACCGCGACTATTGGGAGACCTATCACCGCATCATGGCACGGCGCGGCGTCACGCCCGATCTGGCCCGTGCGATCATGCGCACCAACACCACCGCCATCGGCGCGGTAATGGTCTATCGCGATGAAGCCGACAGCCTGATCTGCGGCACGTTTGGCGAATATCGCTGGCATCTGAACTATATCGAACAGGTTCTCGGCTCCGACAGCCTCAGCGCACATGGCGCGCTCAGCCTGATCATCCTTGAAGACGGCCCGCTCTTCGTCGCCGATACGCATGTGCGCTCGCTGCCCACCCCGGAAGAACTGGCGCAAACTGCGATCGGCGCCGCGCGCCATGTGCGCCGCTTCGGGTTGGCGCCCAACATTGCCTTCTGCTCGCAATCGCAATTCGGCAATCAGGCCGAAGGCTCCGGCAAGCGGCTGCGCGAGGCGATGCGGCTTCTGGATCAGGCGCCGCGCGATTTCTGCTATGAGGGCGAAATGAATGTCGATGCTGCGTTCGACCCGGAATTGCGCGAGCGGCTTTTCCCCGGCAACCGGATGCAAGGCAGCGCCAATGTGCTGATATTCGGCCATGCAGACGCGGCCTCCGCGGCGCGGAACATCCTCAAATCCAAGGCTGGCGGGCTGGAGGTGGGGCCGATCCTCATGGGCATGGGCAACCGCGCGCATGTCGTTACACCGGGTATCACACCGCGCGGGCTGCTCAACATGGCGGCGATTGCCGGCACGCCGGTAGCGAAATACGGCTAGACCTTTTCGCGGCCTAGCTTTTCCAGAAAAGCCTGCGCTTCGGTAAGGACCGTTTCCTTGCGGTCCGCATCCATCCGGTCCCAGTTGGCATAGATGCGGCTCATGCGGTTGTTGCCCTCGAACCTTTGCCGATGGCGGTCCAGGAAATGCCAGTAGAGCAGATTGAAGGGACACGCATCCGGCCCCGTCTTGTCTTGCACCCGGTAGCGGCAAGATTTGCAGTAATCCGACATCCGGTTGATATACGCCCCCGAGGAGACATAGGGCTTGGACGCGATGATCCCGCCATCGGCGAACTGGCTCATGCCAATCGTGTTGGGTGCCTCGACCCATTCATAGGCGTCGATATAGACGCGCAGATACCAGTCATGCACCTCGGCTGGGTTCACCCCGGCGAGCAGAGCGAAATTGCCCGTCACCATGAGGCGCTGGATATGATGGGCATAGGCTTCTTCGGCCGTCTGGGTGATCGCCTTCGAGAGGCAGTTCATCTCCGTCTCGCCGGTCCAGTAGAAATCGGGCAGCGCGCGCTGGTGGTTCAGCGCGTTGCGGCGCGGATAATCCGGGCCTTCGCGGAAATAGATGCCACGGACATATTCGCGCCAACCGAGGATCTGGCGAATGAACCCCTCGACCGCGTTCAGCGGTGCGTGGCCGTCGTAATAGGCATCCTCCGCCGCGCGGCAGACCTCAAGCGGATCCAGCAGCCCGACATTCAGATAGGGTGACACCAGCGCGTGATAGAGGAAGCGATTATCGTTCAGCATCGCGTCCTGATAATCGCCGAAACGCGGCAGCGCGTAGATGATGAAATGCGAGAGCGCGCGCCGGGCCTGCCCCTGATCGGTGCCAAAGGAAAACGGGCGAAGCGCGCCGAAACTGTTGCCGAACCGCGCTTCAACCAGGTTGAGAACATCCTCCACCGTGTCATCCGGCGTGAATTGCATCGGGCCGCTGAAAGCGATGTCTTTCGGAGCGGGCTTACGGTTCTCGGCATCGTAATTCCACTTGCCCCCCTCGGGTTCGTCCCCATCCATGAGGATACCCGTCTTGCGCCGCATCTCGCGGTAGAAATACTCCATCCGAAGCGCCTTGCGTCCCTCGGCCCAGCGGTCGAATTCCGCCTGCGTGCTGATGAACCGCGTATCGGGTTTCATCGCCAGCCGCAGCGGCATATCCTCAAGGGCTGCGATCAGGCGCCATTCGCCCGGCTGGGTGGCGATCACCTCGGTTGCGCCAATCTCCTCGGCACGGCGCAGCAGCTCGCCCGGAATTGAGCCCGCGTTGCCCTCATCGTCGAGCCGCGTATAGCGAACATCCCATCCATCCCCGCGCAGCCGCGCCGCGAATTTGCGCATCGCGGCGAAGATAAAGGCGATTTTCTTGGGGTGATGCTGCACATAGGTGGTCTCGTCCGAAACCTCGGCCATGACGATCACATCGCTGGCCTTCTCGGCCTCCCGCAGTGCGGAGAGCGTATCGCTCAGCTGATCGCCGAGGACCAGAACGAGCCGGCTCACCAGGGGATTTCCTTGCCCTGCCAATCGTAGAACCCGCCGCTTTGCGCCGGATCAAGCCCCTCGATCACGCGCAAGAGGTTCCCGGCGGCCTCCTCGGGTGGCACGGTCGGGTGCGAGTCGGCGTATTTCGCGGTGAACTCGGTCGCCACCGTGCCGGGATGCAGCGCGACGCAGATTAGATCCTTGTGCGTCCGGCCAAGCTCTATCGCCGCGCCGTGCAGCATCTGGTTGAGCGCCGCCTTCGCGGTGCGGTAACTGTACCAGCCGCCCAGCCCATTATCGCCGATGGACCCCACACGGGCCGAAAGTGCCGCAAAGACGGCCCTTCCCTTGCGCGGCAAAAGCGGGATTGCGTGTTTGAGCACCAGCGACGGGCCGACCGTGTTCAACAAAAACTGATCCGCCATCGCTTTAGCCGTAACCGATTTCAACGTCTTTTCTGGCTCGGCACCATCGATCACAAGCGCGCCCGTGGCTACGAAGATCAAATCGAACGGCCCGTCCAAAGCGCTCAGCGCGTCGCGGATGCTGGTCTCGTCGGTCACGTCCAGACCGTCTTCGCTGCGCGAAAGACCCGTCACCGCCACGCCGCGCGCCGAAAGCGCCGCTGCAACCGCGCTGCCGATACCGCCGCTGGCGCCTATCACAAGTGCATTTTTCATGGCGCATTCAGCTAGGCCCGCCGCCCCGCCAGTCAACCGGATCAGGCCAGACCGCGCCAGCGCAAGACGGTGATGACGAGGATCGTCACCACAAGCAGATCGAACGCAACGCTGCCGAGAACGGACAGGATCTGACCTTTGCGGCGATCCTTGATGTCGATTCCGGCCAGATAGCTTCGCGCACGTTCGAACTCGGCTTGTGTCGCGCCCGGATCAGTGCGGGCGGCAAGGCGCGGGTTCTGCGCCATGGCGTCAGCCTCTGCGATCCTGGCGATATCCGAACGCACCGAAGCGGGCAAACGCCGCCGCGACCGCGCCAGACGGCGCGAGAGCGGACCGCGCCGCTGGCCCAGCCGGTGCGCCATCAAGGCGCAAAGCTCTTCTGCCTGATCCGTGATCGCCATGCCCGTGTTCATAAGACAAGTGATACGTCGCCGCTCAGGCTTGCTCAAGCCGCCATCCGCGCAGTATGCAGGCACGATGTTGAACATCCTTCCAAACCCCTCGGACGGGTCCGCCACGCCGCTTCTCATCGTGCACGGGCTTTACGGCTCGGGCCGCAACTGGGGCGTGATCGCCAAACGGCTTTCGGATCGTGGACGAACGGTCGCGGTGGATATGCGCAATCACGGCGACAGCTTCTGGGCCGAGAGCCATACTTATACCGACATGGCCGGCGATCTGGCAGAGGTAATCGAGGCCGAGGGCGCACCCATGGACGTGGTCGGGCATTCGATGGGCGGCAAGGCGGCGATGGTGCTCGCGCTGACGCGGCCCGATCTGGTGAATCGTTTGATCGTCGCCGATATCGCGCCGGTCGCATACACCCATTCGCAGATGCAATTCATCGAAGCGATGCGCGCCGTCGATCTGGCGCAGGTCGAAAAACGCTCGGACGCCGCCGCGCAGCTTGCCGCGTATGTCGAGGACACCACCCTGCAGGCGTTTTTCACCCAGTCGCTCGATCTGAAAAACCGCCGCTGGAAACTCAACCTCGATGCGCTGGCCGATCAGATGCCGCATATCCTCGGCTTTCCCGAGATCGACGCGACGTTCGACAGGCGCGCTCTGTTCCTGTCAGGTGCGCAATCCGACTACGTCACGCATGCGCATCGCCCGGCGATCCGCGCCTTGTTCCCGAAAGCGCGTTTCGTGAAAATCCCCGGCGCCGGCCATTGGCTGCACGCCGAAAAGCCGCGCGAGTTCGAAGCCGCCGTCAGGGCGTTTCTCGATCAATAGCCCCGACAATAGCGTTCCGAACTGCCCGAGAACCGCTTGTAGCGATCCCAGAACGCGTCGTCGGAAGACGATTTCGACATCCAGACGTCATGTGCGCGCTGCGGATCGCGGAAGAACTTGGCCGATCTGCGCTGATCGCTGCCGGAAAGCGTTTGGTCGGCGACCCATTGTATACATCCGCACAGACGCGGATTGCGCGCTTTGCGATCGGATGCGTTACATGCGCGGCTGATCGGCCCGCTGGACAAACGCGTGACGACCCCGCTGTCGATCCGGTCGACGCGCCCGCCTCCGCAAGCCGCAAGCAGCGCCGCCATCATCAATGCTGCAAATATTCTCATGATTGCCTGCCCGGTTTCATCGCGCCCCGCGCGGATGGTCTTGCGCCACCCTACCCGCAAGGCTGCCCGGCTCAACCGTGCCTCAAACGCTGAGATATTTCAAATCACCTTTTGCATAAGGAGCGGGCCGCCCTCGCGCCATCTTGACCGGAGGTTGAAACCGCATCATATCCGCCCCATGACAGAGCTTTCGCGCATCCGCAATTTTTCCATTGTTGCCCATATCGACCACGGGAAATCCACCCTGGCCGACCGCTTGATCCAATCCACCAACACCGTCACCGAACGGGAGATGAAGGAGCAGCTTCTCGACTCGATGGATATCGAACGCGAGCGAGGCATCACGATCAAGGCCAATACCGTGCGGATCGAATACAAGGCCGCCGATGGCGAGGTCTATATCCTCAACCTGATCGACACTCCGGGCCACGTGGATTTCGCCTACGAGGTCAGTCGCTCCATGCGTGCGGTTGAAGGCTCGCTTCTGGTGGTGGACGCAACGCAGGGCGTCGAGGCGCAGACGCTGGCCAACGTGTATACGGCAATCGACGCCGACCACGAGATCGTGCCAGTGCTCAACAAGATCGACCTGCCCGCCGCCGAGCCCGAGCGCGTCAAGGAACAGATCGAGGATGTGATCGGCATCGACGCCTCGGAGGCGGTCGAGATTTCGGCCAAGACCGGCTTGGGGATTCCCGACGTTCTGGAAGCCATCGTCACACGTCTGCCGCCGCCGCATGGCGGGGAGCGGGATGCGCCGCTCAAGGCGATGCTGGTGGACAGCAAATACGATCCCTATCTGGGCGTCGTGGTGATCGTCCGCGTGATCGACGGTGTGCTGAAAAAGGGCCAGCGCATCAAGATGATGAAGACCGGCGGCACCTATGACATCGACCGGATCGGCGTCTACCGCCCTGCGATGCAGACGGTGGACGAGCTTGGCCCCGGCGAGATCGGCTACATCACCGCCCAGATCAAGCGCGTCGCCGATACTCGCGTCGGCGATACGATCACGACCGAAAAGAAGGGCACCGAAACGCCCCTGCCCGGCTTCAAACCGTCGATCCCGGTGGTGTTCTGCGGATTGTTCCCGGTCGATGCCAATGATTTCGAGGATATGCGCGACGCCATCGAGAAGCTGGCGCTCAACGATGCGTCTTTCACCTACGAGATGGAAACCTCCGCCGCGCTCGGCTTCGGCTTCCGATGCGGGTTTCTGGGCCTGCTGCATCTCGAAGTGGTGCGCGACCGGCTGGAGCGCGAATACAATATTGATTTGATCACCACCGCGCCGTCGGTGATCTATCACGTCTACACCAAGGACGGCGAGATGCAGGAGTTGCACAACCCCGCCGACATGCCCGACCCCTCCACCATCGACCATCTCGAAGAGCCGCGCATCAAGGCGACGATCCTCGTGCCCGACGAATATCTGGGCGATGTGCTCAAGCTCTGCCAGGACCGGCGCGGCATCCAGCTCGATCTGACGTATGCGGGCAGCCGCGCGATGGTCGTCTACGATCTGCCGCTCAACGAGGTGGTATTCGATTTCTACGACCGGCTGAAATCCGTTACCAAGGGGTATGCCAGCTTCGATTACCAGGTGATCGGCTATCGCGAGGATAACCTCGTGAAGATGCAGATCCTCGTCAACGACGAGCCGGTCGATGCGCTCTCCACCATGGTGCACCGCGACCGCGCGGAAACGCGTGGGCGGGCCATGTGCGAAAAGCTCAAGGATCTGATCCCGCGCCATATGTTCAAGATCCCGATACAGGCGGCCATCGGCGGCAAGGTGATCGCCCGCGAAACGCTGGCCGCGCTGCGCAAGGACGTGACGGCGAAATGCTATGGCGGCGACGCGACCCGCAAGAAGAAGCTTCTGGAAAAGCAAAAGGCCGGCAAGAAGAAGATGCGCCAGTTCGGCAAGGTGGACATCCCGCAGGAAGCCTTCATCTCGGCCCTGAAGATGGACACCTGAGAACGCCCCGGCATTGCCTTGCCGATCCACGGTTTCGTGAGCGGAGAGCGCTGCCAATACGGGCCGACACCCGCTAGGATCCCGCGCGAGTCCCGAGCAGGAGCAAACCCATGCGCGCGCTTTTGATTGCCGCCCTCACCCTCGCAGCCAGTTCCGCACAGGCGGAGATCTGCGATTTCCGCCCCAGCATCCTTGCCGAAAAGGCCGGTAAGGTCGCAAAATCCACCGCCGGAGCGGTTGCCGGAGCGGCCGGTGAAGGCGTCCGCGCCCTCGGCGTCTACACGCTGGAGAACCCGGTTTCGGGCGCCAGCATGATCGGCAGCGGAGTCAGCGGCGCGGTATCCGCCGGCAGTACCGTCGCCGGCAGCGCGGGCGGAGCGTTCGGCACGGCGACCGCCATCGCCACCGCGCCGGTCACGATCGCGGTCGCCGGGCTGACCGCCGCCGCACTGGGCAGCTACGAAGGTGTGTGTCATTTCCGCGAGGACCGAATCACCGACTATGACGAGATTCTCTTCATCGTGAGCAACCTTGCGGCCAACTCGGATCCGACCCGCTTCCAACTGATCCTGCAAGGCACGGAATATGTCACGCTCAAGGGGCGCGATGCGATTGCCGGCACGGACAAACTGCGCGTCGCTTCGACGGGCATCGGCCCTTTCATCTTCGACGTCGAAGACCTCTATATCGCCGATGGCGTGCTCATGCATCGCGATTACGGGCGGAACACCGTGATCGGAAATATCGGCCTGCGCGTCGTGAACGATTAGCGCGGCTCGCGCGTTTGCCTCAGGTCAATGCCCGAACCGTCAAATCCGCGCAGGCTCGGCGGCAATCACAGGAGACCGAAGATGGACACCTCTGAACAAAAATCGCTTCTGCTCAAACGCCGCGAGGAGATCACCAGCGATCTTGCCGAAATCGAGGATCGGCTGGATGAGCCGATGTCCGACGACATGGACGATCTTCCTTCCGAACGGCAGGAAGACGAGGTGCTTCAGGCGCGCGGCAACTCCGATGTAGATCGCATCCGCGCCATCGATGCCGCCCTCGACAGGATCGAGAATGGCTCCTACGGAACCTGCGCCTCGTGCGGCGCCGAGATCTCGGATGAACGGCTCAAGGCCGTGCCTGAAACCGCCCTGTGCCGCGATTGCGCTCGTTCTGCCTAAGCTCACGGCGATTTGATCCGCGTCAAGGAAGCAGCCTGCACGGCGTGGAATAAACGCAAAAAATCCGTTAGCAAAGGAGCCTTCGATGCTGCGCCTCGCTTCCATTCTATATTCCTTGATCGGCACGTCCCTCGCGGGCGTCGGCGTGATCGCCGTGCTGACCGCAGGTTATGTCGATCCCATGCCGATCGTTGCCGCCGCGGCCGCCGGCGCGCTTCTGGGCCTTCCGGTCAGCTGGTATGTGGCGCGGGAAATCTCCAAGGGCTGATTGCGCTCCCGTGCCGGATATCGAACGCATCGTCATTCTAAGCGGCGCGGGCCTTTCGGCCGAAAGCGGGCTCGACACGTTTCGCGACGCGGGCAAGCTTTGGGCGCAATACCGGATCGAGGATGTCGCCACCCCCGAGGCTTTCGCCCGCGATCCTGCCCTCGTGCACCGTTTCTACAACATGCGCCGCGCACAGGCGGCCTCGGCCCGACCGAACCCTGCCCACCGCGCGCTGGCAAGATTGCAGGCCGATTGGCCGGGCGAGGTCACGCTTGTGACGCAGAATGTGGACGGTCTTCTCGAAGCGGCAGGGGCAAGTCCCATCCATATGCACGGTGCTTTGTCCCGCGCGATTTGCGCGGCCTGCTCCTATCGCTGGGACGCGCCAGCGGAGATGTCACCGGACGATCCATGCCCCGCCTGCACCGCGCCGGCCACGCGCCCCGATATCGTCTGGTTCGGTGAGATGCCGCATGAGATGGAGCGTATCCTGTCGGCGATCCACAGCTGCGATCTTTTCGCCGCTATCGGAACTTCGGGCCAGGTCTATCCCGCCGCCGGTTTCGTCGAAGAGGCCCGGCGCAGCGGGGCCGAAACCGCGGAGCTGAACCTGACGAACAGCGATATGTCACGCGCCTTCGACGCGCATATCACCGGACCGGCCAGCAACATCGTGCCGGCTTGGGTCGAAGCGCTCCTTCAACCGAAGCGCTAAGGGCGGGCACATCGCCCGCCCCGCTATCTTCCGCTACCGCGATTTGCCCTTATCCATTCCGCCGTGATCCTGCCGTTCGAGATCGACCGGCACATCGACGACCATGTCGCCGGCCTTTTCGAAGGTCAGCGTGATGCTGACTGTCTTGCCTTCATCCAAAGGTTCGTTCAGCCCCATCATCATGACGTGCTTGCCTCCACGCTGCAGGACGGTCTCGCCGCCGGCGGGCAGGTCGAAGCCTTCCTCGACATGGATCATTCGCATCACGCCTTCTGCGTTTTCTTCATGCGTATGAAGCTCGACCTTCGCGGCGATATCGCTGGAGACATCGACAAGCCGGTCGTCCTCGGCGCCAGTGTTGCGAAGGATCATGAACGCCGCCCCCGTCTTGGCCATCGGCGAGGCGGAACGTGCATAGGCATCGCTTACCTCGATCTCGGCGAATGCGGGCAAGGCAAAGAATAGGGCTGTTGCCCCGGTCAGAATTGTTTTGATCATGTCTGGTCTTTCCGTTCGAGTTTCGTGAATTTCGCTCAAACGAAACGCGGCGGGCCGCGTGCCATTTCGGCAGGTGCTTTGCGCCCCGCCGAGACAAGCTCGTAAGTCGCCGTCCAGAGCTTGCCCCATATTTCATGACGCGCTACCGCGGGCTCGTTCCTTTCCAAATCGACAAGACCCGCAATAGCATAGTCCGGGCAAATGACCGTGCCGCCTGTCGGCGTGCCATCTTCATCGACCAGAACATGCACCGGCCCTGTGCCGGTGCAGATTTCCATGATCCCAACGGCCGGCGCCTGTCCGCGCGCGGCGGCGAGTTCAACACCGGTCGCGCCGATCAGGGCAACCAGAAGAAATCCAATCGAACGGCGTATCGAAGACTGCATGGAATCGGTCTACGCTGCCACGGCGCGATCGCAAGGCGACAAAAGGAAACAGCCCCGCGCGATCGAACGGCGGGGCTGAGCGAAGCTGGAAATCGAAACGGTTTACGCCTCGGCGGATTGCGCCTTGGCGATCTCTTTCTTGACCTTCAACGCGCTCGGCGACAGATCGGTATCCTTGGCTTTGGCAAGAAACTTATCCAGCCCGCCGCGGTGATCGACGCTGCGCAGCGCATGCGCGGAGATGCGCATCTTGATGCCCCGCCCAAGTGTTTCCGACTGCAGCGTCACATCATTGAGGTTCGGCAGAAAGCGCCGGCGTGTCTTGTTGTTGGCGTGGCTGACATTGTTGCCAGTCATCGGGCCCTTACCGGTCAATTCGCATACACGCGACATGGGTTCGTCCTCGTCTTGTCATAGGCGGCCGATCGGCCGTGCACCAATATGAAAGGGCGCCGACTGACAGCGCCCGGAATCTCGTTTGCTGTCCTTAGAGCCATGCGCTCAAAGCGTCAAGTGCCAGCCCGGCGAAAACGCACCGGGTTTACCCGCACGCGATTGGGGGCTCTGCCCCCGCCGCCGCAAGCGGCGACTCCCCCGAGATATTTGAAAAACAGAGAAGGTGGGAGGATTGGTCCACCCCCTGCGCATCGGCAGGGGGCTTCTCCGTTTACGGTCATCGGTGTCTCCGCCTGTACCGCCTCACAAATTTGATAGCCAAAGCTTAATATTCCGTTACTTCTCTGTTTTCCAAATATCTTGGGGGGAATGCCGCGCCCGCGCGGCAGGGGGGCAAAGCCCCCGGTGGCTCGACGCCCGCAGCTATTGCCGCATCAGTTCGGTGCGCTCCCGCCTTCGATCTGAGCCAGGACCATCTCCGCCGCGCGTGACGGGGTTCGGGTTCCGTCTTCAACCTGGCGGCCGAATGCCTCGACAATGCCTCTCATCGGCTCTCGCTCGAGACGGGAGAGAAGGGAATGGCGCAGTTCCGCTTCGAACCAGAAACGCGCCTGCGCCGCGCGGCGGGCCGCGAAATGTCCGTTCACGCGGCGCCAGCGCGCAAGCGCCTGGATTTCCTCCCAAGCCGTCTCGAGCCCCTTATCCTCGAGCGCAGAGACCAGCAGTGCCTTGGGAAAGCCATCCGGGTCCTGCGGCCGTTTGCGCAGCAGCCGAAGCGCGCCGGAATAATCCGCGCGAGTGCGGGTGGCGGCGGGTTCGAGATCGCCATCGGCCTTGTTGACGAGAATGATATCGGCCATTTCCATGATGCCGCGTTTGACGCCCTGCAATTCGTCGCCACCCGCGGGGGCCAAGAGGAGCAGGAACAGGTCGGACATCTCGGCCACCACGGTTTCCGACTGACCCACGCCGACAGTTTCGATCAGCACCACGTCGAACCCCGCCGCCTCGCACAGATCGATCGCCTCTCGCGTGCGGCGTGCGACGCCGCCGAGATGCGATTGCGAGGGCGAGGAGCGGATGAAGGCGTTCGGATCGCGGGCTAGGCGCTCCATCCGGGTCTTGTCACCGAGGATCGAGCCGCCAGAGCGCGCCGAACTGGGATCGACCGCGAGAACGGCCACCTTGAGCCCGTGCCCCGTCAGCATGCAGCCGAATGCCTCGATGAAGGTCGATTTGCCGACGCCGGGCGTGCCGGAGAGGCCGATTCGCAGCGCCTCGCGCCCATGGCCGCGCAAGCGGTCGAGCAATTGCGCTGCATGGGTGCGGTGATCCTCGCGCCGGCTTTCGATCAGCGTGATCGCCCGCGCCAGCGCGCGCCGTTCCCCGGCAAGGATACGGGGTGCCAGATCGTCGATATCCATGCGCGCGCTCCGTCTTGATCCGGGCGCAGATGTGGCATGGGCCGGGCGTGCAAGTAAAGCCGTCAGCGCAGCACGTGCACCGCGCATTTGGCGTGGCGCACCACCTGCGTCGCGGTCGAGCCGAGCAGCAGCGTCTGCATGTCCGGCCGGTGCGAGGCGATGACGATCAGATCGGCGCCGGTTTGCTCGGCATGGTCGAGGATCGATCGGCCGGAATGGCCGTCGACGACTTTGCCGGAAACGCCGGCGCCCGCGCTTGCCGCAAGCCGGTTCATTTCGATCTCGATCTCTTCGCGGGTTTCGGACATCACGTCGGCAGAAATATAGCTCATCGCGTAGGTGGGAACCGCCTCGACCACGTGCAGCAGCGTGATGGATGCGCCGTCCGAGGCGAGCCGTCTGGCAACCGATATGGCATGGCCGATCCGGCCGTTTTCATTGTCGAGCGCGACCGGGACGAGGATGGTGTCGTACATGGCGGATCCTTTCACGATAGACCGCACTCTAGCATATCCCGTAAAACCCCGCCTTGATCCGCATCAGGGCACGTTCGGCTCGCCCTGCAAGCCGAGCAGTTTGCGAAAGCCTGTCCAGTATCCCGGAAGACGCGGCGGCTCGTGCAGTTTCGGCAGCGCCTCCTCGGCCCAGCGCGCCATGCGGCGGGATGCGAAATCGCGCCCCCAGTCGAGATAGGCCTGCGCATCATCGGGACGCAGCCGACACGCGGAGCCGACAAGGCCGACAAGCGTTTCGGGGGGCGAATACCATTCATCCTGGATCGCGGTGACACGGGCGCGCATCAAGGGGCCGATCCAGCGCATCACCGCTTTGTCCGAGAAGAGCAGCAGCAGCCTACCCATCTCTTCACGGCTGTAGTGGATCAGGGGCGGGAACGTGTCGAAAAACAGCGCCTTTCCATCGAGATAGGCAAAGTTTCGGATGGACGGATGAAAGCCGATGCGCGTCGCGGATCGATCAGCATTGTTCCAGAAGGTGGCGATTACGTCGCCGGCGGCCTCCATCATCTTGAGCGTTTCTTCACGATCGGCCGATAGCATCTGCGGACGCATCATCGAATCGGACGGCAGCGCGCGCTGCACGATGACGGGAATACGTGCATTATCGACAGGAAGGAGGTGAAATTCCGTTTCGGGAAGGGCGACACCAGCCGCGTTCAGCGCGGCGACATAATCGTCATGGCAGCGCGCCAGCCGGTCCAGCGCGGCATCGTCCTTGAGCCCACGATAGACCTTGATCACCTTCTCGGAAAAGGGGCCAGTGGCGGGGCGGAAGGGCGCGCAGAAATAGCCGAGCCTTGACAGCGGCTCTCCGCGCGCGCGGCTGTCGGCGCGGATCAGCGCGGCGAGGTCATCGAGGTCAGTCATGTCAGGCTCCGGTCGGTATGGCCCGGCGGGTTTAGCCGTTTGCCAGCACCTGCGCCACCTCTGCGGTGAGCGCGTCGACCTCGGACTGTGCCGGCGTCTTGCGGGCTTCGGCCGCGCCGCGCCCCTGTCCCAGCGCCTCGGCATAGATCACGCGGTTGGCCAATGTCGCCCCTGCGATGCGCGCGTTCAGGGACTCGGCCGCGGCGGCCACCTCCGCGCCAAGCCGCGTGTTCGCCCGTGCACGGTTGAGCACGACAAGCGCATCCTTGTCCTCACGCCGGGCCAGATCGAGCACGCCTTCCGTCGCCCAGAGATCGACATGGCTCACACTGACCGGAACAACCACGAGATCGGCCACGCGAAGTGCCGGGCGCAAATCGCTATCGGCCTTGGGCGGCGTATCTATGATGACGATGTCATGGGTGCCGGACAGTTTGCGCACCTCATAGGTGATCCCCCAGGCGGAGGATGTCGCGAATTCGAGGTTCTCGCACGGCCCGCTCCCGGTCTCGATCCGCGTCATGAACCAGCGGCCCAGGCTGCCTTGCGGATCGATATCGACAAGCGCCACGCTCTTGCCCTGCCGCAGGAACCCGGTGGCGAGGTTGGCCGAAACGGTGGTCTTGCCAGAGCCGCCCTTCTGCTGCGCGACGGTGATGACATGTCCGGCCATGCTGGTCTCCCTGCGATTCGCGCCGAGCCTACAGCGTTATCTCGCAGGTGCAGCATAAAAATTGCCGCGGCGGAAGATTGTGCCTTGCCGGCACCATGCGTCAGGCAGCGAGTTCGGGCAGTTCCAGAATCTGCACCCCGGCAATGCGCCATGCGCCATCGATCCGCTCCATCCGGTAGTCGAGATAATGAATCGCGCCATCCGCGCTCTCGATCACCACCATTTGATGCAATACGCCTACCTTTTCGCGCAGCGCGCCGAAACGCAGCGTTTGCGGCCGCCAGACCATCGGATAGCCGCGCCGGACCATATCGCCGAACGTCTCGGACGTGCCGAAAAGACGCTGGATGTTCGGCGCGGCAAATGTGAAGGCCCGCGCGAAGTCGTCTTCGAGAAAAGCATCGATCTGACTTCGGATCACTCCTTCGATCTGCCGCTCCGGTGCCAGCGCATCCTGCGCGGACGGCGCGCCGGCCAGGGCCGCGCTCAAGAATACTGCCGTGATGAAATTGCGCATGGCGATCCTCCCCGGACACAAGCTAGGGCAAGGGCCGGCGCAGGCAAAATTTCAGAGCAAATCGCCGGTCAGCGCCTTTTCGATCAGATCGACGGTTTCCGACACGCCGTAAAGTGCGATGAAGCCACCGAAACGCGGTCCTTGGCTTTGGCCGAGCAGAACCTCGTAGAGCGCCTTGAACCAGTTGCGCAGCGGCTCGAACCCGTGGTCCTTGCCGACCGCAAAGACCAGCGTTTGCAGCGCCTCGTCCTCCACGGGCCCGTCATAGCCGCGCAGCCGCTCGGCCAGATCGGCCATCGCGGCGCGTTCACTTTCATCCGGTGCGCGATAGGTTTTCGCCGGTTTGACGAAATCCTGATAGTAACGCACCGCAAAGCCAGCCGCCTGATCGAGGTCGGGATGCGTCTCGGGCGTGGCACCGGGCGCATAGCGCCGGATGAAGCCCCAAAGCGCCTCCTTGTCCTCGGCCCCCGAGGCGGAAGCGAGGTTGAGCAGCATCGAGAACGGCACGACCATATGCGAAGCGGGCACATCGCCAGAATGGATATGGTAGACCGGGTTGTTGACCTGCGCGGCGACATCCTGCGCGGGATAGGCGCGCAGTTGCTGGTGGTATTCATCCACCGCCTTCGGGATCACGTCGAAATGCATCCGCTTCGCCGTCTTGGGCTTTTGATACATAAAATAGGACAGCGATTCGGTGCTGGCATAGGTCAGCCATTCGTCGATCGTCAGCCCGTTGCCCTTTGACTTGGAGATCTTCTGCCCCTGCTCATCGAGGAAGAGCTCATAGGTAAAGATCTCGGGCGGGCGGCCGCCGAGGATCGAGCAGATCTTGGTATAGATCGGCGTATTGGGCGCGTGTTCCTTGCCGTAAGGTTCCCAATCGACGCCAAGCGCCGCCCAGCGCGCGCCGAAATCGGGCTTCCATTGCAGCTTTACGTTGCCGCCGGTGACGGGCAACGTCCATTCGCGCCCGTCCTCGTCATCGAAGGTGACGGTGCCGTCCCTTGCATCGACATGGCGGATCGGCACGTAAAGCACGCGGCCCGTTTCGGGATGGATCGGCAGGAAGATCGAATAGGTCTGCTGACGCTCCTCGCGCAGGCTTTTCAACATCACCGCCATCAGATCGTCATAGCGTTCGGCGGCGCGCAAAAGCGTTTCGTCGAAGCGGCCGGAGCGGTAGAAATCGCGCGCCGAGATGAACTCGTAGTCGAACCCGAACGTGTCGAGGAACCGCCGCAGCATGGCGTTGTTGTGATCGCCGAAACTGTCGTATTCGCCGAACGGGTCGGGCACGCTGGTCAGCGGCTTGTGCAGATGTTCGG
Organism: Marivita sp. GX14005; assembly: GCF_023370775.1. Classification (GTDB taxonomy): domain Bacteria; phylum Pseudomonadota; class Alphaproteobacteria; order Rhodobacterales; family Rhodobacteraceae; genus Marivita. The sequence continues at coordinate 286,361 of NZ_JAMCCQ010000001.1, forward strand.
CCAGCATGTCGCGGTCGGGCACGTTGTCCGGCACCTTGCGCATCCCGTCGAGATCGTCGGAAAAGCTGATGAGCTTGGTCGGAATGTCCGAGATCGCTTCGAAGGCACGGCGCACCATCGTGGTGCGCAGCACTTCGCCAAAGGTGCCGATATGCGGCAAGCCGCTGGGGCCATAGCCCGTTTCGAAGAGCACATAGCCCTTTTCGGGCGGTCCGGCCTCGTAGCGTTTGAGCAGCCGGCGCGCCTCTTCAAAGGGCCACGCCTTTGAGGACATTGCAGCTTCGCGCAGGTCGGACATTTGCTCTCACACTCCAAAAGGCTGCGCGGGGATCGCGCTCGCGTCGAATGCCACTCCCTATTGCGGCGGGCAGGTCTGGTCAATAAGTTGGCGCAACCTGCCCGCAATCCGGAAAGACCGCCCGTGCAAGATACCGATCCCCATCCGCTCAGCCCGCAAGACTGCCTCGTTGCCCTCATGATCGCGATTTCCGCATCTGATGAGCGGATTCGCACGGCCGAGCTGGTCAAGATCAATTCCGCCGTGAACAATCTTCCGGTCTTTGCCGAGTATGACGAAACCCGCATCCCCGAGATGTCAGCGCTCGTGTTCGATCTGTTCGAACAGGAGGATGGGCTGGATGCGCTGTTCGGCCTCATCCGCGACAACCTGCCCGAACGGCTTTTCGAGACCGCCTATGCGCTGGCCTGCGATGTGGCCGCTGCCGATGGCACGCTGCGCGAGGCGGAGCTGCGCCTGCTGGAGGAGATGCGCTACGAGCTCAATATCGACCGGCTGCACGCCGCCGCCATCGAACGCGGCGCGCGCGCGCGGCATGTGCGGATGTGATCAGCCGTCGCGCCGCGGCGGGATCGAATAGGTCAGCGTCGCGCGCGCCACGGGATCGGGCTTGCCGTCCGAATAGAGCAGAACATCCGTCACGCTGAGGTTGCGCCCCAGCTTGAGAAGCCTCGCATGGGCCAGAACATCGACGCCCGCTTCCGGCTTGCGCATGAAATCGATGGAACAGTTCGTCGTCACGGCGAGCGCCTCGCGCCCGATCCGCGCCATTGTCGCGACATAGGCCGCCACATCCGCCAGCCCGAACATCGCCGGACCCGACACGGTGCCGCCGGGGCGCAGATGCTCTTCGGTGGTGCGCAGGCGCATTACCAGAAGGTCCTCGTCGAGTCTGTCGATCGTGAACATGCCTTCGATCTGGGGAAACACCTCCCCGAGGAACTCCATCATTTCATCGCGTTCCAGTTTAAGCGCCATGCTTTCCTCCTGCCCGATCCGCCGCTAGAGTTGCGCCAAGCCGTTGGGAGGACAAGATGAAACTTCTGGAACGTCACGACAGCGGCGCGGTGTGCCATCTGCGCCTGAACGCGCCGGACCGGCTCAACGCGCTGTCCGATGACATGCTGGCCGCGCTTCAGGGACAGATCGACGCGCTCGGTCAGGATACCGCCATTCGCTGCGTCGTGATCTCGGGAGCGGGCAAGGCGTTTTGCGCGGGCCATGACCTCAAGGAAATGACCGCGGGGCGGCAGGCGGAGGACGGGGGCAAAGCCTATTTCGCCGATCTCTTCGACCGCTGCGCGAAGGTGATGCTCGGCCTGCAACGCCTGCCTCAACCGGTGATCGCGCAGGTCCACGGGATCGCCACCGCAGCCGGCTGCCAGCTTGCCGCTTCCTGCGACATGGCGGTCGCGGCCGAGGGCACGCGGTTCGGTGTGAACGGGGTGAATATCGGACTCTTTTGCTCGACCCCGATGGTCGCGCTCACCCGGAACATCCCGCGCAAGCAGGCGTTCGAAATGCTGGTCACGGGCCAATTCATCGATGCCGAGCGCGCCGAGGTGCTAGGGCTTGTGAACAAGGTCGTGCCCGAGGCCGATCTTGCAGCCGAAACCGCCGAGCTGGCGGATCTGGTGGCAGGCAAGCTCGGCTCTGCTGTGCGTATGGGCAAGGCCGCGTTCTACGAACAGGCGCAGCTGAGCGACGAGGACGCCTATGCCTATGCCGGCGACGTGATGGTGCAGAACATGCTGTCGCGCGACACGGAGGAAGGGATCGGCGCGTTTCTCGAAAAGCGCCCTCACGAATGGTCGCAATAAAAGCATGGACCGGGCTGCCGGTCCGGGCCGGCATGACGGTCGGACTGCTCGGCGGCTCGTTCGATCCGGCGCATGAGGGCCATCTGCAGATCAGCCGCGTGGCGCTCAAGCGCTTTGCGCTCGACCGTGTTGTCTGGCTGGTCTCGCCCGGCAATCCGCTCAAGGCACGCGGACCGGCCGCCCTGGTCAAACGGATCGCCCATGCCCGCGCGCTCGTTACCGATCCCCGCATCATCGTCAGCGATGTCGAAGCGCGCATTGGCACGCGCTATACCGCCGCCACGCTCGATGCGCTGCGCGCCGCGCATCCGGGCGTGCGGTTCGTCTGGCTGATGGGGGCGGACAACCTTCAGCAATTCCACCTCTGGGACCGCTGGCAGGACATCCTGCGCGCCGTTCCGCTCGGCGTTCTGGCGCGGCCCGGCTGGCGGCAATCGGCGCTCCATTCGCGCACCGCGCGCCAGTATCGCCAGCACATGCTGCCCGCCACCGCATCGCAGCTTTTGCCGATGCACGTCCCGCCCGTCTGGTGCTTCGTCAACATGCCGATGACAGCCCAGAGCTCGACCGCGATCCGCGCGCGCGGCGATTGGAGGGAATAGCCGCACCGATCACCAAAGCGTGTCCTTGTAAGCGCGTCGATCCTCGGGATAGATCACCCCTATGACAGACCGGATCTCACGCCGCGCGGTGCTCGGCGCCCTTGTGGCAAGCGGACTCGCACCTTCGGCCTTCGCGCAATCCGCCCTCGCGCCGCAAAACTCCCTGCGTCCCTCCGCGCGGGCGGATGAGCTGCTCAAATCATACCAGCCGCCGCTTTCCAAGCTGATCGCCAGGACCGATCTGCCCGGACAGATCAGCGTGCAAGTGGCCGACGTCAAGACCGGGTTGGTGCTGGAATCGCACAACCCGCTCCGCGCCCTGCCCCCCGCCAGCGTCGCCAAGGCGCTGACGGCCTGCTACGCGCTCGATACGCTTGGCGCCGATCATCGCTTCGAAACGCGGCTTCTGGCAAGCGGGCCAATAAAGGACGGCAAGCTGGAGGGCGATCTGATCCTCGCCGGCGGGGGCGATCCGACGCTGGATACCGATGCGCTCGCCGCGCTGGCGGGCGACCTGCGCGACAAGGCGGGCATTGCCGAAGTCACCGGGCGGTTTCGCATCTGGGATCTCGCCCTGCCGCGCCTCACCGGCATCGATTCCGAGCAGCCCGACCAGGTCGGCTACAATCCCGGCCTGTCGGGGCTGAACCTCAATTACAACCGTGTCCATTTCGAATGGGTGCGCAACGGCGACGATTACAAGATCAGCATGGAGGCGCCATCGGCCACGCTGCGCCCCGCCGTAAGGTCGGCGCGCATGCAGGTCGCGCCGCGCAAATATCCGATCTACACCTATGCCGACGAAGGAACCTACGACAATTGGACGGTGGCGCGCGGCGCGCTCGGGCAGAAAGGCGCGCGCTGGCTGCCGGTCCGCAAACCCGCGCTCTATACCGCCGAGGTATTCCAGACACTCGCGCGCTCGAACGGGATCGTCCTGCCCGCCCCCGAACGGATCGAGGCACTGCCGGCCGGCACGACCGAACTTGCCGCGCATCGAAGCGCCCCGCTGACGACGATCCTGCGCGACATGCTGAAATACTCGACCAACCTCACCGCCGAATGTGTCGGGCTGACCGCCACGGCGGCGCGGCAGGGGCGTGCCACCTCGCTCAAGGCATCGGCGGAGGCGATGAACGATTGGGCGCGCGACACGCTCGGCATGCGCCACCCCGCGCTCGAGGATCATTCCGGGCTCGGCGATGACAGCCGGATCTCTTCGCGCGATATGGTCACCGCACTCATCACCGCCCGCAAGAGTCTGCAGATCAAGCCGCTGCTCAAGGCGCACCGTCTGCGCGACGATGCCCCTTCCATGTCGGTTCACGCCAAGACCGGCACGCTGAACTTCGTCAGCGGGCTCGGCGGGTTCATTGATCTGCCCGATGGCACCGAACTGGCCTTCGCCTTCTTCTCGGCCGATCTGCCACGCCGCGATGCGCTCAGCCGCGAGGAACGCGAAAGACCGCCGGGCGGCAAGCACTACAGCGCAAGATCGCGCAACCTGCAGCAGCGGCTTCTGGCGCGCTGGGGCATCCTTTACAACGGCTGAATCCGCGCGGGGCACCTGATTCACGTCGCTCCGGGCGGGATAAGTGACTGATTTTCCAAGGTGGCACAGAATAAACTGTCGCCTGATCCCGAAACGGCGGCTAACCTGCCGCGAACGACTCACTGATTTCGAAAATCCCATGGACCTCGATATCCAGCTCGATTTTGCCCAGACCGAACCCGACCGGGTCGAGATGACGGATATTCTGACGGAATATTTCACCCAGATCCGCGAACGCCTGATGGCCAGCGGAGGGCCGCGTTTTTCGATCTCCGACTATGTCCAGACGGCACTCGATGAGATGGACAGCTTCCTGCCTCCGCGCGGCGCGACGGTGCTGGCGCGCGACAGTTCGGGCTTCCTGCTAGGCTGCGCCTTCGTGCGCATGATCGACGCCGAACGCGCCGAGCTGCGGCGGCTCTATGTGCGGGACCTCGCGCGCGGGCTGGGGCTTGGCCGCAGGCTGATCGAAATGCGCATAGACAAGGCGCGAGAGATGGGTGCGACAACCGTCTATTCCGACGCGGTGCGCGACAACAGCGCGATCCTTTCCCTTTACGATCGCCTCGGCTTCACAGACTCGGAGCGTTACGAGAGCAGCACCATTCCCCCCGCCCTGACCCCGTATCTCGTCTATCGGAAATTGATGCTGCCTGCGGCTGAAACGGGATGAATTTTGTGGGGTAATTTGATACCTTATTTCTAACCAACTGAAATGACTTGCATTATTGCGCGCAGAGCCGCTTGACTGCAGCTTGCGAAAGCTTATAACCCGCCCATCGAAATGACCGGGGCGCGCGTGCCCTGCATCACACTTACTTGTCAGGGGCTTCCCACGATGAAAACCTATTCTGCAAAACCGGCAGATATCGACAAGAAATGGATCCTGATCGACGCTGAAGGCATCGTTCTGGGCCGTCTTGCGTCGATCATCGCCACACGCTTGCGCGGCAAGCACAAGCCGTCCTTCACGCCGCACATGGACATGGGTGACAACGTCATCGTCATCAATGCCGACAAGGTGCAGCTCACCGGCAACAAGCGCCAGGAAAACTACTACTGGCATACCGGCTATCCGGGCGGCATCAAATCGCGCACCAAGCAGCAGATCCTTGAAGGCGCGCATCCCGAGCGCGTTGTCCAGAAGGCCGTGCAGCGGATGCTGCCGGGCAACCGTCTGTCGCGCAAGATCATGACGAATCTGCGTGTCTATGCCGGCACCGATCACCCGCACGAGGCGCAAAGCCCCGAAGTGCTGGATGTGAAATCCCTCAACTCCAAGAACACGCGGACGGCGAAATAATGGCTGAGCAACTCAATTCTCTCGAAGAGCTGAACACCGCCGCCGGCCTCGACGCCGCGCCGGAAGCAGTGGAAACGCCGCGCGAGCCGCAGCGGGACGATCTGGGCCGGGCCTACGCAACCGGCAAGCGCAAGGATGCGGTCGCCCGCGTCTGGATCAAGCCGGGCTCCGGCAAGGTCACCGTGAACGGCAAGGAGCAGAAGGTCTACTTCGCCCGCCCCGTTCTGCAGATGATCCTCCGCCAGCCCTTCACCATCTCCGGCACCGAGGACCAGTTCGACGTCGTCGCGACAGTCAAGGGCGGTGGCCTTTCCGGTCAGGCCGGTGCGGTCAAGCACGGCATTTCCAAGGCGCTGCAGCTTTACGATCCGTCGCTGCGCTCGTCGCTCAAGGCCGCCGGTTTCCTGACCCGCGACAGCCGCGTCGTGGAACGCAAGAAATACGGCAAGCGCAAGGCGCGCCGGAGCTTCCAGTTCTCCAAGCGCTGATCGTTTTGCATCGATCTTTCTCAAGGCCGCCCGGTCCGGGCGGCCTTTTTCATGCGCGGTGATATTTTCGATATTGGTCCCGAACCGCTCCGGCAGTAGCTTGCACGCATGACCGACAAGACCGATCTGGCCGAAGACCGCACAGACTACGCTGAAAACCGCACCGAATGGGCCGAGGATCGAACCGTTCTCGCCAATGAACGCACCTTCGCCGGCTGGATGCGCACCGGCATGGCGTCGGTCGCCATCGCGCTTGGCCTGAAAGCGCTGTTCGGCCCATATGAGCCGACCTGGGTGCCGAAGGCCGTTGCGACCGTCTTCATTGTCGCAGCGCTGTTGATCTATGTCTCGGCATGGCGACAAGCCAATCGGACGCGGGAATCGCTCAGCACACATGATGCGAACGGGCAATCCCGCCACCATATCACCGTGATTACGGTCGTTTTCAGCTTGGGCACCGTGGCGACGGGGATCATTCTTTGGTTGTTGTGAATCCTCCCCCGGATCAGGTAGCCTGAGCGACAAGCCGAGGAAAGAACATCCATGTCCGACACCGCCTATCAGGTGCTTGCCCGCAAGTATCGCCCCGAGACCTTTGCCGATCTCGTCGGTCAGGAAGCGATGGTGCGCACGCTGAAAAACGCTTTTGCCGCCGACCGGATCGCGCAGGCTTTCATCATGACGGGCATCCGCGGCATCGGCAAAACGACAACCGCGCGGATCATCGCCAAGGGGCTGAACTGCATCGGCCCCGACGGCACCGGCGGGCCGACGACGCAGCCTTGCGGCGTTTGCGAGCATTGCACCGCGATCATGGAGGGCCGCCATGTCGATGTGATGGAGATGGATGCCGCCAGCCGCACGGGCGTTGGCGACATTCGCGAAATCATCGATTCGGTGCATTACCGCGCGGCATCTGCGCGCTACAAGATCTACATTATCGACGAGGTGCACATGCTAAGCACCTCGGCCTTCAACGCGCTTTTGAAAACGCTGGAAGAGCCGCCCGCGCATGTGAAGTTCATCTTCGCCACGACCGAGATCCGCAAGGTTCCGGTGACGGTCCTGTCGCGCTGCCAACGCTTCGATCTGCGGCGGATCGAGCCGGAGGAGATGATCGCCCTTTTGCGCCGCATCGCGACCGCCGAAAACGCCGAGATCACCGATGATGCGCTCGCGCTCATCACGCGCGCGGCAGAGGGTTCCGCGCGCGATGCGACCTCGCTTCTGGATCAGGCGATCAGCCACGGCGCCGGAGAGACGGGCGCGGAGCAAGTGCGCGCGATGCTTGGGCTGGCGGACCGGGGCCGCGTGCTCGACCTCTTCGACATGGTGATGAAGGGAGATGCCGCCGCTGCGCTGACCGAGCTTTCGGCACAATATGCCGAAGGTGCCGATCCGATGGCCGTGCTGCGCGATCTGGCCGAGATCACCCATTGGATTTCCGTCGTCAAGATCACGCCCGAGGCCGCCGAAGACCCGACCATCGGCCCCGACGAGCGCCAGCGCGGTCAGGAACTGGCGGAGGCTCTGGGAATGCGCCCGCTCACCCGGCTATGGCAGATGTTGCTCAAGGCGCTGGACGAGGTGGCGCAGGCGCCCAACGCGATGATGGCCGCCGAGATGGCGATCATCCGCATGACGCATGTCTCCGAATTGCCAAGCCCTGAGGAATTGCTGCGCAAGTTGCAGGACGCGCCGCCCCCACCCCCCCAGGGCGGCGGCATGGTGCAGAGCACGGCGCGCGCAACGCACAGCGCGCAGGGCGCGCCGGCCCCGACCCACGCGCCCTCCTCCGGCCCTCACGCCTCCCATGGCGGCGCGGCTCTGGCCATCGCCACCGATCAGGCGCTCGCGCGATACCCGAGTTTCGAACATGTGGTCGAACTGATCCGCGCCAACCGCGATGTGAAGCTGCTGGTGGAGGTCGAAAGCTGCGTGCGCCTTGCCGCCTATCAGCCGGGACGCATCGAATTTACCCCGACAGACAAGGCCCCCGCCGATCTGGCGCAGCGTCTCGGAACGAGCCTGCAACGCTGGACCGGCAATCGCTGGGGCGTCACGCTCGTCAACGGATCGGACGCTCCGACGATCGTCGAGACCCGTGACGCCGCCGAACTGGCGATCAAGGCCGAGGCGGCTGAACATCCGCTGGTCAAGGCGGTTCTCGACGCTTTCCCCGGTGCGCGGATCGAGGAAGTGCGCACGCCCGACCAACTCGCCGCCGAAGCCGAGATCGAGGCGCTGCCCGAGGTCGAGGACGAATGGGATCCGTTCGAGGAAGATTGACGGCGCCGCGTGTTGAACGGCGCAGGCGTCACAATATGTAGAAGACAGTTTTTCAAACGCGCCGCTGGCGCCGACAATCGGAGAGACAGATGTTCAAGGGTTTGGGCCAGATGGGCGACATGGCCAAGATGATGAAGGCCGCGCAGGAAATGCAGGGTAAGATGGCCCAACTGCAAGAAGACATGGCGAACATGACCGTCACCGGGGAATCCGGCGCGGGGCTCGTCAAGGCGACAGCGACGGCCAAGGGCGAATTGACCGGACTCGATATCGATCCGTCGATCTTCAACGGCGACGACAAGGAAGTGGTCGAGGATCTCATCCTCGCCGCCATCAAGGACGCCCAGCACCGCGCGCAGGAGAAATCCCAAGAGGAAATGAGCAAGTTGACCGAAGGGCTTGGCTTGCCGCCCGGTATGAATCTGCCGTTTTGACGGCCATGTTGCCCCCGCACGGCTGCGCCGGTTCGTGATGCGCGACGATAGCGACATAGAAACCCTCATCGCCATGATGGCGCGATTGCCCGGGCTTGGCCCCCGTTCGGCGCGGCGCGCGGTGCTGCACATGATCCGCAAGCGCGGGGTGCTGCTGTCGCCGCTGGCAGAAACGATGACGCGCGTGGCGCAGGACGCGCGCGAATGTCTGAACTGCGGCAATGTGGGCACGCAGGACATTTGCGACATCTGCCGCGACAATCGGCGCAATATCGGCGTGATCTGCGTTGTCGAAGGGGTGGCCGATCTCTGGGCGCTGGAACGCGCGGGCGTGTTCAAGGGCCGGTATCACGTTCTGGGCGGCACGCTCTCGGCCCTCGATCAGGTTGGGCCGGACGAATTGCGCATCCCCAAGCTGTCCGCGCGCGTCGAAAGCGAGGACGTCACCGAGGTCATCCTCGCGCTCAATGCCACCATCGACGGGCAAACCACCGCGCATTACATCGCCGACGAGCTCGAAGGCCGCGTCCAACTCAGCTCGCTTGCGCAGGGCGTGCCCATCGGCGGCGAGCTCGACTATTTGGACGAAGGCACCATTGGCGCGGCGCTGAGCGCGCGCAAACCGATCTAGAATGAGGCACGGGGCGTCGATATGAGATCCTACTGGATTGCTTTGGTCTGCACGTTGGCTTCGCCTCTCGCCGCGCAGGATGCACCCTCCTTCGATTGCGCCAAGGCGAAAAGCGAGGCCGAACGGCTCGTCTGCTCCGATTCCGAACTGGCCCGTCTCGACCGCCGACTGGCCGAACGCTACAGCGCGGCGCTCGACCGGGTGGGCGAAAAAGAGACCCGGAACCTGCTGCGCGCCTATCAACGCGGTTGGATAAAGGGCCGCGATGCCTGCTGGAAAGCGGACGATGCGCGTGAGTGTGTGCGGCTATCCTACCTTATGCGCGAAAGCGAACTGGTGGCCCGCTGGCAGCTTGAACCAGAGCTTGCCCGCGACACATGGCGCTGCGGAAAGGCGGGCAAGCACGTCACCACCGTCCTTTACGAGACTGACCTTCAGGCACTGCGCTTTGAGATCGATGGCGAGATTTCCACGGCGTCACAGGTCAGAACGGCGTCGGGTATTCGCTATACCGGCGATTTCGGGCGCGAGATCTGGATGAAGGGCGACACCGCGCGCTATCGCGAGGCCGACCCCGATGGCACCGAATACGATTGCACACGGATCGAGGACTGACGCGCCCGTTTGCGTCGACGCAAACGGCTCGATGCGTCAACGCATCGAGCGCCGAAGCTCATCGGTTCAGGACTTGTCGTCCTCTTCGTCGTCATCATCCGGAAGGTTGAAGAAACTGTCGGCATCCGCGTAATCCGCGTCATCCCGGCTGTCCTCATCGTCCGACGAACTGCCCGAAAGGCTGAATGTCTCTAGACCCTCGATGGCCGTCGGCAGGCGCGGTTCGGGATCCATGCCGAGGCTCTGCTCGGTCGACACCAGCTTGCGGCGCTCGTCGTCGCTCATCACCGCTTCCTGTTTCTTGGCCGCCTTGGCCACAGCCGTGTCCAGCTCGGACTGCTTGCACAGCCCCAGCGCGACCGGATCGATCGGCTGGATGTTCTGGATGTTCCAATGCGTGCGCTCGCGGATCGCCTGAATCGTCGGCTTCGTCGTGCCCACCAGCTTGGAGATCTGCCCGTCGCTCAATTCGGGGTGGAACTTGACCAGCCACAGGATCGAGGCCGGCCGGTCCTGCCGTTTCGACAGCGGCGTATAGCGCGGGCCCCGACGCTTTTCCTCGCCTTCCGCCGCAGCGTAATGCTTGAGCTTGAGCCTGTGCAACGGATCGCTTTCGCCCTTTTTGATCTCCTCGGCCTCAAGCTGGTTGTTGGCGATCGGATCGAATCCCTTCACGCCCGTCGCGACATCGCCATCGGCGATGCCCTGCACTTCCAGCTCGTGCATGCCGGTGAAATCGGCGATCTGCTTGAATGTGAGCGTCGTGTTGTCCACCAGCCAGACGGCGGTGGCCTTGGCCATGATCGGTTTACCCATCTCGCGTCTCCTTGCGCAAAGCTTGTTCGGTCTCCCGGAGCGGTCCGGGAGGTCCCGGATCAGGCCGGGACGGTTTCCATTGTCAGGGAACTTGGCGGCCTTATAGTCGCGCCAAAGCGAAGAGGAAAGAGAAAATGCGGGCAGTTTTGGCAGTCCTGGCGGTGATCGCGTGGATGGAGCCGCTCTCCGCCAGGGGCGACCGGGCGGAAGGGTTCGACTATTTCGTGCTCTCGCTCAGCTGGTCACCCACATGGTGCGCGCTGGAAGGCGCGGCGCGCGGGGCACCGCAATGCGATGAAACGGCCGATTTGGGATGGATCCTGCACGGGCTCTGGCCGCAATTCCATCGCGGCTGGCCGTCCTATTGCCGAACCGACGCGCGCGCGCCATCGCGCGCCATGACCGCCGGCATGGCCGACATCATGGGCAGCCCGGGCCTTGCATGGCATCAATGGAAGAAGCACGGCGTCTGCGCAGGTGTGCCGGCACAAACGTATTTCGATTTGGCCCGGCGGGCCTTCGAAGCGGTCGCGCGGCCCGAGGCGTTTCGGCGTCTCGACAGGGCCGTGACCCTGCCTGCCGCGGTGGTGGAAGAGGCCTTCCTCAACGCCAATCCGCAGCTCGATCCGGACATGATTACCGTCACATGCAAGAATGGCCGTATCGAGGAAGCGCGCATCTGCCTGTCGAAATCGCTCAATCCGGTGCGCTGCGGCGACGATGTCATTCGCGACTGCCGCAAGAACGACGCCCTGATGGCGCCGATCCCCTAGCGCGGCGAGCGTTTCAGCGACCAGCCGCCCGGCAGATCGCCATGCGCGGCTTTGGGCGACGCGAGGCGTGACAACGCCGTTTCCGTGCCCTTCATCATTTGCCCCAGTCCCGGCGTCTTGCGAATCTGTGCCTTCAGCTTCTCGATCTGCATCACATCGTCGATACGCCGATCCAGAAACTCCCATGTTGCGCGGTGATCCGGCGAATCGTCACCTAGCCAATAAAGCACCGTGGCCGAATAGACGCCCGACAGGGTCGCGCGTTTGGTATACCAGTTGATATCGTCCGAATTGTCCCCCAGCGCCGTCCAGATGCGATCGGCAGTATTCCAGACCAGCCGTGCGCCTTCCGCAGAATGCGGCGGGCGGGCAAAAAGGGTCATGCCGCGCCGAACGGCCTCCTTGTCCTCCACCGCTTCGAGCCTGAGCCGAACCGCGAGCGCGACCTTGTCGCGGAAACGCATCGCCGACAGGTCCCGCTCCTTGAGCGCACGGGCCATCGCATCGTCGCCGCGCCGGTGAAAGGCCGCCGCCATATCAACGGCACCGCGCGGAAAGAGCCCGCGCGCGACGGCGGGTGAAATATCCGTGTCCGAGATGGCCGCCTCGAACGCCGTCTGCGACCAGCCGTCGAACGGCACATGCGCCAGGATCGCATCGAGAAGCCGCGTCGCCGTGTCATTCTCTATCGTTGCCATGAAGCCCTCCGTTTCGGGTGCCGCTGTGCGCCTTAACCTAGGGCGCGACCCGCGCAAGCGCCAGCCCATACCAGCGGCAAGGCGCGGGCGCACCGGCAAGCAAACGCGCCCCGACCTATTGCGTTCCGGCGAAGACTTGGGGCAAGAGCATGAAAAAATCTGCCACAACCGATTGCGAGCCATCCCGTGACCCGACCGTCTTTCGATATGGTGTTCCTCTATCTCGGCGCGGCCATCCTGGTCTCCGCCTTCGTGGTCTCGTCAATCTCGAAGGAGGCGTTCTTCACGTGGTTCGGTGCCGAGGATTCGCTTATCGAGAATTTCACGGCCATCGGCCTCGCTTGCGCGGGCGCGGTTCTGATCGCCCGGATCCTGCGCGACCGCCGGCATGTCACAGGCGCCGTCCTCGCGCTCGGACTGCTATACGGGCTCGCCTATATCTGGGCCGCCGGGGAGGAAATCTCCTGGGGCCAGCGCATTCTGGGCTTCGACAGCCCGGAGTATTTCCAGCAGAACAATGACCAGCAGGAATTCACCTTCCATAATCTCACCATTGGCGACGTGCGGCTTGACGAATCGCTTTTCGGCCCCGTGCTCTCCACGATCATCCTGAGCTATCTTTTGCTTCTACCGCTTCTCTGGCTCAATCTCGATTGGGTCCGCCGCCTGACCCGTGCAATGGTGATCCCTGTTCCGCAACTGCATCACGCCGGCTTCGCGCTCTTCGTGACCGCAGCGATCCCGTTTCTCGAAGAGAGTCGACGCTGGGAGGTCTATGAGTGCATCTTTGCCCTGTTGTCGATGGCGATCTTCCTCTATCCCGCCAATCCGTTGCATCAAAGCGCGGACAAGGCGTGATCGCCGGCTGGACAAATCGGGAAACCTCTGCTAGAAGGCGCCTTCCTGCAAATCCTTGCAAATCCAACTTAGAAAGGTGGTGAAAACCACATGCAGGTTAGTGTTCGTGACAATAACGTCGATCAGGCGCTCCGCGCTCTGAAGAAAAAGCTGCAACGTGAAGGCGTTTTCCGTGAGATGAAGCTGCGTCAGCACTTCGAGAAACCCTCGGAAAAGAAAGCCCGCGAGAAAGCCGAAGCGATCCGCCGCGCGCGCAAACTGGCGCGCAAGAAGGCACAGCGCGAAGGTTTGCTCTAAGCAGCGGCTTCCAGCACTTGTATCGATCGAAACCCCCCGAGGCATCGCCGTTCGGGGGTTTTCTTTTGCCAGCGCCGGCCCTTCCCTTGCCGCGCATGCTCTGCCACGGTGCCGCCGAACACGCAGTTTCGGAGCGCCCCCTTTGCCGACATTCACAACATCCGACGGAATTTCGCTGCATTACACCGATGACGGCAGCGGCCTGCCGCTTCTGTGTCTTGCCGGGCTGACGCGCAACGGCCGTGATTTCGATTTCGTGGCGCCGCATTTGCAGAATGTGCGCCTGATCCGGCTCGACTATCGCGGGCGCGGCAAATCCGAATGGGCCGATCCCGAAACCTACACGATCCCCGTAGAGGCGCGCGATGCCGTCGAACTCCTCGATCATCTCGGCATCGAGAACGCTGCCATCCTGGGAAGCTCGCGCGGCGGTCTGATCGCCATGGTTCTGGCGTCTACCGCCAAGGATCGCCTGCTGGGCGTCGCGCTCAACGATATCGGCCCCGAGATCGCGCCCGAGGGCCTCGCCGCGATCAAGGACTACATCGGCAAGCCGCCCCGCGCCAAAACCCTGGAAGACGCCGCTTCGGCGCGCGCCACGGCGATGGCGGGCTTTCGGAACGTTCCGCATGAACGCTGGTTGCAGGAGGCCGATATCCTCTTCCGCGAAACGCCGGACGGGCTCGATCTGACCTACGACCCGCGCCTGCGCGATGCCGTTCTAAGGGACGGCGCGCAGCCCGCCGCCGATCTCTGGCCCCTGTTCGACGCTCTTGCCGGGCTGCCGCTTGCAACGATTCGCGGCGAAAACTCCGATCTTCTGACCGAGGGCACATTCAACAAGATGAAAGACAGGCGTCCGGACATGATCGCCGCGACCGTGCCGGATCGCGGTCACATTCCCTTCCTCGATGAGCCCGAAAGCCTGAACGCGCTGCGCCGCTGGCTCGACATGCTGCGCTGAGCCATGGATATCGCCCGCATCCGCGCCGCCGCGCGCCGTCTGAATGGCCATACGCGCCGCACGCCGCTCCTGTTCTCCCCCTTCCTCGACGATCTGGCGGGGCGGCGCATCCTCGTCAAACCCGAATGTCTTCAGCATACCGGCAGCTTCAAATACCGCGGCGCGCGGGCCGCTCTATCGGCGCTCGCGCCAGAGCAAAGGGCGCGCGGCGTGATCGCCTTTTCCTCAGGCAATCATGCGCAGGGCGTCGCGCTCGCCGCCCGGCAATTCGGCGCGCCTTCGGTGATCGTAATGCCAAGTGACGCGCCGCGCCTCAAAATCGACAACACCCGCGCGCTCGGCGCCGAGCTTGTTCTATACGACCGCGCCGCCGAGGATCGCGACGCCATCGGAGACAGCCTCGCGAAAGATCGCGGCCTGACCCTGATCAGACCCTTCGACGAGCCGGAGGTGATCGCGGGGCAAGGCACCTGCGGTCTCGAAATCGCCGCGCAGGCTGCCGAACTCGGCATCACCCGCGCCGAAGTCGTCACCTGCTGCGGCGGTGGCGGCCTGACCTCGGGCATCGCGCTCGCGCTAGAAGCGGACGCGCCGGACATGCGCGTTCGCCCCGCCGAGCCCGAAGGCTTCGACGATACCGCCCGCTCCCTCGCTGCAGGCAGCATTCGGTGCAACAGCCGAAGCTCCGGGCTTTGCGATGCTATCATCACGCCGCAGCCCGGCGCCCTGACCTTTCCGATCATGCAGCGCCTCTGCGGCCCCGGCCTCGTGGTCAGCGACGAAGAGGCGCAGCGCGCCATGGCTGCCGCCTTTTTGCGGCTCAAGCTGGTGGCTGAACCGGGCGGCGCGGTCGCGCTCGCCGCCGCGCTCTATCATGGCGATGCGTTGCAAGAAGACACGGTCATCGTCACGATCTCGGGCGGCAATGTCGATCCCGGCGTGTTCTGCACCGCCATCGAACGCTTCGCGCCGGATAGGAAAACGGTTTGTCCCTGCGAGGTTACGCGGTAAACTGCCGCCATGCGCCTGCGGCGGCACCCCACCCCAAGCGAAGGGAGAGCGCGATGAAGATGGCAAGCCTCGGGAATATCCACCTGCATTACCGTATCGACGGCGATCCGAACGGCGCGCCAGTTGTGTTCGGCAACGCGCTCGGCACCGATCTTCGCCTCTGGGACGCGCTGCTCGAACGCATGCCCGATACGGGCTGGCGCTACATCCGCTACGACATGCGCGGACACGGCCTTTCCGATTGCCCCTCCGAACCCTATGCGATGGGCGCAATGATCCGCGATGCCGAACTCCTGATGGAGTATCTCGACGTGAAGGATGCGGTGTTCGTCGGCCAGTCCGTCGGCGGCCTGATCGCACAGGGCCTTGCCGCCAAGCGGCTCGATCTCGTACGCGCAATGGTGCTGGCCAACACGGCCGCCCGTTTCGGCAATCGCGATGTCTGGTCCGAACGTATTGAAACCGCGAAACGGGGCGGCCTCGAAGCGCTCGTCGATGCGACGATGCAGCGGTGGTTCCCCGCCACCTTCCGCGAAACGGACGCGTTTCACGCTTGGCGCAACATGTTCCTCAACATGCCGGTAGACGGTTATATCGGCTATTGCCACGCCATTTCCGGCACCGATTTTTTCACCACAACCGCCGCCCTGCGCCTGCCCACGCTCGGCATCGCCGGCTCCGAGGACGGCTCGACCCCGCCGGACATGGTTCGTGAAACGACCGCGCTCGTGCCCGGTTCCCGCTTCGAGTTGATCCGCAAGACGGGCCATGTCCCTTGCGTCGACGCCCCCGACGCCTATGCCGAGATGCTACGCGATTTCCTTTCGTCGCTCGCCCACTGAACATGAAACCGTTAAACCTTTGAACCTTTCGCCAAAACGGTGCTATATGGAGCGCAGTTTTTTCTCCCGGGGCTCCGCCGAATGACCGAAACCACGCTCGCCCCTGCCGCGGCGCAGGACATGGCAACCAACGCGCAGAACGCGTCGGCCTATCTCAAGACCCTCGCGCATGAAGGCCGGCTGATGATCCTGTGCCATCTCGGCGCAGGAGAGAAATCCGTGGGCGAGCTGGAGGCGCTGCTCGACATTCGGCAGGCGGCGGTCAGCCAGATGCTCGCCCGGCTGCGAGAGGAAAATCTTGTCAAAACGCGCCGCGACGGCAAAACGATCTATTACAGCCTGAGCGATGACAACACCCAGCGCATGATCGCCCTGCTTTACGAAATGTTCTGCACGCCCTGAACGCCGCCCCGCTTCTTCTCTTCAAAAATACTCATGTCGCACCGGTATCGCTGGGCGCAGCCTCAACCGAAAAGATCGCTTTGTCCCGGCAGCCTCGGCGGCGCGAGGCCCAGATGCGTCCAGCCCTTCTGCGCCAGCATCCGGCCGCGCGGCGTGCGCTGGATCAGCCCTTGCTGCAAAAGGTAAGGCTCGATCACCTCTTCCAGCGCATCCCGGCTCTCCGACAGTGCCGCAGATAAGGTCTCGATCCCGACCGGCCCGCCTTGGTAATTCTCCGCGATAAGCCGCAGGTAGCGCCGGTCCGCCGCATCGAGGCCCAGCCCATCGACCCCCAGCCGCGTCAGCGCGCTGTCCGACAGCTCGCGCGTGACGATCCCGTCGCCTTCCACCACCGCGAAATCGACGACGCGCCGCAAAAGCCGCCCCGCGATCCTTGGCGTGCCGCGCGAGCGCCGGGCGATCTCCCGCGCCCCTTCCGACGCGGCCTGAACGCCCAGCTTGACCGCATTGCGCGCCACGATCGTGTTCAGCTCATCCTCGGTATAGAAATTCAGCCGCGTCGGGATTCCGAACCTGTCGCGCAGGGGGGTGGTGAGCAGGCCCAGCCGCGTCGTCGCGCCGACCAGTGTGAAGGGCTGCAACTCGATCCGCACCGTGCGCGCCGCCGGCCCTTCGCCGATCACCAGATCGAGCTCGTAATCCTCCATCGCAGGGTAAAGAACCTCCTCGACCGCCGGGTTCAGCCGATGGATCTCGTCGATGAACAGCACGTCACGCGCCTCGAGATTGGTCAGGATCGCCGCGAGATCGCCCGCTTTGGCCAATACAGGCCCGGATGTCATGCGAAACCCGACCCCAAGCTCCCGCGCCATGATCTGCGCCAATGTCGTCTTGCCCAGCCCCGGCGGGCCGTGAAACAGCGTGTGATCCATCGACTCGCCGCGCTGGCGGGCCGATTGGATGAAGACGCGCAGATTTGCCCGTGCCTCGGCCTGCCCGACGAAATCATCCAGCATCTGCGGTCGCAGCGCACGGTCGCGATCCTCGGGAAGCGGCTCCGGGCGCAATGTCGGATCGGAACTCATCGCATCGCCCTCACCCTTTCGGTGCCAGCAGTTTCAGCGCCGCACGGATGAGCGCGCCGGTATCGGCCTCCGGCGCCTCTCCCGCCGCCCGCGCGACCGCGCCTGCCGCCTCGCCGGGCGCGTAACCCAGATTGCCCAGCGCCGAAAGCGCTTCGGCCTGCGCGGATGGCGCGGCAGTCGGGGCTGCCCGCTTCGGCGCGGGCGACGCGTTCTCGATCATCTCCGCTGCCTCGACAACCGCCGGCGTCGAAGCCGCACCGCTCATCGCCATGACCGCCGGCGCCTTGTCCTTGAGCTCATTGACCACCCGCTGCGCCGTTTTCGGGCCGATCCCCTTGGCGGCCTTGATCGCGTTCCAATCGCCCAGCGCGATCGCGCGGCTCACACCGTCGGGGCCAAGCGTGCCCAGAATGGCAAGCGACGCCTTCGCACCGACGCCCTGCACCGTCATCAAGAGCCGATGCCATTCCTTCTCCATAAGAGTCGGAAAACCGAAAAGCTGGAGCACATCCTCCCGCACAAGCAGATCGGTATAAAGCGCCGCCACCTCGCCCGGCGCGGCGATCTGCGCCAGCACGCGATCCGAGCAATAGACGACATAGCCCACACCGCGCACATCGATCAGGACGTGATCGTCCGCCTTGTATTCCACCCGCCCGGCGATCCGGCCGATCATGCGGGTCTCCTCAGGCCGGGAGCGTTCATGTGATGAGCGTGACAAATGGCGATCGCCAACGCATCGGCCGCATCCGACCCCTCGATCCGCGCGCCCGGCAACTGCATCCTGACCATGTGCTCCACTTGCCGCTTGTCCGCATGGCCCACGCCCACCACGGTCTTCTTGACGGAATTGGGCGCGTATTCCCCGATCTCGAGCCCGAACTGCGCCGGCACCAGCAGCGCGACCCCGCGCGCCTGACCGAGCTTCAACGTCCCGACAGCATCCTTGTTCACAAAGGTCTTTTCGATGGCGGCCGTTTCCGGCGCGAAACGCTGCAACACGTCCGTCAACCCGCGATGCAGCGCCAGAAGCCGCTCGGCCAGATCACCCGCGCCGGACAGGCACACGCCGTTCGCGACATGGCTCAGGCGGCTGCCCTCTGCTTCGATCACGCCCCACCCGAGAAAGCGCAACCCAGGATCGATCCCCAAAACTCGCATGGCTGCTCGCCGCCTTGTTGCTTTTGCATCACGGCTAGCACGAAACGCGAACAAACGCCAAGCCTTCTATACGTGCCAGCCTATGATGCCCGTGGGTCGCAACCGGACGATGCTTGGTCGCTTTCAATCTTCAAAAGCGGAAAACGACACCGAAAATGTCGTTATATCGCAAGCAATTAGGGATAGTATACGGCAAGGTTTAGTCATGTGAATCTCGCATGGGATCCATGCATTAAATGACATTGTGCGCGTGATTTCCCGCATCTAACTGCGAATTTGACACATCGCTCAAACCCTCGCTCAAGGAGCATGGCAATGGCCGCTTTCGACACTTCCCGCCCGACATATGTCTCCGGACGCAAGGGCCTTGGCGCAACTTTCGCGCAGCTTTTCGCGGCGATCATGGATTGGCATGACGCTCGTCAGACACGCAAGATCCTGGCAAGGCTTTCGGATTTCGAGCTTGAGGACATCGGCCTGACCCGCGGCGATATCAATTCGCGCTGAAAGCGCCCGCCGCGCAAGACAAAGCCGTGCCGGGAATACCCGCGCACGGCTTTTCTACATCCGACCAAGGTCAGCCGATCACCGCGCCCAGCATTTGCGCCATCGGCCATGTGATCGGGTCCATCTGCAAGAAGAATGCCCCGAACTGTTCAAGGAGGCTCCCCTCCCGCAACAAGGCGACCTGCGCGCTATAAGCATCCTGCCCTAGCACCGTCACCATGCAGGCCTTGAGGAAAAAGAGAATCCCGATCGGCAGCAGCAGTGCCTTGAGGGAAAATGCATCGCGCAGATGTCCGATCGGGTAGTGATCGATCACACCGTTCTTGCCCAGCCGGGTCACATAACCGCGCGACAGTTGCCGATGCCGCTTGAGCACCCGGCGATACCGTTCGTCAAACATATCCTGCTTGTTGGTCATATCCAGCAGCTCTCGATTCCGGCCCCCACCGGATGTGTCATTGATAGGGGCGGAATGTGGCAAGATTTGGGCAAACATGGCAGATTTTCTGCAAATGCGGCAAAAACCGGAAAATCCGGTTAAATTTGTCGATTCTCAGGCCGCGGCACGCAATGTCAGCGTCGTCCAGTCACCAATCTCGGCGCGATGCACAAGATTGATGCCATGGCGTGCATAAACATCGATCACCTCGTCGGCCTGTTCATTGAGAATGCCGGACAGGATCACATGCCCCCCGGTCGCGACATGCCGCGCCATGTCGGGAGCCAGATCGATCAGCGGTTGTTTCAGGATATTCGCGAAAACGAGATCGAACGGCGCTGCGGCGTGCAGGTCGGGGTGATCGAACCCGGCGGCTTCAAGGCATTGCACCTTGCCCGACAGCCCGTTGGCCGCCACATTCGCCTCGGCCACATCGACGGCGATCCGGTCCATGTCGCTTGCAAGGACGGGCTCGCTCCAGACGCGCGCTGCCGCCATCGCGAGCACCGCCGTTCCGCAGCCGATATCGACGACGTTCCGGCAGTGGACGCCGGAGCCGATCAGCCTGTCCAAAGCCTCGAGGCAGCCTTGGGTGGTGCCATGATGGCCGGTGCCGAAGGCCATCGCAGCCTCGATAAGAAGCGGCTCGACCCCTTCGGGAATCGCGTCCGCGTCGTGACTGCCGTGAACGAAAAAGCGCCCTGCGCGGACGGGCGTCAATTCGCGCCGCACCTTTGCGACCCAATCAGTCTCGGGCAGTTCCGATACCGCGAAATCCCGCGCGCCATAGGCCGCCGCCAGCAGCGCCAGCGCGACGTCATCGGGCGCCTCCATGAAATAGGCGCCGATTTCCCAGTTTCCCGATCCATCCTCGATCTCGAACACGCCGACGCCGTAGGGGGCGGGATCGATCTCCTCGAGAGCGGCGCCGAGGGCCTCTGCCCGATCCCTGTCGTTCAGCGTGGTGAAAGCGGTGAAACTGGTCATGATTTTGGAGGTCCGGCTGCATGAGACATTGCGCCCTCTGACACGAAGCGACCTGGCCTGCAAGCTCAGCGCGCCGGCGAGGGAAGCCCCCGTGACAGGATCGTTTCGTTCCCCGGCTCCGGATGGCGCGGGATCATGAGCGCCAGCGCGAGGGAGATTGCCGCCATGCAGGCCGCGAGCGCAAAGACGACCCCTGGCGAAAGCAACCACAAATAGCCCAGAAGCGCTGGCAAAAACACCGCGGCGATATGGTTGATGGTAAAGGCCACCGCCGCTGTAGGGGCGATATCGCCCGGATCGGCGATCTTCTGGAAATAGGTCTTGAGCGCCAGCGCCAGCGCGAAAAAGATGTTGTTGGCGATGTATAGCACGCCGCCAAGCACAGCGCCCCAGCCGAACCAATAGATCCCGCCGTAAAGCGCGAAAACGGTAATCAGCCCGATATACTCGAACGCCATCGCATTGCGTTCACCAAAGCGGTGAACCGCGCGGCCAAGGATCGGGGCCAGAACCATGTTCGCCACCAGCGTAACCAGCATCAGGCGCGTGATCTGATCGACGCCGAGCCCGAACCGTTCCACCATCATGAAGGCGGCGAACACCACGAAAATCTGGCGCCGCGCCCCCGACATGAATTGCAGCGCGTAATAAAGCCAGTAGCGCCGGCGCAGGACGAATTTCTTTGTCTGCGGATCGGGCGCCTCGAAATGCGGCATCATGAGCACGCAATAGGCCACAATCGCAAGCGTCAGCCCGCCGGAGACCATATAGACGAAATTGTAGCTCAGATCGTAGGCCCGCCAGGTCAGCACGATCACGCCATAGGCTACCAGCGTCGCACCCGACGCAGCGGCAACGAGCAGCCCCAGCATCTGAGGCGCACGATCCTTGCGCAGCCATTGCAGTTGCAGCGATTGATTGACGGTCTCGTAGTAGTGAAACCCGATGGAGCTGAAAAGCGTGATGAAGAGGATGCCGCCCATCGTCGGGAACCAGGCGGTCATCGCGGTGGCAATGCCCAGCATCGCAAGAGAGATCATCGCGAGTGTCTGCTCGCGCATGAACATGATGACGAAAATCACCCCGACGGCGAGAAACCCCGGAATTTCGCGCACGGTATGCAGCCAGCCGATATCGGACCCATCGAATTGCGCCGCCTCGACCACGAAGTTGTTCAGCAGCGCCGACCAGGTCGCAAAGGACAGCGGCATCGCGATCGCCATCAGGAAAAGCAGCGTGAGCGGCCTGCGATATACCGGCAGGCTGCGCGCTTGGGCCAGGGGAACGATGCGTGTCATGGCCATCGGTCTACGCCCAAGCCGCAGACTTGGCGAGATGCAATATCGGTTCGGATTGGCATTCAGATACCCCGTCATGCCCCCGGTGATACGCGCCGCGCATTTTACAAATCACTAACGCGCCCAGGCAAATTCCGCGGATCTGACATAAATCAAGGCCGTTACATTCAAATGCCTGCATCCATGGCCGGAGAAAAGACAGGCCCGACATGGATCTTATCGCTCTCGTTGACAGACTCGGCGAAGCGCCGACAACCGCGCTCTTCGGTCTATTGACTGGAATCGTCTTCGGCGTGGCGGCGCAGCGATCGCGCTTTTGCCTTCGCGCCGCGACGGTCGAATTCGCGCGCGGCATGATGCGGGACAAGGTGGCGGTCTGGCTGCTGACCTTCTCGACCGCCGTTGTCTGGGTACAAGCGGCCTATCTGCTGGGAATTTTCGATACATCGGACGCGCGCATGATGGCGGTGCCGGGAAGCTGGTCTGGCGCGATCATCGGCGGGCTGATGTTCGGCGCGGGCATGGTGCTGGCGCGCGGCTGTTCGGGCCGCTTGCTGGTTCTGGCGGCCACCGGCAATCTCAGGTCGGTCGTCTCGGGCCTGATCTTCGCCGTCGTCGCGCAGATGAGCCTGACCGGCTGGCTCGCCCCGATGCGCGACCAGCTGGCGGCGATGTGGATCACCTCGGGCGGGCGCAACATGAACCTGCTGACCGCCCTGCATCTGCCGCGCGGCGCCGGGCTCGTCTTCGGGCTGGCCACCGCGCTTCTTGCGCTGGAACTCGCGCGCCGCAACCGCATCGGCTGGCAGCGTCTCGTTTTTGCCTCCGGTGTCGGTTTTGCTGTCGCGATGGGCTATGCCTTCACCTATGCGCTCAGCCTGATCGCCTTCGATCTGGTGCAGATCGAAAGCATCACCTTTACCGGCCCCTCGGCCAACACGCTGATGTTCTTTCTCGATCGCGGCTCGATCCTCGAATTCGATATCGGGCTGGTGCCCGGTGTCGTGATCGGTTCGTTCCTTGCCGCGTTCTTAGCCGGAGAGCTCAAGTTTCGCGGGTTCGACGGGCCGACGCCGATGCGCCAAGCGATGATCGGCGCGGCGCTGATGGGGTTCGGCGGGATGCTGGCGGGCGGCTGCTCGATCGGAGCGGGGGTGACGGGCGGGTCGATCTTCGCCGGCACGGCATGGCTGGCGCTCTTTTGCATGTGGATCGGCGGCATGAGCATGGACATTCTTTTGGGCGGGCGCGGCCAACCGGCACAGGTATGACGCGACCCTCGCCGCCGGATTTCACAGGCAATTCACTCATACCGCACCTCACGAAGCCATTAAGATGCGACAGCACAACCCAGATGCAATCTATCACCGGTTCCCGCATGGTCGCTCTCGATATCATCACGAACAAGTCCGCTCTAGCGATCGTCGCCGGTGTCGGTTATGCGCTCGCCACGCTTCTCATGAAAGTCGCTTCGGGCAGCGTCTCCCTTATCGTTCTGGGTGCGATTGTCATCGTTCTGTGCATCGTGGTAGCGGCTGAGATCCTGCTGCTTCGACAAGTCGATCTCGGTATCGCCTATATCACGGTGACCGCAACCGAAACGCTTCTTGTCCTGGCCGCCACGTTCCTGATCGGCGAAACCCTCTCGCCGAAGGAGCTTTTCGGCGGTGCGCTGGTCGTTCTGGGTGTCGCAATGGTCAGCTTTTGACCCTGATCCACCCGTACTCAGGCACGGATGCGCCAGCCCGTCTTGAAGATCCACCAAATGATTCCCAGGCAAAGCGCGGTGAAACCCGCAATCGCGAGCAGGCTCAAGACGATGGGCACATCCGCCACCCCGAAGAACGACCAGCGGAAGCCGGAGATAAGGTAAACCACCGGATTGAAGAACGAAATCGTCTGCCACGCGGGCGGCAGCATGGAGATCGAGTAGAAGGAGCCGCCGAGGAACACCAGCGGCGTGACCACCAAAAGCGGAATCAGCTGCAACTGCTCGAAATTCTGCGCCCAGATGCCGATGATGAAACCGAAAAGCGCGAAGCTTAGACAGGTCAGCACCATGAAGGCCAGCATCGCCAGAGGGTGCTGGATGCTCAGATCGACGAAGAGCGACGAGGTGCCGAGGATCACCAGCCCGATGAAAAGCGCCTTGGTCGCCGCCGCACCGACATAGCCCAGAACGACCTCCAGGAAGTTGATCGGCGCGGACAGTAGTTCGTAGATCGTGCCGATGAATTTCGGGAAATAGATGCCGAAGGACGCGTTGGAGATCGCCTGCGTCATCACGCTCAGCATGATCAGCCCCGGCACGATGAAGGCGCCGTAGCTGACCCCCTCGACCTGATCGATGCGGCTGCCGATGGCGGCGCCGAAGACGACGAAATAAAGCGAGGTCGAGATCACCGGAGAGACGAAGCTTTGCAGCAGCGTGCGGAAAAACCGCGACATCTCGAATACATACATCGCCCGGATCGCGCGCCAGTTCATGCCGCGTCCCCCTTGTCGCCGACGAGCCCGACGAAAATATCCTCGAGCGAGTTCTGCCGCGTCTGCAGATCGCGCAGGACCAGCCCCGCCGCGCTCAGATCGGTGATGAGGGATGTGATGCCGGTCCGCTCCTCGGCCGTGTCATAGGTATAGACGATGACGCAGCCATCCTCCTCCAGCTGCAGCCCGCGCCCGGCCAGCGCGCCGGGAAGCGCCTCGATCGGTTCCTGCAACTCGATGCGGAGTTCCTTCTGGCCCAGCCGCGTCATCAGCGCATCCTTTTCCTCGACCAGCAGGATACGCCCCTTGTCGATCACCGCGATACGGTCCGCGATGGCCTCGGCCTCCTCGATGTAATGCGTGGTCAGGATGATCGTCACGCCGCCCAGCTTGAGCTCGCGAACCACCTCCCACATATCGCGGCGCAGCTCGACATCGACACCGGCGGTCGGCTCGTCGAGAAAAAGCACGCGCGGCTCATGCGCCAGCGCCTTGGCGATCAGCACGCGGCGTTTCATACCGCCCGAAAGCTCCATGATCCGCGCATTGCGCTTGTCCCAGAGCGACAGCTGGCGCAGGATCTTTTCCAGAAAGCCATCGTCCTTCGGCTTGCCAAAGAGGCCGCGCGAAAAGCGCACGGTGTTCATCACGCGCTCGAACGGCTCCAGATTGATCTCCTGCGGCACCAGCCCGACAAGCGCTCGTGCGCCGCGATACTCGGCTACCACATCGTGCCCACCGACCCGGATCGTCCCATCGGTGGGGCGCGTGATGCCGCAGATGGCGGAAATCAGCGTCGTCTTGCCTGCCCCGTTCGGCCCAAGCAGCGCGAGGATCTCGCCATCCTCGATATCGAGCGACACGCCGTTCAGCGCACGAAAGCCGTCCTTGTATGTCTTGGAGACATCGCTGATCTCGACCATCGGCTGCATCAGGGCACCTTTCGCGGTTTCCGCGCCGACGAGACGTCCGGCATCGGCGCATCACGCGCCGCGCACGGTCTCCACCATCAGCTTGACGTTCTCGGGATCGGCATCCGGCGTGATCCCGTGACCGAGGTTGAAGATATGAGGGCCGTTCGAGAGCGCCTCGACAACGCGGCGCGTCTCGTCGACAAGGGCCTGGCCGCCTGTGACCATGTGTTTCGACGCGAGATTGCCCTGAACGCAACCGCCAGGCTGCACGTGCTTTGCAACCCATTCGGGGGAAACGCTGTCATCGACCGCGACGCAATCGGCGCCCGTGGCCTCATGGAACCCGATATAGCCCCCCCCGGCCTGCCGCGGGAAGGCGATAACGGGAATCCCTGGATGGCGTCGCTTGAGTTCCTGCGTGATCTGTTTCGCAGGCTCCAGCGCATAGCGGCGGAAATCCTCTCCGTTCAGCGATCCGGCCCAGCTGTCGAAAATCTTGACCACTTCGGCCCCGGCTTCGATCTGCGCCGAGAGATAATCGATCGTTCCTTCGGTCAGCCGCTCCATCAGCGCGTCGAACAGCGCGCGGTTCTCGGCCTTGAGCGCATGGGCCGGCCCCTGATCGGGCGTGCCCCTGCCCGCGATCATGTAGGTCGCCACCGTCCAGGGCGCGCCGGCAAAGCCGATCAGCGTGGTTTCCTGCGGCAATTCGCGGCGCAGGATGCGGATCGTTTCGTAGATCGGGTTCAGCGTGTCGTGGATCATCTCGCCGCGCCCGAGCTTGTCGAAATCGGCCTGCGTCGTCACGGTGGACAGGCGCGGCCCCTCGCCGGTGACGAACCACAGATCCGCGCCCAGCGCCTGCGGCAAGAGCAGGATATCGGCAAAGAGGATCGCCGCGTCGAACCCGTAGCGCCGGATCGGCTGCAGCGTAACCTCGGCGGCGAGTTCTGGATTGTAGCACAGCGACAGGAAATCGCCCGCCTCGGCGCGCGCTGCGCGATATTCCGGCAGATACCGCCCTGCCTGGCGCATCATCCAGATCGGCGGGGTCGGCAGCGTCTCCCCAGCCAGCGCGCGGAGGATGGTTTTCGTCTCGGCCATGAAACATTCCTTGTCTTTACGCCCGGATCTTATCTTGCCGCCCATAAGTCAAGCCGGGTACGCTTGTCAGGACAAGATTACGCGCCTACACACGGCGCCATGACGATTGATTTGCCCAGCCCCGCCAAACCCCTGAGGATCGGAACCCGTGGATCGCTGCTCGCGCTTGCGCAGGCGAACGAGACACGCGACCGGCTCGCCCATGCGTTCGATCTGCCTTTCGAGGCGTTCAGCATCGTCGCCATCAAGACCTCGGGCGACCGGATCATCGACCGCCCCTTGAAGGATATCGGTGGCAAAGGGCTCTTCACCAAGGAGATCGAGGACGCGATGTATGCCGGCGAGATCGACATCGCTGTCCATTCGATGAAGGACATGCCGGTCGAGCAGCCGGAAGGCTTGACCCTCGATTGCTACCTGCCGCGCGAGGATGTGCGCGATGCGTTCATTTCGCCTGAGTTTTCCGCCATTTCGGAACTCGCCGAAGGCGCCATCGTCGGCACGTCATCGCTGCGTCGCCGCGCGCAGCTTCTCAACCGCCGGCCCGATCTCAACGTCGTGGAATTTCGCGGCAACCTTCAGACCAGGCTGAAGAAACTCGATGACGGGGTGGCGTCCTGCACCTTCCTTGCGATGGCCGGGCTGAACCGGCTGGCGATGAAGGATGTGCCGAAGACGCCGATTCATCCAGACGATGTGCTCCCCGCCGTGGCGCAAGGCGCAATCGGCATCGAACGCCGCACCGAGGACAACCGCAGCGCCGAGATGCTGGCCGCCATTCACGATATCGAAACGGCCCAACGGCTCTTCGCCGAACGTGCATTTCTCGCCAAGCTCGACGGATCCTGCGAAACGCCGATTGCGGGCCTCGCCGAACTGCATGGCGGCACGCTGCGCCTGCGCGGCGAAGTGCTGCGCCCGGACGGGTCTGTCTCCCATGCCGATGAGATCAGCGGCCCGATCGAGGATGGCGCAAAAATGGGCACGGCACTTGCGCAAACGCTGCTCGATCGCGCGGGCCCCGGCTTTTTCGACTGGCACACGACCTGAACGGGCGGCGCGACTGGCTAGGCCGATCTGGCGAGCCTCGCTTCGATCTCATCGCGATATTGCGCCATGCGCTTTTGCACGCGCCGGTTGATCGATGAGCGCGCCAGCTTGAACGATTGAACCAAAAGCCGCGCCGACAGGGTTTTCGGCGTCATCTTGAACACCAGATTGACGCGCGTGCGCGATGGCGAAAGCGGCACAAGTTCGATCAATGTGTCTGTTTCCAGCCCCCCGGAACGGCCGCCGAAGCGGAGCCCGTCGAAGGGGCGATACTCCTCCAGAACGATGCTCGCCTCGCGCTCCTTGCCACGAAATGCGAAACGCAGCATCCACCCCTCACCGGCTGTAGGAAGATCGCCCTTGAAGCGCCGCTGCACCTCGATCCCGCGCCGCATGGCATACCGCTCCAGAACCTCGAAGGAGGTCAGCTCGGAAAAGACATGATCGACCGGCGCGGCCACATCTTCTGTCGCGGTGATTTGCATGGCTCGGCCCTTTCGGTCTGGCGTTGAACGGATTGCGTCAGTCCAGCCTATCGGCAAGCCAGTTGCGCAGCAAGAAATGCGCGATGGCGCCCTTTCGTGCGGGCAGCAAACCGGTGCGCAGGCCGGCGAAGGCGTCCATAACGTCCTCGCGGCTGAACCAGATCGCATCCTCGATCTCGCTCGGATCGATGCTGATCTTTTCGGTCAAGGCAGCGGCGTGGCATCCGACCATGAGCGAGGCCGGAAACGGCCAGGGTTGGCTCGACAGGTAACGCACCGCGCCCACCTCGATCCCGGCCTCCTCATACACCTCGCGCCGCACCGCCGCCTCGATCGCCTCACCGGGTTCGACGAAACCGGCAAGGCAGGAATACATCCCCACAGGCCACCCTGGTGAGCGGCCGAGCAGCACCTTGTTGCCGCAGGTGACGAGCATGATGACGACCGGATCCGTGCGCGGATGATGGCGCGCCCCGCAAGCCGGGCAAACACGCTGCCAACCCGAGAGCGTGACCTCGCTCTTCGCGCCGCACCGGGCACAAAACCCGTGCGTCTCGTGCCAGCCGAGAATCGCCTTGGCCGAGGCCGCAAGTTCCGCATCCCGCGGGCTCAGCGTCGTCATGACCTGCCGCAACTCGGTGAACACATGGCCCGGCGCGTCCGGGTGGCGCTGCTCGCTCGCATCGAAAAAAGCACCGAGCGTGCCTGTGCCCTCTGCCGGCTCCCAGCGTGAGATATCATGCGCGAATCGCACCTCTGTGCCCTCGCGTCCCAGTAGGATCGGTGGCTCCACCGCTTCATTCAGGATCGGATGGGCCAAGGGCAGACGCGCGAGCGCAGTCACGTCTCCGCCGTTCGCCAGAAGCGGCTTTCCGCGCCAAAGCACGATCGTGCGGCTGGAGGGATCCTGCATGGCCATTGCCACCGCCGGGACGTTTCCGCGCATCTCGGTCGCCCGGTCGAATTGCGAGCCCCCGAATGTGACATGTTCGGCATTCCGCATCGCATTTCCCTTCCCGTCCTTGGCCTGCGATGCCACGATGCCGTGGCGCGCGCAATCGCCCGGCTCCGGTTTTTCCCATCGGCCTTGCAATCCACGCCGTGGCGCATTACCTCACCCTTGAGAGGTTGGCGCGGGCGAGCGCCTCGCCAACCCGGTCAGGTCCGGAAGGAAGCAGCCGTAACGAGCCCCGCTTGGGTCGTTGTCCAACCTCTCACCTTTCGCCGTCATGCCGCAGAAAAACCGCCGGCTCGCGCCGCGCGCGTCTGGCCCATTGCATCTGCTCCGCTGTTTCGATCGCGCAGGGGCGCACGCCCCGCAAACGGCTCAGCGCTTCGTCCGGCGCCTCGCCAAGCTCGATCATCAGCCGTAGCGCAACCATCCCCGAACGTCCGCAGCCGCGGCGTGAATGCAACAGCACCCGCCCGCCGCCGACCAACGCGCGCCGCGCATTCTCGCTGATCCTCGGCCAGATGGCGTCGAACGCCTCATTGGCGCCAGCCCCGTCGCCGATGGGCGGCTGCTCCCAGCGCGTGCCGGCCTCGACCAGCAAACGCCCGAGTTCCGCCGCACCAGCGGCCACAAGCTCCACATCCGTCACCAGCGACAGGACCATCGCCGGCTTCCATTCCTTCAAATGCTCCACATCTCCACGGAAATCGCCCTCCAGGCCGGGGATACGGGACAATCCGAGGATTCCGCGATCGACCGGAAGCGCATAGACGATCATGTCACAACCGCTGCGCGCCGAATGTGTCGCACGCCCCGATCTCGCCGCTGCGATACCCTGTCTCGAACCAGCGCGCGCGTTGCTCCGATGTGCCATGCGTGAAGGTATGCGGCTGCGGCACGCGCCCGGCGCGGCGCTGCAGATGATCGTCCCCGATCATCCGCGCTGCGTTCAGCGCCTCTTCGATATCGCCCGGCTCCAGCAAATCGCCCACAAAGCGCGCCCAAACGCCCGAGAGGCAATCGGCCTGCAATTCGAGCCGCACCGTCAGCGCATTGGCGCCGGCCTCGTCCGCGACCTGACGTCGTTGATTGACCTGCGCGAGGATGCCCAGCTCGTTCTGCACATGATGCGCGACCTCATGCGCGACGACATAGGCGGCCGCGAAATCGCCGCGCGCGCCCAACTGGCGCGCCATCGTGGCGAAGAACGCCGTGTCGAGATACGCCTTGCGATCCGCCGGGCAATAGAACGGCCCCGTCGCGCCACTCGCCCCGCCGCAGGGCGATGCGGTTGTGCCTGAAAACAGAACGAGCACGGGTGGATCATAGGACGCGCCGAGTTGCGATGCGAACAGCTCGGACCAGATTTCTTCCGTCGTTGCCAGAACGCGGCCGCTGAACTCCGCCGCGCGCTCCTCCTCGGCGCTGAGCGAGCGCGTCTCCTCCGGCGCGATGCCTTGCTGCAACAGCGGCGTGACATCGATGCCTGCGAAATATCCGATCGCCAGCACGACAAGCAACCCGACTCCGCCGAGCCCAGCCTTCGCGGTGCCCCCGCGGCGACGTCTGTCCTCGATATTCCGGCTTCGCCTTATACCCCTGAGACGCATGTCATTCTCCCGTCAACCGGGATCATGATACACACCCTCGATGCAGGCGATAGCCCCCGGTCAGTCCGCGCTTCGGATCACCTTGGCGAAGGCATCGAATACCTGGTTGTTCGCAGCAAGCACCGTGCCGTCCTCGAGCGGCACCTGACCCTCCCGAACACCTTCGATCAGCGCCCCGGCCTCGGACGCGATGAGTGTCGCCGCTGCAAGCTCCCAGAGCTTTGCCTCCCGCATCCAGAGGCCATCCAGCCGACCCGCGGCCAGATAGGCCAGATCGAGCGGAACAGAGCCCGAGGCCCGCAAACCGGAACATTCCGGCATGACCCGCGCCAGATCTTTCATGGTAGCCGGCAAGGTCCGCTTTACGCCGAACGGAACGGCATGGCCAAAGATGCAATCCACCATTTTCGACCGGCTCGACACACGCACGCGCTTGTTGTCGTTTAGCCAGGCGCCTTGCCCCTTCTCGGCATAGAACATCTCGTCCTTGGCCGGGTCGAACACGACTGCCGAGGCGATCCGCCCTTTATGCTCAAGCGCGATGGTGACCGCGAAATGCGGCTGAGCGTGCCGGTAATTCACCTCCCCATCGAGCCCGCAAACGATCCAGCGCCGTGTCGGATCCTCACCCGCGACCTCGCCCGCAGGATCGAGATACCCGTAGGTCGCCCGGGCGCCGATCAGATCACCGCGCAGACTGTCCGACGCCGCCCGCGCCGCGCGCGCGGCGAAATCCACCGCACTCGCATCGGAGGTCTGTAGATTTTCGATCTCGCGAAAATCCTTGTTGAGCGACCGGCCCGCTTTCCGCGCGGCCTTGATCATGATGTTGAGATTGGCACTGCCCTGCATCATGGGCCTCCGGCTGTTCGCGATCAGACCGGGCGTATATGCAAGACGTCCGGCAATGCCAAGGGCCGGTGCGCGATCATGCGAAAGACGCGACCTGATCCAGATACCTCCCTATTGCGTCAACTTGGACCCTTTCTGACGCTCAGAGGTTAACAGACGGCGAAGGACTGAAGCGAAAATCCGGCGAATTTGAACGATCTAGCCGAAAAGCGCCTGGAACTCGCGCCACTCCCCCTTGGACATGCCGGACGTTTCCTGCGTCACGTCCTCTCCGCCCAGCATGCGCCGCACGCAATCCAGGCCCGTTTTCGACAGTTGCGCACCACCCATCCGGTAATCCTCGAAGGCGCGGTAGGCGAACGGCACCCAATCGGACACGATCCTGCAAATTTCGTCGGCGTAAACCCTTATTTCATACTGCGCGTGCGAATCTGCCCTCAGTCGCAGGAAATGGAGCAGATTGTGCAGATCGACCTTCCAATACCATTGCGTGTAGATATTGGCCGGCAGGTTCATCCGCGCCAACTCGCGCGCCAGCCCCTGTTGCCCGTCCTGGTCAATCATTTGCTCGTAATGATCGTAGCAACGCATCGCGTCCTCACGCAGATGGCGCAGTACCCGATCCGCCTCCTCCCCCCCAAGGGCTTCGCCGCGCCCCTGGTTGTTGACCACCGATTGCGCAGCCAGATGCTCGGGCTCCGGGATGTAGAATTCCCGGTCGAGGATCGAATATCGGGCGGAATATTCGTTCACATTCGCGGTGCGGTGGCGAATCCACTGGCGTGCCACGAAGACCGGCAATTTAACGTGCAGCTTGATCTCGCACATCTCGAAGGGCGTCGAATGCCAGTGCCGCATCAGGTAGCGGATCAGCCCTTCGTCATTCTGAACCGATTTGGTGCCCTTGCCGTAGGACACACGCGCCGCCTGACAAATCGCCGAATCGTCTCCCATGTAATCGACCACGCGAACGAAACCGTGGTCGAGCACCGGATTGGCTCGATAAAGATGGTCTTCCATGCCATCGCTGACGGCGCGAAGCGTCTGCCGATGGCTCGCGCGTTGCTCTTCGATTTCGGCTTTCTGGTCAGATGACAGGGGCACGGTTAATCCTTCGTGAAGGTGAGTCGACATGGCCTCTATATTAACAGCCACGGCCGAACGGTACGTCAACGCCGCTCTTTTTGAGAACCGTGCACAAGCTGTTGTCGCGCCGCCGCATCTTTCGATCGACCGCACGGCGCGACGTTGACTTTCCCGCGGTGCTGCCGGACGTTCAGGCAAACTCGACAAACCAATCAGACCGAGGCAGTTTTCTAATGACGCGTACCCTACTTCTGATCCTGTGCCTCGGCATGTTGACAGCCTGCGACAGCGGCGGCGGCGACGTTCTGCAAACGCCCGACGAAGAAGAGAGCGAGAATGGCGGGCAGAACGGGAACCAGGGTGAAAATCCCGGCAGCGATGGCGACCCTATAGACAGCGACGGCCGCTTGCCTGCGCTGCCGCCGGGAACAACATCGCCGGACCCGAACGCTGGTATCGTGCGGGTCGAACCGCGTGATGACGAGACCGGCGGAGGGTTCGCAACCGACATTCAATATCGCAACGATCAAGGTCAGGACGAATTCTACGTCGACAACATCGCTTTCGATGGGGACAACGTCTACACGAGGGGCGATCCGGTGACAGGCGTTGCCCAGCTCGGCCCGTACGGCGTTTACGAAGGCAAGGAGCAGGCGACCGATCCTGTAACCGGAACCACGCTCGATACCTTCACATACCGCGCACTTTATGGCCGCAGCACGACAGGCCAGACCGAATTCGCGATTGTGAGATCGGGTTCCTATATCGATTACGGGTTCGGCGGCTTCGTATATCAGCGCAACGATGTGGATGACGCTGGCAATCCCGTGCGTCTGGTCCTGCCGGATGAGGGAGATGCAAGATATTTGGGCGACTATGCCGGTATCCGGATCTTCGAGGGGCGCAGCGGGCTGGAATATGTCCAGGGCGATGCCGAAATGTTCGTGGACTTCAAGGATTTCAACAATGGCAATCGCGGCGTGGCTCTCTATGTCAGGAACCGTCAGATTTTCGACAGCACCGGAAAAAACGTAACACCCGAGTATCTGGCAAGCTTTGAAACCGACAGCGATGGCGGAACGTCCTCGCCCGGTATCGCAGCCGAAGTCAATGATCGCGGCGAGTTGGTTCTGCCGCCGTTGCGGCCTGTAATCTCTCCCAATATTGCGGATTCGAATGGTGAGATCGCCGGCGAATTGCGGGAGGTCGGTACGTTCGAAGATGGTGCGACCTCGGTTACTGCGGAGGGGAACTATTACGCAATCGTTTCCGGCGAGGATGCCGGCGAAATCGTCGGTGTTCTGGTCATCGAGGGCGATGATCCCCGCACCGACAACACCTCGTTCCAGGAAACCGGCGGATTTATCATCTACCGTCAATGATGATCGCAAAATTTCTCAGGATCGCGATTTTTGCGGTTGCGCTGCTATCCACAGGATATGCAACGGCTCAGGTCGTTTTGTCGCCGCAGGAAATGCGCGAACTCGCAGGTCAAGCGGTTCTGCAAGGCCGCCCGGAGTTGGCCTATGACCTTTCCGGGGCGTTGATCTCGCGCGATTCCAACGATTTGAATGCCCAGTTGATACGGTCCAGATCGGCACGTGATCTGGGCTATACCGGAAAGGCAACGGCGCATGCGAAGGCGGCATGGGCCCTGTCACGAACCCCAAGTGAAAAGTACGCCTCCTCTCTCGCCATGGCCCAGGCGTTGTCCTCCGCCGGGCGGCGCACATCGGCGCAGCTTTGGTTGCGGCGGGCGGTGCATCATGCGCCGAGCGATGCGCTCAAGGCGCGGGCGGCGCGGGATTTTCGGTATGTCCGGTCGCAAAACCCTTGGTCCACCGCCTTTTCCTTCTCGGTCGCGCCGAGCTCGAACATCAACAACGGCAGCCGGAACGAAACCTCCGAGCTGTTTGGTCTGCCCTTCGAATTCCAGCTGGAGGGCGAGGCGCGAGCGCTTTCCGGCGTCGAGGTTTCGACAGGGTTTCGCGCGCGCTACCGGCTGATGTCCACGCCCACCCGGCGCCGCGATCTGTCGTTCCGCGTCTCGCACCGAACATACCAGCTATCGGACGATGCAAAGGACATCGCGCCGGATGTCGAAGGATCCGATTTCGCCACCAGCTCGGTCTTTGCCGGGATTTCCGAGAGCCATGCGTTGTCCGCCCTGCGCGCGCAGGCGCGCTGGGACCTTGGCATTGGCGGCGTCTGGTATGGGGGCGATCCGCTGTTTCATTATAACCGTGCGGGAATTGGCCTTACAAAACCCATCAGCAAAGATGCCAGGATCGATCTGGGCCTCACCCGCGAGGGCCAGATCGGACAGGGCAGGCGCGAGGATGCAACCATTTGGTCCGCGCGGCTGGGCTATGACCTGACGGCGCAAGGCGGCGACAGGTTCGCCATGTCGGTGGGGCTGACACGCTCTTCTAGCGATGGGGATTACCTCGATTATACGCAGCGCGATCTGTCCCTGCGCTACGCGCTGGCGCGCCCCATCGGACCTGCGCTGCTGGATTTCGGGGTGACATTGTCGGACAAGAATCATGACCGGTCGGCCGTTTCCATGGATGGACGCGACGAGCGCAGCATCGAAGCCTCGATCACGGCCGCCTTTCCGGGTCTCGACGCCTACGGCTTCATCCCGACCGTCACCTTCAATGCCGAGCGCACGGATGCGAATATCGATCTTTACGAGACAGAGAATTACGGCATCCAGTTGGGCATCCGCTCCGTCTTCTGACGCTTCGGCTGGACACCGCGCCGAATTGTTCTAGCCTTGCGCGCGAAGAACAAGGAGGTGACACATGCCGCTGCGCTATTTGCACACGATGGTCCGCGTCAAGGATCTGGACGCATCGATGAAATTCTACGAGCTGCTCGGCCTGAGGGAAACGCGCCGCACCGATAATGACAAGGGCCGCTTTTCGCTCATCTTTATGGCGCCGGAAGGACAGGAGGAGTGCCCGATCGAGCTGACCTATAACTGGGACGGCGATGAGGGGCTGCCTTCAGACAGCCGGCATTTCGGGCATCTGGCCTATGGCGTGGATGATATCTATGCAATGTGCCAGCACCTCATGGACAACGGCGTGACCATCAATCGCCCGCCGCATGACGGGCGGATGGCCTTTGTAAGGTCGCCCGACAATATCTCGATCGAGCTTCTCCAAAACGGTGATCCCCTGCCCCCTAAAGAGCCATGGACCTCGATGGGCAATACCGGCCATTGGTAGGCCAGCGCTGCATCAATAGATATAGCGGATCTGATCCGTCCAGTAGCGTTCCATGCGGCGGAGCGTATCGCTCATATCCCCAAGCGTCATATCGTCGATCACGTTCTGATCGAGCAGGCCCGTCGCATGGCGCGCGAAAAGCGCGGAAATCAGATCGCGGATTTCCCGCCCCCGCGCCGTCAGCCGCACGCGCACCGATCGCCTGTCGATCTCGCAACGCTGGTGATGCATGTAGCCCATCTCGACAAGCTTCTTGAGATTGTAGCTGACATTGCTGCCCTGGTAATACCCGCGCGTCTTCAACTCCCCTGCCGTGACCTCGTTATCGCCGATATTGAACAGCAAGAGCGCCTGAACGGCGTTGATCTCGATCACGCCGACGCGTTCGAATTCGTCCTTGATCACATCGAGCAGCAGCCGGTGCAATCGTTCGACAAGCGCGAGCGCCTCAAGATAGCCGTGCAAAACGCCCTTGGTCCGGGTGTGATCAACAGATGTGTGAATGCTCATTCGTCTCTCCGCCTTACCTGTTGCGGAGGAGCATGCGTCATATTCCCGAATAATCGGTTAAGCCACGAAATTTTCCCGTGTCTACCCCTGAAAGGCCACGTTCGAGATATCCTCGATAAGCGGGCGCAGCCTCTCGGGCGGCGTTTTCTGGCCACTGACCCACTGATAGAGATCCTGATCGTTCTCCGACAAAAGCGCGTCATAAGCGTCCAGATCGGACTGATCGAAACTGTCCAAGCGCCTCTCGGCATAGCGCGACAGGATGATATCCATCTCCTTGATGCCGCGCCGCATCGAACGCATTTTCAGCCTCTTGAGCCGATTTTCACGCGTCTCGTTCATGGCTCGGCCCTCGCCATCACGCGCAAACGCTTTTCCAGCCGAGCAAGCCGCTCCGCCTTCTTGTGAAGATCGGTCTTCAATTCGCGCAGTTCGAGAAGCACCTCGACGATATCTGCCGGCATATCGGTTTCTCCGGGGGAATCGACCCCTTCGCCCTCACCGTTGATGAGCCACATCATCGACACATTCAGCAGCCCGGCCATCATCGAAAGACGGTTGGCGCGCGGCTCGGACAGGTCGTCCTCCCAGTTCCGCAGCGTCAGCTTCTTGACGCCGAGCCGCTTGGCAAGCGCCTCCTGCGTCATTCCCGAGGCCTCGCGCGCGGCGGTCAGACGGTCGCCGAATGTCGCGATTTCAGGGGCATACCAGTCCTGTTCGCTCTCAGTCATCATGTCTCCTTTCGCGATCCCCGCTTGATCGCATTCGGGCCGCACCCTAAGACAGTCCCGGTGCAATCACAAACAGAGGCCAGCGATGCCGTTCCTCTCCGAAACGCTCTCGCGCGTCCGCCCGTCCTCGACGGTCGCGGTGACGCAGAAGGCGATGGAGCTCAGAGCCGCGGGCCGCAATGTGATCGGCCTCGGGGCCGGTGAGCCTGACTTTGACACGCCCGATAACGTAAAGGCTGCGGCGATTGCGGCCATCGAGGCGGGAAAAACGAAATACACGGCCGTCGATGGCATCCCGGAGTTGAAACAGGCGATCTGCGCCAAGTTCCAGCGCGACAACGGGCTGCATTACGCTCCGGCGCAGGTGTCGGTTTCGACAGGCGGCAAGCAAGTGCTCTACAACGCGCTGATGGCAACGCTGAACCCCGACGACGAGGTGATCATTCCCGCGCCCTACTGGGTCAGCTATCCGGACATGGTGCGCCTCGGCGGCGGCACGCCAGTGATCGTGACCGCCCGTCAGGAGAACGGATTTCGCATCACCCCCGAGGATCTGGAGGCCGCGATTACGCCGCGCACCAAATGGTTCATCTTCAATTCTCCCGCCAACCCGACTGGCGCGGGCTATGGGCGCGATGATGTGAAGCGCCTGACTGATGTGCTCCTTCGGCACCCGCATGTTTGGGTGATGAGCGACGACATGTATGAGCATTTAACCTTCGGCGGTTTTGAATTCTGCACTCCGGCGGAGGTGGAACCGGCGCTCTACGATCGCACGCTGACCGTGAACGGCGTGTCGAAGGCCTATGCGATGACCGGCTGGCGGATTGGCTATGCCGCCGGGCCAGAGCACTTGATCGCCGCCATGCGCAAGCTGCAATCGCAATCGACGACGAACCCCTGCTCGATCAGCCAATACGCTGCGATCGAGGCGTTGAACGGGCCGCAAGATTTCCTTTCGGAAAGGTGCACCGTGTTTCGGAAGCGGCGCGACCTGGTGGTGCGTGAACTTAACGCGGCCAAGGGCGTCACCTGCGAAACCCCCGAAGGTGCTTTCTACGTCTATCCCTGCATTTCCGGCTGCATCGGCAAGACGAGCGCCGGCGGCACGCGGATCGACGATGACGAGGCATTCGCCACCGCGCTGCTCGAGGAAGAAGGTGTTGCCGTCGTTTTCGGAGCGGCGTTTGGATTGAGCCCCCATTTCCGGGTCAGCTACGCAACCTCGGATGCACAACTTACCGAAGCCTGCGCGCGAATTCGGAAGTTTTGCAGCGGATTGCACGCGTCATGAGCGCGGGTCTGCCCGAATACTATTTCCGCATCCGCGAAAACGGCGCGCTCGTCTTCCGCGTCGATTCCCAGAACCGCCAAAGGCGGATCGAGATGGATCAGATCGCAGTGCTGAACATCCGCAACGGGGAAATCAAACCCCACGGTGACCGCGAGCTTGGCGCGGAGGATATCGCGGTGATCGAGGGCTGGATGGAAGAGCGGCGCCAACACCTCGACGCGCGCCGGATCGACGACATCCTGCGAACCGTCGATCATCTCAATCTCACCGCTCAATGGGCACAATCGCGTGCATCCGACGACGAGTTGAGCCGCGTGACCGATACACTTCTGCTGGCAATGCACGATCTGCGCAGCGTTCTGGTGCGCCGCAAGGCCGACCGATTGCTGAAACGCGACGGCGACGGGGCGGATTGAAGGTCAGCGCAAGGAGCCAGACCCGGCCCTACGGCTGCGCGCCAAGGCGCTAGGCGCTTTCCCCGGCCTGCGCGCTCTGCCATAATGGCTGGCAAACCAACAATACAGAGCAGCGTGATGGCCGAAGACCTCCTGACAGGGCATGAACCGACCGATTATGACGCCTCTTCCATCGAGGTTCTGGAAGGGCTGGAGCCGGTCCGAAAACGGCCGGGCATGTATATCGGCGGCACCGATGAAAGGGCGCTCCATCATCTTGTCGCCGAGGTTCTCGACAACTCGATGGATGAGGCGGTCGCAGGGCATGCCAACCGGATCGAAGTGGAACTGCACGAGGATCACGCCATCACGATCCGCGACAACGGGCGCGGGATTCCGATCGATCCGCATCCGAAATTTCCCGGCAAATCCGCACTCGAGGTGATTCTCTGCACGTTGCACGCAGGGGGCAAATTCTCCGGCAAGGCCTATGAGACCTCGGGCGGGTTGCACGGCGTCGGTGCATCGGTCGTCAACGCGCTTTCGGATTCGATGGTCGTGCAGGTCGCGCGCAACCGCGAATTGTTCGAACAGCGTTTCTCGCGCGGCGTGCCGCTCGGCCCGGTCGAAAAGGTGGGCCAGGCGCCCAACCGTCGCGGCACCACCGTGACGTTCCACGCCGATGAAGAGATTTTCGGCCATCACCGGTTCAAGCCCGCCCGGCTTCTGAAGATGGTGCGGTCGAAAGCCTATCTCTTCTCCGGCGTGGAGATTCGGTGGAAATCGGCGGTCGATGACGGCGAGACACCGCGGGAGGCGACCTTTCATTTTCCCGGCGGCCTGTCCGATTACCTGATCGAGACGCTGGGCAAGGCCTCGACCTATGCCGAGCGACCCTTCTCCGGCACCGTGGATTTCCGCGAGAAATTCGGAGCGTCGGGCAAGGTGGAATGGGCGATCAACTGGACGCCGTCGCGCGACGGGTTCATTCAGTCCTATTGCAACACCGTTCCCACGCCCGAAGGCGGCACCCATGAGGCGGGGTTCTGGGCGGCGATCCTCAAGGGCATCCGTGCTTACGGCGAGTTGTCGAATAACAAGAAGGCCGCGCAGATCAACCGCGATGATCTGATCACCGGAGGCTGCGCGCTGGTTTCCTGCTTCATCCGCGAGCCGGAGTTCGTGGGCCAGACCAAAGACCGTCTGGCCACGACCGAAGCGCAGCGCATGGTCGAAGGCGCCGTGCGCGATCACTTCGACAACTGGCTGGCCGCCGATACCAAATCGGCGGGCGCGATCCTCGATTTCCTCGTTTTGCGTGCCGAAGAGCGGCTGCGGCGCCGTCAGGAAAAGGAAACGGCCCGGAAAAGCGCGACGAAAAAGCTGCGCCTTCCCGGCAAGCTGGTGGATTGCTCGGCAACCTCGCGCGAGGGAACGGAGCTTTTCATCGTCGAAGGCGACAGCGCCGGCGGATCGGCCAAGATGGCGCGGGACCGCAAAACGCAGGCGTTATTGCCGCTGAGGGGAAAAATTCTGAACGTTCTCGGGGCAGCCTCCTCCAAACTGGGCACGAATGCGGAAATCAACGATCTGACCCAAGCACTGGGCGTCGGGCTCGGGACAAAGTTCAATGTGGACGATCTTCGTTACGACAAGGTTATCATCATGACGGATGCCGACGTGGACGGCGCACATATTGCATCGCTTTTGATGACCTTTTTCTTCACTCAAATGCGCCCAATGATCGACGCGGGCCATCTCTACCTCGCCTGCCCGCCGCTCTACCGGCTGACGCAGGGGGCCAAGCGGCTCTACGTGGCGGATGATGCCGAGAAGGATGAGATGATGGAAAAGGGTCTTGGCGGCAAGGGCAAGATCGACGTGCAACGCTTCAAGGGTCTGGGCGAGATGGACGCGAAGGATCTGAAGGAAACCACGATGGACCCGGCGTCGCGGAAACTGATCCGGGTGACGATAGACGAGGATGAGCCGGGGGAAACCGGCGATCTGGTGGAGCAGCTGATGGGGAAAAAACCGGAGCTGCGGTTTCAGTATATTCAGGAGAATGCCCGGTTTGTTGAAGAACTGGATGTGTGAAACGGAATGTTAACAATCTTCGCGGAAACTGAGCCGCGACATGGGAACCGTTCACTTCAAGATACCGGAAGAGATGCTTCGTGTCGGCGCGATGCTCGCTCGAGAGGACGATATCAGCCTCGGCCAACTCTTGCGTAACCTGCTGGCGAAGGAAATCTCGCGCCGAAAGAACGCGAGGCCGCCCAATCGGGCGGACGAGCTGCTCATCGCGCCCTTGCGAGCGCGCCTCGCACCTGAATTTGCCAATGCGACCGGCTGGGAAAGTCTGCGACATCGTTTGAAGGAATGTGGCTACGAATTGAGGCCGGCCGGCGGCGGCCTTGCGCTATTCACTTATCCTGAAGGAAGCAGAGTCTGCAAAGGATCCGAATTGGGCTTTTCTTACAGCAAGCTTGTTGAACGGTTCGAAGCGGGGTTTCCCGGGCATACTCATACATGGATCGCCGAGCGGTTTGCGCAGCGGCGCGAGCCAATGCGGGCACCCGACCCGCGGTTCTTTGACTCATAAGATCCTCGGGTCGCGCCCGAGGATGACAAACTCTCGCGAAAACGCGTCATCGACGCGCTCGATCCGGCGGCCTCTGCACCCAAGGAATTCTTGCGCCTCGCGGATATGCGGGCCGCGACCGCGCGGCCCGCACTTCGTTCATTCCTGAACCGTGATCCGACCGTCGGTATAAGGCTGATAAGGGCTGTTCTCGGCGAGATATTCTGCCGTCACATCCGCCAGATCGGGGCCGAAATCATAGGCGTTCTGAGCCTCGACGAACATCTTGTAGCCGTCGCCGCCGTTGCGCACGTAATTGTTCGAAACCGCGCCGTAGATCTTGTCCATCTCCACGGGCTCGCCGCCGACCATCACCTCGGATACGCGGCTACCGGGTTCGGCATTTGGATCGACGGTGAAGCTCATGCCCGCGACCTGCGGGAAACGGCCCGCGACCTCCTCGATCTGGCTCACGCCGTTTTCCAATGCCTCCACCAGTGTCTCGCCGGTGATCTGGAACGTCGACAGCGTGTTGTTGAAGGGCAGAACGGTCAGAACCTCGCCCATCGTCACCTCGCCGGAATCGATCGACGCCCGCAGCCCGCCGCTGTTGACGATGGCGATGTCGATGCCCTGATCCTTCACCCGTTCGAGCGAGGCGTCGGCCACCAGATTGCCCATTGGGCATTCCTGCACGCGGCAAACCTCTCGATTGCCCTCGATGGCTTGCTCCGTGCTGGCGACGACCTTGTTGCGGATCTCGTCGAGCGGTTTGGCCGCTTCGGAAATCCGTTCCTTGGTGACATCGTCCTCGGTGACCGAATGATCCATGATGATCGGCGCGCCGACCGCTTCGATGATCTTTCCCTCATCGTCGAAAGTGACGTTTAATTCGCCAAGGAACTTGCCATAGGCATAGGCCTGCACGATCGCGGTATCGCCCACCATCGTGGGATAGACACCGGCCGCGCGGTCCATATCGCCCAGCAGCGTGTTGGAATGGCCGCCGACGATCACGTCGATTCCCGTGGTGCGTTCGGCGATATCCATATCCACCCCGTAGCCCGAATGGGACAGCACGATGATCTTGTCGATTCCCTCTTCGGTCAGCCGGTCGACCTCTGCCTGGACCGCCTCGACCGGATCGGTGAAAATCACGTTCGGGCCCGGGCTGGCAAGCTCGTCCGTATCGCGCGGCGTCAGCCCGACGAGGCCGAGCTTTTCACCGCCGCGTTCGATCACCACCGATTTCTGGATCGCGTCCGCGAGTTGCGGCTCCTGCGAGACATCGGCATTCGACATCAGCACCGGAAACTCAACCGTGTCGACGAAGGCGCGCAAGACTTCGGGTCCGTCGTCGAACTCATGGTTGCCGACGGTCATTGCGTCATAGCCCATCTTGTTCGTCATCTCGGCGGCCAGCTTGCCCTTGTATTGCGTATAAAAGAGCGTGCCCTGGAACTGATCGCCGCCATCGACGAGGATATGGTTGTTGCTGCGCTGACGAGCATCGTTGATCGCCGTGACAAGCCGTGCCGATCCGCCGAAACATTCGCCCGCCTCGTTATCTTCGGCGGAGCAGCCGGAATCGTATTTGCTGATCGGCTCGAAACGGGCGTGGAAATCGTTCGTGTGCAGGATGGTCAGGGAATACTCCGCCTGTGCCACACCCGCCGAAAGCGCCAGCGCCGCTGCGCTGGTGAGTAGTCGATACGTCATCTCAATCCTCTCTGTTGTCTTGTTCTGAAACGATGGTGCAACGCGCCGGGGGCGGAGTCAAAAGCGAAGCGTATGGAAGATGGAGGAAAACGGCACCGGCGAATGCTTGACCTTGCTGCCCCCAGACGGCACATCGCGACCATGATCTACAAGATTCTCCGATCCGGCGAGTGGGACGCGCTGCAAAGCCGCGGTGTCATCGAGGGCGCGCCTGTGGATGTGGCCGACGGCTTTGTGCATTTCTCGACAGCCGCGCAGGTGCCCGAGACCGCTGCCCGGCATTTCGCCGGCGAAGACGGGCTTATGCTGCTGGCCTTCGATGAAAAGGCGATCACCGGCGATCTGCGGTGGGAGCCGTCGCGCGGCGGCGCGCTTTTCCCACATCTCCACGCGCCCCTGCGCCATTCCGATCTTGTTTGGGCCAAACCCCTGCCCCTCGGCCCGGACGGCCATGTTTTTCCGGACGATCTGGCATGAGTGCCGTCGAGAAGGCGGGGCTCGCCTTGCTGCACCGCCTCGATCCCGAAACCGCGCATGGGTTTGCGCTGCGTCTTTTGCAACTGGGCGCTGCACCTTCGGCCGGCACGCTGACTTCGGCGCGGTTGCGAACCGAACTGGCGGGCCTGACGCTTCCGAACCCGGTCGGTCTGGCCGCCGGGTTCGACAAGAACGCTGTCGCGCTCAGGCCGCTATCCCGAAGCGGTTTCGGATTTCTTGAAGTCGGCGCTGCCACGCCACGCCCGCAGCCCGG
The DNA here is from genome assembly GCF_023370775.1 of Marivita sp. GX14005. Classification (GTDB taxonomy): domain Bacteria; phylum Pseudomonadota; class Alphaproteobacteria; order Rhodobacterales; family Rhodobacteraceae; genus Marivita. The sequence continues at coordinate 330,291 of NZ_JAMCCQ010000001.1, forward strand.
CAATCCCAAGCCGCGGCTGTTCCGCCTGAGCGAGGATCGCGCGGTGATCAACCGCTTCGGCTTCAACAATGACGGGATGGAGGCCATCGCGGCGCGGTTGGCCGCGCGCCCCCGCGACACGGTGATCGGTCTCAATCTCGGCGCGAACAAGGACAGCGCGAACCGCGCGGGGGATTTCGCAACCGTTCTGAAAACCTGCGGCGCGCATCTCGATTTCGCAACGGTGAATGTCAGCTCGCCGAACACGGAAAAACTGCGCGATCTGCAGGGAAAGGACGCGCTCGGCGCGCTTCTGTCCGGTGTGACCGACACGAGAGATACGCTTGCCAAGCGGGTTCCGGTGTTCCTCAAGATCGCGCCCGACCTTTCGGACGGCGAGATCGCGGATATCGCGGAAATCGCGGTGACCTCCGGTATCGACGGGCTGATCGCGACCAATACGACGCTGGACCGGTCCGGCCTCGCCTCTGCGCAGGCGGGAGAGGCCGGCGGGCTTTCGGGGCGTCCGCTCTTCGATAAATCGACCCGCGTTCTGTCGCGGCTCTACCGGGAAACACAAGGCTGCCTGCCGATCATCGGGGTCGGCGGCATCGGCTCTGCCGAAGACGCCTATGCCAAGATCCGCGCCGGTGCATCGGCGGTGCAGCTCTATTCCGCGCTCGTCTATGAAGGTCTTGGGCTCGTTCCGAGGATCGTGACCGGGCTGGAGGCGCTGCTCGAACGGGACGGGTTCGCAAGCGTTGCGGATGCGGTCGGCACGAAGGGCGAAATCCGGGCCTGACCGTTTCGGTCGACCGAAACGGCCGGATGCGTCGACGCATCCGCGCCCTAGACGCCGAGAAACGATCTGATCAAGACGGGATCCTTGACGCCTGGCGCCGATTCCACGCCAGACGACACATCAACCTGCCGCGCGCCCGTCAGCGCGATGGCTTCGTCCACATTGTCGGGCGTGAGCCCCCCTGCCAGCATCCACGGCACATTCCAGCGCCGGTTCGCGATCAGACGCCAATCGAAGGCTACCCCATTGCCGCCCGGCAAATCGGCCCCCTGCGCCGGTTTGGCATCGACGAGGATTTGATCGGCAACCACGCTGTAGCGGTCGAGCGCGGCCACATCCTCCGGCCCGGCGACCCCGACAGCCTTCATCACCGGCAAACCGTAGCGATGCCGAACCTCGGCCACACGTTCGGGAGGTTCGGAACCGTGCAGCTGCAACATGTCAAGCGGCACGACAGAGGTGATCGCATCGAGCAGATCGTCGCCGGCATTCACGACCAGCGCCACCTTCGCGATGCCGACCGGCACATCGATCGCCAGATCGCGGGCCGTTTCGATGGTCACGTTGCGCGGGCTCTTGGGGAAGAACACGAACCCGACATAGGCCGCACCCGCTTCGGCAGCGGCGGCGACCTCCTCGTCGCGGCTCAAACCGCAGATTTTGACGCGTGTTCCGGGAACCATGCGCGGATCAGCTGGCCTGATCGAGAAGGGCGATGACTTCGTCCTTGTCTTTGTCGCGCTGCGCCTTGGTGCGGCGCAATTCGCGCTCCAGGCGCTTGATCTCGGCCTCCCGGCGCGCGGCGGCGGCGCGGTGCTTGTGCTCGCGCAACCATTCCCACACGAAGCCGATCATCAGCCCCGCGACGACCCCGCCGAGGATCACCACGAAAAGCGGCAATTCGATCACCCGGTTCATTCCCGCCAGATCGGCCAGCGCGGCTGGCAGCAGCTGCAGTGTGACCATGCCGCGATTGGCAAGCGCCACAGACACAAGCGCGATGGCAAGCACCGCAAGAAACGCATAGCGAATGTAACGCATCTGATCCTTACTTTCCGTTCAGCCTGTCTCGAAGCAGCTTGCCGGTCTTGAAAAACGGCACATGCTTCTCTTCCACTTCAACCGCTTCGCCCGTCCTGGGGTTCCGCCCCGTCCGCGCATCGCGCTTTTTCACCGAAAACGCTCCGAACCCGCGTAGCTCGACCCGGTCGCCCCGCGCCATGGCATCGATGATCTCTTCGAAAATGGTGTTCACGATGCGCTCGACATCGCGCTGATATAGATGTGGGTTGTCGTCGGCAATCTTCTGGATCAATTCCGAGCGTATCATAATCTCGTATCTCCCTGTCGCACGCAAAATACCGGCGCGTTGCAGGCCAGAGTATACGCAGGCGCGCTCACAACGAAACCCATAGCCGCGTCCGCACGCGCAAATAATTGCGCGCGCCAAGGCGCTTAGGCGGAAATCGCGCTGCCCCGGCGGGTTCGGTCGGCGCGGCAGCGCCGCCGTGCAAGCCGCGGCAGCCAGCCGATTCGCCCCTTCGGCGGCTCACCCGGGGGCAAGCACCCGCGACTTTCACCTCAGATCCTCAGTTCCCGGAAATCGTCGCCGGGGCACAAATGAAAGGTTGATCTTTTCGCGATTGCAACGGTAGTCGTCGCCGCGAAAAGGGCGTGTCTCATCGTGAACGGAAGATCATGACACAGGAACAGGGCGATCCCCGCCACCTCGAAACCCTCGACCGCGATCTGGCGCGGTTCTCCAAGCTTGAAACCGCCACCAGCTACATATCGCGCCCGATGGTCGGGCCAGGCATCGCGCTGGTCTTCATCATCTTCGCGGGCCTCGCCGCGATGCTGTTCTTCGGACAGACCACCAATTCGCTGATCGTCGTCATCGCCGCCTGTCTGGGCGCGTACATGGCGCTGAACATCGGTGCGAACGACGTGGCCAACAACATGGGTCCTGCCGTGGGCGCCAACGCGCTCTCGATGGGCGGCGCCATCGCCATCGCCGTGGTCTGTGAAAGCGCCGGCGCGCTGATCGCCGGCGGAGATGTGGTTTCTACCGTTGCCAAGGGAATCATCGCGCCACAAAGCATGGACACCGCCTCCATCTTCGTCTGGGCGATGATGGCCGCGCTGCTGTCGGCCGCGCTCTGGGTGAACCTGGCGACATGGATCGGCGCGCCGGTCTCGACCACCCATTCCGTCGTGGGCGGCGTAATGGGCGCAGGCATCGCCGCCGCCGGCTTCGCTGCGGTGGATTGGCAGACCATGGGCGGCATCGCCGCAAGCTGGGTGATCTCACCCGTTCTGGGCGGGCTGATCGCCGCCGGTTTCCTGTGGCTGATCAAGTCGCGCATCATCTATCGGCCCGACAAGATCGCAGCCGCCCGCGTCTGGGTTCCGATCCTTGTGGGGATCATGGCTGGCGCCTTTGCCGCCTATCTCGCCCTCAAGGGCCTGAAAAAGATCATGGATATCGACATGCCCTCCGCGCTGATGATCGGCCTCGGTCTCGGGCTCGGCGTATGGTTGGTGATGATCCCGGTGATCCGCCGGCAATCCGAAGGGCTGGAGAACCGCAACAAGTCGCTCAAGGTGCTTTTCGGCATACCTCTCGTTGTATCCGCCGCCCTGCTCAGCTTCGCCCATGGTGCCAATGACGTGGCCAACGCCGTTGCGCCGCTCGCCGCGATCGTGCAGGCCTCGCAAACCGAAAGCTTCGGCGATGCGATCAACATCCCCCTCTGGGTGATGATCATCGGCGCGTTCGGCATATCCTTCGGGCTTTTCCTCTTCGGGCCGAAACTCATTCGCATGGTCGGCGGGCAAATCACCAAGCTGAACCCGATGCGCGCCTATTGCGTCGCGCTGTCGGCGGCGATCACCGTCATCGTGGCAAGCTGGCTCGGTCTGCCCGTCAGCTCGACTCATATTGCCGTCGGCGGCGTGTTCGGCGTCGGATTTTTCCGCGAATGGGACGCAGAACGTCGCATCCGCAAGGCGCGGCTCGCGATGCCCGAGCGCACCACCTACTCCGCCGAGGAACGCCGCCGCCGCAAACTGGTGCGCCGCTCGCATTTCCTGACAATCATCGCCGCATGGGTGATCACGGTTCCGGCCGCCGCGATCCTGTCCGGCGTGATCTTTTTCGTCATCCGGGCGGTCACCGGAAGCTGACCCCCTCGGCGCAGACCGCGAGCCGTCAAAACCATTGACAGCGCACTTGAAGCAAGGCGAAGCTTCCGTTGCGTAAGGCGCCCACGCCGCTCGATCGCTGGGCAGCCTATCGACAATGGGAGGAACTGATGACTTGCAGAAATATCGCGTCTGGGCTTCTGCTCAGCACTGCGTTGGCTGCGCCGACATTGGCGCAGGACAACATGGACAAGCTTTCCAACATGCAAAAGACGGATGCAACCTTCACCTTCATCGAACAGGAAGGGGAACGGGCGGAGGCGCTCAACAACATCGTCGAACATATCAACGTGCCCGATGGTTTCGAGGTCAGCCTCTACGCTGTGGTTCCCGACGCCCGCTCGATGGCCATGGCACCTCAGGGCACCGTCCTCTTTGCCGGAACGCGGAAGGACAAGGTCTGGTCGATCGTCGATCGTGACCGCGACCGTGTTGCCGATGAGGTCAAGGATTTCGCGCCGTCGGTTACTTTCGACATTCCCAACGGGCCCTGTTTCTCGCCCGACGGATTTCTCTATATCGCAGAACGCAACCGCATCCTTGTGTTCCCCGCAGCGGAGTTTTTCTTCGAGAGTCCCGATATCGCCGTTGGCACCGTCGTGCCGCAGGGAGAATTGATCCCGCCCGAGGAAGAAAGCTTCAATCACTCCGCACGCGTCTGCGACATCGGACCCGACGGGATGCTTTACGTCTCGCTCGGCCAGCCTCACAACGTGCAGCCGGTCGAAAAGATCGAGATGTATGACAAGATCGGTATTGGCGGCATCATTCGCATGAATACGGATGGAACGGGGCGCGAAGTCTACACGCGCGGTGTGCGCAACTCGGTCGGACAGGATTTCAATCCGGAAACGGGCGAGCTGTGGTGGACCGACAACCAGGTGGACGGGATGGGCGACGACATTCCGCCAGGCGAGTTGAACCGGCAAACAGCGGCGGGCCAGCATTTCGGCTTTCCGTGGACGAATTCCCGGATCGAAATCGTATCGGAATCCGACCATCCGCGGCCAGAGGGCGTTGAATTCATCGAACCCCAACTCGAATTGACCGCCCATGCCGCGGATCTCGGTATGCGCTTCTACCATGACAGCAGCTTTCCGGAAAAATATCACGGCGGCATTTTCTGGGCGCAACACGGTTCCTGGAACCGCACGACCCCCGTCGGGGCACGCGTGATGTTCACCGCGCTCGATCCAGAGACGGGCGATGCGGTGGGCGCCGAGGTTTTCGCCGATGGCTGGCTCAATGAGGAGACCGGCGAGTATCGTGGCCGCCCGATGGATATCGAATTTTTGCCGGATGGCTCAATGCTCGTGTCCGACGATTTCGCCGGTGCCATCTGGCGGATCGCCTACAACCCGCAGACGCCTGAATGATACGGCTTGCCGCGACAGCTCTCCTCGGCGGGCTCCTGCTCGCCGGGGCCAACGCCGCGACGGCGGGCGATCCGGCCGCTGGACGGAAGATCGCGACCATGTGCCAGACCTGTCACGGCATCGACGGCTATGCACGAATTCCGCTCGCCCCGCATATCGGCGGCGAGCCGAAAGACTATCTCGAAGCACAGCTCATGGCGTTCAAGACCGGCGCGCGCACGCACGAGATGATGTCGGTGGTCACAGCCGACCTCACGGCGCAGCAAATATCGGACGTCGCGGCATGGTATGCCGCGCATGAGGCGACAGCGACACTGCCCCCGGGCGCAACGGGGGCCGATGCTCCCGATGCCTGCGTGTCGTGTCATGGGGCCGATGGCATCTCTGCGGCGCTCGATGCGCCGAACCTCGCCGGCGAGGTGAATATCTATATCGACACCCAACTGAAGGCCTTTCGGAGCGGGAAACGCAGGCATGACATCATGTCACAGATTGCCGCCAAGCTGACGGACGCCGAGATCCGGGCCATCTCCGACTGGTATGCAGAAATCGAACTGGAAATCGCCCCGGCGCAATGATCGGCAGGGCCATTTCGCCGGGCCTTTCGCTTGCCCCCCAGGGATCGGCGATGGCCTGTGGAGACATAGCAAAACGTGACCATTCCGCCACTCTGAAGTATTGATTTCATTGGATAATTATTATCCACCGGCGACCAAAATGACCTTTTGCACAGATCAAATGGCCATCGAAAGTTCGAAAAATATGCCGCTCGAAAGCGGCAATTTGGAAAATCGTTGGGCTTTCAAGCCACTGAAGCCCTTTCACCCCATCCAAAACCGAATCTCGTTAGAGGCATTGGGCGGCGGATCTTCGATGCATGCCATGATCTCATCCGGTGAAACCAAGACCGCTTCTAACCCGTGGCAACCCTGTAGCCGATAGACCGTTTGCAGGAATTGCCCAAATAGCATTTCGAGAATGGCCCGTAGTGTGACCCGGGTTTTCTCCGCAGCTTTGGCTAGGTGGACGTGGGTTTCGGGAGGCTTCTCTACAAGCGGGCCGAAACCTTCGATGAAGTTGAGCGTCCGTTGAACCGACCGTCCGTCAATCGACTTCCCCAGCTTGCTTTGCAGCTGACCGTGGTCCTGTATTCTCGTCAGCTGTCCTAGTGAAATCAACTCAGCCACAATCGGACGGGACGCGGAGAGCATATCAGGCACTTGTGTCACCGGAACCGCGCGCTTTGCCCTGTCGATCAGGTCCTTCGCCTTGGCATAGTCGGCAACCACATTCCGAACGCTCTTTTGCTCCTTTCCATCCTCAATCACCCCGGCGACACGGAGGACATTGGCCAGTGTCTTCGAATGCAATCCCTCAGCCTTCGCGATTGAGGCGATGCTTGACAACCGCGGATGTTCCACTGCCTTGCCGAGCAGCATCTGGCCCGGGACCAGAGGAACATGTTCGATAATGACGTCTCGAACGAGATCGCGAATTGGCCCTGGATCTTTGGTCAATCGGCTGGCGAACAGCCACCCGTAGAGCATGCCGAATGCGCTGCATGGGCTCGGATGCCCGTTCTGACGAAGACAGCCTTTGAGGGTTTCAGCGAGAACCGTCCGAATTACCTCAGGACCATCCTCCAACAGTGACCAACCGGTGCGGCCCGCAGCGTCCCACATGTCTTCCGTCATCCCGGCAGCCTTTGTGGCAGGCCCGTAATGCAATAGGCCACCCAGCATTTCACCGGCGCGGCAGACTTGGTCGACCCTCTGAAGGTCCAGCCAAGCGGCGCCTGCCTCACCCTTCAACCGACATTCCACGTATGTCTGCAAAGGAGACGGCTCTCTCCGGGCACCTGTCCTCGCAACATCCAGCTGCTCCGTGAGTGCTTCCGGCACGGCCTGAAGCTCGTGGAGCATGTCGCTCCACTTTCCCATGCGGATGTCGCTCATTGGCAGATTGTGTTTCGGACAGGTCCGATATGGCGCAAGCCGCCACTGAACCCGGTGACGCATCGCCTCACCGGGATGTCGATGGCCGTCGACGTCCTCAGCAATGCAGAGCGGACAAAACCGAGTGACCGGCCCCGTGGTGAACTCTGCTGAGAATTCCTGGCCACAAAGTTCGAAGCGACGAAGTCCGACAGCGACGATGCTGTTGCGGATCACCTCTGCAGGATCTTCGCCAGCCTTCGCACAGAGCCTCACAACTGCTTCACGCTTGCCACGAGCTAGATCGGCAACCGGGATCCCCAGATCGTTCAGGAACGGGACGACGCGGCCTCCCGTATGGAAGGCCGCCTGCCGCGATGCCCATGACATCGGCGTTTCGCCGGTATGGAGCTCGATTTTTGGAAACAGCATGCTCATTAGTTGCGCGCCTTGCCTTGACGGCGCTTGGGAAAAGCAAGCGCGTCCTCATCGGCATCAGGTTTGAGAAGCACGTAGCTGTCCGCGTAGAAGACATTCTGCGATGCAAGACATGCCTCGTTCATGGCATAGGCGGAGGCAAAGTCGTCGATCGTCAGATGCTCCGCATTGCGGGCAATCGCGAACTCCATGGCAACCAGCAAGAGCTCGACAGCGCGGCCAAAGCGATACCGTGCGCCATGGAAAACGCGCGCAACAAGGTCGGCTTCCACCGGTGGCTCAAGGTCGACCCGCGCACAGTAGTCCGACATCACCGTGCAGAACATGTCTCCATGAGCCGCCTCGGTGAGCTCCGGCAATACCATCGCAGTGAATCGACGTTTCACCTGGGGGTCAGTCCGAATGACCTGTGCAAGATCGTCGGTGCCAGACAGGATAACGGCGACAGCATCATCGCCCTGCATCAGCGACTTGAGGGCCCGCAGGATGGCCTTGCGATCGGCACAGAACAAATCCTGCGCCTCATCAATCCAAAGCACTGCGACCCCCAACTTGCTCAGTCGATGCCGAAAGAGCTGCCAGAGCGACCATGCCTCCTGCCGCGGATTAGCATCGGGATATCCAGACCGCTCCAGTAGCGCGAGGGTCATGCTTTTGAAGGTCGCAGGACTAGGCACTGGACAAGCAATGACACGCGGCACCCCATCATCGGCCGGAGCCAGTTCGGGAATCTTGGTCAGCGTTCGGTCCATCAGGTGCGACTTCCCGCTGCCGGGATCCCCGACGAGCATCATCCCACGAGTCTCCCCTGTCTTGGTGAAGTAGCGGGCCTTGGGGATGAGATTGCCCTCCCCGTCCCGTGCGAGCAGCCGCTTGACATGCATGGCAGCCTCAGCATCCCAATCCAACCCGATGTGCAGTTTGCGGACCGCGTCCAGAGCGGCTTCCTTGTTGACGAAATCCTTCATGATCAGTCCTCCTCGATCGTGATGTTGGTTGACTTGGCGGGCAGGTCCGAGGGTGCGGTCGCATCGCCAGACGGCTTTTTCGGCGCGTTGTGATCCATGGGAACACCGGTCAGTTCTTCCGTGGACGGAATATGATGGCCCAGTTCACCCTTCTGCTGAGCAGGCGCCTTGCGCTCGAAGAACTCGACGCCGACCAACAGGTCCCGCTCGGCGCGCTCCATGCGCTCCTCCGACCAGTCCTCAAGGTTCAAGCTGGACGCCTGCTTAGCCTGCTCGTTGCGATCATTGATGGCCTTGATGGCTTCGCGCACCGCCACATTGGCCAAGCGGTTCGAGGTCGGGTTGGCCGAACGGGTATGCCGGATAGCCGTCAGCCAGGTCTGTGCAGCAACCCCTTTCAGGGAAGTGTCCAGGGCCGGAACCTCGAACCATTCCTTGCCCAACCGAACCGAAATCGCACCCATATCCTTTGGGTGCCACCGCACATCAACCATGTGCGGATCCTTGCGGCGCATATAGGTTTGCAGATGTTCAGCCTGGTAACGCACCCCAAGGATCGTGATCCCGGTCTTGTCGAGACGATACTGGCGCTGCTGCCCGAAACACAGGCGCATCATTTCCATATCAGGCGGAGGAAGAACCCCGTACTCCTTGCTCAGGCGACGCCACGCGTTGACGGGTGTCTCGCCATTCAGCCCACCGTGAGGCGTATTGTGGTAGATGTCCGTCACCCAACGGATCAGGGCAAAAGTGAAGTCATCCAGGGTTAGGACGGCCCGCTTCTCCGGATCGGCATCACCTTTCTCGATGATGCTGCTGAAAGTGTGACCGGTCAGTCGTGGTGCAAAATCGCTTGCGAAAGTACCAAACACCCGCTCGATGGTTCCGCGGTTCTCAGGCACACCGTTCATTGCCATTTCCCATGCGACGCCGAGATCGCTAGCCGACATGCGAAACCGCTGCGACTTGAAGGCTGCGCCGCCGTCGAAAACGATTAGTTCAGGCGTGCCATGCATGTCCCAAGGCGTCATGCCGCCCACAGCATCTGACCACGCGCCTTTGTTGGTCGTGATCATCTGCAAAAGCTGAATAGCCGCTTCCTCTCCGGGATTGCGGCTCAAAACCATCCCAACGATGCAGCGCGTGGCACAACAGATTGCGGCGGTCAGTGTCCAGCGACCACACTTTTTGCGCTTCGTCTTGCCCGATCCATCTTCATCACCTTCGACGTAGAGACCCAGCGAACGCTTCGCGTCATCCTCCAGGAGGTCATAAATCCCGCTGCTCTGCATCAGCGTCATGACATCGACCGTCCACTCGTCAATCTCAACGCGCTCCAAAGGCCGCGTCACCGAGACGCCGTTCAGAACCGGCCGGAACTTCTTGCGCGCGGCGGCTTCCCCGTTACGGGCCAATTCAACCTGATAGGGGTCCAGCGCACGGATGGCGCGGCGCACGGTTTCGCGGCTGGGGATGGTAAGCGGTGATTGTCCGTTCGCGACGCGCTGCTCGTTGCGGTCATGAAAGCTGATCTGCACCTGTTCATGGATATGCTTGATCGATGGCTTTTCCGGAGAGAGATACGTGCGCACCTCTTTCATCACCAGACCGATCGCTTCCGGTCCCATGCGGCATGACCGATTGCCGCGGCTGTCGATCCGATCAATAAGGCCGCTCGGGCCGAACTTTTCCATAGCGCTCAGCCACCGGCGCAGCGTTCTTGGCGATGGAGGAATGCTGAAATCCTCAGCTTTGGGAAGCTTGTCTTTCCCAGAAGGATTTAGATTGTCCGCAAGCTTCATTGCCTTGGCAATCAGCAAGTCTTCATTCGCCTTAAGGGATTCGTCGGTCTTTTTCAGCGTGCCCTTGTTATAGATCTCCAAAAGGGCTTGCGCGTAGGCTTCACGCTTGGTCACACGTGTCTTTCTGCCCGAAACAAGACCACCGTAAGCAGTGCTCATCTGAAGTTGGCGCTTTGCCGCAAAGCGAGGATCAAAGTATCCTTGCTCAACCCGAATTGCGTGTGCATTGCCGAGCCGCTGCATCTCCTGATGTGGGAAGTGCCGTGCGAGTTGCGTTTCGTCATCGCGAACGAACACAAGGCCAACTTCCGTTTCCTGATGGAGCCGATATCCGACGCCTTCAATGGTGACGCGATCAAACTTGCCAAAGGCGTAGTGGGCATTTTTGTTGGTGAACGAGAGATCCATGGGAATTTCCTTTCAAGGGATCAGGCGGCATGAGGCCGCGGGAAATGCATGCTTTCGCAGGCGGTACAGCGGTCCGAAGCGCTGTTTTATTTGCGAGTTCTCAGCAATGAGGGCGGAGCGATGCTCATCCAGCAATCGTCGATCTCCACCCGCTCAAAGGGTGAAGGTTTTCGATCGACGCCATTTAGGGAGACAAGCTGATAGCTAGCGATTGTCCGGTCAGAGTTCATAAGAACTTCTAAGAAGAATCGGGGCATTATTTGTCCTTTCGTCAGGCGTAGAGAGGTCGAACCCAGGCGAAGGTCGCCTCGGCGGAATCAGGAAAAAGGGGGGGGTGAAGATCAGCCACGCTTAATCACTTGGAACTGGCCGACCTTCGGAGAGAAAGATCAGATCATGCGCGTCCGCATGATTTCCGTGCTGCGCTCGATGCGTTCATGACGCACCATCTGGAGGTGGCCTGAACGGATCAGTCGAACGATGGCGCGAAAGCCCATTCCCTCGAGGCGTGTCTCGTCCACAAGGGCACCAACGGTCGTGGTGCCGCAGACCTTTCTGGATGCATCCTGAGCGACGGGGTCCGCAAAGGCATCAGGGCGACGTACCGAGTGGAACAGCTTCGCATTGTGTAGTTCGACCGGGCAGACGTCCTCTTCGGTGAACAAGCGGAAATCGTCCAGAAAACACTGCGCAATGGCCTGCTCTTTGATACGCGCGAGCTTGCACTCATAAGCTTGGCTGACCCGGCTCGCCGGACGAACGGCGTAGCCGCAGACGGTGCCATCGATCCGTGTGACGACCAGGTCGATGAAATGGTCAAAAAACTCGCCGTGCTCATCATACCATGCGAACTGAATTTGTTCGACGAGGTCCAAAGTGTTTGGACGGTAGCCCAACAACAGGGCAGCGTTAGTCTCAAGATGGCTTTCAGTGCCAAGGCGCACGCCTTCCTGATCACCCAGGACGAGGCCGCCGGTAAAGTGCTTGGTCGAGCCAACTTGGGTCTTACGGTTGCCACGGCTGAATGCGGGAAGGCGGATACCGCCGAATTGGAAGTGATAGGACATGATCGTCTCTTTCTTTCGAACATAAGAAGGGGATCGCTGCCCGAGAGTTCGGAAAGCGGTTGACCCCAGAAGCCGTCCAACCGATTTCGCCAAGGCGCTGAGCACCCGTCGTGAAACTGCTGAAGACAAGCCTCTCCTGTCCCCATCTGGAGATGGGTTGGGCGGGATCTGTCATGTGTGAAAAGACCGATGTCCTTGAAGCGATCGCGTTAAGGTGATAGCTTCACGTTGAAGTCAGGAAGACCTCGGTCTTTCGAGTTAAGTCGCGGTCTGTTGGCGCAGATCGCGATTTTCATTTTTAAGGTTCGGGCATCATCGTTCCTTTACTTGTTTTTTCTCAGCGTTCGGCTGTCGGTACGCTACCAACAAACTCAGCTTGAGAAAACTTTTTTCCGTTTTAATTCAGAGCCTTACGAAACTCAGAGCGACTCATTTTTCGCATATGGGTCCCCAGCTGTAGTTGTGTTTGCCCACGGCTGCCTTGCGAAACCCGGTATCGACCAAGTCACCACGCACTTCCGAACGACGCGCGAAAAATTACCTGAGTCTTTATATCAGGAATTATTCTTTGTCTTACCTTCCACAAATGATTCCGGAGTCTAGTCCATCAAACCATGGGATTCGCAGGGCGAATATAGGCATCGCGTCAATTCAATATGGCCGAGGCCAGAAGGAAGGTACCTGGAGAAAAACACGGTCTTCGCTTTCGCACGCTTCTTTCGAACCCGGCGCGCGGAACCGCACCGAGGTGGCCTGAGTCAGGCTATCCGTATGAGACGGGAAAAGTTATGAAGCGTTCTTTGTGTCATGGGCCAAGAAATGCACAATGCGCTGATCGAAAACAAGAAACGCATTGGCAATCGGGACCCGCGGTGTGACGGATTGTGGCGAGGTCGCAACAAAACCTGACTGCGTGAAGAGTAGATATTGTTAAGGCTTGTGTCGATGAGCTACCTCCTCCCTATCAGATGCCAGATGCCCTACCGATCGCTGATAGGGAGCATGTATGTGAATTGGCACCGCACTCCAAAACTCACATTTTCCTCGGAAATTTTATTTCTCAGCGACCCTTGAACGGTGACCGAACTTCCACCAGCGGTCGTTTCCTTCTCTTGACACGAGCTGGCCATGGACCTCTGCGCAGAAGAGAGAATAGCGCAACCATTTGAAATCAAACGACAAACGTCGAAGCCTCAACCAACAGTCAATCATTGATCAACCTTGTTCTAAAAAGTTATATGCTGACTTTCTTGTTTTTGCTTGACTTTGAAGTTTAGTCGATCCATGTATCGAAAATGAAAACAGAGGTCCTCATGAACAAAACAGAACACATTGATACCAGAATGAACCATCGTGCCATTCGCGGAGATCTCGTAGCCCTCACAATGGAGATTGGTGACGTAGAAGGCGATCGCATCGTCTTATCGTCAGAAGCGATCAGCGCAGAGGAGGCCGAGCTGCGACATCGGCTTAAGTTGCTCGCGGACGCTCGAAAGAAAGGTGGGGTGGTTGTGGTTGCCGAAGGCGAAAACCTTATAACCACCTACCGCAAATCCAACTTCAATGCTAACTTGATAAGAAATAGTTAGGTTTATACTTTAGGATAGGCATGAAACTACTAGACTCTCTTTCACAATTCCGCAGTACGATGCGCTCCGATGAGAGCTTTGCGCTTTTCGTCAAGGTCGCAGCGGCAGTCGCGCGCGGCGAAACCCCGCAAAATCCGATCGCTAGGACAATTTCCGACATTGATCTGGATACGCTCATTGCAACATCGCAACGGCTTCTGTCAGAAGCGCCGTCGGAGCGCTTCGCAGCAATCATGGACTATGTCGATGCGCTGATACTTGGGGCGTCCAATCACGGCCCAGATGTTTGGATCCGCAAAGGTGCCTGTTTGCAGCTTACGAAGCTCATTGGCGATGCCCCGCAGGTACGCTTTTCCTTCGGCATGAGCTTAAGACCATGTATGACTTTTCTCGCATCCAAGCGAGATCAAGGGACCACCGCTACTGCTGAGTTCTGTTCTCCCAATACGGACGAATGTGATTTTGCCTCAGACTTGGCCGCGATTGCAGATCTTGAAAGCCACCTGACTATCGTACAGGCGATGCCCTGGGACGACCATACGACGCGGAAAGATGCTATCGAAGTCATCTTGCCCCCATTCGGACTAGACGTGTCAAAATATGAGACCTTACCCCAGAGCCTGCTGTCGTTCCTCGACTTGGATGAAAGGCAATCGGTTCGACTGAATTGCGAAACAGCCTCTATTTCTAATGCCCTTCAACGCACATTAAACCGCGTCATTATCTCGACCTCTGACGGTGAGCTTTTCCGCATGGTTGGCACTGAAAAAGTCGCGCGGCGAAACTTGATCGATAGTGGACGTCTGAAAGCTGTCATGGCTGTTCCTTCAGGGATGATGTTCGCGAACACAGGCATCAAAACGAACCTCGTGGTGATTGATCCCGCCGACAAGAAGGCCGACACCGTGCGGCTCGTAGACCTCGGCCATGCAACCGTCACGCAGAAGGGGCGTCGTGGTAGGTTAGAGGTCGCCGATGATGCTGATTGGCGCGCCCTCCTCGACTCGCAAGGCTCTGAAGACCCCACCCTTGTCCGGGATGTGGATTTGGACAAAGTCATGGCCAATAACACCGTGCTCGTGCCCGTGCGCTACCTCAACAGTGGTGCGCGCGATCGGATTGACGCTCTTCTGGCCAAGTCTGATGTTGCGGCGCTCGAAGATATTGTCGAACTGATCCGCCCTGTCACGATCTCCGAGGACGAAGAAGGCGAGTACACCCTCTTCGAAGCCGCCCCGGGCGACGTGAACAAACGAGGCTTCATCGCCGAGCCGCGCCGCGAAATCAGCGTCTCACGACCAAAGTACAACAAGGCCTTCAACCAGCAACTCCGCCCAGGCGACGTACTCCTCTCTATAAAGGGGAATGTGGGGATCACGGCCCTCGCGCCGGATGATGTGCCCAAGGAAGGAGAGAGCGTGATCTGGACCTCAGGGCAATCCATGATGATCCTGCGCCCAAAGCAACGTATCCATGTCAGTAGTCTTGCCCTCTTCGAATATCTCTCCAACGCGACCGTAAGGGAGCATCTGCAATCCATCGCCGGTGGAACAGCGATCCAGACGCTTGCCATGAAGGATATCAAGTCGCTGCCGATCCCGGTGCCGGATGACAAGACCCTTGCAGATGTCGAAGCCGGCTTTGCCGAACGGCAAAAGCTATTCGATCAGATCGACGCGTTAGAGCATGCAGTGGCCAAGACAAGAAACCAAAGCTGGCCCCATAAAGTGCTTTTTGAGGGCGGATGACCCAATGCACCGCAATCCACAACTATAGCGATAACACGGATTCCAATTCCTCGCACTGGCTCCTAAGCTCGTCAAAACTTGGATTGAATCCCAATACTTTAGGAGACCGGCCTTGAGCACGGACACCATCAATAACAACGCTTCTTTCATCTGGTCTATCGCGGAACTGCTGCGCGGTGATTTCAAGCAATCCGAATATGGCAAGATCGTCTTGCCCTTCACCATCCTGCGGCGGCTTGATTGCCTTTTGGACGGGACCAAACAAGCTGTCCTCGACGAGGTCGCCAACATGCCCGAGGGCATCGACGACGAGATGCGCATGGACATCCTGTGTGATGCGGCGGACGCGGGCGGACAGATCTACAATGAAAGCCAATTCACCTTCGCAACCCTGCGCCAGCAGGACGCGGGGCAGCTGCGCACCAACCTCGTGGACTACCTGGCGGGCTTCAGCCCCAATGTTCGCGACATCTTCATCGAGAAGTTCAAGCTGACCGAGATTCTGAAAGACCTCGACGAGAAAGGCTCGCTCTGGATGGTCTTCGACCGCTTCTGCCAGATCGACCTGCACCCCGACAAGATCACCAACCTCGAAATGGGATACCTTTTCGAAGAGCTGATCCGTCGCTTCTCCGAAATGTCGAACGAGACCGCGGGGGAACACTTCACCCCGCGCGAGGTCGTCCGCCTGTTGGTTGATCTGCTGCTGGCCAATGACGAAGAGGCGCTGTCGGGCAAGGGCATCATCCGCCGGGTCTATGACCCTGCTTGCGGCACGGGCGGCATGCTGTCTGTGGCCGAGGAATCCATGAAAGCACTCAACGACGGGCTCAAGGTCGACCTCTTCGGGCAGGAACTGAACGGCGAGTCCTTCGCGATCTGCAAATCTGACATGATGGTCAAAGGCCACGACGCCTCACGCATTGCCTATGGTAACACCCTGACTGAAGACGCCCACCGCGCTGAGACCTTCCACTATATGCTCTCCAATCCGCCCTACGGCGTCGACTGGAAGAAATACGCCGCCCCCATCAAGGAAGAAGCCGAGGACCTGGGCCACCAGGGCCGCTTCGGCGCGGGCCTGCCCAGCACGTCTGACGGGCAACTCCTGTTCGTGCAGCACATGATCTCCAAGATGCGAGACGATGAAAAGGGCTCGCGCGTGGGGATCGTCATGAACGGCTCGCCGCTGTTCTCGGGTGGCGCGGCCTCGGGCTATTCCGAAATCCGCCGCTGGCTCATGGAAACCGATCTTGTGGAGGCGATCATCGCCCTGCCCACGGACATTTTCTACAATACCGGCATCCAGACCTACATCTGGATTCTGTCCAATCGCAAGCCTGCGGAGCGGCGCGGCAAGGTACAGTTGATCGACGCCAGCGGCGAGCGGTTCTGGCAGTCCATGCGCAAGTCTCTGGGGTCCAAACGCCGCGAGATCGGCGATGTGGCACGGGCCGAGATCGTGCGCATCTATGGCGATTTCCTGAATGGCCAGTCGGGCTATGGCGACGTGTCCAAGATCTTCGACACGACCGACTTCGGCTATCGCGAGATCCGGGTGGAACGCCCCCTACGGCTTAGGCTTGAAATCACCCATGATCTGCTGGGCGCCCTCAAGGCCGATGAAAAAGCCATGGCTGCGCTGGAGAAGGCGGGCAAGAAGTTCGATGGCTTCACCGACAAAGTGCGCGCCATGCTGGAGGAGAAACTGGGCGAGGCCTGGATGGATCGCGCCGTGTTTATCGCTGACGTGACGGACGCCATGGCCGAGCGCGGGGTCAAGCTGCCTGCCGCAGCGCTCAAGGTGCTGGTGGCGCAGTTTTGCAAGCCGCACGAAGAGGCCGAGATCTGCACCGACAAGAACGGCGATCCCGAACCCGATACCAAGCTGCGCGATCACGAGCTGGTGCCCCTGGGCGAGGACTGGCAGGCGTATTTCGCGCGCGAGGTCGAGCCCTTCGTGCCCGACGCCTGGGTGGATACATCCCATGTGGACGCTACCGACCGTCAGGTGGGCCGCGTGGGCTACGAGATCAACTTCAACCGGTATTTCTATCAGTACGTGCCGCCGCGGCCGCTGGAGGAGATTGATGCGGAGCTGAAGGCACTGGAAGCCGGTATTGCAGGGCTGCTGAAAGAGAGTGTGGCGTGATGCGGCTTCGACACCTGCTCAGTGTTGCGCCGTCACCATCGGAAATCGGTGAGATTGGTGACGGCGATGAGGTAACATTCGCACCCATGGATGCGCTCCAAGATGGCCTTGGAGGTCTTGATACAAGCATAACTAAGCCATTGGGTGAAGTGCGATCAGGCAGTTACAATTTCTTTGCAGATGGTGATGTCCTACTGGCAAAAGTGACACCCTGTTTTGAAAACGGCAAAAAAGCCCTCGCAACCAAGCTTATGAACGGAATTGGCTTTGCTACATCCGAAGTTCATGTCGTGCGTCCGAACCGATCAAAGCTTGATCCCCAATTTCTGATCTACCTTCTTTCTAGTGAAGACTTTCGAGCAGAAGGCCTGAAAAGTATGACAGGCGCGGGCGGCTTGAAGCGAGTTAGCGAAAAAGCAATCTTGAACTATCGACTAGTTGTAACCGACCTCCCCACCCAAAAACGGATCCGCCTTCCTCGACCGCGAAACCGCGCGCATTGATATGCTGATCGAGTTGCGCGCAAAATTTGAGGCAAAAGTACAAGAGAGCCGAGAAGCCCTTGTTGCTAGTCTACTGGTTGGATTGCCGGAAGAAAGCCAGCGCCCATCCACGACCGACTGGCTTGAAAACCTGCCGTGCGAGATCAATCGAGAACGGGCGAAGGTCCATTTTCGGGAGCGCGTGGAGCTAAGTGAGAATGGCGAAGAGGAATTGCTCACCGTTTCACATCTCGCGGGCGTCACAAAGCGTTCAGAAAAAACCGTGAACATGATCATGGCCGAAAGTCATGAGGGTTATAAGCTTGTCCAGCCTGATGACCTTGTGATCAATACGATGTGGGCGTGGATGGGCGCCATGGGTGTCAGCAAAGAAGCCGGCCTCATAAGTCCAGCCTATGGGATTTATCGCCCGACCAGTGGCAAGTTGTTACCTGAATACCTGGATCTTTTGGTGCGCTCCAAACCTTTCGTCGCCGAGGCAACGCGGCGCAGCAAGGGAATCCACTCTTCCCGACTTCGCCTATACGCGGACGCGTTCTTGGATATGCGCTTGCCCGTTCCAACTTTGGAACGACAGTCAAGAATATTGCAGCAGGTCAGGGCACGTGCTGCCCGAGAAGACACGCTCGTAAGAAAGAATGCGAAGGCTACAGAACTACTCCGCGAATACCGTGCCGCCCTAATCACCGCCGCCGTCACAGGCCAAATCGACGTGGACAGCTACACCCGCACCGAAACGACCTCCGCCACCCTCGACCGGATTGAAGGGGAGATGCAGGAATGAATGCGCCTGTCGTATCGGTCGCCAGCTACCGAACAGGGGATCACTCTGCCCTGCAGGCGCAGCTGACGGTAGACCAGATCATGACCCCAAGGGATGCATTCCTCTGCGCACTCGAGGGTCAGACCGTTGCCGAGGCTTTTCAGCACGTGCCCGAAGTCTATGACGCGCTGCCCGTCATCGAAGGCAATGACCCAAGGGACCCCGCAGCGGAAGTCATCGGCATCATAGACTGCCGGGAAGTCGCACCAGCTGAGATGCGTCAGTCAGTGTCAACGCACATGCAGGAGCGACACTGTGTGGGCATCCGCAGTACCCTTCCCCTGTTGGAGTTCGCGGCAAGCGGACGCGTTGATGAGCTGACATTTGTGACCGCAGACGAGCGGTCCATTGTGTGTGGCCTCGTCACCGTTCACGATTTGCAGAGGCTGCCTGTTCGGATTGCCTTATTCGCTGCTTTGACCGATCTGGAAGAGGACATTGCAGGGTTGCTCGATCTTGCCGCTCCTGATCCGGCTAAATGGCACACGTTGGTCCACGATCCACGCGGGATCATCAAGATCGAGATTGAAAAAGGGCTCAAGCGCGCGGCCAGGCGTGACGATCTTGGGTCGCCTATCCTGACTTTGTCCTTCGGGATCAAACTTGCCCTGCTTGAAGGGCTGAAAAACAGTGGACAGCTTGCAGGCGTTGCCATTCCGAACCTTCGAAACATCCGGGATGCCCGAAACGATATCGCCCACGGCATTCCATTCGAGCGCATTGAGATCGTGCCTAAGGCGGCACGGGATCTGCGCAACCTGCATTCATCTGTAAAGACATTGATTGCGAGACACCAATGACCAGCCCCGAAATCTCCCGAGACAAGCTGCACACCGAAGAAGCGGTCGAAGTACATCTGGTGGACCAGCTCGTCCGTCAGCAAGGTTGGGTCGAGCGGCCCTGGCAGGCCTTTGACCGCAAGACAGCGCTGGACTCCGAGATGATCGAGCAGTTCGTGCGTAACACGCAAGCGGCCGCTTGGGACAAGCTCTGCGGGCAGTACCCTGGCAAGGAGCGTGAGACGCTCGTACGGCAGGTGGAGGCGCGTCTGAAGGCCGTGGGCACCCTCGACGTGCTGCGCGGCGGCATCACCATCGTGCCGGGCATCAAGATCGACCTGTGCGCCTTCAAGCCAGCGTCTGGCCTTAATCCCGCGACCTTGCGCGCCTATGAGGGCAATATCCTTGGGGTCATGCGGCAGGTGCGGTATTCCCAGCGGTCCGAGAACGCAATTGACGTGGTGCTCTTCGTCAATGGCATTCCTGTGGTGACGTTGGAGTTGAAGAACACCCTCACCGGATCGACCTATCAGACCGCTGAGGCGCAGTATCGCAAGGACCGCTCGCCCAATGGCGAGCCTCTGCTGACCTTCAAGCGCGGCGGGTTGGTGCATTTCGCGTTGGATCAGGACAACGTGTCGATGACCACGCGGCTGGACAATGGCCGCACCCGCTTCCTGCCCTTCAACCGGGGCCGCGATGGCGGTGCGGGCAACCCGGACGTGGAGGACGAGTTCCGCATCGCATATCTATATCGCGATATCGGCGCGCGGCAGGCGGTGTTCTCGCGCGAGGTGTTCCTGTCGATCCTGCATCGCTTCGTTCTGGTTGATGAGGTCGAACAGCCCGGCGGCAAGGTCAAACGCACGACGATCTGGCCGCGCTTCCAGCAGCTCGACGCAGTGCGGATGCTGGTGCAGGACGCTAAGACCAACGGCGCCGGGCAGAACTACCTATTTCAGCATTCCGCCGGCTCTGGAAAATCCAACACGATCGCATGGGCCGCGCATCACTTGGCCACGCTGCATGACGATGAGGACAAAGCGATCTTTGATACGATTATCATTGTGACCGACCGCGTCGTTCTGGACCGCCAGTTGCAGCAGACAGTGAAGTCCTTCGCTCAGACCGACAAATATGTTCGACCGATCGACGGCACCTCGCGACAGCTGAAAAAAGCGATTGAGGAAGGCGCGAAGATCATCATCTCAACGATCCATAAGTTCTCGACCGATCAGCTGTCGGTTCTAAAAAATGAGGACGGCAAGCGCTTCGCAATCATCATCGACGAGGCGCATAGCTCGCAATCGGGCAAGCACGCCGACAGCATGGCAAAGGTGCTGGCCGATGGGGAATTGAGCGATGAGGAAAAGGAGCTGGCCGCCACCGAGCAGGCCCTGCTGGAACTGCAACGTCTACGCGGCCCTCAGGCCAATCTGTCATACCTCGCCTTCACTGCAACACCCAAGAACGTCACGCTGGAGCGTTTCGGCCAAATGGGTGAAAACGGCCCAGAGCCCTTCCACCTCTACTCGATGCGGCAGGCCGTGGAGGAAGGCTTCATCCTCGATGTCTTGCGAAACTATCAAACCTACAGCTCCTACGCAAAGCTGGAGAAGGCGATCGAAGATAATCCCGAGCTGCTGGAGCGAAAGTCCGCCCGCAAGGTCGCGCGATTCATCGATTTCCATGAGTATTCCATGAGCCAGAAGGCCGAGGTGATCGTCGAGCACTTCCGTCGCCATGCCCTGCCGGAGCTGTCCGGTCAGGCCAAGGCCATGGTGGTCACGGCCAGCCGCGAACACGCGATCCGAACCCAGATGGCCATCGCCAAATACATCGAAGATCATGGCTACACCGACGTCCGCGCCCTGGTTGCGTTTTCCTGCGAAATCAACGTGGACGGCCAGCCCTACACCGAAGCCGGCATGAACGGGTTTGGCGAAACGGAACTGCCACGGCAATTCGACGGGAACGGCTATAACGTCCTCGTGGTAGCTCAGAAGTACCAAACGGGGTTTGATCAACCGAAACTGGTGGCGATGTATGTGGATCGCCGTCTGAGCGGTCTGCAAGCCGTCCAGACACTTGCGCGCCTTAACCGGATCTACCCATGCAAGGATCGCACCTTCATTCTCGATTTCCGCAATTCCGTCGAGGAGATACAGGAGGCGTTCAAGCCCTACCACAACGTCACGACTCTCGAAGACCTGTCCGACCCCAACCAGGTCTATAACCTTGAAGCACGCCTCAAGACGTTTGGAGTCATTGATCAGGCCGAAATCGACCGGTTCATCGAGCGCTTCCTTGCGGCGCGCCAGAGGGCCGACGAGAGGCCGATCCTGGAAGGCATAGTCCGTCAGGCTGTCTCGCGGTTCTCCGAGAACCTGAACGAGGAGGATCAGGAAGAATTCCGGCAGGTCCTCGCTTCTTTCCTGCGCTTCTATTCCTTCATCGCGCAGGTGGTCGATATGGGCGACACGGACCTTGAGAAGCTGCATGTCTACGGGTCATGGCTCAAGCGCATCCTGCCGAGCCGGCAGGCGCCCCACGGGGAGGATGTCACTGACGACATGCTGGAACTTGAGGCGTACCGACTGGAGAAAGAAGGCGGCCCCATGGATGCAAGCCTCGATCGGGACGACAATGCACCGCTTAGCCCGATCGACCGGTTCGGTGCCAACCCCTTCACCGAAGAAGAGTCTAAAACTCTTGCCGAGATCATTGAGGCCTTCAACAGCCGCCATGGGACCAACTTCACCGACGATGACTACATTCGGTTTGAGGCGGTGAACAACGACATCTTGGCTGACGATGATTTCGCCGAGATGCTCCGCAACAACGATCCTCGCGACGTCCGCCCCCATTTTGACAAGGAATTCATGCGCCGTGCCCGGCAGGCCTTCCAACGGGATAACGCTATGCGGAACGCATTCATGCAGGACGAGGAGGCGCGCAAGATGCTCATGGCGTTGATGTTCCAGCGAGCAATGCGGGGGGCGGGAAACACAGCTCCGAGGTGAGCGTCATTGGGAATCAACGCCGGCTCAAATTTTACCTGCCACCTCAAAGTGCCGCAATTTGGTTCACCAATACTGCCGATTTCGCAAAGAACATCTACCTGTCGATGCAAAAGTCGGGACCCGGGCGTTTCGGCCACTCACTGTGCTCGACTTTACCCACAGACTTTTTCAAATCAGCCAACTCACCGCTCCAGATGGATTCGAACTGAAAACCCTGACAGCTGATCCACTTGGATCGGGCCGAACGTCCAGAAATCTCGTAGGACTTCTGCATGCGGGTGGCCGTAGCTAAGGCTTGGCTCAGAGCTAAATACGCTTGTCGTCGGCGCAGCAAGTGCCGCAAGGCCATCGTGCCAATTGGCCCTCGCACCATGATGCGCAACCTGAAACACGCTAACGCGTCTTGCGCGGCGCGCATCAAGGTAACTCTCAAAACTGTCCCATTTCTCCGCAGCGTTCAGATTCCCATCGCCTGTTAGCAGAATCGCACCTCTCGTTTCATGTTCCTTCCAACAGCCGCAAGCGCCGATAAGTCGGCGATAAACGCAATCACAATTGCAAATCCTTTGCCCCATCCAAGGTCCAACTGCACCGCCATAAAGGAGTAAACTGACATTGTTCATCGCCGCCCCACGACCGAAGTTAGTCTCATAGAGCTTCCTTAGGTCATCAAGGGCACTTTGCCGTTTGTTTTCGCTGCTGTTCAGCAGCGAGCCTCGATATGTGTCGACTTTTGAAGCAAACCCAAATGTGTCATCTGGTTTTGTCGCGGGATCATTGTAAGGCAGAAATTCCCAAACCCCATAGATGGCAATTGCGTTGCCAGGAGGAAGCATCCGAATGCGATGGTCCAAGTCACCGTACGCACCTTCCAAATCGCCATATGAAACTGGTTCGCCGGGCCCAGACGGCTTTTCGGGGTCATCAAACTCTTCGGGCGGTTCGGGAGCTGCAGTTGGTTCGGGTGAGAATGGTGGCCCATCATCGTTAGAGGGCATAACGAACAGGACCTGTTCAAACCCGTCACCCGCCTCCTGGGTGAAGTATTGCACTGGGTCGACATAGAACAACATCTCGGGGTCTTCTGCCCTCAGCCCTTGTTCAAAACCGATCAGTAGGCGATGCCACAAGGGTGCCCACGGTAGCATTACTGTCTTGGCACCGATCACATTCAGCAGTTCAACTACACCGCTGATATGGTCATTGTGGAAATGCGAAAGGGTGAGAAGGTCGATTTTCTCACCACGGCAATCACGTTTCAAATCGTCGATCGCGTTGGTGACTAGCCGCTTTCCCGAACTGGATCCACAATCATAGACCCAGCGATATGGCCCGAGCGGTGCCGGTCTCGACGGTCCGCCAGTATCTACAATTCGGCGCGGTCTTCGTCGGGGAGGCCAGAACTCTACCGAACCGGTGGCAAACAAGCCTTGCCCAACTGGAAAGAACCGATGAACCGCGCGAATTTCGGTCATGCGTTGACTGATCCTACAGAAGGCCTCAGTGCCTCGTGCAGGACGAAGTTGGGGAGTTTGCTTCGGATAGTGGCGGTGAGGCTGGCCTCCAGCCGGTCGCAGGGTGCCATCAGGGCATCGACATTGGCCGCGATGCAGTGTTGTTCGGCGAGGGGCTGAAGGCGGACATACTGCTTAGTCGCCTGTTCCATAGTTCGAATCTCCTTCAGCAGCGATGGTACTAGTTGCTTGCATCGATAAGATGTATTGATATCAAAGGCAAAGCGGACGGCATTCAGAACGAGCCATGATACAGTTGGTATCGCTTCAAGAAACCCGGTTCATCTTGGAGCGCAAACCTTCAGTCCAGTCCTGCAACGACTTAATGTCAGCCATGACTTCCGATGGCTCTGGTGGCTCGGGATCATGGCCGCGGGAAGGATCATGCGCGTCGACAAAGTCGCAGCATTTTTTGAACCCTTTTTGGAAAATCTGCACATCGGCCTCTTCCAAGGCTGTGACGCGTTTCAGATTTTTGGTGTCAATGTAATCGCGGTGGCGCATTACAACTTTGTTAAATACGATGTCCTCTAGCGCCCGTTCCCAAGTCGCACGCAATCGGCTGTAGAGCGAAGATACTGCCGTTTTGTAGGCCTCGTCGTCATTCTCCTCGAACAGGCGCGTTGCCGCGCGAGCTTCTTTTTCAAGTTTGTCAATCCGGTCTCGAATACTAGAGGCCGTCCAAGGCAAGTCCTTGTTTACGATGCCGACGACATCCTGTCCGCGCGTAAGATGCGCCAGCTTAGTCGGCGTATTTCGCTGCGAAGCCAACTGTGCCAGATCGTTGACGAAGATCATGTCATGCGTGAACACGATTACTTGCCGCACGCCGGCTTCCTTTGCCAGGCGCTTGGCGACTTTTGAACGCCAGCGATGATCGAGCGAGGAAACCGGATCATCGAACACAAGCGCCGATGTGTGCGATGCGTTCGCTAGTTCGGTAAGGTATGAAGCCAACGCAACGCACGTCTGCTCACCCTCGCTGAGCACATCATGAACCTTGGCCTTAGGGTTGGCATAGAGCTTTACTTCATATTGCGGTGAACCGAATTTGCCCCCCGAGCGCACGACCTCGACCCGCACCCGATTACCAGCCAGCGCAACGATCTCTTGTTGAAACCGGTCGCGCATACGCGGCGTGATAAGATTGTCGGCGATTTCGTTCCCGAGCCGCGTGATCGCAGTGGTGGCAGTGTCGCGCAAGCAGTCTTCAATGCGCTTTAACTCTGCGAGCCTCGCGATCTCTGTTTTCGCAATATCCAGCAACTCGTGACTTTGTTTCCGATCCTGCAAATCGGCCTGTTCATCGAGCAAGGCTTCCCGTGCTTCGCAGCCGGATGCATCATCGAGAGAAGCCGCATAGACTCGTGTCTGCGCAGCTTCGGTGTTTACCGCCTCCGCGACGGATTCCGGCAAAGCCAACGGATTCGGAACATCTTGGCCGGATAGCTGTGCAAGAGTCTGCCCCTGTACACGCCGCGCAAGCGCGATGAACCTCAGCACTTGCCTTGCGAGCGCGAAGTTTCCGGCTCTCAAACTTCGATATGCCGCCGAGACCTTGTTAACGTGAACGACCATGGAGCGGAATTTTTGCTCTGCTTCCTTGAAGGCGTGCTCAGCTTCAGCCGCTTTAGTTTCTGTGTCCTTCTTGATGAAATCTTCAAAGCCAAGCATCCGCGCCGCGGTAGGCTCGTCGATTTGCTGATGGCACAGAACGCAGATATCTCCAGCCGATGGTGGAAACGGCGTACCACCTTCCTTCGCCATTTGCGAATATGATCTGGCGGATTCCCAGAGAGTCCGCCAGACGGTTTCACCAACGCCAACAAGCGCCAATCCAGAGAACGCATCATGCGCTGCCGTGTTGGCGGCCATGCGCATGTCGTCAGCACCCTTTTTCGTCGCATGTAGCGCCTGACGGGCCTCGTCATTCAGCGTCTGCTCGATCCGCTTCAAATAGGTTTCCAATTGATCGAGCTGGGCTGCGTAGTCGCGTTGGGCTTGTGCCGCCACGGCGGAGTCTTGAGCGAGATCGGATTGAAGCTTGATCAGGCGCGCTTCGTCTGCATTCGAAAAGGCTGTCTTGGGCGTTACGGCGCCGACATCGGTATCATGACGAAGCGAAGACAGGGCTTTGCCAAGCTCAGAGCGGCTTGACCAGATCGGATTGAGGAAAACAGAGTTACGTTTTTGCTCCAGTGTTTCTTGCTCGGTCGTCAGGCGCGCCTTTATTTCCTGACAAACACCGGCGAGGTCATCCGGAATATCAAGGCCGAAGGGGCGGAACCAAACCTCATTCTTCTTCTGAACGTGTACCGAAGCCGCATCACGGTCGAAGACCGTAATGGCGGAAAGCATCTCTTCGGTCTGACCCTCATCTTCCCATGCGACCGTTTCCGCTGTGCCACTGGCACGCGAAATTTTCAGCTCGGCCTTTGCAGTGCGCGTTGGCGAAGCGCTGTAAACATCAGGCATGATCTCGCCGGCATGTCTTGAGCGACAAGCCCTCTTGAGAATCCGAGTGTAGCCAGATTTTCCGGTGCCGTTCTGGCCGTAAACTATGGTCAGGCCTGACTCCTCAAAGTTCAGGGTCTGACCGGTTGCCAGCTGATTGACACCAGAAACATTTGCGATGCCGGACAGGGAAACTGACTCGCCGACACCAGGATCAACCGGCAGGTGGTCCTTCGAGAGTGGCCTGGCTGCCAAAGTCACCGTCTCATCGCCGTGCTCTTTCTTGCAGAGCGCCAATAACTCCTCGAACGCAGCTTCGTCCGGATAGCCGTTTAGTACAATGCGGCGCAGGGCATCGCGTTGCCATAGCGGGCGGTTTTCCGACCACGCTAGAATTCGCATAGGGACAGTATCGTCGCTTTTTTCTATATTCGCGCTGTCCGGCATCACCGTTTCAACCCCTCTCTCACACAACATACTTTTCAAAAACAAAAGGCTACAAGTGTCGGGTCAATGACGGAAGCTCATTTTCTTATTGGCTGTTGAATCTATTAAAGGCGCAAGAAGTCATGGCGTATGGATGTATGCGCGACGCTATTGCGAGCTTACGCTCATGGTAACTCGATAGCTTGCGAATGCCTCGAACAGCCGCTCTTCGCGCATCTTGTAGTCTGACGTCACGCTTTGGCATGTATCAGATAATTTGATGAGTTCACTCATGCCTGAGCGCGCCGGGTGTCCCGATATTTATTTTGACCAAACCATCCCAGGCGGTGTGGTACCATAATAGCCCTCCAGCTTTGACCTGTTCCTCCACAAACCGGTAGTCTGGCCCGTCATCCAAATGGCGAGATACCGCAATCACCGATTTCGCACCTCTTGCCGAGAGCCGACGTAAATTCGTGCGCAGCTCTTCGCCCCCGTCGAAGAAATCGTTATCCAAGTTGGTAACAATCGGCGCGAAGTCCGCTACAAGTTTTTCAAGGGTCTTTACTGCGAAGCCGGCCATTGGAACCTGACCTTCGAGCAGCAACACGGCGTCAAAGATGAAACGCCCATGGGTCAAAAGCCTATGGGGATCCTCCATGGAGCCAAGATCGAGGTCCAGCGGCAACAGGATTGTATGCGCCATCTCGGGTTCAGCTGGTATATTTCCCCGGAGCGAGGCGCGGCGATGGCTATTAGAAAGGCTTTGGAGACGGGGAATCGCTTCTTCTAACGGAGTTCTGGAAACGCCTTCCGGTGTGGCACCGTTTTCCATCACACCCGTGACCCACAATACATCAGACAGCTCGCAAAACGCCATTTTCGTCATCATGTTCAATGCCTGCTGGCTGTCTTGAGCGACGGAATTTCGTGGGGCTTCTATGTCCTTAAGGGGGGCTGGCATGCTGCCTACAGATGAAGCGATCACGATGATGGGCAACCCAGTCGCAATTGCGGCCTCGCTGATGCCATCAAGGACGCCACACATACGTTCAGCACCACTTTCGACCGACCCGAGGTGCAATATGATCACCTTTGGGCGGCTCTTAACGGAATGAAAATTCCTATCCATGTCTTTCGACCTTTCAGTTCAGCATCGGTCGATGGGCCAAAGTCTCCGCCCTGTCCAACATCCGGCTGACCGTGCGCAGGCTCAATCGCGCGTTCGAGATGGCGCCGCAATCGAAGACGTCGACCAGTGCTACCAGCGCTGGTTCAGGGAAGCCGCGTCGCGTTCCTTCCGCGATCGCGAAGTGCCGAAGTTGCTCCGGCGTCAGGTCGGGCAGGTCCAGAACGACGCAGCGGCTTTGAAAGGGCTCGGGCAAGCCCTTTCGGCTGTTGGCCGTCAGGACGAAATTCACCCAGGACATGTCCATGTGTATCTGAAAGAACGGGCATTGCCATTCGCAGGCTGTCATGCGTTCCAACAGGGGCAGTAAGGCATCGGTGAGCGTATGGCGTGAGCCTTTGTTCGAATAAACCTCGTCAGCCTTCTCGACCTCGTCCACGATCATCAGCGGCCCCGCGTGACGGTCCCGCAGCACGGTTTGCACCAGTTTGCCCGGCGATGCACTGCCCCAGCCCTTTTGCAAGCCAACAATGGAAAAGGCGGCAGGTTCTCCGGTGGCTTCGATCTTGGTCGTTGGGACATTCAGATGATGCGCCAATCGTCGGGCCCAGAAGCTCTTGCCGATCCCGGGTGAACCGACCAGCACCATGGGATTGAACCGAAGGCCTGGTAGTCCCTCACGCGCTGATGCGCGCAATCCGTGCCACACCTCTTCCGTCGCAGGGGCCATCCAAGGCATCTCGGCGTGAAGGGCTGCCGCGATCTCGTCGGCCTCGTGCTCGGTTGTGATCTTGGCGACCGGCAAGCCGCCGCGCAGGGGCGTCAGGCGGGCGCGGTGTTCTTCACTCAGGTGATACATACCCGTCTTGGAATGCGCGCGTTCGAGCAGACGCATGGCGCGGCGTTTGATGCGGCGGCGGTCAAACTCGTCGAGCAGGTCATAAGGGGCGACCAGATCTTCCTTTGTGATCTTCCCTGCCGCAAGGTCCGCCTCCTGCGCCTCTCGACGGAAATGCTTGAGGAACCTCTTCCACCGCTCCTCGATATCGCGGAGTTTGGCGATGTCGTCCATGAAGGTCAGGTTGTGAAACGGTATGGTCGTCGTGGCGCGGGTCATGGTGGAATCCTTTCAATGCGCGAAGACGTCTCCGCGCAGGTCGCCCAAGCCGAAATCAGTCGGGCGGTGAGATGTGAAAGGTTCCGGAACCCTGTAGAACTTTTAGGGAACATCCGTGACGCAGAGCAAGCCCTTGGCACAATGCTCGCACGGTACAGTCCGCTTAAAGACACCTCATACGTCGAATTCGGACAAGGCATTGAATACAAACGAAAACCACCGAAAGCAGTGCTCTCGGTGGTCATTTGATCTGTGTCGAGAGGTCAAAAAACCTCAGGAATGGTCACGTTTTGCTATGTCAGACATGGCCTCACACCCCGCCGCGAGGCTTCATCCGCATTTGCTGTGACCGCACGATCCGCAGGTCATGCAACCCTCGATCATCCGCATGTCATACTGGCCGCAGGCCGGACATGGCGCGCCGCGCGGATTGTCGAGATTGACGACCTGCGCCCGCGGGTCCGATTTCAGCCCCATGCCCTCGCCCTCCAGGAACCCGATCGCGATCAGATGCTGCTCGATCACCCCGCCGATCGCAGCGAGGATCGATGGGATGTATTTGCCCTGAACCCAGGCGCCGCCGCGCGGATCGAACACCGCCTTGAGCTCCTCGACCACGAAAGACACATCCCCGCCGCGCCGGAACACCGCCGAGATCATCCGCGTCAAGGCCACCGTCCAGGCGAAATGCTCCATGTTCTTCGAGTTGATGAACACCTCGAAAGGCCGCCGATGCCCGCCGACGATGATGTCATTGATCGTCAGATAGATCGCATGTTCGCTGTCGGGCCATTTCAGCTTGTAGGTATTGCCCTCCAGCGTCTGCGGCCGGTCGAGCGGTTCGGACATGTAGATCACATCGCCATGCGGCTGCTGAGGCTCGCCGCCCGTCGCCGCCAGAACCTCGGGCGCCCCGCCCTCGGTCTTCTCTTCAGAAATACTCAATACCGATCCGGTGACGTCATTCGGACGGTAGGTGGTGCAGCCCTTGCAGCCGGTTTCGAACGCCTCCATGTAGACGTCCTTGAAGGCCTCGAAGGAGATGTCCTCCGGGCAGTTAATCGTCTTGGAAATCGACGAATCGACCCATTTTTGCGCCGCCGCCTGCATTTTCACATGCTCCAGCGGGGACAGGGTCTGAGCGTTCACGAAATGATCCGGCAGCGGGCGGTCGCCGAACATCTCGCGCCACATCTGCACCGCGTAATCGACAACCTCCTCCTCCGTTCTTGTGCCATCTTTCTGCAGCACCTTGCGGCTGTAGCTATAGGCGAAGACCGGCTCGATCCCCGACGACACGTTTCCGGCGTAAAGCGAAATGGTGCCCGTGGGCGCGATCGAGGTCAGCAGCGCGTTGCGGATGCCATGCTCGCGGATCGCCTCGCGCACATCCTCGTCCATCCGCTGCATCATGCCCGAGGCGAGGAATTTCTCCGCATCGAAAAGCGGGAACGCCCCTTTTTCCTTCGCCAACTCGACCGACGCCAGGTAAGCGGCGCGGGCGATCGCGTGGAGCCAGCGCTCCGTCTGACGCGCCGCCTCGTCCGAACCGTAGCGCAGCCCTAACATCAAAAGCGCATCGGCAAGCCCCGTCACGCCCAGCCCGATCCGCCGCTTCGCCTGCGCCTCTCGCGCCTGCGCCTCGAGCGGGAAATTCGACGCATCGACCACGTTGTCCATCATCCGCACGCCCGTCGCCACCAGCTCGTCCAGCGCACCTGTATCGAGCGCTGCGGCGTCCTCGAACGGATCGGTCACCAGGCGGGCGAGGTTGATCGACCCAAGCAGACACGCGCCATAGGGCGGCAGGGGCTGCTCGCCGCAGGGGTTGGTCGCCGCGATGGTTTCGCAATAGCTCAGGTTGTTCGCCTCGTTGATCCGGTCGATGAAGATCACCCCCGGCTCGGCATAGTCATAGGTCGCGCGCATGATGCGGTTCCACAAATCCCGCGCCTCGACCGTGCGATAGACCTTGCCGCCGAATTGCAAGTCCCACGACCCATCCGCCTTGACCGCCGCCATGAAATCGTCCGTCACCAGAACGCTGAGGTTGAACATGCGAAGCCGCGCGGCATCGGCCTTGGCGGCGATGAAGGCCTCGATATCGGGATGATCGCAGCGCATCGTCGCCATCATGGCACCGCGTCGCGAGCCCGCCGACATTATCGTGCGGCACATCGCGTCCCACACATCCATGAAGCTGAGCGGGCCGGACGCATCCGCCGCGACCCCGGTCACATCCGCGCCCTTGGGCCGGATGGTGCTGAAATCATAGCCGATCCCCCCGCCCTGCTGCATCGTCAACGCGGCTTCCTTGAGCATCTCGAAAATCCCGCCCATGCTGTCGGGGATCGTTCCCATCACGAAGCAGTTAAAGAGCGTCACCTTCCGCGCGGTGCCCGCCCCGGCGGTGATCCGGCCCGCGGGCAGGTATTTGAAATCCTCCAGCGCGGCGTAGAATTCCGCCTCCCAACGGGCAGGGTCGTCCTCCACGCTGGCCAATGAACGCGCGATGCGCCGCCAGGTGTCCTCGACCGTGTTGTCCACCACCGTCCCATCGGCCTTTTTCAGCCGGTATTTCATATCCCAGATCTGCTCGGCGATCGGCGCGGTGAAGCGGGTCATGTCTGCGATTCCCTGTCTGACGGCGGAGACCCAGACTAGCCCGGCACGGCGCGGCATGGAAGCACTTGCGCCGCCCGGCCCGGCGCTTATGTTCTGCGCAAAGGAAATCCGATGCCCGATCATATCCACCTCATCAAGCTTTCCGTCGGCTCCGACAGTGTCGAGCAGATGGAGGATTGGCAGAAGAACCGCTCGCGCCAGCGGCGGGACGACTATTATTATCACCTGACCCGCATGTGGCCCAAACGCGAGGCCGAGATCGTGAATGGCGGGTCGATCTACTGGGTGATCAAGGGGGTGCTGCAGGCCCGCCAGCGGGTCATCCGGCTCGACGAGATGATCGGCGATGACGGTATCCGCCGCTGCGCCATCGTGCTCGACCCCGAGATTGTTCGCACCGCCACCGCACCGAAACGCCCTTTCCAAGGCTGGCGCTATCTCAAGCCCGAAGACGCGCCGGTCGATCTCGGCAAGGCGCGCGCGAGTGACGATACGCTGCCGGCCGAGCTGGCCGGTGCCCTGGCGGAGATCGGCGTTCTCTGAACCCGGCGCACAGGCCCTGCGCGGCAGCGCGCTGGCGCCCTGTCCCACATCCCCTAGATTAGAAATACCAATTTCCAAGGAGCGACGATCATGGCCGATGCCTATACACCCCCGAAGGTCTGGACCTGGGACCAGGACAATGGCGGCCAGTTCGCCAGCACGAACCGCCCCATCGCCGGGCCGACCCATGACAAGGACTTGCCGGTCGGCGATCACCCGTTCCAGCTTTACAGCCTAGCGACCCCGAACGGGGTGAAGGTGAACATCATGTTCGAGGAGCTTCTCGAAGCCGGGCACAAGGGCGCGGAATACGACGCGTGGCTCATCCGCATCGGAGAGGGCGATCAGTTCGGCTCCGGCTTCGTGGAGGTGAACCCGAATTCCAAGATCCCCGCCCTTGTCGACCGCTCCGGGACGACGCCGGTGCGCGTGTTCGAATCCGGCGCGATCCTGATGCATCTGGCCGAAAAATTCGGCGCCTTCCTCGGCCCCGACGAAATCCGCCCCGAAATGCTAAGCTGGCTTTTCTGGCAAATGGGCAGCGCGCCCTATCTGGGCGGCGGTTTCGGGCATTTCTACGCCTACGCGCCGGAGAAAATGGAATACCCCATCAACCGTTTCGCGATGGAGGCGAAGCGGCAACTCGATGTGCTGAACCGCGCGCTTGCGGATCGAAAATTCATCACCGGCGATCACTACACCATCGCGGATATCGCGATCTGGCCCTGGTATGGCAATCTCGCGCTCGGGCGTCAGTATGATGCGGGCGAGTTCCTGTCGGTGCACGAATACGAACACGTCGTCCGCTGGGCCGAAATGCTCGATGCGCGACCCGCTGTGCAGCGCGGGCGCAAGGTCAACCGCACCTTCGGCGATCCGAGCGAGCAACTTCACGAACGCCACGATGCCTCTGATTTCGACACCAGAACGCAAGACAAGCTCGGCGGCAACTGAGCGCCGCTTGCCGCTTCGGGTCGGCGCGTTACCTTGCGCGGCATGACACGGCCCACCGATCCACGATCCCGCCCCGTCCCGACGGGCCGCGCCGCCCGCGCCCTGCGCATGGGAGGGATGACGGGCGGGCTTCTGGGCTCGGCTGCGCTGTCCGGCGCGAAACAGCTGCTGAACGGCAAACGCCCGGCGCCGCGTGATCTGCTGCTCACGCCGGGCAACGCGCGGCGGCTGACCGCGCATCTGTCGCATATGCGCGGCGCAGCCATGAAATTCGGGCAACTCCTGTCTCTCGAAGCCGGCGACATGCTCACGCCCGAACTCGCCGCGATCTTAGCGCCGCTTCAGGCGCAGGCGCATATCATGCCGCCCAAACAGCTCAAGCGCGTGCTGAGCGACGCATGGGGCAACGATTTCACGCGCCGTTTCAAGCGGTTCGATCCCCGCCCCATCGCCGCCGCCTCGATCGGACAGGTTCACCGCGCGCAAACCCGCGACGGCCGCGATCTTGCGATCAAGGTGCAATATCCCGGCATTCGGGACAGCATCGACAGCGATCTGCGCAACCTCGCCACCTTGCTCCGCGCGTCGAACCTTCTGCCGCGCGACATCCCGCTCGACTCGCTTTTTGAGGAAGCGCGGCAACAGCTTCATGAAGAAGCGGATTACGCGGCAGAGGCGAAAAACCTGTCCGAGTTTGGCACGCTTTTATCCGACGATCCGCATTTCACCGTCCCGCGGCTCGAAGCCGATCTATCGGCCCCGAGCGTTCTGGTCATGGAGTTCATTCCCTCCGAGCTCATGAGCGCGTTGGAGCGCGCGGATCAGTCCACGCGCGATGCAATGGCCGAACGTCTGATCACGCTCTTCATGCGGGAGGTGTTCGAGTTCGGTTTCGTTCAATCCGATCCCAACTTCGCCAATTTCCGCTGGCAACCGGAGCGGGGCAAGATCGTCCTGCTCGATTTCGGCGCGGCCCGGCGGATACCGGACACGATTGCACGAAACGCCCACCACCTGCTGCGCAGCGCGCTTTCGGGAAACCTTGAAGAGATCGAAGACGCGCTCGAACATCTCGGGCTTCTGGACCCGGCGATGCCGCAGGACGCCCGCCGCGACATTCTCGCGCTGGTGGAGCTTGCAAACCCGCCGCTTCTTGACGCGAACGGGTTCGATTTCGGCCAAACCGCGCTCGTCGCCGAACTGCGGCAAAAAGGCATAGAAATCGGCCGCGACAGGCGGGTGCAGCACATCCCGCCCATCGACATGCTGTTCCTGCAACGCAAGGCGGCCGGGCTCTTCCTGCTGGCAACGCGGCTGGGCGCGAAGGTGGATTTGCGCGCGCTGTTCGAGCGCTACGCCTGATGCGCGCTAAACGCCAAGCATGTGCGCCAAAAGCCGCAGCGTTTCGCGATCTGCGTCCGATTTCTCGGACCTACGGCTGAGGAACAGTGTCGCCTGGCTTTCCAGCACCGGAGGATCGCTGAGGATTTTCAGGTGATTGGCGCGCAAGGTCTCGCCCGTGGAGGTGATATCGGCAATCGCTTCGGCGGTGAGGTTCTTCACCGTGCCTTCAGTCGCCCCCTGGCTGTCCACAAGCTGATAATCGGCCACGCCACCGCGCCTGAGATAATCGCGCACGAGCCGGTGATATTTCGTCGCGATCCGCATCCGAAATCCGTGTCGCGCCCTGAACGCCGCCGCCGCGCCATCGAGATCATCGAGCGTGTCCACATCGACCCAACACTCCGGCACCGCGACGATCAGCGTGGCCTGACCGAAACCGAGCCCGGCGAGCGGCTTGACCTGCTGATCCCACTGGACCAGCTTTTCCTCGATGAGATCGTTGCCGGTCACGCCAAGATGAATGCGCCCGGCGGCCAGCTCGCGTGGGATTTCCCCGGCCGAGAGCAGCACGAGATCGACATTCCCGATGCCTTCGACCGATCCGGCATATTCGCGATCCGAGCCGGTGCGCGACAGGGCAATGCCACGCGCAGCGAACCAGTCGAACGTCTTTTCCATCAGCCGGCCCTTCGAGGGCACCCCCAGCTTGACGCTCATGACCCCGCCTCCAGAAGCAGCACCATGTCGGGCCGGATAACCCCCCCGACAGCCGGGATCTCTCGCCCACGCCCCAATCTTCGCGTCAACGCATCGTAGCGCCCACCTGTCGCGACAGGCGGAAGATCGGGCCGGGCTTCGGCGTAGAAGCCGAAAACGAAACCGTCGTAATATTCCATCGAACTGCGCCCGAAGGAGGCTTCGAATTGCAGGGACTCGACCGCAACACCTTTCGCGGCGAGCGCTTCGCACCGTGCCTCGAAGCGTTCGAGCGCGGGCAGGATCGCAGGCATATCCACCGCGATATCGCGCAGTTGCTCCAGCGCGTTTGGGCAGGTTTCCGACACCGATAGCACCGCAGAAATGAGCGCCACCGCCTCTGCGTGCAGCGGCGGCTCCTCGGCATCGGCCCTGAGTGCCGCGATGCGTGCTGCGATCTCGTCCTCACCGCGCAGCCCGATCAGCGGCGCAAGCGATGCCATCGGATCCGCCCGTGCAAGCAGCGCCGCACGCGTCGGCGGCACCGGCGTCAGACCGGCGAACCGCTTAACCAAAGCGGTAAACCGCGCCGGGCGCCAGATATGGCGCATCAGCGCCGCGCGCCGGTCCTCGGACAGATCGAGCGCGGAGACCATCGCGATCAACAGCCCGACATCGCCAGTCACCGCCTTGAGTCCGAGAGGAGCCAGCGCACCCGCGATAAGCGCGAACACCTCCGCATCGGCTGTCGCGGGAGCCGCGCGATCGAATATCTCGAAGCCCACCTGGATATATTCCGATGCCCGGTCGGGGTGATCTTCCTGCCGGCGAAACACCTCCCCGGCATAGGTATAGCGCGCCGGATCGGCGCCTTCGGCCATGTGGCGTTCGACAACCGGCACCGTGAAATCCGGCCTCAACATCATCTCGCCCCGAGAGGGATCGCGGGTGACGTATGTCCGGGCGCGGATATCCTCGCCATAGAGATCGAGCAGCGTTTCAGCCTGTTGAAGGATCGGGCAGTCCACCGGAACCGCGCCCGCGTCTTCGAAAATCGCGCAGAGCCGTGCTGCTTCCGTCCGGATATCGGCAATATCGGCCATCAATACTGGCCCAGGATCTCTTGCACTTTGGCCACCAGATCGGCGCGCGGCACTTCGAACTGGTTGGGCCGGTCCTGCCACTCCTCGAGGCTCGCGCTTTCGGCGATTTTCGCGCCGAGGATCAGATCCTTGATCTGGACGATGCCCTTTTCATGCTCCTCCGCACCCGCGATCACCGCCACCGGCGCATTGCGTTTGTCGGCATATTTCAACTGGTTGCCGAAATTCTTCGGATTGCCGAGATACACCTCGGCGCGGATGCCCGCATTGCGCAGCTCCGTCACCATCGCCTGATAATCGCTCATCCGGTCGCGATCCATGACGGTGACCACCACCGGGCCATGATCCTCGCGGCCAATACGGCCCTTTTCGCGCAAGGCAGCCAAAAGGCGATCCACGCCGATACTGACCCCGGTGGCCGGCACGGCCTGCCCGGTGAAACGCTTGACCAGATCGTCATAGCGCCCACCGCCCGCAACCGAGCCGAACTGCCGTTTCCGCCCCTTTTCATCGAGGATTTCAAACGTAAGCTCCGCCTCGAACACGGGCCCGGTGTAATAGCCCAGCCCGCGCACGACAGACGGGTCGATGACGATACGGTCGGCCCCATAGCCGCCCGCATCCAACAGATCAGCCATCTGCCCAAGCTCGTCCACGCCTTCCATGCCAATCGTGCTGTCACCGACCGCATCCCGCAAGTTGCCCAAGGTCTGCGCGGCACTATCGCCCCTGGACGTTAAGAAAGCGATAACGGGCGCGGCCTGTTTATCGTTCAGGCCCACGCCGTCGATATAGGCGCCCGAGGCATCGAGCCGCCCCTTGCCAAGCAGCTCACGCACGCCCGCTTCGCCGACCTTGTCGAACTTGTCGATGGTGCGCAGAACCGCGTTGCGCTGGCTGTCATCGCCCACGCCCATCGTTTCGAGCACGCCATTCAGCACCTTGCGGTTGTTGACCCGCACCAGGTAATCGCCGCGCGGGATGCCCACCTCTTCGAGCGCATCGCAAAGCATCGCGCAGATCTCCGCGTCGGCAGCCACGCTCGCCGCGCCCACGGTATCCGCATCGCATTGATAAAACTGGCGAAACCGCCCCGGCCCCGGCTTTTCGTTGCGCCAGACCGGCCCCATCGCATAGCGCCGGTAGGGCAGCGGCAGATCGTTGCGGTGCTGCGCATAGACGCGGGCCAGCGGCGCGGTCAGGTCATAGCGCAGCGCAAGCCAGTCGCCGTCATTATCCTCTTGCCAGGCGAAAACGCCCTCATTGGGGCGGTCCACATCGGGCAGGAACTTGCCCAGAGCCTCGACCGTTTCGACAGCCGAACTTTCCAGCGCATCGAAGCCATAGCGATGATAGACCCCGGCAATCGCGTTCAGCATCGCGGCGCGTTCGGTGACGTCGCGTCCGAAAAAATCGCGGAACCCCTTGGGGGTCTGCGCCTTGGGGCGCGGGGCTTTCTTCTGCTTGGCCATGATATGGTCCCGGCTGTGGGTTGTGTCCGCGCACCCTCTAAACGCTGGGGGCAGAGGGGGCAAGGCGGCCGAGGGGAACGGGCGGGGCAAAAGGTCCGCATCGGACCCAATGTTTCGCATGCGAAACAATAGGGCGCGCATGTTGACCTATTGCCAAGAGCGCGCTCCGGGCGCATGTCTGGGCGATGGACAGGACAGACCTCGAAGAGAAGATCGCGCATCTGATGCGCACGACCGACGACCTTTCGGACACCGTCGCCGCGCAGGCGCGCGAGATCGAACGGCTGACCGCGCGCGTCGAAAGGCTGATGCAGCGCGAAGCCGAACGCGAGGCCGAAGGAAGCGGCGGCATCGTTCTGGGAGACGAACGTCCGCCGCATTACTGATCGGTCAATTGCTGCGAATGTCGGTATCCACGATCCGCCCGTCATGCAGCAGGATCGTTTTCCAGGCCGGGTTCGAACCGAAACGCTCATAAACGCTCAGGAACACGGTATCGCGCGACAGCCGCCGCATGGCCGAGCCGCAGGGCTTACCCTTGGGCGCACGGCAGATTTTTGCCTTGATTTTCTCGTAAGCGGCATCGGTCTTCGAATAGGGCTGCACCTGCGATGGCAGGCCATAGCGCAACTGCTCATGCGTCTGGGGGGAGCCGAACATGCTCATCGCGGCGGTGAAC
This sequence comes from Marivita sp. GX14005, assembly GCF_023370775.1. GTDB lineage: Bacteria > Pseudomonadota > Alphaproteobacteria > Rhodobacterales > Rhodobacteraceae > Marivita. The sequence continues at coordinate 368,942 of NZ_JAMCCQ010000001.1, forward strand.
TGGCGGGCGCACCCATCCTCGAACCCGGTCACGTAGAACGTATGCGGCGCGGTATTGCCCGGCTCTGAATCGTAGAGTGTGTAAACCCCGCGCCCTTCGGGATAGCGATCGACGCGCGTGCCGAGTTGGCGCGGACCAACACCGCAGACCCGTGCCAATTCGCCATAAGGCAGACGCGCGCCCAGATCGACGATCCGTGCATCCGCCGCACCGGGCGCGATGGCACCGTCGTCCGGCTCTGCCTTCGCCGCCTGCGCCGCGCGGCCCAGAAACCCGAGCAATCCGCCCCCGGCGGGCGCGTCTGACGGAACCTTTTGCTTGGCCGTGCTATCCGGGCCGGCTTGCAAGGTCGCCTTCATCTCGCCATCGGGAACGTCAGCCTCCGACAAGCGCGGCACTTGCCCCAGCGGATCGGACGTGCAACCGCCAAGGGCGGCGGCAATGCAGATGATCGCAGCGATACGTCGCATGGCGCCCCTTCCCTGCAGGCGCGCACAGCCTAGCGGCGCTGCGTTGGACGGTCCAGCGACGCGACTGCGGCATGGCGTCCCGTTCAAAGCTCCTCGACCTCCACAACCCCGCCGAGCGATTTGATCGCGCCCTTGATCTCGGGCGTGATTGGAAACTCGCGCCCTAGCGCGACATCCACCTCACCGGGCAGTCCCGGCGCGCCGAGGCAGCAAATGCGGATCGGCCCCTTGCCCGCCTTCGGCAGTTGATCGGCGGCGCGCGACAGGACCGAGGCGACATGCGGCACCGCGCCCGGCTCGTCCACGAAGATGCGCAAGCCCATGCTGACCGCATCGGCAACCGCGATATCGACCGGCGCGACCGAGCGGCCCAGCAATTTCAATTGATCGCTTTCAAGCGTCGCCTCACAGGTGACGATCACTTTCGATCCGGTCTCAAGGTGATCGCGCGCCGTCTCGAGCGTATCGGCGAAAAGCGTCACCTCATAGGCGCCGGTCGGGTCGGAAAGCTGGGCGAAGGCGAAACGGTTGCCGCGTGCCGATTTACGCTCCTGCCGGCCGGCGACGACACCGGCCATCTTGACGACGCAAGGCCCGCCCTGCGCCTTGGCCAGCACATCGTCGAGCGTTTTGACGTCCTTGCGCCTGAGCGCCGCCATGTAATCGTCGAGCGGGTGGCCGGAGAGATAGAAGCCCACCGCCTTGAACTCTTCGGCCAGCCGCTCGGCGGGCAGCCAATCGCTGACCGGCGACAGGCGCGGTTCGGGCAGGTCGTCGCCTGCCTCTCCGAAGAGCGACACCTGCGCGGAAGCGCGCTGCTCGTGGATGGCGGCGGAATAGGCGACCAGCGCGTCGAGGCTTTCGAACACCCGGCGGCGGTTGCGGTCAAGCTGGTCGAACGCGCCGGACCGCGCCAGCATTTCCAGCGGACGCTTGCCGACTCGCTTGAGATCGACGCGGCGGGCGACATCGAAGAGCGTCGCGAAAGGCTTGTCGCCCCGCCCTTCGACGACAAGCCGCATCGCGTCCACGCCGACATTTTTCAAAGCGCCCAGCGCATAGACCAGCGCGCCATCCTGCACGTCGAACATCGCCTCCGAACGGTTCACGCAAGGCGGCACCCAAGGCAGGTTCAGCCCCTTCTTGACCTCCTCGAAGAACACGCCGAGCTTGTCGGTCAGGTGAATATCGCAATTCATCACACCGGCCATGAACTCGACCGGATGGTTCGCCTTGAGCCATGCCGTCTGGTAGCTGACCACTGCATAGGCAGCGGCGTGGGACTTGTTGAAGCCGTAATTGGCGAATTTCTCCAGAAGGTCGAAGACTTCCTTGGCTTTCGCAGGCGCGACCCCGTTTTCTGCCGCGCCCTTCTCGAACTTGGGGCGTTCGGCGTCCATCGCCTCCTTGATCTTCTTGCCCATCGCGCGGCGGAGCAGATCCGCGCCGCCCAGGCTGTACCCCGCCATGACCTGCGCGATCTGCATCACCTGTTCCTGGTAGACGATGATACCTTGGGTTTCCTCAAGGATATGGTCGATCAGCGGATGCACGGATTCGCGTTCACGCAGCCCGTTCTTGACCTCGCAATAGGTCGGGATGTTCTCCATCGGGCCGGGCCGGTAAAGCGCGACAAGTGCCACGATGTCTTCGATACAGGTGGGCTTCATGCGCTTCAGGGCATCCATCATGCCCGAGCTTTCCACCTGGAACACCGCCACAGTCTTTGCGGCGGCGTAGAGTTTGTAGGTGGTTTCATCATCGAGCGGAATATGCCCGATGTCGTTCTCGGCGCCCGGTGCGGGTGCGTAAAGCTCCGTCCCGTCGGCGGCGATATGCAGGGGCCGCCCGGTCTTGAAAATCATGTCCAGCGCATACTGGATCACCGTCAGGGTTTTCAGACCGAGAAAGTCGAACTTCACCAGCCCCGCCTGTTCGACCCATTTCATGTTGAACTGGGTCGCCGGCATGTCAGAACGCGGATCCTGATAGAGCGGGACCAACTCGTCGAGCGGGCGGTCGCCGATCACCACGCCAGCGGCGTGGGTGGAGGCATTGCGCAAAAGTCCCTCGACCTGCTGGCCATAGGTGAGCAGCCGGTCCACCACCTCTTCCTCGCGCGCTGCTTCTCGCAGACGCGGCTCATCCTTGAGCGCCTTTTCGATGCTGACGGGTTTGACGCCTTCGACCGGGATCATTTTCGACAGCCGGTCCACCTGCCCATAGGGCATCTGCAAAACGCGGCCCACGTCGCGCACGGCAGCCTTGGACAGCAGCGCACCGAAGGTGATGATCTGGCCGACCTTGTCGTGGCCGTACTTATCCTGAACGTAGCGGATCACCTCTTCACGCCGATCCATGCAGAAATCGATGTCGAAATCGGGCATCGACACCCGCTCGGGGTTCAGGAACCGCTCGAACAGGAGCTGATAGCGCAGCGGATCGAGATCGGTGATCGTCAGCGCATAGGCCACCAGAGAGCCCGCGCCGGAGCCGCGCCCCGGCCCCACCGGAATATCCTGCTCCTTGGCCCATTTGATGAAATCGGCCACGATCAGGAAATAGCCGGGAAAGCCCATGCCCTCGATGATGCCGAGCTCGAATTCGAGCCTTTTCTCGTATTCCTCGACAGGGGCGGCGTGGGGGATCACCGCGAGCCGCGCTGCAAGGCCTTCGCGCGCTTGCCGCTTCAGTTCCTCGACCTCGTCATCGGCGAATCTCGGCAGGATCGGATCGCGCCGATAGGCCATGAAGGCGCAGCGGCGGGCGATCTCGACGGTGTTCTCTATCGCCTCCGGCAGATCGGCGAAAAGCGTTGCCATCTCCTGCGGCGACTTGAAGTAATGCTGAGGCGTCAGCCGCCGGCGCGGCTCCTGCTGGTCCACATAGGCACCGTCGGCAATGCAGATCAGCGCATCATGCGCCTCGTACATCTCGGATTCCGGGAAATAGACATCATTCGTCGCCACCAGCGGCAGGCCCATCGCATAGGCCATTTCGACAAAGGGGCGTTCGGTCAGCCTTTCGGCCTCGGGCAGACCATTCTCGCCCGGATGGCGCTGCAACTCGACATAGAGCCGGTCGCCGAACATGCCCGCCAGCCGCTTCATCACCGCTTCCGCCGCACCCCGATTGCCCTGCTGAAGCATCCGCCCGACAGCGCCTTCCGGCCCCCCGGTGAGACAGATCACGCCATCGCAATGCCGCTCCAGCTCGTCGAGCGTTATATGCGCAAGCTCGCCGTCATGGCGCAGGTAGAGACAGGAATTGAGCTTCATCAGATGCTCGTATCCGGTTTCCGATTGCGCCAGCAGGACCACCGGCGCAGGCGGCGCGGCCCGTTCGCCCGGCGCAGGTTCGGCCACGCGCAGATCGATCTGACAGCCAATGATCGGCTGCACCCCCTCCCCCGCGGCGGCAACGGAAAACTCCAGCGCGGCGAAGAGGTTGTTGGTATCGGTCAGAGCAACGGCGGGCATCTGCATCGCCGAGCAAAGACCCGGCAGCTTCTTGAGCCGCACGGCCCCTTCGAGCAGCGAATATTCGGAATGAACGCGCAGGTGAATGAATCGGGGATCTGCCATGGGCGCAGCCTATGCTTTGACTATCCTCGATGAAAGCCAATCCTGCACGTCAAAGATGCCGAAAATTGGAACTTTTTAATTCTGATGGATTCAGTAAGCCATTCGCCATCAAACCCGACAAAAGGAATCGGATATGTTGAAATCCCTCGCCACAACCGCTCTCTTCACTGCTATCGCGTCTCTCGCTGCGGCATCCGGTTCAGGCGCGCCCGGCACGCATGAGGTGAACGGCGGCGCCTTCACCTACGAGGCGTTTGAAACCGCCGTCGCCCATGCCGATCTGGCCGAATGCCCCGCGCCTTTTGACAACGATACCGCCTTCTGCCGCCTGACACTCAAGGACGACATGGCACATGTCTTCGTTTTCTCGCTGGACGGCGATCAGCCCCTGATCGCGGTGCAGAGCCGCGATCTGAACGACGGGCTGCTGTCCTTCTGATCCAGCCTCCGGCGGGCACGTCAAGCGCCCGTCCGATCCCGCCACGGCGCGCGCCGCGTGCCCCGCCGGTCACAAATCGACCGGCGTTCGCGTCGAGACAATTGCCATCCGCATCCCGCCGTAGTTATTGGGCATAGCAGCCCGAGCCACAGGTGCAGATTGTCCGACATCCTCCTTCGCCTTTCTGGTCTGACGAAAGCCTATCCCGGCGTCATCGCCAATGACGATATCTCCTTCGATATTCGCGAGGGCGAGATTCATGCCCTTCTCGGCGAGAACGGAGCGGGCAAATCCACGCTCGTGAAAATGATCTACGGGCTCGTCAAGCCGGACAGGGGCGAGATGACCCTGCAAGGCAAAGCCTACGCCCCTGCCTCTCCCGGACAAGCGCGCGAGGCCGGCGTGGCCATGGTGTTCCAGCATTTCTCGCTGTTCGACGCGCTGGATGTCGCCGAGAACGTCGCGCTCGGCATGGAGCACCCGCCGCGTCGGCGCGATCTGGCCCGGCGCATCCGCGATGTCTCCGAAGCGTATGGCCTGCCGCTCGATCCCCACCGCATCGTCGGCACCCTGTCTGCCGGAGAACGGCAGCGGGTGGAAATCATCCGCTGCCTTTTGCAGAAACCGAAGCTGCTGATCATGGACGAGCCGACGTCGGTATTGACACCTCAGGAGGTGGAAATCCTGTTTCAGACCCTGCGCAAGCTCAAGACCGAAGGCACGGCAATCCTCTATATCAGCCACAAACTCGAAGAAATCCGCGCGCTCTGCGACCATGCGACGATCCTGCGGTTGGGCAAGATGGTGGATACCTGCACCCCGTCAGAGACGACTGCGCGCGCGATGGCCGAGATGATGATCGGATCGAGCTTCGCCGCCCCGTCCGCCCGGCGCACCACGCCGGGCGATGTGCTGCTTCGGGTGGACAACCTGACGATGCCGGCGCCCGGTGCCTTCGGCACGCCCTTGCGCGGCATCGGCTTCGAGCTTCGCGCCGGCGAAGTGCTCGGATTGGGCGGCGTGGCCGGAAACGGACAGGACGAGGTGCTCGCGGCACTCTCCGGCGAACGGCTTTCGGATACCGGCACGATCTGGGTCAAGGGCGCGGATCTGAGCCGCCAGGGTCCGGTCGCCCGCCGCGCCGCCGGTCTGCTGACGGCGCCGGAAGAGCGGCTCGGCCACGCGGCGGCCCCCGATATGAGCCTGACCGAAAACGCGGTTCTGACTGCCGGACGGCGTCAGCGGCTCATCGCCAAAGGGTTCATCAAATGGTCCCGCGCCGAACGTTTCGCGCGCGATGTGATCGACCGGTTCGACGTGCGCACACCGGGGCCGGACGTGGCCGCGCGGGCGCTTTCGGGCGGCAACCTGCAGAAATTCGTGATCGGCCGCGAGGTCGCGCAAGCGCCTGACATCCTCGTCGTCAACCAGCCTACCTGGGGGGTCGATGCCGCCGCCGCCGCCGCGATCCGGCAGGCGCTGCTCGACCTGGCCGCTCAAGGCGCCGCGATCCTGGTCATCAGCCAGGATCTCGACGAATTGATGGAAGTCGCGCAGCGCTTCGGCGCGCTCAATGAAGGGCGGCTGTCCGCCGTGAAACCGGTCGATGATCTGTCACTGGAGGAGATCGGCCTGATGATGGGCGGCGCGCATGACATGGAGGTGGCACATGCGGACCCCTGAGCGCCCGGATATCGCGCAGCTGCACCTGCGGTTTCCGTTGAATTTGAGTATTTATGACGAAAAGAAGCCGCAAGCGGGCTCGCTTTCCGGGCTATCTTCTCTTTCCAAATACTCGAACGCGAACGGTTGCCCCATGCTCGCAGACGAGGTGATTTCATGATCCGTCTGGAAAAGCGCCCGCAGCCGTCCCGCATCTGGACGACGATCACCCCGCTCCTTGCCGTGCTGCTGACCATGCTGTTCGGCGGCATCATGTTCGGTCTGATCGGCACGCCGCCGCTGGAGACCATTCGCACGATCTTCTGGGATCCGCTCTTTCATCCGCAATTCGCCGGGTTCTCTCGCCCGCAGCTTCTGGTCAAGGCGGGGCCGCTCATCCTGATCGCCATCGGGCTCTCGATCGGCTTTCGCGCGGGGATCTGGAATATCGGCGCCGAGGGTCAGTATATCATCGGCGCGATCTGCGGCGCGGCGGCGGGGCTCGCGCTTTACCCCATGGACTCTGCGCTTATCCTGCCGCTGATGATCCTTTGCGGGGCGTTGGGCGGCTGGGCCTGGGCGATGATCCCGGCGCTGCTCAAGGTGCGGTTCGGAACCAACGAGATCCTTGTTTCGCTGATGCTGGTCTACGTGGCCGAGAACATCCTTGCCTCGGTCTCCTCCGGCCTGTTGCGCAACCCCGAAGGGATGGGCTTTCCCGGCTCGCGGAACCTGTCGCAATGGTCCTCTTCTCAGAACCTCGAACTCGTTCCGAACACCGGCATGCATCTCGGCGTCGTTGCCGCCTTTATCGCGGTGATCGCGGCTTATGTGCTGCTGACGCGGCATATCGAGGGGTTCAACATCCGCCTGAGCGGCGCGGCGCCGCGGGCCGCGCGGTTTGCGGGCGTGTCGCCGGCGCGGACGATCCTCTTCTGCCTGGGGCTCGCTGGCGCGCTGGCAGGGGCTGCGGGCCTTTTCGAAGTCACCGGCCCGGCGGGGCAGATCAGCATCGATTTCGGTTCGGGCTACGGCTTCACCGCGATCATCGTGGCATTTCTGGGCCGTCTGCATCCGGTGGGCATCCTGCTGGCCGGACTGCTTATGGCGCTGACCTATATCGGTGGAGAGCTGGCGCAGCTCATGCTGAACGTCCCGGCGGCATCGATCCAACTATTCCAGGGGATGCTGCTCTTTTTCCTGCTCGGGGTCGATGTGCTGACCAATTACCGCGTGCGGATCGCGCGGCGGGAGGTGGCGTGATGGATCTGTCCTCGATCAGCCCGGTCCTTCTGATCGCCTCGCTGATGATCTCGGCCACGCCGATCCTGCTGGCGGCGATCGGCGAGATGGTGGTGGAGAAATCGGGCGTTCTCAACCTCGGGGTGGAGGGCATGATGATCACCGGCGCGGTGGTCGGGTTCGTCGCCGCGATCAACAGCGGCTCGCCGGGGCTGGGTTTCGTGGCTGCGGCCCTGGCTGGCGCGGCGCTGTCGCTCAGCTTTGCGCTGCTCACGCAGGTTCTGCTGTCGAACCAGGTGGCGACAGGGCTTGGCCTGACGCTGGCGGGGCTGGGCCTGTCCTCCCTCATCGGCAAGCCCTATGAGGGGATGAAGGCCGCCTCGTTGCCCAAGCTCGACATTCCGCTGCTCGGCGATCTGCCGGTGGTGGGGCGCATGCTCTTTTCGCATGACATCATGGTCTATTTCAGCCTGTTGCTGGTCCTCGCGGTCTGGGCGTTCCTCAAATACACCCGCGCCGGGCTGATCTTGCGGGCGGTGGGCGAAAGCGCGGAAAGCGCCCATGCGCTTGGCTACAAGGTGGTGCAGGTGCGCGTTGCCGCGATCATGTTCGGCGGCGCCTGCGCCGGGTTGGGCGGCGCGTATCTGAGCCTTGTGCGCGTGCCGCAATGGACCGAAGGGATGACCGCCGGCGCCGGATGGATCGCGCTGGCCATCGTGGTCTTCGCGAGTTGGCGCGCCGGGAGGGTGCTGATCGGCGCCTATCTTTTCGGCGGCATCAGCGTTCTGCAACTCAACCTTCAAGCGGCGGGGATGACATGGGGTGTGCAATACCTGTCGATGTCGCCCTATCTTGTCACCATCCTCGTGCTGGTGTTCATTTCATCCAACCGCAGCCGCATGTCGCATGATGCGCCGGCCAATCTGGGGCAAACCTTCCACGCGACGCGGTGAAGCGGCGCGTGCAACCAAATGGGGCGTTTAGCGCCCCGCCAACTCGGGAGACTTTCCATGATCCGCAGAACTCTACTTGCCAGTGCCGCCGCCGGGCTGACGCTGGGCCTTGCCGCGCCTGCGATGGCGCAGGACGATCCGACCAAGGCGTGTTTCGTCTATGTCGGCCCCATCGGCGATGGCGGCTGGACCTATCAGCACCATGAAGGCGCGATGGCCGTGAAGGAGGAATTCGGCGACAAGGTCGAGATCGCCTATCAGGAAAGCGTGCCGGAAGGCGCGGATGCCGAGCGGGTCATCACCCAGATGGCGCTGTCGGGCTGCGACATCATCTTCACCACCTCCTTCGGTTTCATGGACGCGACGAACAACGTCGCCGCCAAGTTCCCCGATATCAAGTTCGAGCACGCCACCGGTTACAAGCGCGATCATCCCAACGTATCCACCTATGACGCGCGGTTCTACGAGGGTCGTGCCGTGTTGGGGCATATCGCGGGCAAAATGACCAAGACGAACAAGATCGGCTATATCGGCTCCTTCCCGATCCCCGAAAACATCCAGGGGATTAACAGCTACTATCTGCATGCCAAGAAGGCGAACCCGGATGTGGAGCTTGTGGTGACATGGGCCTACACGTGGTTCGACCCGGCCAAGGAGGCCGATGCCGCGCGGGCGATGATCGATCAGGGTGTCGATGTGATCGCGGCGCATACCGATTCCACCGCGCCCCTGGGCGAAGCGGCCAAGGAAGGCGGCAAGGTGATCGGTTTCGGTCAGGCATCGGACATGGCGGCGTTCAAGACAAACGATGACGGCACGCCGGGGCCGCGCGTCGCCTCCATCATCGACAACTGGGCGCCCTATTACATCGACCGCGTCGGCGCGGTGATGGATGGCACCTGGGAGCAGCAGGCCAGCTGGGGCGGCATGCCCGAGGGCGAGGTCGTGATCGGCGAGATCACCGAAGCCGTGCCCGCCGATGTGAAGGCCGAAGCCGAGGAACTGATCGCCAAGATGACATCGGGCGAGTATCACCCCTTTACCGGCCCGATCAACAAGCAGGACGGCAGCGCATGGCTGGCGGAGGGCGAAGTGGCCGATGACGGCACGCTCGCGGGAATGGATTTCTATGTCGAGGGGATCACCGGAGAGATCCCGAACTGATCGACCGCATCGCAGCGTTTCGAGAACCCCGCTTCGGCGGGGTTTTCTATTGCGCCTCGCTCCCCTCCTGCAGCGTCAGGATATGGCTGACAAGATCGGCGATCGGGTCGGATACCATGATCGGCTGCCCGCTCTTGAGCTTCATCGGCGTGTTGGCGACACCTTCGAAATATGGCCCGAAAACCGGCATCGGGGAGCCGTGACTGACCAGCGGATCGGTCCCGTCGATCCGGCGCAACACGCGTTCGAGCGGGAACTCCCCGCCATTGGCTTTGGCCAGCGCTGTAAGGTCCGTCGGCTTTATGAGAAGCGCGCCGGCAAGAGGGCCGTCGCCGCCGGCATCGATCCCGTGACATTCCGCGCAATGGGTCTTGTAGAGCGCGGCCCCCTTATCGGGATCCTGTGCGGCGGCGGCCGTGGTCAGAAGCATCAATCCCGCGATGGTGGCAATCAGGGTCCGCATGGCGTGTCCTCCGTCTGTCTCCGCGATAGAATATCGGACGATCCTCGCCAAAGCGTTGACGCGGATCAAGAGGCAAGTCGGACGTCGCGAAGCGTGTCATTTTCGGGCTCGATCCGGGGACCTCGGCGTGAGTAGATACCTCGGACAAGCCGGGATACGACATGCTGAAAACGCATGCCGACGTCACCCGTTACTCATCGAGCGATCCATGCACCGCGAGGATCGTCAGGTCCGCGTCCTGCGGTTCGATCACGCGGAAGGCTTCGCGCACCCCCGCGTCGGTCAATTCCCGCGCCACCGTCAGCAGCGTGTTCGGCGCGTGATCATCGCAAAGCTCTATCATATGTGCGATTTCCTCTTGTGCGACATCGCGGGCCGCCTCGACCGAAGGCGCGCCGTAAAGATCGACAAAATGCTGCGCGAGCCCTTGCTCCAGCGCCGCGCGCTCCGCATCTTCGATCCGGGTGACAGCGACGAAACTGACCCGGCCGAAGGTTTCGATCCCCAGCCAACCATTGGCGAAGGCCTGCCGAGCCTTGCCGTTCAGATCGGCCTCCGACCAGTTGGAAAACTCAAACCCGCCGGAAATGCACCATTCCCCGGTCCGTGCCGGGCTGTGAAAGACGCGCTGGTCGCTTTCGTCGAAATGGATCGCGCGGGCAAGGTTCATGGGCGGGTCTCCAGCAGGTCGGTAAGCGGGATCACAATGGTGCCTGTGTCCTGCCGAAGCAAGAGACCGAGTGTTTCGTCAAGGCCGAGGAATGTGCCGCTCTGCCCCTGCACACGGGCTGGCTCGCCCAGCCCATGCGCCAGACCGCTCCATTCGCGGTGCAGCGGCGCGATGCCCTCGTCCTCCCAGCGGCTCAGCCAGTTCATCAGATGCCGCGACCAGCTTTCCAGCACGGCAGCAGGCTCGAGATCGCCGCAGCCTTCGGCAGAAAGGTCCGTCTCCCCCGGCGACTCGCCGCCATCCAGACCGGGGCGGGCAAAGACAACCTCGACCCCGGTCACGAGCCAGCCCGGCACATCCTCCGGCACGCAGCTGTCCGATGCGGCGCGCAGTTGCCCGCACGCGGCGCCATTGACGAAGATCGCGCCGGTCCAGCCCAGATGCACGGCAAGCTCGGGCGGGCCAAGCGCGCCTAGCGTGTTCTGCACCGCAACGCCCGTCAGCGGAAGCATCGCCGCCGCCTGCTTCAACGCCACTTCGGGCGCCAGCACGATGGCGGCGCGCAACCGCTCGGGCGCGATATCGTAAAGGATCAGGCCCGCATCGCAGCCGCGCGCGGCCTCGACGCAGGCGGCCTCGAACGGATCGGCCCCCGCCGCGTTCATCCCCTGCATCAGCGGCGGGAAAGCGGGCGTGCCGGTCATGCCTTGCCGGCATCCACCAGCGCCCGCGCCAGATCGCGGAACGCTGCGGCTTGCGGGCTGTCGGGTTTGGACACGACGATCGGCGCACCGCCATCGGCGGCCTTGCGGATATCGAGATGCAACGGAATTTCCGCCAGCAGCGGCACGCCGAGTTTTGCAGCCTCCGCCGCGACGCCGCCATGGCCAAAGATATGCTCCTCATGCCCGCAATTGGAGCAGATATGCGTCGACATATTCTCTACCAGCCCGATGATCGGCACGTTCATCTGGTTGAACATGTCGATCCCCTTGCGCGCATCCATCAGCGCCACGTCCTGCGGCGTGGAGACGACGATGGCGCCATCCACCTGCGCCTTTTGCGACAGCGTCATCTGCACATCGCCCGTGCCGGGCGGCAGATCGACGAGCAGCACATCCAGAGCGCCCCATTGCACCTGCGTCAGCATCTGCTGCAAAGCGCCCATCAGCATCGGACCGCGCCAAACCACCGCCTGCGCCTCGTTCACCATCAGGCCCATGGACATCATCGTCACGCCGAAATTGCGCATCGGCAGGATGGTTTTGCCATCCGGGCTGGCGGGCCGCCCCGACACGCCCAACATGCGCGGCTGGCTCGGCCCGTAGACATCGGCATCGAGCAGCCCGACGCGCCGCCCTTCGGCGGCGAGCGCACAGGCGAGGTTCGCCGTCAGGGTCGATTTACCGACGCCCCCCTTGCCGGACGCGATGGCGACGATCCGCTCGACCCCAGGCACCTTCTCCGGCCCCGCCTGTTTCGGCTTTGCACCGGCTTTCAGATCGGGCGGCGGCTTGGGTGCGCTATGGGCCGTCATGACGACCGACACATTCGACGCGCCAAGCGCGCGCACCGCCTCATCTGCGGTCTGGCGCACCGGCGCATAAGCCTCGGCATGATCGGGCGCGACTTCCAGCACGAAGCGCACGGAGGCATCATCGACATTCAGCGCCCGGACCAGCCCGGCCGAAACGATATCCTGCCCAGAGACCGGATCGGCAATCTCCTTCAGCGCGGCCAGAACCGCATCGCGCGTCAGAGCCACGTCAGCCCTGACCCTTGATCGTTCCGGTCACGACATGCTCAAGATCGAGCCCGTCGATGGTCAGCACGACCTTGGCGTCGAAGGTCTTTCCGGCGGTATCGGCGCCCCGCATCGCCTCCTCGATGGCCTGCTGGGACGTGACCCCGACCTGTTTCAGAAACTTGCGCATGGACATGTTGAAATCGTCGCTCATGGGGGATCCCTACTTGGTAAAGGCCATCGGCTCGAAAGCTGGAGCGTTGACGGGTGTAAGCCACTGCCCGTAGGCTTTCAAGCCGAGGAGGTGGCGCCGATGCCAGCAATTCCGAAACGCGCCCTGTTCGCGCTCGCTCTCGGCCTGTGCAGCACGCCGGCCGGGGCGGAGCCTCAGAGCGACAAGCGCTTCTCGCTTGCCGCGCCGGAAAAGCTGCAAGGCAGCGGTTTTCTGGACTACCTTCTGCCGCGCTTCTCGCTCAAGACGCGCATGGCCATCGAGATGCAGACAACCCAAAGCGCAGCGGATGCGCGTTTCGGCGATGCCGGGGTCGCGGTGTTCGAAGGCGATGGCCGCGTGTGGCATTTCGATCCCGGCCCGGACCCGGACGCGCAGCGTTTCGGCGAGTGGCTCCGCTCAGACATCGGGCGAAGGACGATCGAGGCGTTCAGCGCCGATGGCGCACCCGTTTTCAGCGCCGTCACCCAGCGCCCGCTAGCGGCGCCGAAAGCGGCACTGGACGGTGATGCGGCCCGCGGCGAGCGCGCCTCGCTCGCGCTCTGCGGACGCTGCCATGTGATCGGCGAGGCGAACCGGATGAACTCCATCGGCTCGACGCCATCCTTTGCCGTCTTGCGCACGCTGCGCAACTGGCGCACGCGGTTCGAGACATTCTACGTCCAGAACCCGCATCCCGCCTTCACTCAGATTGCCGGCCTGACGGCGCCCTTCGATCCGTCCCGGCCCTCCCCGATCCGGGCGCTTGAAATGAGCCTGAGCGATCTCGACGACATTCTCGCCTTCGTCCAGTCCGTTCCGCCCGCCGATCTGGGCCGGCCGGTGCAAGCGATGCGCGAATGACGCGCAAGCGCCCGTTTCCGTCGACGGAAACGTCTTGATGCGTCAACGCATCAAGCGCGCTCAGTGATCGCGGCGGTCCTTGCCCGGAACCGCGCCGCGTTCGGCGAGATAGTCCTCGGTGGTGCGCGGCTTGCGCGGAGCACCCATCGCGAAGGGATTGTCCTTTGAGTGATACTGCGCCTGAATCCGGCAATTGTCGCACATCTGGATCATCCGCGCCGCGTCGCCGCTTGCGAACATCGCGTGTTTGCCGGCCAATTTCTCGGTGATCTTCTCGACGGTGGATTTCACGCCGAACAGCGCGCCGCATTCGATGCAGGCAAACGGCTCCTCCTCGTTCAGGACCATTTGGCTCAGCGCCGTTTCCGTCAGGTTCATGCGCGGCTCCAGCGCGATGGCGTCTTCGGGGCAGATCGTCGCGCAGATCCCGCATTGCAGGCAGGCATCCTCCTGGAACAAAAGCTGCGGCAGATCGGGGTTGTCGCCGAGCGCGCCCGACGGGCAAAGCGACACGCAGGACAGGCACAATGTGCAGGCGTCCCGGTCGACCAGAACCGCGCCATAGGGCGCGCGGTCGGGCAAAGGCAGGATCTCGGCCTCGGGGCTGAGGGCCTTTGCCGCCAGCCGCGCAACCTGGCGGCGCGTGCCCATCGGCAGCACCGGCGCCGGAGCTGCAGATGCGCTCTTATGCCCGTAGAGTGTATCCGAAAGCGTGTCGGGATCCTCCGGCGCGCGCAAAGACACCGCCTCGCGCCCCGCGAGCGCGTTGGCCAGCGCCGTTTCGAACTCCGGGGTCTCGCGTTCGGTGCGCGGGGACAGCACGACATCGACCGATGCGAACCCGCAGGAGAGCGCGGCCAGCACTTCGGCATGGCCGAACCCGTTGAGCGCCGGTACTTCGAACGGGATCACATCCGCCGGAAGCCCGCGCCCGAAACGTGCCGCAAGCTGGATCAGCTCCGCCCCGAACCCCTCGTCATGCACCAGAAGGCGGGGCGCCTCGCCGCCCGCACGGCGATAGGTGCCTGCAAGCGTGTCGAGACGCCGGAAGATGGTTGATACCGGCGGCGCGTCATAGGTGATCGCGCCCGATGGGCAGAGCGACGCGCAGGCCCCGCAGCCCGCGCAGATCATCGGATCGACAGTGACATGATCGCCCTCCGGCAGGATCGCCCCGGTCGGGCAGATATCGAGGCATTTCGAACAGCCGGTCTGCCCGGCCCGGCTATGGGCGCAGAGCGCAGGCTCGACCGCGAGATAGAGCGGCTTTTCGAACAAGCCGACCAGTTGCACCGCCTCTGTCAGCACCGCGCCCACCGCGCCGGGCTGACGCGGATCGGCGCGCAGATAGCCCTCGCGCTTGTGCGGGGCGGGAACGAACGGCGTCGTGCCCGTCAGATCGATCACGATATCACATTCCGAAATCGCCCCATCTACGGGATCGGTAAAGGTGAACGCTCCGCGCCCGCCCGGCTGGAGCTGCGAGAACCGGTTGATCTTCACGGCAAAGCCGCCCAGCGCGCCGGTCAGGCGGCGCAGATCGCCCCGGATGATGTCGAACCGGCGATCGGCCGGCGCGTCCGCGTCATCGGTCTGAAGAACCGTCACCGCCAACGTGTCGCAAAGCTGCGCCGCCGCAGCGAAAACCGCGGCGCCATCCCCGACGATCAGACAGGTGCCTTCGCTCACCACATCCATGACCTTGGGCGCGGGCAGGCGCAAGGCCGCCTCGGCGGCCAGCGCCGCCTGTTTCGGGCCGGCGCGATCGGCTTCATCGCTCCATCCGGCGCGGTCGCGTATATCGACGAAACCGGGCGCCTCGGCGCCGATTTCCTCGGCCAGCATCTCGAAGAACGCCCGTTCCTGCCCGCAGGCGACGATCACATCCCCCTCGCCGAGCATCGACGCCGCCGCCTTGGCGTCCGCACCGCAGAGATTGCGGAATACCGGGCTCGGCACGAGGCCGCTTGCCTCGCCGATCCGGCTCGCATCGACGGTCTGACTGCCGAGACAGTCGCATAAAAGCAGTTTGGGTCGCATCATGCCCTTTCGCGGCGCGGTGTTTTGCGCCAGTTTACCAAAGGTTCGGGATTTGTCCTAAAGAAGGACCATGCTATCAGGAAGTCAACCGCGGCCAAGGGCCGATCACGCCCCGTCACGCTGTCGCCGCGACAAGGAGGCCGGATGACCGAAGACCCCGATCACCGCTATACCGAATTGCCTGTCGGTGTCGTGCTGCAGCGCAAGCCCGGTGTCACGCGCTGGCAGGCATGGGCCTGGTCGCCCGTTGCGCTGCTGCCCGGTGCGGGTGCCGCCGATTGGAAGCTGCTGCGCGAGGAGGGCGATGTCGCCGAATTCCATATCGGCACCCTGCCCCTGACGCTTTGGCGCACCGATGCGGAGGCCTATCGCGTCAACCTCGCCGAACCTGTCGTCTGCGCCTATGTCGTGCTCGCCCCGCAGGGCGGGGATCGTCCATACCGGCTCAAGCTGGTGACGGCCAATCCCAACGAGGCGATGCAATATGCCGAAGGGGGCGACGATCTGGTCGAAAAGGTGCCGATGCCGCCGGCGCTTGTGGCTTGGGTTCAGGATTGGACAGACCGCCATTTCGTGGAGGAACCCTTCAAGAAGCGCAAACGCGACCGCTACCGCGAGGACAAGGTGCAGGACGGCAAGGGCGATCCACGCATCGCGCAAACGAGCGATGTCTACCGCGCCCCGTCACGCGCGAGAAAGCCGAGGCTGTCATGACACGCAATTCCGATTTCTGGTCGCGCCGTAAGCGTGCCGTCGAAGCCGAAGAGGCTAGGGAAGCGCGCGATGCCGAGGAGGCCGAGACCCGCGCGGCGCGGGCCGAATTGGAAGACAGGCCCGACGAGGAAATTCTGCAGGAGCTTGGATTGCCCGACCCCGACGCGCTGGAGCCGGGGCAGGACATTTCAGCCTTCATGCAGAAGATCGTCCCGGATCGCCTGCGCCAGCGCGCATTGCGGCGCTTGTGGCGGATCAATCCGGCGCTCGCCAATCTGGACGGGCTTTGCGATTACAACGACGATTTCACCAACGCGGCGACCGATGCACCGGGGGTGGTCACCGCGTATCGCGTCGGCCAAGGGCTATTGAAACATATCGCTGCACAGGAGGTTCGGAAGGGGAAGGACGAGACCGAACCCGTTGATACCGCAGAGAATCTGTCAGATATCGAGGGCGACTGCAAAGATTCCAGAACTTTCGAAGAAGCTATCGAAAAAACGGAAAATATGCAGGAAAACGCAAATGACTCCGCCGCATATACAACTAAAGTCGTAGACGTCGCAGAATATGCCGACGGCACACCGTCGGATACAATCGAAGAGGTGACAGCGCGTCCGCGTCGGATGCGTTTCAGACTTGAAAGCGATACGTGATGAGCACGAGCGCGGTGCAGCACACCCCATCGGTGACCGAGGAAGACCGTCTGCGGGCGGATCTTTACAATTACCTCGGGCTGATGCTCGCCTCCCCACCGGATGAGTTCCTGCTGGCGCAGACCGCCGGCCTGACCGGGGACGAGACCGATCTGGGACGGGCTATCGCGCGGCTGGCCGATTGCGCGCGCACGACGCAGCCGAAACAGGCCGAGCGCGAGTTCAACGCGCTTTTCATCGGTCTCGGCCGAGGGGAATTGCTCCCTTATGCCAGCTTTTACCTGACCGGCTTTCTCAACGAAAAACCGCTGGCCACGCTGCGCGGCGATCTGTCGGCCCGCCGGATCGAACGTGCGCCGAACGTCTATGAACCCGAAGACAACATCGCCACGCTGATGGAGGTGATGGGTGGGCTCATCGTGGGTCGTTTCG
The DNA here is from genome assembly GCF_023370775.1 of Marivita sp. GX14005. Taxonomy (GTDB): domain Bacteria; phylum Pseudomonadota; class Alphaproteobacteria; order Rhodobacterales; family Rhodobacteraceae; genus Marivita. Next base: position 386,250 of record NZ_JAMCCQ010000001.1, read on the forward strand.
ACCGCCCGGCCTCGCTGGACGATCAAAAAGAGTTCTTCAACCGTCACATCGGCCCGTGGGCGGGCCATTTCTTCGCCGATCTCGAAACGGCGAAATCGGCCATGCTCTACAGCGCCCTCGGCTCTGTCGGAAAGGCCTTCATGGATATCGAACGCGAAGCGTTCAGACTGACAGCGAACTGAGCCGCAACGGCTCCACGATACGGACTATGAAAGGGAGGAAACTGCCATGACCAAAAAATCCGAACCCGCGTCGAGCCGGCGCGATTTTCTGAAGCTCGCCGGAACCGCCGCGCCAGCAGCGGTGGCCGCCGTCGCCATGTCTGGCAAGGAAGCACAAGCCGACGAGATCCGCGCTGAGGATGGCCGGATGCAGGACACCGCCCATACCCGCGCCTATTTCGAAAGCGCGCGTTTCTGACGACCCGCCCTTCCCGCAGGCCGCGCATTGCCGCGCCGCAGGATGCAACCCAGCCGAACGCGCGACGCCGCGCCCCAGGTAGCCAATGAGGGAACCCCATGCTTAGAAAGAAAACCGGAAGGCCCGTCTCTCGCGCGCCCCGCGCCGGCCTGATTTCCGAAACCGCGAACAAGACCGTCGACCGCCGCACCTTCCTGCGCGGCTCGGGCCTCGCCATCGGCGGACTCGCCGCGATCAGCGCCACGGGCGGCACCGTCACGCAGGCGAGCGCCCAGCAGGCAATCACCGGCGCGGTCGAAACCGTCAAATCCGTCTGCACCCATTGCTCCGTCGGCTGCACCGTCATCGCCGAGGTCAGCAATGGCGTCTGGGTCGGTCAGGAACCGGGCTGGGACAGCCCTTTCAACCTCGGCGCGCATTGCGCCAAGGGCGCATCGGTGCGCGAGCACGCGCATGGCGAGCGCCGGTTGAAATACCCGATGAAGAAAGAGGGCGGCGAGTGGAAGCGCATTTCCTGGGAGCAGGCGATCAACGAGGTTGGCGATCGGATGCTGGCCTCCCGCGAGGCGCACGGCCCGGATTCGGTCTACTGGCTCGGCTCGGCCAAGCACAATAACGAACAGGCCTATCTCTTCCGCAAGTTCGCGGCCTATTGGGGTACGAACAACGTCGATCACCAGGCGCGGATCTGCCACTCGACCACCGTTGCCGGCGTGGCGAACACATGGGGCTACGGCGCCATGACCAACAGCTACAACGACATCCACAATTCCCGCGCGATCTTCATCATCGGCGGCAACCCGGCCGAAGCCCATCCGGTTTCGCTGCTGCATGTCCTGAAGGCCAAGGAGCAGAACAACGCGCCATTGATCGTTTGCGATCCGCGTTTCACCCGCACGGCGGCCCATGCCGATGAATATGTGCGCTTCCGTCCCGGCACCGATGTGGCGCTGGTCTGGGGGATCCTGTGGCACATCTTCGAGAACGGCTGGGAAGACAAGGAGTTCATCCGCACCCGTGTCTGGGGCATGGACCAGATCAAGGAAGAGGTCGCCAAATGGACGCCCGAGGAGGTCGAGCGCGTTACAGGCACACCGGGCAGCCAGCTCGAACGCGTCGCGCGGACCATGGCGAACAACCGCCCCGGCACCGTGATCTGGTGCATGGGCGGCACGCAACACACCAACGGCAACAACAACACCCGCGCCTATTGCGTGCTGCAGCTTGCGCTGGGCAACATGGGCACATCGGGCGGCGGCACCAACATCTTCCGCGGCCATGACAACGTGCAGGGCGCGACCGATCTTGGCGTGCTCAGCCATACGCTGCCCGGCTATTACGGTCTCAGCGAAGGGGCCTGGGATCACTGGGCGCGCGTCTGGGAAGAGGATGTGGACTGGCTCAAGGCGCGGTTCCACAGCGATGGCGAAGGCGAGGATGCCGTCAATCTGATGAACAGCACCGGTATTCCGGTCTCGCGCTGGATCGACGGGGTTCTCGAAGACCCCGTGAACATGGACCAGCCGGACAACGTCAAGGTGATGGTGCTCTGGGGCCACGCGCCCAACTCGCAGACCCGGATGACCGAGATGAAGACCGCGATGGAGGAGCTCGACACGCTGGTCGTGATCGATCCGTTCCCGACGGTTTCGGCCGTGCTGCATGACCGCACCGATGGCGTCTACCTGCTGCCGGCGGCCACGCAGTTCGAAACGCGCGGCTCGGTCACCGCATCGAACCGATCGCTGCAATGGCGCGACCAGATCATGGCACCGCTCTTCGAAGCCAAGCCGGACCATGAGATCATCGGCCTTTTCGCCAACAAGTTCGGTTTCGCGGACCGCTTCTTCCGCAATATCGAGATGGAAGACGAGAACACGCCGAACATCGAAAGCGTCACGCGCGAGTTCAACAAGGGCATGTGGACGGTGGGCTACACCGGCCAGTCGCCGGAACGGCTCAAAATGCACATGGCCAATCAGCACACGTTCGATCGCACCACGCTGCAGGCGGTCGGCGGGCCGGCGGATGGCGATTATTACGGCCTGCCATGGCCGTGCTGGGGCACTGCCGATATGAAGCATCCCGGCACGCCGAACCTTTACGATATGTCCAAGCCGGTCTCGAAGGGCGGTCTGACCTTCCGCGCGCGCTTCGGCGTGGAGCGGGACGGCGACAACCTTCTGGCCGAAGGTGTGGCTTCCGCAGGATCGGAGATCCAGGACGGCTATCCGGAGTTCACCTATCAGATGCTCGTCGATCTAGGTTGGGACAAGGATCTGACCGACGAGGAGCGCCGGACCATGGCGCGCATCGTCGGGATGGAGCTGCGCAACGATCTGGGCAACGCCGATGACGGCGACGAAAAGGAAATGGCCCAGGGCCTGACCAGCGGCAAAGACGGCATCCAGGGCGCGGCCGAGGAAGTGGGCGAGCAGGCGATGTCGCCTTTCCCGTCCGATTTCAATGCGCGCGTTGCCAAGATCAACTGGAAGACGGACCTCTCGGGCGGCATCCAGCGGGTGGCGATCAAGCATGAATGTGCACCCTTCGGCAATGCCAAAGCCCGCGCGGTCGTCTGGACGTTCCCCGACCCGGTGCCGATCCATCGCGAACCGCTCTATACGCCGCGCTACGATCTGGTTGCCGATTATCCGACCTACGAGGACAAGAAATTCTACCGCCTGCCGACGCTCTACAAGTCGATCCAGGCCAAGGATTTCTCGGGCGATTATCCCATCGTTCTGACCTCGGGCCGGCTTGTCGAATACGAGGGGGGCGGCGACGAGACGCGCTCGAACCCGTGGCTGGCCGAGCTTCAGCAGGACATGTTCGTCGAGATCAACCCGCGCGACGCCAACGATCTGGGCATCCGTGACGGATCGCAGGTCTGGGTCGAAGGGCCGGAGGGCGGCAAGGTCAAGGTCATGGCGATGCTCACCGAACGGGTCGCACCCGGCGTGGCCTTCATGCCGTTCCACTTCGGCGGCCATTTCCAGGGCGAGGATCAGCGCCACAAATATCCCGACGGGGCCGATCCCTATGTTCTGGGCGAATCCACCAACACTGCACAGACCTATGGGTACGACAGCGTGACCCAGATGCAGGAAACCAAAGCCACGCTTTGCAAGATCCAAGCGGCGTAAGGAGGAGAAAGAGACATGGCACGAGCTAAATTCCTTGTCGACGCCGAACGCTGCATCGAATGCAATGCCTGCGTGACGGCCTGTAAAAACGAGCATGAGGTGCCTTGGGGCATCAACCGCCGCAAGGTGGTGACGATCAATGACGGCAAACCGGGCGAACGCTCGATCTCGGTGGCCTGCATGCATTGCTCGGACGCACCCTGCATGGCGGTGTGCCCGGTGGATTGCTTCTATCAGAACGAGGAAGGCATCGTTCTGCATTCGAAGGATCTGTGCATCGGGTGCGGATATTGCTTCTACGCCTGCCCCTTCGGCGCGCCGCAATACCCGCAAGCGGGCAATTTCGGCAGCCGCGGCAAGATGGACAAATGCACCTTCTGCGCCGGCGGCCCGGAAGAGAACCATTCCGCCGCCGAATTCGCCAAATACGGGCGCAACCGGATCGCCGAGGGCAAACTGCCCCTCTGCGCAGAGATGTGTTCCACCAAGGCACTGCTGGCCGGCGATGGCGACGTGGTGTCCTCGATCTACCGCGAACGCGTCGTCGCCCGCGGCTTCGGCTCGGGCGCATGGGGCTGGGGCACCGCCTACGACCAGAAGGGCGGCTGAACCTTTCAATCAGTGATCAGACAAAGCGCCCCGGCAAAACCGTCGGGGCGCTTTCTCTTCCGGTATTGCCTCAAGGCTTTACGTATTCCCCACGTCAATATCCGCCCAGATCGGCAGATGATCCGATGCGCGCCGGGCTTCGCCCCCAAGGACGACACCGGAATCGCGCAGGCCGAGCCCCTTGCCCAGCGCGAACCGGTCGAGCGGAGCAAGCAAACGGCTGGCGTGAAAGCTCGGGCCTGGCGCGATCAGGTCGAACTCCTTTTCGATCAGATCGAACCCGATCCTCGGAGACCATTCATTCATATCCCCGGCGATGATCGTGCGCGGCGCGCGGTCCGCGATGGTTTCGCGCAGATGGGCCAGCTGCAACTGCCGGCAGCCCCGGCGCAGGCCGAGATGCGTGCCGACAACCGTGACATCGCCGTCCGGCCCGGTCAGATCGGCAACCACCGCGCCGCGCGGTTCGATCCCCGGCAGCGTCAGACGTTCGGCGTCATGCACCGTCCAGCCGTCGCGCACGAGCAGCGCGTTGCCGTGCCAGCCCGAGCTTGGCCCGTCGATCACGTCGAGGATGCGCAATCCGGTCTGTTCGTAAAGCAGCGCTTCCGGCAGAACGGCGGGCCGCACGCCGAGCCGCTTGTCGGCTTCCTGCAAGGCGACGACATCGGCGTCGAGGTCCGACAGCACACGGATGATGCGATAGGGATCGCGCTTCCAGTCGAGCCCGACCGCCTTGCGGATATTGTAACTGACGATTCGCATCAGAGCACCGGCGCCATCAAACGGGTGATCCGCGCCGCCGCACGGGTGAAAAACGAGCGTTCCGCCAGATTGAAATCAATCATCTCCGCCTTCCCGAAATCCGCCTCCAGCATCTCGCGCACATCGCGCGCGGCGCTCTTGCCATCGACGACCACCGCGATTTCAAAGTTCAGCAACCCGGAACGAATGTCCAGATTGACGGACCCGATGGAGGACAGATCGTCATCGACGAGAATAACCTTCTGATGCAGGAAACCGGCCTTGTAGGCCCAGACCTCAGCGCCAACGGAGCGCAGATCGTCGAAATAGGCCATCGCGGCATAATGGGTCAGGAAGGAATCCGTCTTCTCCGGCACCAGGAGCTTGACCTCGACGCCCCGGATCGCCGCGAAGCGCAGGGCGGTCAGAACGTCCCTGTCGGGCACGAAATAGGGCGTCGCGATCCAGAGCCGCTTTTGGGCGGCATGGGCGAGAGCGATGAAATACATATTCCCGGCCGCCACATGTTCCGCCGGAGATGGCGCAAGCGCGACCGCATCGAGATCGCCCGCCGGCTCCGGGGCGCGAGAGGCGATCCGGCTCAGATCGTCTCCGTTCGCCCATTTCCAATCAGAGGAAAAATGCCGCGCCAATTGTTCCACAACCGGGCCGCGGAACGCCGCGAAGGTATCGCGCCACGGCCCGATGGACGGGTTCATGCCAAGATAGTCGGTCGAGATGTTGATCCCTCCGGTGAAGGCTGTTTCGTTGTCAACGATGACAAGCTTGCGATGGTTTCGGTAGTTGAGCTGAAACCGCCCCAGCAGCCGCGTCGGCCCCTTGGTGCGCGCCACGCGAACACCGGCCTCCAGCATCGGGCGTTTGAACCGTGTCGGCAGCCCGAAGAACGGCAGCGCGTCATGCAGCACCCAGACCGACACGCCGGCCCGCGCCCGCTCGATCAGCAATTCGCGCAAGGCGCGGCCGACCTCGTCATCCTCGATGGTATAGAACTGCACGAAGACATGGGAACTTGCGCCGCCTATCGCGTCGTTCATCGCGTCATAGGTCGCGCGCGCATCGATCAGAAGCTTCATGTCATTGCCGCCGACCACCGGCAATCGCGCCAGACGCGAGAACGCATTGAGCCGCGAGCCGGGCTTGTATCCGTCCTCACCGGGATCGAGTTCGAACAGCTGATCGTCAGACCGTTTGCGATCCCGTTCGAAGCGGCGGAAATTGGCATGTCCAAACACCAGATAAAGCAGCGTTCCGATCACCGGCAAGAGAAGGATGAGCAAAATCCACGCGGTCGCCCCTTGAGGCGTGCGCGATGTCAGCACGGCGCGATAGGCGACGCCGAGGCTGAGTAGGGCGACGATGAGAACGATTCCGGCATTGAGGGGCGTGAGAATGTCGATCATGCCGCCCGGCCCGTCCGCCGCGTGCGCATTTGCCTGCCATTCGCCGCTTCGCTCATCGTCCGTGCCTTCCCATTCGTGTCAGCCCTGCAATCCAGGTGACAAGTGACAGATATGCATTATTATGCACGAACAAAGTCTTGGGCCATTTGCAAGGGTCCGCAATGTCGTTCTTCTCCAGGGAGCCCAGCCAAATGCCAGCCTTCCGATCCTCGATGACCGTCCTTCTTCTGTCATTTGCCATGCTGTTTTCTGCGCTCGCCCCTGCACTTGCGCAAGACGGCCCGCCCTCTGCAACTGTCGAAAGCGACCGATCCGCCACCGGCGGGGCGACCACGCTTGAAGATATCCTGCGCCGTCAGGAAGGGCTCAAGGTCGATAACGCGTTTCGCAGGCAGAACACCGGCGCGGGCGACGATGCACCGCCGGTATCGGATCAGCTCGGCACGCTCGGCGGTGCCTCCGACCCCGATCTGTGGCGCGGCGTGCGGTTCAACGATGCCGATATCTCGACGCAGATCCGCGGGCCGGCGGCGGAGGTTCTGATTCAGGATCGCGGCATGTGGTGGCTCCAGTTCCGGGAGGGACCGCTTCTGACCTATGGCGGCTGGCTGCTCGTCGGAACGATCGTGCTGCTGGCGCTTTTCTACCTGCTGCGGGGGCGGATCCGGATCGACGGCGAAAAGACCGGCCGCACGATCGAGCGCTTCAAGACGGTCGAACGCTTTGGCCATTGGCTGCTTGCAGGCTCGTTCATCCTGCTGGGCCTCACCGGGCTCGTTTCGCTGATGGGTCGCAAGTTTCTCATTCCGGCCTTCGGGCACGAGCCCTATTCGGCCATCGCAACCTGGTCCAAATGGATACACAACAACGTCGCCTGGGCCTTCATTATCGGGCTCGTGATGGTGTTCGTCATGTGGGTCGTTCACAACCTGCCCGACCGGACCGATGTGAAATGGCTGGCGCAGGCGGGCGGGCTTTTCGGCAACGGGCATCCTCCCGCCAAGAAGTTCAACGCCGGGCAGAAGCTGATCTTCTGGTCCACCATTGTGCTTGGTGGCTCCATCGCAGTGTCCGGTGTATCGCTGCTCTTTCCCTTCGAATTCCCGCTCTTCGCCAAGACCTTTGGGTGGCTGAACGCAAGCGGGCTGCCTGAGCTTGCGGGGCTCGGCACGTTGCCCGAAACGCTCAGCCCGCAGGAAGAGATGCAGTTCGCGCAGCTTTGGCACGCCATCGTCAGTTTCGTCCTGATGGCGATCATCCTGGCGCATATCTATATCGGCTCGATCGGGATGGAAGGCGCCTTCGATGCGATGGGATCGGGCGATGTCGAGGAGCAATGGGCGCGAGAGCATCACAGCCTCTGGGTCGATGAAGTGAAATCGCGCGAAGCCGCCGCGCCGGGGCGCACGACGCCTGCCGAATGACATGCGGCGCGCGTTTGCAACCTGCGCTGCGCTAAGCGTCGCCACGCTTGCTTCGGCAGGCGAGTTTTTCACCCTGAACGGGCATGGTGGTCCGATCATGGCGATTGCGGTCTCGGGGTCCGGCCAGATCGCGACCGGGAGTTTCGACAATGCTGTCGGGCTTTGGAACGGAGAGGATCCGCTCTGGCTCGACGGGCACGAGGCTGCGGTCAATGCACTTGCCATGTCCGGGGACGGCACGATCTATTCCGCCGGTGACGATTTCACCATCCGGGTCTGGCGCGGCGCAGATAACGCGCCCGAGGTGCTGGCGGGGCATCGGGGCAAGATCGTCGCGCTCGCGCTGTCGCCGGATGGCGCGCTCCTCGCCTCGGCCAGTTGGGACGGCACCATCGGGCTCTGGCCCCAGGACGGTTCCGCGCCGCGCTTTCTCGATGGCCATGCCGGGCCGGTCAACGACGTGGCCTTCGCCGATGGGGGCGCAGCGCTCTATTCGGCCTCTGCCGATGGCAGTATCCGGCTTTGGAATATCGAGACCGGGCAGGAACGCCAGCGCGTGATCGAACACGGGTTCGGCATCAACGAGATCGCGTTGAACGAAGGCGACGGATGGCTCGCCTATGGCGCCGTCGATGGCGGCACGCGGGCGATCGATCTGCAAAGCGGCGACACGCTGGCCGATCTCACGCTGGAGCGCAGACCCATCCTCGCGCTGGAGCAGGACCCGGGTGGCACGCGCCTCGCCGTGGGGGATGGAGAGGGCTATATCATGATCGTGGATTCGCGCGATTGGCGCATCTCGCATGATTTCCGCGCAACCGAGCGCGGACCGATCTGGGCCCTGGCCTTTTCGGCGGATGGCGAGAGCATCCATGCCGGCGGGCTCGACCCGAGGCTTTATTCCTGGCCCATCGATACGATGGACGAAATGGGTCCGATGGAAACCGGCGCGCCCGAGTATCTCAAGGATCCTGCCACCATGACGAATGGCGAGCGGCAATTCATGCGCAAATGCTCGATCTGCCACACGCTCACCCCGGGCAGCGCCCGCCGCGCCGGGCCGAGCCTGCACGGCCTATTCGGACGGCGCGCCGGAACGGTCGAGGATTACAGCTATTCGGACGCGCTTGACGGCTCGTCCATCATCTGGAACGAGACGACGATAGACGGGCTTTTCGATATCGGCCCCGAAGAGTATGTTCCCGGAACCAAGATGCCGATGCAGCGGATCACCAGCGCGCAGGACCGGGCCGATCTGGTGGCATACCTGCGCGATCGCACCGCGCCGGAGGAGGACGAGAAGTGAAAGCCATGATCCTTGGATTTGTCGCCATCGCGGTGATCGCCGTCGCGGCGAATTTCATCCTCGAAGGCGCGGGATGGAGCGCCGAGGAACGCGGCGCATCCTCGGGATCGGTTCGGCTGGACGATTGAACCGTCCGGCGGCTCAGGCGCGGTAGCGCGCCACCATCTCCACGATCCGCTTTGCCGCCGCGACCGCCGCCTTGTGATCCTGCGAAAAGTTGAGCCGGATGCTCGACGCGGTCTGCGGCGCGAATTCCGATCCCGGCGTCACCGTCACGCCCGCCTGAACTCGGAGCAGGCGCACGAAGGTTTCCGGCGGCACCGCAAGGCCCGGCAATTCGGGAAAAAGATAGCTGCCGGCCTGCGGCGTTGCGACCGGCAGGCCGGCGCCCCGGAACACCGCCAGAAGATCGTCCCGAATGGCCTCATGCTGCGCGATCCGGTCTTCCATCCAGCCATCCGGCTCATCGAACCATGTGCTTAGCACCGCCTGATTATACCCGGCGGCGCGCAGCGAAACGATCGCCTGCAGCTTTTCCATCCGGTCCACGAGATGCGCGCTGCCGAAGGCAACGCCAAGCCGGAAGCCGCTGAGCGATTCCGTTTTCGACGGCCCCATGATCGTGATCAGATTGTCGGGCCTCTGCGGCTGCGCGCGCAGATGGGTGTAGCTTTCGCCGCGGTAGAGAAGCCGTGAATAAAGCTGATCGACGATCACCGTCACACCATATCGCGCGGCACGTTCAGCGATCCGCGTGATGGCGTCTTGCGAATAGACCACGCCGGTCGGATTGTTGGGGTTGGAAAAGACAAAGACCTCCGCCCCATCGCGGAACGCCGCTTCCAGAGCGTCCAGATCCGGCCCGGTTTCCGCATCCCGATAGCGCAGAGCCACCGGCAGAATCTGCCCGCCGAAGAACCGCACCAGCTTGCGGTTGGCGAAGTAGTCCGGCTCTATGATGGCGACGCGCGTGCCGTGATCCACCAATGCGCCCAGTGCAAGAAACAACGCACCCTGCGTGCCGGGCGTAAGGATCAATTCGTCCACCGGATCAACCGGCGCACCGGTGAAACCGGCAAGGCGCCTTGCAAGCCGCTCGCGGATCGCGGCAGCGCCGCGATATTCGGTATAGGCCTGCGCGCCGCCGGCCTCATATCCGGCCTCCCAAGCCTCGCGCGCGCCGGGCGTGGGTGCAAAGGCATCGACATCGCCATGCGAGAAATCGACCGGCGTGCCGGGTATGACATCGCCGCGCATCACCGCGGAAAGCTGCCCCGTGCCTTGGCGGACCTCCTGGCCCGGCGCGTTCTCGGCACCCAGTTCGGCGAATTTACTCTCCAGTCGCGTCATGCCCAGTCGTCTCCTGCTGCCGCGTCACCCCAGTGGGCTGACGCCGAAAAGCCAAGGATGCAGCCAGATCAAAAAGACGTAAAGGGCAATTCCCACCAAGATACGCAGGGCCGCGCCAGTCCATGAAGCCGGGCGGGCATGCGACAAGCGCGCCGTCGTCTCTCGCCTCAGCCGCTGCCAATCCGGCCCCATCTCACGCTTGCGCCGCCGGTCGATCAGGCGGCCGCCAAAAGCCGCAAAGAGGGTGAAGACGCCAAAGAGAATGACATGCGCCAGATCGCCATTGGCCACCAGATGCGCGCCCGCCCAAAGCGCCAGCGCGAGCAGCAGCGGATGGCGGCTGACCCGAACGATCCCGGCGCGTTCGGGGTCGAACCGTTCGCGATGCGCCCCTCCGAAGGAAAACGGGTTGGGGCGTCCGATTGTCAGCGCGATGATGATACAGACCGGAAGCATGACTGTCAGAGGGACATGCCGCTGCCAGTCTGCCCAATGCCAGAGCGCCACATAGGGCGCACGCCCCGCGGCCGCGATCAGCCAGAACAGTATTGCCAGAGAAAGAAGCGAGTAGGCGAGCGTGAAGCCGCGTTGCCCAAGCCGAGCCTCCAGCCACGGTCGCACCGGCGGACGGATCGGCACCGAATGGGACAGGAAGAACACGATCCATGCCGCGATGAATTCAAGCCACCCCATGAACCTGCCTCAATTCGCCGCGCGTTTGGCCGGGGATTTGAAAAGAAGCAGCCGGCCATAGACTGCTGCGTAAAGCGCGAAACTCCCCATCCACCCAAACCCGGCGGCAACATGCAGCGCCGCGCTTTGCTCGGGCCAGATGCCCGCGGCGACACGCGCGAGTACGGCCACCAGCATCGCGATGTAGATGGCGCTTGTGGCGGGGCTGGCCGCAAGCGTCTGGCCCGTATGGCCCAGCGTCGCGCGGGTCATCACCGCAAGCGTCATCAGACCGATCGCGCCGGCCATCCAGAAATGCTGTATCGCCGCGAGACCGGAACCACCGAGCAGGATATCCCCGCCCATCGCCAGCGCGCCGAGCGGAACGAAGGCGTAGCCGACATGCAGAACGGTCACCAGCGGCTCAGCAAGGGTAAGATGCCCGGACCAACGGGCGAGCCGAACCGTGTGCAGCGCACCGGCAGCCAGAAGCGCGGCGCCCGTGACGGGGTGATATGGCAGCGCCGTCCAGAGCAGGAGCGATGCGAGCAGCGCCAGAAGCGCCGCCTTGTCGAATTTCCGCATGGGCGGGGTCGGAAGGCGCGTCTCGCCCCGTTTGACGAGCCAGTTGCGGGTGAAGGACGGCACGATCCGCCCGCCGATCACGCCGATCATCATGATCGCCGCCCCAAGCCCGATGCGCAGACCGTATCCTTGCGCCGCGAACGCGCCCTGCGCCGCTTCCCAGTGGAAGACCGCATTGCCCAGCGTGAAGACGACCAGCATCGCCAACACGATCAGGTTGCGCCAGTTCTTGCCCGCCACGATCTCGCGCGCCAGAACCGAAGCGAGCATGATGTTGAATGTCAGATCGATCAGCGCCACCCAAAGCGGCGAGAGACCCAGCGAGGCGGCGACGATGAGCCGGCCCAGCACCCAGAACAGAAATAGCCCGCCCAGCGGCCATCCGACGATCGGCAAGCGCCCCGTCCAGTTCGGCACGGCGGTCAGCAGAAAGCCGGCGATCACCGCAGACAGATAGCCATAGAGAAATTCATGCGCGTGCCATGAAACCGGATCGAAGGCGGTCGGCAGGGATATCGCCCCGGACAGCATTGGAATCCAAAGCGCCATTGAAAGAAGCGCCCAGATCGCGGAGCCGAAGAAGAACGGCCTGAAACCGTAACTCAGGATTGCCGGGCCGCGCCAGGCGCGCATCAGTTCTGCGGTGGTGCTCATGGGATCAACTTGTCTGTGTTCCCGCTTCGGTCAGGATAACATCTAGCGGGATATCGTGAGGTTGCGGGTGGATCGTGTCGAGCCGTGCCGATTGCAGCCCGATGCCGATGGTGAAAGGCCGCGGCGAGAGCGCCGCCAGCGTTCTGTCGAAGTACCCCCCGCCATAGCCGAGCCGGTAGCCATCCGCGCTCCAGCCCATCAGCGGGGCGAGCGTGATGTCGGGCGCGGCCGCCTCGGCTTCGGGTGGCGGCACGGGAATGTTCCAATCGCCGCGGGTCATCTTGGTGTCGGGCGTCCAGCGGCGGAACACCAGCGGAGCGAATTTCTGTTCCACGATGGGCAGGCAGACGATGACGCCGGCCTCGTGCAGATCCTTCATCAGGGGGCGCAGGTCCGGCTCTCCCTTGATCGGCCAATAGGCGGACAGCACCTTGCCTGCACCGCCCGCGAAACGCCGTTCCAGCAGATCGCGCAAGTGGTTGCGCAGCGCCGCATCGATGGTTTCGCGCTCCTGAACGCCCATCGCCATCCGTTCGGCTCGCAGACGCGCGCGCTCGGCCCTGCGCCAGGCCGGCACGTCCTTCGGCAACGCAAGCTCCGGCGCCATGCAGGGCGACGAGGCGTAGGGTGACGATCCGGTCATGGCGCGCGCCTCAGCATCGGAACGATCCGCGCTTCCCGTCGCGACATATCCTCCACCGCCATGTGAAGCGAGCGGGCGATCCGTTCGGCCCGTTCGATGACATGCACCGCGCCTGCGGGCGTGCAGACCTCCTGTGCGGTCTGGCGAAAAAGCGTCAGCCAATGGTCGAAATGGTCCCAAGTCACCGGCAGCTTCGCGTGTTTGGGCATCGGCGCGCCGTGATACCGGCCCGTCATCAGGGCAACGGAGGACCAGAACGTCACCATGCGATCCAGATGGGTGGGCCAATCGGTGATGCGCGCCTCGAAGATCGGGCCGAGGGCCGCATCGGCGCGGATGCGATCATAGAAGCGATGCACGAGGCGCGTCAGGATATCCTCGTCGAGCCCGGTTTCGGCCATGATCTTCGCAGTCATTTCAGGCCGGGCGGAGGAGACGCGCAGTTCGGGATGTTTCGTGTCGGCCATCGGCCTGCCTTGCCTTGCAGATATTCGCTTTGCATTCCCTGCTAAACCTGTTAATCGGTATTGTAAATACTTATTCAACAGCAATGCAAACGGGCGCCCATGCGATTGACCTCCTTTACCGATTACGGCCTGCGGATGCTCATGCGCATGGCCAGCGCGCCGGGGCGCGCCCATTCGACTGCGGAGCTTGCCGAGGAATTCGGCCTGTCGCGCAACCACCTTAGCAAGATCATGCAGCGTCTGGCAAAGGGCGGCATTGTCGATACCCGGCGCGGCAGCGGCGGCGGCGCGGTCCTGGCGCGGAAGCCGGCGCAGATCCGGCTTGGCGATATCGTGCGGCTTCTTGAACAGGATCAACCGCTTGTCGAGTGTTTCCAGCCCGGCGCGCAATGCACGCTCGATGGGCGGTGCGCCCTGAAATCTCGCCTGCGGGGGGCGGAAACGGCCTTTCTCGATCACCTCGATCAATCCACCCTCGCCGATATCTCTCTGCCGGCGATCCCGGTCGATGCCTGAGTTCACCCACCGAAAAAGGAAGGATACCTCATGTCACAATGGCTCCCCACTCTGATCACCGACACGCCGCAAGAGGGCTATGAGCTTGCGGTCAAACTGTCGCGCATGACCGTCAAGCTGACCCAGCCCGATGCCGAGGCGCGCGACAAGATGCGCCCCGAATATGCGGAGGATGCGGATTCCCTGATCGCGGTCAGCCAGGTGGTCGCCACCCATTTCGCGACGGTGGCGGCGGCGAACGGGTATTGGAAGGACAGGTGATGGCGGATGTCGAGTTTGGCGAGGATGGATATGTCGTCGATGCCGGGCTGATCGCCAAGGCGTTCAAGCTCGATCCGGCAGAGGTTCAGCCACTGATGCAAAGCGGGGCCATCACCTCGCGGAGCGAGACCGGCATGGACGAGGATGCGGGGCGTTCGCGGCTGACGTTCTTCTACAGGGACCGTGCCTTTCGGCTGACGCTCGACGCAGAACATAACATCCTGACGCGCGCGGTGTTCGACGCACCGCGCCCGTTCAGTTTCGGTCTCGAAGGCTGATCATGCCTCGGTCAGTTTTTCGAGCCGCGCCCCGTCGAACCGCGCGATGCAAGCGCCGATCTCGTCAGGTGACGACATGAGGCAAGCGGCGGTGGACAGTGCATCTGCCAGCGCGGCGGAACGCGCCGTCACGCTGATCTCGCGCCATTTAGAAGTGCCCGGCTTGCCGGTCCGAGGGTCGAGGATGTGCCCCACCTGCCCGCCTGCGTCAAAGCTGGTGCCGAGCGGCGCGGATGTGGCGAGCGCCCGCGTCGCGAGCCGCACGCTGCCGCCAGCGGCCAGCTTGACCGGCCACGCCCCGCCGCCGGGATGACCGCCGATGGCGCGAAACTCTCCGGTGTCGATCAGGATGTCGGTCAATCCCTCTTTCTCAAGCATTTGCGCGACGCGGTCGGCGATATAACCCTGCGCGATCCCGTTCAGCGTCAGTGCCATGCCCTGCTCTAACGTGATCGCCGAGGGTGCAAGCGACACCTTGCTCCATCCGGTTTTCGCCGTCGCAACCTCGATTTCCCCAGCAGCCGGCAGCGAACCCCGCGCACCCGCCTCGGCGTAAGCCGCCCAAAGCGGCTGCACGGTCACATCGAACCGGCCACTGCTGGCGTTATGCACGGCCCCGGCGAGAGACAGGCATTCAAGCAGCTCGAACGGCGGATTTTCAAGCGCGGCATCTCGGTTGAGTCGCGACAGGGCACTTTCGGCGCGATAGAGGCTGAAGATATCCTCCAGGCGCGAAATCTCGGACGCGACGCGTTCGGCGATAGCCTTGGCGTCTGGATGCGCGAGGCGCAGCGTGGCACGTGCGCCAAGGGCGACGCCCTGCCAGGTATAGACCGGCTCGGCCCGCGCGATGCCGGGAACGGCAAAGGCGGCGGCGCTGATGGCGAGGAAACGGCGGCGAGTGGTCATTGTCATCCTCCGGATGTGCGCGACAGGTTGCGCAGACGTTGTTCGAAATCGGCATCGTCGGAATCCCCACCCAGATCGACGGGGGCCAGAACGGCGCTGTCGGGGATCTCGCTTAACTGCATGACGTTCCCGCCATTCTCGGCGGCGAAACTTGCGGCCTTGTCGGGATCGGAGAAGGGAACGATCTCGGGCGCGCCCATGCCGCCCTTGACCGCGGACCCGACGACATAAAGCGCGTCTTCAGCATCAATCCAGTTGTCCTTGCCGGGCTGCGCCCATGTCGCTCCGGGCGCGGCCATGTCATTGACCCAGACCGACAGGATCTCGTGGCTCTGCTCGGGCATGCGCATATAGGCGACCACGTCGCGCACCTGGCTGAAGAACAGCGGCGCTTGCGGAAGGCCGGCCAGATGCGCCTGGGCCTTGGGGCCGTCATGTTCCAGAAGGTTCATCTGGCAATAATGCCCGACCGCATCTTCGGACAGCGGAACGGCAGAGACATCCTGCGCGACCTCTTCCTTGCAGGCGGCAAGGGCCAGGAGCATGGCGATGATCGGCAGGACTCTCATGGCACCACCTTTCGGAAGCTGAGCGCGGCAAGCGCCAGCGCGATGAAGGGCCAGACGGCGACCGAAAGAAGCGATTGCCATTGCGGGATCGCATTCGCCGCGCCAGCGACGCCTGAGGCCGCTGCCGTGGCTTCGGCGGCGGTGAGGTTGAAGAGCCGGAACGCGTCCGCCGGGTTGGCGAGCAATGCGGCCGGGAAGATGCTCTTGGTGAAGAAGCCGCCATCGTCGGCGACCACGGCCGCCAGAAGGCCCAGATCGTAAAGCACCACCAGCCCGAGCCAAAGCCCGATCGCCAGCCCCGCCGCGCCGGAGACACGCTTTGCCCGCGAGGACAGCGCATAGCCGATGCCGAGGAAGGTCGCGCCGAGAAGAACGGAGGTCCATGTCAGCCGCCAAAGCGCCGCGAGGCCGGACAATGCCGCCGGATCGACCACAATCGCGATGGCCGCCGCCGCGCCGTAGCCTGCGACGATGGCAAGGATGAGGATGGCCGTATGCGCCAGCAGCTTGCCCGCAAGCACTTCCCAGCGGGCGACGGGATAGGTCAGCAAGAGCGGCAACGTCCCGCGCTCGACCTCGCCCGCCACGGCGTCGAAAGACATGAGCAGCGCGACCAGAGGCACAAGATAGACCGAAAGCGACGTGAGAGATGCCGCAACGACCGACAGCCGGTCCGCGCCGAGCGCACCGGTGGGCGCCGAGCCTGCGGCCGAAAGGACGAGCGAGAAAAGCACCATCAGCACGACGGCGATCAGCACCCAGCGGTTGCGGCTGGCGATGCGGATCTCGGTTGCGGCGGTGGCAAGGATGCGGGTGATCATTGTCCGTCCCTCCGGCTGTAATGGCTATAGATATCTTCAAGGCTGGGCGGGATGATTTCCAGATCGACCACCTTGCCGCGCAGCTCGGAAATCCGCGCCAGCGTGGCGAGCTTTTCTTCCTGCGTGCAGGAAATCTGCAAGCCCTCGCCGACACGGATCGCGTTGGGCAGCGCCGCCATGATGTCGCTGTCATAGCCGTTGAGCGCGGTAATATGCATTGCAACCGGCAACGCGGCTTCGCGGCGCAGATCGGGCAGCGTGCCTTCGGCCACCATGCGCCCGCCCGACAGGATCAGCAGCCGGTCGGTCCGCGCCTCCACCTCGGTCAGCGCATGGCTCGACAGCAGGATCGACGCGCCGTCGGCGGCGAGGCCATCCAGCAATTCATAGAAATCGCGGCGCGAAACCGGATCGAGCCCGCTTGTGGGCTCGTCCAGCACAAGAAGGCGCGGCGCGCCAATCAGCGCCTGCGCCAGTCCGACCCGCTGCCGCATCCCCTTGGAATAGGTGCCGATCCGCCGCCGCGCGGCATGGCCGAGGCCGACCCGCTCCAGCAGCTCCATCGCGCCGGCGGTATCCTGCCCGCGCAGGCGCATGTAGAAGGTGATCTGTTCAAGCCCCGTGAGCGCCGAATGGAAGGTCGCGTTTTCCGGCAGGTAGGCGACCTGCTCGCGCGCCGCCGCCTGTCCGGGCTTCGCGTCGCAGACCGTCACCTCGCCGCCACTGGGTGCGATGAGGCCAAGGATCACTTTCATCAGCGTGGATTTGCCCGCCCCGTTATGGCCGAGCAGCGCCACCCGCTCGCCGGGAGCGACGCTGAGGGACACGTCAGACAGGGCCGCGACCCCGTCATATGTCTTAGTGAGATGAGAGATCGTTAATGTCGAAGTCATCGAGGTCACTTTCGTCCCGGTTGGCGACCGCTTCGGCCTCCATGCGGGTGTATTCATCGGGCACCGCAATCTGCGGTGCTCGCATAAGGGGCGCGCTGTCCACGACGCCGCCGGGCAGCGTGGCCGGAAAGCTGGATTGCGCCCAGCGGATCAGTTGCACCGCCGGCGCGCCGGTCAGCAGGCTGGCGGCGGGTTGGGACCACAGGATGTGGTCCATCAGGTCATTCGGCCGAAACGGGCTATCGGCGATGCCGTCGCCGCCCAGATCGAAGCCGGGATGGTCGGACCAGTAATTGCCGCGCCCCTCGAAGCTCCATTCGATATCGCGCGTACCGACATATTTCACCTGCGTCTTGTTGCCGATGAAGGCATTGCCGGTCAGCACGTTGCGCTCCGATCCGGCGGTGAAATGGATGCCGATCTCGCAGCCCTCGAAACGGTTGCCGACGATCAGGTTCTTATGCGCATTGTAGATAAAGGTGCAGCGGTTCGCACCCCCGCGCACGAGATTGCCGGACACATCGGCGTTATTGGCATAGTTCAGCATGACGCCGTGGCTGATGTCGGACAGGCTCAGATTGTCCTTCACCACGACGCGATCCGAGAACATGATGGCATAGCCCAGATGGTTGCCGATGGACACGTTGCCGGACACTTCGGAGTCGTTGGTATACATATAGTGCACAGCGAACCGCAGATCGCGGAACAGGTTGTTCCGGTAGGTGCCGGTGCGCGAGGTGTTGGAAAAGATGCCGTCGCGGCCCCAGCGGACGGAATTGCCCTCGACCAGCGTGCCGGGAGAGTTCCAGACATAGATGCCGTTGCCCCGGTCGTTCATGCGCTGCTGTTGCGTGCCTTCGATGGTGTTGCCGATGACCCTTGCGTCATGGCCGCCATGCACATCGACGCCGTGCAGATTGCCCAGCACCTTGTTGTTCTCAATCAGCGCGCGGTCGGCTTCCTTGAGGATCTTGATCCCGGCATCCAGCGCCTCGCTGTTCAGGCCCGATCCGGTGACGGTCAGATCGCGCAGGGTCACATCCGGCGCGTCGATGGTGACGACGGTTCCGTTGCCCATCCCGTCGATGATCGCCTCGCCCTCGCCCTGCAGCGTCAGGGGGCGGTCGATGGTTATGGCGCCCTCATAGCGCCCATCTTGCAAAAGCAGCACATCGCCGGGATCGGCCCCGGCGATGGCGGTGGCCAGCGTGCCCTGCCCCGGCTGCACGGCAATTTCGTCCGCCCAGAGAGGCAGCGCGAAACACACGGACAGAAGGAAGGGCAGGACACGCATCATGGCTTAGCTCGCACGCGGTTCGACGAACATCCGGCCGCGCATCTCCATGTGGAGCGCGTGGCAGAACCACTGGCAGTAATACCAGTAAACGCCGGGCTTGGCCGCCGTGAAGGTGACGGAGGCCGTCGCCTGCGGGGCGACTTCCATCGCAACGCCGTGGTTGTTCATGGTAAAGCCGTGGGTCAGATCGTCGATGTCGTCGAGGTTGGTGACATAGACGGTAACCTCATCGCCCTGCTGCACGGTGAACTTGTCGATCGAGAAGTTCGGCGCCTGGCTCGACATATAGACCCGCACCTTGTTGCCATCGCGGATGATCGTGTCCTGATAGTCGTCGAGATCGACTCCATCCTTTTCGGCCTGCTTTCGCGCGTCCTCCCACATCACGTCATTGCGATCCCAGACCGAAACCGGGTTCACTTTGGACGGATCGACGATGATCGAATCGTGCGGCTCGGCAAAGGTCGGGCCGTCGTGAATCAGCGTCATGTCGTCCCCGTCGATGGCGAAGAGCTGCTCGTTCTCGGGCTTGAGCGGGCCGACATTGAGGAACCGGTCCTTGGAGAACTTGTTCATTGTCAGGTAGTACTTGTCGGTCGCCTCAAGCGTTTCGCCCATCACGGTCGAGTTGTGGCCGGGCTGATAATGCACGTCCTTCTTGACGATGATCGGATCGACGTCCTCACCTGCGTAAAGCTGCTTGGCCTTTTCGATGTTCCACTTCACGACCTGGCTGTCGAGGAAGAGCGTGGTGTAGCCGTTGCCCTTGCCGTCGAACGCGGTGTGAAGCGGCCCGAGGCCCAGCTCCGGCTCTGCAACCACGGCGTCGCGCGGCTCTATCTTGCCGTCGAACACATCGTCCAGCTTGCGCACGTCGATGACCGAAACGGTCGGCGACAGCTTGCCGGCAATACACAGGTGGATCTTGTCGGGCGCCATGTTGCAGCCATGCGGGTTGTTCGGGATCGGCACATAGGCGGTATACTTGTTGCCCGCATCCTTGCGGCCGTCGAGAACCTTGACCCCGTTCAACTCCTGATAATCGCCGGCCTCGATGCCCTTCTCGATCTCCTTGATGTTGAACACGACGACATGGTCCATGTCCTTTTCCGTCATCTCGGGCAGGGTCATGCCCATTTCCGAGTTATAGGAGGTCGAGAACGCGTATTTGCCGTCGTAATCGCAATCGGTGTTGTCGAGGTTGCCCGTCACCATCACCTGCCAAGCGACCTTCATCTCGTCCGCGTCGATGGCGGTGTAGAAGTTCACATACTTTTCCGGCTCGTCGAGGATCTTGCCGTCATTGACCATCGGCACCTCGTCTTCGCCATTGGCGAACACATAGTTGGTGCGCGGCCATTTCTGCGGACGCAGACCGTGGATCGCCTTGGCGTTGGGGATCTCGATGATCTTGTCGCATTTCATCACGTCGCAGCGCACGCGCGCGACGCGGGTGTTGGCCTTGTCGTTCATGAAGAGATAACGACCGTCATATGTGCCTTCGGTGAAGGACATGTGCGGGTGGTGCAAATCGCCGTTGGGCGGGAATTCATGGCCGTTGGCCTTGAGGAATTCCTTTGTCTCCGGCAGCAGGCCTTCGGTCAGGATCTTCTTGGATTCGTTGGTGATGCCCCAGCCGGTCGCGGAGCAGATATTGAACACCGGCACCCGCATCAGCTCGCGCATGGACGGCACGCCCAGGATGCGCATCTCGCCGGCCTGACCCGAGGACCAGAAGCCATAATATTCGTCAAGCTGGCCCGGCCCGACTTCGGCGCCGGTGGCGCGGGCGCTGGTGGTGCTTGCAACGGTGGCTGCGCCGACGGCGGCGGTGCCCGTCAGCATCGCGCGTGTGCCGAGAGCGCCGGCAAGCGCCGCGCCTCCTGCGGTCGCGCCGAGAAGGCCGCGCCGGGTGATCGGCAGTTTATTCCCCTCAGACATCTTTTTTCCTTTCAAGTTGCTGGTTGGGTTTTGGGTTGGTTCGGATGCCCCGCGATATTCCGGGACAGGTCGGGCGCGGCGCCGACCTTGGCGCGCCGCCGCAACTTCTTGATCACCACCGGGCAGGTGGTTTCCGACTGGTAGAGCACCTGGCAATGCAGGCAGTCGATACATTCGTTCGGGTTGATCTCACCCGTGGGATGGATCGCCTGAACGGGGCATTGCTTGGCGCAGATCTGGCACGGGTTTCCACATTCGTGATAGCGCTTGAGCCAGTCGAACATGCGGATCCGCGCGGGAATCGCGAGCGCGGCGCCCAAGGGGCAAAGGTAGCGGCAGAAGAACCGCTCCACGAAGAGCCCCGCCACCAGAAGCGCCACCGCATAGGCGACAAAGGGCCAGGCGCGCACGAAATTCATGATGATCGCGGTCTTGAACGGCTCCACCTCGGCCAGTCTCTCCGCCTGCTCCACGCTGACGAGCGACACGCCGAACAACCCCAGGAATATCATGTATTTCAGCGGCCAAAGGCGCTCATGCAGCCCCCAGGGCAAATCCCATTGCGGGATGCGCAGCGCCCGCGCGATCTTGTTGAGCAATTCCTGCAGCGCGCCGAAGGGGCAAAGCCAACCGCAATAGGCGCCCCGCCCCCAGAAGATCAGCGCCGCCGCAACCGCGAACCACAGGATGAAGGTCAGCGGATCGAGCAGAAACGCCTGCCAGCTGAACCCGGAGGTCAGCGAATTGAAGAGCGCGATCAGGTTGACGACAGAAAGCTGCGCATTCGCATACCAGCCGAGATAGACCAGCACGACAGTCAGGAAGGCCATGCGGAACCAGAAGAACCTGCGTTCGTTCTGAACAACGAAATGCTGAAAAAAGAACACGCCGGTCAGCAGCGCGAGCATCACGCCCAGCACGATGATCTCGGTCGTCTTGCTTTCCCAGATGCGCTTCCAGAGCGCCTGATGCGCGGCGGCCTCCGATTGCGTCGTCACCTGATCGACGGAGGCGGGCACCTCGGCGGCAGGAGGGGGCGATACGCGCTGAAGATAGGCGTCGGGCAACTCGTAGCCCAGATCGAACGTGGTGAAAATCTTCTCGATCGCCCCGACTTCGCGTTGCACGAGGAGCTGAATCCGGAACGGCTCGGCAGGGTTGAACCCGCTATCGGCGGGGATCTTGAACAGATCCGCCTCGTTGAACTCGGGTGCGCCATCGGCGGCGATACCATTGATACGCTTGTGCATACGGTCACGGAAGCGGACGGAAATATCGTCCTGAATCAGAACGATCCGGTCGAAGATGCCCCCCCGCACATAGCCTGATCCCTTGAAGGAATAGATGCCGCGCCCGAAGATCGCCACGGCATGGTCGCCCTCGTCCAGCCACGCTTGCAGGTTCTGCGCCTCGGCCTCTCCAAGAAGAACCTCGCCGATGGAAGGATGCGAGACCAGCGCGGCCTGCATCTCGATGAACGTCGTCTCAGGCGCCTCGGTCAGCGCGCGCTTGGTCGCGCGGGGATCGTCCATCGCGGCAAAGGCCGCATTGACCTGCCCGACATCGAGCGACAGGCGGCGCAAGGTGCCGTCGCCCTCCAGCGTCATCCAGTCATCGGCCGCGACTGCATCCGGGTCGATCTCGAACTGCGGGCCGGTGCCTTCCTCCTCGACCGCCAGCCCGCCAAGACCCAGCCGCCTCGCGACCTTGAGACCGGCGCGGATGATGGAATCGTCGATCACCATGATCGTCACGGTTGCGCCGGAGATGATATCGAGCTCATGCGCCGTGCCGCCCGACTCGGCCTCCGCGACAAGGTCCAGCCCGCGATAATCGGCGACCAGCGCCTTGATTTTGGAATCCGGAATACCGATGAGAACGATGGGTTCGGAATGTTTGACCAGTTCGACACCGATCACCTGCGCGGCGTCATCAACGGCGACCATCGTATGGATGGGCTTGCCGGAATAGCCGGTGGTGGAGACGAAATCCGAGGCAATGAAGGCCCAGCCAATCCTGTCCCCGCCGGAGAGAACCTCGACCACCGGGATATCGTCGCGGATCGCGCCGAAGGCATCGGCACCTTCGACCAAGGCACCGGCTTCGACATCGGGAAGAAGATCCGACAAAACGGATTGCGCCGCTGCACCCTGCCCGAAGAGCAGCAAAGCGAAGACGAGGACAAGCGATTTGAGGAGATGGGAAAGGGCAGTCATGCAACGGCGTCCTGCAAGATTGGGCGCCCATCGCAACGCGGATCGAGGCCGGCGCGCAATGCGCCCGCACCGTGATCCGGCTTGGTCGACGAAGGAATGCGACGCGCCGGAGGACCGCGCGGCATGGGGCCGAGTTCGAAGTGGGTATGAGTGACGGAATGCTGTCGCACCCCGCCAAGAGGATCGGCAGGCACCGGACGGGCCGACACATTCTGCACATCCGGTTCGAGCGTGTCGAGATGGAGGCTACAACAGGTCAGGCATTTCAGGCAGACGCCGCCCTCCTCGACCGGCGCGCCATCAGCATCGACCGCGATGGTTTGCACCGCACCATCGGCGCAAATTTCCACAAACGCCACAGCGCCGTTTTCCCCGGCCAAGGCCACAGAGGCCGGGCCATAGATCGCCAGGCACAGGGCCAGGACGAGTCGGGAAAGGGTGCAGCAAAGCGTCTTCATGCCCGCGACCTACCAGCCTTTGCCGCGCACGAATTTGATATTGCGCAAAGTCCCCCGATTCCGCGCAGATGACCTAGCGTGATGGCAATGTGTTACGGGGCAAAGCTGGCGATCCCTTGAGGACTCGAACCCCAAACCTGCTGATTAGAAGTCAGCTGCTCTATCCAGTTGAGCTAAGGGACCGCTGAGTGTCGATTACGACAGGAGCGGCGCGGCGTCAAAGATTGAATGGAACATGCACGCCCCGACGGCGGTTGAAGCCTAAACACCACCGAAAGGAGATCACGATGACCCGTTCCTTCCTCGCTGCCGCGCTGGCCGTTCTGCCTGCCTTGCCGCTGGCGGCACAAGAGTCCGAGATCGCTGCCGCCGATGTGGAAAACCGCGATGGCACCTCCATCGGCACCGTGACGGTAACAAGCCAGCCCTCGGGCCACGCATTGGTTATCCTGGCACTGACCGATATCCCCGAAGGCGATCATGCGGTGCATCTGCATGAAACGGGCGATTGCTCTGCCGAGGATTTTTCGTCGGCCGGGGGGCATATCGCCGGTGATGCGCAGCACGGGATCGGGGTCGAGGGCGGCCCGCATCCGGGGGATCTGCCCAATGTGGTCGTGGGCGATGATGGCGTTGTGAATGTCGCCTTCTTCAATCCGCTGATAGAGATGTCGCAGCTTTTCGATGAAGACGGCGCTGCCTTCATCATGCATTCTGACGGCGACGATTACGTCAGCCAGCCCGCCGGCGCTGCAGGCGACCGGATCGCTTGCGGCGTATTCCGGCGCGAAGCGCAATAAACGCCTCTTTCCGCCTCGGCCAAGCGCCGGGGCGGCTCAATGTGTCCAGGCGCCCTTACGATCGACGGCGAAATTTTCCGCGTATCCGCGCGGGCGGATATTCGGTTTGCGCTTGTTGGGCTGAAACTGGACCACGTCGATACCGTGTTCCTTGACATAGGCCTGCGCAGCTTCGAGCGTGTCGAACTTCAGGCGCACCTGGGTCTGCGTGTCGCTTGACGAGGTCCATCCCATGAGCGGATCGATCTCGCGCTTGCTGTCGGGCAGGAATTCGAGCAGCCAGTGCCGCGTCTTGGCGGTGCCTGACGACATGGCCGTGCGGGAGGGTTGATACAGACGTGCGCGCATGAGGATCTCCGTCTCGGACTCGCGGCTGTATCGGACATTTCACGGGAACCATCAAGAGGCCGCGGCGGTTTGCCTCGCGGGCGCTGCAACGCAGCAAGGACAACCGCAGGAGGCTTTTCATGTATCTGCCCGCATTGCTCAAATTGCAAACCGACATGGCGCTGATGGCGCTCAATGCGCAAACCGTGATCACGCTCAGATTGCTTGGCATGAGCGGCGCGATTCCGGCACGCCGAGGCGAAAACGCGCGCATGGTTTCGGAAAAGCAGAAAGCTCTGATCGATGCCTGGGGCGCGGGAGCGAAAGCGGCCCTGAGCGGACGGCCGGCGCACGATATCGTCGCTGCTTCGATAAAACCGCTGTCTCGCAAGGTGCGCGCCAATCGCAGGCGTTTGCTCAAGTAAGCGCCTGTTCGGGTCGCCCTCTTGAACGGCGTGCGATTCATGACACTTATAGAGGACCGTTTTTTCCAAGGATAGCTGCGTGCCGAAAAGCGATACCATCGAACAGATGCCGATGATGGCCAACCCCGCGCCGGATGTGCGTAACCGCGAAAAGCTCGAGGGCGGCATCCGGTTCAGGATGCAGACCGAGTTCGAGCCTGCGGGCGATCAGCCGACCGCAATCGAGGAGTTGACCGCGGGCGTTCTCGATGGCGAGCGCGATCAGGTTCTGCTTGGCGCGACCGGCACCGGGAAGACATTTACCATGGGCAAGGTGATCGAACAGGCGCAACGCCCGGCGATCATCCTGGCACCCAACAAAACTTTGGCCGCGCAGCTTTACGGTGAGTTCAAGGGCTTCTTCCCCGACAACGCGGTCGAGTATTTCGTCAGCTATTACGACTATTACCAACCCGAAGCCTATGTGCCGCGCTCCGACACCTATATCGAGAAGGAATCGCAGATCAACGAGCAGATCGACAGGATGCGCCATTCGGCCACCCGCGCTCTGCTTGAACGGGACGATGTGATCATCGTTGCCTCGGTATCGTGCATCTACGGCATCGGCTCGGTCGAGACCTACGGCGCGATGACGCAGGATCTGCATGTCGGCAAGGAATACGATCAGCGCAAGATCATGGCCGATCTGGTGGCCCAGCAATATCGCCGCAACGATCAGGCCTTCCAGCGCGGATGTTTCCGCGTGCGCGGCGATTCGCTGGAGATTTTTCCAGCCCACCTCGAAGATCGCGCATGGAAGCTCTCGTTCTTTGGGGAGGAACTGGAAAGCATCACCGAATTCGACCCCCTGACCGGGGAGAAGACCGGCACGTTCGAGCGCATCCGCGTTTACGCGAACAGCCACTACGTCACGCCCAAACCGACGATGCAGCAGGCGATCCAGGGCATCAAGAAAGAACTGCGCATGCGGCTCGATCAGTTGGTGAGCGAGGGCAAGCTCCTTGAAGCACAGCGACTTGAGCAGCGCACGAATTTCGATCTCGAAATGCTGGAAGCCACGGGCGTGTGCAACGGGATCGAGAATTATTCGCGCTACCTGACGGGCCGCGCCCCCGGAGAGCCGCCGCCCACGCTGTTCGAATTCATCCCCGACAATGCCATCGTATTCGCCGATGAATCCCACGTTTCGGTTCCGCAGATCGGAGCGATGTATAAAGGCGACTACCGGCGCAAGTTCACGCTGGCGGAACACGGTTTCCGCCTGCCCTCCTGCATGGACAACCGTCCGCTCAAGTTCGAGGAATGGGACGCGATGCGCCCGCAATCGGTCTTCGTTTCGGCCACACCCGCCAAATGGGAGATCGAACAGACCGGCGGCGTGTTCACCGAACAGGTGATCCGCCCCACCGGGCTCCTCGATCCGGAGGTGGAGATCCGGCCAGTGGAAATGCAGGTCGACGATCTGCTCGACGAGGTGCGCAAGGTCACGGCGGACGGCTACCGCACGCTGGTCACGACGCTGACCAAGCGGATGGCCGAGGATCTGACGGAATACATGCACGAACAGGGCATCAAGGTCCGCTACATGCACAGCGACATCGACACGATCGAGCGGATCGAGATCCTGCGCGATCTGCGTCTCGGCGCGTTCGATGTGCTCGTCGGGATCAACTTGCTGCGCGAAGGGCTCGACATTCCTGAATGCGGGCTAGTAGCCATTCTCGATGCCGACAAGGAGGGCTTCTTGCGCTCCGAAACGTCACTCATCCAGACCATCGGCCGCGCGGCGCGCAATGCCGATGGCAGGGTCATCATGTATGCCGACCGCATCACCGGCTCGATGGAGCGCGCGCTTGAGGAAACCAACCGCCGGCGCGCCAAGCAGATCGCCTATAATGAGGAACACGGCATTACGCCGGAAACGGTCAAGAAGAACGTCGAGGACATTCTTGCCGGGCTCTACAAGGGCGACGTGGACATGAATCGCGTCACCGCGAAGATCGACGACAAGATGCAAGGCTCCAACCTGCAAGCCGTGCTCGACGGGCTGCGCGCGGATATGCGCAAGGCGGCCGAGAACCTTGAATTCGAGGAAGCGGCGCGGCTGCGCGACGAGGTCAAGCGGCTCGAAGCGGTCGACCTCGCTGTCGCCGACGATCCGCTCGCGCGTCAGCAGGCGGTCGCCAAGGCGAGCGAGGAGGCCGTCAAGGCGTCGGGTCGCTCCACCGCAGGACGCCCCGGCCAACGCGGCGGCAACGTGCAGCGGCGAAAGAAAAGGTGACGGCGCGCTAGATCAAGGGGATGAACGGCACGCCGCAGCCGGACACGGCACAAAGAACGATCAGGCAAAAAAAAGAGGCGCATCGGGCGATCCGTGATGTTGCAAACATCGCGCCTTGCTATTTGCAACTTTGCTAGAAGTCGAACAGTTCTTCCAAAAACCCGCCGCGTTTCTTTTTCTTGCGATAGCCCTGATCGTCGCGGTAGCGGGTCTCCCCGTAGTCGCGCGCGGGTTCGGGCATATATGCGGTGCTTCGGTCGATGATCTTGTCAAGCTCGCCGCGATCCAGCCAGACGCCCCGGCATTGCGGGCAATAATCGATCTCGACACCGGAGCGGTCCGTGATGACAAGTTCGGTTCCGTCTATCGGGCATTTCATTGGGGCGTCTCCTTTGCTTCCTGTCATTCTGACATAAGATCGAAGGCGCGTATGTCACGTGGTGGCTTGCCGATCCGGCAAACCGGCGCGCGTTGCCCGCGAGATGGCGCGGCGCTACAGTCGCGTCATGCTCCGCGTCGCCCTGCCATGCCTGGCCCTTCTGGCCGCCTGCGCCACCCCGCAGGAGCGCTGTATCAACGACGCCGCCGCGCCCTATCGCGCCGCGCTCAAGGAACGCGCCGAGATCGCGGAAACCCTCGCCCGCGGCTTCGACTATGTGACGGAGTTCCGCACCCGCCGGGTGTTCACGCGCTGCCACCGCGCGGATGGTGGGTTCGTTCCCTGCTGGGATCGCGAGACCTACCCCGTTACGCGCCGCGTCCCGATCGATCGCGCGGTTCTGACGGCGCGGGATGCGCAGCTCGCGAGGGATCTGCCGGCGCTTGAAAAGGCCGCCCAACGCGGCGCGGATGCTTGCCTTGCCGCCTTCCCGCCCGAGGATCCGTAATCACCTTGCCGCGCGGCTGGCCGGCCGATTAGAAGACCCCATGACGCGCCTTCCCATAGACGATGCCCTGCCCGAATTGATCGCCTGCCTTCGGGACGAAGGCCGCGCCGTGCTGCAGGCGCCGCCGGGGGCGGGCAAGACGACGCGGGTGCCTCTGGCGATGTTGGGCGCCGATCTTGCGCCAGGAAAGATCGTCATGCTCGAACCCCGCCGCCTTGCCGCACGGGCGGCGGCCGAGCGCATGGCGCAAACGCTGAACGAGCCGGTCGGCAAGACGGTGGGCTACCGCGTGCGGGACGACACGAAGATCGGCCCCGGCACGCGGATCGAGGTGGTCACCGAAGGAATCCTGACGCGGATGATCCAGTCTGACCCGGAACTCGCCGGGATCGGGGCGGTCATCTTCGATGAGTTCCACGAACGCTCGCTGAATGCCGATCTCGGCCTTGCGCTCTGCCTGGAGATCGCCGGCGCGCTGCGCGACGATCTGATCCTTCTGGCGATGTCTGCAACGCTCGACGCCGGGCCGGTGGCGGAGCTGATGTCGGCCCCCACGGTCACATCGGAAGGGCGCAGCTTCCCGGTCGAGCCACGATGGCTCGACACTCCCGTGCCGAAATCCGTTCGCTTTGAGACCGCGATGGCCGATCTGATCGTGCATGCCGCCCGGCAAGACACCGGCGGGGTGCTCGCCTTCCTGCCCGGAGAAGGCGAAATCCGGCGTGTTCAGGCGTTGCTCGGCGGCCGGTTGCCGGGTGGCGCGCATATCCGCCCGCTCTATGGCGCGATGCCGTTCAAGGCCCAGCAACAAGCGATCCTGCCCGAAACCGATGGGCGCAAGATCGTTCTGGCCACCTCCATCGCGGAGACATCGCTGACCATCGAGGATATACGCACCGTCGTCGATGGCGGGCGCGCCCGGCGCGTGCGGTTCGATCCAGGATCGGCCATGTCGCGCCTGGTGACTGAAAAGGTCACACGGGCCGAAGCCGCCCAGCGCGCCGGCCGGGCGGGGCGCGTTGCGGAAGGGACGGCCTACAAGCTCTGGACCAAGGGCGAGGAAGGCGCCCTGCGCGCCTTCCCCCCTGCCGAAATCGAGGCGGCCGATCTGGCGTCCCTGGCGCTCGAACTCGCACTTTGGGGCGCGAAGCCGTCCGACTTGCCATTCCCGACGCAGCCTCCCGAAGGCGCGTTCGCAGAGGCACAGGCTCTGCTTCGGATGCTCGGTGCGCTCGATGCTCGGGATCGTATCACCGATCACGGCCGCACGCTTGCCCGATTGCCGCTGCATCCCCGTCTTGCGCATATGATGGCGATGGCCGGCGCGCCGGGCGCGCCGCTTGCCGCACTGATGGCCGACCGCGATCCGGTGCAGGGTGCCGGCGTCGATCTGATGCTACGTCTGGACGCGCTCCGCGATCCGGCTCGTTTTACACGAACGCAGCGCGGAACGGCGAACCGCAGCGCCTTGGAGAGAATAAGAACCGAGGCAAAGCGGCTCGAACGCGCGGCGCCGAAGCCGGCCATTCCCGATCTGAGTCCGGCCGAAATGGCAGCGCTCGCCTACCCCGACCGCATCGGACTGCGCCGCAAGGGTGATGCGCCCCGCTATCGCCTGGCGGGCGGCAAGGGCGCGGTGATGGACGAAAGCGATCCGATCGCAGGCGCGCGCCTGATCGTGGCGACCGACCTTGACGGCAATCCGCGCGAGGCCCGGATTCGCCAAGCCATCCGCATCGAGGAAGGCGCGTTAAGGCAGCTCTTCGAGGATCAGATCCATTGGATCGATATTTGCGAATGGTCGCGCCGCGAACGGCGCGTTGTCTCGAGGCGGCAGGAACGGTTCGGCGCCGTCGCGCTCGATGACCGGCTCTGGAAGGATGCGCCCCCCGGCAAGATTTCCGAAGCCATGCTCGACGGGGTGCGCGATCTGGGACTTTCCCCGGCGTTGTCGAACGCGACGGAACGCTTCCGCGCCCGTGTCCGTATCGCACGAGAGGCTGGCCAGGATTTGCCCGATATGTCCGAAAGCGCCCTGCTGGCCTCTCTCCACAGCTGGCTTCTCCCCCATCTGCACGGCGTGCGCAGTGCAGCTGATTGGAAGGCGTTCGATCTCCTTCCGGCGCTGCGCGCAATGCTCGATTGGCAGCAGATGCAGAGGCTGGACGCGACCGTGCCGGCGCGCTTCATCACACCGCTCGGCCGGGAGATACCGATCGACTATTCCGGCGATCAGCCGGAAATCGCCCTGCGCCTACAGGAGCTTTTCGGGCAAACCGACCATCCGCGCGTCGGCAACGCGCCATTGCGCGTGACATTGCTTTCCCCCGCCGGGCGGCCCGTTCAAACGACGATGGATCTGCCGGGATTCTGGGCGGGCTCCTATGCCGATGTGCGCAAGGACATGCGCGCCGCCTACCCAAAACATCCGTGGCCCGAAGACCCGACCGCAGCGGATCCGACCCTGCGTGCCAAGCCGCGAGGCCGCTGACAGCCCTTGCCGAACCTGCTTTCGGCGCTTAGAGGACACGCCATGCTCGATGACGCAGACGATATTCACCCGCTTTTCTTCGGCGCCCCCCGGACGACCGAATTCAGGAAATTGCGCAAACGTATCGTCAAGAACGTGCGCGAGGCGGTGGAGCAGTATGGCATGATCGACCGCGCCGACGAGGTGCCGCCGAAATGGCTTGTCTGCCTGTCAGGCGGAAAGGACAGCTATACCCTGCTTGCCGTTTTGCACGAATTGAAGTGGCGCGGGCTTTTGCCGGTCGATCTTCTGGCCTGCAATCTCGATCAGGGCCAGCCGGGATTTCCCGCGACGGTTCTGCCTGAATTCCTTGAAAAAATGGGCGTTCCACACCGGATCGAATACCAAGACACGTATTCCGTGGTTGTCGACAAGATTCCGCAAGGCCGCACGTTCTGCGCACTATGTTCGAGGCTTCGGCGCGGCAATCTCTACAGGATCGCCCGCGAGGAAGGATGCTCGGCCGTGGTCCTTGGCCACCACCGCGACGATATTCTCGAGACGTTTTTCATGAACCTGTTTCACGGCGGACGTCTGGCCACGATGCCGCCGAAGCTGGTGAACGAAGAGGGCGATCTTTTCGTCTACCGGCCCCTTGCGCATGTCGCCGAAGCCGATTGCGAGAAATTCGCCTCCGCCATGGGTTATCCGATCATCCCCTGCGATCTCTGCGGCAGCCAGGATGGGCTGCAGCGTCAGCAGGTCAAGGCGATCCTCGACAAGTGGGAAAAGAACAGCCCCGGCCGTCGTCAGGTCATGTTCCGCGCCTTGACAAATGCACGCCCTTCGCATCTGCTCGATAGTGATCTTTTTGATTTCAAAGGTCTTTCCCTGAACCCTTCTGAAATTGACGAAAATTCGCCGGAGATCCCCAAGCTGCGTTAAGGATTTGGTCACTCACCGCGCCTCATGGTCCTGACAGGTACTTGAGGACGGATTGATGAAACGGTCGAATTTCAGCGTCGGAACAGCAAGGCGCAACGCGATCCAGGCTTTGTCAGGCGTGCATATGCTCGCCTTCCTTCCAGCGCTGTGCCTTGCCGCATATTGGACCGGAGGGGAAATACTGCTCGTGTCCTGCGCCTTGGCGGTGCCGTTGTTCTACGCTTTGACCGGCGGTTTCGGAACGGTGCCGCCCCCCGCGCCCGAACCGGCCAGCGCCGATCTGCTCGATACCGCGGACGGGTTCCTGAAAGCTGCGCTTCATAACGGTCAGACGACCGCCTGTTTCCAGATCGCGCTCGAGGGGCTTGACGATCTGGGCCGCACGCTCGGATGCGGTGCTGCGGCGGAGGCGAAAAATGTCCTCAAAGGGCGGTTGATCTCGGCGCTGCGCGAATCCGACCGCGTGTTCGAAGGAGGAAGCGACCGCTTCATCATCCTGCTGGCGCCGGGGTTCCGCATGAAGCTCGAAAATCTGCTCGATATCGCCCGGCGCCTTCGGGAGGCCGCCGAAGAACCGCTTTCGGTGTCACAAACAACCCGCAACCTGTCCGCATCCGTCGGCATTGCCTCCTCGCTGACCTTCGGACGGAATATCACAGCGGCAAAATGGATCGATTCGGCGGGTTTTGCCCTGGATGAGGCTCTTGCCTCAAACGCGCCGTCGATCCGCGTCTGGTCCGACAAACTGTCGCGCAACGCGCAATTCCGCACCAACCTGCGCGCCGACATTGACGCCGGATTGGATACCGGCAGTTTCGTCGCGCATTTCCAGCCCCAGATCAGCCTTCACTCCGGGCGCGCCACCGGACTCGAAATCCTTGCGCGCTGGCACCATCCGGCGCGGGGGCTCATCGAGCCTCGCGAATTCATCCCCGCCCTGGAGGACAGCGGTCAGATGAGCCGGCTCGGCGCCACGATGCTCGACCAAGCGACCGAAGCACTGTTCCGGTTCGATCGCGAAGGGCGCGGCGTGGATAGCGTCAGTCTCAATCTTTCCGCACAGGAACTGCGTGTGCCCGATCTGGCTGGCGCAATCGGCGAACGGCTCGACAGGCTCGGCCTTGCGCCCCGTCGGCTGGTTCTGGAGATCGGCGAAACCACGCTTTTCGAGGGCGATGATATGGTCCGCACAAATTTGCGAGAGATCACCGGGCTCGGCTGCCGGCTCGATATCGACAATTTCGGCACCGGCCACGCGTCGCTTCTGGCCTTGCAGCAAGCGCCTATCTCCCGCATCAAGCTCGACCGCACGCTGGTCAGACACGCGCATACCATACCGGCCCGTCAAACCATGTTGAGCGCGATTTGCGGCATGGCGGAAACGATGGGCATCGAAACGCTCGCCGCGGGCGTGGAAACGATCGAGGAGCAATCCCTGCTGCGGCAGGTCGGCTGCCGCGCCGCGCAAGGCTTCCTCTTCGCACACTCCATGCCTGTCGACGAGTGCGGCGAATGGCTGGCCCAGAGCGGTATGGCCGGCGCGGCCGACGTTACCGACATTCGCAGCGCCAGATGAAGCGCCCTGCGCCTGCCGGACCCTCCGCGTCATCCTGCATCCGTGCCCGTGAATCTGCTTGACCTTCGCGCACGAGGCCTGTTGAACGCTGCGATAATCCAAAAGCACAGGTGGCGGTCTCCGATGGACGATCAGAACAAGAACCTACTTATCGCATCAGCGCTCAGCTTTGCGATCATTCTGGTGTGGTTTGTCCTGTTCCCGCCACCCGACTCCGCCGTCGATCCCGAGACCGATCTGCCGCCTGTCAGCGAAAGCGTATCGCCTGATGTCGCATCCCTGCCCGAGGCCGCGCCGGACGGCGATGCGCCGGCGACCGGCGCGGCCCCGCCCGAGGTCGTGGAAGCGCCGCGCGTGCCGATCATGACCGGCAAGCTCGAAGGCTCGATCTCGCTTGCCGGGGGCCGGATCGACGATCTGAAGTTGAAGGAGTATCGCGTCTCTACCGACGAAGATTCCGATATCGTCCACCTTCTGAACCCTGTCAGCTCGGATGAGCCCTATTACGCGCTTTTCGGCTGGGCACCCGGTGGCGGCCTCGGGCTCGACGATGTGCCGAGCGTGACCACGCCCTGGACGCTGGAGGCCGGCGAAACCCTGACGCCGGAAACCCCGATCACCCTGCGCTGGGAAAGCCCGACAGGCGCGGTGTTCCGCCGGCAGATCGAGGTTGACGATGACTATATGTTCCGCGTCACCCAATCGGTCGAGAACGCCGGGAGCGAACCGCTGACCGTTGCGCCCTATGGCCTTATCGCGCGGCACGGCGAGCCGCAGGATCTCAAGAACTTCTTTATTCTGCACGAAGGTGTCGTCGCCATGACCGACGGCACGCTATCGGAAATCGATTACGACGAGATTACCGAGTTTCCGGTGCTGGCGGCCCAGGCCGCGCGTGCGGAGGTGATGCAGGTCAATGAAAATGGCTGGATCGGGTTCACCGACCACTACTGGATGACCACCCTCATCCCCGGCAGCGATGCGCCATTCCGTCAGGTCGCGAAGTTCAACGAGGCCAGCAACATCTTCCAGACCGAAGCCGTCCAGCCCACGGTGACCGTCGCGCCCGGCGAAACGCAGGAAGTGACCACGCAGCTTTTCGCCGGCGCAAAAGAATGGGAGACCATCCGCGACTATCAGCGCGCCGGCGTCGACCGGTTCATCGACAGCATCGACTGGGGCTGGTTCTTCTTCCTGACGAAACCGATCTTCTGGCTATTGCACCACCTCAACCTGCTGATCGGGAACATGGGCTGGGCCATCATCAGCCTGACCCTCATCATCAAGGCCTTGCTCTTCCCGCTGGCGTATAAATCCTACGTTTCCATGGCGAAAATGAAAGAATTGCAGCCGGAAATGGAAAAGATCAAGGAACGCGCCGGCGACGATCGTCAGAAACTTCAGCAGGAGATGATGGGGCTCTACAAAAAGGAGAAGGTCAATCCGGCCTCCGGCTGTTTGCCGATCCTTCTGCAGATCCCGATCTTCTTTTCGCTCTACAAGGTGATCTTCGTCACGCTGGAACTACGGCACGCCCCCTGGCTCGGCCCGTTCCAGGATCTCTCGGCTCCCGATCCGACCTCGATCTTCAATTTCTTCGGCCTGCTGCCCTGGGCGGCGCCCGAGGCGGGGTCGATCCTGGCGCTGATCTTCGTCGGCATCTTGCCGCTATTGCTGGGCGTTTCGATGTTCCTGCAACAGAAGCTGAACCCGGCGCCGACCGATCCGACACAGGCGATGATCTTCGCATGGATGCCGTGGGTTTTCATGTTCATGCTCGGCGGGTTCGCCAGCGGTCTGGTGATCTACTGGATCGCCAACAACACGATCACCTTTACGCAGCAATATCTCATCATGCGGTCGCAGGGCTATAAACCGGACGTCTTCGGCAACATCAAATCGGGTGTGAAGCGGCGGACCAAGACTGGCGAGAAGTGATGGCGCATGTCACCGGGATCTGGCGGCACCCGATCAAGAGCCACGGTCGGGAACCGCTTGACACGGTGATGCTGAGAGCAGGCGAGGCAATGCCATTCGATCGCCTCTGGGCCGTGGCACATGAACGATCACGCGCGGATGGAACGGAATGGGCACACTGCGGCAACTTCTGCCGTGTGGCCAAAATGCGGGAATTGATGGCGATGACCGCGTCCTATTGTGCGGAGACGTCGAAGATGACGCTGCGCATTCCGGGTCATGACGATCTGTGCTTCGATCCCGATACCGAAGAGGCGCGGTTTCTCGACTGGATTTCGGAGATCGTGAAAACCGATAGCCTGAGACCTGCGCGCCTGCTGCGCGCGCGCGGGCCGGCCTTCACCGACAGCCCGTTCCCGAGCGTGACGCTCTGCAACGCGGCCTCGCACCGCGCCGTTGAGAGCGAGATGAGCAGAACCCTGTCGCATCTGCGGTGGCGGGGAAATGTCTGGATCGAGGGGCTCGAACCGTGGGAAGAGCGCGACTGGCTCGGTCGGGAAATCCGGATTGGAAGCGTACAGTTCCATGTGCGGGAACTTACGGAACGGTGCAAGGCTACTCATAGCAATCCCGCCACCGGGAAACGGGATGCCGACATTCTGGGCGGCCTCGAAACATGGGGGCACCAAGAATTTTCCGTCCGCGCGGAGGTCGTTCGGGGCGGAACACTGTCCATCAATGACGAGGTCGCTTATGTCTGACGCACAGATGCGGTTCCCCCTGGCAGAGGCGCCGGACGCGGCGATGCTCGAAAAGGGCCGCAAACTCTTCGCCGGAGAAATCGATTTCCTCAAGGGCGTCGTTGCCATGTCGGGACTCCCCGATGCGGACCGGATCGAAGTTTGCTTCGCCGGACGTTCGAATGTCGGTAAATCTTCCCTGATCAACGCGCTCACCGGCCGCAAGGCACTGGCGCGGGCGTCGAACACGCCGGGGCGCACGCAGGAGATCAACTTTTTTACCCTGGGCGATGACAGATATCTCGTCGATCTGCCGGGCTACGGCTATGCGAACGCGCCGGTGCAGGTGGTCGAGAAATGGCAGGCCCTGCTCAAGCAATATCTGTCCGGCCGCGCAAATCTGCGGCGGGCTTTTGTGCTGATCGACAGCCGGCACGGGATAAAGCCCGTGGATGAGGAGATCATGACGCTGCTGGACAAGAGCGCCGTGACCTTTCAGGCGGTGCTGACCAAATCGGACAAGATCAAACCGTCCCAACATGAGGCGCTTCTCAGGCAGGTGCGCGACAAGCTCGCGCGCCATCCCGCGGCCTATCCCGAACTGGTTCTGACCAGCAGCGAAAAGGGTGACGGGATCGCGACGCTGCGCAGCATCATTGCCGGGCTCGTCTGAACCGGCGCGCGGGAAACGACTTGCCTCGCAGATCGGGCTGGCGCACACATGGCGGGCCGACAGCGTTTCGGCAGTGATGAGACAGATGATGAAATCCCGACACATGAACCAAGACTGGATCGCCACCGCCCGCACCCTGTCCGAAGCGCTCCCCTATATGCAGCGCTATGCAGGCGCGATCGTAGTGGTGAAGTTCGGCGGCAACGCGATGGGCGACGATGCGGCCATGGCGGAATTCGCGCGCGATATCGTTCTGATGCGGCAGGTCGGTATAAACCCCGTCGTGGTGCATGGCGGCGGGCCGATGATCAACGAGATGCTCAGCCGTCTTGGGATCGTTTCGGAGTTCGTGCGCGGTAAGCGCGTCACCGACAAGGCGACGATCCAGGTCGTCGAGATGGTGCTGACCGGGCTGGTCAACAAGCGGATCGTTCAGGCGATCATGGCCGAAGGCGGCCGCGCGGTCGGGCTTTCCGGCAAGGACGACAATTTGATGGTCTGCGATGCGGACGATGCCGAACTGGGTTTTGTCGGGCGCCCGAGCAAGATGAATCCGCAGGTGCTTCGCGATTTGTTCGATGCGGGGATCATTCCCGTCGTCGCACCCATTGGGACGGGCCGAGGCAAGAACGAGACGTTCAACGTCAACGGAGATACGGCAGCGGGCGCAATCGCCGGCGCTTTGCGGGCCGACCGGCTCCTGCTGCTCACGGATGTGAGCGGTGTCAAGGATCAGGGCGGCAAGGTTGTCACCTCCATGACACCGGACGAGGTGCGCGCAATGATCGCGGATGGCACGATTGCGGGGGGGATGATCCCGAAAACCGAAACGGCGCTCAAGGCCATCGACGAGGGCGTTCGGGCGGTCGTTATCCTCGACGGGCGGGTCTCCAACGCGTGTCTGCTGGAGTTGTTCACAGAGCATGGCGCCGGATCGCTCATCCGCCGATAGCGTGCCATTCGCGAAAGGGGCGACGGGTTTGAAGCGATTGATCCTTATGCGCCACGGCAAGGCCGACTGGCATGCGGAAGGGGGCGATCACGCGCGCCGGTTGACCCCGCGCGGCCGGGCCGGGGCCGAGGCGATGGGCGACTGGTTGCGCGAGAGGGGCTGGATACCGGGTGAAATTCTTTGCTCCACCGCCGCGCGGACGCGTGAGACGCTGGCGCTATTGGAAATGCCGGAGGATCGCGCCTGTTTCGAACGCCGTCTCTATCTCGCCGAGGCCGATGAGATCCTCGCGGCGCTCCACGGCGTCGAAGCGGAGACAGTGCTGGTGGTCGGGCACAATCATGGCCTCGCGGACCTGGCCCATTCGCTCGTGCGCGAGGCGCCGCCGCATCCCCGTTTCGACGATTACCCGACCTGCGCGACGACGCTACTCAGCTTCAAAATCGCCGACTGGTCGGACATCCGCAGGCGCAGCGGCATCTGCGAAGGCTTCGCCACTCCGGGCGACGTCACCCCGCGCGACGTTGTGCCGGAGTGACGTGCCGCCGCGTCAGTGCCCCAGGATCTGGCTCAGGAAGAGCTTGGTCCTGTCGTTCTGCGGATTGTTGAAGAACGCCTCGGGTTCGTTCTGTTCGACGATCTGACCGGCATCCATGAAGATCACCCGATGCGCGACCTGCCGGGCAAAGCCCATCTCGTGCGTGACGCAGAGCATGGTCATCCCGTCCTCGGCCAGTTCGACCATCGTGTCGAGAACCTCCTTGATCATCTCCGGATCGAGCGCCGATGTCGGCTCGTCGAACAGCATGATCCGGGGGCGCATGCAGAGCGAGCGCGCGATGGCCACGCGCTGCTGCTGGCCGCCTGACAGCTGGCCGGGATATTTGTCGGCCTGTTCGGGGATCTTGACCTTTTCGAGGAAATGCATGGCGGTTTCCTCGGCCTCGCGCTTGGGGATCTTGCGCACCCAGATCGGCGCAAGCGTGCAGTTTTCGAGGATGGTCAGATGCGGAAACAGGTTGAAATGCTGGAACACCATACCGACCTCGGAACGGATCTTGTCGATGTTCTTCACGTCCGAAGACAACAACGTGCCGTCCACGGTGATCGACCCTTTCTGATGCTCTTCGAGCGCGTTGATACAGCGGATCAGCGTGGATTTACCCGAACCGGACGGGCCGGCGATGACGATACGTTCGCCGCGGTAGACCGTGAGATCGATGTCGCGCAGGACGTGGAACGCGCCATACCATTTGTTCATGTTCTCGATCTGGATCGCGACCTCGCCCGAGACGGGCTTCTGTGCGGGTTGAGCCATGGTCAGGCCTCCTTAACGGTGATCGGTGGCGAGCTGACGCTCCAGCCACTGTGAATATTTCGAGATGCTGAAGCAGACGATGAAGAAGAGCAGGACGGCAAAGCCCCACAGCTCCCAATAGACACCGTTCCATTCCGTCGATGCGAGGATCGGCCCGCGGATCATGCCGACCAGATCGAACATGGAAATCACCGACACCAGCGTCGTATCCTTGAAAAGCCCGACGGCGACATTGACGATGCCGGGGATGGATATTTTCAGCGCTTGCGGCATGATGATGAGCCGCGTCGCCTGCGCATAATCGAGGCCGAGGCTGTCGGCGGCCTCGTATTGACCGCGCGGCAGGGCGGCCAGACCGCCCCGGATCACCTCGGCGATATAGGCGGAGGCGAACATCGTGATCATGATGATGACGCGCAGCACCAGATCGATATTGGCATCGGGCGGAAAGAAATAGGCCAGCACCACATTCGCGACGAACAGCAGCGTGATGAGCGGCACGCCGCGGATGAACTCGATGAAGATCACGCAGATCCACTTGATGATTGGCATGGAGGATTGCCGCCCCAGCGCCAGCAGGATGCCGATGGGCAGCGACAGCGACACGCAGACGGTGCCGAGGATCATGTTGAGCATGAAACCTCCGAGATCGCGCGACGGCACCGGTTGGAGCGCCAGAACGTTCTCGGCGGAACCGGACACGAACCCGCCCAGCACCCAGATCACCAATGCAGCGACGAGGCCTGCAAACGCGCCCATGGCGAAGCTTTGATGCTCCACCAGCTTGAAGGCGACATAGCCGCCCGCCACACCGATCAGCGCAACAAGCGGGGCCAGGAGCGTTCCGCCCCAGATCAGCCAAAACGCGACGAACGGATAAAGCGCCGTGACCACAAGAAGCTGTCGCGGCGCCTTCGGATAGAGCACCGGGGCCAGCGCGACGATCAGCAGAACGAAGGCCGTCACCGGGCGCCAGTATTGGTCGGACGGGTATTGAAACCCGAACAGAAGCTGGTTCCACCGCTCCGTGAGAACCGAAAAGCAGGCCCCTGTCTGTCCGCCGAGGATCTCGCGGCACTCGGCAAGCGAACTCGCCGTCCAGATGCCATTGGCGAACCACGGCCATGCTCCGGTCACGATCTGGTAGATGAAGTAGAGCGAGACCAAGGTCAGAAGCGTGTTGAACCAGCCCGAAAAGAGGTTCTCGCGCATCCATTTGACCGCACCGGCTTCGGAGGCCGGCGGCGGTTGCTGGGGCAGCATCGTGTCGCGCACATAGGCGACGGATTCGGCATGTGTATCGCTCATCTCAACGCTCCTTCAGCCGAACGGCGTTGTTATAGACATTCATGATCGCCGAGATGGCGAGAGAGATCAGCAGGTAGAACAGCATCAAGAGCACAACGGATTCGATGGCACGCCCCGTCTGGTTGAGAGTGATGCCGCCCAGCGTGCCGGTCAGGTCCATATAGCCGACGGCGATGGCCAGGGAGCTGTTCTTCGTCAGGTTGAGATATTGCGAGATCAAAGGCGGGATGATGACGCGCAAGGCCTGCGGCAGGATCACAAGGTTCATGATCCGGCGCGGGCGCAGGCCCAGCGACGCGGCCGCTTCGCTTTGCCCCTTGTTGACCGCGAGTATTCCGGCGCGCACGTTTTCCGCTATGAATGCCGCCGTGTAGATCGAGAGCGCGAACCAAAGCGAAATCAGCGAATTGCGCATGTAGATGCCGCCGCGGAAATTGAAGCCCTTGAGCTCGGGGTATTCGAGCGCAATGGGCCCGCCGAGAAGGAAAAACACCAGAAGCGTCGGCAGGAAGAAGATCGCGACCGAGGGCCAGAAGGTCGGCAGCAACCGCCCCGTGTCATACAGCGTTTTCGTTGCGTGGCGTCGATAGGCAAAGATGCCGATGATCGAAGCCGCGAATACCGTAATCACGATCCCCGATCCCGCGGCGAAGATCGGCTTGGGCAGGTAGAAGCCGCGCCCGGTGAAGGCGAAGGCGTCCCAGAGCATCTGCGCTTCCGCATCGTCGCCCCGGAAATCGCGCGGCTGCGGTAGAACAGCGACGAACACCGCCATCACGATCAGGATCCAGATCAGCACCGGCACATTGCGGAAAATCTCCACGTAGCCGGACATCAGCTTGCGCACGAGCCAGTTGTTGCTGAGCCGAAGGACGCCCACCGCAACGCCGATGATCGTTGCCATGACACATCCCAGAAGCGCGACCAGCAGCGTGTTCAGAACGCCCACCATCGAGGCGCGCAGATGCGTCGATTGGCTGGTGTAATCGATCAGGGTCTGGTTGATGTCATACCCTGCCGGCTCCCCAAGGAAATCGAAGGACAGGTTCAGCCCCGCCACCCTGAGATTTTCGAGCAGGTTTGAAACGAGATACCCGATCGCCAATGCCAGAAGGAGAAGGGCGATGAACTGGAAGGTATAGGATCTGTATCGCCTGTCGTTGATCAGCATCGACGGCGTGAACGCGCGAGACGGTGGGTCCGCGTATGTGGACATGCGTGTTTCCCTGTTTTCCCGGAATGATGCGGCTGGCGGTTTGCCCGCTCTAGTGCCTTGCCCGGAGGTCATTCAAACGGAAAGGGCGCGGTCCGTGCCGCGCCCTTTCGAAACCCGATTTTAGCGGAAGGGCGGTGCGTAAAGAAGCCCGCCTTCGGTCCATTGGGCGTTGAGTCCGCGCGCAAGACCGATCGGCGTATTCTCCCCGATGTTCTTTTCGAAGATCTCGCCGTAATTGCCTTCGGCGGCGATGGCGCGCTTGGCCCAATCGGCATCGAGGCCGAGCATTTCGCCAAGATTGCCTTCGGTGCCGAGCAGGCGGTTCACTTCCGGGCTGTCGCCGGCCTGCGCCGCCATATCCTCGACATTGGCGGAGGTGACGCCGTATTCCTCGGCCGCGATCAGCGCGTTCAAGGTCCAGCGTGCCACGTCGGCCCAATCGTTATCGCCATGTCGCACGGCGGGGCCAAGCGGCTCCTTGGAGATGATCTCGGGAAGAACGACGTGATCGCCCGGATTTTCGAACGCGGCGCGTGTCGCGGCAAGGCCGGATGCGTCGGTCGTGTAGACATCGCACGCGCCTTCGAGATAGAGCGGCTGCGCCTCGGCGTTGGTTTCGATGGGAACGGGCTCGTAATCGATGTTGTTCTTGCGGAAGTAATCGGCGAGGTTCAATTCGGTCGTCGTGCCCGTCTGGATACAGACCGTCGCGCCATCAAGTTCCTTGGCGGAGGACACGCCCAGTTCCTTGGGCACCATGAAGCCCTGACCGTCATAGTAATTGACGCCGATGAAATCGAACTTCAGATCGACATCGCGGGAGAAGGTCCATGTCGTGTTACGGGCGAGCACGTCGATCTCACCGGATGCGAGCGCGGTAAAGCGTGTCTTGCCGGTGGTCGGAATGAATTCCACGGCGGTCGGATCGCCCAGAACCGCAGCGGCGAGCGCCCGGCAATAGGACACGTCGAACCCTTCCCATTCACCATTCGCATTCGGCGCACCGAAGCCCACAAGCCCGGTCACGACCCCGCAATTCAGCTTGCCGCGCGCCTTCACATCGTCGAGCGTGCCCGCCGATACGGCACCGGCCGAAAGGCCCGCCACGGTCATCGCGCCAAGGATTGCAATCTGTTTCATGTATACCTCTTCCTGTTGTGCCGCGCCTTGGGGCGCGTTTTTCATGAGCGGTTTTGCGCCCATTCCGGTGAAGCGGGAGCAAACCCGCAATCGATGGAGCCGATTTTGGGAGGATTCAATCTTTCAGGTCAAGCTTATTAGCGGCTTTTTTCGCGTGCGCCCGGGGATTGACGGTACGTCAAGCCGAATTTTCACGCGGGATCAAATCCGCAAATTTCCCTGCATGCAAGAACGCGTCTTTCTTGATCTGCGCCATCCGCGCGGCTTCTTCGTCCCTGCCCCATTGTTCTTCCTGCCAAATTTCGTCCAGTCGTGAAATCGCCCAAAGCTCCTCCATCGGGAGCCAATGCAGCCTCGCCGCGAAACCGATGATCAGCGATCCGCTCAGGGACACCAGATCGTGAAACGCAGCGAGGTCGAACGGCGAGAGCTCGTGCACCCTGCGCCGCAGGGTTTCGAGCGCTTGCGGATCCTGCGGGCGGTGCATCACGCCGGTGCGCGGCTCCAGACGGGCGTTCAGCTCCGCCGCCGCGCGGTCCAGCAGCGGATCCCAGGCGCGCTCCTGCCGCGCGACAAGAGCCTCGGGCGCGTCGGCGCGATAGCACAGAAGATCGCTGTCGCCATAATCGGCCAGCATATCCGCGACAGCTCCGTGCTGCGGCACAACCTTGTCGATGGCCGAATTCGCGGTGCGGGTGAAGGGCATCGTTCCGGGATCGATCTTATCGCCCTGAGCGTCGAATTCCGCCGCGATCTTCTCTGCCAGCGCGTGGCTCGGGACATGCAACAGCGCCTTGGCCGGCGTGCGCACGGGCCGCCCGTCCAGCAGGATGCCAAAGCCGCTTTCGGTTTGTGTGGTCTCGGCCTTGGTCCAGAACCGTTTGGGAGCCCATTCGCTCATATCAGCCTCTTTCCAGATCGCGGGAATTGCGGTGCGGTGCGTCAATCGAGGTCTTCGAACGGATCGGCCGGCACGTCGCCCGCGTTCCATTGCACGAAATCCCAAGTCCGCTGCATATGCTCGGGCAGCGGCGCGGTAATGTGCAGCCGCGCGCCGGTGACGGGGTGTCCGAGCGAAATGGATCGTGCATGAAGATGAAGTTTGCGGCTCATCGCGCCGCCCAGCATCGCACCCCATCCATCGCCGAGGTTTTCCTGTCCCGAGCCGCCGTATTTGCCATCTCCGATGATCGGGTGCCCCAGTTCCGACATATGCGCGCGCAACTGATGCGTGCGCCCGGTGATCGGCACCATCGCCACCCACGCGGCGCGTTTGCCCAGCGCGCTGAGGACCGCGTAATCGGTGGTTGCGTGCTTCGCGCCTTCGGTGCGTGCGACATCGGAGGGATGCAAACAGCGCATCTTTTCGTTCTCGCCGCCAGCGCCATGGCCGGGGGCCTTGACCAGACCGAACTTGATCGTGCCCATCTGAGGAACCGGCACGCCGGCCACCGCCGCCCAGTAAATCTTGCGTGTCTCGCGCGCGCGGAACGCCTGCGTCAGCGCCCCAGCCACCGCCCGCGTGCGCGCCAGAAGCAGAACGCCCGACG
This sequence comes from Marivita sp. GX14005, assembly GCF_023370775.1. Taxonomy (GTDB): domain Bacteria; phylum Pseudomonadota; class Alphaproteobacteria; order Rhodobacterales; family Rhodobacteraceae; genus Marivita. Next base: position 430,378 of record NZ_JAMCCQ010000001.1, read on the forward strand.
TGTCCTTGTCGAGCCGGTGCACGAGGCGCGGTTTCTCGTCAGAGCCGAAGGTCAGCGTCTCGGACAGCCCGTCAATATGGCGGATCTGCTTGCTGCCGCCCTGCGTCGGCAGACCAGCGGGTTTGTTCAGCGCGATGATGTGATCATCGCGGTAAAGCACCAGCGATTTCATCATCTCGGCATCCTTGTCCGAGACGGCAGGTTTCGGGGCGGACGTGACCTCACCGGGTTCGGGCAGTGGCGGGATGCGCACCTCCTGCCCGGTCGCCAGCCGCGTATTCGCCTTGACCCGCCCGCCATCCACGCGCAATTCGCCCTTACGGCACATCTTCTCGATCCGCCCCTGCGCCAGATGCGGAAACAGCCGCTTGAGCCAGCGGTCGATGCGCTGATCGGCATCGCTTGGCCCGATGGTGATGGTCTGAACGCGGCTCATGCGAAAACACTCCTTGCGGCCATCAGGCCGATTGCCAGACCGCCCACCGACAGCCCCACCGATAACGCGACATAGAGCAGCGCGGGTCCAAAGGCCCCCCGCTCGATCAGGGTCATCGTCTCCAGCGAGAAGGCGGAGAAAGTGGTGAAGCCCCCCAGAACGCCGGTCATCACGAACGGCGACAAATGCGCCAGCCCGCGCTCCGCCGCGGCCACCACGAACACGCCCATCAGGACCGATCCGACGATATTGACCGTCAGGATCGCGAGCGGAAACTCTCCCTGCCCGGCAAGACGCGTCACGCCAAGGCCCGCAAGATAGCGCAGGCTGGCGCCGATTGCCCCTCCGAGGGCCACTAGAGACAGGGTCTGAACCATGCGCGGTCTGTCGCGCGGGCGAACGGCAGAGTCAAGTTTGCCGCTTGGCGCGCAGCCGCGCGAAATACTCCAGCCGCTTTTTCAGATCGCGCTCGAAGCCGCGTTCGACGGGGGCGTAGAATTCCGTGCGCCCCATCTCCTCGGGAAAATAATCCTGCCCGGAAAACCCGTCCTCGGCATCATGGTCGTAGGCATAGCCCGCGCCATAGCCTTCGTCCTTCATAAGCTTGGTCGGCGCGTTGAGGATATGCTTGGGCGGCATCAGCGATCCGGTCTTTTTCGCCGCCCGCCGCGCCGCCTTGTAGGCGGCATAGACCCCGTTCGATTTCGGCGCGAGCGCGATATAGACGAGCGCCTGCGCGATGGCCAATTCGCCCTCGGGGCTGCCCAGCCGCTCGAACGTCTCCCAGCCTTGCAGGCAAACCGCCTGCGCTTGCGGGTCGGCGAGTCCAATATCCTCGACCGCCATGCGGGTGATGCGGCGGGCGAGATAGCGCGGATCCTCGCCCGCATCCAGCATGCGCGCGAACCAGTAAAGCGCGGCATCTGGATCGGAGCCGCGTACAGATTTGTGAAGCGCGGAAATCAGGTTGTAATGCGCGTCCCCAGACTTGTCGTATTGCGCCGCGCGCTTCATCAGCCGCTGACCGAGTGCGGCGCTGTCCATCTTGCCGTCCACCTTCCAGGCCATCACCTGCTCGATCAGATTGAGCAGCGCGCGTCCGTCGCCATCGGCCATCTCCAGCAGGTTCTCCCGCGCCGCGCCGTCAAGCGGCAGCGAGCGCCCAAGCTCCATTTCCGCGCGCTGCGCAAGACGCTCAAGATCGGAAAGCGCCAGCCGCTCCAGGATCAGCACCTGCGCCCGGCTCAGCAAAGCGGCGTTCAGCTCGAAGGAGGGGTTTTCGGTCGTGGCCCCCACCAGAAGGATCGTGCCATCCTCCATATGCGGCAGAAAACTGTCCTGCTGCGCCTTGTTGAAACGGTGAATCTCGTCGACGAAAAGAAGCGTGCCCTGCCCCGCCTTGCGCCGCTGCCGGGCCGCATCGAACACCTTGCGAAGTTCCGGCACCCCGGAAAAGATCGCGCTGATCTGCACGAAATGCAGATCCGTCTCGTCCGCCAGCAGCCGCGCGATGGTCGTCTTGCCCACACCTGGCGGCCCCCAGAAGATTACCGAGCCAAGGCTGCCCGCCTCCAGCATCACGGTCAGCGGCGCCTCCGGCCCGATCACACGCGCCTGCCCGATCACCTCGGACAGCTTTTGCGGCCTGAGCCTGTCGGCAAGCGGCCGAGGCGCGGTATCAGGCATATCGCCGGTATCGAACAGATCATTCATGCCCGCGATATGTCCGGGGCTGGCACGCTTTGCAAGATGAGGGAGAAGGAAAGTGGCAGCCCGTAGGGGAATCGAACCCCTCTTTCCAGGTTGAAAACCTGGCGTCCTAACCGATAGACGAACGGGCCACTGTCGCGTGACGTGCGGTGTATCTAGGCAAAGCCGCGCGGCCATGCAAGCAGAAATTTGGCTTGCGCAGAGGTTTTTTCAATCTTTCGTCAAAGCCGAAAAACTGCAACACAAATCTTTTTAATTCAGCGCCTTACGCCGGTTATGTCGTTACCGGCGCGGCGTCTTCGAGCCGGAGCTGCACGTTGCGTCGTCCGCCCCATTCGTTGATTTCGAGCCGACCGGCGAGGTGGAATCGCGCGCCTCCGTGGTTTTCGAGCGCAGCTCCGAGCGGTCCGTCGAAGGCACCGAAAGAGATGGCGTCGATCCGCGCACCGATGCCGTCGCCGAAGCCGAGCTTGAGATGCGAGGCACCGACGCGCTTGGAAAAACCGATCTGGATGTCGGGGAAGACGAAACGGGGCGCTGCGGCGCCTGCGCCGAACGGTCCGGCGGTTTCGATCCGGTCGATCAACTCCGGCGTCGCGGCACCGGGCATCAACGGGCCGTCGAGGCGCAGATCCATCGGGCCGAGCCGATCCGCGCCCTGTTTCGCCAATAGCTCGGTTAGCCGCATCATCGCAGGCTCGAGTTGCGCGCGCGAGAGCGACAGCCCCGCTGCCATCTTGTGACCGCCGCCCTTGGCGATCAGCCCTTCCGCCGCGAGTTTCTGGATCGATGCGCCCAGATCGATGCCGCTGACCGAGCGGCCCGATCCCTTGCCATCCTCGCCGTCGAACCCGATGACGATGGCGGGGCGATTGGTCAATTCCTTCAGGCGCGATGCGACGATGCCAACGACGCCGGGATGCCAGCCCTCGCCCGCTGCCCAGACGAGCGGCACGTCCAGTCCGCGCGCCTCGGCCTGCTCCAAAGCGGCGGCGCGCACCGCCTCCTCGATCTCGCGGCGCTCGGCGTTGAGCGCATCGAGCCGTTCGGCCATCGCCTGCGCTTCATGCGGATCGGTGGTCGAGAGCAGCCGCGCGCCGAGATCGGCCTTGCCGATACGCCCGCCAGCATTGACGCGCGGACCGAGCACGAAGCCGAGGTGATAGGATTTCGGAGCCGTGCTGAGCCGCCCGACATCGCAAAGCGCAACAAGCCCCGGCCGCCTGCGTTGCGCCATGATCTTGAGCCCCTGCCGCACGAGCGCGCGGTTGACGCCGCGCAGCGGTGCGACATCCGCGACCGTCGCCAGCGCCACCAGATCGAGCAGGCTCATCAGATCCGGCCCTTGCCGCCCCGCCTCGCGCAACTGCCTCCCTGCCTCGACCAGAGCCAGGAACACCACACCAGCGGCACAGAGGTGTCCGAGCGCGCCATCCTCGTCCTGCCGGTTGGGATTCACCACGGCGAGAGCGTCGGGCAGGGTTTCACCGCCCAGATGGTGATCCAGCACGACAACATCGGCGCCTTTCGCCGCCGCGATGGGCCCGTGCGACAGGGTTCCGCAATCGACGCAGATGATGAGGTCATGGTCCTTGGCAAGCGCGGCCATGGCCGGCTCGTTCGGGCCATATCCTTCATCGATCCGGTCGGGCACATAGAGGGTCGCGCTGCGGTTCAACTGGCGCAGCCAATCGATCAGCAAGGCGGCAGAAGCGCCGCCATCGACATCGTAATCGGCGAAAATCGCGATCCGTTCGCCGTGTTCCGCCGCGCGCACAAGCCGCCCTGCGGCAGCTTCCATGTCACGCAAGCTGCGCGGATCGGGCAGCGACGCGCGCAGGGTCGGCTCCAGATACCCCGTCGCCTCCTCGCAGGACACGCCGAGCCGGGCGAGCGTCTGGCAAAGTGCCTGCGGCAGACCGGTGCGCTGCACCAGCGTTTCGGACAGGCGCGTCACCTCGGGCGTCGGGCCGATCCATCTGCGCCCGGTCAGCGATCTGTCGACACCCAGATAGCCGGTCACGCGGCCGTCAGCCCTGCCGCGGGTTGCGATAGGTCATGCGCCGCACCGAGCCGGTCTTGGAGCGCATGAGCAGCGTTTCGGTCGTGTAATAGCCGACCTCGCGCTTGATCCCCGGCAGGAGCGATCCACTGGTGACGCCGGTCGCGGCGAAGATGACATCCTGTGTCACCATGTCGTCGCGCGAATAAACCCGGTCAAGATCGGCGATCCCGGCTTTCGCGGCGCGGGATTTTTCATCGTCGTTGCGGAAAAGCAGACGGCCGAAGATCTGCCCGCCCATGCATTTCAGCGCCGCGGCCGCCAGCACGCCCTCGGGTGCGCCGCCGGTGCCCATATACATGTCGATCCCGGTCTGGCCGGGCTCGGCGCAATGCATCACGCCGGCCACGTCGCCATCGGTGATCAGCCGGATGGAAGCACCGGTCGAGCGAATCTCGTCGATCATGTCGGCATGGCGCGGGCGTTCGAGCACGCAAACGGTGATGTCGCGCGGCTCGCAGCCCTTGGCCTTCGCAAGTTCGGCGATCCGTGCAGCGGGCGGCATGTCGAGCGAAACGACGCCTTCGGGATAACCCGGCCCGATGGCGAGCTTGTCCATGTAGACATCCGGCGCGTGCAGCATGGAGCCGCGCGGCCCCATCGCGATCACGGTCAGCGCGTTGGGCATGTCCTTGGCGGTGAGCGTCGTGCCTTCGAGCGGATCGAGGGCGATATCGACGCCGGGGCCGTTGCCGTTGCCGACTTCCTCGCCGATGAAGAGCATGGGCGCCTCGTCGCGTTCGCCTTCGCCGATGACCACGACACCCTTGATATCGAGCAGGTTGAGCTGCTCGCGCATGGCGTTCACCGCCGCTTGATCGGCCGCTTTTTCATCCCCGCGGCCGACGAGGTCAACGGTGGCGATCGCCGCCTGTTCGGCGACCCTTGCGAGGCCCAGAGACAACATGCGGTCATTGAAATCGATACGATCGGGCATGAATGCCTCCAGTTTGCAATAATCCTGCGGTTTGTTATGCGCCGCGCCGGGGCGAGACAAGCGTGATTGCGCTACCCCGTCAGACCTTCTCGATCCTGAGGGCGACCGGCTCGTCGCGGACCACACCGGTTCCGTCCATTGCGGCCAGCGCGGTATCGAGCGCGGCGCGGGTGGTCTTGTGCGTGACGATAAGCACCGGCGCGGTTTCCTTGTCGTGGCTACGCTGGCGCATCCGGTCGATGGAAACGCCCGCCTCACCCAGCACCGCCGCCACCTTGGCCAACGCGCCCGGTTTGTCGAGCAGCGTGAGGCGCAGATAGTAGGGCGCGGCCGCGCCGGCGCGGGCCGGGGTGGCCTGAACGAGGCTATGCGACGGCTGCCCGAAGGTCGTCACACGTGTGCCGCGCGCGATGTCGATGATATCGCCCATGACGGCGCTGGCCGTCGGCCCCTCGCCGGCGCCCGCGCCACGCATGACGATCTGGCCGACCTGATCTCCCTCGATGACAAGCATGTTGGTTCCGCCATCGAGCTGCCCGAGCGGAGAACTGGCAGGCACAAGGCAGGGCGACATGCGCTGCTCCAGCCCGCGCCCCGTCATCCGGCAGACGCCGAGCAGTTTGACCTTGTAGCCCATTCCGGCAGCCTGTCGGATATCCTCGATGCTCACCCGGCCGATCCCTTCAAGCTCGACCGCATCGAACGCGACTTGCGTGCCGAAGGCGATGGAGGCGAGCAAAGACAGCTTGTGGCCCGCATCGATCCCGCCCACATCGAGTTCGGGATCGGCTTCGAGATAGCCCAGCCCATCGGCTTCGGCAAAGGCCTCCTCATAGCTCAGCCCGGCCGATTCCATCCGTGTCAGGATGTAATTGCAGGTGCCGTTCATGACGCCCATGATCCGGTTGATGTCGTTGCCGGCAAGGCTTTCGGTCAGCGCCTTGACCACCGGGATACCGCCCGCGACCGCCGCTTCGAACCTGAGCACGACATTCGATGCTTCCGCCGCTTCGGCAAGCGCCTGGCCGTGATGTGCCAGAAGCGCCTTGTTGGCGGAGACGACATCCTTGCCGGCGCGCAAGGCCGCCTCGGTCGCGGCCTTGGCTGGCCCGTCGCTGCCGCCCATCAGTTCGACGAAAACATCCACATCGTCGCGCTGCGCGAGCGCGACCGGATCGTCTTCCCAATCATACCCGTCGAGCGATACGCCGCGATCCTTGACCCTGCTGCGCGCGCAGACGGCGGAAATGCGGATCGGCCGTCCGCCGCGCGCCTCGAGCAGAGCAGCCTTCTGGCGCACGATCTTGACGACCCCCACCCCGACCGTTCCCAGACCGGCAATTCCAAGGCGCAGAGGTTCGGTCATCGGGGCATCCTTTCGAGAAACGGGCGTAATTCCGGCTCGCAATAGCGCCTTGTCCCGGCGGCTGCAACGGGCGGCTCAGCGCGGGGTTACGCCGTCTTCCATCCGCCCGCGCGTTTCCGGCTCGATCACCGGGCCGCGCAGGTTGTCCGCACGGGCGCGCACGGCGTCGGCGCGCGCGCGCAAGTTCTCATCCTCGGCCGGATCGAGCCGGGGCGGCGCGCCGTCAAGCAATCGCTCGAAGGGCAGAAGATCGGGATAGTCCAGATCGGGATTGCCTTCGGCCAAGGCGGTATCGACCTGCGGAAATTCGGCGCAGGCCGTCAGGGCCGCCACCGCGATCAATGCTGCACGCCACATCGGCTTCGCTCCTTGCTGGCACAGTCATGCCGCAGCGATGCGCCGCGCGCAACCGCGCTTGATTTGAACGGGCGTTCAGATACCCTGCCGCGCATGGCGCGCACGACAGGATCCCATGCCGATATCACCCGCCCCCGCATCCGCGCCGCCGCGCTGTCGCTTTTCGCGCGTCATGGCTATGCCGCGGTATCGATGCGCCAGATCGCGCGGGCCGTCGGCGTACAGGCCGGCGCGCTTTACAATTACACGCCCGACAAGCAATCGCTCCTGTTCAGCCTGCTGAAGGGGCATATGGACGACTTGCTTGCCGCCTTCGAGGCGGAACGGTTCTTGGGGCCGCCCGAGCAGCGTCTCGAAGCCTTCACGCGGTTTCATATCCGGTTTCACCTTGAACGGGCCGAGGCGGTCTTCATCTCCTACATGGAGCTTCGCAACCTGACCGAAGAGAATTTCACCGTGATCGAAGAGCTGCGGCGGCGCTATGAAGCAGCGTTGGAGGCGATCCTGCGGGAGGGGCGACAGGCCGGCCGGTTCACCGTTCCGGACACCAAGATCGCCGCGCTTGCGATCATCGCGATGCTGACCGGGGTGAACACCTGGTATCGCAGCGGCGGGCGGCTGTCGCAGGGCGAGGTCGAGGCAATCTACTGGGACATGGTGCGCAAATCGGTCAGCTAGGGCCGCTCGGCGTCAGCGTCGCGGGTGAATGTCGTTCGGGCCCAGCATATCGATCAGCCGTACCATCCAGCGCAGCAATTCGGCATCCTCGCGATTGTCCTGGCTGTCGATCAGCACATGGGCACGGGCGCGCAACCTCGGCCACCGGCTGTAAAAATCCACCGCGTCCGCGATGGGCCGCGGCGTTTCCTCGTCCGGCATAACCGTCACACTCCTCGAACCGATCCCGCCCAGCCTATCAAAACGGGGCGCGTTTTTACTGTGAAAACAGTGTGAAGCGCTTGGTTCATCGCGCTTTGGCGGATAGCATAACCCAAGGTAAGGGAGGATGCAGGTTTGGCCGCGAGGCTCGAGATATCGTTATTCGGCTCCTGTATCCTGCGTGTTGTCGCGGCGCGGGGCGATGACCCCGTGGATCTGGAGATCACCGGGATCAAGCACCGCGCGCTGTTCGCCCTTCTCGTAACGGCCCCGCTGCACCGCCGCTCGCGCGCGTTCCTGCAGGAAACGCTCTGGGGGTTGGCCGATTACGAAAGCGGCCATCAGAACCTGCGCCGGGCACTGTCGGATCTTCGCAAACGGCTCGGGCCGGCCTTCGATGCGATCCTGACCGTCTCCAATCAGGAAATCGAGCTCGACATGCGGCACGTCCGGGTCACCGGAGATCCGTCGGACGGGCCGTTCCTCGACGATCTGCATGTGCGCGAGCCCGGCTTCGTCGCATGGCGCGACGCGATCCGGCGCGATCCGGCCCCGGCCAAGGCGCTTTGCGTCATCGCGCGCAAGATCGGCCCGGCGCGCATCCGGCCCCGCGTCTGCGCCCTGCCCCTGACAGTTCCACCCGGCGATGCCGATCTGGCGATTGCCGGCGACTGGATCGCCGAAGAGACGCTGCGCATGATGTCGCGCTCGAGTCTTCTATCGGTGATCTCGCATCTTTCCGGGCGCGCGATCTCGCAACGGTTCGTCGATATCGGCGAGGTGCGCGATACGCTGGATGTGGATTACCTGCTCACCGGAACCCTGCGCCGGCAAGGCGGCAGGATCGTTGCCGATATCGATCTGACGGACATCCACGGCGGCACCCTGCTCTGGAACCGCCATATGTCCTGCCGCACCGACGGCTTCGGGCAGGCCGCGTCGGAATGGCTTGTCAATGTGGTGCAATCGGTGGGCCGCTCGATCGCTGAAACGGCGTTGCATCTGGGCCGGCAAACGGCGCTGCCCGATCTGCCCGACCACAAGCTGCTGATCGGCGGCGCAACGGCGATGCACCTGCCGGGGCTGGGGGATTTCCTGCGCGCGCGGCAGCTTCTGGACGAAGCGGTGGGGCGTGCGCCGAACAATGCCAACGTGTTGGCGTGGCTGGGCAAATGGTATGTGCTGAGCGTTTTCAAGAATTACAGCACCGACCGGGACAGCGACACGCGGCGCGCGCTCGATTGCACTGCGCGCGCGCTCGATCTCGATCCCCATTCCAGTTTTGCGCTGACGATAGACGGGTTTCTCAACGGCAACATTCTCAAGAACATGACGGTCGCCGAGCAACGCTACGCGGCGGCGCAGGACATCAACCCGAGCGAAAGCCTCGCATGGCTTTTGCGCGGCTCGCTCATGGCGTTTCGCGACGAGGGGCGATCGGCGATCCGCGCGACGCGCATGGCCCGCGATCTGTCGCCCGTGGATCCGTTCGGATATTATTTCGACAGCCTTGCCAGTTCGGCGCATCTGGCGGGCGGCGAATACGAGGAGGCGCTGGAACTGGCGGACCGCTCGCTGGCGGCGAATGACCGGCATATCTCGACGTTGCGCTCGCGTATTGCCGCCCTGCACGCTCTCGATCGCGGCGACGAGGCGCGCCGCACGGCGAGCGAATTGCAGCGCCGCTTTCCCGATTTCAGCCTCGACGATTACCGCCGCACCCACCCGTCGGCAGGCAGCAAGACGGGCCAGCTGGTGATTACGGCGCTTTCCGAGGCGGGCATAACCTGAATTTACCTTAAGGAGCATGGCAATGGCACAATATGGCGGGTTCGGGGGGTTCGGAGGATTTGGCGGATTCGGGGGGTTCGGCGGTTTCGGTGGCTTTGGCGGCGGCACCAATTTCACCGGCCTCGGCGGATTCCTGGGCGCGCAGGATCCCGGCGGCTACGACCCGATGACAACGCACGGGCTGCAGACAACCGCCGAGGGGCTGCGCCATCTGACCGAAGCCGGAGCCACCCCGAACGACAAGGAACTGCCCTTCTCCAGCCCCGACACCCTGGACGGGATGGCGACATGGGTGCGCGGCTCGCTTTACGTCAGCGAATTTCTGGCCGGCATTTCCGCCGAAGCGCAAGAGGCAAGCTGCGATGCCCCGGCGCAGGTTGCGCTGGCGTTCGACGGCAAGACGAGCCTCACCCTGCATCGCCCGAAACCCGACCTTTTGCGCAAGCAATGCGCCTATGTCACCGATTATGGCGCCTTGCGGGCCGAACGCACGGCAGAGATCACTTCGCAACTGGGCTTTCCGACGGCGTATTTCGCAATGCTGCTGGGGCTGCACAGTGCGCAGAATGCCAGAAGTTTCGAACTCATCACCGCAACGCAGGTCGCCGCTGCGCATACCGCGATGATCGTCAAGGGCCATCTGGCCGTGCGCCGCCCCGATCAGCTCGATGCGCGGATCATGCCGATGATCCCGACGCCGGGACATGGCAGTTTCCCATCCGCTCATGCGACCGAAGCCTATGCCGTCCTGACGGTCCTCGAAGCGCTGGTGGGCGCGTGGAAAAGCCTGTCTGACGGGCCGGAACGGCTTGGCACGCTGCGCGCCCTGGCCGAGCGGATCGCGGTGAACCGCACGGTGGCCGGGGTGCATTACCCCATCGACAGCTGGGCCGGTGCCGCGCTTGGCCGGGTCGTCGGAACGGTCGTGCTGAACCGCTGCGGCGTCGAGGCGGAGGCAACGCCGATGATCTATGCGCCCGAAAACCGTGATTTCTTCGACGATGACTATCGCGACCCCGACAAGGCCGCGGATGCGGGGCTCAAGCCGGATGGTGAGGCGTTTCAACTGGAAGCGAAGCAGACCTTTTCGTGGCTCTGGGCCGAAGCGCTTGGCGAAGCGCAGGGGGTTTAGGCCATGTTTCGCGAACGTCCCGAGGGGCAGCGGATCGACAGCTATACCGGCCCGTACGAGCGCTGGATCTTCTCCGAAGAGCTAGGCCGCCCCTTCGCCTTTCCCGCCATCCGCAGCGGACCGTCGAGCCATATCACCGCGCTGATGGAAGGGCGCGGCAGGGTTGAGAGCAGCGACACGGTCGATGTTAGGGTGCCGCCGCTCTGGAGCGAGGCGCCCGAGATCACCCCCTTCGCCATGCGCGATCTGGCCGAGCCGTTCGGCCCGTCCATAGGCGATACGCGCATCGCCCGCATCCTGGAAGCCTTGCCCGGCGCGCGATATCGGCTGAGCATGCCGCTCGCCGATGCGACCTGGACCGGCCATTACGATCCATCGGCCCGGCCAGGCGGCTGGAGGCCGCCGAAACGCCGGCCAAAGGCGATCATCGGCGTGATCGACGATGCCATTCCATTCCTGCATCGCGCTTTTCGGGACCGGGATGGCCATAGCCGCATCGCCTTCTGCTGGCTGCAGGCCGCACGCGGCGCGCAGGCTGCCGCCGTTCCGTTTGGCCGGGAACTGACGAACCGCGAGATCGACGATCTGCACAACGCGCATGGCGTTCGGGAGCCGGCCGCCTATCGCGCCGCCGGGGCGGTGGACCGCGATCTGCCCGAGCTTGGCACGGTGCTGGCCCATCACGCCAGTCACGGCGCGCATATTATGGGGCTGGCCGCCGGGAACGACATTCGGACGGAAGCTCCGCACCTGCCCGATGACGCGGCGATCATCGCGGTTCAGCTGCCAAATACCATCGCCTGGGACACGTCCGGTTTCGGCAAGGAAATGATGATGCTCAGCGCCGTGGAATATGTCTTTCACCGCGCCCGCATGATCGCGCAGGCTTGCGATAGCCCCGAATTGCCGCTGGTGGTCAATTTCAGCTATGGCTGGAGCGCGAACCGGCATGATGGGCAATCGAGTTTCGAGCGGGCTGTCGAAAGCCTCGTTTCGAGGCGGAAGGAGGCGCAACCTCTGACCGAACTCGTCATGCCCACGGGAAACAATTTCTCGAACCGAATGCACGCCCATTTCGGCGCGAAGGATGCCGCCGAAGGGCGGCACGCGTTCGGATGGCAGGTCAAGCCGAATGACCGGACATCGAGCTATCTTGAAATCTGGCTCCCGCTTGGCTTCGAACCGGACGGCTGGCGCGTGACGGTCAGCCCGCCGCATGGCGTGACGCTTTCCGGCTGCGGGACGATGGAGATTTCGCCGGATCCGGAATTGACCGGCGGCGATCCGCGCCGGTTCACGGAGCTCGAGATGCCGGAGGGCAATATAGGCCAGCTTTCCGCCGACAAGCACCAGGGCAATCGCTGGCGGGTGTTGCTGGCGCTGATCCCGACCGCGCCGTCGGCTCATATATCCCGGCGCGCGCCATCGGGCCTATGGACCATCACCATCGACATGGCCGGCACCCCGCTGGAAGATGGCCAATGTCTCGATATCTGGGTCCAGCGCGATGACGATCCGACGCAGCTCGGCACCGGCGGGCAGCAAAGCTATCTTGTCGATCTTGAGCGCCCTGCCCCGCCGCGCCCGCTCGATCCGCCGCCGCTTCGGCCCGTGCGCGGCTATGGCTGCCTGAACGGGATCGGCACCGCCCCATCGGTGTTTCGCGTGGCGGGATATGTGCAAGGCAGCGGCAAACCCGCGTCCTATAGCGGCAGCGCGTCACTTGACGTGCGCGCCGAGGGGCGTGCCCTTGTCGGGCTGGAGGCACCGATCGCGTGCGCAGTTTCGGATCAGGACGCTTTCCGGCCGGGCATCCCCTCGATCGGCATCCTGTCCGGCTCGGGTGCGCGGATCGTCGGCACCAGCGCCGCCGCCGCACTGGCTTCGCGCCGCATCGCGCTCAATTTCCTGCGCGGCGAAGCGGCGACGGAGGGCTTCGAACACCTGCGCTCAGCCGAGCGAGATCTGCCGCTCGACGAGGCGCAGGCGTATGCGCGGGAAGGCCAGTGGCGCGTGCCGCATGCGGGGCCGCGAAAACCGCCTAGAGCGGTTTCTTGAGCCAGCGCGACAGCACCCCGATGATCCCCTCGCGGAAGGCCAGAACTCCGATCACGAAGATCACGCCCTGGATGATCGTCACCCATGCGCCGAAGGTGGCGAGATAGTTCTGCATCGTCACGATGATCCCAGCGCCGAGCAGCGGGCCGAAGATCGTGCCCATGCCGCCCAAGAGGGTCATCAGCACCACCTCTCCGGACATCGACCAATGCACATCGGTGAGTGAGGCCAGTTGGAACACCTGGCTCTTGGTGGCGCCGGCAACGCCCGCCATCGTCGCGGAGAGGGTGAAGACGATGATCTTGTAGCGGTTCACGTCATAGCCCAGCGATACCGCGCGCGGTTCGTTTTCCCGGATGGCCTTGAGCACCTGCCCGAAGGGCGAATGGACGATCCGGTAGAGGAACAGGATCCCGCCGAAGGTGACGGCCAGAACAAAGAAATAGAGCGCGATGTTGTTCTGAAGCGAAATCACGCCGAACAGATCGCCGCGCGGCACGCTCTGGATACCGTCTTCGCCTCCGGTGAATTCAGCCTGCAACGCGACGAAATAAACCATCTGCGCAAAGGCAAGCGTGACCATTGCGAAATAGATGCCCTGCCGCCGGATCGCCAGCGAGCCGATGGCAAAGCCCAGAACACCAGCCGCGGCGGCGCCGCAAAGCACGGAAAGCTCGGGCGTAAGCCCCCAGACCTTGGCGGCATGGGCGGCGACATAGCTCGCGCCGCCGAAATAAGCCGCGTGCCCGAAGGACAGCAGACCGCCGAACCCCAGCAGAAGGTTGAACGCGGCGGCGAAAAGCGCAAAGCACATCACCTTCATCGCGAAAACCGGGTAGACGAAGAAGGGCAGCACGAGCAGCACCGCCAGAAGCACGGCGAAGATGATCTTGTGCAGCCGCGGCATACCGGCCGTCTGGCTGACGGGCACGGTTGCGGTTGTCTTTTCTGCCATAGCCATCAGGCGGGCCTCCCGAACAATCCTTCAGGTTTTATCATCAGCACGATGGCCATGATGACGAAGATCACGACGGCCGAGCCCTCGGGATAGAACACCCGCGTCAACCCTTCGATGATGCCGAGCAGGTAGCCTGTCAGGATGGCCCCCATGATCGAGCCCATTCCGCCGATCACCACGACCGCGAAGACCACGATGATGAGATCGGCGCCCATGTTCGGATTGACCGAATAGATCGGCGCGGCCAGCACGCCGGCAAACCCGGCCAGCGCGACGCCGAATCCGTAGGTCAGCATGATCATCAGCGGCACATTCACGCCGAACGCGCCCACAAGCACCGGGTTTTCGGTAGCTGCGCGCAGGTAGGCGCCGAGGCGGGTTTTCTCGATCATGAACCAGGTGCCGAAACACACGATGATTGATGCCACAACGACCCAGCCGCGATAGTTCGGAAGGAACATGAAACCAAGGTTCTGGCCGCCCGAAAGCACCTCCGGGATTTGGTATGGCAGCCCCGAGATACCGTAGTAATTGCGAAACAACCCCTGGATGATGAGCGCGAGACCGAAGGTCAGAAGCAGGCCGTAGAGGTGATCGAGATGGTAGAGCCGGGACAGCATGGTGCGTTCGAGCAGGATGCCGAACGCGCCCACGATGATCGGCGCGAGGATGAGCGCGGGCCAGTAGCCGATGCCGACATAATTCAGCAGCATCCAGGCCACGAAAGCGCCCATCATGTAGAGCGCGCCATGCGCGAAATTGATGATGTTGAGCAGGCCGAAGATGACGGCCAGACCGAGCGACAGGACCGCGTAGAACGATCCGTTGATGAGCCCGAGCAAAAGCTGGCCCATCAGCACCGGCGGAGAGATACCTAAGAGTTCGAACATGCCTCGGCCCTGTCTTTCAGATATTCCGTGAGACCTGGGCCGGCCCTTGGCGGGCCGGCCCAGGCAATCGGCTTATTTCTTGGTGAAATCGCACTCGTCGAGCATCGGCAGGAACGCGTCGTCGCCGCTGATGGTTGAGACCTGGTTGTAAAGATCCCACTCGCCCTCGGACTCGCCCGGCGCTTTTACCTCAAAGAGATACATGTCGTGGATCACCCGGCCATCGCCGCGCACCTTCGTCTTTCCAAAGAGCGGATCGTCGATATCCATCTCCTTCATCTTGGCGACAACGGCACGGCCATCCTCGGCGCTGCCCACTGCTTCGACGGCTTCGAGATAGGCCATGGTCGCGGAATAGGCGCCGGCGTGAACCATCGTCGGCTTGGAGCCCATCTGCTCTTCGAACCGGGCCGACCATTCGCGGGTCGTATCGTTCTGATCCCAGTAGAAGGCTTCGGTCAGGTTTAGACCCTGCGCGGTTTCGGCGCCGAGCGAGTGCACATCGGTCACGAACATGAGCAGCGCCGCCAGCTTCTGCCCGGCCTGCGTGATGCCGAATTCCGACGCCTGCTTGATCGCATTGACGGTATCGCCGCCTGCATTGGCCAGACCGATCACATCAGCGCCCGAACCTTGTGCCTGCAGCAGGAAGGACGAGAAATCCTGCGACGGGAACGGATGGCGGACGGAGCCCACGACCTCTCCGCCATTCTGCTTGACGACTTCCATCGTGTTCTCTTCGAGCGAGTGACCGAAGGCGTAGTCGGCGGTCAGGAAGAACCACTTTTCGCCGCCGGCATTGGTCACGGCACCGCCGGTGCCATTGGCCAGCGCGGCGGTGTCATAGGTCCAGTGAACGGTCGTCGGCTGGCACTGCTCGCGTGTCAGAACGGTCGAACCGGCACCGGAATCGAGCAGCACACCGTTCTTTTCGGCGGTGATATCGGCCACGGCGAGCGCCACCGAGGAGGTCGGCACGTCGATGATCGCGTTGACCCCATCCACGTCATACCATTCGCGCGCGATGTTCGAGCCGACATCGGGCTTATTCTGGTGATCGGCGGAGATGACCTCGACATTCATGCCCTTTTCGGCCGCGCCGAAATCCTCGACCGCCATGCGGGTGGCCACGGCGGAGCCTTCGCCGGACAGGTCGGCATAGACGCCGGAGCGGTCGTTGAGAACGCCCAGCTTGACGTTGATATCCTGCGCCAGCACGGGCGTGCCCATCATCGCGGCAAGCGCCGCGGCGCTGATAGCGAATTTCCTCATCTTGTCTTCCTCCTTGTTGTAGCGCGGATGCGCCTTTGTAATGCCTTCAAACACCCAGATAATCGTGCAATTTCTGAGTGTTCTCCTCCAGCTCATTGTTCCGGATCATGTCCACGACCTTGCCCTGATCGACGATGTAATGCCGATCGGCAACGGAGGCCGCGAAGCGGAAGTTCTGTTCGACCAGCACGATGGTGAAACCTTCGTTCTTGAGCGCCTCAATCGTATGGCCGATCTGCTGCACGATGACCGGGGCCAGCCCCTCCGTCGGTTCATCGAGCAGCAACACCCGCGCGCCGGTGCGAAGGATGCGCGCCATCGCGAGCATCTGCTGTTCGCCGCCCGACAGTTTCGTGCCCTGGTTGCCCGACCGCCTTTCGCGCAGGTTGGGGAAAAGATCGTAGATCCGCTCGACGCTCAACCCGCCATCGGCTATGCGCGGCGGCAGCATCAGGTTTTCCTCGACGCTGAGCGAGGAAAAGATGCCCCGCTCCTCGGGGCAAAGCGCGATTCCGAGCCGCGCGATATGGCGCGGCTGCATGTCGATCAACTCGGTTCCCCGGAACGTCACCGACCCGCTGCGCTTGGCCAGAATGCCCATGATCGCCAGCAGCGTGGATGTCTTGCCGGCCCCGTTGCGCCCCAGAAGCGTGACGACCTCGCCCTCGCGGACCTCGAAATCGATGCCGTGCAAGACGTGGCTTTCGCCATACCAGCCATGCAAATCGCTGACCTTCAACAGCACGTCGGATTCAGTCATGGCTCGCTCCGATATAGGCTTCGATCACTTCGGGCGCCTTGGAGATCTCCTCGTAGCTGCCTTCGGCAAGGATTTCGCCGCGCGCCAGAACGGTGATCCGGTCGGACAGATCGGCGACGACCGACAGATTGTGTTCCACCATCAGCACGGTCCGGTTTTTCGCGATCCGCCGGATCAGTTTCGCGATGCGGTCCACATCCTCCCGCCCCATGCCGGCCATCGGCTCATCGAGCAGCAACATATCGGGGCTGAGCGCCAGCGTCGTGGCGATTTCAAGGGCGCGCTTGCGCCCGTAGGGGAGCGCCGCGGCGCGTTCGGAGGTGAAATCGGAAAGCCCCACCTCGTCGATATAGCCGCGCGCTTCTTCGTCGAATTTCGACAGCAGCTTTTCGGACCGCCAGAAATCGTAGCTTTCGCCGCGCGCCCGCTGCAAGGCGACGCGCACATTCTGCAGAACCGACAGATCGGGAAAGATCGCCGAGATCTGGAAAGACCGCACCATGCCGAGCCGCGCGATTTCCGCGGGCTTCATGCGCGTGATATCGCGCCCTTCATAGGTGATCGTGCCGCGCGTCGGTTGCAGGAACTTGGTGAGAAGATTGAAACAGGTCGTCTTGCCCGCGCCGTTCGGGCCGATCAGCGCGTGAATCGTGCCCTTTTCCACAGAAAGATCGACATCCTTGACGGCGACGAACCCCTTGAATTCCTTCGTCAGCCCCTTCGCCTCCAGCGCAACGGTCATTGTGGCACCATGTCGTCATCTCTCCCTGTCATGCCCCGCCTCTGGTGCGGGCGCGGCGGTGGTCCGCCGTTCTGAACGCCGATTGCTACCCAATGCGCGAAGATTGTAAACAGATATTTCAGGCTCATTTTCAATTGATCGGCGAAAATGCCGTTGAACGGCCTTTCCTGCATGGGTGAATGCCGGTTGCTTCGCACAACCGCGATCCGGCGTCGCGCCCCGGCCCGTATTTCATTGCCGAAGCGCCGAAAAATCGTCTTGCCCTATGGCATCTGCGCTTCGGATCGGGCAGGTTCGCGCGCGATGAAGGGGACGGTTCGATGAAATCCTATTTCCGGCTGTGCCGTCTGCTCGATCAGGCGACGGCGGCGATCTGCGCCCTTGCCTGCGGCGTGCTGACCCTGTCGGTGCTTGCGATCGTGATCGCGCGGTTCGGCTTCGACACGGGCCGGATCGAATTGCAGAACCTCGCCGGCTATGCCTTTGCGGTGTTCCTGATCATGGCGATCCCCTACACGCTGGCGCGCGATGGGCATGTCCGGGTCGAGGTCATTTCCGAACGGCTCTCACCGGCCTATCTGCGGCGCGCTGACACGGTCGCGCTGCTGGTCTTCCTGATCCCGGTTTTCGGGCTGATGGCGGCGGCCTTCTTGCCCGATCTGGCCTATAGCTGGTCGATCCGCGAGGGCGCGGTCGAAACCGGCGGGCTGGGCGGCGTCTACCTCGTCAAGACGATGCTGCCGCTGGCCGCGCTGCTCACCATCCTGCAGGGCATCGCCGCGGTCTTGCGCCGCTACGCCGCATGATCGCGCAGGAACTGTTCCTCGGCCTGATGCTGATCGGCCTGTTCGCGGGAATCCTGAGCGGCATTCCGGCCATGCTCGCCATTGCCGGCGTGCCTCTGGTGACGGCCCTGCTCGGCAGTTTGCTGGGCATATTCGACCTGACATTCCTCAATTTCTTCCCGGCGCGTGTCTATGGCGTGATGTCGAACCCGCTTCTGATGGCGGTGCCGCTTTTCGTGCTGATGGGTGTGCTGCTGGAACGCTCGCGGCTTGCCGAAGACATGCTGGGCGTGCTGGCGCGGATGCTGGGCGGATCGCCCCGCGGCATGGCACTGTCGGTGCTCGCGTTTTCGGCGATCATCGCCGCTTCGACCGGCATCATCGGCGCGACGGTCGTCATGCTGGTGTTGATCGCCCTCCCCGCCATGCGCAAGGCGGGCGTCGAAACGCGGCTGGCCAGCGGCATCATCTGCGCCTCTGGCACGCTCGGCCAGATCATTCCTCCTTCGATCCTGCTGGTTCTGCTGGGCGACCAGATCGGCAACGCCTATCTCGAAGCGCAGCAATCGGCCGGGAATTTCGCGCCCGATCCGGTTTCCGTCGGCGATCTGTTTGCCGGAGCGCTGCTGCCCGGTCTCATGCTGGTGGCGCTCTACGCCATCTACATCTTCGTCCGACTGCGTCCCGCCACGCCGCCTGAGCCCCGCGCTCCCTCCGACGTGACGCGCTCCGAGATCATCGCCTGTTTCCTGCCGCCCCTGCTGCTCATCCTGTCGGTACTGGGCTCGATCCTGTCGGGGATCGCCACGACGACCGAAGCTGCCGGGCTTGGCGCGATCGGTGCGCTGTTCCTCGCGGGCTATCGCGGACGCGGACCCTGGCGGCGGCTGCGCCTGGTCATCTCGTCGGGAGTAATGGGCACGCTCGTTCTAGTCCTGCTGTCCTTCTCGGGGCTAGATGCGGCACTTTTCGCGATGCTCTGCGCCACGCTCATCGCCCTCGGCACCCTCGCTGCGGGATTGCGGCTGGCGCAGAGCGGTGTTCTGACCAGCGCGGTAGCCGAAACGATCAAGGTTTCCGGCATGGTTTTCGGTATCGTCATCGCCGCATCGATGCTTGCTTTGGTATTCCGAGGCTTCGGCGGCGACCGCATGGTCGAATTGATGATGGAGGCGGTGCCCGGCGGCACATGGGGTGCGCTCGCGCTGGTGATGGCCGTCGTTTTCCTGCTGGGCTTCATCCTGGAAGCGGTCGAAATCATCTATATCGTCGTGCCGCTTCTCGGACCGCCGATCCTCGGCAGCGATTTGTCGCCTGTCTGGTTCGGCGTGCTGCTGGCGATGAACCTGCAAACGAGCTTCCTCACCCCGCCATTCGGCTTTGCGCTTTTCTATTTCCGCTCCGCCGCGCCGCGCGATATCACGACGACCGACATCTATCTCGGCGTGGTGCCGTTCGTGATCCTGCAACTGATCGGCCTCGGCGTGCTGATCGCGGTGCCGGAACTGGCCACATGGCTGCCCGACCTGATCTTCCGATAACCAACCAGGAGAGTGAACATGAAACGCAGAACCTTCCTCGCAGCAGGCGCGACCGCTGCGGCAGCGCCCTTGGCCAGCCCGGCCGTCGCGCAAGGCAAGATCCAGTGGAACCTACCCACCGCGTTCCCGAAAAACGCCCCCGGCGTCGGCACCAACGTCACCGCCTTCGCCGACAAGGTTGCGGCCATGTCGGACGGGCGGCTGAGCTTCACCGTCTATGGCGGCGGCGAGCTGGTGCCGCCTTTTGCCGTTGAGGATGCGGTGCAATCGGGCAACGCGCCGGTCGGGCACGGGCCGACGTATTACGCCGCAGGCAAGAACCCGGCCCTGCACTGGTTCACCGCCGTGCCCTACGGCATGACGGCGGGCGAGCAGGTGTCCTGGCTTAAATGGGGCGGCGGGCAGGAGATCTGGGACGATATCTATGCCCAGCGCGGGCTCAAGCCGTTCTATTCGGGCAATTCCGGCACGCAAAGCGCCGGCTGGTTCAAGAACGAGGTCAACAGCCTCGACGATCTGCAAGGCCTCGACATGCGCATCGCCGGTCTCGGCGGAGAGGTGTTCCGCAAGCTCGGCGTCAACGCCGTTCTGATGCCCCCGCCCGAGATTTTCCAATCGCTGCAATCGGGCGCGATCGACGCCGCCGAATGGGTCGGCCCCATGCTCGATCAGGCGTTCGGGCTGCAAAAGATCACCAAACTGTGCTACCTGCCCGCCATGACCGAGCCGGGCGCGGGGCTGGCCGTGGTCTTCAACAAGGATGCGTGGGACGAGCTGCCTGCCGATCTGCAATCGATCTGCGAGAACGCCGCCTACGCCGCCGCACTCGAGAACCACGCCCAGTTCGACTATTTCAACGCACAGGCGATGGCCTCTCTCAAGGCCGATGGGGTGACGTTCAAGAACCTTCCCGATGACGTGACCGCTGCCGCGAAGGACGCCTGGGACGAGGTTCAGGACGAACTGACGAAGGCGAGTAAGGACGTCGCACGCGTGCGCGAAAGCTATGACGCGTATCTCGCCAGCGCGCGGGACTATGCCAAGGCGATGACCCTGCCGATCCTCTCCGGCCGCGGTTGATCAACACACTCTATCGATGCTCGCCCACACGGCGGGCATCGGCTTCATAACCTTGGTGCGGGCGGTGGGACTCGAACCCACACGGCGCAAGGCCTTCGGATTTTAAGTCCGATATGTCTACCATTCCATCACGCCCGCACGCATTTTGTCCTATCGCCGCGATGGGGCGAAAACAATCGGTTTGTCGGTTGTTCCGTGGGTTCAATCGCGAGGTCGATCTTCCGGCGCTGAGAGCAGCACGCGTTCGGACAGCCACGGATTGAGTGCAAGCGCCGTGCGCAAGGGCTTTTGCGCCGCATCACGCTGTCCGAGCGCAACAAGGGTGAGCGCCTTTCCCGTCAGCGCTCCGGTATGGCGCGGGTTCAGCGCGATCGCCTGATCGAGATCGGGCAGGGCCGCATCGAACGCGCCGGTCAGGTAGTGCACGAACCCGCGCTGGTTGTAGCCCTCGGCGTAGAACGGGCAGTAGGACACGAGCGCGTCCAGCCGTTCCGCCGCACCTGCGTAGTCACCGACCCGGATGGCCTGCATCGCGCTGTCGAGCATGGCTTGAGACGGTCCATCGGGCGCCTGCGTCCAAAGCGCCCACAATTCGCGCACAAGCGGCCGCGCCACAGCTTCGTTCGGTGCGGCGCCTATTTCGCCATAGAGCCTGTCCATGACCGTCCCGTGATCGGGCGCCGTTGGACATCCATCGGCCCAGACGGGGCCGGCCATCATCATCGCAAGGATCAAACGCGGGACCATGGGTGCAATTGGCGCATGCAGCACGGCGCGCGTCAACTCACATTGCCGAACGCCTCTTCCTTGACCGCCTGCATTGCGACATAGGTGGAGGTAGCCGCGACATGTGGAAGGGTCGAGATTTTCTCGGCCAGAACCTGACGATAGCTGCGCATGTCCGCCGTGCGCACCTTGAGCAGGTAGTCGAAATTGCCAGCGATCAGATGCGCCTGTTCGATCTCGGGTATCCTGGCAACCGCCTCATTGAACGCTGCCAGGGCCGCCTCGCGGGTTTCGGTCATGCGCACCTCGACGAAGGCGATATGGTCCAGCCCGAGCCGGATCGGATCGAGCAGGGCACGATATCCCTGAATCGCGCCGATCTCTTCCAAACGGCGAAGACGGGTTTGCGTCGGCGATTTCGACAATCCGATCCGGCGCGACAACTCGGTGACCGAGATACGTCCGTCACGCGCCATTTCCTGCAATATCGCGCGATCGAAGCGGTCGAACTCGGAAATATCCATATTGCCTGAACTCCGGCAGAAAATCGGGACATAGTCCGCATCGAAGCCATCTAATCCGGCACAATGCCTTTCGCTATCGCGATATGGTAGAACAAATAACCGGAGTTTGCCATGCCCCGCGATACCGCCCCCGATCTGCGCAGCAAGATCGACGATCAAACCTACGCTGACGAACAGCGGGTCGTCGAGGATTTGCGCGCGATTGCCGCTCTCTCCAACGAGGATCGCCGCGACATTCACCTGCGCGCGATCAAGCTTGTCGAGGATATCCGCAACGATGCACGTCCCGGGTTGATGGAGGTGTTTCTCGGCGAATACGGCCTTTCGACGGATGAGGGTATCGCGCTCATGTGCCTCGCCGAAGCGTTGTTGCGGGTGCCCGATGCGGCGACGATCGACGCGCTGATCGAAGACAAGATCGCCCCGTCGGACTGGGCGAGCCATCTGGGCGAGTCGACATCGCCTCTCGTGAACGCCTCGACCTGGGCGCTGATGCTGACGGGCAAGGTGCTGCGCGACGGCAATCCCGGCCCGGTCGGGCATCTTCGCGGCGCGATCAAACGCCTGGGCGAACCGGTCATTCGAACCGCCGTCGGGCGGGCAATGCGCGAGATGGGCGCGCAATTCGTTCTGGGCGAGACCATTCAGTCGGCCATGAACCGCGCGGCCAAAATGGAAGCCAAGGGCTATACCTATTCCTATGACATGCTCGGCGAAGCCGCCCGCACCGAAGCCGATGCCCGGCGCTATCATCTCGCGTATTGCCGCGCGATCAGCGCGATTGCCGAAGCCGCCGAAGCACGCGATATACGCGACAATCCTGGGATCTCTGTCAAGCTGTCGGCGCTTCACCCCCGTTACGAGGAAGCCCATCGCGACACGGTTATGACCGAGGTCGTCCCGCGGCTGCGCACCTTGGCGCAACTGGCCCGGTCGGCCAATATCGGGCTCAATATCGACGCAGAGGAAGCCGACCGCCTGTCCATCTCGCTCGACGTGATCGAAGCCGTCCTGTCGGAGCCCTCGCTCAAGGGATGGGACGGCTTCGGCGTGGTCGTGCAGGCATACGGGCAGCGCGCCGCGCCGGTGCTCGATTGGCTTCATGACCTTGCCGAACGATTGGATCGCAAGATCATGGTTCGCCTGGTCAAGGGCGCCTACTGGGATACCGAAATCAAGCGCGCACAGGTTGCCGGCCTGCCGGAGTTTCCCGTCTTCACCGACAAGCGGACGACAGATATCAGCTACATCGCGAATGCGCGAAAGCTGCTTCGCATGACCGATCGCATCTATCCGCAATTCGCCACCCATAACGCCCATACGGTCGCCGCGATCCTGCATATGGCGCAGGACAAATCGGCATTTGAATTCCAGCGCTTGCACGGGATGGGCGAGGCGCTGCACGATATCGTCAAGGCCGAGGAAGGCACGCGCTGCCGCATCTACGCCCCTGTCGGTGCGCATCGCGATCTTCTGGCCTATCTTGTGCGACGTCTGCTCGAAAACGGGGCGAACAGTTCCTTCGTGAACCAGATCGTCGATACGGACGTGCCGGCAGCGGACGTTGCCGCCGACCCCTTCGACGCCGAGCCCGCGCGCGACCTGACCACCGGCCCGCAGCTTTTCGAGCCGGAGCGCATCAATTCCAAGGGTTGGGATCTGGCGCACCGGCCCACCCGAGAGGCAATCGAGAAAGCGCGCGCGCCGTTCGCCGAAGCGCAGTGGAGCGCGCAGCCTCTCATCGCAGCGCAAATCGAACCGGGCGAAAGCACGGCCATCATCAACCCCGCGCGCCCCGGCGATACACCCGGTCATGTCACTTGGGCCACACCGGACGATGTGGCGCGCGCTTGCGAGGCGGCGCGGCCATGGGATGCGGCGGCAGAGGAACGGGCGCGCATCCTGAACCTTGCGGCCGATCATTTTGAGGCGAATTACGGAGAGCTTTTCGCAATACTGGCGCGTGAGGCGGGAAAATCCCTGCCCGATGCGGTTGCCGAAATACGCGAGGCCGTGGATTTCCTTCGGTATTACGCCGCTCGCGCCGAGGGCGAACCGCCCGTCGGTGTCTTCGCCTGCATCAGCCCGTGGAACTTCCCGCTTGCGATTTTCACCGGCCAGATCGCGGCGGCGCTGGCAACCGGCAATGCCGTTCTGGCCAAACCGGCGGAACAGACACCGCTCATTGCCTGCCGGGCTGCCGAGCTGCTGCACGAGGCGGGCGTGCCGCGCGAGGTGCTGCAAATCCTTCCCGGCGCGGGCGACGTTGGTGCGGCGATCACCTCCAACCCCAGAATTGGCGGCGTCGCCTTCACCGGATCGACCGAAACGGCGCAAATCATCCATCGCGGCATGGCCGATCATCTGGCCCCCGGTGCGCCGCTGATCGCGGAGACCGGCGGGCTCAACGCGATGATCGTGGACAGCACCGCGCTGCCGGAGCAAGCCATACAGGCCATCATTGAATCCGCCTTCCAATCCGCCGGGCAACGTTGCTCGGCCCTCAGGTGCCTTTATGTGCAGGAAGACATTGCCAAACCGTTTACGGAAATGCTCATCGGCGCGATGGATGCGCTGGTGATCGGCGATCCATGGATTTACGGCACCGATGTCGGGCCGGTGATCGACACCGAAGCGCGCGATACCATTGCGGCGTATGTCGATGCCGCCGAAGCGGAGGGGCGGCTGCTCCACCGTGTGCCGCTGCCGCGCGGCGGCACCTTTGTCGCGCCCGCACTGATTGAAATCGGCAGCATCGCCGAGCTTGAGCGCGAAATCTTCGGCCCCGTGCTGCATATCGCGCACTTCAAGGCAAGCCAGATCGATAGGGTGATCGACACCATCAACGCCACGGGCTACGGGCTGACCTTCGGCCTGCAAACCCGTATCGACGATAGGGTGCAGCATGTCTCGGACCGGATCGAGGCCGGAAACATCTACGTGAACCGCAACCAGATCGGCGCCATCGTCGGCAGCCAGCCCTTCGGAGGCGAGGGATTGTCCGGCACCGGACCGAAGGCCGGCGGGCCGCATTACCTGGCGCGCTTCCGCTTGCACGAGGCGCCCCTGGCGGCAGAGGAATGGGGCGAGCAGGACGACCTTGCCCGTCTGCGCGATGCGCTGAAGCAGGGCGGCGAAGAGCGCGTGATCGAAAGGCGCGAACTTCCCGGGCCGACGGGCGAGTCGAACGTGCTTTCGACCCTGCCGCGCGGTCCGATCCTTTGCGCCGGCCCGGGCCCGAAAGCCGCGAAGGAGCAGGCGGACGCCGTCGAAGCCTTGGGCGGCATTGCGGTCACGTCGCAGGGTAGGATCGACCCTCGGTCGCTGGGGGAACTGCCCGTTCAAGGTGTCATCTGGTGGGGCGACGCCCAGACTGCGCGCGCCTACCGCAAAGCCTTGTCCAAACGCGACGGCCCGATCCTTCCGCTCATTACCGGATTGCCCGACACCGCCCATGTCTGCCGTGAACGTCACGTCTGCGTCGATACGACAGCGTCGGGAGGCAACGCACAACTTCTCAGCGGCGCGCCTTGACGCGCCGCCGCATTGTGCCAACTGTCGCGGGATGTTTCCGATCCGCGATCATAACCCATCGCGCGGCACGCCGCTTGTCACCTATGCGCTGATCGCGGCGAATGTGCTTCTTTTCCTGAGCTATCTGCCGCTGATGCAGGACGAACGTGCCCTTATGGCCTTCTACTTCGATTGGGCGCTCATCCCCGCGCTGATCAGCCAAGGCGAGGGATGGGGCGGATTTCTGACCTCGATGTTCCTGCATGGCGGCTGGCTGCACCTGATCGGCAACATGCTGTTCCTCTTCATCTTCGGCGACAATCTGGAAGACGAGATGGGCCATCTGGGGTTTCTTGCCTTCTACATCGCTTGCGGGATCGGGGCCGGGCTCGTCCACTATTTCAGCGCGCCGGGCTCGCCTGTGCCGACGGTCGGCGCATCGGGCGCGATTGCAGGGGTGATGGGAGGCTATCTGCTCCTATTTCCCAAGGCGCGGGTTGATATCCTCATCATCATCGTCTTCATCATCCGCATTTTCCCGATCCCCGCATGGATCATGCTCGCCGTCTGGTTTGCGCTGCAACTGTTCGGCGGCTTCGGCTCCGCAGCCGATCAGGGCGGGATCGCCTATTGGGCACATATCGGCGGCTTTGCTATCGGTCTTGGCCTGACGCTTCCGATCTGGCTCAGGCGCGGGGGGCCACGATTCTGGGACAGGACGGACGGCCACCCCCCGCATCCGGGTGCGCGATACCGGCTGTCCCGCAGCGACGTTCCCATAGTCAGGAGGCGCAAGTGACGCGCATGGCGCGCCGCGAAAACAAATAACGACATGCTGTATATCAGCAGTATGAACAAACTCAGTATATCCACGCGCTCTCCCCTCGGCTGACCCCACGCTAGCCGCGGGAAATGAACATTTCCTGAACATGCGGGCAGATTGCATGACGGGCGCGGCGCGTGTATCCCTGCCGAAACTTCGTCACATCAAGGATACTCACATGGCTTCCTACCAATACGTCTACCATATGGAAGGCGTCTCCAAAACCTATCCCGGTGGCAAGAAATGCTTTGAAAACATCCGCTTGAGCTTCCTTCCCGGTGTGAAGATCGGTGTTGTCGGCGTGAACGGCGCGGGTAAGTCCACGCTGATGCGGATCATGGCCGGAATCGACAAGGATTTCACCGGCGAAGCCTGGGCGGCGCAGGGCGCGAAGGTCGGGTATCTTCCACAGGAACCGCAGCTCGATCCCGCGCTGAACGTGCGCGAGAACGTCATGCTGGGCGTGGCCGAAAAGAAGGCCAAGCTCGACCGGTTCAACGAACTGGCGATGAATTATTCCGACGAAACCGCCGATGAAATGGCCGCGCTACAGGACGAGATCGACGCAAACAACCTCTGGGATCTCGACAGTCAGATCGACGTGGCGATGGAAGCGCTGCGCTGCCCGCCGGACGATGCCGATGTGGAAACGCTGTCAGGCGGTGAAAAGCGCCGTGTGGCGCTCTGCAAGCTGCTGCTCGAAGCGCCCGATATGCTGCTGCTGGACGAGCCGACCAACCATCTGGACGCGGAAACCATCGCCTGGTTGCAGAACCACCTGATCGAATACAAGGGAACGATCCTGATCGTCACCCATGATCGCTACTTCCTCGACAGCATCACCGGCTGGATCCTCGAACTCGATCGGGGGCGCGGCATCCCCTACGAGGGCAATTATTCCAGCTGGCTGGAACAGAAGGCCAAGCGGCTTGAGCATGAGGCCAAGGAAGACAAGGCCAAGCAAAAGACGCTGGAGCGCGAATTGGAATGGATGCGGCAGGGCCAGAAAGCGCGCCAGGCGAAATCCAAGGCACGGATTCAGGCCTATAACGAGATGGCGGGTCAGTCCGAACGCGAAAAGGTCGGGCGCGCGCAGATCATCATCCCGAATGGCCCGCGCCTCGGCTCCAAGGTGATCGAAGTCGATGGCCTGAAGAAGGCGATGGGTGACAAGCTGTTGATCGAGGATCTCAGCTTCTCCCTGCCGCCCGGCGGGATCGTCGGTGTGATCGGCCCCAACGGCGCGGGCAAATCGACCTTGTTCAAGATGCTTACCGGCCAGGAGCAACCCGACGCGGGCGAGATTTCCTATGGCGACACCGTGCAGCTCGCTTACGTCGACCAATCGCGCGACGATCTGAGCCCGGAGGAAACCGTTTGGGAGGCCATTTCCGGCGGGGCGGAGATCATTCAGCTGGGCGATGCGCAGATGAATTCCCGTGCCTATTGCTCGGCTTTCAACTTCAAGGGCGGGGATCAGCAAAAGAAGGTCGGTCTGCTGTCGGGCGGTGAACGCAACCGCGTTCACATGGCGCGCCTGCTCAAGGAAGGCGGCAACGTGTTGCTGCTCGACGAGCCGACCAACGATCTCGACGTGGAGACGCTGCGCGCGCTGGAGGACGCCATCGAAGCTTTTGCCGGCTGCGCCGTGGTCATCTCCCACGACCGCTTCTTCCTTGACCGGCTTTGCACGCATATCCTCGCTTTCGAGGGCGATGCCCATGTCGAATGGTTCGAAGGCAATTTCGAGGATTACGAGGAAGACAAGAAGCGCAGGCTCGGCCCGGACGCGGTGGAGCCGAAGCGGGTGAAGTTCAAGAAATTCGCGCGTTGACGACGCACGACTGGCCGAATGCTGCGCGTTCCGGCCAGTCCTTTTCGATTAGGATGACGTTAGCGCCTTGAGCAGTTCGTCCTTGCTCATATCGGATCGGCCTTCAATACCGCGCTCTTGTGCCATGTCGTAAAGCTCGTCCTTCGTTTTCTGCTCCAGCGCATAGACCGAGCCTTTTCCGCGCCCGTTCTCGTCCGTCGCATCCTCGATGGCTTGCAACAGGGCGTCCTTGTCCATATCCGACCGGCCTTCGATTTCCAGGTCACGGGCGCGCTCGACCAGCATGTCCTTGGTCGGACCGTTTTCCTTTATAAACGCGACCTTGTCCTTCACATCGCTCGGCTGAGCGACGAATTGCCGATCCCCGGCTTTCTTTTTCTGTGTGGACCGGGCGTATTCATCCTCGGTCAGAAGCATCCGCACCTGTTTCGGCAGATAACGCTCACCGCTTTCGGCCGATTCCGCGCCGGATTTCGTGCCCCAGTCCTCCTCCGTCCAGTCGTGCAGATCGGTCTCGTCCTGATCGGGCCCATCGTCCTCATAGCCCCCGCCCTGGCGCTTGTATTCCTGCACCGCCATCTGCGCCTTTCGGGCAGACCACTGGCCCGGCTCACCGCCCTTGTCCGATTGGGTGATCTCGGATTTCACCTTTTCCCAAAGTTCCGGGTCGGTTTTCTTCGCCGTACTCATTCAGCTGTCCTTCATCGGATCATGCCCCCAGTTCATCAGCGAATAGCGCCAGTCCGAGTGTTCGACATCGTCATCCGGCCCGCCCTGCGCGAGGTGACGTTTGACATAGCCCACAACCGTCGCCATGTGGTCCCACTGATCGTCGGTCAAGTCGCCCTTGTTGGTGCGCTTGATCTTGACGATCCGCTTACCGGATTTGTGTCCGGTGCTTTCGTCATCGTCGCTATCGCCGACGGATTTCGACTCTTCGGTCTCGAGCCACTCTTCCAGTTCCTTCAAGCTCATATTCACCAGATCGCGCCATTCGTCCCAGATCTGATCGCGGGATTTCGAGGATGACATCGCAAAGCTCCTTTTCGGTTGCCTTGAAGAACGCATCAGCTTGCGATCCGTTGCACGGCCCGAACGCGACCGGGGCTTGCCAAAGGCGCGACAACCTGTCATATCAGCCGCGCTGACGATCTTCTATTCGACCTTCTGTTTTCCGATACCGGCACGAAGCTTTCGATCCAGACGTGACTTCGCCGGGTTGCCGCACTCCCGCGGGCAACGGACAACAAAGGATATTCACATGGCCACTGGCACAGTGAAATGGTTCAACACCACCAAAGGTTACGGCTTCATCGCACCCGATGGCGGCTCTAAGGACGTTTTCGTTCACATCTCCGCTGTTGAGCGGTCGGGCCTGACCGGTCTGAGCGATGACCAGAAGGTGACCTTCGACATCGAGAACGGCCGCGACGGCCGCGAAAGCGCGGTCAATCTCGCGCTGGCATAACGCCTCTCGCTATTTCGAATACGCTGCCGCCCGGTTCTGTCCGGGCGGTTTGCTTTTGGGCAGTCACGACCTGTGGGGCGATCACGCTTCGGTGACAACGCACCCAAACCGTGACTATTGTGCCGCAATCACCACGTTCGGCGCAGGAAACCTTTGGCGCAGATCCTTGTTTTATCCCTGAAGAATGGCAAACTTCTGCGATTGAACGATGACGACCGAATTGAAAGAAAGACCGCTGCCCATGTTTTCCAGACGCACCTTTATCGCCGCCGCTGCGGCGGGTTTGGCCGCGCCGAGAATTGCCTCGGCCCAGGCCTTCCGCATCGATCCGGTATTCATGCCGCAGAACGTGCGGATCAAATCCTCGGTCCAGCCGGGCCAAATCCTAATCCTGCCGCGCGCGCATTTCCTTTATCACGTCAAGGCGCCCGGCATGGCGCGCCGATATGGCGTCGGCGTCGGCAAGGCCGGGCTCGAATTCACGGGAACCGCCAAGATCGCCGTGAAGAAGGAATGGCCGACCTGGCGTCCCACGGATGAAATGATCGAGCGCGAACCGAGCGCCTACAAGAAATTCATCGACAACGACTATGTGCAACCGGGCGGGCCGGACAATCCGCTTGGGGCGCGGGCGCTCTACCTCTTCCAGAATGGACGCGACACATATTACCGCATCCACGGCACGACAGCGCCGCGTTCGATCGGCCGGTCCGTGTCCAGCGGCTGCATCCGCATGCTGAACGAGCATGTGAAAGAGCTTTATGAACAGGTGCCTATCGGCACTGTGGTCACGGTCCTCTGACCGCTTATTGAGATCATCGAAAGACCGGGCGTGCCCGGTCTTTTTCTTTTCAGATACCGGCCACAATGCTTCCCTAATCCGCGCGCTTTAATGCGTCTTTAACGCTTCGGCGGTAACCTCGGCGCAAAGGAGCAAGGCAATGGCGGCCATCTCTTTCATCGCAGGCAGCATTCTGGGCTGGATTGCCGCGCTGTCGCTGTTCCTGCTGGGCGCGGTTGTCTCCACGGTAATCGCCGTGTTCATGATTGCGAGCCTCGGCGGCGCGGGCGCGTTCCTCTACCTTGCCGCGCGATCCGGCGAAACCTGAGCCACGGCGGGCGAATTTTTGCCGATGAGGCATCCCGGCCCTGCCCCAACGGCGCTGGCGCGCGCGGAATTTTCTTGCCATGACGCAGGAATCGCCTGAACAATCATAGCGCGAAGTTACGATTATCGACCACTGCTCCACCACGGCTCAGTTAAGCGATCATGACTGACCGAGCCCGTCGGGCCTGCTTGCGCGGCGGAAGTCAAGACAGACAGGAGTAGAACGGATGGCCACAGGCACCGTTAAATGGTTCAACACCACCAAGGGCTACGGCTTCATCGCCCCCGAGGGCGGTGGAAAAGACGTATTTGTCCATATTTCAGCGGTCGAACGGTCAGGGCTGACCGGCCTCGCGGATGACCAGAAGGTGACATACGACCTCGAAGCCGGGCGGGACGGACGCGAAGCCGCGGTCAATATCGCGCTGGCCTGACCCCGCGATACAGAGTTCGAATGTGGGCGGCATTGCGCCGCCCCTTTTCATGTCCGCATCATACCTATTGCCCTTCGACGCGCCGGATCAGATCGGCGACTGCCGGCCCCATCGCCTCCACGATCAGGGAGACGCCCTCCGCGTTCGGATGTATGCCGTCAGGCTGCATAAGATCCCGGATCTCGGAAGGGGTTTCACCAACGCTGTAAAGGCCTTCGAAAAATCTCGGGAAATAAAGCGTGCCATAGGTCTCGGCAAGTTCAGGATAGATCGCATCGAACGCCGCCTTGTAGTCGGGACCGTAATTGCCCGGTGCCTCCATACCCACAAGCAGCACCGCGAGATCGCGTGACTGCGCGATTTCGAGAATGCCCTCGAGGTTCTGGCGCGCCTGCGCCGGATCGAGCCCGCGCAGCAGATCATTGCCACCCAGAGCAACGATCAAACCTTCGGTTTCGGGGCCGAGGGACCATTCCAGGCGGCTCAGTCCACCAGCGGTCGTATCGCCGGAGACGCCGGCATTGACCAGACGCACATCGAACCCCTGCTCCTGAAGCCAGTCGCGCATCTGCGGAACGAAGCCTTCGTGATCCATCAGACCGTATCCGGCCGTCAGACTGTCCCCCAGAGCGACAATCTCGGCCGGATCGGCCAAAGCGGCGGTGGCCGTGCAGATCGACAGCGCGGCGATGCGCGCCTTGCTCAACATCTGCAAAGCCCCATATGTGATCCAATGCCGCATAAGGAAGTTCCTCGCTCCATGTCCCAGCCCGTTCTCGATCTTCAAGATGTCACGCTCAGTCTCAAGGGCAATGCCGGAATGGTTGAAATCCTGCATGGCATCACCCTATCGGTTCAAAAGGGCGAGACCTTGGGCCTGATCGGCCCCTCCGGGTCCGGAAAGTCCTCGCTCCTCATGGTGATGGGAGGGCTGGAGAATGCGACTTCGGGATCGGTCAAGGTGCTTGGCCGCGATCTTACCGCGATGAACGAGGACGCAATGGCGCGGTTTCGATGCGATCACATGGGGGTCGTCTTTCAATCTTTCCACCTCATTCCGACGATGACTGCGCTCGAGAATGTCGCGACGCCACTGGAACTGGCAGGGGCGCGCGATGCGTTTCAGCGCGCGCGCGCCGAGCTCGAAACGGTCGGTCTTTCAAACCGTGCCGATCATTACCCTGCGCAAATGTCCGGCGGAGAACAGCAACGCGTGGCGCTGGCCCGCGCATCGGTGACGCGCCCCCAGATCCTGTTGGCCGACGAACCTACCGGCAATCTCGACGGGGCGAACGGACAGGCGATCATCGATCTGCTCTTCGATCTGCGCGACCGACACGGTGCGACGCTGGTTCTTGTCACCCATAGCCGCGCTGTGGCCGAGAAATGCTCCCGCGTCGTGCGCCTTACGGATGGGGCGCTGGCCTCGGATGCGCTGAAGGCGGCGGAATAATGGCGCTGCGCACGGCCTCGCGTTTCGCGCGCCGCGAGCTGCGCGGCGGGCTGAAGGGCTTTCGCATCTTCCTCGCCTGCCTCGCACTCGGTGTCGCCGCGATTGCCGGCGTGGGTTCCGTTCGCTCCGCGATCCAGGCTGGGCTGAGCGAACAGGGCGCGGTGCTTCTCGGCGGGGACGCCTCCGTGCGCTTCACCTATCGTTTCGCTGAAGCCGAGGAACGCGCTTGGCTCGAAAGCGTGTCGACGCGCGTTTCCGAGATCACCGATTTTCGGTCCATGGTGGTCAAGGAACCCGATGGGATTGCCGAACGCGCGCTTACGCAGGTGAAATCCGTCGATGCCGCCTATCCGCTGATCAGCGAAATCCGGCTCGATCCTTCCATGCCGCTGGCAGAGGCACTCGCTGGCGACGGCATGCGCCCCGGCGCGGTCATGGCGCCATTGCTCGCGGATCGCCTTGCGCTGGCTCCGGGCGATGAATTTCGGCTGGGCAGCAAGGATTTCGTGCTCTCCGCGATCCTGACCAACGAACCGGACAAGGCCGCCGCCGGATTCAGCCTCGGCCCGCGGACAATCGTCGCAACCGATGCGCTGGACGGATCCGGGCTGTTGCAGCCGGGCACGCTTTACGAAACGGAATATCGCCTTGTCCTGCCGCCGGGAACCGATCTGAACGCGCTCGAACAGCGCACCAAGGACGCGTTTCCAAGCAGCGGGCTGCGCTGGCGCGATGCGAGAAACGGCGCGCCGGGGGTCGCGGAATTCGTCGACCGTCTGGGCGCGTTCCTGATCCTCGTCGGTCTTTCGGGCCTTGCTGTCGGCGGAATCGGCGTTTCAGCGGCCGTTCGCGCGTATCTTGCCAAGAAGACTTCTGTCATCGCCACCCTGCGCACCCTCGGCGCGACGCGCGCGACGATCTTCCAGACCTATTTTCTGCAAATTGGTGCGCTCAGCCTTGTTGGAATCGCCATCGGCCTCGCGCTGGGGGGCTTGGTGCCCATCCTGTTCGGCCCTCTGATCGCGGCTGCGCTTCCCGTTCCGGCGATCTTTGCCCTGCACCCGGCCCCGCTGCTCGAGGCTGCGCTATACGGTATTCTCACCGCGCTCGTCTTCACGCTCTGGCCGCTCGCACGCACGGAGGAGATCCGCCCGGCCATGCTGTTCCGCGATGCGTTGGACGGCGCCGCGCGCCTTCCCGCGACACGCTATATCGCCGCCACATTGGCCCTTCTCGGCTTGCTCGTCGCGACTGCTGCGTTTTTCTCAGGCAGTCCGTTTCTCACGCTCTGGACGGCCGGCGGGCTTCTTGGCGCGCTGATCGTGCTGGTCGCGGCGTCCATCGCGATCCGGGGGCTGGCGCGCAAAGGCTCCGGCGCGACGCAGCGGCGCCCTGCCCTGCGCTGGGCTTTGGCCGCAATCGGCGGGCCGCGCGATACCGCAGCGCCGGTGGTTCTGTCGCTCGGGCTTGGGCTTTCGGTTCTCGCCGCCATCGGGCAGATCGACGGCAACTTGCGCACCGCCATCGACCGGGACTTGCCGGAAGTTGCTCCGGCCTATTTCTTTGTCGATATCCAGCCCGATCAGATCGATCGCTTTCAAGACATCCTTGCCGCCGATCCTACCGTCGAGCGTGTGGACACCGCACCGATGCTGCGCGGCGTTCTGAGCGAAATCAATGGCCGCCCCGCCCGCGAGGTCGCCGGCGACCATTGGGTCGTCACGGGCGACCGGGGGCTGACCTATGCGGACCGCCCACCCGAGACAACGCGGATCGTTGCCGGATCATGGTGGGCCGCCGATCACGATGGCCCACCCGAGGTCAGTTTCGCCGTTGAGGAGGCGCGCGAAATGGGAGTGTCACTGGGAGATCGCCTGACGCTCAACATCCTCGGCCGTGATATCGACGCGACCATCACAAGCTTGCGCGATGTGGATTTTTCGACCGCCGGCATGGGGTTCGTGATGACACTGTCCCCCAATGCCCTGCGCGGCGCACCGCACACGTTCATTGCGACCGTCTACGCGCCCGCGAGCGAAGAGGCGCGTATCCTGCGCGAACTGGCCAGCACCTTTCCGAACATCACGGCGATCAGCGTGCGCGATGCGATCTCGAATGTCAGCACGCTGCTCGAAGGGATCGGTGCCGCCGTTCGTTGGGGCGCAGCGGCGACCTTGCTGACCGGATTTCTCGTCCTGATCGGCGCGGCAGCGGCGGGCGAGAATGCCCGGACATATGAGGCTGCGATACTCAAAACGCTCGGTGCGAGCCGCGCCCATATCCTGCGCAGCTTCGCGCTACGCTCTGCAATCTTGGGCGGTGCGGCCGGCGTTGTCGCGTTGGCGGCCGGTATTCTTGGAAGTTGGTCGGTCATGCATTTCATCATGGACAGCAGTTACGAGATCGTCTGGCCGTCCGCGCTCGGAATCGTGGCGGGCGGCGTTCTCGCGACCTTGCTCGCCGGCCTTGGATTTGCCTGGCGCCCGCTGTCCGCACGCCCGGCTCAGGTCTTGCGGGCGCGCGAATAGTCGCCTTGAATTTCCGGGGCCGGGTTGCCAAACAAGCGCACGCTGCCGAGGAGAATCGTTTCAATGCTTGCCGCCAAACCCGCCACGACATCCGCAGACGCATCAACCGCTGCATCCGAAACGCTGCCGATTGCCATCCCCTCGCCGCTGACCACCGCCCAGCGCAGCCAGATCATCAACCTCGTGCGCCGCGCCGCACGCGCGGAGATACTTCCACGCTTCCGTTCGCTCGACCGAGCCGAGGTCGGCGAGAAATCCGGTCCGCTCGACGTGGTCACCGATGCCGACCGTGACGCGGAGAAAATGATTGTGCGCGGGTTGCTGCGCCTCTTTCCCAACGCGCATATCGTCGGCGAGGAGAGCGCGACCGAGGAATCGATTGCCGGGCTTGCCGAGGCCGAGATGGGATTCGCCATCGATCCTGTTGACGGAACATGGAACTTCGCACACGGTTTGAGCACATTCGGCCTCATGCTCGCAATGACGCGGTTCGGCGCCCCGGTGTTCGGGCTGATCTATGATCCGATCACCGACGAAGTGATGATCGCCGATGAAACCGGCCCGGCGGAGATCAACCTGCGGCGCGGCATGACCCGGCGTGTCAACGTGTCGGGCGGTGGAAATATCGAAAATCTCAGCGGCTATGTTCCATTTTCGTCCTTGCCGACCGATCAACTGGCGGAAATAGGCGCGATCATGCCGCGGTTTCGGCAGTTAATGTCCCTGAAATGCGCGGCTCACGAGTTT
Source organism: Marivita sp. GX14005 (assembly GCF_023370775.1). Lineage (GTDB taxonomy): Bacteria > Pseudomonadota > Alphaproteobacteria > Rhodobacterales > Rhodobacteraceae > Marivita. Next base: position 466,292 of record NZ_JAMCCQ010000001.1, read on the forward strand.
CGCATGGTCGCGCAAGGCTATGTCGATTTCATCCTGTGCACCAACCTCAGCCCATGGGACCACGCTGCGGGGTCGCTCATCATACGTCAGGCCGGGGGCCATGTCGCGATGCTGGACGGTAGCGAATATCGTGCCAATTTCCGCTCCGGCTACCTCCTTTGCGCCTCTGACGAAGCCACATGGGGCCGCGTTCGTGACGCGATGTCTTTCCTGCTAGAGCCGCAATCAAGCGATGACGCGGACGCCTCTTGAGGAACGGTCAATCCCGCGATCGCTTTTCGTAAAATCGTGCGCAAATCGACGGAACGCGAATACAATCGATTTACCTTTGCCGGACTAGCCTGCGACAGCAGCAATCGGGAGGTAGGATGACACGTTCCGCAAGATTCAGCCTCCCCCGCAGCGTCGCGTCGGCCGCTGTCAAAGCGGCCGGCGGGGTGTGATCGCGCGCTATTCTGCGGCGTCCTGGTATTCTTCCATCGGCGGACAGGTGCAAATCAAATGCCGGTCGCCATAGGCGTTGTCGACCCGATTGACCGGGGGCCAGTATTTGTCCACGCGGAACGCCCCCGGCGGAAAACACCCTTGCTCCCGCGAATAAGGACGGTCCCACTCCTTGACCAGATCCTCCATCGTATGCGGCGCGAGCTTGAGCGGATTACGCTCGGCATCCGCCGTTCCGTCCTCGATGGCGCGAATCTCCTCGCGGATGGCCAGCATCGCGTCGCAGAACCGGTCGAGTTCGGCCTTGGTTTCCGATTCCGTGGGTTCAACCATTAGCGTTCCCGCCACCGGCCAGCTCATGGTCGGCGCATGGAAGCCGCAATCGATCAGCCGCTTCGCGATATCTTCGACGGTAACACCGGCCGATTTCTCAAACGGTCGCACATCGAGGATGCACTCATGCGCGACGCGGCCGTTCTTGCCGCGATAGAGCACGTCATATGCCCCCTCAAGCCGCTTGGCGATGTAATTCGCGTTCAGTATGGCAACGCGCGTCGCTTGGGTCAGACCTTCGCCGCCCATCATGAGGCAATAGGCCCATGAAATCGGCAAGAGCGAAGGAGAGCCGAACGGCGCCGCACTCACCGCGCCTTCACCGTCAAGCGGATGGCCCGGCAAATGCGGGATCAGATGCGATTTGACGCCGATCGGCCCCATGCCCGGCCCGCCGCCGCCATGCGGAATGCAGAAGGTCTTGTGAAGGTTCAGATGGCTCACATCCCCGCCCAGATCGCCGGGTCGCGACAACCCGACCATCGCGTTCATATTCGCCCCATCGATGTAAACCTGCCCGCCATGGTCATGCGTGATCCGGCAAACCTCGCGCACGGTTTCCTCGAACACGCCATGCGTCGAAGGATAGGTGATCATCGTTCCGGCCAACCGATCCGAATGGCTTTCGGCTTTCGTGCGGAAATCCTCCAGATCAATGGATCCGTTCTCATCGCATTTGACCGCAACGACCTTCCAGCCCACCATTTGCGCCGATGCCGGGTTGGTGCCATGCGCATTGACGGGGATGAGACAGATATTCCGCCCCTCCTGCCCATTGGCCCGATGATATCCGGCGATCGACAAGAGCCCGGCATATTCCCCCTGCGCACCGGAATTGGGCTGCATGGAAATCGCATCATAGCCGGTGATGGCGCATAGCTTGGCGTTCAGATCATCGATCATTGCACGATAGCCACGCGCCTGGTCGTCCGGCACGTAAGGATGAATATCCGCGAATTCACGCCAGCTCACCGGCATCATCTCCGCCGCGGAATTGAGCTTCATCGTGCAGGACCCGAGCGGGATCATCGCCCGGTCCAGCGCGAGATCGCGATCGGCGAGCCGGCGCATGTAGCGCATCATCTCGGTCTCGGCGCGGTTCATGTGGAACACGTCATGCTGAAGATACGCGCTTTGCCGCAACAGCTGATCCGGCAGACAATATTCGGCCGCAAGATCGTCATCCTTGCGCAGCAATCCGAAGGCGCGCCACACCGCTTCGATCGTTTCGGAGCGTGTCCGCTCGTCAAGCGTGATACCGATCCGCGTCTCTCCCACAGCGCGCAGGTTCACACCTTCGCGCACCGCGGCGCGCAAGACACCCTGTTGTAGCAGGCCCACATCCACCGTGATCGTATCGAAGAAATGCTCCGGCTCGATCCGAAAGCCGGCGGCCTCCAGCCCGCGGGCCAGTCGCACGGTCTTGCGATGAACCCGCTGCGCGATGGCGCGAAGCCCGTCCGGGCCGTGAAACACAGCATAGAACCCCGCCATCACGGCAAGCAAGGCCTGCGCCGTGCAGACGTTGGAGGTCGCCTTCTCGCGTCGGATATGCTGCTCACGCGTCTGCAACGACAGCCGATAGGCCCTGTTTCCATGGCTATCGATCGACACGCCGACAATCCGACCCGGCATCGCGCGCTTATAGGCATCCTTGCTCGCCATGTAGGCGGCATGCGGGCCACCATAGCCAAGCGGGATACCGAACCGCTGCGTCGAGCCGACGGCGATATCCGCCCCCATTGCCCCCGGTTCCTTCAACAGGCACAGCGCCAGCGGATCGGCAGACAGGATCGCCAGCGCACCGGCATCATGCAGCGCGGCGATATTGTCCGAAAAATCGCGCAGATGTCCAAGGGTTCCGGGATACTGGAAAATCGCCCCGAACACCGATGCGGGGTCCATATCCGCGACATTCCCGACGATCACTTCGATACCCAAAGGCGCGGCGCGCGTTTTCATCACCGAAATGTTCTGCGGATGGCAATTCTCGTCCACGAAGAATGCGCCCGCCTTCGATTTCGCCGAACGCTTCGCCATCGTCATCGCCTCGGCACAGGCGGTCGCCTCATCGAGCAGCGACGCATTGGCGATCTCCAGCCCGGTCAGATCGCTGATCATGGTCTGATAGTTGAGCAGCGCCTCAAGCCGGCCTTGGCTTATTTCCGGCTGGTATGGCGTATAGGCGGTATACCACGCAGGGTTCTCAAAGATGTTCCGCTGGATCGCCGGCGGTGTGACCGTGCCGTGATACCCCATCCCGATCAACGAAGTCAGAACCTCGTTTCTCGCAGCGGTCTTGCGCATGTGGTGCAACAACTCCGCTTCGGAAAACGCCTTACCGAAATCGAGCGGCGCGTCCTGGCGGATTGCGCTCGGCACCGTCTGGTCAATCAAACCGTCAAGCGAAGACACGCCGAGCGCCGACAGCATATCCGCCATTTCCGCCGGAGACGGGCCGATATGCCGCCGATTGGCGAAATCATAGGGAAGGTAGTCAATCGCGTCGTAACCCATGGGCTTTCTCCCGATCCGCCGGAACGGCGCGCCGTCCCGCATGTCTTCTCTTCAAAAATACTCACCGTCCCGGCGCTGTCCGTTTCGCCGAAACGTCGCCCGAACTGTCGGCTCAGCCGATGAAGGCTTTGTACGCCGCCTCATCCATCAGATCGTCGAGCGCGGACATATCCTCGATCTTCATCTTGAAGAACCACGCCTCTCCCTCGGCATCATCGTTCACCTTGCCCGGCTCATCGACAAGCGCCTCGTTCACCTCCGTGATCTCGCCGTCCAGAGGCGCGAGGATATCCGACGCGGCCTTGACGGATTCGATCACGACGACCTCGTCATCCTTGCTCACCGTCGCACCCGCTTCGGGCAGCTCGATGAACACCACATCACCCAATTGCTCGGCCGCATGTTCGGTGATCCCCACGACCACCTCGTCGCCCTCGACGCGCAGCCATTCATGTTCTTCTGTGTATTTCATAAGTCCCTCTTGGAATGTCTATCTTTTGAACCCGGGCGCCACGAAAGGCAGCGCCGTCACCTGCACCGGCAATCGCTTGCCGCGCAACTCGCCGAACAAGTCGGTTCCGCGTGTCGCGTACTCCGTCGCCACATATCCCATCGCCACCGGGCCGCCAACGCTCGGCCCGAACCCGCCGGATGTCACGGCTCCGATCGGACTCTGCGACGTTGCGCTGGAATAAAGCGGTGTGCCTTCTCGCATCGGCGCGCGCCCTTCGGGCGTGAGCCCGACCCGCTTGCGCGGCGCGCCATCCGACAGCTGTTCCTGAATGACCTTCGAACCGGGAAAGCCGCCCGCACGCGCGCCGCCATCGCGGCGGACCTTCTGGATCGCCCAGGATAAGCCAGCCTCTACCGGGGTCGTGCCCGCATCGATATCATGACCGTAAAGACACAGCCCCGCCTCGAGCCGCAGCGAATCGCGCGCGCCCAGACCGATCGGCTCGACCGCATCGAAGCCGAGCAATCGTTCGGCCAGCGCCGCTGCATCCGGCGCAGGGACGGATATCTCATATCCGTCCTCACCGGTATATCCGGACCGCGACACCCAGCAGTCCACGCCGCCAAGCGACACCGTAGCGACATCCATGAACGCCATGTCGCTTACCGCGGGGTTCACCTCCGACAGCACGGCTTGCGCTTTCGGCCCCTGCAGCGCCAGCAAGGCGCGATCCTCCAGCAAGCGCACGCTGATATCGGGCGCCATCGCGTCCGTCATTCGCGCCACATCGGCCTGTTTGCAGGCCGCGTTCACCACCACGAACAGGTGATCGCCGCGATTGGCGAACATCAGATCGTCCTCGATCCCGCCTGCCTCGTTGGTGAAGAACCCGTAGCGCTGCCGATTTTCGGCAAGCCCCAGAACGTCCTGCGGAACAAGCCGTTCCAGCGCGGCGCCCACTTGCGCCATATCATCGGCGTGCAGGATCACCTGCCCCATATGGCTGACATCGAACAACCCAGCTTCGCCGCGGCAGTGCAGATGCTCTTTCATCACGCCCATCGGGTATTGCACGGGCATCTCATACCCGGCGAACGGCACCATCTTCGCGCCAAGCGCGAGATGCAGATCGTATAGCGGCGTGCGGTTCAGATCGCTCACATGCCATCCCTTCCTGTCAGACCGGCGCGATGCATGTGCACATCCGGCATAAGTCCAATCGCGCAAAGCGCGACTGTCATATGCCCCCTCTGTCCTTTCGCCTGAGATCGTTATCCCTTCGGCGCCCCGGATCAACGTCCGGGATCTCTCCAGAGTTTATCCTCACGACGGTCCGTTCGGCCTGAGAGTTTCCGGGGGCGGTTGCTCCTTCGGCACCGGGCTGGCCGGTTCTCCCATCGTGATTGCGCTGCAGGTTAGATCCGATTTCCTCCCTGCTCAAGAGGTCAAACCGCGCGCGCCAGCATGCGATACTCGCAACTGCCCTGCGGGTTCAGAATCTCGATCAAACCGTGGTTCTGACACACGAGCGCATCCAGCGTGATCGGATCGAGGGACTTGTAGAAGGCCTCCACCGCATCCGTCAGCGCAAGCCGCAATCGGCACGATTCGGTCAGTGGACAGGTGTTGTCGACATCGGCAAAGCACTCCGCCACCGGAACCGGCGCTTCGAGAATGCGAAACACATCGCCGATCCTGATCTGATCGGCGGGTCGTCCGAGCGACAATCCCCCGTTGCGTCCGCGCTGCGTGCGCAGGAACCCGAGCTGCGCCAGCTGGTTGATCACCTGCGCAAGGTGATTTTCCGACGCATTGCAACATTCCGCAATCTCGGCTTTGGTGACGAGACGGCCGTCATTCGCGGCACAGAACATGAGGACGCGCATCGCGATATTGGTTCGTTTGGTGACCCGCAAGGTAGAAACTCCCCGATTTGATTGGTCCTGCCTAACGGGTCAGGCAAAGTTGTCCTTGACATATATCAACAGCGTAAAGGCGGGCTTGTCTTGCATGATCCCCTGATTTCGGCCCCCGCGCCGCAGATTGTCCCATCCCGGCGAGGGGTCTGATGCGCGCGCGCATCATGCTCTGGATCCGGCGGCTGTGGCGCACGCCGGGATTCCGCATCTCGGCCTTCGCGGCGGCGGCACTGCTCATCGCGTTCATCGCGCCCTTCGTGCATCAGACCATCCCCGATAGCCTGATCGAACGGTTCTCGCGCGATGCCGTATTGCCGATCCTCACGATCCTCGCCTCCTCCATGCTGGCGGTGACGACCTTTTCGCTCGGCGCGATGACCTCGGCCTTCCGCTCGGCGGCAAGCCAGGCCACGCCGCGGGTCTACAACATCCTGATGCAGGACATGACGACACTCAATGTCATGTCGGTCTTCGTCGGCGCCTTCCTTTTCTCACTCAGCGCGATCGTGATGTTTCGCGCCGGGTTCTACGGCGAGTCCGGCGCGGTGATCGTCTTTGCGCTGACGGTGGTCTGCATCGTAATGATCGTGATCGCGATCCTGCGCTGGATCGCCCACCTAAGCCGGCTCGGCGGCCTCGACCACACGCTCGGCATGGTCGAGGAGGCCGCCGTTCCGCCGCTCACCCGCCTTGCGGAGCAGCGCCATTTCGGCGCGCGCCCGGCCGATGAAGCGCCGCGCGTGCCGACGGGGGCGACGCCGCTGATCTCTCCGGTAACAGGATTCGTTCAGTTCATCAGCATTTCCGAAATGCATTCACGGCTCGAATCAGAGGATGCCCGGCTCTGGGTGACAGCCGCCCCCGGCGCATGGGTGCTCAAGGGCGAGCCCGTCGCCTTCGTCACCGGAATGACCGAGGTCGATGATCTGATGGACAATTTTACACTCGGCGAACGGCGGACGACAGAGCAGGACGGGCGCTTCGGGATCATAGTCCTGTCCGAAGTCGCCTCGCGCGCGCTATCGCCGGGGATCAACGATCCCGGCACGGCGATCGATGTCATCCACCGCGTCGAACGCGTGCTCTGGAATATGGGCGCACAGATGTCCGATCCGGGGCGCGACCGCGACGTGAAATTCCCGCGCATCATCATCGGGACCGTGTCGGCCGAAGATCTGTTGCAGGACGGTCTGTCCTCGCTCATGCATGATGGCGGCGGGCGCTACGATGTCATGTCGCAGGTTCTCAAGACCACGACCCGACTTGCGCGAAGCGATTGGGCCGAACTGGCCGAAGCCGCCGCCAAAGCAAAGCAAAGTGCGCTCGACATTATCGACCGCCGCGTCACGGACGAGGATGCCCGTGCCTCGCTGCGCCGAAAGGCGGATGAGGCCTGATCTAATCCGAACGCTTCGTTAGATCGCGCGCCGGAATGGTCTGCAGAAGCGGCAGCAGATCGGCCATTTCAGGCCCGCGTTCCTGCCCCGTCAAAGCCTTCCGAAGCGGCATGAAGAGCCCCTTGCCCTTGCGCCCCGTCGCCTCCTTCACGGCGGCGGTCCAGTTGCTCCACGTTTCGCGCGTCAGCGTGCCATCCGGCAAAAGCGCCATCGCCTGCGCGACGAAATCGCGATCTTCTTCTGCGACAAGCGGCTCGGCCCCGTCGCGGCACAGCGTCCACCACGGCAGCAGATCGCTGCGCGTGGTGATGTTGTCTTTCGCAACGGCCCAGAAATCCGGCGCGATATCGTCCGGCACGCCAAGCGCGGCAAGCTCGTCTTTCACGTCGTCATAGCTGAGCCCGTGCAGCTTGCGCGCCGTCAGCGGCATGAGATCGCGTGCGTCGAACTTCGTCGGCGCCGATCCGAACTGATCGAGGTCGAACCCCTTGGCAATCTCGTCGAGGCTCAGGCGCAATTCCACCGGCTGCGATGATCCAAGACGCGCCATCAGACTCAAGAGCGCCTCCGGTTCCACCCCCTGCTCGCGCAGATCGCGCAGCGCCAGCGTGCCAAGCCGCTTTGACAGAGACTCGCCCTGTGGCCCCGTGAGCAGCGAATGATGCGCAAAGTTCGGAACGCTGCCATCCAGCGCGCGGATCATCTGGATCTGCGTCGCGGTGTTGGTCACATGGTCCGAGCCGCGCACCACATGCGTCACGCCCATCTCCGTATCGTCCACCACCGAAGCGAGCGTATAGAGCACCTGCCCATCGGCACGGATCAGCACCGGGTCGCTGACACTTGCCGCATCGATGGAGATCGGGCCGAGGATACCGTCTTCCCATTCGATCCGCTCCTGATCGAGCTTGAAGCGCCAGACGCCGGGCCCACGCTCCTCACGCAGCTTGGCCTTTTCGTCCTCGGTGAGCGCCAGCGCCGCGCGGTCATAGACCGGTGGCTTGCCCATATTGAGCTGCTTCTTGCGCTTGAGATCGAGCTCCGTCGGCGTCTCGAACGCCTCGTAGAAACGCCCCATCCCGCGCAGCCGGTCAGCCGCTTCGGCATAGCGATCCAGCCGCTCGGACTGCCGCTCCAGCCGGTCCCATGTCAGGCCCAGCCATTCCAGATCGCGCTTGATCGCATCGACATATTCCTCCTTCGAGCGTTCGGGATCGGTGTCGTCGATGCGCAGGATGAAGGTGCCGCCGGCCTTGCGGGCGATGAGGTAGTTGAAAAGCGCGGTGCGCAGGTTGCCGATATGGATGTATCCGGTGGGCGACGGCGCGAAACGGGTGGTTGTCATGGGATGTCTCCTGTTGCCCGCCCTTTCCCACGTTGCGCGCCCATTGTCCAGAAATGCGCTCTGTCACATAACGAAGCTTGACGCTCGCGGGACGGCTTTTCCATATCACCGCCATGACCGGCCCCGACGCTCAGGATATCGCCCAATACGCCGAAGATGCGCTGTCGAACCTGCCGGCGCCGTTCGCCGAACATTGCCGCGATATCGTCCTGCGCGTCACCGATTGGCCGGCCGAGGACATGCTCGACGATCTGCAGATCGACGATCGGCTATCACTCACCGGGCTTTACAACGGGATCCCCCTGCCCCTGAAATCCGCCGCCGCGCCCTCGCCTTACCCGGATACGATCTGGCTCTTCGTTCAGCCGATCCTCGCGGAATGGCGTGAACGGCGCAGCGTAACGCTTGAAGAACTGGTTCATCACATCGTCGTCCACGAGGTCGCGCACCATTTCGGCTGGTCCGACGACCAGATCGCCGAGATCGACCGTTGGTGGGAATGACGGGCGACCATTGACAGGATGTCCCAGCCCGGCAAGGCTTCTCCAAAGGTCTTGGAGGGGAGGAACACCAGTATGAGCAAAGCCGAGCAGGCGGTCAGGGCCGTCATTTCCAAATACGCCACGTTTCAGGGCCGCGCCTCGCGCCCCGAATTCTGGTGGTGGGTTCTGGTCTATCTGATCGTGATGTTCCTCGCATCCATGCTGGATTCAACTCTTTTCGGCTGGATGGATGACGACGCACAGGTGATCACGCCGCTGCTGTCGCTTGCCCTCCTGCTGCCGAACCTCGCGGTCGGCGCGCGGCGCCTGCATGACAGCGGGCGCAGCGGCTGGTGGCTGCTGATCGGGCTGATCCCGGTTATCGGGCTTCTTGTGTTGATCTATTTCTACGTCCAGCGAAGCGAGCCCGGTCCGAACCGCTTTGGCCCGCCGGAGCCGTTACCGCAAAGCACGCCCGCCTAGAGAAGCGCCTCGACGCGCGCGACGAAACGCTCGGGCGACAGCTCGGTTTCCGCCAGCCGCCGCGCGCCCGCGCAGAGCTTTTGGCGCAGCTCCGCATTATGGGTCAACGCCGCCATGACACGCGGCAACGCATACGGATCGGACATATCCACCCGCACCCCGTCTTGTCCCTGCGTCAGATACCCCGCGCTTCCGGCATCCTGCGCGATCACGGGGATCGTGCCATAGGCCATCGCCTCCAGCGGCGCAACACCAAGCGGCTCGCCTTCGGATGGCAGAACGCAGATATGATGCGCGGCGTAGATTTCCGGCATTCGCGCAAAAGGCACGTCGGCGCGGATGGTGATCCAGTCGCAACGTGCCTCCGCCGCCTTCAGGGCCGCGAAATGCGTTTCATCCGCGCCCGAGATATTGCGATCCGTCGCCCCGACGAGCGTCAGTTGCACATGATCGGCGAGCGGCTCCAGCGCTGCGATCAGCGCATCCTGCCGCTTGCGCGCCTGAGCCAGCTTGCCGACGCACAAGACACGCACGGGCTCGGATGTCTGATCGCGATAGGCGCTTGCGGGAAGGTCAGCCGCCGCGACCGGCCAAGGGAGGAAATGCGCGGCCTTGTCTTTCGGCGCCTCAGGGTCCAGCCCTGGAACCGGAGTGACCCGTTCCCAGACCCGTTTCTGCGACCAGAAGGACAGCCGCTTGCGCCAGCCCCGCCGCTGCGTCAGCGGGCGCAGATCGTATCCCAACACCCGCAGCTTCCGCCGCCGCGCTTCGCGATAGATCTGCCTTGACAGATCGCCTGCGTAGCGCAGCAAGATCAGATCGGGCGCGATGGAAGCGAGCCTTTCGGAAATCTCCGCCCGGCTCGGCGTCTTGCCGAGGACAGCAGGCTGCACATGGCTGTGATCCTCGATCTCTCCCTGCGCCGCCGCGAAAATGCTCACCTCATGCCCGGCCTCGACCAGCGCCCGCGTCGCAAAGAAAAGGTTGGTGTGAAACCGGGGAACGACGAAGAGGATCCGCGCCATCGCTCAGGACGGATCGCGCCAACGGTTGACGATGGGATAGCGCCGGTCCAGCCAGAACGCCCTGTTCGACAGGCGCGGGCCGGGGGCGGACTGGAAGCGTTTGTATTCACTCGTGTAAAGCAGCGCCTCGACGCGTTGGGCATCGGCGCGATCATATCCCGCCGCCACGCAATCTGCGATAGAGCCATCCTCATCGACCAGGATCTTCAGAATGCCGTCCAGAACCGGATAATCGGGCAAAGAATCGCTGTCCTTCTGATCGGCGCGCAATTCGGCCGAAGGCGGCTTGTCGATGATCCGCTGCGCGATCACCTCGCCCCCCGGCCCCATCATCCAGTCGCGGTGATTGGCGTTGCGCCATCGGCATGCCTCGAAGACGCGGGTTTTATACATATCCTTGATCGGATTATAACCGCCCGCCATGTCGCCGTAGATCGTAGCATAGCCCACCGCGACCTCGGATTTGTTGCCGGTGGTCAGCAGCAGTTCCCCGAACTTGTTCGACAGCGCCATGAGCAGCAGACCGCGAATGCGCGACTGGATGTTCTCCTCGGTCAGATCCGGCTCCGTGCCCTCGAAAAGCGGCGCCAGTGTGCGCGTCACCGCATCCCGCACCTCCGAGATCGGGACGAAATCATAACGACAGCCGAGCGCCTCGGCGACCGATCTGGCATCTTCGAGCGAGGCTTCCGAGGTGTATTCCGACGGCAGCATCACGCAGCGCACATTCTCCGCGCCAAGCGCATCGACGGCGATGGCCGCCACGATGGCCGAGTCGATGCCGCCCGACAGGCCCAGAAGCACCTTGCCGAACCCGCTCTTGGCGCAATAGTCGCGCAGGCCCGTGACCATGACGCGCCAATCCTGCTCTATCTCGCCGGGATGGACGGTGAAATCACCCTCCAGCGCCCGCCAGCCATCGTCGCTGCGCTCCAGATCGACATGCGCGATCACCTCGTCGAAGACCGGCAGTTGCACCACCATCTTTCCGCCGGGATTGACCACGAAAGCCCCGCCATCGAAGACCTGATCGTCCTGCCCGCCGACCATGTTGAGATAGATGAGCGGCAATCCGCTTTCGACCACGCGTCCGACCGCATGATTGAGCCGGGTGTCGAACTTGCCGCGGAAATAGGGCGAGCCGTTCGGCACCAGAAGGAACTCCGCGCCGCTTTCCTCCAGCGCCTCGACCACATCGGGATACCATGTGTCTTCGCAGATCGGCATGCCGATGCGCACGCCGCCCACCGCGACCGGCCCCTGCATCATGTCGCGCGAGAACAGGCGCACCTCGTCGAAGACGTTGAAATTCGGCAGGAAATACTTGTGCACGACCGATGCGATCTTGCCGCCCTGCAATGTGAAATAGCTGTTGTGGATGCGCAGATCCTCACCCACCGAAGGCCCGCCGATGCAAAGCGCCGGACCATCTGCGCAGTCCTGCGCCAATGCCTCGATCTGCGCGCGCACATCGGCCAGAAACGCCGGCTTCACGCTCAGATCCTGCGCCTGATATCCGGCGATGAACATCTCCGGCAGCGCCACCAGATCGGCCCCGGCATCGCGCCCCGCCTTCCATGCCGCGCGCGCTTTGGCGGCATTGCCCGCCAGATCGCCGACGGTCGGGTTCAGCTGCGCCAGCGTGATGCGAAAGCGGTCCGTCATGGGGCGTCGTCCTTCCTCGTTCCCGCAACGGACATAGCAGAACGCCGCGTGAGGGAAAGCCGCTTGTCCGATAAGCGATTGTCTGACCCGGCCCCGCCCTATAGGATTTGCGGGGCAAGATCATGGCAACGGACATGAACGGGACATCGGGCATATGAGAGCGGGCAAATCGGTCATTCTGGGCGCGGCGGCGGCATTGGCACTGGCAACCGGCGCGGCAGCGCAGGACGGCGAGGTGCAGACCAAGCAATACGACGATGGCGGCGTCTATGAAGGCACGTTCCGCGGCGGGCTCCAGCACGGCAACGGCACCTACCGGCTGCCCAACGGGTACGAATATACCGGCGACTGGGTCGACGGCGAAATCCGCGGCAAGGGCGTTGCTCGGTTTCCCAACGGGTCGGTCTATGAAGGGCAGTTCGTCAAGGGAAAGCCCGAGGGGATCGGCAAGATCGTCTTCGCCGACGGCTCGACCTATGAGGGCTCCTGGCTCGATGGCAAGATCACCGGACAGGGCGTTGCGAGTTACGCAAATGGCGTGCGCTACGAAGGCGCCTTCCGCAACGCACTGCATCACGGGCGCGGCACGATGCAAAGCCCCGGCGGCTATGTCTACGAGGGTGATTGGGTAAACGGCGTCAAGGAAGGCAATGGCACGATCACCTATCCCGACGGATCGGTCTACGAAGGCCGTGTCGCCGGGGGCGAACGTGAGGGGCAAGGCAAGCTGACCATGCCCGATGGCCTAATCTACGAAGGCATGTGGAAGGACGGCCAGATCGACGGCGCCGGCAAGCTGACGCAGGCCAATGGCGACATCTACGAGGGCGAGCTGGTCGCCGGCCGGCGCGAGGGCAGCGGCAAGGTCACCTACACCAACGGCGATATCTACGATGGCGAGTTCGAAAACGATCTGCGCCACGGCACCGGCACTTTCATCGGCACCGACGGCTACCGCTACGAGGGCGAATGGGTCGCCGGGCAGATCGAGGGTCAGGGCAAGGTCACCTACCCTGACGGCTCGGTCTATGAAGGCACCTTCCGCGGCGATCTGGCCGACGGGAAGGGCAAGATCACCTATCCCGACGGCTCCACCTATGAAGGCGATTGGGTCGACGGCGTGATCGACGGGACCGGCACCGCCATCTACGCCAACGGTCTGACCTATGAGGGCGAGTTCAAGAACGCCCGCAATCATGGCCAGGGCGTGATGACCTATCCCGACGGCTACACCTACGACGGCGAATGGAAGGACGGCCAGCGCGACGGTCAGGGCACAGCGACCTATCCCGACGGCACGGTCTATGTCGGCCAGTTCAAGGACGGCCAGCGCCACGGCACCGGCAAGATCGAAATGGCGGATGGCTTCGTCTACGAAGGCGAATGGAAAAACGGCGAGATCAGCGGCGAGGGTGTCGCCACCTATGCAAATGGCGATGTCTATGAAGGTGCCTTCATCGACGGCAAGCGTCAGGGCACCGGCACCATGCGCTATGCCACCGGCGAAGAGGCGACCGGCGAATGGGTGAACGGCGCTTTGACCGACGGGTAGGCGGGACGCCGTTTCGGAACGGCGCCTCTGCGGCCGATACCGCTTACTTTCTTGATAACCAATTCGTCTGAAACATAATCGCCGCGCCGGGGTTTCACTGTTCTCACCAAGGAGGACAGATATGTTTCACCATTCCAGCAAGCTGCAATACGAAGTGCGTGTGGACCGTCCCGATCCGCAGTTCGCAAAATACCTGCAACAGGCGATAGGCGGAATCGAAGGCGAGATCCGCGTCGCCATGCAGTATTTCTTTCAGGCAATGGGCGCGCGCGGTGACGACAAATACCGCGATATGCTGATGATGACGGCCACCGAGGAGCTGTCCCATATCGAATTTCTCGGTCATGCCGTTGCGCTGAACCTCGAAGGCGCGCCCGTCACGATCCAGGAAGAGGCCGCGAAAGACCCTGTCGTGAATGCGATCATGGGCGGTGCCAATCCCCGTCACATCCTGTCATCCGGCCTTTCCGCGATGCCGGTCAACTCCAATGGCGTGCCCTTCGATATGAGCCATGTCTACGCCACCGGCAATCTGGCAGCCGACATGCTGGCGAACGTCACCGCCGAGAGCGGCGGGCGCGTGCTGGCCTCGCGGCTTTACAACATGACAGACGATTCCGGCATGAAGGACATGCTGTCCTTCCTGATCGCCCGCGACACGATGCACCAGCAGCAATGGCTGGCCGTGATCGAAGAGCTTGGCGGGATGGAGAACGCCTTGCCCATTCCGAACAGCACGCCGCAGGAGCATGAGGCGACCGAACACTCCTATTACTTCCTCAACACCTCGCTCGACGAGGAAACGCCGGAAGGCCGCTGGACATCCGGCCCATCGCTCGACGGACGCAGCGAGTTCAGCAAGCGAGAAAAGCCCGAACCGCTGGGCCAGAAGCCGAGCCTCGGAAAGGCGCGGCCCCATTCCGGCGCGCAGAAAGAGCAGATTTAGAACCTGCCTGCACCGGGATCACGGACGGACGAAGCGCGCACCGCCGATGCTGCGCTCTCCGGCCGTGATCCGCCGCGCGCCGGCGATGACCGGGACCGGCGTGGCCGGAACGCCCATCCGCCTCTTCATCCGCGCCACGAGCTTCGGTAGGCTCATCCCGATGGCCTCTTTCGCCCGGCCGGGCAAGTCGGCCTTCATCGAAACGACCGACAGCAGCCGCAAACGCCCCTCCTCGCGGGTAAAGACAGGCGCGCCCGAGGAGCCGAAGGTCACATCGCAATCGAAGGTCATGATGCCGCCGCGATAGGTCTGTTTGAGCCGACAGCCGGATTCGCGCTGAAGCGTTTCGTTGCGACCTTGTCCGTAGGACACAAGCGTCACACGCGTGTCACTCGGGGCACTGCCATGGATGGCGAACGGGTCAGCTTCGTTGCTGTAGACCGGCTGATCCAGTCGCAGAAGCGCCAGATCGCGGGCCACCCTTTCGGTAAGGCTGCTGTTCGCGCTGCGCGTATATCCATCTGCAACGACAATTTTGCGCACCCGGCGTGTCGCCTGCGCGCTGCCGTGAACATAGCCTGCGCGGAACACCATTCTGTCCAGCGGTTTGATTCGCGCCGTGCCGCTATCCACCACGCAATGTGCCGCCGTAAGCACCAGATCGCGCGCAACGAGCGTGCCGGTGCAGGTGCCATCACCGAAATCGAGCCGGCCGACCGCTTCCCACCCCAGAAGATCGCCGCGTCCCAGCATGCGCGCCTTTTCCTGCGCCATGGCACCGCCGGCAAGGATCATAACAAGGGCAAGAACCGGGACAACGCGCATGACATCCTCTGTGCGAACGGATGTGCGTGATGCCGGGTGCAAATGGCAAGAATTGGGCGAGAAGGTGCCGTCAGACGAACTGTTCGCGAATGAGCCGTTCCTCGAGCCCGTGGCCGGGATCGAACAGGACACGATGCCCGATGCTCGGCTCCGATCTCACATCGACCCGCACGACGTTGCGCACCGAGCGCGAATCCGCCTCCGCCATGACGGGGCGCTTTCCGGGGGCGAGCACCTCGAAACAGACATCGGCCGTCTTGGGCAGAAGCGCGCCTCGCCAGCGCCGCGGCCGGAAGGCGGCAACGGCCGTGACCGCGAGAACGTCCGATCCGATCGGCAGGATCGGCCCATGCGCGGAATAGTTATAGGCGGTCGAACCGGCCGGCGTGGAAACCAGCACACCGTCGCAGACAAGCTCTGACATGCGCACCTTGCCATCAACGCTGATCCTTACCTGCGCCGCCTGCGGGCCGGACCGCAAAAGTGAAACTTCGTTGATCGCAAGCGCCCGGTGGATTTCGCCGTCCTGCGTCTCGGCCGTCATGGAGAGCGGATTGATCACCGCCTCTTCGGCCTGCGCGAGCCGTTCTTCAAGCTGGTGGTCGGAATATTCATTCATCAGGAACCCGACTGTGCCCCGGTTCATGCCATAGACCGGCGCGCCGAGATCCTGCGTGCGGTGCAGCGTGTCGAGCATGAACCCGTCACCGCCCAGCGCCACGATCACATCTGCCCCCTCTTCGGCATGATCGCCATAGCGCCGCGTCAGGGCGGCCTTGGCCGATTGCGCGATCGGCGCGTTGCTGGCGGCGAAGGCGATACGCAATGTCATAAAGGTCGCATCCTGTCGATGATCTTCGATTTTCGAGACAATCACAAACGCCCCGCCCGCACCAGAGATGGCGCAGCTTTGTCCAAACCCGTCGCTTTCCCGGCTTTGCCTTTTCCGCCGCGTCCTATACCTAGACGCCAACCGACACCCGCAAGGAGGCACTAGCCCATGAACGCTCCGCATCGCGACACCGGATTTTTCACCAAATCGCTTGCCGACAGCGATCCGGAACTTTTCGGCTCCATAACGGACGAGCTCGCCCGCCAGCGTGACGAGATCGAATTGATCGCCTCCGAGAACATCGTGTCTCGCGCCGTTCTGCAGGCGCAAGGTTCGATCATGACCAACAAATATGCCGAAGGCTATCCGGGCCGGCGCTATTACGGCGGTTGCCAGCATGTCGATGTGGCCGAAAACCTCGCCATCGACCGGGCCAAGGAACTTTTCGGCTGCGGCTTCGCCAATGTGCAGCCCAATTCCGGCAGCCAGGCGAATCAGGGCGTCTTCACCGCACTTCTGAAACCCGGAGATACGATCCTCGGAATGAGCCTCGATGCGGGCGGGCACCTGACCCATGGCGCAGCTCCGAACCAGTCCGGCAAATGGTTCAACGCAATTCATTACGGCGTGCGCCGCGAGGACAACCTGCTCGATTACGATCAGGTCCGGGATCTGGCGGCGGAGCATCAGCCGAAACTCATCATCGCGGGCGGCTCGGCCATCCCGCGCCAGATCGATTTCGCGAAGATGCGCGAGATCGCCGACAGCGTCGGCGCGTGGCTTCTGGTGGACATGGCGCATTTTGCGGGACTGGTGGCAGCGGGCGAACATCCCAGCCCCTTCCCCCATGCCCATGTCGCCACCACAACGACCCACAAGACCCTGCGCGGCCCGCGCGGCGGCATGATCCTGACCAATGACGAGGCGCTGGCCAAGAAATTCAACTCCGCCATCTTCCCCGGCATCCAGGGCGGCCCGCTCATGCACGTGATCGCCGCCAAGGCGGTGGCCTTCGGTGAAGCGCTTCGCCCCGAGTTCAAGACCTACCAGCAGAACGTCATCCGCAATGCGCAGGCGCTGTCGGACCAGCTCATCAAGGGCGGTTTGGATACGGTGACGCATGGCACCGACACGCACGTCGTTCTGGTCGATCTGCGCCCCAAGTGCGTCAAGGGCAACGCGACCGAAAAGGCTCTGGGCCGCGCGAACATCACCTGCAACAAGAACGGCGTGCCCTTCGATCCGGAAAAGCCGATGGTGACATCGGGCATCCGCCTCGGCTCCCCCGCCGGCACGACACGCGGCTTCGGCGAGGCGGAGTTCCGCCAGATCGCCGACTGGATCATCGAGGTTGTGGACGGGCTTGCCGCGAATGGCGAGGGCGGCAATGCGGCTGTCGAGGGCAAGGTGCGCAGCGAAGTCGCGGATCTTTGCGCGCGTTTTCCGATCTATCCCGAGCTTTGAGCGGCGCGGACGATGCGTCGACGCATCGTCCCGTTTCCGTCAACGGAAACGGTTCGGGGGGCCAGCCCCCCGGACCCCCCGGAATATTTTCGGCAAGAAGAAAGAGGCACGTTTTTCCATGACGCGCTTTTTTTCCGCCGATCACTTTCCATTCGGAATTTCCCGCGTATAGTTCTTCGCATGACACCGATGGCCCATATCGCAGTTCCGACGCGCACCCGCGCTGCACTTGCGCTGGCCACCCGTCTTCTCCTAATCCGCCTCTGAGCGCGGCCGAACGGCGCGACCGCTCAGAGGAGGCTTTTCGCGCCGGGCGATTTGGACAAGACAGAAAGACCCGAACATGACGAAACAAGATGACAACCGCGTGGTGATCTTCGACACCACTTTGCGTGACGGCGAACAATCCCCCGGAGCGACCATGACGCACGCCGAGAAGCTGGAGATCGCCGAGCTTCTGGACGATATGGGCGTCGATATCATCGAGGCCGGCTTTCCCATCGCCTCCGAGGGCGATTTCCGCGCCGTGAGCGAGATCGCGGAGCGCAGCAGGAACGCGGTGATCTGCGGGCTGGCGCGTGCGCAACTGCCGGATATCGACCGCTGCTGGGAGGCGGTGAAGCACGCGCGCCGGCCGCGTATTCACACCTTCATCGGCACGTCGCCCCTGCACCGCGCCATTCCGAACCTGACCCAGGACGAGATGGCCGAGCGGATTGAGCAGACCGTGACCCATGCACGCAACCTCTGCGACAACGTGCAATGGTCGCCGATGGACGCGACGCGCACCGAATGGGATTACCTGTGCCGCGTTGTCGAGATCGCCATCAAGGCCGGCGCGACGACGATCAACATTCCCGATACGGTTGGCTATACCGCGCCGGTGGAGAGCGCCGATCTGATCCGCCGGCTGATCGAAACGGTGCCGGGCGCGGACAATGTCGTCTTCGCCACGCATTGTCACAACGATCTCGGCATGGCGACGGCAAATTCGCTGGCCGCCGTCGCGGGCGGCGCGCGGCAGATCGAATGCACGATCAACGGTCTGGGCGAACGGGCCGGCAATACCGCGCTCGAAGAGGTGGTGATGGCGCTCAAGGTGCGCAATGACATCATGCCCTGGCATACCGGGATCGACACGAGGAAGATCATGCATATCTCGCGCCGCGTGGCGACGGTGTCGGGCTTTGCCGTGCAGTTCAACAAGGCCATCGTCGGCAAGAATGCGTTTGCGCATGAGAGCGGTATCCATCAGGACGGCATGCTCAAGAACGCCGAGACCTTCGAGATCATGCGGCCCGAGGATGTCGGGCTGTCCGGCACCTCGCTGCCCTTGGGCAAACATTCGGGCCGCGCGGCCTTGCGCGCCAAGCTCAAGGAACTGGGTGTCGAGGTGGGCGACAACCAGCTCAAGGACATCTTCGTGCGGTTCAAGGATCTGGCCGACCGCAAGAAGGAGGTGTTCGACGACGACATCCTCGCGCTCGTCTCGGCCACGACCGAGGGTGACGATGCGCTGCAACTGGTCAATCTCCACGTCACCTGCGGCACCGGTCCGGCCGAAGCCACCATCGAGATGGAAATCGATGGCGAGGAGCAAAGCGCAACGAGCGAGGGCGACGGTCCGGTCGACGCCACATTCAAGGCGATCCGTATGCTGCATCCGAACAAGGCGCGGTTGCAGCTTTACCAGGTGCATGCCGTGACCGAAGGCACCGATGCGCAGGCCACCGTCAGCGTGAAACTCGAGGAGGACGGGATGATCGCCACCGGGCAATCGGCCGATACCGATACGGTTGTGGCGTCGGCCAAGGCCTATATCCATGCGCTCAACCGGTTGATCGTTCGACGGGGCAAGGGTGGCAGGGACGTGCCGGAGATCTCCTATCGCGACGTGACCTGATCCGGCGGGGGCGCGCCGCGATGCGCGCCCTTCAGAACGGCACGCGCCATTTCGGCCGGGATGGCGCGGCCTCGACCTGTGCCAGCCCGCTCGTTTCCATCAGCCGCGTGATCTCTTCCTCCAGCAGCCGCTCATCGGCTTGCCCGCGCACCGGCACCCTCCCCGGTTCCAGAAAGAGCGGCGCGGCGAGTGGCGTCACGCGGTCGAGCCGCAGCAGATCTATACGGTTGCCCACCCGTTCGGCCATCTCGCGGATGCGGGAAAAATCCACCAACCCGCGCATCGCTTCCTCGCGGGTGATCTGCATGAGCAGATGGTCGGGGTCGTATTTCAGCAACGTATCGTAGAGGATATCCGAAGACATGGTCGCCTGCCGCCCGGTCTTGCGCTGGCCGCCGATCTGCCGCTCGATCAGCCCGGCAATCGTTGCACTGGCCCGGAAGGTACGCTTCATTACCGCATTGCCGGCAAGCCAGCCGTCCAGCCCTTCCTCCAGCGCCGCGATGTCGAAAAGCGGCGCGGGATCGACAACCGCGTCCAGCCCCCAGATCAGCACCGCGTAATCGGTGGCCACGAACCCCATCGGAGCCAGCCCCTCCTCCTCCATCCGCTTGGTCAAGAGCAGCCCCAGCGTCTGCATCGCGTTGCGCCCGGCAAAGCCGTAGGCCACCAGTTGCTCGCGCCCGTCATGGGGAAAGCTCTCGATCAGCAGCCGCCCCGGTTCGGGCAGGCGGCTGACGCGGCGCTGCATGTGGAGCCAGTCGCGCGTGTGACGCGGAAGCTCGGGCCAGTCGCTTTGCTGGAACATCTCGACCACCCGCGCCGAAAGCTGGGTCGAGGTGGCGAACTTGGTGCCCATGAAGGTGGCGATCTTGGGTTTCTTGCCCGGATCGCGCGTCACCTCGACCGTCAGTTCGCGCAAGCCCTCATAGCGCACGATCTGCCCGCCGATCAGGAACGTGTCGCCTTTCGTCAGTGTGGCGGCAAAACCCTCCTCGATCTCGCCGAGGGGCGCTCCGCCCCGGCCGCGCCATTTGACCTTGAGCGTGTCGGTGTCCTGGATCGTGCCGATATTCTGCCGGATGCGCGCGGACGAGCGCGGATCGCGCAGCTGCCAGCGCCCATCGGGCAATTGCTTGAGCCGTTGCCATTGATCGTAAGCGCGCAGGGCATAACCGCCGGTTGCGCAGAAATTGAGACAGGCGTCGAATTCCTCTTGCGAGAGGGCCGCATAGGGGCCGGCGGCGCGCATCTCGTCGTAAAGCGCATCGGCATCGAACGGCCCGGAACAGGCGGCGATCAGGATGTGCTGGCACAATACATCGCGCGGCCCGCGCCCGCGCGGCTCTCCGTCAAGCTCATGCGCCTTGACGGCTTCGAGTGCCGCGACACATTCGACCACCTCGAACCGGTTGGCCGGCACCAGAAGCGCCTTGGACGGCGCATTGTAGCGGTGGTTCGCCCGACCGATCCGCTGCACCAGCCGCTTGACGTTCTTCGGCGCGCCGATCTGGATCACCAGATCCACATCGCCCCAGTCGATGCCCAGATCCAAAGACCCGGTGCAGACAATCGCCCGCAGGTCGCCCCGCACCATCGCCGCCTCGACCTTTTCGCGCTGGCCGCGATCAAGGCTGCCGTGATGGATGCCGATGGGCAGCGCGTCTTCGTTGGCAAGCCAAAGGTTGTGAAAGAAGATCTCGGCCTGCGCGCGGGTGTTGTGGAAGATCAGCGTCGTCTTGTGGCGCTTGACCTGCTCCAGCACTGCCGGAATCGCGTATTTCGCGCCGCCGCCGGACCAGGGAGGCGCTTCTTCCGTCACCAGCATGGCGATATCCGGCTCAGGCCCCGGATCGGCCATGACGATTTCGCACGGGTCTGGATGGCGGGCGAGGAACCGGGCAATCGCCGCCGGATCCTCCACGGTCGCCGACAATCCGACACGGCGCAGATCGGGGCGCATGGCCTGAAGCCGTGCCAGCGCCAGCATCAACTGATCGCCCCGCTTGCTTTCGGCCAGCGCGTGAATCTCGTCCACCACCACGCGTTTGAGCCCGGCGAACATGCGCGGCGCATCCTCATAGCTCGTCAGCAACGCGAGCGATTCCGGCGTCGTCAGCAGGATATGCGGAGGATCGCCGCGCTGGCGTTTCTTGACATGGGCCGAGGTGTCGCCGGTGCGATCCTCGACCCGGATCGGCAGACCGGCCTCCGCGATGGGCGTGCCGAGATTGCGCTTGATATCGGCGGCCAGCGCCTTGAGCGGGCTGATATAGAGCGTGTGCATCCCCTCATGCGCACCCTCCGCCAGATCGACCAATGTCGGCAGGAACCCCGCAAGCGTCTTGCCGCCCCCCGTGGGCGCGATGAGCAGCAGGCAGGGGTCGCCCGCACGCTCCAGCATCTCGCGCTGATGGGGATGAATGGACCAGCCGCGCCGGTCGAACCAGCCTTGCAGGGAGGGGGGCAATGCGCTCATGCGGGTTAGATAAGCGCGCGGCGGCGAAAGAAAACCTCTCGCGCCATTGCGGGCGCCCACCGCTTGCGCCAATGCTCCCGCAGCGAGGCAATAGGCAGTGATGCGGCATCCGGCACTTCTGACAGCGGTGATCTATCTGGCCGGGCTGGGCGCGGCGGGCCAGTTCTCCAAGCTCGCCGTCAGCTTCCTTGCGCTGAGCGAGACCTATGGCGGGCGCGAGACGACGCTCGGCTGGGCGATCTCCTCGATCAGCCTCGTGGGCGTGGTGCTCGGCCTTTTCGCGGGGATGGTCGTCAACCGCATCGGCACGCGCCGCGCGCTGATCGGATCGCTCCTGCTCGGCGCGCTCGTATCCTTCTGGCAGGCCAGCCTGCCGGCGATGCCCTGGATGATCGCCAGCCGGGTGATCGAGGGCACCTCGCACCTGTTGATCGTCGTCGCCGCCCCCACATTGATCGCAGAGACAACACCCGACCGCCTGCGCCCCGCCGCGCTGACGCTCTGGAGCACGTTTTTCGGCGTCGCCTTCGCCCTGCTTGCCATCACCGCCCCGGCACTCATCGCCTTGGGCGGGCTGCCAGCGCTGATCCTGTCGCACGGGCTCTGGATGGCCGGAGCCGCCGCGCTCTGCGCGCTGGCCCTGCCCGCGTCCGCCGCCTACACCGCGCCGCCGCAGAGCCATGGCTCGATCCTCGCGCGGCATGTCACCGCCTATGTCACGCCCGGCATCGCGGCGCCTGCGCTGGCATGGCTGTGCTATACGCTGACCTTCGTGTCGGTGCTGACGGTCCTGCCGCTCCTGATGGGCGGTGCCGCGCCGCTCTGGCTCGGCTCCGCCGCGCCGCTCGTTTCCATTGCGGTGTCGCTGACGGCGGGCGTCGCGCTTCTGTCGCGGTTTCGCGCATGGGGCGTTGTGATCGGCGGTTTCACGGCCTGCCTCGCCGCGGCGCTCGGCACCCTCGCCCTCGGCTTCACAGCAACCACAGTGCTTGCGCTCTTTGCCGCGATGGCCTTCGTGCAGGGCTCGGGCTTTGCGCTGGTGCCGCAGCTCAACCCCGATCCGAACGCGCGGGCGCTGGCCAATGGCGCGATGGCGCAGATGGGAAATCTCGGCAACCTCACCGGCACGCCGCTGCTGATCGCGCTCTATACCGGAGCGCCGGTTTGGGGTCCGTTCGCGTTCCTGGCGCTCAGCTACGGCGCCGGCATCGCGCTAACCTACCTCATCGGTCGCCGCGCCAGCCCAGCGCGTTTCTCCATCGATGGAGAAACCAGGACGCGTTGACGCGTCCTCCGCCTAGCCCTGCATTTCAGCCAGACGCGCGACGTAGCGCGCCATCGTGTCGATCTCGAGGTTCACGGCATCGCCCACCTGCGCATCTCCCCAAGTCGTCACCTCCTGCGTATGCGGGATCAGGTTGACGCCGAAACGGCAGTCCTCGACCTCGTTCACGGTAAGCGACGTGCCGTTCAGAGCCACGGACCCTTTCGGCGCGATGAACCGCGCAAGGGGGCGCGGCGCTTCGAACGTATAGCGGATACTGTCACCCTCGGGGCGCATGTCCACGATCCGCGCAAGCCCGTCGACATGACCCGACACGATATGCCCGCCAAGCTCGTCGCCGACCTTCAGCGCGCGTTCGAGATTGACCCGCGTGCCTTCGGCCCAACCGCCCAGCGTCGTCTTGTCCAGCGTCTCTGCGCTGATCTCGACCTCGAACCAGTCGGGGCCGAGCTGCACGACCGTCAGGCATACACCGCTGCAGGCGATGGAAGCGCCGATATCGATGCCGCCGGTATCGTAGCGCGTCGCGATCCGCGCGCGCAGATCGCCATTGCGCTCCACCGCGCGCACTTCGCCGATATCCGTGACGATGCCCGTGAACATGATCTTGCTCCCCTGCTCCGGCTGCCTATGCTGACCGATGATCCGGGGCCGAGGGATACTGCGCCGACATGACAAACACAACGCGGGTATTCCTGTTCCTGCAAGGCCCACATGGCCCGTTTTACGCGCAATTGGCCGCGCAGCTGGCAGAGACTGGCGCGAGAGCGTGGCGCGTGGCGTTCAACGCGGGCGACGCAGCGGCCTGGTGGGACAAGGCGACGCTGCTGCGTTTCACCGAGCCAGCTGCCGCATGGCCGGAGCGTTTCGCCCGGATTGCGCGGCAGATCAGGGCGACCGATTTGGTGCTCTATGGCGACACGCGCCGCCACCACGCAGAGGCCATCTCTGCCGCGCGCGATCTGGGCTTGACGGTGCATGTGTTCGAGGAAGGCTATCTGCGTCCCTTTTGGGCCACCTACGAACGCGGCGGGTCGAACGGCAATTCCCGGCTGATGACGATCACGCTTCCGCGTATGGCGCAGGCGCTGGAGCAAAGCCCGCCGCATCCGCCGATGCCCCCGGACCGGTGGGGCGATCTGCGCCAGCACATGGCGCATGGTGCGCTCTATCATTGGCATGTTCTCTTCAGAAACCGCGCCTTTCCCCATTACCGTCCGCACCGCGCGCAAGGCGTGGCCGAGGAGTTCCGCCTGCATCTGCTGCGCCTGCTGCGGCGGCCGCGTCACATGGTGGAGCGTGCCTTCGCGACGCGGCATATCCGCAAGGGGGGCTGGCCCTATCACGTCGTTCTGCTGCAACTCGAACATGACGCCAGCTTTCGCGCCTTCTCGGATTTCGCATCGCAAACCCAGTTCATCGAAACCGTTACAGCGGGTTTCGCCGAAGGCGCGCCGCCGCATCACCGCCTTGTGTTCAAGGCCCACCCTCTCGAAGATGGGCGCGCGCCCATCGAACGGGCGATCCGCATGTCGGCTCAGACGCATGACGTCGCAGGGCGGGTGCATTTCGTGCGCGGCGGGAAACTGGCGCATCTGCTCGGCGCGGCGCGCTCGGCCGTGACGGTCAATTCCACCGCGGCGCATCAGGCGCTCTGGCGCGGCCTGCCGGTGCGGGCATTCGGAACCTGCGTCTATGACAAGCCGGGGCTGGTCTCGCACCAGCCGCTCGCCGATTTCTTCGCCGCGCCGCAGCCGCCCGATCCCGAGCTCTACGCGATATTCCGCCAGTTCCTGCTCGAGACCAGCCAGATCCCCGGTGGCTTCTATTCGGCGCGCGGGCGGGCGGAATTGCTACGCCATGTGGTGGATCGGATACTGGTTTCGCACGATCCCTATGCGCACCGCCTGCAGCCGCGCGGGGCGAGCGCGCAACAGTTGCGTATCGTTCCTTGAGCGATGCGGGACGCGGGACTGGTCATATCGTCGCGATTTCGATAGTTTACCCCAAAAAGATAAACCGACGCAGTCCATAACGGGCCCAGGAGGCCGAGCCGTGTTCAAAACGAAATTCCGGTGGACCGGGTCCATCGCGCTTGTGCTGTCCGTCTCGCTGCTGGCGGGATGCACCCTTCCGGGTGTCGGGCCGAGCAAGAAACAGATCTTCGCGGGATCGGTGCAACGGCAAGGCGATGCCTTCGTCGTTGCCGTCGACGACCGTATCACCCGCGCGACAGCGGTCGTTCCGGCCCTCGGGTTTTCCGATGCGTTTCTCAATACCAGCCTGCAAGGCGCCGACGTCATCCGCCCGGGCGACACGCTGGGGCTGACGATCTGGGAAAATGTCGACGACGGGCTGCTGGCCGCGGAGGCGACCAACGCGACCGCGTTGGAAAGCGTGCAGGTCGATGGCGCGGGCTTCATCTTCGTGCCCTATGCCGGGCGCATCAAGGCGGCGGGCAACACGCCCGAAGCGATCCGCCGCATCATTACCCGCAAGCTCGAAGACCAGACCCCCGATCCGCAGGTCGAGGTCCGCCGCACCGCAGGCGATGGCGCGACGGTCTCGATCCTAGGCTCCGCCGGCACGCAGGGCGTGTTCCCGATCACCCGCCCCACCCGCACATTGGCTTCCATGCTCGCAAATGCCGGCGGGGTCGGGCTTTCGACCGAGATCGCGCAAGTCACCCTCACGCGCGGCGGCCGAAGCGAGACGATCTGGTTCGAGGATCTCTACGATCACCCCGAACTCGACATCGCCCTGCGCGATGGCGACCGTATCCTCATCGAGGCGGATGAACGTTCCTTCACCGCGCTCGGCGCGACCGGCGCGCAAACCCGGATGACCTTCGAATCGCACACGCTCTCGGCGGTCGAGGCGCTGGCGCAACTCGGTGGGCTGAGCGCGTCCACCGCCGATCCGACGGGCATCTTCATCTTCCGCAATGAGGCACCGGAGATTGCCAATGCGGTGCTCGGACGTGCCGACCTCGTGGGAGCGCAGCGGATGATTTACGTTCTCGATCTGACCGAACCGAACGGGCTTTTCGTCGCCCGCGATTTCCTGATCCGCGACGGCGATACGATCTATGTCACCGAAGCGCCGATCGTACAGTGGAACCGTACGATCGCGGCGATCACCGGTACGCTTGGCGGGGCAAGCGGTTTGGCAGACAGCGCACAGACCGGGCTCGGCCTGCAATAGGCCGCCGGGTGGCCAGCCGACCCTTTGCAGAAGGCGCCGGGGAGGAAAGCCCCCGGCGTCTTTGCGTCTATAACAGCGGCTTCCTGACCCAGCGCCGCGTCAAACGTATTCTCGCGCTTGCCGGATGGCAGGTCACGCTCGGTCGCCCCGGACCGCAGGACTGGGTCGGCATCTGGGGTGCGGCCCCGAGCGCGACACGCGGGCAAGCGGTCGCCAACCGGCGTGATGCCCCGGTGCTGCGCGTGGAGGATGCCCTTCTGCGCTCGCTTCATCCCGGCCGCGTTGCGCGCGAAGCGCCGCTCGGCCTCCTGATCGACCGGACTGGCCTGCATTTCGACGCGCGCGGGCCATCCGATCTTGAAACGCTGCTGATGCAGGATCCGCTGGATGACGCCGCTCAACTCGCGCAAGCGCGTGTCCTGATGGCCCGAATGCAGACGCTGCGGCTGTCCAAATACAACGCCTATGACACGGACGCGGCATTGCCGGAGCCGGGCTATGTGCTCGTCATCGATCAGGCCGAAGGCGATGCGTCGGTCACCGCCTCCGTTCCCGGCGCGGACATGGCGCGGGCCCGCTTCGCCGAGATGCTCTATTACGCACAGACCGAACATCCCGGCGCGCGCATCCTGATCCGCACGCATCCCGAAACGCAAGCGGGCAAGCGCGGCGGGCATTTCTCGCAGGAACAGGTCAACGGACGGGTGTCCTTCGTCGAAGGCAATCCGGCTCCGGCGGACCTGCTGGAGGGCGCGATTGCGGTCTATACCCTGTCCTCGCAGATGGGGTTCGAGGCGATCCTCGCCGGCCACAGACCGCGCGTCTTCGGCACGCCCTTTTATGCCGGATGGGGGCTGACGGACGATGAACACACCCTGCCGCGCAGGCAGCGCAACTTGACGCGGGCGCAGCTTTTTGCCGGCGCGATGATACGCTATCCGATCTGGTATGATCCCTACGAAGATCGCCTCTGCGATCTCGGCCGGGTCATGGACACGCTGGAAGCCACCCGCCGCGCTTGGCAGGAGGATCGTCACGGCTGGACCGGGCGCAATATCCGCCTTTGGAAACGTCCGCATATGCAGGCGATGTTCGGGCAATTCACCCCGATGCGCTTCGGCGGAAAGTCAGGCGCGCGCCGCGAAATGGTATGGGGGGCGACGACGCATCTGGGGGCGTGCAGCGTGGAGGACGGGTTTCTGCGCTCACGCGGGCTCGGCGCGGACCTGGTGCCGCCCCTGTCGCTCGTGCTGGACGATCTGGGCATCTACTACGATCCGTCCCGCCCCTCACGGCTGGAGACCTTGATCGCCCGGAACGCGGACCTGCCGGAACACGCCGCGGATCGCGCGCGGCGGTTGGTCGAAAAGATCATCGCCGGGGGCGTGACGAAATACGCCGCTGCACCCGACACGCACCTGAAGATCGACGCAGCCGGAAAGCCCGTCATCCTCGTTCCGGGACAGGTGGAGGATGATGCATCGCTGCGTTTCGGCAGCCCGGAGGTTCGAAGCAACGCCGCGTTGCTCAAGCGCACGAGGGACGCCAATGCAGATGCGTTCATCCTCTACAAACCGCATCCCGATGTCAGCGCCGGGCTGCGCTCCGGTGCCGTGGAAAACGCACTCGAATGGGCCGATCAGACCACCGATGCGCCGATGTCCGCGTTGCTCGACCGGGTGGATGGGCTTTGGACGATGACCTCGCTTGCCGGGTTCGAGGCGCTCTTGCGCGGCGTGCCGGTCACGGTGCTGGGGCTGCCCTTCTATGCCGGCTGGGGGCTGACGACCGATCTTTGCCCGACGCCGGATCGCCGGGGGCGACTGGTGAGCCTCGACGCGCTGGTTCACGCCGCGCTGATTGACTATCCGCGCTATCACGACCCGGTGACGAATACGCCTTGCCCGGTCGAAGTGGCCGTGGACAGGCTCGCCTCCGGCGCGGCAGCGAACTCCAGACCGCTCCGGCTTCTTGCCAAGCTGCAAGGCGCGCTGGCGAGCTACTCCTGGGCGTGGCGCTGACGCGTCCAGCTTTGCACGACATCGTTGCCGATCCGGCGCAGATCCCGAAGCGTGAAGCGCGGCGCGTCGGACAGACGTTCCAGCCCTAACGCACCGAGCGCGGGGCGCCCTTCCGCACCGACGACGACGCCGCCGACATGCAGCTCGAGCCGGTCGACAAGATCCGCCGATAGCAGACTCGATGCCAACTCGCCCCCACCCTCGCAGAACACCCGCGTCAAGCCGCGCGCGCCGAGCGCCTGCAGCATCGCGCCGGGATCGAGGCGCTGGCCGGTCTGGGCAACCGGGACCAATTCCACACCCGATGTCGCCCACGCGTCCTTGCGGTCGGCCGGAACATCCTCGCCATGACACAGCCAAAGTGGCGCGATATCCATCGTTCGGGAAAGATTGGTCTGGGCAGGCAGATCGAGCTTGCGCGATACGACGATCCGCACCGGTTGCCGCACGACCTCGCGGCCACGCACGGTCAGCGTCGGATCGTCCGCGCGCGCGGTGCCGCCACCGACCATGACGGCATCGTGCGTCGCGCGCAGCTCATGCACATGCGCGCGAGCGTCCGGCCCGGTGATCCACTGGCTGTCGCCGCTGGCGGTGGCGATCCTGCCGTCAAGGCTGGTCGCGAGCTTCAGCGTGACCAAAGGACGGCCAAGCGTGACGCGGGTGAAGAACCCCGCATGGTGTTCTTCGGCGGCGTCATGGCCGATGCCGGTCACCACCTCCACCCCGGCACCGCGCAGTCGGGCGAAGCCCTGCCCCGAGACACGCGGATCGCGGTCGTCGAAGGGGGCTACCACCCGCGCAACGCCAGCCGCGATCAGCGCATCGGCACAGGGCGGCGTGCGACCGTGATGCGCGCAAGGCTCGAGCGTGACATAGGCCGTCGCCCCCTGCGCCCGAGCGCCCGCCTTTGCAAGCGCCTCGGTCTCCGCATGGGGCCGCCCTCCGGGCTGCGTCCAGCCCTCGCCGATGATCTGCCCGCGCTTGACCAGAACGCACCCGACCGCCGGGTTGGGCCATGTGTTGCCCATCCCGCGACGGCCAAGCGCCAGCGCCCGCTCCATGAACGCATCATCGGCGGCGGGCATCTCAGCTTTCGGGCTTTTGCTTGTCCGACGGGCGCAATTCGCTGACGAACTTGTCGAAATCGTCCGCTTCCTGGAAATTCTTGTAGACGCTGGCAAAGCGCACATAGGCGACCGTGTCGATCCGGGCCAGCGTCTCCATCACGATCTCGCCGATCTGCTTTGACGGGATATCCGTCTCCCCGAGGCTTTCGAGGCGGCGCACGATGCCGGAAATCATCTGGTCGATGCGTTCGGGTTCGATGGGGCGTTTCTGCATGGCCATGCGGATCGAGCGTTCCAGCTTGTCGCGGTCGAAATCCTCGCGGCGGCCATTGCTCTTGATGACGACGAGATCGCGCAGCTGCACGCGCTCATAGGTCGTGAACCGCCCGCCACACGCCGGGCAGAACCGCCGACGCCGGATGGCGACATGATCCTCGGCCGGACGGCTGTCCTTGACCTGTGTGTCGATATTTCCGCAAAACGGGCAACGCATGAGCCGTCCCTTCTTCCTTCGTCACTGCCTCGAATGTAGGTTCGCCCCACTTATCCACAGCCACTATAGGAACGCCGCGAGGTTTTGGGTAGAGGCGATTTCGCCCCGCAAGGGATGGTGGCGAAATTTCGTCAGCGCTTTTGAGAACCATTCGGGTGAAACCTGTCGCCCTTGCCATACGTTGAACGGGGTAACGCAAAGCTGAGAGGGCGATATGGCACGCAAGACGATTTTCATCACCGGCGCATCCACCGGCATCGGCGAAGCAACGGCCCGCGCGGCGGCCAAAGAGGGCTGGAACGTCGGTCTCTTCGCGCGATCGAAGGACAAGCTGGAGCAGCTCGCCTCCGATCTCGGCGATCAGGCGCTGGCGCTTCCGGGCGATGCGACGGATTTCGATGAACAGAAACAGGCGCTGGACAGGCTCGCCGATCATTTCGGCAGCGTCGATGCGGCCTATGCCAACGCGGGAACCGGGCTTAGCACGTCTGGCACCGAAGCAGGCGATCCCGAGGAGTGGCACAAGATGGTGCATATCAACATCCTCGGCGTTCTTTGGACGACGAAGGCCGCAATGCCCCATCTGCGCAAGAGCACGGGACATCTGCTGATGACCGGATCGGCCGCAGGGCGACGCCATATCGCGGGGTCGGTCTATGGCGCGTCCAAATGGTTCGTGCATGGCTATGGCGGCAATGTCGCCGAAGAGATGCGCGAATGGGGCGGGCGCTGCACGGTGATCGCGCCGGGGATGGTGGACACGCCGTTCTTCGAAGACGCCAAACCCGACAAGCTCAAGCCCGAGGATATCGCGCGCTCCGTCGTTTTCGCGCTGGGCGCCGACCCGCGCGCCAATGTGCAGGAAGTGTTCGTGATGCCGACGGGCTGAGGATGCCCTGTTCGGAACCATCGGTAGCGCGGTTTGTTCTTCCCTAAGGTAACCGCAAAGGAGGATACCATGAGCATTGCAAAAGTGACCGAAATCTCCGCAACCTCACCGAACAGCTTCGACGATGCGACACGCGAAGGCATCGAACGGGCCGCCAAGACCATTCGCAACATCAAGAGCGCGTGGGTCAAGGATCAGAACGTTATGGTCGAGAATGGCAAGATCACCGAGTTCAAGGTGAATCTCGCGATCACGTTCCTTCTCGACGATTGAGGGCGGGTATCGGCATGACCAATTCCGATCCCAAAACCGGCCCCGGCACCACGAACGATCCTAACCAAGCCGATCGGGCACCCGATCCGCGCCGGGATCGTTCTGCGGATGTTCCCGAAACGTCCGACGGGCCGGAACAGACCAACCCGGATCCGAAAACAGGGCCGGGCACCACGAGCGATCCGAACCAAGCGGATCGCACCTGAACCACACGGGCCGGGCGGATATGCCCGGCCTGTTTCCGTTCAGCGGAAAATCTCTTCGCCCTGCTGATCGATCAGCATTCTCGCTTTTCCGAGGGACGCATCGACCGCCGCGGCGCGGCTTTCAAGCGTGTCGGCACGGATCATACGATGCGTCTTGATCTCGCCGCCGGTCTCCTTTTCGATCCGCGCGCCGATCCTCCACCGCCCGCCCTCGTTGATCGGGTCGGGATGAATGGTGAATCCCTTGTGCTCTTCGGCCGGCGCGGTCGTGGGCGTTGCGCCGTCACGCGATCCGAACAGGCGTTTCAAAAGTGACATGGGCGAGCCCCCCCCTTCTCTTCTGCGCAAGGCTATCAGCGATACCGGCGACCCGGAAGTCACACTCTGGCCGGCACTCGACATATCGTCCGAGACGCGGGTCATGCGCTGGAACAATCGGCGCGGCGCGTTGTTTCTCCACCTGAATGATAAACTTCAAGGAGATCTCATCATGAAGGCGCTGAACGCGACAGCTCTCATTCTCATCATCGTCGGCGGTTTGAACTGGGGGCTTGTGGGCCTTTTCGATTTCAACCTCGTTTCGGCGATCTTCGGCATCGATAGCTGGCTGACGAACCTTATCTACATTCTTGTGGGTATCGCGGCGATTTATGGATTCGTACTGCTGAAGCCGGTCATGAATTCGGCATCCGAGACGCACAGCCATTCCCGGTAAGACGCAGGAAACACCCGCAGCGACGAAAAGGGGGCCGCGCGGCCCCCTCTTTTGTTTTCACTGATCTAGGAAAGACCGCAGCTTGCGGCTGCGGCTCGGATGCTTGAGCTTGCGCAGCGCCTTGGCCTCGATCTGGCGGATGCGTTCGCGGGTGACCGAGAATTGCTGGCCTACCTCTTCGAGCGTGTGATCGGTGTTCATGCCGATGCCAAAGCGCATCCGCAGCACGCGCTCCTCGCGCGGGGTGAGCGAGGACAGAACGCGCGTCGTCGTTTCCTTGAGATTGTCCTGAATGGCGGCATCCAGGGGCAGAACCGCGTTCTTGTCCTCAATGAAATCGCCAAGCTGGCTGTCTTCCTCGTCACCGATGGGCGTCTCCAGCGAAATCGGCTCCTTGGCGATCTTCATCACCTTGCGAACCTTTTCAAGCGGCATCTGCAGTTTCTCGGCCAGCTCCTCGGGCGTCGGCTCACGGCCGATCTCGTGCAGCATCTGACGGCCGGTGCGGACCAGCTTGTTGATCGTTTCGATCATGTGCACCGGGATGCGGATCGTGCGGGCCTGATCCGCGATGGAGCGGGTGATCGCCTGACGGATCCACCATGTCGCGTAAGTGGAGAACTTGTACCCGCGGCGGTATTCGAACTTGTCGACCGCCTTCATCAGGCCGATATTGCCTTCCTGGATAAGGTCAAGGAACTGCAAACCACGGTTGGTATATTTCTTGGCAATCGAAATCACGAGGCGCAGGTTGGCTTCGACCATTTCCTTCTTGGCTTGCCGCGCTTCTTTCTCACCCTTCTGGACCTGTGCCACGATGCGGCGGAATTCGCTGATGTCGAGGCCGACATACTGACCGACCTGCGCCATGTCCGCGCGCAGTTCTTCGGCCTTGTCGAGCGAGCGTTCGATGAACATCTGCCAGCCGCGGCCCGACTTTTCGGCCATCTCGTCAAGCCAGTTGGGATCGAGCTCGCGTCCGCGATAAGCGTCGATGAATTCGCGCCGGTTGATGCGCGCTTGGTCGGCAAGTTTCACCATCGCGCTGTCGATGGACATGATGCGCTTGTTGATGCCGTAAAGCTGGTCGATCAGCGCTTCGATCCGGTTGTTGTGCAGGTGCAATTCGTTCACCAGCTCGACGATCTCGGAGCGGAGCTTCTGATAGCGTTCCTCGTCCGCCGTGCTGAAGGAGCCATCCTCGTTCAGCGTTGCGGAAATGCGACTGTCCTGCATGCTCGACAGTTCCGCGTAATCCTGCGCGATCCGGTCGAGCGTTTCGAGAACGCGCGGCTTGAGGGCGGCTTCCATCGCGGCGAGCGACATATTCGCTTGCTCGTCCTCGTCGTCATCGTCTTCGGTCGTGATCGGGTTGCCGTCGGCATCGAGTTCCTTGCCCTCATCCGCCTTGGCTTCGGGCTTGGCCGCGCCATCGACCACCGGGGCGACGACCTCTTCCTCGCCCATCTGGTTGCCGAACGTGGTCTCAAGATCGATCACGTCGCGCAGCAGAATGTCCTCGGACAGCAATTCCTCGCGCCAGATGGTGATCGCCTGGAAGGTCAGCGGGCTTTCGCACAGGCCCAGGATCATCGTGTTCCGGCCGGCCTCGATCCGCTTGGCGATGGCGATCTCGCCCTCGCGGCTGAGCAGTTCGACAGAGCCCATCTCGCGCAGATACATGCGCACCGGATCATCCGTCCGGTCAAGCTTTTCCGACCCGCCCGAGGACAGCGCGACCTCGCCCGGCTTGGCCGTCTGGACAAGATCGGTGGCGCCCTTATCCTCTTCCTCGGCTTCCTCGTCCTCTTCGGTGATCTGGATGCCCATTTCGGACAGCATCGACATCACATCCTCGATCTGGTCGGAACTGACCTGATCGGGCGGCAGCACTTCGTTCAACTGGTCATAGGTGATGTAACCGCGCTCGCGCGCGTCGGCGATCATCTTCTTGACCGCAGCCTGGCTCAGATCAAGGCTGACATCTTCCTCACGGGGTTCTGTCTTGGCGTCGTCGTTATCTTTGGCGGCCATGGATGCTCCTGTCGAGGCGGGGCGATTCGATAGGACCGAATCATTAGCGCGAGATTGGCGATTCGCACACCCGTTTACCTGTTTTCTATAACGTGTTCCTTAGCAAAACACCGTCAACCTCCGGGTTTGTCGAATCGTATCGTCTCCATCAGGGCGGCGAAGGCGCTGCGTTCTTCCCGGTTGATCGGGGCCCCGTTGGGACCGCGATCGTATTCTGTCTTGTCCTCGGCCTGCGCCCTTTGCGCCGATTGCCGGGCCAGCGCGGCCTGCGCCAGACGCCATGTCAAACTCTCGTCGGCGGGGCCGTGCAGATCCTCTGACGCTTCCGCGATCTCGGCATCGAGCCCGGCGCGCGCTTCGAGTTTCGCAAGCTCCTCGGCAATCGTGAGCCGCGTCAGATCGCGGTCGCCCCGGTTGCGCAGACAAGGTGTGATCGCCACATGGCGTGCGCGGCACAGCATTTCAAGGGCATCGCCGCCCAGCGCGCTATCTGCGGCCTCGCGAAGATCGTCCCCCGGCGCGCCCGCATGGCGCAACAGGCAGTCGCGCAGCGCGGCGTGATCGGGATCGGCGCAGCGCATGGTTTCGATCTGGCTCTCGAATTCCGTGATCAGGACCGGCTCGGTGAGAAGCGCCGCGAGGATCACCGCTTCGCGCAAGCGGTCCTCGACATCGCCGCCGCCCGACGCAAGCAGCGAGCCGCGCGTATCCTCCGTCGGCTTGGCGGGAGGCGAGGCTGCGCCGCGACGGAACGGGCCGCGTCCCGGGGGGCGCGGCGTCTTGAACAATTCCCAGCGGAGGCGCTTGATCTCTTCGCCGTAATGGCTGCGCAAAGAGGGATCCTGAATGGTGCGCAAACGCTCGCGCAGCGTCTTGTCGAGTGCGGCCTTGCGCTCCGGACTGTCGAAGATGCGCCCTTCCGTCTCGCGGCGCCAGAGCAGATGCACCATCGGTTGCGCCGCGTCGAGCAAGGCCTGCATCGCGGATTGCCCCTTGGCGCGGATCAGATCGTCGGGATCCTGGCCCTCGGGCAGCAGCACGAAGCGCAACGACTTGCCCGCCTCGAGCAGTGGCAGCGCGGTGTCGATCACGCGATAGGCCGCCTTGAGCCCGGCCGCATCGCCATCCAGCGCCATGATCGGCTCGTCCGCGATCCGCCAAAGCATCTGCAGCTGCGCCTGCGTCACCGCCGTGCCAAGCGGCGCGACGGCGGCATCGAACCCGCCCGTCGCCAGCGCGATCACGTCCATGTAGCCTTCGGCGACGATCAGCGGCTTGCCCCGCCCCGCCGCCTCGCGCGCGGAGGCGAGGTTGTAGAGCGTTCGGCTCTTGTCGAAAAGCGGGGTTTCGGGGCTGTTGAGGTATTTCGCGTTGTCATTCGGATCCATCGCTCGTCCGCCGAAGGCGATGGGCCGCCCGCGCGCATCGAGGATCGGAAACATGATGCGGTTGCGAAACGTGTCGTAGGGTTTGCCGCCCTTCTGCGACGGCTTGGCCAGCCCGGCCTCGATGATCTGCTCGGCCTTCACGCCCTGCCCGGTCAGATGATCCAAGAGTCCCTGCCAGCCGGCAGGCGCGAAGCCGATGGCGAAACGGTCCTGCGCGGCATCGTCCAGCCCGCGCCGGGCCAGATAGGCACGCGCTTCGGCGCCCGCGCCACCGCGCAACTGCATCCGGAAAAAGCGAACGGCCTTGTCCACCACGTCGATCAGCAACGTCCGTCGATCCGCTTTCTCCTGCGCCTTTGGATCGCGCGCGGGCATGGTCATTCCGGCTTCGGAGGCGAGGATTTCAACGGCTTCCATGAAGGATACGTTTTCCGTCTCGCAGACGAAGGAAATGGCGTCGCCCTTGGCATGACAGCCGAAGCAGTAGTAAAATCCCTTGCGATCATCGACGTGGAAGCTGGGCGATTTTTCCTGATGGAAGGGGCATGGCGCCCACATATCGCCCTTGGCCTGATTGGATTTGCGCTGGTCCCACAGCACCTTGCGCCCCGCCACTTGGCCAAGGCTGGTGCGGCTGCGCAACTCGTCCAGAAATCCAGGTGGAAGGCTCATGTCAGGAATATCGGCGCTGCGGCGCGCTGAGTCCAGTGGGCAGCAGCGCGGCTATTGCGACAGACAGACCTGATAGAGCGCGTTGCTGACCTCGGGGGTCATCTGTTCCTCCGGCAGGCTGTAGATCCATTCGACCAGCGCCGGGATGGCGGACTCGTAATTTCTGGCATCCTCGGGGAGTTTTCCGATCACCTGAGCGGTCGCCCGCTTCGCATTTGCACCGGCTTTGCGCTGGCTCATGATGTCGGTCGCGATCTGGCCCTGCTTACGACATTCGGCTTCCTTGCCTTGAGCAAGAGCCGCGTTGGAAAAGCCGAACATCGTGGCGGCGATCAGAACGGTGCGGATCATGGGAAACCTCCGGAATTGGAATCGGCGCGGGCCGGATCGAATTTCGCGGTATCTAGTCCGGCCCGCAACGAATGTCACCTGTCAGAGACCCTTTGCGCGATAGCTCGCGGCGACTTTCTCGATCGATGCGATATAGGCCGCGGTGCGAAGATCGCTGACATCCTCGCGGCCATGCCAGATTTCGCGCATGGACTGATAGGCGATGCGCATCGTGTCATCGAGCCCCGAGCGCACCAGTTCCAGCTCGTCCGCACCACGAAGATATTTCGATTTGAAGTTCGGCGTCATCGACCACTTGTCACCCAGATGTTCGCTCAACCGCTCCAACTCGCGAACGATCAATTCGTGCCGCGCCTCCTCTTGGCGGCGCTGCATCCGGCCGAAGCGGATATGACTGAGGTTCTTCACCCATTCGAAATAGGACACCGTCACGCCGCCCGCGTTGGCATACATATCCGGGATGATCACGGTGCCTCTCTCGCGCAGGATGTCGTCCGCCCCTGCGGTGATCGGGCCATTCGCCGCTTCGATGATCAGCGGTGCCTTTATCTCATGCGCGTTCTTGAGGTTGATCACGCCCTCAAGGGCCGCCGGGATGAGAATGTCGCACTCGGCCTCCAGAACGGCGGCGCCCTCCGCAGTGTGGGAGGCATCGGGATAGGACGCAACGCCGCCATGTTTGACCATCCAGTTGCGCACCGCTTCGACATCGAGCCCGGCTTGGTTATAAAGCGCTCCGTCACGTTCGATGATCCCGACGATCTTCGCGCCGTCCTCCTCCTCCAGGAACTTCGCCGCGTGATAGCCGACATTGCCCAGCCCCTGGACAATGACGCGTTTGCCATCGAGCGTGCCGGACAGGCCCGCCGCCTTCACATCCTCCGGGTGCCGGAAAAACTCTCGCAGCGCGTATTGAACGCCGCGCCCCGTCGCCTCCACCCGGCCCGAGATGCCGCCCGCATTGAGCGGCTTGCCCGTCACGCAGGCCCGCGCGTTGATATCCGTCGTGTTCATGCGCGCGTATTGGTCGGCGATCCAGGCCATCTCGCGCTCGCTGGTGCCCATGTCGGGCGCCGGCACGTTCTGCGCGGGATTGATCAGGTCGCGCTTGGCCAGCTCATAGGCAAAGCGGCGGGTGATCAATTCGAGTTCATGCTCGTCATATTCGCGCGGATCGATGCAGAGCCCGCCCTTGGAGCCACCGAAGGGCGCCTCCACCAGAGCGCATTTATAGGTCATCAGCGCAGCCAGCGCCTCCACCTCGTCCTGGTTGACCGAAGGCGCGTAACGGATACCGCCCTTGACCGGCTCCATGTGTTCGGAATGAACCGAGCGATAGCCGGTGAAGGTCTGGATATGTCCGCGCAGGCGCACGCCGAACCGGACAGTATACGTGGCGTTGCAGACGCGGATTTTCTCCTCCAGGCCCGGCCGCAGGTCCATCAGCGCGACCGCGCGATTGAACATCAGGTCAACCGATTGGCGGAATGTCGGTTCGTTTCCGGGGGTAATGTTCATCAGTCTCTCCTTGGATAGCGGTGCGCCCTGTCGTGACAGGCCAGCCATGAAAACCGGGTTAACCTGAACAGGTCTGCAGGGAATTTACCATGCCTTTCCGATCGATCCGGCGCCTCACTGTTTCACCTCAGGCCTCAATCCTGCCAGCGAAGACGATTTATCCATTAAATTCAATACACTCCTAAAAATTTCCATATTTTTGGCCTTATTCTCGCCGTGTTTCGCCTTCACTTCTTCAAAAATCTAAGTGGGGTGTCAGTCCGTCTCCAAAAGGCGGGAAAGAGGTAACAAATGATCGGATTAAGCAACCTTCTGCCAAGGCTGCCGGTCGGGAAACGGAAGAAGTCCGTGTTGCGGTCGAGTGTGGCCGGGACACTGACCCGCTTTGCCCGTGAAACCGACGGCAATATGTCTATTCTCGCATTGAGCGGGTCGATGATGATGCTCGTTTTCGGCGGCGTCGGGATCGACATGATCTATTCCGAAGTGCAGCGGACGAAACTTCAGAATACGCTCGACCGGGCGGTTCTCGCGGCGGCGAACCTCGATCAGGAACTCGACCCCGATCTCGTGGTCCGCGAATATTTCCGCGCGATGAACATGTCGGACGCGCTGTCGAGCGTTTCGGTCGATGAAGGGCTCAGCCACCGGATCGTGAGCGCACAAGCCTCACGCGAGTATGACGCGAACTTCCTCAAGCTGCTCGGCGTCGACAGCATGCATTCCGGCGGATCGGCCACTGCGGAGGAGCGGATCTCGAATGTCGAGATCTCGATGGTGCTCGACATTTCCGGCTCGATGGGCCGCAACAACAAGATCGGCAACCTGCGCACCGCGGCGACCGAGTTCGTCGAGACTGTCATCAAGGACGACGATTCCGGTCTGACGACGATCAACATGGTGCCGTATAACGCGGTGGTGAACCTGGGATCGACCGTTGCGTCCTACTATACGCTCGATAATGCACATGACTATTCGAACTGCGTCATCTTCCCCAACTCCGCGTTCCACAGCGTCTCGATCGACCCGAACGCGGAACTCACCCGGTTGGCGCATTTCGATCTGCGCTCGCAAAGCGAGAGCAGCACGCCCAATCTGGACTACTGGTGCCCCGATGACGATTACGGCGCGATCATGGTCCATAGCTCGGATGAAGCGGCGCTCAAGACCCATATCGCTTCGCTGGGTGCCAAGGGGAATACCGCAATCGATCTTGGGATGAAGTGGGGCGTTGCCCTGCTCGATCCATCCGCCCGGCCAGTTGTGACCGACATGATTTCGGATGGTCTCGTTGTGTCCGGTGCGGCGGGGCGTCCTGCCGAATATACTGCGGAAGATGCGATCAAGATTGTCGTTCTCATGACCGACGGCAAGAACACGACGCAATACGATCTTAAGAACCAGTATAAATACGGCATGTCCGATCTCTGGATCGACGACCGGGGCGACAACAATCCCAACAACGACCGTTTCTCGCTTCGCGTCCGCGACTGGAGCGGGACGGATAACGATATTTGGTTCTGGGAGCGTTACGAAGGAAGCAACTGGAACAGCCGCTATCGCGACGAGCCCGATGGCGATGATGATGCCCGCCGGATGACCAATGCCGAGGTCTATGCGCGCTGGGGCACCAGGGGCTTTGCCAAGAAGTTCTACCGCAAGCCGTATTACGACGACTGGGTGAGCTACAACACCTATCGCGACGCCTACTACGGCTACAAGGGAATCGTCGGCGGCAGCAGCGCGGATCGTCGTTTGTCGGATGTGTGCGAAAAAGCGCGCGACAAGGATATCACGATCTTCGCAATCGGTTTCGAAGCTCCTGCGGAGGGTCAGGCCGCGATGCGTGATTGCGCCTCCTCCCCGGCACACTACTTCGCCGTCGAAGGGCTCGAAATCAGTGAC
Organism: Marivita sp. GX14005; assembly: GCF_023370775.1. GTDB lineage: Bacteria > Pseudomonadota > Alphaproteobacteria > Rhodobacterales > Rhodobacteraceae > Marivita. Next base: position 506,381 of record NZ_JAMCCQ010000001.1, read on the forward strand.
GCGTTCCGCCAGATCGCGCGGACCATCAACCAGTTGAGGCTGACCCAATGACCCGTTTCATCAACAAGCCTATGCGCAAGTTCCTGCGCGACGAGAATGGCGCCGCCAATACGATCGAATTCGTGCTATGGGTGCCGCTATTCCTGATATTGATCATCGCGACGATTGAACTGGGTGCAATGACCCTTCGTCATACCCAACTGGAACGGGCGCTCGATTACACCGTCCGCACGGTCCGGCTCGGAACGGGCGAAGAGATGACCCACGCCGCGCTCAAGACCCAGATTTGCGAGAACACGACCTTGCTCAAGCATTGCGAAGACACGCTTCAGCTCGAAATGATCCCGCTCGATCTGCGCAACTGGAGCGAGCCCCCGGTGTCTGTTGACTGCGTGGATACGGCAAAGGAGGTCAATCCCCTTCGCCAGTTCGATGCCGGCACCGATAACGAGCTGATGTATCTACGCGCTTGCTACAAGTACGAGCCGATCGCCCCCACGGGCCTTTTGGCCAAGACAGTGTTCGCCGATGAGGACGGGTATACCAAGCTGGTGTCCTTCTCGGCCTTTGTTCAGGAGCCTTCGTCATGATTACGACCATGAGAAACCGCCTGTTGCGCTTTGCGCGCAAGACCGACGGGAATGTCAGCATGGAGGCGATGATCCTCTTCCCGGCCCTCGCCATGATTTTCGCCGCTTCATGGGTCTATTTCGATGTGATGCGACAGCAGAGCATCAGCCAGAAGGCCAATTACACGATCGGCGATATCATCTCGCGGGAAACCGAGAAGCTGGATGACGCCTATATCGACAACGCACGTCGCATGCTGTTTCATTTGACCAAAGCGCATGGTGACGACGTCGATTTGCGCGTGACGGTCATCCAGTTCGATGAGAGATCTGATTCACATCGAATTGTCTGGGGCGAAAATCGTGGAGATTGGGATGCCTTGAATACGACGGATCTCGTTGAAATGCGGCCGCTCATTCCGCAAATGGCCGATTCCGATCAGTTGATCCTCGTCGAAACGCGCGATGCCTATGTGCCAACATTCAATGTCTCGGGTATCGGACCGTTCGATATCGAGACCTATTCGTTCACCCGCCCGCGTTTCGCATCGCAGGTCATCTTCGAAGGCGTGAACGACGGAACGGGCGCGGACGGCACCACCGGTGCGGAGGATGAACCCGAAGAGGACGGCACGCCGACCTAGGGCGATCTGGCGATCATCACCGAGATGATGTCGGCCATTGGGCGGGTTTGACCTCCCGGAGTGACACCGCCCACCGCCAGCCGGCGCCCGACGCGCCACCAAAGACCCGGCTGCCATGCGAATGGCGCCGGGTCTTTCAATGTCAGCATGAACCCGTTGGAAGGCTTGATCGCGAAGACGCCCCGGTTGACGGCTGCGATATTCGTCACAGCTGCCAGAACGGTGCCGTCGCTGTCGGTCAAGGCCTTTTCCGTGAGGAAGAGCTTGCGCGACGTTGCCTGATGCAACCGTTGCGCGGACCAGGCCGCCAGCGCCGCCAGCAGCGTCAGAACGATCTGCCAGATCGGCCCGACGGCCGGCGGGGTCAGCGCCACATAAAGCAGCAAACCGCCAAGCATCAGAAGCATCCCGATCGCGATATACCTGCGCGGCCCGGTCGGATCGATCACGGCGACAACGTCGTCAGTCATGCAAATCCCCGTCTTTCTTTCGGGCGATACATGATCGCCCACGCAAAGGCGAGTGTCTTACCAGCGTCTGCGAGGCAGGAAATACGTCGAATTCTCCGCTTATTCGGCGGCGATCCCGTCGGTGAACTGAAGCCGCGCGAGCCGTGCATAAAGTCCGTCTTGCGCCACCAGCGTATCATGCGCGCCGGTAGCCACGATGCGCCCCTGATCCATCACGATGATCCGATCCGCCTTTTTCACCGTTGCCAGACGATGCGCGACAATGATCGTGGTGCGCCCTTCGGAAAGCTCGTCCACAGCCCGCTGCACCGCGCGTTCGCTCTCCGCATCGAGCGCACTGGTCGCCTCGTCCAGGAGCAGCACCGGCGCATCGCGCAGGATGGCGCGGGCGATGGCGATGCGCTGTTTTTGCCCGCCCGAAAGCATCACGCCCCGTTCGCCGAGCCAGCTGTCATAGCCATCGGGCAACGCGGTGATGAACTCATGCGCAGCCGCGGCGCGTGCGGCGGCCTCGACTTCGGCATCGCTCGCATCGGGCCGCCCGAAACGGATGTTATCTCGCGCGGAGGCTGCGAAGATCACCGGATCTTGCGGCACGAGCGCCAGATGTTTGCGGAACGCATCGCGGCTCAGACTGTCAAGCGGCACCCCATCGATACAGACCTCGCCCCGGTCGGGATCGTAAAACCGCTGGATCAACTGAATGATCGTCGTCTTTCCCGCGCCGCTGGGGCCGACAACCGCGACCGTTTCGCCCGGTTCGATATGCAGGCTCACACCGTCAAGCGCCGCGATGTCGGGTCGGCTGGGATAAGCGAAGTGAACGTCCCGAAACGCGATCTCCCCCCGGACCGGCTCGGGCAACGCTTTGGGCCGCGCCGGATCGTTGACGGTATCCTCGACATGCAGCAACTCGACAAGTCGTTCCGTCGCCCCGGCCGCGCGTTGCAATTCGCCGAAGATCTCCGACAGCGCGGCAACGCCGCCGGCCACCATGACCGAATAGATCACGAACTGCACCAGCGCGCCGGCGCTCATCGCGCCATTGCGCACATCGGTCGCGCCGATCCAGAGCACCCCGACAATGCCCGTGAACACCAGAAAGATCACGATTGCCGTCATCTGCGCGCGCGTCCAGATGCGGCGCCGTGCAGCATCGAAGCTCTTTTCGGTCACGTCGGCAAAAGCGGCCTGAGAGATTTTCTCATGCGTGAATGCTTGAACCGTTTGCACGGCAAGCAGCACTTCGGACGCGTTTCCGGAGGATGCGGCGATCCAGTCCTGGTTCTCGCGGCTCAGCTTGCGCATCTTTCGACCCAGAACGAGGATCGGAACGATCACCAGCGGAACGATCAGAAGCACCATCGCCGTCAGTTTCGCGGAGGTGAAGAGCATCAGCACCAGACCACCGACAAAGATCAGCGCATTGCGCAGCGCGATGGAGATGGAGGAGCCGATCACGCTCAGGATCAGCGTCGTATCCGTGGTGATCCGGCTCAGAACCTCGCCTGTCATGATCTTTTCGTAGAAGGACGGGCTCAACGTGACGACCCGGTCGAACACTGCCTTGCGGATATCGGCGACCACGCGTTCCCCCAGCCGCGTGACGAGCGCATAGCGCAGCGCCGTGCCAATCGCGAGCAGCGCCGCGATGCCCAGGGCGGCGGCGAAATACCGGTCGAGCAACGCGCCGTCGGAAGTGTTGAAATTGTCCACCACCCGCCGCACGGCCAGCGGCAGGATCAACGAGATCGTCGCCGTTGCGGTCAGCGCGATCAGCGCGGCCGTCATCAGGAACTTATACGGTTTGAGAAACGGCCACAGCGCCTTGAGCGATCCCAGCTTGCGCGATTTCTCGCGCTCTTCGTTCTTGACCGGTTTGATCGTCGCATCCGCCATTGCAAAACCCGCTTTCTGTGCTGCCCGCTTAAACCTTGGAGCGCCGGAGGGGGTCAAGCCAACGCGGCACGAAAACACAGATTTTCCGCTATGACGCGATGTCAGGCCTCAGGCGCGATATCAGGGGCGTTTTGGAGCGGGCGACGGGAATCGAACCCGTATCATCAGCTTGGAAGGCTGAGGTCTTACCATTACACAACGCCCGCTCGGGCAGGACTGAGGTATGACACTCATGCAGCGGGGTCAAGCGCCTGCCGGTTTCGCCTCGCCGAAAATTCAATCCTCGCGCCGCAGCCCGGTATCGGCATCGAACACATGCGCCTGCCCCGGCTGGATCGCAAAGCGCATATGCCTGCCGGTCTCCGACATCGGATGCACGCCTTGCAGGCTCGCGGTGAAACTGTCGCCGGTGCTTTCGAGGCGACCGTGAAACAGCGTGTTCGCCCCAAGCGGTTCCGTCATCTGGACGGCCACGCGCAGCGGTCCGTTCTCGTCTGCATCCAGATGCTCCGGCCGCACGCCGAGCTTGACCGGCCCGTCCGGCCCCGCCCCATCGGCGACCGCCACATCGCCCAGCATGACCTTGCCGGCGTGCAACTCGGCATCGAGGATATTCATGGCCGGGCTGCCGATGAATTGCGCGGCGAAAAGCGTTCGGGGTTTTTCGTAAACGTCGAGCGGGGTTCCGATCTGTTCCGCGACGCCGGCGTTCATCACGATCATCCGGTCCGCCATGGTCATCGCCTCGACCTGATCGTGCGTGACATAAAGCGCGGTGATGCCGAGCTTGGATTGCAATTCGCGGATTTCCAGACGCATCTGCACCCGCAGTTTCGCATCGAGGTTCGACAAAGGCTCATCGAAGAGGAACACCGCAGGTTCGCGCACGATGGCGCGTCCCATGGCAACGCGCTGGCGCTGGCCGCCGGACAATTGCTTGGGCTTGCGATCAAGCAGCGGCTCCAGCTGCAGCAGCTTGGCCGCCTCGACAACCTTCCGTTCGATCTCGGCCTTCGGCAGCTTCGCGATCTTCAGCCCGTAGCCCATGTTCTGGCGAACCGACATGTGCGGATAAAGCGCGTAGTTCTGGAACACCATCGCGATATCGCGGTCCATCGGCTCCTTCTCGTTCGCGCGCTGACCGCCGATCAGAACCTCGCCATCCGTCACTGTCTCCAGCCCTGCGACCATGCGCAACAGGGTGGACTTGCCGCAGCCGGACGGGCCGACGATGACGATGAACTCACCATCCTCGATCTGCGCGTCGATACCGTGGATCACGTCCACCGGGCCAAAGCTTTTCTTGACGTTTTTGAGGGTGACTGTCGCCATGTCTTATTTCTCGCTGTCTACAAGGCCGCGGATGAACAGCTTCTGCATGCTCACGACGACGATCACCGGCGGGATCATCGCCAGGATCGAGGTGGCCAGAATGGTCGGCCAATGGGCAAAATCGTCGCCCGAGGGGAACATCTGCTTCAGTCCCATGACGATGGTGTTCATTTCGGGATCGGTGGTGATGAGCAGCGGCCAGAGATACTGGTTCCACCCGTAGATGAACAGGATCACGAAAAGCGCAGCGATATTGGTGCGGCTCATGGGAACGACGATGTCGATGAAGAACCGCATGGGCCGCGCCCCATCGACGCGCGCCGCTTCGGCCAGCTCGTCGGGGATCGTCATGAAGAACTGTCGGAACAGGAACGTCGCCGTCGCCGAGGCGATGAGCGGGAAGATCAGCCCCGAATAGGAGTTGAGCATCCCGAACCCCGCGACCACCTCGTAAGTCGGCACGATCCGCACCTCGACCGGCAGCATCAGCGTCAGGAAAATCAACCAGAAGAACAGCGTACGCGCCGGGAAGCGGAAATAGACGATGGCAAAGGCCGACAGGAGCGAAATCACGATCTTGCCCACCGCGATGCCCACCGCCATCACCAGCGAATTGAACAGCATCGTCGCCACCGGCACGTTCACCCCGGAAAAAAGCGCGTTCTTGTAGTTTGTGAAGAACTGGTCGCCCGGCCAGATCGGCATTGGCGGGCGGATGATGTCCTGCTGCGTGACCGTGGAGGCGACGAAGGCCAGCCAGATCGGAAAGAAGATAACCAGGATACCCAGGATCATCAGCACATGCGTCAGCCAAAGCCCCGCACCGCGCTTCTCGACCATGCCATCGGGCTGCGGCTTGCGCGTCTTGGGCGGGACTGCGGCGGCAAGGGGATCTGCGTTCGCCATCAGTAATGCACCCGTTTTTCGATGAATTTGAACTGAAGCACCGTGAGCAGGCCGACCACGATCAAAAGGATTACCGATTGCGCCGAGGAGGAGCCGAGATCCTGCCCCACGAAACCGTCGGAGAACACCTTGTAGACAAGGATCGTCGTCGCCTGTTGCGGCCCGCCGGCGGTAATTGTGTGGATCACGCCGAAGGTCTCGAAGAAGGAATAGACGATATTGACGACCAGCAAAAAGAATGTGGTCGGCGACAGCAGAGGCAGGACGATGGTGAAGAACCGCCGCCAGAACCGCGCGCCGTCGATCGCCGCCGCTTCGATCACCGATTTCGGCACCGCTTGCAGCGCGGCAAAGAAGAACAGGAAGTTATAGCTGATCCGCCCCCAGGCCGACGCGACAACGACCAGCCCCATCGCCTCATTGCCGTTGAGAACATGGTTCCAGTCGTAGCCAAGCTGCCCGAGATACCAAGACACGACGCCGACGCGGGTGTTGAACATGAAAAGCCACAGCACCCCGGCCACGGCAGGCGCGACGGCATAGGGCCAGATGAGCAGCGTGCGATAGACGCCCGCACCCTTGACCAGACGGTCGGCGATCACGGCCAGAAACAGCGCCGGCACCATCGACACCAGCGTCACGAGGATCGAGAAGATCGCGGTCGTCAGAAACGAGGCGCGGTAAAACCGGTCATTCAGCAGATACTCGAAATTGCCCAGCCCGACGAATTGCGAAGACAGGCCGAACGGGTCGGGGATGAACAGCGATTGCCAGATCGCCTGCCCCGCCGGGTAGAAAAAGAACACCGCCGAAATGAAGACCTGCGGCGCAATCAGGATGAACGGCAGAAGCCAGCCCTTGAACGTGACGCGCTTTTCCATCGGTGGCCTTTCGGAAAGAAAAGGACGGCCCTTAAGGGCCGCCCTGCTGATGGATCAGTGTTTAGCGGTTGGCTTGCTCGAAACGGCGCAGCAACTGGTCGCCGCGCTCCTTCGCGCTGTCCAGCGCTTCCTGAGCGGATTTGTCACCGGCCCAGACGCCTTCCAACTCTTCGTCGATGATCCCGCGGATCTGGTCGAAAGAACCAAGGCGAATGCCCTTGGAATTGGCGGTCGGCTCCTTCGCCGTCATCTGCGTCACCGCCGTGTCGGTTCCGGGGTTCTCTTCGTAGAAACCCGCCTCGCGCGTCGCCTCTCCGGCGGCGGAGGTGATCGGCAGATAGCCGGTATCCTGATGCCACTGCGCCTGCACCGGGGTGGAGGACAGGTAGGACAGGAATTCGCCGACGCCCTTGTAATCCTCGGGCTCATGCCCCTCCATCACCCAGAGCGACGCGCCGCCGATGATCGTGTTCTGCGGTGCATTGCCCTCACCTTCCCAATAGGGCAGCGGGCGCACGTCGAAATCGAACTCGGCTTCGGCCTTGATCCCGGCATAGCCGGCAGAGCTCTCGGTAAAGAGCGCACATTCACCGGAGCGGAAATTCGCACCGCCTTCGTTACGGCGACCGGTATAGATGAACTTCCCATCCTCGGCCCATTCGCCCATCTTCTCGATATGCTTGACCTGCACGGGACCGTTCAGCGCCAGCTCCGTATCGGTGCCCGCAAAACCGTTATCCTGCGTGGCAAACGGCACGTCATGATAAGCGGACAGGTTTTCGAGGTGAATCCAGCTTTGCCACGCAGTGACGAGCGGGCAATCCTCGCCGCCCTCCTTGAGCTGGGTCAGCACCTCATCGACCTTCTGCCATGTCGACAGATCCGTATCCGGATCGACCCCCGCCGCCTCGAACGCGTCGCGGTTCACCCAGAGAACCGGCGTCGAGGAGTTGAACGGAAGCGACAGCATCTGCCCGTCGGTGGTGGTATAATAGCCCTTGACCGACCCGATATAGGCATCGGGATCGAACTCCGCGCCGCTTTCCTCCATCACCTCGTAAACCGGCTTGATCGCGCCCTGCGCACCCATCATGGTGGCGGTGCCGACCTCGAACACCATCAAGATATGCGGCTGCTCTCCGGCGCGGAACGCAGCGATGCCGGCGTTCAGCGTTTCGGAATAGTTGCCTTTGTGGCTCGCGACGACCTCGTAATCGTCCTGCTTTTCGTTGAAGTCCTCGACCTGCGCGGCGACAAGCTCGCCCAGGCGGCCGGTGAAGGCGTGCCAGAACTGGATCTCGGTCTGCGCACTGGCGACGATCGGCGTCAGTGCCGTGGTTCCGGCGGCGATGGTTCCAAGCAGAAGTCTTTTCATGATGTCCTCCCAGGCACCTTCAGGGTGCCGTTTCTGAAGCGGCCCATGTCCGCAACGGTTCGTGATGGTCAAACGATACATGCGGAAAAAAGGAATGCAAGCGCACAAAAAAGAAAATCACGCATTGCCAAACCCTTGCCCGCCTTGATGAAATCGACCCCGGCTTCGCCGTCTGGCTCGTCGGGATTTGCCCTTCGCTCCGAAGCGGACTAGCGTTCGCGCGAACACCGATCTTGCGGGGGGCTCTTCATGACATCCAAATTGCGGCGCGCCGCCGATCATCTGGTCGATCAACTCGTGGCACAAGGCATCCGCGCGGTCTTCGGGGTGCCGGGAGAAAGCTATCTGCCGGTGCTCGATGCGTTCCATAACCGCGAAGACGAGATCCGTTTCATTACCTGCCGGCAGGAAGGCGGCGCGGCGATGGCGGCCGACGCCTATGGCAAGCTCACCGGCCGCCCCGGCATCTGCTTTGTCACGCGCGGCCCCGGCGCCACCAATGCCAGCGCGGGGGTGCATGTCGCCTATCAGGATTCGACGCCGATGATCCTTTTCATTGGGCAGGTCGCGCGGGGCATGATCGACCGCGAGGCGTTTCAGGAAATCGATTATCGGCGCATGTTCGGGCAGATGGCGAAATGGGTGGCGCAGATCGACGATGCGTCGCGCATCCAGGAATATGTCTCGCGCGCGATGCGCACCGCGGTTTCGGGCCGTCCGGGGCCAGTGGTGCTCGCCCTGCCTGAGGACATGCTTTACGACGAGATTGCGCCGCCCCCTGCGCCGGCGCGCTTCGATGTGCCGCGTTTCGGTGCCGATCCGGCGGCGCTCGAAGCGCTCAAGGATCGCCTGAAAAGCGCCAAGACTCCGCTGGTTCTGGCGGGCGGCGGCGGGTGGACCGAACGCGGGATCGCGGCGCTTCAGCGCTTTGCGGAGGTGCAAGGACTGCCGGTGGGCGTGTCGCTGCGGTGTCAGGCGCTGTTCGACAACGATCATCCCAACTATATCGGCCATTTCGGCGTCGGCACCCCGCCCTATCTGGCCGATGCGATGCGGGAGACCGACCTTCTGATCGCCATCGGCCCGCGTCTGGGCGAGATGACGACGAATGGCTATTCGCTGCTAGTGCCACCTGTGCCGGAGCAGTCCCTCGTCCATGTCTTCCCGCAACCCGAGGAAATCGGCCGCGTCTATCAGCCCGAAATTGCGCTGGTTTCCGACATGCAGAGCTTTTGCGAAACCGTCGCCGATTGGGAGCGTGTGGCCCGTTCAGACCGTACGGCCCGCCTGCGCGAAACGTACGAGAGCTTTCGCGATCCCGCGTCGGTTCCCGGCGATCCTCTGGCACCGATCTTCGCGCATCTGGCCGAAACGCTGCCCGCCGATGCGATCGTCTGCAATGGCGCCGGAAATTATGCAGCGTGGCTCCACCGCTTCTATCGCTATCGCGCCCCCAAATCGCAATTGGCCCCCACTTCCGGCTCGATGGGCTACGGATTGCCCGCCGCCATCGCGGCGGCGATTGCGGAACCCGAGCGCGAGGTCGTAGCCGTGGCGGGGGACGGATGTTTCATGATGACCTGTCAGGAACTCGCCACGGCGGTGCATCACGATCTGAACCTGACCGTCATCATTATCGACAACGCGCGCTACGGCACGATCCGCGCGCATCAGGAGCGGGAGTATCCGGGCCGTGTGTCGAGCACGGGCCTCACCAACCCAGATTTTTGCGATTTCGCGCGATCATTCGGGGCACATGCCAGCCGCGCGGAGGATCTGGACGGGTTTGCAGAGGCGCTGAATGACGCACGCATGCGCAAGGGCGTCAGTGTGATCCACGTTCCCGCAGACCCGTCTTGCCTTTCGCCCGGCAAGCGGCTCTGAAAGAGGCCCGCCGGGGATCGGCGGGCCTTGGCGATATCTCGATCAAAGATTCAGTTTCTTGTTCTCGCCCAGATCGGGCTTTTCGTCGCCGAAATAGGACTTTGTCAACTCGATCGCAGAGGCGATCTTGCCCTTGTCGCTGTCCCAGTATTCGGCTTGGCTTGGCTGCACGGTGATGATCGCGGCATCGGCCTTGTCTGGATCGTCGCCGAAGAAGGCTTCGGCATAGGGGCCCCACATCTCGCGCAGCTTTTCCTTGTCGTAGTTGACGAAGCCTTTGCCCGAAACGGATGCGAAAACCATATCCTTGTTATCGGCAAAGCTCAGGTTCAATTCACGATCCGAACGGAGTTCATGCACCTTGGCGCTGTCGCGGTCAGTGATGAAGGAGATCGTCCGCGCGTCCTTGTCGATATGCGGCGCCATCGGACGCGAGCGCAGCAGGCCATCATCTTCGGTTGTGATCATGCAGACGCGCATGTCGTCGAGGATTTCCCAAAAGCGGTCGTGTTTATCGGTCATGTCGCACCTTTTCTCGTATGGTTTCCCAAGACAAACTCTGCGCGGTGCGGTGCGGTTCCTGACCCGCCTCTCAGGGACGCTCGATCATGTAGGTCGGCGCGATACCCGAGCGGACGATGGCCGCGTCCGGGTCATGCCCGGCGAAGAACCCCCACTCTGTGACGAGCGCGGACGCGATCCCGACGGCTTGTGCACCGAGGATATCGGTATGCAGGCTGTCGCCGACCATGAGAATGCGCGATCTGGCAACGCCCGGAAGCTTCTCGAAGGCAAGATCGTAGACATTGGCGAAAGGTTTGCCGAAAAACTCAGGCGAAATCTTGCAGCGATCTGCCAAGCGGTGCGCGAAATGCCCCGGTTCGAGCGAGAAGCCTGTCTCGCGCGGGGCGACGATATCGGGATTGGCGACCAGAACCGGGCGGGCGCGGGCCTGCAATGACGCTTCGAGCCGCGCCTGCCGGTCCTCCGTCCAGCCTGCGCTGCCGATTAGAAGGAAGCCCTCGGCATCGTCATAGGCGTCTTGCGCCTCGGCCAGCAATGTCAGGTCGAGATCGGGCAGATCGGAAAATTCCGGCATATGGCCCGCCATGACGCCCCAGCGGCGCGGCGCGCGACGGGCCAGTTCGGTGAGCATCGCGAGGCGGCTGGACACGATATCGCTAATGTCGAAATCGAATCCGAGCCGCTGGTATTTCATCGCCAGGTCACGCACCGGAACGCTTGCCGCGTTGGACACGACGATCACCCGTTTGCCAGCCGCGCGCAGATCGGCGATGCGCTCGGCCGTGCCGGGAATGGCGGTCTCGCCGATATTGAGCACGCCGAATGCATCGAGCAGAAAGGCGTCGTAATCCTCCGAGATCTCGGCCAGCGTCGCCGCGCGCTGCGGCTGCGGCACGGGGCCAGGCGAAGGCAAGCGCGCGCGCACGGCTTCATAGGCCAGAAAGGCCGTTTCGGCTGTCAGACTCATCAGATGATCGCGCCCCGCACCTTGGCGGAAACCCATTCGCTGATGACGACGGCGACAAGGATCACGATCAGGATCAGGCTGACCTGCGGCCAAGCCAGCACGTTGAGCGAGGACGAAAGCTGCAACCCGATGCCGCCGGCACCCACCAGGCCAAGAACCGTGGATTCGCGGATATTGATGTCCCAGCGGAACACCGCGATCCCGGCGAAGGCGGGCAGGATTTGCGGCACGATGCCATAGGCCATGACCTGCCAGCGCGAAGCGCCGGTGGCGGTGATCGCCTCGACTTGGCCCTCGTCGATTTCCTCGATGGCCTCGTAAAGCAGCTTGGCGCAGAACCCGATGGAGCGGATGGCGATGGCGATCACCCCGGCAAAGACGCCCGGCCCGATGATCGCGATCAGGAGCAGCGCCCAGATCAACGAGTTGATCGAGCGGGTGGACACGATGATGAGAAGCGCGATGGGCCGGATGAGAAACCGAGATGGCGTGGTATTGCGCGCGGCCAGAAACGCCACCGGCACGGCGAGGACCAGCGCGATCAGCGTGCCCAGCGTGGCGATGTTGAGCGTGTCCCAGATCGGCTTGCCGAGCTGCGTGATGTATTCCCATTTCGGCGGCGTGGCGCGGGACCAGATGTCACCGGCGATGCGCGGCGCGTCCTGAACGAAGAACCATGTCGTCGCTTCGGAAATCTGCTGCCAGCAATAGGCAAAGACCGCCACGCCGATCAGCCACATCAGCCAATGCGCAAGGCTTTCCCGCCCCGACCGGCGCTGCCAGATCTTCTGGCCGTTCGCGTCTGCCACCGGCATTACTGCACCCTCGCCCGGATGATGCCCGACAGGTATTCGAGCGCCATCACGATACCGATGATCAGCAGCAGGATCGCCGCCGCCGTGTCGTATTCATAGCGGTCGAACGATGTGTTGAGCGTGGCCCCGATACCGCCCGCGCCGACTAGGCCCAGAATGGCGCTTTCGCGAAAATTGATGTCGATGCGATACATCGACAGGCCAATGAGGCGCGGCATGACCTGCGGCTGAACGCCGTAATTGATCCATTGCATCCATCTGGCCCCCGACGCGCGGATCGCCTCGGCCTGCACGCGGTCCATGCTTTCGATGTCCTCGGCCAGCAGTTTCGACAGGAAGCCGATGGTGGCGAAGCTGAGCGTCAGGAAACCGGCCAGCGGGCCGAAGCCGAAGATCGCCACCAGAAGGATCGCGACGATGATTTCCTGAAGCGCGCGGCTGACGGCGATGATGGCGCGGCAGATCATGTAGACCGGCAGAGGCGCGACATTGCGCGCCGCGCCCAGCGCGATGGGGATCGAGATGGCGATACCGACGACCGAGGCGGCGACGGTCATCACGATGCTCTCCATCATGCCGGTCCAGATATCGCCCGAGCGGGTGGCGAAATCGGGGCTGGTGAATGCGAGGATGAATTGCTTGCCGCGCTCCAGCCCTTCATAAACGCGCGACCAGTTGACCTCGATGGTCAGGAAGGCCGCAACGAGATAGGCGAAAAAGCCGAGGATCAGCGTGTAACGCAGCCAGGCACGCTTGATGAAATGGGGTTTGCGCCAGCCCTTGCCCAGCACATCGTCGAGTTCGCGATGGGTGCTCATTCGGCGGCCTCGATCTCGTCTTCGTCCTCGACTTTTTCAATGGTCGCTTCCCAATCCTCCTCGCCGTAGATCGTGGTCAGCACATCAGGGGTGAGCGCGTCTGGCGGTCCGTCGAATTCGATCGCACCGGCGCGCAGGCCGATGACGCGTTGCACGAACATCTGCGCCAGCGCGACGTCGTGGATGTTGATGATCGCCGCCAGCCCGCGTTCGCGGCACAGCTCGCAAATGAGGCGCATGATCTGGCGCGAGGTTTTGGGGTCGAGCGAAGCGGTCGGCTCATCCACCAGCAGCACATCGGGATTCTGGATCAGCGCGCGGCAGATGCCAACGCGCTGGCGCTGCCCGCCCGACAATTCGTCGGCGCGCTTGTCGGCCATGTGAACGAGGCCGACGCGGTCCAGAAGGCGGAACGCCTCGTCGACGTCCTTTTGCGGATATTTACGCAGGAAACTGCGCCAGAACCCGACATAGCCGAGCCGCCCGGACAGCACGTTCTCCATCACGGTCAGCCGTTCGACCAGCGCGTATTCCTGAAAGATCATGCCCATCCGCCGCCTCTCGCGGCGCAGCGCACCGGTGGACAGGTGCGTCAGTTCCGTGTCTCCGAGATAGACCTTGCCCGATGTCGGCTCCACCAGACGGTTGATGCAGCGGATGAGCGTGGATTTGCCCGCACCGGACGGTCCGATCAGGGCGAGAACCTGCCCTTCGGGGATCTCCAGATCCACGGCCTTGAGCGCCTGATCGCCCGTCTTGTAGGTCTTGACCAATTTCTCAAGCCGCAGCATGAACCGTCCCCTCGTCGCTCTTGTTGGACGGGCGGAGGCCGAACCCCCGCCCGATCCCTGCATCACTCGCAGGCGTAGCTGACGCCGTTTGCCGCGTCGATCTTGCGGATCACTTCCCAGAATTCCTTGTAGGTGATCGGGATGAACTGACCCTCGCCGTTCTTCTCGAACTCCTCCTTGAGAGAGGTGCCTTCCCATTCGAAATTCTCGAACGCGCCGCGGATCTTGTCCTGCAATTCGGGTTTGAGATTATATGCCACGCCATAGGCGGTGGTCGGGAAGGTTTGCGATTTATAGATCGAGACGATCTGGTCGCGATCCACAACATCGCGCTCGAACATCCGGCCCATTACCGAATTGGCGACGGCGGCGGCCGGGTAATCCTGATTGGCTACGCCGAGAACCGAATTGTCGTGCTTGCCTGAGAAGACCGGCTCGAAATCGCGATCGGGCAGCATGTCGTAATCGGCTTTCAGGATCGCGCTCGGCGCCTTGAAGCCGGAGTTGGACGTGGGCGCGGTGAAGGCGAGTTTCTGGCCCTTGATATCCTCGATGTTTTCAATGCCGGAGCCGGGATAGGTGATGATTTCCATCTCATAGCCGAAAGATCCGTCCTCGGCCGCCATGATCGTGAAGGGCTTGAATCCCGCGCAATTGACGGCAAGCGGGTTCGATCCGGTGTTGAAGCCCGCGATATGCAGACGCCCCGAGCGCATCGCCTCGATCTGGGCGGCGTTGTTCTGGACGGGGAAGAACACGACCTCCTTGCCGGTCTCCTCGGACAGATGGGTCAGAAAATCGGCCCAGGCTTCCTTGTAGACCGCCGGATCCTCGACGGGCGTATAGGCGAAGATGAGCGTGTCGGGATCGATCTGTTCGGCCGGATCGGTGGGCGTGTCGGCCAGCAGATCGCCGTCGGTGTCGCAGAACCGCTCATCGAGATCGCCGCGTTCGCAGTCCTGCGCGGATGCGGCAGTGCCGAGCGACAAGAGCGCAATGGCCGACGCGCTCAGGAGCAGTTTGATATCGAGCTTCATGATTTTCCTCCCGGGGATTCGCGGCTGCGCCGCTGTTCTTGATTGACACTGTTATCGCGTCATTTCGAAAATTATCGCAAATAAATTCATGTGTCACCGGATAACGCCCGGCCAGCCCGATTATCTCAGGATACGATATCGCGCACCCACAGCGCGAAATTCGTCAGCGCCTGATCCGACGCGGCTTCGAAGGCCTGCACGACAGGCAGCGTGTCGGTGGACGGGGTGACCGCCTGCCCGCGGAAGGTTCGCGAGGCGATGATGGCGGCATCGCGTTCGCGCACGATGCGCGACAGGAACGCGATATCGACGCGCGCGCCCTCGCCCACCTGCTCGGCCTGGAAATCGGTGAGTTCGGTGATGATCGCATAATCCCCGCTCGGGCCGAGCGGCCTTCGCCCGACATAGCGCACCGCTCCGGTTGCCTCGATGGCGCGCAGCATGAGCGTTTGCAGCATGACCGGGGTTTCCTCGCCCCAACGTGCGCCGGGCAGGTATTGTGCCTGAAGCGGGTTGGGGCGGATCATGATCCGGTCGGTTTCAAGAGCGCCGCTGGTGGTCGGCGTTTCGACGATCACATCGCGCGGCGCGGTGCGGGCGCGCGGCTCGATCCCGGAAGGCGCCGGAATTTCGTAGACATCGAGCGGCGTCGCCGCGTCGCTCACGGCCGAGAGCGCGGCGCATCCGGACAGCGCTGAGAAAGCGACAAGAAGCATCAGGGCGCGGCGGAGGCGAAGAGGGAAAGGATCGGTCATCGTCTGAACTCCGGTGTCTCACGGTCGAGGAAGAAGCGCGCGGGATCGCGCTGGATCTGGTTCGTCAGCCGGTCAAGGTTGGATACCAGCGTTCGGGTTTCCTGCGCCAGCTTCGTGAAGAGCGGCAACGCGGTGGTGGTGAACTCGCGCACCGAAGGCGCGGAGTCCCGTGTGACCCCGCGCAATTCGGAGAAGGCGGCAGCGGCGGCCTGGCCCGCCTCGCGCAGATCGCCGGTGATGCCGGGGATATCGTCCGAGACTTGCGCGATGGCGCCGTTCAGGCTGTCCAGCGTGGTTTCCAGTCCCGTGATGATGCCGTCGAGATCCTCATTGATGACGCGGTCCGCCCCCGAGAACGCCCGCTCCGCTGCGCCGAGGGCGCGTTCGCCAGTGTCCAGCGCGTCGTTGATCGCCGCGAGCGTCGTATTGGCATTTGCGAAGCTCTCGCTGGCATCCTCCAGCGTGTTTCGCGCAGTGGTCAGCACCTCCTCGGCGGTCTCGCTCGATGCGGTGAGGTTCTGGCCCACGTTTTCGGTCACGGTTCGGAACGTGCTGGCGGCGCTGCGAATGTCGGCGACGATGGTCGGCAAATCCTCGTTCGCGACCGCTGCGACTGAGGCGATGGCACGGTCGGCCTCGGCCACCATTGCGCGGGTTTCGGCAATCAGCGGTGCGCCGTCGGTTTCGATCAGCGTATCGATGCGCCCAGCCGCGCTACCGACGCGTGCCGCAGCACCATCGAGCCGCGCGATCAATTCGTTCGCCCCGGTCAATGTCTCGCGCGCCTCGCGCAGGCGGGCAGTCGCCGTCTCGCCGGTGGTGTTCAGCGTGGCCATGAGCGCGCTGGCATCCTCGCTCAGAGTGGCGATCTGCGCGCGTATATCGGCCGCGGCGAGGCGCAATTCCTCCGCCGTCTGGCCCAGATCGTCCGTGATGAACGTCTCGGCCGAGGAAATGGCCGATTGCGTCTGCTCCAGCGTCTGCGATCCGGCGGCAAGCACCCCCTTGCCCTGTTCGGACAGTTCCCGGATCGACACGAGCGTGCCATCGGCGGTTTGCAGAACGCCGGAAAGATCGCCTGTCATAGCTGTCAGCGTATCGTTGAACGCATCCATCTGTTCAGCGAAATCCGACACGGTCGTCGTGACGGAGGTGAAATCCTCCAGCGCGTCGGCAAAACCTTCGGACGCGGTTTCGATATTACTCAGGATGTTGTCGATCTGACGCCGGTTTTCCGCCCCAAGAAGATCGCCCAACTCCTCGACGACGCGCAGCGATTCCTCCAGCAGGCGCGGCGCATCCTCGCTCAGGCTTTGCAGGGTCGAGCGCCCGGCTTCTATCTCGGGCACCGGGGCATCCATACTCTCGCGCTCCAGCAAGGGCGAGGAGGGAGAGCCGGCATCGATGCTGACGAAGGACACGCCGGTGACGCCCTGAACGTCGATGGTCGCCACGCTGTCGGTGCGCACGGGCGTGTCGTCCTCCACCTCGATCCGCACGACCACGGTGCCATCCCGATCGGGCGCGAGGCGCACATCGACGACCTGACCGACGGGAAGGCCGGCGAAGCGCACATCCGAGGCGTTGCTGAGCCCCGCGACCGAGGAAAACCGGATGTCGTAGTAATCGAACTGGCGGTCGAACTCGACCTGCGCGAACCAGACAAAGAAGCCGAGGATGCCGAGTATCCCCGCAAGCGTGAACACGCCGATGAGAATGAAATTCGCCTTGGTTTCCAACTCAACTCACCTTTCCGCGCCGTTCTGCTGCAACTCGGGCGCCGCAGCGCGGGCGCGTGGTCCGTGAAAATACTCGTGCACCCAGGGGTGTTCGACCGCGAGCATATCCTTCATCGTGCCGGCCACCAGCACCTTGCGTTCGGCAAGCACCGCAATGCGGTCGCATGTTGCATGCAGGGTGTCCAGATCATGTGTCACCAGAAACACCGTCAGCCCCAGCGAATGGCTCAGTTCCTGGATCAATTCATCGAAGGCCGACGCCCCTATAGGGTCGAGCCCCGCGGTCGGCTCATCGAGAAAGACGATATCGGGGTCGAGCGCCAGCGCGCGCGCGAGCCCGGCGCGTTTGCGCATGCCGCCGGACAGCTCGGAGGGATATTTGTCGCCGGCCGAATATTCGAGCCCGACCATCGAGATCTTGAGATCGGCCAGTTGCGCGCGGATATCGGGATCGAGCCCTTCAACCGCGCGCATCGGCACCTCGACATTCTCGCGCACGGTGAGCGAGGAAAAGAGCGCGCCGTCCTGGAACATCACGCCCCAGCGTTTCTCCAGCGCCTGGCGGGTGTCCTCGTCTGCGTTCAGAACATCGGTTCCCAGCACCTCGACCGAGCCCTCCCGCGGCCGCTGCAACCCGGTGATCGTGCGCAGAAGCACCGATTTGCCGGTGCCTGAGCCGCCGACCACGCCGAGGATTTCGCCGCGGTAGACGTCGAGATCGAGGTTCTCGTGCACGACATGGCTGCCGAACTGATTGCGCACGTCGCGCACCTTTATGACGGCGTCTTCGCTCATATGCCCACCCGCGCGAAGAAGATCGAGAAGACCGCATCGGCGACGATCACCGCGAAGATCGCGGTGACGACCGCGTTCGAGGTTTGTCGGCCCAGAGACTCCGCGTTGCTTTGCACCTGCATCCCGGCATGACAGCCGACCACTCCGATGATCATCGCGAAGAAGGGCGCCTTGATAAGGCCGACGAATACGTGCCAGACCGATGTCCCTTCGACGAGCCGCGTGCGGAACATGGCCGGCGAGATGCCCAGATCGAGCCACGCCATCAGCGCCCCGCCGAACAGCCCGGCGATATTGGCGATCAGGCCGAGGATGGGCAGCATGAGCAGCAGCGCAAGGATGCGCGGCACGAAAAGGTTCATCGCCGGATCGAGCCCGAGCGTGCGCATCGCGTCGATCTCCTCGCGCATCTTCATCGAACCGATGGCAGCCGTGAATGCCGAGGCCGTCCGCCCCGCCACGATGATCGAGGTCAGCAGGATGCCGAGCTCGCGCAGGATGGAGATGGCGATGAGATCGACAACGAACACCTCCGCGCCGAATTGCTGCAGCTGCACCGACCCTTGAAAGGCCAGCACCACGCCGATCAAGAACGACATCAACGCCACGATCGGCACCGCCTTGAAGCCCACCTCCTCGCAGTGATGAACGAGCGAAGTGAGCTTGAATTCGCTTGGATGGCGGATCATCCGCGCGAGGCGGCTGAGAAAAATGCCGAGATAGCCCGCAAGTTGCAGGAAGAAGCCGACACCCGATATCACGCGGCGGCCCAGTGCCTCCACGAGTTGCACCAAGGAGGCGCGCGTTTCAGGGCGGCTTTCGGGATCGGGCATCGCCTGCCGCACGGTTTGCATGAGGCTCTCCGCCTCGTTGCGCGCACCGGTGATTTCAAGAGCGTCCATCCGGTCCTGCAGACCGATCAGCGCCCATGCCCCGGCGGTATCGAGGCGGTCGATTTCCGCAAGGTCGATCTTTCGCAGATCGGAGGGAAGATCGGCGAACGCCTTGCACGCCGCCGTGACGGTGCGCACCGTCAATGCGCCCGAGAGGTGCAGCGTACCGCCCGCCTGATCGATCTCGAGTTGATCGGTTTCCCGCATTACCGCGCCGCCTGTCCAGCAGGGCAGTATCCGAAACTATGATCGTAAGCCACCTTCATGCGCGGCAGGCTAACGCCGCGGCGCAGCAAGGAAAAGCCGGGAAATTTCCGCCCGGTTCGATTCGCCCGGATCGGCAAGGTTATGGCACTAGGACTGAGAAACCGCCTCCCATCGGCGGCGAATATCTTGCAAATCAGCCACGCCAAGAACGCGGCGCAACGGCGTTTCGCAGAGGCCTAAACCCTTGTTTTCAGGCAGACCGACAATCGAGCGAGACTTATTACATACGGCCACACCTTGCGAAACGCGACGGCTTCGCGCCATGAACGCATATTTTTTGCCGAAATCTTGATCGAAAATGTCGATTGCGCTTGCGATCTTGCGCCCCGGATGCAGTTTCGGGCAAGCTACAGCCCGGCCAGATCAGGAGTTCGCGTGTCCCTCTTCTTTATCGTCGCCTTGCCGTTCCTCGGCGCCTTGTTGCCGGGTTTGATGAACGCAGCGGGCCGGGCGGCCTGTGCCGGGGTCACGTTCACGGTCTCTCTTGCGGCCTTCATCGGCCTGCTGACGAATCTGCCTTCGGTGCTGGCCGGCGAGGTGGTGATGGCTCGGGTCGACTGGATGCCGGCGCTCGGGCTCAACTTCACGCTGATGCTCGACGGTCTGGGCTTCTTCTTCGCGCTGCTCATCCTCGGGATCGGGCTGCTCATCATCGCCTATGGACGGCACTATCTAAGCCGCGAGGACAATATGGGCGAGTTCTTCACCTATCTGCTGCTCTTCCAGGGCGCGATGGTGGGGATCGTTCTGAGCGACAACATCCTGCTCTTGCTGGTGTTCTGGGAACTGACCTCGCTGTCCTCCTTCCTGCTCATCGGCTATTGGAAGCACCTGCCCGAAGGGCGGCAAGGCGCGCGGATGGCGCTGACCGTGACCGGCATGGGCGGGCTGGCGATGATCGCCGGGATGCTCATTCTGGGGCAGATCGCCGGCAGTTACGATCTTTCGGTGATCCTTCAGAACCGCGATCTGATCCAGGCCGATCCGCTTTACCTGACGGCGCTGATCCTGATCCTGCTGGGTTGCTTCACCAAATCGGCGCAGTTCCCGTTCCATTTCTGGTTGCCGCATGCCATGGCCGCGCCGACGCCGGTTTCGGCCTACCTCCACTCGGCCACGATGGTGAAGGCGGGCATCTTCCTGATGGCGCGCATGTGGCCGGTGCTGTCGGGAACGCCGGAATGGTTCGTGATCGTCACCACGGCCGGTCTGCTGACCATGGTCATCGGCGCGGTGATCGCGCTTTTCAAGCACGACCTGAAAGCGCTGCTGGCGTTTTCCACAGTCAGCCATCTGGGACTGATCACGATGCTTCTGGGCACCGGCACGGCCTTCGGGGCGATGGCGGCGGTGTTCCATATCCTCAACCACGCGACCTTCAAGGCCGCGCTCTTCATGTCGGCGGGGATCATCGACCACGAGGCTCACACGCGCGATATCCGGCGCCTTGGCGGGCTGCGGCACCTGATGCCGGTGACCTTCGTGATCGCCACCATCGCCGCGCTGTCTATGGCGGGGATACCGGCGCTCAACGGCTTCCTGTCGAAGGAAATGATGCTGGAGGAAGCCTATCGCACCGAGCTTTTCGGAAACGTCTGGTTGGTGCCCGCGCTGGCGGTGGTGGGCTCGCTTTTCTCGGCGGCCTATTCCTTCCGGCTGATCGGCCACACGTTCCTCGGCAAGGTGCGCGATGATTACCCGGCCAAGCCGCACGATCCGAACCCCGGCATGTGGCTGCCGCCAGCGATCCTCGTCGTTCTGGTGCTGATCATCGGGCTCGCGCCGTTTCTCGCCGAGCCTTTCGTCAAGCTTGTCACCGCGTCGGTTCTGGGCGGCGCGGGCGAGGTGCCGAAAGCGTATTTCGCGATCTGGCACGGGCTGGTGCCGGCGCTCTACATGTCGATCATCGCGGTCGTCGGCGGCTTGATCCTGCTGGCGCTGTTCCGCCCTGCCCTGCGGCTCTGGGACGCCGCGCCGCGCCCCGAGGCCAAGGCGATCTTCGACGCGGTGGTCAACGCGGCGGCACGGCTGGCCGAGCGATTGATCCTGCCGCTGCATAACGGCGCGTTTTCCCGCTATGCGGCCATCGCGGCCGTCGCAATCCTCGCTGCGGGCTTCCACGCATGGTTCACCGGCACCGTCGGCGCGCCGAGCCGCGCGATGCAACCGGCAAGCCCGGTGCCCATCGCCGGCTGGATCATGCTCGTTGCGGCAACCGGAGGTCTGGTGTTTTTGCACCGCAACCGCTTCCTGTCGCTCATCCTGATCGGCATTGTCGGGCTCATGGTCTCGGTCGCCTTCGTCTATTTCAGCGCGCCGGATCTGGCGATGACGCAGTTCACCGTCGAGGTGGTGACGATCATCCTGTTGCTGCTGGCGCTCAACTTCCTGCCCAACCGCACACCGATAGAGAGCAGCGTGCTGCGCCGCGTGCGCGATGGCGCGGTGGCCATCGCCGGCGGGCTGGCGACGTTCGGGTTGGCCTATCACTACCTGCTGCGCGACGCGGCGGCGCTGCCGATCTCCGAGTTCCACCTCGCCAATTCCTACAAGGGCGGCGGCGGCACGAATGTCGTCAACGTGATCCTCGTGGATTTCCGGGGCTTCGACACCTATGGCGAGATCATCGTTCTGGGCATCGCCGCGCTGCTCATCTTTGCGCTGACGGAAACGCTGCTCGATGGGCCGGTGCGGGCGCGGCTGCTCAATCGCAAGCCGGACCAGCCGCGTTCCGGCGACAAGCATCCGATGATGATGGTCGTGCTGACGCGGGTCATCATGCCGGTGGTCATGCTGGTCGGCTTCTACATCTTCCTGCGCGGCCATAACGAGCCCGGCGGCGGGTTCATCGCCGGGCTGATCGTGTCGATCGCCGTGGTGATGCAATATATGGCAAGCGGGTTCAGCTGGGCGTCGCAACGGCTGAAATATCCCTATCACGGCGTGATCGGCGCGGGCGTTCTCATCGCCGGGCTGACCGGGATCGGATCGTGGTTCGTGGGCAAGCCGTTCCTGACCTCGGCCTTCACCTATGTCCGCATCCCGCCCTTCGACAAGTTCGAATTGGCCACCGCGGCGCTTTTCGATCTCGGCGTGTTTCTCGCCGTTGTCGGCGCGGTGATGCTGTCGCTCGAAAGTTTTTCGCGCCTTGCACGGCGCGCTCATGTGGATGATGACAAACACCCGATGGATATAGACCCCTCAAGAGACGATCCGCCCGAAGGCGCAACGACACCGGCGAAGGGGGGCGTCTGACATGGAGCTTCTCGTCGCCTCGGCCATCGGCATCCTGACCGCCGGTGGGCTCTACCTCGTGCTGCGCTTGCGGACCTTTCCGGTGATCCTCGGCATTTCGCTTCTGACCTATGCGGTCAACGTGTTCCTCTTCGCGTCCGGCCGGCTCACCGTCGGCGCACCGCCGATCCTGCGGGACGGTGTCAGCACCTATACCGATCCGCTGCCGCAGGCGCTGGTGCTGACGGCCATCGTGATTTCCTTCGGGATGACAGCGGTTGTGGTGATGATCGGCCTTGGCGCCTATCTCGGCTCGGATGACGATCATGTCGACGATCAGCCCGCCGGCGATCTGCACCGGCCGGAGGATGCGGGATGAGCCACTGGATCATCGCTCCCGTCGTCCTGCCTGCCCTGCTCGCCCCGTTCATCGTGCTGGCGGCGCGGTTTCACATCGGCATCCAGCGCGCCGTTTCGGTAGCTGGGGTCGCCGCGCTCATCCTGATCGCCGCCGGGCTTGCGCTCAGCGTGTCGGACGGCAGCATCCTGCTCTACCAGCTTGGCGATTGGGCCGCGCCCTTCGGGATCGTGCTCGTCGGGGACAGGCTGTCGACCATGATGGTGTTGCTGACGGCGGTGCTCGCGCTTTTCGTGCTGCTCTATGCCATCGGCTCGGGATGGGATCGGCGCGGCTGGCATTTTCACGCGCTCTACCAGTTTCAGCTCATGGGGATCATGGGCGCGTTCCTGACGGGCGATCTGTTCAACCTTTTCGTCTTTTTCGAAGTGCTGCTGATCGCGTCCTACGGGCTGATGATCCACGAGGGCGGCAATGATCGGCTGCGCGCCGGGGTGCAATACGTCCTTTACAACCTGATCGGCTCGACGCTGTTCCTTTTCGCGCTCGGTTCCATCTATGCCGAGGCGGGCACGCTCAACATGGCCGATCTGGCCGCGCGCGTCATGCTGATCGGGCCGGAGGAGACCGTCGGCATCCGCGTCGCCGCCGTACTGCTGCTGCTCGTCTTTGCGATCAAGGCGGCGCTGGTGCCGCTGCATTTCTGGCTCCCGTCGAGCTACGCCGAAGCGCCCGCGCCTGTCGCCGCGCTGTTCGCGATCATGACGAAAGTGGGCGCTTACGCGATCATCCGTGTCTATACGATGGTCTTCCCGCCCGATCTCGACGTCATGGGCGGCTTGCATGATTTCTGGCTCATGCCGGCGGCGCTCGTCTCTCTCGCGCTCGGCATGATCGGGGTTCTGGCGGCCAAGCGGTTCGACCGGCTGATCGCGTTCTCCATCATCGGCTCGATGGGGATGGTGATGGTGGCCATCGCGCTGTTCACGCCCGAAGGCATCGCGGCCGCGCTTTACTACATCATCCATTCGACGCTTGCGGGCGCGGTCCTGTTTCTCGTCTGCGATCTGGTGCGGACGGGGCGGCCGAACCTCGATCTGAGGGCGCAGGCGCCGATGCTGGGAACGTCGCTGACGGCGGGGGTCTTCTTCGTCGGTGCCATCGCGATGGTGGGATTGCCGCCGCTGTCGGGTTTTCTTGGCAAGCTGTTGCTGCTGGATGCCGCCTATGAGGCCGATCTGGGTGTCTGGATCTGGGCCGTCGTGCTGATCGCGAGCCTCATCAGCCTCGTCGGCTTCTCGCGCGCCGGCAGCGTGCTTTTCTGGAAGTCCCATAGCGTGACCCCACCGGAAAAGATGCCGCCCGTCGCGCGCCCCGCCGCGTTGTCCTATGTCGCAGTCGGCGGGCTGATTGCGCTGCTTATCGCCCATACGGTCTTTGCCGGGCAGGTGCATCGCTATACAACGACCATAGCCGCGCAGCTTTTCGCGCCCGCGCCCTATATCACCACGGTGATCGACACGCCGGGCAAGCTGAGCCCGCCGAAGGAGGATCGCTGAGATGTCCCGCGCCTTGCAATGGCTGTTGCCGCATCCCTACCTGACGCTGCTTCTCGCGCTGGTCTGGATCATCCTGCAGAACGAAATCAGCGCGGGCATGTTTGTGTTCGGCCTGATCCTCGGTATCATCATCCCCTGGAGCACATCGGTCTGGTGGCCCGACACACCCAAGGGATTCAGGGTCAGCCGCATGGTGCCCTATATCCTCATCGTGCTTTGGGACATCGTGGTCGCAAACCTGCAGGTCGCCTGGATCGTTCTCACGGTTCCCAACGCCAAGCTGAAACCGGCCTGGATCGTCGTGCCGCTCGACTTGCGACAGCCCGAGGCGATCACGGTGCTGGCGGGCACGATCACGCTGACGCCCGGAACCGTTTCGGCGGATCTGTCGAACGAGGGGCATAGCCTACTGGTGCACGTGCTCCATACGGAGGATCCGGACAGCGTGCGCGACGATATCAAGCAGCGCTATGAAAAGCGCCTGACGGAGATCTTCTCATGACCGCCGCACTCGACTTCATGAATATCACGCTGATGATTGCGCTCGCGTCGCTGGCGCTCGGGCAAATCCTGTCGATGGTCCGTCTGGTCATCGGGCCGACATCGGGCGACCGGATCCTCGCGCTCGACACGATGGTCATCAACGCGCTCGGCTTGATCGTGGTGCTGGGCATCTATGAAGGCGTGCGCATCTATTTCGAGGTGTCGCTTCTGGTGGCGATGCTCGGCTTCGTGTCGACCGTCGCGCTGGCGCGGTTCATCCTGCGGGGGGATATCATCGAATGACGCTTCAGATCATCGGGATATACGCAACCGGCATCTGCCTTCTCATCGGCGCGGGCTTCGTGCTTGTCGGGGTGATCGGGCTTCTCAAGTTCAACGATTCCATGACACGGCTCCATGCGCCGACGAAGGTGGGCACGATGGGGATCGGGATGCTGCTCCTCGGCTCGATGCTTCATTCCTTTTCGCTCGCGGACGGGTCGTTTCACGAGACGCTGATCATGGCGTTCTTGTTCGTGACCGCGCCGATTTCGGCCAATTTCATCGCCAAGGTGCATCTGCACCGCCGCGATTGCACCACGCCCCCACCGCCACCGCGCGACGATACATGGTCCTCGCTCGAGGGCGATCTGGAGTTGCAGGCCGGCGCCGCGCAGAAGTGACGCGGCGCCGGCGCGCGGTCAGCCCAGAATGTCGGCGACCGCCGCTTTGGTCACATCGACGACCGTATCCGCCTCCTCTCGCGTCAGCGAGAAAGGCGGCGCGAAGCCGATGATGTCGCCTTGCGGCATAGCCCGCGCGATGACGCCGCGGTCGAGCATCTTGCCGACGACTTGCGCGGCGATCTTCTCGCCCGCGTCGAAGAACACACGATCCCCGCAATCCTTGACCAGTTCGACCGCGCAGAGCATCCCCTCGCCGCGCACTTCGCCGATATGGGCGTGATCGCCCAGCGCATCGCGCATCGCGCTGTTGAGGTAGGCGCCGACCTCTCCTGCGTTGCTGACAAGGTTCAGCTCGTCCAGCAGCTTGAGATTGGCGACGCCCGCCGCCGCACCGATGGGGTGGGCCGAATAGGTCCAGCCGTGCCCAATGGGGCCGTTTTCGTCGGTGCCGCGTTCCAGCACCTCCCACATCCGGTCCGAGACGATGGAGCCCGAGAGCGGCGCGTAGGCCGAGGTCAGCCCCTTGGCGATGGTGATGAGATCGGGCTTCAACCCATAGTGATCGAAGCCCATCATCGAGCCGAGCCGTCCGAACCCGGTGACGACCTCGTCTGCGATGAGCAGGATGTCGTGCTTTTGCAGCACGGCCTGGATCGCGCCCCAATAGCCGGCGGGCGGGGGAACGATACCGCCGGTGCCGAGAACCGGCTCGCCGATGAAAGCGGCGATGGTGTCCGCGCCTTCGCGGTCGATCAGCGCCTCCAGTTCCGCGACGCAATGCGCGGTGAATTGCTCCTCGCTCTGGTCCAGATCGTCGCGGCGGAAGTAATACGGCGCTTCGGTATGGATTACCTGGCTTAGCGGCAGATCGAATTTCTTGTGGAAAAGCTCCAGCCCGGTGAGCGATCCTGTCACCAGCCCCGAGCCGTGATAGCCGCGCCAGCGCGATATGATCTTCTTTTTCTCCGGGCGGCCGAGAATGTTGTTGTAATACCAGACCAGCTTGATGTTGGTCTCGTTTGCGTCCGAGCCGGACAGACCGTAATAGACGTGGTTCATCCCCTCCGGCGCGCGGTCGGCGATCATCTTGGACAGGGTGATCGACGCTTCGGTGCCGTGGCCGACATAGGAATGGTAATAGGCCAGCTCATGCGCCTGCGCCGCGATGGCGTCCGCGATTTCTGAGCGGCCATAGCCCACATTCACGCAATAAAGCCCCGCGAACGCATCGAGCGATGTGCGCCCCTCGCGGTCGGTGATGTGAACGCCGCTGGCGCCGGTGATGATCCGGTTTCCCATCTCGCGGCGCGCGAACTGGCCAAGATGCGTCGAGGGATGGAAGAAGTGATCGTGATCCCATTGGGTCAACTGGTCGTTGGTGAAGTGCTTGTTCATCGTTCTGTCCTTCTTGTCTTGGGCGAGGGCTCAGGCCCAGTCGCGGCATACATATTTGACTTCGGTAAAGGCTTCGAGCCCGAGGCGCGAGCCCTCGCGGCCAAGGCCGGATTGTTTCATGCCGCCGAAGGGGATCGGCGCTCCCGTGACCTTGGTGCGGTTCACCGCCACCATGCCGAAGCGCATCGCGCGGCTGGCGCGGTAGATGCGGCGCGGATCCTGCGTGTGCAGATAGGCGACAAGGCCGAATTCGGTGTCATTGGCGCGGCGGATCGCCTCGTCCTCGCTGTCGAAGGGCGCGATGGCGGCCACGGGGCCGAAGGTTTCCTCGTGCATGATCTTCGCGTCCGCTGGCACATCGGCCAGAACGGTCGGCTGGAAGAAAAGATCGCCCGCGTCATGCCGCCCCCCGCCGCAGAGCAGTTTCGCGCCGCGCTCCAGCGCGTCGTCGACATGCGCCTGCTGCTTTGCCAGCGCCTTTTCGTTCATCAGCGGGCCTATATCGGGATCGTCGATACCAGCACCGACGCTCAGCGCGCGGGTGCGGTCGGTGAAGGCGCCGCAGAAGGCGTCATAGACCGATCGTTCGATCAGGAAGCGGTTGGCGCCGAGGCAGTCCTGCCCGGAGGTGGCGAATTTCGCCTTGATCGCCTCATCGACGGCGCGGTCCATATCGGCATCGGCGAAGACGACGAACGGCGCATGGCCGCCAAGCTCAAGCACCAGCCGCTTAATCGTATCGGCGCCCTGCCGGTAAAGAAGCCGGCCCACCTCGGTCGAGCCGGTGAAGGACACGGCGCGGATGCGCGGATCGTTCATCCAGGCTCCGACGATGGTGGGCGCATCGCCGGTGATGACGTTGAACACGCCGTCCGGCATCCCGGCGCGGCGAGCCAGTTCGGCGAGGGCGAGCGCGGAATAGGGCGTTTCGATGGAAGGATGCGCAACCACGGTGCAGCCAGCCGCCAGCGCGGCGGCAGCCTTGCGGGTCAGCATTGCAGAAGGGAAATTCCAGGGCGTGATCAGCGCGGCCACGCCGACCGGCTCGCGCCAGATCTCGACCTCGGCATCGGGCAGATGCGAGGTAACGCCCTCGATATTCGGGCGACGGGCCTCCTCGGCATAGAACTCCAGAAACGCGGCGGCATAATCGATCTCTCCGCGCGATTCCGAGATCGGCTTGCCCTGCTCCGCGGTCATGATCCGGGCGAGATCCTCGCGGTTTTCCAGCATCAGCTCGAACCAGCGGCGCAGGATCGCGGTGCGCTCTTGCGGCAGGGTATGCGCCCAGGCGGGCCATGCCGCTTGGGCCGCCTTGGCCGCGCGGGCAGCATCATCGGCTGTCAGGCACGCCACCTGCCCCAGTTCGCTATCGTCAGCCGGGTTCGAAACCCCGCGCGATGCGCCATCGCTGGCCTCGGTCCAGGCGCCGTCAAGGAACGCTTTGCCGGAAAGCAACGTTGAATCGGTGATATCGTCAAGGATCGGGCGGGCATGGGTCAGCATTTCGTTCACGGCAACCTCATCGGATTCGGGGGAGTTGGCACAGAGCTAAAACAGAACGCGCCGAGAGGTTTTCGCGAAATCGCGGGGGCGGGCCGAAAATTCTTCGGCGCAGGCAGCTACTCTTGAAACAGGATGTCCAAAGGCGGCGGCGTGGCCTTGACGGGCTTGGTCACGATATAGCTGAAATACCGCGCGACCCCGGCGCGCTGTTCGAGAACCGTGTCCATCAAGGCCTGATAGCTGTCGATATCGCGGGTGACGACCTGAACGAGGTAATCGAAGCCCCCGCCCAGCGCCCAGCATCCGATGATCTCGTCATGGCGGGCAATCTCGCGTTCGAACCGGTCGAAGCTGCTGCTGCGATGCTCGCCCAGTTCGACGGTGACGAAAACCGTCACGGACGGGCCGAGCGCGCGCAGGGACACGTCGGCCCGATACCCCGAGATCGCGCCGATTTCTTCGAGCCTTTGCAAGCGTTCCCAACAGCTTGTCGGACCGAGCCCGACCTTGCGCGCAAGTTCGCTCTTGGCGATGCGGCCGTTGCGGGCGAGGATCGAAAGCAGTTCGAGATCGAGCCGGTCGAGACGGTGCGTTTTCATCGCGCCATCATGTCGATGCAAGCCGCCGGCTTGTCAATCGAATGGGCGCCGGCGCGCCCGTTGCCGACGGCCCGAAACCCGCCGGAAAAGAGGTTTTTTTCACAAGCGTTGACTCTCAGAGGCTGAGATTTCATCCTTCCAGCCAAGGGGACAGCGTCACTTACGTTACGCAACCACTGAAAAAACAAGGAGGTTTTGATGATCAATCGCATGACGACCCTCATGACAAGCGCGGCGCTTCTGGCGCTGGCAACCGGTGCGGGCGCGGATACCTGGCGCTACGCACACGAGGAAGCGGCGACCGAAGTTCAGGGGGTCTTCGCCCAGAAGTTCAAGGAAGAGATCGAGGCCAATTCCGATCACACCGTCCAGCTGTTCCCCTTCGGCACGCTGGGCGAGAGCGCCGATATCATGGAGCAGGCGCAGGCCGGCATCCTGCAATTCGTCAACCAGTCGCCCGGCTTCACCGGCGCGCTGATTCCAGAGGCGCAGGTGTTCTTCGTGCCCTACCTGTTGCCGCAGGACGAGACGCAGTTGCAGAACTTCTTCCGCAACTCCAAGGCCATCAACGAGCTTTTCCCGCCGCTTTACGCGGAACAGGGCCTTGAGCTTCTGACCATGTATCCCGAGGGCGAGGTCTGCATGACCACCAAGGAAGAGGTCAGATCGCCCGAGGATCTCGAAGGCGTGAAATTCCGCGTCATGACCAACCCGCTGCTGGTCGAAAGCTACAACGCCTTCGGCGCGACCCCGACCCCTCTGCCCTGGGGCGAGGTTTATGGCGCGATGCAGACCGGCATCATCCAGGGCCAGGAAAACCCCCGGTTCTTCCTCGATTCGACGAAGATGTATGAGGTGACCGATTACATCACCTGTATCGGGCACAACAACTTCACCACGGCCCTGATGGCGAACAAGCAATTCTATGACGGGCTGGGCGAGGAGGATCAGCAACTGATCCAGAACGCCACCGACGCGGCGTTCGAATATATCCTCGGCTATCAGGAAGAGCTCGGCAAGGAGAGCTTCGACAACATCAAGGCGGCCAAGCCCGACATCACCATCAACATCCTGTCGGAGGAGGAGCGCGCGCCCTTCATGGCCACATCCGGCCCCGTCGAGGACGCCTATATCGAGATGACCGGCGACACCGGCAAGGAGATTCTCGATCAGATGAAAGCGGATCTCGAAGAGGCCAAATCGGCCGACCAGTAAGCTCGCACGGCCCGCCGCCCCGACGCGGCGGGCCGTAGACACAATTGCGCTCGGATAAAGATCACCCTGATGACAGAAGACACCGACAAGACGGGCGCGATGCAGCAGCCCACCGGGGATCCGGATCTCGAAACGCTGACCGATGATACATCCGCCCTTCCGGGGCTGCTCGGAACGCTGGATCTGGCAATCGCCAAGCTCGAAGCGATCATGCTGGCGGTCGGGGTGCTGCTCATGGCGCTCAACACGGTTGCCAATGTCATCGGGCGGGTCTTCTTCGAAAGCCTGTATTTTTCCGAGGAACTGAACCGGATCCTCATCATCCTGATCACCTTTGCCGGGATCAGCTACGCGGCGCGGCACGGGCGGCATATCCGCATGTCGGCGATCTATGACACATTGCCACCCAAGCCGCGCAAGGCGCTGACGATCCTGATCGCGCTCGTCACCGCGGTCTTCATGCTGGGTCTGGCCTGGTATTCGCTGCAATTCCTGCTGACGACGATGGGGCGCGGGCGGGTCTTGCCGGCGCTGCAGATCCCGGTCTGGATCACGCTCTGCTGGGTGCCGCTCGGCTTTCTGTTGACGGGGCTGCAATATGTGCTGACGGCGATCAAGAATATGATCGAGCCGGATATCTACCTTTCGACCAATGTGCTCGAAGGTTACGACAATGACGAGCGGGAGATCTGAGCGATGGCATGGACCGTATTCAGCGTGATGATCGTCCTTCTGCTGCTGGGCTTTCCGATGATGATCCCGCTCCTGGCGGGCACGCTCACCGGGTTCCTGCTCATCTTCGGCGATTTCGGACAGATCGAGACGGCCGTTCAACAGATGATCGCGGGGATCCGTCCGGCATCGCTTATCGCCGTGCCGATGTTCATCTTCGCAGCCGACATCATGACGCGCGGACAATCGGCGGGGCGGCTCATCGACATGGTGATGAGCTTCGTGGGCCATCTCAAGGGCGGGCTTGCGGTCTCCACCGCGACGGCCTGCACGATGTTCGGCGCTGTGTCGGGCTCCACGCAGGCGACGGTGGTGGCGGTCGGCTCTCCGCTGCGCCCCCGGATGCTGAAGGCGGGCTACAAGGACAGTTTCGTGCTCGCGCTCATCGTCAATTCGAGCGATATCGCCTTTCTCATCCCGCCCTCCATCGGGATGATCATCTACGGCGTCGTGTCGAACACCTCGATCGCGGAGCTTTTCATCGCCGGGATCGGGCCGGGGCTGCTCATCCTGCTGTGCTTTTCGATCTTCTCGGTGATCTACGCGGTGCGCCATGACGTGCCGACCGAACCCAAGGCGCCGTGGTCCGCGCGCTTCAAGGCGGTGCAGAAGGCGCTCTGGCCAATGGGCTTTCCGGCCATCATCATCGGCGGCATTTACGGCGGCATCTTTTCTCCGACCGAAGCGGCGGCGGCCTGCGTGCTCTATGCGCTGATCCTCGAAGTCATCATCTTCCGCGAACTGGACCTGCGCGGCGTTTACGAGACCGCGAAATCCACAGGGCTCATCACGGCCGTTGTCTTTATCCTCGTCGGAGCCGGGGCCGCGTTTTCCTGGGTGATCTCCTTTGCGCAAATTCCGCAGGCGGTTCTTGGTGCCGTCGGGATCGACAGCATGGGACAGGTTGGCGTGCTTTTCGTGATCTCCATCGCGTTCTTCATCGGCTGCATGTTCGTCGATCCGATCGTCGTGATCCTCGTGCTGGTGCCGATCTTCGCGCCGGTGGTGCAGTCGGTCGGGCTCGATCCGGTGCATGTCGGCATCATCATCACGTTGCAGGTCGCCATCGGGTCGGCCACACCGCCATTCGGCTGCGATATCTTCACCGCCATCGCAGTGTTCAAACGCCCCTATGCCGAGGTGGTGCGCGGCACGCCGCCGTTCATCGCGATCCTGCTATCGGTTTCCGTCGCACTCATCTTCTTCCCGCAGATCGCCCTTTTCCTGCGTGACCTCGCGTTCAACTAGGTTTTCCATGTTCAATACGATCCTCGCCGCCTGTGACGGCTCCGCGCAATCCGAAACCGCCGTGAAGATGGCTGTCGATCTCGCCAAGCTCAGCGATGCCAAATTGCTGATTTTGACGGTCTACCGCCATCATTCGATGCGGGAGGCGTCGCTTTCGATGGTACAGGGGCCGAAGCATCTCTCGCCGGATCAGGCGCTTCAGGAAAGCGCGCGGGAGATTGCGGACGCCGCGCGCAAGATCGCGCTCGAAGCGGGGCTGACGAATGTGCGCGCCTTCGTGCGGTCTGGCCAGCCGGCCCGCGCCGTGGTCGAGTTCGCCAAGAAGCACGAGGCGGACTTGATCGTGCTGGGATCGCGCGGCGCGGGATCGGTTGACGGCTACTTCCTCGGCAGCGTGTCGCACAAGGTCACCGGGCTCTCGTCGATCCCGGTCATGGTCGTCTGAGCGCCCGCCGTGGCCTCCCGCGCCCCGGCAAGGATCGAGACGCTCGCGCCCCGCTGCCTTCCTGCGGATACGGACCTGCCGCGTCTCGGCATCATCGCGCTGGCGACGGACCTGACCATCGAGCGCGACGCGCCCCGGCTGGTCGAGCGCGACGAAGCGGTGGTGCATGTGGCGCGTATCCCGTTCGAGAACCCGACCACTCCCGAGAACCTGCGCGCGATGGGGCCGAATATTGCCGCCGCTGCGGCGCTTCTGGTTCCGGGGGCGGAGCTTGCGGCGGTGGCATTCGCCTGCACGTCAGCCTCGGTAACAATCCACAACGATTTCGTCAGCGGCGCGATTGCGCAGGAGCGTTCCGGCGTCCCCGTCGTCACGCCATCCTCTGCCGCATTGGCCGGTCTCAAGGCACTGAGCGCGCGGCGCATCGCGATCCTCACGCCTTACCTTCGCGAAACGACAGGCCCCATCGTCAATTACTTCGAAGCGAACGATATCGAGGTTAAGCGCGCCGGCTGCTTCGGCCTCGCCGATGACACCGACATGGCGCGGCTCGATCCCGAAACCATCATCGATGCAGCGGTCTCGCTCGGCAGCGCCGATGTCGATGCGGTCTTCCTGTCCTGCACAGCGATGCCCGCGCTCGACGTGATCGACGAGATCGAGGCGCGGCTCGACAAACCGGCGCTCTGCTCCAATCAGGCGACCTTCTGGGCGATGCGCGGGATCGCCGGGCTGCCGCCGCGCGCGGATGCGGTGGGCCGCCTGTTCCAATGCCCCGTGCCGGACTGGGGCATCATCCCGTGACCGCGCCTTTCTTCGGCCTGGGCCAGATCGAAGTCGCGCGAAAGCGGATCGACGGTCACGTCCGGCGAACCTTTACCGACCTGTCGCCGAGCCTGTCGAACAGGATGGGCCAGCCAGTCTGGCTCAAACTCGAACATCAGCAGATCACCGGCAGCTTCAAACTGCGCGGCGCGACGAACGCGGTTCTGGCGCTTGACGATGCAGCGCGGGCGCGCGGGATCGTGGCCGTGTCCACCGGCAATCACGGGCGCGCGCTGGCCCATGCCGCACGGCAGGCCGGAGCGCGCGCGGTGATCTGCATGTCCAACCTCGTGCCGCAGGCCAAGATCGACGGGATCGCCGCGCTCGGGGCCGAGATCCGCATCATCGGCCATTCGCAGGACGAGGCGCAGCGCGAGGTGGACCGGCTCATCGCCGAGGACGGCATGACGACCATTCCGCCCTTCGATCATCCCGAGGTGATCGCCGGGCAAGGCACGCTCGGCCTCGAACTTCTCGATGACGTGCCGGATGTCGATACGGTGCTGGTGCAACTGTCCGGCGGCGGGCTGATCTCGGGCGTTGCCGCCGCGATCAAGGCGCATCGGCCCGATATGCGCATCATCGGCATCACGATGGAACGGGGCGCGGCGATGCACGCCTCTCTGCGCGCCGGAAAGCCCGTCGAAGTCGAGGAACTACCAACGCTCGCGGATTCGCTCGGAGGCGGGATCGGGCTCGATAACCGCTTCACCTTCGCCATGACGCGCGCGCTGGTCGATGATGTGATCCTGCTGAGCGAGGAGGAGATCGCCGCCGGGATCTGCCATTGTTACTACCGCGAAGGCCAGATCGTCGAAGGGTCGGGTTCGGTCGGTGTCGCGGCGCTTT
Organism: Marivita sp. GX14005; assembly: GCF_023370775.1. Classification (GTDB taxonomy): domain Bacteria; phylum Pseudomonadota; class Alphaproteobacteria; order Rhodobacterales; family Rhodobacteraceae; genus Marivita. Next base: position 540,877 of record NZ_JAMCCQ010000001.1, read on the forward strand.
TGGCCAACAAGGTGCGGTCGAACGGCCCTATTGCGGTGATTCTGAGCGGTGGCAACATCGACATGACCGATCACCGAACCCTTGTATGCGGAGGCGCGCCATGAGCGATATCCTCGTTCTGGAGGAAGCAGACCTGCGGACGGCTGTCCCGCTCGATCTTGCGGCGGTGGATTGCGTGGAACAGGCCTTTGTCGCCTTGGCGGGCGACGGCGTGGTCATGCCGTCGGTGCTGTCGATGCACTTGCCGATGGTCAATGGCGAGGTCGATATCAAGACGGCGTTCCTGCCGGGATTTTCGGGCTTCGCCGTCAAGGTCTCCCCCGGCTTCTTCGACAATCCCGCGCGCGGTTTGCCCTCGACCTCCGGCCTGATGGTGCTCTTATCCGCCGAGACGGGCCGCGTGCAGGCGGTGCTGCTCGACAATGGCTATCTGACCGATTTGCGCACCGCCGCCGCCGGTGCCGTCGCCGCGCGGGTTTTGTCGCGAGTGGATAGCCGACGCGCGGCGATTTTCGGAGCCGGCACGCAGGCCCGGATGCAATTGCAGGCGCTCACCCTTGTCCGGCCCATCGAAAGCGCCGTGATCTGGGCGCGCAACATTGATGCTGCGGAGCAAGCGGCGCGTGATTGTGCGGAGACTCTGGGCATTCCCGTCACCGCCGTGCCCGATGGCGCCGAGGCGGCGCGGGAGGCCGATATCATCGTCACCACGACCCCGGCGAGCACGCCCATCCTTCAAGCCAACTGGCTGCGCCCCGGTCAGCATGTGACCGCGATGGGATCGGACCAGCCCGGCAAATGCGAGCTCGATCCGGCGTGCCTGACGCGCGCCGATCTCTATGTCCCCGACCGGCTGTCGCAGACCCGGATCATGGGCGAGCTGCGCGCCGCAATCGACGCGGGCGCAATGGAGCCGGAGCGCGGCTTTGCCGAACTCGGCGAGGTGCTGACCGGCGCTGCGACGGGGCGGCAACGTGACACCGACATCACCATCGCCGATCTCACGGGCACCGGCGTTCAGGACACGGCCATCGCCACGCATGCCGTGGCGCGGATGACGAAAGGGGGGCGGGCGCAGTGACGACATATGAAAAGAACTTCACCACCGAGGAATACCAGCGCCGGATCGACAAGACCCGCGCGGCCATGTCCGTGAAGGGGCTCGACGCGATCGTCGTTTGCGATCCATCGAACATGTCGTGGCTCTCGGGCTATGACGGCTGGTCCTTCTATGTCTTTCAGGCCGTCATCCTGACGCATGAGGGCGATCCGATCTGGTGGGGCCGCGCGATGGATGCGCTCGGCGCACGGCGCACGGTGTTCATGGACGATGACGATAAAATTCGTGGCTATGACGACACCTATGTCCAGAACCCCGAAAAACATCCCATGACCGACATGGCGCAGCTTCTGGCCGAGCTGGGGCTGGAAAAGGCCCGGATCGGAGTGGAGATGGACAATTACTATTATTCCGCCACCGCGCATGTCGTATTGAACCAGGCGCTGCCCAAGGCGAGCCTGGCCGATTGCACCGGGCTGGTGAACTGGCAACGGGCCGTCAAGTCGGAGCGCGAGATCGAATACATGCAGCGCGCCGCGCGGATCGTCGAAAAGATGCACGAGCATATCGTGGAGATCGCCGAGCCGGGGATGCGCAAGAACGACCTGATCGCGGAAATCTACGCCACGGGGATTCGCGGTGCCGATGGCTATTGGGGCGATTACCCGGCCATCGTGCCGATGGCGCCCTCGGGGCTGGACGCAACCGCACCCCATCTGACATGGGACGACCGGCCGCTGGAAATCGGAGAGGCGACCTTCTTCGAAATCGCGGGCGCGCATCGGCGCTATCAATGCCCGCAATCGCGCACGCTTTTCCTGGGCGAAGTGCCGACGAAATATCTCGAAGCGACCAAGGCGGTGCTGGATGCCATCGAGGCGGGGCTCGAACAGGCGCGCCCCGGCAACCGGGCCGAGGATATCGCCAACGCGTTCAACGCGACGCTCAACAAGGCCGGGTTCGAAAAGGACAGCCGTTGCGGCTATGCCATCGGGATCAGCTACCCGCCCGATTGGGGCGAGCGCACCATCTCGTTCCGGCGCGGCGACATGACGGTTCTGGAACCGGGGATGACCTTCCACTTCATGCCGGCGCTCTGGCTTGACGATGGCGGGCTGGAGATCACCGAGCCGATCTTCATCACCGACACGGGGCATGAGTGCTTTTGCACCACCGAACGCAAACTCTGGGTGAAGTCATGAGCGACAGCGCGATCACGCCGACCATTCCGCTCGATGCGCAGGGCGTGCATCACGGGTTTCTGAAACTGCCCTTCAGCCGCGACGACAGCGCCTGGGGGTCGGTCATGGTGCCGATCACCGTCATCGCCAATGGAGAGGGTCCGACGGCGCTTTTGACCGGGGGCAATCATGGCGATGAATACGAAGGCCCGATCGCGCTTCAGGATCTCGCCTGCAGCCTCAAACCTTCGGAGGTGACGGGCCGGATCATCATCCTGCCGATGATGAACACCCCCGCCTTCGCTGCCGGGAAACGCTGCTCGCCCATTGATGGCGTGAACATGAACCGCTGTTTCCCGGGCCGCGCCGATGGCAGCGTGACGGAAAAGATCGCGCATTACATCGCGACACGGCTGGTGCCGCCCGCCGATATCGTTCTCGATTTCCACTCCGGCGGGCAGACGCTCGATTTCCTGCCCTATGCGGCGGCGCATGTGCTCGACAACAAGACGCAGGAAGACGCCTGCATGGCCGCGATGCAGGCGTTCAACGCGCCCTATTCGGTGCGGATGCTGGAGATCGACCTTGTCGGCATGTTCGACACCGAGGTCGAAGGGCAGGGCAAGGTGTTCGTCACGACCGAGCTTGGCGGCGCGGGCACCGCCACGGCGCGCAGCGTCGCGATTGCCCGCAAGGGAGCGCGCAACCTGCTGCGCCATGCGGGGATCCTGTCGGGCGCGCCGCAGATCGAGGAAACGGTGCAGCTCGACATGCCCGACGAGCGATGCTTCCAATTCGCGCTCGAGCCGGGGCTGATCGAGTATCAGGCCGACCTGGGCGACGAAGTGCGCGAGGGACAACCCATCGCCCGCATCTGGCGCAGCGACCGCACCGGCGCGGCGCCCGTCCCGTGCCTCGCCCGGCGTGATGGCATCCTGGCCGCGCGCCATGTGCCGGGGCTGGTGAAGATGGGCGATTTCGTCGGGTTGGTGGCCGAACGGCTGTAAGGCTCAGGCCGGATCGGACGCGCCGCGTCTCCCGGTGATCCGGCGGCGCACGCCCGCATAGAGCGCCGCATAGGCCGGGACCAGCACCATTTGCAGGACTGAGACGAACAGCACCCCTGCCCCGAGGCTGACGGCAGTGGGGATCAGGAACTGCGCCTGCACCGAGGTTTCCAGCACCAGCGGAGTGATCCCGAGAAAAGTCGTCAACGTGGTCAGCATGACCGGTCGGAAGCGGCTGAGCGTCGCTTCCACGATCGCCTCCTGCGGCGGCGTGCCGCCTGCTTCGGCTTCCTGAATGAAATCGACGATAAGCAAGCTGTCATTGACGATCACCCCGGCCAGCCCGACGATCCCGAACATCGACAGCAGCGTCAGATCGAGCCCGAGGATCGCATGGCCGATCACCGCACCAAGCGCGCCGAAGGGAATGACCAGCAGCACGATGGCGGGCCGGCCATAGCTGCCGAAGGCGAGCGCCAGAATGGCGTAGATCGCAAAAAGCGCGAGCAGGAAATTGAACGCAAGCGCGCCCGAGAAACGCCCCGCCTCCTCCTGCTCGCCGCCCGCCGATACGTCGAGCGCCGGATAATCCTCCTTGAGCTGCGGCACGATGGTCTGCATGAGCCATGCCGTTTCGGCGCCGCCGGTGGTGATCGCCGTGTCCACATCCGCCGACAGGGTGGTGATGGTGCGCCCGTCAACGCGTGTGATCGTCAATGGCGCGCGGTCGAAGGCCAGATCGGCCAGAACCGTGATCGGCAGCATCGCGTCCGATCCCGCCACGGGGATTTTCAGCGCCAGGAGATCGGCGATGGAATCGCGTTGATCGGGCACAAGGCGCAGGCGCACATCCACCTCCTCGCGGTCACGGGCGAACTGGTCGATCAGCGTGCCAAAAAACGCCGCGCGCACGGTGGTCGCGATATCGGACGCGCTGACGCCGAAGGCCTGCGCGGCGGGGCGCGGATCGATGGCGATCTCGCGTGCGGCGCTGAACCGGTCGTCGCGGATGTCCAGAACCCCGTCGCGCCCGGCCAGCGCCTCGCGCATCCGGCGCACCGCCGCATCGCGCGTGGCTTCGTCCTCCGCCGTCACTTCGAGCAGGATCGGCGCACCGACCCCGATCACCGAGGAGGAAAACAGAACCTCCCGCGCGCCGGGCACCCCGCCCACCGCTTCGCGCCAGGCTTGCCGGAACCGCTCCGCCGACAGATCCCGTTCGTTCGCATCGGCCAGCTTGACCTCGATCTTCGCGGTTGCGCCCGTGGCGGTGGCACTGGCACCACCCGGCCCGCCCGCCGAATTGGAGAACCCGACCGTGATCGCCGTGGCCTGCACGATATCGGGCGCTCCAAGCTCCTCCGCAGCCCGGCGGGCGGCGGCAACGAAGCGATCCGCGCGCGCGAGCGTCTCATCTTGGCTTGTGCCTTCGGGAAAGCGCAGCTCGGCGGTGACGAAATTGCCCTCGATCTGCGGAAAGAATGTGAACTTGACGACACCTCCCGCGATCAGCCCCGCACCTGCAATGGCGAGCGAAAGGCAGGTCGCGAAGGTAAACAGCGGATGCCGCACGGCCCCCGTGACAACGCGGCGGAGCGGCCCTTCGCGGAAACGCCGAAAGCGCCGGTCCACGAAACGCCGCGCCGCTTCCGTCAGGCGCCGTGGCGAAAACCGGCGCGGATCGGTCATCGAGATATGACTGAGATGCGTTGGCAGGATCAGGAAGCTCTCGATCAGCGACACGGTCAGAACGTAGATCACGACAGCGGCCACGGGCGAGATGAAAGACCCCGACGACCCCGGCAAAAAGAGCAGCGGCACGAAGGCGAAAATCGTCGTGGTGACGGAAAAGAGGATCGGACGCCAGACGCGCAACGTGCCTTCGCGCGCCGCCTCGGCTCCGTCGCCGCTTTCCTCCAGCCGGGAAAAGACATTCTCACCCACTACGATCGCGTCATCGACAACGATCCCGAGCGCGAGGATGAAGCCGAAAAGCGAAAGCTGGTTGATGGTCGGCCCCAGGATCAGCATGGGCGCGAAGGCTCCGATGAAGGCAACGCCCACCCCGACGGCGACCCAGGCCGCGATGCGCAGGTCGAGAAAGAGCGTCAGCAGCAGCAGGATCAGCGCCGCGCCGATGAGCCCGTTCTTGACCAGCAGGTCGATCCGGCCTTGCAGGATATCGCCCTGATTGCGCCAGATCGTCGCTTGGATATCGCTCGGCAGGGAGGGACGCAGATCGGTTTCGACATAGTCCAGCACCGTGTCCGTGATCGCCGGCACCTGTTCAGAGGCCGCCCGGTTGATCGATACATAGACCGCCGGATCGCCGCCCAGCGTCGAACGGATGGCGCTTTCGGACAGATCATCGGAAACGCGGGTGATGTCGCCCAGCGATACGGTCGCGCCGGTGTCGTCGGTGAAGATCACGATATCGCGGTATTGGCCGGCGGCTTCAGCTTCCGCCTCGGTGCGGATCTGCAAATCCGTCCGGCCGGTATCGATCTGCCCGCCGGTCAGGTCCAGCGATTGCGCAGACACGAGGCGGCCAAGCTCGACAAGCCCGATGCCGTAGGATTCCAGCGTCTCGCGGGTGATTTCGATGTCGATCTGATCTTCGGGCACGCCCGAGATCGTGACCTGGCTGATCCCGGCCAAATCGGTCAACTCATCCCGCACCCGTTCGGCAAGCGCCTTGAGCGAGGCGCGTGGCACCGGCCCGTGCAGGGCGATCTGCACCGCCAGTTCCGTCGGCTCGACCTTGGCGATACGCGGCGCTTCGGCGCCTTCGGGCAAGGTTCCGATCCGCGCGATTTCGGTTTCGATGTCGTTCTCGACATCATCGACATTCGCCCCGCGCGTCAGTTCGGCGCTCACCGTGCCGAGCCCGCGCGAGGCGGTCGAGGTGAGCTTGCGCACCCCTTCAAGCCCCTGAAGCTGCTGTTCGATCGGGGTCAGGACCGCGTCGGCCACTTCGGACGGGCTGGCACCGGGATACACCGTGGTCACGGTGACGGTGCCGGTCGCGATCTCGGGAAAGGTGCGCACCGTCACGTTTAAAAGCGCCGCCACCCCCGCCGCGATAAGCGACAGCATCAGCAAATTGGCCGCCACGCGATTACCGAGGAACCATTTGATGAGCCCGGCCATCAGCGCACCGGCTCCGGCTTGCCCTCATTCTGCACGGTTTCGAGCCGGACCCGTTGACCGGCAACCGCGTCGGGCAGATCGCTGAGCATGACCCGCGCGCCCGCTGGCAGCGCCTCTGCCGCGATGAGAACCCTCGTCTCGCCGCGCTGCAGGGGCCGGACATCGCGCCGGTCCAGAACGCCGTCTTCGATCACCCAGATCGTTCCGCGCCCCTTGACCGCTTCGGGCGGCACGGACACGATATTGCGGTTTTCAAGACTGACCGGCAGTTCAAGTGCCACCAACTCGCCCACGCGGAGCGGACGGGAGCCGGCCCGGTCGCGCGAAAACGGATCGCGGACGGTCACGATCAGCCCGACCGTTCTTGTCTGCGGCGCGATATCGGGATCGACGGCTGTGACCTCGCCATAGGCCAGCACCCCGTCCGGCGCATCCGGCGCGCGCAGGATCACTTGGCCCCCGATGGCACGCTCGGCCTGCCCAAGCACGTCGAGATCGGGCGGCGTCAGGCCCATCTCGATCTCCGCTCCGCCTGCCGATACGAGTGTTCCGACCGGCACGCCCGGCTGCACGAGCGCGCCGGGCGCGGCGGATTGTTCGGTCACGAACGCATCGAAAGGTGCCGTGACGATGGCCTGATCGCGGCGGTCGCGCGCCTGTGTCAGCGCGGCTTCGGCGGCTGTCAGATCCGCCTCGGCGATGGCGACCTTGACGATCGCCTGTTGCAACCGCGCTTCAGAGGCGAACTCGCGCTCTTCGAGCTGTTCCTGGCGTTCACGCGCGATACGCGCCTCGGCCAAGGCGGCCTCTGCCTGTTCGACCCCTGCTTCGGCGCTGGCGATATCGGCCTCGATCCGCCCGGTATCGAGCCGGATCAGCAGCGCGCCGTCCTGCACGAAGGCACCCGTGCGAAACGTATCGCCGACCTCTACGATGCGACCGCCGATTTCGGCGGCGACCTCCACGCTTTCATCGGCGCGCACGAAGCCGGTCTGACGAATGGTCAGGCGGTCCGCCCGCTCGGCAAGCGCGCTGCGCACGAGCGGCGGCTGAGGGGGCGGCTTGGCCTCCCGGTCCTCGGGGCGGGACAGGAACCAGAACACCGCCGCGCCGAGCGCGAGAACCGCCAGCCCGGCCAGAAGCCAGAGCCATCCGCGCTTTTTTTGCGATGGCTCGTCATTCTCGCCGTCGGGCGCGCCGGGTTCGGGGCGGTGCAATTCGGGCGGGCCTTGCGGCTCCGGCGGGCCTTCCCGTTCCTCATCGGCCTTCATCGCGCCGCGCCGATCATTCCTGCGCCTCCGCCGCGCCATCATCCAGGATAACGCCCCCATCGAGCGGGTCGATGGACACGGAGCGGATATCGACCCGCCGCGTTTCCGGCTCGCCGAACTCGAACAACCCGCCATCCAGCTCGACCACCAAAGCATTGATGCGCGCACCCGAAAGCGAAATCACCAGATCGCCGACCTGCCCCATCTCGGTGCCGTCACTGCGGCGCACTGGCTTGCCGATCAGGGTTGTCACGGACACCAGATCATTCGTCAACTCTATCGCATCTCTGGAATCGGCTGATCGCTCGTCCGCCATAGGTTCCGCTTCCATGTCGGCCGCTTCTGGTTCCGACTTGTTTGCCGCCTCCCGCGCCGGCTCTGCGGGAAGGGTCGTGATGCTCGGCTCCGTGTCCTCGCGCGTGCCTTCCTTGTCGCCTTTCGGTTGATCGCTCTTCGGATCGTAGACGGTGACGGTAACAGGTGCATCGGGGTCATTCGCGCTCTTTTCGGGCGATGCCTCCATTGCGTTCGTGTCGCCTGGAAGCGGGACGGTCGCGCCGTCATCGGAGGCCGCGATGTCGTCCACGTAGGTATTGTCCGGCGTGCCGCCCGTATCCGCGACTTCGCGATCCTGCGGCTGGAGGCTATCGGCGCGCTCTACGAAATCGGGCGGCAAAAGAACGCGGTCGATGCCGTGGATCAGAATCCCTGGCCCGGCGGCGATATTACCGAACACGATCCGCGCCTCGTTGGCAGCGCGGGCCTGCAGCAGCGGTTCAATCGCATCCGTACCGTCAGGCGGTGCGATCTGTACGGTCAACTCTCCACGCGTATAGGTCACGACCATGCGATCCCCGGAGCGTGTCCGCATCTCGACGGGAATGTCATCGGCCTCATGCGGGCCTGCAGGAACGAGATGCAACGACAGCAATTCGCGAAGCGCATCGGCGTGTTCGGGGTTCTCGAAACCCTGGGCGATCGCCTCGGGCAAGCGCTCGAACGCCTCGTCCGTGGGCGCGAAGAAGGTAAGCGGTCCGTCCCCGAGCGCATCGCCGAAACCGGCCGCGTCGATCGATCGCGACAGCGTGTCGAACCTGCCATCCGCGGCCAGCGTCTCGACAGCATCCGCCGCAAGCGCCGTGTTCGCCATGACACTCGCGAAGATACACAGGATCGGTAATTTGAATGGACTGACAAGGTATACGCGCATAATCCCTACTCTTCGAACGACCGGTCGAGCGTGATCCGGCTGGATGCAAAGGCAACGCACTCAACTGGCGCGCCCGGCCTTGAAAGCAAGAAAACGCCGCCCCCGAACCGCAGGTTCCGACAGCGGCCCATCCGAACCGGCTGGGTATCATCGCCTTGACACCCGCTTGAGCCTGACGTAACGACACCTTCGCCGGGGGCGCTGCAAAGCTGAGACGTACCCTTTGAACCTGAACCAGATAATGCTGGCGGAGGGAGGTCACAGTCGCTTTGGATAGACCGGCCTGTGCTCTTCCTCGCCCCAACGAGGAAGACCAAGATGGGTGACGACGACCTTCTTACCGCCTTGCGCGACAGCAATCCGCTCGTTCATTGCATCACGAATTACGTTGCGATGAATATCGCCGCGAATGTGGTCCTCGCAGCCGGTGCCTCGCCCGCAATGCTCCATGCGACTGAAGAGATCGAGGATTTCACCCCTGTCTGCGGTGCGTTGACGATCAACATCGGCACGCTTTCCGCACCTTGGGTGGACGGCATGGTTGCGGCGGCGAAAACGGCTGGCGCGCATGACATTCCCTGGGTGCTCGACCCGGTGGCGCATTTCGTCAGCGGGTATCGCAGAGATGTCGCGCAGAAGCTCCTCTCCCTGCGCCCCGCCATCCTTCGCGGAAACGCGTCTGAAATCCTGGCACTCGCCGGCGAAGGCGGATCGGGAAAAGGCGCCGATAGCGGCGACAGTGTGGAGGCGGCCGAAGATGCCGCACAAGCTTTGGCGCGCCAGACCGGCGCGGTCGTCGCAGTGACAGGGCCGGTGGATTTCGTGACCGATGCCGCGCGGTCTGCGCGAGTTGCGGGAGGCTCCGCGCTGATGCCCAAGATCACCGCGCTCGGATGTTCGCAAACCGCGCTCATGGGCGCCTATGCTGCGATCGGGCCGGCGTTCGACGCGGCGCTTGCTGCGCTAGCGCATTTCAAGGCCGCCGGCAACGTCGCGGCACAGAAGGCGCAGGGGCCGGGCAGTTTCCAGGTTCATTTCCTCGATGCGCTGGCCGCCGTTCAGCCCGGCAATGTGCGCGCGACGGTGCGGTCATGAGCGATCTGCGCCGCAAACTGCGCCTCTACCTCGTCACCGATCCGAAGCTCTGCGCGCCGCTTGGCATCATCGAAACGGTGCGCCGCGCGGTTGTTGGCGGGGTGAGCATGGTTCAACTGCGCGACAAGACCGCGACGACACGAGAAAGGATCGCAGTGGCGCGAGAGGTGAAACTGGCGCTGGCGGGACGCGGCGTGCCTGTCGTCATCAATGATGATGTGGCTGCGGCCGTGGCTGCGGATGTGGACGGCGCGCATATCGGGCAAGGCGACATGACCCCGGCGGAGGCCCGCGCGCAGCTGGGGCCGGACAGGATTCTCGGCCTGTCCTGCGAAACTGCCGACGCGGTGCGCGCGGCTGATCCCGCGGTCGTGGATTACCTCGGGCTCGGCCCGGTTTTCGGCACCGCGACGAAACCCGATCACGTGGCGCCCATCGGCTGGGAGGGTCTTGGGCACCTCGTGGCGCTCACGCCGCTGCCCTCGGTCGCCATCGGCGGGTTGAAGGCCGATCATAGGCAAGCGGCCCGCGACGCGGGCGCCGATGGTGTGGCGGTCGTTTCGGCCATTTGCGGCCAGCCGGATGTGACCGCCGCCGCGCGGGCTTTTGGAACAGGAGGGACAAACCAATGATCGCAAATGTTCTGAGCATCGCCGGGTCCGATCCGTCCGGCGGCGCGGGCATCCAGGCCGATCTCAAGGCCATCTCGGCCAATGGCGCCTATGCGATGGCGGCAATCACCGCGCTGACCGCGCAGAACACGCAAGGCGTGAGCGGGATTCACACAGTCCCGTCCGACTTCGTGCGAAAGCAGATCGAGGCCGTTCGGGACGACATTCGCATCGATGCGGTCAAGATCGGGATGATCGCGAATGCCGAAATCGCCAGTGCTGTCGCGGACGCACTGGAAGGCTGCGCCGCACCGATCGTGCTCGATCCGGTGATGATCGCCAAGGGCGGCGCGCCGCTTTTGCAACCCGATGCGGCGGCGGCGCTGCGCGAGCGGCTGTTGCCGATGGCCGCCGTGCTGACCCCCAACCTGCCGGAGGCCGCGCAGTTGCTGGGTGTCGAAACGGCGCAGACGCGCGCGGAAATGGAACGGCAGGGGCGCGCGCTGATGGCGCTCGGGCCGCGTGCCATTCTCATGAAAGGCGGCCATCTCGACGGTGCGGACAGCCCCGACTGCCTGATCACGCCTGGTGGCACGACCTGGTTCGACGCGCAGCGCACAACGACGCGCAACACGCACGGCACGGGCTGCACCCTGTCAGCCGCGCTCGCTGCCCGGATCGCGCAAGGGCACGCCCTGCCCGACGCGGCTGCGTTGGCGAAGGCCTATGTCGCACGCGCGATCGCGCATGCCGATGAACTCACCGTCGGATCGGGCCATGGTCCTACACATCATTTTGCCGAAATAACAGGAGTGACCCCATGACGACGCCCTTGCCTGACTCCACCGAACATGACTACGGCCGCACCGTCGCATTGTGGCGCGCAGGGTGCGAAGCGGAATGGGCCGCCTATACTCGCCATGCCTTTGTCGAGGGGTTGTCGGACGGAACACTGCCCCGCGCCGCGTTTCTGCATTACCTCGTTCAGGATTACGTCTTTCTGATCCACTTCTCGCGCGCCTGGTCGATGGGCGTCATCAAGTCCGAAACATTGGAGGAGATGAAGACCTGTGCCCGTTCGGTCAACGGGTTCGTCAATTACGAGATGAACCTGCATATCCGCACCTGCGCGGCCGAAGAGATCGACGAGGAAACCCTGTTCAACGCGACCGAGGAATTCGAGAACCTTGCCTATACGCGCTATGTGATGGATGCCGGGCTGCAGGGCGATTTCCTCGATCTTCTGGCCGCGCTCGCGCCCTGCTGTTTCGGCTATGCGGAGATCGGCACGCGGCTCTCCGTCGTCGCTAGGTCCGACACGCCCTATCGCGCGTGGATCGACACCTATGCAGGCAGTGAATATCAAGGTGCGATGATCGAACTCGGCCAAATGATCGACCGCGCCATTGCCCGGCGGCTGGGCAGCTCGCCGGAAACCTGCCCGCGCTGGCCGGAACTTCAAAAGCGCTTCGCCACCGCCACCCGGCTGGAGGCCGCATTCTGGAGCATGGGGCTTCGGGGGCGGCAGGATACCGTTCAGGCGGTGACGTCCTGACGTTCCTTGCGCTTGCTGGGGCGCTCGTTTTTCGAACGAAGCGACGTGCAGATCATCCAATTGATGCTGCATTTGGCAGATCGGGGTGAGATATGCGGCGAAGGGATCGGTCCGGTAAAGTTATAGCCGGAAACCCGACGCGAATCTGACGTTTCACGTAGCGGCATCCGCGACGGCAAACCCTATGTGATCACGGCCAAATTGGCTGTGATCACAAACACCGCTTTTTTCGGCTGGTTTCTGCCTCTGCGTCAAAAAGGCCTTAAACCTTGCCTGTATACCATCGTATATCAGCCCGGATCGCAGCAACAAACGGGACGGTTGACCGATGAACATCCACGAGTATCAGGCGAAAGCCCTGCTGCGCAGCTACGGCGCTCCGGTGTCCGATGGCCGCGTGGTCCTCAAGGCCGAAGAGGCCAAGACCAAGGCAGGTGAGATGGACGGGCCGCTCTGGGTGGTCAAGGCGCAGATCCATGCCGGAGGGCGCGGCAAGGGCACCTTCAAGGAAGATAGCGCAGGCGACGCCGGCGGTGTGCGCCTTGCCAAATCGGTGGAGGAAGCGGCCGAGGAAGCCAAGAAAATGCTTGGCCGCACGCTCGTGACCAAGCAGACCGGCGAGGCCGGCAAGCAGGTCAACCGCATCTATATCGAGGACGGATCGGGCATCGAGACCGAGATGTATCTCGCGCTCCTCGTGGATCGCCAGACCTCCCGAGTGTCCTTCGTCGCCTCTACCGAGGGCGGCATGGATATCGAGGAGGTTGCCGAGAAGACCCCCGAGAAGATCCTGTCATTCAGCGTCGATCCCGCGACAGGGTATCAACCGTTCCACGGTCGCCGCATCGCCTTCAACCTTGGCCTGACCGGCAAGCAGGTGAAACAGTGCGTCGCGCTGATGGGAACGCTCTACAAGCTCTTTGTCGAGAAAGACATGGAGATGCTTGAGATCAACCCGTTGATCGTCACTGACGGCGGCGATCTGAAATGTCTCGATGCCAAGATGGGCTTTGACGGGAACGCGATTTACCGCCACCCCGATATTGCCGAATTGCGCGACACGACCGAGGAAGACCCGAAAGAACTCGAAGCCTCGAAATACGATCTGAACTACATCGCTCTGGACGGCGAGATCGGCTGCATGGTCAACGGCGCGGGCCTTGCCATGGCGACGATGGACATCATCAAGCTCTACGGCGCGGAGCCTGCCAACTTCCTCGACGTGGGCGGCGGCGCGACCAAGGAAAAGGTCACCGAGGCGTTCAAGATCATCACCTCCGACCCGCAGGTCAAAGGCATCCTCGTCAACATCTTCGGCGGCATCATGCGCTGCGATGTGATCGCCGAAGGCGTGATTGCGGCTGTGAAAGAGGTCGGCCTCAAGGTGCCGCTGGTGGTCCGTCTGGAAGGCACGAATGTCGACAAGGGGAAAGAGATCATCCAGAACTCCGGCCTCGACGTGATCGCCGCCGACGACCTCAAGGATGGCGCGCAGAAGATCGTCAAGGCGGTCAAGGGGTGAGACCCGGTTGGCCGCGCGCTGTTTCGTGTGGAGGAGCAATGCTCATGACGCTTGCGCTGACGGGGTGTCTCGATACGTCGCCCGACGCTGTAGAACTTTCCAACATACGTCCATGGAACGTGATCCCGAGAAGCAGCCCGACGGCTTTCGTCAAGACATTTGACAGACTGTGCGTGAAGCCTCTGGTTGCAAAGCAGCCGTTCGAGACAACGCTTCGAAATGCCAGCTATGTCCCGACCGGCAAACGGGACAGGCGCGGTTTCCGCACCTTTGTCGTGGATGATCGTCGCCCCGCCGTTCTGGTTCAGGAGCGCAGGGCAAGCCGGGGTTGCGGGGTGATTGCCGTCGCGCGCACCGGACAGACGCAGCGCGTGCGCAACGCCATTCCACAACTCTTCCCGAACGCCCGTCCCGCCAATCCGTCCCTGGTTGCGGGGGCCGAACAGGTCTGGGTCGAGACAAGTCCCACGCGGGTCATCTTTACCAGTCGCGATGCATCCATTCCGAGCGGGGCCAATTACCGCCTTGCCGTCATTGAAACCGAATAGCCGCCAAGCGGTTGAAGAGATTCATATAGAAGGAGCCAATGTCATGGCCGTCCTCATCGACGAAAACACCAAAGTCATCTGTCAGGGTCTGACCGGCAGCCAAGGCACATTCCACACCGAACAGGCCATCGCCTATGGCACCAAGATGGTCGGCGGCGTGACGCCGGGCAAGGGCGGGCAGACGCATCTCGACCTGCCGGTCTTCAACTCGGTGCACGAGGCCAAGCATGTCACGGGTGCCAACGCCTCGGTGATCTACGTGCCGCCCCCCTTCGCGGCGGATTCGATCCTTGAGGCGATCGACGCCGAGATGGACGTGATCGTCTGCATCACCGAGGGCATCCCTGTGCTCGACATGATGAAGGTGAAGCGCGCACTGGAGACCTCGAAATCGACGCTGATCGGCCCGAACTGCCCCGGCGTCATCACACCCGACGCCTGCAAGATCGGCATCATGCCCGGCCATATCCACAAGCGTGGCACGGTGGGCGTTGTCTCCCGTTCCGGCACGCTGACCTATGAGGCGGTCAAGCAGACCACCGATGTCGGCCTTGGCCAGTCCACCTGCGTCGGCATCGGCGGCGATCCGATCAAGGGGACCGAGCATATCGATGTGCTGGAATGGTTCCTTGCCGATGACGAAACCGAGAGCATCATCATGATCGGCGAAATCGGCGGCAGCGCAGAGGAAGAGGCCGCGCAGTTTCTCGCGGATGAGAAGAAGAAGGGCCGCTGGAAGCCCACCGCCGGCTTCATCGCGGGCCGCACAGCTCCTCCGGGCCGGCGCATGGGTCATGCAGGCGCCATCGTCGCCGGCGGCAAGGGCGGTGCCGAGGACAAGATCGAGGCGATGAAATCGGCTGGCATCGTGGTGGCGGAAAGCCCCGCGTCGCTGGGTGAGGCGGTGCTTGAGGCGATCAAGGGGTGAACGCCCCCACTTGCGCAGGGTGGGCAAATTCCCCACCCTGCCAGCAAGCCGCGCGATAGCGGATCCGTTGATCCGCTTTCCTGCTGCTTGATCCAACCCGGTCGGGAGGCCAAAGATGACAGATCAAAGCCCCAACGCATTGTTCCACGCGTCCAGCTTCATGCAGGGCCATAACGCGGAATATCTCGAACAGATGTATGCCCGCTACGCGTCCGATCCGAATGCGGTCGATGAGGCTTGGCAAGCGTTCTTCAGACAGCTCGGCGATGATGGAACGAGCGTGCAGAAAGAGGCCAGCGGCCCAAGCTGGGCGCGCGCCGATTGGCCCCCGATGCCCGGTGACGATCTGACAGCGGCGCTTGACGGGCAATGGCCCGCCTCGATCGAGACGAAGGCGGCAGGCGACAAGATCAAGGCGAAAGCGGCCGAGAAAGGCGTTGAGGTCACTGACGATGCCATTCAACGCGCCGTGCTGGATTCGATCCGCGCGCTCATGCTGATCCGCGCCTATCGCATCCGCGGCCATCTTGCCGCCGATCTCGATCCTTTGGGCATGCGGGACGAAACCCCGCATCCCGAACTCGATCCGAAATCCTACGGCTTCACCGAAGCGGACATGGATCGCCCGATCTTCATCGACAATGTGCTGGGTCTTCAGATCGCGTCGATGCGGCAGATTGTGGATATCGTGAAAAGCACCTATTGCGGCACATTCGCGCTGCAATACATGCATATTTCCGACCCCGAACAATCCGCCTGGCTGAAGGAGCGGATCGAAGGCTACGGCAAGGAAGTCAAGTTCACGCGCGAGGGTCGCAAAGCCATTCTGAACAAGATGGTCGAGGCCGAGGGTTTCGAGAAGTTTCTCCATGTCAAATACATGGGCACCAAGCGCTTCGGCCTCGACGGCGGCGAAAGCCTGATCCCCGCAATGGAGCAGATCATCAAGCGCGGCGGCAATCTCGGGGTGAAGGAGATCACCATCGGCATGCCGCATCGCGGCCGTCTGTCCGTGCTCGCCAATGTGATGCAAAAACCCTACCGCGCGATCTTCAACGAATTTCAGGGCGGCAGTTTCAAGCCCGACGAGGTCGACGGGTCCGGCGACGTGAAATACCATCTCGGCGCATCCTCCGACCGTGAATTCGACGGCAACACCGTCCACCTGTCGCTGACGGCGAACCCGTCGCATCTCGAAGCCGTTAACCCTGTCGTTCTGGGCAAGGTGCGGGCCAAGCAGGATCAGCTGGGCGATACCGAGCGCAAACAGGTCATCCCACTTTTGCTGCACGGTGACGCGGCCTTTGCCGGGCAAGGGGTGGTGGCGGAATGTTTCGCGCTTTCGGGCCTGCGCGGCCACCGCACCGGCGGCACGATCCATATCGTGGTGAACAACCAGATCGGCTTCACCACGGCGCCGCATTTCAGCCGGTCCTCCCCTTATCCCACGGACAACGCGCTGGTGGTCGAAGCGCCGATCTTCCACGTCAATGGCGATGACCCGGAAGCGGTGGTTCACGCCGCCAAGGTCGCCACCGAGTTCCGCCAGAAATTCGGCAAAGACGTGGTGATCGACATGTTCTGCTATCGCCGCTTCGGCCACAACGAGGGGGATGAACCGATGTTCACCAATCCCCTCATGTACAAGAAGATCAAGCAGCAGAAGACCACCCTGTCGCTTTATACTGAACGTCTGGTGAAAGATGGATTGATCCCCGAAGGCGAAGTCGAGGATATGAAAGCGGCGTTTCAGTCGCATCTGAACGAGGAGTTCGAGGCCGGCAAGAACTACAAGCCGAACAAGGCCGATTGGCTCGATGGCCGCTGGTCGCATCTCGATCGCCAGAAACAGGGCAAATATCAGCGGGGCAAGACCTCGATCAAGCCCGGGACCCTCGCCGAGATCGGCAAGGCCCTGACGACCGTCCCGGACGGTTTCCCGCTTCATCGCACGATCAGCCGCTTTCTCGACGCCCGAAAGGAAATGTTCGAAACCGGCAAGGGCTTTGACTGGGCCACGGCAGAGGCGCTGTCCTTCGGCTCGCTGCTCACCGAAGGCTACCCTGTCCGGCTGGCGGGGCAGGACAGCACCCGGGGCACGTTCAGTCAGCGCCACTCCGGTCTGGTCGATCAGGAAACCGAAGAGCGCTACTACCCGCTCAACCACATCCGCGAGGGGCAAAGCCGTTACGAGGTGATCGACAGCGCCCTTTCCGAATACGCCGTGCTCGGCTTCGAATATGGCTACAGCCTTGCCGAACCGAATGCGCTCACCCTTTGGGAAGCGCAGTTCGGCGATTTCGCCAATGGCGCGCAGATCATGTTCGACCAGTTCATTTCGTCGGGCGAGAGCAAATGGCTTCGCATGTCGGGCCTCGTCTGCCTGCTGCCGCACGGCTTCGAGGGCCAGGGGCCCGAACATTCCTCCGCCCGGCTGGAGCGCTTCCTGCAAATGTGCGGGCAGGACAACTGGATCGTCGCGAATTGCACGACCCCGGCCAATTACTTCCACATCCTGCGCCGGCAGCTGCATCGCAGCTTCCGCAAGCCGCTCATCCTGATGACGCCCAAATCGCTCCTCCGCCACAAGCTCGCGACCTCCACCGCCGAGGATTTCACGGATGGGTCGAGCTTTCACCGCGTGCTTTGGGACGATGCAGAAAAGGGCCAGTCGGATACGAAGCTGGCGCCGGACGACAAGATCAAACGCGTCGTGATGTGTTCGGGAAAGGTCTATTACGACCTGCTCGAAGAACGCGATGCCCGCGGAATCGACGATGTCTACATCCTGCGGTTCGAGCAGTTCTATCCCTTCCCCGCCATCTCGGCGGTGAAAGAGCTGGAACGCTTCCCGCAGGCAGAAATGATCTGGTGCCAGGAAGAGCCCAAGAACCAGGGCGCATGGACCTTCATGGAGCCGAATCTCGAATGGGTTCTCGGGCGGATCAAAGCCAAGACCCGTCGCCCGACCTATGTCGGCCGTGCCACATCGGCCTCTCCGGCCACGGGCCTGGCCAGCCAACACAAAGCACAGCAAGAGGCGCTCGTTGACGAGGCGCTGACGATCGAAGGGAAGAAATAATGACCACCGAAGTGCGCGTGCCCACCCTGGGAGAATCGGTCACCGAAGCGACTGTCGCCACCTGGTTCAAGAAACCCGGCGACACCATCGCGCAGGACGAGATGCTGTGCGAACTGGAGACCGACAAGGTCACCGTCGAAGTGCCTGCGCCTGCCTCCGGCAAACTGGCCGACATCGTCGCCGCCGAGGGGGAAACCGTCGGCGTCGATGCGCTGCTTGCCACCATCGCCGAGGCCAGAGACGCCGGTTCCGCCACGATCGAGGAACGGCCGGCCAAGGCCGCTGCGCCCGACGCGCCCGAGGCCGATAGCGGCCAAGGCGAAAGCGGCGGCTCCACCGATATCATGGTCCCGACTCTCGGCGAATCCGTGAGCGAAGCCACCGTTTCGACATGGTTCAAGAAGGTCGGTGATACGGTCGCGCAAGACGAGATGCTGTGCGAACTCGAGACCGACAAGGTTTCCGTCGAAGTGCCCGCCCCCGCCGCCGGTACGCTCAGCGAGATCACCGCCGAAGAAGGCGCGACCGTTCAGGCCGGCGGCAAGCTCGGTGTGATCGGCGGCAGCGCCGGTGCCGCGGCGTCCGCCAAGGCGCAGGAAACCAAACCCGCCCCTGGCAGCCAGCCCGCCAGCACCGGCGGTGCGGATGTCGAGGATGCGCCTTCTGCCAAGAAAGCAATGGCCGAAGCCGGCATCAGCCGCGACCAGGTCGACGGCTCCGGCAAGGATGGGCGCGTGATGAAGGAAGACGTGGCAAAAGCTGTAGCCGCCGCCTCCAGCGCCCCGCAACAGGGCAGCGCCCCCGCCAGCGCCCCGCGCGCGCCGGTGTCCGCCGATGACGCCTCGCGCGAGGAACGGGTCAAGATGACCCGCCTGCGCCAGACGATCGCCCGCCGCCTCAAGGACGCCCAGAACACCGCCGCGATCCTGACCACCTATAACGAGGTGGACATGACCGAGGTCATGGCCCTGCGCAACGAATACAAGGATCTCTTCGAGAAGAAACACGGCGTCCGCCTCGGCTTCATGTCCTTCTTCACCAAGGCCTGCTGCCACGCGCTGAAAGAGGTGCCCGAGGTCAACGCCGAGATCGACGGCACCGAAATCGTCTACAAGAACTTCGTCCACATGGGCGTCGCCGCAGGCACGCCGCAGGGTCTCGTGGTGCCGGTCATCCGTGACGCCGACGCAATGAGCTTCGCCGAGATCGAGAAGGCCATCGCCGAGAAGGGCCGCCGCGCCCGCGACGGCAAGCTTTCCATGGCCGAGATGCAGGGCGGCACCTTCACCATCTCCAATGGCGGCGTCTACGGCTCGCTCATGTCCTCCCCGATCCTCAACCCGCCGCAATCGGGCATCCTCGGCATGCACAAGATCCAGGACCGCCCGATGGTGATCGGCGGCGAGATCAAGATCCGCCCGATGATGTATCTGGCGCTCAGCTACGATCACCGCATCGTCGACGGCAAGGGCGCGGTGACGTTCCTCGTCCGCGTGAAAGAGGCGCTGGAAGACCCGCGCCGGTTGTTGATGGATCTCTGACGGACCGCCGGGCGATCTGCCCGGCGCACCCGCACGCCGCCCTCAACATCAGCCGGCGCAATGCAAAGCGAGGCACGCCACATGACCCCCGAACTCACCGCCCTTACCCTCGCCGCTCTGCTGCAGGTCTTGCAATTCGTGCTCTTCGCCGTGCCAGCCAATCGCGAACTCGGGCCGGGTTACACAATGTCGCCCCGCGACCGCCCGCCATCGCGCAGCCTGTCGGACAAGACGGCGCGCCTGCAACGCGCGATGAACAACCATTTCGAGGGGCTGATCCTCTTCGGCATCGCCTGCACGGTGATCTCCTTTTCCGATCAAGGCACGCTTTTCACGGCCCTCTGCGCCGCCGCCTATCTGATCGCGCGTATCCTCTATGTTCCCGCCTATTACTTCGGTTGGACACCGTGGCGCTCGGTCATCTGGATCGCGGGTTTCGTCGCCACCGCGCTGATGCTCCTCGCGGCGCTCATGTGATTTCTTCTTGCTCCAAATATCCCGGGGGGCGCGCATGGCGCGCGGGGGCAGCGCCCCCTCCCCCGCCCACAACAAAGGACACCGCAAATGGCACAATACGACGTCATCGTCATCGGCTCCGGCCCCGGCGGCTACGTGGCCGCGATCCGCTGCGCGCAGCTCGGCCTGAAAACCGCGTGCGTGGAGGGCCGCGAGACGCTCGGCGGCACCTGCCTGAACGTGGGCTGCATCCCCTCGAAGGCGCTGCTCCATGCCTCCCACCAACTGCACGAGGCCGAACATAACTTCGCCAAGATGGGCCTGAAGGGCAAAAGCCCTTCGGTCGACTGGAAGCAGATGCTGACCTACAAGAACGAGACGATCGAGGTCAACACCAAGGGCATCGAGTTCCTGTTCAAAAAGAACAAGATCGACTGGCTCAAGGGCTGGGGATCGATCCCCGAGGCCGGAAAGGTCAAGGTCGGGGACGAGGTGCATGATGCGAAGAACATCATCATCGCCTCCGGCTCCGAGGTCTCGCCCGTGCCGGGCGCTGATGTGACGGTGGACGAGAAAACCGTGGTCAGCTCGACCGGCGCGCTGGAACTGCCGAAGATTCCGAAATCCATGATCGTAATCGGCGCGGGCGTCATCGGGCTGGAGCTCGGTTCAGTCTACAGCCGGCTCGGGACCGATGTGCAGGTGATCGAATATCTCGACGCGATCACCCCCGGTATGGATGGGGAGGTGCAAAAGGCGTTCCAGAAACTGCTCAAGAAACAGGGGCTGAAATTCACTATGGGCGCCGCCGTGCAATCGGTGAAGGCATCGGGCAACAAGGCGACCGTCACTTACAAGCTGCGCAAGGATGATAGCGAACAGACCGCAGAGGCCGATATCGTGCTCGTCGCCACCGGCCGCCGCCCCTATACCGACGGTCTGGGCCTCAACGCGCTTGGCATCGAGATGACCCAGCGCGGGCAGATCAAGACCGACGCGGAGTGGCAGACCAGCGTCAAGGGCATCTACGCGATCGGCGATTGCATCGACGGCCCGATGTTGGCGCATAAGGCCGAGGACGAAGGCATGGCCGCCGCCGAGGTGATCGCGGGCAAGCATGGCCATGTGAATTACGGCGTCATCCCGGCGGTGATCTACACCCATCCCGAGGTCGCGTCGGTCGGGCAGACCGAAGAGCAGCTGAAGGAAGAGGGCCGCGCCTACAAGACCGGCAAATTCTCCTTCATGGGCAACGGCCGCGCCAAGGCCAATTTCGCCGCAGACGGGTTCGTGAAGATCCTTGCCGACAAGGAAACCGATCGTATCCTTGGCGCGCATATCATCGGTCCGATGGCTGGCGATCTCATTCACGAGATTTGCGTCGCCATGGAGTTCGGTGCTGCGGCCGAGGATCTGGCGCTCACCTGCCACGCTCACCCGACCTATTCCGAAGCGGTGCGCGAGGCGGCGCTGGCTTGCGGCGACGGACCGATCCATATGTAAACCTGGGCGCTATACCCGTTCCATCGGCTCGGGATAGCGCAACCAGGCTGCGTCACGGCGCGCGGTGAAATCCCGCCTCGGCATTCAGCCGATCCGACGCCGTTTCGATCCGCTCTTCCAGAACCGCCAGAAACTCGCGGCGCGGCAGCCCCGGCGGGATCGGCTCCAGAAACTCGACAACGGCGGTTCCCGGCTTGCGGTAAACCCCGCGCTTGGGCCAGAAAAGCCCGACATTGGCAGCAACCGGCACACAAGGTTGCCCGAGCTGTTCGTAAAGCACCGCGGGGCCGATCTTGTAAGGTGCCTTCACACCGGGCGGGGTGCGGGTTCCTTGCGGATAGATGATGAGCTGCCCCGGCGTCGCCTCGCCCCGCGCGACCGCCTCGACCATCTGCTTGATCGCCTTGCCGCGCTTGCCGCGATCCACCGGGATACAGCCGATGCGCAGCCCGTATTGCCCGACAACGGGCGCATACATCAGGATGCGTTTCATGATGAATTTTCCCGCCGGCAGGGCGGAGAACACCATGAAAACGTCGAGAAAGCTCTGATGCTTGGCGGCGACGATACACTCGTAATCGGGCGGCGCGCCGCGCACCTCGGTTTTGAGCCCGACCATCCACGGCCCCGCCCAGCGAACATAGCGGCAGACGGTCATGCACCCCGCGCGCGCCCCGCGCCGTGAAAACACGGCCCACGGAAACAAAGCCAACCCGACCACCGCGATGGCGAGATAGATCGACGTCATGTAAACGAGCGAGCGCAGCCATTGGATCGCGTAAGCCATCAGGCCAACTCCTCCAGAACACGCTTGGCGGCAAAGCGCGTGGCGAAGAACGCAACGAGCCCGAAAACCGGCGGGATCAGCAGCACCCAGAGCCATCCCCAACCCTGGATCGACAGATCGGTCAGAAACCCGGTGTCATCACCACCGGAGGGAACGAGAAAGAGCGCGCCAACCCCGATCAGCGTTCCTCCAGCGGCCCCGCCCAGCGCGCGCAAGGCAAAACGGCGGACGAAGGCGCTCGCGATATAGGCATCGGTCGCACCGACGAGCCGCAGAACGGCGATCACCTGCGCATTCGCCGCCAGAGAGGCATTGGCGGCCAGCGTCACCATCGATGCGGTCGCTGCGCCGATGAGCAGGATCGCCGCCCATCCGAGCCATCGCATCCGCGACGCGGCGCGCGTCAGCGGCTTGCGCCAGCGCGCGTGATCGTCGAGCACCGCGGCGGGCGCTTCGGCCGCAAGACGCAGGCGCAGGCCCGCGGCGTCATAGCCCTCCGGCGTTTCCTCGATATCGATGAGCTGCGGCAGCGGCAAATCTTCGACCGGAAGATCGGCGCCGAACCACGGTGTCAGCAAGGCGCGCTGCTCTTCATCGGTGAGCGCGCGGGCATCCACGATCCCCGGCGTCGTGCGCAGCACCCGCAGCGCCGCTTCGGTCTGGCGCGCAACTTCGCCCGCTGGCGCAGAGATGCGCACGGTCGAGGATTGCGCGAGTTCGTCGCCCCATCGTTCGGCGACGCGGCCCGCCGCGAGCGATAGCGCCAGCGCGAACACCGCAAGGAAGGCCATCGCGAAGGCGCTGAACAGTGTAAGCCGCGCCGTGAATCCGGTTGGCGGCACGACCCGGTCGGCCTTTTCGTCGAACCGGAGCATCTGCGCCCCTGCGCCAAGGCCCAGCTTCACAGATCCGCTCCTGCGGTTTGCAGCCGCCGGTTCGAGATCCGCAGAACCCGCGTCTGAACCTGCGCCTTGGCGGCGCGGATGAGGCTCAGGTCATGCGTCGCCACGAGAACCGTCTTGCCCATGCGGTTCAACTCGACAAGCAGCTTGAGCAAGCGCTGCGACATCTCCCAATCGATGTTTCCCGTCGGCTCGTCGGCCAGGATCACATCGGGCGACATGATGACCGCGCGGGCCAGCGCCGCGCGTTGGCGTTCCCCGCCCGACAGTTCCGGCGGCAACGCGTCCGCTCGCGCGGTCAGACCGACCCAGGCCAGCAATTCCTTGAGGTTCGCATCGGTGCCGCCGCTGTCCTGGCCCGAAACGGCAAGCGGCAGCGCGACATTTTCCGTCACCGGCAAATGATCGAGAAACTGGCAATCCTGATGCACGACTCCGACCCTGCGGCGTAAAAGCGCGATATCGTCCCGCCCGAGGCTGCGCACGTCGCGATCGAAGAGCCGCACATGTCCGGCGGTCGCTTGCAGCGCGCCGTAACAGAGCTTGAGAAAGGTCGTCTTTCCCGATCCGGACGGGCCGGTCAGGAAATGAAAGGATCCCGGCGGCACGGTCAGCGACAGGTCGGTCAGCAATTCGCCACCGCCATAGCTGTAGGCCACATTTTCCAACTCGATCACGGCCGTTCCGCCCCTGCCTCAATTGGCGCTGTTGTGCCTGAGCATCGTGCCGGTTTCAATCCGTGCGGCTCATCACAATGGGGTTTTACAAGCAACCTGCCGCCCCTATGCTGCGCCGAGGGCTGGAAACGACGATGTTCCACTAAAAGGGGCGCGTCCAAGAAGGGCAAGTGTGAATGCGGCTGACATGTCCAAGCTGCGGAGCCGAATACGAGGTTCCCTCCGATGTCATTCCCGAGGACGGGCGGGATGTGCAGTGCTCCAACTGCGGCAATACCTGGTTTCAGCGGCCCGATGCCGAACAGTCACCCGAGGCGCTCGCGGCCGCCGATGCCGCGCCGAAAGATGCGGTCTGGCACCCCGAGGTGGAGGATGCACCGACCGTAGGTCCGAACGTCAACCCATCGCCGGGGCCGGCCGAGCCGCCCGCGCCGGGGCCCGCCCCCAAACGGCGCGAACTCGATCCCGCCGTCGCGGACATTCTGCGCGAGGAAGCCGAGCGCGAATCCCGCGTGCGCGCCAAACAGGCAGAATCGCTTGAAGAGCAGCCCGATCTCGGACTGCAGGAGCCCGAGGACGAAGCCGCCAAACGCGCCCGGCAGGCGCAGGATCGCATGCGACGCCTGCGCGGCGAGGATCCGGCGGCCGCCTACAGCGCGGCGGCGGCGTCCGCGATCGCCGATCGGCCGCAATCGCGCGGCGACATGCTGCCCGATATCGACGAGATCAACCAATCCCTGCGTGCGTCGAACGAGCGGCGCGAGGTGCGCAGTGTGCAGGCCAATCTCGATTATGACGACGATGACGATGAGGGCAGCTTCCGGCGCGGCTTCGTCCTCGTCTTCCTGCTTTTCGCCGCAGGCACCGCACTATACGTTTTCGCGGCGCAGCTTGGCGCGGCCATTCCGCAGATCTCCGGCGGGCTCAATGGCTATGTCGAATTCGTCGATCAGGCCCGGCTTTGGCTCGACCGCCAGGTCGCGCAATTGGTTGCGATGGTCGGCGGTGCGGCCGAGGGATAAGCCCCAAATCGCCGCACGACGCCGCGCGCCCTTGACGCTAGGGCGTCCGCCGCCGCAAAATGGCGTCCAGCCGCGCCACGCTCGGCGGAATTTCGAATATCTTGCATTGGAGGCTACCGCCATGGACGGCACCCTGTCCCAGAACGATCTAAGCCATGTGGTCGAAGCCGACCGCGCTCATGTCTGGCACCATCTCATCCAGCACAAACCGTTCGAGACGAACGATCCCCGGATCATCGTCGAAGGCAAGGGGATGCGCGTCTGGGATCAGAAGGGGAAAGAGCATCTCGATGCCGTGTCGGGTGGTGTCTGGACGGTCAATGTGGGCTATGGGCGGGAAAGCATCGCCAAGGCGGTCTATGACCAGCTTGTGAAGCTGAACTACTTTGCGGGAACCGCCGGTTCCATTCCCGGCGCGCTCTTCTCCGAACGGCTGATCGAGAAGATGCCGGGAATGACGCGGACTTATTATTGCAACTCCGGGTCGGAGGCGAATGAAAAGGCCTTCAAGATGGTCCGCCAGATCGCGCATAAGCGTTATGGCGGCAAGAAGAACAAGATCCTCTTTCGCGACCGCGATTATCACGGCACCACCATTGCCACGCTCAGCGCCGGCGGGCAGGACGAGCGCGGCGCGCAATACGGCCCCTTCACCCCCGGTTTCGTGCGCGTGCCCCATTGCCTGGAATACCGCGCGGGCGATCAGGGCGCGCCGAGCGAGAATTACGGCGAATGGGCCGCGAACCAGATCGAGGAGGTGATCTTGCGCGAAGGCGCCGACACCGTTGGCGCGCTTTGCCTCGAACCGGTGACGGCAGGCGGCGGCGTCATCACCCCACCGCAGGGTTATTGGGAGCGCGTGCAGGAGATTTGCCGCAAGTATGACATCCTGCTGCATATCGACGAGGTTGTCTGCGGCGTCGGCCGGACCGGCAAATGGTTCGGCTATCAGCATTATGGCGTGAAACCCGACATGGTGACGATGGCGAAGGGCGTGGCCTCGGGCTACGCCGCGATTGCCTGTCTCGTCACCACCGAGGACGTGTTCTCGATGTTCAAGGACGATCACAGCGATCCGATGAACTATTTCCGCGACATCTCGACCTTCGGCGGTTGCACCGCCGGCCCCGCCGCGGCGCTGGAGAACATGCGCATCATCGAGGATGAGGACCTGCTCGATAACACCGTTCGGATGGGCGACTACATGCTGGACGCGCTGCGCGCGCTGGCGGACAAGCATCCCGTCATCGGAGAGGTGCGCGGCAAGGGTCTCTTCCTCGGCGCGGAGCTTGTGGAGGATCGCGAGAGCCGCAAGCCCATGGCCGAAAAGCGCGTTCAGAAGATCGTGGCCGATTGCATGGATCAGGGTGTGGTGATCGGCGCGACCAACCGGTCGCTTCCCGGCTACAACAACACTTTGTGCTTCAGCCCGGCCCTGATCGCCGGGAAAGACGATATTGACCAGATCGTCGCCTCGGTCGATGAAGCGCTCGGGCGGGAATTCGGCTGACGCACGCGGGGGCTGTGGCACCCGGACGGGAATGACCGTACAACGCGGATGCAGTTCCCGTACGGAGGTTTCCGAATGACGATCGTGACACAGCCCTGCACCCCATTCGACGACCAGAAGCCCGGCACGTCCGGGCTTCGCAAGAAAACCCGCGTGTTCATGCAGCCGGGCTATGTCGAATGTTTCGTGCAATCGATCTTCAACGCCATCGGCGGCGCGGAAGGCAAAACCTTCGTGATCGGCGGCGACGGGCGCTTTTTCAACACCGATGCGATCCAGACGCTGCTGCGCATGGCCGCCGCGAACGGCGCGGCGCGGGCGATTGTCGGTCAGGACGGCTTGCTGTCCACGCCCGCTGCATCGAACCTGATCCGCAAACGCGGCGCGGATGGCGGGATCATCCTGTCGGCCAGCCACAATCCCGGCGGGATCGACGCGGATTTCGGAATGAAGTTCAACACGCCGAATGGCGGCCCGGCACTGGAAACCGTGACGGATGCGATCTATGCGGAAACCCAGCGAATTCGCGAATACAAGACGCTGCGCGCGGAGAATATCGAGCTGAGCGCGAAGGGCGAAACGCGGCTTGGCGACATGACGGTCGAGATCGTCGATCCCGTGGCTGATTATGCCGCGCTCATGGAGGGGATTTTCGATTTCGACGCCATCGCGCGGCTGCTGGAGAGCGATTTCACCATGCGCTTCGATGCGATGCACGCGGTGACCGGCCCCTATGCCAAGGCGATCCTTCAGGACCGGCTCGGCGCGCCCGATGGCACGGTGCTGAACGGCACCCCGTCGCCCGATTTCGGCAACGGCCATCCCGATCCCAACCCGATCTGGGCGAAGTCGCTTGTCGATCTGATGATGCAAGCGGATGCGCCGGACTTCGCCGCCGCCTCGGATGGCGACGGGGACCGCAACATGATCCTCGGGCGTAGGGTTTACGTCACTCCTTCGGACAGCCTCGCCGTGCTTGCTGCCAGTGCGCATCTTGCGCCCGGCTACGCACAGGGGATCGCCGGGATAGCCCGCTCCATGCCCACCAGCGCGGCGGCTGACCGTGTGGCAGAGGCGCTCGGCGTGGAGTGCTTTGAAACGCCGACCGGCTGGAAATTCTTCGGCAACCTGCTCGACGCGGGGCGCGTTACGCTATGCGGCGAGGAAAGCGCCGGAACGGGAAGCGATCATGTCCGCGAGAAAGACGGGCTTTGGGCCGTTCTGTTGTGGCTGAACATCCTCGCTGTGCGCGGTCTGTCGGTGCGCGAGATTATGGAGGATCACTGGACGACCTATGGGCGCAATTATTATTCGCGGCACGATTACGAAGGGCTGGACGCCGCCGCCGCCAACGATTTGCTGTCCGACCTGACACTAGAACTCGACAATCTGGCGGGGCGCAGCTTTGCCGGCGAAACCGTGACCAAGGCGGATCGATTCTCCTATCACGACCCGGTGGATGGCAGCATGAGCCATAACCAGGGTGTGCGAATCCATTTCGACGGCGGCGGCCGCGCGGTCTTGCGCCTTTCTGGCACCGGGACCGATGGCGCGACGCTGCGCATCTACCTGGAACGCTACGAGCCGCCGGCAGGCGATCTGAACACGGACCCACAAGCCGCGCTCAAGGGAATTGCCCAAGCCGTCGCCGAGATCAGCGAGCTGGCCGAGCGCACCGGACGCAGCGCGCCCGATGTGACGACCTGAGGCTTGGCGCGTCCGGGCGCGCTGGCCACGCGGTTTCGAAACCGCGCGAAGGTCTTTCGAAAGACCTTGCGCCCTATCCGTGCCGAACGCGCAATCGCGAGGCGCGGCGGGTGATGGCCTGCCGCCGGATAAAGGCGATCAGGAAGAGCATGGTAAGAATGAGGATGATGGTCGGCGCCGGCGCGCTGTCGAGATAGAAGCTCAGATAGGTGCCCAGCAACATCGCCCCCATGTTGATGATGACCGAAAGCCAGAGCATCGTCGAGAACTTGCGCACCAGCAGGAACGCGATCGCGCCGGGCGCGATCAGCAAACCGATGGCGAGGATCAAACCTGCGGCGGAGAGCGTCGCGACAATGGCGAGCGACAGCGTGGCGAGAAGTCCGTAATGCAGAAGGCTCACGCTCAACCCTGATGCCTGTGCCTGCGCTGGATCGAAGCTATGCAGCAGAAGGTCTTTCCACTTGAGCACCAGCACACTGGAAACCAACGCGGAGATGACGCCGGCGGTCCAAAGCTCGTAAGCCTCCACCCCGAGCATGTTGCCGAAAAGGATATGATCGAGATGGGCGTTCGTTTCGATCGAGACATAGAGCACGATACCGACCGCGAACATTCCCGAAAACACGACGCCCATGACGGTATCCTGTTTGACCCGGCTGTTGGACGCCAGATATCCTGTCGCAACGGCACAGGTCATGCCGGCGGCGAAGGCACCAACGAGCAGCGGAATACCGAAAATATAGGCCAGAACGATGCCGGGCAGCACAGCGTGGCTGACCGCGTCACCCATCAAGGCCCATCCCTTCAGCACCAGAAAGCACGACAACAGCGCCGTCGGAATGGCAACGATCATCGAAATGTAGAACGCGTTCTGCATGAACGCGAAGCGGAACGGCAGAAGCAGCGTTTCGATATCCATCACGCGCTCTCCTTTGCGAGACTGTCCGAGACGAGACTGTCCGAGGACGGACCGCGACGCAGCGCTTCCCGCGCCTTGCGCCGTGCCGCAAGAAGCCCGTGCTGCGGGGCGAAGACGAAGGCGGCAAGGAAGACCAGCGTTTGCAACGTGACGATGATCCCGCCCGTTGCGCCGTTCAGGAAATAGCTGGCATAGGCTCCGGCAAAGCTCGTCAAAACGCCGATGGCCACCGATGTCAGGATCAGCCGCGGGAACCGGTCGCATATCAGATAGGCCGTCGCGCCCGGCGTGACGACCATCGCGATCACGAGGAACGCGCCCACGGTCTGCATCGCCGCGACGACAGAGGCCGAGAGCAGCACGAAGAACACCGCCTTGAGCCGTTGCGGGTGCAGCCCGATCGTGCGGGCATGGTTTTCATCGAAGAAAGTGACCATCAGGTCTTTCCACTTCGCCAGCAGGATGGCGAGCGTGACGAACCCGATCAGCGCGAGTTGCAACGTGTCCTCGGGCGTAATGGCAAGGATATTGCCCATGGTGATCGTCTGGATCGACACCGACATCGGATTGATCGACACGATGAAGAGGCCGAGCCCGAAGAAGGACGTGAAGATCAGGCCGATGATCACATCGACCTTGAGCCCAGAGCGTTCCGACAGGAAGAGCATTGCCCCGGCAGCCAGCCCGCCCGCGATGAACGCGCCAAGTGCGAATGGCAGGCCGAGGATATACGCGCCCGCCACGCCCGGAACGACCGAATGAGACAGCGCGTCGCCGATCAGCGACCAGCCCTTGAGCATCAGATAGGAGGAGAGGAACGCGCAGACACCGCCCAGAAGGGCGGAGACCCACATCGCGTTCGCCATGTAGTTATAGGCGAAGGGTTCCAGCAACACGCCGATCATGTCTTCGCATCCGTGCGCTGGGTCTTGTCGCCATATTGGACGAAGGGGCGTTCATCATCGGTGAAGATCGTCACCTCGCGCGCGTCCTCGTCATCGTGCAGCACTTCGCCGCCGAGCGTGAAATGCCGCAAAACGCCACCGAACGCCTCTTCGAGATTGGCACGGGTGAAGGTGGTATCGGTCGGCCCGTAGCCCAGCACGGTTCCCTTCACCAGAACGGTTCGGTCACAGAATTCCGGCACGGAGCCGAGGTTGTGGGTGGACACGAGCATCACCCGCCCCTCGTCGCGCAGTTCGCGCAGCAGGGCGATGATCTGCTCCTCCGTCCTGACGTCGACCCCGGTGAACGGCTCATCGAGCAAGATCACCTGCCCGTCCTGCGCCAGCGCGCGGGCGAGGAAGACGCGTTTGCGCTGCCCGCCGGAAAGCTCGCCGATCTGGCGATGCCGGAAGTCCTGCATGTTCACGCGCTGCAGCGCCTGATCGACCGCATCGTGATCGGCCTGTTTCGGGCGCCGCAGGAAGCCCATATGGCCATAGCGGCCCATCATCACCACATCCTCCACGAGAACGGGAAAGGCCCAATCCACCTCTTCGGATTGCGGCACATAGGCGACGAAATTCCGCGCCACAGCCTCGCGCACCGGCATGCCGAGGATCCGGATCTCACCGCTTGCCGCCGGCACGAACCCCATGATCGCCTTGAAGATCGTGGATTTCCCGGCCCCGTTTACGCCGACAAGCGCAGTCACGGTGCCGCGCGGGATCTCGAAACTCGCATTCCAGAGCGCGGTATGACCGTTGCGATAGGTCACGGTCACGTCCTGCAGCGAAAGCCCAGCGCCGCCAGAATGACCGGCGGCGGCGCTCGAATTCTGGCTCTGCTCATCGAGCATGGCGAAATCCTTTGTCATGTGCCTCATTGCCCGTCTGTCAGCCCATCGACAACGGTGCGCGATGTGACCGTCAGCAGGTCCAGATAGGTCGGCACCGGCCCATCGGCCATGCTGAGCGAATCGACGTAGAGCTCTCCGCCATAGCGCGCGCCGGTCTCGCGGGCGACCTGCTGCGCCGGGGCGGTGTTGACGGTGCTTTCGCAGAACACCACCGGGATGTCGTTCTCGCGGACCCCGTCGATGACGCCCCGCACCTCCTGCGGCGTGCCGACCTGATCGGCGTTCATCGGCCAGAGATACAGCTCCTTCATCCCGAAATCCCGCGCCAGATAGCTGAACGCGCCTTCGCATGTGACAAGCCAACGCTGGTCCTCGGGGATGGTTGCAATCGCGTCGCGCAGCGGCTTGATCGTCGCGCGCAGCTCGTCCTTGTAGCGCTCGGCGTTTGCCGCATAGATCTCGGCATTGCCCGGATCGTGCTCGGAAAAGGCTTTGGCGATGTTGTCGATATAGATCAGCGCATTATCCAGCCCCATCCAGGCGTGCGGGTTCGGTTTCCCCTCATAGCTGCCCGACGCGATGGAAATTGGATCGATCCCGTCAGTCAGTGTCACGGACGGAATATCACCGAGATTCGAGACGAATTGTTCGAACCAAAGCTCCAGGTTCATCCCGTTCCACAGGATGAGGTCGGCATCATAGGCGCGCACTATATCCTGCGGCGTCGGCTCGTAGCCATGGATTTCCGCTCCGGGTTTGGTGATGGAGACCACCTCGGCCGCGTCGCCAGCGACATTCGCGGCCATGTCGGCAAGCACGGTGAAGGTTGTGACCACCTTCATCCTGTCTTCGGCCGAAGCCGCACCAGTGCAAAGGCCGAACGTTGCGGCGATGATGATGGCGGTTGAGCGGGGTGTCATGGACGATCCTCCTTGCAGCGGTATGACAGGTTCGATCTGCACATGCAAATCACTCGCAACAACATATGATTTTGCGAACGACTCGCAACTGGAAAGTTCGGTTTAACATAGGGAAGACTTTCACATGCACAGCGCCACACGCTCGGCAAGCTGCGGATACATCGCGAATCTTGAGGATACAGTGGTGAGCCGTGCAGGATTCGAACCTGCGACCCACTGATTAAAAGTCAGTTGCTCTACCAACTGAGCTAACGGCCCACTGGCGCGGTGTCTAGAAAGAGGGCGGTTGGCGGTCAACCCCAAAAAAACGACATTCCTTCATGGAGATGAATTTTCCGCCCTTCCGCAGGCTGGAAAGATACCCTCGGGGCGCGTATATCCGCGCGGATGGTGGACCAGATGGCGAACGGCCTTTCTTTCATGAAAATGCACGGGCTCGGCAATGATTTTGTCGTGCTGGATCTGCGCGACTCGGACAGGCAGATGACGCCCGGTCTGGCGCGCGCCATCGGGGATCGGCATTGCGGCGTCGGATTCGACCAATTGGCCATTCTGTCGCGCAGCGGCGATGGCGCGACGGCGCGGCTGGTGTTCTATAACGCGGATGGTTCGACCTCGGCAGCCTGCGGGAACGCCACACGATGCATTGCCCGGCATCTGATGGACGAATCGGGCGCTGCGGAAGCGATCCTGACGACAGAGCGCGGACAGCTTTTCGCGCGCGATGCCGGGAACGGATTGACGTCTGTGAACATGGGACAGCCGCAGCTCGATTGGCGCGATGTGCCCTTGGCCTCGGCCTTGGACACGCTGGAGCTTCCCATTGAAGGCACGCCGGTCGCGACCGGCATGGGAAACCCGCATTGCACGTTCTTCGTGGAGGATGCCGAGGGTGTCGATCTTGAAACGCGGGGGGCCGAGATCGAGCATCATCCGCTTTTCCCCGAGCGCACGAATGTGCAATTCGCCAGCCTCGTCGGCCGGGATCATCTTCGGATGCGCGTCTGGGAACGCGGTGTCGGCGTGACGCTTGCCTCCGGCTCATCCTCCTGCGCGACGGCGGTTGCCGCCGCGCGGCGCGGGTTGACCGGACGGCGGGTGACGATCGACCTCGATGGCGGGCGGATCGAAATCGATTGGCGCGATGACGGTGTCTGGATGACAGGGCCGACCACGCATGTGTTTACCGGCCGGCTCATGCCCGAATGGCTGGAGGCACATTCATGAGCGCGCCGAAATTCACCACCCTGGGCTGCCGGCTCAACGCATACGAGACCGAGGCGATGAAGGATCTTGCCGCACAGGCGGGCGTCCGCGATGCGGTGATCGTGAACACCTGCGCGGTCACGTCCGAAGCGGTGCGCAAGGCGCGGCAGGAAATCCGCAAACTGCGGCGCGAGAACCCGGACGCGAAGCTCATCGTCACCGGCTGTGCCGCGCAGACGGAGCCCGAGACCTTCAGCGCGATGGCCGAAGTGGATGCCGTGATCGGCAATACCGAGAAGATGACGCCGGGCACCTGGAATGGCCTCGCCGCGGATTTTATCGGCGACACAGAGACTGTGCAGGTCAACGACATCATGTCCGTCACGGAAACCGCACAGCATCTCATCGACGGGTTCGGCACCCGCAGCCGCGCCTATGTGCAGGTTCAGAACGGCTGCGATCATCGCTGCACCTTCTGCATCATCCCCTATGGCCGCGGCAACTCGCGGTCGGTGCCTGCGGGCGTGATCGTGGACCAGATCAAGCGGCTGGTGGACAAGGGCTTCAACGAGGTCGTGCTGACCGGCGTGGATCTTACGAGCTGGGGTGCCGACTTGCCCGCACAGCCCAAGCTGGGCGATCTGGTCATGCGCATCCTCAAGCTGGTGCCGGACCTGCCGCGCCTGCGGATCAGTTCGATCGATTCGATCGAGGTGGACGAGAACCTGATGCAGGCCATCGCCACCGAGCCGCGCCTGATGCCCCATCTGCACCTGAGCCTGCAACATGGCGACGACCTGATCCTGAAACGCATGAAACGGCGACACCTGCGCGATGATGCAATCCGTTTCGCGGAAGACGCACGCGCGCTGCGCCCAGACATGACCTTCGGCGCCGATATCATCGCCGGCTTTCCGACAGAGACCGAGGCGCATTTCGACAATTCGCTGAAATTGGTCGAGGAATGTCATCTGACGTGGCTGCATGTCTTTCCCTATTCGCCGCGGCAGGGCACGCCTGCCGCGCGGATGCCGCAGGTGGGCGGCCGCGCGATCAAGGAGCGCGCCGCGCGGCTTCGGGCGGCGGGCGCTGCGGCTGTCACGCGGCACCTGATCGCGCAACATGGCTGCGCGCATCGCGTCCTGATGGAAGCGCCGGATATGGGCCGGACCGAGCAATTCGCCGAAGTCCGCTTCGCCACTCCGCAGCCGGTCGGGCAGATCGTGGCGACGACGATTTCGGGACATGACGGTCAGCGCCTGAAAGCCTGACCCCGGCGCGGGGCGTTTCCGAAGGTCGGAAACGCGCGATGCGTCGACGCATCGTGGCCCCGAAACCGCCGCAGGTGCATTGCACGGCCGCGGCATTTCGGTCAAAACGACCGAATGACTTTACACACCCGCGCCCTGCTCGTTCATCTTTTCACCGCCACTGGCGCCGTGTTCGCCATGCTCGCCCTGCTCGCCGCCGCGCAGGAGGAATGGTCGATCATGTTCCTGTGGCTGGTCGTGGCCTTCGCCGTAGACGGGATCGACGGCCCTTTGGCGCGAAAATACAACGTCAAGACGAACGCGCCGCGGTTCGACGGCGAATTGCTCGATCTGATCATCGACTATCTGACCTATGTGTTCATCCCGGCCTTCGCGCTCTTTCAGTCGGGGCTCCTGCCCGGCTGGACCGGATGGTTCGCGATCATCGTCATCAC
This sequence comes from Marivita sp. GX14005, assembly GCF_023370775.1. GTDB lineage: Bacteria > Pseudomonadota > Alphaproteobacteria > Rhodobacterales > Rhodobacteraceae > Marivita. Next base: position 575,756 of record NZ_JAMCCQ010000001.1, read on the forward strand.
TTTCGCATCCGCGCTCTATTTCGCGGACAGCCGGATGAAGACGGCGGACAATTCCTTCAACGGATTTCCGGGCGCGTGGAACATGCTGGTGCTCGTCCTCTTCGCGATAGAGCCGAATTTCTGGGTCTCGCTGGTTCTGGTCGCGCTTCTCGCGGTGGCCATGTTCCTGCCGCTCAAGTTCATCCATCCCGTGCGCACGGAGCGTTGGCGCGCGCTGTCCCTGCCGATCGCCCTGGGCTGGACGTTTTTCGCCGGTTGGGCCGCGTGGGTCGATTTCCACCCCGAAAGCTGGGCGCATTGGGGGCTGGTGGCCACGTCGGTCTATCTCATCCTCGTGGGCATCGTGCAGCAGATCGTGCCCGAGCGGCGGGGCTGAGCGCTTACGCCTTGAGCCGATAGCCTTTGCGGAAGAGCCACCACGCGACGAGGCACACCGCGACGGTCGTGACGACGGACACCGCCGCGCCCAGAACAGGGCTGCTGTCGGAGACATCGAGAAGCCCCCAGCGCGCCCCGTCGATCAGATAGAAGATCGGGTTGAGATGCGTGATCTGGTTGAGCACCGGCGGCAGCGCATCGACGGAATAGAACGTGCCGGACAGGAAGGCGAGCGGCGTGACGATGAAATTGGTGATCGCGGCCATTTGATCGAACTTCTCGGCATAGATCCCGGCGACCATTCCGATGGCCGAAAGCAGAGCCGCGCCGATGATGACGAAGAACAGCGCAACGAACGGATGCTGCGGCACGATCCCGACAAAGAGCCAGAGAGCCGCGGCGATAGCCAGAGCCACGATGAGTCCGCGCGCGATGCCGCCGGCCAGATAGCCAAGCACCAGCTCGCCGGCCGACAGCGGCGGCATCAGCGTATCGACGATATTGCCCTGCACTTTCGACACGACGATGGAAGAAGACGTATTGGCAAAGGCGTTCTGGATCACCGTCATCATCAGTATACCCGGCCCGATGAAGGTGGTGAAATCCACGCCCATCACATCGCCCCGGCGCGGGCCGATGGCGATGGTGAAGATCACCACGAACAGCCCGGCCGTCACCAGCGGTGCCAGAAGCGTCTGCGTCCACACCTTGATGAAGCGGAGGATCTCGCGCTCCGCCAGCGTGTAGAGCCCCATCCAGTTGATCCGCCCGAAGCGGCGTTCCTGCGTTACCTGTTGCCCGCTGCCCTGCATCACCAAGCCTCTTTGCACCTCTGCGCGGGTTGTAACTTCGCCGCGCATGATTAGAATAAGGATCGACTTAGATCGTATGGGCGGCCAACGCAAACGGGCCGCTCTTTTTGATGGAGGGCGCGGATGTCCTGGACCGATGAACGTGTTGAACTGCTCAAGAAGATGTGGGGCGAGGGGCAGTCTGCCAGCCAGATCGCCAAGGAACTGGGCGGTGTGACGCGCAATGCCGTGATCGGCAAGGTGCACCGGCTCGGCCTGTCCAATCGCGCCGGCGCGGCCGGTCCGACCCCGGCCAAGCCCGAACCGAAGCCGGCAAAGCCCGAAGCCAAGGCCAAGCCCGCGCCGAAGGCTGCCCCGGCCAAACCGGCGGCGCCCGAAACGGTGATGGAAACGCAATCGGCCACGCCTCAAGCTTCCCCGCGCAAGCAGATCATCCCGGCCGGCCAACCACTGCCGCCACAGCCTTCGGCCAACGAGATCAGCCCGGAAGCGCTGGCCAAGGTCAACGCGGTCGAGAAGAAGGCCAAGAAACTATCGCTGATGGAACTGACGGAGCGCACCTGCAAATGGCCCGTCGGCGATCCGGCAACGCCGAATTTCTGGTTCTGCGGCCTGCCGGTGCAGCAGGGCAAACCCTATTGCGAGGCGCATGTCGGCGTCGCGTTCCAACCCATGAGCTCGCGCCGGGATCGTCGGCGCTAGGGTCGCGGTTCGGTTTCGGGGGTCTCGGGCGCGATCCGCCGATCCCCAGGCCCACCTGACCTTCACAAACGCGTTTCGCTCTTCCCCATCGCCCCGGCGGGCCTTATACGCCGCCCATGTCTCAAAACCCGCCTTCCCTGCGCCCCGATCTGGCCCCCATGGCCCGCATCGCGGAAACGCCCCGTTCCGGTCAGCCGCTTATCGGCATGGTCTCGCTCGGCTGCCCGAAAGCGCTTGTCGATTCCGAACGTATCCTGACGCGGCTGCGCGCCGAAGGATACGGGATCAGCCCCGACTATTCGGGCGCCGATGCGGTGATCGTGAACACCTGCGGCTTTCTGGATTCCGCCAAGGCCGAAAGCCTCGACGCGATCGGCGAGGCGCTGAATGAAAACGGCAAGGTGATCGTCACCGGCTGCCTTGGAGCCGAGCCGGACTACATCACAGGCGCGCATCCAAAGGTTCTTGCCGTGACCGGCCCGCACCAATACGAACAGGTGCTGGACGCGGTGCATAAGGCGGTCCCGCCCTCGCCCGACCCGTTCGTCGATCTGCTTCCCGCCTCCGGCGTCAGCCTGACACCCCGGCATTACAGCTATCTGAAGATCTCCGAAGGCTGCAATCACGCTTGCAAGTTCTGCATCATCCCCGACATGCGCGGCAAGCTCACCTCGCGCCCGTCCCGTGCCGTGCTGCGCGAGGCGGAAAAGCTGGTCGAGAGCGGGGTGAAGGAGCTTCTGGTCATCTCTCAGGACACCTCGGCCTATGGCACGGATTGGAAGGACCGGGAGGACAAGTTTCCCATCCTGCCGCTCGCCCGCGATCTGGGCAGGCTCGGCGCTTGGGTGCGGATGCATTACGTCTACCCCTATCCTCATGTGCGCGATCTGGTGCCGCTCATGGCCGATGGGCTGATCCTGCCGTATCTCGACATTCCGTTTCAGCACGCGCACCCGGACACGCTCCGCCGCATGGCGCGCCCCGCCGCTTCGGCCCGCACGCTGGACGAGATCGCCGCCTGGCGCGAAATTTGCCCGGACATCACGCTGCGCTCCACCTTCATCGTCGGCTATCCGGGCGAAACCGAAGAAGAGTTCCAGACGCTTCTCGATTGGCTGGAGGAAGCGCAGCTCGACCGGGTCGGGTGCTTCCAATACGAAAACGTCGCCGGTGCGCGATCCGCCGCGCTTCCGGGTCATGTGCCTGATGAGGTCAAACAGGATCGCTGGAACCGCTTCATGGAAACGGCGCAAGCGATTTCCGAGGCGAAGCTGGCCGCGAAGCTCGGTCAGCGGCTCGAAGTGATCGTGGACGAGATCGACGAAGACGGGATCGCCACCTGCCGTACGAAAGCCGACGCGCCGGAAATCGACGGCAACCTCTTTATCGACGAGGGCACCGACGCGCTGAATGTCGGGGAGATCGTCACGGTCGAGGTGGACGAGGCCGGTGAATACGATCTCTGGGGCAGGCTCTAGAACCACGATGCGCCAGAGCATCGTGGTCTTTCCGTAACGGAAAGACCTACCGGTGCTCTAGGTAGTGCCTGACGCAATCCTGAACGTGGCGGAACCGGTCGCCGCCCAGGTGCTTGCCGCCATACCACCGCGTCACCACGACGACATGATCGCAGAGACCCGCGCGTTCCAGCATCTGAAGGATCAACTGGCCTGCGCCGCCTTCGCCATCGTCATTCTTGACCGGACCGCCCTCGGAGAAGACCACCGCCCAGGTGTTGTGCGTCGCCTTGGCGTATTTCTTCACGCGCTTCAGATCCTTCAGAAACGCCTGCACCTCAGCCCGGTCGCGGGCCGGTCCGCCGCTGACCGCGTATTTCGAGCCGCGATCGGAAATCACCCCTTCAAAGCGCTTCACGCCGCTCTTCCCTTCCCGCGCAACCGCCAGAAACGACGCGGAATGAATTTCGCAAGTTCCGTCGCTGCGGGCTTGCGAGCCTTTCCGCCTTGCGGCACATGGCGGCATGGCCAAGCTTTATTTCCATTATTCCACCATGAACGCGGGCAAATCGACCCTGCTTCTGCAGGCCGCGCATAATTACGAGGAACGCGGCATGTCCGTCTACCGGATGACTGCGGCCTTCGACAACCGTTCAGGGACCGGCCGCATCGGCTCGCGCATCGGATTTGCACGCGATGCGGATGTGTTTTCGCCCTCCGACGACCTTTTTGCGCGTATCGCCACCCACTTGGAGCAAGAGCCACTGGCCTGCATTTTCATCGATGAGGCCCAGTTCCTGACCCCGGCGCAAGTGTGGCAACTCGCGCGCGTGGCCGATGATCTGGGCGTTCCGGTCATGGCCTACGGGCTGCGCGTCGACTTCCAAGGGCAGCTCTTTCCCGGCTCGGCCACACTGCTCGCGCTCGCCGACAGCCTGCGCGAGGTGCGCACGATCTGCCATTGCGGGCGAAAGGCGACGATGGTGGTGCGGCAGGACGATGAGGGCCGCGTGCTGACCGAAGGCGCGCAGGTGCAGATCGGCGGCAATGAAACCTATGTCAGCCTGTGCCGGCGGCATTGGAGGCAAGCCACCCGCGCCGAGTAGAAATTTGCACCTCTCGGGAACAGCGCGTCAGGATCTTCGTTGTGAGGGTATACAAGACCAACGAAGGAGACAGAAATGACCAAGTTGTTTGCTAGCGCACTCGCCCTCACCGTTGCCAGCACCGGAGCGTGGGCCCAGGACACGATGGCGATGGAAATCGGCGAAAGAAGCATGGCGATGTCCGAAATGCGCGGCGATCTGATCCGCACGCGCGACATCACCGGCGGCAATATCTACACGATGAACGAAGCCGATGACGAAGGCTGGGACCCGGACATGCGATATGACGCTGTCGGCACCAACTGGAACGAGATCGGCGAGATCGAGGACATCATCCTGTCGCGCGACGGACAGATGATCGGCATCGTGGGTGAAGTCGGCGGCTTTCTCGATATTGCCGACAAGCATGTCATGATCGCAGTCGAGGATGTCAGCCTCGTGCCGGTTGACGACAAGACATATGCGTTCGTCACGCCGCTCAGCGAAGAGCAGCTTGAGGAACTTCCTGAAGTCGATGAGGGCTTCTGGGATTGATCCAACTGGATAGTCACGGAAAAGAGGGCCTTTACGGCCCTCTTTTTTATGCTCGCTCGACCAGAACCGAGCCGACGGAATAGCCCGCGCCGAAGGAACAGATCACACCCTTGGCGCCGGGTTTCAGATCGCCGGAGTGGAGCGAAAAGGCGATGATCGATCCGGCGGAGGATGTGTTGGCGTAGTCCTGAAGGATGTTGGGCTGCTCGCCCGCGCCGGGCGTGCGGCCCAACACCTTCTTGCCGATGAAGTCGTTCATCGTCTTGTTCGCCTGGTGCAACCAGAGCCGCCTTAAATCGTCCGGCTGCCAGCCTTCCGCCTCCAGATGATCGAGGATATGTGCGGACACCATCGGCAGCACCTCCTTAAAGACCTTGCGACCGTTCTGCATGAACTGCATGTCGCGCCGATCCTCCATCTGGTCATGCGCGCGGCGCAGGAAGCCGTTATTGTTGCGGATATTGTTGGAGAACTTCGTCTCGCAGCGCGTGCTTTGGATGATGAAGTGCTCCGCTGTCGCCTCTTCAGCGGGCTCGACGATCACGGCGGTGGCCACATCGCCGAAGATGAAATGACAATCGCGGTCGCGCCATTCGAGATGCGCCGAGCAGATCTCGGGGCTCACCACGACGGCGCAGCGGGCAGAGCCCGCGCGGATCATGTCGGCGGCCGCCTGTATGCCGAAGGTCGCCGAGGAACAGGCGACATTCATGTCGAACGCAAAGCCGCCCGCCCCCAGCAAATCCTGTATCTCCACCGCGACAGCGGGGTAGGCCCGTTCGAGATTGGACGCCGCGCAGATCACCAGATCGATTTCGCTCGCCTCGCGGTCTGCCTGATCGAGCGCCTGCACGATCGCCTTCTGCGCCATTTCCGCCATCAAGGACGGCGCATCGTCGGGGCGCGGAGCAATGTCGGGATACATGCGATCCGGATCGAGGATTCCAGATTTGTCGATCACATGCCGCTGCTCGATCCCTGATGCATTGACGATGAAATCTTCGCTGGAGTGAGCGATCGGCTGCGCCTCTCCGGCCGCGATGGCATCCGCGTTTCGGGCATTCACCTTGTCGGCATAGGCATTGAACGCACGCACCAGTTCCGCATTGGTGATGACCTCTTCCGGTGTGAAGACTCCGCTTCCGGTGATGGCGGGCTGGATCATTCTGCGGCTCCTCGGATGTGTCATCGGTCGTCCGACAAAAGGCGATGCACCCGCCCGCGTCAAGGGCGCCCCGGCCGGCAAATCGGAACCGGCCAAGCTGCCTCGACGTTAAATCAGGGAAAGGACGCCACCATGAACCGATTGTCGGTCATTCTTACCCTTCTAAGCGGTGCGCTGATTTCCGGCGCGCTGGTCGTTGCAGCGTATTCCCTTGGCTATCACGGTTGGGTTCTCGTTGCGGTCGCGATTGTCGGCTGGCTGATGGCTTGGCCGAGCGCGTTGATCGTGGCGCGCCGGATCAAGGAACGCAGCCCGGAATGGTCGCCCCATAGCGATCTGACGGAAACCGGCCCACTGCCGAGGGAAACGCAGAAAGACCGGAACACCGATGACCGTCAAACCTGATTGGGCAAGCCCCGCCCTTCAGCGGCCGAGATCGCGTTGTCGAGCGCCATGAACCCCATATCTTCGCGCACCTCCAGCGCAGCGGTTCCGAGATGCGGCAACAGCGTGACGTTTTCCATGTCGATCAGCGCCTGTGGAACTTGCGGTTCGAACTCGTAGACATCGAGCCCCGCCCCGGCGATCTGCCCGGACCCAAGCGCGTCGATGAGTGCGGACTGGCTGACCACATCGCCCCGCGCGATATTGACGAGGATCGCATGCGGCTTCATTGCGCGCAGCACATCGGCATCGATCAGGTGATGCGTCTCCGCGCCGCCGGGGACAGCGACGACGAGGATATCGACCTGTCCGGCAAGCGCGCTCAGACCGTCCACCTGTTCGGCCGGCAGATCCACGTCCTTCTTCGAGCGGTTGAAATACTTGATCGTCATACCGAAGCCGAAATGCGCGCGGCGCGCGATGGCCTGACCGATCCGGCCCATGCCCACGATGCCGAGTGTCTTGCCTGACATATGCAGACCAAGAAGTTGTGTCGGATGCCAGCCTTTCCATGCTCCGGCACGCACCATGCGCTCGCCTTCGCCCGCCCGGCGGCAGGTCATCAGCATGAGCGTCAGCGCGGTATCGGCGGTCGCATCGGTCACGGCACCCGGCGTGTTGCTGACGGCGATCCCGGCGGCATTGGCGGCCTTCACGTCGATATGATTGTATCCAACGCCGAAATTGGCGAGCACCTTGGCGCGCGGTTCGGGAACGGCGGCGAAGATTTCGGCGCTGTAGGCATCTCCAAGCGTGGGCAGGACGATATCGTAACTTTGCAGGCTGGCAATGAGCTCATCGCGCGACAGCGGGCGCGTTTCCTCACGCAGGGTCAGATCGAAATGCTCGCGTGCCTTGGCGATGACGCGGTCGGGCAAGGGGCGGGTGATCAGCAGTTTCAGCATAGGCGCGCTCCGTTCGGCGTGGGATGATCCGGCACGGCGAGGACGATATCGCCATTGGCATCGGGAAAGCCGAGCACAAGCGCCTCTGACATGAACGGCCCGATCTGGCGCGGCGGGAAGTTGACAACCCCCAAGACCTTGCGCCCGATCAGCGTATCCGGATCGTAGTGAACAGTAATCTGGGCGGAAGATTTGCGTATCCCGATCTCCCCGCCGTAATCGACCCAAAGTTTCAGCGCTGGCTTGCGCGCTTCCGGAAAGGTCTCGGCGCGTGTGACCGTGCCGACGCGGATATCGACCTTCATGAAATCGTCGAACGTGATCTCATCCATTGGCAAGCTCCTTCGACCGCCTTGCAGCGGCATCGACAGTGCGCGCCATGAGAGGCGGCAAACCAGTTTCCTCGTTCATCAGCACTTCCAGCCCCGCTTGCGTGGTGCCGTTGGGGCTGGTCACGTTCTTTCGCAATTGGCTCGGCGGCTCGGCCGACTGCATCGCCAGCGCGCCGGCTCCTGCAACCGTCGCCTTGGCGAGTGTCATGGAAAGCTCGGACGGCAAACCCTGCGCCTCGCCGGCCTTGGCCAGACATTCGATCATGTGAAAGACATAGGCCGGCCCGGAACCGCTCAGCCCCGTCACCGCGTCCATCTGGTCCTCGGTTTCGAGCCTCACGGTCTCGCCGATCGCCGAGAGCAGCGTTTCGGCCTCCCGCATCTGCGGCTCGGTTACATGCGCATTGCCGATGATCGCAGTGATGCCCTGCTTGATCGCTGCCGGTGTGTTCGGGATGGACCGGATAATCGGAGTCTGCTCACCGAGCATATCTTCGAACCATGAAAGCGTGATCCCGGCGGCAACTGACAGAAACAGCGTATTGCCATTCCCCAGCTTCGACAGGGACGGCAGCGCGTCGTGCATGACTTGCGGTTTGACGGCGACGAGGACAATGGCCGGATTACTCGGCAGATCGACGTTCACCTTAACGCCCTGCGCCTGCACCCAATCCGACGGGTTCGGATCGCTGATCCAGACGGAACCTGATGGCAATCCTCCGGCAAGCCAGCCTTCGAGCATGGCCGACCCCATCTTGCCGCATCCAAGGAGCACCAGCCCGCGGCGCGCGATCTCGGAATTCTTCATCTTGCCCCCTCCTTCAAGTCAGGGGCAAGTGTTACGCGTGGCCGTAAGCCTCTGCAATGGCGACCTGAAGCGCTTCTTTCGCGGTGCGGTTGCCCCAGACGACAAGCTGGAACGCCGGATAATACCGTTCCGCCCCGGTGACGGCGCAAGCGATCATCGTGTCGATCTGATCGGCGCTGGCAACATTGCCGCCGGCGAGGACAAGCCCGTAGCGATAGACCATCAGCTTGGCCTCCGCCCAATAGGTGAACGCCCCGGCCCAGCATTGGTCGTTGACCGCGTTCAGACATTCATGGAGCGCCGGCAATTTGTCGGCGGGCGGATCCATGTCGAAGGTGCAGATCAGCCGAAGTGTTTCATCTGCCTGTGACCATGCCAACGTGATCGAATAGGTGCGCCACTGCCCTTCGACCGCCATCGCGATCTGGTCGTCACCGATCCGGTCGAATTCCCAATCGTGATGCGCCGCGATATGTTCGACGATATCGATGGGATGAATATCGTCTTCGAGATAATGTTCGGATAGGGCCATGACGCCGCCTCCTTGTGCCTGTAGCTGTGGAGCGAGAATGCCCCAAGCGCTCGGTGCCTGCTCTAGGGGCTGCGTTGTTTCATTGGCCCCATACCAGATAGGGTGCCTTCACAGAGCCTCTGCGTAAAGCGTAAACTGGGGGACAAACACAATAAGTTGTGGAGAAGTCCACAAAATGTGGCGAGCGCGAATGGTAGCACAGCTTATGGCGTTTGTCGCGCTTTTCGTTGAGTGAGCGTTTCTGTCGGAAGATCCTCGCGTCAGACACGAAGACAACGAAGGATCACCCCCGCGTCATCGCAGCGCTTGACCAAGCGACCTCAATATCCAGAGAGCTTCGCGTCAACCCCGAGAATGGCGATAGCGAAAATACCGGCCAGCCGTCAGCCCTTGCCACCATCCTCGAGCTTGTCGAGCCGCGCTTTTAGCGCCTCGTTTTCCTCGCGCGCCTTTTGCGCCAACGCGCGCACCGCGTCGAATTCCTCGCGCGTCACGAAATCGCGGTCGGCGAGCCACCGGTCGAGCATCGATTTCATGGCTGTCTCGGCTTCTTCTTTCGCGCCTTGAGCCACACCCATCGCATTCGTCATCAGCTGCGAGATATCTTCGAAAACCTTGTTGCGGGTCTGCATTGAATTCTCCCGTTACAGTTACGCCCCTATATGGGTGCCGGAACGTCGGCGCACAAGGTTGACTTCACCGCGAAACGAAGGACAGGTAGCGCGCATGAACACCGGCCTTCCCTTCCCCGACATATCACCGGAGCTGTTCTCGATCTCGCTCTTCGGGATCGAATTCGCGCTGCGCTGGTATGCGCTTGCCTATATCGCGGGCATCCTGATCGGCTGGCGCATTGCCGTCGCTGCGGTCCGGCGCAACGGTCTGTGGCGCGATGAAAAACCGCCGATGCGGCCCGAACAGGTCGAGGAGTTGCTCACCTGGGTCATTCTGGGCATCATCCTTGGCGGGCGGCTCGGCTTCGTTCTTTTCTATCAACCGGAATACTATTTCGCCAATCCAGGGCAGATCCTTGCCATCTGGCAGGGCGGCATGTCCTTTCATGGCGGGCTGATCGGCGTGATCGTTGCCGGCGTGATCTACTGCGCACGCGCCAGTATCCCGCTGCGACCCGCCCTCGACATGATGGCACTTGCTACGCCTCCGGGACTGTTCCTGGGGCGGATCGCGAATTTCATCAATGCAGAGCTTTGGGGCCGGCCGACCGATCTTCCCTGGGGCGTGATCTTTCCCGGCGAGGCAGCGCAGGACTGCGGTCAGGCGAGTGGAATGGTATGCGCCCGGCATCCCTCGCAACTCTACGAAGCGCTGCTCGAAGGCGCGCTGCTCGGTGCGGTTCTGCTGTGGCTTGCCTTCCGGCGCGGAGCGCTCAAGGCACCGGGGCGCGTCGCCGGGATATTCATCGCGGGCTATGGAACTGCGCGCTTTCTGGTCGAATTCGTGCGCCAGCCCGACGCGCAATTCATCGAGCCGGGCAATCCGCTCGGTCTGGCATGGCATATGGACGGCTACGGCCTGACGATGGGGCAGATCCTGTCGCTGCCGATGATCGCGCTCGGCGCCTATCTCTGGATCACGGCACGGCGCCAATGACCGCTCTCGCCGATATCCTGCGTGCGCAGATCAAGACAACCGGCCCGATGACGGTGGCGCAATACATGACGGCCTGTCTGCTGCACCCCGAACACGGCTATTACACGACGCGCGAGCCCCTGGGCGTGCAGGGCGATTTCACCACCGCGCCGGAAATTAGCCAGATGTTCGGAGAGCTTGTCGGTCTGTGCCTTGCGCAAAGCTGGCTCGATCAGGGCGCGCCACCCGTATTTGCGCTTGCCGAGCTCGGACCGGGGCGCGGCACGCTTATGGCCGATATGCTGCGCGCGACGCGGCAGGTGCCGGGGTTTCACGCCGCGATGCGCCTTCATCTGGTCGAAGCATCGCCGAGGATGCGCGAGATCCAGGCCCGAGCGCTGCGCGGCGTCGATCCGCAATGGCACGACACGCCGGATCGCCTGCCGGAAAACCTGCCGCTCTTCGCGGTGTCCAACGAATTCTTCGACGCGCTCCCCATTCGGCAGTTCCAACGCGACAAGGCGGGCTGGCGTGAAGTGATGATCGGGCTTGGAGCAGATGGCGGATTGCAGATGGGGTTAAGCGATGCCGCGCCAATCGCGTCGCTCGATCACCGGCTTGAGGATACCGAAATCGGCGCGATGGTCGAAACCTGTGCGCAGGGCGGCGTTGTCATGGACACGCTCGCCAGCCGGATCGCGGCGCATGGCGGCGCGGCGCTGGTGATCGATTACGGCGATTGGCGTTCGCGCGGCGATACGTTCCAGGCGGTGCAAGCGCATCGTCCTGTCGATCCCCTCGCCGCGCCGGGTTGCGCCGATCTGACAGCGCATGTCGACTTCGAGGCGCTCGCCACTGCGGCACAACATGCCGGCTGCGCCGTGTCCAAGCTGCAGACCCAGGGAGCGTTTCTGGAGAATCTGGGCATCACGGCGCGGGCGCAGACGCTCGCCCGTACGCTTGAAGGGTCGTCACTGGACAGTCACATCGCGGCGCATCGGCGGTTGACCCACCCCGAAGAAATGGGTTCCCTGTTCAAGGTATTGGCCGTCCATGCAGCCGACGCCCCACCGCCACCTGGATTCGAGACATGACATTGGAGATCATCACCTCCGACAGCCTTGCCCCGATGCGCCACGGGTTTTTCACCCGGAGAGGGGGCGCATCATCCGGCGTGTTCGCGGGGCTGAACTGCGGAACCGGCTCCTCCGACCAGCGCGAGATCGTGTCCATCAACCGTTCTCGCGTGGCGGACGCGATGGAGGTGCCGATTGAACGCCTTGTCTCGGTCCATCAGGTTCATTCGGCCGCTGTGCGGGACGTCACCGGCCCGCTCGATGAGCCGCGCCCGAAAGCCGACGCGATGGTGACGCATACGCCCGGCATCGCGCTTGGCGTGCTGACCGCCGATTGCCAACCCGTCCTTTTCGCCGATACCGAGGCGCAGGTGATCGGGGCCGCACATGCCGGCTGGCGCGGCGCGCTCGATGGTGTGCTGGAAGCGACGGTCGATGCGATGATTGCCATGGGCGCGCGACGCGAGGGTATTGCCGCCGTCATCGGACCGAGCATCAGCCAGCGCGCCTATGAGGTCGGTGAGGAGTTCCTTGAAACGTTCCTCGCCGAAGACCCGCAATATGCCCGCTTTTTCGTCACTGGAAACGAAGGGCGATACCACTTCGACCTGCCGGGCTTCGGGCTCCACAGGCTGCGATCCGCCGGGATTAAGGCCGAGTGGACTCGGCACTGTACCTATTCGGATAGCACCCGGTTCTATTCCTACCGCCGCGCGACCCATGCGCGCGAGGCGGATTACGGGCGGCTGATCGCCGCGATCCGGATCTAGCGCACTGCCCAAAATCAATCACAGGATTACACCTGTATTGTCCACGTATGGTCACAAACCCGCCCCATTGAAACGGTTGATTAAGTTTAACAGAGCAACAACCAATCTTCGGAGCAGTCCAATGTCGCGCAAGTCCAAATTCATCGCATCCGTCGTCGCCGCATCCAAGGAAGACATCCCGGCCCTGCCCTTCCAACGCGGCGCCGCGCGCAAGGCGATGTTCGCCCGGAACAAGGCCCAAACGCCCGAGCGCAAGCGCGCGTAAAATCGTGCAAATGTGGCACGCTTATCGAAAACGCGTGAACAGTGACTGTGCTTTATTCCGATTGGCCGCCCCTCGCGGCCAATTTTCGTTTCGTTTTGACGAATCGCGCGAATACCCTGCATTCAATAGGTATTCAGTCTGCATCGTCCTTCTGGTGTTGTTGGTGGGGGCCAACGCGGATGTGACCAGCCGAAAGGTGATCACATGGTTCAACCCTCACCGTTCCCGTCCAAGGACGATTTCAACGCCTACGCGGTCTCGAAGGACCGCATTGCCACGTTCGACGGGCAGCCTCGACGCGACGTAGCTCTCACGCGCACCATCGAGGCTGCCGCACTTCTGGACGATCATTCGGTTCTTGATCTGACCGTCAACGTCCCTGCGAGCCCCGTTTTCGAAGCCTGCGCGAGCGCCTTTGCGCGGGGCACGCTGATCTCCACCGTGATGGGGCCGGTCGCGATAGAGGATCTGCGGCCCGGCGATCTTGTCGAAACGCATCGCGGGCCGGAGCCGATCGTGTGGAAAGGCAGCACGTCCTACCTCCCTCATTTCGCGGCTGAGGCGACCAGCCTGACGCATCTGCTCCGCCTGCCGGCCGAAGGTCTGGAGCGCGGGGATCTCGTTCTCGGCCCCGCCGCACGACTGGTAGTTCGGCAGGACAGGTTCACCGAAATTCTCAACTGCGCCGCTGTTTTGGCGCCGGCGGGCGACTACGTCGATGGGGATCGCATCTTGCGTGTCACGCCGCCCGGCGCGGTACAACTGTATCATATCGCGTTGCGCCGGCACGGAATTCTGCGGGCGAATGGGCATGAGCTTGAAAGCTATCACCCCGGCCGCCTCCGCGAGTCTGACCTCGGCTCGGCGCACCGCATGCTGCTGCAGGAGATGTTCCCGCATCTGAGCGATCTCGATGGGTTCGGGGACCTGGCCTTCCCGCGCTCCTCGCGCGAAGCGATCGACGCGCTCAGACTAACTTAGGCGGGATCCGACAGCCGATTTTCCAGGATGTCGAACGGCACGCCCGGTTCGACCTTGGCATTGCGGATCACGAGCGAGGTCTTCACGCTCTCGACATTCGCGGATGTCAGAAGTTCCCCGGTCAGGAAACTCTGGAAGGTGCTGAGATCGGGCGCCACGCATTTCAGGATGAAATCCACCTCGCCGTTCAGCATGTGACATTCGCGAACGAGCGGCCAGCCGTTGCAAAGCTCCTCGAAAGCGCGCAGATCAGCTTCGGCCTGGCTCTGCAGACCGACCATGACGAAAACCTGCACCTCGAAACCCAGCGAGCGCGCATCGACCTCCGCGTGATAGCCCCGGATGAAGCCCTGCTCCTCAAGCGTGCGTACGCGGCGCAGACAGGGGGGCGCGGAAATTCCGACGCGGCGCGCGAGCTCGACATTGGTCATGCGACCATCTGCCTGAAGCTCTGCGAGAATTTTACGGTCGATTGGATCCAGTCGATGTGACGCCATTCCGAAGCATCCTTGCTGATTTGCCATTCTTATAGCACCCGCTCCAACACACGCAATAAAGTTTCAACAATGCGCAATATTGTTAATATTTGCGAAGGAAAACCGCGTGAATCGGAAGCCGCAGCAAGCGTTTGCTATGCAGAGATGCCGCGCATATATGCATCGGGAACCACTTTCAATTCGAATATGCTGCGAGGCTGCGCCATGTCCAACACACGTCACACCAAGGTCCTGATCATCGGGTCCGGCCCCGCTGGCTATACCGCTGGTGTCTATGCCAGCCGCGCCATGCTGGAGCCGATCCTCGTCCAGGGGATGGAGCCGGGCGGACAGCTTACGACCACGACCGAGGTCGAGAACTGGCCCGGCGATACCGAGGTCCAGGGGCCGGATCTGATGGTGCGGATGGAAGCCCATGCCCGCTCGGTCGGTTGCGAGATCGTCAGCGATATCATCACATCGCTCGATCTCGACAAGCGCCCGTTCACGGCGCAATCCGACAGCGGCACGGTCTATACCGCCGATGCGGTGATCCTCGCGACGGGCGCGCGCGCCAAATGGCTTGGCCTGCCCTCCGAAGAAGCGTTCAAGGGCTTCGGCGTTTCAGCCTGCGCCACATGCGACGGCTTCTTCTATCGCGGTCAGGAAATCGTCGTGATCGGCGGCGGGAATACCGCTGTCGAAGAGGCGCTGTTCCTGACCAATTTCGCCTCGAAGGTAACGCTGATCCATCGGCGCGACGAGTTGCGAGCCGAGAAAATCCTGCAGGACCGGCTGTTCAAGAACCCGAAGATCGAACCCCTCTGGTTCCACCAGCTCGATGAGGTTTATGGCTCCGACATGCCCAAGGGCGTCGAGGGAGTGAAGGTCCGGAACGTCAAGACGGGCGAGATCACCGATATTCCCTGCAAGGGTGTTTTCATCGCTATCGGTCACGCGCCGGCCAATGAGCTGGTGAAGGACAAGCTTGAAACCCATATGGGCGGCTATGTCGTGACCAAGCCGGACAGCACGGAAACCTCGATCCCCGGCGTGTTTGCGGCGGGCGATCTGACCGATCACAAGTATCGGCAGGCGGTGACCAGCGCCGGGATGGGCTGCATGGCCGCGCTCGAGGCGGAGCGGTTCCTGGCGGAAGTCGGCGACGATGCCGGCAAGGACGTGTCCGAGCCGCTCGGCTATGGCGCCGAAGTCAAGGAAAGCGTCTGATCTTACGAGAAAGGTCGGGCAAGTTTGCCCGACCTGTGTTTTCGATCACTGAACGACTTCGCCCGTCGGCTGCGGGGTGGCGGCGGTTTCAGCCGGCAGCACCGGATAGATCACCTCCGGCATCTCTCCGGTCAGGGACCCGAGAAAGGCGGTGATGTCGTCGATCTCGCTTTCGCTCAGCTCCGCACCGAGCTGCGATTCCGCCATGATCGCAACCGCCGTGCGCAGATCCCAGACCGCGCCAGAGTGGAAATAGGGCGCGGTCAGCGCGATATTGCGCAGCGGGGCGGCCCGGAAGACGTATTCGTCATCGGCGGTTTCCGTCACGACGAAACGGCCCTTGTCGCCTTCGGGCAGCACATCTGCGCCGGGCCTTTCCACAAGCCCGAACGGATAATAGCCCTCACCGCCAAGGTTCACACCACCGTGGCAACTTGCGCAGCCCGCATCCACGAAAAGCTCAAGCCCGCGCTTCTCCTGATCGCTCAAGGCCGCGTCGTCGCCATTCAGCCACGCATCGAAGGGCGCAGGCGTGATGAGGGTTGCCTCATAGGCTTCGATCGCCTTGGCGAAATTATCGAAGGTGACGGGGTCTTCCTCCTCCGGGAAGGACTCGCGGAACCACTCGACATATTGCGGCATGGAGTTCAGCGTCGCCAGCACATTGTCGGGCGTGTTCGCCATCTCGACGCCTGCCTGAACCGGGCCTTTTGCCTGTTCGGCAAGATCGGCGGCGCGCCCGTCCCAGAATTGGGCGTCGTTGAACACGGAGTTCAGCACGGTGGGAGAGTTGCGCGGGCCTTTCTGCCAGCCATGTCCAATGGATGTCGGCATGTTGTCATCGCCGCCCGTGGCAAGGTTGTGACAGGAGTTACAGGAGAACACGCCCGACGCGGACATGCGCGGATCGAAGAACAACGCCTTTCCGAGATCCACCTTTTCGGGTGTGATCGGGTTGTCTTTTACCGCAGGGACAGTCGAAGGCACCGGGGAAAATATTTCCTTCGCTTCCTCGCGCAAATCCGTCGATGCCATCGCGGTGCCGCCGATGGCGATGATCGATGCGGCTAGTAATGGTGATTTGAGGGAACGGGTCATAATGCCTCCTGTTAAGATTAGTTTAGCATACATATTCATTTTATAGAATTTATGAGATGATCGCGTTGATTTCGATCAACATTATTGACGATGCGGGATGAAGTTCAGCCCATTCGGCGCTTTTGAAAACCCGTGGCTTTCCAGATACGCAAATGGCGCAACGTCAGTCTTCTTATGCGCGGCGTCTGCGGCTTTGCTGGACATTTTGGACGCCCAGGGCGTAGGACCTCGCCAAAGCATGTCAGTCCCGCCATTGAAGGCCGCTCCAATGTATCCGCAAAATCTCGCTCCGATCCCCGAACTCTACGTCTCCTACGACAGCGCCCTGAAGCTGAAGCAGGAAGCGGCCGATCTGGTCAGCCACGATCTGACCCCCCGGCAGATCTGCGATCTCGAACTGCTGATGAATGGCGGGTTCAACCCTCTCAAGGGCTTCCTGAGCGAAGAGGATTACGACAGCGTCGTCGAGAACATGCGTCTGGCCGATGGCACGCTATGGCCGATGCCGATCACGCTGGATGTGTCGGAAGCCTTTGCCGGCAGCATCGAGATCGGACAGGACATCGCCCTGCGCGACCAGGAAGGCGTCATCCTCGGCACGATGACGGTGACCGACCGCTGGACGCCTGACAAGGCGCGCGAGGCGGAAAAGGTGTTCGGAGCCGATGACAGCGCGCATCCGGCGGTGAACTACCTGCACAACACCGCCGGCAAGGTCTATCTGGGCGGGCCAGTAACGGGTATCCAGCAGCCGGTGCACTACGATTTCCGCGCGCGGCGCGATACGCCGAACGAGTTGCGCGCCTATTTTCGCAAGCTGGGCTGGCGCAAGGTCGTGGCTTTCCAGACGCGGAATCCGCTGCACCGCGCGCATCAGGAACTGACCTTCCGCGCCGCCAAGGAAGCGCAGGCGAACCTGCTCATTCACCCGGTCGTCGGCATGACCAAGCCCGGCGATGTGGATCATTTCACCCGCGTGCGCTGCTATGAGGCGGTGCTCGACAAATACCCGCAATCCACCACTACGATGAGTTTGCTGAACCTCGCCATGCGCATGGGCGGCCCGCGCGAAGCGGTCTGGCACGGGTTGATCCGCAAGAACCACGGCTGCACCCATTTTATCGTCGGGCGCGACCATGCCGGGCCGGGCAAGAACAGCGCAGGCGAGGATTTCTACGGGCCGTATGATGCGCAGGATCTGTTCCGCGAGCATCAGGACGAGATCGGCATCGAAATGGTCGATTTCAAACACATGGTCTTTGTGCAGGAGCGCGCACAATACGAGCCGATGGACGAGATCGCCGACAAGGACGACGTGACGATCCTCAACATCTCGGGCACCGAATTGCGGCGTCGCCTGTCCGAAGGTCTCGATATACCGGATTGGTTCTCTTTCCCCGAAGTTGTCGCGGAACTGCGCAAGACCCGACCGCCACGCTCGCAGCAGGGATTTACCGTGTTCTTCACCGGCCTGTCAGGTTCGGGAAAGTCGACGATCGCCAATGCGCTCATGGTCAAGCTGATGGAGATGGGCGGGCGCCCGGTGACGCTGCTCGATGGCGATATCGTGCGAAAGAACCTCAGTTCCGAGCTTGGGTTCAGCAAGGAACATCGCGATCTGAACATTCGCCGCATCGGCTATGTCGCGTCCGAGATCACAAAGAATGGGGGCATTGCCATATGCGCCCCCATCGCACCCTACGCGACAACCCGGCGTGCCGTGCGCGAGGAGATAGAGCAATTCGGGGCGTTCATCGAAGTGCATGTCGCCACGTCGCTCGAAGAGTGCGAGCGGCGTGACCGCAAAGGGCTCTACAAGCTGGCGCGCGAGGGCAAGATCAAGGAATTTACCGGGATTTCAGACCCCTATGATGAGCCGCCAAACCCCGAACTGCGGGTCGAGACCGAGAATGTCGAGGTCGACAATTGTGCGCATCAGGTCATTCTCAAGCTGGAATCGCTCGGCCTGATCGCCGCACAGTAAGCTCTGCGCCAAACACACAGGAAGACCGCGCGCCCCAGCAAGGCGCGGTCTTTTCGCACAACTGTCGGCAAACCCTTGCCGAGCATCGGTATCCCATCTTAAAAGGCCGCGTTTCTGACAGAAAATAACAAGAGAGGTCCATCTGTGGACGAAAAGCTAGAGCCTGTTCTGGCCGAGATCGAACGCCGAAATGCCGGCGAAATGGAATTTCACCAAGCCGCACGCGAAGTTCTGGAAAGCCTCGGCCCCGTCATCGCGAGAAACCCCGATTACGCGAAGGATTCGCTGCTCGAACGCATCTGCGAGCCCGAGCGGCAGATCATCTTCCGCGTGCCTTGGGTCGATGACACCGGCAAGGTCCGCATGAACCGCGGCTTTCGCGTCGAGTTCAACTCGGCCCTCGGCCCGTATAAGGGCGGCCTGCGGTTTCACCCCAGCGTCAATATCAGCATCGTCAAGTTCCTGGGCTTCGAGCAGATCTTCAAGAACGCGCTCACCGGCCTTCCCATCGGCGGCGGCAAGGGCGGTTCCGATTTCGACCCACGCGGGCGCTCCGAAGGCGAGATCATGCGCTTCTGTCAATCCTTCATGACCGAGCTTTACCGCCATATCGGTGAATATACCGATGTTCCGGCCGGCGATATCGGCGTCGGCCAGCGCGAGATCGGCTTTATGTTCGGCCAATACAAGCGCATCACCAACCGCTACGAGTCCGGCGTTCTGACAGGCAAGGGTTTGCGTTGGGGCGGCAGCCGCGTGCGCACCGAAGCCACGGGCTATGGCACAGTCTTCTTCCTCAAGCGGATGATGGAAGCCGCAGGCAAAGCGATAGAAGGCCGCCGCGCGGTCGTGTCCGGCTCGGGCAATGTCGCGGTCTACGCGATCGAGAAGTTGCGGGAGATGGGCGTGACCGTCGTGGCCTGCTCGGATTCCGATGGCTATGTCGTCGACGATGACGGCATCGATCTCGATCTTGTCAAGGACATCAAGGAAGTCCGCCGCGACCGTATCTCGACCTATGCCGACAAGCGGGGCGGCACGGCCCGCTTCGTCAAGGGCGGCAGCATCTGGGACGTGCCTTGCGACATTGCTCTTCCCTGCGCCACGCAGAATGAGCTGGACGGCAAAGCGGCCCGCACGTTGATGAAGAACGGAATGATCGCATTGGCCGAAGGCGCCAACATGCCCTGCACGCCCGATGCACAGCGTGTGTTCCGCGAAGCCGACGCGCTCTATGCACCCGGCAAGGCCAGCAATGCCGGCGGTGTGGCCACCAGCGCGCTGGAAATGCAGCAGAACGCCTCGCGCGACAGCTGGACTTTCGAACAGACCGAGGCGCGGCTTGAAAGCATCATGTACAAGATCCATGATCGCTGCGCCGAAACAGCGGAAGATTACGGCATGCCGGGCAACTACGTCGCCGGTGCCAATATCGGCGGCTTCATCCGCGTCGCCGCCGCGATGCGGGCCTTGGGCGTCATCTGATACGAAAAAGGCGCGCCTGTCATCACGGGCGCGCCTTCCGAACAAGCTTTGCGGGCGATCAGTGCACCGTCACCGGCGCAAGATCATTCTGCCGCGCGAGCATGAAGGCCAGATTTCGATCCTTCACCAGCGCCAGCCGCTCGCCATCCGCGCGGTGCACGGCGTAAATCACTTTCTGATTGCCGATCTCGTCCTGCACATCCTCGGGCAGTTCGGCCACATCGACCGGACGCACGTAGACAACGTTGGACTGATCCGCATCCTTGAAGTCATATGGTGTGTTCATGGTCTACCCCTTCCTGATCTGGATCGTCTGAACCACAGTCTCTGGACGAGACAACGTCAGATCGACGTGCAACAACCCGTTTTCCATGACGGCCTCTCCGACCTCGACTCCGTCGGCGAGGACGAAGCTGCGCTGGAACTGCCGTGCGGCAATCCCGCGATGCAGGAATATCCGGTCGTCGCTGTCGTCACTCTGGCGACCACGGATGACAAGCTGTCTATCCTCAACGGTTATGGACAGATCTTGTTCCCGAAACCCCGCGACCGCGAGCGTGATGCGGTAAGAGGCATCGGAGGTCTGTTCGATATTGAACGGAGGGTAGCCATCATTGCCGGATTTCGCGGTGCGTTCCAGCAGGCGTTCAAGCTGCTCGAACCCAAGCAGATGGGGATAGGATCCCAAGGTCAATTTCGTCATCGACACGTCCTTCACTCAAAGCGACTGTGTGTTCCGCGGCCCCGTTATCGGCAGCCGCCTCGTCTGGAAATATGGGGAGCCGCCTGCGGCAAAGCAAGGGCTTTGCGGAATCGTTCTTAACGGTTATTGTTGGATTTCCTGCAATTACCAAGGCTTTGCACGGCATGAACGCCCCCACTGACCTTTCGATGAAAACCGACGAAGTGCTCCGGGTCGAACTGGAAGTGTTCCGCCGTGAGCATCGCGATCTCGATGACGCGATTCGCGCGATGCAGCAGACCGGCACCGCCGACCAGTTGACCTTGCAGCGTCTCAAGAAGAAGAAGCTGATCCTCAAGGACAGGATCGCGCAGATCGAAGACCGACTATTGCCTGATATCATTGCCTGATTGCCCCCGGCTGCGATCCTTGTATAGTGCGCGCTCCAACGGCAATGGTGGCGCGCGATGACTCAAACCCCGAAGATCGGCATCATCATGGGCAGCCAATCGGACTGGCCAACCATGAAGGAAGGCGCCGCCATCCTGGACGATCTGGGCCTGTCCTATGAAGCACGCATCGTCTCGGCACATCGCACGCCCGACCGGCTTTGGGAGTACGGCCGCACCGCCGTGGAGCGCGGCCTTCAGGTCATCATCGCCGGCGCCGGCGGCGCGGCGCATCTGCCGGGCATGATGGCCTCGAAAACCCGCCTGCCCGTCATCGGCGTTCCGATCCGCACACAGGCGCTTTCAGGCGTGGACAGCCTCTATTCGATCCTCCAGATGCCGCGGGGCTATCCCGTCGCGACAATGGCGATCGGCGCGCCGGGCGCGGCCAATGCCGCCCTCATGGCAGCCGGCATCCTAGCGCTGCAGGATCCCGATCTCGCCGCCCGGCTCGACAGATGGCGCGCCGATCTGTCCGCCTCGATCCCCGAAATCCCGTCCGAAGACGCATAACCCATGACCTCTCCGCTCTCCCAAGGTTCGATCATCGGCATCATCGGCGGCGGCCAGCTGGGCCGGATGCTTTCGGTCGCGGCCAGCCAGCTCGGCTTTACCTGTCACATTTTCGAACCCGGCGCCGCCCCACCCGCAGGGCATGTGGCCCATCAGGTCACGACCGCGTCCTATGACGACGAAGCGGCGCTGCGCGCTTTTGGCAACGCTGTGGACGTCATCACCTACGAGTTCGAGAACATACCGACCGAAGCGCTGGATATCCTGCAGGAATTCGCCCCGATCCACCCGGGCCGCGAGGCGCTGCGGACCAGCCAGGATCGCTTGACCGAAAAGACATTCCTGCGCGATCTCGGCCTGCGAACCGCGCCCTTTGCCGATATCACGGATGCCCGAAGCCTAAAGGCCGCGCTGGCCGAGATCGGCACGCCCTCGATCCTCAAGACGCGCCGCTTCGGCTATGACGGCAAGGGCCAGGCCCGGATCGACAGCCCCGATGCAGCAAGCGCCGCGCTGGACGCCCTCGAAGGCGCGCCCGCGATCCTCGAAGGGTTCGTCGATTTCTCGCACGAGGTTTCCGTCATCGCAGCGCGCGGCGCCGATGGCGCCATCGCGGCATTCGATCCGGGAGAGAACCTGCACAAGCACGGCATTTTGAGAACCACGACCGTCCCGGCCCGCATGTCACAGGCGCAGCGCACCGATGCGGTCCTGATCGCCGCGAAAATCGCCAATGCGCTCAACTATGTCGGGGTTCTCGGGGTCGAGCTTTTCGTGACCCCCGATGCGCTCATCGTGAACGAATTCGCGCCGCGCGTGCATAATTCGGGACACTGGACGCAGAACGGCTGCGCTGTCGATCAATTCGAACAGCATATCCGTGCCATTGCCGGATGGCCGCTCGGGGACGGGCAACGCCATGTCGACGTCACCATGGAAAACCTCATCGGGGATGACATGAACCGCGTCCCCGAACTGGCCCGATCCGCCGATTGCGCATTGCATCTTTACGGCAAGTCCGAAGTCAAACCCGGTCGCAAGATGGGCCACGTCAACTTCATCAAGCGGTCCTGATCTTCTTCTCGTCCCAAATACTCGATCACCCGAAAAACCGCTGCGCGATCACGCCGGACATATAGGCGATCTCGCCCGCCACGATCGTCGCGGCAACCCGCCCCGACGCCCGGTCGAGAATGACCATATCGGCGCGCAGTCCTTCGCGCAGCGCGCCGCGGTCATTGAGCCCCAGGAGCCGCGCCGGACCGCTCGACACCATGCCCCAGGCCTGCGGAAGCGGCGCGATGCCCAGCTCTTCGAGCCGGAAGGCCGCGCGCAGGGGCGACGGGTAATGGTAATCCGACGCCAGGGCGTCGCAGAGCCCCGCATGGGCCAATTCGGCAGCGGCGATATTGCCGGCGTGGCTTGCCCCGCGCACGATATTGGGCGCGCCGAGCACGATATGCGCGCCCGCCGCGCGGGCCGCCTCCGCCGCCTCGCGCGTTTCGGGAAACTCGCTCACCTGTGCGCCCCGCCGATCCCAGATCGCGCGATCCGCAGCCGTCCGGTCATCGTGACTCCCGATCACCACGCCGCGCGCGTGGAGTTCCGTGCAGAGCGCATCGAGCGCCGCAGGCACCTCCGCGGAGCGGTCGTGCAAACCCTGCATCAAGGCCAGATGCGCCTCCGGATTGCGTCCGCTCTTGAGCGCCTGCCCGACGAGTCTGGCCGGTTTACGCCCCTCGGAGAGGCGCTGGTGCGGCAGATGGTCATTGAAGACGACAAACCCGATCCCGAACCGGTCAATCGCCGCCAGCGCACGGGCGAAATCGTCCAGAAGATGCGTTTCAAGCCTCAGCTGCAGACGCAAATCGACAGGAAGGCTCTCCTTGACCGAACAGACGCTTTCGAACACATGCTCGGCGAAATCGGGTCCGCGCATCCCGCCTTCCCAGCTGTAGAACTGCGCCAGAACAGCCGTTGTGATACCGTTCGCGGCAAGCTCCGCCGCCGCCGCGATAACGCCGCGTTCGGCTTCACGCAGCGCACCCCGCCGGGGTGCCATATGCCGCTCGAACCCGTCGCCATGCGCATCGACGATGCCCGGCAGGATATCGTATCCCGACAGATCGATCTCGCGTCCGAAGCCATCGTCGCAAAGCACACCGCCCGCCATCGCGAGCGGCGCGTCGCTCCAGCCTTCCGGTCGCAATACGCGCGCCCGCGCCAGGCGGCAATCATTCGGCATCGGATGGCTCAGGGCAAACACCGAAGACGCAGAGAAGCTCGTCCGTGTTGATCGATTTCGTCCAGTCGAGTCCCGGAACGAACCTGCCGTGTTTCAGAAATTCGACGGTCTGGGCGATCACGGTGGGGGATTGCATGATGAATGTATGCGTCACCGGTACCGTCAGATGCGCTTTCATGCCTTTGACATAGGTCGATTTGACCGAAACCTTGCCGTCATCCTCGCCGGGAATGAGATTGGAAAAGAACGGGTTGAGCGATTGCGAGCCCGCGATCACGCCCAGTTCGAAATCCACCGGGGGCAGCGAGCGCGGCAAGCTCTCCTTCGAGGTGCCGAGTTGCAAACCGGCAGGCCCGTTCAGCCATTCGAAAAGCTCCAGCCCGCCAAGCTCGTCCACAAGCTCGCTGCCCTGGTTCGGCGGAGCGAGCATCACCACACGCCCCAGATTGCCGGGACGGTGGTCCTTGAGCCAGTAGCGCAGCAGGATGCCGCCCATGGAATGGGTGACGAAATGCACGCGATCCCCCCCGCATTGCGCGATAGCGCTGGGCAAGGTGCGCTCGGTCAGCGTCTGGATGCGTGCGGTGGTCGAAGGATAGCCGGGCGCGAAAACGCGATATCCCTTGGCTTCCAGCACGGATTGCATCACCGCGAAGGACGCTTCGGTGCGCGCCAGCCCATGCAGCAGGATGACACATTCCGCCCGCGCCGCCGAAGCAGCGGCCGTCAGGAATAGGGCGCATAGCAAACTGGTAAAGACCCGGATCATGCGGCTGAGATACGTGCTCCGCCGGCGATAGGAAAGGGCCGCGGACATGACAAAGGCGCCCGTGGGCGCCTTTGTGCGAAGTTTGCTTCTGCGTGGCAGAGGCGTGATTACATCATGCCGCCCATGCCGCCCATGTCGGGCATGCCGCCACCGGCGCCTGCGCCTTCTTTCTGCGGCTTGTCGGCAACCATGGCTTCGGTCGTGATCAGCAGGCCGGCGATGGAGGCTGCATCCTCCAGCGCGGTGCGGACCACTTTGGCCGGATCGATCACGCCGAACTTGAACATGTCGCCATATTCATCGGTCTGCGCGTTGTAGCCGAACTTGAGGTCTTCGCTTTCGCGGATCTTGCCCGCAACGACGGAACCGTCGACGCCCGCGTTCTCCGCGATCTGGCGCAGCGGTGCTTCCAGCGCCTTGCGCACGATGGCGATACCGGCGTTCTGATCGCTGTTCTCGCCCTGAAGATCGGCAAGCTTCTTGGCTGCCTGAACCAGAGCGACACCGCCACCGACGACGATCCCTTCCTGAACGGCCGCGCGGGTTGCGTTCAGCGCATCATCGACGCGGTCCTTGCGTTCCTTGACTTCGACCTCGGTCATGCCGCCAACGCGGATGACGGCAACGCCGCCCGCGAGTTTCGCAACACGCTCCTGCAGCTTCTCGCGGTCATAGTCGGAGGTCGTCTCTTCGATCTGGTTGCGGATCTGGGCAACGCGCGCCTCGATCTCGGACTTCTCGCCAGCGCCATCGACGATGGTGGTCTCATCCTTGGTGATCGACACTTTCTTGGCCGAACCCAGCATGTCCATCGTGACGTTTTCGAGCTTCATGCCGAGGTCTTCGGAGATGACCTGACCGCCGGTGAGGATCGCGATGTCCTGCAGCATGGCCTTGCGGCGATCGCCGAAGCCCGGTGCCTTGACCGCCGCGATCTTCAGACCGCCGCGCAGCTTGTTGACCACGAGGGTCGCCAGCGCTTCGCCTTCGACATCTTCGGCGATGATGAGCAGCGGCTTTTGCGACTGGATCACCTGCTCGAGCAGCGGAACCATCGGCTGGAGGCTCGACAGCTTCTTCTCGTGCAGCAGGATGATGCAATCATCGAGCTCCGCGACCATCTTGTCGGAATTGGTCACGAAATAGGGGCTGAGATAGCCGCGGTCGAACTGCATGCCTTCGACGACGTCGGTTTCGGTCTCCAGACCCTTGTTTTCCTCGACGGTGATGACACCCTCGTTGCCGACCTTCTGCATCGCATCCGCGATCTGGCGGCCGATCTCGGCTTCGCCATTGGCGGAAATGGTGCCGACCTGCGCAACCTCGTCGCTATCCTCGACAGGACGTGCGGCGGCCTTGATCGCCTCGACGACCTTGGAGGTCGCCAAATCGATGCCGCGCTTGAGGTCCATCGGGTTCATGCCGGCGGCAACCGACTTGAGGCCTTCGCGCACGATGGATTGTGCCAGAACGGTGGCGGTGGTGGTGCCGTCGCCGGCCTCGTCATTGGTGCGGGAAGCGACTTCCTTCACCATCTGCGCGCCCATGTTCTCGAACTTGTCCTCGAGTTCGATTTCCTTGGCCACGGACACACCGTCCTTGGTGATGCGCGGTGCGCCGAAGGATTTGTCGAGTACGACGTTGCGGCCCTTGGGGCCGAGCGTCACCTTGACCGCATCGGCCAGGACGTTGACGCCCTTGAGCATACGATTGCGGGCATCTGTATCGAATTTTACGTCTTTTGCAGACATCTCAGAAATCTCCGTTGATTAACCAGAGTTGGTGTTCGCGATCACGCGAGGCGTTCAGGCGGCTTTCGCCGCTGCGCCATCGGTGATGATGCCAAGGATGTCCGACTCCTTCATGATGAGGAGTTCCTCGCCATCGATCGTCACTTCCGTGCCCGACCACTTGCCGAAGAGGATCTTGTCGCCTTCCGCGACATCCATCTTGATCCGATCGCCGTCTTCGTCACGAGCGCCTGCGCCACACGCGACAACCACGCCTTCTGCCGGCTTTTCCTTGGCGCTATCGGGAATGATCAGGCCACCAGCAGTTTTTTCGTCGCTTTCAACGCGACGGACCAGCACGCGGTCATGAAGCGGTTTGAATGCCATCTTCGAGTCTCCTTACTCAAAGTTTCCATCAGAGCCCCTCGCTCTTCAAAGGGCTGTTATCACTCCATCGATCAGAGTGCTAACGGCGCATAGCTAGGGACGCTGTCGAAACGAGTCAACACCGCCGATCAAGATTTTTAGGCTCAGTTCGACACACCGTGTCAGCCGAGCGCATCGCCCCAATCTGCAAGCCCGCGACGACCTTTTTCGGATAGCGCGTAGACACCGGTTTTTACCTTGTCGAACCATCCATAGTGGTTATCGCGCATCAGCGTGGTGGCCTTGGCGACCCCGGTCGCCCGCGCGACATCGGCGCCTTTCTGCGCGCCGGCAACGGCCAGATGACGCGCGCAGCGCAGCGCGTCCTGACGATAGGCGGTGACGATGCCGTGCCGCGTCGCGCCGCCATCGTTGGGATCGCCCTCAAGGCGGTCGAACTCGCGCAAAAGCTTGGCGCGCCTTTGGACATTGCGACGGGGCGCATATGGCCCCGGATCGCATTGCGCCTCGACCGCGCCATCGGAGCGCACGGTGAGGAATCCCAGCGACAAACGACGGCACAGCGCGACATTCTCCCGAAGTGCGCGCCGGCCGGTCCGGCCCGTGGGCTTGGGCACCGCGATATAGACCAGATCGCTCACCGCCATCCGCGCGACGGCCTGATGGTAGAGCGACAGGCTCAGCCGCAGTTTCATCTCTACGATCAGGGGATCTTCCTTCCCCCGCCGCGCAACCAGATCGGCGGCACCGACCTCTCCCTTGACGGTATAGCCTTGCGCTTCGAGAAAGGCTTTTAACGGAGGATAGAGATCGGTTTCGCGCTTCATCGCCTATCAATGCGCGAGCCGGTTGCCGCTGGCAAGCGCAGCGCCTAGCTTGATGATACCGACCATCTGAAGGAAACCGACAATGCCGCTCCGCCTTCTCGCGCTCGTGCTGAGCCTCGCCTTCGGGCAAACGGCCATCGCCGCCTGCAGCGGCACGGATCTGCGCACCACCTTGAGCGCGGATGAGCAGGAAAGGATCGATGATGCTGTCGCCGAAGCTCCTTACGCCTCCGGCAATCATTGGCGCGCCACCCGTGATGATGCGGTCCTTCACCTCATTGGAACGATGCATCTTGCCGATCCGCGCCTCTCTGACCCGCTCGAGCGGTTGCGCCCGGTGATCGAAAGCGCCGATCTGCTCCTTCTCGAAATGCCGCAGAAAGACGAGGACGCGCTGCAAGAGCGACTGTCGAGCGAACCGGGCCTTTTGCTCATGCAGGACACCAGCCTTCCCGAATTGCTGGACGAGGATCAGTGGGCGCAAATGTCGGATGCGCTATCGGCGCGCGGCGTTCCACCCTTTATGGGATCGCGGTTCCAGCCGTGGTATGTATCGGTCTTGCTGGCGATCCCACCCTGCGCCGCATCCCCCGATCTTGCCGAGGGCGGGTTGGACGCCCGGATCGAGGACATCGCGCAAGACGCGGGCGTTCCGCGTGCCGCTCTCGAAGACGCCGAGACGATCTTTGCCGCTTTCGCCGATCAGCCACGCGAGATGCAAGTGGAGATGATGCTCTCGGCGCTTGTCGAACCACAGGTCAGCGAGGATCTCTTCGCCACCCTGCTCGCCAGCTATTTCGACGAGCGCCCCGCCGAAGGCTGGGCCGTTTCCGCCGTTCTGGCCGAACGCTACAGCCCGATCGAGCCGGACCTCGCGCGCGCGATATTCGCCACGCTTGAACAGGAACTCCTGATCGATCGCAACCGCGCATGGATTCCCGTCCTGACCGAAGCGGCAGACCGTCACGATACCGTCGTGGCGGCCTTCGGTGCCGCGCATCTGCCCGGCGAAACCGGCGTTCTAGCCCTGCTGGAAGCCGAAGGGTTCACGCTCGAACGCCTACCCTTCTGATGCCGAACGCGCATGTTCTCGCCCGCGAACCGCGCTGTCCTGCTTGAGAAGGAGCCCCAGCGCCACGATGGTCATACCGACCCCGATCAGGCTCAGCGCGGGCGGCAATGGCCGGCCCAGCGCCGCCTCCCAGAGGATGACCCAGCTGGGCGTGAGATAGGTATAGGCCATCACTTTCGCCGCCGGGATCCGCAGACTGGCATATTGCAGCAGCAGAAAGGTCGCCGCACTGGCGAAAACCGCTGTGTAGGCTATGGCGACCCAGACGACCCCCGGCAGCGCCGCCCAATCGGTTGCCACAAGCGCCGGACCGCCCGCCAGCAACAACAGCACCGAACCGGCAACAAGCGTGCCGAAGGTGAACACCGCCGGACGCTCGCCCCGGTTCAACCGGGCAACCAATGGCGTGTAGATCGCATGGCCGAAACAGCCGACGAAAAAGATCGCCTCCCCGCGCCCGATCTCGAAGGCACGCAGCGCCGCGAGATCGGCGCGAAAGATCACCCAAAGCGCGCCAAGCGCCCCGATGCAAAGCGCAAGCGCCATGCGCCGCGTGAGAACCTGCCTCAGCAACAGCCAACCGAACCCCGCCGCCATGAGCGGCGTCAGCGTGAAGACCGCCGACATCGACACCGGCGCACCGGTCTTGAGCCCCTCGAACATCAGCACGAAATACGCGCAGAAGAACAGCGCCAGCAGCAGGTATCGCCAGGGCGCCCGGAAGGCCGCCGGGGTCATGCCCCCGGTCGCCATCACCAAGGCGAACATCAGCGTGGCCGCAATCACGAAACGCACAGCGTTGAGCGCTTCGGGCGCGATATGCGGCGCCGCCATCGACCCGAGCGAGAACGATCCGGCTACAAGAGCCGAGAATGTCAGCATCGCCAGATGCCCGCGCCCCGCCTCGGTCATGTCAGTCGCCCCTTCCGCCCGCGCGCTGCGCCGCGTCCTTGAGATGCGCAACGAAGGCCTGCACCTTGGCGGTGCGGTGCAGATCGACATGCGTGACGATCCAGAGCTGCGGCGACCACTCCTCAAGCGCCGGGATGACCTCCGTCAGGGTCGAATCCGCCTTGCCCCGATGCCGCGCGACGAAACCGATCCCCGCGCCTTCGCGCACCGCATGCAGCATGCTGCCGGTTTCAGTCGTGCGAAACACGATGCGATCCAAAGGCACATTGCGCCTAAGCCATTGCTGGAACGGCGCACGCGGCGCATCGTTCGCGCTTCCGACGAAAAAATGATCCGCGAAGTCCGACAGGCTCCCGGGCAGACCGTGGCGCGCGATATAGCCATTCGATGCGTATAGCCCGATGTCCAGCTTCATCAGCGGCTGAACGATATTGTCCGGCTCCTGCGGCGCGGCCCCGGCGCGGATCGCGACATGCGCTTCGCCGTATTCCAGCCGGAAAAGCCGCTGATCCGTGAGATAGCGCACCGTCAATCCGGCATGGCGCGTCTGGAAATCCACCAGAACAGGAACAACGAAATCCGAAAGCTCGACAATCGAGGTAACGAGCAGATCCCCGCTGACATCCGCACCGCGCCCTTTGATTCGCCCCGCCAACTGCTGAAGCTGATCCTCGGTAGCCTGCGCGACGCGTGCCAGATCCTGCCCGGATTCGGTCGGCGTGTATCCGCGCGGGTGCCGTTGAAACAGCTTGACACCGAGCCGTGTCTCCAACGCGTCGATATGCCGGATCACGGTGGCATGATGCACGCCCAGTACCTCTGCCGCGCCACTGACAGTTCCCAATCGCGCCACCTGATATGCGGTGCGAACCTCGTCCCAATGTTCCATCTCGCCTCCGCGCGCCATCTGACAACCGATCCGCAGTCACGCCTATTTCCCGCAAAACCTCAAGACGCGGCGATCCGAAACCGCTTGACGGGTGACAGGCGCGCCTTGACTCCGCGCACGCTTTGCTTCTAAACCTCGCCGCAACCCCGGAAAGTGTCGCTTTCCGGTCCCTTGGCCTTTGCGCCGGGATCGCCCTCCACCAGCGCGTTGCGCCCGTGGGGGCGCTACCTGCTTGGCCGCGCCCATTGGGGCAGTTGACGTTTGGCATATCTGCCGCCGGTCCTTACATCAGGGCCAGTTCCGCGGCAAAGGAGGCGAAAGCCCATGTTCGAAAATCTATCCGACCGTCTAGGCAGCGTCTTCGACCGGCTGACGAAACAGGGCGCCCTCTCCGAAGACGATGTGAAAACGGCACTGCGGGAGGTGCGCGTCGCACTTCTCGAAGCCGACGTGTCGCTCCCCGTCGCGCGTGATTTCGTCAAGGCGGTGCAGGCCAAGGCCACCGGTCAGGCCGTTACCAAATCCGTCACGCCGGGCCAGCAGGTCGTCAAGATCGTGCATGATGAGTTGAAACACGTCCTGACCGGCGACGAGGACCCCGGCAAGCTCAAGATCGACAACCCGCCTGCGCCGATCCTCATGGTCGGCCTGCAGGGCGGCGGCAAGACGACCACCACGGCCAAGATCGCCAAGCGCCTGAAAGAGCGCGAGGGCAAGAAGGTGCTGATGGCATCCTTGGACGTCAACCGCCCCGCCGCGATGGAGCAGCTTGCGATCCTCGGCACGCAGATCGGTGTCGATACCCTGCCCATCGTCAAGGGCGAAGACCCGGTGGCCATCGCCAAGCGCGCCAAGACGCAGGCGAGCCTTGGCGGCTACGATGTCTACATGCTCGACACCGCCGGCCGGCTCTCCATCGACGAGGAGTTGATGGCGCAGGTCGAAGCGGTGCGCGACGTGGCAAACCCGCGCGAGACGCTTCTGGTGGTCGATGGTCTGACCGGCCAAGACGCCGTGCTCACAGCGGAGAACTTCGACGACCG
Organism: Marivita sp. GX14005; assembly: GCF_023370775.1. Lineage (GTDB taxonomy): Bacteria > Pseudomonadota > Alphaproteobacteria > Rhodobacterales > Rhodobacteraceae > Marivita. The sequence goes on from NZ_JAMCCQ010000001.1 coordinate 607,404, forward strand.
CATCGGCATCACCGGCGTCGTCCTCACCCGTATGGACGGCGACGGGCGCGGCGGCGCGGCCCTTTCCATGCGCGCGGTCACGGGCAAACCGATCCGCTTCGTCGGTCTCGGCGAAAAGATGGACGCGCTCGAAACCTTCGAGCCTGACCGCATCGCCGGCCGCATCCTCGGCATGGGCGACATCGTCGCGCTGGTGGAAAAGGCGCAGCAGACGCTTGAGGTCGAACAGGCCGAGCGCATGATGAAGCGCTTCCAGAAGGGTCAGTTCAACATGAACGACCTCAAGATGCAGCTCGAACAGATGATGAAGATGGGCGGCATGGAAGGCATGATGGCGATGATGCCCGGCGCGGCCAAGATGCAGAAACAGATGGACGGCGCCGGCATCGACGACAAGATGATCCGCCAGCAGATCGCCCTGATCCAGTCGATGACCAAACGCGAGCGCGCCAATCCCGCGCTGTTGCAGGCCAGTCGCAAGAAACGCATCGCGAAGGGTGCCGGAATGGAGGTCAGCGACCTCAACAAGCTGCTCAAGATGCAGCGCCAGATGTCCGACGTGATGAAAAAGATGGGCAAGATGGGCAAGGGCGGCATGCTCAAACAGGCCATGAAGGGGATGTTCGGCAAGGGCGGCAGCCCCGAAGACATGATGAACCAGATGGACCCGAAAGCGCTGGAACAGGCGGCCAAGGCGATGGGCGCAAAGGGCGGCCTTCCCGGCCTTGGCGGCGGCGCGTTGCCGCCCGGATTGTCCGGTTTCGGGAAGAAGAAATGATGGTCTCTCTTCTTCAAAAATACTCGAACGCAGCACCTGCCACCGGCTCCCGCGCCGGCAACCTGGACTGAACGCCCGACCGAATGGCCGATGCCCCCATCATAAACACGTCCCGACTGACGCTGCGGCCGCATATCGCCAGCGACCTCGACACGCTGTGCGATCTGTTCGCAACCGAGCACGCGCGCTTCATCGGCGGGCCTTTGGGCCGCAAAGAGGCGTGGCGCCTTCTCGCGTCCGAAGTCGCGATGTGGGAGCTGATGGGCCACGGCGCCTGGGGCATCGAAGGGGCGGACGGCGCGTTTCTCGGTCAGATCGGGCTGCTCAAGCCGCCGCATTTCAGGGAAGTCGAGATCGGCTGGACGCTTCTGCCCGAAGCCGAGGGCCACGGCTACGCGTTCGAAGCCGCCTCTGCCGCGCTCGGCTGGGCGTGGGAAAACGGCTTCGAAACCCTCGTGAGCTATATCCACCCCGGCAACGCGCGCTCGATCGCGCTTGCCGAGCGTCTGGGTGCGGTGCATGATCCGCGAGCCGAACGCCCGGAGGGAGAGACTGCAAGCGAAACGTGCGTCTACCGGCACAGCCCCGATACCGATGGCAGCCCGGAGGCTTATGCATGACCTTCCGCGCAACGCTCCAAGCGCCGTCGAAGGCGCTTGCAAGCCTTTTCGAAAAGGCTTGCCCATGACCCTGACTGACGCGCCCCGGCTGGAAACCGAACGGCTCATCCTGCGCGGCCCCGAAAAGGCCGATGCGGAGCCGATGATCGCGTTCCTCATGGATCCCGAACGCTCGAAAGGATTCGGGGGATACACGGCCCGCCCGGATGCCTGGCGCTGGTTCGCGCTCAATGTCGGTCACTGGCATTGGCACGGCTATGGCTATTTCACCATTCAGGACAAGGCGAGCGGCGCACCGGCGGGGATCAGCGGTATCTGGAACCCCGAAGGCTGGCCGGAGCCTGAAATCGGCTGGGTGGTGTTTAACGGGTTCGAGGGCAAGGGCATCGCCTACGAGGCGGCGCTTCGGGCGCGGCGATGGGCTTATGACGATCTGGGGTTCACGACGCTCACCTCGAACATCGTTCCGGGCAATACGCGGTCCGTCCGGCTCGCCGAACGCATGGGCGCGCGCTTTGAGCGCACCTATCGCAATCCGACCATGGGCGAGGACATGCTCTATCGTCATCCCGGCCCGGAGGCGCTCTGATGGGACATCGCGACATTCCCGTTCTCGAAACCGCACGGCTCCGGCTTCGTGCGCCGGAGCCGGAGGATTACCCCGATTTCAAGGCCACCTTCGCCTCCTATCGATCGCGCTTCATGGGCGGGCCACTCAACGCATACGAGACATGGATGCTCTACGCCGCCGAGATCGGACATTGGGAAATCCGCGGATTCGGCATGTGGATGATCCACCTGCGCGAGAGCGATGAAACCGTCGGCATGGCCGGCGGCTGGGCGCCCGCGAAATGGCCCGAACGCGAGATCGCCTGGATCATCTGGCCGGACAAGGCCGGTCAGGGCTATGCGCTGGAGGCCACCCACCGCGTGCGCCGATATTTCTACGAGGAGAAGGGCTGGGAAACCGCGGTGAGCTATCTCGACCCGAAAAACCTCGACAGTATCCGCCTGGCCGAACGGCTTGGATGCCGGAAGGATCACCAGGCGCTCACCGTCGATGGCAGCGATGTGGTCTACCGCCACCCCGCGCCGGACGCGTTGCGCGGCACGCAGCTCGCGCATGGCATCGACATGGAAATCGCCCATTACCGCGACCCCCTGTTCAAACCGAAAGGCTGGGCCATTGACTGAAACGACCGCCACCGCTGCGGCGCGCGCCGCCGAGCTGCTCAAGACGCATCGCGACAGCATCGACCGGCTGGATGCCATTTTGGTGTTCACCCTTGCCGAACGGTTCAAGCACACCCAGGCCGTGGGCGCGCTCAAGGCGCAGCACGACCTTCCGCCCTCGGACCCCGCGCGCGAAGCCAGCCAGATCGCGCGGCTCGAAGAGCTTGCGGCGCAGGCCGATCTCGACCCTGCGTTCGCCAAGAAATTCCTGAATTTCGTCATTCAGGAAGTCATCCGACACCACAAGCAACACCAATCCTGACGGCATCGCCGTCAAACGCCATTTACAAGGAGAAACCCAATGGCCATCAAAATTCGTCTCGCCCGTGGCGGTTCCAAGAAGCGCCCGCATTACAGCATCGTCGCCGCCGACAGCCGCATGCCGCGCGACGGCCGGTTCATCGAGAAGCTGGGCACCTACAACCCGCTTCTGCCGAAGGACAGCGAGGACCGCGTGAAGATGAATGTCGAGCGCATCCAATACTGGATGAGCCAGGGCGCACAGACCACCGACCGCGTGTCGCGCTTCCTCGAAGCCGCCGGCATCGTCGACAAGAAAACCCGCAGCAACCCCAAGAAAGCCGTCCCCGGCAAGGCCGCCCAGGAACGCGCCGAGGCGAAAGCCGCCAAGTCCGCCGAAGCGTCCGAAAACTCTGGCGATGAGGCGTCCGCGGAATAACCGCATGCCTCATGCGGATGGCCTGCCCACCGGGCCATCCGCACCCATTCGGCGACGAGACCTGCGTTTTCCGTGTCGCGAAGATCGCTGCCCTAGCAAAAACGGCGCCGATACCGGTCGTGCGGGCCTCTGCGCGCTTGACGCAATGTCCAAAGCGCTACATCTGACGGCGAACACCTCTTGCCCTCATGAAGGATTCGCCTCCGATGTTCGCCCGTATCCTCTTCGCATCCCTCGCCGCCGCAGGCTTCGGCACGGCCGCGATTGCCGCCGATCCCTCTCAGGCGCCCGAACCTGTCGCCATCGCGGCACCGGCCCCGGCGGCCCCTGCGCCCTGGCTCGTCTTTACCCTGCGCGGCGGCGTTTTGGCACGGCCGGAATATTTCGGGTCGGACGATTACAAGGCCGGCGCGGATCTCGGGTTCCGGCTGAACCATCTGTCGCTCCGCAACGGGCTGAGCTTCGGCAACCCCGATCCCTGGGCCGATAGCCAGGGGCTCAGCTTCGGCGGCTCGCTGCGCTACATCCAGGAGCGCGACACCAGCGATTTCGATGAGCTCGCCGGTCTCGACGATATCGATGCGACGGTCGAACTTGGTGTGTCCGTCCGCTACGGTCTGGAGAATTTCGCTGCCTTCGGCACGGTCCGCCGCGGCTTTGGCGGACATGAGGGATGGGTCGGCGAGATTGGCGCGGATGTCATCGCACGCCCGTCGGATCGCTGGCGACTCTCCGTCGGCCCGCGGCTGCTCTTCGGGGATGACGAATATTCCGACACCTATTTCGGCGTAACGCCGTCCGAATCGAGCGCGGCGCTCGCGGCCTATGACCCCGATGGCGGTCTCGTCTCCGCAGGTGTCGAATTCGGCGCGCGCTACCAGATCAACGATGTCTGGGGCGTCGAAGGCGCGGTGACATGGGATGCTTTCCAGAACGACGCGCTGGATAGCCCGATCGTCGAGCAGGGTTCCGACGAACAGTGGGGTGCGCGCATCGGTCTTACCCGCGTGTTCAGCATCGGAGGCTGACGCTTCCGATTGCCCTTGGCCGGGCGGGTGGTTTATCCAGTCGGATGAAACGACCGGGAGCATGTAGCGGTGAGCGAGAAAATCTGCGTCGGAGCCATCGCGGGAGCCTTCGGGGTGCGCGGTGAAGTGCGCCTCAAGAGTTTCACCGCCGATCCCAAGGAAATCGCCAGCTATGCGCCGCTCGAAACCTCGGACGGTGCGCGCCGGTTCGATGTGAAGATCACTCGCCAGATCAATAACGGCCTCGCGGCGCGCCTGTCCGGTATCACATCCAAGGAAGAAGCCGACGCGCTGCGCGGAACGCAGCTTTTCGTGCCGCGCGACAGGCTGCCTTCCCTGCCGGATGACGAATTCTATCACGCCGACCTGATCGGCCTGGAGGTCACGGATACCGGCGGCACGCCATTGGGCAAGGTTCTGGCGGTGCTCAACAACGGCGCTGACGATCTTCTTGAAATCAGCGCGCCGGGGCAGAAGCAATCAGTGCTTCTGCCCTTCACGAAATCGGCCGTTCCGACCGTCGATCTGGCACAGAAGAAAATCGTCGCGGATCCGCCGGAGGGGCTCTTTTCGTGACGACGCGGATCGTCATTCACGCAGGATTTCACAAGACCGGAACGACCAGCGTCCAGTCGATGCTTCGCAAAAACGCCGAGGCGCTTTCCCCGCATGTGCGCGTTTTCCTCAAAAGCGCCTTTTCCAAGCTGACAACGCGGGCGCGGGCATTTTCCATCTCGCCAAACGAAAAGACCTTGATGCAGGTCGGCACCGCGGCTTCGGCGTTCTTCAATACTCTAAATATCGATGATCCCCGGCCGGTGCTGATGTGTTCGGAGGATCTTTCGGGTCACATGCCCGGTCGGCACGGCCTCGAATGCTACGACAGCGCCAGTCTCATCATGAAATCCATCGCAGATGCGGCACGCGCCCGGTTCGATGCTCCGGACCTGACGTTCTATTTCTCCGTCCGCGAGCGTGACAGATGGATGCGCAGCACATGGTGGCAAAACCTGCGCAGCACCCGCCTGACGCGGGATCTGGATCAATACAAGGATCAATTCGCCGAAGCCTGTTCGCTTGGCGATATTCTGGCCGAAATCGCGCAGGATGTCGCGCCTGCCTGCGTGTCCTCGCACAGGCTCGAAGACTGCGCCGGCCTGTCACACGGCCCTCTTACACCGCTTCTGGATTTGCTCGACTGCGGTCGGCTGGATCGGGACGCCCTGATTGTTTTGCCGCCCGAGAACGTGCAGCCCGATATGGGGATCGACAGCGTCTTTCTCGCCCTGAATCGCAGTGGGCTGCCCGACAGCGACGTGCGGGATGCGAAACGTAACATTCGCAAGATGGCGCAACGGGCATCCCGCTAAACGGCGATTGCCAAACGAGCGACACAGCACCGCCGCCTTTACGGCTCTATCCGCCTGTATTTTGGAAACAATACTGCGAAGAATTGTTGTGTATATCGTATGATGCGTCGAATCCTCTTGAGTCTGGCGGCTTTTTCTCCCGGCGTGATCGCCATTGCGGTTCAGGAACTGGCCGTGTCCCTCGCGTTCGTCATTTTCGGATTGGTGGGGGCGATCGCCTTGGCGGCCTCCACGGTGGCGATGTCCTCGAAGATGAACACGACCGTCCGAACGGATCGCGCGGCACAGCCCCACTATCCCTCGCTCTTGCTGCGACATGCGCGCGACAGGCTATCGGAGCAAAGTCCGGATCCCGTTGCATGGCGCGCGGGCCTGATCGGCCGTCTTGCGCCCGACGGGACGGATCGAGGCTTCGTCACCCGGGAGGATCAGATCGGAATGATCCTGTCGCAGATCATCGCGCGCTGGAGCGTCACGGACCCCGCCCTTCTGTCAGACGATCAGGTGCGCGAGCTTTGGTTGACGGAGCGGCTGCTCCGTGCCGATCCCGCGCAGGCCGGCGAGCTTGCGACCCTCTTCGTCACGCCCGGCGCCATGCTCGCCATGCGCGATCTGGTGGCCGAACACGCCAGCGCGTGACTGGTCATCGCCGCGGCGAATGGCTAAAGCGTGCACGGGCTGCAAAAGGGCAAGTGCAATGCAAGACACGCCATCTCCATCACGATCGCATGGCCGCAAGTCCATTCGCCCGTCCCTGCGCCCCCGCACGCTGATGGGCGACGCAGAGGAATTGGCAGGCGCATGGAAGGCGCAGGTCATCACGCTCCTGCCGGAGGCTTTTCCCGGCGTTCTGGGCCATTCCCTGACCGGCCGCGCCCTGCAAGACGGTTTGTGGCAGCTCGAAACCATCGCGCTGCGCGAGTTCGGAATCGGCAAGCATCGCAACGTCGATGATACGCCCGCCGGAGGCGGCGCGGGCATGGTGCTGCGCCCCGATGTCATGGCCGCCGCCATCGACCATGCACAAGGCCGCCATGCCCCCGAGGCACCGCTGGTCTATCTCAGCCCGCGCGGGGCGCCCTTCTCGCAGGATATGGCAAAGCGCCTTGCGAATGGGCCAGGCCTGACGCTGATCTGCGGACGGTTCGAAGGCCTCGATCAGCGGGTGATCGATCATTACGACATCACCGAGGTCAGCCTTGGCGACTTTGTCCTCACCGGCGGCGAGATCGCGGCGCAGGCCATGATCGACGCGACGGTGCGGCTGTTGCCCGGTGTGCTGGGCAACGAGACCTCGACCGAAGAGGAGAGCTTTTCCGATGGGCTGCTGGAGCACCCACAATATACCCGCCCGGCAGAATGGCGCGGTGCGGCGATACCCGATGTGCTCATGTCAGGCCATCACGGCAAGATCGCCGAATGGAGGTGCGCCCAGTCCGAAGCCCTGACCCGCACGCGCAGGCCCGATCTTTGGGCCAAGCGCCGCACCGACCAATAGCGAAACGATACCCGGACCGCCCTTTCACTCTTGATCGGACGGCCTCGATCTGGTTTACGGCACCCGTTCCGGGTGTCAGCCCGGTGCGGTGATTCCGTGTGGTCTTCGAACATGGCGCAGTCGCACCCGTCCCGGATAAGGAAAAAGACAAGTCGACCTGATCTCTGGCGGGCGCGGATGCGGACCCGGACGAAGACCAAGAGCTCTGAGGCGCGCACACCTTTGCGGAGCAACCGCAAGCAACTCTAGGAGACCAGCGATGGACCTGATCGCTCAACTCGAGGCGGAACAGATCGCCGAGCTTGGGAAAGACATTCCCGATTTCAAGGCCGGCGACACGATCCGCGTCGGCTACAAAGTGACCGAAGGCACGCGCACCCGTGTGCAGAATTACGAAGGCGTCTGCATCAGCCGCCGTCAGGGTGATGGCATTGCCGGCACGTTCACCGTGCGCAAGATTTCCTTCGGCGAAGGCGTGGAACGTGTGTTCCCGCTCTACTCGACCAATATCGACAGCATCACGGTGGTGCGCCGTGGCCGCGTCCGCCGCGCCAAGCTCTACTACCTCCGTTCGCGTCGCGGCAAATCGGCCCGTATCGCGGAAGACACCACCTACAAGCCCCGCAAGGGCGCAGACGCGTAAGGATTGCCGAGATGAAAAAAGACATCCATCCCGATTATCACGTCATCAACGTCAAGATGACCGACGGCACCGTGGTCCAGATGCGCTCCACCTGGGGCAGCGAGGGCGATCAGCTGTCGCTCGACATCGATCCGTCCGTTCACCCCGCATGGACCGGCGGCGGCGCGCGCCTCATGGATACCGGCGGGCGCGTGTCCAAGTTCAAGAAGAAATACGAAGGGCTTGGCTTCTGATCGGCCACTGCCTCATCAACGAATTCGCAAAACCGCGCCCCTCGGGCGCGGTTTTTTCATGCCGCTGAGTCCCTGCCGCCTCATTCCTGAGCAAATCGCATGCCGCCCCGTTGCAAGCGCCCGCGCAATCGGGTCATAGCAGAGGCAAATTGGGGTGAACGGGCACATGGCACATATCATCGTCGTGGGGAACGAAAAGGGCGGCGCGGGCAAATCGACCGTGTCCATGCATGTCGCGACCGCGCTGTCGCGGATGGGGCATAACGTCGGCACGCTCGATCTCGACCTGCGGCAAAAGACAATGGGCCGCTACATCACCAACCGCCGTAAGATGCTGGAGACGGACAAGCTCGACCTGCCGACGCCGCGCTATATCGAGTTGCCGGAGATCGACCCCGACAGCCTTCAACCTGGCGAGAATATCTACGATCACCGCCTGTCCGCCGCTGTGGCAGCCTTGGAGCCGGGCAGCGATTTCATCCTCATTGATTGCCCCGGCTCGCACACACGGCTAAGCCAGGTCGCCCATTCCCTCGCGGATACGCTGATTACACCGCTCAATGACAGTTTCGTCGATTTCGATCTTCTCGCTCATACCGACGCCAGCGGAGAGCGTATCGAAGGACCGTCCGTCTATTCGGAAATGGTCTGGAACGCGCGGCAATTGCGGGCGCAGGCCGGGCTGCCGCCGATCGACTGGGTGGTTCTGCGCAACCGGCTCGGTGCGCAGCAGATGGTCAACAAGGCGAAGATGGAAAAGGCGCTCGACCGGCTGTCAAAGCGTATCGGGTTTCGCGTCGCGCCCGGCTTCAACGAGCGGGTCATCTTCCGTGAACTCTTCCCGCGCGGACTGACGCTGCTCGATCTGAAGGATATCGGCGTCAAGCAACTCAACATCTCGAATATCGCCGCCCGGCAGGAATTGCGCGACCTCATCAAGGCGTTGCAACTGCCTGGCGTGACCGTGACGTTCTAGACGCGGCCCGAGCATAGCGTGTCCGCCACGTTTGAACGCGGCGTAAAACGCTGGCGGTTCGGAACCGCATTCTCGCGCCCCATATCTTGTGGACAGCTTACGGCCCGCTCCCATATCGAGCGCCAAAAGATTGACTCGCGATGCCTATCCGCGACACTGTGTCAACAACGACAAGAATCACGAGCAGGCATTTCAGGTGCGCTTTTCCAAACTGCGACTCACAGGCTTCAAGAGCTTCGTGGACCCGACGGATCTCATCATCGCGGACGGTCTGACGGGTGTGGTGGGGCCGAACGGCTGCGGCAAGTCGAACCTGCTCGAAGCGCTGCGCTGGGTCATGGGCGAAAATCGCCCGACGGCAATGCGCGGCGGCGGAATGGAAGACGTGATCTTCGCCGGCGCTGCAACGCGTCCGGCCCGCAATTTCGCCGAGGTGTCGATCCAGATCGACAATTCGGACCGTCTGGCTCCCTCGGGTTTCAATGACAGCGATCAACTCGATATCGTTCGCCGGATCACCCGCGATGTCGGCAGCGCCTACAAGGCAAATGGCAAGGACACGCGCGCGCGCGACATCCAGATGCTGTTCGCCGATGCCTCGACCGGCGCACATTCCCCCGCGCTGGTGCGGCAGGGGCAGATCAGTGAGCTGATCAACGCCAAGCCGAAAAACCGTCGCCGGATCCTCGAAGAAGCGGCTGGCATTTCGGGCCTTTATCAGCGTCGCCACGAAGCGGAACTCAAACTGAAAAGCACCGAAGCCAACCTGCTGCGTGTCGATGATGTGGTCGAACAGCTTGCCGCGCAGCTTGGTCAACTAGCGCGCCAGGCGCGTCAGGCGGCGCGCTACCGGGCGATCGGGGAGGATCTGCGGCGGGCCGAGGGTCTGTTGCTCTATCGCCGCTGGAGCGACGCCGACGCCATTCGTGCCGAAGCCGAAGCGTCGCTGCGCGACCGGAGCGCGGACGCGACCAAGGCGGAAGCCGCGGCGCGCGAGGCCACGCTAACGCGCGAGGCGGCGGATGCGGCGCTCCCTGCGCTCCGCGAGGAAGCCGCCATCGCTGCGGCAATCCTCCAGCGTCTCACCCTGAAACGCGACACGCTCGACGAAGAGCAACGCCGCGCCACGGGCACCATCGACACGCTGCGCCGGCGTATCGAACAGATGTCGCAAGACCTCGACCGCGAAGGCGGCCTCAACCGCGATGCGGGCGAGACGATCGAACAACTGGAATGGGAAGCGCGCGAGCTGGAGAAGGCGGCGGCGGGTCACGACGAGAAACTCGCCGACGCCGCCCGCGCCGCGCAGGACGCCGGCGATGTGCTCCGCGCCCGCGAGGCGGATCTCGGCGTCAAGACCGAGGATGTCGCCCGGCTCTCCGCGCGGCACCAATCGGCGCATCGGCTGCTCGCCGACAGCCGCAAGACGCTGGAGCGCCACGAGGCCGACGCGGCCCGTGCGCGGGACGCGATGGCGTCCGCCAAGACCGCGCTGACAGCGGCGAAGGAGAGAGCGGCAGAAGCCGTAGAAGCCCAAGCGGCCGCCCGGATCGAAGCGGAAGAGGCCGAACTGGCGCTCACACAAGCCGAGGCCGCACGCGCGGAGCATCAATCCCGCGAAGCCGAGGCGCGCGCCGAGCGCTCCCGCGCCGAAGGCGAATTGAGCGCGCTTTCCGCCGAAACTACCGCTCTGGCCCGCCTGCTCGATCGTGACACTGCGGAGGGCGGGCAGATCCTCGACCGGTTGCAGGTTGAACAAGGGTTCGAAAAGGCGCTTGGCGCGGCGCTGGCAGACGATCTGCGCGCCCCGGAGGTGGAACGCGATGGGCCGACCGGCTGGACCGTCCTGCCCGCCTATGACAGCGCAGAGCCCCTTCCGGAGGGCGTGACATCGCTGAGCCGACACGTGTCGGTTCCCGACGTGCTGGCCCGCCGCATGACACAGATCGGTCTGGTCGATAGCGAAGACGCACCGCGCCTGCAAAGCCTTTTGCAGCCCGGCCAAAGGCTCGTCAGCATCGACGGCGACCTGTGGCGCTGGGACGGCTATCGCGCTTGGGCAGAGGATGCGCCTTCGGCTGCCGCGCTGCGCCTGGAACAGATCAACCGGCTCGAAGAGCTCAAGCAGGAAACCGCCCGCGCATCGGCCTCCGCCGATGGTGCGCGGGACGCGCATGACAGCTTGACGCGCGAGCTTTCCGAACTGGCGGAGGCCGAACAGGCCGCCCGCAAGGCGCGGCGCGCTGCCGATATGGCGCTGACCGACGCGGCCCGCGCGCTGAGCCGCGCCGAAGCGGATCGCGACATGGCCGAAGGCAAGCTGGAAAGCCTCGCGCTGAGCCTGTCGCGGCATGAGGACGAAGCGACGTCTGCCCGCGCGCAACTGATCGAAGCGGATCGCGCGGTTGTGGATCTGGAGGATCTGGACACCGCACGCGGCGAGATCGAAGACCTGAAGATGACCGTCGAAGCCGCGCGCATGACGATGATGGCGCGCCGCTCCGAACATGACGAGTTGCGGCGCGAAGGAGATGCGCGCGAGGCCCGCGCACACCAGGTCGCAAAGGATCTCAGCGGATGGCGGCACCGCCTCGAAACGGCTGAAAAGCGCAGCGCCGAACTCGCCGGGCGCCGCGAGGCCGCGGAGACCGAACTGGCCGCCGCCGCAGACCTCCCCGCGCAGCTGGCCGCGCAGCGAGAAACCCTCGGACGAGAGATTGCGGACGCACAGACGCGAAAAGCGGCATCCGATACAGCGCTGAACGCGGGCGAAAATGCGCTTCGGAGCGCCGATCACGCCGAACGGGACGCCGAACGCCGCGCCTCGGAGGCACGCGAGGCCCGCGCCGGGTCCGAAGCGCGGGCGGAAGCGGCGCGCGATGCAGTTCAGCGCGCGGCGGAGAGAATCGCTGAAACCTGCGAAACCGATCCGGCCACTTTGCTCCAGAAGCTCGGCGCGCAGCGTGACACCCTGCCCTCCGCGGACGCCATCGATGCAGATGTTGCCCGGCTGCGGCACCAACGCGACGCGCTCGGCGCGGTGAACCTGCGTGCGGAGGACGACGCGCGCGAGGTGCAGGAGGAACACGACACGCTGCTCGCCGAGAAGCAGGACCTCGAAGAAGCGGTCAAAACGCTGCGGTCCGGCATCGCGGGACTCAACCGCGAAGGCCGCGAACGGTTGTTGACCGCGTTCGAGCAGGTGAACAGCAATTTCTCGATGCTCTTTACCCATCTTTTCGGCGGCGGCGAAGCCAATCTGGTGATGGTCGAAAGCGACGATCCGCTGGAAGCGGGCTTGGAGATCATGTGTCAACCGCCTGGCAAGAAACTGTCCACGCTCTCTCTGCTATCGGGCGGCGAACAGACGCTGACGGCGCTGGCGCTGATCTTCGCGGTGTTCCTCGCCAATCCGGCGCCGATCTGCGTGCTCGACGAGGTCGATGCGCCGCTCGACGATGCGAACGTCACCCGATTCTGCGACCTGCTCGATGAAATGTGCCGAAGGACCGATACACGCTTTCTCATCATCACCCACCACGCGGTGACGATGTCGCGCATGGACCGGCTGTTCGGTGTGACGATGCAGGAACAGGGCGTCAGTCAATTGGTTTCGGTCGATCTCAAGAACGCCGAACGAATGGTGGCCTGACGGGCTCAGCTTTCGACCTCGTCGAGCCCGTAAGCCACGAAAACCGCCGCGCCAGACATTGCGGCAAATATCGCGAGCGTCACGCTCGCGCCCGCCAGCGAGGCCACCGCGCCAAACAGACCGGAGCCGAGCAGAGCAACGCCGATCACCGTGTTGGACACGGCAGTATAGGCGGCGCGTTGCTCCTTCGGTGCCATGTCTACGAGATAGGTAGATCGCGCCTGCCGCACGCCGTGATAGGCGATCATCAAGACGAAAAGCACGGATGGCAGCGCCCAAAGCGTGCCAAGCATACCCGCGAGGTTCAGAAACACCACGCCCGCCAAAGACAGCGCCCCGACTGCCCCGGACAACATCAGCACCTTGCGACTCGACCGATCCGCCAGACGCCCCCAAACCCAGGAGCTGACCATCGAGGCGATGGAGGACGCCAAAACCAGCGCACCGAGCCGGTCGAACGTGGCTTGATCCGCCTGGGAGCCCAGAAGCACCATGTAAGGCGGCGCCAGCGCCGTCGCGGTCAGCAATCCGCGCGTGTAGATAAAGCGACGCAACTGCGCATCCTCCTTCAGCAGCGACATCTGCCCGAGGCTTGCGGTATCCGCCTCGCCGGGCGATTTTTCTTCCCAGAGCCGCGAAAAGAGCGCCCCCGCCCCAAGCCAGAGCACCGAGGCAAGAGCGATGGCGATGAGCACCAGCGTTTCGCGCGTTTGCGGGCCGAACATCAGGATCAGCGCAAAAACGACAACCGCCGCCGCCCCGAGCGAACTTGCGATCCCGGTCGCCGTGCCTCGGCGCGATTTTCCGACGGTCTTGCCCAGAACATCCTTGTAGCTCACCGAACAGATGGAACGCGACACCGCGAGACCCGCGAGGAGCAGGCAGATCACGACACCCGCCGCTGCGCCTTGAAGCGTCAGCGCGGCCAGCACGATACCGGCAGCCGAAACGCCCTGACCGGCGCTGCCGGCGGCCCAGGCCCATTTGCGCTGCGCCATTGCCTGCACACGCGGTGCGGTGAAGAGCTGCGGCAGCAGCGCCCCGGCTTCGCGGATCGGCACCAAAAGCCCGACGAAGAAACCGGACGCCCCCAGATGCGTAAGCAACCACGACAGCACCAGCTTCGGATCGATCAGCCCGTCCGCGATCTTGCTCATCGAAAGCGTGACCGCGTGGCGCAGGAAATTCGCAGGCTCGTGCTGTTGTTGCGTCTCCGACAAGCCGCCGGCGGTTTCGGTGTCCTGGGTCAGTGCCTCGAATACCGTTTCCTCGAAACTCTCTGACATCTGCGCTTTCCTGACATTCCGGTGCGCAGAATGTCGGGCGATCGGTGTGGGCACAACCGCTTTGCGCAGCAGCCGGGGAACCAACGCGGCACGGTCCCGTTCTCCAAGTGATCCAGAGCCACAGTGACAGCCAACGGAGACTGACATGCCGACGATCTATGACGCCATCAAGAAGGACCATGACGAGCACCGCGAGCTTCTGTCTACCATTGCCGACAGTTCCAGGGAGAAGTCGGAACGCAAAAAGGCATGGGAGCAATTTTATCGCGACGTGAAGACCCACGCCGCAGCCGAGGAAGAAACCTTTTACTCCAAGCTCATCTCAAAGACATGGGGGCAGGATGCAGCGCGCCATTCCGTGCACGAGCACCAGCAACTCGACGACATGCTTGAAGAGTTGAACGGAAAGGAAATCGATTCAAATGGATGGTCCGACACGTTCGACAAGCTGAAGCACGATTACGAACATCATATCGACGAAGAAGAGGACGAAGTGTTTGGCCGCGCTCGCGAAGTCATCGACGAGTCCGAAATCGAAGGCTACGGCAACCGGTTCCTCAAGCGCAAATCCGAAGAGGCCAAGTTGATCGACGAAAAGCGCAAGGACAGTTTGGAAGACTAGGAAAAACGGGGGCCCGCGCGGCCCCCGTTTCCGTCACCCATGCGTTGCCTGTTCAATCGACATAGGTATCCAGCGATTCAAGCTCTTCTTCCGTCGCGCCGACATAGACGCGGACCGAATCGTCCTCGTCAGCGCGGTTGATCGATAGGCTGTCCATACTGACCAGCACCGGTTTCTCGCCAATTCCGAGAAACCCACCGACTTCGATGACTGCACCCTGCAAGGTGCCATCGGCGGCGATGATCAGGGATTCGATCTCGCCCACGCTGCGATCCTCGGCGTCATATACGGTCGCATCCTGAAGATCCTCCGCTGTGATCTGGTCGGGCAGAACCTCCTGATATCCCTCGCGAAGCACGCTTGGCCGAACGCCTCGATACATGCGGGGGTTATCCATTTCCGTGACAGCCAGATCACCTTGCGCTGCGGTTGTATCTTCCGTCTGCGCAATCGCGCCGGCGGTGAGAAGCGCCACTATCGCCGTGCCGACCAACATCTGTTTCATCGAACCACTCCTTGCATCGAACATCATGTCCAGAACGGCTGGAGCATAGGGCCGGTTCCGATACTGCGCGGGACTGGCGAGCGAGATGAGCCATGTTCCGCTCATTTTCACGATTTGAGAACGAACCTTACCTATTCGTTAACCTTTTGTTGTCATATTCGACGCAACGCTCGGTTCGCTCCGGGCTCAGGCAACAGGCAGTAACCCGTTCATGAATGTTCTTATTGTTCAGAATAATTCCACGCTCGGCCAGCTTTGGCAGCGCCATCTGGAACGCTACGGCCACAAGGCGGATATTTCCGCCGATCAGGAAGCGGCGGTCGAGCGGCTTTCGGAAACCTTCTACCCGATCATCATTCTCGACGTGGTGCTCGAAGGCGGAAGCGCCATCGCGGTGGCCGATTATGCCAGCTACCGTCACCCCGAAGCCAAGGTGATCTTCGTCACCAACACGAGCTTCTTTTCGGACGGTTCGATCTTCCAGCTTTGCTCGAACGCCTGCGCCTTCGTTCCCATGGCAACGCAGCCCGAAGACCTCGCCGCCATGGTGGAGCATTACGCCAAGCCCGTTTAAACGCGCCCGTGCGGAGCCTCGAAATCCAGGATCGGGTTGATCGGGATGATCCGGTGCGGGTTAATCATGTCGTGACTGTAATGATAGTGCCGCACGATGTGGTCGAGATTGACCGTCTCGGCC
This sequence comes from Marivita sp. GX14005, assembly GCF_023370775.1. Taxonomy (GTDB): domain Bacteria; phylum Pseudomonadota; class Alphaproteobacteria; order Rhodobacterales; family Rhodobacteraceae; genus Marivita. The sequence goes on from NZ_JAMCCQ010000001.1 coordinate 623,224, forward strand.
ACTCCCGGCCATTGATACAATTCGCGCGTGTAGCCCCACAGATTGGGGTAATCGACGATCCGGCGCCGGTTGCATTTGAAATGAAGATGATAAACCGAATCGAACCGCACGAGCGTGGTGAATAGGCGCCAATCGGCCTCGGTGATCCGGTCGCCCATCAGGTAGCGCCGCTCCGAAAGACGCTCCTCCAGCCAATCGAGGCTTTCGAACAATGGCACGACCGCGGCATCATAAGCATCCTGGCTTGTCGCGAAACCGGCCTTGTATACCCCGTTATTGACCGTTTCGTATATCCGTTCGTTGACCGGCTCAATTTCGTCCCTCAGCTCTTCGGGCCAGTAGTCTTCGATGTTGCCGGTGATATCGTCAAACGCGCTGTTGAACATGCGGATGATCTCGGAGCTTTCGTTCGACACGATGGTCTCGCGGCTTTTGTCCCAAAGGACGGGCACCGTCACCCGCCCGCTGATCTTGGGGTCGGTCTTGAGGTAAATGTCGCGCAGATAGGGCAGATCATAAAGCCTGTCGCCCGTGGCACATTCGAAATCGGTATCGAAGGTCCAGCCCTCGCCCAGCATCTCGGGATGCACGACCGAAATGCCGATGTGATCGGTCAGCGCCTTGAGCCGGCGGAAAATCAGTGTCCGATGGGCCCATGGACAGGCCAGGCTGACATAGAGGTGATACCGTCCGCTTTCAGCTTCGAATCCGCCTTCGCCGCTTGGTCCGGGACGACCGTCGGACGTGATCCAGTTGCGGAACTTTGCGGTGCTGCGTTCGAACTTTCCGCCGTGACTGTCGGTGTCATACCATTGATCGCGCCATTCGCCGTCTACCAGAAGTCCCATGTCTGTCCTCCGTTCCATTCACTACGGAAAACAGATAGCGGCGGCGCGCGTTCCGTAAAACGCACACCGCCGCGCAGGGCATTGGTTATAAGCGCACAGCGCGTGTCAGATGGTCAGACCGGAACGTTGTCGAACATGTCTTCGACATCCCAAAGGATCGGCTTGCGCTTTCGCGCCGCCTTGGCCTCGCGCGCCAGATCGCGGATACGCTGAGCGGTCGGCGCATTTTCGGTGCGTTTGGTTTCCGCGGCGGGGTCGAGTTTCTTGAGGTGGTAATCAAGCGTCTTGTTATTCATGGCAGCCTCGTACAGGGACGACGTGAAACACTTGATGTCCGGGCAACCGAGAACGAGCCGCTTTGCAACAGCACATCGTATGACGTGAAAGCGCTACCCAGACTTGCGCGCCCATGCTCCTCCCTGATCCACAGGCGCAAACTGACCCTACGGCATCTTCGAGCTTTTGCCAATGATTCAGATCAACCTGCGGCAGAACGCGCCGAAACTCGCCATTTGGCGTAGCGCGGCATTCGCATATGCGCGTTTCGGAACCATTCGCGCGCGTTCGGGCTTGGTCTTGCGAGACAAACGAGGATTCAAACCTGCCATGTCGTTCACGTTCAAAGGGTTTTGCATCGTTCTGCTGTCCGTCTTTCTGTCGGTCCTGACGCCGGCTGATGCTCAGGAAGCGGTATATGAGATCGAACGGCTGAACGCCGGCCTTGGCAGCGCTCCCGAAGAACTCGATCGTAGCTCGCCCCATTCGTCTATGGAAGCTTTGCTCGATCTTGTCGAAGCGGACGATCTCGGCACCGCCGCGCATCTGCTGAACCTCGCCCCGATCCCGCCCGAAGCGCAGCCGACCCGTGGCCCGCAACTGGCAAGGAAGCTCCACACGATCCTCGACCGCAAGATCGTCATCGACTGGGGCAAACTGCTTGACAGGCCGGACGCGCTCGACGCGAGCCAGACGACAAAAAGCGCCGTCGCCGGACAGGCCCGCCAATCCATCCTGCTCGGTCTTCTGACGATCGATGACCGTCCCTATCCGATTCGGCTGGATCGTGTTCAGGCGGGCGATCAGCCGCCCGTCTGGGTGTTCTCGGAACGAACGGTCGCCGATATCGAAAAACTCTACCATCGGTTCGGTCCGACGGAGTTCGAACGCGCGCTGCCGGACTGGATGCGTCACGATGCGTTCTGGAACCTGATGTGGTGGGAAGTCATCGGCGTGCCGATCATGTTCGTGATCGCGGGTCTCGCCGGCTGGATCGTTCATTCCGCCTTCAGTCGCCTCGCGCGCCGAACGAAAAGGTACTACCTCACCCGGATCATCGAAGCGGCGCGGCTGCCGGCAGTGCTTTTCACCATTACGCTCCTGGTTTCTCTCATCAGCAACGTCTTCGTCTTCTCCGGCCCAATCGCGGCGCTCGTCTTTCCCGCCATCGCGCTTGGCTATGTCATGTCCGCACTCATTTTCCTGGTGAATGCGGCCGACCGCGTGATCGACCAGATCGTCGAATGGGACGATCAAAGCCTCGCCGAAATGGGAAAGGACAGCCGCCGCGCCACGGCGACACGGGTTTCGCTCGCGCGGCGCATGATGATCGTGGTGATCTTCCTCGTCGGCATCGGCGTCGTTCTGGCCGAAGCCAACGTCTTCCGCACCTTCGGCTTTTCGCTTCTCGCCTCTGCCGGCGCGCTGACCCTGATCCTCGGCTTCGCGGCGCGCGAAGTGCTGTCGAATATCATGTCATCGATGCAGATCGCCCTGAACCAATCGGCACGGATCGGCGACAAGGTCATCTACAAAGGTCAGATGTGCAACGTGGAGCGGATCAACTTCACCTTCGTCCTGCTGCGCGTCTGGACCGGCGTTCGGCTCGTCGTTCCCGTGACTGAATTCGTCTCGGAGACCTTCGAGAACTGGACCATGCGCGAGCCGCAGATGATCCGCGAGATCGCGATCCGGGTCGCACATTGCGCCGATGTCGACAAGCTCCGCCAACTGTTCGATGAGGTGGTGGAGGAACTGGACGACGAGGAACTCTACGAGGACGGATTTTTCGAAACGGTTGTCACATCGCAGGATGTGTTCGGACAAGTCGTCACCTTCTGCCTGAACTGTTCCAACCCGAACACGTCGTGGATGACCTCCTGCAAGGCCCGCGAAATGTTGATCGCCAAAATGCAAAAGCTCGAAGAACAGGGTGAACGGGTTTTCCCCGAAGTGGAACCGGCAGAGGGCGCCTGACCCGCCCTATCTGCGCCGCCGATTGCGCACCGTGCTGCGCCAGTGCGTAGGCACGATGATAAGCGCGCCCAGCGATGAGGCAATCGCATTGAGCCCCGGAGAACTGAAGCCGATCCCGAACATCAGCCGGATGAAATAGGCCAGGAACGCGCCGCCGATGCAGATGATGATGCTCTGGACAACCCCGTTATTCGTAAAGCCCGTCCGCTCCGAAACATATCCGACGATACCGGCAATCACGACCGTTCCAATCAGCACCATGAACATGGCTCAATCTCCCAATTGCGTTCCGGCCGGAACGGCGTGGCCGAGCAGGAAACTCCGCGCGTCCTGCACGCCCTTGCCCGGGCGCTGCGCGCGCGTGATCCTGACGGCCCCGTCGCCGCAGGCGATCATGAACCGATCATCAACAGCCCGCCCCGCGCGGCCGCTTCCGTCAGCCACGGCGCTGCCAAGCAGCTTGATGCGTTCTCCGCCGATTATGGTCCATGCTCCGGGCGCGGGCGACAGTCCCCGAATATGCCGGTCCACCTCGACTGCGGGCCGCTGCCAGTCTATCTCGGCTTCTGCCTTGTCGATCTTCTCGGCATAGGTCACGCCTGCCTCGGGCTGGGGATGCGGCACCAATGTCTCCAGCCGTTCAAGCGCCTGCACGATCAGCGCCGCCCCCATATCGCTGAGCCGGTCATGCAGCGATCCTGTCGTATCCTCGGGCCCGATCGCCGTTTCCTCGCACAGCAAGACCGGCCCGGTGTCCAGCCCCGCCTCCATCTGCATGATGCAAATCCCGGTTGTCTCGTCGCCGGCCATGATCGCCCGATGGATCGGCGCCGCACCGCGCCAGCGCGGCAAGAGCGAGGCATGGATGTTCAGACACCCTTGCGACGGCGCATCGAGGATCGCCTGCGGCAGGATCAGACCGTAGGCGACGACGACGGCGACATCCGCGTTCAGCGCCGCGAACTCCTCCTGCGCCTCCGTCGAACGCAGCGAGGCCGGGTGCCGCACGCTCAAGCCCAGTTCCTCCGCCCGCCGATGCACCGGCGCCGGGCGCGCCTTCTTGCCCCGCCCCGCCGGACGCGGCGGCTGGCAGTAGACGGCGGCAACCTCGTGCCCCGCCCCGGCCAGTGCCTCCAGAACCGGAACCGAGAAATCCGGCGTGCCCATGAAAACGATCCTCACGACGCGCCCCTCCATTTCCGTGCGCGGCGGAGCAGCATGTCGCGGCGCGTCTTGCTCAGATGGTCGAAATACATCCTGCCGTTCAGATGATCGATCTGATGCTGCACCGAGGTCGCCCAGAGCCCGACAAAGTCCTCTTCCTGAACCGTACCGTCCGCCCCCATGAACCGTACCGTCACCGCGCGCGGCCTCTCGATCACGGCAGACACGCCCGGCAGGTTCGGGCTGGCTTCCTCATGCGCGCGCAACTGGATTGAGGCATGCAGAATTTCCGGATTGGCCATACGCACCGCCTTGCCGCGCTCCTGCGACGCATCAACGACCGCCAGCCGTTGCATGATGCCGATCTGGTTCGCCGCAAGCCCGACCCCCGGCATTGCCTCCATCGTGTCGATCATGTCGTCCCAGATAGCGCGCGTCTCATCGGTGATCTCTTCCACCGGCGCCGCCTTACTGCGCAGGCAGCGGTTCGGCCAGGGCAAACAGCGCCGAACGGTCACGCGCGCGCCATCTCGCGCTTGAGCTTGACCATCTTGCGCGTGATCATCTGCCGCTTGAGCGGTTTCAGATGATCGATGAAAAGCTTGCCGTTCAGATGGTCGATCTCATGCTGCACGCAGGTCGCCCAAAGCCCGCCGAACTCCTCCTCGCGCGGAGTGCCGTCCCGGTCGATCCAAGCGACCTTCACGGCCTCCGGCCGCGTGACCTCGGCGAACTGGTCGGGGATTGACAGGCACCCCTCCTCATAGACATTCACATCGTCCGAAGAGGCCAGAATCTCGGGATTGAACATCACCAGCGGCCGCGCCGCCTCGTTCTCGTCCTTCACGCAATCGAGCACGATCAGCCGCGACAGCACACCGACCTGCGGCGCTGCCAGCCCGATCCCCGGCGCGTCATACATCGTCTCCAGCATGTCATCCGCCAGCACGCGAAGCTCGTCCGTCAGATCCGGGACCGGATCGCAGGTTTTCTTCAAACGCGGGTCGGGATGGATGAGAATGGGGCGTTTCATGGCCTTGATCTAGGGAATCCGCCCGCCAAGGGCAATAGCGCGCCCTTGCACCTGCCGGCGGGTCGGGTAGCGTTCGCGCAAACACGTCAAAGCGGAGCCTCCAGATGCGCGATCTCTTCAACCAACCCACCGACAGGCGCGGCACCCATTCCTCGAAATGGGATCTGATGGAGACACTCTTCGACGTGCCGCCGGAGGACGGGTTGGCGATGTGGACTGCCGACAGCGATTATCCGACCGCGCCTTGCGTCCTGCGCGCGCTGCAGGAGGCGACGGATCACGGTGTTTTCGGATATTTCGCGGATCTGAGCCGATACGAGGCCGCCATAGAATGGTGGATGAAAACCCGCCACGGCTGGGAGATCGACCCAAGCTGGATCCTGACCACCCAGGGGCTCGGCAACGCCATCGCGCTCAGCATCGATCTCTGGACGCAGCCGGGCGACCGGATCGTGACGTTCAACCCGGTATACCATGAATTCGAACAGAAAATCCGCCGCGCCGGGCGCGAGCCCGTGCAATGCCCGCTGAAACGCGAGGGCGACCGCTACGAGCTTGATTTGGACGATGCGCAATCGCGGCTCGACGGGACGGAAAAGATGCTCATCTTCTGCTCGCCGCAAAATCCCTCGGGGCGCATCTGGACGCCAGACGAACTCCGCGCCGTCGCCGATTTCGCCGCGCGCAATGACCTTTTGTTGATCGCCGACGAGATCCACCACGATTTCATCTATCCGGGCCAGACATTCACCCCGTTCGACATCGCCGCCCCTCATGCGCGCGACCGGCTCATCGTGCTGACGGCCGCCTCAAAGACCTTCAATATCGCCGGACAGAAGACCGGCAACATGATTATCCCCGACGACGAATTGCGCGGGGAAATGGTGCAGCGCCTGCGCGCAATCGACTACGCACCCAACGCGCTCGGCATCAGAATGGTGACCGCCGCCTATTCTCCCGAAGGCGCCGAATGGGTGGATGCGCAGATCGCGCATCTCGACACGAACCGCAAAACTTTCGACGCAGCCGTCAACGCGATCCCCGGCGTGCGGTCGCTCCCGCTTGCCTCCACCTATCTCGCCTGGGTCGATTTCAGCGGCACCGGCATGAGTTTCGAGGAAATCAGCCGCCGCGTGCGCAAGAATGCCCATATCGCGCCCAGCCCCGGCCCAGAGTTCGGACCCGGCGGCGAGACGTTCCTGCGCTTCAACCTCGCCACGCAGACGGCGCGGGTCGCCGAAGCCGGCCGCCGATTGCAGGATGCGTTCAGGGATTTGCAGTAACCGGCTTCTTTGGGCTTCAAATACCTTGGGGGTGAGGCCGCAGGCCGAGGGGGCAACGCCCCCTTCCGCACCGATAACCGGAGCGCGCTACCGCCCGGACAGCTTGAACGGCTTCATGCCCTCGCGCGCCAGTTCGTCGGCGCGCTCGTTCTCGGGATGGCCGGCATGTCCCTTGACCCATTGCCAGGTCACGTCATGGCGCGCCTGCGCGTCATCGAGCCGCTGCCATAGCTCTACATTCTTGACCGGCTTCTTGTTCGACGTTTTCCAGCCATTGCGCTTCCAGCCATGGATCCACCCCGTCACGCCGTTCTTCACATAGGCGCTATCAGTCACGATGGTCACCGAAGAGGGGCGCGACAGCGTCTCCAGCGCGTGGATCGCGGCCAGAAGCTCCATCCGGTTGTTGGTTGTATTCGCCTCACCGCCCGACAGCGTGCGCTCCTTGATGACGCGTTCGCCCTCTTTGGCCTGCATCAGAACGCCCCAGCCGCCCGGACCGGGATTCCCCGAGCAGGCTCCGTCGGTATAGGCATAGAGATCGGGCATCGCATCTATCCGGCAAGGTTCGCCGCCGCTTACCCCGTCGCGGCGCCCGCGTCGAGAGACGCGGCCTAGTAAAACACCCCGACCGACAGGCAAAGCACCACGAGCGCCGTCAGAAGCACGCGCAGCTCCATCCACCATTTCGGCGCGAGCCCCCAGCGCCAGAAGGCGAAATCGAGGATCAGCAGACCCAGAAACCCGAAGATGAGGTTCGTGCCCGCCGAAACCGGCCCGCCCCCCGTCATGAAGAAGGCCCAGAGCGCCGGGATCACCGACAGGATATATCCGGTCGCCGCCTGCCCGCCCCGTGTCGTGGTGGCAAACCCCCACAGAACGCCCGACATGAAGGCGAGGATCACCATACCGTAGGACAGTTGCACATAAGGGCCGATGAAGCGCGGCCCGAGCGTGTCGAGCCCCCATTGCGCGGCCCCGTCCGATACCAGCGTGAACGCGCCCCATGCGAACGGAATGACACCGGCAAGCCCGAGGATCAGCGCGGAAGATGGAATTTTCGTCATGCGGGCGGCCCTTCGATTGCATGAGGCGCGACATAGCGCGGAGGCGCGGAGGCGCCAAGCGGGGACAGGCTATACATTCGCGCTTCGATGATATAAACGCGCGCTTTGGCCCGCTTATGGGCCGCTGACAAAGAAGACGCACTCCCGTGAAAAAAGCCCTGCAAGACGCTCTCGATGCGCGTGGATACGACACGCTGACCCCTGTTCAGGAGGCGGTTCTGAACCCCGGTTACACCGGCGCCGATCTGCTGGTTTCGGCGCAGACCGGATCGGGCAAGACACTCGGTTTCGGGCTGGCCATCGCACCGACCGTGCTGGGCAGCGAAGAGGCGTTCGGCCCGGCGGGCGCGCCTTTGGCCTTGGTCATCGCGCCGACGCGGGAACTCGCCCTGCAGGTCAAGCGCGAGCTTGCGTGGCTTTACGCGCAAGCCGGGGTCGTCATGGCCTCGACCGTGGGCGGCATGGACATGCGCGATGAACGGCGCGCGCTGGAGCGCGGAGCGCATATCGTCGTCGCCACGCCGGGGCGGCTGCGCGATCACATCATGCGCGGGTCGATCGATCTGGGCCAATGCCGCGCCGTCGTGCTGGACGAGGCGGACGAGATGCTCGATCTGGGGTTCCGAGAGGATCTGGAATTCATCCTCGGCGAAGCGCCCGAGGACCGGCAGACGCTGATGTTCTCGGCCACCGTGCCGAAGATGATCGCGGCGCTGGCAAAAAGCTACCAGCGAGACGCGATTCGGGTGGTCACGAAATCCGATGCCGGCCAGCACGCCGATATTTCCTACCGCGCGATGATGGTGAGCGACCGCGACACCGACAACGCGGTGATCAACACGCTGCGCTATTATGAGGCGCCCAATGCCATCGTGTTTGCCAACACCCGCGCGATGGTGAACCGGCTGACGACGCGGCTGTCGAATCGCGGCTTTCAGGTTGTGGCCCTGTCTGGCGAGTTGTCGCAGACCGAGCGCACCCACGCGCTTCAGGCGATGCGCGACGGGCGCGCGCAGGTTTGCGTGGCGACTGACGTGGCCGCGCGCGGCATCGATCTGCCCAATCTCGATCTTGTGGTGCATGCCGAACTGCCGTCGAACCACGAAACGCTGCTGCACCGCTCGGGCCGGACGGGCCGCGCTGGGCGCAAGGGGGTCTCGGCGCTTATCGTGACGCCCAAGGTGCGCAAGAAGGCCGAGCGTATCCTGGGCGCGGCGAAGCTGAAGGCCGATTGGGGCGAGGCCCCTTCCGCCGAGGAGGTGCTCGCGCGGGATGAAGAGCGCATGTTCAGCGATCCCGTCTGGGACACGCCCACCGCGGATTCCGAAAGCGCAGTCGTGGCGCGCCTCGTGGACGAAAAATCGCCCGAGCAGATCGCAGCCGCCTATCTGCGACTCTTCCGCGAGCAGCACACCGCGCCGGAGGAATTGTCGGACCCGCAGGCGAGGCCGGAAAAGCGCCCCGAGTTCGGCCCCAGCGTCTGGTTCGCCGTTTCGGGCGGGCGCGAGGCAGGGGCGGAGCCGCGCCGCGTCTTGCCGATGATCTGCGGTGCCGGCGATCTGGGCAAGGACGACGTGGGCGCGATCCGCATTCAACAGGACCGCTCGCTTGTGCAGATCAAGGAAGGCTCGGTCCAGCGGCTTCTGAACGCGGTGGGACCGGATATGGAGCTTGAGAAGGGCGTCACGCTGACCCGTCTCGACCAAGCGCCACAGTTCGACCGCGCTTCGCGGCCTGCGGGCAAGGCAGGACCAAAGCCCGAACGCAAACCGCATCGCGACGGGCCGAAACCGGCGCGCAAGCCTGCTCCTGCCACTGCCGAGCCGAAACCGCAGCCGTCCTCCGCACCGATCGACTGGAACGACGCGCCTGTGCCGCGCGTGAAAAAGCCCAAACCGGCGGACCGGAAACCGGCCGGAACGGCCAAAGCCAAATCTGGCGGCGACCGTTTCCCGCGCCGCGATACGCCTGCGGCCGGCGAGGCGAAACCCTACAGGCCGCGCAAGAAAGGGCCGCCCCCGCCCGCTGGCAAGCCGAACAGCAAGAAGAACAAGGCCCGCGCCAAAGCCGCCGATCCGTCGCAGCGCATGGGCAAGCCGCGCAAACCGGCGGGCAAGCGCTGACGCGCGGGGCTACGCCGGAACGCGCAAGACCCTCGGCACCTTGAATTCGACGTTTTCGACGGCGGTCTCGACCATCTCGACCGTCACATCGAACCGCTCTCGAAAGGCGTCGATCACTTCGGTGATCAGCTCCTCCGGCGCGCTGGCCCCGGCGGTGATGCCGATAGAACCGATCCCTTCGAGCGCGCGCCAATCGATATCTGGCGCGCGCTGGACAAGCTGGGCATAGCCGCATCCGGCCTTGCGCCCGACCTCGACCAGACGGCGCGAGTTCGACGAATTGGGCGCGCCGACGACCAGCATCGCATCGCAACGCGGCGCCATCGCCTTGACCGCCTCTTGCCGGTTCGTCGTGGCGTAGCAGATGTCTTCCTTGTGCGGACCGACGATATTGGGAAACCGCGCCGTGAGCGCGGCGACGATATCGGCGGTATCGTCCACCGAAAGCGTCGTCTGCGTCACGAAAGCCAGCTTGTCCGGGTCGCGCACATCGACATGGGCCACATCCGCCACCGTCTCCACCAGAAGCACCTCGCCGTCGGGAAGCTGGCCCATCGTTCCAATGGTTTCGGGGTGGCCCTCATGGCCGATCATGATGATCTGCAAGCCGTTGTCGTGATGCCGCGCCGCCTCGATATGGACCTTGCTGACCAGCGGGCAGGTCGCATCGACATAGATCATCTCGCGCTTGGCCGCCTCGGCAGGAACGGCCTTGGGCACGCCATGCGCGGAAAAGATCACCGGGCGATCGTCGGGGCAGTCCTCCAGCTCCTCGACAAAGACCGCGCCCTTGTCGCGCAGGCTGTCCACGACGAACTTGTTATGCACGATCTCGTGCCGGACAAAGACCGGCGCGCCCCATTTTTCAAGCGCCATCTCCACAATCTTGATCGCACGGTCCACGCCGGCGCAAAAGCCGCGCGGTGCGGCGAGATACAGTGTCAGGGGCGGTTTGGGCATTGGTTCCTCGTCTCCGTGTCTGCGCAAGAATTATGACGTATCGCCCTTCGGGTCTAGGATATGCGCTCACAAAGCAGTGACTTGACGTTCCAGCGCGGGAAGGTGGTTAAGGAGCCGAAGTCAAAAATGCAGGATCATATGAAGAAAATCGCCCTTGCAGGAACCGTCGGCCTGATTGTCGTTACCGGATCGGTGCTGTTCATGACGAACAGCGCCGAAAGCGCGGATGGGCGCCTGCCCTATACCGATGAGGCGCGTGTGGCCGAAGGGGCCGCGCTTTACGAGACCTACTGCGCAAGCTGCCACGGCGCCGATCTCGAAGGGGAACCGAATTGGCAAACGCCGGATGCGGAAGGCTACCTGCCCGCTCCGCCGCATGACGAGACCGGCCATACCTGGCATCACGACGACACGCTGCTGGTGCGGATCGTGACCGAAGGCACCGAGGCGATCGCGGGCGGCGATTATCGCTCGAACATGATCGGCTTTGGCGATGTGATGTCGGAGGGCGAGATCCTGAACGTGCTGGCCTATATCAAGTCCACTTGGCCCGCGGAGGTGATCGAGATCCATAACGAGATCAACACGCGGCAGGAGCGGATGCAGTAGGCGTAGTCAAAACGCCGCTGCGGTGAACCACGCCACGGCGATATAGCGCACCGTCTTGGCGATCGTCACGAGGCCGAAAAATACCCACGGACTCGTGCGCATCACCCCCGCGATGATCGTGAGTGCATCCCCCAAGGGTGCCCAGCTGAGAAGCAGCGTCCAGACGCCCCATCTCGCATACCAATTCTGTGCGCGATCGAGCTGGCTTTGCGTGACGGGAAACCACCGACGTCCGCGATAGCGCTCCAAGACGCGCCCCAGAGCGTAATTCAGGCCCGAACCAAGGATATTGCCAACGCTGGCGACGATGACGATCCATTCGATCGGTATTTCGCCGCGCAGTTGCAGCGCGATGAACACGATCTCGGATTGGAAAGGAAGGATCGTCGCTGCCCCGAAAGCGGCGATGAACAGCCCGCCAAGCGACAGCGCGGTTTCATACATGGAGCCGGAACTGCAACACGCGGGCGGCGATCAGCTTTCCGCGTCGGCAGTCTGCCGGTCGTGGGCCGGCTCGCGCGGCGGGCGGCCGATCACCTCGCGCAGTTCGTCAAGCTCGATGAAATTGTCGGCCTGACGTCGCAATTCATCGGCGATCATCGGTGGCTGGCTGCGGATCGTGGAAACAACGGAAACCCGCACGCCGCGACGCTGCAGGCTTTCGACCAGCGGGCGGAAATCGCCATCGCCGGAAAAGAGCACGATATGATCGACATGATCGGCCAATTCCATCGCATCGACCGTCAATTCGATATCCATATTCCCCTTGACCTTGCGCCGCCCCTGGCTGTCGACATATTCTTTCGCTGGCTTGGTGCGCATGTTGAAGCCGTTGTAGTGGAGCCAATCCACCAGAGGCCGGATCGGGGAATAATCGTCATTCTCAAGCAGCGCGGTGTAATAGAAGGCGCGCAACAGCTTGCCCCGGCGCAGGAACTCCTGACGCAGAAGCTTGTAATCGATATCGAAACCGAGGGATTTGCCAGCCGCGTAGAGATTGGAACCGTCAATGAACAACGCAAGCCGTTCGTCTTTGTAAAACATGAATTGGGCCTCTCACAAAATTCTGCGACACTGACTCAACGGAAATCCGAAGCCTCATAGCCAAGTCGCGTCGCATGACTTAATGGCCCAGAAAAACACCGCAAGATGTAATTTCCGGTCAATTTCTAAAACAATACGAGCATACTATGAACGATTTCTTGATCGCTCTGGGAAGTAACGTAGCGTCAAGCGGACTTTCGCCAAGTGCGGTTTTGCGCAAATCGCTTCCCGCTCTTCAAAGCGCTGACATTACGGTTGTTTCCGTAAGCAAGATCTACCGGACACCGTGTTTTCCAACTGGGGCCGGGCCGGATTACGCCAATGCCGCGGCGCAACTGCGCGCCGACTTGGACCCCGAGGACATGCTTTCGCATCTTCACAAGATCGAATCGCTTTTCGGGCGCGAGAGGCGGCAGCGATGGGGCATGCGCACGCTTGATCTCGATTTGATCGCGTGCGGTGACATGGTGCTGCCCGATGTCGAAACCTTCAACGCCTGGCGGTGCCTTCCGCCCGAGATGCAGTGCGCAGCGGCCCCCGAGCGGCTGATCCTGCCGCATCCGAGATTGCAGGATCGCGCTTTTGTGCTTGTGCCGATGCGGGAAATTGCGGCAAACTGGCGGCATCCGGTCCTTGGCCGAACGATTGCGGATTTGTGCGATGCGCTCCCGTCAGAGCTTCTGTCGGAGATTGTTGCGCTCGACGATTGATCGCGGCTTGTATTCGGGCAACACGCGCGATACATAACGGATTCTCAAAGACTGCCCGATGGATTGGAGTGTGTGTCATGGCCCGCGTGACGGTTGAAGACTGCGTCGATAAGGTTCCGAACCGCTTTGAACTGGTTATGCTCGCTGCGCACCGTGCGCGCGAAATCGCCAGCGGTGCGGCAATCACCGTGGATCGCGACAATGACAAGAACCCGGTCGTCGCGCTTCGCGAAATCGCGGACGAGACGCAATCGGCCGACGATCTGCGCGAACGTCTGATCGAATCGAACCAGACCCAGATCGAAGTCGACGAGCCGGAAGAAGATGCAATGGCGCTTCTGATGGGGGCCGAGCCCGACAAGCCCGCCGAGGATGATCTGTCGGAAGAAAAGCTGCTCCGCGCTTTGATGGAGGCGCAGGGCCAGGGCTGAGGCCTGCCATGATGCGGGCCGCATGAGAATGAGGCGCCGATGATCGCGGCAGACGACCTTGTTGCGCTCGTGCGCAACTACAATCCCAGAACGAACGAATCTCTGATCCGCGCGGCCTATGATTACGGCCGCGCGATGCACGAGGGCCAAACCCGCCATTCGGGCGAGCCGTATTTCTCGCACCCCGTGGCCGTTGCCGCGATCCTGACCGAACAGCAGCTTGACGACGCCACGATCATCACGGCGCTCCTGCACGACACGATCGAAGACACCAAATCGACCTATTCCGAGGTCGCCGACCGCTTCGGTGCCGAGGTGGCGATGCTGGTCGATGGCGTGACCAAGCTGACCAATCTGCAACTGTCGAGTTCCGAGACGAAGCAGGCCGAGAATTTCCGCAAGCTCTTCATGGCAATGTCCAAGGATTTGCGGGTGATCCTCGTCAAGCTGGCGGACCGTCTGCATAACATGCGCACGATCAAGGCCATGCGTCCTGACAAGCAGGTGCAAAAGGCACGCGAGACAATGGATATCTATGCGCCGCTCGCGGGACGCATGGGCATGCAATGGATGCGCGAGGAGCTTGAGGATCTCGCGTTCCGGGTGCTCAACCCGGAGGGCCGTGCCAGCATCATCCGCCGCTTCATCACCCTGCAACGCGAGACGGGCGATGTGATCTACAAGATCACCGGCGACATGCGCATCGAGCTCGACAAGGCCGGGATCGATGCCGATGTGTTCGGCCGCGCCAAGAAGCCCTATTCCATCTGGCGCAAGATGGAAGAAAAGGAAATCGGCTTCTCGCGCCTCTCGGACATTTACGGCTTTCGGATCATCACCCACTCGATCGAAGATTGCTACAAGACGCTCGGCGTGATCCATCAACGCTGGCGCGCCATTCCGGGCCGGTTTAAGGATTACATCAGCGAGCCGAAATCGAACGGCTACCGTTCGATCCACACCACCGTTTCGGGGCGCGATGGCAAGCGGGTCGAGGTGCAGATCCGCACGCGCCAGATGCATGACGTTGCGGAAACCGGCGTCGCTGCGCATTGGTCCTATCGCGATGGCGTGCGGGGGGAAAACCCCTTTGCGGTCGATCCCGCAAAATGGGTCGCCTCGCTGACCGAGCAATTCATCGGCGAGGACGATCACGAGGATTTCCTCGAAGCGGTCAAGCTGGAGATGTATCCCGACAAGGTGTTCTGCTTCACGCCCAAGGGCGATGTGGTCAAGCTGCCGCGCGGGGCGACGCCGCTCGATTTCGCCTATGCGATCCATACGCGGATCGGATCGGCCTGCGTCGGCGCCAAGGTGGATGGCCTTCGCGTGCCGCTCTGGACGCGGCTGAAGAACGGGCAGTCGGTCGATATCATCACTGCCGAAGGCCAGTCTCCGCAATCCACATGGCTCGATATCGCAACCACCGGAAAGGCGAAATCCGCGATCCGGCGCGCCCTGCGCGAAGCCGGGCGCGAAAGGTTTGCGCAGCTTGGGCGCGAACTGGCGCGGTCGGCTTTCGAGAATGTCGGCAAGAAGGCCAGCGACAAGGTTCTGGAAATGGCGGCGCGGAACCTGCGGATCCCCGATGCGCAGGAACTGCTCGCCCGGCTCGGCAGCGCCGAGATGTCGGCCCGCGAAGCCGTTGCCGCCGTCTATCCCGATCTGGCGCCCGAGCCGCTGGAATTCGTGGAATTGCAAAGCGCGGTGATCGGGCTCGATCACGGGCAGGCCTTTGATCGGGCGCCCTGCTGTCAGCCCCTGCCGGGCGAGAGGATCGTTGGGATCACGCAATGCGGGCGGGGTGTGATCGTTCACGGCATCGATTGCGAGGCGCTCGCCGGGTTCGAGGACGAGCCCCGCCGCTGGATGGACCTGCGTTGGGCCATCGGAAATCATCCGCCCGTCTATACCGTTACGCTCGAACTGGTCATCGGCAATGACGCCGGTGTGCTGGGGCGGATTTGCACATTGATCGGGGAACAGAAGGCCAATATCTCGGACCTGAATTTCGTGGACCGCAAACCGGATTTTTACAAGCTGCTGATAGATATCGACCTGTGCGATGCGAACCATCTGCATTCGGTCATGTCGGCACTGGAAGCGGAAAGCGATGTCGCATCTGTCGTGCGGCGCAGGGATCCTGACCTGTCGCATGCGGCGGCTGCGGCCGAATAGGAAGATCGAAGGGACGGGATTTGGTATTCAAGCGGCGGGACAGGCGGTCGATCTGGGCCACCTTGCGCGAGGCCTTGTGGCCGCGCGGCGGGTGGGCGCGCGCGGCGCGCTATGTCCAGCACCGGCTCAACCGCCTGCCCGATCCGCCCGAACGCATCGCGCGCGGCATCTTCGCTGGTGTCTTTACCACCTTCACACCGCTTTACGGGTTGCATTTCGTTGTCGCCGGGCTCCTCGCGCTCGTCATGCGCGGCAATGTCATCGCATCGCTTCTTGCCACCTTCTTCGGCAATCCGCTGACTTATGTCCCGATCAGCGTGGCATCGCTGCAAACCGGGTATTGGCTGCTCGACCTGCGCGAGGAGGCGCCCCAGCACGGCAGCGTTCCTTACAAGTTCGCCAAGGCGAGCGAGGATTTCTGGCGCAATTTCCGCGCGCTCTTCAACGATCAAACCGCTGACTGGAGCGGGCTGACGCTATTTTATCACGAAGTGTTCTTTCCGTGGCTGATCGGCGGCGTCATTCCGGGCATCTTGTGCGGGCTTGTCTGCTACTATGTCTCGGTGCCGCTGATCCGGGCTTATCAGAACCGCCGCAAGGGCGTTCTGGCCGCCAAGCTGGCGGCCCTGAAGAAAAAGAAGAAACAGGCTGACGAGCGCCAGACCTCGGACTAGGTTCAGCCGCGAAGATGGAGGCGAGAGATGACGGATTATGCAGGCACCCTGCGGCTCGGGGTGAATATCGACCATGTCGCGACCTTGCGGAACGCGCGCGGCGGCGACATACCCGATCCGCTTCGCGCCGCGGAACTGGCGCAGAAGGCCGGGGCGGATGGCATCACAGCGCATCTGCGTGAAGACCGCCGGCATATCCGCGACGCCGATATAGAGCGGCTGATGGATGCGCTCTCCATCCCCCTGAATTTCGAGATGGCCGCGACGGCCGAGATGCAGGCCATCGCCCTCCGCCATAAGCCGCATGCGGTGTGCATCGTGCCCGAAAAGCGCGAGGAACGGACGACCGAGGGCGGGCTGGAGGTTGCACGCGAGGAGAACAAGCTTGCCGGTTTCATCGCCCCGCTTCGCGAAGCCGGCTGCCGCGTGTCGATCTTCATCGCCGCCGACAAGCGCCAGATCGACGCGGCGCATCGCATCGGCGCTGAGGTGATCGAGCTGCACACCGGCGCCTACTGCGATGCGCATGCCGAAGGCCGGATGGAGGATCGCGACCGCGAGTTGAACGCATTGCGCGAGATGTCGGCCTATGCCCATTCGCTCGGGCTCGAGGTTCATGCGGGCCACGGGCTGACCTATGACACCGTCAAGCCGGTGGCCGCGTTCCCGGAGGTTATGGAACTCAACATCGGACATTTCCTCATCGGTGAAGCGGTGTTTCGCGGGCTGGATGCGGCGATTGCGGAAATGCGCCGCCTGATGGACGAAGCGCGGGCATAGCGGCGGATGATCCTCGGCATCGGCACCGATCTGGCCAATATCGACCGCATCGCCGGCACGCTTGAACGGTTCGGCGACCGCTTTCGCAACCGCGTATTCACCGAGATCGAGCAACGCAAATCCGAGCGAAGGCGCGATGTGGCCGGCACCTATGCCAAACGCTGGGCCGCGAAGGAGGCGTGTTCCAAGGCTCTCGGCACCGGGCTGCGCATGGGCATCGCGTGGAAGGATATGTCGGTGCGCAATCTCGCCACCGGTCAGCCGGTGATGGAGGTCACAGGTTGGGCCAGGGAACGGCTCGACGCGATGACCCCGCCGGGGCATGAGGCGATCATCCATGTCACGCTCACCGACGATCACCCTTGGGCGCAGGCCACCGTCCTGATCGAAGCCCGCCCGATCCGGCCGCTTGCTTGACTTAGTCGCCGCCCCCGCTCATGAAGCGCGCACCATTCCAGAACAAGGCAGAGCAGATGGCCTCAGAACCCAAGAAAAGCGGCGGGATCGTCGAGACGATCAAGACCATCGTTTATGCCCTGCTGATCGCGGGCGTGTTCCGCACCCTGTTCTTTCAGCCGTTCTGGATTCCATCGGGCTCGATGAAGGATACGCTGCTGATCGGAGATTTCCTCTTCGTCAACAAGATGTCCTATGGCTATTCCTATGCTTCCTGCCCCTCGCTCTACTTGCCGAGCCTCGGCATCGATATCGACGCGAAGGATATCTGCGGCTGGGCCGATGGCGACAACAGCCGTCTGTTTGGATCGGAGCCTGAGCGTGGCGATGTCGCGGTATTCCGTCACCCCGTCACCGGCCGCGATTTCATCAAGCGCGTGATCGGCCTGCCGGGTGATCGCGTGCAGATGGTTCGGGGTGTGCTCCATATCAACGGCGAACCGGTAAAGCTCGAGCCCGCGCCGGATTTCACAGAAACCGCCGCGCCCCAAGGCCCGCAAGGGCTGCGCCCGCGCTGCGCCAATGGCGCGGTCGGCACCGGTGGCACCTGCATCAAGCAGCGCTTCACCGAAACCCTGCCCAACGGCGTGAGCCATTCGATCCTGAACATCGGCAATCAGGGATCGGATAACACGCCCGTCTATACGGTGCCCGAGGGGCATTATTTCATGATGGGCGACAACCGCGACAATTCCTCGGACAGCCGTGTGCCGAGCGTTGCCGGTGGCGTTGGCTTCGTGCCGTTCGAGAATTTCGTCGGCAAGGCAAACCGCGTGATCTTTTCTTCCGCTGGATCGTCGATGCTCTTCTTCTGGACATGGCGGGGCGATCGCTTCTTCGAGAAGATCGAGTGATGAAGCTGTCGGCGGAACTTCAGGCGCTGTCCAAGCGCTTGGGGCATCGGTTCGACCGCCCCGACCTTTTGGTCCGCGCCGTCACCCATTCCTCGCGCGCGGGGCCGAACCGGGATGACAACCAGCGGCTGGAATTTCTGGGCGACCGCGTTCTGGGTCTGGTGATGGCCGAGGCGCTTCTGGCGCATGACAAGGCGGCCAGCGAAGGCCAGCTTGCGCCGCGTTTCAACGCGCTGGTTCGCAAGGAAACCTGCGCCGAAGTCGCGCGCGAGATCGACCTTGGCGCGGCGCTGAAACTCGGGCGGTCGGAAATGCTGTCGGGCGGGCGGCGCAAGCAGGCGCTTCTGGGCGATGCTCTGGAAGCGGTGATCGCCGCGGTTTACCTCGACGGCGGATTCGACGCCGCCAAGGATATGGTGCTGCGGCTTTGGGGCAAACGCATCGGCGCGGTCGAGGACGACGCGCGCGATGCCAAGACCGCGCTGCAGGAATGGGCGCAGGCGCGCGGGATGTCGCCGCCCTCCTATGTCGAAGTGGCCCGCGACGGCCCGGACCACGCGCCCAATTTCACCATCTCGGTTCAACTCGACAACGGTGCCTCGGCGCAGTCGAGGGCCGGATCGAAACGTCAGGCCGAACAATCGGCGGCCAAAGCGCTTCTGGCGCAGCTCGAGCAAGGCGCAAGGTGAGCGACAACCTGCGCGGAAGCCTGTTCATGTGCTTCGCCATGTTCTGCTTCGCCATTGAGGATGCTATCTTCAAGACCGCAACCGGGGAGATGGGCGTTTCGGCTGGGGTTGGAACGATGCTCTTCGGAACGTTCGGCACGGCGGTGTTCATCCTGCGCGCGCTCTGGATGCGCGAACGGCTCTGGAGCGCGGCCTATCTGCAGGGCCCGCTCTTGATCCGCTCAAGTTTCGAAATCACCGGCAGGCTATTCTTTGCCCTCGCGCTGGCCTTCGCGCCGCTTTCCACCACATCGGCCATCCTGCAGGCCGCTCCGCTCGTCGTCACGCTCGGCGCCGCGCTTGTGCTGGGCGAAGCGGTCGGCTTGCGGCGCTGGTCGGCGATGATGGTGGGATTTGTCGGCGTGCTGATGATCGTGCGGCCCACACCAACCGGGTTCGACGCGACCTCCATCTTCGCGCTTTTGGGCATGATCGGCTTTGCCGGGCGCGATCTGATGACGCGCGCCAGCCCGCCCGAGGTAACGGCCACGCAGCTTGGCATTCTCGGCTTCCTCATGGTGTTCATCGCGGGCGTCATCATTACCCTCTTCCAGACCGCGCCGGCTGCTGCGCCGAACCTGCCGGCGCTCTTCTTGCTGATGGGCACCGGCCTTGCCGGGGTGATCGGTTACAGTGCGTTGACCGCCGCGATGCGCACGGGTGAGGTGGCGGTCGTGTCGCCTTTTCGGTATTTCCGCCTGCTGATCGCGCTCATCATCGCCTATCTCGTGTTCGGCGAACGCCCCGACGCGCTTACCCTGATCGGCGCAGCATTGATCGTGGGCAGCGGCACCTACACCTTGCTGCGCAGCGGGCGCAAACAGGGATCTGGCGCCTTGCCGCGATCTGACGTATGACGCGGCCTTTCAACTTACGGATCACGCCATGACCACACGCGCCGGTTTCGTCGCCCTGATCGGAGAGCCCAATGCGGGCAAATCCACGCTGACCAACCAGATGGTCGGCGCGAAAGTGTCTATCGTCACGCATAAGGTGCAAACCACCCGCACGCGGATTCGCGGCGTTGCCATCGAGGGCGACGCGCAGATCGTGCTGGTGGACACGCCGGGGCTGTTCAAACCGCGCCGCCGGCTCGACCGCGCCATGGTCGCTGCGGCTTGGAGCGGCGCGTCGGATGCCGACATCGTCGTGCTGCTGATCGAAGCGCATCGCGGGATCACCGAAGGGGTCGAAGCGATTCTGGACAATCTGGGCGAGGTCGCGGGTAAGCGGCCCGTGGCCCTTGCGATCAACAAGATCGACCGGGTCGAGGCGCCGAAACTGCTTGCCCTGACCAGGGAGATGAACGAGCGTTTCGCCTTTACCGAGACCTTTTTGATCTCTGCGGAGAAGGGTCATGGCGTCAAGGATCTGCGCAAGTGGCTGGCCGAAACGCTACCCGAAGGCCCTTGGCTCTATCCCGAAGACCAGATCGCCGACCTGCCGCTGCGCATGATTGCTGCCGAGATGACGCGCGAGAAGCTGACGCTGCGGCTCCATCAGGAATTGCCCTATCAGCTGACGGTCGAGACCGAGAGCTGGGAGGAGCGCAAGGACGGATCGGCGCGGATCGATCAGATCGTCTATGTCGCGCGCGACGGGCACAAGGGGATCGTGCTTGGCAACAAGGGCGAGACGATCAAGGCGGTCAGCAAGGCTGCCCGCGAAGAGCTGGAGGAGTTCCTCGGCCGGCGCATCCATCTTTTCGTGCAAGTGAAAGTGCGCGAAAAATGGCTCGATGAGGCAGAGCGGTATTCCGAGATGGGGCTGGATTTCAAGGATGGTGGGTAAGTCGCGCGGTCTGTGCATATGACCCGCCTGACCGCCGAATTCTGGGTGCAAGCCTATCTGCGCCGCCTGTCGCTTTACGATATTCCCGCCTTCGTCACCGCGCATGGCGACGACACCGCCGGCGCGGTTCTGGTCAAGCTGAACACGCTGGACGGGCGCGCCACCGCCTTGGTGCGCCAGTTCGATCTGATGACCGGAGAGCGGAAATGGGACGTGCTGGCCCAGGGCGGCGAGGCCGAAGTCGATGCCAGCATCGCGAAGCAACGGGGTTTCGACAGCGATCTCTGGGTGATCGAGGTCGAGGATCGCGCGGGGCGGCATCTGCTGGATAAAGACGGGCTGAGCGGCTAGGCTCTGCCGATGGACTGGCGCGACACGGGTATCCTGCTGAGCAGCCGCCGCCACGGCGAACACGCGGTCATCATCGACGCGTTCACCCCCGAGCACGGTCGTCACGCGGGCATCGTGCGCGGCGGTGCGTCGCGCCGGATCGCGCCGATCCTGCAACCGGGCGCTCAGCTCGATCTGCGCTGGCGCGCGCGGCTGGAGGATCATATCGGCAGCTACACGGTCGAGTTGCAACGCTCCCGCGCTGCGGTTGCGATGCAGGATCGCGTGGCGCTGGCCGGTCTGAACGCGGCGCTTGCGCTGCTCGGCTTCACCTTGCCCGAACGCGAACCCCACCCGGCGCTTTACGCGCGCAGCCAGTCGCTCCTTGATCTGCTGGATCGGCCAGACCTCTGGCCGCTGGCCTATCTGCGCTGGGAACTCGCGCTGCTGGATGAAATGGGTTATGCGCTCGATCTGACGCGCTGCGCGGTTACGGGAAGCAAAGAGAACCTCGCCTATATCTCTCCGGCGAGCGGCCGCGCGGTTTCCCGCGAAGGCGCGGGGGAATGGGTCGACCGGCTCTTGCCCCTGCCGGAGGCGCTGACAGGCGACGGCGCCTGCGACGATGCGGATGTGGTGGAAGCGCTGGGAACGACGGGATATTTCCTCGAACACAAGCTGGCGGCGGGCCAGATCGGCAAACCCCTTCCCCCGGCGCGCGTGCGATTTCTCGATACGCTGTCGCGCCGTGCAGGCGCGGGCGTGCGGGGCGCGCGACAAAACACCTGACGCGCCGTCTTTTCACTCCGGCAGCGGCGCGATAGACAGGGGCCATGAACATGACCCTGCCGAATATCCTGACGGTTCTGCGCCTTCTGGCCGCGCCTGCGCTGGCGCTCATGTTCCTCTATTTCTCGCGCCCCGCCGCCGACTGGTTCGCGCTCATCCTCTTTGTCATGGCCGCCGTCACCGATTGGTTCGACGGCTATCTGGCGCGCGCATGGAAGCAGGAAAGCAAGCTGGGCGCGATGCTCGATCCGATTGCGGACAAGGCGATGGTGGTGATCGCGCTGATGGTGATCGTGGGCTATTCCTCGATGTCGCCCTGGCTGGTGCTGCCGGCGACCTTCATCCTCTTCCGCGAGGTGTTCGTTTCGGGCCTGCGCGAGTTTCTGGGCGATACCGCAGGCACGCTCAAGGTGACGAAACTGGCCAAGTGGAAAACCACGCTGCAGATGATCGCCATCGCGGTGCTCTTTGCGCAAGGCGTGTTCGAACACTATCTTGGCATGGCTGTTCTCGACATGGGGCCGGAAACCTTCGCTCGCGTGATGGAAGGCCAGACGCAGGATGTATATGGCATTTGGTGGAAAAACGCCGGCATGGTCTGGGCCGGCAATCTGGGTCTCGTGCTGCTCTGGATCGCGGCACTGCTGACGCTTGTCACCGGCTGGGATTACTTTCGCAAAGCCCTGCCGTTCTTGAGGGATTGACGATATGGACGTGCTTTATTTCGCATGGCTGCGCGAACGGATCGGGTTGCCGAAGGAAACCGTGCAGACCGATGCGGCCACCGTTGCCGATCTGGTCGATGAACTGCGCGCGCGGGAGGACCGCTATGCAATGGCATTCTCCGACCTCTCGGCGGTTCGCGTGGCGGTCGATCAGGAACTGACCGATTTCGACGCATCGCTCGAAGGCGTGCGCGAAGTGGCGTTCTTTCCGCCGATGACGGGCGGCTGACATGCGGATCGTCGTGCAGCAAGACCCGTTCGATTTCGGCGCGGAGGCGGAGGCATTTGCGAGTGGTCGGCACGATATGGGGGCGATCGTCACCTTTACCGGCGTTGTGCGCGATCAGGGCAATGGCGGGCTGGATGCGATGGAGATCGAGCATTACCCCGGCATGACCCAAAAGGCGCTGGACCGCATCGCGGCCGAAGCCAAGGCGCGCTGGTCGCTGGGCGATGTGCTTGTCATTCATCGATACGGGCGGATGGCCCCCGGCGAAAAGATCATGATGGTGGCCGCCGCCGCACCGCATCGCAAGGATGCGTTCGAGGCTGCGGAATTTCTGATGGATTACCTCAAATCCCGCGCGCCCTTCTGGAAAAAGGAACATACCCGCTCGGGCGAAACGGGTTGGGTTGCCGCCCGCGATGAGGACGAGGACGCGCTTGGGCGCTGGTAGCTTGCTGGCGCACCGTTTTGGTCATATCGTTTGACCAATTCACGCAAAGCCCCGGATCATGCCGTTCCAACCCGTCACCACCGAAAAGCTCTCGATCGCCGTCACAAGGCAAATCGAACAGTTGATACTGCGCGGCATCTTGCGGCCCGGTGAACGTCTGCCCTCAGAACGGGAATTGGCGGGCCGATTGCAAGTGTCCCGTCCCTCTCTGCGCGAGGCGATTGCCGATCTTTCCCAACGCGGCTTGCTCACCAGCCGTGCCGGCGCCGGAATTTATGTGGCCGACGTCCTCGGATCGGCCTTTTCCGATGCATTGATCGAGCTTTTCGCCAATCACGATGAGGCGGTGTTCGATTACCTTTCCTTCCGCCGCGACATGGAAGGGCTGGCGGCCGAACGCGCCGCACGTCTGGCCTCGGCCACGGATCTCAAGGTGATCGGTGCGGCCTTCGCCCGGATGGAAGCAGCCCATCGCAAGGGTGACGCGGACGAGGAGGCCGCGCTCGATGCGGAGTTTCACCTGTCCATCATCGAGGCGAGTCACAACGTCATCATGCTGCACATGATGCGCTCGATGTATCAGCTTCTGCGCGAAGGCGTGTTCTACAACCGGCAGATCATGTTCCGCCAGAACACCACCCGCGCGACCCTGCTGGACCAGCATCGCGCCATCAACGACGCGCTACAGGCCCGCGATGCCACCGCCGCGCGGCAAGCCGTTGTCGATCACCTGACCTATGTGGAGCACCGCCTTGCCGACGACCGCAAGGCCGAAGCGCATGAGGCAATCGCCCGGCAGAGGCTGGAGCATGTCGGGCGGAACGCAAGCCGCGCCTAAGCGGCCGCTTTCGCCTTCATCAGTCCCTCGTCCTTCAACCGCACATGCGTTTCGTCGAGTGATTGCCAGGCGCGGTCGATCAGGATGTCGATCTCCTCGCGGTCGATCACCAGCGGCGGGGAAATGATCATCCGGTCGCCGACATGGCGCATGATCAGGTTGTTGGAAAAACAGCGTTCCCGACAAATGAAACCGACCGTTCCCGGATCGGAGGCGAAGGCGGCGCGGCTGTCCTTGTCGGGCGTCAACGCGATGGAGCCCATCATGCCGACGATCTTTGCCTCACCCACCAGCGGATGATCCGTCAGGCTCTCGAACTTCTCTTTCAGGTAAGGCCCGGTCTCCTCCCGCACGCGGGTGACGATGCCTTCCTCGTCGAGGATGCGCAGGTTTTCCAGCGCCACGGCGCAGGCGACCGGATGGCCGGAATAGGTGTAACCGTGGTTGAATTCGACGCCTGCAACGACCTCGGCCACCTCATCGCAAACCAGTGAGCCGCCAATCGGCTGATAGCCCGAGGAAAGCCCCTTGGCGATGGTCATGACATGCGGGCGGATGTTCACCGTCTGGCTGCCGAACCAGTTGCCGGTGCGCCCAAAGCCGCAGATCACCTCGTCAGCAATGAGCAGGATGCCGTATTTGTCGACGATGCGTTGCACTTCGGGCCAGTAGCTGTCCGGCGGAACGATCACGCCGCCCGCGCCCTGGATCGGCTCGGCGATGAAGGCGGCCACGCGGTCTGGGCCAAGTTCCTCGATCTTCGCTTCAAGCTGGCGCGCGCGTTCCAGCCCGAATTCCTCGGGTGTCATGTCATCGCCTTCGGCCCACCAGTTCGGCTGATCGATATGGTGGATGTCCGGGATCGGCAGGCCACCCTGCATGTGCATCCCCTTCATGCCGCCGAGACTGCCCGACCCTACGGACGAGCCGTGATAGGCATTCCAGCGGGAAATCACGATATTGCGTTCGGGCTGACCCTTCGCCGCCCAATAGGTGCGCACCAGCCGCAGATTGGTATCATTCGCCTCGGACCCCGATCCGGCGAAAAACACCTGGTTGAACCCCTCGGGCGCCAAGTCCGACAACTTCTTGGACAAGGCAATGGCCGGCACATGGGTCGTCTGGAAGAAGGTGTTGTAATAGGGCAGTTCTTCCATCTGGCGCGCCGCCGCTTGTGCCAGTTCGCGCCGGCCGTAGCCGATATTCACGCACCAGAGCCCCGCCATCGCGTCGAGGATGCGGTTTCCGTCACTGTCGTTGAGCCAGACGCCATCGGCCCGCGTGATCACCCGCGCGCCCTTTTGCGCCAGTTCGCTTCCGTGCGTGAAGGGATGCATGTGATGCGCGGCATCGAGCGCCTGCAGCTCGGCGGTCGGCGATTGAACAGAGATAATGGCCATGAATATCGTCCTTTTGAGCGTTGGCCGAAGAATATGATCAAATTATTCGAAGTCAATCGAATCAACGCAGGGCATCACCAATCTGCGCCATGCCCTGCTCCACATCCGCCGCCATCGCCGTGGCTGCAGCCGATGGGTTCCCTGCTCGCAGCGCATCGAGGATATCCTTGTGCCTGTCCGGCAGGTTCCGCGTTCCGATCCGCCCGCAAACAACGCGCAGCGACGGCCCGAACCGCAACCAAAGACGATCCACCGTTTCGGTCAGGATCGGGGATCTCGCGATCGCGTTCAATTCGCAATGAAACCGGTGATTCTCGATCAGATACCGCCCGACATCGCCCCGCCCGATCGCATGATCGAGCCGCAGATCCGTTTCGGTCAGACGCGCGATATCCGAGGGCTGAACCCGCAGCGCGGCACGGCGCGCCAGTTCCGGCTCAAGCGCTTTGCGCGCGACGGTCAGTTCGCCCACCGCTGCACTGTCGAGCACCGGAACGACGATCCGGCGATTGCCCATGAATTCAAGCGCGCCGGCAGCGGTCAGCCTGCGCAGCGCCTCGCGCACGGGCGTCATCCCGACGCCCAGCGCCTCGGTCAGACCCTTGATCGTTATTGGCTGGCCAGGCTCCAACTCACCGAAAAGCACCTGATCGCGCAGCTGCCGATACACCATCTCATGCGCCGGAAGCCGCCCCGCCCCGCCATCGTGTGCCCCCTCACCAGCCGATGCAAAACCCAACGCACGCCCCCTTTTTCAATCGCCGTCCATCAAACTTTAGCACAGTCTCACGGGCGAACTTGCACGATCATTCCCGGCGTGGAAACATGACAGCTATTGCCAGATCGGGCAAGATTTGATCAAATTCAAATCCACGGAGCCGAAAGCGCTTCGGGATCAACGGGAGAGAAACCTTGAAAACCAATCTGCTGACGATGACAGCCGGCCTTGCGCTCGCGGCATCCTTCGCCAATGCGGACGAAGTGCGCGTTTACAACTGGTCGGACTATATCGACGAGGATCTGTTGGCCAAGTTCGAAGAGGAAACCGGGATCGATCTGATCTACGACGTCTTCGACAGCAACGAGCTTCTCGAAACCAAGATGCTCGCTGGCGGCTCGGGCTATGATGTCGTTGTGCCGACCGGCACCTTCCTGCAACGCCAGATCCAGGCCGGCGCGTTCCAGAAGCTCGACAAGGAGAAGCTGCCCAATATCGACAACATGTGGGATCTGATCGCGGATCGAACGGAGCAATACGACCCGAACAACGATTACTCCATCAACTACATGTGGGGCACCACCGGGATCGGCGTCAATGTAAACAAGGTCCGCGAAATCCTCGGAGAGGACGCGCCCATCGACAGCTGGGATTTGATCTTCGACCCCGAAAATCTCTCGAAACTGGCCGAGTGCGGCGTTCACATCCTCGACGCGCCGGCCGAAACGATCCCGGCGGCGCTGAAATATATCGGAGAGGACCCAAACAGCCACGATCCCGATGTGATCGAGAAAGTCGAGCCGGTCTACATGGCGATCCGGCCCTATGTTCAGAAGTTCCACAACTCCGAATATATCAACGCGCTGGCCAATGGGGACATCTGCGTCGCGGTCGGCTGGTCCGGCGATATCCTTCAGGCCCGCGACCGCGCCGCCGAAGCGGGCAATGGCGTCGAGATCGCCTATAACGCTCCCAAGGAAGGCGCGCAGATGTGGTTCGACCAGATGGCCATTCCCGTCGATGCGCCAAACCCGGACGCCGCGCATGCGTTCCTGAATTTCATCATGGAACCCGAAAACATGGCCGCCGCGTCGAATTACGTCTACTACGCGAACGGCAACAAGGCGTCGCAGGAATATCTTGTCGATGACGTCATCAACGATCCTGCGATCTATCCATCCGAAGAGGCGATGAACAACCTCTTCACGACCACGCCCTTCGATCCGAAGGTGCAGCGCATGGTCACGCGCCTCTGGACGAAGATCAAGTCCGGCACCTGATCTGCGCAACTTTCCGTCCGGCGGGCAACCCGCCGGGCGCCCTTCCCGATGGACAGGTATTCGCCTTGGCACAAACCGTCTTTGCCCCCTGGAACGATCCCGACGAAAAACCGCTGATCCAGTTTCGGGGCGTGACCAAAAGGTTCGGTGATTTCACCGCGATCGACAATCTCACACAGGATATCTACGCACGTGAGTTCTTCGCCCTACTCGGCCCTTCGGGCTGCGGCAAGACGACGATGATGCGGATGCTGGCCGGGTTCGAACGGCCGACCGAAGGGCAGATCCTGATTGCGGGCCAGGATATGTCGCGCGTCCCACCCAACAAGCGCGCGGTGAACATGATGTTCCAGTCCTACGCGCTTTTTCCGCATCTGTCGGTATGGGACAACATCGCCTTCGGGCTCAAACGCGAAGGCCGCGACAAGGACAAGATCGCCGCTCGCGTCGAGGAAATGCTGCGCCTGACGCGTCTCAGCAAGTTCGCCAAGCGCAAGCCGCACCAGATCTCCGGCGGCCAGCGCCAGCGCGTCGCTCTGGCCCGCAGCCTTGCCAAGGCGCCGAAATTGCTGCTGCTCGATGAACCGCTCGGCGCGCTCGACAAGAAGCTGCGACAGGACACCCAGTTCGAGCTGATGGACATTCAGGAAAAGACCGGCACGACCTTCGTCATCGTCACCCACGATCAGGAAGAGGCGATGACGGTCGCCTCCCGCGTCGCGGTGATGGATGAAGGCCAGATCATCCAGGTCGCCACGCCCGATCAGATCTACGAGGCGCCCAATTCCGTCTATGTCGCGGATTTCATCGGTGATGTGAACATCATTACCGGCCGCGCCGCACCCCAGGGCGACAAGGTCGCGATCCGCTTTGCCGAAGGCCAGCCCGAGATCATCGGAACCACGACCAAGACCTTCGAACCCGGTCAGGAGATCCATTTCGCGATCCGCCCCGAAAAGGTCGCCATCGACACCGAAGAGCCCGAAGACACCCCCAACAAACTGCGCGGCAAGGTCCTCGATATCGCCTATCTCGGCAATATATCGACCTATCACGTGGAGTTGCCGACAGGCCTGATCGTCAAGGCTCAAACCGCCAATACCCGCCGCATCTCGCGTCGCCAGATCACCTGGGAGGACACGGTCTGGATAAGCTGGACAGACACCGCCGGTGTCCTGCTGGACCGCTGACATGCGCCGCGCTTTCCTGATCGCCGTTCCCTACCTGTGGCTGGTCGCGCTGTTCCTCATCCCCTTCGTGATCGTTTTCAAAATCTCGCTCTCGGATGTGGCGCTCGCCCGCCCGCCCTACATGCCGCAACTCGATCTTTCGGCTGGCTGGGACGGCGTCAAATCGTTTTTCGCAGAGCTCGATTTCGAGAATTTCGCTTTCCTGACGACTGACGATCTCTATTGGAAAGCCTATCTCAGCTCATTGCGCATCGCCCTGATCTCGACGGCCCTGACCCTGCTGGTCGGCTACCCCATCGCCTATGCGATGGCCCGCGCCGCGCCCGAGTGGCGCCCGACACTGCTGATGCTGGTGATCCTGCCCTTCTGGACGAGCTTCCTGATCCGTGTCTATGCCTGGATGGGGATCTTGTCGAACGAGGGGCTGCTCAACCAGTTCCTGCTCTGGCTCGGCGCCATCGACACGCCGCTGACGATCCTCAACACCAATACCGCCGTCTATATCGGCGTGGTCTACACCTACCTGCCCTTCATGATTCTGCCGATCTACTCAGCGCTCGAACGCATGGATGACAGCCTTCTCGAAGCTGCCGAAGATCTCGGCTGCTCGCGCCTCTCCGCCTTCTGGCTCGTCACCGTGCCGCTGTCGAAGAACGGCATCATCGCCGGTTGCTTTCTCGTCTTCATCCCGGTGATCGGCGAATTCGTGATCCCCTCGCTGCTCGGCGGATCGGGCACGCTGATGATCGGCAAGGTGCTCTGGGAGGAATTCTTCTCAAACCGCGACTGGCCGGTCGCCTCGGCGGTCGCGATCATCCTGCTGCTCATCCTCATCATCCCGATCATCCTCTTCCAGCGCAACGAGCAGAAACAACGCGAGGCCGAAGGATGATGCCTCTTCCTTTCTTCTTGCCTCAAATATCCCGGGGGAGGCCGCAGGCCGGGGGCAGCGCCCCCAGGAAAGGCATGTCATGAAGCGCTTCACCTGGTTCAACGCGACCGCGCTTACGCTCGGCTTCGCTTTTCTCTACGTGCCGATGATCATCCTGATCGTCTACAGCTTCAATTCCTCCAAACTGGTCACCGTCTGGGCGGGCTTCTCGACCCGCTGGTATGGCGAACTGCTCCAGAACGAGGAGTTCCTCGACGCCGCCTGGGTCACGTTGAAAGTCGCGGTGATGAGTTCGACCATTGCCACGGTGCTGGGCACAATGGCGGCGCTCGTTCTTGTCCGCGCGGGGCGCTTCGCCGGGCGCACGCTCTTTTCCGGCATGATCTATGCACCCCTCGTGATGCCCGAGGTGATTACCGGCCTGTCGCTGCTGCTACTTTTCATCGGCATCGGGCTCGAACGCGGCGTCCTGACGATCGTGCTCGCGCATACCACCTTTTCGATGTGCTATGTGTCGGTCGTCGTGTCCTCGCGTCTCGTCACGTTCGACCGTTCGCTAGAGGAAGCGGCGCTCGATCTCGGCTGTTCCCCTTTCGAGGCGTTCCGCCTCGTCACGCTGCCAATCATCGCCCCGGCGGTCATCTCCGGCTGGCTTCTCGCCTTCACCCTGTCGCTCGACGATCTGGTGATCGCCAGTTTCACCACGGGACCCTCGGCCACGACCTTGCCGATCAAGATCTTCTCGGCCGTGCGCCTTGGCGTCAGCCCCGAGATCAACGCGCTTTCGACACTGATGATCGCCGTGGTGACGGTCGGGGTCATCATTGCCTCGCTCGTCACCAAACAGGCCGCCATCAGGCAGGCCCGCGACGAACGGATGGCCGAACGCCCGGCATGAAGCGCATCTATGAGCCCGCCGCCTACCGAACGCCCGAAAAATGCTGGTGGCGCGACAGCGCGCCGCCGCGCGATCTGACGCAACTGGATACCGACCTTCAAACCGATGTCGCCATTATCGGTGGCGGGTTCACCGGGCTGAATGCCGCGCTCGGCCTGGCAGAGGCAGGGACAGGTTCGGTCGTTCTCGACGCGGCACATCCCGGTTGGGGCGCATCCGGGCGCAATGGCGGGTTCTGCTGCCTCGGCGGCGCCAAGGCGAGCCACGCCGCGATCACGCGCGCATTCGGCCGCGATCAGGCCGCCCGATGGCAGCAGGCCCAACGCGCGGCGGTGGATCACGTCGCCGCCATGCTGGGCGCGCATGACATGGATGTCGACCGCCATTCCGAGGGCGAGACCTTCCTCGCCCATTCCCCGCGCGCGATGAAAGCCGTGAACGAAGCCGCCGCCCTTGCAAGCGCCCATCACGGCGTCACCCCGCATGTGTTCGGCGCGGAGGCCCTGCCGCAACTGGGCCTCGCGGGAAAGTTTCACGGCGGGGTCACGGTGCCGATCGGCTTCGCGCTCAATCCCGGCAAATACCATGCCGGCCTTCTCGATGCGGCGCTGCGCGCCGGTGTCCGTTGTTTCGCCGGAACCGCCGCCACCGCAATCACCCGCGTCGGACAGACATGGCGGGTCACGACCGCGCAGGGAACTGTCACCGCCGGGCGGATCCTTCTGGCGACAAACGGCTATAGCTCCGAGGACGTGCCGCCTTGGCTGCGCGCACGGTATCTGCCCGTGCAATCCTCGATCATCGTGACCCGGCCGATCACGCGCGAAGAGCAGGAAAGACAGGGCTGGACCAGCGTTCAGATGTGTTACGATACCCGTGCCCTTCTGCATTATTTCCGGCTGATGCCGGACGGGCGCTTCCTTTTCGGCATGCGTGGCGGGCTGGCGGCGACGCCGGCATCGGAAAAGGCGCTTGCTCGAAAGATACGCAGCAGCTTTCATCGCCTCTTTCCCGAATGGCAGGGCATCGGCATCACGCATGAATGGTCGGGCCTTCTTTGCCTGATGCGCCGCCTGACGCCCTTTGCCGGGCCGGTCCCGGACATGCCGGGCGTCTATGCCGCACTGGGATATCACGGCAATGGCGTCGCAATGGCGAGCTATTGCGGCACCCGGATTGCGGACCAGCTTCTGGGGCGGCCCGCACAGGGGCCCTTCCCTCAATTCCTGACCGCACCGCCGCGGCGATTTCCTCTGGGCCGCTTCCGGCGGGCGCTGCTCGCGCCGGCCTATGCCGGCGCGGCGCTCATGGATGGCTGAGGGGCCCCGCGTTCATTCTTGTTAAGGCGCACCTGCTTCGTTATTGCGGTGACAAACCAGTTCCGGGGAGAACCGCCATGCTCAAGCGTCCATTCGACAAGTCGAAACTGCCCAGCCGCCACGTGACCGAAGGGCCAGAGCGCGCGCCGCACCGGTCCTATTACTACGCGATGGGCATGACCGAAGAGGAAATCCACCAGCCTCTCGTCGGCGTTGCAACCTGCTGGAACGAGGCCGCGCCCTGCAACATCGCGCTGAACCGTCAGGCGCAGGCGGTCAAGATGGGGGTGAAGCAAGGCTTCGGCACGCCGCGCGAGTTCACCACGATCACCGTCACCGACGGCATTGCCATGGGTCACGAGGGCATGCGGTCCTCCCTCGCCAGCCGCGAGGCCATTGCCGACACGGTCGAGTTGACGATGCGCGGCCATTGCTATGACGCTGTTGTCGGGCTGGCCGGGTGCGACAAGTCGCTGCCGGGGATGATGATGGCGATGGTGCGCCTCAACGTGCCGTCGGTCTTCATATATGGCGGCTCGATCCTGCCGGGCAAGGCGCCGCAGGTCGATGAGATCCCCGAGGATTTCCGCACCCGCGATCTCACCGTGCAGGATATGTTCGAAGCCGTCGGCCGGCACCAGAACAACGAGATGTCGGACAAGGCTCTGGACATGCTCGAACGCGTCGCCTGCCCCTCGGCAGGGGCCTGCGGAGGGCAGTTCACCGCCAACACGATGGCTTGCGTCTCCGAAGCCATCGGTCTGGCGCTATTCAATTCGTCGGGGATGCCCGCGCCCTATGAATCGCGCGACGCCTATGGCGAAGCGTCGGGGCGCGCGGTGATGGATCTGATCGAACAGAACATCAAGGCGCGCGATGTCGTCACCCGCAAGGCGCTGGAAAACGCCGCGCGCGTCGTGGCCTGCACTGGCGGGTCGACCAATGCCGGCCTGCATTTGCCCGCCATCGCCAACGAGGCGGGGATCGAGTTCTATCTCGAAGACGTCTGCGAGATCTTCAAGGACACGCCCTATTTCGTCGATCTCAAACCGGGAGGCACTTATGTCGCAAAGGATCTCTACGATGCGGGCGGCATCCCGGTGGTGATGAAGGAGTTGCGCAAGGCGGGGCTCATCCACGAGGATTGCATGACCGCCTCGACGCGCACCATCGGCGAAGAGCTTGACCGGATCGAGCGCGAGGCCGACGGCAAGGTGATCTATTCCATCGACACGCCGATCACCAAGACAGGCGGCGTGGTCGGCTTGAAGGGCAATCTCGCCCCCGAGGGCGCCATCGTGAAGGTTGCGGGCATTTCCGCCGAAGATCAGATTTTCACCGGCCCCGCACGCGTGTTCGAATGCGAGGAAGACGCGTTCGAAGCCGTCAAGCAGCGCGCCTACGAGGAAGGCGAGGTCATCGTCATCCGCAACGAAGGCCCCGCTGGCGGGCCGGGGATGCGCGAGATGCTGGCGACCACCGCCGCGCTCTCGGGGCAGGGCATGGGCAAGAAAGTCGCGCTGATCACCGACGGGCGCTTTTCCGGCGCCACGCGCGGTTTCTGTGTCGGCCATGTCGGCCCCGAAGCGGCGTATGGCGGTCCCATCGCCCTGCTGCAAAACGGCGACCGGATCACCATCGACGCGGTGAACGGCACGCTCAGCGTCGATCTGTCCGATGACGAACTGGCCAAGCGCAAGGCCGATTGGGCAGGCCCGCGAGAGACGCTCTACACTTCGGGTGCGATCTGGAAGTTCGCCGAACTGGTCGGGCCGACCTACAAGGGCGCGGTGACCCATCCGGGCGCCAAGGGCGAGAAGCATCAGTATTGCGACCTCTGAACGCCATCACGAAACCCTTGAGCGCCGCGCTTTTTCTCGCGGCGCTTTCGGCTTGCGACATGCCGGGTGAAACCGGCGCGCTGTCCTTGCTCGAGGATGGGGGCGACAAGAATGCGCTGGCGGCTGCCAGCCTCGCAGGGGGCGCGATCGTCCTGTCCGGGCCGGAGGGCTACTGTGTCGACGCGACCTCCCTTCGCAGCACGGCGGCGGGCGGCTTTGCAGCGATCGCAAGCTGCGCGATTCTGTCGGGCGGTCAAAGCGGGCCGCTGGTCGAACCGGCGCTCGTGACCGTCACCGTGGCCCGCGCCACGCGTGATGCGCCTTCGCCCGAGGAACTGGCGCGCGCCATGGGCGCGGAACTGCTGCGCACACGCAAGCTGAAGGCTGTCACCGCCGGCCATATGGCGAGCGGCGGGGAAAGCGCGTTTCTGAACAGCGACCCGCGTCATTGGCGCGGCACCTTCGTTCTCAACGGCAGGCTGATCGGCCTCGCGCTCTATGCGCCCAGGAACAGCCCGCTGATCGGCAACCAGGGCGCGGCCTTCCTCGACAGCGTTGCCGCGCGCATCCGCGCTAATTCGGGCAAGGCGACACCTATTGCACAACAGTCGCAGCCATCGACCGGCGATCTGGCCGCGCAATTTGATCGTTTATCCGAAGAGGGCGATCTGTAATACTTCGCGCAAACCGGCGCGCCGCAGCGCCGGAGCAAAGGGTATCGCTGGAGCGAGCAGCTCATGTCAGACATGAAACCCGGTCTTTTCGACCGTGTGATGCAGCAATCCGCGCTCAGGCGGTTTCGCCGCTGGGCGCAGACCGCGCGCACCGACGATCTGCGCAGCCTGCGCCGCAACCGCACGGCCGCGCGGCGGATGAAATACCATCTGGACGAGCTGCTGCATGTCGCCGAAAGCCGGCTTGCCCTTCCCGTGATCGGCAATCAGGCCACCCCAGTGCCGTTCGATGCGGATTGGTCGTGGCGCCCCGAAGCGTGGTGCGGCCCCCTGCCGGAACACGGTATCGCGTCGGTCCCGAGCAAGTCCATGCTGGGACGCGAGGTGACGCTGTTTCACGATTGCCAGCAATCCGAACTCACCCTGCGCCAGCTTCGCAACACCAGCGCCGAGGATCTGGCCGCCTATGGCCTTCGACTCGACGTGTTCAGCTTCGATGGCTCCTACCTGTCGCTGGTGATCGATCTGCCGCCCGAGGCCGCGCATGGGCTGAAGCGCAAGCATCTGATCCGGCTCGATGCGATTGTCGATCTCGAACGCCCGCTTGAGATCTTCGGCAGGCTCAACGTGCAGCACGGGCCCAACACCGAACAGATCGTGCGCGAACTTCCCCCGAGCGACCGCAATCTCGTGATCGAATTCGATCTGGCCTATACCAAGCTGAACGAAAAGCGTGTCGAGAAGGTCTGGATCGATCTGATCTTCGAGAACCCGGAAATGAGCCAGGTCGTTCTGCGCGATCTGTATTTCAGCCGCCGCCCGCGTGCGGAGCTTTGAGGACATCGCGATGAGTGCCTATTCCCTTTCCAAGTCCCGCTTTTGCGAAGGCGTCTGGGAAGGCGTGCTGTCCGCATCAACGGACGACGCCCCGTTGCCGGAGATCGAAGCGCGCGTGCATGACCGCGCGCTTGCCGGCGTGACTGTCGAACCGCTGGGCGATCCCGCGACATGGCGCGTCAGCGTGCCGGTCCCGGCGGACATGATCGGCGACGGTGTGCATACGGTCGTGCTGTCGGAAACAGCGCTCGGCCAGAGGCTCGGCGATTTCACGATCATCGCGGGCGATGCCGCCGGAGAGGATATCCGGGCCGAGCTTACGCTTCTGCGCGCGGAACTCGACCTGCTGAAACGCTCTTTCCGAAGGCATTGCCGCGAAACCGCCTGATTGACCTTCGAGCGGGCCGCAGGCACAGTCTGCGCGAACCCGACCTTCGGAGCCCCTATGTCACCCCTGCGCGGCATGGCGCTGAAACTCAGCGCGGTCTTTCTCTTTGTCATCATGGCGTCGCTTATCAAGGCCAGCGCCGATGTTGTGCCCGCGGGCGAAGCGGTGTTCTTCCGCTCCTTCTTTGCCATCCCGGTGATCCTGGGCTGGTTGCTGTTTCGGCGCGAACTGGCGACGGGTCTGCGCACGCGCAACCCGATGGGCCATTTCTGGCGCGGCCTGTTCGGCGTGGCCGCGATGAGTTGCGGCTTCGCGGCGCTCGGCCTTCTGCCGCTGCCGGAGGTCACCGTGCTCGGATATGCCGCGCCGATCCTCACGGTGATCTTCGCCGCGCTTCTGCTGGGCGAGCGGATCCGGCTGGTGCGCATGTCGGCTGTCATGCTGGGGCTTGGCGGGGTGGTAATCGTCATGCTGCCGCAACTCGGAAATGAAGCCCTGGGAACGGCGGCACGCTGGGGCGTGGCTCTTGTCCTGCTTTCGGCCACCTTGCGCGCGTTGGCGCATGTGCATATCCGCAAGCTCGTGCAGCACGAAACCACTTCGTCGGTCGTGTTCTATTTCGCGCTGACGGCCTCCTGCCTGTCACTCGTCACCTCGCCCTTCGGATGGGTCTGGCCCGACGCGCTGACCGCCGCGCAGCTGATCGGCGCAGGGCTTTTCGGGGGCGTGGCGCAGATCCTGCTTACCTCCTCCTACCGCCATGCCGAAGCCGCGTTCCTCGCACCGTTCGATTACGCCTCGATCCTCTTCGCGCTCATCATCGGCTACGCGATCTTCGACGAAATACCGACGCTCCACACCATCATCGGATCGGTGATCATCATCGGCGCGGGCGGGCTCATCATCTGGCGAGAGCGGCAACTGGGCGTCAAACGCGGCCCGGCACGGTCGAACCTGACGCCGCAGGGCTGATTGCAATTACCCGCCGTCCGGCATAGATCACAGCGAACGCAGCAAGGTGACGGGACCGCCATCAGATGAACTGGATCACCAATTACGTCCGCCCCAGGATCAACTCCATTTTCTCGCGCCGCGAGATCCCGGAGAACCTCTGGGTCAAATGCGACGAATGCGGCACGATGCTGTTTCACCGCGAGATGGCCGATAACCTGAATGTCTGCACCAATTGCGGCAATCACATGATGATCACCCCGCGCGACAGGTTCAAATCCCTGTTCGACGGGGGCATCTTCTCCGAGGTCAAGGTGCCCGAACCGGTGGCCGACCCGCTCCATTTCCGCGATCAGAAACGCTATCCCGAGCGGATGAAGGCGGCGCAGAAGGCGACGGGCGAGAAAGAGGCGATGCTCGTCGCGACCGGAGAGATAGGACGCACGCCCGTTGTCGCGGCGGCGCAGGATTTCAGCTTCATGGGCGGCTCCATGGGCATGTATGTCGGCAATGCCATCATCGCCGCCGCCGAAAAGGCGGTGGAGATGGGGCGCCCGCTGGTGCTGTTTTCCGCCGCTGGCGGCGCGCGGATGCAGGAGGGGATCCTGAGCCTGATGCAGATGCCGCGCACCACGGTCGCGGTGCAGATGCTCAAGGAAGCGGGCCTGCCCTATATCGTCGTTCTGACCCACCCCACGACCGGCGGCGTGACGGCGTCTTACGCGATGCTCGGCGACATCCAGATCGCCGAACCCGGCGCGCTGATCTGTTTCGCCGGCCCGCGCGTGATCGAACAGACGATCCGTGAAAAGCTCCCCGAAGGGTTCCAGCGCGCCGAATACCTGCTCGAGCACGGTATGCTGGATCGCGTCACCGACCGGCGTGCGCTGCGCGAGGAACTGGTGACGATCCTGCGCATGATGATGCACATGCCGCCCGCCGTTGCCGGGGAATTGCCCGCGCCCGCCGCGCAAACGCCGCCCGCCTCACCCGAGCCGGAGCAGGCCCCCGATCAGAAGGCCTGATGCGCGGCCCCGGCTCGGACGTCATCCTGGAACGGATGATGTCGCTCCATCCCAAGGTGATCGATCTGACGCTGGACCGTGTCGAGGCGCTGCTGGCTGCACTGGATCATCCTGAAAGGCGCTTGCCGCCGGTGATCCATATCGCCGGAACCAATGGCAAGGGGTCTACGCAGGCGATGATCCGCGCCGGGCTCGAAGCGGCGGGCCGGCGCGTTCATGCCTACACCTCCCCGCATCTGGCGCGGTTTCACGAGCGTATCCGGCTGGCCGGCGATCTGATTTCCGAAGATGCTCTGACGCGCGTTCTGGACGAGTGCTACCGCGCCAATGACGGCGCCGAGATCACGTATTTCGAAATCACCACCTGCGCCGCCTTTCTCGCCTTCGCGCGCACGCCCGCCGATTACACCTTGCTCGAAACCGGGCTTGGCGGCCGGCTCGACGCGACCAATGTGATCGACCGCCCCGCGCTTACGATTGTCACGCCCGTTTCGATGGATCACGAGAGCTACCTCGGCAACACGCTGAGCGCCATCGCGGGGGAAAAAGCCGGCATCCTCAAGCGCGGCGTGCCTTGCATCGTCGGCCCGCAAACCGCCGAGGCGCTGGACGTGATCGAAGCGCGCGCCGCCCGGCTCAGCGCGCCGCTGCTGGTGCATGGGCAGCATTGGCATGTGTTCGAGGAACGGGGCAGGCTGGTCTATGAGGACGAGACCGGGCTGCTCGACCTCGATCTTCCGAACCTGCCCGGCCCGCATCAGATCCAGAATGCAGGCATGGCCCTCGCCGCGTTGCGTCACCTAGAAATGCCCGAACCCGCCTTTGACGGTGCGGTGCGCAACGCCGACTGGCCCGGACGGCTGCAGCATTTGCGCGGCACGTCGTTGAATGCGCTGGCGCCGGGGGCCGATCTCTGGCTCGATGGCGGGCACAACCCCGCTGCCGGATGCGCTCTCGCAGCGCATCTGCACAGGTTGCCGCAACGCCCGACGCATCTGGTCTGCGGCATGTTGAACACCAAGGATGTGCGCGGCTATCTCACGCCGCTGGCCGATGTGGCGGAGAGCCTCACCGCGATATCCATCCCCGGAGAACAGAACACCCTCGGCGCGGAAGAAACCGCCGCCGCGGCGCGCGGTGTGGGAATGGCGGCGCATACCGCAGAGAGCGTCGAAGCCGCGATCGAGCGCATCGGATGCGAGGTGCCATCGGCGCGCATCCTGATCTGCGGATCACTCTATCTGGCCGGTCACGTACTGCGCATCATAGGCTGAGCCCTTCATATTGACGCATCGCGCGTGCCCCGACTATATGTCGTAAGACAACATGCCCGCGCAGATGGGCGGTCGGGGTGAACATATGGTGCCAGTATCTCGCGC
Organism: Marivita sp. GX14005; assembly: GCF_023370775.1. Lineage (GTDB taxonomy): Bacteria > Pseudomonadota > Alphaproteobacteria > Rhodobacterales > Rhodobacteraceae > Marivita. Next base: position 662,361 of record NZ_JAMCCQ010000001.1, read on the forward strand.
AGTCGGTATGACGGCGGCTGTCCTTGCAACGCCGCTCGTGGCGCAATCGACGGCGATCACCGAAACGTCGGGCAGCTTCACCTTCGAACAGCACGGCACGGAACTCGCGATCACCCGAAGCGGCCTCTCCTGCCCGCCCTCCTGCGTTCAGCCTCTTGTGGCCGCGAACGGGGTGCAAAGCCTTGCCGAGCTGGAACTGATTGCCTTTCTCCAGATCGAGATCGGAGGCGGCACGGGATTGCTGCTCGATTTGCGGAACCCGGCCGCCTTTTCCGCCGGCGCCCTGCCCGGCGCGGTCAACGTGCCGCTCGCGACGCTGGCCCCGAGCAACCCCTACCGCAGCGATCTTTTCTCCGCCCTCGGCATCGACGGGGCCGATTTCACCAACGCGTTCACCCTTGCGCTCTATGGCGCGGGTCCGGATGATCCTGCGCCTGTCGATGCGGTCGCACGCCTTGTCGAAGCGGGCTATCCGGCGGAAAATCTCCGCTACTATCGCGGAGGCGCGTCGGGATGGGCGGCGCTCGGTCTCGATCTCGCAGTGCCGCGATGACGGACGTTCCGGCAACGCGCGGGCTGATCCGAATGGCCCTGATGGCGGTCGCCTTCGTCGCGCTGACTGTCGTTCTGATTGTGTTCCAACCCGGCGCTTCGAAACGTGGCGCGCCAAACATGGCGGAGCCTGTGGTCACGCGGGATGCCGCGCGAATGGAGACCATCGCGCCCCCAGTGCCCGATCTTTCGGCGGCGGAATCGCCTGTCCGAACGGTCGGTCCGGCCTCCATTCGAGATCTGACCTTCGACGCCATCGCTGCAGTCAAGACCGCCACCACCGGCGATGCGCCGGCCCCCGGCCAGCCCGGCAGCCTGCTTTACAGCGCGGTCCAGCGCAGCATGTCCACGCGCGCTTCGGAATGACGCTGGGGCATGGCCCAGAGCGAGCCACAACATCTATGCCAACCCGCAAAGCGTAGAAAAGTTTCCTCAAAGGCAAGCTAAATATTGACGGACGCGAATCGCTATGCGACAACAGATCAAGTTTTCGCGATTTGCCCCAAGACGCAGGCGCGAAACGGGGGACAGGATGACAAACCGGCGCTTTCAGCATCGCGGGGAACGGCAATTCCAGCCGCCGCGACATGATGGAACTCATCCCGACTCCACCCAAGACCAGACCTCCGGCGCTCCCTCGCGCCACACGCACGGCATAGCAAGGACCTGACGACAGGCAAATAACTTCGAGCAGTCTCAGAGGCCCTTCGGGGCCTCTTTTTTCATGCCGTCCGCCCAATCTTCGGACTGCATCTCGCGCAAGCGGCTGGCCGTCCGCTCGAATTCGAACGCGCCCGTTCCTTCGACGAACAGCATCTCCGGCTCGGCCGCCGCCGACGCGATCACCCGCACCCGCGCCTCGTAGAGCGCGTCGATCAGCGTCACGAAACGCCGCGCCTCGTTGAAATTCTGCCGGCTGAGGCGTGGAATATCCTCGATGATCAGCACCCGCACCGCATCGGCAAGCGCCAGATAATCGGCCGGGCCAAGCATCTTGCCGCACAGGTCATAGAACCGCGCCCGCGCCACGCCATTGTTGTAGCGCGGCAATTCCAGCGTCCGGCCCTGCACCGTCAATGTATGGCTGTCTTCCTCGCCGCCTGTCAGGTCTTGCCAGATGCGATCGATCTCGGCCTTCGCGGCGGCATTGTCAGGCGTGAAGTAAACCTGCGCGCCCGCCAGCCGGTCCTGTCGATAATCGGTATCGGCAGCAAGCTCGCGCACCACCATGCGGTCTTTCAGCATGTCGATGAAGGGCAGGAAGATCTTGCGGTTCAAGCCATCCTTGTAAAGATCGTCCGGCATCCGGTTCGACGTCGTGACAACCACCACCCCGGCAGCGAAGAGCCGCTCGAACAATCGCCCGACGATCATCGCGTCGGCGATATCGGTGATCTGCATTTCGTCGAAGGCCAGAAGCCGGACCGAGTTCGCCACCCGTTCGGCGACCGGCTTGATCGCATCCTCCACGCCCTCTTGCCGGGCGGCGTGGATGGCGGCCTGAACCTCCTGCATGAAGGCATGAAAATGCACCCGCCGCACCGGCACGTCGAGCGTGGAGACGAACAGATCCATCAGCATGGATTTGCCGCGTCCCACCCCGCCCCAGAGATAAAGCCCCTTGGGCGGCTCGGGCGGTTTGCGAAAAAGCCTTTTCTTCGGCGGCTCGGCCAGCACGGCACGGATCCGCTCGAATTCGGACAGCACCGCTTCCTGCGCGGGATCGCGCGTCAGGGAGCCATCGGCCACGCGCGCGGCATATATCTCGGGCAGCGTCTGCATGAGGGCCGATTACCGGGTTCGCGCGCGGATGTGGAGAGGCATCATTCGACCACGCGGATCAGCTTGCGCTCCAGCACGCGCAGCACGGTCTTTAGGTCATGCCCGCGCTTGAGCACCTGCCCATCCATGCCGATCACCGCATATTGCCCCTGCCGGTTGCGCAGCTTCGGGCGTTTTTCGATACGGTAAAGCGGGTTTTCCGCGGTGCGCTTGAACACCGAGAAGACCGCCACATCCCGCAGGGTGGAAATGCCGTAATCGCGCCATTCCCCGGCCGCCACCATCCGCCCGTAAAGCGAAAGGATGACGCCCAGCTCGGTCCGGTGAAAGGCCACCTGTTCAGGCGCTTGGAACGGTTTGGGAAAGGGCGTCAGGCTGTTCATATCCGATGATGTGTGCAGAACATCGATTTAATCAAGCACCTTGCTCGCGCGCTGCGCGCTTTGTGTCATTTTAGGTCCGCTCCGGCCCCATTGTTTCGCGCGCGAAACATTGGGTCACCAACGCTGACCCATTACGCAAACGCGCCCTGGCAGAACCATCCCGACGACAGCGTGCCGCCATGGGCGTAGAAGAGCCAGAGCCGGTGGCCGTCCCTGGTGATGACATCCCAGTAATCGCGCGGCCCGCTGCGCCAGGCCGGATCGTCGAGCCACCATTCGGGCGCGATGCGTTCGGGGCCGCGCAGGCTGTGGATCTCGTGATCACGCCCGCGCCAGCGGAAATGTCCGGGCAGACGCGGCACGTCGGGGGCGATCACCATTTCCGGCGGCCACATGATGAGCGGGCGCGGCAGATGGCGGGCCGGCCAAACCTTGGCCGGCTCGGACCATGCTGCCGTCACGGTCAGCGATGTCTTTTCCGGGATATGGCTGTCGGCGGGGTGCAGCCGGGTGATCGCATCCGTGCCGAGCCGCGTGCCCAGCCGCCCGATCAGCCTGTCGAGCGATTTGCCTTTCGTTCCGGCCATTCGCGCGCGGCCATCCTCGGTCGCCTCCATATGGCCGGCATAGGTGCGCAGATGGATGGGCTCATGCACCGCAGCTTCGAGCCGCATCATGTCGATGCCGTAACCGGCATCCAGATCCTCGATCCTGAGCCGCAGCAGCGGGCGGATCTGTTCGGGATCGTCGGACGGCTTGGCCAGCGTCACGCTCATCCATTGCATCGTATCATCGCAGCGATACACCTCCAGTCGCAGCGTCCGCGCGCCTTTTCCCTTGTTCCGCAACGCGGCGCAAAGGCGCGGCAGCATCCGGTCGATCGCCGCCATCACGTCATCCTCCAGCCCGATCGGATCGGGCAGACTGAGCCGCACGGCGAAGCGGTCGGGCGGCGGCGCGGCGCTGACAGGTTCGGGCACGCTGCCCAGCGCCTGATCCATGCGCGCCACCAGCCCGCGCCCGAAACGGCGCACCAGCCCCGCGCGCGGTTGCTCGACCAGATCGCGCACCCGCCGCAGGCCTAGTCGCGACAGTTGAGCCATCGAATGCGCCTCCAGCCGCAGCGCGGCGAGCGGCAGATCGGCCAGCGCGCGATAGGTCTCTCCGGGGGCGGCGATACGCATGTCGGCCTGTCCTGCCGGCACCCGCACCGCAGGGGCCGCGCCGCCGCGTTCCCAATGCCGCCGCTTGCCCGCCCGTGACCGCGTGGCGCGCGCTTCCTGATCGATGGCGTCACCATTTCGATGATGCGCGCCCTGCGCCCCGGCGAACCGCGCCAACGCCCAGGCGCAGCCCAGCGTGTCGGCGATGCCCAGCCGCACCGTCAGGCCCAGCGCGCGGCAATCTTCGTCCACCTGCCGCGCCAGCGCCTCCTCTCCGTCGAAAAGATGCGCGCAGCCGGTCAGGTCGAGCACCAGCGCATCGGGCTTTTCCTGCGCCACCCAGGGCGAGAACTTGCCCGCCCAACGATGCAGCGCGTTCAGGAACGCCGCTTCGGCATGGGGGTTCGACAGCCGGGTAAGCAGATCGGCGCTCATGGCATGGGCGTCGCGCAGCGGCTGGCCCTCGTAAAGCCCGATGGCCTCCGCCGCCTCGGAGAGCGAGGCCACGACCTGCGCCTGCCCCACATCCTTCACGACGACGAAAGGCACTTCGCCGAGATTGGGATCGCGGCGGATATGCCTCTCGGCGGCCAGCCGGGGAAACCAGATGGACAGGATACGGCGGTTGCGCATGATGGACTCGCGGCAGCAAATGTTCCGCTTTTGTTCCTACACTGTCGCACGCCCCGGTGTCGAGAGCCTGCGCGGCGTCACCCTTGCGTGCCGAACCGCGCTAGGAAGGTCTCTACCGCGCCGTCGATCACCCGTTGCCTTTCACACTCGCTGACCGAACGGGCAATTCCGAATATCAGTCTTGACCACAGATCGGCCTTGCACAGTTCCGCGAACTGATCGGCGGCAAGCTCGAAATCGTCGATCCGCAATTCCCCGCGCGCCGCCGCCTGCCGTAGGTAATCGGTCAACGCATCGCGCATGACCATCGGGCCGCAGCGGTAGAACTCGCGCCCCAGCTCGGGAAAGCGATCCGCCTCCGCCACGCAGATACGAAAGATGCTCTGCCCCATGTCGGAAAACAGGAAGGTCAGAAACTGCCGTGCCACCACGCAGAGCACGTCTCGGGGCGGCTTCGACATATCGACCCGGTCGAGCGTCACCCGCGCCTGTTCGCGGCATTGGGCCGACGCCACTTCGACGAAAAGCAGCCGTTTATCGGGGAAATACTTGTAGAGCGTGGCTTTCGACACTTCCGCCGCGCGGGCGATGTCATCGACGCTGGCCCCCTCGAACCCGTCGCGCAGGAACACGCGCCGCGCCCCGTCCACGACCTGATCGAATTTGCGCCCCTTGCGGATACGCGCAGCCGGTTTGTCCATGTAGGCCCCCACCCTTCCCCGGCAAAAAGTAAACGGGCCGGTTCAGTGGCGCAAGGCGGAACCTGCGGGACCGGCGCCGGGCACAGATGCCCGGCGCCGTCTTTGCTCATCCCTTCGAGAATTCGGGATAGGCTTCCATACCAAGCTCGGCCATGTCGAGTCCGGTGATCTCGTCCTCTGCATCCACGCGGATGCCGATGGTATGCCTGAGCAGCATCCACATCGCCGCCGACGCGATACTCACGAAGGCGCCAACCACGACGATCCCGTAAATCTGAGCGGTGATCGTGGCGTCCGGGTTGGTGAAGACCACCGCGAGCGTGCCCCAGATACCGCAGAAAAGATGCACCGGCACCGCTCCGACGACATCGTCGATTCCGACCCTGTCGAGCAACGGCACGCCCACAACCACGATGGCACCGCCGATGCCGCCGATCAACGTGGCCATGCCCAGCGTCGGAAAAAGCGGCTCCGCCGTGATCGAGACCAGACCGGCCAGCGCGCCGTTCAGCGCCATCGTCAGATCGGGCTTGCGGTAAAGCGCCTGCGTCAAAAGCAGCGCCGTGATCGCACCGCCGGCCGCCGCGGCATTGGTATTGGCGAAGATGCGGCTGATATCCGCGACATCGCCCACCGTGCCCATCGCCAGTTGCGAGCCGCCGTTGAACCCGAACCAGCCAAGCCACAGGATGAACGTGCCCAGCGTCGCAAGCGCAAGGTTGGAGCCGGGCATCGGAACGGTCTTGCCATTCTTGAACTTGCCGATCCTCGGACCGAGGATGATCGCGCCCACGAGCGCAGCCCAACCTCCGACGGAGTGAACCACGGTCGAGCCCGCGAAATCCAGAAACCCCGCCGCATCGAGAAAGCCGCCGCCCCATTTCCATGCCGCCTGCACCGGGTAGATGATCGAGGTCAGAACGACCACGAAGGCGAGAAACGGCCAAAGCTTGATCCGCTCGGCCATTGCGCCCGACACGATCGACGCGGTCGCGGCGCAGAACATCAGTTGAAAGAAATAGTCCGATCCGGTGCTGGCATAGCTGTAATCATCAAGAGATTCGACCGCCGGCCCCACCGGCTCGAGCGCCGCCGGCCCCCATATGTTCGACAGCACTCCGTCCATCATCCAATCGCCAAGCGGATACATCAGATTGTAGCCGATCAGGTAATAAAAAATCGACGCGAGCGAGAAGAGCGCGATGTTCTTGGTCAGCTGCATCGTCACGTTCTTGGATCGCACCAGCCCGGCTTCGAGCATCGCAAAGCCCGCAGCCATGAAGAACACGAGAAACCCGCCCACGAGAAACAGAAGCGAATTGAGAATGAACACGCTGTCGGTCGCCGCGTTCACGCCGGCGACAGGCGCGTCCTGCGCCCGGACGGCGAAAGGCACTGCGACAAGGGATGCGGTGTAAATCGAGATGCGGACAATCATATGACGGACTTCCTTGCTGTGTGACGCAGCCGAGCGCGGGGGATGCGGTCGGCTATTGTTTGCAGGTGCAGAAAATCGCCTGATGAGAGGCTGTGATAGTCATTCAGCGGCTCTACGCGCACAGAACGCGCCCAAAACGCATAATTTTTGCGCTTATTTTTCCAGATGCCCAAACTATAGGCAGATAAAATATGCGCGCAGACGGGCGCCGGTGGTGCACATTCGCGCCAAAGACCCTAAATTGGGCCGAACGAGCAGGATCACGGGCAAAGCATGGCGGACAAGCGACGCAATACGGGGCGGCTGGTGGCGGATAGGCGCTATCCGGCAAAATCCGCAAAACCGGCCAAACCGCGCAAGCGAGCCAAACCCCGCCGGGCCGCACCGGCGCGGCGCAAGCCGGCACGGGGCGGCATCCTGGGCTTTTTCGGTCGCATCATCCGCTGGATCCTCGCATTTTTCTTTCGCCTCTTCTGGCGCTTTGCGCTTGTCGTGTCTCTGATCGTCGCGGGCATGGTGTTCTACACCTACACCACCTTGCCCGATGCGAGCGCCGCCCTCGATGGCCGCTCGCGCGGATCGGTCCAGCTTCTGGATCGCAACGGCGTCGCCTTCGCGTGGCGCGGCGATCAGTTCGGCGGCGTGGTGACGGCGGATTCGGTCTCTCCGCATCTCAGGAACGCTGTGGTCGCCACGGAGGACAAGCGTTTCTACAGCCACTTCGGCCTGTCCCCGCGCGGCATCGCATCGGCGGTGCGCATCAACCTGTCCGAGGGGCGCGGGCCGTTATCGGGTCACGGCGGCTCGACCATCACGCAGCAGACGGCAAAACTTCTGTGTCTCGGAGTGAAATACGATCCGAAGAAATGGAAGAACGAGGCCGAGTATGTCTCGGATTGCCGGCGCGGATCGCTTTTGCGCAAGGGCAAGGAAGCGATCTATGCGCTCGCGATGGAGGCGAAATACAGCAAGGACGAGATCCTCTCCATCTATCTCAACCGCGCCTATATGGGCGGCGGCGCCTATGGCGCATCGGCAGCGTCCGAGCGGTATTTCTCCAAACCCGCTGCCGCGCTGAACCCGCAGGAAGCGGCGATGATCGCGGGCCTTCTGACGGCCCCGTCCAGCCTCGCGCCGACATCGAACCTCGAACGCAGCCAGGCGCGGGCGGCCACCGTGCTGCGCCTGATGAACGAGCAAGGCTACCTCACCGACGCGCAGACCCGGACAGCGCAGGCCAATCCCGCCACACTATCGGAGGAAGCTGAGCGCAAGACCGGCGGCTATTTCGCCGATTGGGTCATGCAATCGGGACCGGATTTTTTCACCCGCGACACGACCGAAGATGTCATCATCTCCACGACGCTCGACCAGCGCATCCAAAGAGCGGCCGAAGCGGCGATCAAGACCGTCTTTGACAACAAGGTCAGCCCCGGCTCCAAGGCGCAGGCGGCGATTGTCGTGATGTCGGCCGATGGCGCGGTGCGGGCGATGGTCGGCGGGCGCAAGACCAATGTCTCGGGCGTGTTCAACCGCGCCACGCAGGCCAAGCGCCAGACCGGATCGGCCTTCAAGCCGTTCGTCTACGCCACCGCGCTCGAACTTGGCTACGGGCCTTACGACACGGTCGAGGATGCGCCGTTCTGCATGAATATCCCCGGCTCCGGCCAATGGTGCCCGGAAAACTATGCGCGCGCCTATAACGGGCCGGTGACGCTGACCGAGGCTCTGAAACGCAGTCTCAACGTGCCCGCCGTCAAGATATCGGAATCGGTGGGCCGCGATCTCGTGCGCCAGGTTTCCGAAGATTTCGGAATCGACAGCGCATTGACCGACACGCCCGCGCTCGCGCTTGGCGCATCGGAAGCCTCGCTACTGGAAATGACCGGGGCCTATGCGGGCATCCTCAACGGCGGCTCGTCGGTCACGCCCTACGGGCTGCGCGAGCTTCGCCTGAAGGGCGAGGAAACCGCCACGATGGGCGCCGGCGGCGGCATCGGCGAGCGTGTCATCCGCGAGGACGCCGCACGGCAGTTGATCTGGATGATGGAAAAGGTCGTGTCCGAAGGCACAGGCCGCCGCGCCGCGCTGCCGGACCGGCAGGCCGCCGGAAAGACCGGCACCACCCAGGCCGCGCGCGATGCGTGGTTCATCGGCTTCACGGCCGACTATGTGGCCGGGGTCTGGATGGGCTATGACGACAACACGCCGCTTACCGGGGTTACGGGCAGTGGGCTGCCGGCGGAAATCTGGCACGAGGCAATGGTGCGGATACATGATGGGCTTCCGGTGCGCCCCCTGCCGATGATCGCACCGCAGGCGTCGCGTCCGGCCCCCGCGCCGCAACCGGCGGCCCCGCAACGGCAGCCGCAGTCGGGCAACCCGCTGGAAAACGCGGTGAACCAGATCCTGCGCGACATCTTCGGCGGCAACTGACCCCTTCCCATTCCCTCCGGCCCGCAATAGCGTCTGGCCGGAACGGACCCCGGAGGATTGCATGACGAACGCCGTAGAAGACCGCCTTGCCGAGCTTGGCCTGACCCTGCCCGACGCGCCCGCGCCAGCCGCGAATTACGTGCCCTTTGCGCGTTCGGGCAATCAGATCTTCATCTCCGGCCAGCTGCCGAACGGCCCGGATGGCCTGATCACCGGCAAGCTGGGCGCGGATCTCGATGTCGCGGCTGGGGCCGAGGCCGCCCGGCTCTGCGCCCTGAGCCTTCTGGCGCAGGCACGCGCTGCGGCGGATGGCGATTTGTCCCGTGTCCGGCTGGTGAAACTCGTGGGCTTCGTGAACTCCACGCCCGATTTCGGGGACCAGCCCAAGGTAGTGAACGGCGCCTCCGACCTCATGGTCGATGTGCTGGGCGAGAAGGGGCGTCACGCACGCTCCGCCGTATCGGCAGGCGCGCTGCCCTTCGGCGTCGCGGTCGAGATCGAGGCGATTTTCGAACTGCCATGACCGCCCTGCCGCCGGAATTCCTGGCCCGCCCCATCGCGCATCGAGGCTATCACGACGCCCCGAGCGGGCGCATCGAAAACAGCCCCTCGGCCTTCGCCTCTGCCATTGAGGCGGGATACGGAATCGAACTCGATGTTCAACTGTCGCGCGATGGCGTCGCGATGGCCTTCCACGACGATCACCTAGCCCGCCTCACGGGCGAGGACGGACCGGTCCGGGGCCGGGATGCCACCGCGTTGCAGCGGATCACCCTTTCGGGCGGAAGCGACACGATCCCCACGCTTGCCGATGTGCTGACACAGGTCGGCGGCGCGGTGCCCCTATTGATCGAGCTGAAGGACCAGCATGGGGAGATGGGCGAGACCGACGGCGCGCTGGAACGGGCGACGGTGGCCGCGCTGTCCGGCTATGACGGGCCGGTGGCGCTCATGTCGTTCAATCCGAACATGGTGTCTTGGCTCGCCGAACTGCGCCCGGACATCCCGCGCGGGCTCGTCACCTGCGCCTGGCATCGATCTTCGGCGCCCAGCATTCCAGTGGATATCCGCGCCCGGCTGGCCGGCATCCCGGATTTCGACCGCATCGGCGCAAGCTTCATCAGCCACGATGCGCGCGATCTAAACAACCCCCGCGTCGAGCAGATCAAGGCGCAAGGGCACGCGGTCCTGTGCTGGACCATCCGCAGCGCGGAGCAAGAACGCGCGGCGCGCGAGATCGCCGACAATATCACCTTCGAGGGTTACGCCGCTTGATCCTCGGCCAAAGCAGCCCACCTCTCTGGCTTAACGAGGGGATGTGATGACCGAAGCCGCCAAAGACGCCACGATCGCGATCAACATGCACAGCACCATCGCCGCGATTCCGGCGGCGGAGTGGGACGCGTGCGCGTGCCCCGAAGCGGCGGATGGCGGGCGCCCCATCGATCCCTTCACGACGCACCGGTTCCTCAAGGCGCTGGAGGACAGTGGATCGGTCGGCCCCGGCACGGGCTGGGAGCCGCGCTACCTCACCGCCGTGATGGACGGGCAAACGATCGCCTGCGCGCCGCTCTATGCCAAGGGGCATAGCCAGGGCGAATACATCTTCGATCACAATTGGGCGCATGCCTGGGAACGCGCGGGCGGGCGTTACTATCCCAAGCTGCAGATCGCCGTACCCTTCACCCCGGCCACCGGACGGCGCTTCCTGACCCGGCCCGGATACGAAAGCGAAGGCGTAAGTGCCTTGATTCAGGGCGCGATCCAGGTTGCGGCCGACAATGATCTGTCGTCCGTTCACGTCACCTTCTGCACCGAGGCCGAGGCGATCATCGGAGAGAAGATCGGCCTGCTCCGCCGCCGGACGCAGCAATATCACTGGCAAAACCGGGGTTACGAGAGTTTCGAGGCCTTCCTGGCCGATCTGAGCTCGCGCAAACGCAAGGCGATCCGCAAGGAGCGTGCCCGCGCGCAGGATTTCGGCGGCCGGATTCACCGCCTGACTGGCGATGCGATCCAGCCCGGCCACTGGGATGCGTTCTGGACCTTCTACCAGGACACCGGCGCGCGCAAATGGGGCCGGCCCTACCTGACGCGCGCGTTCTTCGACATCGCGCAGAACACGCTCAGGGACGATATCCTGCTCGTGATGGCCGAGCGCGGCGGCGAGTGGATCGCGGGCGCGATGAACATGATCGGCCGCGATACGCTCTTCGGGCGCTACTGGGGCTGCACCGAAGATCACCCCTGCCTGCATTTCGAACTGTGCTACTATCAGGCGATGGACTACGCCATCGAACGGGGCATGTCGCGCGTGGAGGCCGGGGCGCAGGGCGAACACAAGCTCTCGCGCGGCTATCTGCCGGCGATGACCCATTCGCTGCATTGGATCGCCGATCCGGGCTTCGCCGAAGCGGTCGCGCGCTTCGTTGCCGCCGAAGCAAAGGCGGTGGACGAGGATATCGAGGTGCTGACCGGCTACGGGCCGTTCCGCAAGGACAGACTGGAGGATCACGAATGACCGAGAAACTGTCGGATACCGCTCGCAAGACGGTGCTGGAGCCATTGCTTTCCGCCGGTTGGACGCTGGAAGAGGATCGGGACGCGATCACCAAGACCTTCAGCTTCGGCGATTTCACCGAAGCCTTCGCGTGGATGACGCGCGCAGCGATGTTCGCCGAGAAATGGAACCACCATCCCGAATGGACGAATGTCTATAACAAGGTGCATGTGACGCTGACGACGCATGATGTGGACGGGCTGTCCTCGCTCGATGCCAAGCTGGCACGCAAGCTGGACGGGCTCTGACGCCCCGGCCGGGCGGACGTGATTTCGAAATCGCGTAAAAGCGTCTTCGAAGACGCTTCCCCGCCCCGAATTTTCGTCGTTTCCTTGAACGCGGCCATCGCCTAACGTGCGGGCGATGTTGCGCTTCGTTGTCAAACGGCTGCTTTCCCTCGCGTTGAGCCTGATCGTGGCCTCGGGCGTGATCTTTCTCGTGGTCGAGGTCGCGCCGGGCGATCCGGCGAGCTTCATGCTCGGGATCAATGCACAGCCCGAAACTGTCGCCGCATTGCGCGCCGAGCTGGGGCTCGATCAATCCCGCCTTGCGCGATACCTGCAATGGACCGGCGGGATGCTGACCGGCGATTTCGGCACGTCCTACACCTATCGCACGCCGGTTGCGCAGATGATCGCGGACCGGCTCTGGGTGTCGCTGCCGCTGGCGCTCTATGCGCTCGCGCTGTCCACTCTGATCGCCTTTCCGGCCGGCATCCTGGCCGCCGCGCGCCGGGGCCGGCCGGCGGATATTGGTGTGATGGGGGCGACGCAGCTCGGAGTCGCGATCCCGAATTTCTGGTTCGCGATGATGCTGGTGCTGATCTTCGCGATCCAGCTGCGCTGGTTCAGCGCCGGAGGCTTTCCCGGCTGGGATGCCGGGTTTTTCGCCGCGCTGAAGGCGCTCACGCTGCCGGCCATCGCGCTGGCGCTGCCGCAGGCCGCGATCCTGGCGCGCATCATGCGGTCGTCCCTGCTCGACATTCTGGGCGAAGACTTCATCCGCACCGCGCGGGCCAAGGGGTTGACCGCGCGTCAGGCGCTCTGGCGGCATGGTGTGCGCAATGCGCTGATCCCCGTTCTGACGATCATCGGACTGCAATTCGCCTTCCTGCTGGCCGGTGCGATTATCATCGAACAGGTGTTCTTTCTGCCGGGGCTGGGGCGGCTCATCTTCCAATCGATCACCCAGCGCGACCTCATCGTCGTGGAATCGGTCGTGATGCTGCTGGTCTTCGCCGTCATCATGGTCAACTTCCTTGTCGATCTGGCCTATGCCGCCGTCGATCCAAGGCTGAGGCTGCGCGCATGATGAGCCGCAACCTGATCCTTGGCGGAGTGCTGACCGGCGTGTTCGCCGCCGCTGCGCTGATCTCCTTCGTGTGGACTCCGGCGAGTGTCGAGACCATGAACATCGCCGCGCGATTGCAGCTGCCGGGGGCGGGCCATCTGCTCGGCACCGATCATTTCGGGCGCGACATCCTGTCGATGCTCATGGTCGGCGCGCGCACCTCGATCGCCGTCGCGCTGGTCGCGGTAGGGATCGGCATGGGGCTGGGCGTGCCACTCGGGCTCACGGCTGCGGCGCGCAGCGGCGGGTTTCTTGACGAGGCGATCATGCGGATGAACGATCTGATCTTCGCTTTCCCTTCGCTCGTCATCGCCATCCTGATCACCGCTGTTTTCGGCCCCTCCGCGACAAATGCGATCATCGCCATAGGCATCTTCAACATCCCCGTCTTCGCCCGCATCACGCGCGGCGCGGCGCTGAGCCTGTGGAAGCGCGAATTCATCATGGCGGCGCGTGTCGCCGGAAAGGGCCGCGCCCGCATCAGCGCAGAGCATATCCTGCCCAACATCGCCAACCTGCTGATCGTTCAGGGCACAATCCAGTTCAGCCTCGGCATCCTCGCCGAAGCGGGGCTGAGCTATGTCGGCCTCGGCGCGCAGCCGCCGACGCCAAGCTGGGGGCGGATGCTCGCGGATGCGCAAACCATGGTATCGCTCGCCCCGCATGTGGCGCTGATACCGGGGCTGACCATCGTGGCGATGGTTCTGGGCCTGAACCTTCTGGGCGACGGGCTGCGCGATGCGCTCGATCCGCGGCTGAAAGTGGCGCGCGCATGAGCCTGCTCGACATCGATACGCTATCGCTCGCGATCTTTGGCAAACCGATCCTCAAGCGGCTGTCCCTGACCGTCGAGGAGGGCGAGATCGCCGCACTGACCGGCGAAAGCGGCTCTGGCAAATCCCTGACAGCCTTTGCCACGATGGGGCTGGCACCGACCGGCTCGCGGATGCAGGGACGGATCGCGTTTGGCGGCACCGATCTGCTGAGACTGCCGGAACGCGCGATGTGCGATCTGCGCGGACGGCAGATTGGCATGGTGTTCCAGGAACCCATGACGGCACTCAACCCGGTGCAGACCATCGGCGCGCAGGTGATGGAGACGATTCTCGTTCACAAGGCCATGCCCCGCGAGGCCGCAAAGGCACGCGCGCGCGAAGTGCTCGCCCGCGTCGGCCTGCCGCCCGCGCGTTTCCCACTGTCACGCTACCCGCATCAGCTCAGCGGAGGACAGAGGCAACGGGTCGTGATCGCCATGGCCATCGCGCTGCGCCCCCGGCTGCTCATCGCCGACGAGCCGACCACTGCGCTCGACGTCACGACGCAGGCGCAAATCCTCGATCTGCTCAAGACGCTCGTGCGCGAGGATGGCATGGCGCTGATGATGATCACGCATGATCTGGCGGTGGTCAGCGACATGGCCGACACGCTGCATGTCATGCGGCACGGCGAAATCGTCGAAGCCGGCCGGACGGCGGAGGTGCTGCGCGACATGCGGCACCCATATACCCGCCAGCTTTTCGACGCCTCGCGGCACCGCGCCGATCTGGGCGCCAAGGACATCGGCGCACCGCTCCTCTCGGTCCGCAATGTGTCCCGCGACTATCCCGCCGCGCGCAAATCGCTTTTCGGCAAGCCGGAACCGTTCCGCGCGGTCGATACCGTCAGCTTCGACATAAGGCATGGCGAACGCGTCGGGCTGGTGGGGGAATCGGGATGCGGCAAATCCACATTGACGCGCGCCATCCTCGGGCTGGAGCCCGTCCAGGAGGGGCAGATCACCCTCGGTGGGGAGCCTGTCTGGACGGACCGGGCCAATCTCGCCATCCGCCGCCGGATGCAGGTCGTGTTCCAGGATCCCTATGGCAGCTTCAACCCCCGTCACAAGGTCGGACGGCTCATTGCCGAGCCGTTCCACCTCTTGCCCGATCCGCCCAGAGGCGGCGCGCGTGAACGCGCCATCGGCGCGGCGCTTGCCTCCGTCGGCCTCGCGCCGAAGGATGCGGATCGCTATATCCACGCCTTTTCCGGCGGGCAACGCCAGCGCATCGCCATCGCCCGCGCGCTCATCATCAAACCGGACCTGATCGTCTTCGACGAAGCGGTTTCGGCGCTCGATGTGCGGGTGCGGGCGCAAATCCTCGATCTCATGGCCGATCTCAGCCGCGATCACGGCCTGACCTATCTGTTCATCAGCCACGATCTCGGCGTCGTGCGCTCCATCACCGACCGCGTTCTGGTGATGAAAGCCGGGCGCATCGTGGAGGATCGCCCGACAAAGGCGCTCTTCGATGCGCCAAAGCACCCCTACACGCGCAGCCTGCTGGCCGCCGCGCCCACACTGCCACCCCCGCCGGAGACACGCGATGCTGCCCAAGCTTCCCTTTGACCCCGCCCATAGCCTGATCGCCGGAACATGGACCGCAACCGATGAGACCCTGCCGCTGACCGATCCCTCGACCGGCGCGCAGCTATGCACCATTGCCCGCTGCGCATCCTCGCATGTCGATGCCGCCGTCGCTGCCGCACAGGCAGCACGCGAAGGCGACTGGGGCCGGATGAGCGCGCTCGAACGCGGACGGTGCCTGTCGCGCCTGAACGCGCTCGTTCTGCAGAATGTGGAAACGCTGGCTCGGATCGACGCGCTGGATGTCGGCAAACCGCTGAGCCAGGCCCGCGCCGATGCCATTGCGCTGGCACGCTATTGCGAATTCTACGGCGGCGCGGCTGACAAGATACATGGCGAGACCATCCCCTATCTCGATGGCTACACCGTCTACACCCTGCGCGAGCCGCATGGCGTGACGGGACATATCGTGCCGTGGAACTACCCAATGCAGATCATCGGCCGCTCGGTCGGAGCGGCGCTCGCGATGGGCAATGCCTGCGTTCTCAAGCCGGCAGAAGACGCCTGCCTGACCGCGCTGATGTTCGCGCATCTCGCGCGCGAGGCGGGGCTCCCCGACGGCGCGCTCAACGTCGTGCCGGGGCTCGGCTCAGAGGCCGGCGCAGCCCTGGCCGGCCATCCCGGCATCCATCATCTCAGCTTCACCGGTTCCGTCGAAACGGGCCAGCGGATCCAAAGCGCCGCGGCGCGGAACGTCGTGCCGGTCACGCTGGAGCTTGGCGGCAAATCGCCCCAGATCGTGTTCGACGACGCCGATCTGGACGCCGCGCTGCCCTTCCTCGTCAATGCCGGGCTGCAGAATGCCGGACAAACCTGCTCCGCCGCCTCGCGCATCCTGATCCAGCGCGGCATCCTCGGGCGGCTGTCGGAGCGCATGGCGGACGCCTACCGCGTCAAGACCATCGGTCCGGCCATCGACGATCTCGATATCGGCCCGCTCGTATCGATCCGGCAGCGCGACCGACTCAACCGGCATCTACAGGCAGCCGCGGATCTCCCCAGCCTCGCCCGAACCCCCATGCCAAGCACCCTTCCAAAGGGCGGGGCCTATGCGCGGCCGACGCTCTATGGGCCCGTGCCGCCCGATCATCCGCTCGCGCAGGATGAACTGTTCGGCCCGGTGCAGGTCATCATTCCGTTCGACACCGAGGGCGAGGCCGTGCGCATCGCCAATGGGACCGATTACGGGCTCGTCGCCGGGGTCTGGACACGCGACGGTGCGCGGCAGATGAGGCTGGCCAAATCGCTGCGATGCGGGCAGGTTTTCATCAACAATTACGGCGCCGGTGGCGGCGCGGAATTGCCCTTCGGCGGGATCGGAAAATCCGGCCACGGGCGCGAAAAGGGGTTCGAAGCGCTCTACGGCTTCTCCACCCTGAAGACCGTCGCCGCGCGGCATGGATAAGGATCGCACCCGATGAGGCTGAAGAACCACACTGCTATCGTCACAGGCGCCGCCTCCGGCTTCGGCGCCGGTATCGCCCGGAAATTCGCCGCCGAAGGCGCAACGGTCATGCTCGTCGACCTGAACGAAGACGCAGGCGGCGAAATTGCATCCGAGATCGGCGGCATCGCTTACAAGGCGGACGTGTCGAATGGCGATCAGGTCGCGGACATGATCGAAACCGCGATCACGCAGCTGGGCCATGTCGATATCCTCGTCAACAATGCCGGGATCACCCATCTCCCCGCCCCGATGGAAGAGGTGACGGAAGACGATTTCGACCGAGTCTTCGCGGTGAATTGCAAATCGGTCTACCTGACCGCCCGCGCCCTCGTGCCGCATTTCAAGCACCGCAAATCGGGCAACATCCTCAACATCGCCTCCACCGCCGGCGTCTCGCCGCGCCCCCGGCTCAACTGGTACAACGCCTCCAAGGGCTGGATGAACACCGCGACACGCGCCATGGCGGTCGAACTTGCCCCAGACGGCATCCGCGTCAATGCCCTCAACCCCGTTGCCGGCGAAACCCCGCTCCTCAAGAGCTTCATGGGCGAAGACACGCCCGAGATGCGCGCGAAATTTCTCTCCACGATTCCGCTCGGGCGGTTCTCCACCCCCGAGGATCTGGGCAATGCCGCAGCCTTCCTCTGCTCGCCCGAAGCCGGCATGATCACCGGCATCTGCATGGAGGTCGATGGGAGCCGGTGCATATGATCCGCCCTTCTTCTCGTTGCAAATACTCCGGGGAGTGTGAGGGGCTGGCCCCTCACCCCGCCCTCGCCAAGACGGCACCGAACCGATGAAAGCCGGGCGCAGGAACCTCATCACCGATGTGCCCGGCCTTGCCGTCGGCAACGCGCAGGATCATGCCCTTAAATCCGGCGTGACGGTTCTTCTGTCCGAGGATGGGCCGATGACCGCCAGCTACGCCGTTCTCGGCGGCGCGCCCGGAACCCGCGATACCGATCTGCTCGAACCGGACAAGACGGTTCCCGGCATCGATGCGCTGGTGCTGTCGGGCGGCTCGGCTTTCGGACTCGCGGCCGCGCAGGGCGTGATGGACGCGCTGGCCCGGCAGGGGCGCGGTTTTGCCGTCCATTCCGCGCGCGTGCCCATCGTTCCCGCGGCGATCCTATTCGATCTGCTGAACCACGGCGACAAGTCCTGGTCCGAAAACCCCTACCCCGCCCTCGGGAAGACCGCGCTGGAGGGCGCGGGCCGTGAATTCGGTATCGGCACGGCCGGCGCCGGCACCGGCGCCACCGATGCGCAGCACAAGGGCGGGCTCGGCTCGGCGTCGCTAGTGCTGGATCGCGGAATCACCGTCGGCGCGCTCGTGGCGGTCAACGCCATGGGAAGCGTCGCCACCCCGTCGGGTCGGCATTTCTGGGCCGCTCCGTTCGAGATCGGTGATGAATTCGGCGCGCTCGGTCCCGATCCGCAAGTTGGGCTGCAGCCGATGCCGCCCAGTCGAAAGGCGACGAGCATGGCGGCCCATGGCAACACCACGATCGCCGTTGTCGCCACTGATGCGGCGCTGGACAAGGCGGGATGCAAGCGCATGGCCACGGCCGCCCATGACGGACTCGCCCGCGCGATCGTTCCGGCGCATACGCCGCATGATGGCGATCTGGTCTTCGCCGTCAGCACCGGCACGGGTGGCGCTCCGCCCGACGACATCGCGCCCCTGCTCGGCCATAATGCCGCGATCTGTCTCTCGCGCGCCATCGCTCGGGCGATCTGGGAAGCCACACCGTGTCCGGGCGATCCGCTTCCGACCTTTCGCCAGACGCTTGCGGAAAAACCCTTCGAAGGGTTTTGACCCGGCGCCGGCAAAAAACGCTTCAGCGCAGGATCGGCGGCTTCGCGGGATCGCTGCCCGGAGCAGGGGTCTCGCGGCGCACCGGCGCCTCCGGCTGCGGCAGATCGAACCGCAAACCCACGCGCGCAAGCTGCGCCGTTACCGGATCGCTGTCGCGCAGGAACACCACGTCGAGCGATGCGGCCTCGAGCCCGGAAAAGGCCAGCGCTTCCTGGATGGCGCGCGCAAGCGCGCCTTCCGCGCCCGGCAGCGTGCCGATGAACCCGATCAGATGGCCCTGCACCCCGCTGTCGTAGCGCACCTGCGCAAGATAGCCTCGCCGCGCCAGTCCCGCCGCGCTGCGCAGCTTCGCGTCGAGCGCCTCCAGCAGGGCATCGGGCAATCCGGAGGGCGCGCGAAACTCCTCGGGGCGGGCTTCCGCCTCAGCCGGCCCTTGCGCAACCGTCTCGGCCAGCCAATCCACTGCATCCGCCGGCAGCAGGATGGACGAGGGCGCGACATCGATATTCACTGCAAGCCCGATGCCCTGCCCCGCAAGCAGCGCGGCAATCGCCCGCCCCGACAGCGCCGCATAGGGCACCGGCTGCCCGGCGAAGGCTCCAAGCCGATCCTCGGTATCAAATACGAGAACGAACCGCGCGTCATCGACCTCGAACAGCTCCGGCTCGGCCTGATCCCCCTCGGCCTCGCGCGCCAGCATCAGGAAAAGCTCTGCCTCGGCGAGCCGGTCGTAGAAGCGCAGACGCGCGGCGCTGTCCTCGGGCGCGGCCGCCATCGCGTCATGTGCGCGGTCCAACGGGGTTTGCAAAGTCATGCCATCAACTCCTTCACGCGCGCCTGCAACACCGGCAGCACATCGTCCTCGAACCAGGGGTTCTTCTTGAGCCAAGCGGTATTGCGCCAGCTCGGGTGCGGCAAGGGCAGGACACCGGGCCAATGGTCGCGCCAGTTCCGCACGGTTTCGGTGACCCCGGTTTTCACCCCCAGATGATATTTCTGCGCATAGCCGCCGATCACCAGCTTCAGCGGCACATCCCCGACATGGCCAAGCACCTCGTCATGCCATGTCCGGCGGCAGATTGCGGGCGGAGGCAGGTCGGAACCGGCGGAATTGTAGCCGGGAAAGCAAAAGCCCATCGGCACGATGGCAACGCGCGAGCGGTCGTAGAAAGCCTCACGGTCCAGCCCCATCCACGCGCGGAGCCGATCCCCCGAGGCGTCGTCGAACGGCACACGGCTCTTGTGCGCGCGCATTCCGGGGGCTTGGCTGCACACCAGCAGCCGTGCGCCGGGGCGGAACCAGACGACCGGTCGCGGTGCGTGGCGGGTCGCCGTGGCGGCGAAGCGCGGTGCGCAAAGGGTGCAGGCGGATAGTCGGGATTGAACGCTCATGCGAGCCGATATAATGCGCCGCGCTTCAATCCAAAGAGGCGGGCACGATCAATTTCGTTCCCGGCCGGATCATCCCGGCGATCCGGCGCAGATCGCGGGGGCGAAACGCGACGCATCCTTCGGTCGGATAGCCCGGGCGGCGCCAACGGTGCAAAAAGATCGCCGATCCCCGCCCCGGCACGGCACGGGGCCAGTTCCAATCGGTGAGCAGAACGAGATCGTAAAGCGGATCGGCCCGGCGCAGGCTTTCGTGACTGGCCGCATAGGGCGCGCGCACTAGCGAATTGTAGGCCGCATCCTTCGGATCGTCCGACCAGAGATCGCCGGGCCGGATCGGCATGGCCCAGTCGGCGGGTCGAACGATACGGTCCGGGCGGTAGAGCATCCCGGTGATTCGATGCGTTCCGACCGGCGTGGCCCCGTCGCCCTCGCGCTTTTCAGAACTGATGCCGCCGCGCCCGATGGAGCAAGGCCAGTATCGCCCTGCAAAGCGCAGGCCCCGGCGCGTCAGGACCAGATCGGAAACCGTCACAGAAGATGCCCGGATTTGCGGGCCTTGGTCGCTAGATAGCCAGCGTTATGCGGGTTCTCACCCACCTTCAGCGGCACACGCTCCGCCACCGCGATCCCGTTGCGCTGCATCATGTCGATCTTGGCCGGGTTGTTCGTCATCAGCCTAACCGAGCTGAAGCCAAGCCGGCGGAGCAGGTCCGAGCCGATGCGGAAATCGCGCTCGTCATCCTCGAAACCCAGACGGTGATTGGCCTCGACCGTGTCGAACCCCTGATCCTGCAGCGCGTAGGCGCGCATCTTGTTGGCGAGCCCGATGCCCCGCCCTTCCTGGTTGAGATAAAGCAGCACGCCCGCGCCTTCCGCCCCCATCGCCTCCAGCGCCGCATTGAGCTGCGGTCCGCAATCGCATTTGAGCGAGCCAAGCAAATCGCCCGTGAAACAGGCCGAATGAAGTCGCGCAAGGACAGGCTTGGCCCGGTCCGGCCTGCCGATCTCGATGGCGTAATGCTCTTCGGAACCGTCCTCTGGGCGGAACACATGCAGCCGCGCATCCTGCGCCGCGCGCAGCGGGACGCGGGCGGAGATGGCTTCCTCGAACCCGGCCGACGCGCCGATCCGGGCGCGCACCTGGCCGGCATCGAGACAGGTCAGGTTATGCGCCTCCGCAAAGGTTTTGGGATCGGCCAACTGCACGGTAACCGCCGCCGGAAGCAGCCGCGCGGATTTGACCAGCGACAGCGCGATCCGGTGCAGCCCGGCATCGCCGCCGCGCCGCGTCGTCAGCGGGCCTTTCATCGGATGAACCAGATCATCGGCCGGATCGGCCAAGGCGCGGACCCAGCGCAAACCCGCATCCTCCGGCAGAACGACACGCGCCACATCGCCATCATAGGCGCGCGCCTTGAGCGTCTCCGCCCGGCGCCCCGTCAGGACAAGATCGGCCGCTCCCGGCAGAGCCAACGCCTCGCGCAGTCGCGCATCGCCAAGCGTTTCGGCCGCCATGACCAAAAGCCCGTCAGTATCCGACAGCACAACCGGCACACCCATGCGAAGATCAGCACGGGCGCGCGCCAGAAGATCGGTG
Organism: Marivita sp. GX14005; assembly: GCF_023370775.1. Taxonomy (GTDB): domain Bacteria; phylum Pseudomonadota; class Alphaproteobacteria; order Rhodobacterales; family Rhodobacteraceae; genus Marivita. The sequence goes on from NZ_JAMCCQ010000001.1 coordinate 684,018, forward strand.
ATATCGGGACCAAGCGTCATGTCGGCTTTGAGACCTCTGCAGGGAGGTTTGAAACAAACGCCCTGATTTCGTGAAACATTCGGCCCGTGCATACACGAGACCGTGAGAGACTTGCAGCAATTCTTGCCGTCGCGCAACGCCACGTCCATCTCACGATAAAGCGAGGAGGTACGACATTCATGGCACAGCTCAAGAACATCCTTCTGGTCGATGACGATGACGATCTGCGCGAAGCCCTGGCCGAACAACTGGTGATGACCGAGGATTTCGAGGTTTTCGAAGCCGAATCCGGCACCGCCGCGATGGGCCGCGTCAAAGAACAGCATTACGATCTCATTATCCTCGATGTCGGGCTACCCGATACCGACGGGCGCGAGCTTTGCCGCTTGATGCGCAAACAAGGTGTGAAAGCGCCCGTCATCATGCTGACCGGGCATGATTCCGATTCCGACACGATCCTGGGGCTCGATGCGGGCGCGAATGATTACGTGTCCAAACCGTTCAAGTTTCCCGTGCTTCTGGCGCGTATCCGCGCACAGCTTCGCCAGCACGAGCAATCGGAGGACGCGGTCTTCGCCCTCGGGCCCTACACGTTCAAACCGGCGATGAAATTGCTTGTCACCGAAGACGACAAGAAGATCCGGCTGACCGAGAAGGAGACCAACATCCTGAAATTCCTCTATCGCTCGACCGATGGTGTGGTCGCCCGCGATACGCTGCTGCACGAGGTCTGGGGCTACAATGCCGGCGTGACCACCCATACGTTGGAGACGCATATCTACCGCTTGCGCCAGAAGATTGAGCCCGATCCCTCGAACGCCCGGATTCTCGTCACGGAATCGGGTGGCTATCGGCTTGTCAGCTAGGCTTGACGCAGATCAAGGCCGGCCTTCCGATCCGGCGCTACGCACTTACCCAGAGAACCCCGACGCATATGCGGGTTATCATATGCACCTCCCTGTTGGACTGGCCCGAGCTTTGGCTCGGGCCTTTTTTCGTCCGTGAGCAAGTTTAATAGAATTCGATCCGTTTGACGGATACATCCGCTTCGAAGTCGGCGCCGTAGGCGACAATCGCGAGGCTGCGCACCGCCGTGGGCGCAAAACTCTGCGGCATCGCCTCGTGCGACGGCTCGAAGGCGGCAAAGGGCAACTGAACGGTGCGCCAGTCATCGGTTGCCGTGAATGTCGCGCGATAGGAATACCAGACGCGCGACAGATCGGGGGTCTTCAGAAAGACATAGTAGTCCTGCCCGTTACCCTTCACCGTCAGCGATAGGCCCTCGGCGCTTTCCGGCCAGCTTTGGGCAAACCTGCGCCGGACCTGAATGAAGCCGCCATTGTTGTCGGTGCTGACCTGCCCCCGCAATCGCAGCACGGCATTCTCGCCCGTGCCGGCGATCTCGGCCCCGCCTTCCGACACACCGCCCATAACCCGGTCGGCGACATAGTCCCACCGCGCCGCCGCATCGCCGGAAAAATCATCGAAGGTCTGCCCGGTCGCCTGTCCCGCCATCAAGATCGCCGCCACTGCCAAAATCCGTTTCATGCAGCAAAGCTAGGGCCGCGATCCCGATAAGAAAGGGCGCCCCCGAAGGGACGCCCTGTCAGTGAACGCTTTAGCGTTGCCTTATTCGGCGTCTTCTTTCTTCTTCTCCGGCGCGATTTCCTCGCCGGTCTCCTGATCGACCATCTTCATGGCGAGACGCACCTTGCCGCGATCGTCGAAGCCCAGAAGCTTGACGTAAACCTCCTGACCTTCCTTGAGCACATCCGACGGATGGTTCAGGCGGCGGTTCTCGATCTGGCTGACATGCACCAGCCCATCCCGCTTGCCGAAGAAGTTCACGAAGGCGCCGAAATCGACGATCTTCACGACCTTGCCCTTGTAGACCTTGCCTTCTTCGGGCTCTGCCACGATCGAATGGATCATGTCATAGGCCTTTTGAATGGCGTCGCCATTGGGCGATGCGATCTTGATGATGCCTTCATCGTTGATATCGACCTTGGCACCCGACACTTCCACGATCTCGCGGATGACCTTGCCACCCGAACCAATCACTTCGCGGATCTTGTCGGTCGGGATCTGCATCGTCTCGATGCGCGGGGCGTGGATGCTGAACTCGCCGGCGCCGGTCAGCGCCTTGTTCATCTCGCCAAGAATGTGCATCCGGCCTTCCTTGGCCTGCGCAAGCGCCTTTTTCATGATTTCGGGCGTGATGCCTGCGACCTTGATATCCATCTGCAAGGACGTGATGCCGTTCTCGGTGCCCGCAACCTTGAAATCCATGTCGCCGAGGTGATCCTCGTCGCCCAGGATGTCGGTCAGAACCGCGTAGGAGCCATCCTCTTCGAGGATCAGGCCCATCGCCACACCGGCCACCGCGGATTTCAGCGGCACGCCCGCATCCATCATCGACAGCGAGCCGCCGCAGACGGACGCCATGGAGGACGAGCCATTGGATTCCGTGATCTCAGACACGACGCGGATGGTATAGGGGAAATCCGTCGCAGCCGGCAGAACCGCCTGAAGCGCGCGCCAGGCAAGCTTGCCGTGACCGATCTCGCGCCGTCCCGGAGGACCAACGCGGCCCGCTTCGCCGACCGAATAGGGCGGGAAGTTATAATGCAGCAGGAAGTTGGACCGATAATTGCCATGCAGAGCGTCGATGATCTGCTCATCGTCACCGGTGCCGAGCGTCGTCACGACAAGGCCTTGCGTCTCGCCGCGCGTAAAAAGGGCGGAACCATGCGTGCGTGGCAGGAAGCCGGTTTCGCAGGTGATGTCGCGCACTTCGTCCAGCGCGCGGCCGTCGATGCGCTTGCCGCTTTTCACGACATCGCCGCGCAGCACTTCGGCTTCGAGCTTCTTCAGGGCGGAGCCTAGGTTGGGATCCTCAAGCTGCTCTTCGTTCAGAGCGCCCTTGATATCCTCTTTCGCCTGCGCGACGGCAGCAGTGCGTTCCTGCTTGTCGTTGATCGCATAGGCGGCACGAATCTTGTCTTCGCCGAACTTCTTCACGTCGGCATAGAGGATCGCGTAATCCGGCGGCTGGAAATCGAACGGCTCCTTCGCCGCCTCTTCGGCCAGCGAGATGATCAGATCGATCACCGGCTGGATCTGCTCATGCGCAAAGGTCACCGCGCCCAGCATCTCGTCCTCGGTCAGCTCATAGGCTTCGGACTCGACCATCATCACGGCATCTTTCGTGCCGGCAACCACCAGATCGAGCCGCTGCTCGGGGTTGTTGCGCAGCTGGTCCATATCCTCCACATCGGGGTTGAGGATATACTCGCCATCGGCATAGCCCACGCGGCAGCCTGCGATCGGCCCCATGAAGGGCGCGCCGGAAATGGTCAGCGCGGCGGAGGCGGCGATCATGGCGACGATATCGGGATCGTTGACCAGATCGTGGCTCAGCACGGTGCACATCACCAGAACTTCGTTCTTGAAGCCCGGCACGAACAGCGGGCGGATCGGTCGGTCGATCAGACGCGCGGTCAGCGTTTCCTTCTCGGTCGGACGCGCCTCGCGCTTGAAGAAGCCGCCCGGCACCTTGCCGGCAGCGTAGTATTTTTCCTGGTAATGGACGGTCAGCGGAAAGAAATCCTGACTGGGTTTCGGCTGCTTGGCGAAGGTCACGTTCGCCATGACCGAGGTTTCGCCGAGCGTGGCAATCACGCTGCCATCGGCCTGACGGGCAACCTTGCCCGTTTCCAGTGTGAGCGTTTCCTCGCCCCACTGCATCGTTTTCGTCGTTGTATTGAACATCATCGTATCCTGTAAGGGAGCGCTCCCGGCCCTCCGGGTCTCCCGTTTGAATGGCGGCCCCATTGCCGCCGACCCCTTCATCCTGTCATGCGCCGGGGTCGAAGCGTCACGTCTCAGATGCGCCGCGCATACACCAATTGCGCGGCTTTGGAAACCACCTCCTGCGAGAGGCGAAATCGGCCGCAACGAAGCGCTGCCTTAAAACGCGAAAAGGCCCCGGCGGGGCCTTTTGCAACAGATCTGCATGCGCGGATCAGCGGCGGATGCCAAGACGCTTGATCAGTTCCTGATAGCGCGCTTCGTCCTTGGCCTTGGTGTAATCCAAAAGCTTGCGGCGCTGCGCCACCAGCTTGAGCAGACCGCGACGCGAATGGTTGTCTTTCTTGTGCGTCTTGAAATGCTCGGTCAGCGTGGAAATGCGGCTTGTCAGGATGGCAACCTGAACTTCGGGCGAACCGGTGTCGCCGTCCTTGGTCGCATATTCCTTGATCAGGCGGTTTTTTTCTTCGGCTGTGATCGACATCGGGGTCTCCTTTCAGGAAGTTGTGGGTGATGGCGCAAGCCGGGATGTCGTCCAGCATGGCCCATGGAGAATCTCCGCCAGCGTGGCGGATGGGCGCGTATAGGCGATCACCGCGCGTTTGAAAAGCCCTTTCGCCGAAATTGTCAGGCCGCCTTGCGCTGAATCAAAGCCTCCGTTTCCACCTGAGCCAGAACCGCCCCTTCGGCAACGATGTCGGTCCACTCTGCGCCATCACTTTGCGAGAGGCGTAGCCGGATGCTTTCGGAGGCGCGGGCGGACCGAGCCGCGTAATCGCGCAGGAACGCCTCCGCCTTGGCGCGAGAGGCAAACCGGGGCGGATGAAACGGCGGCGGCGGGCCGTTGATGCGCCCATGCGGGCGAAAGATCCGGAGCGATGCGACCGGGATATCGGGCCAGCCGGGCGGCGGGCGGCAAAGGTCGACGCGCACCGGAGCGCAGTTGGGCCGCCGCTCCATCAAAGGGAGAAGCGACGCCGCGAAAAGAGCCGACAGGCAAAGGAAAAAGACCATAAGGATACCCCGACATTCCTGATGCGTTTTAAAACGCTACGACATGGGCGTTAAGGTCTGGTTTCCCACTGCGAAGATTGCCGGCGAAAGATCGTTAGAATTCTATCGATCCGCCGTCCCCCTGGGCCATTCGACAGGCTCCGTGCGGAAAGAGACGTAAAGCGGATGCCGCGGGTGGCCGTCTTTGGTAAGCCCCAGATGGTGCAGCCTTTCCGGCAAATCCGCGATCACCGCGGCAGCACGATCGAGATACGCGCCATGCACGCCCCACGCGGCGACAACCAGTCCGGCCGCGCTTGACCAGTGGCGCAGAACCGCATCGTTCATTGCTCCGATAGGCGTTTCTGCTTGCCTCAGATCGGTGGGTTTCGTCGCGCGGAACGCGAAGATATTGGCAATTGCCACCGCGCCGAACCCCATCCGCCGCGCCCGCGTCTCGCATCGCGCGACGGTGGGATCGTTCCGAAATTCATCTGCTGTGGAAGGGTTCAGCATGATGAAAAGCAATGCCGGGCGCGTTTCATCCCAGCGCCGCGAAAGGCCATAGCGGTAGCGCGCGCATTTGGAATACCATACGCGCGAGAGGCACCCATTCGCGTCATGCGTGCGGCATACCAACCCGTCCGAAATATGATCCGGCAGAAGCACTAGACCGCCGCGAACACCCGTGAGGGGTGCAGTTCGCCCGATTTATACCTGCCCACGGCTACCGGCTCCCCATCGAAGGACGCCCAGCATTCCTCGCCATATTCGATGCCCGAAGCGAGAACCATCGCTGGATTCCCATTGCGCAAACGCGCGGCGGCTTCGGCGGTGCAGGTCAGTTCCGGCAAATCGGCAAGGCCATCCGCGACGGGCCGCAGATAGGTATCGAGTTCGGGCGTGCGGGCCAATTCCTCGATCCGCTCGAGGCTCAGGCCGTCTTCGGCGTCGAACGGACCGGACCAGATGCGCCGCAATTCGCGCACATGGCCATAACAGCCCAGCGCCGCGCCAAGATCGCGCGCGATGGAGCGCACATAGCCGCCCTTGCCGCAAACCAGTTCCAGAACCGCGTGATCGGGATCGGGCCGGTCAAGGAGCGTCAGCTCCTCCACCCAGAGCGGACGTGCCGCAAGCTCCATATCCTCGCCCTCGCGAGCGCGCTTGTAGGCGCGTTCGCCGTCGATCTTTACGGCAGAGAATTGCGGGGGCACCTGTTCGATCTCGCCGACGAAACGGTGTAAGGCTTCCTTGATCTCGGCATCATCGGGCCGCAGATCGGACGTCGCGATGACATCGCCCTCGGAGTCGTCCGTACGGGTCGCCTGACCGAACCGTACCGTGAAACGGTACGCTTTGAGAGCATCGGTGATATAAGGCACTGTCTTGGTCGCCTCTCCCAGCGCGACCGCCAGAACACCGGTCGCGTCAGGGTCGAGCGTTCCAGCATGTCCAGCCTTTTTCGCATCCAGCGCCCAGCGCAACTTGTTGACGATGGCGGTCGAGGTCGGGCCGGCGGGCTTGTCCACCACGAGCCAACCCGAAATATCGCGCCCCTTGCGTTTGCGCCCCATGCAACCCTCGCTTCGTTGAAAGACCGGCGAGGTAGCGCAGGCGGTTCAGCCTGTCAATTCACCCCTCATCGATCCGTCGCGCCTCATCGACGAGCATGATCGGGATACCGTCGCGGATCGGGAAAGCCAGCCGGGCATTGCGGCTGATGAGTTCCTGCCGCTCCGCGTCATAGTCGAGCCTGCCCTGCGTTTGTGGGCATACCAAGGCTTCAAGCATCTTCCGGTCGAAGTCCGGCGCAGATCTGGTCATTGCACGATATCCTCCGATTGCCCGCCGCGCAGGGCGTATTCGATCAGCGTCACCAGGGTTTCCCGCCGCGTCGTCAGCGATGGCGCCTCGAGAAGCGCCTGTTTCTCCTCGGGGTCGAAATCGAGCAGCATCGACAGGGAATTGATCAACAACTCGTCGTCGGCCTCTTTGAGCGTTTGCCAATCGGCGGACAGATCGCGCGCGTCGAAATACCGATCGAGCAGGCCGAGAAACGCATCGCGGTCGAATCCCGGATCGCGTTCGGGGCCGCCCTGGTCGCGGTCGAACCCGTCCCAGCTGATTTCGAACTTGCGATAGGGTGTGAACCCCTTGACCTCTTCGGCGAGGCGAAAGCGCGAAATGCCGGTCAGCGTGATCATGTAGCGGCCATCCTCGGTTTCGGAGAACTGCGAGACCCGGCCGGCACAGCCGATGCGGTGCAGCGCCTGTTCGTCACCGTTGGTGCGCCCGGTCGGCTGCACCATTCCGATCAGGCGTGTGGGCGTTTTCAGCGTATCCTCAAACATCTGCAGATAGCGCGGTTCGAACAGGTGCAGCGGCAGCCGCGCACGCGGCAGCAAAAGCGCACCGGGCAGCGGGAAGACGGGGATCGTTCCCGGCAGATCGGCAATATATGTCATGACGTGCGAACTAGCCCCGCAACCGGTTCAGGCAAATATCATCGAACTCAAACGCCGCCGCCCGTTCAGCGCGACCGGATCGTTCGGCTTGAGCGCGTCGAAAATCGTCATGAGCTGCGATTTGGCGGCACCATCGTTCCATTCGCGATCCCGGCGGAACAGTTCCAAAAGCTGATCGACCGCGCCTTGCGCATCTCCCGATGCGTAAAGCGCCCGCGCGAGATCGAACCGCGCCTGATGGTCGTCGCCATTCGCCTCGACCTTGGCCTGCAATTCATCAATCGGTCCGGCCTCCTTCGCCTGTTTGGCAAGCTCGACCTGCGCATGGGCGGCTTCGATCTCGGCGCTGTCGGAGATTTCCGCCGGCGCACCATTGAGAATGGCCTCGGCCTGTTCAACCTCCCCGATCGCCAGGTTGGCTTGAACGAGACCGGCATAGGCTCGCGCATGGTGAGGCTCTTCCTCCAGCACGGCGGAGAACGTCTGCATCGCATCCACGGCGGCACCGCTTTCGAGCATTTCCTCGGCGGCGGCCACGGCATCATCAAGACCGTTCCCGGTTTGGCCGCCCGATGTCGCGATCACCTTGTCAACGAAGGCTTTCAGTTCGGACGGCGATTTCGCGCCCTGGAACATATCGATGGGGCGCCCCTGAACAAAAGCGATCACCGTCGGGATCGACTGGATCGGCAACCCCTGCTGGGCGAGCGCCTGGACAAGCTCCTGCGCCTCATCGACATTCACCTTCACCATCCGCACGGCTCCGCGCGCCGAGCGCACGGCGGCTTCGAGCTGTGGACCGAGGGTTTTGCACGGCCCGCACCACGGCGCCCAGAAATCGACGATCACCGGACCGTTCATGCTGCCTTCGACCACCTCGGCCATGAAGGCGTCTTGCGATACGTCCTTGATCAGATCGGCGCCGTCTGTGCCTTGTCCCAATTCGATCATCTCGCTCTCCTGTCGCCGGTCGTGTCTGATTGTCCAAGGTAAATGGCGCAGCCCCCCGCCCGTTGCAAGAGGGACGGCGCGCCACCGGATGGCCCGGCGCGGGCAGGGCCGAGCGAAAAAGTGTCCTTCAGGGGACGATCCGAACTTCCACGCACCGGCATCTTTGACGGATGGAACCGCCATGCTAAGGCGTGCGCGATACCGCGAATCCCCTGTCCCATCCCACGGAGCAAGCCCCACATGCCAAGCCTCGATGAACCCAAACTGATCTCGGGCAATGCCAACTTGCCGCTGGCCAAGGGGATCGCGCGGCGCATGTCGATGTATCGCGGCATGAGCGTCGGGCTGGTCGATGCGCGGGTCGAACGGTTCAACGATCAGGAAGTCTTTGTCGAGGTCTATGAAAACGTCCGCGGCGAGGATATGTTCATCATCCAGCCGACATCGAACCCGGCGAATGACAACCTGATGGAATTACTCATCATGTCGGACGCGCTGCGCCGGTCCTCGGCGGCGCGCATCACGGCGGTGATCCCCTATTTCGGCTATGCCCGGCAGGACCGCCGGACCAAGGCGCGCACGCCGATCACCGCCAAGCTGGTGGCGAACATGATCGCCGAAGCCGGGATCGAACGCGTTCTGACGATGGATCTGCACGCCGCGCAGATCCAGGGCTTCTTCGACATGCCGGTCGATAACCTTTACGCCTCGCCGATCTTCGCGCTCGATATCCTCAACCAGTTCAAGGGGGAAACCGGCGATCTGATGGTCGTCTCGCCCGATGTCGGCGGCGTGGCCCGCGCCCGCGAATTGGCCAAGCGGATCAACGCGCCGCTCTCCATCGTGGACAAGCGGCGCGAGAAACCGGGCGAAGTTGCGGAAATGACGGTGATCGGTGACGTTTCGGGCAAGAAATGCATCATCGTGGACGATATCTGCGACACGGCTGGCACGCTTTGCAAGGCAGCCGAGGTGCTGATCGCGCATGGTGCGACCGAGGTTCATTCCTACATCACCCACGGCGTGCTCAGCGGCCCGGCGGTGGAGCGCATCACCAACTCGGTGATGAAATCGCTGGTAATCACCGATTCCATCCAGCCCACGGGGCCGGTCGGAGACGCGAAAAACATCCGCACAGTGCCAACCGCACCGATGTTCGCGCAGGCGATCCTGAATATCTGGAACGGCACATCGGTATCGTCCCTGTTCGAGACCGACACGCTCGGCCCGATCTACGAGGGTATCCTCTAGGGCTTGTCCCAGCGCTCCGTTTTGATCGGGCGGGGCCGCACCTGGCTTCGCGCGGAGGGCTGCGGCGGGCGCAAGGCGCCGCGCGCCGCGCGCACCGTCAGGAGCGGCCGGGCAGGCAGGCCGGCCAAAAGCTCCAAACGGTCGCATCGCAGCCCGAACGCGGCGGCGACCGTCTTGCGCTGCACGCGGCCGAGCCCTTGGAGCACCATCGGTCCGAAAAGAAGCGACTCGGCCAGACATCCGTTGGAGTTGATCACCTCGTGCCTTGCAAAGGCGATATGCACCCAGGTGATCTTGCGTTTGCCGTTCATGAAGCGAATGCCCGGGCAGCCGACTAGCGCTTTCGCCGGGACGAGGTATTCGCCGTCCAGCGCATGATCCATCTGCCCCCGCCCGCCGATGAGAATCCGGTGTTGCGGTGAAACGACGAGAGCGCGCATCGGAAGGCCGGGGCCGAGAGAATCGCGCGAGATCAGGACAGGCCGCGCCTGCGCATCGACAGTATCGAGCGGTTGAACATCCCGACGGGTCCAGATCACGGGTTGCGGGCCGTTGTCCAGCGTCGTCACCATATCGCCGGGGCAGAGGCTCTCGACCGCGCGCGGGCCGAACGTCGTCTGGATCATGGTGCCTTCGGCATAGCAGGGCACGCCGGAGGTGCCGGGGCTGGGCGCGGTTTCGGTAAAATTTCCATTCGCATTGCGCGCGAAGGCGACACCGTTCGGCGCGCCGCTGTCGAGGCTTTCGCCCGCCCCCATGCGCGTTGTTCCGGGAAACCCGCCGGGTAAGGTCGGCGCTTGCGGCGGCTGTCCATAGGACAGGACAACGTATTCGCCCGTGTTCGTATCGACAAGAAAGATGGAGTCGAATTTCGATCCTTCCCCATCGGCCAGCCAGTTTGCGCCGTCGCTTACCCCGGCTTCGTAGAAGCCCGCCGGCATCGACCCGGTGTATTCGCCAACGACCGTCGCCGTCCCGCCCGCCGCCACCGTGTCGCTCGCGCCGAAGCTATAGAGAAGGCCGGACTTTTCCGACCAGAGTTCGAAACCGTTCAGCGACACCGGGGCGCCGGTCGTGTTCTGGATCTCTATGAATTCGTCGGATTTGTTTGCCGTGCCGTCCCCATCGACATCCGTTCCGCCCGCCGATGGATTATCGACGAGCAATTCGCTGATGATCAGACCGCCAACCTTGTCGGACACGCGCCTTCCTTCTTCCGTTTGTCAGACAATGCAGGGCAAAAGTCTGAGATTTCGTGAAGATCATTGCTCAGGAAGGCGGCATTTGTTTGAAAATTCCGTGGTCGGATAAGATCGCGGCGCGATAGTCACTCCACGTCCCAATCATCGTCGCTGACAGCCGGGCCGATGGCGATCCACGACATGCGCACACGCGCGACGCGGGTGTCGAGCCAAGTGCAAAAGACCGCATCGAACGCTTCCGCGCTGACATTCCGCGCGCCGATATCGGCACGCACGTTATGCGCGCTGTCCATGTCCCAAAGGCTGAGCGAGACATGCACCATTGGCGGTGCGGAGAAGGGCGTTTCAAAATTCACACGCTCCACGCGGGTTCGGGTGCCCTGCCCCGTCCACATCTCGCCGCCCTCCTCGAAATCGGAAAAAAGATCGACCGATCCCTGAAGCACGCCGACGCGGGCGGTGTTGATGATCTGCATGGGGTCGGACCTCCGCAACTGCAAACGAAAAAGCCCCGCATTGCTGCGAGGCCTGATCCTTGATCCTGAACGCGCCGCTTAGAGCGAGGGCTGTTTCGGCGACAGGCCGATATGGGTGCCGACGGCAACCATGTCAGCCAGAAGCTTGGCCGCATCGTCCACCGGGCCCGGTTCGTTCTTGAAGGCTTCCTTGGTCTGGAAATACGCCTCCTGCGCCTCATCGACCATCGCCTCATAGGTCGCCTGATCCACATCGCCGCGCGGCACCGCGCGTTCGGCGAGGACCGACAGGCTTTCGCCCAACTCGGCGAAACCTCCGGTCACGACGAATTCCTCCGTGCCGGTTTCCGTCTCGACCTTGAGAACACCGGGACGCAGCGTCGTGATCAGCGGTGCGTGGCTCGGCATCGCGGTCAAATCGCCGTCGCTGCCGGGAATTTGCACGGATTTCACCTGTGCCGACATCAGGCTGCGCTCGGGGCTGACCAGATCGAATTGCATTGTGTCTGCCATCTATGGGCTCCTTTCGGCTCGCATTGCTCATCCGCCCTGCCGGGCGTCCTCGCGAAACAGTCCGCGAGGACTGGCGAGCATGGCGTTATGCCGCGTCGGCGGCCATTTTCTCGGCCTTGGCTTTCACATCATCGATCCCGCCGACCATGTAGAATGCGCCTTCGGGCAGGTGATCGTATTCGCCGGCCACAACCGCCTTGAACGAAGCGATGGTATCCTCCAGCGGCACCTGGATGCCGTCGGAGCCGGTGAAGACCTTGGCGACGTCGAAGGGCTGGCTGAGGAAACGCTCGATCTTGCGCGCACGGGCCACGGTCAGCTTGTCGTCCTCAGAGAGTTCGTCCATGCCGAGGATCGCGATGATATCCTGCAGCGACTTGTAGCGCTGAAGGATCTGCTGAACGTCGGTTGCCACCTTGTAGTGCTCCTCGCCGATGATCAGCGGATCGAGCAGTCGCGAGGTCGAGCCGAGCGGGTCAACCGCCGGGTAGATGCCCTTTTCCGAGATCGCACGATCCAGAACCGTTGTCGCGTCAAGGTGCGCAAACGAAGTCGCAGGCGCCGGGTCGGTCAGGTCGTCCGCAGGCACGTAGACGGCCTGAACGGAGGTGATCGAGCCGTTCTTGGTCGAAGAAATCCGCTCTTGCATCGCGCCCATGTCGGTCGCCAGCGTCGGCTGGTAGCCCACGGCGGAGGGGATACGGCCCAACAGCGCGGACACCTCGGAGCCGGCCTGCGTGAAGCGGAAGATGTTGTCCACGAAGAACAGAACGTCGGAGCCGGATTCGTCGCGGAACTGCTCGGCCAAGGTCAGGCCGGACAGCGCAACGCGCATACGCGCGCCCGGGGGCTCGTTCATCTGGCCGTAGACCAGGGCGATCTTCGAATCCTGCATGTTGTCGGGAACGATCACGCCGGATTCGATCATCTCGTGATAAAGATCGTTGCCCTCGCGGGTCCGCTCGCCCACACCCGCGAAAACGGACAGACCGGAGTGCACCTTGGCGATGTTGTTGATCAGCTCCATGATGAGAACCGTCTTGCCCACGCCGGCACCGCCGAAGAGGCCGATCTTGCCGCCCTTGGTATAGGGGGCCAGAAGGTCGATCACCTTGATGCCGGTGGTCAGGATCTCGGTCTCGGTGGACTGCGCCTCGAAGGAGGGCGACTCGCCGTGGATGGCGCGGGTTTCATCGGTCTCTACCGGGCCTTTTTCATCGACCGGCTCGCCGGTGACGTTGAGGATGCGGCCCAGCGTGGCCTTGCCGACCGGAACCTGAATCGGAGCGCCGGTATCCGTCACGTCCTGACCACGAACGAGACCTTCGGTCGCGTCCATCGCGATGGTGCGGACGGTGTTTTCGCCAAGATGCTGCGCCACTTCGAGAACCAGCGTCTTGCCCTGGTTGTCGGTGGTCAGCGAGTTCAAAATCGCCGGCAGATGGTCGTCGAACTGAACGTCCACGACGGCGCCGATCACCTGGGTGATTTTGCCTTTTGCGTTTGCCATGTTTCGTCTCCGGTTCTTAGAGCGCCTCGGCGCCCGAGATAATTTCGATCAGTTCGTTGGTAATCACGGCCTGACGCGAACGGTTGTATTCGATGGTGAGCTTCTCGATCATCTCGCCGGCGTTGCGCGTGGCATTGTCCATCGCGCTCATCCGGGCGCCCTGTTCGGACGCACCGTTCTCGAGCAATGCCGCGAAGATCTGTGTCGCCACGCCGCGCGGCAGAAGATCGGCGAGGATCGCTTCTTCGTCCGGCTCGTAGTCGTAAAGCGTTGCCGCGCCGCCCTGCTCTTCCTCGGGCGCATCGAAGGCCGCCGGGATGATCTGCTGCTCGGTCGGGATCTGGCTGACCACGTTCACGAATTGCGCATAGAAGATCGTCGCGACGTCGAATTCGCCGGCGTCGAAGCGGCCAAGGATGTCCTTGGCGATGCCCTGCGCATCCGCGTAGCCGATCCGCTTGACCTCGCTCAGATCGACATGGCCGACGAAATACTGGCCGTAATCGCGCTTGAGCGCGTCACGGCCCTTCTTGCCGACCGTCAGGATCTTGACCGTCTTGCCCTTGGCCAGAAGATCGTTGGCCTTCTGGCGCGCAAGCTTGGCGATATTAGCGTTGAACCCGCCGCACAGCCCGCGTTCCGAGGTCATGACGACGAGCAGATGCACATCGTCCTGCCCCGTGCCGCGCAGCAGCTTGGGCGCATTGTCGCTGTCGCCGACGCTGGCGGCAAGCGAGCCGAGAACCGCGTTGAACCGTTCGGTATAGGGGCGCGCCTGTTCGGCAGCATCCTGTGCCCGCCGCAATTTCGCGGCGGCCACCATTTGCATGGCCTTGGTGATCTTGCGGGTCGATTTGACCGACTCGATCCTGTTCTTCAGGTCCTTAAGACTTGGCATTGCCTCGTCTCCTTACGAGAAGTCGGCTGCGTATTCGTCGATCGCTGCCTTGAGTTTGTCGGCCGCATCACCCTTGATCTTCGGATCCTCGTTGGTGATCCAATCGAGAATGTCCTTCCGCTTGCCGCGCAGATGGCCGAGCAGCCCCTGCTCGAAATCGCGCACGCGGTCGAGCGGCAGCTTGTCGAGATAGCCGTTCGTGCCCGCGAAGATCACGCAGACGATTTCCGCGTTGGTCAGCGGCGAATACTGCGGCTGCTTCATTAGCTCGGTCAGGCGCGCACCACGGTTCAGCAAGGCCTGCGTCGAGGCGTCAAGATCGGAGCCGAACTGGGCGAAGGCCGCCATTTCGCGATACTGCGCGAGCGACAGCTTCACCGGGCCGGCAACCGAGGACATCGCCTTGGTCTGGGCCGAGGAGCCGACGCGCGAGACCGACAGGCCGGTGTTCACGGCGGGGCGGATGCCCTGATAGAACAGTTCGGTTTCGAGGAAGATCTGGCCGTCGGTGATCGAGATCACGTTGGTCGGGATAAACGCCGACACGTCGCCACCTTGCGTTTCGATGATCGGCAGCGCCGTCAGCGACCCCGCGCCATGATCCTCGTTCAGCTTCGCGGACCGCTCCAGAAGGCGCGAATGGAGATAGAACACGTCACCCGGATAGGCTTCGCGGCCGGGCGGGCGGCGCAGAAGCAGGGACATCTGGCGATACGCCACGGCCTGTTTGGACAGATCGTCATAGGTGATGAGCGCGTGGCGGCCATTGTCGCGGAAATACTCGGCCATCGAGGTCGCGGCATAGGGCGCCAGGAACTGCAGCGGCGCCGGGTCGGACGCGGTGGCCGCAACGACGATGGAATATTCCATCGCGCCGTTCTCTTCGAGCTTCTTGACCAGCTGCGCAACGGTCGAACGCTTCTGACCGATCGCGACATAGACGCAGTAGAGCTTCTTGCTCTCGTCGTCGCCGGCGGCGTCGTTGTAGGATTTCTGGTTCAGCATCGCGTCGAGCGCAACGGCGGTCTTGCCGGTCTGGCGGTCGCCGATGATAAGCTCGCGCTGGCCGCGGCCGATCGGGATCATGGAGTCCACGGCCTTGAGACCCGTGGCCATCGGCTCGTGAACCGATTTACGCGGGATGATGCCCGGCGCCTTCACGTCCGCGATGGAGCGTTCGGTCGCGTTGATCGGGCCCTTGCCATCGATCGGGTTGCCCAGACCATCGACCACGCGGCCGAGCAGCGCCTCACCGACCGGCACGTCCACGATTGCGTTGGTGCGCTTGACGGTGTCGCCTTCCTTGATGTCCCGGTCGGAGCCGAAGATCACGACGCCGACGTTGTCGGCTTCGAGGTTCAGCGCCATGCCTCGGATCCCGCCGGGGAATTCGACCATCTCACCGGCCTGGATGTTATCGAGGCCGTAAACACGCGCGATACCGTCACCGACGGAAAGCACACGGCCGACCTCGGCGACTTCGGCGTCCTGCCCGAAGTTTTTGATCTGGTCCTTCAGGATCGCCGAAATTTCGGCTGCTTGGATACCCATTTATCCGACCTCTTTCATTGCATTTTGCAGGGAATTGAGCTTCGAGCGGATCGAGGTATCGATCATCTTCGAGCCCACCTTGACGACAAGACCGCCGATGAGGCTTTCATCAACGGTCGCCTTGATCTTCACATCCTTGCCCACGCTCGATTTCAGCGTCTTGGCAAGTTCCTTCGATTGCGCATCGGTCAGCGCGATTGCGGAGGTCACATCGGCGGTCACTTCGCCCTTTTCCTCGGCGATCAGGTCGCGCAACCGGGTCACCATTTGCGGCACGACGAACAGGCGGCGCTTGGACGCCATCAGTCCCAGTACGTTCCGCAGCGTTTCCATCAAGCCCATCTTCGCGGCGATCGCCTGGATCGCGCCGGCCTGCGCATCGCGACTGTAGACCGGGGACTGGATCAGGTCCATCAGATCGGGGCTGCTGGCAAGAGCGGCCGACAGATCGTCCAGGTCGGTTTCGAGCTTGTCGAGCTCTTTGTCCTCCTTGGCGAGATCGAAGACCGCCATGGCATAGCGGTCAGCGATGCCAGAGGAAATGGATGCTGGTTCAGACACGTCCACCCTTCCGCTATATTGCACCCGATCCGCCAAAAGCTCGGCGGTCGGATGTTGTTTTCAAGTTGGCAAATGCCGCAAGGCATACAAAATCAGCGCGGATGTAGCAGAGGCTTCCCAAGCCCGCAACATCCGATACAGCTTTCGAACATCATTCCAAAGCGCTTGTTTTATGACCTTTCGGAACAGTGCGACGTATTGCGCGGCCGGATGGCTGCATTTTTGCAACGCGGTTTGCAGGCCCTGCGATTCCTGCCGCCCGCGGATGCGGCAGACTACGGCCCGGCCCGAACCCGCGCGCGCGCCGGCTCCGCCGAGGGTGTCGGCACGAGCGTTCCGAGTGGCTTCAGCACCCGGCTTTCGCTGCGCGTGCCGGTGGGTTTCGGCGTGATCTTCGTCGCCTCGACCATCAGAACGCCACCGGCCAGAAGCGCGGACACCCGGCGCCCCATCTTCTCCCAGAACGGGCCGGTCTTCATCCAGAAACGGCGGGTGGAGGGTGGCTGGTAGAGCACGGCGACATGCCGTTCGGGCGTGAAATGATGCGCCTTCAGCTGCGACTCGAGCTGGCTCAACGAATAGGGCCGGCCATAGCCGAAGGGCGTGCGATCGGACCGCGCCCAGAGCCCGGATCGGTTCGGCACGATGAAGAGCGCCTTGCCGCCCGGCCCCAGAACGCGCCAGCATTCGTCGAGCACCACGGATGGAAGCTCGGAGGTTTCCAGCCCGTGCATCAGAACCAGCTTGTCGAAGCGCCCGTTCTCGACCGGCCACATCGTTTCTTCGCACAGGACCGATACGTTCGGCCCGCCGGCAGGCCAGGGCATCACACCCTGCTGCGCCGGCATGAGCCCGATGATGCGCCGCGATTCCGCAAGATAGGGGCGCAGGAGCGGAACTGCGAACCCGTATCCGCCGACGGTCTGCCGCTTGGCCTCGGGCCAGAACGCCTGCACTTGACTGCGCACCACACGCTGCGCCACCCGACCAAGCGCGCTGCGGTAGTAAAAGCTGTGCAAGGTCTGCACATCAAGGTGCATTGCGGGCTCCGTTTCGTTGCGCCAAGGTTGCCCCGACTGTAACCGCCAAGATGAGAAACGCCATGCC
Organism: Marivita sp. GX14005; assembly: GCF_023370775.1. Lineage (GTDB taxonomy): Bacteria > Pseudomonadota > Alphaproteobacteria > Rhodobacterales > Rhodobacteraceae > Marivita. The sequence continues at coordinate 701,309 of NZ_JAMCCQ010000001.1, forward strand.
CCTTGAACTCGTGACAATTCCTGCGCTGTCAGACAACTACACCTTCCTTCTGCACGACGAGACAAGTGGCGATACGGCCTGTATCGACGTTCCCGAAGCGGACCCGGTTCTTAACGCGCTGTCTAAGCGCGGCTGGACGCTGACCGATATCTGGCTGACGCATCACCATCACGATCACATCGGCGGCGTGGACGATCTGCTTGATCGCTTCGATGCGAAGATCACCGGCGCGAAGGCTGACATTCACCGCCTGCCGACGCTCAATCACGAGGTCGGTGAGGGCGACAGTTTCGAATTCGGCGGCGAGAAGGTCGATGTGATCGAGGTTCCGGGACACACGGTCGGGCATATCGCTTTCGTGCTGCCGAAGGCCGGCTACGCCTTTACCGGCGACAGCCTCATGGCGCTGGGATGCGGGCGGCTTTTCGAAGGGACGGCGGAACAGATGTGGGACAGTCTGAAGAAATTCAGGGATCTCGATGGGAACACGTTGATCTGCTCGGGCCACGAATACACCCAGACCAACGCACGTTTCGCCGAAACGATCGAGCCGGACAACCAAGCCTTGAAAGACCGCCGCGCGCGCATAGATCAAGCTCGCAAACAGGGCGAGCCGACGGTGCCCAGCAAACTCGACGAGGAACTGGCGACAAACCCGTTCCTGCGTGCCGACGATCCATCCGTTCAATCGCATCTCGACATGACCGGCGATGACCCGGCCGATGTTTTCGCCGAAATCCGCGCCCGGAAAGACAGCTTTTGAGGCATAATGATCAGCAGTCGCGGAAATTCGGGATGTTGTGATCGGTGAAGGCGCAGAAAAAACTTGAAGCTTTGTCGGTAACGACCAAACTTTAATACTAAGATGACAGTTGTGCCCTACTCTCCCTTCCACGGCATGACGCAATACAGAAGGAGCACCCCCCGTGCCTTCATTCTCGAACACCCTTGAGCAGGCAATTCACTCGGCGCTGGCGCTCGCCAACTCCCGATCTCACGAATTCGCGACGCTCGAACACCTGCTTCTCGCCCTGATCGACGAGCCTGATGCCGCACGCGTCATGAAGGCCTGTTCCGTCGATACCGAAGAGCTGCGCAACACGCTCGTCGATTACATCGACGACGATCTGTCGAATCTGGTGACGGATATCGAAGGCTCCGAAGCGGTGCCGACCGCCGCATTCCAGCGTGTGATCCAGCGCGCGGCGATCCATGTTCAAAGCTCCGGCCGGTCCGAGGTGACGGGCGCAAATGTGCTCGTCGCGATCTTTGCCGAGCGCGAAAGCAATGCCGCTTATTTCCTGCAGGATCAGGACATGACGCGCTATGATGCGGTGAATTTCATCGCGCATGGCGTGGCGAAGAACCCCGCTTACGGCGAAAGCCGCCCCGTCACCGGCGCGACCGAAGCCGAGCAGGATGCGCAGACGCAGGATGCGCCGGGCGAGCAGAAGGAATCCGCGCTGGCGAAATACTGCGTCGATCTGAACGCCAAATCGCGCGAGGGCGATATCGACCCGCTGATCGGCCGCAACGCGGAGGTGGAGCGCTGCATCCAGGTGCTGTGCCGCCGCCGCAAGAACAACCCGCTTCTGGTGGGCGATCCGGGCGTGGGCAAGACCGCCATCGCCGAAGGTCTGGCGCGCAAGATCGTGCAGGGGGAAACCCCGGCGGTTCTGGCGAATACCACCATCTATTCGCTCGACATGGGTGCGCTGCTGGCCGGAACGCGCTATCGCGGCGATTTCGAGGAGCGGCTGAAGGCCGTCGTGACCGAGCTGGAGGAACATCCCGACGCGGTGCTGTTCATCGACGAGATCCATACCGTGATCGGTGCCGGCGCAACATCCGGCGGGGCGATGGACGCGTCCAACCTGCTCAAGCCCGCGCTGCAGGGCGGCAAGCTGCGCACAATGGGGTCGACCACCTACAAGGAATTCCGCCAGCATTTCGAGAAGGACCGCGCCCTGAGCCGCCGGTTCCAGAAGATCGACGTGAACGAGCCGACGGTGGAAGATACGATCAAGATCCTCAAGGGTCTCAAGCCCTATTTCGAGGAGCATCACAGCATCAAGTATACTGCCGATGCGATCAAATCGGCAGTGGAACTTTCGGCGCGTTACATCAACGACCGCAAGCTGCCCGACAGCGCCATCGACGTGATCGACGAGGCCGGAGCGGCGCAGCATCTCGTGGCCGAATCCAAGCGGCGCAAGACGCTCGGCGCAAAGGAGATCGAGGCGGTCGTGGCGAAAATCGCGCGTATCCCGCCGAAAAGCGTTTCCAAGGACGATGCCGAAGTCCTCAAGGATCTCGAATCGAGCCTCAAGCGCGTGGTCTTCGGACAGGATGCCGCCATCGAGGCGCTGTCCTCGGCGATCAAGCTGGCACGTGCCGGTCTGCGCGAGCCGGAAAAGCCTATTGGCAACTACCTCTTCGCCGGCCCCACCGGCGTCGGCAAGACGGAAGTCGCGCGGCAGTTGGCCGATACGCTCGGTGTCGAGCTGTTGCGGTTCGATATGTCCGAATACATGGAGAAACATGCCGTGAGCCGCCTGATCGGCGCGCCTCCGGGCTATGTCGGGTTCGATCAGGGCGGGCAACTGACCGATGGCGTGGACCAGCATCCGCATTGCGTCCTGTTGCTGGACGAGATCGAGAAGGCACATCCGGACGTCTACAACATCCTGCTTCAGGTCATGGATCACGGCGCGCTGACCGATCACAATGGGCGGACCGTCAGCTTCCGCAACGTGATCCTCATCATGACCTCGAACGCGGGCGCGACCGAGCAGGCCAAGGCGGCCATCGGATTTGGCCGCGACCGCCGCGAGGGCGAGGATACGGCGGCGATCGAACGCACCTTCACGCCGGAATTCCGCAACCGTCTGGACGCGGTCATTTCCTTCGCTCCGCTGCCGAAATCGACGATCCTGCGCGTGGTCGAAAAGTTCGTTCTCCAGCTCGAGGCGCAGCTGATGGATCGCAATGTTACCATCGAGTTGACGGAACCTGCCGCCGCATGGCTGGCCGACAAGGGTTATGACGACAAGATGGGCGCCCGCCCGCTGGCCCGCGTCATTCAGGAGCATATCAAGAAGCCGCTCGCCGAGGAGCTTTTGTTCGGCAAGCTTTCCAAGGGCGGTGTGGTGCGCGTTTCGGTCAAGGACGACAAGCTCGTTCTCGATCTCGACGGGCCGGACAGCCCGCGCCTATCGAGCAAGAAGCCTCCGCTTCTGACGGCGGAGTAGGACGCGCCGCAAAAGTGAAACCAAAAGCGCCCGCGACGATCCTGTCGCGGGCGCTTTTTCATTTTCTCCGGTATCCGCCCAGCCTATTGCTCGGTCAGTTTCAGCTCGATCCGGCGGTTTTGCGCGCGCGCCTCGGCGGTATCGGCGCTGTTGATCGGCTGATATTCCCCGAACCCGTTGGCCGCGAGGCGCTGTGGCGGAATACCAAGATCGTCGATCATATAGCGCACCACCGACAGTGCGCGCGCCTGCGACAATTCCCAGTTGTCGGCAAACTCGCCAAGCCCCGACAGCGGCAGATCGTCGGTATGGCCGTCCACGCGGATGATCCAGTCGATCTCTTGAGGGATATCCTGCGCGACATCGCGCAGGATCGCGGCGACATTGGCGATCTGAGCCTGCCCTTCGGGCGATAGCGACGCCTCGGCCGGCGGGAACAGCACTTCGGAGGAAAAGACGAACCGGTCGCCTTCGATGCGCACACCTTCGCGCGACCCCAGCACATCGCGCAGCCGGCCGAAAAACTCCGAGCGGTAGCGTTCGAGATCCTGCTTTTCCCCCTCCAGCCGCGCGCGTTCTTCCTCAAGCCGCTTGCGCTCCGCCTCTTCGAGCTGCCTGCGCCGCCGCTCTTCGGACGCAACGCGCGCCAGCGCGGCGTTCAATTCGCTGCCAAGCGTCTGAAGCTGGATCTGCGCTTCGGTATCGCGCAGCTGCGCATCGTCGAGCAATGCCTGAACCGCCGACAATTGGCGCCGAAGCGCGCCGACTTGTTGGTTCAGCGCCTCGGTCTGCAACTGTGCCTCATCGGCCCGCTGGCTTTCCTCGGCCAGCCTCTCGCGCGCCTGTGCCAAAAGCGCCTGGCGCTCTTCCGCTTCGGAAAGCCGCGCGCTCGTTTCCGTCTCCGCCGCGATTTTGGCGGCGAGCGCTGCGGCAAGCTGATCGCGAATATCGGCAAGCGTCGCCTCCGTATCGGTGCGGTCCATCTGCTCCGCGTCCAGATCGGCCTCGAGCCCTTCGATCCGCGCCGCTTGCGCATCGAGCCGCGCTTGCAGATCCGCTACCGTCTCCTCGCCCTCCGTCAGCGCGGCGGCGAGCCGTGCGTTCAGCCCTTCCTCGGCGTCGCGCGACGCCGCCAGAAGCGTCAGCGTTTCCTCCGCGCGTGCGCGCTGCTCCTCAAGCGCAAGCGTCATCGCGGTCAATTCCGCATCCGCATTCTCCAGCCGCGTGCGCAACGCAACCGCCGCTTCGGCCTCAGCCAATTTGGCCGCTTCTTCGTCGGACAGTTGCGCCTCAAGCGTTTCGACCCGCCCGCGCAAAGCGCCAATCTCCGTTTCCGTTTCCGCGCTGCGCGCGCGCAAATCGGCGACCAGCGCCTGCAGCGCTTCGCGGCGCGCCGCGGCAAGACGGGCGGTTTCCGCCTGTGCATCGATTTCATCGCGCGCCTGCACCAGAGCGAGGTCGAGCGCGTCGCGCTCGCCTTGCAGTCGATCACGCGCCTGCGACAGATCGGCTGCCCGGTCCTGCGCCGCATCGCGCTCGGACAGAAGCCCGGCCACCTGCTCCTCGAAGGACGCGATGCGCGCATCCGCCTGCGCCAGCGCCGCAGCCTGCCGTTCCCGCGTTGCCGAAAGCGATGCGATGATCGCGTCCTGTTCGGTCAGACGGGTTTCCGCGTCATCAAGCGTCGCGGTCAGCGCGCCCAGATCATTGCGCAGCGCGGTTGTGCGCTGCCGTTCCACGCCCAGCGCGCGTGACAGTTCCGAAAGCTCGGAAGAGAGCCTGTCCAGCTGCGTTTCCTGCCCGGTGATGGTGTCGCGCAGCACCGCCTGCACGACCATGAAGATCGTCAGAACGAACATCAGGACCAACAACAGCCCGGTCATCGCATCCACGAAACCGGGCCAGATCGACGCTTGGAACCGCGCCCCGGTGCGGCGAGACAGCGCCACGGCCTAGCCCTCGTCCTTTCGCAGGAGCCGCGCGGGACTGCGCGCGATCCGCTCCATCGTGCGGCTGATCGCACCCAGATCGGTGCGCAGCTCTGCCATCGATTCCTGCCGCCCGGCCGAGATTTCCTCGAGGATGCGCAACATCTGCACATCAATGGACCGAAGCCGCATCCGGCTTTCGGCATCCAGCCCCTCGTTGCCGGATTTATGCTCGATCACGTCGATCAGCCGTTCCTGCCCTTCGGCGATGCGCGCGAAGGCGGAAGCCGAGGGCGCGGTCGCCTCCATCCGTTCGGTCATCCGCTCCAGCGCATCGCCAAGCTGCCCCAGACGGCTCTCGACCTCGGCGCGCCCTTCCTCGGACTGCGCGAAGAGCAATTGCAGCGATTCCATGTTTCCGACCATCTGGTCCATCAGAACCGCCGTCACATCGGCGTCCGCCGTGCCCTCCTCGCCGCTCGAAAAACCGAGCCGCGTGATCGAGCTGAGCCATTCCTCGAGCTCGCGGTAAAACCTGTTCTGCCCATGCCCGGCGAAAAGCTCCAGCAGACCGACGACCAGCGATCCGGCCAGCCCGAGCAATGAGGACGCGAACGCCACCCCCATGCCGGAGAGTTGGCTGTCGAGCCCGTCCATCAACCGCGCGAACACTTCCGTCCCGCTTTCCCCTTCCTCGGGCGCGAGCCCCCGGATCGTATCGACCAAAGCGGGAACCGTCGTGGCGAGCCCGTAGAACGTGCCCAGAAGCCCGAGGAAAATCAGAAGGCTGACGATATAGCGCGTGATCTCGCGCGCCTCGTCGATCCGGGTGGCGACGGAATCGAGGATGGACCGCGTTGACGCGGTGTTGATCTGCATCCGCCGCCCGCGCGTGCGCAAGAGCGTTGCCAGCGGCGCAAGCAGAAGCGGCGCCTGTGTGCGGAACCCGCCATCGCCCTGCCGTGCGAAGGCTTCGATCCAGCGCACCGATTTGATGAGCTGCGCGACCTGCCAGAAACACGCCAGAACGCCGATACCGAAGACGAAGAGGATAAATCCGTTCAGGTAGGGGTTCGCCTCGAACACAGGAAGAACGCGCGGCAAGGCCAGAAACGCGCCGGAGCCGGTCAGCCCCAGAACGACGAGCATCAACAGCACCTGCCGGACAGGTTGCGAAAAATGTGGCTCGGCCTCGAAGTCCGGCTGGTCCATACGGACAGTTCCTGACGCGCGTTTCTTGTTCTTCGAAGCCGACACTAGGCTGTTCGTGGCAAATCGCCAAGCCGTTAAGCGGTCAGCCCGCGAACCCTATCGCTCAACCACTCCAGATCGGGGTCGGGAATGCCGATCTCGGACAGATGGGATGCGGTGTTGAACAGATATTCGCTGTTGGGACCGCGCCCGCCACTGGCCCGCGCGATGATCCGCGCCTGTTCCTCCAGATCGAGCGCGCCGCAATATTGCACGTGATCGGGATCGATCACGTAGGTCACCGCCGTCACCTCGCCGCCATCGACCAATTCGACGGGCAGGACCTTTTCGAGATAAGCGGCGGAGACAAGTTCGCGCTCGCGCAGATAGGCCATCGTCGCATCGAGTTCGGCCTCGTGCATCTTCATCGCCAAACCGTCGCAAACGCTACCGGGCTGCTCATCCAGCGCGAGGACAAGCCCCGGGTCGGTTTCCGTCCCCCGATGATGGATCGAGCGCATACAGAAGCTGCGCGCGAACCCCCTGAGCCGGGCACGGGCGGTCACCACCGGCGTGAATCCGGGGTTCCACAAGAGCGATCCATATCCGAAAACCCAAAGCGTCATCTGTCTGGTCCTGCTGATCGAGGCACGATAAACACCAAAACAGCATTGGAAAAAAGGGGTGCGCCCGTGAAAAGACTTCTTGCGGTCATCGCGCTGGCCGCTCTCGTCTATGGCGGTTGGTGGGTCTATGCTGCCCAGAGCCTTCGCGGCGCGGTGGAAAACGGGTTCGCCATGCTGCGCACGGATGGCTGGACGGCGGGCTATGACGATCTGTCGGTGCGCGGTTTTCCGAACCGGACCGACCTGACGGTGACCGGCCCGCGACTGACCTCCCCGGACGGGCGCATCGCGTGGCGCGCGCCGTTCGTGCAGATGCTCGGCCTGAGCTACAACCGCGATCACGTCATCCTGGCCTGGCCCGATGCACAATCCCTGCGGATCGGAAATACCGATGTCGCGATCACCTCCGACGGGCTGCGCGCCAGCGTCGTCAAAAAGGACGGCGCTTTGCTGCGCAGCAATCTCGAAGCGCCGGTTCTAAATATCTCGACACCTGAGGGATCGGCTGCCTTTGCTGGCGTGACAGCGGCGCTGGAGAAGATCGAACCGCTGAACGCGTCCTACCGCCTTGCGGTCATTGCCGACCGGATTGCGCTGTCCGCCCCGCCCATCGGCGGCGGCAATGCGCCCGACTCGCTGTCGGATCTGCGCGTCGATCTGGCATTCGAACTCGATGCGCCATTGCGCCTCGATCGCTTGTCCGCCGCGCCGCGCCCGGTTCAAATTGCCGTCAGGCACAGCGAAATCAGCTACGGCGCGCTCACCATCAAACTCTCAGGCGACGCCCGTATCGGTCCCGACGGCTATCCGACGGGCGAGGTTCGCATCATGTCGAACAATTGGCGCGCCGCGCTGGAAGCCGCCCGCGACAGGGGGCATCTGCCGCGCCGCATGGCCGATCGCCTAATCGAGATGCTGACCCTGCTGTCAGGGCTCAGCGGTGCCCGCGATACGCTGGATGTGACGCTGGGTCTCAGACGCGGCGGCGTGTTTCTCGGGCCGCTGAAAATAGGTCAACTGCCCCCGTTTCCGCTGCGCTGACCCTTGCCTTCCAAAGGCACCCCCGCGAGACTGCGGCCCCGGGAGGAAGAACGCATGACATCGAGCCCGCTCAAACGCATAGACGCGGCGCGCGACGATCTCGTCGCGCTGACGCGAGATCTCATCGCCATTCCCACGCTGAACCCGCCGGGGCGCGACTATGCCGCCATATGCTCCTATCTGGACACCCGGCTCTCCGCATCGGGTTTCGATACGACATGGGTCCGTGCCGAAGGCGCTCCCGGCGACAGCGAGGCCCATCCGCGCTGGAACCTGATCGCCCGCCACGACGGCGCGCGCAGCGGCGACTGCGTTCATTTCAACTCGCATACCGATGTGGTCGAGATCGGTAAGGGATGGACTCGCGATCCCTTCGGCGGCACGGTCGAGGGCGACAGGATTTACGGGCGCGGCGCCTGCGACATGAAAGGCGGGCTTGCTGCGTCGATCATCGCTGCCGAAGCGTTCATAGCCGAACACCCGGACTATCAGGGTGCCATAGAGATCAGCGGCACGGCGGACGAGGAATCGGGCGGCTATGGCGGTGTGGCCCATCTGGCCGAACGAGGCTGGTTCGATCCGGCCCGCGTTCAGCATGTCATCATCCCCGAACCGCTCGGCAAGGACCGCATCTGCCTCGGTCATCGTGGCGGCTGGTGGGCCGAGATCGAAACAAGGGGCGAGATCGCGCATGGCTCCATGCCTTTCCTCGGCGATTGCGCCATCCGCCATATGGGCGCGGTGCTGCAGGCCTTCGAAGACCGGCTCTTCCCGGCGATGGCGGCGCGCCTGACCGACATGCCGGTGGTTCCCGATGGCGCGCGCCAATCGACCATGAACATCAATTCCGTGCATGGCGGCCAGCCGGAACAGGCAACGGGCGATACCGGGCTGCCGGCCCATTGCGTGCCGGACAGTTGCCGCATCGTGGTCGACCGCCGCTTCCTGATGGAGGAACCGGTCGATGGCGTGCGACAGGAAGTGATCGACTTGCTGGAGGATCTCAAATCCCGCCGCCCGAATTTCGATTACGAAATCCGCGAGCTTAACCGCGTGACCCCCTCGATGACGGACAAGACCGCCCCTGTCGTGCAAACCGTCCACGCCGCCATCGAGGACGTGTTTGGCCACGCGCCGGGCTACGTCGCCTCGCCGGGCAGCTACGATCAGAAGCATATCGACCGCATCGGTAGGCTGCGCAACTGCATCGCATACGGGCCCGGCATCCTCGAACTGGCGCACAAACCGGATGAATGGGTCGGCATCACCGATATGCTGGACAGCGCCAAGGTCATGGCGCGCACGCTCGAAAAACTGCTCCTGCCCTGATCTTCTCCGTTTTCCAAATATCTCGGGGAGCACGAGGGCTGGCCCCTCGTTCCACCCGCCGTCACGGGCGCGGCGGCGACATGCAAGGACTTGATCGGCAGACGATTTGACATGACACTCCCCGCAACCAACCGGAGGGACGACATGACCAAACATTTCCTGCGCGGAGCCGCGCTCGCGGCGCTGCTCGGCGCGCCTGCCCTGGCGCAGCAATCAGACATCACCATCGCCCTGCAACTCGAACCGCCCCACCTCGATCCAACGAGCGCGGCCGCCGGGGCCATCGACTCGGTGCTCTATTCCAATGTGTTCGAGGGGCTGACGCGTTTTGCGTCCGACGGCTCGGTCGTTCCCGGCCTCGCATCCGACTGGGAGATCAGCGTGGATGGCAAAACCTACACCTTCACGCTGCGCGACGGCGTGACCTTCCATGACGGCACGGCGATGGATGCCGAGGATGTGAAATTCACGCTCGACCGCGCGCGCGCCGAAGACAGTGCCAATGCCCAAAAGGCGCTATTCGAGGGGATCGAAGAGGTCACCGCCATCGATCCGCGAACCGTTGAAGTGAACCTCAAGGCGCCCGATGGCAATTTCCTCTTCAACCTCGCCTGGGGCGACGCCGTGATCGTCGCGCCCGAAAGCATCGAGACCATCAAGCAGACCCCCATCGGCACCGGCCCATTCATCTTTGAGGAATGGGTGCAGGGTGACAGGATCGAGCTCATGCGCAACCCCGGCTACTGGGGCGAGGCGCCCGCGCTGGAGGCCGCGACCTTCAAGTTCATCTCCGATCCGACCGCCGCCTTCGCCGCGATGATGGCCCAGGATATCGACGCTTTCGCCGGTTTCCCCGCCCCTGAGAACCTGCCCCAGTTCGAGGCCGATCCGCGGTTTCAGGTGCTGGTCGGCTCGACCGAAGGCGAGACGATCCTGGCGATGAACCACAAGCAACCGCCCTTCGACGACAAGCGCGTCAGGCAGGCCGTCGCTCATGCCATCGACCGGCAGGCGATCATCGACGGCGCGATGTTCGGCCAGGGCACGCCCATCGGCACCCATTTCGCACCGCACAATCCCGATTACGTCGATCTGACGGGGCAATCCCCCCATGATCCCGAAAAGGCCAAGGCCTTGCTCGACGAAGCGGGGCTTCCCGATGGTTTCACCACCACCTTGAAACTGCCGCCCCCTTCCTATGCCCGCCGCGGCGGCGAGATCATCGCAGCGCAACTTCGCGAAGTGGGGATCAAGACCGAGATCACCAATCTCGAATGGGCGCAATGGCTCGAAGAGGTGTTTCGCGGCAAGGATTTCGGCCTGACCATCGTCAGTCATACCGAGCCTTTCGACATCGGCATCTACGCGCGTCCGGATTACTATTTCCAGTATGACAATCCCGAGCTTCAGGATCTGATGAAAACTTTGGGCGAGACAACCGATCCCGCCCGGCGTTCAGAACTGATTGCCAAGGCACAGCGGATCGTCGCGGACGATTACGTCAACGCCTATCTGTTTCAGCTGGCTTTCCCCACCGTCGCGGATGCGCGGCTTCGCGGGCTTTGGAAGAACCAGCCGACGCAGGCAACCGATCTCACCGGCGTATCCTGGGCTGAATGATCACAATGACGCCGCGATGCGAAACCCCTCGGGAATCGTGTCGCGGCCACCCAGCAGCAGGTCGGCCATGACATGCGCCACTTTCGGCGCCATGCCGAAGCCGATCTTGAAACCGCCATTGGCGATGAAATGCCCCGGCCGGTCCGGCCATGCGCCCAGCATCGGGGCGCGCGAGCGTGCACGCGGGCGCACGCCGGCCCAACGGTCGATCACGGGTGCATCGGCCAGCACCGGCAAGGCGACGCGCGCGCGGGCGATCAGATCGTCGCATCGCGCATCGGTGCTGCCGGGGTCGTCGAACTCCCGTTCGCTGGTCGAGCCTATCGCGACGGTGCCGTTCGCGTGCGGCACGATATGCAAGCCCTCCACGAAGATTTGTGCCGCATCGGGCGCGGCATATTCGAACGCGGCCGATTGGCCCTTGATCCCGGCACCGACCGGCTTGCCCAAAGCGTCTGATAGATCGCGCAGGCCTTGCCAGCCGGTCGCCCAGATCACAGCGCCGCGGTCCGGCGCGTCGGCCTGAACCTCGACCCCGCGTGATTTCAGCGCGGCAACCAGCGCTGCGCCGGCAAGGCGCGGGTGCATCCGCGCCGTCAGCGTGTCGTGGATCAGGTAGCCGGTGGGCGAGGCAGGTGCGAAATCGCCCGCCTCGCTGGCCGATATCAACCGCCAGTCCGCGCGGCCCCGCCAAAGCGTCTTCGCCCCTTCGGCTCGTTCACTCGCAAGCCTCAGGCCCGCCTCATCGACAATCGGCTGCAAACGGCCCGTCCGCGCATAGCCGGGATCGGCCCCGCCAGCGGCCTTTACCTCGGCCCAGAAATCTTCCGCCATGAGCAGGCTGTCGAGTTGAAACGCCTTCTTGTCGTTCCAGTTCTCCGGCACATGCGGCGCCAGCGCGCCGACCAGCCCGCCGCTCGATCCCGCGCCGGGACCGAAAGGGTCAACTAGTTGCACCCGCGCGCCGCGTTGCGCCAGAACCCATGCGATCGAAAGCCCGAATATGCCCGCCCCGCGCACCGTGAACTCTGCCATTGCCATTCGCCTCGCCCCTCGCCACTGTCGCGCCGCATCTAGGGGATGGCGCGATGATTGACCAGACAAGGGCGCTCGATTGGCGCGACGGCGATGTGCCTGTCTCGCGGCGCTTCGACGATCCGTATTTCTCGCTCGATGACGGGCTGGCGGAAACACGACATGTGTTCCTGCATGGCAATCGCTTGCCCGCGCGCTTTCGGGACGGGTTTCACGTTGCCGAGCTTGGCTTCGGCACCGGGCTGAACCTGCTCGCGGCGCTGCATCTTTGGCGCGAAACGGGGCAAAGCGGCGTCTTGCATTTCACGACTTTCGAAGCCTACCCCCTGCCGCCCGAAGACATGATCCGCGCGCAATCGCGTTTCGCCGAACTCGACGCTGTTGCAAAGGATCTCCGCCCATTCTGGGAACAGGATGCGCGCGAGATATCCCTGTCCGACCTGCGGTTTCGGCTGATCGAGGGCGATGCGCGGCGGACCATCCGGCAAATCGACCACCCTGTCGATGCCTGGTTTCTCGACGGGTTTTCCCCGGCCAAGAACCCTGAACTGTGGGAACCGGCACTATTGGCAGAGGCCGCGCGGCACACCGCGCCGGGCGGCACCGCCGCCACTTATACCGCCGCCGGCCACGTGCGCCGTGCGCTGGATGCGGCGGGGCTTGTCACGCGCCGCATCCCCGGCTACGGGCGCAAGCGACACATGACCGTCGCGCAAAAGGCCGCTGGATGACCACCGTAACCCACAGCACCCAGAACAACACGCTCGGCATCTGGCTGATGGTGGCGGTTACGCTCGTTTTCGCGGTGCAGGACGGGCTTTCGCAATATCTGGCAAGCACCTACAACGTGCTGATGATCGTGATGATCCGCTACTGGTTCTTCGCGGCTTTCGTCATCGTCATAGCGACCCGCCGCGCGGGCGGGGTGCGCGCGGCCGCCGCGACGCGCCAACCCAGGCTTCAAGCCTTCCGCGGCCTGCTGCTCGTTGGCGAGATCTGCGTGATGGTGTTGTCTTTCACGTATCTCGGCCTCGTGGAGACCCATGCCGTCTTTGCCTGCTACCCGCTCTTGATCGCAGCGCTGTCGGGGCCGGTCCTCGGCGAATATGTCGGCTGGCGGCGCTACGCGGCTGTTGCGGTCGGCTTCATCGGCATCCTGATCGTCTTGCAACCGGGGCTCGCGGTGTTTTCACCCTATGCGATATTGCCCGCCTTCGCGGCGCTGATGTTCGCGCTTTATGGGCTGCTGACACGCTATGCCGCCCGGCGCGACAGTGCCGCGACGAGCTTCTTCTGGACGGGAACGGTCGGCGCGGTCGCCATCACGCTTGCCGGGATCTGGTTCTGGGAACCGATGGTCGCACCGGATTGGCTTTTCATGGCCATGCTTTGCGTCACCGGGGCGCTTGGTCATTTCCTGCTGATCAAATGCTACGATGTCGCGGAGGCCAGCGCGGTGCAGCCCTTTGCCTATCTGCAACTGCCTTTCGCCATCAGCATCGGGCTTCTGGTGTTCGGCGAAACCGTTGAGCCACATGTGCTTCTCGGCGGTGGATTGATCGTGTCGGCCGGCCTATTCACCCTCTGGCGCGCGCGGCAGAAGGGTTGATCCGGCCAGTTCCTCGGAAAACGGAACGGGATGCGGCGGCTTGCCGAGCCGCGCGCGATAGACAGGCAGGCTTTCCGTCACCCGCATGACGTAGTTCCGCGTTTCGGTGAACGGGATATGCTCGATCCAGTCGACGATCGCGGCCGGATCACCGCGCGGGTCGCCGCGCTCGTTCATCCAGCGTTCGGGGCGGCTTGGCCCGGCGTTGTAGCCGGCAGCGATCATCACCGCGTTCCCGCCGAACTGCCGCGCCAGCCGTTCGAGATAGGCGCTTCCGAGAACGGCGTTATAGGCCGGATCGGCGATCAGTTTCGGTTCGGAATATTCGACCTGTAGCCAACCCGCCACCTCCTGCGCAGTTCCGGGCATCACCTGCATCAGCCCACGCGCCCCGACAGGGGAAATGACACGCGGGTCGAATTCCGATTCGCGCCGGGCGATGGCGAGGACAAGCTCGGGCGGAACGGGAAGTTGCGTGTCCGCCACCGGGTGCAGCGGATAATAAGGCGCATGGACTTCATGCCCGTATTGCGCCGCGCGCTTGCCGAGCATCACCTGAATATGCGGCAATTCCAGCTCGGCGAGCATCCGCCCCATCTGCCCGATCTCGCGGCGGTCCAGACTTTCGGCAAGATGCGTCAGGAACCGTTCGGCCAGCGCCGGTTCCTCGGCATCGAGCAGCAGGATCGCCGCTTTGAAGACAGAGCTTTGCGTGAAATCCGCATCGCGCCAATCGTCGAACGCCTCCTTGCCGGACAAGTGCGGATCGGGCGCGATCCCGCCCCGTTCGGCGGCGAGCAAACCGTAGAAGGTTGTCTGATACTGGCCGCCGAACGCATAAGCGCGTGTGGCTTCGTCATCGTTCCCGGCCGCCTCATGTGCACGGCCCAGCCAGTAGCCCGCCCGGCCTAGCGAAATCGGCGTTTCGACCGCGCCCCGAAAGGCCTCGAAATGCGACACGGCCCGCTGCGGCTCTTCGAGGAACCGCAGGGACAGATACCCAGCCAGCCATTCCAGATCCGCAAAGCGCGATCCATTTTCGAGATGGTGGTTTGCCGCAAGGTCATAAGCCACGCGATGCTCCCCGGCGCGCATGATCCGCCGGACCAAAAGCGCGCGCTGGCCGGCCCACGCCTCCGGCCTGCCAAGCGTATCGGAAGAGCGCGAGCGATCGCGCAGAAGCCGCACCGCATCCTCGATCCGGCCCTTGCGCATACGCCAGCCGAACCGCTCGAACGCGAGGCCGGGATCCTCCTTGAGCGCCTCGGGCACCGCTTCGATCAAAGCATCAACCCCCGGCGCATCGGCGCGCAGGGCGATCCGTGCCTTCGCGAGCGTGTGCCAGCCCTCACTCACCAGCGGCAGCATCGCCTGCGCATTGCGCGTCCAGCCGTTCCACAGCATCGCGTCCAGCCGCTCGGTATGGTAATCGGCCAGAATATCGTCGAATGAGGCCAGAAATGCGGCGCGTTCCTCGTCCACAAGCGACAGCGTTTTCCAGGCGCGGATCACCGTGGCTTCTGCGGCATCGCTTTTCCCGGCCACCAGCTGCGCCCGCGCAAGCGACAGCGCACCAGCGCCGGTTTCCGGCACATTGGTCTCATAGAAAGCCAGGATCTCTTCGGACGGGGCCGCGACCATCGCGCCTTCGCTCTTCGCGCGCAGATAGGGCAAGCCGGGCCAATCCGGGTTTCGCGTCAAAAACGCCTGCACCTCCCGCACCGAGCCCAGCCCGGACCGCAGGTAATGCCATAAGATGACATCGAGCGCTTCCTGCCCGTCGCCCCGCGCCTCGATCTGCGCGGCGGCCCAGTTGCCATCGCGCATCGCTTCCATCGCGCGTTCCAGAGGGCGCTTGGGAGGCTGCGCGGCGGACATGGCTGGCAGGAGAAGCAAAATCACCGCCAGAAACGCCTTGAACCGAATCATGCTTGCATTTTCCCCATTGAAACAGGATAGACGGCTCGCCAAGGATACGCCGCCCCTTTCGAGCTTCAACTCACATCTGCGGGACGGGTTTCCCCGACGGCACCATGAGAAAAAAGGAGCGTGACGATGTTCAAAGGGTCGATGCCTGCACTGGTCACACCGTTCAAGAACGGTGCAGTGGATTACGACACGCTCAAACATCTGGTCGATTGGCATGTCGAGCAAGGCAGCCATGGCCTCGTTCCCGTCGGCACCACGGGCGAGAGCCCGACGCTCAGCCATGAGGAGCACGAAGACGTCGTGACCTGCGTGGTCGAGGCGGCGGCGGGGCGCATTCCGGTGATCGCCGGGGCGGGGTCGAACAACACCGACGAGACGATCCGCTTCGTGCAACACGCCGAAGCCACCGGTGCGCAGGCCGCACTTGTCGTGACGCCCTACTACAACAAGCCGACACAAAACGGGCTGATCCGCCATTTCACCATGGTGCATGATGCCTGCAACCTGCCGATCATCATCTACAACATCCCAGGCCGGTCCGTTGTCGACATGCTCCCGCACACGATGGGAGAGCTGGCGAAACTTCCGCGCATCGTCGGGGTCAAGGACGCCACCGGCGATCTTGCCCGCGTCTGCGCCCAGCGGATCACCTGCGGGCCGGATTTCATCCAGCTTTCGGGCGAGGACGCGACCGCGCATGGCTACAATGCGCAAGGCGGGGTCGGTTGCATTTCTGTCACGGCCAATGCGGCGCCGGCCCTCTGCGCCGAGCTTCAGGAAGCGACGCTCGCCGGCGATTACGCGAAAGCGCTGACGATCCAGGATCGGCTGATGCCGCTGCATCACGCGATTTTTGTGGAACCGGGCCTGTGCGGGGCAAAATACGCGATGCACCGGCAAGGGCTTTGCGAGGAGGATATGCGTCCACCGCTCTTTCCGGTGACGCAGCCGACGCGCGATCTGATCGATTCCGCGCTCCGCCATGCGGGGCTTTTGAACTGAGGCGTAAACTCATCGATGAGTTTATGAAATCAGTCAACTGATTTCGGGCCGCGCGGGTTCGCGCGGCCTTTCGCTCTTACTGGTTTGCGTCTTCGAGGTCGTCCGGCTGTCCCACCACGACGAACCGAAGCGCCTCGGGCTTGAGGATACGCGCCGCGACGCGCTGGATATCCTCCAGCGTGATCGCCTCGATCATGTCGTTGCGCTCGGACACATAGCTTGCCGGCAACCCGTCCATCTGCATCCCGACTAGAATATTGGCGATCTGGCCATTCCCGTCGAACCGCAGCGGATAGGCCCCCGTCAGATAGGTCTTGGCGCTCTCCAGCTCTTCCTCGGTCACGCCGGTTTCGGCCATCTTCGCCCATTCGTCCCGGATCACTTCGATGGCCTCGGCCATGCGGTCATTGGCGCTCGACACGCGGCCAAGATAGAGCGCGGCGTGATCTTTCGGAACGAGATAGCTGTAGACGCCATAGGTCAGCCCACGCTTCTCGCGCACCTCCTCCATCAGTCGCGCCTCGAACCCGCCGCCGCCGAGGATTTCGTTCAGGACATAGGCGGCGAGGAAATCGGGATCGTCGCGGGCCAGCCCGTCATGGCCGAAGACCGCGACCGATTGGGGCACGTCGAAGGGCACGACCGTAACGCCCGCCTCGGTCGAAACGTCGATATCCTCCGGCAGCGCCGCGCCGGTCTGCGGCAGATCGGCCAGAAGCGTATCGAGCGCGCCGGCAAGCTCCTCGGGCGTGATCGCGCCGGCTGCTCCGACATGGACGCGGTCGCGGGCCAGCGCGCCCTCATGCGCCTCAACAAGATCCTCGCGTTCGAGCGCGGCGAGGCTGTCCAGCGTGCCTTCGATGCGCGATCCGTAGGGGTGATCGCCGAACGCGCGTTCGTTGAACTGCATCGAGGCGATCGCGTCCGGATCCTGCGCATCCGAGCGAATGACCGAAGCAATCTGCGCGCGGACGCGGTCGATGGCGTCCTGATCGAAACGCGGCTGCGTCAGCGCCTTGCGCAGCAGATCGAGCGCTTCGTCCTGATTTTCCTTCAGAAACCGGGCCGAAACGGAAACAGCGTCATCGCCCACGTCGAAGCGGAAACTGGCGGCCAGCGCTTCGGCCTCTTCCGCGAAGGCACGCGCGTCCATGTCGCCCGCGCCCTCTTCAAGCAGGCCGACCATCAGGTTGGTCGCACCGCGTTTGCCCGGCGCATCGAGCGACGCGCCGCCCCGAAAGCGCAGCTCGAGCGCGACAATGGGGATCGAATGTTCCTCGACAAGCCACGCCTCGACGCCGCTTTCGGTCTCGACCTCGGCAATGTCGATCTCGGCTTGAAGCGGCAGGGCGAAGAGCAGCCCAGCCGTCAGCGCGGCGGTGAATTTTCCGATGAAGCTCATTGTGTCACCTCTGCATCATTGCGCAGGAACCCGGTGACCGCTCGATCACGGTCGAACACCTCCCGCGCCGCGGCGACGATTTCCTCGCCGGTGATGGACTGAACGATATCGGGCCACGCGTTCACGTCTTCGATTGTCAGCCCGGAGGTCAGCGCAGAGCCATAAAGACGCGCCAGCGAATTAGCATTGTCGAGCGCGTAGGTCTGCGCCGCGCGGAACTGGAACTTGATGCGCTCGAGCTGTTCGGGATCGACGCCGTTTTCCAGGAACTCCGCGATCACTCGGTCCATATCGGCTTCCGCCTGCTCCAGCGTGATGCCTTCGGATGGCATGTTGATCAGCCCGAATGTCGTGTCGTCGAGCGACAGCCCGCTGTAGAATGCCCCGGTATAGACGGACCGCTTCTCCTCGAACTGAAGCGCTTGCGGCAAAACCGACGTTTGCGAGCCGCCAAGGATTTCCGCAAGCAGGGTCAACGCCGCTGCCTTTCGCTGATCCCCCGGGTCACGCTCGGGGGCGAGATAGCTGCGCATGACGTAAGGTTGCGCGACGCGCGGATCGGTAAAGGTGATACGCCGCTCGGCCATCTGCGGCGGTTCCTGCGGACGCGTCCGCTCGGGCAGCTCGTCATTTGCCGGAATGGGTCCGTAATGCTGTTTGGCGAGCGTCAGAACGTCATCGGGTTCCACATCGCCAGCAACAACGAGCACCGCATTGTTCGGTGAGTAGAATTTCTCGTAATAAGCGAGCGCATCGTCCAGATCGAGATTGACCATCTCGTGCCGCCATCCGATCACCGGCGTGCCGTAGGGGTGATTGAGAAACTGCGCCGCCGTGCTTTGTTCGCGGAAAAGCGCGCCGGGATCGTTCTCGACCCGCTGATTGCGTTCCTCGATGATCACGTCGCGTTCGGTCAGGATGTCCTCGCGGTCCAGTTGAAGGTTCTTCATCCGGTCCGCTTCAAGCTCCATCATCAGGCCGAGCCGGTCGGCGGCGACGCGCTGAAAATAGCCCGTGTAGTCATAGCTGGTGAACGCGTTGTCCGTGCCGCCCTGTGCCTTGACGATTTCGCTGAACTCGCCGGGCGCTCGTGTTTCGGTGCCCTTGAAAAGCAGATGTTCGAGAAAATGCGCAACACCCGAAACGCCCGGTTCTTCGTCGGCCGAACCGGCGCGATACCAGACCATATGCACGACGGCAGGCGCGCGGTGATCCTCGATCACCACGACATCCATGCCGTTATCAAGCTCGAAGCTGGTGACCTGATCCTGAATCGTCTGCGCGCTGAGCGGCGCGGCAGCCAGAAAGCACGCCCCGGCAAGGGCAATCAAACGGCGCATAGGCAATCTCTCCTTGGTTATGGCACCAAGCTACGATCCGCACCGCCGGTTTCAAGCGCATCAACAGATTTGTGAGCCGCTTATTGCGGTGGCGGGGCCGAAGGGGTCACCGCACCGCCGCGGCGCGCCGCTTCGAGCACCGGGTAGGGATCGAGCGACTGGCGGCGATACGCGTCGTTGTAGGTGTCGGTCTTGAACAGGCGCCAGTTGAACAGGGATTTGCGTTCGCGGAACGCCTGATCCTCCACGGCCAGTTCCTGCCGGATCGCGGGTGCGCGGCCGAAACGAGAAGCACGCGCCACAAGTGCCTGATCGCCAGCTCCAATACCCGCCCCGGCATCGAGCCGCGACGGCGCGCCGCCCAGAGCGGCCACGGCATCCTTGAGCGGAGTCTGGTCCGTCCGGTTCGCCCCGCCGGGCGTCGGCTGCGGCAGCGCAAGTGTTTGCGGCACTTCCAGCGGTTTGTTGGGCACGATCGAAAACTCTTCGGGCGCGCCGGCAGGGTTGCGCAGTTGGCGCAGATTGGTCTCGCCATCTTCGCCCTGCCCCGCGCTGCACGCGCCAAGGGCCACCAGTGCCAGTATCATGATCTTGCGCGGCATCGCTGCGGCCTGCCTCCGTTTTCGCCTCACCCTGCTTTAACCGATCGCATCGCCCCCGTCACGGGGCGTTTTGCTTTCCGAGAAAAGCGCCAGCCCGATGGCGCCGACGAACACCGAAATATCGGCAACGTTGAACGCATACGGATTGTCGAGCCCGCAGCACGACATGTTCAGGAAATCCGCCACCGCGCCATAGAACAGCCGGTCCACCACATTGCCCAGCGCGCCGCCGATCAGGAGCCCGGCAAAGATCAGCCCCGTTGTGCCCGGCGGCGACCGGCGCATCCAGACCAGAACGAACAGCACGATCCCCAGTGCGACCGAGATCAGAACCCAGCGCGTCCAGTCCGTATTGCCGGAGAAGAGGCCGAAATTGATCCCCGTGTTCCATGCCATGCGAAAGTTCAGATAGGGCGGCAGCACGTCGATTGAGCCGCGCCGCGCCAGGTCCATCACATGCACGACCCACCATTTCGACAGCTGGTCGATCACGAACACCGCAAGAGCGACAAGGGCGACAAGGCGCATCGGCGCAATCCTTCGGTTTGGCCCGCCAGGCGGCGCCGTTTCAGTGCCGGAAATGACGCATCCCGGTAAACACCATCGCCAGACCGGCCTCGTCGGCAGCGGCGATCACCTCCTCATCGCGCATCGAGCCGCCCGGCTGGATCACGCTCGTCGCACCGGCGGCGGCCGCTTCCATCAGCCCGTCGGCGAAGGGAAAGAACGCATCCGAAGCCACGGCGCTGCCGCGCGTGAGCGGCTCGGGCAGGCCCAGCGCCTCGGCCATGCGTTCGGCCTTGCGCGCGGCGATCATCGCGGAATCCAGCCGGCTCATCTGGCCCGCGCCGACGCCGACGGTCGCGCGATCCTTGGCATAGACAATTGCGTTGGATTTCACGTGCTTGGCGACCGTCCAGGCGAACATCAGGTCGCGCATCTCATCCTCGGTCGGGGCGCGTTCGGTCACGACTTTCAGATCAGTCTGTTCGACCCGCCCGCTGTCGAAATTCTGCACCAGGAAACCGCCCGACACCTGTTTCCAGCCCAGTCGCGGCTCTGCTGTATTGGCGATGCCCGGCGCTTGCAAAAGGCGCAGGTTCGGCTTGCTGGCAAAGATGTCCTTGGCTGCCTGATCGACCCCGGCGGCGATGACGACCTCGGTGAATGTCTCGATGATCGCCTCGGCGGTTTCGCCGTCGAGCGTCGAGTTGAACGCGACGATCCCGCCAAAGGCCGATGTGCGGTCGCAATCGACCGCGCGGCGATAGGCGTCGATCAGGCGGGCGCCGGTCGCAACGCCGCAGGGATTGGCGTGCTTCACGATAACGCAGGCCGCCCCGTCGCGCGGCAGGAATTCGGAAACCAGCTCGAAGGCGGCATCGGTATCGTTGATGTTGTTGTAGCTCAAATCCTTGCCCTGGATCTGCCAGGAGGCGGCAACGCCGGGGCGGCCCGATCCGTCGCGGTAGAAGGCGGCGGCCTGATGGGAATTCTCGCCATAGCGCAAGGGCTGCGCGAGCGTGCCGGAAAAGACGCGGCGGCGCGGGGTGGGCTCTTCGATGGCTTCGGCCATCCATGTGCTGACTGCGGCGTCATAGGCGCCGGTGCGCGCATAGGCGTTTTGCGCCATGCGGCGGCGGAACCCCAGCGATGTGCGGCCGTCGTTCTGCTCCAACTCAGCCAGCAAGGCGTCGTAATCCTCGGTATCGACAACGACCGTCACGAAGGCATGGTTCTTGGCAGCCGCGCGGATCATCGCGGGCCCGCCAATATCGATATTCTCGATGCAGGTGTCGTAATCCGCGCCCTTGGCGACCGTTTCCTCGAACGGGTAAAGGTTCACGATCAGAAGATCGATCGCCTTGATGTCATGCTGGAACATCGCCGCGACGTGATCGTCATTGTCGCGCTGCGCCAGAAGCGCGCCATGCACCATCGGATGCAGCGTCTTGACGCGCCCGTCCATCATCTCGGGAAACTTCGTCACCTCGGCCACATCCGTCACCGCGATATCGGCATCGCGCAGCGCCTGCGCCGTGCCCCCTGTCGAGAGAATCTCGATATCCCGCGCAACAAGCGCCCTGGCAAGATCGACGAGCCCCGTCTTGTCGGAAACGGACAGCAGCGCGCGGCGGATTGGGGTTGTGTTTGGCATGACGGCAAGGATCCCGAAGTTCAGTTCATCACATCCGCGTCGTCCTGAACCAGATCCCGCACCGCGATTGCAGTGTCCTGGGCCTTGGCCAAAGACCAGCGAACGCGCGTCGCATACTCCATTGCGCGGCCGGATAAAACGATCTGTTTCGTCGCGCGGGGGCGCAAGCGGCCTTTTTCCAGATAAACCGACGCTTCGAGCCGCAATTCGCACCCGGCGGCATCGAGGCGGAACACCCAGATCTCGCCGCTGCGGAGCGCCATCGAAACGGCAGCGCCGTTCATGTCGATATCGGCATCGACCTCGGGGTGAAGGTGAAAGCGGATGTCGAAGGGAACGCCCGCAAGCCGGCTTCCATCCAACTTTTCGTTAAAACGCGCCTTGTCGGCCGCGCTCAGCGCGACGAGCAGATCCTCCCCGACCATGCCGCGCCCGTCGAAGGTGAGTTCGAGAATGCGCGCATGGGTGAACCCGTGCGTGCGCAGATAGCCGTCATGCCCGCCTTCGAAGCGCATGCCATCGCTCATGCGGGAGATTTCCGTCGGCACGCCCCTTGGCACATCCTCCAGCAATTCACGCTCGACCGGCCCGACCCGCGATCGCTCGCCAAGCCGCGCGCTGGAAAACCCGTCAAGGCAAAGCGTCGAATGGGAGGGCGTGGCCCGCCCCGCTCGACGCCAATCCTCGCCGAAACTCGCGCCCGATCCGCAATTCACAATCAACGGCCTGCGCCCTGATGTCAGCTCGAAGGCAAGCGTGCTGGCATGGGCGTTGAAGCTCGCAAGCCCGGTAGGCGGCGCTGCAGCGTCGATCACGATGCTGGTGCGCCCGCCGGACAGCCGCGCATATCCCATCGCCAGATCCTGCGCACGCTGCGCCTTGACCCCGGAGGCCGCGAGCGCCGTATCGAGCCGCCCGTCAGCGCCGCGCCCGCCACCGTGAAACCGCGCCAGCCCGCCATCGGCATGGCGCAGTGCGCGCAGCGTCGGAACGATCCGCCCGATGGCCTCCAGATGGGTCATCTCGGGCGTTCGCCCCGCATCGTGCAAGGCATCGCGCGCCCATATCAGCAGCGTGCAGACTTCCATGAGCTCTTCGGGATTGCGGGTCGGGATGCCGCCCGCCTCGGTGATCTGCCGCGCACATTCAAGGCCAAGCGCCCGGATCGCCGGATCGGCCTGCGACTCCATCCCCTGCAGAGACAACCCCGCCGAAATCAACCCCGTCAGCGCCTCGAAGCGCGGCAGACCGGGCGTCGAGCTGTGCCAGCGCCGATTGAGAAAAATCGTCTGCTGCGCAATCGAGCGGAAGAACGCGCGCGACTGATCGGGCGTGCAGCCCCCCAGAACGAAGATGGCATGATGCAGCCACCGCATCACGCGCCGCCCGGCCAGTTCCGGCGTCCATCCCGGCCCCGTGCCGTTGCCGTATCGCGCTATCCACGCGAAAAGCCATGCCTGCGCGATGCGGCGCGTCTCCGGCTCTCCGACACTGGCCATATCGTCGAGCCAGGCGAAACCGTGTATCTCCTCGACGAAGGCATCGTCGGGCGGGGAGATATCCCAGATGATCGCCCCCGGAGCTTCGACCAGATGGCCGGCGAACAGAAGGTTCCCCGCCGTCAACTGGCGGCCCCGCGCGAACGAACCCACCGTGCGCGGCTCTGGTTGGCTGACAAAGGCGGTGGCCGGTTTCGCACGCGCCGCGAGCCGTGCGTGAACACGGTTCAGCAAACGGGCCCGCGCCCGCTTCGCGGCGTCTAGTCGAAACATCTGCTCTGCCCCTCGCCCATTGTTTCGCGAGCGTTCTTTTGGCGCGATAATAGCGGTTCGGCGGCGTTCCGTCACGCGGCAATCTTCCGCCGGCGGTCAACCGCCCTTGCGTTGCACAAGCGCCATGAAGAACCCATCCATGCCGCCGATATCCGGCCAATAGTCGGGCCGGAGGCGAACGCCGCCGCCGGGACCGATCCATTCGGGGTCGAGCCCCGCGAAGTCAGGCGGCAGGATCTCCAGATCATCCGATTGCCGCAGCAGCCATTCGATCTGATCCTCGCCTTCTTCGCGCAGAAGGCTGCATGTGCAATAGACCATTCGCCCGTACGGTTTGAGCCTCCGAACCGTGCGGTTCAGCAGATTGCGCTGCAACGCGACCAGATCGTCGATGCTGGTCTGCGTCTTGACGTAAGGAAGATCGGGATGGCGCCGTATCGTGCCCGTCGCCGTGCAGGGCGCGTCGAGCAGGATCGCATCGAACTGCCCTTCCAAAGGATATGTCAGCGCGTCCGCGACAACGACCTCGGCGCTCAACCCGGTGCGCGACAGGTTCTCGGACAACCGCTTCATCCGCGCTTCCGAAATATCGAGCGAAGTTACATGCGCCCCCGCCGCCGCAAGCTGCATGGTCTTGCCCCCCGGCGCCGCGCAGATATCGAGAACGCTTTGCCCGGCGACATCGCCCAAAAGCTGCGCCGGCATCGCCGCCGCGGCGTCCTGCACCCACCATTCGCCCGCCGAGAACCCCTCGAGCGCGGAAATCTGACCGCCGGCCGGCAACCTGACTGAGCCTGTCGGGAGCACGGTTCCGCCCAGCGTCTTTGCCCAGCCTTCGGCATCACTCTTGACCGTCAGATCGACAGGCGGCGGCACCGCGTGCGCCCTTTCGACGGCGACGACCGCAGGCTTGCCCCACGCCTTCACCAGTTTCGGGCGCAGCCATTTCGGCAGCATTGTATCGGGTGCCTTCTGCCAAGCGTCTTCACCCAGTGCCGCGATCTTGCGCAGAACGGCGTTCACCAGCCCTTTCATCGGAGCGGTCTTGCGGTTGCGCCCGGCCAGTTTCACCGCGTCGTTGACCACCCCATGCGCCGCTCCGCCGGTCATCAACTCGGCCGTGGCCATGCGCAACAGGTTCATTACCCTGAGCGGCGGCTGGCGCTGCAGATGCGGCTTGAGAAGGTGATCCGCGCGCCCGAGATAGCGCAACGTTTCTACCATCAGCCTCTGAGCTGTCGCGCGTTCGGACGGAGTAAATTCCTGCCAGCCCGGATCGGCCACGACATCCGACAGCATACGACCTTCTCCGATGATCTGGCTGAGACCGTCGAGCGCAGCAAGGCGGGGAGACATGGCGGTTCCTTTCGGCTGAAGGGCTTGTCCGGGGCCGGACCGCGCGTATATCAAAGACATGCGAGAGGAAAGACCGCAATGAGCAACGACCCAGCCAAGCCCCTCCCCGAAGCCGCTAAACGCGCCCTTGCCGAAGCCGAAGCGCGCCGCAAGGAGATTGACAGGAAGGCACAACTGCCCACCGAACTCGGCGGCCGGGACGGGCCTGAGCCGGTGCGCTATGGCGATTGGGAAAAGGGCGGGCTGGCTATCGACTTCTGACCGTCAGCGAAGCCGGAACTCGGCAGTATCGCCAGCGCCCCTATCGGCGGTGAACCTGATGCGCGCTCCGTCGGAGCGGACCTCCTGACAATTGTATCCCAGGTTGTCGCCACCCCAATTCAGATCGCGGCAGAAATAGCCGTTTTTCCAGGACCACGAGCCCGACACATCCCAAACCGCACCGCGCCCCGCGATGCGTCCATCCGGGCTGACCCGCAAACTTACAAGCGGACGGGACAGGGTCTTGCCCTGCACCAGCGACGTGAAGACCGATTTGTCGTCAATTCGTTGCATATCAGCCATCGCGGTCACGGGGGCCGCCAGAAGACCGAGCAGAATTGCGTATCGTGTAACCATGCGATCCTCCGAACCACCTGCCCAGACATACGCTGTAGGGGGCGAATTGGATCACTTCGTCACGGGTCGGCGAGGTTCAGCACGTCGAGCATGTCATATTCGCCGGGAACCTTGCCCTGCCCCCAAAGCGCGGCCTTGAGCGCGCCCCTGGCGAAAAGGGCGCGATCGCTCGCGACATGACGAAGAACGATCCGTTCCCCTTGCCCGGCGAAGATCACGTCATGTTCGCCGACGATATCGCCGCCGCGCACCGCGCTGAACCCGATATCGCCGCGCCGACGCGCGCCGGTCATCCCGCCGCGACCGCTGTCGGAGACCTCGCGCAGATCGACGCCCCGCCCGTCTGCCGCCGCCGCACCGAGCATCAGGGCCGTGCCGGAGGGCGCGTCGACCTTCTGATTGTGATGGTATTCGACCACCTCGATATCGAAATCCGCATCGAGCGCCGCGGCGACCTTGCGTGTCAACACGGTCAAGAGATTGACGCCAAGGCTCATGTTCCCGGCGCGCACGACGACGGCATGGCGCGCCGCGGCCTTGATCTTGGCCAGATCATCCTCCGAAAAGCCGGTCGTGCCGATCACATGCACCGCGCGGGCCTGCGCGGCGAGTTCGGCATAGGCGACGCTCGCGGATGGCGCCGTGAAATCGACGATCGCATGCGCCCGCGCAAAACAATCGAGCGGATCATCGGCGACAAGCACGCCCTGCGCCGCGCCGCCCATGGCGGTTCCGATATCCCGGCCGATCCAGCCATGACCCTCTCGCTCGACCGCGCCGGCAAGGAAAAGCCGTGGGTGCCTGGCGATTTCCGCAACCAGCATCTGCCCCATCCGGCCGGACACTCCTGTCACGACAACCCCGATCTCTTCGCTCATGCTCCGCTCCATGACTGGATTTTCGCCTCAATACCCGCGCTGCGGGCGGTTGGCAAAGCCCGGCGAACGGCTTATGTGCCGGGTATGGCAAAAAACCGATTTCAAAGCGCAGACGGCCCCAGCACCCGCCAACTTCGTGTGGGCGAGCTGATCCGGCGAACGCTCGCCGATGTGCTCGCGCGCGGGGACATCCATGACCCCGATCTCAACCGCTACTCGATCACCGTCGGCGAGGTTCGCACCTCGCCGGATCTCAAGGTAGCCACGGCCTATGTCGTGCCGCTCGGCGGCAAGGGGCAGGACGATGTTCTCGACCTGCTGCACCGCAACCGGAGCGAGCTGCGCCGCGCGGTGGCCAAGAACCTGACGCTGAAATTCTCGCCGGAGCTTCGCTTCCGGCTCGATGAGACCTTTGACCGGATGGACGATACCCGCCGCATGTTCGATCAAGACAACGTGCGCCGAGATGTGGAAAACTAGAGCGCTCCTCTTGAGCTTGCTGGCCGCGCTTCCGGTCGCCGTCGCGGCGGAGGTTCCCTGCGAGGCGCGGCAGTTCGAAGGGCTGCGGTATAGTGCATGCCGGGTCGATCCCCGCACCGACGATCTTCGGCTTTTTCTCGACGATGCGAGCGGGGAGCGTTTCGGCCAGTTCTCGGCAATCGATCGGGCGCTCGCGGAAGAGGGGCAGCGGCTCGCTTTCGCCATGAATGGCGGGATGTATCACGACGATCGCGCTCCGGTAGGGCACTATGTCGAAGACGGACAGGAGGTCATGCGGGTGATCCCCAATGCCGGTCCGGGGAATTTCGGCCTTCTGCCGAACGGTGTGTTCTGCATTCGCGACGATCGCGCCGATGTCATCGAAACACGCGCTTTTGCCGCAGAACGCCCCGATTGCCGCTATGCCACGCAATCCGGTCCGATGCTCGTGATCGACGGTGAACTGCATCCCCGCTTTCTGCCGGACAGCACATCGCGCTATATCCGCAACGGCGTGGGGACATCCGGCGACGGCACAAGCGCGGTTTTCGTCATTTCCGATCAGGCTGTGACGTTTCATGAATTCGGTCGCATCTTCCGGGACGATCTGAACCTGCCCCAGGCGCTGTTCCTGGACGGCAATATCTCGCGGCTCCATGCGCCCGGGCTCAACCGGTCCGATTTCGGACGCTGGCTCGGCCCGATTGTCGGCGTGGTCGAACCTTTGCCGCGCTAGCACGGTTGCGGCGGTGCCCGCGCCGCTCTACCTCTGGCTCGCAGCCTTCCGGAGAAACCATGACACATTCGCTCGACCATCTCACGCAAAGCCTGTTGCGGCAGGCAGCCAAGGCCGGCGCCGATGCCGCCGATGTTCTGGCGGTGCGCGGCAGCTCGATGACAGTCGATGTGCGCAGCGGCACGCTGGAGCAAGCGGAACGGTCCGAAGGCACCGATATCGGGCTGCGCGTGTTCATCGGGCAGAGGGTCGCGAATGTCTCCTCTTCCGATCTGCGCAAGGAAAGTCTGCAAGCGATGGCGGAGCGCGCCGTCGCGATGGCGAGGGAGGCGCCGGACGATCCCTTCGTCGGGATCGCCGCGCCCGATCAGCTTTCCGAGATACGCGATGCGAATGATCTTGAGTTGCACGACCCCGCGCCGGAACCTGCAATATCCGAGCTGGAAGACGACGCCCGCCGCCTGGAGGCCGCCGCGCTTGACGTCGCGGGCATCACGCAGGTTTCGGCGGCAACCGCAGGCTACGGGTGGCAGGATATTCACCTTGCGACAACGAGCGGGTTTTCCGGCGGCTACAGGCGATCGTCGCGGCACCGATCCTGCGTCGCGATCGCGGGCAGCGGCACCGCCATGGAGCGCGATCACGACGCGGATCAACGCATCTTTCAGGATGATTTGCGCACTCCCGAAGAGATCGGCCGAACGGCGGCCGAACGCGCGACCGAGCGCATGAATCCGCGCAAGCCGAAAACGGGCGCCTACCCGGTGCTTTTCGACGAACGTGTCTCGCAATCTTTGATCGGTCATTTGCTGAGCGCGATCAACGGTGTGGCGATTGCGCGGCGGTCGTCCTGGGCGCTCGATCTCATGGGGGCAGAGGTGTTGCCGAAGAGCCTGACGCTGACGGAAGACCCCCACCGGCGGCGTGTGAGCGGATCGCGTCCGTTCGATGCCGAAGGGCTTGAAACACAGGCGCGCGATATCGTCAGGAACGGTGTGCTCACCGGCTGGACGCTCGATCTGGCCACCGCGCGCAAGCTTGGCCAGACATCCACCGCCAATGCCGTGCGCGGCACCTCCGGCGGGCCGACGCCGGGGGTGTCCAATGTGGTGCTGAGCGCAGGCGACCAAAGCCGCGATGAATTGATCGCGGCGATGGGCACGGGGCTTGTCGTGACGTCGATGATCGGATCGACCATCAACGCCAATACCGGCGATTATTCTCGCGGCGCGGCTGGCTTCTGGGTCGAGAATGGTGAGATCCGCTATCCGGTGAGCGGTGTCACGATTGCCGGGAACCTGCGCGACATGCTCAGGACGGCGATCCCTGCAAATGATGCGCGCCCCTGGCTCAGCCGCGTGGTGCCATCGCTGCTTGTCGAAGGGTTGACCCTTGCCGGGGAGTGACCTTCGCCTCTTGCTGGATGCCGCTGAACTGGCGGCGGGCATCGCCCTGCGGGAAAAGGCGCGCGGGCTGGAGATCGAACAAAAACCCGGAGGCGCCGGGCCGGTGACGCAGGCCGATATTGCAGTGGACCGCGCGCTGCACGATTTTTTGCGAGCGGAGCGGTCGGAATATGGCTGGCTCAGCGAGGAGATCGAGGACGATCCCGGACGTATGGCGGCGCGGCGGGTCTTTGTCATAGACCCGATAGATGGCACCCGTAGCTTTATAAACGGTGAACGGATTTGGGCCCATTCGCTGGCAATTATCGAAAATGGTATCGTTATTGCCGGCGTCGTTCATCTTCCGGAAATGAACCTGCTCTATTCTGCCGAAACATCGAAAGGGGCGTTTTGCAATGATGCGCAGCTTCGTGTTTCAGATGATGTATCCTTGGGTAATGCGCGCGTGCTGGCCACGCGTGCGAATATGGATGCCGCACATTGGAGAGAGGGTGCTCCCGGTTTCAAACGGTCGCATCGCCCCTCGCTGGCATATCGCCTGTGCTTGGTGGCACAAGGGCGCTATGACGCGATGTTGACGCTCAGGCCGACCTGGGAATGGGATATCGCGGCAGGATCTTTGATCCTGTCCGAAGCGGGTGCGACGGTGACGGATCGTGGCGGCAAGCCATTGCGGTTCAACAACCGGTCCGCGCAAACCGAAGGGCTCATCGGAGCGGGAAAACGCCTTCACGGGCGCATCGCAAACCGCCTTGTTTATCGCTCTTAGGCGGTGCGCTCTCAAAGAACCTCGATCACGTCCTTGTCGATGGCCAGCATGTATCCCCGCCGCGCGATGTTCTTGATCAGCAATTCGCTGACAAGCTGGTTGCCGAGCCCATCGCGCAGCCGTTTGATGCGGGTCGCCCCGGCCGCCTCATCGCATTCGCTCTCGGTGCGACCGGAGATCATCGCCTCGATCTGTGCACCCGAGAGAAGTTCGTCGTCGAGCCGGGCTTCGGCGAGGATCGACAGCGTCTCCATCATCGCATCGGTCAGGCGAAAGCCCATCGTGTTAAGATAGACCGTGTTTTCCTCGCGGCTGACGATCAGCGAATTGACCTGAATGCCGGAGCGTTCGATCTGAACCATGCGGCGGTTGAGAACCGTCAGCATGACCAGAAAGATGAGCGCGGCAATCAGCATGGCGGCGGCGAAAATCAGAAGGACGAAGATCGTGGTGCGATAGCCGGCGAGCGTATCCGAAAACGCAGTTCCCGATTGCGCGAGGATTTCCAGCAGCTTGATCTCGGCTTGCGACGTCAGATCGTCATTGGCCACGAAAATCTGCTCGACCCGTTCATTGAACGCGTTCGCGTCCGGCAGGGTGAAGATCAGCAGCGCCCCGGAGACGACCAGAAGCGCCACGATGGAGACAAGGCCAAACACTACGATCCGCGTTCCGGATCGGCGGGCTTCAGTAACGGAGGAAATTCGGTCCGGCACTCTCTTTCCTTTCGGCAAGCCCGTCATCCCCGAAAACCGAAACGACATTGAGCAGCGTCCAGCCCGCGCGGCCGAGCCGTTCGTTCAGTTGTTTCGCGGCCGATTCCACGTCACATGGCGTGTCGATTTCGGCCACGCCGTAATGAAGCCGCAAGGGCTTGTCTTGCTTGGCCTTGTAGTCGGCATAACAGGCGGCCTGGGCGGCTGGCGCCAACAGGCAGGCGAAAATCAGGGGGGTGAGTATACGAACCATGTCCTGAAACTGCGCAGTCCGGCCGTGAAACGCAATAACGCATAGGCTGTTATCCGATAACCGTGCCGCGTTATTGCGTGGCGGAGGCTCGGCGCCGGACGATGAAGCCCCGTCACCAAGCAAAGGGATCAAGCCCATGTCACGCAAATTCATCGCCGCCGCTCTCATCGTTTCGACCGCCATCGCCGGTTTCTCCGCCACGCCCGCAAAGGCCGCCTCGGAAGAGGACATCGCGCGGATATTGGGTGCGGCGGCCACGGTCTTCATTCTCGGCAAGGCAATTCAGAATACACGTGACGACCGCGACAAGGATCGGCGAAAGAAAGCGAAGCATCGGTATCGGTATGAGGATCGCGCGCTGCCGAAAGTCGTTCCGCGCCATAGACATCAGAACCATCGTATCGCACCGCTGCCACGGAAATGCGTGCGGCGGATCGAAGGCGGCCATGTCGCGCGCGTGGCAATGGCGGGATGCCTCAAACGCAACTACCGCAGCGCCCGCGCCTTGCCGCGACACTGCAGGATGCGCGTCGAAACCCGGCGCGGTCCCAAGCGCGCCTATGCCCTGCCTTGCCTGCGCCAGAGCGGTTATCGGATCGAGCGCAGCAGGTAAAACGTGCAGGGCGCAATTGTGATCGTGCGGGCACGGAACCCGTTTGCCCCAAGGATTGTTCGACTGTTAAACAGATAAGAGCAACGACAAGGGACCCCGGGCAAATGAGCAGGCTGTTTCGCGCTTTTCTATGCGCGTGTTCGATCATGGCCCCATTGGCGGGCGCGGCACAGGATCTCGATCTTGATATCAGCGGTGGCGGCGATGAGCTGCGCAGCGAATTGAAGGACGCGATGTCCCTTGTCGAGTTGCTCGATCAGGATAATCCGACACCGCAATCGCTTCTGGCCGCCGCTCAGGCCGATTACAGCCGCATCGTCACGGCGCTCTATACCGTCGGCCGCTTCGGTCCGGTCGTTTCGATCAAGGTCGATGGTCGGGAAGCCGCGCAAATGTCGCCCTTCGAGGCACCTGCGAGGATCGAGAAAATTCATGTTGTCGTCGATCCGGGCCCGCGCTTTCGCTTCGGACGGGCCGAGATCGGGCCACTCGCGCAGGGCACGGAGATCCCGGATACGTTTCGCGCCGGCGCGCGCGCCGGGACGGCGCCCATTCGCAACGCCGTGGATGCCGGGATCACCGGCTGGCGCGAGATCGGCCATGCCAAAGCCGAGCTTGAAAGCCAGCAGATTACCGCGCTCCATCCCGAGCGGAAGCTGAATGTGCGTCTCACACTCGAGCCCGGGGCGCGGCTGCGCTTTGGCGATATCGTCGTGACGGGAAATGACGCGGTTCGCCGCACGCGGATTCGCGAAATCGCGGGCATTCCGCAAGGCACGGTGTTCGACCCGGATGAGATCCGCGAAGCGGAACGGCGTTTGCGCGAAACCGGCGTGTTCAGTTCGGTCGCCATCTCCGAGGCGGATCGGCCCGATCCGGACGGAACGCTCGATCTTGCGCTCCAGGTGGCGGAGCAGAAGCCGCGCCGGTTTGGCTTCGGTGCCGAACTGTCAACTCAGGAAGGCGGCAAGCTCAGCGCATTCTGGCTACACCGAAACCTGTTCGGCGGGGCCGAACGGCTCCGCGTCGAAGGCGAGGTCGGCGGAATCGGTCAGGACGATGAGGATCTGGATTACTCGCTCGATGTGACCTACGGACGCCCCGCGACCTTCACGCCGGATACGGATTTCTACCTGACCGCCGGGATCGAACGGCTCAACGAGCCCGGATTCACCAGCAATCAGGCCAGCATAGGTGCCGGGCTCTCGCATCGGTTTTCTGATCGACTGAAGGGAACGTTCGGGCTCGGCTATCGCTACTCGGAAACAGAGGACGCGTTTGGAGATCGTGAGTTTTCGCTTTTCACCGCCACGCTGAGCGCGACCTACGATACGCGGGACAACGTCCTGAACCCGACCGAAGGTTTCTACCTTTCGGCCACTGGCACGCCGTTTCTGGGGTTGGACGATACCGAAAGCGGCTTTCGCCTGACCTCTGATGCGCGCGCCTATCTCGGCCTTGGCGAAGAGGACCGTTTCGTGCTGGCCGGGCGGGCGCAGATCGGCACGATCTGGGGGCCGAGCCTGTCAGAAACCGTGCCGGATTACCTCTTTTATTCTGGCGGCGGCGGCACCGTTCGGGGGCAGCCCTATCAATCGCTTGGCGTCGATCTGCCGTCCGGGGATTTCACCGGCGGGCAGAGTTTCGCGGCCGTGTCGGCCGAATTGCGCGCGAGGGTCGGTGAAAAGATCGGTCTCGTTGGGTTTTACGATGCCGGGATGGTCACCGAAGACAGCAGCTTTTCCGGCGATAGCGACTGGCACGCCGGCGCGGGGGTCGGCCTGCGCTACGATACCGGGATCGGGCCGATCCGCGTCGATGTGGCAACGCCGGCGACCGGCGATGACGCGGGCCAGGCGGTGGAACTTTATATCGGCATAGGGCAGGCATTCTGACATGCGTTTCATTCTGATATTTCTCGCGCTGTTCTGGTTGCCCGTGGCGGCCGTCGCACAGGAGGACGATGACGGTCCGGGCTATCTCGCTGGTTTGTTGCAGGACGCGCTGTCCGGTGCCGGGCGCGATGTGCGGATTCGGGGTTTCGAGGGCGCGCTGTCGAGTGAGGCGACGATTGCCCTGCTCGCGATCTCTGACGAGGAGGGCGAATGGTTCCGGGCCGAGGATATCGTGCTGGACTGGAACCGCTCGGCGCTGCTGCGCGGGCGCGTCGAGGTCACGGCCTTCACCGCGCAAAGCGTGACCATTTCCCGCGCACCGCAGGCCGGCCCTGACCTGCCCGAGCCCGAAGCCACACCGTTCACCATTCCGGATCTTCCCGTCTCGGTCGAGATCGGACGCATCGGGGTGAATTCGCTTGTTCTGGGCGAGCCGCTGCTTGGCGAGCGCGCCGAATTTTCCGTGGAAGGATCGGCGAGCCTTGCCGATGGCGGGGCCGATATCGCCTTCGTTCTGAACCGCGAAGACGGAAAGGATGCCACCATCGAGCTTGCGGCAAGCTACGACCCGGACACGCGGCAGCTTTCGGTCGATCTCGATGCACAGGAGGCGGCGGGAGGCATCGCCGCGGAAATGCTGGGCATTCCCGGCGAGCCGTCCGTATCCCTGACGGTGCAGGGCGCTGGCGAGGTCGAGGATTTCGAGGCCGAGATCGCGCTCGCCACCGACGGTGCGCCGCGCATCACCGGAACAGTGGCGATCATGTCGCCGGCCGAGCGGGATGGCTGGGATCTGCGGGTGGATATCAGCGGCG
Source organism: Marivita sp. GX14005 (assembly GCF_023370775.1). Lineage (GTDB taxonomy): Bacteria > Pseudomonadota > Alphaproteobacteria > Rhodobacterales > Rhodobacteraceae > Marivita. The sequence continues at coordinate 735,679 of NZ_JAMCCQ010000001.1, forward strand.
ATCCGACGCCGCTCGTCACCGACGATGTGCGCGATTTCTTCGGCACGGATATCGCACTGAAGGCACAGGTTTCGCGCGATGCCTCCGGGCAAACGGAGTTGCCGCAATTCGAACTGAGCGCCAGGGCGCTGACGCTGGAAGGAAGCGCCGTGATCGGCGCCGATGGCTGGCCGGTGTCGCTGGATGCGACCGGACGCTTGGCCAACCCCGAGGGCGGGCCGGTGACACTGCCCTTCGGCGGGGGCGATACGCAGGTGGCCTCCGTGACCTTCGATGCGCAGATCGACGACGACCTGCGCTTTGATGCGAAACTCGACGATCTGCGCAGCCCCTCGGCAACGCTGGGTGCGGTGACGATCTCCGGGCGCGGCGCGCTGGATCGCGACACGCTATCCGATGGCGGTGCCTTCGAGCTCGACCTGACCTGGGACGCGAGCGATCTCGCGCTCGCCGATCCCGCGCTGGCAGACGCCGTTGGCACGGACCTCAGCGGTTCGGCGCGGATCGATTACCAGAGCGGCAGCCCGGTGCAGATCACCAATCTGCGAGCCGACGGAGAGGATTTCGGGCTGAGCGGTTCGGCCAGTTGGAACAGCGCCGAGACGATTCCGCTCGGGCTCGATCTGCGTCTTGTTGCCGAACGGCTGGACCGGTTTTCGGCCTTGGCCGGGCGCGATCTGGGCGGCCGGGCGGAGGTGAGCATCGAAGGTGACGTTGCGCCGATCTCGGGCATGGCCGATCTGGTGGTCGATGGAACGACCGTCGATCTTTCCATCGGGCAGGATCTGGTTGACGGCCTGTTGAGCGGTGTCGGAACGGCGCGGCTCAACATGCGGCGGGACGAGACGGGAACCACCCTTCGGGAAGCGCGCATTGCCACGCCGGCCGCCCGGATCGACGCGAAGGGAGACATCACCAGCGAGTCGACATCGCTTCAGTTCGATGGCGAGATCAAGGATCTGAGCCGCGCCTTTCCCGGCGAGGCGGCAGGTTCGGCAACGCTGGACGGGTCCGTTGAACTGTCGGGCACGGTGCTGAACAGTGCAGAGGTGACAGCCGATATCTCCAACGCGTCCGGCGATGTGCGCCTTCCGGTCGCGGGCGGCCTGACGCTGGACGGCGCGCAGCTCCGGCTGAGCGCGCGCGGCGGGGCTGATGGGTCGTGGCAAGCGACGGTCCGCGCCGCCGATCTGCAATCTGAACAGGTGAGCGCTGCGTCACTCGCGGTCGAAGGCAACGGCCAGTTGCGTCAGAGCGAGGACAGCCCGCTTGAGGCAGTCAGCGGGACATTGACCGCATCGGCCAGCGGCCTGCGCCTTGCCGATCCGCGAATTTCCCAAGCCATCGGGCGCGATCCGAAAGCACAGATGCGGTTCGACTGGCAGCAAGGTGCACAGCGCCTTTCGCTCGACTCCTTCTCGCTGGAGGCTGGTGCCGTATCGGCCAACGGAACTGCAACAGTGACGGAGCCGTTCACGGCGCCTGCGGTCGAATTCTCGGTGAATGCCGAAGCCGGCAGTCTCGCCCCGCTGTCGGCGCTCACCGGCCAATCGCTTCGCGGGTCGGCGACGATCTCGGCAAGCGGCACCTACGCATCCGGCGGAGGTTTCGACATCACCGCGGACGGCCAGGCCAATTCTCTCGGGATCGGCAATCCGATCGTGGATCGCCTTTTCGCCGGGACAACCCGGTTCGACCTCGCGGCGACCGGCGCAAACGGCGCGTTGGAGAGCCTGAACGCATCCGTCGCGAACAACGAGATCAACGCGCAGGTGAGCGGGACGCTGGACGATCTGGATATCGATGCACGGCTCAGGAATGTCGGCCTGATCGCGCCTGACTTCCAGGGCGCCTTGCGCGTCGACGGGTCGGTGCAACGGCGCGGCGGTGCTTACCGCGTCGATGTCGATGTCGATGGGCCGGGCGGCACGACATTGGGTATTGCCGGTCAGGTCACGAATGCGCAAAGCGCGAATTTGCGGATCAACGGAACCGCGCCGCTCGGGCTGGCCAATGCCTTCATTGAGCCGCGCCGCCTGAACGGGCAAGCGCGGATCGATCTGACGCTGTCCGGGCCCCTTGGGCTGGGCAGCCTGTCGGGCACGATCACCCCGGTCAACGCACAGGCCAGCGCGCCGACGCTGGGGATCATCCTGAACCCGATCAGCGGGCAGATCCGCCTGCAGAACGGCGCGGCGCAGGTCAATCTGACCGCCCAAGGCAATAATGGCGGATCGGTCGCGGTCGATGGCCGGCTGGGGCTGGACACGCTCACCGCGAACCTGACGGCCACGCTCGATCGCTTCGGCGTGCGCGACGTGGAACTTTACGACACCAGCGTCGATGGCAACGTGAACATCACCGGAACCATCGGGCAGAACCTGCTCATTTCCGGCGACTTGCGGCTGAACGAGACGGAAATCCAGGTGCCGAGCACGGGCATCACCGCGCTCAGCGACATTCCCCCGATCGATCACATCGGCGCAACGCGCCCGGTGATGAGGACGATCGAACGCGCCGATCTGGACAGCGCGGATCGCACCGGGGCGAATGGTGAGTCGTCGCAATCGTCAACGCGGCTCGATCTGACATTACGTGCGCCGGGGCAGGTCTTCGTGCGCGGGCGCGGGCTCGATGCAGAACTGGCGGGCGAATTGCGGCTGACTGGCACGACTGCGAATATAATACCACAAGGCGGGTTCGAACTCGTGCGCGGGCGACTGGATATCCTGAACCAGCGGTTCACGCTGGACGAAGGGCGCGTGCAGATGAGCGGAAGTTTCAACCCGATTCTGCGTTTCGTCGCCTCGACCCGGACAGATGGCGGCGTGCAGGTGCGCATCATCCTGGACGGCCCGGCATCCTCGCCGGATATTACCTTTTCCTCAACGCCGGAACTGCCCGAAGACGAGGTGCTCGCGCAGCTTCTTTTCGGGCGTGATCTGTCCAACCTGTCGGCGCTTCAGGCGCTTGAGCTTGCCAATGCCGTTGCCACGCTCGCCGGTCGCAGCTCGGGCGGCATTCTGTCGAACCTGCGCGAAGGGTTCGGGTTGGACGATCTGGATGTCTCGCAATCCGAAGATGGCGGAACGGCGGTGCGCGCGGGCAAGTATATCTCGGACAATGTCTATTCCGATGTCGTCGTGGAAAGCGGCGGCCGAACCGAGATCAACCTCAACCTCGATGTAACCGACGAAATCACCGCGCGCGGCAGCGTCGACAACGAAGGCGGCTCCTCCATCGGCATCTTCTTCGAACGCGATTACTGAAGGCAGGTGCGGAACCGCTCCGCCATGTCGAGAATAAGCGCTGGATAAAGCGCGGCGCCCGGATCAAGGGCAGCGCCGAGCGGGTCGAGTTCGGCGATGCGCGCATCGGTTCCGTCGATCACCGTTCGAACGAGCCGATCGCTGAACTGCGGTTCGGAGAAAACGCAAACCACGCCCTGCTCGCGGATCTCTTCTCGGATTCGCGCGATGCGCGACGGGCCGGGCGGGACGGCATCGCCTAGTGCGAGCGCGCCGATGGCGCGGAGGCCGAAGCCGTGTTCGAAATATTGGTAGGCGTCATGGAAAACGACGAAGGGCCAATCCTGCACCGGCGCGAGCATAGCTTGCGCGGTATCAGCGGCATCCGCGATCATTGCAGCGCCTCTGGCGGCGTTTGCCTCGTAAGCGCGGGCATTGGCCGGGTCCATCTTTGACAGGACGCGCGCGATATGGGTCAGCCACTGGCGCGCGTTTGCAGGATCGAGCCAGGCATGCGGATCCACACCGTCATGCGAGTGATCCTCGTCGGCATGGCCGTCATGCCCGTGGCCCGCATGGTCACCATGTTCGCCAGATGCGAATGCATTCGCCGCGCGGAAGGCATGACGACGCGTGTCCTCCAGATCAAGCAAGGCGAGCCGCTCTGCATCCCCGGCAAGCGCGCCGAGGGGATCGGTCAGCCACGGGGAAAGCTCTTTTCCGATCCAGACAACCAGATCGGCGTTCTGCAGCGACGCGGCGGCGGATGGGCGCATGGCGTTTGTATGCGGCCCCGCGCTCTGCTCGATCAGCAAATCGGGCGTGCCGATCCCGTCCATGACCATGGCGACAAGACTGTGAACAGGCGCGATATCGGCAACGACGCGAGGCACCTCCGCGCGCGCGCTTTGGGCGATTGCCAACGCGGCGAAGGCGATGAGAAAAATGCGCGGCATAGTCTGGCTCCCTGCGTTCGGCGTGTCAGGATGGGTTGCGGGGACTAATGTGATATTATAACAGTCGTGTCAAACGGAGAATGTCATGTCGACGATCGGATTTTCGGAACACGATCACGCCTCCTGCATCGCCCGAGCGGTTCGGGACGTCGAAGCGAGGTGCGAAGAGGCGCGTCTGCAGCTTACGCCCGTGCGTCGGCGCGTGCTGGAGATCCTGCTTGACGGGCATCGCGCCATGGGAGCCTACGACATCCTGGATTTGCTGCGCCGCGAAGGACTTGGCTCGCAACCGCCGGTCGCCTATCGGGCGCTCGACTTTCTGGTCAAGCACGGCTTTGCCCACCGGATCGAGAAGCTCAATGCCTTTGTCGCCTGCACCCATCCGGGCGCGGATCATGCGCCTGCCTTCCTGATCTGCCGCGATTGCAGCGCGGTCGCCGAAGCGCACGAAGCCCGCGTTGCGCTTGACGAAAGCGCGCGGCAAAGCGGCTTTGCCGTCGAAAGCGCGGTGATCGAACTCGAAGGGCTTTGCCCCTTGTGCCAGAACGGGGCGGGCGCATGAGCCTTGTCGAAGCGCAAGGCGTCAGCGTGCGAATTGGTGACACGCCGATCCTGTCGAACGTGTCGCTGACGATTGGCCGCGGTGAAATCGTCACCATCGTGGGCCCGAACGGTTCGGGCAAATCGACCTTGCTCAAGACCTTACTGGGCGCGATTGCCCCTAGTGCCGGGCAGATAAGACGAGCGAGCCGGTTGCGGGTCGGGTATGTGCCGCAAAAGCTGCATATCGACCCCACGCTTCCCTTGCCGGTCTCGCGCTTCCTGAGCCTGCCGGTTCCGGTGCCGAAAGCAACGGCCCTGAGCGCGCTTGAACGCACGGGTGTTGCCGGCCTGATCCACCGGCAGGTTGCCGATCTGTCGGGCGGGCAAATGCAACGCGTGCTGCTGGCGCGGGCGCTTCTGAACGATCCTCAACTTCTGGTGCTCGATGAGGCGACGCAGGGGCTCGATCAGGCGGGATCGGCGGCGTTCTATCGTCTGATCGAGGAATTGCGCAGCGAACTGGGCTGCGCCGTGCTGATGGTGAGCCATGAGTTGCATGTCGTGATGGCGGCAAGCGACCGGGTGATCTGCCTGAACGGTCATGTCTGTTGCGAAGGCGCGCCGGAGCATGTGGCGAGCGCGCCCGAATACCGCGCGCTTTTCGGCACCGGCACGCATGGCGCGCTTGCGCTTTATCGGCACGAGCACGATCACAGCCACGATCACGGCAGGAAGGCAGCGGAATGATCCTCGACAATTTCCTGTGGCGCGCGGCGCTGGCCGGGGTCGGTGTTGCGGTTGCCGCTGCACCTTTGGGGTGTTTCGTGGTCTGGCGGCGCATGGCCTATTTCGGGGACGCGACGGCACATGCCGCTATTCTGGGTGTCGCCTTGGCACTTTCCGCCGATTTGCCGGTCTTTCTCGGCGCGCTCGCGGTGGCGCTCGCCGTGGCTTGGACAGTCTCTTCGCTATCGGGGAGGAATGTGGCGGTCGATACGCTTCTCGGCGTGCTTGCTCATAGTGCGCTTGCCGTCGGTCTGGTCGCGGTGTCCTTTCTGGAAAACGTGCGCATCGATCTCATGGCCTTCCTGTTCGGGGATATCCTTGCCGTCGACCAATGGGACGTGCTCGTCATCTGGGGCGGCGCGGTGGCGGTGGCCGGGTTGCTGGCATGGCGCTGGTCCGCCTTGCTGACCGCGACGCTGAACGAGGATTTGGCCTATGCGTCGGGGATCGATCCGCAGCGGGAAAAACTGATCCTGACGCTGACGCTGGCGCTGGTGGTGGCGGTGTCGATCAAAGTGGTCGGTGTGCTATTGATCGGGGCGATGCTGATCGTTCCGCCAGCCGCCGCGCGGGTCTTTTCGAGAACCCCCGAGCAGATGGCGTTCATCGCAGGGGCAATCGGCATCGTCTCGGCGCTTGGCGGGCTCGCGGCGTCCTGGCACCTGGATACGCCGACGGGCCCGACCATCGTTACCGTTGCGGCGGCTCTCTTCGGGATTTGCACCCTGGCCGGCCCCGTTATCCGAGCCAGCCGGCGCGCATGACGAAAGCTCTTGCAGACTCGGCCCGGCCTCCGTATATGCACCTCAACAGCGGCGTGTTGGCTTCGGCCCGCACCCACCGAAACTAGCAACGGGCCGCGCGCCCGTTTTTTTGTGTTTGGAGTATAGCGAGACAATGTCCGACCTGATCGCCAAAGCGGCCATGGATCGCCGTCTGGCCGAAATCGTCACCCCCGTGATCGAGGATATGGGGTTCGAACTCGTGCGCCTGCGTCTGATGGGCGGCAAGACCGCCACGTTGCAAATCATGGCCGAGCGCCCGGAGGGCGGTATCGAAGTGGACGAATGCGCCGAGATCAGCACCGCCGTCAGCGCCACGCTCGATGTGGAAGATCCGATTCTGGATGCCTATACGCTCGAAGTGTCCTCGCCCGGAATCGACCGCCCGCTGACGCGGCTCAAGGATTTCGAGACCTTCGAGGGATACGAGGCCAAGATCGAAACCTCCGAGATGATCGACGGGCGCAAGCGCTTCAAGGGGGTTCTGGCCGGTGTCGAGGGCGATGAGGTGCTCATCAATATCGACGAAGGCACCGTGGGGCTGAAATTCGATTGGCTGGCCGATGCCAAGCTGGTGCTGACCGACGAGCTGATCAAGGAAATGCTCAAGGCGCGCAAGGCGCAGGGCTTTGACGAGACGAAATTTGACGACGTGATTGAGGGCTCCGGCCCCGAAGAGGAGTGAGACCGATGGCGATTACCTCTGCCAACCAGTTGGAACTGTTGCAAACCGCCGAAGCGGTGGCGCGCGAAAAGATGATCGACCCCGGCCTTGTGGTCGAGGCGATGGAAGAGAGCCTCGCCCGCGCTGCGAAGTCGCGCTACGGGTCCGAGATGGACATTCGCGTGTCGATCGACCGCAAGACCGGTCGCGCCACATTCACCCGCGTGCGCACCGTGGTCGAGGACGAGGAGCTCGAGAATTACCAGGCGGAGATGACGGTCGAGACCGCGAAACAGTATCTCGATGATCCCAAGGTCGGTGACACCTTTGTCGAGGAAGTGCCGCCGGTGGAGATGGGCCGGATCGCCGCGCAATCGGCCAAGCAGGTGATCCTGCAAAAGGTCCGCGAGGCCGAGCGTGATCGTCAATACGAAGAATTCAAGGACCGCGCCGGCACGATCATCAACGGCATCGTCAAGCGCGAGGAATACGGCAATGTCATCGTCGATATCGGCCGGGGCGAAGGCATCCTGCGCCGGAACGAGAAGATCGGCCGCGAAAGCTATCGCAATGGCGACCGTATTCGCTGCTACATCAAGGATGTGCGCCGCGAAACGCGCGGGCCGCAGATTTTCCTGAGCCGCACCGCGCCCGAATTCATGGCCGAGCTGTTCAAAATGGAAGTGCCGGAGATTTACGACGGCATCATCGAGATCAAGGCCGTGGCGCGTGACCCCGGAAGCCGGGCGAAGATCGCGGTGATTTCCTATGATGGCTCGATTGACCCCGTGGGCGCCTGCGTGGGTATGCGCGGCAGCCGGGTGCAAGCCGTTGTGAACGAGCTTCAGGGCGAGAAGATCGACATCATCCCCTGGAACGAGGACATGCCGACCTTCCTCGTCAACGCGCTTCAGCCTGCCGAGGTGAGCAAGGTGGTTCTTGATGAGGATGCCGAGCGGATCGAGGTCGTCGTGCCGGACGAGCAGTTGAGCCTTGCGATTGGCCGCCGGGGCCAGAACGTGCGGCTCGCGTCGCAGCTGACGGGCCTTGATATTGACATCATGACCGAGGAAGAGGAATCCGCCCGCCGCCAGAAAGAGTTCGAAGAGCGCACGCAACTCTTCATGGACACGCTCGATTTGGACGAATTCTTCGCACAGCTGCTCGTTGCCGAAGGCTTCACCAATCTCGAAGAGGTCGCCTATGTGGAGATCGACGAGCTTCTGGTGATCGACGGTGTGGACGAAGCGACGGCGGCGGAATTGCAGACCCGTGCGCGCGAGCATCTCGAAGCCGAAGCGCAGAAGGCACTGGACAATGCGCGTGCGCTTGGGGCCGATGACAGCCTGATCGAGTTCGAGGGGCTGACGCCGCAAATGGTCGAAGTGCTGGCGAAGGATGGCGTGAAGACGCTTGAGGATTTCGCCACCTGCGCGGATTGGGAACTGGCCGGCGGCTGGACGACCGAAGGCGGCGAGCGCGTCAAGGATGACGGCTTGCTCGAGCCGTTCGATATGTCGCTGGAAGAGGCGCAGCATCTGGTGATGACCGCGCGGGTCCTACTCGGTTGGGTCGATCCGACCGAACTCGAAGAAGAGGCGGATGAAGCCGACGGGGCCGAAGACCCCGAGACTGCGGAATCGGCCTGAACCGGCGTTTGAACGAGGACACCCCCATGACACGTGGCGGAAAAGACAAGGACAGGGCAGCCGGCCCCGAGCGCAAGTGCATTGCGACGGGGCAGGTGCGCCCGAAGGCCGAGCTTATCCGCTTTGTCGTGGGGCCGGACGGTCAGCTTTGCCCCGATCTCGCGGGTAAGCTGCCCGGCAAGGGTATTTGGGTCACATCCACGCGCGCGGCTCTTGAAACGGCCGTTAAAAAGAACATCTTTGCCAGAGCCGCACGACAGCAGCTTTCGGTGCCGGGCACCCTTGTCGCCGATGTGGAACGGCAGCTTGCACGGCGTGTCGTGGATTTGATAAGCCTCAGCCGGAAGTCGGGTCTCGCGGTCTCGGGCTATGAGAAGGTCAAGAGCGAACTGGCAAAGGAAAACGCCGAAGTGCTCTTGCAGGCCGACGACGGATCGGCCCGCGGCAAATCGAAACTCAGCACTCCGCATTTCGGCAGCTATATCGGTTGGCTGACCGCGGATGAGCTGGGAATGGCCTTCGGGCGACAAACTGTGATTCACGCCGCGCTTGGTGCTGGTGGACTCACGCAACGTGTTGTAGAGGAGGCCCAAAGATTGAAGGGCTTTCGCATCGGAACGTCTGATGCATTGGCAGCGGCAGGGGCCGCTGGGAAGGAAAATAGAGCTAAATGAGCGATAACGACGGCAAAAAGACTTTGGGTTTGCGCGGCGGTCCCCGCTCCGGGAACGTAAAGCAAAGCTTCAGCCACGGACGCACGAAGAATGTCGTGGTGGAAACCAAGCGCAAGCGCGTTGTGGTGCCTAAACCCGGCGCGTCGAAACCATCGTCGAGCGGTTCCTCCGGCTCGGGATCCGCCGCTGGTGGCAGCAAGCGTCCGGCCGGGATCTCCGATGCGGAGATGGAACGCCGTCTGAAGGCGCTTCAGGCCGCGAAAGCGCGCGAGAGCGAGGAAGCCGCGCAGCGCGAGGCCGAGGAGAAAGCGCGCGCCGAAGAGCGTGAGCGCCTGCGTGCCGAAAAGGAGCAGAAGGAGCGCGAACAGCGCGAGGCCGAGGAAGCCTTGCGCCGCAAGGCCGAGGACGAAGAGCGCAAGGCTCGCGAAGCCGCAGAAGCTGCCAAGCAGGCCGCTGCCGCTCCGTCGGAGCCGCAGACAGCGCGCCAGCCGTCCGGCGGGCCGAAACCGTCACAGACCCCGTCGCGCAAATCCGACCGGGAGCGCGAAGGTGGCGGACGCCGCAAGACCGAGGATGGCGGTCGTCGTTCCGGCAAGCTGACGCTAAACCAGGCGTTGGGCGGCGGCGGCGGTCGTCAGAAGTCCATGGCCGCGATGAAGCGCAAGCAGGAGCGCGCGCGTCAGAAGGCGATGGGCGGCAGCCAGCCGCGCGAGAAGATCGTGCGCGATGTGAAGCTGCCCGAAGCGATCACTGTGGCGGAGCTCGCGAATCGCATGGCCGAACGGGTTGCCGACGTTGTCAAGGCGCTGATGACCAACGGCATCATGGCGACGCAGAACCAATCCATCGACGCCGATACCGCGGAACTCATCATCGAGGAATTCGGTCACAAGGTCACGCGCGTTTCGGATGCGGACGTGGAGGATGTGATTGCCGAGGTGGAGGATGCGGAAGAGGATCTCAAGCCGCGCGCGCCGGTCATCACGATCATGGGCCATGTCGACCACGGCAAGACCTCGCTTCTCGATGCGATCCGCGAAGCCAATGTGACCTCCGGCGAAGCAGGTGGCATCACGCAGCATATCGGCGCTTACCAGGTGAAATCGAAGGACGGGTCGGTTCTGACCTTCCTCGACACGCCGGGCCACGCCGCCTTTACCTCGATGCGTTCGCGCGGGGCGCAGGTGACGGATATCGTCGTTCTCGTGGTTGCGGCAGACGATGCCGTGATGCCGCAGACGGTCGAGGCGATCAACCACGCCAAGGCGGCGAAGGTTCCGATGATCGTCGCGATCAACAAGATCGACAAGCCGGCGGCGAACCCCACCAAGGTGCGCACCGATCTGTTGCAGCACGAGGTTGTCGTCGAACAGATGTCCGGTGATGTGCAGGATGTCGAAGTGTCCGCAGTCTCCGGCCAGGGACTGCCGGAACTGCTCGAGGCGATCGCGCTTCAGGCTGAAATCCTGGAGTTGAAAGCCAACCCCGATCGCGCGGCGCAAGGCGCGGTGATCGAGGCGCAGCTCGATGTCGGGCGCGGCCCGGTCGCAACCGTTCTGGTTCAGAACGGCACGCTGCGTCAGGGCGATATCTTCGTCGTGGGCGAGCAATACGGCAAGGTGCGCGCGCTCATCAACGATCAAGGCGAGCGCGTCATGGAAGCCGGGCCGTCGGTGCCGGTCGAAGTGCTCGGCCTCAATGGCACGCCCGAAGCGGGTGACGTTCTGAACGTGACCGAAACCGAAGCGCAGGCGCGCGAGATCGCGCAGTATCGCGCCAATCTCGCCAAGGAAAAGCGCGCCGCCGCTGGTGCCGCCACGTCGCTCGAACAGCTGATGCAAAAGGCCAAAGAGGACGAAAACGTCTCCGAACTGCCAATCCTGGTGAAGGCCGATGTGCAGGGCTCCGCCGAAGCGATCGTTCAGGCGATGGAGAAGATCGGCAACGAGGAGGTGCGTGTTCGCGTGCTTCACTCGGGCGTCGGTGCGATCACCGAAACCGATATCGGACTTGCCGAAGCCTCGGGTGCTCCGGTCATCGGGTTCAACGTGCGGGCCAATGCGTCGGCGCGGAACACGGCGAACCAGAAGGGCGTCGAGATCCGCTATTACAGCATCATTTACGATCTTGTCGATGATGTGAAAAAGGCCGCCTCCGGCTTGCTCAGCAATGAGATCAAGGAGAACTTCATCGGCTATGCCGAGATCAAGGATGTCTTCAAGGTGTCCAATGTTGGCAAGGTTGCCGGTTGTCTCGTCACCGAAGGTATCGCGCGTCGCAGCGCAGGCGTGCGGCTTCTGCGCGACAACGTGGTGATCCACGAAGGCACGCTGAAGACGCTCAAGCGCTTCAAGGATGAGGTTGCCGAGGTGCAATCGGGTCAGGAATGCGGTATGGCCTTCGAAAACTACGAAGACATCCGCGTCGGCGACGTGATCGAGATTTTCGAGCGCGAGGAGGTCGAGCGCGAGCTCGACTGATCCCGCAGCACGATACGCGTAGAAAAAGGGGCGGCCAAACGGCTGCCCCTTTTTTCCGTGACTGGTTTAAGCCGCTTTCAGAACGGGCGCGCCGGTGAAAATCCGATCTCCAACGCGGATCGCGATGCGGCCGTCCGGCAAGGTCTTTTCGAGAACCCCCTGAACAGACATGCAACTTCCGATGACGATTGTTTTCAACATGCCAAATCTCCCCCAAGGCCTGACGCCGCTTAGATAGAGCGCGGTTTGGCCCTGTTCCAGAAAAAACGCTAGTTTTGCGTTTTTGTCACAGCCAATCGCGGAGGATGGGGATCAGCGGAATATCAGCGGGGGGCATGGGATAATCCCGAAGTTGATTGGCACGTACCCATTTGAGCGCCTGCCCCTCCTTCGACATCGGTGTGCCGTTCCATTTGCGGCAGGCGAAAAGCGGCATCAGCAGGTGAAAGTTCTCATAGGCATGGGAGGCGAAGGTCAGCGGCGCGAGGCAGCTTTGCCATGTGTCGATGCCGATTTCCTCATGCAGCTCCCGGATCAGCGCCGCTTCCGGCGTTTCCCCCGGTTCGACCTTGCCGCCCGGAAATTCCCACAGCCCGGCCATCGCCTTTCCCTCAGGACGTTGGGTCAGGAGGATGCGGCCGTCGGGATCGATCAGCGCAACTGCCGAAACAAAAACGATCTTCATGCGCTCAGGACCGGTAATCGGCGTTGATCGCGATATAGCCGTGCGTCAGATCGCAGGTCCAGATCGTCGCGGCGCCATCACCTAGCCCCAGATCGACAGTAATTTCGATTTCCTGCGCCTTCATGACCGCGGCGCCTTGTTCTTCGCGGTAATCGGGATGCACCCAGCCCTTCTCGGCAACCTTCACATCGCCGAAGCAGATCGACAGCCGGTCGCGATCCGCCGCTGCGCCGGATTTGCCGACTGCCATGACGATCCGGCCCCAGTTCGGATCCTCGCCCGCGATGGCGGTCTTGACCAAGGGAGAGTTGGCGATAGACAGCGCATGTGTCTTGGCATCGGCATCGTTCTGCGCGCCGGTGACGTGAACGGTTACGAATTTCGTCGCCCCCTCCCCGTCGCGCACGACCTGATGCGCCAGACCGCGCATGACACGATGCAATGCGTCCTCGAAGGCTCGGTTATCGGGCGCAACAGAAACGCCGGATGCGCCCGTCGCCGCGACCAGAAGCGTGTCGGAGGTGGAGGTATCGCTATCGACGGTGATGCAGTTGAACGTCTTTTCGTTCAGGCGAGAAACCATTGCCTGCAGATCGCCCTGCGCGACCTTCGCATCGGTAAAAATATAAACGAGCATCGTCGCCATGTCCGGCGCGATCATGCCCGAACCCTTGGCGATCCCGGCAATGGAAACCGGACCGTCCGACAGATCGACCGTTGCCGCAGCACCCTTAGCGAACGTATCCGTCGTCATGATGGCCTTGGCCGCATCGGGCAGCGCATGTTCCTTGGCCCCGGCAACCAGTTCGCCGATCCTCGCGTTGATCCGGTCATGCGGCAACCGTTCGCCGATCACGCCGGTCGCGCTGGTGAAGATGCGGCTGCTGGGCAAGCCGGTGGCTGCTGCCACAGCATCGCACACCGCCTTCACCGATGCGTCACCGGCCTGCCCGGTGAAGGCATTGGAATTGCCGGAATTGACGAGGATCGCCGCGCCCGCCTCCGTCGCCTTGCCGATCTTCGCTTGACAGTCGAGCACATTGGCCGAGCGCGTGGCGGATTTGGTGAAAACGCCTGCCACACTCGTTCCGGGATCGAGCAAAGCCAGCATCACATCCGTTCGCTCCGCGTATTTCACGCCTGCGGCGGCAGTGGCGAAACGCGCGCCCTTGATGACGGGCATGTCCAGAAACCGCTCGGGCGCGAGGGGAGAGACGGATGTGATCTTGGCCATGGTGTCAGTCTTCCAACAGATCGAGATCGCTCAGAACGGAGGTGTCCACATCCTCTTTCGATGTGCGGGTCACTTCGGCTTGCTGCACCAGCTCATCGATCCGCTGCGCAACCGCCTGCTGACTCAGCTGGCTTTCGATCTCGGCGCGCACGGCATCGAGTTCGGGCGCTTCCTTGTTGCGCTTCTCATTCAGACGCGCGACATGCCAGCCGAATTGAGACTTGATGGGGTCGGAGATTTCCCCGACTTCGAGCGCTTCGACCGCCTCCTGGAATTCCGGCACCATCATGCCGGGGCCGAACCAACCGAGTTCGCCGCCATTGGGGCCGGACGGGCCGGTCGATTTCTCTTGCGCGAGTTCGGCGAAATCGGCGCCGGCCTCAAGCTCCTCGACAATCGCTTTCGCCTCATCCTCGGTTTCGACAAGGATATGCGACGCGTTGAATTCCTCGGTCGGCTCACCGTTGAGATAGGTCTCGTCATAGAGCGCCTGAACGGCCTCGTCCGAAACCGCCTCCCCGACGATCTCCTCGACCGTCAGAGCCGCGCGGAGCGCCCGGCGCTCATTGTCCAGCGCAAGTGCGATACGCGCGCCGTCCTCTTCCTGCGCTTGTTGGCTCAGCACGGTCTGTTGCACGATCTGGTCGAGGATACCGTCCCAGAGAACCTCATCAGGAAGCTGGCGATACTGCTCGGGCAGGCCCGCGCGGATCATCAGCATGTGGCCGAGCGTGATTTCCGTGCCGTTGATGGTCGCCACGACGCTATCGGCGGTCAGGCTGTCCTGAGCATGGGCCGGCAGCGCCAGCATCAGCGCAACCGCGCCTGCGGACAATTTCGTGAAGAGTTTCGACATCGCTCTTTCCTCCTGTGACGCCCGCCGCGGCAGGTGCCGTTGACACTGTATTTCACGGACCTTACATCGCCTGCAGGCTGAGTGTGGCCAGTCGTTCCCCCCGTGTCATATGGGCAGTGTGCGAAACGGGCAAGCAGATGCCGCACACGAAGACGTCAAAGCGGAAAGAGAGAGCATGTTGGGCATTGGAAATATCGCGCGCAAGGTCTTCGGAACGCCGAATGACCGCAAGGTAAAGGCGACGCGCCCGCTGGTTGAGAAGATCAACGCTCTCGAAGCCGAGTATGAAGCCCTCTCGGACGCTCAGATCATCGAGAAGACCGCCGAATTCAAGTCGCGGCTGTCGAACGGTGAAACACTCGATCAACTGCTGCCGGATGCCTTCGCCAATTGCCGCGAAGCAGCCAAGCGTGCGCTTGGCCTGCGCGCTTTCGATGTGCAGCTGATGGGCGGGATTTTCCTGCACCAGGGCAACATTTCCGAGATGAAGACCGGCGAAGGCAAGACGCTCGTCGCTACCTTTCCGGCCTATCTCAACGCGCTGACGGGGCGCGGCGTGCATATCGTCACCGTCAACGATTACCTTGCGCGGCGCGACAGCGAATGGATGGGGAATGTGTATTCAGCGCTCGGCCTGACGACCGGCGTCGTCTATCCGCGTCAGCCGGAGGACGAAAAGCAGGCGGCCTATGCTGCCGATATCACCTATGCCACAAACAATGAATTGGGCTTCGACTACCTGCGCGACAACATGAAATCGGAGCTGAGCCAGATTCATCAGCGCGATCATTTCTTCGCCATCGTCGATGAGGTCGACTCCATCCTGATCGACGAGGCGCGCACGCCGCTCATCATTTCCGGACCGGCGCAGGACCGCAGCGATCTTTACCTCTCCATCGACAAGATCATCCCGGAACTGGCCGACGATCATTTCACCATCGACGAAAAGACGCGAAACGTCACCTTTACCGATGAGGGCAACGAGTTCCTCGAACAAATGCTGCAGGAGCAGGGCATCCTTCCCGAAGGACAGTCGCTCTACGATCCCGAAAGCACGACGGTCGTTCATCACGTCAACCAAGGCCTACGCGCTCACAAGCTGTTCCAGCGCGACAAGGACTACATCGTGCGGGATGGCGAGGTTGTCCTGATCGACGAATTCACCGGCCGCATGATGGCCGGACGGCGCCTGTCCGAAGGTTTGCATCAGGCGATCGAGGCTAAGGAGGGCGTGGATATCCAGCCCGAGAACGTCACGCTCGCAAGCGTCACGTTCCAGAACTACTTCCGCCTCTACGAAAAGCTGTCAGGCATGACCGGCACCGCCTCCACCGAAGCGGATGAGTTCGCGGAAATCTACGGGCTTGGTGTTGTCGAGGTTCCGACGAACCGTGAGATCGCTCGGATCGACGAGGATGACCGCGTCTACCGCACCGCGCAGGAGAAATACGACGCGATCATCGCCGAGATCAAGGAAGCGCATGAAAAGGGCCAGCCGGTCCTGGTCGGCACGACCTCAATCGAAAAATCCGAGATGCTCAGCCAGTTGCTGACCAAGGCCAAGCTCAAGCACAACGTGCTCAACGCGCGCCAGCACGAACAGGAAGCGCAGATCGTGGCCGATGCCGGCAAGCTGGGCGCCATCACCATCGCCACCAACATGGCCGGGCGCGGCACCGACATCAAGCTGGGCGGCAATGTCGAGTTCCAGATCATGGAAGCCATCGCCGCCGATCCCGAAGGCGATCCCGAAGCGATCCGCAAGCGGATCGAGGCCGAACATGACAAGGACGAAGAGGCCGTCAAGAATGCCGGCGGGCTCTATGTTCTGGCCACCGAACGGCACGAGAGCCGCCGCATCGACAACCAGCTGCGCGGCCGCTCCGGCCGGCAGGGCGATCCGGGTCGCTCTTCGTTCTTCCTGTCGCTCGATGACGATCTGATGCGCATCTTCGGCTCCGAACGGCTCGACAAGGTGCTGTCTACGCTTGGCATGAAGGAGGGCGAGGCGATCGTGCACCCGTGGGTCAACAAATCGCTCGAACGTGCGCAGGGCAAGGTCGAGGGGCGCAACTTCGATATCCGCAAGCAATTGCTGAAATTCGACGATGTGATGAACGATCAGCGCAAGGTGATCTTCAGCCAGCGCCGCGAAATCATGGAAGCGCAGGACCTGTCGGAGATTGCCCAAGACATGCGCCATCAGGTTATCGACGATCTCGTCGACACATACATCCCGCCCAAGACCTATGCAGATCAGTGGGATACCGAAGGGCTGCAAAAGGCCGTCAAGGAACAGGTCGGATTCGACGCGCCGGTGATCGAATGGGGCGATGAGGAAGGCGTCGATCGCGAGGTGATCCTCGAACGGCTCGAAGAAGCCTCCGACCGGCACATGAACGAAAAGGCCGAGGCGTTCGGCGCCGACACGATGCGGCAGATCGAAAAGCAGGTGCTTCTCCAGACCATCGACAGCAAGTGGCGCGAGCATCTTCTGACGCTCGAACATCTGCGGTCTGTCGTCGGCTTCCGGGGCTATGCGCAGCGCGATCCGCTCAACGAATACAAATCCGAGGCATTCCAGCTTTTCGAATCCATGCTGGATAGCCTGCGGGAGGATGTCACCAAGCAGCTCGGCCAGATCCGCCCGATGTCCGAAGAAGAGCAGCGCGCGATGATGGAGCAATTGGCGGCCCAGCGCGCGGCGCTGGAAAAGGCCGTGGACGCGCCCGCCCAGCCGAATGACGATGCGGTATCGGGGTTCGACGAAACCGATCCGACAACCTGGGGCAATCCGGGCCGAAACGAGCCCTGCCCCTGCGGATCGGGCAAGAAATTCAAGCATTGTCACGGGCGTTTGGCCTGAGGATCGTGCCATAAAAGCGGCGCAAAACCATCAAACGGCTGCCCTAGACGCACCCGAATCGGATGGCAGAACACCTGGTGCAGGTCATGCATCGGGAGTCCGCCATGAAGCGCAAAATCTCAACGCTCGTCGCCGCAGGATCGGTCGCCGTCGCGCTCGGTATCGGTGCGGCCATGCAATATCTGCCATTCCCCGCACCGAAAAACGACGTAATCGTGACGGACGCGATGGTGTCGGACATGCAGGATGTCTCCTCGACGCCGAAAGCGCCGCTCCCCGTCGATGCGGCGCCGGAGGCAAAGCTGCCAAGCGCAGTTGTTAACAACGCAGCGCTGAAGGAACCGGCGCCGGACATTGAACTGCCCAGCACCCCCGCGGAGACCGGCTTCACCTGCGACGCGGAACTGACGGCAACGCCTGCCGCCGGGGCGATGCTTTCGGTCTTGCTGACTGCCCCCTGCCACGGCAGCGAACGCGTCACGCTTCATCACAACGGTCTCATGGTGACCGAAGTCATGCAGCCCGACGGGACATTGTCACTCGACCTTCCAGCGCTGGCCGAAAACGCGCTGGTGATCGCCTCTTTCCCCGATGGCTCGGGCGCGGTCGCACATGCTGAAGTGTCCTCCGTGCCGTTCTATGACCGTATCGTCCTGCAATGGCGCGGCGATGCCGGGTTGCAGCTTCATGCGCGTGAATTCGATGCGGCTTATTTCAGCGACGGTCATATCTGGATGGGTGCCAATGCCGATCCGAAGCGTGCAGCACGCGGTGAAGGAGGCTTTCTCACGCGCATAGGTCAACCGGATGTCCCCGACGCCCTGCTGGCCGAGATCTACACTTTTCCGGCCGGCATGACCTCCACATTCGGAACCGTCGCAATCACGGTCGAGGCAGAAATCCAGCCCTCGAATTGCGATCGGGTGATCGAAGCGCAGACACTTGAAATCCGGAATGGCCGCGATCTCAGATCGAAGGAGTTGACCATCGACGTGCCGGGCTGCGACAGCGTGGGTGACTTCTTGCTGTTGAAAAACGTCGTCGAAGACCTGACAATCGCCGCAAGATAAACGGGCGGTCAAAAGGCACAATCCATGAGACATTTGCGTGCGGCTTTTTGGGCCGCACTAATCTTGCTCGCCACCGCCCTTGCGGCGCAGGCGCAGGATGTGACCCTGCGCTCGCGCGACGGCGCGATAGAGCTTTCGGGCACGCTTCTCGGGTTCGACGGGGAATTTTACCGCGTCCAGACGCGGTATGGCGAATTGACGGTGGATGGGTCCGGCGTTGCCTGTGACGGCCCCGGTTGTCCGTCACTCACGGACTTCGTGGCCGAAATCTCGATCTCGGGATCGATCACGGTAGGCGATGTTCTGCTGCCCGCCCTTGTCGAAGGTTTCGCGCTGCAAGACGGGTATTCGGCGGAACGTGTCAACGAAGGGGCACGGCGGTTCAGCTATATCCTGAGGCAACCGGAAAGCGGCACCATTGCCGCGCGATTTCATTTTCGGCTGACGAGCACCGACGAAGGCTTTGCCGATCTTCTGGCGGACGAAGCCGATCTGGTCATGGCGCTGCGTGAAATCAGGCCAGAGGAAGTAAACCTGGCAAAGCAAGCCGGTCTCGGCACGCTCGACGATGCAAAACGCAGTCGCATCCTTGCGCTCGACGCGATGACGGCGATCGTCGCGCCGACCAATCCGGTTTCCGCTATCTCGATGAACGAATTGTCGCGCGTGCTGGCCGGAGAAATCGACAACTGGCGCGAACTCGGCGGCCCCGATGCACCGATCTCTGTTCATTTGCTGCATCCCCGATCCGGCATCGCACAGGCCATCGACGACAGGCTGTTGCGACCGGCCTCGCGCACGCTTCGCCCGGATGTTGTGCGGCACGAAACGAACCGCCTTCTTTCCCGCTCCGTCATGCGCGATCCGCTCGGGATCGGTATCGTCAGCCATTCGGAGGTCGGCAACGCTCGACCGCTGGCGCTGAATGGCTCATGCGGGTTCACGCTCACCGCCGATCGGCTGACGATCAAGACCGAGGATTATCCCCTGACTGCGCCGATGTTTCTTTATGTGCCGGCGCGGCGCTTGCCCAAACTTGCACGCGATTTCCTTGCCTATCTGCGCTCGGGGCCGGCTCAGATCATTGCGCGGCGCGCGGGGTTTGTGGATCAGGCGCCGGAGGAGGTCGAGATCAACGCTCAGGGGGATCGGTTCGCAAACGCAATCCGCGTTGCGGCGGGCGAGCCCGGTCTTGCCCGGCTCAAGCGGATGGTCGACATCTTGACGCCATTGCGGCGATTGACGACCTCGTTCAGGTTCGAACCCGGCGCCACACGCCTTGACGCGCAGTCCCGCTCCAACCTCCAGCAACTCGCCCGCGCGATCGAAGCGGGCATTTACGATGGGCGTCAGCTTGTGTTCATCGGATTCTCCGACGGGCGTGGCGCGGCCGAGCTGAACGCCCGAATCGCGAAGCAGAGGGCGCTTGCCGTCAAACAGGCCGTCGAAGCGTCGGTGGCAAAAACCCATCTTGAGCATGTCAGTCTTTCGACCGACGCATTCGGGGAGGCGATGCCGATGGCTTGCGACGATACCGGTTGGGGCCGGCAGGTCAATCGAAGGGTCGAAGTATGGGTCCGTTAAATCAATCCCTCTGCACGAAAACTCGTTTCTCGCGATTTTCCGACGATGAGATGATCGTGCACGGTAATCCCAACCGCCCCGCAGGCGCGCAGGATATTTTGCGTCATGTCGATATCCGCTGTCGATGGTGTCGGATCGCCGGAGGGATGATTGTGAACGAGGATCAACGCAGAAGCATTTAGATCGAGCGCGCGTTTTATCACTTCGCGCGGATAGACGGGAACATGATCGACGGTTCCCCGACCCTGCATCTCATCGGCGATCAGCACGTTCTTACGATCCAGAAAGAGGATGCGGAATTGTTCGGTCTCCCGATGCGCCATACTCACGCGGCAATAGTCCAGAAGAGCATCCCAGCTTGAGATTACTTGCCGCCGCAGAACGCGGGCCTGAGACAAGCGATGCGCCGCCGCCTCCACCAGTTTGAGATCGAGCGCGACCTCGTGACCGATCCCCTCGACCTCCTTGAGCCGATCGATAGGGGCGGAGATGGTGCGGTTGAAATCGCCGAATGTGTCGATCAGCCGATAGGCCGCAGGCTTCACATCGCCATTGCGGATCGTTCGGAACAGCAGCAGTTCCAGCATTTCATAATCCGGCAGAGGATCCGCCCCGCCGACAAGGAACCGTTCGCGCAGGCGTTTACGATGACCGGCGATATAGGATGGCTGCCGCGCCTTCACCGGCGCGGGCGCCGGAGCTTCGAACAGGGAGGGTTGCACCGCGTTGCTAGACATGCCGCCATATTGGCAGTAAGCGCTTAACAAAAGGCTAAGGGCCGCGCAAAAACCGCGGCCCCGTAGTCAGCCTTTCATCGAATCCCAAAACCCCTTGACGGATTTGAAGAAACTTTTGGATTCGGGGTTATTGTCCTCGCTTAGATCCTCGAACTCGCGTAGCAGCTCTTTCTGCCGCGATGTGAGGTTCACGGGCGTCTCGACGGCCAGTTCGATGAACATATCGCCCTGCCCCTGCCCGCGAAGCGCCGGCATGCCCTTGCTGCGCAGGCGCATTTGACGGCCCGACTGGCTTCCAGCGGGAATCGACACGCGACTGCGCCCGCCATCGATCGTTGGCACTTCGATCGTACCCCCAAGCGCGGCGACGGTCATCGACACAGGAACGCGGCAGTGCAGATGCACTCCGTCACGTTCGAACAATTTGTGCGGGGCGACATCGATGAAAATGTAAAGATCGCCCGGAGGTCCGCCGCGCAGGCCCGCCTCCCCCTCGCCGGCAAGCCGGATACGGGTGCCGGTTTCCACGCCTTTGGGAATGTTCACCGACAGCGCGCGCTCCTTCTGAACGCGGCCGGCGCCGGCGCAATTCTTGCACGGGTTCTTGATCGTCTGGCCAAGCCCCGAACAGGTTGGACATGTGCGCTCAACGGTGAAGAACCCCTGTGTTGCGCGCACCTTTCCCATGCCGGAGCAAGTGGGGCAGGTCGTCGGTTCCGCCCCGCCTTCCGCGCCGGAGCCGGAACAGGCATCGCATTGCACCGAAGTGGGCACCTGTATGGTTTTCTGCAAACCACCAAAGGCGTCTTCAAGCGTGACGCGCAGATTATAGCGCAGATCAGCGCCCCGCGCCGCACGTTGGCGCCCGGCGCCGCGGCCGCCGCCCATGAAATCGCCGAACAGATCGTCAAATACGTCCGAAAACGCCGACGCGAAATCGCCATGCCCGCCTGCGCCAGGACGCCCGCCGCCCATCCCGCCCTCGAACGCGGCATGACCGTATCGGTCATAGGCTGCCTTCTTGTCGGGATCTTTCAGAACCTCATGCGCCTCATTAGCTTCCTTGAACTGCGCTTCCGCATCGGGATTGCTCCCGTTTCGGTCTGGATGAAGCTCTTTCGCCTTTCGCCGATACGCTTTCTTGATTTCCTCGGCCGAGGCGCCCTTCGATAGGCCGAGCACATCGTAATAATCACGTTTGGCCATCAAGCCCTCCTTGTCGCGGAACGCAAGAGGCCGGCCCGGTATCCGGTCCGGCCCCTTGATCGGTTCCGTTCAACAAGCGTCAAGCGCGCTTGTCGTCGTCGAGATCCTCAAAATCGGCGTCGACGATGCTGTCGTCATCGTCGTTCGATCCTTCCGGCGCATCGGCGGACGGCGCTTCGGGTTCGCCCTCATCCTGCTGCGACTTGTAGATCGCCTCCCCGAGCTTCATCGCCGCTTCGGTGACGTTCTGGATGCCCGACCGGATCTTCTCGGCCGTGGCTTTGTCGTCTTCCAGATCGTCCTTCAGCGCGGCAACGGCAAGTTCGATCGCCTCGACAGTCGTCGGATCGACCTTGTCGCCGTGATCTTCGAGCGATTTCTCCGTCGAATGGATCAGGCTTTCCGCCTGGTTGCGGGCCTCGACCAGTTCGCGGCGCTTCTTGTCGGATTCCGCATTGGCCTCGGCTTCCTGAACCATCTTCTCGATATCCTCGTCGGACAGACCGCCGGACGCCTGGATCGTGATGTTCTGCTCCTTGCCGGTGCCCTTGTCCTTGGCCGACACGGACACGATGCCGTTGGCATCGATGTCGAAGGTCACCTCGATCTGCGGCATGCCGCGCGGTGCGGGGGGGATATCCTCAAGATTGAACTGACCGAGCATCTTGTTGTCGGTCGCCATCTCGCGCTCACCCTGGAAGACCCGGATCGTCACGGCGTTCTGGTTGTCCTCGGCGGTCGAGAAGATCTGGCTCTTCTTCGTCGGGATCGTGGTGTTGCGATCGATCAGGCGGGTGAACACACCGCCCAAGGTTTCGATCCCGAGCGACAGCGGCGTCACGTCGAGCAAAACCACGTCCTTCACATCGCCTTGCAGAACACCTGCCTGAATGGCGGCGCCCATGGCGACGACCTCATCGGGGTTCACACCCTTGTGCGGCTCCTTGCCGAAGAACTTGGTCACTTCCTCGAACACCTTGGGCATCCGCGTCATGCCGCCGACAAGGACGACCTCGTCGATATCGTCGGTCTTGAGCCCGGCATCCTTGAGCGCGGCCTGGCACGGCTTGATCGATGCCTTGATCAGATCGCCGACGAGGCTCTCCAGCTTGGCGCGGGTCAGCTTCATGACGAGGTGCAGCGGCTGCCCGGTTTTCCCGTCCATCGAGATGAACGGCTGGTTAATTTCCGTCTGACTGGAACTGGAAAGCTCGATCTTCGCCTTTTCCGCCGCTTCCTTGAGACGCTGCAGCGCCATCTTGTCCTTCGTCAGATCGACGCCGTTCTCTTTCTTGAACTCTTCGGCGAGGTAGTTGACGATGCGCATGTCGAAATCTTCACCGCCGAGGAAGGTATCGCCATTGGTGGATTTCACTTCGAACAGGCCGTCGTCGATCTCAAGAATGGTCACGTCGAACGTGCCGCCGCCAAGGTCGTAGACGGCGATCGTCTTGCTGTCTTTCTTGTCGAGGCCATAGGCAAGCGCCGCAGCGGTCGGTTCGTTGATGATCCGCAGCACTTCAAGCCCGGCGATCTTGCCGGCGTCTTTCGTGGCTTGCCGCTGAGCATCGTTGAAATAGGCGGGCACGGTGATGACGGCCTGTGTCACCTCTTCGCCCAGATAGCTCTCTGCGGTTTCCTTCATCTTTTGCAGGATGAAGGCGGAGAGCTGCGAGGGAGAGTATTTCTCACCCTTGGCGCGCACCCATGCGTCGCCATTGCCGCCGTCGATCACCTCGAACGGCATGTTCTTGCGGTCCTTGGCGAGATCGGGATCGTCGTTGCGACGGCCGATCAGGCGCTTGACGCCGAAGACGGTGTTTTCGGGGTTTGTGACAGCCTGCCGCTTCGCGGGCTGGCCGACGAGACGTTCATCATCGGTAAAGGCGACGATGGAGGGTGTTGTGCGTGCACCTTCGGAGTTTTCGATCACGCGCGGTTGCGATCCATCCATGATCGCGACGCAGCTGTTGGTCGTTCCGAGGTCAATACCAATCACTTTGGCCATGTTTTCGATCCCTTCTATTTCCAAGGCGATATCGCGAGACGATGACCCGTTCCGGCATCCCGCCCCGCATTCCGATTTGCCGAAGCCAACTGTCTTCAGCAGGTCCGCAGGGTATATAAGGAGGCATCCCTACGCCTGCAAGCGTCGCTGCTATCCGGAATTTCTGAAAATTCGGTATGTTTTTCACGCTGCCGGGCCGTTAGATCCGAAGAATGACCATTCTCCGCGTTCGGGATTTCGAAATTCATTCCGGCTACCTGCCTGCAGATGCGCAATCGGCACTGGTGGACGAAATCCGCGCCTGCCTTGCGCAAGCGCCGCTGGTGCGCCCGACGACGCCGCGCGGCAAGCAGATGTCGGTCAGGATGAGCGCCGCCGGTGACTATGGCTGGATCAGCGATGCGACCGGCTATCGCTATGAGGATCGGCACCCCTCGGGCGCCGCATGGCCGCCCATTCCCGAACCGCTGCTGAAGCTTTGGCGCGATCTTGTTCCGGGCGCACGAGCGCCGCAATGCTGTCTCATCAACTGGTATGACGAGAGCGCGAAAATGGGGCTGCATCAGGACAAGGACGAAGCCGATCTTACGCAGCCGGTCCTGTCCGTGTCGCTTGGCGACGATGCGCTGTTCCGCATGGGCAACGTCACACGCGGCGGGAAGACCGAATCGATCTGGCTTTGCTCAGGCGATGTGGTGGTGATGCAGGGCGAGGCGCGCCGCGCCTATCACGGCATCGACAGGGTGCGCCCCGGAAGCTCCACTCTGCTGCCGAAGGGCGGGCGCATCAACCTGACGCTTCGTGTCGTGACGTGATCAGCGTCGCGCTGACCACGACGCCGAGGCGTGTTTGCGGGTGTAGAATTCTCCCATCAACCCGATCATCAGCATCACGAGCGACAGGTAGACCACATATTCCCAATTGCTGTTTCGCGGGACGTAATTGATGAAGGCAAAGCCGCGTGCCTGATCGATGGTATGAAAGAGCGGGTTCCAGTCGAACATCGACACCATGAATGCGGGCAAGGAATTGGCCACGAACATCTTGCCCGAGGCGATCATGTTAGCTCGCTTGTAAAGCGTGGCGAGCGTGCCGGTGAAGCCGGGAAACCACGGCTTCAGCGCCAGAAAAACCAGACCGATCGCACCGCCCGAGAACCACGAGAGCAGCAACATTCCAAGCACCGGGACGGGCTCGACGATCTCCGTCAGCACATAGGGATTCATCGCGACATCATAGATGAAAAGGATCAGGATCATCGCCAGAACCTGAATATAGAGCGTCGAGATCATCGCGGATGCAATGGAGATGAATGTGTTCATCGGCGCATGCTGCATCATCGGACTGGCCGGCCCTTCGCTGCCGAACACCGCGCCGACCGCCTTGTTGTGAGTCATGAACATGAAGATCCCGGTCAACAGGAAAATCACGAAATCTCCCCTGAGCGCGAGACCTTTCAGGCCCATGACCGAAAACATGACGTAGAAGAACAGCACGAACATCAGCGATTGAAACACGCTGATCGCGATCGACATGAAGGCGTTTCCATGCGTCTTGCGAATGGATCTGACCGTGTTGTGGTAGATCAACTCGGCAATATTGACAGCCGAGGAAACCCGGTTTGTCGGGACCGTTTTCTGAAACACTGCTCTTCGCCTTCGCCTCGCTCCGCAAATTCGGCGTCAGTTGCCCTGACTTTTATTGCGGATAATCGTTAAGCCGACGATAAGAGGAACAGATTTTCAAATCAATGAAGCCGGGGCGGAACACCGTGGATTATGATGCACTGATGCAAGTGATGCGCCGTCTGGCGCTCAAGGCGGGCGACGAGATCATGAAGGTCTACCAGACCGACGATCTCGATGTGCGCTCCAAATCCGACGCAAGCCCGGTGACCGAAGCGGACGAAGCCGCGGACACGCTGATCTCCGCGGGGCTCCGCGCCGCGTTTCCGGACGTCGCGCTGGTGACCGAGGAGCAATCGGACACGCATGATCTCGATGTGCGCGACTTCCTGATCGTCGATCCGCTGGACGGCACGAAGGAGTTCATCCACCGTCGCGGTGATTTCACCGTCAATATCGCGCTTGTCGAAGGCGGGATGCCGGTACGGGGAGTCGTCTATGCGCCGGCGAAGAACCGCCTTTTCTATACGCTCGCGAATGGGCAAAGCGTCGAGGAAACCGGCCCGTTCGAGAAGGAAACCGTAGGCGAACAGACCGCCATTCACGTCTCGTCACCCGACGAGGAGGCTTTGATGGTCGTGGCGTCCAAATCGCATCGCGATCAGGCGACAGACGATTATATCCGCCGCTATGACGTGAAAGACAGCCGCAGCGCCGGATCATCGCTGAAATTCTGCCTCGTCGCCACCGGAGAGGCCGATTTCTATCCGCGCCTTGGCCGCACCATGGAATGGGACACCGCCGCCGGGCATGCCGTCCTGAGCGGCGCGGGTGGGCAGGTTCTTCGGCTCGACGATCTGACGCCGCTGGCCTATGGCAAGCCCGGCTTCGCCAATCCGTTTTTCGTCGCGACCGCACCGGGCATCGATCTTTCGCCTGTCTGAGCGCAGATGCTCCCCCTGCCGGTCAGCATCATCGTCGTCAGCCGCGACCGATCGCAGTTCCTGAAAAGGTGCCTGAAGGCGCTATCGCAGCTGGACCATCCGCTGTTCGAGATCGTCGTCGTCGCCTGCGCGGAAGGTGCGGAGGTCGCGCGCGTCGCGGATCTACGCTGCGGGCGGAAAGTCATTCCCTTCGAACGCGCCAACATCTCCGAAGCGCGCAACGAAGGCATCGCCCACGCGGCTGGCGATATCATCGCCCTTATCGACGATGACGCGGTGCCGGAGCCGACCTGGCTCTCGCATCTCAGCGAAGTGTTTGCGGATAAGGCCGTCGCGCAGGCGGGCGGCACCACTTTGAGGCGCAACGGAATTTCGATCCAGCACGCCGCGTTGCTGGTCGATCCGGCCGGGCGCAGCATTGCGGCGCCGACCACCGGGGCGGAACCGCAAGTGGTGCGCGGTCATGGCGATTTCCGTCCGCGCCTCTGCGGCACCAATATGGCGTTCCGCCGCGACGTCCTGCTTCGGCACAACGGCTTCGATCCACGCTTCGCCTTCTACCTTGAAGAAACCGACCTGACGCTGCGCATCTCGAAAGGCGGCGGAAAGACGCTCCATGTGCCGAAGGCAATCGTGCATCACGCCACCGGGCCGAGCCGGTTCAGAGCGCCCGACCGAACCCCGCGCAGGCTTTACGAGATCGGCGCTTCCTCTGCACTTTTCCATGCCAAACACACCGCGCCGGACGAACGCGACCACGCGCGAGCCGCATTGATGGGCGAAAGGCGCGGCTGGCTGCTTAAACACATGCAACGGGGAACGCTCACGCCGGACGATGTCCACCGCCTGATGCGTGACTTGCAGCGCGGCTATGCAAACCCGATCCCGCCCCCGCGGCTGCCGCACTTTGCGCCGCCGCCCGAAACCCCCATCGTGCCGGTGCAGCCCATGACCGGCGAGGACATTTACCTGACTGTAGACTCCGGACGCCGCCGCCCCAGTCTTTGCAAGGCACGCGATTTGGTGCGGCAGGGGCACAGGGTCACGGTCTTTGATTTTTCGCCGAACGCGCGCTATCATCGCGTCACATTCAATGACGAAGGCTTTTGGCATCATATTGGCGGCATATTCGGCCGGGAGGTTCGCACCGAACCGCTTTTTCAGCTTGCGGGACGGCAAGACAGGATCAATCGCACCTTGCGGCGGTTGGCCGGCATCCGCTCGAAAACCGCTTTGATCGGCAGGAGTTAGCAACCCTTTTTTGAAATAAAGCAGTTTCTACAGAGTTATGTCATACACGTTTCGGAATTCCTGTGGCATACCAAGAGACGCGCAGTAAGCCGCAGCAACAAGGATCCGCCCCATGCGCAGAAAAGTCACCAAAGCAGTTTTTCCAGTCGCTGGCCTCGGCACCCGATTTCTTCCCGCAACGAAATCCGTTCCCAAGGAGATCATGACGCTGGTGGATCGCCCGCTGGTTCAATACGCCATTGATGAGGCGCGCGCCGCGGGGATCAAGGAATTCATCTTCATCACGTCACGCGGCAAGGGCGCGCTTGAAGATTACTTCGATCAGTCGCCCCTGCTGGAACAGGAACTGCGTAAGAAGGGCAAGGACAAGATCCTCGAGGATCTGAAATCGACCAACATGGAAAGCGGAGCCATCGCCTATATGCGCCAGCACAAGGCGCTCGGGCTGGGTCACGCGGTATGGTGTGCGCGGCGCCTGATCGGGGATGAGCCCTTTGCGGTAATGCTGCCGGACGACGTGATATCGGCTGAAAAACCTTGCTTGCAACAAATGGTGGAAGCTTACGAGGAAACCGGCGGCAATATCGTCGCCGCGATGGAAGTTCCGCGCGAGAAAACGTCGAGCTACGGGATACTCGACGTGCAAGACGATATGGGCGCACTCGTGTCGGTGAAGGGAATGATTGAAAAACCTTCATCCGACGAAGCGCCGTCCAACCTTGCTGTCATCGGACGATACATCCTGCATCCGAGCGTCTTGAAGAACCTTAACAAGATCAAGACAGGCGCGGGCGGAGAAATTCAGTTGACCGATGCCATCGCACAGGAAATCGACGGAACGGGTGTTTACGGCTATCGCTTTCGCGGCCAACGGTTCGATTGCGGCTCCAAAGCTGGGTTCCTGCAAGCAACTGTCGCCTTCGGCCTCGCGCGCGACGATCTGAAGGACGACCTGCGCGCCTTCCTGGGCTCCGTGATGCAGATCGGCAACGCCGCAGAGTAGCAGGATGAAGATTCTCGTCACCGGCGGCGCAGGCTATATCGGCTCGCACGCGTGCAAGGCGCTGGCCCGCGCCGGGTTCACGCCCGTGACATTAGACAACCTGTCGACCGGCTGGAAAGACGCCGTGAAGTTCGGCCCCTTGGTCGAGGGCGACCTGTCGCGCCGCGCCGATATTGACCGCGCTTTTGCAGAGCATGATCCGAAAGCCGTCCTTCATTTCGCCGCTGTGAGCCGGGTCGATGAGGCCATGCGCGATCCCGCGCTCTACTGGCGCAACAACGTGCTTGGCTCGCTCAATCTCGTCGAAGCCGCGCTGGCGCATGGGTGCCGCGACATCGTCTTTTCCTCAACCTGCGCCACCTATGGCGATCAGGACAACGTGCTGCTTGATGAAACGACGCCGCAGCGCCCGATCAACGCCTATGGCGCGTCGAAAGCGGCCATCGAAATCATGCTGCGCGACTTCGAAGCCGCGCATGGGCTGCGCCATGTGATCTTTCGCTATTTCAACGTCGCCGGAGCCGATCCGGATGCAGAAATCGGCGAGTTCCACCGCCCCGAAACGCATCTCATCCCCATCGTGCTCGATGCCGTGGCGGGAAAGAGGGAGGCCATCACCGTATTCGGAACGGACTACCCGACACCGGACGGAACCTGTATCCGCGACTATGTGCATGTCTCCGATCTGATCGACGCGCATATCCTCGGCTTGCGCTGGTTGCTCGATGGCAAGCCGAGCCGTGATTTCAATCTCGGCACGGGCGACGGTTTTTCCGTGCGCGAGGTGATCGACGCCGCGCGCCGCGTCACCAATCGCGATGTTCCGACCAACATCGGAGAACGCCGCGCCGGGGATGCCGTCAAGCTCGTTTCCGGCTCCTCCCGCGCGCGCGAAGAACTCGGCTGGGCTGCCACGCGATCGACCATGCCGAAGATGATCGAGGACGCCTGGCGCTGGCATCAAGTTGCCGACTACCGTCAATAGCCCCGCGCCCGCGCACCTGCTCGACGTCACCCGCACCGTCAGCCGTGCGCACCTGCACCCGACAGGCATAGACCGGATCGAACGCGCCTACCTCGCGCATCTTGCGCAATGTCCTACTCCGCTATTGGGGCTTCTGCGAACACCGCTCGGCTATCTGCTGCTTGACCGCCAAGGCTGCGCGGATCTGCATGCGCATTGCGCCCGGCGGCGATGGACATGCGGCGACGCGATCTCTCGCGTCATGCGCCGCACCAATCCGGGGCGCGGCGCCACGGAAGCCGGATTGCGCCGCATCGCTGTCGATCGCGCCACGCCGCCCGGTCTTGGCGGGATGCTGCGCCGCCATCTGCCGGAAGGCACCGTCTACTTCAATATCGGGCAAACCAACTTTACCGACAGGGTGATCGGCGCCGCCCAAAGCGCGCGACTGCGCATCGTTCCCTATCTGCATGACACGATCCCCCTCGATCTCCCCGAAACGCAGACGCCGAAGTCACGCCGCAAGTTCGAAAACCTGCTCGACCGCGCCGATAAAAACGCCGATCTGGTTCTGTGCAATTCGCAGGCGACGAAGCGATCCCTGCTCCGGCATACCGGTCTCGCGCCTTCCAGGATCGAAGTTCTCCTGCCCGGCCTGCCGGACATGACCATCGGCACCGCGCCGGGCGGCCCTTGGTCGGACCGGCCCTACTTCGTGACCATCGGCACGATAGAGCCGCGCAAGAATATCGGCTTTCTGCTCGATCTCTGGCGTGATTTCGACGGCACGGATGCGCCGCAACTTCTGATCTGCGGAAAGCGCGGCTGGCTCAGCGAAGAGGTTTTTGCACGGCTCGATAGTGCCGCAAACGTGCATGAACTGCCCAGCTTGCCCGATCCGCAGCTCTGGGCGCTTCTCGAACAGGCGAATGGCCTGCTGTTTCCGAGCCGCGCCGAAGGGTTCGGATACCCGGCCATTGAAGCTGCGCATCTGAATGTGCCGCTGATCTGCAACCCTTTGCCCGCATTTGAAGAGGTGCTTGGCCAATACCCTATTTACGCGGCGGAATCAGACAGCTACGCTTGGCGCAATAAAATCGAGCAACTGGCGCAAGCACGTCGGGGCCAAAGCGGTGAGCAGAACGAAAAGCGGCGTTTCCGGGCGCCCGAATGGCAGGCACATTTCAACCGGCTGTTTACCCTTCTTTGATACCCATGCGGCTTGTGACCGATAAGAAAGAACGCTGACCCTTGGGTGTGGTTCAACGATATGGCCTGAGACTTCAGCGCAAACGCTGGAGGATTCGCGCGTTTCGCAAACGTCGCGAACTCAAGCCGGTATTCAACCGCACCGATCAAATCCGCCGCAACGACATCCTTTTGTTCTGCACCTTTCGGAACGAAGGCGTCCGCCTGCCATATTTCCTGAAATACTACCGCGACATGGGCGTGTCGCATTTTATCTTCGTCGACAATGACAGCACGGACGGCAGCGCCGAATTGCTCGCGGATCAACCGGATGTTTCGGTCTGGCACAGCCGCAAGAGCTACAAGCGCTCGCGCTTCGGTATGGATTGGATCAACTGGCTACTGCGCAAATACGGCCACGGCCATTGGTGCCTCACCGTCGATCCCGACGAATTCTTCGTCTACCCGTTTTGCGACACCCGCCCCCTGCCCGCGCTCACCGATTGGCTGGAGGCGTCCTCGATCCGGTCCTTCAGTGCGATGCTGCTGGATATGTATCCCAAGGGGCGCATTGATGCCGTGCCGTATCAGGCCGGGCAGAACCCTCTCGATATCGCATGCTGGTTCGATTCCGGAAACTACACGCTCAAGCGCAATCACCTGCTCGGCAACCTGTGGATTCAGGGCGGCGTGCGGTCGCGCGTGTTCTTTGCCGACCGGCCGGAAGCGGCCCCGGCGCTCAACAAGATCCCGCTGGTCAGGTGGGACAAGCGCTATGTCTATGCCAGCTCGACTCATATGCTCCTGCCGCGCGGGCTCAATTACGTCTATGACGAATGGGGCGGCGAAAAAGCCTCCGGCGCGCTGTTGCACACCAAGTTCCTAAGCACCTTCAACGAGAAGGCGATGGAAGAGCTGAAGCGCCGCGAGCATTACGCCGGCAGCCAGGAATACGTCGCCTATGCGAGCGCACTGCGCGACAACCCCGAGCTTTGGTGCAAGTTCTCGGAAAAATACATCAACTGGCGGCAGCTCGAAATTCTCGGCCTCATGTCGATGGGCAACTGGGCATGAGCGTCGGCATCGTCATGCTCGCGCATACCGCGCTGCACCGGGCCGAACAGGTCGCGCGGCAATGGACAAAAGCGGGATGTCCCGTGGTGATCCATGTCGATAAGGATGTGCCGAACGCGCGCTACCGGATTTTCACCTCGCGCCTGTCGGACGATCCGCTGATCCGCTTTTCGCGCCGCCATCGCTGCGAATGGGGCACATGGGGGCTGGTCGCCGCCAGTCAGGATGCGAGCGAAATGATGCTGGCGGAGTTCGAGGATGTCAGCCATGTTTATCTCACCTCCGGGTCCTGCCTTCCGCTGCGCCCCGTTCAGGAACTGATCGACTACCTCAAGGCCCGCCCCAGAACCGACCATATCGAAAGCGCCACGACCGCCGATGTGCCCTGGACGGTCGGCGGCCTCGACGAGGAACGCTTCACCATGCGGTTCCCGTTCTCCTGGCGCAAGAGCCGGTATCTGTTCGACCGATTCGTCGAATTTCAGCGCAAGATCGGATATCGCCGCAAGATCCCGGACGGGCTCGTGCCGCATATGGGCAGCCAATGGTGGTGCCTCACGAGGCGAACCCTCGCTTCCATCCTCGGCGATCCGAAGCGCAGGCAATATGATCGCTATTTCCGCCATGTCTGGATCCCCGATGAAAGCTATTTCCAGACGCTCGCGCGGCTCTATTCGACCAATATCGTTAGCCGCTCCCTGACCCTGTCGAAGTTCGATTTTCAGGGCAAACCGCATATTTTCTACGACGACCACCTGCAACTTCTGCGCCGGTCCGACTGCTTTGTCGCCCGCAAGATCTGGCACAACGCGGACCGGCTCTACGACACGTTCCTGAACCCGAAACCCGGAGAGGTGAGCCTGCAGGAACCCAATCCCGGCAAGATCGATCGCATCTTCGCCAAGGCGGTGGACCGGCGCACACGCGGGCGGCCAGGGCTCTATATGCAAAGCCGGTTTCCGAACGAGGATTGGGAAAACGGCGTGACGGCGGCGAAATACTCCGTCTTTCAGGGCTTCACCGAACTTTTCACCGATTTCGAGCCGTGGCTTGCGCAAATCACGGGCGCGCGGGTTCATGGTCATCTCTTCGCACCGGACCGCGCACATTTCGCCGAGGGCCAGTCCGTGATGAACGGCGCGCTGTCCGATAGCGCCACGCTGCGCGATTACGATCCCAAGATGTTCCTGACCAACCTGCTCTGGAACACGCGCGGGGAATGCCAGTGTTTCCAGCTTGGGCCGCGCAGCACGCGGCACGTCATCTGGGACATCGCCAAGGATCCGAATGCGCAGGTTTCCGTCATCAGCGGAGCATGGGCGATCCCGCTTTTCCAATCCAACCGCACCTTTGCGGATCTGAGACGCGAAGCCGCGCAATTGCAGAAGATTGAAACCGAAATGCTCGATGCGCTGCGCTCGCCCTACTCGAAATGTCGCAAACGCATTTGGACCATGGCCGAATTCATCGAAAGCCCGATGGAGGCGATACAGGTCATTATAGATGAAATCGGGCTAGAGCCGCGCCGCCGGTTGACCGAGGCTCCAAACATTGTCGATCTCACCGGCTTCGGCCAGTTCCTGCAGAATCTCAAGAACCAGGGGATGCACCCCTATCTCATGGGCGATTTCCCCGCCGATCCGATTGCCCCATCCGCTGCGCGCAATCCGGCCCCGACACGCCCCTATCTGGTGAAATAAGCCATGCAGGGCGGTTTCGATCATTTCGTGATCTTTGCCGGAATGAGAACGGGCTCGAACCTGCTTGAGGATTATCTTAACCGGATCGACGGCATCACCTCGCATGGAGAGGCGTTCAATCCCAATTTCATCGGCTATCCCAACAGCACCGAGATTCTCGGCGTCACTCATCGCGCCCGCGAAGACCGCCCCGAGAAGCTGCTGAAGGCCATTCGAACGCGAAGCGATGGCTTGGGCGGGTTCCGCTTCTTCCACGATCACGACCCGCGCATCCTGCCCGCGCTTCTGGCCGATCCGCGCTGCGCCAAGATCGTCCTGACGCGCAATCCGGTGGACAGCTATGTGAGCCTGCAGATCGCGCGCGCGACGGATCAGTGGAAACTGACCGATGTCAAAAACCGCAAGACGGCGACCGCGCAGTTCGATGCGGTCGAGTTCGAACGGCATTTCGGGGAGGTTCAGGCCTTCCAACTCGAGATTCTGCGCGCGCTGCAGGTGACGGGCCAAACCGCCTTTTACATCGGCTACGACGATCTGAACGATCCCGAGATCCTGAGCGGTCTGGCAAGCTGGTTGGGTGTTCCCACCCCGCCCGAGCGTTTCGAGAGCAAGCTCAAGCCGCAGAACCCGCAAAGCCTGCGCGAGAAGGTCGAAAATTTCGATCAGATGGAAAGCGCCTTGCGCAACTTCGATCGTTTCGATCTGTCGAGAACCCCGAATTTCGAGCCGCGGCGCGGCCCGGTCGTGCCGTCTTACGTGACCCACCCGTCATACCCGCTCCTCTTCATGCCCATGCGCTCTGGCCCCGAAGCGGCTGTAACGGACTGGATGGCGCAGCTCGGCGGCGGCGAGCTCGTAACTCGGCACAACCAGAAAACGCTCCGCGCGTGGATGAGCGAGCACCCCGGCCACCGCCGCTTTACCGTCTTGCGGCATCCCGTGGCACGTGTCCACGCCGCCTTTTGCGACAAGATAGTGAACACCGGGCCGGGAAGCTTCGCAAAAATCCGCAACCAACTGGCGCGCTTTCACTGCATCCCTTTACCTGACGCGTCGATGCAGGACTCCGTGACCTACAAACAGGCGTTCAAGGATTTCCTGCGCTTTCTGCGGCTCAACCTTAACGGCCAGACAAGCATTCGTGTTGATGCGCATTGGGCGAGCCAGACTGCAGTGCTTCAAGGCATGTCGGAATTCTGCCTCCCCGATCACCTGTTTCGCGAGGCCGACTTGCCCGACGCGCTACCGGCCTTGGCAATGCAACTCGGCATCTCGGATGCGCCGATTTTAGAGCAGACGGATCCCCACGGCAGCACCCTATCGGCGATTTACGATGACGAGATCGAAACGCTCTGTCGCGACGCCTATTCGCGCGATTACATGATGTTCGGATTTTCGGACTGGCCGGACGCTCGCCCGGCCTGAGAGCCGTCACGCGGCGAGGGTCGCGCCCTCGGTAATGATCGTATGGAGCGTCGCCGGATCGGGATTGGCCCGCAGCTTGGTGCAGAATTCCGGGTCTCGCAATGTCCGCGACACGAGCGCCAGCGCCTTGAGGTGTTCGACCCCGGCATCTTCGGGGGCGAAAAGCGCAAAAACGATATCCACGGGCTGGCGATCGACCGAATTGAAATCGATCGGCTTTTCCAGCAGCATGAAAACGCCCACCACCGAGCCGACGCAATCGAGCCGCGCATGCGGCAGGGCAACGCCATGGCCCACCCCCGTGGGCCCAAGGTTTTCACGCTCCATGAGCGCATCGACCGACCGATCCGCCGGGATGCCGTAGGCACTCTCGGCGATATCGGCGATGTCATGCATCAGACGTTTCTTGCTCGACGTCGAAGACACGGCCTTCACGGCCCGTGGATTCAGAAGTTCTGCAAATTTCATGTGCTGCTCGCGTTATGGACCAACGTCGCCGCAACTCGTTTACGGATCGATCCAGCCGATGTTGCCATCATCCCGGCGATATACGACGTTCACCCCGTCCTTCTTGTCATTGCGGAACACGAGGACGGGAAGTCCTGCCAGTTCCATCTGCATCACCGCTTCACCGACTGTCAGCGATGGAATCTGTGTCTCCATCTCCGCGACGATGATCGGTTGAAGCGTATCGGGCTCATCTTCCTGCGTATCGATTTCGCTCGCGAGGATATAAGCGGACGCGCCCATGAGTTCAACCGGTTCGGTGCGATCCTTGTGATGGTCTTTCAGCCGGCGCTTGTAGCGCCGCAACTGCTTGTCCATCTTCTCGCAGCACCCATCGAAAGCGGCATAGATTTCAACGGCATGAGCCTTCGCGGTCGCGTTCAGGCCTGTGGAGAGATGAACCACCGTCTCGCAGACGAATTCATGCGCGCTCTTGGAAAAGACGACGGTGGCATCCGTCGGCCGCCCGGCATATTTGCCGAGCATGGCTTCCAACTCGGTCTTTACATGGGTCTGAAGCGCTTCGCCGATATCGATCTGTTTGCCGGTGATCTGGTAACGCATGGGATTTCCTTTGTTATTGTCTCATCTCTGCACGATGGCCGCGCCGATGGTATCGGCACGGTCTACAGGGGCAAAGGGGATTTGGCGCCTTGGGCAGGGGATTCGGTCGCTCGGCCGCAATTGCGGAACATCTGTGACGTGACCATCTGAGTCTCCAAACGCCATGCCCCATTTCAATCCCGAAGGAGGCAACTGTCAATCGGCTGAAACCGGTATCGGGAGCGATTCAGCCGATACGGAAACTGTCACCAAGGTAAACGCGGCGCACATTCTCGTTGCGCACCACCTCGTCGGGCGATCCCGACATGAGAACCTTTCCATCATGCAGGATATAGGCGCGATCCACGATTTCCAGCGTTTCGCGGACGTTGTGATCGGTGATGAGAACCCCGATCCCACGCGTCTTCAGATCGGCAACCAGATGCCGGATATCGCCGACGCTGATCGGATCGACCCCAGCGAAAGGCTCGTCGAGCAAAAGGTATTTCGGATCCGAGGCCAGGCAGCGCGCGATCTCCACCCGCCGCCGCTCGCCCCCCGAAAGCGCAAGAGCCGGGGCGCGGCGCAAATGTTCGATGGAAAACTCGCCGAGCAGCTCCTCCAACCTCTCGCGCCGGCGCAGTCTGTCGGGCTGACTGATATCAAGGATCGCGGCGATATTGTCCTCCACGCTTAGCCCGCGAAAGATCGACATCTCCTGCGGAAGATACCCGATCCCGAGCCGCGCGCGGCGATACATCGGCAGGTAGGTAACATCCTCTCCGTCAATCAGAACCTGCCCGCCTTCGGGGTTCACCAGCCCCGCGATAGCGTAGAACGATGTCGTCTTGCCGCTCCCGTTCGGGCCGAGCAGGGCCACAACTTCGCCGCGCTGCACTTCGAGCGTCACGTCGCGGATCACCACGCGTTTCTTGTAGCTCTTGCGCAATTGCCGCACGACAAGCCCGCTATCGCCCTCGGTGACAACAAGCTCCGGCATCACTCCTCTCCCTGAAAGACGGTGCGCACACGGCCGGTCATCTGCGCCGTTCCCGCCTCGAGATCGACATCCATCTCGTCGGAGACGAGGGTATTGGCTCCCTGCGTGAGCAAGACGCTGCCGCGCATCTCGATCGTGCCGCGATTGACGTGATAATCGGCCCGCTCCGCCTCGGCGGCCTGGTCGCCATTGACCAAAGTGACACCGCCGGTTGCCTCCAGCCGCTCCACGCCTGTCTGCCCCTCGGTGTAGAAGACGAGAACCCGCGGCGCCGATAGCCGCATCTCACCCTGGCCGATCACCACGTTGCCCGTGAAAAGCGCAGAGCCGTCGTTCTGCGAAACGGACAGGGACTCGGCGCTCACCTCGACAGGCAAGGACGTATCCTGCTGCACGGTGCCGAACGCGACCTCGGTGCCTTGCGCTGCTGCGGCACTTCCGAGGCCGAACATCCAAACTACACTCAAGACACGGAACATCATTCTGCCTCTGCTTCCTGCGGCACATATACCAGCTTTACGCCATCCGTGAACAGCAACTCGATCTCGTCCGTCTCGCCCGCCGGCTGCACACGGAGCTTTCCCGCCGACAGCGTCAGCCCCGGCCCATCGGCATCGACTGGCGCGCCGCTCTCGATCTCGATCCGGTCAAGCGCGGCGTTCAACACCTCGGTCCGCACCGTGTAGCCGGAACTGCTCTCAAGCGTCACGCCGCCGCTCAAATTGACCGCCTCTTCGCCCTCGAGCTGCCCGCTGGCGGCATCCAGAACGATCCGGTTGCCGTCCCCGATCTTGACCACCGCACGCAAATCATCGGCGATCACCCCCTCCTCGCCATTGCCGCCCCGCGCCCGTCGCGCGGCAAGTGTCAGCGCGTGGCCCGCTTCCGTCGTTCCTGCATAGAAGGGCCGGCCCACCTGTTCGCGGTCGGTCGGATCGGTTCCATCCGACAGGAGCGGAACGGTCGTCACCGGATCGGGGCCGCGCGAATAAAGGAACACGGTGGACAAAAGAACCAGCGCGCCCAGCGGCAGAAGGATTTTCAGCCAGGCGATGAAGCGCGAATACATGGTCCCGTCCTTTTCAGGAGTGGGCGAATATATCGGTATCCGGCCATCCCATGAGATCGAGTTTCGCACGTGTAGGCAGGAAATCGAAACAAGTCTGCGCAAGCTCCGCGCGATCTTCGCGCACCAGCATGTCCTGCAACGCATCGCGCAGCTTATGCAGGTAAAGCACGTCCGAGGCCGCATAATCTATCTGCGCCTGGCTCAGCGTTTGCGCACCCCAATCGCTCGATTGTTGCTGCTTGGAAATGTCGATGTTCAGCAACTCCTGCAACAGCGCCTTGAGCCCGTGCCGATCCGTATAGGTCCGCACCAATCGGCTGGCGATCTTGGTACAGTAGACCGGCGCGGTCAGCACGCCGAAGCTGTGATAAAGCGCCGCGATATCGAACCGGCCGAAATGAAACAGCTTCAACACGTTCGGATCCGCAAGCATCCGTTCGAGGTTCGGCGCGCTTTGCTGGCCCTTCTCGATCTGCACCAGATGCGCCCTGCCGTCGCCGCCAGAAAGCTGCACCACGCAAAGCCGGTCACGATGCGGACGCAGCCCCATCGTTTCGCAATCGATCGCCACCTCGGAGCCGAGATCGAGATCGTCGGGAAGGTCGCGCGCGTAGACCGAATGGGACATGAGAAAACCTCGGAATAAGACCCCCTGCAGATAGACCGTCCCCGAATGTGGCGCAACCTGTCCAAGATCGCCTTACTTGGGCCCGATTCTCAAATTCGAAGTTTGATTCGGGCGAGATTACGGCAAACCCGTGGTTGGCATGGTCCAATTTCCGCCATTATTGTTTCAATATGTTACAATTTGTGATCCGGCTAAAATGACCGGCCTTTTATCCCCGCGACGTGGGTCCGAGGCTCGCGGGACGCCTCCGGCGCTCCGATTATGTCGACAGTTCCCGAACAACATAGGTCCACTTTGATTATGAAGAACTGTCAACAATTCCGACACAATAACCGGATACGGGCTGAAATGGTGCGATCTGGCGTTGAATAATGCGAACAATTCGATGAATGTTAAGCGATAACACCTGAGGCGGCAAACAAACCGCTAATTTGACGGCCTCGAGATATCACAGTTTCTATCCAATCGATCGCGCCGGCCTACGGCATCGGCGAAGGATTGCGCACGTTTCGGAAATGGCCGCCCTAAGCCTTGGCTGGCTCTGCGAGCGCAACCTTCGGTAGCTTTCGCCGGTCCGAAATACCCCTAAAGTTACAGCCGGCGCCGCAAAGTTGACCTAATTGAGGCGCCCCGCCATATACTCAAGAGAAAGCGCAGGCCACAATCCTGCCGTTTTTTGCAATACGCACTTGGGGGTTGGTGCACACTGTTGGGAGTTGCGTAACGATCGTCTGCTGAAGTCTGCCGAACCAGCTTGAAACAGTCGAACCATCGGACAGCAGTCCAACGGTCGCGCGCCTGAAACAATTCGGGCACGCCAAGGTTTCTTGCGCTCGAAAGACAAGCGGCGCGCTGCGCGACATGGCCAGAGAGGTGACTATGACGCTACAGTTTCGCCAGCCACTGCCGGGCGCCAATCTAGAGGCGCTCGTTCACACCGCCTTCGCCCGTTCGGAACCGAAATGCGTCTATCGCGATCACGTCAAGCGTCTGATGGACATCGCGCTTGTGCTCTGCGCCGCCATCCCGGTTCTTGTTGTTCTCATGATATGCGCCGCGCTGGTGGCCCTTGACGGCGGCTCGCCCTTCTACACGCAGCGGCGGGTCGGACGGTTCGGCACATCGTTCAGGATGTGGAAACTGCGCAGCATGGTTCCTGATGCGGATGACGCGCTCCGCAAGCACCTGGCCGCAGATCCCGAAGCGCGGGCCGAATGGGACCGCACGCAGAAGCTGCGCAACGATCCGCGCATCACGCGGATTGGCCAGTTTCTGCGCAAGACATCCATCGATGAACTGCCGCAGCTCTGGAATGTGCTGAAAGGCGATATGTCCCTTGTCGGTCCGCGCCCGATGATGGTCGAGCAGCGGGCGATCTATCCCGGCTCCGCCTATTACGCGCTGCGCCCCGGTGTGACCGGCCTCTGGCAAATCTCGGTCCGCAACGAGAGCAGCTTTGCCGAACGGGCGCAATATGATGCCGAATATCTCGGCAAGGTGACGTTGCTGGCAGACCTGTCCATCATGTGGAAAACGCTTAGCGTGGTGGCCAAAGGCACCGGCTGCTGATCACCCTGCGCGGCTAACCTCCACCGCACGCCGCAACGCGGCCATCAGCCCGTCGAGTGCCTTGGCGTTGATCTCGTTCGTCAGGCCGCCATTTCCGTCCCATTGCTTCGCCGTCGCCGCGACAAGCACCTCCGGCCCAGGCACCATCAGCGGCCTGAACGGCAGCAAGCACAGGCGCACCATGTTCTGCGCCCTCTCGCCGCCCGCACGCCCGGCGGTTGCCGACATCACCGCAACTGGCTTGTTGGCCCATGGTGCGCCCTCCGTGCGGCTGACCCAATCGAGCGCATTTTTCAGCACGCCGGAAATGCCCTTGTTGTATTCCGGCGTCGCCACGATCACCGCATCGGCTGCGGCGATCTGATCTGCGAGGCGCTGAACCTCCGGCGGAATGCCCGACACCTCTTCGAGATCGCCGTCATATAGCGGAAGGCGCAGATCGGCTTCGGTGAACTCGGCCTCTCCGAAACGACGGGCCGCTTCCCGCAGGAGCAGACGATTGGTGGATGCCTTGCGCAGGGAGCCGCACAGGCCGAGCAGTTTGAAATCACTCATTCGCAAACCTCTATTGGATCATCGTCGCACTACTTGAGTTTCGCCTTCCGTTCGGCAAGCCCGTCCCGCATTGAAAAACCCGCGCCTCTCGGCGCGGGCTGTCATTTTCCCTGTGATCCGGGCGTCAGGCGCTTGGAAGGATCACGATCTCGACGCGGCGGTTCTGCGCGCGCCCCTCGGGCGTCAGGTTGCTTGCGACGGGCTGATCCTCACCGCGGCCGATGGCGCGGATGCGGGAGGACGACACGCCCTCGCTCATCAGAATGCTGGCAACCGATTGCGCGCGGCGCTGCGACAGGCCCTGGTTATAGCTGGCCTCGCCGGTATTGTCCGTATGGCCGAGAACCTGAACCGTTGTGTTCGGATAGGCCAGCAGGTTCTGACCGACCGTGCGCAGATCGCGCTGAAGATCGGGGCGCAGCGATGCGCTGTCCGTCGCGAACAGAATATCCTGCGGCATGGTCACGATCAGGCGGTCGCCGGTATTGCGGATGGTGACGTTGTCATTGCCGATCTGCGCGCGCAGATCCGCTTCCTGCTTGTCGAGCTGGTTGCCGATCAACGCACCGCTACCGCCACCGATCACGGCGCCAAGGGCGGCGTTGCGGCGGCGTTCCTCGGGGTCGTTCCCCATCAATGCGCCGATCGTGGCGCCCGCACCGGCGCCGATCAAGGCGCCCGATTTCGTCTGACGACGCGGATCGTTCGGATCGGTGCATGCGGTGAGCGCGATCAGCGCCGCGCTGCTGAGAAGCAGGGTCGATTTGGCTCGAATTTGCATCATGTTTTGTGCCTCTTGATAGAAGCCCCGTGCAGTCGGGGACGAGCGGACCATATCTGGCAAGGCGCGGCTTCGAAACAATTATCCGGGAAAAATCGGCATCTTTCCGCCCAGCCCTGTAACATCAGCCCTCCGCATCCGCCCGCGCCGCCTCCCAGGCGAGGATGCCGCGTTTGACCGGAAGACCCCAGTGATACCCGCCAAGCCCCCCGGATTTCCGCAGCGCACGGTGGCACGGGATCAGAAAGCTGATCGGGTTGCGCCCGACCGCCGTGCCAACCGCACGCACCGCACGCGGATGGCCGATAGACGCCGCGATCTCCGAGTAGCTGGTGACATGCCCGGACGGCACTCGCATCAGCGCCTCCCAGACCTTGATCTGGAACGGCGCGCCGATGAGGTAAAGCGGCGTCGGCTCCGTCGGCTCGGCTGCACCGAAGGCCGGCAAGACCCAGCCGCGAAGCCGTTCCGGTGCCTCGACGTAACGCGCCTTCGGCCAGCGCGATGTCAGATCATGCCAGGCGTGACGCTCGCCCGTTTCGGCAAAAAGCCCGATGCCGCAAAGCCCTCTTTCGGTTCCCATGACGAGCGCCGGGCCGAAGGGGCTGTCGAACCGGCCCCAGAAAATCGTCAGCCCGTCGCCCTTGCGTGCAAACTCGCCGGGGCTCATCGCCTCCCATCTCAGGAACAGATCATGCAAACGCCCGCTGCCTGAAAGGCCCGTCGCATGAGCGGTTTGCAAAATCGTGAAACGGTTTTGCAAAAGCGTCTTCGCATGGCCGAGTGTCAGATATTGCTGATACCGTTTCGGACTGACACCGACCCAGCGGGAAAACACACGTTGGAAATGCGCGGGGCTCATATTCATTCGCGCGGCAAGCTCATCGAGCGATAGGGCTGCCTCATGCGCATCGATCACATCGAGCGCGCGGCGCATGACATTGAAATGATAGCCTTGGTCGATCTCGGTTTCGATCTGCATTTGTCGTGCCTCTTGAATGGCCTCATACATACCCGATCCCTTCGGACCGAAGCGACCCGAAACCTGCGTCAAGGTCTTTGCTTGCTCCTCGTGCGTGCAAGCGGCATATCGCGTGTATGGCCAGGCAACTCGACTATCATACCATTCGCGAGATTTTCACGCGCTTTCAGGAGGCCGATCCCGAACCCAAGGGCGAGCTCGATCACGTAAACGCCTATACGCTCGTCGTCGCCGTCGCGCTGTCGGCGCAGGCGACCGATGCGGGGGTGAACAAGGCCACCAAAGCGCTTTTCGAGATCGCCGATACGCCGCAGAAGATGCTGGACCTCGGCGAAGACGGCGTGATCGAGCATATCAAGACCATCGGCCTATACCGCAACAAGGCGAAAAACGTCATCAAGCTGAGCCGGATGCTCGTCGAGGAGTATGGCGGAGAGGTGCCCAATTCCCGCGCCGCGCTGGAGAGCCTGCCGGGGGTGGGCCGCAAGACGGCGAATGTCGTGCTGAACATGTGGTGGCACTATCCCGCGCAGGCTGTCGACACGCATATCTACCGCGTCGGCAACCGCACCGGGATTTGTCCGGGCAAGGACGTGGTCGCCGTCGAACGCGCGATCGAGGATCATATTCCGGTCGATTTTCAGCAACACGCCCATCACTGGCTGATCCTGCACGGGCGTTACACCTGCGTTGCACGCAAGCCGAAATGCCCGGCCTGCCTGATCCGCGATCTTTGCCAATTCGAGGACAAGACCCAATGAACAAGAAATATCAGGTTGTCGGCATCGGCAACGCTGTCGTCGATGTGATCGCGCGTGCGGAGGACACGTTCCTTGACCTCATGGGCATCCAGAAGGGCATCATGCAGCTCGTCGAACGCGAACGCGGCGAAACGCTTTATGCCGCGATGGAAGAGCGCACCCAGACGCCGGGCGGCTCCGTGGCAAACACCTTGGCCGGGCTTGGCAATCTTGGTTTGCGTACGGGTTTCATCGGGCGTGTGCATGACGATGCTTTGGGCCGGTTCTATGCGCAGGCGATGGAGGAGGACGGCACGGATTTCGTCAATGCCCCCGTGCCGGGAGGCGAATTGCCGACCTCACGCTCAATGATCTTCGTCAGCCCGGACGGGGAACGGTCGATGAACACCTATCTTGGCATTTCCGCCGAACTCGGCCCCGATGACGTTTCCGAGGACGTTGCGGCCGAGGCGGAAGTGGTCTTTCTCGAAGGATATCTTTTCGACAAGGACAAGGGCAAGAACGCCTTTATCCGAACCGCCCGCACCTGCCGCGCGGCTGGAGGCAAGACGGGTATCGCCATCTCCGACCCGTTCTGCGTGGAACGGCATCGCGAGGATTTC
Organism: Marivita sp. GX14005; assembly: GCF_023370775.1. Lineage (GTDB taxonomy): Bacteria > Pseudomonadota > Alphaproteobacteria > Rhodobacterales > Rhodobacteraceae > Marivita. Next base: position 779,878 of record NZ_JAMCCQ010000001.1, read on the forward strand.
CTGAACCTTATCGAGAAAGAAATGGATTTCGTCATCGGCAACGAGGCCGAGATCATGTCGCTCTACCGCAATGACGATCTCGAAGCGGATCTCGAAGCCGTCTCGGCCGTCTGCCCACTCGTTATCTGCACCCGGTCCGGTGACGGGGTGAGCATCATTCAGAACGGCGTTCGCACCGATATTCCGGTGACGAGGATCACGCCCGTCGACGCCACCGGCGCCGGCGATCAATTCGCGGCCGGTTTCCTATACGGCCTCGCCACCGGCCGCGACATGCAAACGTGCGGACGCATGGGATGCATTGCTGCGACCGAGGTGATTTCCCATATCGGCCCCCGCCCCGAAAAGGATCTCCGGGCGCTCTTCCGACAGGCCGAATTGATATAGAGTAAATTTAAAAAGCCCCATCGCACGACCGGCGAGAGGGGACAGCGCCAGTGAGCGATGGGGCCGATTGACAGGTCTGAAGGGGAGGGAAACAGACCGTCAATCTTTTTGTCGGGCCGCTCCGTGCAAGGCGGCCGCGATGATTTTATTGCTCGCGAAGGAACTGGTTCACCTCTTCCCTCGCCTCTTCCTTGCTTTTGCCGTATTTGGCCTGAATCTTGCCCTCCAGCGCCTCGCGGTCGCCGTTCACTTCGGCAAGCTCATCATCGGTCAACTCACCCCATTTGGCTTTGACGTTGCCGGTCATCTGTTTCCAGTTACCTTCGACTTGATCCCAATTCATGGCTGTCGTCCTTTCCGTGTTGCTGTTTCCGGGGGCATGAAGTTACGCCCCATCTACCGTCCGTTGCGGATGGCTCGATGAAACAACACGCCTTCTTCGCGAATGTTCCTCGCGTGCGTCAAGAATTTCACGCTCGGCGCGATGATCGGAACCCGGGGGCGGTGAACGCGTTGAAAATTGCAGGGAAAACGCGCAGCGAATGCGCGGCTCGAAACGATATCCGGCCTCGCATCATGCCGTTGTCCCGCGAATGACGCGAAACAGAACGAGGTTTTTTCATGGCGCGCGGCCGATCAGCAGAGTCTCCCACCGATATCCCAAGTTCCGGCTGGAAGGACGTCGCCTTGCGCGTCAAGGACAATATCGGAACGGATCGTATCGGCCTCATTGCCGCCGGCATCGCGTTTTACGGCCTTCTGGCACTCTTCCCGGCGATCACCGCGCTGCTTGCCATCAGCGGGCTCGTTGTCGAGCCGACAGAGGTGGTCAACATGCTTGAACGCCTGTCCGGTCTGATGCCGGAACAAGCGCTGACCATCATCATGGATCAAGCAACGAAGGTGGCCGGTTCGCAAACCGGCGGTTTGGGCCTTGCCGCCATCCTGGGTATCCTCATCGCCGTCTATTCGGCATCCAAGGGCATGGGCAGCCTGATCCAGGGTGTCAACGTCGCCTATGGAGAGGAGGAAACGCGCGGTTTCGTCAAGCTCAAGCTCATTACCATCGCCTTGACGCTGTTCCTTCTCGCGGGAATGGTCGTGGCGTTGGTCGCCACCATCGCCCTGCCCGTCGCATTGGAGTTTCTCAATATCGGCGGCGCGCTCGGCGGATTTCTAACCGTCGCGCTGATCGGGCTGCTTTTCGTAATGACCATGCTTGGCCTTGCCGTGATCTACCGCTACGGCCCGTCCCGCGACGAGCCGCAATGGCAGTGGGCGTCGGTCGGTGCGGTGCTCGCTTGTGTCGCTTGGCTGATCGCGTCGGCCGGCTTCGCGTTCTACGTCGCCAACTTCGGTTCTTACAACGAAAGTTTCGGCGCGTTGGCCGGCGTTGTCGTCCTGCTGATGTGGTTCTGGATCTCGGCCTATGTCATCCTGATTGGGGCCGAAGTGAATGCCGAGATGGAGGCGCAGACCCGCGAGGACACCACGCAAGGCGCCGAGAAACCGATGGGCGAGCGCGATGCCGTCAAGGCCGATTATCTCGGCGAGGCCGCTGGAAAATGATCTGGGAGACCATCCTGTCCGCATTTCTCTGGCTTGTAGGGGGCGCCGTTCTGATCGCCACGCTCCTGCCGCTGACAAACAGCGTCCGCTGGTGGATCCGCATGTGGGATTTCCCGCGCCTCCACCTTGCAGCGCTTGCGTTGGCGGTATTGCTCTTGGGTTTTGCCTTTGCCGTGCCGTTCTATCCGGTTTTGATGGCATTGATGGCGGGCGTATTGGCCTACCAGGCCGTCCTGATCTTTCCCTACACACCACTTGCGCGAACGGAGATGGCCAAGAAGACCGCGCCGCCCGACACGTCGGAAGTCCGGCTCTTGGCCGCGAATGTGCAGATGGGCAACGATAGATACGACGACCTCGCCCATATCATCGAACGCGAGAATCCCGATGCCGTTCTGCTCATGGAAACCGATCAGGATTGGGCCGATGGGTTGCACGACACGCTCGCCCGCTACGATACGATCAAGGCGCATGTCTCGGACAACTATTATGGTATGATCTTTGCCACTCGGCTCAAGGCGCTGGATTGCGATTTCATCTGGCCACATGGTGATGACACACCGGCGCTCAAGGCGCTTCTCGCTGACAACGAAGGCACCTATTTCAACTTTATCGGCCTGCACCCGCGCCCACCCGTTCCCGGCAACACGACGAAAGTGCGCGACCGGCAAATTCGGAAGGCTGCCGAGATGACGGCATCAGCCGAACGGCCGACTGTCTGCATGGGCGATTTCAACGATGTCGCATGGTCCTGGACAACGCAGCGGTTCAAGCATTACGGAAATTTCCTCGAACCCCGCGTCGGGCGTGGCATGGTGTCCAGCTTTCATACGAAATCGCGTCTTTTGCGCCTTCCGATTGACCAGCTGTTTTTGACCGAGAACGTCAATCTTGTTTCGTTCGGCAGGCTCGAAAGCTTCGGCTCGGATCATTTTCCGATTCAGACAAGCGTCTTTTTCGATCCGTCGCCGGGCACCTAACGTTTAGACTGCGTTGGATCTTCCAAGCCCGTAAAAAGCCTTTCATCAACATGCTCGCCATGCAGCACGGTGACATTGCCCGTCGTTTCAAGGACCACGGCCCGCACCTGGGATAGATCGAGCGCGTTGGCTTCGCGCAGCTTGGCGATGAGATCTTCCTCCGACACGCGCGTGCGGCGCAGCATGTCGTGCAGGATCACGCCGTCCTTCATCAGCAGCACAGGCGTGTTCTGCACCAGCTCGTCGAACCGGTCCGACCGCTGCCGGATCTGCGCGACCGTGTATTGAACCGCAAAGAGCGATGCCATCGCTGCCATTGTCTGAAACAGCTCCACCCAGGCGTTCGATTGCGACGCGCCGGCCAAAAGCGAACCCATCGCCACCGTCATCACGAAGTCGAAATTCGTCATTTTCGAAAAGGATCGGAGCCCGACGATCCGCACCAGAAGGATGATCCAGAAAAGCCCGATGGCGCTGAGCAGCAACCCCTTGGCAATCGCGTCGAGCATATCGTGGTCGAAAAACATCGCTTCCCTCAGCCGATCCTGCGCGCCACGGAAATCATCATGGATGCGAAAGTCGTCACCCAAAGCAGCGTAATCACGCCCAGCCCACGCTCATAGGCCCCGTCATATTCCGTCGGCAGAATGAAGAACACCGGCGCGCCGAGTATCCACAAGACCGCGCAAAGCCGCGTAACCTTCGCGTAGCCATTCCCGATCAGCGCCATGCCGCGCGCCATCACGACGAACAACACCGCAAAGAGAAAGCCCAGCGCGTAGACAAGATAACTGTGGATCACGATGCCGTCACGGTCACTATCGCCATATTCATTGCGCGCGCCGATCACCACCACGATGGCGGCGAGCAGAGCGAGACACAGGATCCCGATGTTCCACCTCGTACCATCCGTATGATGGTGCGCGGCCCCGATGGCGCAGGCCATGAGTGCGGCCGCATATCCGTAAAGCGCGAAATCCTGGATGATCTCGTATGGTCCGGCGGCCAGATCGCTGACGGTATCGGCGACCCAGTCATGCCCCGGCACGACGATCCCGCCGATGATATTGCCGAGAATCAGCGCCAGAGATCCCGCGAGCGCAGTCGTCCCCGTGGCCATGAGAAGATGCGCGCTGGCCTTGGCTGGCGGTGTCATCGCGTTCCGTCCCTCCGATTTCGGTCCCGGGAAAAACGCGCTACTCCAGATTTGGTTGCGGCACCGTTCAGTTCCGGTTCGGCCTAATGCGCCTCCGCCCAGTTGCGCCCCTGCCCGGCATCCGCGACCAGCGGCACGTCGAGCTTCACCACCGGGTCCGCTGCGCCTTCCATGACCTGCCGCGCGACCGCGATCAACTCATCCTCCGCGCCTTGGTCGACCTCGAACAGCAGCTCGTCATGCACCTGCAGAAGCATCCGCGCCGGCAAGCCGGCGATAGCATCCGGCATCCGCACCATGGCGCGCCGAATGATGTCCGCCGCCGTGCCCTGAATCGGCGCATTGATCGCCGCGCGTTTGGCGAATCCGGCGCGCGGCCCCTTCGCGCCGATCTCCGGCGTATGGATCACCCGCCCGAACAGCGTCTCGACGCGGTTGTGTTTCTTGGCGAAGGCAGTGGTCTCATCCATGTAGGCGCGGATGCCGGGGAAGCGTTCGAAATAGCGGTCAATGAAGCCCTGCGCATCGGCACGCGGGATGCGCAGGTTGCGCGCAAGACCGAAGCCGCTGATACCGTAGATCACCCCGAAATTGATCGCCTTGGCCTGCCGCCGCACATCCGGCGTCATCTCCTCCATCGGCACGCCGAACATCTCCGACGCGGTGGCGGCGTGAATGTCCTGCCCCTCGCGGAACGCCTCCTTCAAAGCGGCAATATCGGCGATATGCGCAAGGATGCGCAGCTCGATCTGGCTGTAATCAAGCGCCACCAGCGTCTTGCCTTCTTCGGCAACGAACGCCTCCCGGATGCGGCGGCCTTCTTCGCTGCGGATCGGGATGTTCTGCAGGTTGGGATCTGTCGAGGCCAGACGCCCGGTATTGGCCCCGGCGATGGAATAGCAGGTGTGAACGCGGCCCGTTTCGGGATTGATGTGGTCTTGCAGCGCGTCGGTATAGGTCGATTTCAGCTTGGACAGTTGCCGCCAGTCCAATACCCGGCGCGGCAGTTCGTGCTCGGTCGCCAGATCCTCCAGCACATCCGCACCGGTGGCATAAGCCCCCGTCTTGCCCCGCTTGCCGCCCTCGAGGCTCATCTCGTCGAACAGGATCTCCCCAAGCTGCTTGGGAGAGCCGACATTGAATTTGCGCCCTGCCAAGGCATAGATCTCGTCCTCCAGCCCTGCCATTTTCTGACTGAACGCGTTGGACATGCGCGAGAGCGTGTCGCGATCCACCTTGATTCCACTCCGCTCCATCTGCGCGAGAACCGGAACCAACGGCCGCTCCATCCGCTCGTAAACGCGCGTGACCCGCACGCGGTGCAACTGCGGCTTGAAGGTCAGCCAAAGCCGCAGCGTCACCTCCGCATCCTCAGCGGCGTAGCGCGTTGCCTTGTCGATGGGAACGCGGTCGAACGTGATCTGGCTCTTGCCGGAGCCGAGAAGTTCCTTGATCGGAATACAGGTGTGGCCAAGATAGCGCTCGGCCAGCGTGTCCATGCCATGCCCATGCAGCCCCGCGTTCATCGCATAGGACATCAGCATCGTGTCGTCGATCGGCGCCAGATCGATGCCGTAGCGCGACATGATCTTGGCGTCGTATTTCATGTTCTGCCCGATCTTGAGCACCGCCGGATCCTCCAGCAGCGACTTGAGCGCGGCCAGCGCCGCCTCCATGCCGATCTGCCCGTCTGCCAGCGCGTCCGAGCCGAACAGCCCCTCGCCCCCTTCGGCCTTATGCGCCAAAGGCACGTAGCAAGCCCGCCCCGGCGTGATGCAAAGCGAGATACCGACGAGATCCGCCGTCATGTCGTTCAGCCCGGTTGTCTCGGTGTCGAAAGCGACATGCCCGATCTCGCGCGCCTCAGCGATCCATGCGTTCAGCGCGTCCAGATCGCGGACGCATTCATAGCCCTCGGGATCCATCTCCGGAAGCTCGGGCGCATCCGCCTCGGGCGGGTTGGCCCCTTCGGGCGTGGTGTCTGGGATCACCGGAGGCTCTACCTCCAGCGCCTCGGCAATGCGCTTGGACAGGGTGCGGAACTCCATCTCGCTCAGAAAGGTCAGCAGCTTGTCGGGATCGGGCTCGCGCACCTCCAGATCGTCCAGCGTGAAATCCAGCGGCGTATTGCAGTCGAGCAGCACCAGCTTCTTGCTGAGCTCGATCTGCTCGCGCTTGTCGATCAGGGTCTGCCGGCGCTTGGGCTGCTTGATGGTATCGGCCTGATCGAGTAGCGCCTCGAGCGAGCCGTATTCATTGATGAGCAGGGCCGCCGTCTTTACCCCGATCCCCGGCGCGCCGGGCACGTTGTCGATGCTGTCCCCGGCCAGGGCCTGCACATCGACCACCCGGTCAGGCCAGACGCCGAATTTCTCGAACACGCCATCGCGGTCGATCCGGCGGTTCTTCATCGCGTCCAGCATCTCGACCCCATCGCCGACAAGCTGCATCAGATCCTTATCCGACGAAATGATCGTCACCCGCCCGCCCGCATCGCGCGCCTGGCAGGCCAGCGTGGCGATGATATCGTCCGCCTCGAACCCCTCCATCTCCTCGCAGGCGATATTGAAGGCTTCGGTGGCGCGGCGGGTCAGAGGGATCTGGGGGCGCAGATCCTCGGGCATGGCGTCGCGATTTGCCTTGTATTGGTCATACATCTCGTTGCGAAACGTGTGGCTGCCCTTGTCGAAGATCACCGCGACATGGGTCGGCGCATCGGGGCCGTGATTCCCCTCGACATATTTTTGCAGCATGTTGCAGAAACCCGAAACCGCCCCGATGGGCAGCCCGTCGGACTTTCGCGTCAGCGGCGGCAGCGCGTGATAGGCCCGGAAGATGAAGGCCGATCCGTCGATCAGATGAAGGTGATGTCCCTTGCCGAATGTCATGTCGCGCCCCCTGTTGCGTCTGCGCAGATGTGCCATGGTCCGCCCTCGGGTTCCAGCAATAAGCATGGGCGGTTTCCCGCACAGGGCGCGCTGCACGCGCTTGTCAGGCCGTTCGGTCGCGGTAACATATCCGTGCAAGCGCAAAGGTGCACGATGATCCGTATTCCCGCTGCAATTGCCGTGACGCTTTGCGCCTCTCAAGCCGGCGCACAAGGCAATTTCGACGGCTTCGGCCTGAACAAAGAGCCGAAATCAACCTTGCCGGCTTGCGAAAACATCCCCTACGACAAGGCAAACTGCGTGCGTGCGCTGGCCTGTCTGGGCACGGAAGGCGTGTATTTCGACGGGCAGGCGCACGGCTGGGACACGGGCATCGTCATCGGCCATCTGGACGACGGAACGTCCTGCACCGGGCAATGGGTCGCCGGCGGACCCACCACACCGGGCCGGGCCGTTCTGACCTGCGAAAACGGTGTGCGGGCCAACGTGATCTACCATACACAGGACAATGAAACCGGCACGGTGATCGGCAGCGGCTTCGACAATCTTGACCGGGAAATCACCGTCTGGTCAGGCGAAAACGTGCTGCAATTCCTGACGGATGAGAACGATGCCACCCCGGCGCTGCCCTGCGGCCCGGCGCCCATCCCGATCAGCTGAAGCTCAGACCTTGCCCTCGAAATCGCGATGCACATATTTCGCGTCGCAATAGCCGCACTCGACCCAGCCGGTGTCGACCGGGATCTGCAACCACACGCGCGGATGGCCCAGCGCCCCTTCGCCGCCGTCGCAGGCGATGCGATAGCTGTCGACGATCTTGGTTTCAGGCACTTGCGTTGTCATCGGCTGCGTTCCCTTCGCTCGGGTTTTCCCATATGGGCGGTTTAGGACGACAGCGGCACAGGAGCAAGGGATCGCAATGACACAGGACGCCATTCGCATCGAAGGTCTGCGCAAAACCTACAAGGGCGGCAAGGAAGCCCTCAAAGGGGTCGATCTGACCGTGCCGCGCGGATCCGTCTTCGGCCTGCTCGGCCCCAATGGCGCGGGCAAATCCACCCTCATCAACATCCTTGCCGGGCTGGTGACGAAAACCGCCGGGAAGGTCACGATCCAGGGCTGGGATCAGGACGTGAACCCGCGCCAGTCCCGCGCGGCCATCGGCGTGATGCCCCAGGAATTGAACCTCGATCCGTTCTTCACGCCGCGCGGCGCGCTGGAAGTGCAGGCGGGGCTTTACGGCGTGCCGAAATCCGAACGGCGCTCGGACGAAATTCTCGAAATGATCGGCCTGACCGACAAGGCCGAAGCCTATGCCCGCACACTGTCGGGCGGGATGCGGCGGCGGCTCTTGCTGGGCAAGGCGCTGGTCCATTCACCGCGCGTTCTGGTGCTCGACGAGCCGACCGCCGGGGTCGATATCGAACTGCGCCAGATGCTTTGGGAAAACGTGCGCAAGCTGAACCGCGAGCGCGGCATGACGATCATCCTGACAACGCATTACCTCGAAGAGGCCGAACAGATGTGCGACGAGATCGCGATCATCAATCACGGCGAAGTGGCCGCGCGCGACAGCACGCGCAACCTGCTGGGCCAGCTCGACGCGAAGACATTGGTGATCCAGCCGGAAACCGCCATAGGCCGCTTGCCGCAGGTTCCCGGCATCAGCGCCACCGAACGCGAGGACGGCACGCTCGCCCTGACCTACCGCGCGCGGCAAACCTCGGCAGAGGATGTGCTTGCCATGCTGCGCGAGAACGGCGTGCGCATCCGCGACGTGCGCACCGAACAGGCCGATCTGGAGGACGTGTTCCTGTCCCTCACGCGCTCGGCCTGATCGGCGCGAAAAGCGTTTTCGAAAACGCTTTGAAGGGCCTTCGAGGGGCCTTCACCCCTTGGCCAGCATCCGGCCCAGATTGCGCCCGCCAAGCACATGCACATGCAGATGCGGCACTTCCTGCACGCCCGCCCGCCCGGCGTTCGAGATGACGCGATAGCCACCCTCCTGCACACCTTCGGCCTTGCAAACCTCGCCGATCACCCGCGTGAAATCGACGATCTCGGCATCGCTCGCCTCAAGCGCGAAATGGTCGTAGCAGACATACGGCCCCTTGGGGATCACCAGCACATGCACCGGCGCCTGCGCGCTGATATCGCGAAAGGCCAGCGTGTGCTCGGTCTCCATCACCGTGTCGTTCGGGATCTCGCCGCGCAGGATCTTGGCGAAGATGTTCTGATCGTCGTATTCATAGCTCATGGCGTGCCTCCTCAATCGGCAAAAAGGTGGTCCGTTCGTGCAAGCTCTAGCGCCTGATCGGGCGGGATCGACAGGAAAGACGCCAGCGATACCGCGTTCACCTCGGGGCTGTCCTCCTCCCGGATGCGCTGGTGGTTCTCGAATTCGGCGTCGCGGATATGATCGCTCTCATGCACGATATCGTTGCGGATCGTCGGCAAGAGCCGCTCCAGCGTCTCGCGCGGCGTGCGCTCCCCGGCAAGCCCGACGCGCATGGCGTGTCCGATCAGGTAATCGTCGGTGAAGGTGCAATTGATCTCCAGAAGCCGCGTCGAGGCACGATCGCGGCAGAAATCCTCCAGCAGATCGAGGTTGCCGGGATCCATGCACACCACCATCCGGTCCGATTCGTAATAATCGAACAGCATCCGCATCAATGACCGCCGGTGCCGGTGCCGCTTGGCAAGCGTGCTCTGGATGCCGCCCATATCGGGCAATTCGGTGTTTTCCTCGTTGAACAGGTATTCGATGCAAGGAATGTTCGTCTGCTGCTTGATCCGCGCGACGAGCCGCTTGGCGACGTGCCATTTCTTGCACACCACGATCAGCAATTCACGTTCGCGGCCAAGCGTGCTTTCCTTCTCCCAGAACCGCGCGGCGAACCGTCGGCCGATCCGGCCCTTGCCGGTCAGGAACTTGTAGAGCGAGCGGCCCTCGTTCGAGATCTCGAAATTGACCCCGCGCGCGGAATAAAGCGAGCCAAGCCGTTCCTTCAGATCGAGCGCCTCGGGGCTGATCTTGCGGGCGAACAGGAAATCCTGGCTGAGCAGCAGATCGAAATGATCGTTGTAGAACGTGACCGGCATCCCGTAATCGGAGAACATCAGGAAGGTCAGCGTCCGGCATTCGATCTCCGCCTCGGGCACGAGATGGCGCACCAAGGTCTGAAAGAACGTCTCGTCCGGAATCCAGGTGGTCGAGAAGAACCGTTTCACATCGGGCCGCGCCCGGACGAAATCGAGGATCGCCTCGACCGTATGGCGGCGCAGGCACCACCACTGGCTGCCGATCTGGATATCGATATCCTGCGGGATCTTCCGCGCCAGCTTGAGCCGTTTCTGCAATTCCAGGCTCTTGTAGAAGACCCATTTCGCATTGCGTTCGTTGAACAAGTGGCGGTAGATCAGCCGCTCTTCCTTCAGCCCCGTTTTGATCCAGTCCGACGCGAAGAAATCGAAGCTTTCGATGAAATCCACATCGTTACGGTCGAGGAAATCATGCGCGTATTCGGCGGTCTTGATCGCCTGACAATCCCCCGAAAGCATGTAGAAATGCGTGGCATGGGGAAAAGCGGCGACCGCGGCCTCGACGGCATAGAGCGTCGCCTGCACCAAAGACCATTCGCCCCAGCCGCATTTGACGCGCTTTTTGGCGAAGGTGACATTGGGATTGTCGCCCAGCGCGGTGTGGATCGTTTTATAGGCCGCCGCACTGGCGCGGGCGTCGAAATGAATGGCGATGTAATCGCCCACCGCCGTCAGGCTGAGCGCCTGCCGGATGATCGCGTCAGGATCCTTGTGGCATAGCAATATGAAGGCAATTTTTGCCATTCAGCCCGTCATCTGCCCTTGTTTTTGTCTCACTGTCAGTGTGATACGACGCATCATCCATTGAATAAACTCCATTTCTTTGATTTTTTATTTACGTTACCGGGCGACAAGACCCCGGAACATGTCTGGAGGCGGCAGAAAATGGGATTCCCCGGCACTTGGATGACCGAGAGCGAGAGCATGGTCTATCGCGTGGTGCCGAAATGCGCCTGCTCGACCATCGGCCAGATCATGTTTTACTCCGACCATGGCGCTTTTTTCGACGGCGATATCCACGATGCGCAAAACGGGCTGCACAAATGGGCGCTCGATCACAGCAAGGACCCGATTACGAGCCGGATACAGGCGCAGGACACCTATGCCTTCACCTGTGTGCGCAACCCCTATACCCGCATCCTGAGCTCGTTCTTCGACAAGATCTGCGGTATCCAGCGCAACGGCAAACGCTATCGCGGCAATCTCGTGCCGCTGCTCATCCAGAAATACGGCATCGAGGTCGGCGGCCCTGACGGCAAGCAGGAATTTGACCAGATCAAGAGCTTCCGCCGCTTCCTGCTTTTCGCGCGCGATACCATCCGCTGGCGCCGCCCGATGGAGCCTGACATTCATTGGTCGGCCATGTCGGGCCATATCAGCACCTTCATCGTGAATGGCGGGCGCTACGATCACATCTTCTGGACCGAGAAATTCAATGACGGGATGGCCGAGGTTCTGAAAAAGGCGGAAACGAAACATCCGATCGATCTGGCAGAAATCCCGCGTTTCAACGAAAGCGAAGGGCATGGCCCGAAACGCGCCCACCCGGTCGAGGATTATTTCGACGATCTGTCGATGCATCTCGTCTACGAAATCTACAAACGTGATTTCGAGTTGTTCAAATACGATTTCGAAAACCCCGGCAACAAGATGCCCGTGGGAGAGATCGATCTTGCCGAGGTTCACGCCAAACTGGGAGACTAGCGCGGGTTCGGCCTGTCGCGCTTGGGGGCTTTGCCCCCAAACCCCCAAGATATTTATGAAACGAAGAAGGAAGGCGCGGCGCTTTTAATCCAGCAACTCGCCGGATGGAATGATCGGAAAGAACGTACCGCCCGACCAGACGCCGAACCATCCGTCGTGATGCGCGCCAATCTCGACCAAACGATAGAAGCTCTTGCGATCGATCAATGCCTCCAGATCGGCGCGGATCAGCACGTAAGGTGAAGGCTCGCCTGTGTCCGGATCGCGTTCGACACGGATCGGGTTGTCCGCGCAGGCGATCGCGGTGTCGCCGACATTGGTGGTGAATGTCAGAACCTGGCCTTCGCCCTGACCCGCGACTTCGAAATCGGTGGCGACGAAGGGCGCATCGTCTACGGTGATGCCGACTTTCTCAACCGGGGTGACAAGAAAATAATCGTCCCCATCCTTGCGCAGCACCGACGCGAACAGCTTGACCAGCGCGGCGCGGCCGATGGGCGTGCCGAGATAGAACCACGTCCCGTCCCGCGCGATGCGCATGTCCAGATCGCCGCAGAACGGCGGATCCCACAAATGGACCGGCGGCAGCTTCTTGCCGCTTTCGGTCTGCGCTGCGCGGACGGACGCGGCGATGCTGTCGGCAGATGGATTTACACGATCTTGTGCGCTCATTGCTTTTGCCATTTCTCCGCTGCACGTTACACTTTGCGCAATGCCCCCACAGGTTTCAAGGGAGAGACATCATGGCCGCATCCGAAGACCTCGTCGCGGAAATCGAGGCGCTGGAAAGAAAGCTGGCCGAGGCGCGCCAAGCGATCACCCGCAGGTTCATCGGCCAGGAGCGCGTGGTCGAGCTTGTTCTGTCGGCGCTGCTGTGCGGCGGTCACGGGCTGCTGATCGGTCTGCCCGGCCTTGGCAAGACACGTTTGGTCGAAACGGTGTCTACCGTCATGGGCCTCGATGGCAACCGCGTGCAGTTCACGCCCGATCTGATGCCGGCCGATATCCTCGGCTCCGAAGTGCTGGAGACCGGGGCCGATGGCAGCCGGGCGTTCAAGTTCATTCCCGGCCCGATTTTCTGTCAGCTTCTGATGGCCGACGAGATCAACCGCGCCAGCCCGCGCACGCAATCGGCGCTCTTGCAGGCGATGCAGGAAAAGGAGGTCACTGTCGCGGGCGAAACCCGGAGGCTAGACGCGCCGTTCCATGTGCTCGCCACGCAGAACCCCATCGAACAGGAGGGCACCTACCCGCTGCCCGAGGCGCAGCTTGACCGCTTCCTCGTTCAGATCGACGTCGCCTACCCGGATCGGCAGACCGAACGCGATATCCTGATCGCCACCACCGGCGCGGAGGAGGCCGAAGCCTATCAGGTTTTCACCGCCGAAGACCTGATCGGCGCGCAGCGCCTGCTTCGGCGGATGCCGGTCGGCGACGCGGTGGTCGAGATGATCCTCGATCTGGTCCGCGCCTTCCGCCCCGACGATCCGGGCGCCAGCCAGCGCGTGCGCGATCTTGTCGCCTGGGGCCCCGGCCCCCGCGCGGCGCAGGCGCTCATGCTGACGGTGCGCGCCCGCGCGCTGCTCGAAGGGCGGCTCGCCCCGGCGCCCGAAGACGTGCTGAACATGGCGCGTCCGGTTCTGACCCATCGCATGGCGCTCGGCTTCTCGGCCCGCGCGCGCGGCGAGGAGCTTGGCGCCCTGATCGACGAGATCGCCGCCGGCACGATCCTGCCCGAGGCTGCGGCGTGACAGAACTTGCCGCCCTGCGCCAACAGTCCGAAGCGGAAGCCGCGCGGCTTCCGGCGCTGCTTGCGCGGGCGGAACATCTGGCGGGGACCGTCCTTCTGGGCGAACATGGCCGCCGCCGCGCCGGGCTTGGCGATGATTTCTGGCAATATCGCCCGATGCAGCCGGGCGACACCCTGCGCGACGTCGATTGGCGCCGCTCTGCGCGCAGCGATGCGCAATATGTACGCCAGCTGGAATGGCAGATCGCGCAAAGCATCATGCTCTGGGTCGACCGGGGCGCGTCGATGCGGTTCTCCTCGAGCCGCGATCTGCCCACCAAGGCCATGCGTGCGCGCATCCTCGCGCTGGCCAGCGCCATCCTGCTCGTCCGGGGCGGCGAGCGGGTCGGACTGACCGGCTCCGATCTGCCGCCGCGGCGCGGGCGGGCGCAGATCGCCCGGCTTGCCGAAACCCTTTCCACCGACGAGGCGCAGGATTACGCCGCGCCCGACATGCGTGGCATGGTCGCGCAATCGCGGTCCATCTTCCTGTCGGATTTCCTCGGCGATCCCGCTCCGGTCGAACAGGCGTTGACCGATGCCGCGGATCGCGGCGTGCGGGGCGTTCTGGTTCAGGTGCTCGACCCGTCCGAGGAGAGCTTTCCCTTCGACGGGCGCACCATCTTCGAAAGCATCGGCGGCGGGCTTCGGCACGAAACCCTGAAAGCCGGGGATCTGCGCATCCGCTACCTCGACCGGCTGACGAAACGTAAGGAGCGGCTGGAGCGGCTCGCCCGGCTGACCGGCTGGCAATATATGTGCCACCATACCGACAGCAGCGCACAATCTGCGCTTCTCTGGATTTATCGCGCAATGGACGGAGGCCGCTGATGGCGCTTTTCGGCCCGATAGGTTTCGCGGCGCCGTGGCTGCTTCTGGCGCTTCTGGCGCTGCCGATCCTCTGGCTGATCCTGCGCGCCGTGCCGCCCGCGCCGGTCAAGCGGCTCTTTCCCGGCGTGGTCCTGCTTCTGGGCCTCAAGGACGATGAGCAGGTCAGCGACCGCACACCGTGGTGGCTCTTGCTGCTTCGGATGCTGGCCGTTGCCGCGCTCATCATCGGGCTGGCCGGCCCGATCCTGAACCCCGAACCGGAGGATACCGCGCGCAGCGACGCGCCGCTTCTGGTCTTGATGGACGGGTCCTGGGCCAGTGCCGCCAGCTGGCGCGCGCGGATGCAGGCGCTGGACGGTCTGCTGGCCGACGCGGCGCGCGAGGATCGGCGGGTTGCTCTGATGAAGCTGACCGCACCGGAACCCGCGGTGTTCCAATCGGCGGAGGATCTGCGCGCCCGCCTTGCCGGCATATCCCCCGAGCCGTGGACGCCTGACACGGACATGACCGCCCAAGCCTCGGCACTGATGCCAGAAGGCAACTTCGACACCTATTGGCTGTCTGACGGGCTGGGCCGCGATAGCAGAAAGAGTTTGACCGACACGATTGCCCAACGCGGCACCCTGACCGTGTTCGAGACGAACCAGACGCTTCTTGGCCTGACGCCAGCGACGTTCGAGGATGGCAACATCGCGCTGACCGCGCTTCGCACCGAACCCGGCGCGGAACGAGAGGTCACGATCCTCGCGCAGGGCCGCGATCCGGCGGGCAATCCCGCCATTCTGGCGCGCGCGAGCGCGACCTTCGCCGCCGATGCCACCAGCGCGGAGACCGCCCTTTCCCTGCCTGCCGAACTGCGCGCCCGGATCGAGCGGTTCGAGATCGAGGGCGAACGTAGCGCCGGGGCCACGACGCTCCCCGACGACAGCCTGCGCCGCCGCGAGGTCGCCCTGATCGCCGGTCGCGACGACCGCGAGGGGCTGCAACTTCTTTCGCCCGTGCACTATCTGCAAAAGGCGCTTGAGCCGAGCGCCGATCTGCTGTCGGGCACGTTGATGGACGTGATCCCGGCCAACCCCGATGTGATCGCGCTCGCCGATGTCGCAACGCTCGGCATGGCCGAACAGGATGCGCTGACGGACTGGCTCGAAGGCGGCGGGCTACTGCTGCGCTTCGCCGGGCCGCGCCTTGCCGCAAGCGATGTCAGCCGCGAGGCCGAAGACCCGCTGATGCCCGTGCGTCTGCGCGCCGGCGGACGCAGCGTCGGGGGCGCGATGAGTTGGGGCGAGCCGAAATCGCTGGCCCCCTTCCCGGAGGACAGCCCGTTTTTCGGACTGCCCGTTCCGCCGGATGTGACTGTCTCCGCGCAGGTGATGGCGCAGCCCGATCCGGCGCTGGCCGAACGGGTGATCGCGCAGCTCAGCGACGGCACACCGCTGGTGACGCGCAAAACGGTCGGACAGGGGCAAATCGTGCTTTTCCACGTCACGGCCAACGCCGAATGGTCCACGCTCCCCCTATCGGGGCTGTTCGTGCAGATGCTCGAACGACTGGCCGTCGCCGCGGGCGGAGCGGATCAGCCAAGCGCCGATGATCTGGCCGGGACGGTCTGGCAACCGACGCTCGTTCTCGACGCCTTCGGCGCGGTGAGCGATGGCAGCAAGCTTCCCGGCGTGCCCGGCGAAACGCTTGCCAGCGCCGAGCTTGGCCCCGATCTGCGGCCCGGCATCTATCAATCGGACGACCGCGCAATGGCGCGAAACATCCTGCGCACGGGCGACACGCTCGCGCCCGCGACATGGCCCGCCGATATCACCGTCGAAGGCCTGACACGGCCCGAGGAAACACCGCTGGCCGGGTGGCTCCTGGCTGCGTCTTTACTCATGCTCGCCGCAGATATCGTCGCGTCGCTTCTGCTGTCCGGCCGCTTGTCCGGCGCGCGCGCCGGCACGGCGGCAACCCTCGCGCTGGCGCTTGTGATCGCACCGCCACCCGCGCAGGCGCAGGCGCAGGCGCAGGAGACACCGCAAAGCGATGCTTTCGCACTCGCCACCACCAGCGAAGTCACCTTCGGCCATGTCGTCACCGGCAATGCCGAGATAGACCGCGTCGCGCAGGCCGGTCTGCGTGGATTATCCGAAACGCTGTTCTTCCGCACTTCGGTCGAGCCGGCCGAGCCGGTTGCGGTCAACCTCGAAACCGATGAACTGGCGTTCTTCCCGTTCCTTTACTGGCCGATCACCCCCGATCAGCCGACCCCCTCCGACGAGGCCTATGCCAAGCTGAACACCTATCTGCGCTCCGGCGGGATGATCCTGTTCGACACGCGCGATGCCGATATCGCGGGCTTCGGCGCATCGAGCCCCAACGGCCGCAAGCTGCAAGAGCTTGCCGCTCCGCTCGACATTCCGCCGCTGGAACCGATCCCCGAGGATCATGTCCTTACCCGCACCTTCTACCTGCTGCAGGATTTTCCGGGCCGCTACGCGGGACGCGACGTCTGGGTCGAAGCCGCGCCGCCGGATGCAGAGCAGGTCGAGGGGATGCCCTTCCGCAACCTCAACGACAACGTGACGCCGGTGGTGATCGGCGGCAACGATTGGGCCGCCGCCTGGGCGATGGACGAGCGTGGAAACCCGCTCTATCCGGTCGGGCGCGGCTATCCGGGTGAACGCCAGCGCGAAATCGCATATCGGTTCGGCGTGAACCTCGTGATGCATGTGCTGACCGGCAATTACAAATCCGATCAGGTCCACGTGCCTGCGCTTCTGGACAGATTGGGCAACTGATGGCTGGCAGCATCGTCTTCGACCCGCTTTTGCCCTGGCCCGTGATTATCGCGCTGGCCGCCTTGTCCGCGCTGGGTGTCGCACTGGCGCTTTGGCGCGGATTGCAGGGCTGGGCCTTGCGCGCGCTCGCCGCGCTGGTGGTGCTGGCGGCTCTGGCGCAACCCTCCTACCAGATCGAGGATCGCGCGCCGCTCTCCGATATCGTGCTGATCGTCGAAGACAAGAGCGCCAGCCAATCGCTCGGAGAACGCCTGAGCGTGACGCAAAACGCCGCAGACACGCTTGCCGCCGATATCGCCGCGCGTCCCAATACCGAGGTCCGCCGGATCGAGGTCGGCGATGGCGAGGCCGATACCGGCACGCTGCTCATGTCGGCCCTGTCCGATGCCTTGGCCGAGGAGCCGCGCGGGCGCATCGCGGGGATGTTCCTGCTGTCGGATGGCCGTCTGCACGATCTCGAACGCACGCCCGATCTGCCCGCCCCGCTGCACCTTCTGCTGACCGGCAAGGAAACCGACTGGGACCGCCGCCTGATCGTAAAAAACGCCCCGGCCTTCGCCATCCTGGGAGAGCCTGTCACCCTCACCTTGCGCGTGGAAGACGAAGGCGCCGCCCCCGGCGCGACGCAGACCGTCATCGACATTTCCGTCGACGGCGCCGAACCGCAGCGCTTCGACATGCCCATCGGACAGGATATCGACCTCCCCATCACCCTGCCGCATGGCGGGCTGAACGTGATCCAGTTCACCGTGCCCGAAGCCGAGGCCGAACTGACCGACCGCAACAACACCGCGCTTGTGCAGATCAACGGCGTGCGCGACCGGTTGCGCGTTCTGCTTGTCAGTGGCGAGCCGCACGCCGGCGGGCGCACATGGCGCAACCTGCTGAAATCCGACAGCTCTGTCGATCTGGTGCATTTCACCATCCTGCGTCCGCCCGAGAAACAGGACGGCGTGCCGGTTACCGAGCTGTCGCTAATCGCCTTCCCCACGCGCGAGCTTTTCCTGGAAAAGATCGAGGATTTCGATCTCATTATCTTCGACCGCTACAAGCGCCGCGGCATCCTGCCGGCGATCTATCTCGACAACGTGCGCAATTATGTCGAACAGGGCGGCGCGGTGCTGGTGGCTGCAGGGCCGGATTTCGCCAGCGCCGACAGCATCTATCGCTCTCCCCTGTCCGAAGTGCTGCCCGCCGAACCCACCGCCCGCGTGATCGACAACGGCTACCGCCCCGCGATCACCGATCTGGGCGAACGCCATCCCGTCACGTCCGGCCTTCAGGGCAGCGACGATTGGGGGCGCTGGCTCCGGCAGGTCGAAGTCGATCCGAAGGAGGGCGATGTCGTCATGTCCGGCATCGACGACAAACCGCTGCTCATTCTGAACCGCGTCGGGGAAGGGCGCGTCGCGCTTCTGGCCTCCGATCAGGCCTGGCTCTGGTCGCGCGGATACGAGGGCGGCGGTCCGCAGCTCGATCTGCTGCGCCGGCTGGCTCACTGGATGATGAAGGAGCCCGAGCTCGAAGAAGAGGCTCTATGGGCCGAGCCCACCGGTCAGACCATGCGCATCATCCGCCGCACGCTTGAGGAAACCGTAGGCCCGGTGACGATCACGCGCCCGGACGGCACGGAAGAGGAGATCACGCTGAACGAGGTCTCCCCCGGCCGGTTCGAGGCGCTTTACACCGGACCCGAAATCGGCCTCTACCGCCTTGCCGAAGGCGATCAAACCGCCGTGGTCGGCCTGGGCCCCGCCGCGCCGCGCGAGTTCGAACAGACCATCGCCAGTGGCACCGCACTGGAGCCGGCCATTGACAGCACTCGCGGCGGTGTGCGGCGGCTCGAAAACGGGGTGCCGTCGATCCGCAGCGTCGGGATGGGCCGCCCCGCCGCCGGTCGCGGCTGGCTCGGGATCACCCCGCGTGAAGCTTTCGAAACGATGGATGTGACACAGACGCCGCTGCTGCCGGGTTGGCTTGTGCTGCTGATAACGGCGGTTCTGATCCTTGGCGCATGGCTGCGCGAAGGGCGGCGCACATAGCGCCGCCCCCTTGTCCGTCTGTCAGACGAGGTAATCGGTATCCACCACACCGACCAGCGGCATCAGGAAGTCGCCGCTTTCGGCATCGGTCGCGTCGGCGAAGAAGCCGTTGATCGTCGAAACCGAGTCCGCGATGCTCGACGCACTGCCATTGAACCCCGCAAGCGCCTGCTGCGCTTCCGATACATCCGTCAGGCCGAGCGTGGCGGCATAGAGCGCGCCAAGATCGGTCTTGGCGTCGAGGTAATCCTCGTCCTGCTCCTTCTGATCCTTGAACGCATCCGACGCGCCGTCAGGGGCATCCGCATCCACGCCTTCCAGCAACTCATAGACGAAAGTATCGCGGCCGATTGCACCATCGTCGAGAACGCCGGTCCAGAAGTCGAGCCCATCGGCATCGGCATTGCGGCCAAGGACGTTGAAATAGATTTGCTCGACGAAATCGGTGGTGGAGATGTCATCGACATAACGATCATCGAATTCCGACTGCTCTTCGAAGAGCGACGCCATCTCCTTGAGGGTCGTGCCATTCTGGTAGGCCGTTGCCCAGAAGTTCAGCCCGACCGCATCCGGCGCCCGGTTGAAATAGCCGATATAGAGCTCGATGATATCCTCGAGCGCATCGTCATCGATCCCTGCACCGCCGGTCAGTTGTTCGATGTTGAACGGCGCGTCGCTGTCTGAGAAATCCAGCGCCTCGATCGCGACAAGACCGTCGGTTCCGTCGCCATCGTCCCGGCGGTCGGTCAACGTGATACCGTCTTCCGCGACAGCGAGCGTGTAGCTGTTTTGCGGGCCGGAATGAACGCTGGTATCGAACCCGTCGCCGCCATCGATCAGATCGCTGCCTGCCTTGCCTTCGATCCGGTCATCCCCGGCCAGCCCGCGAATGATATCGGCCCCTTCCGTTCCGACCAGATCATCGTCACCGGCGGTGCCTTCGATCGTCTCACCGGCGATTGTGACTGTTTCATTGTCGGCGCTTTTGACAACCCGGTTGTCCTGATCGTCGTCGGTATAGCTTACCTGAACGGAGATTTCCGCGCCGAGGTCATCGTCGGTGAGCGTATAGGTGTTGCCGGTTGCGCCGTCGATCTCGGCCCCGTCGCGGAGCCATTGGACGTCGAAGGTGATGTCGTCGGAATCGTCCGCATCGGGCAGTTTCGAGAAATTCACGGTGAGGTCGTTGCCAACGGCAAAGGTGCCATCGATCAGATCGGCAGTCGGCCCTGCGAAATCGAGCATGGCAAGCTCCGGCTGGTCGAAATCGACGCCCCCGGTCGAGCCGGTGAACTCCTGCACCTCAATGCGGCCATCGGACAGCAGGTCGAACTCATAGGAGAGGATTTCATCGCCAACCGCGACAGGCACGCTCAACCGGCCGCTTACGGTGGTTTCGATGACATCATCGACGCGCGTCGAATTTGTGCTGAACGATCCGGATTCGCCCAGATCCAGATCTTCGAGAGCCGCGCCTTCCGCGAGAATTTTCGAATCGAACGAGAATTCGAGACCGGTTTCGGATGCTTCCGTCGCGGTGACGACCAGCTCAGCCTCATCTCCGTCTCGAACAAGGGTCAGTTTTACAGCCATGATCCTACCTTTCCAATTTTACGCGCAGTATTGCCGAGCACCGGCGCAACCGCGTTGAACAGAGATATTTAAAAGCCCGAGGGATGGAAGGGGCGTAACGGTTGGCACAGCGGAATCTAACCGAATTCTAATCTTCTCGAATAACCTGTAGCTTTGGCGTATCTTTTCGCGTTTAAAAAATACATTTGTTAACAGATGGTTAATAGGTCCGAAGCGGACACAATGTTTCGCGCGCGAAACAATAGGTCCGGGGCGGACCTAATCAAGAAGCCGCCTATATACGAAAAAAGCCGGCAATCCCTCGCCGGCTCCCGTCTTGCGCATCAATTCCCGGTGATTGACCGGAACAACTCAATTGGACAATTGTTCGTCCAGGATTTCCTGGAATTCCGAATAGCCCATATTGGAATAGGTCTCGCCATCTATCACGAATGACGGCGTTGCAGTGATATTATGCTCTTCGGCATTGGCCTGATACCATTCGACCAGCGAACGCGCCTTTTCGCCGTCGCTCAGGCAGGCTTCGAGCGTGTCGTTCTCGATCCCGGCGATCCGCCCGATCTTGCGCAGAGCTTCCGCGATCTCGGCTTCCGAACCGGCACGGGTCCAGTCGCTTTGCTGATCGTAGATCATATCGGTGATGCCGAAGAACTTTTCCTCCCCGCCACAGCGCGCGACAAGCGAACCCCAAAGCGAATAGCGGTCGAAATACACCTCGCGATAAGTGAACTTCACCTTCCCGGTCTCGATGTAGTCCTTCCTTAACTCTTCGAAAACGGTATCATGAAACGTCGCGCAATGCGGGCAGGTATAGGAAGCGTATTCGATGATCTCGACCGGTGCATCTTCTGCGCCGATGGTCATTTCCTGCACCGCCACATCGCCCGCCTCTTCCGTTTCCTGGGCAAGAACGGCGCTGCCGCCGATCAGTGCGGCAGTCGCGAAGGCGATGGTCATCAAGCGTTGTTTCATTGCGAAACCCTTCATTCTGTTAAAACGACCCGTCAGGTCCGATGTTGCGTTCTGGAATAGACATTGCCCGCCAGACGTTCCAGCGCCGCGCGCAATCCCTCATCCTCTACCCCGCGCGCCGTATCCCGGGCCTGCGGCGTGATATCGGGCGTCCGCTCGGGCGGGGGAGCCTTGGGACGATGCTGAAAGCTCGCCTGTCCTTCCGAGAACCCGGTCGCGGCGGTTTGCGTGATGCGGATCGCCGAGATCGCGTGATAGCCATAGACCGCGTTCACCTTCTCGCGCAGGGCTTCCTTCTGCATCTCGAGCATCGGCGCATTCGCACCCGTGGTCAGCAAGGTCAGCGTCGCGCCAAGCCCGCCGCGGCCATAGCGCACCTCGACCGGGCGGCTGATCGCCGCGATGTCCGGCCCGGCGATTTCCTCCCAATGGGTGAGCAGCCGCGACTGCGCGAAGCCCCGCGATTCGGACGTCTTGCGGATCTGCGTCTGAAGCAGGCTCGACGTGCTTTTGAACCCTTTTGTCTGACCCGTGCGCGGTCGCATGTTTGACTCCCTGTCCTGAAGACTATTCTAGTGCCGCGAGCCCGGAGCAACCAGCCTTGAAATGACAGCCCCGATCAAAGCCCCGTCAGCCCCTTGTGAGCAGCCTGACCCTGTCGCGCTGCTCGACTGGTATGACCGCCACGCCCGCGCGCTGCCTTGGCGCATCGGACCGGATGCGCGCCGCGCCGGGATGCGGCCCGATCCCTATCGGGTGTGGCTGTCCGAGATCATGTTGCAGCAAACCACCGTCGCGGCAGTGAAAAGCTATTTCGAGGCGTTCACGTCCCGCTGGCCCACCGTCCGCGATCTCGCCGGGGCCGAGGATGCCGACGTTATGGCCGCCTGGGCGGGGCTGGGCTATTACGCCCGCGCGCGCAACCTGCTGAAATGCGCGCGGGCGGTGCGGGACGATCATGGCGGCGTGTTTCCCGACACTTATGACGGGCTTATCGCGCTGCCGGGGATCGGGCCTTACACCGCCGCTGCGATTGCCTCCATCGCGTTCGACCGACCCGAGACGATCCTCGATGGCAATGTCGAACGCGTGATGGCGCGGGTTCATGACGAACACACGCCCCTGCCCGCTGCGAAACCTCTTCTGATGGGCTATGCCAGCGCGCTCACGCCCATGGAGCGCCCCGGCTGCTATGCGCAAGCGGTGATGGATCTGGGCGCGACGATCTGCACGCCGCGCAACCCGGCCTGCGGACTTTGCCCCTGGAGGCAGGCTTGCGCGGCCTGGGCGGCGGGAACGGCGAAGGACTTACCAAAGAAGACGCCGAAAAAACGCAAACCGACACGGTTCGGCATTGCCTATCTGGCTCGCCGCGTGGACGGGGCCTGGCTTCTGGAACAGCGACCCGACAGCGGGCTTCTGGGTGGCATGCTCGGCTGGCCCGGCAGCGAGTGGGGCGACGACCCGCAGGACGCCCCGCCGATCCGCGCCGAATGGCGCACCCTGCCGGCCGAAGCGCGGCACACGTTTACGCATTTTCACCTGCGTCTGACGGTCAAGACCGCGCTTGTGCCGATGGAGCGCGAACCGGAAAGCGGAGCGTTCATCAGCGCGGATGCGTTCGACGCGGGCAATCTGCCGACGGTGATGCGCAAGGCCTATGACCTCTTGACCAAAGGTTGAGCTTGGCGAAGCCGCATCGCGGCTGCTAATCTGCTGGTATCCGCCCGAACCGGACGTTTCGTCATGGCCGACAGTACAGCTCCCCCCACCCGCCTTCCGCTGCGCGCCGCGCTGCCCTTCTGGCTTTCGCTGCTGATGATCCCGCTCGTCTTCGCCGCAGCGACGCTGGGCGGCCTTTGGGTTCTGGTCCCCATGCTGTCGACATGGGGCGTATTCGCGACGCTGGATGCGGCGCTTGGGCTGGATACCGATAATCTCGACCCGCAAACCCGCGACAGCGCGCTGTTCTGGCACAGGCTCATCACCCTGATCTGGGCGCCGCTGCAATTCGCGATGATCTTCGGGCTGGTCTGGTATATTCCGCGCACAGATCACCTTGGTCCGCTGGAAATTTACTTCGTCACCATCGGGATGGGCGTTCTGTCAGGCACCATCGGGATCGTCTATGCGCATGAACTCATGCACCAGCGCAACAAATGGGAGCGCTGGCTGGGCGATCTGCTGATGGCGATGGCGCTTTACGGGCATTTCCGTTCGGAACATCTCCTGGTGCACCACCGTCATGTCGGCACGCCGCGCGATCCGGTGACGGCGCGCTATAACGAAAGCTTCTGGCGGTTTTATCCGCGCGTGCTGAAATCCTGCCTTGTCTCGTCGTTTCGCGCCGAACGGGACATGCTGGCGCGCAAGGGGCTGCCGTGGTGGCACCGGCGCAACCCGTTCTGGCGCTATGGCGCGCTGCAAGCAGCGTTCGTGCTTCTGGCCTTCGCGATTGGCGGATGGCTCGGGGTGCTGATCTTCGTGCTTCAGGCGGCCTCGGCGATCTTCCAGCTGGAACTGGTCAATTACGTCGAACATTACGGGCTGACGCGGAAATACCTGGGCGGCGGCAAATACGAGCACGTCAAACCGCGCCATAGCTGGAACGCATCGCACAAGGCGTCGAACTGGATATTGATCAACCTGCAACGCCATTCCGATCACCACTACAAGCCCGACCGCCGATTTCCGCTGTTGCAGGCCCATTCGGAGGAAGATGCCCCGCAATTGCCCTATGGCTACCCGGTGATGACGTTTTTCGCGCTTTTTCCGCGCAAATGGCGGGCGATGATGAACCCGCGCGTGCGGGCTTGGCGCAAGCGCTACTATCCCGAAATCGAGGATTGGTGCGATTACAACAAGGCCCGCCACCCGGTCTGAGCGGCGGGCCCGAACGCAGGCTTTACAGCTCTTTCAGCAGCGACTCGCCGGCGGATACTTCGCAGACGCCCGGCCCTTCCTCGACATGCAGCACCTTGACCTTGCCGCCTTCGACGAGCATCGCATAGCGCTTGGACCGCGCGATAAGACCCGCTGGCGGCGCGTCAAACTCCATGCCGATGGATTTGGTGAACGCGCTTTGCGGATCGCCCAGCATGGTAATGCCGGCGTCATTGGCCCCGGTCGCCTCGCCCCAGGCCTGCATCACGAAGGGATCGTTGACCGAAACGCAGATGATCTCGTCCACGCCCTTTTCGGCGAACTGATCCCTGGTGCGCACGAAACTGGGCACATGCGCGCTATGGCAGGTGGGGGTGAACGCGCCGGGAACGGCAAAGATCACCAGCTTTCGCCCCTTGGAATGCTGCGCGAGCGAGACCTCTTCGGGGCCGTCCTTGCCCAGTTTTACCAGTGTCGCGTCCGGGAGCGTGTCGCCCGTGGAAATTGCCATGATGGTGTCCTTCCTGTGGAATTGCATTTTCGTTGCTACGGCATATAGGGTTCGCGGCAACGACACCAATATCATAATTCGGCAGAGGAGCGCGCATGGGTCACGTCATCGTTGTGGGGGCCGGTCAGGCCGGGGCATCGGCTGTCGCGCGGCTCAGGGCCAAGGGGTATGAGGGGCGGATCACCCTGATCGGGGAAGAGCCGTTCCCGCCCTACCAGCGCCCGCCGCTGTCCAAGGCCTATCTCTTGGGCGAAATGGATCGCGAACGGCTCTATCTGCGGCCCGAGAGTTACTATGCCGATAACGGGATCGATCTGCGCCTGGGCAATGCGGTGACGGCGATCGACCCCAAGGCGAAAACGGTGACGGTGGGCGGCGATGTGCTGCGCTATGACGATCTGATCCTCGCGACCGGATCGCAGCCGCGCCGCCTGCCCGCTGCGATTGGTGGCGATCTGGAGGCTGTGCTTGCGGTGCGCGGTTTGCAGGACGTTGACGCCATGGCACCGCGTTTTGTGAACGGCGCGCGCGTGCTGATCGTCGGCGGCGGCTATATCGGGCTTGAGGCGGCTGCGGTTGCCGCCAAGCGCGGGCTGGACGTGACGCTGGTCGAAGTTGCGGGGCGTATCCTGCAACGCGTCGCGGCGCCGGAGACTTCGGACTATTTCCGCGAACTGCACAAGGCGCATGGTGTGGACATTCGCGAAGGCGTCGGGCTGGATCATCTGGCCGGAGAAGGCGGCACCGTCACGGGCGCGGTGCTGAACGATGGCAGCACGCTTGACGTGGATTTCGTCATTATGGGCATCGGCATCCTGCCGAATGTCGCCTTGGCCGAAAGCGCAGGTCTGACCATCGAGAACGGGATCGAGACGGATGCGCAGGGGCGCACATCCGATCCGCATATCTGGGCGGCGGGCGATTGCGCGTCCTTCCCGTGGCGAGGGCAGCAATTGCGTCTGGAAAGCGTGGGCAACGCGATTGATCAGGCGGAATGCGTGGCCGACAACATCATGGGCGCGGGGCGCGATTACGATGCGAAACCGTGGTTCTGGTCGGACCAGTATGACGTAAAGCTGCAGATCGCCGGGCTGAACATGGGCCACGACCGCGTTGTCGTGCGCGAGGGCGAGGGCGCCACGGCCTCGCACTGGTATTACGGGGACGGTCGGCTGCTCGCCATCGACGCGATGAACGATCCGCGCGCCTATATGGTGGGCAAGCGGCTGATCGAGGCGGGGCGCAGCGCCGATCCTGAATTGGTTGCCGATCCGCAAAGCGAGTTAAAGGCGCTGCTCAAGGCGTGAGGATCATCGCGGGCAAATGGCGCGGGCATTCCTTGGCGAGCGTCGGCAAGGGCGATGCGGCGGCGCATTTGCGCCCCACTTCGGACCGCGTGCGCGAGAGCCTGTTCAACATGCTGGGCGGCGGGCGGTTCGGCGCGCCTTTTGATGGCGCGCGCGTGCTCGACCTGTTCGCCGGCACCGGCGCTCTGGGGCTGGAGGCCATGTCGCGCGGGGCGCAGACGGCGGTGTTCGTCGATGACGGGCGCAAGGCGCTCGGTTTGATCCGCGCCAATATCGCGGCTTTGGGCTGTTCGGAGTGCCGCGTGATCGCGCGCGATGCGACCCGGTTGCCGCGCTGCGAGAAGGAGCGGGCGACGCTCGTGTTCCTCGATCCGCCCTATGGCAAGGGGTTGGGCGCAAGGGCGCTTTCCGCGGCGGTCGCGGGGGCATGGCTTGCGCCCGAGGCGCTTGTCGTCTGGGAGGAAAGCGCGGCTCAGCTTGCCCCGGAAGAGTTCACGCGGCTCGACGCCCGGCGCTATGGCGACACGCATGTGACGGTGCTGCGCTTCGACGGCGCGTGATTCGCGATTGCCGCGAGGCTTTGCGGTATGTTATTCGCATCTTTGAATTTATCTCTGGGAGGAGACATCATGCTGCTGCGCCCGACACGTCGCACCTTTTTGAAAACCGCGGCCGCGATGCCGGCATTCGCCCTGCCCGGTGCGCAGGCGTTTGCCAGTCTGGGCGCGCCTGAAGGCACCAACGCGGGGCATTTCCGCTTTACGCTGGGCGAGGCGAAGATCACGGTTGTCTCTGACGGCTATCTGGGGCTTTCGGTTGAAGGGCTGGGCGTCAATGCGCCCGACGACGAGGTGCAGGCGTTTCTGGCGAAGCACTACCTTTCGACCGAAACGAATTATTCGCACACAAACCACATCCATATCGAGATCGGCGACGCGCGCGTTCTGGTCGATGTCGGATCGGGCAACCGGTTCCTCGATACGGCGGGGCGGGTCTGGCAGAACATGGAAGCGGCGGGGCTCGATCCTTCGACGATCACGCATGTCGTCATCACCCACGCACATCCCGACCATATCTGGGGCATCCGCGACGATTTCGACGAGGCGATCCTGCCGGATGCAGAATACTTCATCGGCGAGACCGAAAAGACTTACTGGACGCAGGACGGGCTTGCCAGCCAGGTGCCTGCCGAGATGCAGCAATTCGTCGTCGGCGCGCAGAACTCGCTGAACGTAGACGGGGCCGAATGGCAGCTCGTGCAGGACGGCACCGAGATCGCGCCGGGCGTGCGGGTGATCGACACGCCGGGGCACACGCCGGGGCATATGTCGGTCGTGGTGGAAAGCGGGGGGCAGCAGCTTATCGCGCTGGGCGATGCGATGACCCATGCCTATACGAATTTCGCGCACCCCGGCTGGTATAACGAGTTCGACATGGACGGCGACCAGACCGTCGCCACACGCAAGCGGCTGCTAGACATGGCGGCGGCGGACGGGATGGCGGTTTTGGGCTATCACTTCCCCTTCCCCGGTGTCGGCCATGTCATGCGCGAAGGCGAGGATTACAGCTTCGTTCCGGCGCTCTGGAAATTCTAGGCTTCAGTCACGCGGCGCGGCGGCACGGCTCAGGCGATCGTTGATCGCCACGCCCAGCCCATGATGCGGGATCGGGGATACCGCGATACGGCCGCCCTCGCTGTCGAGCCGGTGCAGGTGATCGAAGAGCCGCGCAGCGGCTTCGACGAGATCCTCGCGCTCCGACAGGTTCAGATCGCACTCGACCGGACCGAAGCCGAGCCGCGCCTCCCCGTCCTGCCAATCGACGGCATTGAGCCGGACAGCGGCGTCCGGCGCATAGTGCGAAATCATCTGTCCGGGCGCGGAAATCGCCTCGACATTCTTGCGAATGGCGATCGGGCCACCAAGGACGGCGACAATCTCGTCTTCCGAAACCCCACCGGGGCGCAGCAGGACCGGCCTGTCGGTCAAGCCAACGATGGTCGATTCCACCCCGACGCTGCATGGCCCCGCGTCGATCACCGCGTCGATGCGGTCTGCCATTGCCTCAGTGACATGCGCGGCCCGCGTCGGGCTGATCTGGCCAGAAAGGTTGGCCGAAGGCGCAGCGACCGCCCCGCCGAACGCGCCCAGCACCGCCTTGGCTGTGGGATGCGCCGGAACGCGCACGGCAAGCGTATCGAGCCCCGCGGTTACCAGCCGGGAAATCGGGCTGTTTTCGCGTTTGCGCAGAACGAGCGTCAACGGGCCGGGCCAGAAGGCATGTGCCAGTGCCTCGGCGTCATCGGTCCAGTGGACATGGCGCTTCACGCCCTCGACATCTGAAAAATGCGCGATCAGCGGGTTGAAACTCGGCCGGCCTTTCGCCTCGAAAATGCGCGCAATCGCGCGGTCGTCGCAGGCATCGGCGCCAAGCCCGTAGACCGTTTCCGTCGGAAAGGCGACGAGCCGGCCTTTGCACAAAAGATCCGTCGCGCACGCGCGACCCTCATCTGTATCGCTCAGAAGTTCCATAGATGAGCCGCCCATCCCGTGACGCCGCGTTTCGGTTGAAGGGGCACACCGCTTTCGACAGGCTTGCCCGCAAACTGGCGATTGCTTATCGCCCGGACCACCGATTGCCAAGCCGCTCCCGGCGGTTCGCCTGTTTCAAGGAACCATTACACATGCCATTTCGCGCACCCGTTTCCGAGTTTCGTTTCATCCTCGATCACATTGCAGGTTTCGACCAGGTCGCCGCGACGGACCGTTTCGCCGAAGCGACACCCGAAACCGTGGAAGCGGTGCTGATTGAGGCCGGACGCATGTGCGAGGAGGTTCTGGCGCCGCTGCAACGCGCCGGAGATCTCGATCCCGCGCGGCTGGAGAACGGGG
Organism: Marivita sp. GX14005; assembly: GCF_023370775.1. Lineage (GTDB taxonomy): Bacteria > Pseudomonadota > Alphaproteobacteria > Rhodobacterales > Rhodobacteraceae > Marivita. The sequence goes on from NZ_JAMCCQ010000001.1 coordinate 809,272, forward strand.
TCGTGCGCACGCCGAAGGGCTTTGCCGAGGGCTACCGCGCGATCGCCGAGGGCGGCTGGATCGCGATCGCCGCCGATCCGGCCCATGGCGGGATGGGCCTGCCGATGGCCGTGACGACGGCGATCAACGACATGATGAGCGCCGCATGCCTGTCGCTGCAACTCGCCCCGCTGATGAGCCAGGGCCAGATCGAAGCGCTGGAGCATCACGCCTCGGACGATATCAAGGCGCTCTACCTGCCCAAGCTGATCTCGGGCGAATGGGCCGGCACGATGAACCTGACCGAACCGCAGGCCGGCAGCGATGTCGGCTCGCTCAGCACGAAGGCAGTGCCGAACGGCGATGGCACCTATGCGATCACCGGGCAGAAGATCTACATCACCTGGGGCGACAACGATTTTACCGACAACGTCTGTCATCTCGTATTGGCCCGCCTGCCGGATGCCGCGCCCGGCACGAAAGGGATCAGCCTTTTCCTCGTGCCGAAAATCCTGCCCGATGACAGCGGTGCGTTGGGAAAAGCCAACAGCCTCAAGGTGGTGAGCCTGGAGCACAAGATGGGCCTCCATGGCAGCCCGACAGCAGTGATGCAATATGACGGCGCGACCGGCTGGCTCATCGGCGGCGAACATGACGGGATGCGCGCGATGTTCACCATGATGAACAACGCGCGGCTTGGCGTCGGCGTGCAGGGGATCGGCGTGGCCGAACGCGCTTATCAGCACGCACTGGCCTATGCCGAAGGGCGCCGGCAGGGCAAAACGGAGAGCGGCAACATCACCGATCACCCCGACGTGCGCCGGATGCTCGCGACCATGAAAGCCGATATCTTCGCCGCCCGCGCCATTGCCCTTGCCAATGCCGTCGCCATCGACATGCAGACCGCCACCGGCGATCCCGAATGGGCGGCGCGCGCCGCACTGTTGACGCCGATCACAAAGGCCTTCGGCACCGATACCGGCATCGCCGTGGCGCAGATGGGTGTGCAGGTGCATGGCGGCATGGGCTTCATCGAGGAAACGGGCGCGGCGCAGTTTTCGCGCGATGTGCGCGTGACGGCGATCTACGAAGGCACCAACGGCATCCAGGCGATGGATCTGGTGGGCCGCAAGCTGATGGATGGCGGCGAAGCGGCCTATCGCCTGCTCGACGAGATGGAAGCAGAGGCCGAGGCCGCGCGGAGCACCCTTCCGGCGCTCGTCGATCCGGTCTGGCAGGCTTGCGAGACGTTGCGCGAAACGGTCGAATGGATGGTCGAGCAGGCGCCGAAGGACCGGCTGGCCGGATCGATGCCCTTCCTGCACGGTTTCGCCCGCGTGCTGGGCGCGCATTTTCACCTCAAGGCGGCACTGGCCGATCCCGAAGGGCCACATGCCCGGCTGGCCGAATTCTACATCCAGCGGCTTCTGCCGGAACATGCCGGGCTTCTGGCCCATGCGCGGCAAGGCGCGGATGCGCTTTTTGCGCTCAGCGCGGAAGATCTCGCATCGTGAAGGATCGCGCGACATCCGGCATCCGCTACCCTTGGCCCGAGCCGCCCGCCGAAGGCGAAGCGACCGAAGTGGCGCCAGGCGTGCTCTGGATGCGCCTGCCCTTGCCGATGAAACTCGATCACGTCAACGTCTATGCGCTGGACGACGGCGATGGCTGGACAATCGTGGATACCGGCTTCGCCTCCCGCCGCAGCCGCGCGATCTGGGACCGGCTGCTGACTGGCCCGCTTGGCGGCCAGCCGGTGCGACGGGTGATCGTCACGCATCACCACCCCGACCATATCGGCCTCGCCGGCTGGTTCCAGAGCGATCACGGCGCAGAACTCGTCACCACCCGAACAGCTTGGCTGATGGCGCGCATGCTGCTGCTCGACGAACAGGACCGGCCACGGCCGGAAACGCTGATCTTTTGGAAGCGCTGCGGGATGGATGCGGCGATCCTCGAAAAACGCGCGGGCGAGCGGCCGTTCAACTTCGCCGATTGCGTCGCGCCGATGCCGCTTGGCTATACCCGCATCAAACAGGGCGATTGCCTGCGCGCCGGCGGGCGGGACTGGGACGTGCATATCGGCAACGGCCACGCGCCCGAGCATGCGACGCTCTGGTCGCGCGATGACGATCTGGTGCTGGCAGGCGATCAGATCCTGCCCTCGATCAGTCCGAATATCGGCGTCTACGCAACCGAACCCGAAGCCGATCCCGTGGCCGACTGGCTCGAAGCCTGCGAACGGCTGTCGGCCCTGGCGCAAGAGGATCATCTGGTGCTGGGCGGTCACAAGCTGCCCTTTACCGGCCTGCCGCTGCGGCTGAGCCAGCTTGTCGAGAACCACCACGGCGCGCTGAAGCGGCTGGAGTCGCACCTGTCCACGCCCAAACCCGCCGGCGCCTGCTTCGCGCCGCTTTTCAAGCGGAGCATCGGCGATGGGGAATACGGGCTCGCGCTCGTCGAGGCGATGGCCCATTGCCTGCACCTCTGGCACACGGGTCGCGCCACGCGCAGCCTGTCGGAAGACGGCGTCTGGCTCTTTCGGGCGCGCGGCTGATGCTTCTTCGTTTCATAAATATCTCGGGGTGAGGCGCGCAGCGCCGAGGGGCAGCGCCCCTTGATCGCCGGTTTCAGGCGCGCCCGCCTTCGGAGGACAGCATCAGCGGCGAAATCCCGAGCGAGGCCAGCGCCTGCTGCCACTTTTCGGAATCGGCGGTGCCGAACACCAGATCGGTGCTGGCGCTGCAGATCAGCCAGCCATTCGCCGCAATCTCGGCCTCCAGCTGCCCCGGCCCCCAACCGGCATAGCCCAGAAGGATAAGCTTCTTTTCCGGTCCGGTGCCGGCCGCGATATTCTCCAGAACGTCGAGCGTTCCGGTCATGGAGATCGCGTCATCCACTTCCAGCGTGGTAAGCTCGGACATGAAATCCGAGCTGTGCAGGACGAACCCGCGCCCCAACTCGACCGGGCCGCCGAAATGCACGCGCGTGCCGGACTGGTCGGCGCGGCTTTCGATGGATAGCTGGTCAAGAAGGTTGTCGAAGGTCACATCGGCCGACGGCTTGTTGACGATGAGACCCATCGCGCCCTCGTCGTCGGAATGGGCGCAGATATAGATGACGCTATGCTCGAACCTCGGGTCGGGCATTCCCGGCATTGCGATCAGCAATTGTCCGGTCAGTTCGGTCACGGTGTCGGTCTTGCTCACATGCTCAAGGTGGCGCTCCGGGGGCGCGGTTGCAAGGGCGCAGATCACGGATGTTCGCGTGCCATCGCCGGTTTGTGACTTTCAATTCGTGCACGCAGCGGCCATTTGAAACCTCATGAAGTGTTTTCTATCTCTCATCCTCACCGCGCTTGTCTTTGTCGCCGCACACTCCGCCCTTGCGGAAACGCCGGGGCTTGCCAAAGCCGAATTGCGGCCGGGCTGGCGCATGGCCGATGGCAGCCACATGGCCGCGCTGCATCTCGTGCTGGAGCCGGGTTGGAAAACCTATTGGCGTGCGCCCGGAGATGTCGGGATCCCGCCGCAATTCGACTGGTCCGGCTCGCGCAATGTGGCGCAGGTCTCGGCCAGTTGGCCGACGCCGGATGTATTCTTCGAACAGGAAATGCGGTCTGTCGGATATCGCCGGGACGTGGTGATCCCGTTGCATCTCGCGGCGTATGAACCGGGGGCCGACATGACCATCGCCGGCGAGATGCAGTTCGGCCTGTGCAAGGATATCTGCATTCCGGCGCATCTGGCCTTCGAAGCGACGCTTCGCGGGAATCGCACGGTGCCCGATCCGACCATCGCCGCCGCCTTGGCCGATATGCCCTACAGTGCCGCCGAGGCCGGGGTGCGGGAAGTGACCTGCAGGATCGCACCGGCGAGGGAAGGCGGCGTGGTGCTCCAGACACGAATCGACATGCCCGAGACCGGCGGGACCGAGCATGTCGTGATCGAGACAGGCAATCCGCATGTCTGGGTCGCCGAACCCGACAGCCGGCGCGAGGGCGATGTCCTCCACGCCAGCACGCGGATGGTCCATGTCGAGGGGGGCAGCTTCGCGCTCGACAGGTCGAAGCTACGCTTTACCGTGATCGGAGACCGGCGCACCGTTGATATTCAGGGCTGTTCGCGGTGATCAGAACCGCCCTGCTGGAACCGCAAGGCGGCTCGGCTCGGCGTAGCATTTCCGCAGGCATTCGAGAAAGACGCGCGTCACGCGGCTCGGCTCCGGCGCGCGGCGCGTCGCGGCGCCATAGTCGCTCTGATAGTGGATGTCCTCGGCAAGGATGCGGCGCATTTGTCCCGCGCGTTCGAACGGTGCCGCCATGTGATCGGGCATAAAGCCGATATAGCGCCCCGAAATGATGAGCGCGGCGAGCATTACCTCGTTCTGCACAAGGGCCTTGGGATCGAGACCCAGCTTTTGACCATAGATGAGGTTCGGGGAATTGAATGAAATGCCGGCGTAGCTGGTGTCGTGTATTTCCTCCGGTTCGATAGAGCCGGGCTCGCGGTCGAAAAACGGATGCGCGCGGCCACAATAGAGATACATGCGCTCGCTATGCACAGGCAGGTAATCGAGCATCGGCGAAGGCCTGTGCATGGCGATGATCCCGATATCGAGCGTGCCCTGAATCAGTTGAAGCTCGATCTGGTTCGGCGTCAGCAGCGACATCTCCAGAGACACATCGGGCGCACGCTCGGAAAAGAGCCGAAGCGCGCTGCTCAGGCGGGCTTCCTCGTTGGTGATGCAGTGATCGAATGCACCGAGGCGCAACGTGCCGGCCAAGGTGCAGCGCACCTCGTTGATACGCGTCGAGAAGGTGCTGACCGAATCGAAAAGATCGTCACAGGCGGAGAGCACCTGCAAGCCTTCTTCGGTCAGGTGGAATCCCGCCGGCCCGCGGCTGCACAGGCGCAATCCGAGCCGGATTTCGAGGTCGGACAGGTATTTCGAGATTGTCGAACGACCGATATTCAGCGCCGGCTCCGCAGCGGAAACTCCGCCACATTCGGCCACCGTCTTGAAAACGCTCAAGAGTTTTATGTCCGCGTCGGTCAGTTTGGGCGTGGGGATCGGCGGGGACATGCGGATCTTGTTTCCAATCCATGAAACATCGGTTTCAAAATGTATCATTTTCGAACGCTTCGGTGCAAGCTAAGGAGCTTCACACACCGCAGTCGGAGGGGGCTGCCGGTGTTCATTAAAAATCTCAGGGAGGAAGTCATGAGCTTCATCAGGAAATTTGCCCAAATGGGCACAGCGGTCTCGGTTGCCGCGCTTCTGGCCGTTGCACCGGCGGCGGCAAAAGAATTCAAGATCGCGGTCGGCGACGGGGCCGGCGGCACGCAGGAAGCGCTGGGCAAGGCGTTCATCGAGGCGCTGGAGAAGGAAACCGACGGCGAACATACCGGAAAGCTCTTCCTCAACGGTCAGCTCGGCTCCGAGCAGGACACTGTGAACGACGCCGCGATTGGCCTTCTCGATTTCTCGATCCTTGCGATCAACAACATCACACCCTTTTCGCCCACCGTCGGCACGCTGACGCTGCCCTACATGATCCTCAGCCTTGAGGATGCGGTGAAGCTGACCCAAGGGCCGGTGGGTCAGGAACTGGTCGAGAACACGGTGCGCGACGCGGGCGTTCGGATCATCGGCTGGGCCTATTCCGGCTTCCGCGTTCTGACCAATTCGAAGAAGCCGGTCGAGACGGTCGCGGACCTGCAAGACCTGGTGATCCGCGTTCCCAAGAACGAAATCATGATCGCAACCTATCAGTCCTGGGGCGTGAACCCGACCCCGATGGCATGGTCCGAAACCTTTGCAGGCCTGCAGACCGGCGTGGTCGACGGTCAGGACAACCCCTATATCACCGTCTACGCGATGAAGTTCGACGAAGTGCAGAAATATATCACCAACCTGCGCTACCTCTTCTCGATCGAGCCGCTGGTGATTTCCGAGGCGGTGTTCCAGGATCTCTCCGAGGAAGAACAACAGGCCGTGCTGGCCGCAGGTCAGGCCGCGACGGAGTTTTCCGAGCAGTATCTTCGCGATCAGGAAGCCAAGATCAAGGAAGAGCTCGTCTCGCGCGGGATGGAGATCACCGATCCGGCGAATGATGAGCAGGAGTTCATTGATCTGGCCACCAAGGCGGTCTGGCCGCAGTTCTACGATTCGATCGGCGGTATCGACAAGCTGAACGAAGCCCTTGCGGAAATCGGTCGCGACCCGGTCACTGAATAAGACCTCTCCCTGTGTGACCGCGACCGAGCGGAGAAGCGCACCTCATGCGCTTCTCCGACCAACCAAGGAGTGCCTCGATGTTTGCCAAGATCTTCAACAACATAGAAAGCATCATCTGCCGCACCCTGCTAAGCGGTTTCGTGCTGCTGCTTTTCGTTCAGATCATCTCGCGGGAAGTGTTCGACTACTCGTTCTCGTGGATCGAGGAATTGTCGGTCTATATGTTCGTCTGGTTCGTCTTTTTCGGCGCCAGCTACGCCGCATTGAAAAGCGCGCATAACCGCGTGACGTTCCAGTTCCGGTTCCTGCCGCATCGCTACATCAAATACATCGAAGCCTTCGCCGACCTGTTCTGGATCGGGTTCAACGTGATCTTCATCTGGATGTCCTACGATTTCGTCTTCAACAAGATGAACAAGTTCTGGAAAAGCCAGACGCTCGGGATCGAGATGAAGTGGGTCTATATCGTCCTGCCCATCGCCTTCACGCTGATGACGATCCGTATCCTTCAGGTCAATTACATCAAGCTGGTGCGCGGCGAAGAGATCGCCGATCCCGACCAGATCGACCTTGACACGATCAAGGCGGAAACCCTGCGCGACGCGGATCCCGCGCGCAAGGAGGATTGATCCAATGGAAGCCGAAATCACGTCCATCCTTTTCGGATCGTTCCTGGTCCTGCTGCTGATCGGCGCGCCGATCACCGTGGCGCTTGGCGTCTCGTCGCTGATCTCGTTCCTTTACCTGGGCGACAACCCGATCAAGTTCGTGCAGATCGCCTTCACCTCGGTCGGCTCCTTCCCATTGATGGCGCTGCCGGCCTTCATCCTGGCGGGTGCGCTGATGGAAGCGGCAGGGATTTCCAAGCGGCTCATCAGCGTCGCCGAAAGCTTCGCCGGCCCGTTCACCGGCGGTATCTCGGCAGCGACGGTCATGGCCTGCCTGTTCTTCGGCGCGATCTCCGGCTCGGGTCCGGCAACCACCGCTGCCGTGGGGATGCTGATGATCCCGGCGATGATCAACCGTGGATATGACCGCGGCTATGCCTCTGCTGTCACGGCCTCCTCGGGCGGTCTGGGCATCGTCATTCCGCCGTCGATCCCGATGGTCATCTTCGGCATCGCCGCGCTCGGTATGGCGCCGCCCGCCGAAGCAATTGCTGAACATGGCACGTTCCAGTCCGTGTCGATCTCCAAGCTCTTCATCGCGGGCTTTGTCCCGGCCTTCCTCATCGCATCCTCGCTGCTCTTCATGAACTATCTTCTGTCCAAGAAGCGCGGCTATTCGGGCAGCGCTGACGGTTGGTCGGTCTCGCTCATCGGCACGCAGCTTTACAAAGGCTTCTGGTCGCTGATGGCGCCGCTCGTGATCCTTGGCGGGATCTACACCGGCTTCTTCACCCCGACCGAGGCCGCCATCGTCGCCATCGCCTACACGATCTTCGTGGGCGTCGTGATCTACCGGGAACTGACGTGGAAATCGCTTTTCCAGTCGCTCGAAGCGACGACATGGCTCACCGGGCGCGTTCTGCTCATCCTCTTCACGGCTACGGTGTTCGGCCGCCTGCTGGTCGAGAACCAGATCCCCGCGCTGATCGCGGACTCTATGCTCAGCATGACGACGAATATCTACATCATCTGGGCGCTCATCATCTTCTTCCTTCTCTTTGTCGGCATGTTCATGGAAACGCTGGCGACGATCCTGATCCTCGTGCCGGTGATGCTGCCCGTGGCCTATAGCGTCGGGATCGATCCGATCCATTTCGGTGTGGTCATGGTCTGCGCGCTCGGCATCGGGTTCCAGACCCCGCCGCTGGGGGAGAACCTTTTCATCGCATCGGGCATCTCGAATATCACCATCGAGGAAATCTCGCTCCGCGCGCTGCCGTTCGCGCTGGTGAACACCATCGCCATTTTCATCATCGCCTATGTGCCGGAACTGTCGCTCTGGCTGCCACGGCTGCTGGGTTATTGAGGAGGCCGGGACCATGAAACCGTCAATCACGAATATCCTGTTCGCCACCAACCTGACGCATAATTCGACCTTTGCACTGGCTCACACCGCCAGCATTGCGCAGGCGATGGGCGCGGATATCCATGTGCTGCATGTGAACGAGCCGGTGTCGGAGGACGCCAAGATCACTTTCGAGCTGTTCGTGCTGAACGAGGAAGCGCGCAAGACCGCCGCGCAGCGCCGCCACGAGATGGTGCGCAAGATCCTCGAGGAACGCCAGGCCCGCTTCTGGGCCGCGCTCGATGACGAGGATCGCGCGATCCGCGATCAGGTCACATCGGTCGAGGTGACGGACGGCTATCCGGCCGAAGTGATCCTGCGCCGCGCCAAGGAGCTTGGCTGCGATCTCATCGTGATGGGAGCGCATGACCACGGCCTTTCGCATACCTTTCTCGGCACGACGGCAAAGCGCGTTCTGCGCCGTTCCGAGATACCGACGATGATCGTGCCCTACCGGGACGATCCCGAAACACCCAGGAAATGAAGGAGACACCGATGACGACCACACTCGACAAGACCCTGACCGCGCAAGACCTCGCCGACACGTTCGACGCGTTCAACCGCCACGACATCGATGGCGTGATGACCCATTTCGCGGATGATTGCGTTTTCTACACCGTTGGCGGCGATGAGAAATACGGCACCAAGATCGAAGGCGCCAAGGCCATCGCCGATGCGTTCTCGGCCGTCTGGGGCGGCATGAAGGATGCCCATTGGGATCATCATTCGCATTTCGTGCATGGCGACCGCGCGGTTTCGGAATGGACCTTTTCGGGCACCGACGCGAACGGCATGCGCGTCGAAGCCGAAGGCGCCGATCTGTTCACGCTGCGCGATGGCAAGATCGTCGTGAAGCAGGCCCTGCGCAAGCAGCGCCCCCCGTTCAAGGCCTAACCCCCGCTCACCCACCGTTTCATTGGAGGACATGACGATGCCCGATGGCTCTATCCCTCTGACCTGGCCCAAGTCCAGCTACGATCCGAAATACGACCCGATCCTCGATGCAGGGCCGGGACACAACCGCGATTTCGCGCCGACCTACTGGATCGGCACGGCGGGCCCCGCGCCCGACGATGACGGCCCCGTCACCGCCGATATCGAGGCGGATGTGGTCGTCATCGGCTCGGGATATACCGGCCTGTCCACCGCGATCCACCTCGCCAAGGATCACGGCATGAAGCCGGTGGTTCTGGAGGCGAACACCGTGGCCTGGGGATGCTCCACCCGCAATGGCGGGCAGGCGCAGATTTCCTCGGGCCGGCTGAAGCGATCCCAGTGGATCAAGCGCTGGGGCGTGGATGTCGCACGCGGGATGCACCGCGAGGTGTCCGAGGCGTTCGAACTGTTCGAGGACCTGATCGCCGATGACGATGTGCAATGCGATCCGCAACCGGGCGGTCACTACTATATCGCGCATCGCGACAAGGTCATGGACGGGCTGAAGAACGAATGCCGGGTTCTCAACGACACGTTCGGCTATGGCGCGAAAATCCTGTCGCGCGAGGAACTGCATGAAAACCACGTTCGCGATCAGGAAGCCGCCGGCGCACTTTGGGAGCCGGACGGCACCTGCGTTCATGCGGCCAAGCTGGCCTACGGCTACCTGCGCATGGCCCGCCGTCTGGGTGCCAAGGTGCATACCGCAAGCCCGGTCATGGGCTGGCAACAGCGCGGCGAGTGGCATTACCTGCGCACGCCCGGCGGCATCGTCAAGACCAGGTCGGTTGCCATCGCGACCGCCGGTTATACGCCCGTCGGTCTGCACAAGCGCACGAAGCATCGGCTCATGCCGATCCTGTCGAACTCGATGGTCACGCGGCCGCTCACCAAGGCCGAGCTCGACGAGTGCGGCATCCAGGTCAAGTCGCCGCTGACCGACACGCGCACGCTGCGGCACTATTACCGCCTGCTGCCGGACAACCGGGTGCAGATCGGATCGCGCAGTGCCGTCACCGGGCGCGATGCGGAGAACGACAAGCATCTGCAATTGCTTCGCAAGGGTCTGGCGCGCAAGTTTCCCGCGCTCGACGGGATCAGCCTCGACTATTCGTGGTGGGGCTGGGTCGATGTGAGCCACGACATGATGCCGCGCATTTTCCAGCCCGATCCGCAATCGCGCATCTTTTACGCGATGGGCTATGGCGGCAATGGTGTGATGTATTCCGCGCAGGCCGGGCGCCGCATGGCGCAGCTTGTCGCCGGACAAAAGACGGAGGCGTTCGATCTGCCGATCTTCACTTCGCCGCTTCCCGGTCACGGCCCCTTGACACCGTTCCGCAGGATGGGCCAGCGCATAGCCTATGTCTGGTATCACCTCAAAGACGAAGTCATCTGAAATCCCTCGAGTTTCAAGGAGAAAACCTATGAAAATGACCACCGAAGAAGCCTTTGTGAAGGTTCTGCAGCGCCATGGCATCCAGCATGCGTTCGGGATCATCGGTTCGGCCATGATGCCGATCTCCGATCTCTTTCCGCGCGCCGGCATCACCTTCTGGGATTGCGCCCATGAAGGCTCCGCCGGGATGATGGCCGATGGCTACACACGCGCCACCGGCGAGATGTCGATGATGATCGCGCAGAACGGCCCCGGCATCACCAACTTCGTGACCGCCGTGAAAACCGCCTACTGGAACCACACGCCGCTCCTGCTGGTCACGCCGCAGGCCGCCAACAAGACAATCGGTCAGGGCGGCTTTCAGGAAGTCGAGCAGATGAAGCTGTTCGAGGACATGGTCGCCTATCAGGAGGAGGTGCGCGATCCGTCCCGCGTGGCGGAGGTTCTGACCCGCGTCATCAGCCAGGCCAAGCGTCTGTGCGGCCCGGCGCAGATCAACATCCCGCGCGATTTCTGGACACAGGTGGTGGATATCGAGATCCCCGATCCGATCGAATTCGAATCCTCCCCGGGCGGCTCCAACTCGGTTGCCGAGGCGGCGAAGCTGCTGTCGAACGCGAAGAACCCGGTCATCCTCAACGGCGCCGGCGTCGTTCTCAGCGAAGGCGGCATCGAAGCGTCCAAGCAACTGGCGGAGCGTCTCGATGCGCCGGTCTGCGTCGGCTACCAGCACAACGATGCGTTCCCCGGCAATCATCCGCTCTTTGCCGGACCGCTGGGCTATAACGGCTCGAAGGCCGGCATGGAGCTGATCAGCAAGGCGGATGTCGTTCTGTGCCTCGGCACGCGCCTCAATCCGTTCTCGACACTGCCGGGCTACGGGATCGATTACTGGCCGACGGATGCCAAGATCATCCAGGTCGATATCAACCCCGACCGCATCGGCCTGACCAAGAAAGTCACCGTCGGCATCGTCGGCGATGCGGCCAAGGTGGCGAACGGTATTCTGTCGCAACTGTCGGACAATGCCGGTGACGAGGGCCGCGAGGAGCGCCGCAACCGCATCGCGGAGACGAAATCCAAATGGGCGCAGCAGCTCAGCTCGATGGATCACGAGGAAGACGATCCCGGCACGAACTGGAACGAACGTGCCCGCGCGGCCAAGCCCGACTGGATGAGCCCGCGCATGGCGTGGCGCGCGATCCAGGCGGCGCTGCCGAAGGATGCGATCATCTCTTCGGATATCGGCAACAACTGCGCCATCGGCAACGCTTACCCGTCCTTCGAGGAAGGCCGGAAGTATCTCGCTCCGGGTCTTTTCGGGCCTTGCGGCTACGGCCTGCCGGCCATCGTCGGCGCCAAGATCGGGCGCCCGGATGTTCCGGTCGTCGGGTTCGCCGGTGACGGGGCTTTCGGCATCGCGGTCAACGAGCTGACGGCAATCGGCCGGGGCGAGTGGCCGCCGATCACGCAGATCGTCTTCCGCAACTACCAGTGGGGCGCGGAGAAGCGGAACTCGACACTCTGGTTCGACGACAATTTCGTCGGTACCGAACTCGATGAGCAGGTCAGCTATGCCGGCATCGCCAAGGCCTGCGGCCTGAAGGGCGTTGTTGCGCGCACCATGGAAGAGCTGACCGATGCGCTGAACCAGGCGATCAAGGATCAGATGGAGAACGGCAAGACGACGCTGATCGAGGCGATGATCAACCAGGAGCTGGGCGATCCGTTCCGCCGCGACGCGATGAAGAAGCCGGTCCAGGTGGCAGGCGTTTCGTCCTCCGACATGGCGCACGCCGCGGAATAACCGCACATGATCCCGGTCCCGGCCCCGCGCAGGGCCGGGACCTTTTTCTTTTTCCCGATACGAGGTGTGTCATGCAACTGGCCTGGACGCCGAAGACGGTCACCACGACATTGCGTGAGACCTTTCAAACCAACATTCAGGGCTTTCTCGTCGCCACTGTCATCGCTGTCGCGGCGCAGTTCCTGTCTGAGCATTACGGCGCGCCGGCAATGCTGCTCGCGCTGCTTCTGGGCATCGCCTTTCACTTTCTCGCCGAGGAAGGCGCATGCAAACCGGGCATCGAGTTCACCGCTCGCACCGTGCTACGGATCGGCGTTGCGCTTCTTGGCGTGCGCATCAGCGCGGAGCTGATGATCGGGCTGGGCGGCGATCTGATCGGGCTGGTGATAGCCGGCGTCGTGGCGACCATCGGCTTCGGGCTTCTGGGCGCACGCATCCTCGGACGCGGCTGGCGCTTTGGCTTGCTGACCGGCGGATCGGTGGCGATCTGCGGCGCTTCGGCTGCGATGGCGATCTCCGCCGTTCTTCCGCGCAATGAACATTCCGAGCGGAACCTGATCTTCACTGTCCTGTCCGTCACCGTGCTTTCGACCGTGGCGATGGTCGCCTACCCGATTCTCGCGCAGGTGTTCGAGTTCAATGACGAGGTCGCGGGCGTCTTCCTTGGCGGCACGATTCACGACGTCGCACAGGTCGTCGGCGCGGGCTTCTCTGTGTCTGAGGAAACCGGCGAGGTCGCGACGCTGGTCAAGCTGATCCGTGTGGCGATGCTGGCGCCGGTCGTGCTCGTCATCTCGCTCGTCATGCGCCGCTATGTCGAGGATACCGCGACGGACGGCAAGCGCCCGCCGCTTCTGCCCTTTTTCGTGATCGGCTTTTTGTTCTTCGCCGCGCTCAATTCCTTCGGCCTGATCCCGGCGGTCGTGTCGGACGCGATGTCGAGCCTGTCGCGCTGGGCGCTGCTCATCTCGATCGCGGCGGTGGGTATGAAAACGTCGCTCAAGCGCATCCTCGATGTCGGCGGGCAGGCGATCCTGCTGATCGTCGCCGAGACGATCTTTATCGCGGCGCTCGTGCTGATCGGCGTTGCATTGCTCGGGCATTGAGGAACAGGCAGATGAACCCGATTGAACAGATCCTGGCCAATGCGGCCAATACGAACCGAACCATCGTTCTGAGCGAAGGCGCCGATCCGCGTGTCGTGGCCGCCGCGTCGGACGCGCGGGATCGTGGCATTGCGCAGCTGATCCTGGTGGGTCCGATGACGCTGATGCAGGAGCAATTCGCCCGTGCTGGACTGAGCGTCGAGCCGGGGATTGACCTGCACGATCCAGAGACCTCGCCGCTGCAGGACGATCTTGCGCAGGTGTTCTACGAAAGACGAAAGCACAAGGGCGTGACGCCGGAGGCCGCGCGGCAAGCTGTGCGCAATCCGCATGTCTATGCCGCCGCGCTCGTCGCGTCGGGGCGGGCCGATGGCACGATCGGCGGCGCGGTGACCTCGACCGCGGAAATCGTGCGCACGGCCATTCAGGTGATCGGCCCGCACAAGGACGCGCCGCTCGTGTCCAGCTTTTTCCTCATGCTGCTGGAAGCCGAGCACCATACCAAACCCGGAGCCTATGTCTTTGCCGATTGCGGGCTGGTGATCGATCCCGACGCGCGCGAATTGGCGCTGATCGCCGGCGCGTCCGCACGGTCCTTTGCCGAACTGACCGCCGCTACTCCGCGCGTGGCGATGCTGTCCTTCTCGACCCATGGCAGCGCGCAGCACCCGGCGGTGACAAAGGTGGCTGAAGCGACCGCTCTTGCCAAGGAAGCTTGGCCGGACCTGCTGATCGACGGGGATCTGCAATTCGATGCCGCTTTCGTACCGTCCGTCGCGGCGGCGAAGGCGCCGGACTCGCCACTCGGCGGCAATGCCAATGTGTTCGTTTTCCCGAACCTCGACAGCGGCAACATCGGCTACAAGATCGCGCAGCGGATCGGTGGAGCCACAGCAATCGGCCCGATCCTGCAGGGGCTTGCCAAACCCGCCAATGACCTGTCGCGGGGCTGCTCCGCACAAGACATCGTTCACATGATCGCCGTGACCTGCGCACAAGCGGCCGCCGCGGCGCGTCTGACAGAGGAGACACCGGCATGACGAACCACGTCATCGACCTTCATTCCTTCGACGCCGAGACCAAAACCCGCCGGCTTGCCGACGAGCCGGATCGCGTGATTGAGGGCGATCCCCGGCAGGAGATCGAGATCGCCCATTCCGACGATGCCGTCGGCCTGCGCGTCGGGCGCTGGGTGTCCACCCCCGGCAAATGGCATGCGTTCACCGACAAGGATGAATATTGCTACATCCTGCGCGGCAAATGTGCTCTCATCCATGAGGACGGCACGCGGCAGGAATTCGGCGCAGGCGCGAGCTTCCTGATCCCGAACGGCTTTCGCGGGTTCTGGGAGGTGATCGAGACAACCGAAAAGCACTTCGTCATTCTTGAGCGCGATTAGGTTGCGGGGCGTCGGGCGGCCACGGCGAACAGGATCACCGCGACCAGATAAACGGCGAGGCAGATCACCGCAGCGCCAGCGGTGAAGAGGGCAAAACCTGCGCCAAGGCCGCCCGCTCCGATAGGCGTGCCCGCAAGCGGCTCCGGCAGCGCGCCGGTGACGGCCACGGATCCAAGCGTGGCAGCGAACCAGATCGCGATCAAAGCCGATGCCACGATTGAGACCGCCCGCATGCGGCGGCGCCGAAATCTCAGTCCGCGTCGGGCCGTGCGGATGAGTCGGCCGAAATCGCTTTGAATGGCGATCAGGGATGGCACGATCAGAAGCACGAGAAACATCCCGAAGCCCAGCCCGTAGACGAGCGTAATCACCGTCGGCTTGAGAAACTGCGCTTGGTTGGATTGCTCGAAAAGCAGCGGCATAAGCCCCAGAACCGTTGTCGCCGTGGTCAAAAACACCGGCCGCAGGCGATCCGCCGCGCCGTCGATGATCGAAGGGACGAGCCCGCGCGTCCGTGCCTTTTCATCGATGGTCGTGACCAGAACGATGGAATCGTTGATGATGATCCCCGTCATGCCGAGCAACCCCACAACGGTGAACATGCTCAGCGGCACGTCCCAATAGGCGTGACCGTAGATCGTGCCGACCAGCCCGAAGGGAATCACCGACATGACGACCAGCGGCCGCGTCCAACTGGCGAAAATCCACGCCAGAACCACATAGATCGCCAGAAGCGCCATGATGAGCCCGGTGCGCGCATCGGCAAGGAAGGCGTCTTCCTGCTCGCTTAGACCGGACAGGCGGTATTCGACCTGATGCGTGCTCGCAACCTGAGGCAGGATTTCGTCCGATAGTGCCTCCGTGATCTCATTAGCACGCGCCGCGTCGTCTTCGGAAATGTCACCGGTCACTGAGATGAGCCGTATGCCGTTCTCGCGCCGGACGGTCGAAAACCCTGTGCGCCGCTCCACGCTGACGATATCGGCGAGCGGCACGTAGGCACCCGCGGGCGTGCGCATCTGCGTGCGTTCGAGGAAATCCGCGGTCAGCTCGCCCGAGGGCAGTTCGACGCGGATCTCCGCGCTGCGCGGGCCATCCGGGTAGGTGGCGGCTTCGATCCCGCCAAGCCGCGCGCGCAACACGCGGCCCAGCGCGTCGATGGTAAAGCCGAGCGCTTGGCCCTGCGGGGTCAGTTCGAGGATCAGCTCTTCCTTGTCATAGGCGAGATTGTCCTCCAATCCCGACACTTCGGGATAGCGCGCCAATGCAGATTTCAGATCCTCGGCCGCGGCCTTGAGCGTTTCGGCATCGGCCCCGAACAACTGCACGCCCAGCGCATCGCGCGACGGGCCGCTGGCCCAGCTTCGGAAGCTGATCGTTTCGACAAGCGGATGGCGCGGGATGCTGTCCTGCAATTCACCGATGAAGGCGGCGCTCGAATAGGGGCGGGCATCCGCGTCGATCAACTCGATGGAAATGCCGCCAAGCTGGTCGGCATCCTTCGTGTCCGCCCCGGCGATCCCCCGCCCGGCATTTCCGCCCACCTCGGCGATCACGTATTCGAGCGGATTGACGCCATGCCGCTCTTCCAGTTCCGCGCCCATATCCTCGACCGCCTGCTGAAAGATGCGCATCATTTCGAGCGTATCGGCGCGGGTTGCCCCCGGAGCCATGGCGAAATTGCCGGTGACAGAGCTTTGCTCGGGCGAATTGAAGAACCGCCACTGAACGTCGCCGCGAATGAAACTTGCGACCTGTAGCGCCAACAGAACGACCGCGCCCGCCAATACCGCGTATCGGGCGGCAATGATCCCCGCCATCAGCGGACGGAACAGCGCTTCGCGGATCCAGCGGAACCCCCGGTTCACGACGCGGGAGGGCACATCATACCAGTGCCGCCGCGCCCCATGCGACAGCGCGTGCGCCATATGGTTCGGCAGGATCAGGAAACACTCGACCAGAGAGGCAAGCAGCACGGCGATCACGGTAAAGGGAATATCCGCAATCAGATCGCCGAAGCGCCCGCCGACCGCCACCAGCGCGAAAAAGGCGATCACGGTGGTCAGCGTCGCGGCGAAGACCGGCATGGCCATGCGCTGCGCCGCGCGCTCCGCCGCAAGTGTTGGCGGCAAACCGTCACGGGCGAGGTGATCTGCATGTTCGCCCACGACGATTGCGTCGTCCACAACGATCCCCAAGGTGATGATGAGCGCGAAAAGAGAGATCATGTTGAAGGTGATCCCCGCCGCCCACATGAACGCCACCGCCGCCAGCATGGCCGCCGGGATACCGGCGGCGACCCAGAAGGCGGTGCGCACGTTCAGAAACAGAAAGAGCAGCAGGACGACGAGGACAAGCCCGGTCAGCCCATTGTCGAGAAGAATGTCGAGCCGCCCGGAAATCGCCTCGGCGCGCGTGCGGATAAGATCGATGGACACGCCATTGGGAAGCGACGCCTCGAACCGTGCCGCGACCTCCTCAACCGTTTCCTGAATGGCGATGGCATCGCCGCGGTCGCTGCGATCGACCCTGACGGAAATGGCGGGATTGTCACCGACGAAGTAACTCCGCTCGCGGTCGATCCCCTCCACCAGAACCGTCGCGATATCGCCGACGGTCAGGTTCGATCCGTCCGGCTGCGAGCGCAAGACGATGCCCGCGATCTGATCGGCGCTGCGTTTTTCGACGCCAGTGCGCACGCGGGTATTGGCGTTTCCAACATCGCCCGCCGGATCGGCATCGACCTCCTGCGCAATGGCGGCGGCGATGTCCTGCATCGTGATGTCATGCGCGATAAGTTGCCACGAAGGCACTTCGACGACCGTGCGCGGCGCTGAGAGGCCGCGAATGGTGGTTCGGGTCACGCCTTCGTTGAAGAGCCGCACACTCAGTTCATCGGCGAAACGCGCCAGTTGATCGACACCCACCGGGCCGGTGATGACCAGATCGGTCACCCTGTCGCGCCACGCGCCCCGGCGAACGACCGGATCGTCGGCCTCCTCGGGTAGCGTGGTCAGGGCATCGACGGCGGTTTGCACATCATCCGCCGCGCGCGACATGTCCCATCCCGGCTCGAATTCCAGCCGGATGCTGGCCCTGCCTTCGCGCGATGTCGCTTCGGAACTTTCCACGCCCTCGACCGCCAGAACCGCCGGTTCCAGCACCTGAACGATGCCGCGATCCACGTCTTCCGCGCCTGCACCGTCCCAGCTCACCGAAACGCTGACGCTGTCGACGATCACGTCGGGAAAAAACTGCGCGCGCATGTTGGGAAAGGTCAGCAGGCCGGCGGCGAGCATCAGGATCAACAGCAGGTTGGCAACCGTTCTGTGACGAACGAAATAGCTGAGCACGCCGCTCGCCCGGCCCGGAAGAGAGCGCGCCACGTTCAGCCGCCCATGCGCGATTCGAGCCGCGCGACGACGCGGGCGGGAACCGAGGATTGCGACAATTGATCGAGAATGCGGCGGCGCGCTTCCTCGGGCATTTGCAGATTGGCCTCGACGAAGGCCGTCAGCCGCGCGCGGCGCTCCTCGGTCAACTCAACCATATCGGGCTCCGCGCTTGCGGACGCTCCGGTTTCGCGCACCGCACGGACCTTGATCCCGGCGCCCAGAAGCGGTGTGCGCTGCGCCACGAGATCGCGGCCATCGAGACCATCGGCACGGATCAGAACGTCATCGCCCTGCCGGCGCACCAGATTGACGGGGATCGCTTCCAGCCGGTCGTCGGGACCAAGCGCAAGCACTTCATTTGCCGCATCGAGCGCGGAGGCCGGAACGCGCGCAACCTGTTCGAGCGGCGGCTCCTCGATCGTGACGGTCACGAAATCGCCGGGCCGAAACCCCCGCGCCGCGTCGAGCGATGCGAAGAGCAGTCGCCCGGTTTGCCCATCGCCCACCGCAGCCCCCGCGCGGCTGAGCGTGCCGGTCGCCGTGAGATCGGTGCCGAACACATCGAGCGTGGCCCTGATCTCTGCCGGGACGAGATCGCCCTCGGCATCCAGCAAGCGCGCGAATTGCTGGGTGGAGACACGGAACGCCACTTCCAGCGCGTCGGTGTCGATCAGCCGGCCAAGCCGTTCGTTCGGCGCGACAAGCCCGCCTTCGACAACCGAAACATCCGTGAGCGTGCCACTGAATCCGGCGGTCACGACGGTATCGTCCAGACGGCGCTGCGCTTCGTCTTTTGCGATCAGGGCGCGCGAAAGGCGCGTTTCGGCCTGATCGATCCGCGCCTCCGCCTGTGCCACTGCCTGGCGGCGTGACAGCACCGCCTGACGTGCCTGCGCGGCGGCCAGTTCGGCCACCTCGACCGTAGCCGCAGTGCCGACGCCGCGATCTTCCAGATCGCGCTGGCGCTGAAACGCACGGTCGCGCAGGGCCGCCTGATCTTCGGCGGCGACAAGCTCATCGCGCGCGAGGATCAGGGCGCGCTCGGCTTCGCGCTGTTCGGCCCGCGCATCGGCGATATCGCTCTCGACCCGTTGCAACACCGACTGGGCATCCGCGCGGTCGATACGGGCAAGCACCTGCTCCGCGGAAACCTGCCCTCCCTCGATGAAATCGGGGGCAAGTTCGACAATGCGGCCACCGGCGGCGGCGCGAATTTCCAGCGTGCGTGCGCTTTGCACCTCCCCGAAGGCGGTCAACTCGGGCGTGATCGTGCGAAACTCCACCGGGACGACATTCACCGCAAACACGCGTTCGCGCTGTTCGAAACGTCGCGGTTCTTGCGAAATTCGGTCCTGAACGGCGTCGCGCACGGTTATTGCGGCAAAGGCCAGCAGGCCGAGCGTCAGCGACAACAGGAAAAGCCCGGTCAGGCTACGGCGCAAGAAGCGCATTGGCGACCATCCTCACAAACAGACCTGACTGAACAAATAGGCAGATCCGAATATTTTCCAACAACTGTGCAACCGTAACACGGATGAGGGCGTTATTTCCGTCGCAAATGTTCGTCGAGACGCGGCAAAATCTCGACAAAATTACAGGGGCGATGCCGATAATCGAATTGTGCGCGCAAAATCTCGTCCCAGGCGTCCTTGCAGGCACCCGGACTGCCCGGCAGGGCGAAGAGATATGTGCCGTTGCGCACGCCGCCGGTTGCGCGGCTTTGCACGGCGCTCGTGCCGATCTTCTGAAACGAGATCACGGTGAACACGGTGCCGAATGCGTCGATCTCTTTCTCATACACATCGCGATGCGCCTCGACGGTCACATCGCGCCCGGTAAGGCCCGTGCCGCCGGTCGAGATGACGACGTCGATCTCCGGGTGATCGCACCAGGCGCGAAGCTGCGCGGCGATCTCGGCGCGCTCGTCGCGCAGGATCTTGCGGTCAGCCACGATATGCCCCGCCTCTTCGATCCGTCCAGCCAGCGTATCGCCTGAACGGTCCTGATCGGCCTGCCGGCTGTCGCTCACCGTCAGAACGGCGATGCGAATGGGCAGGAATTGCTTGCTGTCGTCGATACGGCTCATGTCTCAGGCTTTCGTGTTCAGGCGCGCTTGCAGGTCGAGCAAATCCGCCCAGGCCACGCGCTTGGCGGACGGGTTGCGAAGCAGGTAGGCGGGATGCAGCATCGGCAGAACGGGCTTTCCAAGCGCATCGTGCCACTGCCCCCGCAAACGGGTGATGCCGCGCTTGTCCAGAAGCGCCTGGCAGGAAAAGTTGCCCATCACGACGAGGATTTCCGGGTCCACGAGCGCGATATGTCTCTTGAGGAAGGGCAGCATCATCGCCATTTCCTCGGCCTTCGGATCGCGGTTCTGGGGCGGGCGCCACGGCAGGACGTTGGTGATGTAGACCGACTGCGCATCCTCGCGCTCGCGGCCCATGTCGATGGCGGCCAGCATCCTGTCGAGAAGCTGTCCGGCGCGCCCGACGAAAGGCTTGCCGATGCGGTCCTCCTCGCGGCCGGGCGATTCACCGACGATCATCACCCTCGCCTTCGGATTGCCGTCGCAGAACACCAGATTGCGTGCGCCCTTGCGCAGCTCGCAATGCGAATAAGCCGCCATCGCCGTGCGCAAGGCCTGAAGATCCGGCGCGTCTTGTGCCGCCGCTTCTGCTTCGGCGACCGGATCGGGCCCGGCCTCGGGCTGCACCGGAACGTCGGGAGCCGGCACCGCACCCGCAACCCCCGCCTTGGGTGGCGGCGGCACCTGTTCGAAGCGGTTGACCGGGATATCCGAGATCGTCTCGGTTACGCCCAGGTCAACCTGCCATTCCAGCGCCGCCCGCGCCGCGTGCCAATCCAGTTGCGAATCCATGCGCGGACCCTACCGCCAAGCCGCGCCGCACAAAAGCGCGCATCGCATCGCTCGTTTGCTTGCTGGCCCGCGGCGGCCCGCCTATAACCGGAAGGCTGACCGGCGAGGACGACGCATGACCTTCACGCAACGACATCTTCTGGGGATCGAACAGCTGCGCCCGGACGAGATAACCGTGCTGCTCGACCTGTCGGACAAATATGCCGATCGCAACCGAAGCCGGGCGACCAGCACGGATGTTCTGGCCGGCATGACACAGATCAACATGTTCTTCGAGAACTCCACCCGGACGCAGGCGAGCTTCGAACTGGCGGGCAAGCGGCTGGGCGCGGATGTGATGAGCATGGCGATGCAGGCCTCGTCGGTGAAAAAGGGCGAAACGCTGGTCGATACCGCGATGACGCTGAACGCGATGCGGCCCGATCTTCTGGTGGTGCGCCACCCCCATTCCGGCGCGGTCGATCTGCTGAGCCAGAAGGTCGATTGCGCGGTGCTGAACGCAGGCGACGGGCGGCACGAACACCCGACACAGGCGCTTCTGGATGCGCTGACGATCCGGCGCGCCAAGGGGCGGCTACATCGCCTCTCCATCGCCATTTGCGGCGATATCGCCCATAGCCGGGTGGCACGCTCCAACATCATGCTGCTGGGCAAGATGGAAAACCGCGTGCGGCTGATCGGCCCGCCGACGCTGATGCCCGCCGGGATCGCCGAATTCGGCGTCGAGGTGTTCGAGGATATGCGCGAGGGGCTGCGCGATGTGGACGTGGTGATGATGCTGCGGCTTCAGAAGGAGCGGATGGATGGCGGTTTCATCCCGTCGGAACGGGAATATTACCATCGTTACGGGCTCGATGCCGAAAAGCTGACCCATGCGAAGGAAGACGCCATCGTCATGCATCCCGGTCCGATGAATCGCGGGGTGGAGATCGATGGCACGCTGGCCGACGATATCAACCGTTCCGTCATTCAGGAACAGGTGGAAATGGGCGTTGCCGTCCGCATGGCCGCGATGGACCTGCTGGCGCGATCGCTGCGCGAGCGGCGCAGTGCAATGGACAAGGGAGTGATGGCATGAGCACGCCGATGACGATCAAGAGCAGCGAACGGGGTGTGATCCGGGTCTTTCACATCGATCTGCCCCGCGACGCGGTGGATCGGTTCACCCATCAGGCCGGCACCGGAGAATGGCCCGTGCAATACGCGCTCGGGGCCAAATCGCTGCGCGAGAGTTTTGTCGAGGTCGTCGATATCCGCGATCTGGGGGAAATGACGCTTTCGCAATATCTGGCGCAGGCCCATGACGTGAGCGGCGCGGATTTCGAGGCGATGCGCGCGCAACTCGATGCGCTCAAGGGTCACGTCCTGATCCTGCCGTCGCAGGCCTTCGATCAGACCGAACAGGAACTCAACATTTCCGCACCGCTGCGCTGGATCGGCACGTTCAACGAACCCAGCCCCTCCCCGCGCGGCGCGCCGGTGCGCAGTGAAGCCGCGAAAGGCATCGGCGGCGGCGCGAAGGCGCCGGAGCAGAAACAAGGCTCGGCGCTCTGGATCCTCGTTCTGGGTCTGCTTTTCCTTCTGGTCATCGGCATCCTCGTCGCGCGTTTCGTCGTGAACTGACGCCGAGCGAACACCGATGATCGAATTCCGCCCCGACAGGACGACCTATATCCGCGCCCATGCGGTGATGACGGCCATCGCGATGGGCGGTGCGATGCTCGTTCTGTGGCTGCTGGGCAATCCGCATGTCTGGACCGGCGCTGTCGCAGGCTTTGCCGCGGTGGTTATGCGCGGCTGGTATATGGCGTCCGAAGTTCTGGACGAAGTGTGGACGCTCGAGGGACAGAGCCTGAACGGGCCTTACCAGCGCCATACGACGCTCGGAAACATCAAGGCGCTGCGCAGCCTTGCCGGTTCTGTCCAGATCGTGACGTCGACCGGGGACAAACATCTCATCAAGTATCAGGAAGACCCGCAGGCGGTGATCGACACGATCAACAAAGCCCGCGCGCGGACGGAGCAGACCGCATGACGACGCTAATCACCAATGCCCGGCTGATCGATCCCGAAGCGGGGCGCGTGTTTCCCGGTTCGGTTCTTCTGCGCAACGGGGTGATCGCGGAAGTGTTCGATACGCCCGACCCGGCGATCGGCACCGATCACGTCCCGCAGGACGCGCGGATCGACGCCGGGGGCAAATGCCTCGCCCCTGGGATCGTCGATATCGGCGTGAAGATTTGCGAGCCGGGCGAGCGACACAAGGAAAGCTACGGCTCAGCCGGTCAGGCGGCCGCCGCAGGCGGCGTGACCACCATCGTCACCCGGCCCGATACGCGCCCCGCGATCGACACGCCCGAAGTTCTCGAGTTCATCCGCCGCCGCGCGAACGAGGCGGCGCCTGTGAACGTGTTGCCTATGGCCGCTCTCACAAAGGGACGCGAGGGGCGCGAGATGACGGAGATCGGGTTCCTGATGGATGCCGGTGCTGTTGCCTTCACCGATTGCGACCGCGTCGTGCGCGACACGAAGGTTCTGAGCCGCGCCATGACCTATGCCCGCGCCCTCGGCGCGCTCATCGTCGGCCACCCGCAGGATCCGGCCCTGTCGACCGGCGCCGCGACGACATCGGGCAAGTTCGCATCGCTCAGAGGGCTGCCCGCGGTCTCTCCCATGGCCGAGCGCATGGGGCTCGACCGCGATATCGCGCTCGTGGAGATGACCGGCGTGCGCTATCACGCCGACCAGATCACCACCGCCCGCGCCCTGCCACCGCTCGAACGGGCCAAGCGCAACGGGTTCGACGTGACGGCGGGCATTTCGATGCACCATCTCACGCTCAACGAATTCGACATTGCCGACTATCGCACTTTCTTCAAGGTCAAGCCGCCCCTGCGTGCCGAAGATGACCGCCAGGCGGTCGTGGAAGCCGTGCGGACCGGGCTGATCGACGTGATCGGATCGTTCCACACGCCGCAGGACGAGGAAAGCAAGCGCCTCCCGTTCGAGGAAGCCGCCAGCGGCGCTGTCGGGCTGGAGACGATGCTGCCCGTGCTGCTGCGGCTCTACCATTCCGGCGATCTCGATTTGCCGACGTTGTTCCGCGCCCTGTCCCTCAATCCGGCGCGACGTCTCGGACTGGACTGCGGACGGCTGGCGAAGAGCGCGCCGGCCGATCTGGTGCTATTCGATCCCGACAAGCCCGTCATCCTCGACCGGTTCCAGCTGCGCTCGAAGTCCAAGAACACACCCTTTGACGGGGCGCGCCTGCAGGGTAAGGTTGTGCAGACCTTCGTCAACGGAACCTCTGTCTACCGGAGCGCCTGATGCCAGAGATCGATACGAGCCTCGCCGCGCTGGGCCTCTGGGCCGTGATCGGCTACCTGCTGGGCTCCATCCCCTTCGGCCTGCTTCTGACGCGTGCGATGGGCCTCGGAAATCTGCGCGCGATCGGATCGGGTAATATCGGCGCAACCAATGTGCTGCGGACCGGCAACAAAACGGCGGCCGCCGGAACACTGCTTCTCGATGGCGGCAAAGGGGTCGTCGCGGTTCTGCTCGCTCGGATGTCGGCCGGCGAGTCGGCTGCCCAGATCGCCGCGCTTGCGGCGTTCCTGGGACATTGCTACCCCGTCTGGCTCGGCTTCAAGGGCGGCAAGGGCGTCGCCACTTTCCTCGGCCTCATGCTCGCGCTGTCGTTCCCGGTCGGGCTGCTGTCCTGCG
Source organism: Marivita sp. GX14005 (assembly GCF_023370775.1). Taxonomy (GTDB): domain Bacteria; phylum Pseudomonadota; class Alphaproteobacteria; order Rhodobacterales; family Rhodobacteraceae; genus Marivita. The sequence goes on from NZ_JAMCCQ010000001.1 coordinate 834,147, forward strand.
CGACTTGGCTGGCGGCAGCGGCGATCAGCCGGATTTCCAGCCTTTCCGCGCTCGTCGCCGCCTCATGGTCGCTGCTGTGGTGCATCCTGCTTGGTAAAGGCGGAATCTTCGCGCTGACGCTGGTGCTCGTCGCGCTCATCATGTGGCGCCACCGCGCCAATATCGCACGGCTGCGCGCCGGCATCGAGCCGCGAATCGGCGGCTCGAACGCCTGACCGCAAGGCGGGACGGCTATTCGAAAAGCCGCCCCCTACGCCGGGCAAAACGCTCTATTCCGCCGCGTCGCGTTTTGGTAGAACCCAATCCGGGCGCGGGAAATGGCAGGTATAGCCATTGGGAAACCGCTCCAGATAATCCTGATGCTCCGGCTCCGCTTCCCAGAAATCCCCGACCGGTTCGACTTCGGTGACGACCTTGCCCGGCCAGACGCCCGAAGCATTCACGTCGGCGATCGTATCCTCGGCGACGGCCTTTTGCGCATCGTCGACATAATAGATCGCAGACCGATAGCTCATCCCGCGATCATTGCCTTGCCGGTTGAGCGTGGTTGGATCGTGGATCTGAAAGAAGAACTCGAGCAGATTGCGATAGGAGATCACCTCCGGATCGAAGATGATCTCGATCCCTTCGGCATGTGTGCCGTGATTGCGATAGGTCGCGTTCTCCACATCGCCGCCGGTATAGCCGACGCGAGTTTTTTCGACCCCCGGTAACTTGCGGATCAAATCCTGCATTCCCCAGAAACATCCCCCCGCCAGAACAGCGCGTTCACTCATGCCACATCCTCCACCTGATCGAGATAGTCGCCATAGCCTTCGGCCTCCATGTCATCGCGGTGTATGAACCGAAGGCTGGCCGAATTGATGCAATACCGCAAACCGCCGCGATCCTGCGGCCCATCGGGGAACACATGGCCAAGATGGCTGTCCCCATGCGCGGAGCGCACCTCGGTGCGGATCATCCCATGCGTCGTATCGCGCAACTCGTTCACATGCGCCGGCTCGATGGGTTTGGTGAAGCTCGGCCAGCCGCAGCCCGACTCGAACTTGTCCGCGCTGGCGAATAGCGGCTCGCCGCTGACGATATCGACATAGATGCCCGGCTCCTTGTTGTCGAGATAGGCACCGGTGCCGGGCCGCTCCGTGCCGTTTTCCTGCGTGACGCGATATTGCTCGGGCGTCAGGCTCCGGATCGCCGCGTCGGTCTTTTCATACTTCGCCATGACTCATCTCCCTTTCGGAACTGCCCTATAGATGGGGCCGCCCGAACGAATGAAAAGCCGTATTACACCGGCTCATCTCTTCGTGAGCCTGCGCACCGCCCAGCGCGCCGCGTCCGCAACCGCGGGGTCAGGATCGTCGGCCAGACCCCGCGCTACCTGCCTGAGCGGCGCCGCGCCGGAATTTCCTATCGCATAGAGCACGTTGCGCACAAACCGGTTGCGGCCGATCCGCTTGATCGGAGAGCCGGAGAAGCGTGCGCGGAACGCGGCATCGTCCAGCTTTGCCAATTCCGCGAGATCCGGCGCGAGAAGATCCTCTCGCGCATGATATCGCACCTCCGCCGCGCGGCTTGCGAACTTGTTCCAGGGGCATGCTGCAAGACAATCGTCGCATCCGTAGATCCGGTTGCCCAGCATCGGGCGCAAGGTCTCGTCAATCGGTCCGTGATGCTCGATCGTCAGGTAGGAAATGCAGCGCCGCGCATCCAGCTTGTAGGGCGCCGGAAAGGCGTTGGTCGGGCAAACATCCAGGCAAGCCCGGCACGAGCCGCAATGATCGACCTCCGGCGCATCGGGTTCAAGGTCGAGCGTGGTGAACACCGATCCGATGAAGAACCACGATCCCAACTGTCTCGATACCAGATTGGTGTGCTTGCCCTGCCATCCCAATCCCGCGACCTGCCCAAGCGCCTTTTCCGGCACCGGCGCGGTATCGACGAACACCTTGAGCTCGCCCCCCGCCTCCGCAATCAGCCAGCGCGCCAGCCGCTTGAGCCGTTTCTTGACGATATCATGGTAATCGCGGTTCTGCGCATAGACCGAGATTGCCGCCTTGTCGCCCTGGTCGAGAATGTCGCGCGGATCGTGATCGGGCCCGTAACTCTCCGCCAGCATGATGACGGACCGCGCCTCCGGCCACAGCACCTGCGGCGCTCCGCGCCAGTGGCTACGCTCTTCCATCCATGCCATCTGCCCGTGATATCCGGCATCGAGATAGGCCTTCAGCCGCGCTGGCACATCCGGCACGTCCCACGGCCGGCAGACACGGCAAAGAGAAAACCCTTCCGCCAAAGCCTGCTCATGCACACGCCGCTTCAAATCCATCGCGGGGGTCTCTTTCTTCTCGTTCGAAATACTCCGGGGGTGTGGGGGCTGGCCCCCACGCCGTCCTCGGGATCAGAAATCGAGATCGGCATAATGTGGCGGCTGCGGGAAGCCCGGAACCTGATCCGCGAGGATCGACCGAAAGGCGGGGCGCGACTTGATCTTGGCATACCAATCCTTGACCGCCTCGCTTCGGTTCCAGTCCACGTCCCGGATATAGTCCAGCGCCGACAAATGCGCAGCGGCGGCGAAATCGGCCAATGTCATCGTGTCGCCGGCCAGCCAGCGCCGGTGGTCGAGCAGCCAGGCCATGTAGTCGAGATGATACTTGATCGCCTTGGCACCCGCCTTGACATTGCCGCTGTCGGGAAAGCCCTGCTTGGTGACTTTCTTGTTCACCCGCTCATAAAGCAGTTTCGACGTCACCTCGTGATGGAACTTGTCATCGAACCAGCCGACCAGCCGACGCACCTCATAACGCGCATCGGCGGAGCGCGGCATGAGTGCGGGCTCGGGGTATTTCTCTTCTAGATATTCGCAGATCGCGGCGCTTTCGGACATTGTGCGGCCGTCTATCTTGAGCACCGGCACCTTGGCGGCGGGGTTGCGACGCAGGAAATCGGGATCCTTTTCCCAATACCGCTCCTCGATCAATTCACATTCGATCTTCTTTTCGGCCAGACTCAGCCGCACCTTGCGGCAGAAAGGGGAAAGCGGAACGTGATAGAGTTTGGCCATGCCGGGCAAGTCCTGATGGGAGTCGAAAATCGTGACGGAACCCCACCTACTTGCAGCGAAGCGGCACGCAGTTCAATGGCCCCGCGCCGGATAACGGCCTTGCGCGCGGTTTTCATCTCACGGCAGATTTCTGTCAGCGCGGGCTATCCCTGGAAACAGCTTGCCCTGCCATCCGCCCGGATCGTTTCGGCCCCCGCACGGATCGAGCCGGCGCGGCGTTTGACAAAATGGCTGGGATTCGACGCCGAACGCTTTTTCGGTGAGGGCAGGATGGCGGCGAGGCGCGCCGCCTGCGTGGCCGTCAGATCGCGCGCATCGACACCGAAGTAATGGCGCGCCGCAGCCTGCACGCCGAACACGCCCTCGTCGAACTCAGCCACGTTGAGATAGACCTCAAGGATACGCCGCTTGGACCACATCGCCTCCACCAGCGGGGTCAGCCCCGCCTCCAGCGCCTTGCGCAGCCATGACCTGTCCTGCCAGAGAAAGACGTTCTTCACCACCTGCTGTGTGATGGTGGAGGCACCGCGCGCGCCGCCCGCTTCGATCGCCGCCTGAATCGCCTCGACATCGAAGCCCCAATGCATACAGAAATTGGCATCCTCTGCCGCGACAGCCGAACGCATCATCACCGGCGCGATCCGGTCCGCCGGCACCCATTCCTGCGCCGCCGGTTTCCCGATCCGCCGCCCTTCGGTCCAGATCGTATGCGTTGTGGGCGGGTTCACCACGCCGAACATTGCAACCGCGAGAATAGCCAGCACCGCCGCGGCGATCACCGCTCGAAGCCCCCAGCGTATCAGCCAGCGATACGGCGCGAGAATACGGTCCACGAGCGACGGAGCTGCGGCCTTTCGCTTGCGGGATCGCCTTGGCTTGTCGAGCCTCGGTTCCTGCGGTTCGGTTTGTTGTGATCTGCCACCTGCCATCGCAGGCACTCTAGGCGCTGGCATCGTCCAAGAAAACATCCATCACATCTGCAATTGCTCCGTATTGGGAAAACTCGGCCCTGAAATGGCCCATCGATGGCGAGAGCGTGCAATCGAACCGTTTACAAAAGCTTGCGAGTCGCGCCCATTGGGCGAATGATCCTGATTTTATATCTTGCTTTTTATCTGTTCGGCCTCGCCATGGGCCGCGCGCTCAATTTGCCCCGCCAGGCGTTCGTCATCGGCTCCGGCATATCGGCGGCCGGGTTGAGCGCCGGGCTCACGCTTTGGCTGCTGGCGCGCACGGCGTTGATCGAACCATGGCTGGCCATCGCAATGATCGGGACGATCGCGCTTCCGGCGCTGATGATCGGCCTCGGGCTTCTGGCGGGATGGCTGATGCGTCGAAGCGCGGGAAAATGGCGCGCCCGATTTGCAGCAGCCATCCTTCCGCTTGGAATGCTTGCCCTGCTGATCTGGCGCTAGAGCCCTGCCGTTTCACGATAGAGCGCGGCAACCGGATCTCCATCCAGGGCGACATCCGCAAAGCTCACCATCTCGCCCGCCGGCAGGTCGCGGGTCAGCTCGATCCCCTGCGCAAGCCCGATGGGCAGCGCGTCGCCCGCGCTGCTGAGCGGCAGGGCCTTTCCGTAAACGGTATAGCCGCCCTCGCCATCCAGCCTGTCGCCGCGCTTGAGATCCCGCTTCGCAACGGAGGCAACCGTGCCGCGCATTTCGCGCGCCTGCCCGGTCGGCTCACGGCGCAGCGCGGCACTCAGAACCGAGATGGAGAGCTCCAACCCGATAAGGTGGAACGGCTTATACATCGACGCGAAACGCCCGGTCGAATCGGTCGGCAGCCCGTACTGGCGGAAACAAGCGGCGGCGTAATCGTTCGGCGCTTCGAGAACGACATAAACGCCCCAGCGCAGGTCGCGGAACACCGGCCTGCCATCGCGTTCCAGAGACGAGACGGTCTCGACCATGCCGCTTCCGTCAAGCTGGCCCCCGATAGTTCGCGGGCGCAGGACATGCGCAAGATCGTCCACACCGCATGGCGGAAAACCGAGCCCGGCCGCCGGCACGTCCAACCCGCAGGCATTGGCGATCGCCACCATCTCAATCGCGCTCTTGGTGCCGTCGAGGAACGAATTGAACATCTGCGGATTCATACCCGCTGCCTTCGCCTCCTGCGCTGTCAGCCCGTAATGGGACCACACGTCATCGGGTGTGACACGGTGATAGGACGGCAGGTATTTGGTGCCCTTGCCAGCCGCCGCCACCTTGAACCCCGTCGCGCGGGCCCAATCGACCATTTCGGCCACCAGCGCAGGCTGATCGCCATAGGCCATGGAATAGACAACACCGGCAGACCGCGCCTGTGCGGCAAGGGTGGGGCCGACAAGCGCATCCGCTTCGACATTCACCATGACGACATGCTTGCCCGCCGCAATCGCGGCGCGCGCATGGGCGATCCCGGCGCGCGGATGGCCGGTGGCCTCGATCACCACATCGACATCACCCCGCGCAGCCAATTCCGATCCGTCCTCTACAAAAACGACGGAGGCGATCCGGTCCTCATCCCAGCCTACGGCCCGGCACGCCGTCTGCGCACGCCCGATATCAAGATCCGCAATCGCCGTCACCTTCAGCCCGGCGATCGTCGGCACTTGGCTGAGGAACATCGATCCGAACTTTCCCGCTCCGATCAATCCGGCCCGCACCGGCGCGCCGCGTTCCTTGGCCTCTGCCGCCAATCTTGCCAGGTTCATCGCGTGTCCTTTCCTTGCCCATTGCCGCGGCAGTAAGGCTGTGATGATCGAGCAAGTCCAGAGGGACACATGAAAAAGCCCGGCGTGGGCCGGGCTTTTCGAAAGGGTCTGCGTTACTCCGCCGGAACGGCCCTGTCCTCTACCGTGAGCGGATGCGCGATCTTGTCCAGCATTTCCTTTGGACAGACCTGAATGAAATTGCCCAGTTCCAGATCCCAGTTCTGCAGGATGTCCTGTGCTTTGCTGCTGCCGGTTTCCGCTTCGTGCCGGGCGATCAGGTCTTTCAGCTGGGCCTCCCAATGCGGCACGGTGACGGGGCAGGTCACGAGGCTTTCGAGGTTCATCAGCAGCGCCGCCGTGCCACGCGGATCGTAGAGATAGGCCATCCCGCCGGTCATGCCCGCACCGAAATTGGCGCCGATCTCGCCCAGGATCACGGCAACTCCGCCGGTCATGTATTCACACCCGTTCGACCCGCACCCTTCGACGACGACCTTCGCACCCGAGTTGCGCACGGCGAAGCGCTCGCCTGCCCGCCCGGCGGCGAAGAGGTAGCCATCGGTCGCGCCATAAAGCACGGTGTTGCCGATAATGGTGTTCTCCGACGCCTGCAAAGGCGACATCATCGGCGGCCGCACCACGATGGTGCCGCCCGACAGCCCCTTGCCGACATAGTCGTTGGCATCGCCCGACACTTCGAGCTTCAGCCCCGGCGCGGCGAATGCACCGAGCGATTGGCCCGCCGAGCCGGTCAGCTTGACCGTTAGGTGATCGGGCTGCAGCGCGTTGCGCATCCCGAACCGCTTGACGATATGGCTGGAGATGCGCGTGCCGACGGTGCGATGCGTGTTCTGGATCGCGTAAGACAGCTGCATCTTCTCACCCTCCTCAAGGAACCGCGCCGCATCGCGCACGATTTCCGCATCCAGCGTGTCCAGCACCGCGTTGCGCGGGCGGTCCCTGTCATAGACGATGTCGTCCGACCCATCGACACGGATCAGGAGCGGGTTCAGATCAAGATCGTCAAGGTGATCGGACCCGCGACTGACCTGGCTGAGCAGATCGGCACGGCCGACAACGTCTTCGAGCGACCGCGCGCCGATGGAGGCGAGGATCTCGCGGACTTCCTGCGCGTAAAACGTGATGAGGTTCACCACCTTGTCCGCGGTGCCGGTAAATTTCGCGCGCAGGTCTTCGTCCTGCGTGCAGACGCCGACCGGACAGGTGTTGGACTGGCACTGGCGCACCATGATGCAGCCCATCGCAATCAGCGCGGCGGTTCCAATGCCGTATTCCTCGGCCCCCAGCATCGCGGCGATGACGATGTCGCGCCCGGTGCGCAGGCCGCCATCGGTGCGCAACGTCACGCGGTCGCGCAGCTTGTTCATCGAAAGGACCTGGTGCGCCTCGGTAAGGCCCATTTCCCAGGGCAGGCCGGCATGCTTGATCGAGGTCGCGGGCGAGGCACCTGTGCCGCCGTTATGGCCCGAAATCAGGATCACATCCGCTTTGGCCTTGGCTACGCCGGCGGCAATCGTGCCGACACCGCTTGAAGCCACCAGCTTGACCGTCACCTTCGCGCGCGGGTTGATCTGTTTCAGATCATAGATCAGCTGCGCCAGATCCTCGATCGAATAGATGTCGTGATGCGGCGGCGGAGAAATCAGCGTCACGCCCTTGGTCGAATGACGCAGGCGGGCGATCAGGTCCGTCACCTTCATCCCCGGAAGCTGGCCACCCTCGCCCGGCTTGGCGCCTTGCGCGACCTTGATTTCAAGCTCTTCGCACTGGTTCAGGTATTCCGCCGTCACTCCGAAGCGACCCGACGCCACCTGCTTGATCTTCGCCGACGGGTTGTCGCCATTCGGCTCGGGAACGAAATGCGCCGGGTCCTCGCCGCCTTCGCCGCTGTCGGATTTGGCCCCGATCCGGTTCATCGCCACGTTCAGCGTCTTGTGCGCCTCGGGCGACAGCGCACCAAGGCTCATGCCGGGCGTGACGAACCGTTTGCGAATGGAGGTAATGCTCTCGACTTCTTCGAGCGGCACGGGCTGGCCCATCGGCTTGATCGCCAGAAGATCGCGCAGATGGATCGGCGGGTTCGCTTGCATCGCCTTGGAATAGGTCTGCCACAGCTCGTAGGACGCTTTGTTGCAAGCCATCTGCATCAGGTGCATCACCTGCGCGCCCCAGGCATGCGTCTCGCCCGACTTGCGGGCCTTGTAGAACCCGCCGATGGGCAGAATGTCCTGCCCGCTTCGGAAGCCGAGCGCGTGAACGTCCTCTGCCTTGCGTTGCAGGCCATTCAGTCCGATGCCAGAGATCCGCGACAGGATGCCGGGGAAATACTCGGCGCACATCGCGCGGCTGAGGCCGACCGCTTCGAAATTCAGCCCTCCGCGGTAGGAGGAGATGACCGAAATGCCCATCTTGGACATGATCTTGAGCAAACCCTGATCGATGGCCTCGCGATATTTCGCAACCGCTTCGGTCAGGCTCATGTCGAGCAAACCGCGCTCGATACGGTCGGCCAGCGAATCCTCGGCGAGATAGGCGTTGACCACCGTGGCGCCCGCGCCGATCAGAACGGCGAAGTAATGCGGATCGATGCACTCGGCCGACCGCACGTTAAGCGAACAGAAGGTCCGCAGCCCCCGACGCGTCAGGTGGCTATGCACCGCGCTCGTGGCGAGGATCATCGGAATCGCCACCTTGTCAGGCCCGCAATGCTCGTCCGTCAGGATGATATGCCCCGCGCCCGAGCGCACGGCATCTTCCGCTTCGGACCGTATCCTTTCCAGAGCGGCCTGAAGTGCGCCCTGATCGCCGCCGGCGGGGAATGTGCAGTCGATCTCTCCCAGCGAACGATGGAACTGCGCGATCAGGGCGCGAAACTGCGCATTGCCGACAAACGGGCTGTCGAGCACGATGATCTCCGTTTGCGCGCTGCTCTCGTCGAGCACGTTGTTGAGGTTGCCGAACCGGGTCTTGAGACTCATCACCCGGTATTCGCGCAGGCTGTCGATAGGCGGGTTCGTCACCTGGCTGAAGTTCTGCCGGAAGTAATGCGACAGAGGGCGGTATGTCCGCGACAGCACCGCCGAAGGCGTATCGTCACCCATCGAGGCCAGCGCTTCCTTGCCATCCTCGGCCATCGGGGCGAGCACCTGTTCCAGCTCCTCGATGGTGAAGCCTGCCGCGATCTGGCGGCGGCGCAGATCGGCGCCCGAGAAATCGGCAGCCTCGGCAACCTCTGCCAGCTTGCTGTCCAACTCGCTGATCTTGCCGACCCATTCGCCGAACGGGCGGCTCGCGGCGAGCTTGTCCTTGATCTCCGCGTCGCGATAAAGCGCGCCCTCTTCCATATCGACGGCCAGCATCTGCCCCGGACCAAGCGCACCCTTCTCACGCACCGTCGATTCGTCGATCGGCACCATGCCCGCCTCGGACCCGGCGATCAGCATCCCGTCGCCCGTCACCACATAGCGCATCGGGCGTAATCCGTTCCGGTCCAGCCCGGCGCAAACCCAACGGCCATCGGTCATCGCCAGCGCGGCGGGGCCGTCCCACGGCTCCATCACCGAGTTGCAATAGGAATACATGTCCCGCCACGACTGCGGCAACTCCACCGCCTGCTTGGACCAGGATTCCGGCACCAGCATCGTCTTGGCCATCGGCGCATTCCGGCCCGCTCGCACCAGCACTTCAAACACCGCGTCGAGCGCCGCTGAATCCGACGCACCGTGGGCGATGATCGGTTTGATATCCTCGGCCATGTCTCCGAAGGCGCTGGAGGCCATGCGGATCTCGTGGCTCTTCATCCAGTTGATATTGCCCTTGAGCGTGTTGATCTCGCCGTTATGGGCGAGCATCCGGAAGGGCTGCGCCAGCCACCATTGCGGGAATGTATTGGTCGAATAGCGCTGGTGATAGATCGCAAAGGCGCTCTCGAACCGTTCGTCCTGAAGGTCGGGATAGAACTCGGCCACCTGCTCGGCCAGCATCATGCCCTTGTAGATGATCGACCGGCAGGACAGCGACGCGATGTAAAGCCCGCCATTGCCCGTGACACCTGCAGCGGCCGCCGCCTTCTCTATCCGGCGGCGAATGACGTAAAGCTCGCGCTCGAAGGTTTCCTCGTCCACCCCCTTGGCATTGGAAATCAGGATCTGCTCGATTTCGGGCCGCGTCGCGTTGGCCTTCTCGCCAAGGCAGGAAATGTTGACCGGAACGTGCCTCCAGCCATAGATCGAATATCCCATGCGCAGAACCTCGGTTTCCACGATGGTTCGGCACACCTCCTGCCCGCCCAGATCGATGCGGGGCAGGAACACCTGGCCGACCGCGATCAACTCGTTCTGTCGCGGCGTATGGCCCGTGCGGGTGATCTGGTCATGGAAAAAGGACACGGGGATCTGAACATGGATACCGGCGCCATCGCCGGTCTTTCCATCGGCATCGACCGCGCCGCGATGCCAGATCGCCTTGAGCGCATCGATCCCGGCTTCGACCACCTTGCGTGACGGCTTGCCATCGAGGTTGACGACGAGACCGACACCGCATGACGAATGCTCATCCTCCTCGGAGTAAAGCCCGTTCCGAGCCATCCATTGACGCTTCGCCTCTTCGGCGCGCGCCCAGTCTGCATCATATCGTGTCATTCGATGTCCCTCCTCCGGGGCTCAGCGCCGCGAATGTCGCACGCGAGCGTCGTTGTCATTTCGTTATTCCGCTGCCACGGCGTCGGCGCCGTTCAGTTGCTGCAACACGGCTTCGGCGCAGTCGCGCCCATCACGGATCGCCCAGACGACGAGCGATGCGCCCCGCACGATATCACCCACCGCATAGACGCGCGGGAGCGCTGTCGCGCCGGTGGTGAATTCGGCCTTGATCGTGCCCCAGCGCGTCACTTCCAGCCCCGGCTCATCCCAGAGCGCGGGCAGCGCATCGGGCTCGAAACCCAGCGCCTTGATGACCAGATCGGCCTGCTCGACATAGTCGGACCCTTCGATCAACTCGGGCATCTGACGGCCGGTCGCATCCGGCGCGCCGAGGCGCATTCGCTGCACCAGAACGCCTTCCACCGGATCGCCGCTGAATCCCTTGGGCGCGGTGAGCCACTCGAACTGCACGCCTTCTTCCTCGGCATTCTGCACCTCGCGCTGTGAGCCCGGCATATTGGCACGGTCGCGGCGGTAGAGGCATTTCACACTCCTGGCACCCTGCCGGATCGCGGTGCGCACGCAATCCATCGCGGTATCACCGCCGCCGATCACGACGACCCGCTTGCTTTCGGCGTTCAGCGTGCCGTTCTCGAATTCCGGCACCGCGTCACCAAAGCTCTTGCGGTTCGACGCGGTAAGGTAATCGAGCGCCTTGACGATGCCTCGCGCCCCGGCACCCGGACCGCCCAGATCGCGCGATTTGTAAACGCCGGTAGCAATGATAACCGCATCGTGCTGCGCGCGCAGATCGGCAAAGGAAATATCCTCGCCGACAACGCAATTGAGCCGGAACGTCACGCCGCCCGCCTCCAATTGCTCATTACGGCGCATAACCACCGGCTTTTCCAGCTTGAAGCCCGGAATCCCGTAGGTCAGCAAACCGCCCGCGCGATCGTAGCGGTCATAGACCGTCACCTGCACGCCAGCCCGCCGCAGCACATCCGCAGCCGCCAAACCGCCCGGCCCGGCCCCAATGATCCCGACACTTTCGGACCGCTCCTGTGCCGGTGCGATCGGCTGAACCCAGCCTTCTTCCCATGCGTTGTCGGTGATGTATTTCTCGACCGCGCCAATGGTGACAGTGCCATGACCGGATTGTTCGATCACGCAATTGCCTTCGCAAAGCCGGTCTTGCGGGCAGATGCGGCCGCAGATCTCTGGAAAGGTGTTGGTCGCCTGGCTGATCTCATAGGCTTCCTGCAACCGCCCCTCGGCAGTCAGGCGCAGCCAGTCGGGAATGTTGTTGTGCAGCGGACAGTGCGACTGGCAATACGGCACGCCGCATTGTGAACAGCGGCTGGCCTGCTCCTTCGCCTTGGCATCGGCATATTCGGCGTAAATCTCGTGGAAATCCTCTCGCCGCGCCCCGGCATCACGCTTCTGCGGCATGTCCCGCCCGATTTTCACGAATTTCAACATCGGCTGATTGGCCATTGGCGTGGGTCTCCCTCCGGTCTGGTTCGGCTTCACTACACCAAGGCGAAACGTCAGAAAAGTAAAAAGTGTTGACCTATTTTTTCTCGATTCACCGCCTAAGCATCTAAGCTCCATTCGTATCTATTAAATTTATGTCCGCTTCGGACCCAATTTATTGCTTCCTCCTTCGCCCCGGACAGGTATACCCGGCGCGATCCATCGGCTCAGAACGGTTCAAAATGGCCCTGTCACATTTGCTTATCCTTGCGCTGATTCAGGGGATCACCGAGTTTTTGCCGGTCTCGTCCTCCGGGCATCTCATCCTCCTGCCGCATCTGACGGGGCTCCAAGATCAGGGACAAACGCTGGACGTGGCCGTCCATGTCGGCACCTTGCTGGCCGTGGTGATCTATTTCCGAAGCGATGTGAAACTCGCGGGGGCCGGTCTGAGCCGCCTCGCGCGCGGAAAGCTCGACACGCAGGGCGCAGTCTGGGCGCTCAACCTGATAGTCGCGACGCTGCCGGTCATCGCCGCCGGATATGCGCTGCACGCACTAGGACTGACGCAGGCGCTGCGCTCGATCGCGGTGATCGGTTGGGCGATGCTGGTCTTCGGCATCGTTCTCTACTGGGTCGACCAAAAAGCATCGACATCACGGCACGCGAGCGACTGGGCGCTGCGCGATGCGCTCATCATGGGGTGTGCGCAGGCCATCGCGCTCATTCCGGGCACCTCGCGGTCGGGCATCACGATCACCGCGGGGCGCGGGCTCGGCTACGACCGCGAAAGCGCCGCCCGGCTTGCCATGCTGATGTCGATCCCGACGATCCTCGCATCCGGCGTACTGCTGGGGATGGATGTTGCGCAGGAGGCCGATCTCGCCACCGCCCGAGACGGTGCGATCGCCGCTGCGCTCGCTTTCGTCGCCGCGCTGGGCGCTCTTTCGCTCATGATGCGACTGCTGAAATCGGTGAGTTTCACGCCCTATGTCATCTATCGGATCATACTGGGCGTGATCCTCCTGATCATCGCCTATAGCTGAAAGCCGGGCGCGCTTTCCATCGATGGAAAGCGACGATGCGTCGACGTATCGTGCCCCCTATAGCCGATGATAGGGCAATCCGGCCTGGATCGTTGCGGCACGATAAAGCTGCTCGGCCAGCATCACGCGAACCAGTTTGTGCGGCCAGACCATCTTGCCGAAGCAGATCGACAGATCCGCCGCGTTTCGCAAGGACGGATCGATCCCGTCCGCCCCGCCGATCACGAAAGCCACGTCCCCGCGCCCTTGATCCGCCCAGCGTGACAGCCGGGCCGCAAATTCAGGGGAGGACAGATCGGCGCCCCGCTCGTCGAGACACACCGTCACGCCGCCCGGTGGAAGCGCCGCCTGCAGAAGACCCGCTTCGCCAGCAGGCCCGCCGCCCTTCTTGTCTTCGACCTCTGTTTCGCCACCGAACCGCCATCCAAGGCCACGGCCGACCTGACCGAAGCGCGCCAGATAGTCATTGACGAGCGCGCGCTCGTGAGAGCGGCTCGCGAGCCGCCCCACCGCGCAAAGATGCACGCGCATCTAGTTCGCCTGAACCGCCCCGTTCGGCAGCCACATCTTTTCCAACTGGTAGAATTCCCGCACCTCGGGCCGGAAGACATGAACGATCACGTCGCCCGTATCGATCAGAACCCAATCGCCGGTTTCCTTGCCCTCGACCTTCGACAGGACGCCGAGATCGGCCTTGAGCGTATCGATCAGCTTTTCCGCGATGGCCGAGACCTGACGGGTCGAACGGCCGGAACAGATCACCATGTAATCGCCCATTTCCGTCTTGCCGCGCAGATCGATCTGCACGATTTCCTCGGCCTTGCTGTCATCGAGTTCCGCAAGGATCGCCGCGAGCAACGCTTCGCTGGCCGATCCGGTTCGGGACGCATCGCTCATTCGCGCATCCCCGTGAGTGGCATCTGCCACATCGGTGTGTAGAGACAGGACATCGTCCTCCTAGTCAGTCGCGCCGCAACAGCCCCGGCACCGGGTGGTCCCAAGGTAACATCGGACACCGCATTTCTCAATGACTGCGACAAAATGGGACCGTCATGCGCCATAAGGCACCCATACCGTCTTAACCTCCGTCGCGGCATCGAGGAACGCCACCCCCTCGCCATCCGCGCCCGTCCAGTCCCGCGCATGGCCATTGTTGACCCAGCTTCGCTTGAGATTGAGCGCCGCCCCCCGTTCGATCATCGCGGCCAGATCGGACGACGAGAACGACCAGACCGCATCCACATCCATGTGACTGGAGAGCACCGGCGCAAGGTCGGCATGACGCCCGGTCAGAACATTGACGACCCCCGGCGGCACATCAGACGTATCGAGCACCTGGTAGAAATCCGTAGCGGCGAGCGGATAGGGCTCGGACGCGACCAGCACAATCCGATTGCCCATCGCCACCGCCGGCGCCATGACGGAAACGAGCCCGAGAAGCGGATGATCGTCCGGGCAGAACGCCCCGATCACTCCGCAAGGCTCCCGCATCGCCAAGGCCACGCCACGCAGGGGGGCTTGCGCCACGCGGCCATCGAACTTGTCAGCCCAGGCGGCATAGGTAAAGAGCCGGTCCACCGCCGCATCCACTTCCTTGGCGCCCGACCGCGCCGCCGTCATTGCATCGATCCGCGCGGCGAACTCGTCCTTGCGGGCCGCCAGGTTCTCGGCAATGTAGTAGAGCACCTGCGCCCGCTGATGTGCGGTGGCACCGGCCCATCCGGCCGCACCGCGCGCCGCCTCGACGGCGTTGCGCACATCCTTGCGATTGGCAAGCGGTGCTTGCCCGATCAACTTACCCGATTTGGCGAAAACCTCGTGGGAATACCCGCCGTCAGGCCGCGCCTGCTTGCCGCCGATATAAAGCTTCGCCGTCCGGTCGACCGCCTGCGGCTCAGTATCCGGCCCGTGCCCGAACGGCTCGATCCTGTGAAGCGGCTTGAGCGTCCCGCCCGGCTTCGTATAGGCGCGCATCCCTTCGGGGCCGCCTTCCCGTCCGAAACCGCTTTCGCGAACGCCACCGAAGGGCGCTGCGGCGTCGAACATGTTCGTGCCGTTGATCCACACGATCCCCGCAGCCAGCTTCGGCGCGATATCCAGCGCGACATTGATATTCTCGCTCCAGACCGTCGCTGCCAGACCGTAGCGCGTGTTATTCGCCAATTCCAACGCCTCTTGCGGCGTGCGGAACGTGGTTCCGACAAGAACCGGACCGAAGATTTCCTCCTGCATCAACGGATCGGCGGCGCTCAGCCCGGTGATCAGGGTCGGCGGGTAGAAACATCCGCTCTCGGGCATCTCGCAATTCGCGCGATACGTCCGGCCGGCGCTGTTGCCCTCGACCAACCGGATGATCGTATCGAGCTGCTTCGGATCGACGATCGCCCCCACATCCACCGATTTGTCGAGCGGCGATCCAACGCGCAGCTTGTCCATCCGCGTGCGCAGCTTGTCGTGGAACCGCTCCGCGATCCCCTCCTGCACCAGAAGGCGCGATCCCGCGCAGCAGACCTGACCCTGGTTGAACCAGATTGCGTCCACCAACCCTTCAACCGCACTGTCGAGATCGGCATCCTCGAATACGATGTAAGGCGATTTCCCCCCTAGCTCGAGCGTCAGCGCCTTCCCCGATCCCGCGGTCGCCTCGCGAATCCGGCGACCGACGCTGGTCGACCCGGTGAACGCCACCTTATCGACATCGGGATGCGTCACGATCATCTCGCCCACCGCGCCATCGCCCGTCACGATATTGACGACACCTTTCGGCAGCCCGGCTTGCCGGCACATTTCGGCGAACAGAAGCGCCGTCAAAGACGTGTATTCGGCCGGTTTCAGAACAACCGTATTGCCCGCCGCAAGCGCCGGTGCGACCTTCCAGGACAGCATCAGCAGGGGGAAATTCCACGGCACCACCTGTCCGCAGACACCTTGCGCCACGCGCCCTGCCTGTTCACGCTCGAAAAGCTGCGCCTGACCTGCGTGGTAATAGAAATGCCGCTGCGCGAGCGGAATGTCGATATCGCGGCTCTCCCGGATCGGCTTGCCGTTGTCCAGCGTCTCCAGCACGGCGAAAAGCCGGCTGTGTTTCTGCAAAAGTCGCGCCAGCGCATAGAGGTAGCGCGCCCGCCCCGCCCCGCCGAGCCGCTCCCAACCGCGTTGCGCCTTGCGCGCCGCGGCAACCGCAAGGTCGACATCGGCGCTCGAGGCTTGCGTCACATGCGCAAGCACCTCCCCCGTGGCCGGATTGCGGCTCTCGAAGACCTCACCGGGTTCGGTCATCGCGCCGTCGATGAAATGGCCGAAGCGGTCTCCCTGATCGACAAGCCATGCGAGCGCGTCCGCCGCGCTTTCCGGTGCGTCGCCGTAATCCATGGTCTCGAAAATCTCTCGCACCGTCATGGCTTCTTCTCTTTCCAAATACTCAAATCCGGCGCTACCCGGACGCGTGCCGCCAGGATGCGGAATAGGCCCCTGTCACATGATGCTCCAGCTGGCGTTCTATATCCCCCAGCAGCGAAGAGGCTCCGAAACGGAACAGATCGTTGCGCAGCCAGCGGTCGCCAAGCTCTTCCTTCATCAGCGCCAGATAGACGAGCGCGTCCTTCGCCTTCGAAATCCCGCCCGCCGGCTTGTAACCGACCCTGATGCCCGTCTGGTCGAAATAGTCCCGAATGGCCCGGATCATGACGAGCGACACCGGCAAGGTTGCGTTGACGCTTTCCTTGCCGGTCGAGGTCTTGATGAAATCGGCGCCCGCCATCATGCACACGAGCGACGCGCGCGCGACATTCTGCAACGTGCCCAATTCGCCGGTCGCCAGGATCGCCTTCACATGCGCCTCGCCGCAGGCGGCACGAAAGGCGCGCATCTCGTCATAAAGCACCTGCCAGTCCCCGGTCAGGACGTGGCGGCGTGAAATTACGATATCGATCTCCGACGCGCCGGCTTTCACGCTTTCCTCGATCTCGGCCACGCGCAGATGGAACGGCGACAGCCCGGCCGGAAAACCGGTGCTGACCGCCGCCACCGGGATGCCCGAGCCATGCAATGCCGATACCGCTGGCGCGATCATGTCGTGATAGACACAGACCGCCGCAACGGTCAGACCTTCCATTCCCAGCGCCTCCAGAAGATCGGCGCGCACAGGCTGCCGCGCCTTGGCGCAAAGCCGCTGCACCCGGCCCACGGTATCGTCACCGGCCAGCGTCGTCAGATCCATGCAGGAGATCGCCCGGCACAGCCATGCCGCCTGATGGTCCTTCTTGATGGACCGCCGCCCAGGCAATCCGGCCGCCCGCCGCTCGATCGCGGAACGGTTCGCACGCGCGCGCATCACCCAATCGAGATCGAGCGCCATCCCGAAATTGCGGCGCTCCACGGTCTGCGGCAGATGCCTTTGGTCTGTTTCCGTATCGGTTGCCGTCATGCGCAGTATATCCCGTAGCGTTCCACGATGCTGACACGCAGCCTGCACAACGGCAAGGGGCAACGCGACGACAGCACGTTCACCGGATCAAATCCGAAAACCACCGCTTGAGCGCGTTTTTCTGGGGTCTCAGGATGGGCAAATGCAGGATACGCGGCTTGGGCTGGTCGGAATAGATCAGCTCGGACGCCTCGAACACACGCTTGTTGAATTGCGGCGGCAAGACATAGAAGCGCAGATCGGCATCCCACAAAAGCTCGCGGAACGTCACCTGATCGACCCGGAACCCTGCCTCCTCGAACGCGGCGCCCCAGCTTTTGAAGAACGCGTGCGTCTTCGCATTCTTTCGGTAGAGCAGGACGCCCGTATTGATCTCGGGAAACGTCTCCGGCAATTCCTTGCGCCACACCTTCAGGTGCCGTGGCCGGTGCCACAACACCACATGCGCGCCGCACAGGTCGAAATTCTGCAACAGATCGAAAAGCGAGGACAAATCGGCCCGAATGATCGTGTCATTGTCCAGAAACAGCGTTTCGTCAAAAGGGCTGTCCTGCAGAACGGCCGTCTTGGGACGTTTCAACCCATCGGGAATAACGAAGGCCTGATCGAAGCCCGTTGTGTCGTCCTCCGCCGCGCACCAGATCGCGCAGGGCAGATCCGGGTTGTGCTTTTTCACCGACGCCGCCGACCGCCGCGCAACATCGACATGCGTCTTGCCCCAGGCCACGTAAACCACCCCGCGCCGCGCTTGATCTTTTGTCATCGTCACCCTCTGCCGCTTGACGCGTCACCGCGCGTCGTGTCTGCACTATCAGCATGTTGCGCGCGATACAGCCAGAGCATTGCGATTTTCTGACCGGCCTTGCGATCCGGCCCCTGGAGGAAACCGGCCTCCTTTTGACCGCGCGATATCACCCCGATCGCTTCACGCCCGAGCTTTTTCATACCAACGGCATGCCCCTTCCGCTGCATATCGCAAGATCGGTCCCGAAGCGGCAGGCGGAGTTCCTTGCCGGGCGGCTTCTCGTGCGGCACGGACAAGAGGCGCTGAACCTCGCGCCGGACACCATCGGCACCGCCGACACCCGCGCGCCTATCTGGCCGAAGGGCAGCAGTGGCTCGATCACCCATGCGCGCGGGCGCTGCGGCGTGCTGATCTCCACCGACACGGGATCGAGCTACGGAATAGACACTGAACAGATTGCCCAAGGCGACAGCCTGAAGGCGATCCTGTCACAAACCCTGTCTGATCACGATAAGGCGCTGCTTTCGAAAACCGAAACCGCCCGCGATGCGACATTGGTCTTCTCCGCAAAGGAAACCCTGTTCAAGGCGCTTCACCCCCTTATCGGTCGTTTCTTCGGCTTCGACGCTGCAGAACTGGCCGAACCGCCGGGTAAAAATACCCTTCGTCTTCGCCTGACGGCAGATTTGTCCAATACTTTTTCCAAGAACCAACCCTTCCTGATTCATCACGAGACAACTGACAGTCATATCCTGACATGGCTTTCCGTTTCTATTTCCCAAACCCTTCCAGTGACTTAACAGGGAAAAATCGAATCACTAGAATTCGAACAAAATAAGAACATAAAAGAGGGCATGTTCGCCGAGCTCTCGATCACGTCCAACTTCACCTTCCTCACCGGAGCGTCCCACCCCGAGGAATACATGGATCGTGCCGCCACGCTGGGCCTTTCTGCCATCGCCATTGCCGATACCAACACCGTCGCCGGCATCGTCCGCGCCTGGACCGAGGGGGAAACGATCCGGCGCCAGCTGCGCGAACGGGCCGGTCTGGAGGCGAGGAACGGCCCCATCGGCCCGCCAGCGCCGGATCATCTGAACCACCGGCGCGCGCATATCCTGACGGATGTGCCGCGGCTTGTTCCGGCAGCCAAACTGGCCCTGAGCGACGGGCTGAACCTCACCGCACTGGCCCGCACGCGGCAGGGATGGGCCACGCTTTGCCGCTTGCTCACCACCGGTCGCCGCCGCGCTCCGAAGGGAAGCTGCCATCTGACGCTGGACGATCTGATGACAGGTGCGGACGGTCTCGAACTGCTCCTTCACCCTCCCGCCCCGACGATGCCGCGCGGCGCGGATGAATGGCTGACACAGGCCCGGCGCCTGACGCGCCGCTTTGCCGGGCAAATGCACCTGCTGATGGCTCCGCAATATGACGGGCAGGACATGGCGCATTTCGACCGGACCGCCGAACTGGCCGACAGGCTGGACCTGCCCACCCTCGCCTCTGCTACCCCGATCATGCACCAGGGCCGCCGCCGCCGCATGGCCGATGTGCTCTGCGCCATTCGCCAAGGCTGCCGCGTCGATGAGCTTGGCACGCAGGCGCTGGCCAATGCCGAACAGCGACTGCGCAGCGAGACGGATATGCGCCGTCTGCTCGGCCCACACGCCCCCGCAATGGACCGCGCCGCGCAACTGGCCGAGCGGTGCACCTTCGATCTGGGCCAGCTGCGCTACGAATACCCCAGCGAGATCACCGGGCGCGAAACCGCAACCGAACGCCTTGCCCGGCTCGCCCATGAGGGGCTGAAATGGCGCTATCCTTACGGCGCTCCGGACAAGGTGAAACGGCTGCTGGCGCATGAACTGGATCTGATCGCCAGGCTGAAATACGAACCCTATTTCCTCACCGTGCGCGACATCGTCGCCTTCGCGCGCGAACGCGGCATCCTCTGCCAGGGGCGCGGCTCGGCGGCCAATTCGGTCGTTTGCTACTGCCTTGGCGTCACCTCCGTTTCGCCGGAAGTCGGCACGATGGTCTTCGAACGTTTCGTCTCCGAAGCCCGCGACGAGCCGCCCGACATCGACGTCGATTTCGAACATGAACGCCGCGAGGAGGTGATCCAGCACATCTATGACCGCTATGGCCGCCACCGCGCCGGGCTTTGCGCCACCGTGATTCACTACCGCGGCAAACGCGCCATTCGCGAGGTCGGCGCGGCGATGGGGCTGAGCCAGGACACCATCGGCGCGCTCTCCTCGCAGCTTTGGGGCTTCTTCTCCTCGAACGGGCTAGAGCGGCAACGGATGCAGGAAATCGGCCTCGACCCCGACGATCACCGCCTGACGCAGACGATGGATCTCATCTTCGAGATCATCGGCTTTCCCCGGCATCTCTCACAACATGTCGGCGGCTTCATCATCACCGAAGGCCGGCTCGATGAACTGGTCCCCATCGAAAACGCCACGATGGAGAACCGCACCGTCATCTGCTGGGACAAGGACGATATCGACGCGCTCGGCATCCTCAAGGTCGATGTGCTGTCGCTCGGCATGCTTACCTGCATTCGCAAGGGTCTCGATCTGATCGCGCAGCATCACGGTGAGCGTCACAGCCTCGCCACGCTGCCCCCCGAGGATGCGGGCACCTATGACATGCTCTGCCGCGCTGACAGTATCGGCGTGTTCCAGGTCGAATCTCGCGCGCAGATGAACTTCCTGCCGCGCATGAAACCGCGCTGCTTCTACGATCTGGTGATCGAGGTCGCCATCATCCGCCCCGGCCCGATCCAGGGCGACATGGTCCACCCCTATATCCGCCGCCGCAACGGCGAGGAGGAGGAGGTGAACTTCCCCTCCGACGAGTTGGGCGCGGTGCTGGGCAAGACGCTGGGCGTGCCGCTCTTTCAGGAACAGGCGATGCAGATCGCCATCGTCGGTGCGGGCTTCACCCCCGAACAGGCCGACCGCCTGCGCCGGTCACTGGCGACGTTCAAGAAACACGGTAATGTCAGCGAATTCCGCACGCTCTTCATGCGCGGGATGCGCAACAACGGCTATGACGAGGATTTCGCCGAACGCTGCTTTTCCCAGATCGAGGGCTTCGGCTCCTACGGCTTTCCCGAAAGCCACGCCGCCAGCTTCGCGCTGCTGGTCTATGCCTCCGCGTGGATCAAGCATCACCATCCGGGCATCTTCGCGTGCGCGCTCCTGAACTCGCAGCCGATGGGCTTTTACGCCCCCGCCCAGATCGTCCGCGATGCGCGTGAACATGGCGTGACCGTCCGCCCCATCTGCATCAACACAAGCTTCTGGGACAATGTGATGGAACCGGACGAGGAGGGCGGCCTCGCTCTGCGGCTCGGCTTTCGCCAGATCAAGGGCATCTCCGAGGAAGACGCCACCTGGATCGCCGCCGGACGCGGCAACGGCTATCACAGCGTCCACGACCTCTGGCGCCGCGCGGGGCTCGATCCGGCCACCATCGCGCGACTGGCCGAAGCGGATGTATTCCAGGGCACCGCGATCAGCCGCCGCCAGGCGCTCTGGGATGCCAAGGCGCTGAGCGCGCGTAAGCCGCTGCCGCTTTTCGCAAATTCGCTGGAAGACGAGCTGATCGCCGAACCGGCCGCCTTGCTGCCGGACATGACCGAAGGCGAAGAAGTGGTCGAGGATTACGTCGCCATGCGCCTCACGCTCCGCCGCCACCCGGTCGCCCTGCTGCGCCACATCCTGACGCCCTGAACCGGGTCTTTCTTCTCTTTCCAAATACTCGAAAGCAGCGCCGGCCACCCGGAACGCCGCATCCCAAACGCGCTGCGTGTCACAAGATCAGGGGGCCGAACGGCCCCCTTTGCTTCAGATGCCGACGTCGATGATCGCCTTCGCGAGGATCGGCACGGACTTTTCGTTCAGCCCCGCGATATTGAGCCGGGAATCGCCCACGAGATAAACCCCATGCGCATCGCGCAATTGATCCACCTGCTCCGGCGTCGCGCCAAGGCGCGAGAACATGCCCCGATGCTGCGCGATGAACCCGAACCGGTCCGATCCAGACAGCCTTTGCAACTCCGCTGCCAGTTGTTCGCGAAGCGCGAGCATGCCGGTGCGCATCTTTTCCAGCTCAGCCCGCCAATCGGCGCGCAGCGCGTCATCGGTCAGAACCGTCGTCACCAGCCGCGCGCCGTGATCGGGAGGGAAGGAATAGAGCTGCCGATTGAGATAGGCCAGCGTCCCCTGGTTAAGCTTCTGCGCAGACGCCTTTTGCGACACCGCCATCACAACGCCCGTTCTCTCGCGATAGATCCCGAGATTCTTGGAACAGCTTGCGGCAATGATCGTCTCCGGCACCGAAGAGGCGATCAGACGTGTCGGTTCGGCATCCTTGTCCAGCCCGTCACCGAAGCCCTGATAGGCGATATCCACCATCGGAACAGCGCCGGTCTCCAACAGCAGATCGACAATCGCCTGCCACTCGGTCATGTTCGGATTGGCGCCCGTCGGATTGTGGCAGCAGCCGTGTACCAGCACCACGTCGCCCTTTTTGGCCTGCGCCAGATCCTCCATCATACCGTCGAAATCCACGCCCCGGCTCTCGTCGTCGAAGTAGCGATAGGGCACGGCCGCGATACCCATATGCTTGAGGATCGACAAATGGTTCGGCCATGTCGGATCGCTGACGAATACCCGCACATCGGGATTGGCCATGCGCGCCAGTTCGAAAGCCTGCCGGATCGCGCCGGTGCCGCCCGGCGTCGCCGCTGCCGCCACAGTGTCACGCGGGACCGCATCGCCCAGCACCAGCCCGATCATCGCATCGAGAAAGGCCGGCTCCCCGGCCAGCTTGGTATAGGATTTGGTGGTTTCCGTCTCCCAGAGCCGCTTCTCCGCGTCCTTTACGGCACGCATGATCGGCGTCTTGCCATCCGCGTCCTTGTAGACACCGACCCCCAGATCGATTTTCGTCTCACGCGGATCGTCGAGGTAGGTCTGGACGAGGGCCAGGATCTTATCGGCGGGTTGCTCTTTCAGGGTCTCAAACATCGGCATCTCCAGTGGCTATGGGCAGGGTGGGGAACATTCCCCATTCCGTCCAGGAGCCGTCGTAAAGGGAATGGTCGTCCTTGCCCATACGCGCCAGGGCAAGCGACAGGATCGCGGCGGTGACGCCCGATCCGCAAGTGGTGATCGCCGGCCGGGACAGGTCCACCCCGGCCGCTTCGAAGATAGCGCGCGTTTCTTCGGGCGCTTTCAGGGTATGATCGTCATTCAACAGACTGGCATAATGCACGTTCCTCGACCCCGGAATATGTCCGGCGCGCAATCCCTCGCGCGGCTCGGGATCCTCGCCCCGGAACCGGCCGGGGGAACGCGCGTCGATGATCTCGTGATCGCGCAGCTTTGCCGCGGCCGACACTTGCGTCACGTCGCGCACCAGATGGGCCTGCCGGCGCACCGTCATGTGACGGTCGCGCACGATCGGCGGCATGTCCTCGATCTCGCGTCCTTCGGCAACCCATTTGGGAAAACCACCATCCAGAACGGCGACATCCCTGTGCCCCATCAGCTTGAACATCCACCACACGCGCGCGGCGGAGAACAGCCCCGCGCCGTCATAGACGACGATCTGATGTCCATCGCCCACACCCATCGCGCGCATCCGCGACATGAACTTCTCGACCGGCGGCACCATATGCGGCAGATCCGACCGGCTATCGGCGATATCGTCGATATCGAAGAACCGCGCGCCGGGAATGTGGCCGGCCTCGTATTCGGCCTTCGCATTGCGCCCGGTATCGGGCATGTGCCACGATCCATCCAGAATACGCAAATCCGGGTCGCGCATATGCGCGGCCAGCCATTGTGTCGATACAAGGGTCTTGGGGTCGTCCTGGGCCATGATCCTCGCCGCATCTGCTTCGGGTTGACCCTGCATAGAACCCGTGCCGGCCACACGCAAGGATGCGTCCCCGCATCCTGGGCTTTCCGTCAACGGAAAGCCGCTCCGTTCAACCGGCGTTCTTCAGCAGACGCTGCTTCTGACGGCTCCAGTCGCGCTTGGCAGAGGTTTCGCGTTTGTCGTGGTGCTTCTTGCCCTTGGCGATCCCGATCTTCATCTTCGCGATGCCCTTGTGGTTGAAATACAGCACCAGCGGAACCAGCGTCATGCCCTTGCGCTGCGTCTCGTTCCAAAGCCGCGACAATTCCTTGCGCGACACCAGCAGCTTGCGGCGCCGCCGCTCCTCGTGCTTGAACATCGCCTTCTCATAGGGCGCGATATAGGAATTGACGAGCCAAAGCTCGCCATCCTCGACCGCGGCATAGCTTTCGGCGATGTTGGCGCTTTTCTCACGCAGCGCCTTGACCTCGGATCCCTGCAGCACGATTCCGACTTCGAGATCGTCCTCGATCGCATAATCGAACCGGGCACGCCGGTTCTCGGCGATCACCTTGTAGTTCGGATTGTCCTTCGGCTTTGCCATTGCTGCGGTCTCCTTCGCGAAGGCGACTGATATAGGAATCGAGTGGCGTTTTGAAACCGGTTTTCGGCGGGCGAACGCAAAAGGCGGGCCGCAAGGCCCGCCGTCACTCGTTACACCACTACCCCGCCCTAGACGAACTTGCGAATTTCCCCCGATTTCAAGCGCGACCAATAGCTGTTGAGCTCGCGCTTCACCACGGGCATGAGCACATAGAGCCCGATGATGTTGACCACCGCCATTGCGAAGATCGCCGCATCAGAGAAGTCGATGACCGGGCCGAGGCTCGCGGCTGCGCCGATGATGACAAAGAGACAGAAGATCGACTTGAAGATCAGCTCCTGCGCCTTTCCCTCGCCCAGCAAATAGGTCCAGGCTTTAAGCCCATAATAGGACCACGACAGCATCGTCGAAAATGCGAACAGAACCACCGCGATCGCCAGCACATACTGGAACCCGCCGAAGGAGGCCGAGAAGGCCGCTGAAGTCAGCGCAACGCCCGAAACGTCGCCCACTGTCTGAATGGCCGTTCCCGCTTCGTTAAGCACGTAATTGCCTGTCGCCGGATCGGAAATCAGCTGACCGGTGATTGTGATGACCAGCGCTGTCATCGTGCAGACGATCACCGTGTCGATCAGCGGCTCGAGCAGCGACACGAACCCTTCGGTGATCGGCTCCGACGTGCGAACGGCCGAATGGGCGATCGCGGCCGATCCGACGCCCGCCTCGTTCGAGAACGCCGCCCGGCGGAACCCCTGGATCAGCGCGCCGACAAAGCCGCCGGCGACGCCGAGCCCGGTGAACGCGCCTGCGAAGATTTGCCCGAACGCCCAGCCGATGCGGTCGAAATTCATCAACAGGATGATCAGCGCCGTTCCGACATAGAGAATACCCATGAATGGCACGATCTTTTCCGTGACCCGAGCGATGGATTTCACGCCGCCCACGATCACGATAAAGACGATGAAGGCGAAGATAACTCCGGTGATCCATCCCGGATACGGCCCGAACACATTTGTAAGCTGCGCATGGGCTTGATTGGCCTGGAACATGTTGCCGCCGCCAAGAGAGCCAAGAATACAGAAGATCGCGAACATCACGGCGAGGATCTTGCCCCCCGGTTTGCCGACCTCCGCAAATCCCTTGGTCAGGTAATACATCGGTCCGCCCGATACCTTGCCGTTCGGATACTCGTTCCGATATTTGACCCCAAGCGTGCATTCGGTGAACTTGGTCGCCATGCCCAGAAGCCCGGCCAAGATCATCCAGAAGGTCGCGCCCGGCCCGCCGATGCCGACAGCAACCGCAACGCCGGCGATATTGCCGAGCCCGACCGTTCCGGACAGCGCCGTCGCAAGCGCCTGGAAATGGCTGACTTCGCCGGCATCGTTCGGATCGGAGTAATCCCCCTTCACCAGCGAGATGGCATGACCGAAGGCGCGAAACTGGATGAGACCGAAATAAACCGTGAAGACAACGGCGGCGACAACCAGCCAACCGACGATCCATGGAAAGGACGTGCCAGGAAAATTGCTGAAAATCAGGGTGACGAACCAGCCGGTCGAACTGGCGAATGCGTTGTTGATCGTTTCATCGAAGGATTGCGCAGAAGCCGATGCCGCCGCGAAAAAACCAAAGCCCACGGCAAGAGCCGCGGAAGAAAAAATACGTTTCATAATGGGAAATTCCTCTGCGCTCATGGGACGATGGTGCAGGGCACCGGCGCCATCTGGACGAGCGAGCCGGCCACCGATCCGAAGACCCGCGAACTCAACCCGCCGCTGCCATCGCGCCCGACGACCATTTGCGTCGCGCCCTGTTTCTTGGCGATATCGCAAAGCGTCTTGGCGACATGGCCATATCTGATCATCGTTTCGACAGGCACACCCGCCGCCGCGATCGTCTGCTTGAGCGGCGCCATGAGCGCCGTTTCGGCCCGTTCGATCTCTTCCTTGCGCCGTCCATGCCGCTCTTCGAGCTCCTGCGGCGTCAGGAACGAGTAGGCTGACCATTCCAGCACATGAACGACGAGCACCGCGCCGCTTTGCGCGGTGGCTTGCCGCACGGCGAAATCGATTGCCCGCTTGGCCACGTCACTGCCGTCATAACCGACGACGATCACTTCAGTCATCTTGCTCCCCTTCGGTATCTCCGACTTGACGTCGGATGGGTCACGCTATCACCCTCTGCCCGGCCAATTGTCCTGAAATTGCCCAAACCGCGGGGAAGCTGAAACAAAGTTACCAGAATTATCAGGAAATTTGTTGAATTTGATCCGATCCGGGCATACCGGCCGAAATCAGTCTCTGACGGGCAACAGGACGCGCCCATTTGCGGTCAGGTGATATACCTTGCCGTTTTCGAACGCGGCCACGGTCAATTTGCGGCCGTGCCCCGCCCCGGTATCGAGGTTGATGCGGTTCACGTAGCGCTGCGGCTCGCTGACGGGCGTATGGCCATGCACGATGACGGCTCCATGATCCCGACGATCCTCATGGAACGGCTTTCTGATCCAGAGCAAATCCTGCGCGCTCTGCTCATCGAGAGGGATACCCGGCCGGATGCCGGCATGGGCGAAGAAATAGCCGTCTTGCCGATGGCTCAGCTTCAGCTCGCGCAGGAACGCCTTATGCGACTCCGGCACGGCCTCGTGAAGCCGCGCCGCCATTTCGCTCGCGCGGATACGCTCGGGCACGCTGAGCCCATAAGAGGCGACGGTTTCTATTCCGCCCACATCGGGGTGCAGCCAATGATAGCCGATCATCAAATGCGGATCGGCGCGCGGGCCTTCCGGGTCAAGATAGAGTTCGAAGAACCGGTCATGGTTGCCCTTGATAAAGACCCAATCGCGCCCCTCCGCCCGGCCCTGCACCAGCGTTTCGATCACGCCACGAACATCCGGCCCCCGATCGGAATAATCCCCGAGGAATACGACCCGCGCGTCGCGCCCTCCATCCGCCTCGATCCGGCACAGCGCCGCGTCGAGCATGTCCTTCTGGCCGTGGATATCGCCGATTGCGTAAAGACCCGTCATGCCGCAAGGCTCGCATCTCGGAGGAACTTGCGCAATCCGGAGCGGAACACCGCTCCGGAAAACGCCAGGGTCAGGCGACGTCGAATTGCAGCGGCTTGACCTGCTTGAACATGCCTGTCTCCTTGAGCTTGCTCACCACATTGGCCGGCACCGGCTCATCGACATACAAAAGCGCAATCGCCTCGCCCTTCTCCTCGGATCGGCCAAGCGTGAAGTTGGCGATGTTCACGCCGTTTTGCCCCATTGTCATGCCCAGCGTGCCGATGATGCCCGGCACATCCTCATTGGTGGTGTAGACCATGTGCGAGCCGATGGCGGCGTCGATATTGATGCCCTTGATCTGGATGAACCGAGGCTTCCCGTCGCTGAACACCGTCCCGGCGATCGACCGTTCGCGCGTATCGGTCACCACGGTCAGCTTGACATAGCCTTCGAACGCGCCGGACTGCGCCTGGTTGGTGGTCGAGATCTTGATGCCACGCTCCTTGGCGATCAGAGGGGCACTGACCATGTTCACATCCGGGTTGACCCGCTTCATGATCCCCGAGATCGCCGCGCAGTTCAGCGCCTCGAGGTTCATCTCCGACACCGAGCCATCGTAAAGGATGTTGATCGCCTTGATCGGCTCGTCCGTCATCTGCCCGATGAAGCTGCCGAGATGATCGGCCAGCTTGATCCACGGGCCCATGATCTTGGCTTCCTCGGCCGTCACCGACGGCATGTTGAGCGCGTTCTCGACCGCACCCGTCAGCAGGTAATTCGACATCTGCTCGGCCACCTGCAGCGCGACATTCTCTTGTGCCTCGCTCGTCGCTGCACCCAGATGCGGAGTGCAGACGACATTCGGAAGGCCGAAAAGCGGGTTGTCCTTCGCAGGCTCCTCGCTGAACACATCAAAGCCCGCACCGGCGACATGGCCCGACTTCAAGAGTTCGGCCAAGGCAGCCTCGTCCACAAGACCGCCGCGCGCGCAGTTGATGATCCGCACGCCCTTTTTCGTCTTGGCAAGGTTTTCGGCTGACAGGATGTTGCGCGTCTGATCGGTAAGCGGAACATGCAGCGTGATGAAATCGGCACGCGAGAGCAGATCGTCAAGTTCCACCTTCTCGACCTGCATCTGCGCGGCTTTCTCGGCGCCCAGATAGGGATCGAAAGCCAGCACCTTCATCTTGAGCCCGCGTGCACGGTCGCACACGATACCGCCGATATTGCCGGCCCCGATCACGCCGAGCGTCTTGCCGGTCAGCTCGACGCCCATGAATTTCGACTTCTCCCACATGCCCGCATGGGTAGAGGCGCTCGCCTCGGGGATCTGCCGCGCCACCGCGAACATCATCGCAATGGCGTGCTCGGCGGTGGTGATCATGTTGCCGAAAGGCGTATTCATCACGATCACGCCCTTCTTCGACGCGGCGTCCTTGTCGATATTGTCGGTGCCGATCCCAGCGCGGCCGATCACCTTGAGCTTGTCCGCCTTGGCAAGGATGGTCGGCGTCACCTTGGTGGCAGAGCGGATGGCGAGGCCGTCATACTGGCCGATCACCTCGGCCAGCTTTTCCTTGTCCTTGCCCAGATCGGGCTGGAAATCGACATCGATGCCGCGATCGCGGAAAATCTGCACGGCAGCGTCGGAGAGTTTGTCGGAAATGAGAACTTTGGGGGCCATTGGATAGGTCCTTTTCGTGGATGGCGCGCTCATCCGGGCTTGGGCCTGCCCTCGCGAGGCAAGCCGTCAAGGAATGATGAGCGCCGGTATGCGTATCAGGCAGCTTTCGCCAGCGCGTCGATCTCGGCGTGAAACGCCCAGTCGATCCACGGCAAGAGCGCTTCTATGTCAGAGGTCTCGACAGTGCCGCCGCACCAGATGCGCAGGCCCGCTGGCGCGTCGCGATAGGCGCCGATATCGAAGGCCACACCTTCCGTTTCAAGCCGCTTGGCCACGGCCTTTGCAAAGGCTGCCCCATCGGCGATGCGCTCATCGGTGAACTTGAGACATACCGAGGTGTTCGACCGCGTTGCCGGATCGTTTGCGAGATTGGCGATCCAGTCATTCGCATCGCAGAACGCCCAGACCGCGTGCGCGTTGGCATCCGCGCGCGCGATCAGACCTTTCAGCCCGCCGACCGATCGCGCCCAATCGAGCGCCTGCAAGTAATCCTCGACACATAGCATCGACGGCGTGTTGATCGTCGCACCTTCGAAAATGCCCTCGATCAGTTTGCCGCCCTTGGTCAGGCGGAAAATCTTGGGCAGCGGCCATGCGGGCGTATAGCTTTCCAGACGCTCTACCGCGCGGGGGCTCAGGATCAGCATGCCGTGCGCCGCCTCTCCGCCCAGCACCTTTTGCCAGGAGAAGGTTGCCACATCGAGCTTGTCCCAAGGTAAATCCTGCGCGAAGGCGGCGCTGGTTGCGTCGCAAATGGTCAAGCCGCCGCGATCCGCCGGGATCGCATCGCCCGAGGGAACGCGCACGCCCGAGGTTGTGCCGTTCCAGGTGAACACGACATCCGTGTCGTAGTCCAGCGCGGCCATATCCACGATCTCACCGTAATCAGCCGTTTTCACCTCGGCGTCGATCTTGAGCTGCTTGACCACATCCGTGACCCAGCCTGCGCCGAAGCTTTCCCAGGCCACCATCGTGGCCTTGCGCGCGCCCAGCAGCGACCACATCGCAATCTCGACCGCGCCCGTGTCGGACGCCGGCACGATCCCGATCCGGTAATCTTCCGGCACGCCCAGCAGGTCGCGTGTTTCTTCGATCGCGGCTTTCAGCTTGGCCTTGCCGACTGCAGCACGGTGCGACCGGCCCAAAGGCGCGTCGGCGAGGTTCTGCAATTGGAAAACGGGGGGTTTGGCGCACGGGCCAGAGGAAAAACGCGGATTGGCCGGCCGCGCTGCCGGTTGTGCAATAGCCATCAATGCTATCCTTCCAGATAAGCGCCCCTCGTTGGGGAGGGGTGTCCCACGGACCGGGATACGCGCGCTCCGGCCTTTGCGCAAGTCGCAAAAGCGATGGCAAACGACGTTTTCGAAAAGACCCTTCGCCCAAAGCACTTTTCAAGCGCCGCCGTCCGGCATAAGAGCGCAATAAAATTACTGCGAAGGACTGACGCATGTTCGTTGCCACGCTGATCGCCAAACCCGGCTCGCTCGATCCCGCGCTGGCCAACGCTTTGCGCAACGCTTGGGGCGGCGGCGATCTGGTCTGGCTGTCGCCTGACGAAGCTGCCGAGTTCGCGTTTGCGACCCTTCCGGACACCGCCGAAAGCGCGTGGCGCGACTTGCAGGCGCAGGGCGTCGATCTTGCGATCCAGCGCCTAGAAGGAAGACGCAAGAAGATGCTTCTGGCCGACATGGATAGCACCATGATCGAGCAGGAATGTATCGACGAGCTGGCCGAGGTTGCAGGCGTCGGGGCGCAGGTCAAACACATCACCGCCCGCGCGATGAATGGTGAGCTGGATTTCGAAGGCGCGCTGCTGGAGCGTGTCGGCCTGCTGCGCGATCTGCCGGAAGCGATGATCGACACGGTCTTGGCCGAGCGCATCACCTTCATGCCCGGCGGCGACGTCTTGCTGGCAACGATGAAGGCGAACGGCGCGCATACCGCGCTGGTCTCCGGCGGCTTCACCGCCTTCACCGCGCATGTCGCGCAGCGGCTCGGCTTCGATGAGAACCGCGCGAATACGCTGCTGATCGAGGCCGGCACGCTGACCGGCGATGTCGCCCGCCCGATTCTCGGACGCGACGCGAAGGTCGCGGCGCTGGGCGAGATCACCACACGGCTGGGGATCAGCGCTGACGATGTGATCGCCGTCGGCGATGGAGCCAACGATCTGGGCATGCTGCAACGCGCCGGCGCCGGTGTCGCGCTGCACGCGAAACCCAGCGTTCAGGCCGAGGCGAAGCTGCGCATCGATCACGGCGATCTTACCGCGCTGCTATACCTGCAAGGCTACAGCCGGGACGCGTTCGTCACGCCATAAGCCCCGGCGACGGCTTGATCTGGCCCGTCTCCAGCCCGTCCCAGTTGCGGATCGGCGGGTTGAGAAACGCGATCACGTCGGGATGCTCAGCGTCCAGCACATCGAGCCGGACCAGCAGCGCCGCAATCGCACATTCGGCAGCGCGCGTCGCGCCATCGGCGGCCTTGACGGCAATGCCCATCCCGCGCTTCGGCAGAATGGCGATGAAATACCCCTCCGCCCCCGTCTTGAGCGCCACCGGCTCTTTCGCCGCGCGCATCAAACGCGTGCAGGCACGCCCTTCTCCGGCGACGAGATGCGGGTGCGCATACATCGCTTCGGTCAGCCGCGCGGCGGCATTGCTCATGCTGTCCGACCGCTCGCCTGCCGTGGCAAACCACGCCATCGCGCGGGCCATTCCGTGCATCGTGGTGGCAAAATTCGGGGCGGAGCAGCCGTCGATGCCGAAGCCGGGGCTTTCCCTTCCCGTCACCGTTTCGAACGCATCGAGGCAGTCGCGCTGCACCGGATGGTCGGGATCCACGTAGTCCGGCCCGGCGCCGAGATGCTGCGCCAGCGTCAGGAACCCGGCATGTTTGCCCGAACAGTTGTTGTGCACCCGACACGGGCTTTCATAGGCGCGAATCATCGCCAGCTTCAGCTCCGTGTCCCGGCTCACCTGCGGACCGCACAGGAGCGCATCGTCGTCCAGGCCCAGATCGGCCAGCCAGCGGTTCACCCGGTCCACATGCTCCGGCGCGCCCTGATGCGACGCGCAGGCCAGCGCGAGTTGCTCCACCGACAACCCGCGCGCATCCGCCGCGCCAGAGGTGATTAGCGGCAAGGCCTGGATCATCTTGGCCGAGCTGCGCGGCAGCACCACCGCATCGGGATCCCCCCACGCGGCGACGATATCGCCGGAACCGTCGCAAATAACGGCATGGCCGTGATGCACGCTTTCCATGAACGGCCCGCGCCAAATCTCTGTCAAAACGGCGGCTTCTGTCATCGCTGACGCTCCCTCACAAATGGGCGAATTTCTGCCAATCGGGCTTTAATCGCGCAGGTATTTCAGTCTAGTCTCGCGACGTCGAGACGAAAGTTGCAGCGGCATAAATAGACAACACCCCCGATCTGCGACATATCATTTTACCTAGGGCAATGGACGGTCTGGAGGCTGGACGCATGAAATCATGGATTGGCGGAGCGATCATCGGCGCGGTGGCGCTGGTATCGGCCAGTGCATCTGTGGCGCAGGAAACGAGCAGCAATCGCGTGAACGCGATCACGGACTGGAGCGTGTTCGAGGGCACCGATCCGCGTGAATGCTGGGCTGTCACGACTTACAAGGAAAGCGTGAATACCAAGGATGGCCGCGTCGTCGCCGTGACGCGCGGGGAAATCCTGCTTATGGTGTTCTACCGCCCGGGGGCAGAAGTGCAGGGTCAGCTTGCCTTCACCGGCGGCTATCCGTTCGCGCCCGGCTCGACGGTCAATGTCAACATCAGCGGCAACGAATTCGAGTTGTTCACCGAGGGCGAATGGGCCTGGCCGGCAACGCCGCAGGACGATTCCAAGATCGTCACCGCGATGAAGCGCGGCGCGAACGCGATCGTTACCGCACGTTCGGCGCGCGGCACGACGACCAAAGACACGTTCTCGCTTTTGGGGTTCACGGCGGCAGTCGAGGATGCGGAGAAGCGCTGCTCCTCGTAAGCGTCGCGGTATTGCGAAACGAACCGCCGCCTGTCCCAGCGCGGCGGTTTTGCTTTTGGCTGCGAATCCTATATGTGAGCCATCTTCTTTCGAAAAGGCACAGCCCATGACCGGCTCCGCTCCGATCACTCAAGACGTTCTGACCATTCCGCGCAAGGCGCCGGAGGGGGGCAAGGCGAATATCGTCGGCCTCACGCGCCCCGCGCTGCGCGACGCTTTGATCGCGATGGGAACGCCCGAAAAACAGGCCAAGATGCGCGTGAACCAGATCTGGCAGTGGGTCTACCAATGGGGCGTGCGCGATTTTCATGCGATGACCAATCTTGCCAAGGGCTATCGCGCCCAGCTTGGCGAAGTGTTCGAGATTGCGGTGCCCAAGATGGTCTCGAAGAATGTCTCTGCCGATGGTACGCGGAAATACCTCGTTCGCATCGCCGGCGGGCACGAGGTCGAGGTCGTCTATATCCCCGAGACCGATCGCGGCACGCTTTGCATCTCGTCCCAGGTCGGCTGCACGCTGACCTGTTCTTTCTGTCACACCGGCACGCAGAAACTTGTCCGCAACCTGACCGCCGGGGAAATCATCGGCCAGGTCATGTTGGCGCGTGACGATCTGGGCGAATGGCCCGAACCGGGTGTCGGCACCGGCGAAAACGGCCCGCGCCTTTTGTCGAATATCGTGCTGATGGGAATGGGCGAGCCGCTTTACAATTTCGACAACGTGCGCGACGCGATGAAGATCGCGATGGACGGCGAAGGCATTGCCCTGTCGCGCCGCCGCATCACGCTCAGCACGTCGGGCGTCGTGCCCGAAATTGCCAAGACGGCCGAGGAGATCGGTTGCCTGTTGGCAGTGTCCTTCCACGCCACTACCGATGAGGTGCGCGACAGACTGGTGCCGATCAACAAGCGCTGGAACATCGAAACGCTGCTCGACGCGCTGCGCGAGTATCCAAAGAAATCCAATTCCGAACGCATCACCTTCGAATATGTGATGCTCAAGGATGTGAACGATTCAGACGAGGACGCGCGCCGTCTCGTCAACCTGATCAAGGGTATCCCCGCCAAAATCAACCTGATCCCGTTCAACGAATGGCCCGGCGCGCCCTATCAACGCTCCGACTGGGCGCGGATCGAAGCCTTCGCCGATATCATCTACAAGGCCGGCTACGCCTCCCCCATCCGTACCCCGCGCGGCGAAGACATCATGGCCGCCTGCGGCCAGTTGAAATCCGCCACCGAACGCGCCCGCAAATCCCGCGCTCAGATCGCAGCGGAAACAGGTATCGGCTAAACGAAGGCGTCTCGCTTGAACCGCACATGCGCGTCCGGTCCCCTTGGGTCTAGTTCGAAAAGCGTGTCGCGTTTTGAAAAATAGGCCCGCCAATTCTTGTCTGGCGTCTTGCTGATCGACGTACCATGCAGCCGCCGCATCACGGGATTGAGGTCCGCCACCCGCATTCCTCGGCCTTCGGTGCTATGCGCGGCAATCACGGACTTGATCTTGTGATCAAGGTCCGACGCCGGCAAACGCGCGATTTTCCGACTGGGCATGTCCCCCAACAGCTGAAATTCTGAACAGGCCCGCCGCAAAGAAGGCGTCGTTTTCTCCTCTCCCATCCCGATAACTTGCACATTGCGTGCACGGATGAACCGCGCAAGGTGCTGAAAATCCGCATCAGAGCTGCACAAACAGACAGTGTCCACAGTTTGTGAAAGCACATGATCGACCGCCTCAATCGCCAGCAGAACATCGGTCGCGTTTTTTCCGCTTCCAGAATAGACAAACTGAAAAGATGTCGCGTCTTTCCAACACGCGAGTGCAGTCTCATTGCCATACACACGTGCAACAGTCGCAAGGCCGAAGGACGAGGCACATCGCAAAATCTGTCCTGCAAACTTTGCTGAAAGGTTGTCCCCGTCCACAAAAACAGCCGTTGATTTCGACATATCAAGACGTTCCTCATTGCCCGACGATAATGTCCAACATCAATTCGGCGACAATTTGACCGTCAAATAACAATGTGCCGTTTATCTGGCTCTTTCTGTTTCAACCGGATGGGGCGCGAAACGCACCTCGGCAGGAATCTCTCGCCCCCCTTGTCCCTCTGGTGACTGGAACCCTTATGTGAGGCTGGAACCAGAAGGACCAGTCCCATGACCACGTTTCGTTTCACCGTCGATATCCTCAGCTGCGCAGGCTGCGCGGGCCGTGCCGAGCGTGCGTTACACGGCGTAAACGGCGTCTTTGAAGATCCGGTCAACATCGCCAATCACACTGCGCTGGTTGAGCGTCTCGAAAAGAGTCTGATTGTTTTTGTCGGGAATAGCTGCTAGACAGTCATCATTCGTTTCGAATGTGGTGATGCCATGCATTTCTCTCCTGATTCGCTCGAAAACGCGCCACTGCGGTCGGCCGAACGCCGGTTTATCCGAATGCTACGCGCTTGGCCGACAGGACCGGATGCGCAGGTCGCGGTCTGGAACGATCTTTGCGTTGCCATCGGCCATCCCCGCGCCCGCGCTTGCCTTCAGGCTTTCGAACAGATGTTGAGCCTTCTCAAGGCGCATGGCTGGCACGCTCCCTTGATCCTCGCCCCTGACGCCCGAGGCTATTCGGAGGATGAACTCTCTCTCGCCCGCTTCGTCCTCGCCGCCGCCGAACAGCGCCGCGAAGTCGCGCTGGCCGAAGCAAGCTTTCTTGTATCGCCGCAAGTCCTTCTTCCCTTCCTCTGCGCTGCATCCCGCGTCGGTCTGCCGCTTATGTCGGCGAAGCGCGCCCACACATCCCGGGCACAATCGCAGGAATGCGCACCGCTTGCGGTGACTCTGCATTGAAAGACGTCAAACCCGCCCCCTTGACCTTCCAGTGACAGGAACCCTTATCTGAACTCTGACCACGATTCCAAAGGTGTGCAGATGACCGATCAGACGTTCCGTTTTGCAGTGACAAACCTAAGCTGCGCCGGATGCGCAGGGCGGGCGGAGCGGGCGCTGGCCGATACGCCCGGTGTGCGGCAGGCAAGTGTGAACATCGCCAACAAAATGGCGCAGGTCACCGGAACCGCTGATAGCGCGAACCTCCGAGACGCGCTTGCGCGGGCCGGTTACCCGGCAGCGGAAAGCGTGCATCGCCTCTCCATCACCGGCATGAGTTGCGCATCTTGCACAGGCCGCGTCGAACGCGCCTTGCAGGAGGTTCCCGGTGTGCTTTCTGCGCATGTGAATCTGGCCACCGAAACCGCTGAGGTGCGCGTTCTCGATGGCGCGGTCGATGTCGGTGAGCTTGCGAAGACCGTCACCGAAACGGGTTACCCGGCCACCCCGATGGGAGAGGACACGCCGGTCGAACCGGCCAGCGAAACCGCCCCTCTCAAACGCGACACGCTGATTGCGGGCGCGCTGACGCTTCCGGTGTTCATCACCGAAATGGGCGGGCATATCTTCCCACCGCTGCATCACGCAATCATGGATAGCATAGGGATACAGACCTTCTGGGTTCTGCAATTCCTGCTGATCACGCTGGTTTTGGCATGGCCCGGACGCCGCTTCTTCCGCATCGGCCTGCCGCTACTGGTCAAGGGCAGCCCCGACATGAACAGCCTCGTCGCGCTCGGCACCTTGGCGGCTTGGGGCTATTCGACCATCGCCACCTTCGCGCCCGGTCTTTTGCCCGAAGGCACCCGCGCCGTCTATTTCGAAGCGGCGGGCGTGATCGTGACGCTGATCCTTGCCGGCCGCTGGATGGAGGCGCGCGCGAAAGGTCGTACCGGCGCTGCCATCAAGCGCCTGATCGGTCTGCGCCCCGACAGGGTGCGCGTCGAGCGCGACGGCGTCTTCACCGAAATTCCGCTATCCGAGGTCGAGACGGGCGATATCGTCGAAGCCCGCCCCGGCGCGCGCATCGCCGTCGATGGCGTCGTGCTGACCGGCCAATCCTTTGTCGATGAGGCAATGATCACCGGCGAGCCTGCGCCGGTCGCCAAATCCGAAGGCAGCGAAGTGACCGGCGGTACGATCAACGGACAAAGCCCGCTGACCTACAGGGCCACCGCCGTCGGCTCCGACACCGTTCTGGCGCGGATCATCGACATGGTGCAAACGGCGCAAGGCGCGAAGCTGCCCATTCAGGCGCTGGCCGACAAGGTCGTGCGTGTCTTCGTGCCGGTGGTTCTGGCCATTGCTGCGGTGACGGTCGCGGTATGGCTTGCCGTCGGGCCCGATCCGGCGCTCAGTCACGCGCTTGTCGCTGGCGTGGCCGTGCTCATCATCGCCTGCCCTTGCGCGATGGGGCTTGCTACGCCCACCTCGATCATGGTCGGCACGGGCCGCGCGGCTGAAATGGGCGTGCTCTTTCGCAAGGGCGATGCGCTGCAACGTCTGGACAGCGCGGCCGTCATCGCCTTCGACAAGACCGGCACCCTGACCGAAGGCCGCCCGAGCCTTGTGGATCAGTTCACAGCGGGCGGGATTGGCCCGGAGGACGCACTGCGCCTGACTGCGGCGGTCGAGCAATCCTCCGATCATCCCATTGCACAAGCGATCATGGTGGCGAACACCGCGCCGCTCCCCGCGCCGGAGAGCAGCGAAACGATTCCCGGCTACGGTCTGCGCGCGAACGTCGACGGCAAGACGCTGCTCGTCGGCTCCCCGCGCCTGCTGACGGAACACGGGGTCGATGCAACCCCGATACAGAACGCGATCGACCGTTTTTCGGACAAGGGGCATTCGCTCGTTTGCCTGTCCATCGATGGGGAGGCGGCTGCGGTCTTTGCCGTTGCCGACCAGATCAAGCCCGGCGCCAAAGCCGCCGTCGACGCGCTGCACGAACAAGGCCTGAAGGTCGCGATGGTGTCGGGCGACAGCCCCGCCGCCGCGCATGCCATCGCAGGCAGGCTCGGAATCGATCACGTCACCGCAGGCGTGTTGCCCGATGGCAAGGTCGATGCGGTGAAGGCGCTGCGCGACGCGTTCGGCCCGGTCGCCTTTGTCGGCGACGGGATCAATGACGCGCCCGCGCTGGCGGAGGCCGAGATCGGCCTGGCCATCGGCACCGGCACCGATGTCGCCATCGAGGCGGCGGATATCGTCCTGTCCTCGGGCCGCGTTGCCGGCGTGGTGAACGCGGTGGAAATCTCCAACCGGACGATGCGCAACATCCGGCAAAACCTCTTCTGGGCCTTCGCCTACAACACCGCGCTCATCCCGGTGGCCGCCGGCGTGCTTTCTCCGGCTTTCGGCGTGCAACTGTCGCCGATGCTGGGCGCCGGCGCGATGGCGCTGTCGTCGGTGTTCGTTCTGTCCAATGCCCTGCGCCTGCGCCGCGTCGCCCCGGCGCAGGCCGACGCGCCCGAACCTGCTTTTCGGGAGGCACATGCATGAACATTTCCGATGTCGCCAAACGCGCCGGGCTGCCGGCCAAGACAATCCGCTATTACGAAGAGATCGGCCTCGTCAAACCGCCGCGCGACACCAACGGTTACCGCGCCTTCCGCGAGAGCGATGTTCACAAGCTCGCTTTCCTGAGTCGCGCCCGCGCGCTTGGTTTCACGATCGAGGACTGCCGCACCCTCCTGACGCTTTACGAGGACAAGACCCGCGCCAGCGCCGATGTGAAGGAGCTTGCCAGCGCCCATCTGCACAAGATCGAGGACAAGATCGCCCAGCTTCAATCCATGCGCGATACGCTGTCGGAGCTCGTTCAGAGCTGCGCCGGGGACGACCGTCCGGATTGTCCGATCCTGAAGGATCTCGCAGCGCGCGGCAGCCCGGCTTGAAGCCGCACGCGGATTGTGCGACCTCTCGGACGGCGAGGACGACCTCCCCATACCGGTAGTTTCGTCGGGACGGCCCGACCCTTGTCGCGAGGTCGCCATGCGCTCTCCACTCGATCGTTTGCGTCATGCCATCAGCTTCGAGCTTTTGGCGCTTCTGATCGTCATTCCGCTGGGCGCGCTGGTTTTCGACAAGCCGATGCAGGATATCGGCATCGTCACCGTCATCAGCGCGACAATCGCGACGCTCTACAACATGGCGTATAATTTCGTCTTCGATCTCGCCCTGCGCCGCGCGACCGGATCGACCCTCAAGACCCCGCTTCTGCGCGTGGCCCACGCCGTGCTGTTCGAAATCGGCCTGCTCGGCCTGCTGCTGCCGGTTTTTGCGTGGTATTTGCAGATCTCGCTCTGGCAGGCCTTCGTGATGGATGTCTCCTTCGCGGCCTTCTACGTCGTCTACGCGTTTTGCTTCAATTGGGCCTACGATCTGCTCTTTCCCTTGCCCGAATGGTCCGAGCGC
Source organism: Marivita sp. GX14005 (assembly GCF_023370775.1). Lineage (GTDB taxonomy): Bacteria > Pseudomonadota > Alphaproteobacteria > Rhodobacterales > Rhodobacteraceae > Marivita. The sequence continues at coordinate 873,759 of NZ_JAMCCQ010000001.1, forward strand.
CGCGCGGCGACAGAGGATCGGGCATGAGCGAGCCGTCCATGCTCGACAGCCGGTATTCGTGGCTGCGCCTCGGCATCACGCTTTTGATCGCGGTGATGGGAAATGTCGGCATGTGGGCGATCATCGTCGTTCTGCCCGAAGTGCAATCCGAATTCGGTGCGGGGCGGGGCGAAGTGTCCTTGGCCTACACGCTCACGATGGTCGGGTTCGCGCTCGGCAATTTCTTCGTCGGGCGGGCGGTGGACCGGTTCGGCGTCGCCAAGGCGCTCATTGCCTGCGCGCTGACGCTGACCACCTGTTATATCCTCGCCGCGCTCAGCCCGTCGCTGCTGATCCTGTCGGCGCTGCAACTCGTCATAGGTTTCGCCACCGCCTGCAGCTTCGGGCCGCTGATCGCGGATGTCTCGCAATGGTTCCTCAAACGGCGCGGTATCGCCGTGGCGATCACCGCTTCGGGCAATTACCTGTCCGGCGCGATCTGGCCACTGCTCCTCGGCAGTCTCGGCGGCGGGGAAAGCTGGCGCTGGAGCTATACGGCGCTCGGTATCCTCACACTGGTCATCGTGCCACCGCTGGCCTTGATGCTGCGCCGGCGCGTTCCGCTCGAAGCGATTGCCGCCGCCGACACGCAATCAGCCAGCCGCACCCGCGCGACCGGCTTCACCCCGCGCCAGTTACAATGGATGCTTGGCGCGGCCGGGATCGCCTGCTGCGTCGCCATGTCGATGCCGCAGGTGCATATCGTGGCGCTTTGCGTCGATTACGGCTTCGGCGCGGCGGTGGGGGCGGAGATGCTGTCACTGATGCTGATGGGCGGCGTCGTCTCGCGGCTCGTCTCGGGCACGCTGGCTGACCGGATCGGCGGCATCCCGACGCTGCTCATCGGATCGAGCCTGCAGGCCATCGCGCTCTTTCTCTACCTTCCGGCAGGCGGTCTCGTCTCGCTTTACACCGTCAGCCTGATCTTCGGGCTGAGCCAAAGCGGCATCGTGCCAAGCTATGCCGTCATCGTGCGCGAATACATGCCCAGCCGCGAAGCGGGCGCGCGGGTCGGGTTCGTCCTGATGATGACGATCACCGGAATGGCGGTCGGCGGCTGGCTGTCGGGGGTGATCTACGACGTCACCGGATCCTATCAATGGGCCTTCGTCAACGGCATCGTCTGGAACGGGCTGAACATCGCGATCATGATCGTCATCCTGATGCGCAGCCAGGGGCCGCGCAAGCTGCGGACAGCGGCAGCCTAGATGATCTCGTCCTCGTCGAACAAAGGCGCCTCTTCGAGCTGCGTTGCCAGATCGCCGACAGCGGCCTCCGCCAGATCGGCCGATTTGACCGCAGCGATGTGAAACAGCGCGTCGCCCTCATGCACCACCGGCATGACGGCACGACCGACGATGATCCCGCCCTGCCGCGCCGTGACCTCGATCTCGCCATCCCCGAACGGATCCGAGATGGCCGCGATCACGTCACCTTCATCCACCACATCGCCCTCGGCCCGGAACATCCGCAATAGCCCGCCCGCCGGGGCACGGGTCCAATTGCTGTCGGAACAGAGCAAAGGCTTGGCGCGCGGCTTGGCGATGCCGGCGGCCGGTAACATGCCGACCTGATGCAGCACGCGCAAAATCCCCGCGACCCCGGCGCGCACCGACATTTCGTCGAATCGCATTCCTTCACCAGCCTCGTAGAGCAGAACCTCAACGCCCCGCGCCTTGGCTTCCTGCCGCAAACTGCCCTCGCGTAGCGCGCTGGTCAGGATCACCGGCGCGCCGAAGGCCAGGGCAAGTTTCATCGTCACGGGATTGTTCGCCGACACCCGGATCTGCGGCAGGTTCATCCGGTGCACCGCCGCCGAATGAAGATCGATCCCAAGCGAGCAGCGACCGACGATCTCGGACATGAAGAGATGCGCCAGCCGGGAGGCCAGAGATCCGTTGCTGGACCCGGGAAAGCTTCGGTTCAGATCGCGACGGTCGGGCAGGTAGCGCGAATGGTTCAGGAACCCGAACGTGTTGACGATCGGCACCACGATCAGTGTGCCGCGCACCGATTTGAGGTTCCGCGCACGCAGCAGACGCCGCACGATCTCGACCCCGATCACCTCGTCGCCGTGGATCCCCGCGCTGACGAACACGGTCGGCCCGTCATTGCGCCCGTGGATCACATGCGCCGACAGCGTGACCGGCGTGTGATCCGACAGGGTGCTGACCGGAAGATCGACCGTCCGGCGGCTCCCCGCCTCAACGGTATGGCCGCCGATCTCGAACGCCGCGCGCTTGATCATCCGCTTCCCTTGGTCTTGGTCGCATGCGGCTTGGCGGTTTTCTCGATATGCTCGATGATCTTCGACGCGATATCGAGGCCGGTGGCTTTCTCCACCCCCTCGATACCGGGCGAGGAGTTGACCTCCATCACCACCGGCCCGTGGTTGGAGCGCAGCATATCCACGCCGCAGACATTCAGCCCCATCACCTTGGCCGATCTCACCGCGGTCGAGCGCTCCTCCGGCGACAGCTTGATGATCTGCGCTGACCCGCCGCGATGCAGGTTGGAACGGAACTCCCCCGCCGCGCCGGTTCGCTTCATCGCGGCGACAACCTTGCCGCCCACCACGATAGCGCGGATATCGGTGCCCCCAGCTTCCTTGATGAACTCCTGAAGCAGGATATTCACGCCCGCCCCGCGAAACGCCTCGAACACCGATTTGGCGGACCGGTTGGTATCTGCCAGAACCACACCGATACCTTGCGTGCCCTCCAGCAGCTTGATGACCACGGGCGCGCCGCCGGCAAGCTCCAGCACCTCCTCGGTCTGCTTGGGATCATGTGCGAAGGTCGTCACCGGCAGCCCGATCCCCGCCCGCGCCAAAAGCTGCATGGAGCGCAGCTTGTCGCGTGAGCGACCGATGGCCACGCTTTCGTTGAGCGGGTAGACCCCCTGCATCTCAAATTGCCGAAGCACCGCGAGCCCATAGAACGTGACCGACGCGCCGATGCGCGGAATCACAGCGTCGAACCCTTCCAGCTTTTCGCCATTGTAGAAAATCTCAGGCCTCCGCGACGCGATGTTCATGTAACAGCGCAGCGTGTTGACGATCTGCAACTCGTGCCCACGCGCCTCCGCCGCCTCCTTCAGACGTTTGTGCGAATAAAGGTTGGGATTTCTGGCAAGCATCGCGATCTTCATGGTTTCGGTCCTCCGAAATGGGGTTTGCTGCTCACGAGGTAGGATCGGCCCGGATGGACAACGATATCCCGTCGCCGCAGCGCGCGACGGCCCAGAATGAGAGGGAAGCGCATCGTGCCTCGGTCGGTCAATGAAATGTCGATCTTCCATTTCCTCCCGGCCAGCACCATCGGCGTGCGAATGACGATCCGCGATTCCGGCATGCCGCTGGTGTTGGTGATATCACGCTCGGTATGCACCGGAAACTCGCATCTCTTGCGCGGCAGGCCGGGAATGTCGGGCGCGAGGAACCGCACCCACGTCTCGTCGCCTTGCTCGAAGGTCTCGATCTCGTCGGCGTGAAGCGCCGTCGTCTTGGCGCCGGTATCCACCTTCACGGCAAAATCCTTGAGCGCAAGCTCGGGAAGGCTGATACATTCATGCCAGCCGATCACCGTCAGCTTATCGATATCCAAAGGGTCAGATTTCGCCATTCGCCACGTTCCTCATGATATCAACGCCCGTTCCGGCGCCATGGGTCCGAAGCGTTTTGCGCATTTACTGACAAAACGCGCCCGCGCAAGTCTTTTCGCTCAGACCAGAACGTCCTGCGCAACCTGCGCGCCAACGTCGAAAACGCGCTTGTAGCGCGCGATCTGGGCATCGGGCCCCATCGCCTTGCGCGGATTGTCCGAAAGCTTGACCGTCGGACGGCCATTCGCCTCCACCGCCTTGCAGACAAGGCTGAACGGCGCGAGTCGGTCATCCGGCGTCAACCCGCGAAAATCATTGGTCAGCAGCGTGCCCCAGCCGAAAGACACCCGAACGCGGCCGCCGAATTGTGCCTGCAATTCGAGGATCTTGTTCACGTCCAGCCCATCCGAGAAGATCACCAGCTTGCGCCTCGGATCCTCTCCGCGTTCCTTCCACCAGCGGATCGCCGTTTCGGCCCCCTGCGCGGGATCACCGGAATCGATGCGAATGCCGGTCCAGCCGGCGAGCCAATCGGGCGCATCGCGCAGGAACCCTTCGGTTCCATAGGTGTCGGGCAGGATCACCCGCAAATTGCCGTCATGTTCCTCGTGCCAATCGGCCAGCACGTCATAGGGCGCCTGTTTGAGCGCCACATCATCCTCGGCCAGCGCAGCATAGACCATAGGCAATTCATGCGCGTTCGTACCGATCGCCTCCAGATCGCGATGCTTTGCAATCAGACAGTTCGACGTGCCGACGAAACTCTCGCCAAGCCCCTCGACCATGGCTTGAACGCACCAATCCTGCCAAAGAAACGAATGGCGGCGCCGCGTGCCGAAATCGGCGATCCGCAACTCCGGCACCTCGCGCAGCCGTTCGATCTTTTCCCAGAGTTTCGTCATCGCGCGGGCGTAAAGCACCTGAAGCTCGAACCGGCCCATATCGTTCAGAACCGCCCGCCCGCGCAGCTCCATGAGCACGGCCAGCGCCGGGATCTCCCACAGCATCACCTCCGGCCACTTCCCTTCGAAGGTCAGCTCATACTGATCGCCCACCCGTTCGAGGTGATAGGCCGGAAGGCGCAGGGTCTCGAACCACTCCATGAAATCGGGGCGAAACATCTGCCGCTTGCCGTAGAACGTATTGCCGCGCAGCCACGTGCTTTCGTTGCGCCGCAGCGACAGCGACCGGATGTGATCGAGCTGTTCGCGCAGCTCGCCCTCGTCGATCAGCTTGGCCAGCGGCACATCGTCCGACCGGTTGATCAGGCTGAACGTGACCTGCGTGTCGCGCTTGTTGCGGAACACCGACTGGCACATCAGAAGCTTGTAGAAATCGGTATCGATGAGCGACCGCACGATGGGGTCGATCTTCCATTTGTGGTTCCAGACGCGAGTGGCGATATCGACCATGACAGGCTCCGACAGGGGCGTGCCGCTTTAGACCAAGCGGAGCGCGGCTTGTCCAGCGTCAGCGCGCTGCCAGATGCCGGGCCTTCTGTTCGAGCCGCAACCTTTCGCAGCTTTGCTCGTCGATGCCGATCAGCGCCGCGATCTCGCGCAAAAGCGCCGTCTGCTCGGGATCGCGCGTGCCATCCGCGTAAACCACGTCCCAAAGCGCGCGAACCGTCCGTTCGCGCTTTTCGGCATTGATGTTCCGCATCAGGATTTCCGTCAGATCCTCGTTTCTCGGAAGCTCCTGCTCCAGCACCTCGCATTGCGCGCGCATCTTCGCCGCCTCGACAGGACCGAGATCGTAAAGCTTGCCCAGAACGCGGTCGATCTCCTCGATCTCCTGGAAAAGATAGGTATTGTCCACCATCGCGGTGCGCACCATGAGCGCGCCCAGCGCGTATTTGGCATCGGCGGGCGGCAACTCGGTGCGCGGAACCGATGCGTCGAACAGGGCGAGGATACGGGAGAACATGAAACCGGCCTTTCTTTAGGAGACCTTTAGAGGAAACGGAACGGCCGTTCAGGCGAGCGAAACGCCGGCGTCCTGCATCTGCGCCTTGGCCGCTTCCAGCGATCCATCGAGATCGATGCCGCGGCACAAATCCATGCAGACCGTGACATCGAAGCCCAGTTTCGCTGCATCGATCGCCGAATAGGCGACGCAGAAGTCCGTCGCCAGCCCCGCCAGAAGAAGCGAGCTGATCTTGCGCGTGCGAAGATAGCCCTCAAGCCCGGTCGGCGTTGTATGGTCATTCTCGAAAAACGCCGAATAACTGTCGATCTCGCGGCGGAAGCCCTTGCGGATCACCATATCGGCGCGGTTCACGTCAAGCTCAGGATGAAACGCCGCGCCCTGCGATCCGATCACGCAATGATCGGGCCAAAGCACCTGCGGCCCGTATGGCATATCGATCATCTCGTAAGGCGCCTGCGCCTCGTGCTGCGAGGCGAAGGAACTGTGATCCGCCGGGTGCCAATCCTGCGTCAGGATCACCGCGTTGCTGCTCTTCATCAGCGCGTTGATCCCGGAAACGATGCTATCGCCCTCCGCAACGGCCAGCGCGCCGCCGGGGCAGAAATCGTTTTGCATGTCGATGACGATCAGCGCGGTCATGGGGCAGTCTCCTGTTGCTGTCTCTTGGTTAGGAACCCTGCTCGCAGCGGTCAAGGGTTGCGGCAATCTCGGGCCTTGCGGAATGGCCGGTCCGGGCATAATTCCGCGCTCATGTTTACTGTTTGCGCCCTTTACCACTTCACCCGTTTCGACGATCCCGCCGGCATGCGACAGCCTCTGCGCGATCTTTGCCTTGCGCAAAAGATCACCGGCACATTGCTGCTGGCACGCGAGGGGATCAACGGCACCGTTGCCGGGCCGGAGGCGGGCATTGACACTTTGTTAACTTATCTGCGCGGCCTTCCGGGCTGCGCCGATCTGGAGTGGAAACTCTCCACCGCCGCCGAGCGCCCCTTCGCGCGGATGAAGGTGCGGCTCAAGAAAGAGATCGTGACCATGGGCGTGCCGGATGTCGATCCGCTCGCAAAGGTGGGCCACTACGTCGAACCGAAGGACTGGAACGATCTGATCCTGAGCCCCGATGTCGCCGTGATCGACACGCGTAACGATTACGAGGTCGCCATCGGCACTTTCGAAGGCGCGGTCGATCCGGAAACCGACAGTTTCCGCGAATTTCCCGAATGGTGGAAACAGAACAAGGACCGCTTCCACAACAAGCGTATCGCCATGTTCTGCACCGGCGGTATCCGCTGCGAAAAATCGACGAACTACCTGCTGAGCCAAGGGGTCGAAGACGTCTATCACCTCAAGGGAGGCATCCTGAAATATCTGGAGGACGTGCCGCAGGAGGACAGCACCTGGAACGGCGAGTGTTTCGTCTTCGACGGGCGCGTGTCGGTCGGGCACGGGCTGGCCGAGGGGCCGCACCTGCTATGCCATGCTTGCCGCCGCCCGATCCTGCCGGAAGATCGCGAAAGGCCGGAATACGAGCACGGCGTCGCCTGTCATCTTTGCGCCGAAGAAACCTCCGAGGCCGACAAGACGCGCTTTCGCGAGCGCCAGAAGCAGATCCGCCTTGCCGAAGCGCGGGGCGAGCGGCACCTGCACGCCGATATCGTTGACGAAACGTAAATAGGGCCGAACCGGACCCGATGTTTCGCATGCGAAACATTGGGGCAGAACGCCTGACCTATCGCACGAGTGGCACGGTATCCTCGTTCCATCCATCGACCGAGCATTTCGCCCGGATGAAAAGCGCCTCCTCCGGCAGATCGGCGGCAAAAAGGCTGCGGGTAAAAGGTTGTTCCTCGACATGAGGGTGCAGCAACTCGCGTGTCGCGATCGCCTCGCCCTGCGCCGTTTCGATCCGCCAGCCATCGGCGTAGTGATCCCAGCCCGTGTCGGGATGCGACAGCGTGACAGCAACGCGGCCGCCATCATGGCTGGCCGCCTCGATCACCGGCGGATCGGCGAGGAGCGGGCTTGCGCTGAGCAGGGTGATGCTGATGAAGCGGCGCATGTCCGCAGCGTAACACGCGCCGCGCCTCTTTTGGGACGTTTTTTTCCCGGCAATGCCGTCAGAAGGGTTTGACCACCACCACCCAAAGGATCGCGATCACGCCGATCACGCTGATCTCGTTGAAGACGCGAAGATAGACATCGGATTCGGTGAACACGCCCTTGCGCCCCCGCAACACCATGCGCCCGGTCCAGATGTAATGGATCGTCAGCAACAGAACCAGACCCAGCTTGAGCCAGACCCATGCCGGCATGCCCCAGAGCCCGCCGAGCCAAAGCCCCGTGATGAGGGCGATCACGCCCAGACCGGCGGAAAACCGATAAAGCCGGACTGTCAGATCGCCCAAGGGGCCGAATTCACCGAGCCTTTCATGCTCGCGCTTCCAATAGATCATCGCTCGCGGCACGGCGAAGATGGAGGTCATCCAGCCCATCACGCACAGCAGATGTATGATCTTGATCCAGTCCATGTTTGTCTCGTGACCCCGGCGTGCGGGGAACGCAAGAGCCCGAACGCCATTTCTCTGAGAAACTTCTGGTTCTGAGCGCAGAATTGGTTATATAATCTTACCAATTCGGAGGAACCCCCCATGCAGATGCCAGAGCCCGATGCCAGCGTGATTTCCCGCAAGGCGCAGATCGTGGATCGCTTGAAAGCCGTCCTGCCGGAGGGCGCGGTGATTTTCGACGAACGCGAAACGCGCGCCTATGAATGCGATGCGCTGACAGCCTATAAATGCCCGCCGATGGCGGTCGTGCTACCGTCGACGACGCAGGAAGTATCGGAGGTTCTGAAAACCTGTCACGCGATGGGTGTGCCGGTCGTGCCGCGCGGGTCCGGCACGTCGCTGGCGGGCGGCGCTTTGCCTACCGCCGATTGCGTGCTGCTCGGTGTGGCGCGGATGGCCGATGTGATCGAGACCGATTACGAGAACCGCTGCATCCGCGTGCAGACCGGGCGCACCAATCTCAGCGTGACCGGCGCGATCGAGGAGGACGGGTTCTTCTACGCGCCCGACCCATCTAGCCAGCTGGCCTGCGCCATCGCAGGCAATATCGCGATGAATTCCGGCGGCGCGCATTGCCTGAAATACGGCGTGACGACGAACAATCTGCTGGGTGTCACGATGGTGAAGATGGACGGCACGGTGATCGAGCTTGGCGGCAAGCATATGGATGCCGGCGGCTACGATTTGCTTGGATTGATTTGCGGATCGGAAGGCCAGCTTGGCGTGGTGACCGAAGCGACCCTGCGCATCCTGCCGAAACCCGAAGGCGCGCGCCCGGTTCTGATGGGGTTCGACAGCAACGAGGTCGCGGGCGCCTGCGTCGCCGATATCATCCGTGCGGGCGTTTTGCCGGTTGCCATTGAATTCATGGACCGCCCTTGCATCGAGGCGACAGAGCGGTTCGCCAAAGCCGGCTATCCGATGTGCGAGGCGCTTTTGATCGTGGAGGTCGAAGGCAGCGCCGAGGAAATCGACGAGCAGCTTGCCGTCATTCTCGATATCGCGCGGCGGCATGATCCGGTGGAGCTGCGCGAGGCGAAGGATGCCGAGGAAGCCGCGCGGATCTGGCTCGGCCGCAAGTCGGCTTTCGGCGCGATGGGACAGATCAACGATTACATGTGTCTGGACGGGACGATCCCGGTGTCGGAGCTGCCCTATGTGCTGCGCCGGATCGGGGAGATGTCGAAGGACTACGGGCTCGATGTGGCCAATGTGTTCCATGCCGGCGACGGCAACATGCATCCGCTGATCCTTTTCGATGCGAACAAGGAAGGCGATCTGGAGCTTTGCGAGGCGTTCGGCGCGGATATCCTGCGGCTTTGCGTCGAGGTCGGCGGATGTCTGACGGGCGAGCACGGCGTCGGCATCGAGAAGCGCGATCTGATGGTAGATCAGTTCGATCCGGCGGATCTGGAGGCGCAGATGGCGGTGAAGGACGTGTTCGATCCAGAATGGCTTTTGAACCCGGCCAAGGTGTTCCCGCTGGCCGCGTCGGACGCCCGCCGCAGCATGGCGTTGGCGGCAGAGTGACGATTGGGGGCCAGCCCCCAAACCCCCGAGGTATTTGAGGCCCAAAGAAACCATGAGAGCAGAGACGGAAGCAGACCTGGCCGAACTGATCGCCGGGGCCGACGGGCCGCTATGCCTGCGCGGCGGCGGCACGCGGGGTGCCGAGGTGAATGGCGAGGTGGTGGAAACCGGCGGTCTGTCGGGGATCACGCTTTACGAACCGGGATCGCTGACGCTGGTTGCGCGCGCGGGCACGCCTTTGGCCGAAATCGAGGCGGCGCTTGAGGCGGAGGGGCAGAGGCTGCCGTTCGAGCCGATGGATCATCGCGATCTTCTCGGCACCAAGGGCGAGCCGACCATTGGCGGGGTTGTCGCGGCCAATGTCAGCGGGCCGCGCCGGGTCGCCGTGGGGGCGTGTCGCGATTTCATGCTAGGGGTGCGGTTCGTCGATGGGGCCGGTCAGGTGATCAAGAATGGCGGGCGCGTGATGAAGAACGTGACCGGCTATGATCTGGTGAAGCTGATGACCGGATCCTGGGGCACATTGGGGGTGCTGACAGAGGTCAGCCTGAAAGTGCTGCCGCGCCCGGAAACCGCGGCTTCGGTGGTGATCGAGGGGCTTGAGGACGGCGACGCCGTGGGCGCGATGGCGCGGGCGCTGGGATCGCCTTTCGAGGTTTCCGGCGCGGCGCATCTTCCGGGCGAGCTGCCGGTGACCATGTTGCGGATCGAGGGCTTTGCCGGATCGGTCGCCTATCGCGCGAAACGGGTTGCGGAGTTGTTTCCGGACATGGCGGTGCGGATAGAGGAGGATGGCGCGCGCGTTGCCGACATCTGGCGCGAGATACGCGATGTTGCGCCGTTCCATGGCGCGCCGGGGGACGTCTGGCGGGTGTCCTGCACGCCTTCGGACGCGCCGGAGCTTGCCGGGAGGATGCAGGCCGATGCGGTGTTCTATGACTGGGGCGGCGGGCTGATCTGGGTGCGGGTGCCGAAAGGGACCGACCTGCGGGCGCGTCTCGGAGCGTTCGACGGGCATGCAACGCTGGTGCGCGGCAGCGGCCAGCCGAAGTTTCAGCCGGAGACGCCGGAGATCGCCGCGTTGTCGAATGGATTGCGCGCGCGCTTCGATCCGAAGGGTATCCTGAACGCCGGGCTGATGGGGTAGCGCGATGCAGACGACATTCACCGAAAAGCAGCTTGAAGATCCCGCTTTCGCGCGCTCGAACGAGATATTGCGGGCCTGTGTGCATTGCGGCTTCTGCACCGCGACCTGTCCGACCTATCAGGTGCTCGGCGACGAGCTCGACAGCCCGCGCGGGAGGATTTACCTCATCAAGGACATGCTGGAGAACGAGCGTGTACCGGATGACAGGACGGTCAAGCATATCGACCGTTGCCTGTCCTGCCTCGCCTGCATGACGACCTGCCCTTCCGGGGTGCATTACATGCATCTGGTCGATCACGCACGCGCCTATATCGAGGAGCATTACAAGCGGCCTTGGCATGATCGCGCGCTGCGCTGGATGCTGGCGCGTATCCTGCCCTATCCGATGCGGTTCCGGGCCGCCTTGATCGCGGCGAAACTCGGCAAACCCTTCGCGCCGCTCATTCCCGATGCGCGGCTCCGCGCGATGCTGGCGATGGCGCCGAAGCGGATTCCGCCGGTGAGCCGCAATGACGATCCGCAAAGCTTTGCGCCGGAGGGGCCGCGCCGCAAGCGCGTGGCGCTGATGACGGGCTGTGCGCAGAAGGCGCTGAACACCGATATCAACGATGCCACCATCCGGCTTCTGACGCGGCTTGGTTGCGAGGTCGTGGTGGCCGAGGGCGCGGGATGCTGCGGGGCACTGACGCATCACATGGGGAAAGTGGACGAGAGCCACGCATCCGCGGCAGCCAATATCCGCGCCTGGGCGGCGGAGATGGACGGCGCGGGGCTCGATGCCATCGTCATCAACACCAGCGGTTGCGGCACCACCGTCAAGGATTACGGCCATATGTTCCGCGAGGATGCGCTGGCCGGTGATGCCGCGCGGGTCTCTGCCATCGCGAGGGATGTCAGCGAAGTGCTCGTCGAGCTTGTGGACGAGGCCAGCCTATCGGAGGCACGGACCATTCACGGCACGCCGCGCGTGGCCTATCATGCCGCCTGCAGCCTGCAGCACGGTCAGCAGATCAAGACGCATCCCAAGGCGCTGCTCAAAGCCGCCGGTTTCGACGTGGTGGAGCCTGCGGACAGCCACTTGTGTTGCGGATCGGCCGGCACTTACAATCTGATGCAACCGGAGATTTCCGGCCAGATCAAGGCGCGCAAGGTCGAAACGCTGGAAGCCAGGCAGCCGCAGATCATCGCGGCGGGCAATATCGGCTGCATGATACAAATCGGGTCTGGAACCGAGGTGCCCGTCGTGCATACCGTGGAGTTGCTCGACTGGGCGACCGGTGGGCCGAAGCCGGCGGCGCTCGATCCGGAACGGATGTGACGGCTTCGCCATAGTTTCGCCCGAATGGTCGCACAAGGACCGACCAAAGCGGAGTGAACGCGTGCGCCTTCTAATTCTCGGGCTGTTGTCCATCCTGTTGCCCGGTCTGGCCGGGGCGCAGACAGGCGGGTTGTTCTCCATGGAGAGCCGTCAGGACGGGCGCGCATGGGAGGCGGTCGGGCGGCTTGAGCTTGCCGGGCGAGCCTTTTGCACCGGATCGCTCATCGCGCCCGATCTCGTTCTGACGGCGGCGCATTGCCTCTACGATGAGACTGGCGCTCTGCTCGAACCGGGTGACGTGCAATTCCTCGCCGGCTGGAGAAACGGGCGGGCGGCCGCCTATCGCCGTGTGCGGCGGGCCGTCGTGCATCCCGAATACGATTTCTTCGCCGCTCCCGGCGCGGATCGCGTCTATCGCGACATCGCGCTGATCGAGTTGCAACATCCGGTGCGCAACACCACGATCATGCCTTTTGCCACGGATGATCGTCCGGGCGCCGGCACGCGCGTGGCCGTCGTGTCCTATGCGCATGACCGGTCGGAGGCCCCCTCGATGCAGGACGATTGCGAGATCCTGTCCGAACAGGAGGATCTGCTTGTCCTGTCCTGTTCGGTCGATTTCGGCAGTTCGGGCTCGCCGGTTTTCACGCTCGACGGGGACGTGCCGAAAATCGTGTCGGTCGTGTCTTCGAAAGGCAAGAGCGATGATGTTGCCGTTTCCCTTGGCGCTCCGCTCGCCGGGCAGATCGAGGTAATCGAGGCCCTGATGCGGGGCGGCGCGGGATTCGCCGAAGGAACGGGCTTCAGGCCACTGCGAGTGGGGAACGAGGCGCGGCCGGCTGCGGGGGCCAAATTCGTCCGCCCGGAAGCGCGCGGCGACCTCTTGAACCGCCGGTAGACCACCCCCATCTTTGCCATGCCGGGATGCCCGTATCGGGGCCCGGCATTCATACCGGGCCTGTCCGTGCCGGAAGGCCTGAAACACTGGTATCGCTCAATGGAGGATGACCTATGCGAGGACTTGATTTCGCACCGCTTTACCGCGCAACCGTCGGCTTTGATCAAATTGCCGACATGCTTGATCGCGTGACGTCCAATGACGGATCGAACGCAACCTACCCGCCTTACAACATCGAGAAGACCGCTGACGATGCCTACCGCATCTCCATCGCGGTGGCCGGGTTCTCCGATGAGGATCTGACCGTCGAGGTGAAGGACGGCGCGCTGCACGTCTCGGCCGACAAGGTGAACGAGGACGAGGACCGCACCTATCTGCATCGCGGGATCGCCACCCGCGCGTTCCAGCGCCGGTTCCACCTTGCCGATCATGTGCGCGTGACCGGCGCCAGCCACGAGAACGGCATGCTGCATATCGACCTCGTGCGCGAGATCCCCGAGGCGCTGAAGCCCCGGCGGATCGAGATCGCAAAGACGGACGCCATCGAGAAAGACGTGGTGGACGCAAAAGCGGTGAACTGAGCTTTTTCGTAAGCCAGAGCATCGGGGCCCGGCAAAGCGCCGGGCCTTTTGGCGTCAGACCGACAAGCAGATATATTTCATCTCCACGAATTCCTCGATCCCGTGATGGCTGCCCTCGCGGCCAAGGCCGGATTGCTTCACACCGCCGAAGGGCGCAACCTCGGTCGAGATGATGCCGGTGTTCACGCCGACGATCCCGTATTCCAGCGCTTCGGCCACCTTGTAGACGCGGCTCAGGTCCTTGGCGTAGAAATAGCTGGCAAGCCCGAAGATCGTGTCATTGGCGAGCGCGATCACGTCGTCTTCCGTCTCGAATTTGAAGAGTGGTGCGAGCGGGCCGAAGGTTTCCTCGGTGGCAAAGGCCATGTCCTTCGTGGCGCCGGTGACGATGACAGGGGCGAAGAAATTGCCGTCCATGTTCTGTCCCTCTTCGCCGAGGATCACATCGGCGCCCTTGAATTTGGCGTCGGCGATATGTTCCTGTACCTTGTCCAGCGCATCGCGGTTGATCAGCGGGCCGAGATCGGTGCCCTCTTCGAGCCCGTCGCCGACTTTCATCTGGCTGACCCGGTCCTTCAGCTTTTCGGCGAACGCGTCATAAACGCCGGCCTGCACATAGATGCGGTTCGCGCAGACGCAGGTTTGCCCGTTATTGCGGAACTTGCACATGATCGCGCCATCGACGGCGGCATTGAGATCGGCATCGTCGAACACGATGAACGGCGCGTTGCCGCCAAGCTCCATGGAGCATTTCATCACCTGATCGGCGGCCTGCCGAAGCAGGATACGGCCAACCTCGGTGGAGCCGGTGAAGGTGATCTTGCGCACCGCCGGGTTCTCGCACATTTCTTTACCCACCTCGGAGGAGGAGGAGGACGGGACCACGTTGAACACACCCGCCGGAATTCCCGCGCGGTCTGCAAGAACGCCAAGAACGATTGCCGAAAGCGGCGTCTCTGCAGCGGGGCGGGCGACGAAGCTGCAACCGGCGGCAAGGGCGGGGCCAGCCTTTCGGGTGATCATCGCATTGGGGAAATTCCACGGCGTGATCGAACCGACGACACCGATGGGCTGCTTGATGACCATGATGCGTTTGTCGCGCTGATGGCCGGGGATCGTCTCGCCATAGATGCGCTTGGCCTCTTCGGCGAAAAACTCGATGAAGGACGCGCCATAGGCGATCTCGCCCTTGGCTTCGGTCAGCGGCTTGCCCTGCTCGGCGGTCAGGATCGTGGCGAGATCGTCCTGATGCTGCATCATCAGTTCGAACCATTTGCGCAGCACCGCACCGCGTTCCTTGCCCGTCCAGTTCGCCCAATCCTTCTGTGCGCTCTCGGCGGCGGAAATGGCCTTGCCGACCTGCGCGCGCGACAGATCGGCAACCTCGGCGATCGTGTCGCCCCTTGCCGGATTGTCGACGGCGAACGTGCCGTCATCGCCATCGATCCATTCGCCATTCACATAGGCGCGCGTTTCGAGCAGCGACGGATCGTTCAAGAGGTTTGAAAGATTGGTTGTCTGATCGCGCATGGGTTCCTCCTGTTTTTCGTGCTGACATTGGTGGAGCATTTGTTAAATGGCTAGGCAAAATTCGATATTTTAGGAGTTTTCCGGTGAACCTCGACGACGCCTACGCCAATGCGCCATATATTCCCGATGGCGCGGGTTTCCCCGACAGATGGCGCGCGCAGGCAGATACGTTCCGCAGGCAAATGTCGGTGCTCAACCGGGCGCGGCTCGGGGTAATGTATGGTCACGGCTCACGCGAGACTTTGGATCTCTTTATTCCGCACGGGGAGCCTGCCGGCCTCTTCGTTTTCGTTCATGGCGGCTATTGGCGGCAATTCGACGGCACGCTTTGGTCACATCTGGCGCGCGGTTTCGTGGAGCGCGGCTGGGCGGTGGCGATCCCGACCTATGATCTATGCCCGCGTGTGCGCATCGCCGATATCACGCGGCAGGTCGCGCAGGCCATCAGCGCGAGCGCGCATGAATTCGGCGGTCCGATCTGCCTTTCAGGCCATTCGGCCGGCGGCCATCTGGTTGCGCGGATGCTGGCGCCCGATATGCTTCCAGACGACGTTTTCACGCGCATCGCGCATGTCGTTCCGATTTCCCCGCTCGCTGATCTGCGGCCATTGATGAACACCGCAATGAACGCCGATTTCAAGCTCGACAAGCACAGCGCCGCGGCGGAAAGCCCTGCACTGATGGCGCCGCCCTCGAAACCCGTGACGGTCTGGGTCGGCGCCGAGGAACGTCCGGTCTTTCGCGATCAGGCACGTCTGCTTGCCGATGCGTGGAACTGTGGGCTGACGATCGCGCCGGGCAAGCACCATTTCGACGTGATCGACCCGCTGACCGATCCCGACAGCGATTTGGTGAGCACGATCCTCGGAAGGACATTGCGGCAAAATTAAGGCGAGGGCGGGAACCGTCACCGACACCCGGCGTTGTCCTGAGTGAAAGGAGACGCTCATGACTGTGCTGATCACATTGACGGTTCTGGCGATGGTTGGATACGCCGTGTTCGCCCTTTCCGAACGGCCTCGCCACGAGACCGCGCGGATTGCCGCGACTCGCCCCGGCGCCGATGACGCCCGCTCGGCCTCATTCCGTCACATTCCGAAATTTTGACGCGACGCGCCGCGCGCGCCTTCGCCTGTAACGCACGCCACGGTTTCGGCGTGCGTTGATACGTTTGAATCCCACACCACTCATCATGGAGAATACCATGCCCACGAATTTTGCCGCTGGACTCAATCAAGACACCCGCAGCGAAATGGTCGAACTGCTCAACGCCAACCTGGTCGATACGATTTCGCTCACGCTCGCCGTCAAGCAGGCTCATTGGAACCTCAAGGGGCGCGGCTTTATCGGCGTGCACGAACTTCTCGACGATGTGGCCGCGCGCCTGCGCGACGGGGCCGACCTCATGGCCGAACGTGCGGTGATCCTGGGCGGTATCGCGCGCGGGACGGTCGAGGTGACCTCCAAGGAAACCCGCATGAGCGCCTATCCGGTGGAAACGACCGACATCGCGGAGCATATCGAGGCGTTGAAAGAGCGTTTCCTCGAAGTTGGCGAATCCGTTCGCGCCGCCGCTCAGAAGGCTGGGGATGCCGGCGATGAAGATACGGCCGATCTCTTTACGGAAGTCAGCCGCGCCATCGACAAGGATGCCTGGTTTATCGGTGCCAACGCACCCGATGCCGCCTGACACACGGGTTCAGTTCAGACGATCGCCCATCGGCGCGGCCCCCCCCGGTCGCGCCGCTTTTTTTTGACGATTTGGTGCCGCCCGGCTCAGACATCCTCCGGCTTGAAGGGCTGATAGGGGAAGGTGATCGATACCTCATACCAATCGTCCCCGACCGTCTCCGCGATCTTTGCCTCAAGCTGACTGGAAAACGCGGCGATCAGGCGCTTGCCAAGGCCGGTGCCTTCGGCCGTCGGCTCCGATGGATCCGTCGAATTGCGGATGCTCAGGCGGACGTGATCCGCGCCCTCAAGATCCAGCATTCTCAAACCGACATCGAGCCGAAACACGCCATCCTGCCCGGGTGCGCCATATTTAAATACGTTTGACAGCATCTCTGTCGCCGCCATGGCTAGCGGGCTGGCATGGTCGGGCGCGAGCGTGACCGGATCGAGTTTCTTCGCGATCCTGACTGCGCTTTTCGATCCGGCACCGATATTGGCGATCTGCTGCACCAGATCCCCGATCAGCACATCCACCCGCAGTTTTGTCAGCGACGGTTCCTGATAAAGCGCGCGATGCACCGACGCGAGGCTGTTCACACGGTCCTGGAACTGCCGCAGCGCGGCGACACCCTCGGGGCTGCTCACTTGCCGGACCTGCATGTTGATGATCGAGGAGATAAGCTGAAGGTTGTTCTTGACGCGATGATACACCTCCTTCAGCAAAACCTCCCTTTCGAAGATCGCGTTCTGCAGATCGGCCTCATCGCGCAGTAGCTGCGCGGCCATGCCTTCGAATGTCTCATTGATGGTCTGAAGCTCGCTCGGAGCCTCGTCGATGTTCTGCGAGGTTTTCATGGTGCGCCGCGCGGCAAACGCCCTCATACGACGGTTCAGATCGTTGATGTGCCGCAGCACCAGACGGTTCAGAGAGATCACCGCAACGACGATGCCAACGGCCCACATCAGGAAGGGAAAGAGCAACGTCGTGCCCGCGAACCAGGGCGATGACAGCTCCCGCAAGGTATCGCGCCCCCAACTGCTGAGCGCGTAGACCTCGCCCGGCAGGATCGGAACAACGGAAATCAACCGGCGCTGCCCGCCAAGGCTTGTCGCGGTGAAGAACGATCCGTCGCGGTTCACGAACCCGTCCAGAGCGAGATCGCCAGGCAGGTAGCTTTCGATCTCACCCTCCGGGGTAAACTGCGACAGGATTTCGCCATACTTGTTGAACATGGCAAGCGCGACATCGCCGGCAGCCTCGACCCGCTCCTGCGTCTGTTCAAGCGGCTGAGCCGCGAAAGACAGGGTCAGAAAACCGCGAAAGCCGTCTTCGGCGTCGAATATCGGATGCGAGATGATCGTCACCGGGGTTTGCGAAACGAAGCCCCGCGCGCTGAACCCGATGAAGGGTTCGGGGTTGGCAAAGAGCGTTTGCGCGCGTTCGCCCTCCGGAAATTCGATTGACTGCCCCGCGCTGTTGCAGATGGATCGCGAGCCCTGTTCGACCACCCCAACGAAAGCGACGTTCTCGTTGATGGAAATGCGCCGCATGATGTCGCTGCATCGCGCCGGGTCGAGATCGATCGCGCCGAGCGCATCCGCAAGTCCTCGGGCCACACCGCGCTTGGTGAGCAACTCGCGCTGCTCCTGTTCGATGAGTACGCTGGTGCGCGCATGAAGCGACGCTTCGAGATTGTCGTTCGCCGCGTCGAGCGCGCGCCAGCTTTGAACCAGCGCGACCAGCCCGATCGGCAAAAGCGCAACGGAAAGCAGCACGGCAATACGAAAGACGAGACTACGGCCGAAACGGCGATGCTCGTGATCGTCAGGCGTGGCCGACCAGCGCTTATTTTCGTCCGGCGACATGCGACCTAGCGCGCGACGCTGCCGAGAGCGCTGTCTCCAAAATCCCTTATACGCGCGCTCGATACCGCATGTTCTGTCATGGTCTGGCTGCCTGCTTCTATGCCCGGTGATGTCATGTTCAAACGCTTATAGATCAAACTCGTTCCGCTTAGCCCGAGTGTCTGATCAAAGTTTGAACGGATCATTCAAGGTTCTCCTAAAATTGCGGGAATTTTGCCACAGCCGCAGCGCAGCAAAACGCGGCTTGGGCAAGTCTACATAGCCGTGCGTAAAGATTGCGCAAACGCGAGGACATTTCGGCGGCACGGTTTCGCGCGTGGAAACGATCTTGCCCTTTTGCGTCAGTCAGCCATGTTGAGCGGAAACTGCACAGGATTGTGAAACGTGCGTGCGACAGGCTTTCTAAACGAGAAACAGCTGGTTCGGGACTATTACGACGCGTTGACCGCAGGGCCGTCAGCAGACCCTAGCGAGAGTCTCGCGCGCTATTGTGCGCCCGATCTGATCTGGCGCGGCTATCACCCTGTCGGGCTGCTAACCGGGCCGGACGCGGTGGCCAACGGTTTCTGGAAACCTCTGCACGGCGCGATGACCGCGCTTCGGCGGCGCACCGATCTGTTCTTCGCCGGGCGCAACCACAACGCAAAGGACGGCGCCGTCTGGGTTGCTTCGATGGGGCATTTGATGGGGCTCTTCGACGCGCCGCTCTGGGGCATCCGTCCGACCGGCAAGATTGCCATGCTGCGCTACGGCGCGTTTCACAAGGTCGAGAATGGCAAGATCGCCGAAGAGGCGATGTTCTTCGATTTGCCGCATTTGATGACGCAGGCCGGGCAGAACCCGTTCCCGCCCCAGACCGGCGCGCACGTGGTGCAACCCGGTCCGGTGACGCATGACGGTCTGCTCTATCAGGATGCCCCCCGCCAGGAGGGCGCGGCGACGCTGGCGGCGATCAATGCAATGGTGGGCGATCTTGGCGAATGGAAGCTGGGTCTGCCGCTGGTCGATGAATTGCGGCGCACCTGGCATGAGGACATGATCTGGTGGGGCCCCGCCGGGATCGGCGCGAGCTACACGATCCCCCGATATGCCGAGCAACATTCCGCACCATTCCGCGCCAGCTTCACCAATCGCAGCAGGACAGGCCATATCTGCCGCATGGCCGAAGGGCATTACGGCGGCTTCTTCGGATGGCCGAACTTCACCGCTGAACATCTTGGCGGGTTCATGGGCATGCCGGCCACCAGGGGCCCGGTCGAGTTTCGCGTGATCGATTTCTATCGCAGGCGTGGTGACAAGCTGGCCGAAAACTGGGTGTTCATCGATCTGCTGCATGTCTGGAACTCGCAGGGCGTGGATATCCTGGCGCGCAGCACCGCAATAGGCTGAGGTGCCGCGGCGCATCGCTTTCCTTTTGCCCGGCCATTTGCGAAACTTTACCCCCGGTTCAACGCAAGAGAGGCACGGACATGTTCGCATTGGGGCGATTGATGCTCGTCGGATTCCTGGCTCTGAGCGTGGTCTACGTGTGCCTCATGCTCTATTCGCGCGCTGCCCGACGCGAAGCGCTGGAGGCGGAGTGGGAGGAGGAAATCGGCCAGGGAAATCGAGACACCTATGTCGAAAGCGGTATGCGCGAATACGACAAGTCGCTGCGCCGCAAGCTGCTTCTGGGGGTGTATGTCGTTCCTTTCGCGCTTATGTGTGCGATCGTCTATTTCACCAATTTTCACTGAAAGGGTTAGGCTTTGGGTTACATCAAATGGGCGTTCATCCTGACCTTCTGGATCGTGCTTGCGGCGTTACTGCATTACACGCTGCCGCAGCACGATATCGTGCGCATCACCGATTCCTATGAACGCCGCATCGATCCGGGCGCCAACAGCCTTTTTTGGGCGAGCCCGGAAACGGACAAGGACGGTGCCGTCATCAATCGCGATGTCTTTTTTATCCAGACCCGCCGGGCCGGCGGCGATGTCATGGTTTATCGCAACGAGGATACCGGCTGGGGCTGGCCGCCCTATTTCAAGTTCGATACCGCCAATCTGCAGGCCGAGGCCGTCGATCTGCGCAGCACGGCGGAAAACCCGCAATGGGTCGCGATCAAGCATTACGGCTGGCGCAACGAATTCCTGTCGATCTTTCCCAACGCGATCAGCATGCGCCCGGTCGCTGGCCCGGATGTGCGCATCATTCCATGGACGACGATCATCGTCCTGATCCTTCTTATCGCGGCCTTCTGGGCGATCTATGTCCGCTGGCGCCGCTTCCGCCGGGCGCGGATCGATCCGGTTCTCACCGATGTCGGCCAGGGGTTCGAATCCGTGGGTGATGATATCGCGCTCAAGCGCGGGCGGCTCCGCCGCTGGTGGCACCGCCGAAAGAGCGGATAGCGCGAGGGCTTGCCAACACGCACCGCTTGACCCCAAAGTCGTGCAAACGCATGCAAAGGAGATTGTCATGACCGGAGCGCGACCCGAACAGGCTCTCCTGAGCCGCGACACCGATCTGTCCAAGACCGATGAGACGCGCCGGGTGATCGAAAGCATGGTCGACGGACTGAACGATCACCGCATCGCCGATATCGGAGAGTTCTTTGCTGAGGGTTTTCGCTGGATGGGCAATACCGGCTGCGGCACCAAGACCGGCCTGCGCGAATTCCAGGACAATTGGCAAAAGCCGTTTCAGGCGGCCTTTTCGGACAAGGTCTGCATCGATGAGGCACGGCTCTATATGGGCGAATGGGCTGCCGCCTTCGGGCGGCAGGAGGCGGTGCATTCCGGCCCGTTCATGGGCGTGGCCCCGACCGGCAAGAGGGTCGAGATCCGATACATGGATTTCTGGAAAGTCGTCGATGGCAAGATCGTCGACAATTACGTGATGGTCGATTTTCCGCATGTCCTGGCGCAGCTGGGTGTCGACGTGTTCAAAGGCGAGGGCTGGGAAGCCTTCGACCGGGGGGAGAAAACCCCGCCCGCGCCGTGACCGGCAAGGTCACATCGCTCGACGTTGCCAAACGTGCCGGCGTGAGCCGGTCCGCCGTAAGCCGTGTATTCACGCCCGGCGCATCGGTCAGCGCCAAGACTGCCGCCAAGGTTCGCGAAGCCGCCGAGGCGCTGGGTTATCGCCCGAACGCGCTCGCCCGCGCAATGCTGACCGGGCGCAGCAAGATCATCGGTCTGGTGGTCGCCTATCTCGACAATCATTTCTACCCGACGATCCTCGAATTGCTGTCCTGCGCGCTGGAGCGCGAGGGATATCATGTGCTGGTCTTCATGGCCGGGCGGGATTCCGAAGATGTCGATACCGTTGTCGAGCAGATTCTCGATTATCAGGTCGATGGACTCGTTCTGGGCTCGGTTGGGCTGCGCTCGGATCTCGCGGAGCGGTGCCGCGCTTCGGGGGTGCCCGTAGTGCTTTTCAACCGCCGGATCGAGGCAGACGGTCAACTCGCCGTCGTTTCCGACTCTCATGCCGGCGGCCGGATGGCGGCCGAGCATCTGATCGGCATCGGCTGTGCACGCATCGGGCATATCGCCGGATGGGACGGCGCGAGCACGCAAAAAGACCGGGAGGCCGGTTTCCTGGAGGGGCTGGAAAACGCCGGAATGCGGCTTTTCGCGCGCGAGGTCGGCGATTTTCGCTTCGCGCGTGCCAAGGAGGCTGCGCGGCGCATGTTCCGACAAACCCCTCGTCCCGATGGAGTGTTCGTCGCAAACGACTACATGGCCTTCGGCGTGATCGACGTTCTGCGCGCCGAGTTGGGCCTGAGCGTGCCCGGCGATGTGGCGGTGATCGGCTTTGACGACGTGCCAAGCGCGGCATGGCCGGCCTACGCCCTCACCACGATTAGGCAAGACCCGGAAGCCATGGTCGCCGCGACCGTGTCTGCGCTCGTGACCGAAATCGGCGGCGGTATCGCGCACCCGCCCGATCCGCTGCCCGTCACGCTGGTCCGGCGCAGGACCGCTTGACGCTAGACGCGGCCCGTCGCCAGGAGGATCTGCTTCCAGATCGCCGTCTCGTCGATCAGCGTCCATTCCCGGCGCAGCCCGCGCGGGCCGAATTCCGCATGGGTGATCCCTATGATATAAACCTCCGCCCCGCTCGGCGTGCCGAACATGCCCCAGCCGGCATGTTTGCCCAGCATCGACCACCGCACCGCCGCGCGCGGCGGCGATAGCGGCTCGTTCATGCCCATCACGTGATCGATCTCGAAGGTCGCATCGGGGAACGCCGCGTGCAGCGCCATCCAGAACCTGTCCGCGCCGTCATGCCCATTGGCATCGACATGCCCTGGATAGGCAAGTTCGGCGGCGCGGTCGTAATGCGCAGGAATGCAGGAAAATTCCGCCTGCGCGATGCGAGTCAGAAGTTCCGCAAGCTGATAGCCCCAGGAATTGTCATGGCCCCAGCCGCGATAGGGACCAGGCATGTCGGTCGCCGGTGTCATCGGCTTGACGCAATGCTCCGGCCCGCCCTCGCGCGCGATGAGCGCACGGGTCCAATCCTCCGGCTGCTGCCCCATCTGGCGCACGATCGCACCCTGATCGCGTACCAGCCATTCATCATGCACCCCGTTCGCCGCGCACCAGCAATCCGCGAGGATGCGGTAAGCCAGCCTGCGACCCGTCGGCGCGCCATACATGCCCGCGCCCTCATGCGTGGCGGTGCAGTAGAGCCGGTGCGAAGAGAGGAAGCTGCCCTCCCCGGTCTGGCACCAGATCACATCCTCGCCCAGAAGTTCGCGGTCGGGAAACTCGGCCAGCGTCGCCTTGGTGGCGGCGATGATCCCGGCATTGCCCTTGATGACCGAGGCGGGCGAGCGCACGACAAGGTCCGGCCCGTAATAGCGCAGCAAGGTGTCGATGCCGCGATCTTCCCAGATGTCCTTGGTGATCCCCAGAACGAAATCAGGCGCATCCGCCCAGCGGTCATCGAAATCCGGCATGAAGGGCATCTGTCAGCGCATCCCGTAGTAAAGGCCGACGACATGCTCGGCTTCGGCGAAAAAAAGCCAGCGCGAAGCCAGCACACCGGCGGCATGGCTCAGCAAGGCCAGTATGCCGAAGATATGCGGAAAGGGCAGCAACAACAACAGGATCGGCAGGACGATCATCAGCCCGAACGCGATCAGCCGCAGTTTCTGCGCATGGCGGCGGCCGACGACATGGACCATTTCATCGAGCAGGTAATTGGTGCCGGTATGCGGCGGCTCGAAGGAGCGCACCGTGCCCATCGGCCCGAGCCCGGTGGCGGTTTCCATCGTGGTGCCGCTTTGCACCAGACGCGTATCGCCCACGACCCACCAGCCAAGCTGCACCGCCCCGGCAAGTGCGAGCAACCATATCGCGATCGTCACCCGCCCTGACAGAAGCGCGCCGCCGGCCAGCGACAGCGCGATGAAGAGCACCGGCGTCAGCCACATGTTCCAGCGTGGCACAGTCTTCATCTGGGTATAGATCATCGACGTGGTCAGCACCGTCAGCATCGCCAATGCAGCCCCGAGCCAGCCGAGGATCGTCCAGTTCGCGTCGAAGAACACCAGTCCCAGCCCGTAGAGCGCCATCACAACCAACGCGGCGACGGAGGCCCAGGCTTCACGGCTGAGCCAGCTGCTGCGCCATTGCGTGAACGCCTTGATCGCGCGTTCCGGGCGGCCGAGATGGAAGGTCGATGAGACAAGCCCCCCGACCGCCAGAACATAGGCGATGACGAAAAAGGTGAACGCGACCCAGCCTGTCGGCGGATCGGGATCGATACCAAGCCAGAAGAGCAGCCCAAGGCCGAGGCCCGAAAACGTGCTGAAGGCGATGATGGACGGGGCCGGATGCATCAGCGTTCCCCGCGTTTGTCGCGGCGCGGCTCGGATGGCCGGTTTGCCGGCCCCGGAAGACGCTCCAGCGTCCGGTCGAGCCAGCCGAGAAAGCCCTTGGCATCTTCGGCCACTGGGGCAAGCAGCGGTGCGAGGATGTCGGTCTCCTGATCGAGCCGATCCTTCGGGCGCGGCGGCAGATATTTATTGACGGGCTTTGTGCCCTGCTCAGGCATCAGATCCATCCCGCCACGCTCGGCGACGAGGCGGCTCACATCGCTCCGAGGATCGCCCAGATCGCCGAAATGCCGCGCACCGGCCGGGCAGGTGCGCACGCAGGCCGGGGTGCGGTCGATCTCGGGAAGGTTCTCGTTATAGATGCGATCGACGCAGAGCGTGCATTTCTTCATGACGCCTTCCGCCCGGTCCATCTCCCGCGCGCCATAAGGGCAGGCCCAGGCGCATAGGCCGCAGCCGATGCAATCGGTTTCGTTCACCAGCACAATCCCGTCCTCGGTGCGCTTGTAGCTGGCACCGGTAGGGCAGACGGTGACGCAGGGCGCATCCTCGCAATGCAGGCAGGATTTCGGAAAGTGCACCAGCTGCGCCGGTCCGGTTTCGGGCTGCACCTCGTAGGAATGGATGCGGTTGAGAAAGGTGCCGGACGGCTCTGCGCCGTAGGGATCCTGATCGCTGAGCGGGGCGCCGTAATGCTCGGTGTTCCAGCCCTTGCAGGCGATGACGCAAGCATGGCAGCCGACGCAGGTGTCGAGATCGATCACCAACCCGAGCTTGCGTTCGGTGCTTTCGGGAAGCTGGGTCATGAAGTGCCTCCTGCGGTGCCTGTGGCAGCGTTGCAGATGAGTATTTGGAAAGAGAAGAAACGGACAATCATGAGCCGATCTTCCAGCGCAGCTCGTCCGGCCCCTCGCCGACCGGCGAGATTTGCGGCTGAAAGACCGGATGCGCTTCGTCCGGAGCGGCGGCCTTTTCGATCTTCACGCGCAGGTCGAACCACGCCGCCTGGCCCGTGATGGGATCGGAATTGGCCCAGCGCAGGCCGTCGCCCTTGGGCGGCAAAAGCTCGTGTATCAGGTGGTTGAGCAGGAACCCCTTGGTCGCCTCCGGCGCGTCCTTGTCCAGCGCCCACGCGCCTTTGCGCTTACCGATGGCGTTCCATGTCCAGACGGTGTTTTCATTGAGCGCGGCCATATGGGCCACGGGAACGGTGATTTCCCCATGCGCGGAAGTGACGCGCGCCCAGTCTCCTTCGGCAAAGCCATGCCGCTGCCAGAGATTCGTCGGCAGATAGAGCGGATTGTGGCCGTGAATCTGGCGCAGCCATGCGTTTTGCGAGCCCCAGCTGTGATACATCGCCATCGGCCGCTGAGTCAGCGCGTGAACCGGAAAGGCTTCGGGATCGACATGGCCGTCCTCCAGCGGGGCGTACCAGATCGGCAGCGGATCGAGCGTGGCCTTGATCCTCTCGCGCAGATAATCGGGCGGCTGCCTTTGGCCATGGCCTTCGGCCGCAAGCTGGAACCGGCGCAGCGGCTCGACATAGAGTTGGAAGAGGTAGGGCGCGGGGGCATCATAGAGGCCGATCTCGACCGCCCAGTCCTGATAGGCGGTGTTCCAGGGTTTGTAATACTGCCCTTCCTCGGGGATATGCGCTGTCCAGAAGCCGCCATTGGCAATGTAGCTGTCGATCTGCGCCTCGTTCACCCCGCCGCGACCGCCGGTCAGCCCCGTCTCGCCCATGCGCCAGCCGGCCAGCGGACCGATGCCGGGGCGGCGTTCGTGATGGGTGATGTAATCGGCGTAGTCGGCGTATTTTTGGCTGCCGTCCTCGTTCACGAAACCCGGCAGGCAGAGCCGCGCCCCCAGATCGCAAAGCACCAATTGGAAGCAGCGCACATCGCGGTCGGGCTCCACCACCGGCCAGCGGATCGCATCGGCGGCGGCGTCCGCCTCGCTGATCGGGCGGTCGAGCAGGGAGATGCAGTCGTGCCGTTCGAGATAGGTCGTATCGGGCAAAACAAGATCCGCATAAGCCACCATTTCCGAACTGTAGGCATCCGAGTAGATGATCCTCGGTATCACGTAATTGCCGCTTGCATCGGTATCGGTCAGCATCTCCATGACGCCCCGCGTGTTCATCGAGGAATTCCACGCCATGTTCGCCATATACATGAAAAGCGTGTCGATCCTGTAGGGATCACCGGCATGGGCGTTGGAAATGACCATATGCATCAGCCCATGCGCGCTCATCGGGTTTTCCCAGGTGAACGCCTTGTCGATCCGCGCGGGTGTCCCATCGTCGCGCAGCGCCAGATCGTCCGGGCCCTGCACGAAGCCCAGATGCGGACCGTCGAGCGGTTTGCCGGGCGTGACCTTGCAATGCGGTTTGGGATGCGCGGTCGCGGGTTTGGGATAGGGCGGCTTGAACCGGAAGCCGCCGGGCGTTTCGACCGATCCGAGCAAGATTTGCAGCACATGCAGTGCGCGCGCGGTCTGGAAGCCGTTGGAATGGGCGCTGATGCCGCGCATGGCGTGGAAGCTGACCGGGCGGCCCTTCATCGTCTCGTGGCGTTCACCGCGGAAATCGGTCCAGGGCTGATCTATCTCGATCGCCTGCTCGAAGGCGACATGCGCGATCTCGGCAGCGATGCGGCGAATCTTGGCCGCAGGGACGCCGCAGGTTTTCGCGACCGCGTCGGGCGCATAGCGGCTATCGAGGTAGCGCTCCGCTAGATGATGCATGACGGTGCGATGCGTGTTTCCGGCGCGGCGGTAGGTGGCGGCGAGGTCAGGCTTCACGCCAGGCTGATCGAAGGGCGTCAGCTTGCCTGTATCGCGGTCCATCACCAGTGGCTTGTCGGACTCGTTCCGCAGGAACAGACCGTGTTCGGGCAATTTGGGATCGCCATTCACCAGCACCGGTGCGTTGGTGTAGCGGGCGAGGTAGTCGAGATCGATCTTACCCGCGCGCAAAAGTTCATGCACCAAAGACAGGATGAACAGACCATCGGTGCCTGGGGTGATGCCGACCCAATCGTCGGCAATGGCGTTATAACCGGTGCGGATCGGATTGACGCCGATCACCTTGGCCCCGCGCGCCTTGATCTTGCCGAGCCCCATCTTGATCGGGTTGCTGTCGTGATCCTCGGCGACCCCGAAGATCATGAAGAGTTTGGTATGGTCCCAGTCGGGCTGGCCGAATTCCCAAAAGGCACCGCCCATCGTGTAGATGCCGGCGGCGGCCATGTTCACCGAACAGAACCCGCCATGTGCAGCATAATTCGGCGTGCCGAAATTCTGCGCCCAGAAGCTGGTGAAACTCTGCGATTGATCGCGCCCGGTGAAGAAGGCCAGCTTTTCCGGCGCTGTTTCGCGCAGCGGCTCCAGCCAGTCCGTGGCAATCTGCATCGCCTCGTCCCAGCTGATCTCCTCGAACTCGCCCGACCCGCGCGGGCCGACGCGCTTTAGCGGGGCGCGCAAGCGGGAAGGTGCGTTGTGCTGCATGATCCCGGCACTGCCCTTTGCGCAAAGAACGCCGCGATTCACCGGGTGGTCACGGTTGCCCTCGATATAGGCGACGCGTTTCTCGCCATCGGGGCCGACTTTCATATGCACGTCGATCCCGCAGCGGCACGCGCACATATAGCAGGTCGTCTTGCGCACCTCGTCCGAGACGGCGGGCGATGTATCGATCCGTGGCTGGCCCATGCTCTCCCCCTCGCAATGCGGCACTGGCTGGCTCGGGCGCTTGCGCTTCCGAAACCGCCTTGCGGAAAGAAACCATCATCCATTCGCGCTTACAAGGAACAACAGGGCCGCCGCATCCGACCAAGGGGTGACGCGCGGGGCGATGCCGATACGGGGATCATCTATTTGCTCCAATCTCGATCCATTTGTGCCATTGTCTCGATTCACTATGGTGCAGGCGGAATGACAGGCGATCGCGTCGTTCCATCATCCTTGTCCGAACCGGGCCAAGGCAGGAGAGCTGATGCCCAACGCTCTGGCGACATTGTCTCTGGCGGCATGGCCGCTTGTGACGCTGGTTCTGTTTCTCGCGCTGCCTACCGGTCGCGCGGTGATCGCCTCGTTGCTGGTGGGCTATCTGTTCCTTCCCGAGCCACCCGCCGGTTTCGATTTCCCGCTTATCCCGCCGCTCGACAAACATGTGATCCCGGCCCTGAGCGCCTTGGTAATGTGCGTCCTTCTGCGCGGTCACGAAGGGCGGTTTTTGCCGCGCTCCGCAGCCGTCAACGTGCTGCTCGCGCTCTTTGTCGCCTCGCCGGTCGTCACGACGCTGCTGAACATCGAAGAGATCCACTGGGGCGCTTTTCATATTCAAGGCATGGCGTTGAAGGACGCGCTCGCGCTGGTGATCCGGCAAATCCTGCTCGTGATCCCGTTCCTTCTGGCACGGCGCTTTCTGTCCAGCCCCGATGACCAACGCGATCTTCTGACCGCTTTCATGATCGGCGGGCTGATCTACTCGATTCCGATGCTGATCGAGATCCGCCTATCCCCACAACTGAACCTCTGGGTCTATGGCTACTATCAACACGATTTCGCGCAGACGATGCGCTTCGGCGGCTTCCGCCCGATCGTGTTTCTCTATCACGGCATCTGGGTGGCGTTCTTCACGCTGATGGCCCTGCTTTCGGCTCTGGCCCTGTGGCGGACGCGGGAGGGTAGCGACCGATGGAAGCTGCTTGCCGCTGCGCTCTATCTCATCGCCGTCCTGATCCTCTCGAAATCCCTTGGCGCCTGGCTTTTCGCGGCGGTTCTGGTGCCGGCCTTCATCGTGCTGGCCGCGCGATGGCAAATGCGGCTGGCGGTCGTGATCGTGGCTTTTGCCGTCGCTTATCCCGCGCTCAAGGGGATAAACGTATTGCCGCAGGATCGCATCCTCGATGCCATCGCCCTGATCGACGAGGAGCGCGCGGCCTCGATGGAGTTTCGCTTCGGGAATGAGAACCGCCTGCTCGAACGCGCGCAGGAGAAGCCGCTTTTCGGCTGGGGCAGCTACAACCGCAACCAGGTCATCGATCCGGGGACCGGCGAGGTCGAGACGGTGACCGACGGGCGCTGGGTGATCCTGATCGGCCAGTTCGGGTGGATGGGCTTCTTGGCGGAGTTCGGGCTTCTGGTGCTTCCCGTGCTCTTTCTATGGCGAGAAACCCGATACCGGTCGGCGGAAAGCTACTCACCGCTGATCGTGCCTCTTTCGCTCATCCTGGCGGTCAACGTCTTCGACATGCTGCCCAACGCGACCCTGACGCCGCTGACCTGGCTGATCGCCGGCGCCCTGACGGGATATGCCGAAACCCTGCGGCAAAGCCGCGACATCTATCTTTCCGCGCAACGCCTGAACTGGCGCCCGGTGCTGTGACATGAACCTTGCACCTTCACCGTCGCGCCCGCGCGTGCTGGCGATTGCCGAAGCCGCGAATCCCGAATGGGTCAGCGTTCCGCTTGTCGGCTGGTCGCTCGCGAAGGCGCTGCGCGATGTTGCGGATGTGCATCTCGTGACACAAGTGCGCAACCGTGACGCGATCTTGCGCGCCGGTCTGGTCGAAAGCCGCGACTTCACCGCCATCGACTCGGAAGCCATCGCCGCCCCGCTCTGGGCACTGGCCGAAAAGCTACGCATGGGCGAGGGAAAGGGATGGACGACGCTTCAGGCCGCGAATGCGCTGATCTATCCGTGGTTCGAGCATCTGGTCTGGAAACACTTCGGCACGGCGATCACCTCGGGCGATTACGACATCGTCCACCGTATCACGCCACTCAGCCCGACCATTGCGTCGCCCATCGCCCGAAAGGTGGCGCGTGCGGGTGTGCCGTTCATCCTCGGACCTCTAAACGGCGGCGTGCCATGGCCGCCGGGATTCGATGCCGAACGCCGGGCCGAAAAAGAGTGGCTGAGCTATGTCAGGCGCGCCTACAAACATCTGCCCGGGCGCAACAGCACGCTGGCCCATGCAAGCGCAATCATCGTCGGATCGCGCCATACGCAGGGCGAGCTGCCGGAGCGCGCGCAGGCCAAGACGGTCTACATCCCCGAGAACGGGATCGATCCATCCCGGTTCAACCGCCCCGCTTATGCGCAAAACGGCGTGTTGAGAGCCTGTTTCGTTGGCCGATTGGTCCCCTACAAGGGCGCGGACATGCTGCTTGCGGCGGCAGCGGAGCTACTGCGCGAGGGGCGCATGATGCTCGATATCGTTGGCGACGGGCCGATGTTGGCGCAACTGACCGAGCAGGCACGCCAGCTCGATTGCGCCCGCGGCGTGCAGTTTCACAGATGGGTGCCGCACGAGGACGTTCAGGCCATTCTGGGCCGGTCGCATATCCTCAGCTTTCCGTCGATCCGGGAATTCGGCGGCGGTGTGGTGCTCGAAGCAATGGCGCTTGGTGTCGTTCCGGTTGTCGTGGATTATGCCGGGCCGGGCGAGCTGGTGTCGGAGGAAACGGGCTACAGGATTCCCTGTGGCACACGCACCGAGATCATCGCCGATCTGCGATCCTGCCTGAACAGGATCGCGCAGGATCCCTCGCAACTGAGCGCGAAAGCACGCGCGGCGCGGGCGGAAGTTCAGGAACGATTTCTCTGGCAGCGAAAGGCCGAACAGATACGCAGCCTTTATGATGATCTGCTGATGCGCCGAAAACCGCCGCAACCTTAGGGAGACAAGAGCAAGAATCCGCTGTTCGCCGCGATGGTTCCCGGACAGACTGTTTCCCCGATCTTCATTGATTTTTTCATTGTTCCTTAGGTATTTGGCCTTAGCGGTATGGGCCGAAACCAGGAGTATACGAAACCAGTGCAAGCGCAGACCGATCAGAATCCGGCGACATTGCTGCAAGTCTCCCCGAACCCGGCGGCGCGGGTCGAGGTTCGGCAATTTCTGCTCGTTCTGGCCGCATTGGCCTTCACCCTTTCGGTTCTCGGCGCGAACGATGCGGGGCCGACGGCCTTTGCTTCGCAGATCGCATTGGCGCTTTGCGGAGCGTGGTGCGCGAACCAGCTGATCCGGGGCTTCGCGATCTTCCGCGAACAGGCGATCTGCGTCTTTCAGGCGTATTTTGCCGGGCTGCTTTGCCTGTCCTTGGCCCTTCTCGCCGTCGGCTGGCTCGTATTCCTTCCCTCCGAATACGCGTCCTTTGCACGTTCGATCATCTTCGCCGCGACGTTCACGACCAATGTCGATCTCGCCTTCACGGGCGATGCGCCGGCGCTGCGGTTCGAGGGGCTGTTCGATCATTTCTGGCTACCCGCCCTGATGGTGCAGTTCTGTACGGTCCTCGCACTGACATTCCGCGCCTTGCACCGGAACATGCCGCGTCTCCTTTTGACGCTGGCCGTTCTCGGCGCTGCCTCATTTGTTGCTTCGCTCCACGGATCGGACGCGGTGAACTACCTGCCTGTCGGGCAATTCTGGATCTTCCTCTGCGGCGCGGTGCCCTTCATTGCGGCAAACCGATATCCCATCCTACGACAGGCGCTCATCTTCGGGATCGTCATTCTGCTCATGGGCGTTCTGACGATCACCGCCATTGGCGATGCGGCTTTCGCCCGCGGCATTCTGGTGCTTGGAGTGTCCTTTCTGTATCTCGGTAGCCGGCCGCACAGCTCCACCCGAACAGACACGCGGCGGCGGCGAGGCTGGTTTGGCCTCGCGCTTCATATCTTCCTCTGGACGGTACCGCTGATCCATGTGGTTTCAGCGCTCGACATCCTCGAGCCGAACGAACCTTCCTATAGCGGGCTTGTCGTGCCGTGTTTGCTACTGTCGGTGCTATCGTGGCTCTTGTGGCAACGCATCGAGAACACATGGCTCTCTCCCCGGTTTCTGCCCTCCGCCACCATTGCAGCGGTGCTGACTTTGACCGGCGTCTTTGGCGCGGCAGCGAACGGCGTCCCGGTTCGGTTCTCCGAGGATGCGCAAGCCTATATCCACGCGGTCGATTCCTCCCTGGTGAAGCCGACCTGCCCGGTGAGGCAAGAAGGCCCGCTCGCCGGGTTGCCTGTCTGCGAGGTCGGGGCCAAGGGGCCGCCTTCCGTACTCGTCTGGGGTGACGATCACCTGTCCGCATTGCAACCCGGCGTATCGGAAGCCGCGCGCCGTGCCGGAGTTTCAGCCCTGATCGTCGCCTCTGACGACTGCATCCCGCTGGGCGGGCTGCAAACGCTGCGGTCCGAAGAAGCAGCTGACGCGGGCCGCCCGTGCGACCAGCAAACCGCGCAGGTGTTGCAGGCCTTGCCGCATCTCGGCACCATCCGCCAAGTGACACTGGTGGCCGATTGGGTGCGCTACACGGGCCGCACCGATGCCACATACATCCCTCGCGGAGCGGTCCGGCTCGGCCCGATGGATGGCTCGCCCATCAACGCCGACCGTCAGATCGACTATGTAGCCACCGCCGCTGCGCGGATGGCCGATGCACTGGCCGAGCGTGGCATCCGGCTCTCTGTTTTGCGGCAAGCGCCGGCGCAGCCTGGCTTCGATGCCGAAACGGCAGCACGGGCCGCAGCGCCGGGCTATTGGCTCTATAGATCGGGGCGGCCGCTAAGCGTCTCGATTCACAAGGACGATGCCCAACGCCGCCATTCGGATGTGGACACGATCTTCCGGCAGATCGCTGCAACCGGGAAACTCCGCTATCTGGATACCTGGCCGAGATTCTGCAGCCGCCAAACCTGCGGTGTCCGGGGCGGATTGTCGAGCGACTATCTGACTTCGACCCATCTCAGCCCAAGCGGCGCCCTTGCACTGAGCCCCCTGCTGGCCGAGGATTTCGATCGCGCTTGGACGCATAGCCCGATACGCGGCTCCTTCGAAAGCTGATACCTCGCGACGCGGCGAAAGCTGCGTTTCCGGCTGAACCTTCTGGACAAGTGCGGCGAAAGCCATCAAGCCCTCACCGTTGAAGGCGTCGCTCACCCGGCGCGCGGGCCCCGCCCAAGCGAGGCCGCTTGCGGCTCAGCGCGGCGCGCTCTATCGTGACAGGCTGGTAAGGCTATGCAAATTCTCTACTTTCTCGTCCAACTGTCCGGCGCCGTACTGCTTCTGCTGTTCGCCGTGCGCATGGTGCGCACCGGCATCGAACGCGCGACCGGCCCGCGCCTGCACCGCGCCGTCGGAAAGACGCGCTCGCCGCTTCCGATGATGGCGTCGGGGCTGCTCATGGCGATGGTGCTGCAAAGCTCGGCGGCCGTCGCCCTGCTGGTGGCGGGGTTCGCGGCCTCGGGCGGGATAGGCTTCGCCCCCGGGCTCGCCATGGTTCTGGGCGGCGATCTGGGATCTGCGATCCTCATCATGCTGTTTTCCTTCCATCTCGAAGCGCTGGTTCCGCTGCTTCTGACGCTGGGCGGGCTGATCTTCCTTCGCGCGAACACCTCGAGATGGAAACAGGCCGGCCGCATCCTCGTCGGCATCGCGCTCATATTGATCGCCCTGCGCTACCTTCGCGAGGCCGTCGAGCCGATCCGCGACAGTGCCGTCCTGCCCGCGCTAGCGGCCTATCTGGAACGCGATTTCGTCACCGCTTTTCTCGCCGGAGCGGCGCTTGCCTTCATCATGCACAGTTCCGTCGCCACCATCCTGATGACAGTCGCGGTCGTCGGGCTCGGCGCTATCCCCTTGGCTGCCGGAATCTCGATCGTGCTGGGCGCCAACCTCGGCTCCACGGTCATTCCGGTCTGGCTGACCCGGCATTCGGAACCGGCGGCGCGGCGGATCCCCCTTGCCAATTTAATGCTCAGAGGCAGCGCGGCATTCATCTGCGCGACCGCCATCGATGCGCTCGGCCTGCCCACGCTGCCCTACACATTGGGCGAGAGCGGAACGCTCGTCGCGCTGCATATCGCGTTCAACTTCGGGGTTCTCGTGCTGATCGTTCTCGCCACTCCGCTGGAGGCGCTGTTGCGCAAGGCCATTCCTGACGCGCCGCTGGATCATGAGGCCAAACCGCTGCACAAATCGCATCTCGATCCCGGAACCACCGATGTTCCCGTGCGCGCCCTTGCCAGCCTGCGGCGCGAAGTCATTCGAATGGCGGATGTGCTGTCGGAGATGCTCGCCCCGCTGATGGAGCTTTACCAGAATTACGATCCCGTGCGCGCCGCGGCGATCTTTGACGAGGATGCGGTGTTGAACAAGGCGCTCGACGACATCCGCATTTTCGTTGCGGAGATGCCGCAGCATGCCATGCCGAAAGACCAGAAACGCGAGTTGCGGGCACTTGTTGATTACGCCATCGCGCTTGAAGCCGCCGGTGATCTTCTCGTCAAGCGACTGCTCGATCTGGCCAAGGAGAAATCGGATCGCGCCCTGGAATTTTCCGATGAAGGCTATGCCGAACTGACAGTCCTTCATAGCCGGTTGAGCCAGAACCTCGCCACCGCATCCAGCGTTCTGGTCAGCAACGATCTGATCGGCGCACGGCAGTTGATCGAGGAGAAGGCCGAGATGGCCCGTCTGGAACGCAAGACACGCAAGGCGCATCTCAAGCGGCTGAGCGCCGGGAACGACAGGAGTTTCAGCTCAAGCGATATTCACATCGAAACCGCCTATACCTTGAAGGAGATGCATTCCTGGGTGGTGACGGTCGCGCATCCGATCCTGGTGCGCGAAGGGCAGCTTCTGGAAAGCCGTCTGGCCGATGGCGCGAAGGCTTAGCGAGCGATGCTGGAAATCCTGCTCTTGTCGGTGGCCGCGTTCGGCGCGGGGGTGCTCAACACGATCGCGGGGGGCGGCACGTTCCTGACCTTTCCCGCGCTCGTGCTGTCGGGCGTGCCGCCGATCTCGGCCAACGCGACAAGCACCGTGGCGGTGTTCCCCGGCTATTTGGGAGGCGCGGCGGGGTATCACGAGGAACTGCGCCAGATGACCCGCGCCTCGCTCATCCGGCTAACGGCCGTTACGCTGCTTGGCGGGCTCGCCGGCTCGCTCCTGCTCCTCGTCACCTCGAACGAGGCGTTCAACGTCATCGTCCCGTTCCTTCTGCTGTTCGCAACGCTGATGTTTCTCTTCGGCCCCAGGTTGCGCCGATGGGCCGCCGAACGCAGCGCCGGCATCGCGCCCGAAGGCGCGGTCGGGCTTTTTCTTGTCAGTCTTTATGGAGGATATTTCAACGGCGGCCTCGGGATCGTCCTTCTGGCGCTCTTTGCGCTTTGGGGATGGCAGAACATCCACCTGATGAACGGGCTCAAGACGTGGCTGTCCTTTGCGCTGTCGGCGATTTCGGTCGCCACCTTCGCGGTGGCGGGCATCGTCGCGTGGAAGGCGGCGCTGTTGATGATGGCGTTCTCGGTGCTGGGCGGCTATGCAGGCGCACGCGCCGCCAAGGCCATTCCACAAAATGTCGTGCGCGCCATCGTAGCCATTGTCGGATTCGGCATGAGCGCGGTGTTCTTCGGACGTTTGTTTTAGGGTCTAGACAGCGTAATAGTCTCTATACCATGCCACGAATTCCGCCACGCCCTCGCAGATGCCGGTCTGCGGGGCGTAGCCGGTCAACGCCTGCAACAGCGACGCATCCGCCCATGTCGCGAAAACATCGCCCTTTTGCATATCCATGTAATTGCGCTTGGCGCTCAGACCCGTTTCCGCCTCGATCGCATCGACGAAATCCAGAAGGCGCACCTTCTCCGAGTTGCCGATATTGACCACCCGGTAGGGCGCTGCCGGGCTGAGCGTATCCCCCTCCACCGCCGTCTCTAGGCCGCCCGGCACTGCCTCCATCAACAGGCGGATGCCGCGCACCAGATCGCCGACATAGGTGAAATCGCGATACATGTCTCCGTGATTGTAGATGTCGATGGGCGCGCCATCGAAGATCCCCTTGGTGAACTTGAAAAGCGCCATGTCGGGCCGCCCCCAGGGGCCGTAAACGGTGAAGAACCGAAACATCGTTGTCGGAATTTGCCACAAATGCGCATAGCTGTGCGCCATCGCCTCGTTCGCCTTCTTGGTCGCGGCATAGAATGTCAAAGGCATGTCGGCCTTGTCCGTTTCGCAAAACGGCATATCCTCGTTGGCCCCGTAGACAGAGGAGGTGGAGGCCATGAGCAGATGCGCCACCTTCTGCTTTCGGGCTGCTTCCATCACGTTGAACGTGCCGACAAGATTGCTGTCGAGATAGGCGCGCGGGTTCTCCAGGGAATAGCGCACCCCCGCCTGCCCGGCGAGGTGAACGATCACATCCGGCGCGAAATCCGCGGCGACATGTTCGAACGTGTCGTCCTCTTCGAGGAGCGCCTGGGTGAAGCTGTAGCCCGCGCGTTGCAGTAGCATCTGGTTGCGCCGTTCCTTCAGCCGCACGTCGTAATAATCCGTCATCGCGTCATAGCCATGCACGATGAACCCCTCATCCAGCAGGAGCCTGGCGAGGTGGTAGCCGATGAATCCGGCCGTGCCGGTGATGAGAATGCGTTTCATAGGGCGATCTTTTGCGAATAGCGGCAGGAACCGGCCTAGCATGGCCCTTGCACCATCGCCAGAGCGGCGTATTGCGGCGATGTATACCACTGTATGCGGTTTACGACTCGCCCGCTTTCCCCTATGGCAGGGGAAACGCAAGAAAGGCTCGATAAAATGGCTGAAACGAACACCCCAGACATCATTTACACCAAGGTCGATGAAGCGCCCGAGCTGGCCTCGGCCTCCTTCCTTCCGATCATCCAGAAATTCGCCCGCGCCGCCGGCGTCGATGTCGGCACGAAGGACATTTCCCTCGCCGGCCGCATCATCGCCACCTTCCCCGAGGCACTGAACGAAGACCAGCGCCAGTCCGACGATCTGGCGGAGCTTGGCAAGCTGGTCAAAACGCCGGAGGCGAATGTCATCAAGCTGCCCAATATCTCGGCCTCGGTGCCGCAGCTTGTCGCCGCGATCAAAGAGCTTCAGAGCCAAGGCTACGCGCTGCCCGATTACCCCGAAAACCCCTCGACCGACGAGGAAAAGGCGGTGCGCGCCAAGTATGACACGATCAAGGGCTCCGCCGTGAACCCTGTCCTGCGCGAGGGCAACTCCGATCGCCGCGCGGCCAAGCCGGTCAAGGCTTATGCGCAGAACAACCCCCACCGGATGGGTGAGTGGACAAAGGACAGCAAGACGCGCGTTGCCACCATGAGCAGCGGCGATTTCTTCTCGAACGAGACTTCCGCGACGCTGGACAGAGAGGCCGAGGCGAAGATCGTGCTGGTGGGCAAGGACGGGTCCGAAACCGTGCTGAAGGACGGGCTCAGCTATCCGGCGGGCACCGTGGTTGATGCGACCTTCATGTCGGCCAAAGCGCTCGATGCGTTTCTCGAAGACGAGATTGCAAAGACGAAAGATGAGGGCACGCTCTTTTCGCTGCACATGAAAGCGACGATGATGAAGGTCTCCGATCCGATCATCTTCGGCCATGCCGTCAAGGCATTCCTCAAGCCGGTCTTCGACAAATACGGCGAGGAAATGAAAGCAGCCGGCGTCGATCCCAATTCCGGCCTCGGCGATCTGCTGGAGCGGGTGAAGGACAAGCCCAAGATCAAGGCGGAGATCGAGAAGGTCATGGGCGAGCGTCCGCCGATGTATATGGTCGATTCCGACCGCGGCATCACCAACCTGCATGTGCCGTCCGATGTGATCATCGACGCGTCGATGCCGGCGCTGATCAAGGCCGGTGGCAAAGGCTGGGGCCCGGATGGCAAGGAGCACGATGCGACATGCGTTATTCCCGATAGCTCCTATGCGCCGGTCTATGACGAGACCATCAACTACTTCAAAGACACCGGCAAACTCGACCCGGCGACGGCTGGCACGGTGCAGAATATCGGGTTGATGGCCCAGAAGGCCGAGGAATACGGCTCGCATCCCACCACTTTCGAGATCCCGCATGACGGGACCGTACGGATGGTTCTGGCCGACGGTACGGTTCTACATGAACACGAGGTTCAGGCCGGCGATATCTGGCGCTCCGCCTCGGCCCGCAAGGCACCGATCGAAGATTGGGTGCAGCTCGCCATCGACCGTCAGAAGGCCGAGGATTGCGAGGCGATCTTCTGGCTCGACGAGAACCGCGCGCATGACGCTGAGCTGATTGCATACGTCAAGCCGATCCTCGAAGAGAAGGGCGTCGCGGACAAGTTCAAGATCATGGCCCCGCGCGAGGCGACCCGCGCGACGCTGGAGACGATCCGCAACGGCAAGACCTCCATCGCCATCACCGGCAACGTGCTGCGCGATTACCTGACCGATCTTTTCCCGATCCTCGAATTGGCGACCAGCGCCAAGATGCTGTCCATCGTCAAGCTGATGAATGGCGGCGGTCTGTTCGAGACCGGCGCGGGCGGGTCGGCCCCCAAGCATGTGCAGCAGTTGATGGAGGAAAACCATCTGCGCTGGGACAGCCTCGGCGAATTCTGCGCGCTAGGCGAAAGCCTGCAATTCCTCGCAGATGCGCGCGGCAACGAAAAGGCGCGCGTGCTGGGCAAGGCGGTGGATGCCGCAACGCAGGGCATCCTCGACCATGGCCGCTCCCCCTCGCGTAAGGTCGGCGAGCCGGACAACCGCGACAGCCATTACTGGTTCGCCCGCTATTGGGCCGAGGCTCTGGCGGCGCAGTCGGACGATGCCGATCTGGCCGATCATTTCGCGCCCATCGCCAGGGAACTGGCTGAAAAAGAGGAGGCAATCACCTCCGAACTCGCCGCAGCGCAGGGCAAAGCGGTCGATCTCGGCGGTTATTATCATACGAACGCCGAGAAAACGGCGAAAGTGATGCGGCCTTCCGAAACGCTCAATTCCATCATCGGATAAGGGCTCGGGCCGGGCACATGCCCGGCCCTTTTCATTCACGAAACCGGTGGCTTCGGCTCGCGTTTCGGTCATCTTATTGAAACAACGACACCACCTGCGCGCTGCACATTTTCTTGATATGTCCTGCGCCGTGACCATCCGCTCGTCGCGGTTCACGGCGCAGTGCGTGCCGTGTTATCGATCATTGCGCATATCCATCTGAATACCCTGGAGCGCATCTTTCATGTGCGAACATGCACAGGCTCTGGATCACACGAATATCCGTCAATCCCACGTTTCGGAGAGCCGGCGTGCGCAAACCGTGCGTTCCCGCAATGCCAAGCGCATCCTAACTTGATTTGGGTAAGGTCCCGGCCTTTCGGAAACACCGACCCATTTCAAAACAAGGATTGACGTAATGAAATCTCTCATCGCCACAACCGCCCTCGCCCTCGTTGCATTTACAGGCGCCGCCTCTGCCATGCCGGACACGTCCGCAATCAAGCAATATGCGCCGCAGGCAAATGTATCCGCGCTGAGCGAAGCGCAGGTCAATACGATCCTGTCTGTCATTCATTCCGGCGACAGCGAAAGCGAAAAGCGTCTTCGCGTTCAGGCCATCGTGAACCGCTGACTTCGGATTGCGCATCGCGGACCGGGCCTACGCGTTCGGTCCGCTTCGGCATGAACCGCAATGCGTCGCCGCACCGCTTCAATGCGCCGTTTCTTCCACCTCATCGACCGTAAAGAACCAATCGCCGTCCGGATCGCGCAAAAGCACCTCATCCGGCACGACGCCCGGCCCAGCCAGAAACACGTTCGAGCCGAAATGGCGGTGCAGGCGTGAAAGCTTCTGCAGCCGGTCGCCGGTCAGCTCCGCATAAAAGGCAGCGTAGCTTTCCGTTGCCTTGAGCGCCGCGATCTTGTCGCGATGCGCGCGGACCGCCGCATCATGCGCCGCGCGAATCTCGGGGTCGGACAGGAGCCGATCCAACTCGTTTCGCATCATCGCAAGGCGCGGCTGGATGGAGCGATCTTCCTCGGCATTGTTGTTCATGCGGAACCAGTAAGCCAGCCCCTGATCGCGATCCACATGGTTGACCCGCCCGCGATCCCGCTTGACCAGAAAGCTCTCGGCGGAGCGCACGGCGTAATGGTTCAGCTGCACCAGATCATAACCGTAGGTGTCGGTCGTCGACCGCCAGCCATTGCGATACATCTCTCGCGGCAGGGGCTGACCGGAGCCGTTGACCCAGTTGATCTCCTCCCAAAGCTGCGGGTTAAGCCCCTTGGGGCGATGCACGCCGAGTTTCTTGAAAAGGCCGATATTCTGGAACAGGGTCTTGAAACCCCAAGCCTGATGCGGCTTGCGCGCGAACTCCGGCGCGCAGCGCTGGAATTGCTCGGTGATCGGGCAATCCGCGTATTCATGCACATCGCCATTGCCAAAGAGCCGCCATGTCATAGCGATCATGTTGGCATCCGGCACCGCGTCGAACAATGCGTCGAGCGTGCCGTCGCCGGTCTTGATGTTGATGAATTCATCCACGTCGATACAGGTCGCCCATTTGGCATTCCTGATGACAGGCTCGTCCTCCGACGCCTGCAAGGCCGCGTGCTGCGGCTTCAGCCCGCTGTCGCGGAACGGGTTGTCCCGGTGCTGCACCAACCCCTTGGCTTGCAGTAGGTCGAGCATCGTGTCGGTGCCGTCGGTGCAGTCGTTGGTATAGACCAGCACATCGTCGAACCCTATGGCGCGATGATAGGCCAGCCATTCGAGGATGAATGGGCCTTCGTTCTTCATCGTGGTGACAATGGCGCGCCGACCCTTTTCCGGCACCGGATCGGGTGCAAGCTCGGGCATCCTGACGGGCTTGTGGCTCCAGTATTGTTCGGCCATCGTTATCAACGGCGGATGTTCGATCAGCGATGTTTTCGGCACGATTTTCGAGATGGACGGCGCGGGGTGACGCAGCGCCATATGGCGGTAGAAAAGCTGCGTCCGGCTGCGATCCGGCGGGGCGTTGCCGATGCGGATCAGCCGCCAGATCGCGTTCTTTGGTGCCTTGGCCGGCGCGATGCACCAGCGCTGACGACCACCTTGCGCGTCGAACTGAACGCAGATGTGATCGCCAAACCGGGGTCCTTCACCCTTCCGCACGCGCCACGGGTAGCAATGCCGGCCGACAAGCGCGATCACCCCGCCATTCGCCTCGACCGCGCTGTCAAAGATATTTGGCGCACCGGACGGCAGGAGATCGTGCACATCCAGATTGGCCACCGCCCGCGCATCGCCAAGAAACCGCGCTCGCAAGATTTCGTAAAGCGACATCACCCCCAATGGCGCATCCCAGGGCGACGGCGGCGGCACCTTCATCCTGTCCTTTCCCGGTGCTTCGGGAACGTTGAACGGATGCGCCTCGGGCGGCATATCGGGTTTGCCCAAAGGCAGGTCGCTTGACATCAGAACGACCGGGCAATCCACGCCGCGCTCCGCAAGTGCGCGGTCCAAGGTTTCCGCAAAACGCGGCTGCGCCCCTGACCGCGCCCGATCGACGATCACGGCACCCTGTGCATCTTGGGTTTCGACGTGGTAACGCAGCCATGCGGCCACAGTCGCCGCATCCTCACCGTTTCGCACGGCGGCGAGGATGTTCCGCCCTTCGAACAACCTGTGTTCCGCGGCAACCGGAGCAATCTCGGTCTTGGCGTCATTAACCTGCAACGTCACTAAATCGTTCGGGGGCACTGCATAGGTCGCAGAAACGGCGCCGCCCACGCTGATCTGCGAAATGGCTTCAGCCCCGTGATTAACCTCAAGCCGGGAAATATCGCTGCCCGCCGCAAGAAACAGCGTGACGCAAGATGCGCCTTCGATCACATCTTGCACGGCATCCAACACTGTAACCGCCCCAAGACGGACCCCTGTCATGCGTCGTTCGACAATCTGGGACATGGCTTCCTTGCGTGTATCTCGTTGAGTGCAAGCCTATGGTATGTAGTGAAAGCGTGTCACCCATTCGGGACCACGCTGCCGAGGCGAATGGCAATTGCATCACAACCCAGCCGCTGTTCAGACGCTTTGGCGCGACTTTTCTTTACAGATCCGCAATGTCCTCACACCATACTGCAAAAGAGGCTGAGTTGGGCAGAGACTTCAAACATGGCCTTGCTCGACACCCTCGCTGCGCGATTGGTCGAGACAGTGAAATACATCAATCTGTCAGGCGGGACAGTCACGTCGGGTCGTAGATGCCGGAAAACAGGAAATCGCAAGAGGCGCACAGCATGAAACGTATCGCAGAAGATGGGTGTCACCTTGCGACTGGCCTTCAGTATTTGTCATTTTTCGAGCGGCTTCATCAGACGGTAGAGCCAGACTGGTATCTTGAGATTGGCACCCAGACCGGGGCCAGCCTCGCATTGAGTTCCGCCAAGTCGATCTCGGTCGATCCCGTCTACCGCTTGCGGCAAGAGGTCGTGGGGCAAAAGCCCGCGCTATATGCGTTTCAGGAAACAAGTGATGCGTTCTTTGAGGCTGACAGGCTCAAAACGCTGGGCGCACGCGTCGATATGGCGTTTCTGGACGGCATGCACCTGTTTGAATATCTGTTGCGCGACTTTATCGGGACGGAAAAACACGCCTCCAAAGATGGCATAATCCTGCTTCATGATTGCCTGCCATGGAATGTGGCGATGACATCAAGGAAGCGAGGGCAGACCAAAACGTCATCCTGGACAGGGGACGTTTGGAAGATGGTTCCGATCCTGCAAAAGTATCGACCAGATCTGTCACTCGAAATCGTTGACGCGGCTCCAACCGGACTGGTCATTGTGAGCAGTCTTGATCCGAAGAATCGCGCACTTGAAAAGAACTACGACGCGATATTGGAAGAGTTCCTTGATGTGGAACTCGACAGCTATGGGGTGGACAGGTATTTCTCATCGTTCCCGATCCAGGATGCACAAACCTCGCGCTGGATGTCTGAATATCCGTTCGGTCTTAGTGCCGGGTGGGAAAATAACCCAGATATTTGCATCA
Source organism: Marivita sp. GX14005 (assembly GCF_023370775.1). Lineage (GTDB taxonomy): Bacteria > Pseudomonadota > Alphaproteobacteria > Rhodobacterales > Rhodobacteraceae > Marivita. Next base: position 917,102 of record NZ_JAMCCQ010000001.1, read on the forward strand.
AAATCGCGGCACCTTCGCAAGCCAAGGTCGAAAACTGGGGCGATTATCATTTTGCCCGTGGTCTGGCGCGAGCCTTTTCCCGGCAAGGGCACCGGACCACAATTGCATCCAAGGAAAACTGGAATGCGCACACTGCACCGGGCGGTATCGACCTAGTGCTGCGTGGGCGTGCCCAGGTGTCTCGCATTCCCGGTCGGAAAACGCTGTTCTGGTGCATCTCGAAGGGGATGCGCGACATGAATTATGACGAAGCCGATCATGTTTTCTGGGCCTCACCCACGGAAATGCAAGAGGGCATGAAGGGCCGTGCGAAGGGCATTTCAACCTTTCTGCCCCAAGCCTTCGATGCCGACCTTATGAATCCCGGCGACGCGAAAACCAGACGCGGGATTGTCTTTGTCGGTCGGGTCCGCGCCGGAGAAGAGCGCAAGGCGATCAAATACGCGAAACAGGCCAACGAAGAAGTCAAAATCTGGGGGCCGGGCTGGCGCGACGGGCCGTATGCAAGCTACGTGGTCGACGATGCCGTTGCCAACGCCGATCTGCCCGCGATCTATCAGACGGCCGAGATCGTTCTCAACGATCACACGCCTGTCATGCAGTCTCGTGGCTTGCTGTCCAACCGGGTTTTTGATGCCCTTGCGTGCGGTGCCATTCCCGTTTCGGAAGATGTCGGCTTTCTGCCTGATGATATCGCGGAATTTGTCTACACCTTTCACGATCAAGAGAGTTTTGAAACCGCAATCAAGAAAGCGCGTTCCGAAACCGCAACCAAACGTAAAAAGCGCGTTGCATTTGCCAAGGCATTGGCCAAAGCGCATTCCTTCGATGCCCGGGCGCGGTGTATTCTGGACGTTGCGGCATCCATCAATAAGGATCGCAAATGGGCGGCCGAATGATCTTTGGCGAGGTCAAAGCGACGCTTTGATCCCATCCACCAATTCATCCATCTCCGGGTCCATCCGCAATGACGCGGCCTTGCGCTTGTGCCATTCAACGGCGCGGGCGTGGAGGCCTTTCAGAACCGGATCGGATTTCAGCTCGCGTGCCAGTTTGCCCGCCTTGGCCTTGTAACGGTCGATCGACGTGTCCTCTTGGTCGTTCAGGTTGAACCGCTCCCAATAGTTTAGGCCAAGCACGTGGTGCGAATGGTTGGCGCGGCCCCGTGCGCGTTTGACGAGGAAACTGTCCATCGAGCGCAAGGCGTAGTGGTTGACCTGCGCATGTGTGAAGAGCGGCGGGTTGTCTGTGCGTTCGCCGTTGACGATATAGGGCGCGCCGCCCGGCAGAACGCGCAGTGTGTCGTTCACATGCTCGTCTAGGGACACCGGCGCATGCAGACCCATGCGCTGGAACTTGTGTTGGTTGGTGTAGATCGATTTGACGAACTTGCCTGTCTGGGGCCGCTCTTTCGCGTCCCATTCATACTCGCCCATCCTGAACTGTTGCGTGACGGGTTTGTCCGCGAACTTTTCAACGCCATCCGGCCCGAACACCCGCCACGGCACGGAGATCACGTCAACGTCCTCGCCCGAGCCATCGACCAGTGCCTGAACCGATCCGTCGCCCATGTGGATATTCAGATATTCATCCACATCACAAACGAAGACCCATTTGGCATCCATCACGATATCATAGCGTCGGCTGGCCTGTCGCAACGCGCTGCGGTGGATGCCCGCCTTGCGCACGATGGTGTTGTGCTGCGTCACCAGCCCCATTTCCTGCAGCCGCAGCAGGATATCGACCGTCGGGTCCGTGCAATCATTGGTGCAGACGAGAATGTGATCGAAGCCAAGCGTTTTGTAATGCGCGACCCAATCCAGGATATATGGCCCCTCGTTCTTCATCGTGGAAACGACGGTGTAACTCATGCCTGCCTCATTGCCGAACCGCGTTGCCCGGACGTGTCGTGTTCTGCGAAAACCTAGCGGCTCGGCCCATTGGCATGCAAGCGGGATGGCAGCAAAGGCACGAATGACGGGAAAACTGCGCCCGATTTCACGCAGGCCATCGAAATTCGATGCATCACGCGTATCAATTATGGAAAACGCCGTCCGCCAAGAGGCCGGCGCGAGCGAGGGATAGCGCATGGCGCGCGAGCGCGAGGTTGGAACGCTCTGGATCGGGGGGCCGCTTAGCTGGATGGAGCAGCTTTGCCTGAAGTCCTTTGTCGATGCGGGTCAAAGGATCACGCTGTTCAGCTATGAGGACATTCCCAACGTGCCCGGTGGCGTGATCCGCCGCGATGGGCGCGAGGTGATCGATACCGACGATTTCATCAAATACGAGCAGAAGAACAGTTACGCACTCTTCGCCGACTGGTTTCGCCTGCACATGATTCACCGCAATCCGGGCATGATCTGGATCGATACGGATGTCTATTGTCATCGCCCGATGAGCTATGACAGCGACTATGTCATGGGCTACGAGTTGCCGGGCGAACACCGCGTGAACAACGCTGTTCTCGGCCTGCCGGCAGACAGCGAGATGCTGTTGCAGATGCTCGCGTTCACCGAGGATCGTTATTCCATCGCGCCTTTCTTGCCGAAGAAGAGACAGGCGGAGATGCGCCGCATGGCCGCGAAAGGCAAGCCGGTGCATGTCTCCGGGCAACCCTGGGGCGTGTGGGGGCCGATGATGGTGACGCATTACGTCCATGCGCTCGGGCTGGAGGACAAGGTGCAGCCGCTCAACGCGTTCTACCCGATCACCTTCCGCGAACGGCTGAGATTCCTGCGCCGGTCCGAGATCGTGGAGGGGCTTCTGACGCCCGAAACCACCGCGCTTCATCTCTGGGCCTCGAACAAGCGCGAGCTTGGCAAGAGACATGACGGGCTGCCGCCCCCTGGCTCCTACCTCGACAAGCTGGTGAAGCATCATGGGATCAGCCCCGTATCGGCACCTCTCAAGGGTCGCGGCAGCAGGCAATTCGAGGGCGGTCTGATCGACGATCTCGATCTTGCGGAGGTGAGCAGCGTGGCCGATATCGCCGGAACCGCGCGCAGCTTCGTTCTGGCGCTTCATCATAGGTTCGATTGCGACATCCATCTGGTCAACACGAACCGGCGGGCGAAGTTCAAGGACGAGGATCAGCCCTGGCTGGCAGATTATATTCAATTCCTCACCCGAAACGAGGTGCCCGAGGATAGGATCACGGTGATCCGGTCGGAAAAGGCGCTGAAACCTGTCGATGTGCTGTGCAATCTGAACGGCTTTGGCGATCGGTGGAAGGTGCCGTTTCTCGAACCTTTCATGCGACGCTGCCTTCACTCGGACACACGCGTGTTCATGGATGTGCGGCGGGGCTCGGGCGCGTTCCCGTTCCTCAAGACCTATGGCAGCAACGAAGCGCTCTCGGTGCGCAAAGAGAACGGGAAGCAGATCACGCGCATCCGTGTGACGCCCGCACCCCCCGCCGCGGACGGGGACGAGAACTGGGACGAGATCGCCGCGAAGCTTGCCGGGAGCGACGGGTGGTATCGACCCGGCACAAACGGCCATAGCTTCCTCTTCGTGCCGCGCGATCCCGATACGCTGGTCGTGACCTTCGACAATCTCGACATCGCAATGACCAAACGCGAGGATCGCCGCCCCTGGGGCTACAACTTTATCGAGGCGCAGGGCTGGTCGATGCTCGGAGTGCTCGCTGGCGGCTGGACTTGGTATCGCGAGCCGTGGGTCTACGAGCAGTTCGACGATCTGAAGGCGTCGGGGTTTTTCGGGCGATTCAAACGTGTCGTCTTCTATGGCGCCTCGATGGGGGGCTACGCGGCTTGCGCATTTTCCCCCGCCGCGCCGGGATGTGACGTGGTGGCGATCTCGCCGCAATCGACGGTCGATAAATCGGTCGTGCCGTGGGAAACCCGCTATAAGGTTGTCTGGGATCGCGATTTTACCGGGCGCTATGGCGATGCGGCCGAGGTCAGCCGCGCCGCCAATCGGGTGTCGATCCTGTTCGATCCCTATGAGCCGCTCGATGCGAAACATGCTGCGCGCTTCACCGGCGACAATGTCGACCATCTGCGTGCGCCGCTTCTTGGCCACCGGCTTGGCAGTTCGCTCAATCAAATGGGCATCCTAAGCCCGATCATCCTCGGCGCTCTGGACGGCACGCTGACGCGGGAGGCCTATTACCGGATGCTTCGCACCCGCCGCAGTTTTCCGCGCTACCAGCGCGAATTGTTCAATCGGACCGTGGAAAAAGGCCATACGCGGCTGGCCCGCACGCTGGGCCAGTTCATATTGGAACAGAACCCCAATCGCGCCGTTCGACTCGGTCTGGAGGCGCTGGGCTGATCTGCGCGTCAGAGCGGCTTGGGAACGGGCCGCAAAAGTCCGCCCAGGTCATCGGGTGTCTGGAATGTCCGGGTTCCAGGATAAACCGGCGAGCGATCCAGACGGCCTTCGGTGAGCAATGACTTGTACTGCTTGCCTCCGCTGGCATGTTGGCCGCGCTCGGCGATATACCGAACGCCCTCGGCCCCGCGCGTAATCGGATAGTGGAGAAATCCCGCGATGCTTTCGGAAACCGTCCGCTGCCGCGTCAACTTGTGGGCACCGCCGTTGAACCGCATCCCGGCCTGCCAGCGCAAAAGCCCCAGCTTGGTCAGATTGCGATCGCCCGCGAAATGACGCCGCGCCATGGGCTCGATCAGTAGTCGCCGCAAAATACCGGGCGGGCCGTTCAAAGGTCGGTCGAGCCCGAGCCTGTTTGAAAGAACCCAAGCGACGATGGGCGAAGCGCCGGCAAGAAGCTCGCCGCGCTGCAATCTGCTGCGCAAACCGCCATGGAACACGACCGGCGGCGTCGGATAGGTTTTCCGCGAAACATGCGACGACCGGCGCATCGCATACTGGTCGGGGCCGTCGAAATGCGGAAACCGCGCGGACAGCCGGAGCCCGCTATTGCCCGGGTAGACATGATCGCGAAGTGGAAGATCGCCATACATATCGATCATCAGGGTGACAACCGCATCCGCGCCCTCAGCTTCGAGTTGATCGATATAGCCGCGGAGCGTGTCCGCGCCCGTAAAGACGAAATGCTCGTCCAGATCGGGGACGAGGCACCATCGCCCGTCTGCATGAAGATCCAGAAGCTCACTTCGCCATGTCGCCTTGTCCGCCGAATAAGACGTTCCGTCCGCAGGGTGAAAGACGGTGACATCCGAGGCATCGACGAGAATGTCGGCGGTATCGTCGGTTGAGCCATCATCAACGATCAGGAACGTGACGGGTCCTAGCGCGCGGTAATGCGCGAGGAACTCAGGAAGGATGTTGCCCTCGTTATGCGCAAGCGCAACGACGGGCAAAGCGGAAGGATCGAACCGGGACGGACCCGCTTGGCGCAGGGATTTCATGTTCATTCAAATAACCTCCCGCATTGCGATACGCTTCGGCCCGCCGCTCATAACGAGCCGTTCGGGCGCGGTTGCAGACCTGGCGGAGAAGTGGTGCCGCTGAAGGGACTCGAACCCCCGACCCCATCATTACGAATGACGTGCTCTACCATCTGAGCTACAGCGGCCAGTATCGGGGTGCAGACTGCGCCCGCGATGGCGGGCAATTAGCATTGCATCCCGAAAGAGGGAAGTCCCTATTTTGCTTTCTCAGTCTCCGGCTCCGCCTCGACGCCGGCGTCGATCACGGCATCCTCGCTGGCCGGGGTTTCGGTTGCGATTTCCTCGGTGCGGTCGGCCGCGGGGCCGGTTACATCGGCGGGCGCGGAATCCACATCGGGCTCGATCGCAGGCTCGGTCTTGTCCTCGATGGAGCCGACGATGAGCGGCAGCATTTCCGCGCCGGCGGGCAGGACCGTGTCGCTTTGCGGCGGCGTGGTCCAGCTGAGCGTATCGAAGCTCTCGCAATTGTTGCAAACCGGGGTCCATTCGCTGTGGATCGTATTGCAGTTCTCGCAAACCCATTGCGGGCCGCGCGGCGCCGTCAGAGCGCGCGCAAGCCAACCGCGAACGATAGCGTCGGGCGCACCCTCCCCGCGTTCGATCGCGGCGACGACAGCGAGAACGCGTGTGTCCGGCTCCGTCTCGGCAAGGTCTCCAAGCGACCGGCGCGCTTCGGGGAAATTTTGCGCCGCGAGGTTGAGTTCCGCCAGGAGCAATCGGGTTTCCCGGTGTTCGGGCCGGATCGACGTCAACTGCCGGAAGCGCTTGAGCCGCGCTTCGGCAGATTCGCTGGGTTCGATCTCGGCAAAGGCAGCGGCGAGATCGGGATGCGGCTGCGCCTGCCATGCTTTCTTGAGCAAACGCACCGCGTATTTCTTGCGCCCCTGCGCGATATGGCTGCGCGCGGCCATTGCCGCGGCGGGTATCAGATCGGGCGAGGACTTGTTCGCGGCGATCGCCGCTTCCTGCGCCTCGATGGTCTGCCCATCATCGAGGACATCCTTCGCCTCGGACAGGGCCAGCACGGCGTCGCGCCGCTTGTAGACGTCACGCGGCAGGGCACCATGCTTGAGCTTGGCATTCAGCGTCTTGCGCGCCCCGCTCCAATCGGCGGTCTGTGCTTGCAGGCGCAACAGGATATCCTGCACTTCCTCGTGCTTGGGCTTGATTGCAAAGGCGCGCTCGGCCAGCTTGAGCGCGGTGGTCGTATCGCCCTCTTCGAGCTTTTGCTTCATCAGGCCGCGCACACCGACAAAGCGCGTGTCGTCATGTGTGACGAGCCGCTTGTAGACATCCTCGGCCTTCTTACGATCGCCCATCATCTCCGCCGCCTGGGCCGTGATAAGATTGGTAAGCTCGGGCTTGTGCAGGTATTTTTCCGCCTTGTTGGCCTTGGCCATCGCAAGCCGCCCCTCTCCGGCGGCGAGCGCAGTCAACCCCTCGCCCAGCGCCTGATAGCCCTTGCGCTCCCGGTTGCGGTCGAAATAGCGCGAAATCGCGGTTTCATCGCCGTTGATGAATTTCAGCGTGGCGATCAGAAGACTGACCAGCTTGAAGAAGACATAGGCGAGCACGAGAAACACCAGCGCCGCGATCACCGATTGAAGCGGGCCGAGCGTATATTCGACCCCGGCAACGGTGATCTGCACGCCTCCGGTGCTTTCCATCAGGAAAACGGCCCCATAGGTCAGCGCGGCGACGATGACGACGAACAGAACGATCTTGAGCAGAGACCAAAGCATCACGCGCCCCTTATTCCTGCATGAGCCGCTGGACGAGCGTATCCGCAGCGTTTTTCGTTTCGAGCCGTGTCTGCGCGCGTTCCGCCCAATCCGCAAGGGCGGCTTGCGCCTCTTCGGGCAGCGTTGCGATCTCGTCCAGAGCGGTTTGCAGATTTCCGGCACGGACCGCCGCTTCGGCGCGCGACAGCACGGCGTCGGGATCATCCCCGTCTCGCGGTTCAACCGACCGCGCGCCAAGCTGGTTGGCAAGAAAGCTGGTCACGCGGCTCGTGCCGGATGCACCGTCGGTCTGAAGCGCGCGGGCTTCGGCCAAGGCGTCCCGCGCGGCATCGGGAAACGCCTCGATCAGAGCGCCTTGGGTTGCAACGCCGGTTTCGGCATTCGCGGTCAGCGGCTCAGGCACCTCAACCCCGTTGGAACCGAGAACATCCACCGCATCTTCGAACCCCGTTCCGGTTTCGAGCGCAGCGGTGATCTCGGCCATGGCGGCGCGGGAGGCGGCGAGTTGCGATTTGGCATCAGCGCTTTCCTCGGCGGCGACGGCCTCTTTCGCCATCTGTTCAACTTCGGCGCGCTGCGCATCGACCTCCTTTTGCAGATCTTCGAGCGCACGCTCATAGGCCGCGATGGCCTCGGGAGAGACCGCCTGCTCCATCGGCTGCTTTTCGAGCGCCTCGGTGCGGAGCGACAGATCGTCGATCTGCGTGGTGATGCCTGCAAGGCTATCCTGCAAAGCGGCAAGCTGCTCCTCCAGCGGCGTCAGATCGACGGTTGGAACTTCGGTATTTTCCAGCGTTTCCAGACGCGTTGTGAGATCCGCGAGGGATGTATCCTGCGCCTCCATCGCGGCGCGGGTCTCCGTCTCGAACAGGTTGTCCCGTTCGACGGCGAAAGGCCAGAGATCCTGCGAGACATAGGCCGCAACGCCATATCCCACCGCCGCCGCGACAACACCGCCCAGAACCATGGGAACGAAGCCTCCCTTGCGTTCGACCGTGGTTTCACGGACCACCTGCGGTGCGACGGGCAATCTCTCGGGCCCCTCGGGACGGGCGTCATGAGAGGACGCGCCTTCGTCAGTTGGATGAGGCTGCGTGTTTTCAGCATCGGTGATGAGCTGCTCCGCCTCGTCTTCAGTCAGATGTTCGTCGCGCCGCTCTGCCGGGTCGGTATCCGCCGCTTGCCGGCCGACCTCTGAAGTATCGCCGGTCACATCATCCCCTGCGGCCTCCACGGTATCGGCGGCCGGATCGACCTGGGGCGCATCATCGACCTGAGGCGCATCGGAGGGCGAGGTCTCATCAGCTTTGCCCGGCTGCGTGTCGGGCATGTCATCCGCCGCGCCGTCATCGGTTGCGGTGTAGGTATCGACCGCATCGACCGCCTTTTCAGCGGTCTCCATATCGGGTTCCGGCGCCGCTGCACCCTCTGTGGTGCTGTCCTGCGCCGAGGGCTCAACCACGCTCTCGTCCTTCGCTCCCTCGTTCTGCACCGGCGTGTCCGAGGGTTTATTCGTGTTCTTTCTTTTGGCCACCGAATGTTCCTTCAAGTTACCCCTGCCCTATAGAACAGGATTTTCCCTCATATATCAAAACCGTCTCGCAGGCTCACCGGCACGAGAGACCATATTCGCGACAAGATCCAGCATGGCTTGCCGATTGGGCGTATCGGCCACCTCGACCGTCCGCGCTCTGCCTTCGCCGAGAACCTCCGCCACAGCCGGGCTGATCGCCGCGAAACGCATGTTCCTCAAATCTTTCGATTCGCGCACCAATTGCATTGCCGTTCTTGGGGAAAATACCGGCGCGACGATAGGCCTGTCTTGCGACAAAGCCTCCCGCGTCGCTTTGGAAAGCGGCTGAAGCACCTGATCGTAAAGCACTGCCTCCCGCGTCGGCACACCTTCCGCTGTCAGTCTTTGAGCAATATCGCCGATGGCCGTTTCTCCTCTCAGATGCAGCAATGGGCCGCCATACCTCTGGCTTAGCACGTGTTTCACGACAGCATCGGCCGTGCCGCCCGCAGTCGCGACCCGGAAACCGAACGCGCGAACGGCGCTGGCCGTTCCCTCGCCTACGGCAATGGTGGAGATATCGGAAGGCTGGCCGCCAAGCCGGCGGAACGCATCTATCGCATTCGATGATGTGAAGATCAGGCCGGCGATTCCATGCAAAGACGGCAGCGGGCCGGTGACACGAATGGAAAGGAGCGGATTGACAAGGCAATCGGCCATGCGGCGGGTCTCTTGAGGCAGGCTCGACCAGAATGCCTCCGATGCGGCCCTTGGCCTTGTCAGCAAGAGAAGGGGGCGCGAGGCAGGCATGGATCCCGGATCATTGTGAGCAGCGCCCGTCGGTGGTAACTGCTTGAGCCGTAGGGCGCAATGGAAAGTCGGATGGACGGGCATTTCACCATTCTGGGTCTGGAGAGCAGCTGCGACGACACCGCCGCCGCCGTGCTGCGCGGGCGGCGCATCCTGTCCTCCGTCGTGGCCGATCAAACCGCGCTGCACGCGGCCTATGGCGGGGTGGTGCCGGAGATCGCTGCGCGCGCCCATGCCGAGAAGCTGGACCATTGCGTCGAGCAGGCGCTGGAGGAGGCCGGCACGGCACTTGGCGACATCGACGCGATTGCCGTAACCGCCGGGCCGGGGCTGATCGGCGGGGTGCTGTCGGGCGTAATGATGGCCAAGGGGCTTGCCGCCGCGACAGGCAAGCCGCTGATCGGAGTGAACCATCTTGCCGGTCATGCGCTGACGCCCCGGCTGAGCGACGGGTTGGCGTATCCCTATCTGATCCTTCTGGTTTCGGGCGGGCATTGCCAGTTCCTGCGCGTGGACGGGCCTACGGAGTTCACACGCCTTGGCAGCACGATTGACGACGCGCCCGGCGAAGCTTTCGACAAGACGGCGCGCCTGCTCGGCCTGCCGCAACCCGGCGGACCTTCGGTCGAACACCACGCGGCGCAAGGCGACGAAACGCGTTTTACCTTCCCGCGCCCGCTTCTCGACAGGGACGGGTGCGATCTGTCCTTCTCGGGCCTCAAAACCGCGCTTCTGCGCCAGCGCGATGCGCTGATCGCCGATCAGGGTGGGCTGCATCCGCAGGATGTGAACGATCTCTGCGCCGGTTTTCAGGCAGCGGTGCGCGATGTCGTGGTCGAAAAATCGCGCCGTGCGCTTTCGGCGTCGGACGGGATCAGCGGTTTTGCCGTGGCGGGCGGCGTGGCTGCGAACAGCGCACTGCGCAGCGCGTTGAAGGCCTTGTGCGCATCCCGCGATATCCCCTTTATCGCCCCGCCGCTCGCGCTTTGCACCGACAACGCGGCGATGATCGCCTATGCTGGCGGAGAGATATTCGCGGAGCGAGGCGGTGACGATCTGGGCCTATCGGCCCGCCCGCGATGGCCCCTCGACAAGCGCGCGCCGGCCGCCCTTGGCAGCGGCCGGAAAGGGGCGAAGGCATGATCGGCATCATGGGAGCCGGCGCGTTTGGGACGGCGCTGGCGATTGCGCTGGCCAAGGCCGGGCAGGACGTGACGCTTCATGCGCGCTCGGCCGAACAGGCCGGAGCGATGCAAACGGAACGCGAGAACAGCCGGTATCTTCCCGGCGCGCGCTTTCCAAACACGCTCTCGATCACATCCAGGCTTGCCGAACTGGAACAAAGCTCCGTCCTGTTTGTCGCGATCCCGCTGCAACAGCTGCGTCCGGCTTTGGAAGGCCGCGTTTTGCCCTCCGTTCCCCTGGTTGCCTGCTGCAAGGGGATCGAACTGGAAACCGGGCTCGGCCCGACCGGTGTGCTGTCACAGATCCAGCCGGAGCACGCGACCGCGATCCTGACCGGGCCGAGTTTCGCCGCCGATATCGCCATCGGGCGGCCCACGGCCCTGACGCTCGCCTGCACCGATGCGCAGATCGGAGCCACGCTTCAGGACATGCTGACCACCCGCACGCTCAGGCTCTATCGCACCGCAGACACCATCGGCGCGGAACTGGGCGGCGCGTTGAAAAACGTGTTTGCCATCGCCTGCGGCGCGGTGATCGGCGCCGGCCTCGGCGACAGCGCGCGGGCCGCGACGCTCACGCGCGGCTTTGCCGAAATGCAGCGCATCGGTGCCGCCTTCGGGGCGGAACGCGGCACGATGATGGGTCTTTCGGGCCTCGGCGATCTGACGCTGACCTGCACATCCGATCTGTCCCGCAATTACCGGCTCGGCCTGTCGCTCGGCACCGGCGAATCTTTCGACCCAAGCATCACGGTGGAGGGCGCGGCGACCGCCCGCGCGATGGCCGCGATCGCGGAAAAGCGCGGTCTGGACGCGCCACTGACCCGCACTGTCACGCAATTGCTTGACGGCAAGGTCACGATTTCCGACGCCATAGACGCGCTGATGACGCGTCCGCTCAAGGAGGAATAGATGCTCATCACCCTGATCGCCCATGACAAACCCGGCGCGCTGGAAACCCGCAAGGCCAATCGCGCGGCGCATCTGGCCTATCTCGAGGATACCGGCGTTGTCGAACAGGCCGGCCCGTTGCTCGATGATGACGGCGAGATGATCGGCTCTCTCGTCATTCTCGACGTGCCGGACATGGACACCGCCCGTGACTGGGCCGAAAACGATCCTTATGCCAAGGCGGGGCTTTTTCGAAGCGTCGATCTGTTCCCGTGGAAACGGGTGATCCGGCGATGAGATACTGGCTTTTCAAATCGGAACCCTCGGATTGGTCCTGGGAGGATCAGGTCGCCAAGGGCGATGCGGGAGAAGAATGGGACGGCGTGCGCAACTACCAGGCGCGCAATTTCATGCGCGAGATGAGCGTCGGCGACCGGGGCCTCTTTTACCATTCGCAAAAGGAAAAGGCGATTGTCGGCGTGGTGGAGGTGATCGCCGAAGCGCATCCCGACAGCACCACCGAGGACGAGCGTTGGGAATGCGTCGATATCAAGGCCGTCCAGCCGGTTGAAACGCCCGTCACGCTGGATCAGGTGAAGGCGGATGAGCGGCTTGCGGATATGCCGCTGGTCAACAACCCGCGCCTGTCGGTGCAGCCGGTGACCGAAGGGCAGTGGCGCATCATTTGCGACATGGCCGGGATACCGGCCTGAAACGTTCGGAGGGTTCCGGCCCGTGCCGAAACCCTCCGTCCCCGCGCTCCCAAGTCACCACGCGCGTCAACTGAATTCGGTTTCGGCCATACTGGCCTGCTTCATGACACTACGACAGCGAACCGTTTGCGGCAAACTGCAAGTGCCGAAAACTTGTTTCAAACGCGAAAGATCAAGGGCGCCTTGCCAAGACGCCCCAGGTTCGGCGGACCCTCAGCTATAGGCCGCTTCCTTGCCGAAATGCTTGGTCAGCATGTAGTAGATCACCGCGCGATACTTGTTGCGCTCGGATCGGCCATAGGTGTCGATGACGGAATTGATCGCATCCATCAACTCCGGCCCATCGCTCAGGCCGAGCTTCTTGACCAGAAAGTTGTTCTTGACCGTTTCAAGCTCCCCCGGCTGGGTCGCGGCGACGGTCGAGGCATCGGAATCGTAGATCGACGGGCCGCAGCCGATTGTCACTTTCGTCAAGAGATCCATGTCCGGATCCATGCCGCATTTGTTTTTCAGATCCTCGGCATATTGCGAGATCAGATCGTCTCTCTTACCCATGACTGTCCCCTTATCTTACTGTTTTCGCTCTTTCGAGCGCCCCTGACGGGGGCAAACGTGGCAAAATAGGCTGCGCAGGGCAACGAAAAACGCGCCTCTCGAAAAGAGGCGCGTCATATCGGGCATTCCGGTCACGGGGAGCAATCACCGGGTTTGCGGCAATCGCCCAATGCCTCAATAGCGGTAATGTTCGGGCTTGAACGGGCCTTCGGGTGTCACCCCGATATAGGCCGCCTGTTCGTCCGAAAGCTGCGTCAGCTTCACGCCGATCCGGCCCAGATGCAGACGCGCGACCTTTTCGTCCAGATGCTTGGGCAGGATGTAGACCTGATTTTCATACTGATCGCCGTTCTTCCACAACTCGATCTGCGCCAGCACCTGATTGGTGAAGCTGGCCGACATGACGAAGGACGGATGCCCGGTGGCGTTGCCGAGGTTCAGCAAACGGCCCTCCGACAACAGGATGATGCGATTGCCCGAGGGCATCTCGATCATGTCCACCTGATCCTTGATGCGGGTCCATTTGTGATTGCGCAGGTTCGCGACCTGAATCTCGTTGTCGAAATGGCCGATATTGCCGACAATCGCCATGTCCTTCATCTCGCGCATATGCTCGATGCGGATCACGTCCTTGTTGCCGGTGGTGGTGATGAAGATGTCGGCGGAGCCGACCACATCCTCCAGCAGAACCACTTCGAACCCATCCATCGCCGCCTGAAGCGCGCAGATGGGATCAGCCTCTGTCACCTTCACCCGTGCGCCCGCGCCCCGCAGCGATGCAGCCGAGCCTTTGCCCACATCGCCATAGCCGCACACGACGGCAACCTTGCCGGCCATCATCGTGTCGGTGGCCCGGCGAATCCCGTCGACGAGGCTTTCCTTGCAGCCATACTTGTTGTCGAATTTCGACTTGGTGACAGAATCGTTCACGTTGATCGCCGGGAAAGGCAGTTGGCCCTTTTTGTGCAAATCGTAAAGCCGGTGCACGCCCGTCGTCGTTTCCTCGCTGACGCCCTTGATCGCGTCGCGTGTCTTGGCGAACCAGCCGGGGGTTTCGGCCATGCGCTTCTTGATCTGCGCCTTGATAACCTCTTCCTCCTCGGATTGCGGCACGGAAAGCACATCTTCGCCCGCCTCCATCCGCGCGCCGAGCAGAATATAAAGCGTCGCATCGCCGCCATCGTCGAGGATCATGTTCGCGCCTTCGGGAAACTGGAACGAGCGGTCGAGATAATCCCAATGCTCCTCAAGGCTTTGCCCCTTGATCGCGAAGACCGGCACACCCGCTTCGGCAATCGCCGCCGCCGCATGATCCTGGGTCGAGAAGATGTTGCACGACGCCCAGCGCACATCGGCGCCCAGCGCCACGAGCGTTTCGATCAGCACGGCGGTCTGGATCGTCATGTGCAGCGAGCCGACGATACGCGCGCCGGCCAGCGGCTTCGCCGCGCCATATTCCTCGCGGAGCGCCATCAGTCCCGGCATCTCGGTTTCGGCGATGTCCAGTTCCTTGCGCCCGAATTCGGCAAGCGAAATGTCTTTAACGATATAGTCCTTGGCCATGCCCGGCTCCGATTGTCAACTCATTGGCTGCGGCACGTAGCACGCAGGCCCGCCCCCGGCAATGCGCCCGGTTTACAAGCCGCAAGGCGCCGATTACCCAAAGCGCAAAACGAGGTGACAATGGCAAAACCCCCGCGCGCATGGCAACGGATGCTGTCGGGCCGCAGGCTCGATCTGCTCGACCCGACCCCGGTGGATATCGAGATCGAGGATATCGCCCACGGCCTTGCCTTTGTGGCGCGCTGGAATGGGCAGACCTTCGGAGATTACGCCTATACGGTGGCGGAGCATTCGCTTCTGGTCGAAACGCTGTTCTCGCGGCTGTGCCCCAGGGCCAAACCGCGCGAGCGGCTGACAGCCCTGCTGCATGATGCGCCGGAATACGTGATCGGAGACATGATTTCACCTGTGAAAGCCGCGGTTGGCCCCGGTTACGGTGCGCTCGACGAGAGACTGACCGCCGCGATTCATCGCCGCTTCGGACTTGCGGCCGAAACGCCTGCACGCCTGAAGAAACAGATCAAGAAGGCAGACCGCATAAGCGCCTGGATGGAAGCCACCCAGATCGCCGGCTTCACACAAGCCGAAGCGGACAAATTCTTCGGCAAGCCCGACCATGCGCTGATCGCCAATTTAACGATCGTGCTACGCCCTCCCGTGGAGGTGCGCCAGGACTTCACCGCACGGCATGAAGCATTGCTCAAGCAGATGGGCTAGGACGCTACCGGGGCGACCGTTTCGCCAGTATTCGCTGCAAGGTGCGCCGATGCATGTTCAGCCTCCGCGCGGTTTCCGAGACGTTGCGGTCGCAAAGCTCATAGACACGCTGGATGTGTTCCCAACGCACGCGATCCGCGCTCATCGGGTTTTCGGGCGGCGGCGGCAGATCATCTCCCTTGGCGAGAAGCGCATTGGTGATATCGGTCGCGTCCGCGGGCTTGGACAGGTAATCCACCGCACCGATCTTCACCGCAGCCACGGCCGTTGCGATGGCGCCATAGCCGGTCAGAACAACAACACGGCTGTCGGGGCGCTTTTCCCGGATCACTTCGACAACGTCGAGCCCATTGCCATCCTCCAGCCGCAGGTCAACGACCGCATAGGCCGGGGGCCGCGCCGTCGCGATGGCCGATCCTGCCGTCACGGATTGTGCTGTCTCGACCTCGAAGCCGCGTTTCTCCATTGCCTTGGCGAAACGGCGCAGGAACGGTTCATCGTCATCGACAAGAAGGAGGCTTTTGTCTTCACCCAGGTCCTCGACAGTGCGCTCGCTCACCTTGATGTCCTTCCTTGAAAACCGAATTATCCGCCACTCATAATGGCGAAGTTTCGAACTTCAAAGGACAAATGGCGCTTAATCAGCCGACGTCAAGAAAGCAGGCCGTGCGCTCCGCCACCTGATCCGGGGTCAGATCCCGCCGGAAGAACTCGACGAACCCTTCTTCGGGCAGAACGAGATAGGAGAAGGTCGAGTGATCGACGAGGTAGTAATCGTCATCCCCCGGCTGGCGGCTGAAATAGGTGCGATACGCCTGGCTCGCTGCCTTCACCTGCTCTTCGGACCCGGTCAGCCCGATCATGTCCTCATGCATGTTGGCGGCGTAATCGCCCACCACTTCGGGTGTGTCGCGCTTCGGATCGACGGAGATGAACACCGGTCGCACGTCATAGCCCTGCTCGGCCAGAAGATCGACGGCTTCGGCATTACGCGCGGTGTCGAGCGGGCAGACATCGGGGCAGAAGGTATAGCCGAAATACACGAGCGAAGGTTTGGTGATCACGTCCTCGTCGGTCACCGTTTCGCCCTCGGCATTGACCAGCGTGAACGGTCCGCCGATCTGGTCCGTGCCCCCGGCAACGCTCGTCGCACGACATTCGGCGTATTGATCGCCGCCGCTCGACGGGCCGGCGACATACCAGACAGCCCCGAGCAGAACGACCAGCGCAATGGCTCCCGACGCGATTGCCAAACGGTTCATGCGATCCTCTCTTTTGTCATCGCCGACAAAGCGCTTCTCATCGAAGGCACCTTGCCTATGCTTCGCTGCTGTGGAGGTAAGGGTTTTACCTCGGAACGCAAGCGGCGAAAGGGCGCAGATGACGCAAACGGAGTTCGGCCAGTTCCAGAAAAGGCAGCGCGGCAGCTTCATCCGTCTGCGCACGATGATCCTGCTGAGATGGATGGCCGTGACCGGCCAGTTCGCCGCCATCACGCTGGCCCAGTGGTTCTACAACCTGCGGCTCGAGCTTGGCCTGTGCTACCTCGCCATAGGTGTCTCGGTGCTCGGCAACCTCGTTGCGACCTTCAGCTTCCCGCAGAACAAGCGCCTGAACGAGGCCGAGAATTTCTCGATGGTGCTGTTCGATCTGTTGCAACTGTGTTTCCTTCTCTATCTCACCGGCGGGCTGCACAACCCGTTCACGATCCTCATCCTCGGCCCGGTGATCGTCTCGGCCACGATCATGACGCTGCGCTCCACCATCATCATCGGCGGGGTCGCTCTAGCCCTTGTTACGCTGATGGTGTTCTTTCACCTGCCCCTGCGTACCGAGCAGGGATTCATCCTGCGGATCCCGGATCTCTTCGTCTTCGGCCAATGGGTGGCGATCACCATCGCGGTCGTCTTCCTGTCGCTCTACGCGCGCAAAATCACCAATGAGATGAACGCGACCGCCGATGCCGTGGTCGCGGCGCAGCTCGCGTTGAGCCGAACGCAGATGCTCAACAACCTGGGCGGTGTCGTGGCCGCTGCCGCGCATGAGCTTGGAACGCCGCTCGCGACGATCAAGCTGACAAGCTCCGAACTGATCGAGGATCTCGATGACAGGCCCGAACAACAGGACGATGCGCGCCTGATCCGCGAACAGGCGGACCGATGCCGCGATATCCTGCGCTCCATGGGTCGGGCGGGCAAAGAGGATCTGCAAATCCGCAGCGCTCCGCTGCTCGAACTCATCCGCGAAGCCGCCGAGCCCCATATCGACAGGGGCAAGGACGTGCGGATCGCAGGAAAGGGCCCGAACGAAACGGCCCTCGCGCCCGAGGCACAGCGCGTGCCGGAGATCATCCACGGTCTGCGCAACCTCATCCAGAACGCCGTCGATTTCGCCCGCTCGACCGTGTGGATCGATGTGAACTGGACTGAAACCGCCATCACGATCCGCATCATGGATGACGGTCCGGGCTACCCGACGAACATGCTTGGCCGGATCGGCGATCCGTTCATGCGCACACGCCGCAGCGACCGCGACCGGGCCGCCCGCCCGGAATACGAGGGCATGGGGCTTGGGCTTTTCATCGCCAAGACGTTGCTCGAACGCAGCGGGGCACAGCTCGGCTTTTCCAACGCAGCCTACAAGGAAGCCAGCCATCCCGAAGCGCGCGGCGCGATGGTCGAGGTCACCTGGCCGCGCGAGGCGATCGTTCCGCCCGAACGCGCTCTCGGCGAAGGGATCGGTGAGAATCAGCCCTTCGATATCTGAAACGGCGATCGGAAATTAACCAACTGTTAAGCCGGAGCGTGTTTGATTGCGCGGAACGGTTGTCTTGCAGGTGGCGCGATGGATTCTCTTGTTCTGGTTTCGGCTTTGATCGGTCTGGCCTGCGCCGGCCTGACGGTGGCGGTCCTGCTCACGGCCCGCAGGCCCGGTCGTGAACCGATGGCGGACTTGTCGCAGAGTATCGCGCTCGTTTTCGACGGCGACAGGCTGATCGACGCGGATGATGCGATCTGGCCGCTTCTCCCGGATGACGCCGAACCGCCCGATTGGCACACCGTGCGCAGCACGCTTGCCGGGATCGCGCCCGGCCTTCCGATGTCGCTCGATGCGCCGCCTGATGCGCAAGCGGACGGGCCGGCCGTTTCCATGACCTGTTTCGGCAAGCGAACGCGCATCGATCTTTCACCGGCGCCGACGCGCAAGCAGGATTGGTTCACCGCCCGGCGCCGCGAAATCGCCGCGCGGCAGGCGCAGCCGGCGCTCGATCACTCACCGAACCCGATCTGGTCTCTCGATGGCAGCGGCCGCTTTCTTTGGGGCAATGAGGCGTTCGACAAGCTGTCGCGCAAGCATGGCGGGCCGGCGCAATGCGCAGCGAAGATCGCCTCGCATCTTGGCGACCTGCGCGGCCTGAACGCCGAACGCGTCTGCCTGCCGGACGGCATCGCGCGGCATGACCGCTGGTTCGAAGTGACCCAGCGCCAGACCGATACCGGCATCCTGCATTTCGCAACCGCCGTCGATGCGGTGGTTCAGGCCGAAGAGGCGCAACGCAACTTCGTTCAGACATTGTCCAAGACCTTTGCCAACCTGACCACGGGCCTCGCGATTTTCGACCGCGACAGGCGTCTGGCGCTTTTCAACCCGGCACTTATCGACCTCAGCGGCTTGCCCGTCGATTTCTTGAGCGGGCGGCCGAACCTGTTCGAATTCTTCGACAAGCTGCGCGAACGTCAGTTCATGCCGGAGCCGAAGAACATCAGCGATTGGCGCGAACGCATGGCCAAGCTTGTCGCCGCTGCAAGCGATGATCGTTTCCGCGAGACATGGAACCTTGCCGGTGGTCAGACCTTCGATGTCACCGGGCGCCCCTACCCGGACGGGGCCATCGCCTTCCTGTTCAACGATATCACCGCAGAGGTTTCCCTGACCCGCGGCTTCCGCACCGAACTCGAAACGATGCAATCGACGATCGACGCGATGGAGGACGCGGTTGCCGTGTTCAACCAGCAGGGCGTCCTGACGGTCTGCAACAGCGCCTTCCGGCAGATGTGGAACGTCGATCCGGACAGCTGCATCGTTGAAGCGACGATTGGCGATGCCACGCAAGATTGGAAAGCCGCCTTTCACCCCAGCCCGGTCTGGTCCGAATTGCGCGATTTCGTCACCAATGCCACCGAACGCGCAAGCTGGGACACCGAACTGCGCGCCAAGGACGGGCGCGAAGTGATCTGCCGGGTCGATCCGATCTGTTTCGGCGCCACGCTGATCCGATTCTGCCCGCCCTCGAACCTCCGCCTGCCCCGCCCGGACTCCGAGCCGCTGCAAATCGTATCCGGCTGACAAAGCCGCCTTGCGACCGCTGGCATGGCGGGTAAGTTGCCGCCATGACGGATCACCACGCGACCTTTGCATCCTCTTCCCCCGACGATACCGCACGGCTCGCCCGGCGGCTCGGCGCGCGTCTTGTCGCGGGCGATAGCCTTCTGCTGTCCGGCGGGATCGGGGCCGGCAAAAGCCACTTCGCCCGCGCGCTGATCCTTTCGCGCCTTGCCGAGCCCGAAGATGTGCCGTCCCCGACCTTCACCCTGGTGCAGACATACGATCTTCCCGATGCCGAATTGTGGCACGCCGATCTCTACCGCCTGGCCGATCCCGACCAGATCGTCGAACTGGGACTGATGGACGCGTTTCAAACGGCCATCTGCCTTGTCGAATGGCCGGACAGGCTCGGCGATCTCGCCCCACAGGATGCGCTGCGGATCGGTCTTGCCGACAGCGCTCAGGATGACAGCCGCCGGATCGATCTGGACTGGAGCGCCGGGAAATGGACCGGCCGCATCGCGGATGTGATGGGATGAACGGGATCGAGCCGTTTCTCGAGGCGCATGGCTGGGCGCAAGCACAGCGTGACCCGCTCGCGGGCGATGCGTCGTCCAGACGCTATGTCAGACTGCGCTCCGGTGAAACCGGCGCCATCCTGATGGTCGATCCCGCCGATGACACCGCACGCTTCGCCCGCATCGCGGATCACTTGCTCGCCTCAGGCCTCTCCGCCCCGCGCATCATCGCCCAGGCGCCTGGGTTGATGCTGATCGAGGATTTCGGCGATGCGCAATTCGCGCGCGCGATGGAAGAAAGGCCCGCGATGGAAACGCCGCTCTATCGCGCGGCGGTCGATGTGCTGGCGCATCTCGACGACACGCCACCGCCGCAAGGGCTCGTTGAGGCTGATGCGGAGTATCTCGGCGGTCTCATCGAACCGCTTTTTACCGACTACATCCCCGCACTCGGCGGCAACGCCGCCGATCCGAAGCCGCTTACCTCTGCACTCACCGAATGTCTGGCAAAGCATCTGCCGCAAAAGATCGTGTTGATCCTGAGGGATTTCCACGCGGAAAACATGATCTGGCTGCCCCAGCGCGAAGGAGTGCGCCGCGTCGGGCTGCTCGATTTCCAGGACGCGCTCGCCGGGCCGCCGGTCTACGATCTGGTCTCCATGCTGCAGGACGCGCGGCGCGACGTGACCGCAGAGGCGCAAAGCGCCGCGATCAGGCACTACGCGATCCAGACCGGCAGGGAAGAAGCCGATATCCAGCCTCTCTATCACCTTCTGGGTCTGCAACGGAACCTGCGGATTCTGGGAATCTTCGCCCGTCTTGCGCGCACCTCTCACAAACCGGCCTATCTCCGCTTGATTCCGCGCGTCTGGGCATATGTCCAGACCAGTCTGAACAGCCCCGTCGCCGTGGAACTGGCACCGCTCGCCCGTCCGATCCTGCCCGAACCCACCCAAGACCGATTGCAGAAAGCCGCGACATGCCCGACACCGTGATGCTTTTCGCCGCCGGGTTCGGCACACGCATGGGCGCGCTTACCGAGGACCGTCCCAAACCCCTGATCGAGGTCGCTGGAACGCCGCTCATTGACCATGCGCTCAGGCTTGCGCGCGCGATTACGCCACGAAAAATCGTCACGAACGCGCATTACAGAGCCGAACAGATTATCGATCACCTGTCGGGGCAGCAGGTCGAAGTTCTGGTCGAATCTCCGAAAATTCTCGATACCGGCGGCGGGCTGAAGGCCGCGCTGCCGCTCCTCGATGCCGAAGCGGTCTTTACCATGAACACCGATGCGATCTGGAAAGGGCCGAACCCGTTTGCCTTGCTCCATGACGCGTGGCAGGACGATATGAAAGCGCTTCTGCTCTGCGTTCCATGCGAACGCGCTGCCGGGCATGACGCGCGCGGCGATCTGGATATTCTGCCGGACGGACGGGCTGTCTGGGGCACAAAGACGGTTTTTACCGGCCTTCAGATCATTCGCACCGATATCGTGGCCAACCATCCAGCCTCCGTCTTTTCGCTCAAGGCGATCTGGGACGATCTCGAAGCTGACGGCACGCTGCGCGCTATCGCCTATCCCGGCCAATGGTGCGATGTCGGTCACCCCGAGGGCATCGCGCTGGCAGAAGCGTTGTTGGACGATCCCGATGTTTGAGCCAGCCCGCGCCCCCCGCCTCTTTGCCTTGCCGCCCGGTGCGGATTTCGGCCACGAGCTGGTGAAAGGCATCAAAACGCGGCTGGCCGGTCAGCCGCCCGAAGCCATTGCGCGGGTCGAACTCATCCTCAACACGCACCGCATGCAGCGGCGGATCGAGACGATCTTTGCCGAGGATGGCGCATCTTTCCTTCCGCGCATCCGGCTCATCACCCAGCTTGCCGATCCGCTGGAACATGCCATGCTGCCGGCCCCGGTGCCGGCGCTGCGCCGTCAGCTCGAACTGTCAGAACTGGTCGCGCGCCTGATCGAGGCGGACCCAAGCCTTGCGCCGCGTTCTGCCATTTACGATCTGGCTTCGTCTCTTGGCGCATTGCTCGATGAGATGCAGGCCGAAGGCGTCACGCCCGAGGATATCGCAGCGCTCGACGTGACGGATCAATCCGGCCATTGGGAACGCGCGCAGCGGTTCCTTCAGATCGTGACGCATTACTTCGATCCGAACACAGACGCCCCCGACACGGCAACCGTCAATCGCATGGCGCTGGCGCGGCGACTCGAACGCTGGCGCAGCGACCCGCCCGACCATCCGGTGATCGTTGCCGGCTCCACCGGATCACGCGGCACCGCGTTTCGATTGATGCAGGCGACGGCGCGTCTTCCGCAGGGTGCTGTTGTCCTGCCCGGTTTCGATTTCGACATGCCGGCGCAGGTCTGGTCGGCGCTGCAAGCCGATGCTCGCAACATCGAAGCGATGCAGGGCGAGGATCATCCGCAATTCCGGTTTGCGCGCCTGCTGGAAGCATTGGAAATTGGCGCGGGGCAAGTGGCGAGGTGGACCGAAACGCCGCCTCCGAACCCGGCGCGCAACGCGCTTGTCTCGCTCGCCATGCGGCCCGCGCCGGTGACGGATCAATGGCTGTCCGATGGGCCGAACCTGCCGCCGCTGGACGAGGCCGTTCAGTCTCTGACACTGGTCAACGCGCCGTCCCCGCGCGATGAGGCACGGGCCATCGCGCTCCGCTTGCGCAAGGCGGCGGAGGACGGGCAAACAGCCGCGCTCATCACACCCGACCGGATGCTGACACGCCGGGTCAGCGCGCTTCTCGACCGGTGGGACATCCTGCCCGACGACAGCGCCGGCACGCCGGCGCAACTCACCGCGCCGGGACGGTTGTTGCGTCATGTCGCGCAACTGCGCGTCAACGGGCCGACCGCCGATGCGCTGCTGACCATCCTCAAGCATCCGCTCTGCCATATCGGCGCGGACCGGGGGCAGCACCGGCTTTGGACATCGGAACTCGAACTCTTCATCCGCGCCAAAGGCGTGCCCTATCCCGATCTCAAACAGTTGAGGGCGTGGAAAAAGGCGGATGAGGCGCAGGACTGGCTTGGCTGGATCGACCGCTGGCTGTTGCAGCCGGCCAACCCTGCCAAGCAGACCCTGACCAGCCAAATAGAGTCGCATATCGCGCAGGCCGAAGCGATTTGTGCCGGATCGCGCAGCGCCGATGCGGCGGAACTCTGGAACCGCAAGGCGGGCGAGACATGCCGCGCGCTCTTTGACGATCTTGCCCGCAATGCTCCGTTCGGCGGCGCCATGACCGCCCGTGACTATGCGGATCTCGTTGATGGTCTGCTGCGCTCCGAAGAGGTGCGCGACCGCGACGCGCCGCATCCTCGGATCTTGATATGGGGCACCATCGAGGCGCGGGTGATGGGCGCCGATCTGGTCATTCTCGGCGGGCTCAACGAACAAAGCTGGCCGGACATGCCGCCCGCCGATCCGTGGCTGAACCGGCGGATGCGGCAGCAGGCCGGGCTGCTGTTGCCGGAACGCCGGATCGGCCTTGCCGCGCATGATTTCCAGCAGGCCATCGGAGCGGCGGAAGTCTGGCTCACACGTTCAGAGCGGTCGGAAGATGCCGAAACCGTGCCGTCGCGCTGGCTCAACCGTCTGACGAACCTGATGCGTGGATTGCCGGCAATGGGCGGTCCGCAGGCGCTCGTTGAGATGGAGCGCAAGGGCCGCCACTGGCTCGATCTGGGCCGCGCGCTCGAAGCGCCGATAGAGACCCCCCGCGCGCCCCGCCCCTCGCCGGTTCCGCCGGTGATGGCACGGCCAAGCGAGCTGTCGGTGACGAATATCGAAAAGCTCATCCGCGATCCCTACGCGATCTATGCCTCTAAGATTCTCCGACTGCGGCCGCTTCATCCGATCCAGCACGCACCGAACCCGATGCACCGCGGCACCGTCCTTCACAAGGTGTTCGAAACATTCGTCTCCAACACGCACGACAGGGTCGATCTGGTTTCGGAAGAGGCGCTGATCGACACCGCGCGCCGGCTTCTCGATGCTGAAGTGCCGTGGCCTGCCGACCGTATTCAGTGGCGCATTCGGATCGAGAAGGTCGCGCACTGGTTCATCGCGCAGGAAAAGGCGCGGCGCCGTGATGCGCATCCCGTTCTTTTCGAGACGACCGGCAAGATCGACCTTGCGACCCCGCCCTTCCGCGTGACGGCAAAGGCGGATCGGATCGATCTGAACGACAGGGGCGAAGCGCTGGTCTACGACTACAAGACAGGCACCGCACCCAAGGCTGAGCAGCAGATGGCGTTCGATGTGCAGCTGCTCGTCATCGCGGCGCTTCTCTGTGAGGGGGGCTTCGATGCGATTTCACCGCGCGGCGTGGCGGATGCGCGTTACATCTCGCTCGCCGGCACGGGCGAGGAAGTGGCCGCGCCACTGGCCGAGTCGCCGCCCGAACGCACGCTTGGCATGTTGCGCAACCTCATCACGGCCTATCGCGACCCCGATACCGGCTACACGGCGCGCAACAGGATGCACAAGGATTCCTTCGGATCGGATTACGACCAACTGTCGCGCTACGGCGAATGGGATGCGTCCGATCCGGCGCGAAAGGTGTTTCTGAGATGATCCGCAACGATGCTACCGAAGCGCAGGTGCGCGCGGCCGATCCGTCGGCCTCGACATGGCTGGGCGCCAATGCCGGGTCGGGCAAGACGCGCGTTCTGACCGACCGGGTCGCGCGGCTGCTGTTGGGGCATACGCGGCCGGAGAATATTCTTTGCCTGACCTTCACAAACGCCGCCGCCAGCGAAATGCAGAACCGTTTGTTCAAGCGGCTCGGCAAATGGGCGATGCTGAACGATCGCGCGTTGCAACAGGAACTGGCGGAGCTTGGCGAGGATCCCGCCGATCTCGATCCTGACTTCCTGGCCCGTGCGCGCACGCTGTTCGCGCGCGCAATCGAAACGCCGGGGGGGCTTCGGATCCAGACGATCCACGCCTTCTGCGCATCGATCCTGCGCCGCTTTCCGCTGGAAGCCGGGATCAGCCCGCAATACCAGGAAATCGACGACCGCACCGCACAGCTGTTGCGCGAACAGATCCTCGACGAGATGGCACAGGGGGACGAGGCCGACCTGATCGCGGACATCGCGCGCATCGCCTCCAACAGCCCCTTGCACGAGCTTGCCGACAGAATCGTTGGCGAGAGGGAGGGCTTCACGCCGCCGCTCGACATGACGGCGCTGCGCAGCCGATACGGGCTCGCCCCGCATCAGACGCCGGAGAGCCTGCCCGGTTTTGTCTTCCCGGGCGACGAATTGACGTTTCTCGCAGGGTTAGAGCCTGATCTACGCAGCGGCGCAAAGGCGGACAACGGCTTGGCGGATGCGATCACGGCGGCGCAATGCGGCGGGATGGAGGCGGTTCTGGCAATGGAGCCAATCGTGTTCACCCAGAGCGGGGAGCGCCGCAAGAAGATACCGCCGAACCAGCCCCTGCGAAAAGGCGCGCTCGCGGCGCAGGTCAATCGGCTGGAGGACCTGTTCGACCGCATCGAAGCGGCGCGCGAGACACGGCTGGCGCTGGAGGCTTGCGAGCGCGACGCGATCCTGCACCGCTTCGCCGGCGCGTTCCTGGCCCGCTACGAGGACGCGAAACAGGCGCGCGGCTGGCTCGATTTCGACGATCTGATCTCCCGCACCCGACGGCTTCTGACCGATGCGAAACAGGCCGAATGGGTGCTCTACCGGCTCGATGGCGGGATCGATCACATACTCGTGGACGAGGCGCAGGACACCAGCCCGGCGCAATGGGCGGTCATCGATCAACTCGCGCGCGAACTGACCTCAGGGACCGGGGCACGCGCGGACACGAGGCGCACGATCTTCGTGGTCGGCGACAAGAAACAGTCGATCTATTCCTTCCAAGGCGCCGATCCACAGGAATTTGACCATATGCGGAGCGCCTTCGGAGAGCAGTTGCAAGCCACCGAGGCGCCCTTGCAGGACGGGCAACTCAGCTATTCTTTCCGCTCCTCCGTGCCGATCCTGCGGCTTGTCGATACCCTGTTTCAAGGGCGCGACGCGGCCGGTTTTCTCCCGGATCAGACCCACATCTCCTTTCACCAGACCCTACCCGGTCGGGTCGATCTCTGGCCGCTGATCGAACCGGCGGAGGACGAGAAGGACGATCTGCCCTGGGACACGCCCGTGGATCGCGTCAGCCCGACCCATCATACCGTGACGCTGGCGCGGCGCGTGGCGCGGTTCATCGACGAGACGCTGAAAACCGGCACCGCCCTGCCCGTCATGCAGGATGGCGCCCTTGGCTCCCGCCCGGTCCATGCCGGCGATTTCCTGATCCTCGTGCGCAGTCGCGGCGCGCTTTTTCACGAGATCCTCAAAAGCTGCAAATCGCTCGGCTTGCCGATTGCCGGGGCAGACAAGCTCAAGGTCATGGCCGAACTCGCGGTGCAGGATCTGCGTGCGCTTCTGGCCTTTCTCGCCACGCCCGAGGACAGCCTCTCGCTTGCCGCCGCGCTGCGTTCGCCGCTTTTCGGGCTCGATGAACAGGCGATCTTCGATCTGGCCCACCGGCGCAGATCGCCCCATCTCTGGGAAGAATTGCGCCGGCGCAGAGACGATTTCGCACCTGTCGTCGATATGATCTTCGATCTGCGCCGCCAGATCGATTTCCTGCGCCCCTATGATCTTCTCGAACGGATCCTCATCCGCCACCAGGGGCGGCAAAAGCTGATCGGGCGGCTCGGTGAAGAGGCAGAGGATGGCATCGACGCTCTGCTCAACCAGGCGCTCGCCTATGAACAGACCGATATCCCCAGCCTCACGGGCTTTCTGCACTGGATGGAAACCGACGATATCGAGATCAAGCGCACTGTCGACAGCGCAGGCGCGCGTATCAGGGTCATGACGATCCATGGCGCGAAAGGTCTTGAAGCGCCCATCGTGATCCTGCCCGACACACACAAGAAACAATCCCAGTCAAGCCGCGAAAGCTTCGTGCAGGCGAACGGCAGCACGCATTGGCGAGGCACGGGTGCGACCCGCACGGCGCTTCAGAACGCCGCTGTCGAACGCGCCGCCGCCGCCGAGGAGCAGGAGAAGGACCGCTTGCTCTATGTGGCTTTGACGCGGGCGGAACGCTGGCTTGTCGTGGCCGGTGCAGGCGCCGCCGACACGAAAGCGGAGGCGTGGCACGACCGCATCAAGGCAACCTTGGCAACTTGCGACGCCGCGCCCCATGGCTTCGGTTTCGCCGATGGCGGGCCGAAGGACGGTCTGCGCCTGTCGCATCTCGATTGGCCCGAACCGCTCCCTCCCGCACCGCAACCCGCCGCTCCGCAACACATCGCGCTGCCCGATGAGTTCATTCGCCCCGCGCCGCACTGCGATCCGGCCCGCGAAGCGCTGACCCCGTCCGATCTCGGCGGCGCGAAGGCGCTGCCCGGTGCCGACAACGATCTGTCCGATCTGGCGAAGGAACGCGGCACGCTGATCCATCTTCTGCTTGAAACCCTACCCACGATCCCGGCCCCGGAACGCGCCGCTATCGCGCGCCGCCTGATTCCGGATCACCCGCATGCGGATGACATGATCGTCGAAGCGCTCGCCGTTCTGGACAGCCCGGAATTACAACCGTTCTTCGCGCCGGAAGCCCTCGCCGAAGTGCCGCTCACGGCGCGCCTTCCGGCCTTGCGGAACGCTGTCCTGCGCGGTGTGATCGACCGGCTGCTCATCCGCCCCGACAAGATCATCGCAGTAGACTTCAAGTCCAACCGGACCGTGCCCGAAACGCCGGCCCAAACCCCTGACGGCCTGCTGCGCCAGATGGGCGCCTACCGCGCGATGCTCGCCGTCATCTACCCCGATCGCGAGATCGAAACCGGCATCCTCTGGACCCGAAACGCCAGCTACATGCCGTTGCCCGAACCGCTCACGACACAAGCCCTCGCGGCTTGCCCCTACCTTGACGCTGCAAGCGGGGATACATAGTCTCGTATACCGACCCAATCACGCGCCCAGTCGCAAGGAGAAACACCATGTCCACCGTCGCCGTCACCGATGACACTTTCGATAGCGAAGTCAAGAATTCCAGCGTCCCTGTCGTGGTCGATTTCTGGGCCGAATGGTGCGGCCCCTGCAAGCAGATCGGCCCGGCGCTGGAAGAACTGTCCAGCGAATATGGCGACAAGGTAAAGATCGCCAAGGTCGATGTCGACAACAACCCGAACACCGCTGCCGCGATGGGCGTGCGGGGCATCCCGTCGCTCTTCATCTTCAAGGACGGCCAGATCGTCTCGAACCGCACCGGCGCGGCACCAAAGGCGGCGCTCAAGGGCTGGATCGACGAAAACATCTGATTTGCTCACAACGCAAAACGAACGCCCGGCCGGGATCGCCGGGCGTTTCGCGTTTCAGGGTTGTGAGCCTCGCTCGGCCCACCCATATCGACAGCGAACTGAACAAGGACAAAACATGGCCGACAAAGAGTTTCCCGGCTGGCACGGCACCACGATCATCGGCGTGCGCAAGGGCGGCAAGGTGGTGATCGCGGGCGACGGGCAGGTCAGCTTGGGCCAGACCGTCATCAAGGGCACCGCCCGCAAGGTGCGGCGCATTTCGCCGGGCGGCTATGATGTGGTCGCCGGGTTTGCCGGCTCCACTGCCGATGCTTTCACCCTGCTCGAACGGCTCGAAGCCAAGCTGGAAGCGACCCCCGGCCAGTTGCAACGCGCCAGCGTCGAACTGGCCAAGGACTGGCGCACCGACAAATACCTGCAAAAGCTCGAAGCGATGCTGATCGTCTCCGATGGCCGCGATCTTTACGTCATCACCGGCGCGGGCGATGTGCTGGAGCCCGAACACAACATCGCCGCTATCGGCTCCGGCGGAAATTACGCCCTCGCCGCAGGGCGTGCGCTCATGGAAAGCGACATGGACGCCGAAGCCGTCGCCCGCCGCGCCATGCAGATCGCCGCCGATATCTGCGTCTATACCAACGGCAACCTCACGGTCGAGACGATCGACGCCTGACCAAAGGACAGCACATGACAGACCTCACCCCGCGCGAAATCGTCTCTGAACTCGATCGCTTCATCATCGGCCAGAAAGATGCCAAACGCGCCGTCGCCGTCGCCCTGCGCAACCGCTGGCGGCGCAAGCAGCTCAGCGACGATCTGCGCGACGAAGTCTATCCCAAGAACATCCTGATGATCGGCCCCACCGGCGTCGGCAAGACCGAGATCAGCCGCCGGCTGGCCAGGCTCGCGCGCGCGCCCTTCATCAAAGTCGAGGCGACGAAATTCACCGAAGTCGGCTATGTCGGCCGCGATGTCGAACAGATCATCCGCGATCTGGTGGATTCCGCCATCGCCATGACTCGCGATCACATGCGCGAGGACGTGAAATCCCGCGCTCATGAGGCTGCCGAGGAACGCGTGATCGAGGCCATCGCCGGCGAAGGCGCCCGCGACAGCACGCGCGAGATGTTCCGCAAGAAGCTGAATGACGGGCTGCTCGATGACACGATCATCGAACTGGAACTTCAGGACAATTCGAGCCCCTTTCCGATGATGGATATTCCAGGCCAGCCGGGAATGGGCGGCGCGGGGATGATGAATCTCGGCGATCTTTTCGGCCAGGCCTTCGCCGGACGCACCACGCGCAAGCGCATGACCGTGGCCGAAAGCTACGACATTCTGATCGCCGAAGAAGCCGACAAGCTGCTTGACGACGAACAGGTCAAGGAAGCCGCGCTCGAAGCGGTTGAACAGAACGGTATCGTATTCCTCGACGAGATCGACAAGGTCACTGCGCGGCAGGAAGCGCGCGGCGGCGATGTCAGCCGCGAGGGCGTGCAGCGCGATCTGCTGCCCCTGATCGAAGGCACCACCGTCAGCACCAAACACGGGCCGGTGAAAACCGATCACATCCTTTTCATCGCCTCGGGTGCCTTCCACATCGCCAAACCCTCCGATCTGCTACCCGAACTTCAGGGCCGCCTACCGATCCGCGTCAACCTGCGTGCGCTCACCGAAGAGGATTTTGTACGCATCCTGACGGAAACCGACAACGCGCTGACGCTGCAATACACCGCGCTGATGGCGACGGAGGAGGTGACTGTCGATTTCACCGAAAACGGCATTGCCGCGCTCGCCAAGATCGCCGCCGACGTGAACCAGAGCGTCGAGAATATCGGTGCGCGGCGGCTCTACACCGTGATGGAGCGCGTCTTCGAGGACCTCAGCTTCGACGCGCCGGACAAATCCGGCCAGAGCGTCACCGTCGATGCAGATTTTGTCGAAAAGCACCTGGGCGAGCTGACGCGATCGGCCGATCTGAGCCGCTACGTACTCTGATCCTATCTTCTCTTTCCAAATACTCCCGCCGGAGGCGACACAAGCGCCGACGGGAGTCGCCCATGGAAATTGATTACCGCCTCGCGATCCTGTCCATGATGCGCACCAGTTCCGCGCTGATCCCTGGCTCCGACAGGGCGTGCCCGGCATTGCGGATCATCCGAAAATCGCAATCGGGCCAGGCTTGCGCCAGATCCCAGGCTCTTTGCGGCGGGCAGATCATGTCATAGCGCCCCTGCACGATCACGCCCGGAATACCGTGGAGCCGGCTGACATTCTTCAGGATCCAGCCGTCTTCGTCGAGGAACCCGTTATTGATGAAATAATGGCTCTCCAGCCGTGCGAAGGCCCGTGCATACTCGCCCGGAGCATCGCCGCCCGCCCCGCTGGGATAGACCGACGCGAGCGCGTTTTCCCATGCCGACCAGGCCCGCGCGAAATGCGTTTCACTCCGCAGGTCCCCGCTGAACAGGCGGCGGTGATAGGCGGCAATAAGATCATCCCGCTCCTCCTCAGGGATCATCTGGACGAAGCGCGCCCAAGTCTCGGGCCAGAACTGCCCGGCACCGCCGCCATAGAACCAATCGAGCTCCGCCTGCGTCATGGTGAACACGCCGCGCAGCACCAGTTGCCGAACCCTCTCGGGATGCGTGATCGCATAGATCAGCGCCAGCGTCGCGCCCCAGCTTCCGCCGAACACGATGGCCCGCTCGATGCCGAGCGTCGTGCGGATAAGCTCGATATCCCTGACCAGATGCCAGGTGGTGTTGCTCTCGACGCTGGCATGGGGTTTCGACCGCCCGCAGCCGCGCTGATCGAACAGCACGATGCGATAGGTTTCGGGATCGAAATACCGCCGCATCGCCGGGCTGCACCCGCCACCCGGCCCGCCATGCAGCACGATCACGGGAACCCCGTCCGGCGCGCCGCATTGTTCGACATAAACGCGATGCCCGTCGCCGACATCCAGCATCCGCTGGTCGAACGGCTCGACGGGAGGATAGAGAAACTGAACTGCGCGCTTTTGGCTCGGGAATTTATCCATGACCAGACTATATTGCGCGAAACACGCAAAAGACCATGAGGAAACTTACATGACCGGGGCCAGCACCGTCGATCCCTCCGAAATTGCAAAATTCGAAGCGATGGCCGCCGAGTGGTGGGATCCCGATGGCAAGTTCAAGCCTCTCCACATGCTCAATCCCTGCCGCCTGGATTACATCACGACCCAGATCGCGGCGGAGTTCGAGCGTGATATGAGCAAGCCGCACCCCTTCGAGGGGCTGCGCATCCTCGACATCGGCTGCGGCGGCGGGCTTTTGTGCGAACCGATGGCGCGGCTCGGCGCGACGGTCGTCGGCGTCGATGCCGCCGAACGGAACATTCCCGTGGCGCGCACCCATGCCGAACAGTCGGGGCTAAAGATCGATTACCGCCACACCACGGCGGAAGCGATGGCCGAAAAGGGCGAAGCGTTCGATGCCGTGCTCAACATGGAGGTGGTCGAGCATGTCGCCGATCCGTTGGCTTACCTCACCGCGTGTCAGCAGCTTCTGAAACCCGGCGGGCTGCATATCTGTTCGACTATCAACCGCAATCCCAAAAGCTATGTCATGGCGATCTTCGGGGCCGAATATGTCATGCGCTGGCTGCCCAAGGGCACGCATGAGTGGTCCAAGTTCATCACGCCGGACGAGCTTTTCGATCTGCTGCGCAGGGCCGGGCTCGATCCGGTGGATCGCAAGGGGTTCCAGTTCAACCCGGTGACATGGACCTGGCGCCTGTCGGATCGCGATCTGAGCGTCAATTACGTGACAGCGGCAACCAAACCCGCCTAATCGGCACCGTCCGGTTCCAGCTTGACCCGCAATTCCCGCAAAACGGGGATCGCGGCGCGCACCTTATCCTCGCCCAGCTCGCCCATCATCTCGGTGATGAGCGGGGTGATCGCCGCAATCGCCGCATCGCGCGCCCGCGCTCCGGCCGGGCTGATCGATACCTGCTTGCGGCGCGCGTCGTCCCAATCTGGCCGGATATGCACATATCCCGCCACTTCCAGCTTGCGAAGCGTGTTCGTCATCGCCCCGCGCGTGACGTGGAAGGATTTGGCAAGCTGCGCCGGCGTTTTCTCCGCACCACCGCGGGCAAGCTGGTTCAGCACCGAGAAATGCGAGATTTCCATCCTGTCAGGCAGAACCCGCGTCAGGCGATTGCGCAGCAGCTGATCGGCGGTCAGCAACTCGCTGAAGAGCGAGATGGCAAGGGGGCTATTGTCGCTCATGTGGCGGCCGCCGGCGGTTCGCACCGCTGCGCCGAACGCGATGATTTGCGTCGACTCCGCCCCGCCCGCATCCGTTCAGGCCTTCAAGAGCGGATCGAGCTTGCCCGCACGCTCCAGCGCGTGGAGCTCATCGCAGCCGCCGATATGGCGCTCCCCGATGAAGATCTGCGGAACGGATGTCTTGCCCTTCGCGCGCTGCACCATTTCGGGTTTGCGGCCTGGATTGGCCCAGACATCGATTTCGGTATAGCTGGCGCCCTTGCGGTCCAAAAGGCTTTTGGCCGCGTGGCAGAATCCGCAAAGCGGGGATGTGTAAATCTCGATAGTCGGCATGTCGGTTTCCTTTGCGCGTTTGTCGGAGATTTAGGTCTCCTTTGCAACGCGCGCCATGACCGAAACGAAAATCCTTTGCGATTGCGCGGCACGGCACGCATCGGCACAAGCCGCCATCGTCGCACCGGAGGTCATCACATCGTCGACGAGCAGCACCGGGCGGCCGCGCAAAAGCGCTGTCCGTGCGGGATTCGCCCGGATCGCGCCGGAAACTTCCGTGAACCGCGCATCCCGGCTCTTGCCGTTGAGCGTTTCGGTGCGGCGGTGCCGTTGCAGCGCATCGGGGCAATAGCCCAGCCCGAGCCGCTTCGCCATCGCCTGCGCCAGCAGGGCGGACTGGTTGTACCTGCGCTTCAACAGCCGCCGCAGATGAAGCGGCACGGGTATGACGAGCGTATTCCCCGCCAGCGGTTCAGGAAGCGCGCCGATCATCCAGTCGGCGGCGGCGGAGACGATTTCGTGCCGGTCGCCATGTTTCAGCGCCAAAACCAGTTTGCGCCCGATCCCGTCATATCTAAGCGGCGCGCGGCCCTGATCCCACGGTCGCGGCATCGCGAGGCAGGCGTCGCACTGCACGGCAACATCCGACGCACCCGGCAGCGGCACACCGCACAGATCGCAAACCAGCCCGGTGATGAAGGGCGTATCGCGAAAGCACGCGGCACAAAGCCCGTTCTCCTGTTCCACCATCGTGCCGCAGGCGATGCAGCCCGGCGGGTAGACCAGCCGCAACGCGGTTTGCAATCCGGTGTGCAGCATCCTATTTCCCGTTCATGTCCGAAACGCCTCTTTTGACCGACCGCGCGGCGCTGAGCCGCCACCGGGCGCGTGCTTCGTCCGCGCCGGCGCTTTTCCTGCACGAGGAAGCGCGGGCCGACATCGAGGATCGCCTGAGTCTGGTTAACAAATCCTTTCGCGATGCGGCGATCGTAACGCCTTTCGCCGAGGTGTGGCGCGATGCCTTCCCGGCGGCTAAAATCATACCCGATGCCGAGATGCTCGATCTGGACGAGGCGGCGCATGATCTCGTCATCCACGCAATGGCGCTGCATTGGGCGAACGACCCTGTCGGCCAGCTCATCCAATGCCGCCGCGCACTGATACCGGACGGGTTGCTGCTCGCGGCGTCGTTCGGCGGGCAGACTCTGCACGAATTGCGCGCGGCGATGGGGCAGGCGGAAATCGAGATCACCGGCGGGCTGTCTCCCCGCGTCGCACCGATGGCGGAGATCCGCGATCTCGGCGCGCTGCTGCAACGCGCGGGTCTGGCGTTGCCCGTCGCCGACAGCGCGGTGTTGACGGCGAGTTACCCGAGCGCGCTGCACCTCATGCGCGACCTGCGCGCGATGGGGGAGGCCAATGCCCTCTCCGCCCGGCTCAGGGCTCCGACCCGGCGCGGCGTCCTTCTGCGCGCGGCAGAGCTTTATGCCGAAGCCTATGGCGACGCGGGAGGCCGCGTTCCGGCGACGTTCGAACTGATTACACTGACCGGCTGGGCGCCCGATGCCTCCCAACCGCAACCGCTTCGCCCCGGCTCCGCCGCCGCACGCCTTGCCGATGCGCTGGGCGCGACCGAAACGCCGCTAAAGGATTGACCCGCTCCGCCACGGGTTTAGGTAGCCGATGAACAAGAACAAGGACGCAGGCCCGATGCTCGACGCCACAACACCGGAACACCGACCGACCCACGCCCCCGAAGATCACCCGAAGATCAAGGCCGAGCGGGTCGGCATCCTGCTCGCCAATCTTGGCACGCCCGACGCCTATACCTACTGGCCAATGCGCCGTTACCTCAACGAGTTCCTTTCGGACCGCCGGGTGATCGATTACAGCCCGTGGAAATGGCAGCCGCTGCTGCAACTCGTGATCCTGTCGAAAAGGCCCTTCGCCTCCGGTGCGGCCTATAAATCCATCTGGAACGAAGAGATCGGCGAAAGCCCTCTCATGACGATCACCAAGGCGCAGACGGCCAAGATGCAGGCCGCCCTGCGGGAACGCTACGGCGATCAGGTGATGGTCGATTTCTGCATGCGCTACGGCAATCCCTCGACCAAATCCAAGGTGCGCGAAATGGTTGATGCGGGCTGCCGAAAGATCCTGTTCTTTCCGCTTTATCCGCATTACGCCGGTGCCACATCGGCCACCGCGAACGATCAGTTCTTCCGCGCGCTGATGGAAGAAAAGTGGCAGCCGACGGTCCGCACCGTCGATCCCTATTTCGAGCATCCGCTCTATATCGACGCGCTCGCGCAATCGATCGAGCGCGCCTATGGCGCACTCGACAAGCGGCCGGACATCCTTGTCATGTCATATCATGGGATGCCGAAACGCTACCTTATGGAGGGCGATCCCTACCATTGTCAGTGCCAAAAGACGACGCGGCTCGTCAAGGAACGGCTCGGTTGGGACGATACCGATATCACCACGACGTTCCAGTCCGTGTTCGGCCCCGAGGAATGGCTGAAGCCCTATACCGTCGATCACGTCGCCGATCTTGCCCGCGAGGGCAAAACGAACATCGCCGTCGCGGCCCCGGCCTTTTCGGCCGACTGCATTGAAACGCTGGAAGAGATCAACGAGGAGATCAAGGAAAGCTTCGAAGAAGCGGGGGGCAAGACCTTCACCTATATTCCGTGCCTCAACGACGACGATGCGCATATCAAGGCGCTGTCCGCAGTGATCGAGGAAAATATGCGCGGCTGGCTTGAATAAAGAGCCCCCGAAACACAAAAAAGGCGGTGCAGATGCACCGCCTTTTTCGTTTCCGTCATCCGGTATGGATCAGTCGGCAGCGGCAGCAGCCAGCAGCGCGACCACGATCAGCGGGATGATGAGACCAGCGGACGAAGACGTGGCTTGTGCTTCTTCAACAACAACCACGGGCTCCATGACCACGTCGTCTTTTGCGTAGGAACCAGCCATTGCTGTCGAAGCAGCACCGGCAAACGCAGCGGCGAGTACGAGTTTTTTCATGTTAACCTCCAGATATTCGCCAATCGGTGCGCACACAGCATCACACGACCAGCACCCAAGACTTACCTCGTAACCCGTTCTAACCAGCTTATCCGCGCAAAAGCAAACCCATCTTATCGCTGGACTTTTCAGCGTGGTTGCCGTGTCGTCAAATTAGCAACACCTGCGTGCCGACCTTGGCGAGCGCGTAAAGCTCTTCGATGTGCTCGTTGTAAAGCCCGATGCATCCGTTCGAGGACCGCCGCCCGATCTTGCGCGTATCATGCGTGCCGTGGATGCGGTAATAGGTCCAGCTCAGGTGCAGCGCGCGCGTGCCGAGCGGGTTGTCCGGCCCCGGCGGCACATAGTCCGGCCAATCGGGGTCGCGCTTCTTCATCGCGGGGGTTGGTCGCCAGTCGGGCGCGGGATCCTTGAAGGTCACGCGCGTGCGTCCGCGCCGCGTCAGGTCTTCGGTCAAAGGAACGGAGGACGGGTAAAGCCGGTAATTTCCGTTCTCGGCCCAGAAATGAAGGGCGCGCGAATCGATGTCCACCAGGATCGCGCCGTTGTTCAGATCGCTGAAATACGGCCGCCAATCGAGCGTGCGGAAGCTGGAGATGTTACGCCGCACCGATTGCGACAGATCGCGCTCCATCTCGACCGTGGCCGCACTATTGACGTTCTGCGCCATCGCCGGCGTTGCGAGAAGCGCGGCAGACCCGGCCAGGAACGCCCGGCGGTTTACGGGAAATCGCGGTGTTTTCGCCATGTCTTAGCCCTCTTCTTAACCAATCAGTGGTCTCAACCAGAGATCTATATATGACTTGAATGCCGCAGTCGCAATTCAAAGGAATGAGAGATCGGCAAATCGCGGCTTTGTGTGTTTGCGCCCCTCTGTCTGGAGGGCTAAGCCGGGGGGCATGAACAATTCGGGTGGCTATGATGAAGCGTTCGACATTTTTGCTGGGTGCGGCTGCACTGGCTTTGACGGCATGTGCCGGCGCTCCGCCGCCGACAACGCTGGGCCCGGATGGCAAGCCGCTGCCGAAACTCTACCGTATCGGCCCCGGTGACAAGGCGCAGATCCAGTTTCGCATGCTCGATGCGATCAATGCGTTGCGTCAGGCAAAGGGCGTCGCCCCGCTTGAGCTCAACTCGCGCCTTACCGCCGCCGCCGCGACCCATGCACGCGATATGAGCGCCCAGAACCGCCCGTGGCATTTCGGCTCCGACGGCTCATCGCCGATCACCCGCATCCAGCGGGCCGGATATGACGGGCGCCTCGTCGGGGAGGCGATCTCCGAAACCTACGAGACAGAGCTTGAAACGCTCGGTGCGTGGATGGATGCGCCAAACACGCGGACGGTCATTCTCGATCCGACGGCGCGGGACATGGGCTTTTCCTGGTATCAGGAATCCAACGGCAAGATCTGGTGGAATCTCGTGCTTGGCGCGCCGGGCGAATCGGGCTTCATCCCCGTCAACGCCCCCGCCTGAAGCGCCAACTTCACACGAACACATACGGGATGAGGCGTCACCGCCTCACCCGCCCTGTCACGGCGTGATCGTGATCGGCGTTCCGTCGCGGACCATCGCATAGATCTCGCGCATCTGCCGATTGGTCACGGCGATACATCCGGCCGTCCAGTCCTGGCCACCCTTGCGATATTTCCACGGCCTTCCATGAATGAAGATATCGCCGCCGGGCGATTTGCCCATCGTGCTGGCAATCTCGATATCGCGCGGGCGGGGATAATCGATGCCGATCGACAGATAGAACTTGCTGTTCGGATTGCGCTTGTCGATCAGATACTCGCCTTCCGGCGTTTTGCCATCGCCCTCGATCTGCTTGTGCCCCTCGGGCGCGAAGCCAAGGCCCACGTCATAGCTTTCAAGCACCTGATTGTGATGCAGCAAATACATTCGCCGCATGCCCTTGTTGACGATCACACGGGTCACTTCTGGCCCGTCATAGGTCTGAAACTTGCTCGCACAGCCCGATAGCCCGAGGGCCACGGTCAATAATAAAATCAGCCGAAACATGCCTGCCACACCGCTCTTGGTTTTTTTGGCAGGCTACACCAAAACCGTGGCGATTGCGAAAGGAAATGAAAAGCTCACCGCTCTCCGAGCCGTTTTTCTATGGCCTCCAGCCGGTGCAACACCTCGTCACGATAGGCGTCCGTTCTCTCGTTCGATTCCTCGGCATGGGCGTCCTGCATTGAATTGACGATCAGGCCGACCAGCAGGTTCACCACCGCGAAGGTCGTGACCATGATAAACGGCACGAAGAACGCCCAGGCATAGGGGTAGACATCCATCACCGGGCGGACGATGCCCATCGACCAGGATTCCAGCGTCATGATCTGGAATAGCGAATAGGCCGAGCTTCCCAGATCGCCGAACCATTGCGGGAACGCATCGCCGAAGATCTTGGTCGCCATCACCGCGCCGATATAGAAGATCAACGCCATCAGCAGGAATACACTGCCCATGCCGGGAAGCGCGGTGACGAAGCCTTCGACGACGCGCCGCAGGCGCGGTGTGGCCGACACCACGCGCAGGATTCGCAGGATGCGCAGCGCGCGCAGCACCGAAAAGCCCTGTGTCGCCGGCACGAGCGCGATGCCGACGATGACGAAATCGAAAAGGTTCCATCCGCTTCGAAAGAACCGAAACCCGTGCGCATAGATTTTCAGAACGATCTCGATCACGAAGATCGCCAAACAGGCGGCATCCAGCGCGAGGATCAGCGGCCCCGCGACGGCCATGATCCTGTCCGATGTCTCCATCCCGAGCAGGATCGCGTTGAACACGATCACACCGATGATGAAATTCGTCACCCATGGCTGCGCCATGAACGCTGCAACCTTTTCTTGCATCGACCTCCCTCTCATGACCTGCGGCGCAGAAGCGCCACCAGTTCCACATGGGTGGACCAGCGAAACTGGTCAACCACCCTGACCCATTCCAGATCGTATCCCGCCGCGATCAGCGTCGCGGTATCGCGCGCGAATGTCGCCGGATTGCAGGACACATGCGCGATCCGCGGCACGGCGGCCTTTGCCACTTGCGCGACCTGCGCCGCCGCACCGGCACGCGGGGGGTCTATCACGACGGCATCGAAGCGGGAAAGCTCCTCCGGCAAGAGCGGATCGCGGAAGAGATCGCGCGCCTCGTGGGTGATGCGCTTCAGCCCTTCGGTGTTGCGCCACGCATGATCGAGTGCGCGCATCATCGCGCGATCCCCTTCGACCGCATGAACCGGCGCGCTCTCGGTCAGGGGCAGGGCGAATGTCCCGCACCCGGCGAAGAGGTCCACGACGCGTTTCGCCCCGGTTAGAGCCTGTTTCACGGCGTCCACCAACGCGGTCTCGCCTTCCCTGGTGGCCTGCAGGAACGCACCGGGCGGCAGTGTCACCTCGGCCCGGCCGAGCCGCAGCACAGGTGCACGGCGCTGCAGCGCGATCTCCCCGTCCCAAGCGATCCGGGCAAGATCATGCGCACGCGCAATTTCGGCCAGCGATTGGTGCAGCGTGGTATCGAGCGGCTTGCCCCCCTGCACCGCAACATCGAGCCCGGTCTCT
Organism: Marivita sp. GX14005; assembly: GCF_023370775.1. Lineage (GTDB taxonomy): Bacteria > Pseudomonadota > Alphaproteobacteria > Rhodobacterales > Rhodobacteraceae > Marivita. The sequence goes on from NZ_JAMCCQ010000001.1 coordinate 956,536, forward strand.
GTCAGCGTGACGAGAACCGACAATTCGCCCTTGCGCGACGCCCCGGCCACGCCCAGCGCCTCGACCATCGGCAAGGCGGCGACCAGCTCGGGATGCACGAGGATGCAATTCGGAACCGCAATGATCACGTCCGACGCTTTCATGTGAAATCCCGCCAGCGCGCCTTTCTTGGTGCGGCGCACCGAAAACGCGGCGCGGCGTCTTGAGCGGGGTGGCGAGGTGATGGGCAGGTCGGGATCAGCCGCAATCCCCTGCTGCGCCAGCGCCTGCCGCACCGCGTCGCGCTTCCATTCGGCAACGAAACCGTCTGCCGCATGCTGCAACTGGCAGCCACCGCAAGCGCGTGCATGGGGGCAAGGCGGCGCCACCCGGTCGGCGGAGGGTGTGAGGATACGCATATCGCGCAGCACATCGCCCTCACGCGTTCCGGTCACGCGCTCGCCCGGCAACGCGCCGGGGACGTAAACCGGCCCTTCCGCGATCCCGTCGCCAAGATGACCAAGCCGTTCGATCGTCAATTCCGTCATGCGCCGGCTTTTGCCCCACCCACGCTGGCCCGTCGAGCCTTATTCGGCCGCATCGCGCAGATCGAGGAAACCGCCCGATTGACGGCTCCAATAGCGTGCATAGAGCCCGCCCATCGCGATCAATTCGTCATGTGTGCCGATCTCGGCGATATGGCCCTGATCCATCACGACGATCCGGTCCATATTGGCGATGGTGGAAAGCCGGTGCGCGATGGCCAGCACGGTCTTGCCCTCCATCACATGCTCCAGCGCCGTCTGGATGGAGGCTTCCACCTCGGAATCGAGCGCGCTCGTCGCCTCATCCAGAACGAGGATCGGCGCGTCCTTCAGGATCGCCCGCGCCAGCGCGATCCGTTGCCGCTGGCCGCCCGAAAGCTTGACGCCGCGCTCGCCCAGATGGGCGTCATAGCCGGTGCGCCCGCGATGATCTTCCAGCCCTTGGATAAACTCATGCGCTTCGGCCTTCTTCGCAGCGGCGATCACTTCGTCCTCGGTCGCGTCGGGGCTGCCATAGCGGATATTGTCGCGCGCCGAGCGGTTGAACATCGCGGTTTCCTGCGTGACCATGCCGATCTGCCGCCGCAGGCTTTCCTGCGTGACGGAGTCCACCCCCTGCCCATCGATCAGGATCCTGCCGCCCTCGGTGTCGTAGAGCCGAAGCAGCAACGCCACCAAGGTCGATTTACCGGCACCGGACGCGCCGACGATGGCCAGCTTCTCGCCCGGATGAATGGTCAGCGAGATATCCTCGATCCCGCCACTGCGCCGCCCATAGGCAAAGTTGACCGCATCGAAGCGCACCTCGCCTTGCGTGACCTCGAGATCGGGCGCACCCGGCGCATCTGTCAGCAGATGCGGCGGCGATAGCGTGCGCATCCCGTCCTCGACCTCGCCGATATTGGCATAAAGGCCCATCAGCGTGAAACTGACCCACCCGGTCATCTGCGCCAGCCGCAGGCTGACCGCCCCGGTCGCCGCGATATCCCCGGCCGAAATCAGCCCGCGCGACCAATACCAAAGCGCGCCGCCCACAAGCAGCACCGGCAGCATCCCGGCAAGCGTCATCAGCCAGAACCGGAAGGCGACCGAAACGCGCCCGAACTCCAGATACCGCTCGCGATATTCCCCCATCGCGCCCAGCGCGGCGCGGTCCTCGTGGCCCTGATGCGCGAAAAGTTTGACCGTCTTGATATTGGTCACCGTATCGACGACCTGCCCCGTCACCATCGCCCGCGCCGAGGCCCGCGCCTTGGAGCGTTTGCGAATCCGCGGCATGAAGAACCGGATCAGGAACCCGTAGCCGATCATCCAGATGAGCAGCCCCGCCGCGATACGCACATCCACCGTGCCGAGCAGAAGGATCGCCCCAACGACCGATGCCAGCGCAAAGAGCACCGTATGCACGATTTCGACCACGCAATCGTTGAGCGCCCTTGCCGTCTGCATCTCTTTCTGCGCGATACGCCCGGCGAAATCGTCGTCGAAGAAGGTCACCGACTGACCCAGCGTGTAGCGATGAATCCGCGACAGCACGAGGTTGAGGATATTGGGCTGCATCAGCACCGTCTGTGCATAGGCGCTCAGCCCAAAGATCGTAGGGCGTAACAGGATGAAGAACACAAGCGAGCCGATGAGCAGCCCCGACCCTTCGGCGAACACCGAGTCCGCCCCCGATGCCAGCGCCGCATCGATCACCCGTCCGAGCAGGATCGCCGCTGCGACCTCGGCCACGCCGCCGATGATCGACAGCACGCCGGCAAAGCTCAGCACCGGCCATGCGCCGCGCAGCGCCCAGCCGAAGAACGCACCGAGCGTCTTGGGCGGCGGCCCGCCGGCCGGCGCGAAAGGATCAATGAAAAACCGTTTCACTCTGCTGCCTCGGTATCTGTCTCTGTGTCGGGCTCTATCGCGATGAACCCGCCGGATTGGCGGGCCCAGAACTGCGCATATAGCCCGCCTTTCCCCAAAAGCGCGTCATGGCTGCCATCCTCGACGATGCGCCCCTGATCCATGACCAAAATCCGGTCCATATGCGCGATGGTGGAGAGCCGATGCGCAATCGCGATCACCGTCTTGCCTTCCATCATGCCGTAGAGCGTATCCTGAATGGCCGCTTCCACCTCGGAATCGAGCGCGCTTGTCGCCTCGTCCAGAAGCAGGATCGGCGCATCCTTCAGGATCACCCGCGCCAGCGTCACCCTTTGCCGTTGCCCGCCCGACAGCTTGATGCCCCGCTCACCGACCTGCGCGTCATAGCCGGTGCGCCCCTCGGGATCGGTCAGATCGCAGATAAACTCATGGGCCTGCGCCTGTTTGGCGGCGGCGATGATTTCGGCCTCCGTCGCATCGGCGCGCCCGTAGCGGATATTGTCCCGCACAGAGCGATGCAGCAGCGCGCTGTCCTGCTGCACCATGCCGATGGCTTGCCGCAAACTGTCCTGTCTGACGTGGCGGATATCCTGCCCATCGATCAGGATGCGACCCTGTTCGGCATCGTAGAACCGAAGCAGCAGCTTCACGAGGGTCGATTTCCCGGCCCCCGACCGCCCGACAAGGCCCACCTTCTCGCCCGGCGCGATACTCAGATCGATCCGGTTCAGCCCGCCCGATCCACGCCCGTAATGATGCGTCAGCGCCTCGATCTCGATCCGGCCCTCGCCAAGGCTGAGTGCTGGCGCGCCGGTCGTATCCGTCAGCGTGATCGGCTGCGCGATGGTCTGCATTCCCTCGGCCACCACGCCAAGCTGGCGGAAAAACGAGGTCAGAGACCACATGATCCACCCGGTCATCGAATTGAGCCTGAGCGTCAGCGCGATCGCCGCCGCCACCACACCGACGCTGGCCTGCCCCTGCATCCAGAGCCAGAGCGCCCAGCCCACGACGGACACGATCAGAAACCCGTTCAGTATCACCAGAACGACATCCATGATCGTGAAGAGTCGCATCTCGTATTGGAACGTCTGCCGCGCACGTTCTATCGCGCTTTTGGCATAGTCGATTTCCTGCGCATCATGCGCGAACATTTTGACGGAATGGATGTTGGTATAGCTGTCAACCACCCGCCCCGTCACCTCGGACCGCGCGTCCGACGCCGCTTGCGAGGCCGGCCCGACGCGCTTCACCGTCCAACGCACCAGCGCGCCGTATAGCACCAGCCAGACAAGCATCGGCAACGCCAGCCGCGCATCGGCCTGCCCGAGCAGGACCAACGCGCCCACGACATAGGCAATCGAAAAGGTGATCGCATCGAACACCTGAAACACCGCCTCCCCGGCGGCGGGGGGCGTCTGCATGATGCGATTTGCGATGCGGCCGGCAAAATCGTTCTCGAACCAGCCGACCGATTGCCGAAGCACATGCTTATGCGCGCGCCAGCGGATCAGTGTGCCGAAATTCGGCAGGATCGTGTTGTTCAGCAGCAGCACATCGATCGCCTGCAACGCCGGGCGGACCACAAGGATGAACGCGGCCAGCGCGATCAGCCAGACACCGTAATCCTGCCAGACCTCCGCCGGCTCCCCATCGAGGATATCGACCACCCATCCCATCGCCCAGATCAGCAGGATCTCGATCCCGGCCACGATCACCGACATCACCGCAGCGAGCGCGAAGACCCGTTTGAACGGCTGCGCATAGTCCAGCATGAAGGGCAGCAACCGGTCCGGCGGCGTATCCTTCGCGTCATAGGTCGCGTAGGGATTCACCAAGTTTTCGAAAAAGCGAAACACCGGGCAGCCTCCTTTCCACCGCGCATGACAAGAACCGCCAGACAATAGCGATGCGCCGGACAAAAGGCCAATGGATCAGTTCAGAAGATCGGCCTTATCCAGCGCAAAGCCCGATGCGATCCAGCGCGCCTCGATCTCGCGCAGCTTCTCGCCCAGCGCGGCGCCGGAATAGTCCGGCATCAGATCGGCAGGCTTGACCGGACACCGCGCCGTCGCGCCGGCCTCTGCGGCATCCATGGCTTCCGCGTCCAACGGCGTTTCGAACAAGACCGCACGCAGCAAAAGCGCATCGCGCGCCACATCCGCGCCATGCCTGTAGCCCAGTTCCGCAGCACTCTCGGCGGAGGAGATCAGTCTCTGATAAAGGGCAAGTCGTCTCTGATCGCGCTTCGGCAGGCGCAGCGCGGTGCCATCGAACGCACCCAGGCACGCCAGCCGACGCAGCGCGTCTGGTGTGATGGAAAGGTTTTGCTCCAGATGCACAAGCGCCGCCAGCGCGCGCGGGTCCGCACCTGGAAGCACCGCGTTCAAGACGCCGGTTTGCGCCATCGTGGCAACAGACGGCGCGGGATCGGCCGCTTGCAGCAGCTTGACGATTTCAGCGCCGACCCTTTCGCGGGACAATCCGGCCAAGCCATCGAGACCGCCGGCAATCGACGCCAGTGCCTCCGGGTCGAAGCCTTGCGCCGGATCGCCATACCAGGCCGAAAAGCGAAAAAAGCGCAGGATACGCAGGTAATCCTCCGCAATCCGCGCGGTCGCGTCGCCTATGAACCGCACCCTCCGCGCTTTGAGATCCGGCAAACCGCCCAGCGGATCGATCACACGGCCCTGCGCATCGGCATAAAGCGCGTTCATCGTAAAATCGCGCCGCGCGGCATCCTCTTTCAGATCGTTCGAAAATCGCACCAAGGCGTGCCGGCCATCGGTCTCGACATCGGCACGAAAGGTCGTCACCTCGTAGCCCATGCCGTCCGACACGACCGTGATCGTGCCATGTTCGATCCCTGTCGGCACGGGTTTCAACCCGGCCGCTTCGGCCAGCGCCTGAACCTGATCGGGGCGCGCGTCGGTGGCGATATCCACATCCTTTACCGGCACCCCCATCAGCGCATTGCGCACGCAGCCGCCCACCGCGAAGGACTGGTGCCCGCCCGCGCCCAGAGCCGCGAACACCGCTTGCGTCTCTGGTGCGTCCAACCATGCGCCCGAAACCTTCATACTGCCTCCAGCTGCTCGGCCAGCCCGCGCAGGATACGCGCGGTCGCGCCCCAGATGTAATAGGGGCCGAAAGGAACGGTGTAATAATGCCTCCGCGATCCGCGCCAGCGCCGCGACTGCACGGAAAACCGGGCCTTGTCGGTCACGCGATGAAGCGGCACGCGGAACACTTCCGCCACCTCGCCGGGTTCAGGCCGAATTGTAAACGGCCTGTCGATCCATCCGATCACCGGCGTGACGACGAACCCTGTCACCGTTTCGTGCGAGGGAAGCGTGCCGAGGATCTCGACATGTTCCGGCGCAAGCCCGACCTCTTCCTGTGCCTCCCTGAGCGCCGCATCGATGGAATCGGCGTCCGACTCTTCCCGCTTGCCGCCCGGAAAGGAGATCTGCCCCGGATGATGCTTGAGCCGCGTCGAACGGATCGTCAGCAGAACATCGGCCCCGCCCGCGCCGGGCATCACCGGAACGAGAACGCCTGCCTGCCGAAGCTTGCGGCCCTCCGGCAGAACGGTATCCGGGTTGAGATCGAAATCGGACGATGCGTCGGCCTCGCGCCGAACCGCCGCGATCAGCCGGGCGCGATCATTCACCCGGCACCTCTTTGGCCTCGAACCCGAGCGTGTCGGGATCGAGATCGTAATGCGCGCCGCAGAACTGGCAATCGGCGGTGACGCGGCCATCCTCGGTCGTCATCTTTTCGATATCCCGCGCAGAATAGATCGACAGGCTCTGCCTGACCCGCTCTTCCGAGCACGTGCAGCCGAAACGGATCGTCTGCGCATCGAAGACGCGCGGCTGTTCCTCGTGAAACAGCCGCACCAAAAGGTCCGTCGGAGGTAGCGACGGGCCGACCAGCTCCATATCCTCGACCGTCGCGAGCAGATGGTTAGCGCGGTTCCAGTTCTCGCCCTCTTCACCGTCGAGGATATCCTCCGGCATCAACAAACCACCCTCGCCCGAAGCATCCCGCGCCACGCCGGGGGACGCCTTGGGCATGTGCTGGATCATGATCCCGCCCGCGCGCCAATGGCTCGCAACGCCCGGTTCGGTCGATTGGCCGAAACTGAGCGCGAACTTGGTCGGTAACTGCTCGGATTGCGCGAAATATGCCTCCGCGCAATGTGCAAGCGTCGGACCGGACAGGCCGGTGATTCCTTTGTAAGGCTCCATGCCGGCGCCCTGGTCCAGCAGAACGGCGAAATACCCTTTGCCGATCTGCTCCATCGCGGGGCCATCGGTGATCTTGTCCCTGTCGAAACTGGCATAGGCCCGGATTCGCGCCGGCTCGCCCTCATTCTCAGGGGCGTAGAAATCGGTCGCGATCATCCGCACCGCGCCCTTCGATTGCACCTGCAGCGACAACTTCCAGCGCAGCTTGATCGTCTGCCCGATCAGAGCCGTCAGCAGCGCCATCTCCGCCACCAGCGCCTCGACCGCCGGGGGATAATCGTGCTGCTTGAGAATACCGCTGAGCACACCGTCGAGCCGCGCGACGCGGCCGCGAATGTCCGAGCGATCAAGCTGAAACGGCAGGACGGTATCGTCCCAAACGATTTTCGAACCAAAAGTCATGGAAATCCCTTCAAAACGCGTTGGCGACTATATATGCGGCGGCAGGCGCGGTCCAAGGGGGCAAGGGGAATTGGCACGATGCGCAGGTTCGACGATCCACCCGAACGCGGTCGGCGCTATCGGTTCCGCATGGGCGCCTATGCCATCCTGCCGGGCCCGCGCGGTGTTCTGATCACGCGTCAGGACGGGCAGGAGCGCGAATATCAACTGCCGGGCGGCGGCATCGATCCGGGCGAATCCCCGGTTCAGGCGCTGGCGCGCGAAGTGCGCGAGGAAACCGGCTGGACCATTGCCGAGCCACGCCGGCTCGGTGCCTATCGGCGCTTCACCTTTATGCCGGAATACGACATCTGGGCCGAAAAACTCTGCCTGATCTACATGGCACGGCCCATCCTTCGGCGCGGCCCACCGTCAGAGCCGGATCATACCGCGCTCTGGCTTCCCCAGCGCGACGCGCTGCGCTGGCTTTCCAATTCCGGCGACCGCGATTTTCTGCGGCGTCATGGCTCACAGGCCGCCATATTCCAGAAACGCGGCTGAGATATCGTCGTCGAAATCACGCCCCTCGGGCGCGCGTGCCTTCAATTCCTCGTATAGGCGATCAAGGAACTCCGGTCCCGAGTATCCGTCGGATATGGACAGCACCAACTCACGCAACCCCTCCTCCTCCAGCATCGTGCCATCGGCCAGACGCGCTTCGGTGAAACCATCAGTGTAAAGCAGCATCCTGTCGCCCGGATAAAGCTGAAGCATGTGATCCTCATAGGTCGCCCCCGCGATCAGCCCGATGGGAAGCCCGCCATCGCCGATGAACTCCACTTCCCCCGTCCGGCGCAGCAGCAGCGGTGGGGGATGCCCGGCCTGAACGAGGCTCGCCCGGCCGGACCCGGCGGCGACCTGCAGATAGGCCATCGTGAGATATTCGGTGACGCCCTTCTGGCCAACGATTCGTTCATTCAGCCGCCGCGCAACGCATTGCGGCGGCAGGAACCCGAAATCCCGCCCGTCCGGGCAAAGCGCGAGATTCTCGTCCGGAAATTTCGAGCCGAGCGCACCGGCGACGCGCGCCGTTATCATCGCCGACGTGATACCGTGGCCCGATACATCGAGACTGAACAGACCGAAATCGCCCGAATCGATGCCGAACATTCCAGCCAGATCGCCGCCCACGTGGCCGCAGGATTTGAGCATCACGCTCACCCGGCTCTTGCCATATGTCACCGACCGCACCGGCATCAGCGAATGTTGCAAAACCCGCGCGCGTTTCAAGTCCTTGTCGATACAGGCGTGAATCGCCTGTAGTTCGGACAGTGTCGCAGCGATCATATCGCTCTTGGCCTTCAGCTGACGCTCCATCGACAGGATGCGTGCGCCAGCGGTGATACGGGCGCGAAGCTCCGCGCCGCTGACCGGTTTGGTCAGGAAATCGTCGGCCCCCGATTCGAGGCCCGAGGCCACCGCCGCCTTCTCGCTTTTCGATGTCAGGAGGATGAAATAGCCGTAGCTGTCGCGCTCCATGCGACGAAAGGCGGTGCAGAATTCAACGCCGGTCATGCCCGGCATCATCCAGTCCGATATCACGAGATCGGGCCGGAACGTCTCGCAAAGCGCCAGACCGGCTTGCGCATCCTCCGCCTCGGCCACCTCGAACCCCCAGCGCCTGAGCATCAGGCCCAGAATCCGCCGCTGTGCGGCGCTATCGTCAACCACCAGAACGCGGCGCAGGCAATCGCCCTCCACATGCGGAAGCGCCATCGCAGCGCCTTGCACCATACCCATGTCACCAACCCCTACATTGGCCCCCGCATCCTGCCTAAGCGCCAAGTCTTAACCGAAGGTGAAGCTTAAAATTGAAGGTGGTTTACCGGCGTCGAAGACCCTTTCTTTACCTCTTGGCGCCACACTTTTGCGAAAAGGAGGCTGAAATGATCGACTGGACGCGCGTGGCCGAGCTGCGCAGTGAAATCGGCGCCGATGATTTCGACGAGGTGGCGGAACTGTTCTTGATGGAGGTGGAGGATACGCTTTCGCGGCTCGATACGGCCCTGCACGACCCCCCGCATCTGCGCGAATTGCTGCATTTCCTCAAGGGTTCCGCCCTGAATCTGGGCTTTCACGAAGTGTCCGAAATGTGCAGCGGTGAGGCACCTGATATCGCGGCGCTCAAATCGCTTTACCACGCATCGCGTGCAAGTTTCGAAGCGGAATATGGAAAGCGATTCGCGGCCTAGATCACGAATTGCGCGAGCAGATCATCGTCAGTGATATCCTGATAGGTGAACCCGCCAGCATCGAGCTTGGCAAAAAGCTTGTCGAAACTTCCGGCCTCGCGGGTTTCGATCCCGATGAGGACCGATCCGTAATTGCGCGCCGATTTCTTGAGATATTCGAACCGCGCGATATCGTCATCGGGGCCAAGCAGCCCGAGGAAATCCTTGAGCGCGCCGGGCCGCTGCGGCATCCGGAGAATAAAATACTTCTTCAGCCCAAGGAATTTCTGCGCACGCTCCTTCACTTCGGGCAGCCGTTCAAAATCGAAATTGCCACCCGAGGTGATGCAGACCACCCTGCGCCCCGCGATCGCCTGGCCAAGATCGGGCAGCGCATCGACCGACAGCGCGCCAGCCGGTTCCAGCACGATCCCCTCGACATTCAGCATTTCCAGCATCGTCGTGCAAAGCCGGTCCTCCGGAATGGTCAACGTATTAGCCAGCCCCACACCCTTGAGTCGCGCAAAGGTCCGCTGGCCGATCTGCCCGACAGCGGCCCCGTCGGCAAAGGTGTTCACATGATCGAGCTTCACCGGCCGTCCGGCCTCAAGCGCGGCATGGAGACAGGCACCGCCTTTCGGCTCGACGAAGGTATATTGGCAGTCGGTCCCCAGGTAGCTGAGCATCCCCGCCGAAAGCCCGCCACCCCCGACCGGAATGACAAGGTGATCCGGCGCGCCGCCCAGCTGTTCGATCAGTTCCACCGCGACGCTGGCCTGACCCTCGATCACGTCCTCATCGTCGAAGGGTGACAGGAAATGCCCGCCCGCTTCCTTGCAAAACCCCTGCGCGGCGGCGAGCGTATCGTCGAAATAGTCCCCGACAAGGCGGATCTCGACACTATCGCCCCCGAAGATCTCGGTTTTCTGGATTTTCTGTTGCGGCGTCGTCACCGGCATGAAGATCACCCCCTTCACCCCGAAATGACGGCACATGAAGGCAACGCCCTGCGCATGGTTCCCGGCGCTGGCACAGACGAAAAGCCCGGCGTCGGGCCGCTTGCGCATCGCGTTGAACGCGCCGCGCAGTTTGTAGCTGCGCACGGGCGACAGATCCTCGCGCTTGAGATACACTTCGGCGCCGTAGCGATCCGACAGATGCGCGTTGCGCAAGAGCGGTGTCGGCGGAAACACCTCTCGCATCGCTTGCGTCGCGTCGCGGGCCGCCTTGGCAAAATCAGTCAATGGACCGCCCTTCGATGAAATACCCGTAAAGCGTCGTCAGCACCGAAATTCCGATCATGGTGGCAAACCAGTTCATCACCAGCGCATAGACGAGATTAATGATCGAGGAAGGATCGTCATTGAAAAAGGACGGCAACTGGATAAGCACGCTCGCCCCGACGACGATCAGGGCCAGAACAAGGATCGGCCCGCTTTGACCGCGCGTTGCGGCCCATGCCTCGGCAAGGCGAAGATCCGCCCCGATGGCCGCGGCGGGAAGCATCACGCCCAGCCGAAAGAAAAGGTAAGCCGCCGCACCGACGATCGCCAGCGTCATGAGACCGATCAGCCCCGGCAGCCCGGCGGACAGGATGCCCAGCGGAATGGACACTGCCAGGATACCGATCACCACCAGAAGCCCGATAAGCAGGGATCGCCCAAGATAGGCGAGGATCTCCGAACCGTGAAACCGCGGCAGCCAACCCTGCACCCGCTCCCCAGACAGTGCGAAACGATGCCACGCCACCGCGATCCAGAGACTCGCGACAATCGCGAACGTGCCAAGTAGCAAAATCGCAGTCACATCCTCCCCGCCCGGCACCGCCGGCGCATCGCCTTCTGCCGCGATCATCTCCGGCGGGTTGAGGAACGCGTAAAGCGTATAGGCGCTCTGCACGAGATAGAGCAGCAAGGACAGCCGCAGAGCCTGATCGAGATTGGCGATCACCAAATTGAACGAATGTAGGAAGATTCGCCAACCAAGCACGGCATGTCTCCTTTAGCCACGCGGCCGCTGCCGGTCCGCTTCTTGCCCCTACCCTGAAAAACAAGTAATCGCCACGGCAAACCCGATAAAGGAAAACCCATGTCTGCGCCCAAGAAAGTCGTGCTGGCCTATTCCGGTGGCCTCGATACCTCCATCATCCTGAAATGGCTCCAAACCGAGTATGGCTGCGAGGTCGTGACCTTCACCGCCGATCTGGGCCAGGGCGAGGAACTCGAGCCGGCGCGCAAGAAGGCCGAACTTCTGGGGATCGCGCCGGAGAACATCTATATCGAGGATATCCGCGAGGAATTCGTGCGCGATTTCGTCTTCCCGATGTTCCGCGCCAACGCGGTCTACGAAGGCGTCTACCTGCTTGGCACCTCCATCGCGCGGCCGCTGATTTCCAAGCGTCTGGTCGAGATCGCAGCCGAAACCGGCGCCGATGCCGTCGCTCATGGCGCGACCGGCAAGGGCAACGATCAGGTGCGCTTCGAGCTCGCTGCCTATGCGCTCAATCCCGATATCAAGGTGATCGCGCCGTGGCGCGAGTGGGACCTGTCATCGCGCACCAAGCTGCTCGATTTCGCCGAAAAGAACCAGATCCCCATCGCCAAAGACAAGCGCGGCGAAGCGCCGTTCTCGGTCGATGCGAACCTTCTGCACACCTCGTCCGAAGGCAAGGTGCTGGAAGACCCGGCGCAGGAAGCGCCCGATTACGTCTATCAGCGCACGGTCCATCCCGAAGACGCGCCCGATACGCCCGAGATGGTCGAGATCAGTTTCGAAAAGGGCGATGCGGTCGCTATCAATGGCGAAGCGATGAGCCCGGCGACGATCCTCACAAAGCTGAACGAACTTGGCGGCAAGCACGGGGTCGGGCGGCTCGATCTGGTGGAAAACCGTTTCGTCGGGATGAAATCGCGCGGCATTTACGAAACCCCCGGCGGCACTGTCCTGCTCGAAGCGCATCGCGGGATCGAGCAGATCACGCTCGACAGCGGCGCGGGGCACCTCAAGGATTCGATCATGCCGCGCTATGCGGAACTGATCTATAACGGCTTCTGGTATTCGCCCGAGCGCGAGATGCTGCAAGCGCTGATCGACAAGAGCCAGGAGCATGTTACCGGCACCGTCCGCGTGAAGCTCTACAAGGGTTCGGTCAACACGGTCGCGCGCTGGTCGGATCACTCGCTTTATTCCGAAGCGCATGTGACCTTCGAGGAAGACGCCGGCGCCTACGATCAGAAGGACGCGCAAGGCTTCATCCAGCTCAACGCGCTGCGCCTGAAACTGCTCGCCGCGCGGGATCGTCGGTTGAAATAAGGCTCTAGAGCGGGGGTTTCTCCGCCTTCAGCGCCTTTTCCTTCATCCGGGCGTAATAGGGCATCGCCTCATTCGCCACATCCTTCAGCCGGCCTGACATTGGGGGCAAATCCCCTTCCGGCCCGGCGAAGCCCGTTGTCCGATGAAGCGAGCGATACCACACAGGCGCCCAGACCCCGTCATAGGGTTTGGGCCCCGCAGGCCAGCTCAACATCGCCGGATCCCAGCCCAGCCCGACGGCATCGCAAAGCGCGCGCAACATCGCTTCGGGATCGCGGCGGATATCGGCGCTGTCGATGACGATGGGCTGCTGACCCAGCGCAATCGCCTCGTCATATAACTCCGCCTGCTGGCGAAAACCGATATCCTCGGCCGTCACCTGCGGATAGCCCTTGGCGAAACTGGCTGTCACCCGCGCGGGATGGCGGATCAGAAACACGTTTACGCACTCGCCCATGAACGCGCGCGGCATCCCGTCGATCATGTGCTGGCACATATGCTTGTGATAGACATGCCGGCCAACCGGTTGCGGTGACATCAGTCTCTGTTCGACGGTTTCGGCATCCTCCGGGCGGCTTTGCAGGATCTCTTCGCGCATCGGATGGGCGAGCCCCGTCATCCACAGGTAAGGCCCGTAGAACGGCTCATCCCAAACGTCGAAATCCCGCCGCTGTGCAAACGCATACATCATCGCGGTCGACAGGTTGCGCGGCCCCGACCACATCGCCAGTTTCATGTTGCGGCCCCTCCCGAACGCCCTGGAAGTCACGCTACCCCATGCGCCGGGCGGCACAAGCGGTAACTCCCGCTCACCTTCGAGTGAACCCGCCTCATGGAAATTGCGTTCGCCCTAGAACCTGTCTCAAACTGGAGACAACCGAAAAGGAGACACCCCATGCGCTTGCGCCGAACTAGACCCGTTCTCTTGTCACTCGCCATTCTTGCCGGAATGGCGCTGCAATCCCAGTCCGCCAAGGCGGGCGAGACACGCGATATCGTCGTCGCCGGCGGCTGTTTCTGGTGCGTCGAAGCGGATTTCGAAAGCGTCAAAGGCGTTCAGGAAGCCGTTTCCGGCTATACCGGCGGGACAACGGAAAACCCGACCTACAAAGAGGTCAGCCGCGGCGGCACCGGGCATTACGAGGCGGTCCAGATCACCTATGACAGCGATGTCGTGGATCGCAAAACCCTCTATGACCTTTTCTTCCGCTCCATCGACCCGACCGATCCGGGCGGCCAGTTCTGCGACCGCGGGCAAAGTTATGCCACCGCCATTTTCGTCTCTAACCCAGAGGAACGCGCCGCTGCCGAGGCGGCAAAGGCCGAGGCTCAGGCAGAGCTCGGGCAGGAGATCGTGACGCCAATCCTCGATGCGCAAACCTTCTACACAGCCGAGGATTATCATCAGGACTATTATCTCGGGGATAACCTGATCCTGTCACGCTTCGGCCCGATCAAGCAGTCCAAAGCATATAAGCGTTACCGCGACGGTTGCGGGCGCGATGCGCGGATCGAAGAGCTTTGGGGCAGCGATGCGCCCTTCATCAACTAACCGAGCCGCGCATCCTCGACATCCTTGAGATCGGGGATTACATCGGCCGTTCCGTGCCGCGTCACCATGATCGCCCCGGCCTGTTGACCAAGCGAAATCGCCTGCTCCATCGGCAAACCGCGATCGAGCGCGGCGACAAGGAACCCTGTAAACGTATCCCCGGCCCCGGTCGTGTCGACCGGGGTCACAGGGATGGCGGGAAAGTTTCGGTCCGTTCCCAGATCAGTGTTGAGCCAACGGCACCCGTCCGCCCCAAGCGTCACGATAACGTCACGCACCGGCAAATCCGCGAGGTCAAGCCCCATCGCCTCGCTCAACTGCCGTGCTTCGACCGCGTTCATCACCAGCATGTCGAGCATCGGCAGAACCGCCTTGACCGCTTCCGCATCGAACGGCGCGGCGGCATAGACCACACGCATCCCCTTGGCCGACGCCAGCGCCGCGCCCTCGATCTGGGCCGAGGTTTCGTTCTGGAAAAGGAAGGTGTCCGCTTCTCCCGCTCCGGCCAGCGCCTCCGCAATATGCGGCTCTAACACGGCGTGATTGGCACCGGGGTGGATCAGGATCGCGTTTTCCCCGCGCGCATCCACCATGATGACGGCATGGCCCGTCGCCTCGCCGATCTCGCGGATCTGGCGCGTATCCACCCCGTATTCGAGCATTCGTCCGACCGCCCAGCGCCCATCGGCCCCAACCGCACCGATATGGACCGCCCGCGCCGCTGCCCGCGCGATGGCGACCGACATATTTGCGCCCTTGCCGCCCAGCCCCCTGCGGTGCTCGGTCGCGGCCAGTGTCTCGCCAGGCGCAAGCAGATGCGGCACTTGGTAGAACAGATCGACATTGATCGACCCGAGGTTATAGACCGCCACCGGATCAGTTCCCCTTGCACGCGGCCAGAACCGCCATGTTGAGAATGTCATTCGCCGTCATGGTGGTCGAACAGACCTGAATCGACTTGTCGATGCCGGTGAGGATCGGCCCGATCACCGTCGCATGGGCAATCTCCTGCATCAGCTTGACCGAGATCGAGGCCGAATGGCGCGCCGGCACGATCAGGATATTCGCCGGGCCGGTCAACCGCTGGAACGGGTAATGCGCCTGCGCCTTCGGGTTGAGCGCGACATCAACGGTCATTTCGCCTTCATATTCGAAATTCACCCCCCGCTGATCCAGCACGCGCGGCGCGAGATACATCTTCTCCGCCCGCTCCGAGACCGGATAGCCAAAGGTCGAGAAGGACACGAACGCCACACGCGGCTCCAGTCCGATCAGCCGCGCGACGCCCGCGGCTTGTTCGGCGATATCGGCCAAGTCATGCTCGTTCGGCCATTCATGCACGAGCGTATCGGCAATCAGCACGATCCGCCCGCCATAGAGCAGCGCGGTCACGCCAGCGGCACCATGCGCGGCATCCGCATCGAACACATGGTTGATAAGCTCCAGCACATGCGCCGATTTCCGCGTCGCCCCGGTGACGAGCGCGTCACCATGCCCTTGCTGGAGCATCAGCGCACCGAAAACATGCCTGTCCCGCGCGGCAAGCCGATGAACATCCTGCCGATCCAGACCCTTGCGCTGCAGGCGGCCGTAAAGAAACTCCTTGTAGTCTTCGAGATGCGATGTGTTCGCGGCGTTCACCACCTCAAGCTCGCGCACCGCATCGCCAAGACCGGAGGCTTCGAGCTTTGCCTTCACATCATCGGCGCGCCCGACGACCAGCGCCTTGCCGAACCCGCCGCGCTGATACATCACTGCGGCCCGCAAAACGCGCGGATCGTCCCCCTCGGCAAAGATCACCCGCGCCTGGGCCTTGCGTGCCCGTGCGTTGATCCCGCGCAGGATGCTGGCCGTCGGATCCATGCGCGACTTGAGCGATTCCTCATAGGCCGCAAGATCGATGATCGGCCGCCGCGCAACGCCCGTATCCATGCCGGCCTTCGCGACGGCGGCGGGAACACGGTGAATCAGGCGCGGATCGAACGGCGTGGGGATGATGTAATCGCGCCCGAAACTCAGATTCTTGCCATAGGCCAGCGCCACCTCGTCCGGCACGTCCTCCCGCGCCAGTTCGGCGAGCGCCTCGGCGCAGGCGATCTTCATCTCGTCATTGATCGCGCGCGCATGAATGTCGAGCGCCCCGCGAAAGAGATACGGAAAACCCAGCACGTTGTTCACCTGGTTGGGATAATCGCTCCGCCCCGTCGCGACGATGGCATCGACGCGCACCTCATGGGCCTCTTCCGGCGTGATCTCGGGATCGGGGTTCGCCATGGCAAAGATTACCGGATTGTCGGCCATGTTCCGCACCATCTCCTGCGTCACCGCGCCCTTGGCACTGACGCCGAGGAACACATCCGCTTCCAGCATCGCCTCTTCTAGGCTGCGCGCCTCCGTCTTGACGGCGTGGGCCGATTTCCACTGGTTCATCCCCTCGGTGCGGCCTTGATAGATCACGCCCTTGGTGTCGCAGACGATGCAGTTTTCATGCCGCGCGCCCATCTGCTTGAGCAGCTCGATACAGGCGATCCCGGCCGCGCCTGCCCCGTTCAGCACGATCTTCACATCCTCGATCTTCTTGCCGGACAGATGCAGCGCGTTGATGAGCCCCGCCGCGCAGATCACGGCCGTGCCGTGCTGGTCGTCGTGAAACACCGGAATGTCCATCTCTTCCTTGAGCCGCTGCTCGATAATGAAACATTCTGGCGCCTTGATGTCCTCAAGGTTGATGCCGCCGAATGTCGGCCCCATCAGCCGCACGGCGTTGCAGAAGGCATCGGGGTCTTCGGTGTCCAGCTCGATATCGATGGAATTCACATCCGCGAACCGCTTGAACAGCACCGACTTGCCCTCCATCACCGGCTTCGATCCCAGCGCGCCCAGATTGCCCAGCCCCAAGACCGCCGTCCCGTTGGAGATCACCGCAACCAGATTGCCCTTGTTCGTGTAGTCATAAGCCAGCTCCGGGTTTTCGGCGATATCCTCGCAAGGCACCGCGACACCGGGCGAATAGGCGAGCGACAGATCGCGCTGCGTCGTCATCGGAACGGTGGCGTTGACCTCCCACTTGCCGGGCGACGGCTCGAAATGAAAGGCAAGCGCTTCTTCGCGGGTGAACTTCGGTTTGGGCATGTATCGGGGTCTCTTTCGTCAAATTCGGGTTTTCGAGCCGTGCGGCCCCCTTTATTGTCACGACAAGGCACCGAGGGGAAGCTTGTGAACGCGAATAAATCGGCCGTCACACCCATGATGGCGCAATATCTGGAAATAAAAACGCAGCATCCCGATGCTTTGTTATTCTACCGCATGGGCGATTTTTACGAATTGTTTTTCGACGATGCGATCGCGGCGTCCGAGGCGCTCGATATCGCGCTGACGAAGCGCGGAAAGCACGACGGTGACGATATTCCCATGTGCGGTGTGCCGGCCCATTCGTCGGAAAGCTACCTGCTGACACTCATCAGGAAGGGATTTCGCGTTGCCGTCTGCGAGCAGATGGAAAGCCCCGCCGAGGCCAAGAAACGCGGCTCCAAATCTGTCGTGAAACGCGATGTGGTGAGGCTTGTCACGCCCGGCACTCTCACCGAAGACAGCCTGCTCGAAGCCCGACGCCACAATTATCTGGCCGCATTGGCCTGTGTCAGAGACGAATGGGCGCTTGGCTGGACCGATATTTCCACCGGCGCGCTGCATGTCCTGCCGCTCACGGCGGTGCGGATCGGCCCCGAACTCGCACGGCTGGCGCCTTCGGAGATCCTCGTCGCCGATGGACAGGACGAACAGCTGCGCGGCACGCTCTTCGATCTCGGGATCGAACCGACGATCCTCGGCAAATCGAGCTTCGATTCAACCGGCGCGCGCTCCCGGCTGAAGCAGCAATTCGGCGTTGCCTCGCTCGATGCCTATGGCCAGTTTTCGCGCCCCGAACTGTCGGCGCTCGGTGCGCTTGTCGACTATCTGGACCTGACGCAAAAGGGCCGTCTGCCGCTCTTGCGACCGCCGCAACAGGAACAGATCGGCACCGCAATGCAGATCGACGCGGCCACGCGGCGCAATCTGGAAATCACGCATGGGCCAAATGGCGGGCGCGCCGGATCCCTGCTGTCCGTCATCGACCGCACTTCCACCGCTGGCGGCGCGCGGCTGTTGGAACGACGCCTCTCCGCGCCCTCTTGCGACCTGCCCTGTATCGCGCAACGTCACGATGCGGTTGCGTGGTGCCTCGACACAACCTCCCCGGCCCGTGAGATGCGCGATGCGCTGAAATCGGTTCCCGATATCGACCGCGCCCTGTCCCGACTCAGTCTCGATCGCGGCGGTCCACGCGACATGGCCGCAATCCGCAACGCTCTTGCACAGGCAAAGACGATTTCCGCCGTGTTAGAGCCGCATGATCTGCCCGACATCCTGGCCCGAGCCGCCGCTGATCTCACCGGCCATGACGACCTTCTCGCCCGGCTCGATGAGGCACTTGTCGCTGATCCGCCGCTTCTCGCCCGCGACGGAGGGTTCATCGCGCCCGGCTTTGACCCGGATCTCGACGAAGCACGCAAGCTGCGCGACGAAGGGCGCGGCATCATCGCCGGACTTCAATCGCGCTATGCAGAGCAAACGGGCGTGTCCTCGCTCAAGATCAAGCACAACAACGTGCTGGGCTATTTCATCGAAACCACCGCCATCCATTCACAAAAGATGCTGGCCCCGCCGCTCAACGAAACCTTCATCCACCGGCAAACCACCGCCAACCAGATCCGGTTCACCACGGTCGAGCTGTCAGAACTCGAACGCCGGATCATGAGTGCCGGAACCGAAGCGCTCGAACTCGAAAAGCGGCTCTATTCCGCGCTTCGAGACGGGATTATGATGAAGCAGGCCAATCTGGGCGCCCTCTCCGCCGCGCTTGCCGAACTCGATCTGGCCACCTCGCTCGCCGATCTGGCCGCCGATCAGAACTGGACCCGGCCAAGGGTCGACAAAAGCCGCGCCTTCGCCATCGAGGCAGGGCGTCACCCTGTCGTCGAACGCGCCTTGCGCGCGGAAAATGGTGCAACATTTATTGCGAACGACTGCGATCTGACCGCCGAGGACGACGCAGCAGCCATCACGCTCCTCACCGGCCCGAACATGGCCGGAAAATCCACCTACCTGCGCCAGAACGCGCTGATTGCACTGCTCGCACAGGCCGGATCATACGTTCCGGCGCAATCGGCCCATATCGGCATCGTCAGCCAGATCTTCAGCCGCGTCGGCGCGTCGGACGATCTGGCGCGGGGGCGCTCCACATTCATGGTCGAGATGGTGGAAACCGCTGCGATCCTCAATCAGGCCGATGATCGCGCGCTGGTGATCCTCGATGAGATCGGCCGCGGCACCGCAACTTATGACGGTCTGTCCATTGCCTGGGCCACGCTGGAGCATCTGCAATCGGTCAACAAGGTCCGCGCGCTTTTCGCGACGCATTACCACGAACTCACCTCCCTCGCAGCGAGGCTCGATGGTGTGAGCAATTCCACCGTTGCGGTGCGCGAATGGGAAGGCGAGGTGATCTTCCTGCACGAAGTGCGCAGCGGCGCTGCGGATCGGTCCTACGGCGTTCAGGTCGCGCAACTGGCCGGGTTGCCGCCCGCCGTCATCACTCGCGCAAGATCCGTTCTGGACGCGCTCGAAGCCGGAGAGCGCGAAAAGACAGCCCCCAAGGCGCTGATCGACGATCTACCGCTCTTTTCCGCAGTCGCGCAAACAGCGGCGCCAGCTCCGAAACAGGACAGCGAACTAGAGGCGCAGATCAAGGATCTGCACCCCGATGACATGACCCCGATGCAGGCGCTTCAGGCTCTATACAAGCTGAAATCGCTGGTCGAAACCGGCGATTAAGACGCCGGCGTCGAGCTTACGCCAACCTGCGCCGGGCGCAGAAGGCGATCATGCAGCATGAACCCTTCGGCGGAGACCTGAATGATCTCCCCGGCCTTGGTGCCGGGCACGGGTGCTTCGAACATCGCTTCGTGCTTTTGCGGATCGAACTTCTCGCCCACCTCGGGCTTGATGAGCTGCACGCCATGCTTGGAAAACACGTTGAGCAATTCGCGCATGGTCAATTCGACCCCCTCGATCAGCGCCTTGGACGATTCGCGCTGGTCTTCGGGAATGGCGGCCAGGGCGCGTTGCAGGTTGTCGTAGACCGGCAGCAGATCGCGCGCCAGACGCGAGCCGCCATATTGCTGCGCCTCGCGCCGATCCTTCTCCGACCGCTTGCGCACGTTCTCGGCATCCGCCAGCGCGCGCATGAAACGATCCTTCAGCTCGTCCCGCTCCGCACGCAGCGCATCGATCTCAGCCGCCTCGTCGTCGATCTCTTCTTCCAGCGCCTCGTTTTCCTCGGCCTCGGCCTCTGCCAGGCTATCGAGGAAATCCGTTGTGTGATCCGTTTCCGCCATCTCGTCACCCTTGGTTGCGGTCGCCGAGAACCCTCCCGACAAGCTGCGCGGTGTAGTCCACGATCGGCACGATACGCCCGTAATTCAGACGTGTCGGACCGATGACACCAACCGCGCCGATTATTTTCCGATCCGAGTTCATATATGGAGAGACAACCAAAGAGGAACCCGAAAGTGAGAAAAGTTTGTTCTCCGAACCGATAAAAATGCGCACACCCGCGCCCTCTTCGGTCAGCTCCAGGAACTCGGCGATATCGCGCTTGCGTTCCAGATCATCGAAAAGCTCACGAATTCGGTCGAGCTCTTCGGCATGCGCCTCTTCCGCCAGCAGATTGGAACGCCCGCGCACAATCAGACGCTCCGACGTGTCACCGTTCTCGTCCCAGATCGCGAGCCCCTGCTCCACCAGCCCGGCCGCCAGCGCGTTCAACTCCCGCCGCCGCGCCGCGATCTCATCCGCGATGGAACGACGCAGCTCCGACAGGGTCTTGCCCTCGACCAGAGCATTGAGGAAATTCGCAGCCTCACGCATCGAACTCGGCGTCTGACCCGGCGGCGGCGTGAAAAGCCGATTCTCGACATGGCCATCGGAAAACACCAGAACGACGAGCGCCTGGTCTCCACCGATGGGCACGAACTCGATATGCTTGATCGCTGCCTCATGCTTCGGCGTCAGCACCAGCGACGCCCCCTGCGTCACCCCCGACAGCGCCGATCCGACGCGGTCGAGAATACTGCCAACATCCTGGCTGTTGCTGCCCATCGTCGCGTCGATCTTCTCGCGATCCGCCTGATCGAGATCGCGGATTTCCAAAAGCCCATCGACGAACATGCGCAGTCCCATCTGCGTGGGCACGCGCCCCGCGCTGACATGTGGGCTGTCGAGCAGGCCCAGGAATTCGAGATCCTGCATGACGTTCCGGATCGTCGCCGCCGATACCTTCTCCTCGAGGATACGCGTCAGCGTGCGCGATCCCACCGGCTCGCCGGTTGACAGGTAGCCTTCGACCACCTTGCGGAACACCTCTCGGGACCGGTCGTTCAACTCGTCCAGAAGTTTCGATCCGTCGCTCACTCGACCACCTCGTGCAACGCCCGTGTCATCACGGGCTATTGGGTTGCGGACCCAGCCGGCCTGACTGTATCCACAGCCGGAAATCAAAGGAAATGCCCATGCGACCCTCTGGACGGAAGTTAAGCGAAATGCGCGCGGTTTCAATCGAAACCGGGATCATCAAACATGCGGAAGGATCGTGCATGATCCGTATGGGGGACACGCATGTTCTCTGCACCGCCTCCATCGAGGACCGCGTGCCGCCCTTCATCAAGGGTTCGGGCCTTGGTTGGGTGACAGCCGAATACGGAATGCTGCCGCGCTCCACCACGACACGGATGCGCCGCGAAAGCTCGGCCGGCAAGCAGCAGGGCCGTACCATCGAGATCCAGCGCCTGATCGGCCGCAGCCTGCGCGCCGGGGTCGACCGCGTCGCCCTAGGCGAGCGTCAGATCTCCATCGATTGCGACGTGATCCAAGCCGATGGCGGCACCCGCTGCGCCGCGATCACTGGCGGCTGGGTCGCGCTGCGCCTTGCGGTGAACAAGCTGATGAAGGCGGGAGATGTGAAAACCGATCCGCTGGTCTCTCCCGTTGCTGCGGTCAGCTGCGGTATCTATGCCGGTCAGCCGGTGCTCGATCTCGATTACCCCGAGGACAGCGAAGCCGGGGTTGACGGCAACTTCATCATGCGCGGCGATGGCCAACTGATTGAAGTCCAGATGTCCGCCGAAGGCGCAACCTTCTCGCGCGACCAGATGACAGAGCTTCTCGATCTCGCGAATGAGGGCGTTCAGGAGCTTGTCGCCATGCAGATCAAGGCCGCCGAATGACCCGCAAGTTCGAAGGCGACCGCCTGCTTGTCGCGACCCACAATCGCGGAAAGCTCGACGAAATCGCCGATCTTCTGAAGGACTACAACGTTTCCGTTGTCGGCGCGGCGGAAATGAACCTGCCGGAACCCGTCGAGGACGGAACCACCTTCATCGAAAACGCCCGGATCAAGGCCCATGCCGCCGCCAAGGCAACCAGCCTGCCCGCGCTCGCCGATGACAGCGGGCTGGAGATCGACGCGCTGGACGGCGCGCCCGGTGTTTATACCGCGGATTGGGCGGAAACCCCGACCGGGCGTGATTTCGGCATGGCGATGCAGAAGGCCTACGACGAGATCCGCGCGACCGGAACGCCGCCCCCTTGGACAGGGCGGTTCTGCTGCACCCTCGTTCTCGCCTGGCCCGATGGGCATGACGAGGTGTTCCCCGGAACCATGCCGGGCCGGATCGTCTGGCCGGGGCGCGGCGATCAGGGGCACGGGTATGATCCGGTTTTCCAGCCCGAGGGCTATGACATGACTTTTGGCGAAATGGACCGGTGGGAGAAAAACCGCATCAGCCACCGCGCAGATGCCTTTGCAAAGCTTGTCGCGGGCTGCTTTGCCTGAGCTTTGGCAAAGCCGGGGCTTTGGCCTTTACGTGCATTGGCCCTTCTGCGCCGCGAAATGCCCCTATTGCGATTTCAACAGCCATGTTCGCGCCTCCATCGATCAATCTGCTTGGGCCGATGCGCTCGCCGCCGAGATCCGGCGCTGCGGCGCACAGACCGGCCCGCGCGTGCTGTCCTCGATCTTTTTTGGCGGAGGCACACCCAGCCTGATGGAGCCCGAGACCGTTGAGGCCGTGCTTTCCGCCGCGCGCTCCGTCTGGTCTTTTGCCAATGACATCGAAATCACGCTGGAGGCAAATCCCACTTCGGTCGAAGCACGCCGCTTCGATGGATATGCATCGGCCGGCGTCAACCGCATTTCTCTCGGCGTCCAGGCATTGAACGACCCGGATCTTCGCAGGCTCGGTCGTTTGCACAGCGTCGAGGACGCGGAACACGCATTCACCGTCGCGCGCCAATACTTCGACCGCGTCAGTTTCGATCTCATCTACGCCCGGCAGGATCAAACGCTGGACGACTGGCGCGATGAGCTGACCCGCGCGCTTGATATGGCCGTCGATCATCTATCGCTCTACCAGTTGAGCATCGAGGAAGGCACCGCTTTCTGGGATCGTGCGCAGAAAGGCGGGCTCAAGGGGCTTCCGTCCGATGATTTGGGCGCGGATCTCTATGAATTGACGCAGGAGCTTTGCCGCGAGGCAGGTTTGATCGGTTACGAAGTATCCAACCACGCCCGCCCGGGCGCCGAAGCGAAGCACAATCTGCTCTATTGGCGCGGCGGTGACTATGCGGGCATCGGCCCCGGTGCACATGGGCGCCTGACACTGAACGGAAAGCGGTACGCAACCGAGGCGTGGAAGCAACCCGAGACCTGGTTGGCACGAGCCGGCTCAGGGGACGCGATTAAGACGGCGAATCTGCTGTCCTGCCAAGATATAGCGGAAGAACGCCTCATCATGGGGCTACGTCTTTCCGAAGGTATATATCTTGATGACATAACGGAAATTCTCGACCGCGACCGTGCGGAGGCGCTGATCGCCGACGGCTACCTTTGGCAAGGTGCCGGAAAGATTGGCACGAGCGCGCGCGGTCGCCCACTTTTGAACCACCTTATCACGCAACTCGTGCAAGCCTGACCTACCCTGTAGCGCTCAACACCATGCAAAGCGCATCCAGGTCTTCCAGCGACTCATAGGCAATCGTCACCGTCCCGGTGTCCCCTCCCTGCCGATGGTTGATCGAAACCTTCATCCCAAGCGCCGCCGACAAATCCGCTTCGAGCGCCTTTGTATCGGCATCTTTTTCGGTCTTAGCAGAACTGGACTTAGGTTTTGTCGCCTTCGCCCCCTCGGGATTCAGTGCCGCTTTTACCAAGCGCTCCGTTTCCCGGACCGACAGCCCACGCCGAACGATATCTCCCGCCATCAATACGGGATCCGGAGCGGTCACCAGCGCACGCGCATGGCCGGCTGACAACTTCCCGTCCTGAACCGCTTTCTTGACCACGTCCGGCAGGTTGAGCAACCGCAAGAGATTGGCGATATGGCTGCGGCTTTTGCCAAGTGCTTTCGCAAGCTGTTCCTGTGTATGGCCGAACTTGGTCATCAATTGTTCATATCCGGCCGCTTCTTCGATGGCGTTCAGATCCGCCCGCTGGATATTCTCAATGATCGCGATCTCGAGAACGTCCTCATCCGACAGGTCCCGGATGACCACCGGAAGTTCGTGCAACCCCGCTGCCTGCGCTGCGCGCCACCGCCGCTCACCCGCAACGATTTCATAGCTATCGGGATCTCCCTTCTGCCGAACGATCAACGGCTGAATGACACCCTTGCTGCGGATGGAATTCTTGAGGTCCTCAAGCGCATCCGCGTCAAACTGTCGGCGCGGCTGATCGGGGTTGGGAACCAGCTTCTCGATCGGCACTGTCCTGTTCGGACGCGGCGCATCCTTCACAACCGCCTCGCCCGCCGGCTCGATATCCGCCATCAAGGCCGAAAGCCCGCGCCCAAGCCCACGTCTCTGTTCTTTCCTGTCCGACATCGGCCGATCCTATGCTGCTGTCATCGTCTGGTGTTTACTGAGAAATTCCCGTGCGAGCGCGCGGTAGGCCGCGGCGCCCTTGGAACCGGTATCGTAATTGAGAACCGGCATTGCAAAAGATGGCGCCTCGCTGACACGCACATTCCGGGGAATCACAGTATTGAAAACCAAATCGCCAAGATTATCGCGCGCGTCACTCTCGACCTGCTGCGAAAGGTTGTTGCGCGCGTCATACATCGTCAGGACGACACCCTCGATCCGTAAAATGGGGTTTGCCGATTGTCTCACTTCGCGAATGGTCAGCATCAACTGGCTCAGCCCTTCAAGCGCAAAGAACTCGCTTTGAAGCGGAACCATGATCGAATGCGCAGCCACCATGGCATTGACTGTAAGCAGATTCAGGGATGGAGGACAGTCGATCAGGATGAATTCAAAACCGAAGCGCTCCATTTCCGGCTGCCGAAGCGCGTCATGCAAAAGATGGCTGCGCTTTTCGTTCGAGATCAGCTCGATATCCGCAGAGCTAAGGTCTGTTGTAGATGGTACCAGGTAGAGCCCCGCGCTCTGAGTCCGGCAGATAATGTCATTCAACGGAAAATCATCGAGGAGCAGATCATAGGTGGTGGCCTTTCGATCCTCAGGCATAATTCCCAACCCGGTGGACGCGTTTCCCTGCGGGTCGAGGTCCACGACAAGAACCTGCCTTCCAAGTTCGGCCAGCGCCGATGCCAAGTTGATTGCTGTCGTGGTTTTCCCCACGCCGCCTTTCTGGTTGGCGACTGCAATTATCTTCGGCTTGCTGCGATCTGCCGTATCATGCACGGGATAGGTCCTCGATCCTCAAAATCACTGCCTCATCATCGGTCATACTCCGATGCGCCGCATAGGAAAAGTGCCATGTTTTCTCCGCATCTGCGACCTCTTGGCGCCAATTCGCGCCCTTCGGAAAAATCATGACTCCCCCCTTTTGCAAGTGCGACTCCGCGTAGTCGAAAAGCCTCGATAAGGGTGCCAGTGCGCGGGCGCTGATTATGTCGGCTCCTAACGGCTCGATGCACTCAATACGTTCCGCCAAAACGGTGAAGTCGGCGTTTGTTTCACGTGAAACAGTGCGAAGGAACACCGATTTACGCTTGTCGCTTTCGACCAAAATAGTCTTCCCCGCATCCGACGCTCCTGCGCGCGCAATTGCGATGATAGCTCCTGGAAATCCCGCCCCCGATCCAATATCCACCCAGCGCTTACCGCGCGGGCTCTCTACCGACAACAATTGCAGCGAATCCTTAAAATGCCGTAAACGGGCGTTTTGTAGCGTTGATGGGCTCACGAGGTTGATTTTGCGCGACCATTTATCAAGAAGATGATGGTAAACCTCCAGCCTGTCGAGTGTTTCACGTGAAACATCCATCACGCCAGCCGCTTTTCTTTCTGGTCGCTTTTTATTTTCATGAGAATAAGCAAGAGAGCAGACGGCGTCATCCCATCCAGTCGGCTCGCCTGTGCGATATTCGCGGGTTTAGCCTCAGCCAACTTGGCGCGGAGTTCGTTGGAAAGGCCGTGCAATGCGCCATAGTCAAAATCAAGAGGTATGGCTTGAGCCTCATCCCGTCGAAGTATGTCGATATCGCGCGCCTGTCGTGCAACATAATTCGCGTAAAGTGCCTCCTTTGAAAGCTGATCTTGTATTGCCTGGGGAACCCCACTGAGCGATGGGTCTGCTTTCGAAAGAACTGTCCAATCAACCCCCTCGATCGCCAACGCTTCAAACCCATTGCGACGAGCACCGTCGTTCGAGACAGGACCTCCACCGTCGATCAATTGCTTTGACGTGAAGGATGTTTGCGCCAAAGCGGATTTGGCTTGTTCCAAAGCGGCAAGTTTAACGGTGAACATCGCCTCGCGCTCCGGCGAGACGCATCCGATTTCCACGCCGAGTGGTGTTAATCTTTGGTCCGCATTATCTGCGCGTAGCGAGAGCCGATACTCCGCACGCGACGTGAACATGCGATACGGCTCCGACACACCGCGCGTGATCAGGTCGTCGATCATTACCCCGATATAGCTGCCTGCGCGACTGAAATGGATCGGATCACGCTTTTTCGAGCACAACGCCGCGTTCAACCCCGCGACGAGACCTTGAGCGGCAGCCTCCTCATAACCGGTCGTTCCATTGATCTGCCCGGCAAGATAAAGATTCGTCCTAATTTTCAATGACAAGTCGAGGTTCAATGCACGAGGATCGATATAGTCGTACTCGATAGCATATCCAGGCTGCAATATTTCGGCGCTCTCCAGCCCCTTGATCGATCTCACATAGTCGATCTGGACGTCCTCTGGAAGCGACGTTGAAATGCCGTTCGGGTAAACTGTGAAATCGTCCAGACCCTCCGGTTCGAGGAAGATCTGGTGCGAGCTTTTATCGGCAAAACGCACGACTTTGTCTTCGATGGATGGGCAATATCGCGGGCCGGCACCGCCGATTTGGCCACTATACATCGCCGATCGACCCAGATTCTCGCGTATGATCTCATGGGTCCGCTCGTTGGTATGGGTGATGGCGCAGGACACCTGACGCCCCGTCGGCTTGTGAGACATGAAGGAAAAGAGCGCCGGCATCTCATCGCCCGGCTGCTTGTCCAGTGCGTTCCAATCGATGGTCCGGCCGTCCAACCGCGGCGGGGTGCCGGTTTTCAATCGGCCAAGGGGAAGATCGAGTGCGGCAAGGGTATTAGCAAGAGACGTGGAAGGCCGTTCTCCCATCCGACCGCCAGCGATTTGGCGATCGCCGATATGGATAACTCCGCGCAAGAATGTTCCAGTGGTGAGGACCACGGCATTGGCGGTGAGGCTTCTGCAGTTGTCGAGTTCAACCGCTTCCACGCGGTCATCTCCCAAAGAAAGGTCAGTTACCTCGCCTTCGATGATGGTGATGTTGGGAAGCGCTTCGATTTCCGCCAGCATTTCGGACTGGTAGATTTTTCGATCTGCTTGCGCTCTGGGTCCTTGTACGGCCGGGCCCTTTCTCCGATTTAGAAGGCGAAACTGAATGCCCGCTTTATCCGCGACACGCCCCATAACGCCATCGAGAGCGTCGATTTCCCGGACAAGATGCCCTTTACCCAACCCCCCAATCGCGGGATTGCATGACATGACGCCAATTCCGCTCTTGGAAAGGGTTACAAGAGCTGTACGGGCGCCAAGACGGGCAGAAGCATGCACCGCTTCGCACCCGGCATGCCCACCGCCCACAACGATCACGTCGAAGTCAAATTGTTTCACGTGAAACACTCCTTACTTTCCAATGCAGAAGCTGGCAAAAACGTGATCCAGGATATCTTCTATGTCCACCCGGCCGACAAGGCGTTCGAGAGAAAAAACCGTGGAACGCAATTCCTCGGCAGCGAGATCGTAAAATTTAGATCCTTTTTCCAAGAACACAATGGCCTGCGTCAGGTGATCCACCGCATCTTTCAGAACATCCATTTGACGTTGGTGAGATACCAACCCGGCGCCGGTGACTTTATCCAGAAGGTGACGCTGAACACGCTCGACCAAGGCCTGAATACCCTGACCGGTTTTTCCTGACACCCCATCTTTGCCAGCGCCGAGATCTGCCTTTCCCCGAACGACAATATCCTCTCTCCCCGGTTCAAGATGAGCGAAGGTTTCATCGCCCTGAAGAAAGATCCGCAAGTCAGCTTCCCGAGCGCGGGCGACTGCGCGCTCTATGCCGATGGATTCGACCGTATCGGTGGTTTCCCTAAGCCCCGCGGTGTCGAGAAACGTGACCGGCAGGCCGCCGAGATCCATGCGCACCTCGATCACGTCACGGGTCGTTCCGGCGATTTCAGAAGTGATCGCCGCATCCCTGCCGGCCAACGTGTTCAATAAGGTCGATTTACCGGCATTTGGAGGCCCGACGATAGCCACTTCGAATCCGACGCGGATACGCTCCGCCACGCCGAAACCATCGATTTCCTGCGCCAAATCGGCTTGGACTTTTTCCAGCAGCGCGCTGACCTCGGGCGTGACGTCAACTGGAACATCCTCATCTGCGAAATCTATTGTCGCCTCGAGCAGTGACAAGGCGCGAATCAGATGGGCGCGCCATGTTTCGGCCGCATCTCGCAGCTTTCCAGAGTATCCCGACAACGCCTGCTTGCGTTGCATTTCCGTTTCGGAATCGATCAGATCCGACAGCGCTTCGACTTGGGTAAGGTCAAGACGGTCGTTCATCAGCGCGCGACGCGTGAATTCCCCCGGCGCCGCGCGGCGGAATTCGGCATGGTCTTCAAGACAGTCGAGAACGGCCTGTGCGATCGCGATACTGCCGTGGAGGTGCAACTCGACCACCGGCTCACCGGTAAAACTCGCGCCGCCTTCGAAGGTCAAGATCAACGCTTCGTCGAGAAATCCCCGCACCCTGTGAGTCAAGCGCCGCAGGCTCGCGCGACGAGGCTCCGGCGGCGAGATCTCGAACAGGTCGAACAGGT
This sequence comes from Marivita sp. GX14005, assembly GCF_023370775.1. Taxonomy (GTDB): domain Bacteria; phylum Pseudomonadota; class Alphaproteobacteria; order Rhodobacterales; family Rhodobacteraceae; genus Marivita. The sequence goes on from NZ_JAMCCQ010000001.1 coordinate 986,131, forward strand.
CGAAAGCGTCCGGGCCGGACACCCGTACGACCGCGACACCGGATTTTCCGGGCACGGTCGCAAGCGCGAAGATTGTATCCATGACGGGTTAGATAGACCGCCTTCAGGAATTCATCGAGTCGAAAAATTCCGAATTGGTCTTGGTCTGTTTGAGCTTGGAAATCAGGAACTCGATCGCATCGGTCGTTCCCATCGGATTGAGAATCCTGCGCAGGACAAAAGTCTTTTGCAGATCGACCTTGTCGACAAGCAGGTCTTCCTTGCGTGTTCCCGATTTGAGAATGTCGATGGACGGGAAGACGCGCTTGTCCGCGATCTTGCGGTCCAGCACGATCTCGGAATTGCCCGTTCCCTTGAATTCTTCGAAAATGACTTCGTCCATCCGGCTGCCGGTGTCGATCAGCGCGGTCGCGATGATCGTCAGCGATCCGCCCTCTTCGATATTCCGCGCCGCGCCGAAGAATCGTTTCGGCCGTTGCAGCGCGTTCGCATCCACACCACCTGTCAAAACCTTGCCGGAAGACGGCACAACCGTATTGAACGCTCTACCAAGTCTTGTGATTGAATCGAGAAGAATAACAACATCTCGTTTATGTTCGACAAGTCTCTTGGCTTTTTCGATCACCATTTCTGACACGGCAACGTGCCGTGTCGCTGGCTCATCGAAGGTGGACGAGATGACCTCGCCCTTCACCGACCGCTGCATGTCGGTGACTTCTTCGGGCCGTTCGTCGATCAGCAGGACGATAAGATAACATTCGGGATGGTTGCGCTCGATCGAATGGGCGATGTTTTGGAGCAGAACCGTTTTACCCGTGCGCGGCGGAGCAACGATGAGCGAGCGCTGGCCCTTGCCGATCGGCGCGACCAGGTCGATGATCCGGGCGGAACGATCCTTGATCGTCGGATCCTCGATTTCCATCTTCAAACGCTCATCCGGATAGAGCGGCGTGAGGTTGTCGAAGGCGATCTTGTGTCGCGCGCGTTCGGGTTCCTGGAAATTGATCTGCCGACAATCCATCAGCGCGAAATAGCGCTCGTTATCCTCGGGCGCCTTGATCTCGCCATCGATGGTATCGCCCGTGCGGAGCGAGAATTTGCGGATCATCTCGGGCGAGACATAGATATCGTCGGGACCGGGAAGATAGTTCGCCTCCGGGGAGCGGAGAAAGCCGAACCCGTCCTGCAGAACTTCGAGCACACCATCGCCGAAAATCGTCCAGCCTTCATCGGCGCGTTCGCGCAGGATCTGGAACATGATCTCGCCCTTGCGCATGGTCGAGGCGTTCTCGATCTCCAGCTCTTCGGCCATCGACAAGAGGTCTTTGGGGCTTTTCGCCTTGAGATCGGCAAGATTCAGTTTTTCGGTCATGAGATATCCCGGACCGCAAATTCGCGGTCATGTCAGTTAGGTCTTTGGAAAGCATCATCCAGAACAGGACTGTCCGCCTCTTAGCCGAGCGGGTGCGACCTGTCAAACCGGCGATCCTCTCAATAAAAAAGAAAGAGAAAAGAAAGGTTTTTGTTTTAGATAGGGCTGCCCCTCGGCTGTGGATTATCGAGCCATCCCCGTTTTATCCCGAGGTGAACAACCCTGCCCCCATCTGTGGAGAACCTGCAGCGCTGCTTCGGCAAACGATTGGAATCGCGCCATGTTTCGGGCTGTTTATCGATTGGTGCCGTAAACATCCAACGTGGATAAAAGTGTCGGGCCCGCTTTGCTGTGGATTGCGGAACTATCCTTTGCACAGGGCGGATAATCGCGGGGCTGCGGTTGAACGGTTTGGGTATTCATCACAAGCCTTGCCCGAAGCAGCAGTTTTCCGCAAAACATCCCGGGAAAGAAACCGCGTTTGTCCCGAAGGTTGTCCACATGAGTCTCGATCTTGCCCTCGCATCCGGCTCGACGATCCGTGCCGACATGCTGCGGAATGCAGGGCTGCGATTCGATGTGGCGGTGCCTCGGCTCGATGAGGCGTCCATCCGCAATGCGCTTCTGGCCGAGGATGCCAGCCCGCGAGATATCGCGGATGCGCTGGCTGAGATGAAAGCGCGCAAGATATCAGACAAGCGCCCAGGCGTGCCGGTTCTGGGCTGCGATCAGATGCTTTCGGTGGATCGCGAGATCTTTGCCAAGCCCGAAACGGTGGATGAGGCGCGCGAACAGCTCTGCCGGCTGCGCAACCGCTCGCACCTCCTGCTGTCGGCGGCGGTGCTTTACGAAGATGGCAAGCCGATCTGGCGGCATGTCGGAACGGTGCGGCTCAGGATGCGGGACTTCGGTGACGCGTATCTCGACGCCTATCTGAAGCGGAACTGGGACAGCATTCGCCACTCCGTCGGTGGCTACAAGCTGGAGGAGGAGGGCGCGCGGCTTTTCACGCAGGTTCAGGGAGACTATTTCACCGTGCTCGGACTTCCGCTACTTGAGCTTCTCAATTACCTTGCAACGACCGGACGGATCGACGGATGAGCGACGAGAAAATCCCCCTGGCCGGTGTGATCGGTCATCCGATTGCCCATTCACGTAGTCCCCGGCTGCACGCGTATTGGTTGCGCAAATACGGGCTGCGGGGGCATTACGTTCCGCTTGATATCGCGCCGGAGAAGCTTGGCGATCTGGTGCCACGGCTGGCCGATATCGGGTTCGTCGGGGCGAATGTGACGATCCCGCACAAGGAAGCGGTGATGGATTTGGCCGATCTGATCACCGACCGCGCGACCCTGATCGGCGCGGCGAATACGCTGATCTTCCGCAAGGACGGCAAGATCCACGCCGATAATACAGATGGCTACGGGTTCATCGAGAATATCCGTCAGACGATCCCGGATTGGACGCCGAAAAGCGGCCCGGCTCTCGTTCTCGGTGCGGGCGGCGCGGCGCGGGCGGTGGTTGCTTCGCTTGTCGATATCGGGGTGCCGCAGATTCTGCTGACGAACCGCACCCGCGCCAGGGCCGAGCGGCTGCGCGAGGATTTCGGGGCGCGGGTTCAGGTGATCGACTGGGTTCAGGCGGGCAATGCGGTGGAGGAGGCCGATCTCGTGGTCAACACCACCTCTCTCGGTATGACGGGCAAGCCCGAGCTGCGTATTCCGCTCGACGGGCTGCGACCCGGAACCATTGTTAACGATCTGGTCTACGCGCCCCTGCGGACGCGGCTTTTGACCGTCGCGGAGGAACAGGGTTGCCGGGTCGTCGATGGGCTGGGGATGTTGCTGCATCAGGCGGTGCCGGGGTTCGAGCGTTGGTTCGGCAAACGACCCGTGGTCGATGAAAACCTGCGTGCGGCGGTGCTGCGGTGACCTATCGGCTGGGGCTGACCGGATCCATCGGCATGGGCAAATCGACGACGGCGGAGATGTTCGCCGATGAAGGCTGCGCGGTCTGGGATGCGGATGCGGCGGTGCATCGGCTCTATGCAAAGGGCGGCGCGGCGGTCGCGCCGATGCGCGCGGCCTATCCCGGCGCGGTCACCGAAGATGCGGTGGACCGGGCCGCTCTGCGCAAAATCATAGCAGATGATCCTGACGCGTTGCGGGCGATCGAGCGGATCGTGCATCCTTTGGTGAAAGCGGATCGGGATATGTTTGCGGCAGAGGCGCAGGCGGATATCCTCGTCTTTGATATTCCATTGCTCTTCGAAACTGGGGCCGAGAGTGAGATGGATGCGGTTGCATGTGTCACTATTCCGGCCGATTTGCAGGAAAGTCGCGTGTTGGAGCGTGGCACGATGGACCGCGATGCGTTTATCGCCATTCGTGACAAGCAGATGCCGAACGCGGAGAAATGCCGGCGCTCGGATTTCGTGATCGAAACCGATACGCTCGAGCATGCGCGTTGCCAGGTGCGCGATGTGGTGGCGCAGATCAGGGAGCGGATGAAAGATGCGTGAGATCGTTCTGGATACGGAAACCACCGGATTCGAGCCGGATCAGGGCGACCGCATCGTCGAGATCGGGGCGGTGGAGCTTTACAACCACGTTCCGACCGGGCGGACGTATCACCAGTATATCAACCCAGAACGCGCCATGCCGCAGGAGGCGTTCGAAGTGCACGGGCTCGGGGATGATTTCCTGCGCGACAAGCCGATCTTCTTCCATGTCGCACAAGCCTTCATCGATTTCGTCGGCGATGCGAAGCTGGTCATTCACAACGCCGCGTTCGACATGAAATTCCTCAATGCCGAACTGGGTTGGGTGAAACGTCCTCCGATTCCGTTCGACCGGGCGATCGACACGCTCGCCATCGCGCGGCGCAAGTTTCCCGGCTCGCCGTCGTCGCTAGATGCGCTCTGCCGGCGCTTCGGGATCGACAATTCGGCGCGCACGTTGCACGGCGCGCTTCTCGATTCCGAGATCCTCGCGGAAGTGTATCTTGAACTCATCGGCGGCAAGCAGCCCGATTTCGGGCTGAGCGTATCGCGCGGAAGGTCGGGCGGCGCCGATCAGGATTGGCGCCCGCAACCACGGCCCGCGCCCCTGCCGCCGCGGATCACCGAAAACGAAAAGGCGGCTCACGCCGCCTTTGTCGAGAAGCTTGGTGAAAATGCGCTCTGGCGCCGGGTTTAGGCGTCCGCCTTTTCCGACTGCTGCGCCTGCGCCCGGCGGGCCAATTCCGAGCGATACAGCTGAACGAAATCGATGTTTTCGAGGTTCAGCGGCGGGAAACCGCCATCGCGGGTCACATCGCTGACGATGCGGCGGACGAAGGGGAAGAGCATCCGCGGACATTCGATCAGCAGGAACGGGTGCATCTGATCTTCCGGCACGTTCTCCACGTGGAAGACGCCGGCATATTCCAGCTCGAGCATGAAGAGCGTGTCGCCGCTTTCCTTGGCTTTCGACGTGACCTGAACCTTCAGGATCACTTCGAACTGATGCTCGACCGTGCGCTTCTTGGCGTCGAGATTGACCTGAAGCTGCACATCGGGCTGCACCTCGCCCTGAACGCCCTTCTGCGCGAGGATGTTCTCGAACGACAGATCGCGCACGAATTGCGCAAGGACGTTCATCTTGATCGGCGCGGCTTTCTGTTCCGCTGCGCCATTGGTGGCGGGTTCCGGCGTATCGGTCATGTCTGTCTCCCTCGGATCGAGCGTTTCAAAATCCAGCGTTGCTTATCAGCAGGCTCAATGCCGGGTCCAGCCGGAACCGGGATGGTTCGGTTTTTTCCGGTCGGTGACCTCGTGAAACTCGCCCTCGATGACAATATCGCGCGGCTTGCGCTGGGGCGATTCGCGGTGCGGCGGGGTTTGCGGGCCCATCTCGAAACGCTGCACGGTGATGTGTTTGCGCAGATAGCCGATCACCGCCTGACGGACCGGCGGTGCAAGGAGGGCAAATCCGACGCCATCGGTGAAAAACCCCGGCGTGAGCAGCAGCGCGCCGGCCAGCAGGATCATCGCGCCATGCGCGAGCGGTTCGGCCGGATCCTCCAGCCGCGAGAAGGAAGCGCGCAGGTTGTTCAGCGCCATCGCGCCCTGCGAGCGCACCAGCCATGTGCCGAGGATCGCGGTCAGGATCACGATGCCAAGCGTCGGCCAAAGGCCGATCAGGCCGCCGACCTGGATGAACAGGCCGATCTCAATGAGCGGGACCAGCAGGAAAGCCGCAAAAAGCCACATATGAGCACACTCCTTTCGCCGGGTGCGCGGTGGACTAAGCAACACCCAGCCCCTACATAAGGACGCGACACTGATGTTTCCACTTATGGTCTGGGCGAGGTCCTGATGAATTCACCGCTGATACAGCTTCTGGTGCTTGCCGGCATCGCCGTTTTCCTGATCCTGCGCTTGCGCAGCGTTCTGGGAACGCGCGAAGGGTATGAAAAGCCTGCGGTGTCGCAGGACGAGCCGGCCTCGCGCTCGCGGCGCGAGTTCGAGGTGATCGAGGGCGGGCCGGATCACGATATCGTGGATCACGTCGACTCGGGCAGCGATGCTGCCGATGCGCTCGCGCGGATGAAGCGGGTGGAGCCGTCTTTCGGCGTCGGCGATTTTCTCGGCGGCGCGCGCGGTGCCTATGAAATGATCCTGATGGGCTTCGAGCGCGGCGATCTGGCCGAGATCAAGCCGTTCCTGTCAGACGAGGTTTACGAGAGTTTCGCCGAAGTCGTGCAGGCCCGCGAGGCGCAGGGTTTGACCATCGAGGCGGAATTCGTGGGCGTGCGCGAGATGTCGCTGGCCGATGCGACATTCGACGAGGCGACCCAGATCGCGGAAATCACCGTCAGGTTCATCGGAGAACTGACCTTTGCGGTGCGCAACAGCGCGGGCGAGATCATCGAGGGATCGACGAGCCAGCTCAAGCGTCAGAAAGATGTCTGGACCTTCTCGCGCCGCATGGGCGTCGATGATCCGAACTGGCAGCTCGTCGCCACGGGCGAATGATCCGCCTTGCCGGTGCGGCGCTGCTATGTGGGGTTTTGATCGCAGGACACGCCGTGCCCGATGAGGTGGACACATCCTATTCCATTCTCGATTTCGAGGAACTGGACGGCTGGGCGCAGGATGATCACGCCGCTGCTCTGGCGGTGTTTCGCAACACCTGCGGCGATCTGGACGGCCCGGATTGGAGATCGCTCTGCGCACTGGCCTTCGATGCAGCCGATGCGCGCCAGTTTTTCGAATTGTTCTTCCGCCCGGTCCTGATCGAGGACGGGGACGATGCGCTTTTTACCGGCTATTTCGAGCCTGAACTGAACGGCTCCCCGGTGCGCACCGATCGCTACCGCTACCCGCTTTTCCGAATGCCGCCCGAAGCGCAGGACGCCCGGCCCTGGTTGACACGGCGCGAGATCCTGACCAGCGGCGTGATGGAGGGGCGCGGTTTCGAGATTGCCTGGGTGGACGATCCGGTCGAGAAGTTCTTTCTCCAGGTGCAGGGATCGGGTCGCGTGCGGTTCCCCGACGGGCGTGTGATCCGCGTCGGCTATGGCGGCGCAAACGGGCATGATTATCGCTCCATCGGCAAGGAACTGGTGCGGCGCGGTGTCTACGAGGCGCATCAGGTGTCCGCCGATGTCATCAAGAATTGGGTGCGGCGCAACCCGGCAGAGGGCGAGGATCTGCTGTTCCACAATGCGTCTTACGTGTTCTTTCGCGAGGTCAGCGAGGTTCCGGCCGATCTTGGCCCGCTGGGTGCGATGAATCGATCGATCACGCCGATGCGGTCGATTGCCGTCGATCCGGCGTTTACCCCGCTTGGCGCGCCGGTCTGGATCGAGAAGGACGGGCGCAGCCCGATGCGGCGTTTGATGATCGCTCAGGACACCGGATCGGCGATCAAGGGCGCGCAGCGGGCCGATGTGTTTTTCGGAACGGGGGATGCCGCAGGGCTGGAGGCCGGCACGATCCGAGATCCGGGGCGCATGGTGGTTCTCATGCCGATCCAGCGCGCCTATGCGCATCTTCCGGAGGCGCTGCAATGAGCCGCCGCCGTCTGCGTGCAGAGGAGCGCGAGCTTTGGAACCGCGTCGCGCGCTCTACCCGCCCCCTGCCGGGCGCGGCGCGGCGGGAGAGCGAAGCGCCTAAACCCCCTGCCCCGCGCGCGCCAAAGCCGGAGCCGATGGATCTGCCCAAGGCGTTCGGGATCGGAGCCAAGCCGCCCCGGCCCGCGAGCCGGATCACGACGCCTGCGACCGCCGCGCCCAAGCCGACCATGGACAAGAAAACCTTTGGCAAGATGCGGCGCGGCAAGATGGTGCCGGAGGCGCGGATCGATCTGCATGGCATGACGCTCGATCAGGCGCATCCAGCGCTATCGCGGTTCATCCTGGCAAGCTATTCGCGGGGCTTTCGGCTGGTTCTGGTGATTACCGGCAAGGGACAGCGCGACGATCCGCATGATCCGATGCCGCGCCAGCGCGGGGTTCTGAAACGGCAGGTGCCGATGTGGCTCAGGATGGCTCCGCTCAATACGGCCGTTCTGGATGTGACCGAAGCACATATCCGTCACGGCGGAGGCGGTGCCTATTACGTTTACTTGCGCAAAACCGGTCGTGGATAGTCAGACCCAGTCCAGCGCATCCTCGATCAGGCCCGTCACAGATATGGTGAACTCCGATGTCTGCACGCTGTCCGCCAGCGCGGCGTGATCGTCGATCAGGTCTTTCGCCGCAGCGACCGAACCGACCGAACCGTCGAATTCCTGCATCGCCTGCTTGGCGACATCGACATTGTTGAGCCCGTTGATCACGGCGTAATAAGCCCCGATCTCGGCCTTGGTTTCGAGATAGGCGGCATCGGCCGCGCCGCCGGTTTCGGCTTTGGCGCCGCCGATCATCGCGAGGATGAACTTGCCCTGATCGACCGCGCCGCTGTCGAGCATTCCGGTCCAGTAATTGAAACCGGCCGTGTCGGGCGCGCGGCCAAGGATATTGGCGTAGACCGAGGTGACGAAATCGGCGGTGCCATCCGTTTCGCCATATAGTGCGCGGGTTTCCGGCTGGACGAAGAAACTGCGCGCGATCTCCTCCATCGACATGCCATCGGCCAGCCGCGATCCCCAGAAGAGCAGACCGGCGGAATCGGGCGCGCGGTTGAAATAGGCGACGTAGAGCTCGCAGAAGGCCAGCATGTCGCCATCGCTGAGCCCGCTGACATTGATGAACTGTTCGAGCCGGAAATCGGTGTCGGCAAATTGCAGCATTTCGATGCTGTCCAGCGTATCCATTCCGTCCGCGCCGGTTCGATCCTCGATCAGGATCGTTCCGTCCGAAATGCGGATCGCGTAATTCGACGCGTCGCCACCATAGACCGCCGTATCGAAACCGCCCTGCCCCGAAATTGTATCATTTCCACCAGAGCCGGAGAACGTATCGGCCCTGTCGGTGCCGACGAGGTTTTCGGCCCCCGCATTGCCGACCATGACCCCGCTTTCGCTGGCGGGTTCGGGTTCGCCCGGAACATCCGGCGTCGTGGTTCCGCCCGTCATGGCGAAATTCTGCGTGACCATGACGGAGAAATAGGTGCCGGTGCTGTAGGTGAAGGTGCCGGTCTGGATGCCGATGCCGACAACTTCGAGATCGGGGGTCAGGATGTTCTCGCGGTGGCCGGCGCTGTTCATCAGTGCCAGGTGCAGGTCGTAGACATCGTCCAGAAGCCCCGGCTCGCCGCGTTCACTTTGCGCGGCGATGTTTTCGGCAGTGCGCCAGGATCCGGCGAAATCGAAACCCGCTTCGGTCATCCGCTCGGTCGGGGTGGAGTTGCCTGCGCCGGTATGGCTGAAAATGTTGTTCTCCAGCATCCAGGCTGAGTGGGCATCGGCCGTGCCGTTCAATACGCGGTCCAGAACCAGAGCGTTCAGACCACGGCTGGTCCGCTCCTCGTTGACCAGATCGAGCATATACCGTTCCAGATCACTGGCGGCGACAGCAGCAGACATACCCAAACTCCCCAGTTTGAGCCCCCGACTGAATAGTTAGGTGACAAGAAAGGCAAGAAACGGGGCCAATTATGATTAAAATTGGCCGCTTTTCGCCTTGGAATCGCGACAATACGCCGATCTGCCAAGGATTTGTGACGCATACGTTTCGATATAGATCCGCAACCAAGGCGTAAAGCGGTCAGAATCGTCGGAAATTTCACGGAGCAGATCGGAATAGCTCACCCACTTGAGCGCCATCACTTCATCGGGATTCGGTGAGGTTTCGGGACGAGAAGCCGGCCGGGCGAGGTAGACATCGACCAGCTCATGTTCGATCAGGTCGCCCCCCACATCCGCGCGATATTCGACCTGCCCGCGATGTTCGAGATCGATCCCGAAGATCCCCAGTTCCTCGGACAGGCGGCGATGCGCGCAATCGAGGCTCGGCTCGTTCCACTCAGGATGTGTGCAGCATGTGTTCGCCCAAAGCCCAGGCGTGTGATATTTCGACAACGCGCGTTGCTGGATGAGAATCTCGCCATCGCAGATCACGAACACCGATACCGCCTTGTGTCGAAGCCCCCGCTTGTGAACATCGAGCTTTTCGGCCGGAACCAGCTTACCGTCTATCCAGGCGGGAATGAGGGTCATGCGCGGCAGCCTTCGGTCATCTGAAATCGGCGCGAGGCCAAGCGAAGAGATATTCGGCGTGCAGAATATGTCCAACTGCTTGGAAACTCCGGGTATTAAAGATGCGTTTCAGAAGCAACTTGAATACCAGAATTCGCGACAAGATGAAGCGGAACTGAACGCCATTTGGGTTGGTTTCCTTCCCTACAGTGCGCTAATGTGCGCCGGCATGAACAAAGGAGTTCAACATGAAGCTGATGATTGCAACCGCCGCTGCGGCCGTTTCCCTGGCCGGTTCCGCCTTCGCCGACAACCATGCCGGTGTCGGCGATCCGGCCGCCGGGGAAAAGGAATTCAACAAGTGCAAATCGTGCCACATGATTGTTTCCGATGACGGCACCGAGATCGTGAAAGGTGGTCGCACAGGCCCGAATCTCTGGAATGTCATTGGCCGCCAGGCCGGCACTTACGAAGACTTCCGTTACGGTGACAGCATCGTGGCCGCAGGTGAAAAAGGCCTGGTTTGGGACGAGGAATCCTTCGTCGCCTATACCCAAGATCCCAAGGGCTTCCTGTCCGACTATCTGGGCGAGAGCGCCCGCTCCAAGATGTCGTTCAAGCTGCGCAAGGGCGCAGAGGATGTCTATGCCTATCTCGTGTCCGTATCGCCCGAGCCTGAAGAAGGTTCCTGAACCGCGCGATCCGGTTTTTCGCAAGGGGCGCTCCATCCGGGGCGCCCTTTTTGCATCCGGTCTGCGGCGGGTGTTGACGGCCCGCGTCGCAACCCGCAGAACACGGCCATCATAAAGAGGCGTGCGTCATGAAGATTGCGATGATCGGCACCGGCTATGTCGGTTTGGTATCCGGAGTGTGTTTTTCCGATTTCGGCCATAGCGTCGTTTGCGTCGACAAGGATCAGCGCAAGATCGACATGCTTGAACGCGGCGAGGTGCCGATCTTCGAGCCGGGGCTCGATTCGCTCATGGCGCGCAATGTCGAGGCCGGGCGGCTTGAATTCACGCGCGATCTGGCAGCCGCGATCGACGGTGCGGAGGCCGTTTTCATCGCCGTCGGCACGCCGACACGGCGCGGTGACGGTCATGCCGACCTGACCTATGTGATGGCCGCGGCGGAGGAGATCGCCAAGGCCGCCAAGCATTACATGGTGATCGTCACAAAATCCACCGTGCCCGTCGGCACGAACCGCAAGGTGCGCGAGGTCGTCGCCGCAGCAAATCCCGATCTGGAGTTCGATGTCGCCTCCAACCCCGAATTCCTGCGAGAAGGTGCGGCGATCGACGATTTCATGAAACCCGACCGGGTTGTCGTCGGGGTGGAAACCGATCGCGCCGCCTCTGTCATGGAGGAGATTTACCGGCCGCTCTACCTGCGCGATTTTCCCATCGTGACGACAGATCTCGAATCCGCTGAAATGATCAAATATGCGGCAAATGCATTCCTGGCGACGAAGATCACGTTCATCAACGAAATCGCCGCGTTGTGCGAAAAGGTGGGGGCCAATGTGAAGCAGGTGTCCAAGGGCATGGGCATGGACAACCGCATCGGCAACAAGTTCCTTCATGCCGGGCCGGGCTACGGTGGTTCATGTTTTCCGAAGGATACCAAAGCCTTGGCGCGGATCGGGCAGGAACATGCCAGCCCGATGCACATCACCGAGGCGGTGATCGCGGTGAACGAGGATGTCAAGCGGCGAATGATCGGCAAGCTGCAGGATATGTGCGATGGCACGTTCAACGGAAAGACCATCGCGGTTCTCGGCGTGACCTTCAAACCCAACACCGACGACATGCGCGATGCGCCCTCCCTCACCATCGTGCCGTCGTTGGTCGGGGGCGGTGCGCGGGTGCGTGTCTGTGATCCGCAGGGCCAGAATGAGGGCGAGGCGCTTTTGCCCGGCGTGGACTGGCAGGAAGATCCATACACCGCGGCCAAAGACGCGGATCTGTTGGTGATCCTGACCGAATGGAACGAATTTCGCGCGCTCGATCTGCCCCAGATCGCCGGGAGCATGGCGCGCCCCGCGATGGCGGATTTGCGCAACATCTACAATGCGAGCGTGGCGCGGGAGGCCGGTTTCACGGCCTATGAGAGTGTCGGACGGGCCGGGTATTCCGATTAACCAACCGTTAGGGTTTTCGCGGCAAAGATGGTGGCACGTTCGAAACGGGGGCTGCCGGAATGTCACAGCGTAGATATGTCATCGATGCCTTGGCCGCGCTGCTGTTGCTGGTGCTGCTTTGGCCGGTGATCGCTGCCTGCGCGCTTTTGATCCTGATGTTCGACCGTCATAACCCGTTTTTCGGCGCAAAGCGGATGAACGGGCCGTCACGGGCCTTTGTCATGTGGAAACTGCGCACGATGCGCGGGCAGGATGATGGCTTGCCCACGGGTGGCAACAAGTCCCATCTCGTCACGCCTCTGGGGCGGTCGCTCCGGCGCTGGAGGCTGGACGAATTGCCGCAGCTCTGGAACGTGGTCCGGGGGGATATGGCGCTGGTCGGGCCGCGTCCGCCAACCGCGCGTATGGTGGCGCGCTATCCCGGCGCGTTTCGGTCGCTTTCGGCGATCAGACCCGGCATCACCGGCTTGGCGACCCTGCGCTGGGCCATGCGCGAGCACCGGATGCTGAGCCGCGTCGGCACGGCGGAAGAGCTTGAAACCCTTTATGCGACCTTCATCCTGCCGCGAAAACTGCGGATAGAACGGCTCTATACCCGCCGCCGCTCGCTCGCTCTCGATCTGTGGATCTGCGCTCAGACCCTACGGCTCATCCTGTCGATGGGCGCGGTCAGCCCGCTTCCCCGTTCAGGATGGTCGCCAGAACGGCACGCGCGTTATCGGACGCCCAATCGGCATCCCCCCGCATCCGCGCGACCTCTTGCCCTTCGGGGTTGAGGATGACGGTGATCGGCAGGCCGAGAACGCCCATTTCCCGCGCCAGTGCCGATTTCGGATCGCGGTGAAGCGGCAGATTGTCGACGCCAATCTCTTCGAAAAAGCTCTGCATCGCGGGCGGCGGATTGCGCCCTGAGGCGATGGTCACGACCTCGAACCGCTCGCCGCCGAATTCGCGCTGAAGCTCCGACAGCATCGGGATTTCCTTGCGGCAGGGCGCGCACCATGTGGCCCAGAAATTCAGCAAGACCCATTTGCCTTCGTACTCCGCAAGCGTGAGCGCGTCTCCCTCGAAGGTCATGAATTCCGAACTCCCGGCCGCCTGCGGGGCGGCGTGGAAGGTCAGTTTCTTCATGTCCCCCTCGCGCATCGCCTCTGCTTCGGAAAGATCGGCCAGCGCGGGATTTGCAAGCATCACGAGGCCCGTATAGAGCAGGGCGGCACAGGTATTTTTCATTTTCCCTCCGAAGGGGTCAGAGATGTCGGACAAATCCTCGAACCAGATGTGGGGCGGCCGTTTCGCCGCCGGGCCGGACGCGATCATGGAGGCGATCAACGCCTCGATCGGGTTCGACAAGCGGATGGCGGCTCAGGATATCGCCGGTTCGCGGGCCCATGCCGCCATGCTGGCCGCACAAGGCATTGTGAAGGATAGCGATGCCGAGGCGATGCGGGAAGGGTTGCTCACCGTTTTGTCAGAGATCGAGGCGGGGGAATTCGCGTTCTCGACCGCGCTTGAGGATATTCACATGAATGTCGAGGCGCGGCTCAAGGAGTTGATCGGCGATGCGGCAGGTCGTCTGCACACGGGACGGTCGCGCAACGATCAGGTGGCGACGGATTTCCGCCTTTGGGTGCGCGATCAGCTCGATGCCGCCGACGCAGGGCTGACGGCATTGATGAAGGCGCTTCTGGCGCAAGCCGAGGCGGGGGCGGATTGGGTCATGCCGGGCTTCACCCATCTGCAGACCGCGCAGCCGGTGACATGGGGTCATCACATGATGGCCTATGTGGAGATGTTCGCCCGCGACCTTTCGCGCGTGCGCGATGCCCGTGCGCGGATGAACGAATGTCCGCTAGGCGCAGCGGCGCTGGCAGGCACATCCTTTCCCATTGATCGGGACATGACGGCAAAGGCGCTGGGCTTCGACCGGCCCATGGCAAACAGCCTCGACGCGGTCAGCGATCGCGATTTCGCGCTGGAATTCCTCAGCGTTGCCAGCATCTGCGCCATGCATCTGAGCCGCATGGCCGAGGAATTGGTGATCTGGTCTTCGGCTCAATTCCGATTTGTCACCCTGTCCGACAGGTTCTCTACCGGGTCGAGCATCATGCCGCAGAAGAAGAACCCCGATGCGGCGGAACTGATCCGGGCCAAGATCGGGCGCGTCTTCGGGGCCAACGTCGCGCTGATGATGGTGATGAAGGGGCTGCCCTTGGCCTATTCCAAGGATATGCAGGAGGACAAGGAACAGGTTTTCGACGCGGCCGACAACTGGATGCTGGCACTGGCCGCGATGGAAGGCATGGTGCGCGACATGACCGCCAATCGTGCGGCGCTCGAAGCGGCGGCCTCTGCCGGGTTCTCCACGGCGACCGATCTGGCCGATTGGCTTGTGCGCGAGATCGACCTACCTTTCCGGCAGGCGCATCACGTCACGGGTGCGCTGGTGGCGATGGCGGAGAAAAGGGGATGCGATTTGCCGGATTTGACGCTGGAGGACATGCGATCCGTGAATGACCAGATCACCGAGGACGTGTTCACGGTGCTCGGCGTTCACAATTCCGTCGCCAGCCGCACCAGCTTTGGCGGCACCGCGCCTGTGCGGGTGCGCGAACAGGTGGCGCGCTGGAACGAGGCGCTGCGGTGATGCGCGCGGCGCTCATCGCTGCGCTTTTCGCTCTCGCGGGCTGCGGCGCGGATGGCCCGCCGCTGCGCCCGTCCATGGCGACGACCGTGACCATCGGCTCTGACGGGATCCGCACATCGACCGGGGTGATCGTGAACAAGGGGCCGGTCTCCGTGGGCGCTTCGGTGCGATGAGCCCGATGCGGTGGGTCTACCTTGCGCTGGCGATCTGGGGTGCGGTGCATCCGATGTATTGGTTCGTCTCGTGGTTCATGGAAAACGGCTGGTCGCTCGGCGCGATGATCGACGCCTGGTATGTGAATGACGCGACCACCGGGTTGACTTGGGATCTGACCATCGCAGCGGTCAGCCTGACCGTGTGGATCGTTGCCGAAGTCGCGGTGCGCCGGAACTGGAGCGCGCTCATTGCGATCCCAGCCACCTATTGCATCGGGGTGAGCTGCGGTTTGCCGCTTTACCTGTTCCTGAGATCGCGCCCCATCGTTTGAGGGCGGGCGTGGGGCAGACGCCGGTTTTCGAGTATTTGTAAAAGAGAAGAAGCAGGGGTGGCGCGGCCCTCGTGCCTGCGCTACTGCGGCGCGGTCTGACTCTGGAGGCGCGGGTGGATCATTTTCTGTATCGAAACGGCGAATTGCACGCCGAGGATGTGGCGGTGGCCGATATCGCGGCAGCTGTCGGAACGCCGTTCTATCTGTATTCCACGGCGACGCTGACGCGGCACTTTCAGCTGTTCGACGAGGCGCTGGAGGGGGTCGACCACCTGGTCTGCTACGCGATGAAAGCCGCATCGAACCAGGCGATCCTCAAGACGCTGGCCGATCTCGGTGCGGGGATGGACGTGGTGTCGGGCGGCGAATACGCGCGCGCCCGCGCGGCGGGCGTTCCGGGCGAGAAGATCGTTTTTTCCGGTGTCGGCAAGACGCGGTCGGAAATACGTGCCGCGCTCGAGGGTGGCGTGCGACAGTTCAATGTCGAAAGCGAGCCGGAGATGCGGGTCATTTCCGAGTTGGCCGTGAGCTTGGGTAAGACGGCGCCGATCACCGTGCGGGTGAACCCGGATGTCGATGCCAAGACCCATGCCAAGATCGCGACCGGCAAGTCGGAGAACAAGTTCGGCATCCCGATCGCGCGGGCGCGAGAGGTTTATGCCGAAGCAGCCCGGCTGCCCGGGATCGAGATCGTCGGGATCGATGTGCATATCGGCTCTCAGTTGACCGATCTTGCGCCGTATGAGCTGGCCTATGACAAGGTCGCCGAACTGACCGAGGCGCTGCGCGAGGATGGGCACAATATCAGTCGGCTCGATTTAGGCGGCGGGCTGGGCATTCCCTATACCCGTTCGAACGAGGCGCCGCCCTTGCCGTCGGATTACGGCGCGATGATCCGCCGCACGCTGGGGCATCTGGACTGCGAAATCGAGATAGAGCCGGGGCGTTTGATCGCCGGAAATGCCGGTATTCTCGTCAGCCGGGTGATCTATATCAAGGAAGGTGAGGGGCGGCGGTTCCTGATCCTCGACGGGGCGATGAACGATCTGATCCGCCCCGCGATGTATGACGCCTGGCACGATATCGTGCCGGTGACGGAGCCGGCCGCCGGGGTCGATCTGCAGCCGTTCGACATCGTCGGTCCGGTCTGCGAATCGGGCGATACCTTTGCAAAGGGGCGCATGATGCCGCCGCTTGCCGAGGGCGATCTGGTCGCGTTCCGGTCGGCCGGGGCTTATGGGGCCGTCATGGCGAGCGAATACAACACGCGTCCGCTGGTGCCCGAGGTTCTGGCCAAGGGCGATCAATTCGCCGTCATTCGCAAGCGGCCGGACTTTGACGAAATCATAAATCGCGATACCATTCCCCCCTGGTTGTAAGGTGCGCCTTGCGGCCCCAGCGCCGGAAATCGGCCCCCGGAGACCGGAATGACCGCATGCGATGACCTGCCCCAGCATGTAAGCGACGCTATCCGATGGCCGCTCGCGCTCACACGTTTGGGGATGGGCGCCGAGGCGGTGGTGCGTGCCTTCTGGCCGTTATGGTCGGTGCTGTTCGCGGCGCTGGCGTTCCTAATGCTGAGCGTTCAGGATATCTTGCCGGTCGAACTGGTCTGGATCAGCCTCGGGATATTCGCGCTGGGCGCGGGATGGGCGCTCGTTCGGGGCGTGCGGCGTTTCGGATGGCCCTCGCGTGCGGCGGCGCTGGCACGGCTCGATGCGACCCTGCCGGGACATCCGATCCTTGCCGCGATGGATGAGCAGGCGATCGGGGCCGGGGATGCCGCATCTTCCGCTGTGTGGCAGGCGCATCAGGCGCGTATGGCGGCACGGCTGAAGGAGGCCCGTCCGGCGGAGCCCGACCTGCGCGTCTCCGGCGCCGATCCGTTTGCGCTGCGCTATGTTGCGCTGCTTGCGCTTCTGGTCGCGGTGATCTTCGGCTCGGCCATGCGCGTCCAATCGGTGTCGGCGCTTGGGCCTGCCGGCGCTGGCCTTGCGGCGGGGCCGACCTGGGAAGGATGGCTCGAGCCGCCGCGCTATACCGGGCTGCCCTCGATCTATCTGAACGATATCGAGGCCGCCGGACTCGACGCGCCGATCGGCAGCCGGATCACCCTGCGCTTCTATGGCGAGGTCGGGGCGCTCGCGACGCGGGAGACAGTGTCCGGAACAGCGCCCGCAGATGATGCACCGGGGCTTACGGCGCAGGAATTCGAGATCGCACAATCGGGCCGGATCGAGATCGACGGGCCCGGCGGGCGGCTTTGGGAGATCACCGCGATCCCCGACCGCGCGCCCGATGTGCAGCTCGATGAAGGGATCGAGGCCAGTTTCGAGGGCGATGCGCAGATCCCGTTCAGCGCGAGCGACGATTACGCCGTAGTGGCCGGACAGGCCCGGATCGAGCTGGCTCTGGATGAGATCGACCGACGCTATGGCCTGCGCATCGCGCCCGAGCCGCGCGCCGCGATCGAGCTTCCGCTGCCCATGCCGATCACCGGGGATCGTGCCGAGTTCAGCGAAACGCTGGTGGAGAATTTCTCGGAGCACCCCTGGGCGAATCTTCCCGTGACGGTGACACTCAGCGCCAGCGACGACCTGGGCCAAACCGGGCAGACCGCACCGGAGATCATCACCCTTCCGGGGCGGCGTTTCTTCGATCCGATGGCAGCGGCGATCATCGAACAGCGCCGCGCGCTGCTTTGGAACCGCGAGAATGCAGAGGATGTCGCCCTGCTCCTGCGCGCCGTTTCGCACAGGCCAGATGATGTGTTCCGCTCGGCCACCGACTACCTGCGCTTGCGAACGATCCTGCGCCGGATCGAGGCTCTGGCCGGACTGGGGCTTGATGACGATCAGCAGACCGAGATCGCGCAGGCGCTTTGGGATCTCGCCCTGCTTCTGGAGGAGGGCGATCTCGACGATGCGCGCGAGCGGCTCGAACGCGCGCAGGAGCGGCTGTCCGAAGCCATGCGCAACGGCGCGTCCGATCAGGAGATCGCCGAACTGATGCAGGAGCTGCGCGATGCGACCGACGATTACCTGCGCCAGCTGTCGCGCCAGGCGCAGCAGGACGGTCAGGATCAGGACACGGCCCAAAACCGGAACATGATGGAGATGAGCCAAAGCGATCTTCAGGCGATGATGGACCGTATCCAGGAGTTGATGGAACAGGGCCGCATGGCCGAGGCGCAGGAGGCGCTCGACCAGTTGCGCCAGATGATGGAGAACATGCAGGTCACGCAGGGCCAGCGTGGGCAAACACCGGGCGAACAGGCGATGGAAGGTCTGGGCGAGACTTTGCGGGAACAGCAGGACTTGTCGGATCAGGCGTTCCGCGATCTGCAGGAGCAGTTCAATCCGGGTCAACAGGGCGAGCAGGGGCAAGGCCGGCAAGGGCAGACGCAACCGGGTCAGCCGGGGCAGGGACAGCGCGGTGAAGGGCAGGGCGGACAGCCTGGCGAGGGAGGCGAAACCGGTCAGCCGCAAGACCTCGAAGACAGCCTTGCCGAGCGTCAGCGTGCGCTCCGGCAGGAACTCGACCGCCAGTCGCAAAACCTGCCGGGCGCCGGAACCGAAGCCGGCGATGCGGCCCGCGAGGCACTGGACCGGGCCGAAGGCGCGATGGAGGGAGCCGAAGAGGCGCTGCGCGAGAACGATCTGGCCGGGGCCATCGACAACCAGTCCGAGGCGATGGAGGCTTTGCGCGAAGGGATGCGCAATCTCGGCGATGCGCTCGCGCAGAGGCAACCGCAACAGGGGCAGGGCCAACAAGGGCAAGCCGAAGGCGCCGATCCGGGGCGCCAACGCGATCCGCTCGGGCGCAGCGTCGGCTCCGAGGGGCAAATCGGATCGGATGAGAACCTGCTTCAGGGCGAAGATGTGTATCGCCGGGCGCGCGAGCTTCTGGACGAGATTCGCCGCCGTTCGGGCGAAGGAGAGCGGCCCGAGCAGGAACTCGAATATCTCGAACGTCTGCTGGACAGGTTCTGAGGCTTCTTTGGGCTTCAAATACCTCGGGGTTCGGGGCAGAGCCCCGACGTTTCCGTCGACGGAAACGGCTTGATGCGTCAACGCATCAAGGCCCGCTCAAAGGTCAGGGTCGACCTTGCCGCGCAGCGCCTTGACCTCGCCCCGCTCCTTCTTGGCTTTGAGCCGCCGCTTCTTGGAGCCGAGTGTCGGTTTCGTCGCGATCCGGCGTTTGCGCGGCTTTAGCGCCGCCACGATCATGTCCTTCAACCGGTCGCGGGCGATCTCGCGATTGCGGGCCTGCGAGCGGGTCTCGTCCACCTGAAGAACAAGCGCGCCGTCTTTCGTCCACCTGCGTCCGGCAATCCGGCGCAGTCGGGTCTTTACCGGGGCGGGCAGGTTGGGCGAGCGCTCCGCTTCGAAACGCAGCTCGACAGCGGTTGCCACCTTGTTCACGTTCTGCCCGCCGGGGCCGGAGGCGCGCACGAACTGTTCGGTGAGTTCCCAATCCTCGATCGTTATGCTGTCGGTGATCTGCATGGCGTCTGCAACGATAGGGGGCGGATGCCAAAAGGGCCACCCGTTCGGATGGCCCTTCGAGACTTGTGGAGGTGGGGGCGGTTAGGCTCTCACCAATTCGTTCGGCTCATAGCCAGGGGCTGCCCTAGCTGCGCACCTCCCGAACTGTTCCGACACCTCTCTCCAATACCTCTCTAGACACTGGATCACCTCCTTTCAGCTGTTGAAAACGCTTGGTCAGAGTCGCAGGCTTTGCCGATTTTGCAAATCTTTTTTACGTCATCGCCGTTTTTTGACGAAACCTGAGGACAATGAGCCGGAACGGCACGAGCGCGATCAGCGCCAGCGCGAGCTTGACGGACCAGTCGGCGACCGCCAGCGACACCCAAAGCGGCGCCATCGGCCCGACGCCCAGAAGCGGCAGAATTTCGCCCGCCCAGGACACGTCATTGCCCGGCTCGATGAAGGCGAACGTGCCGGAGAACGCGATGCTGAAGAAGAGCGCTGTGTCGAGCGAGGAGCCGATCAGCGTCGATGCCAGCGGCGCGCGCCACCACGCGCCGCCGCGCAGCCGGTCGAAGATCGCCACGTCGAGAAGCTGCGCCGTCAGGAAGGCCGTGCCGGAAGCGAGCGCGATACGAAAGGTGACGAGCGGCCCGAATTCGCCCATGATCTGCGTGCCGACAAGCGAACACAGCACGCCCACTGCAAAGCCGGCGAAGACGACCTTGCGAGCAGGGCCGGGGCCATAAAGCCGGTTCATCAGGTCGGTGACGAGAAAGGCGAAGGGATAGGTAAACGCGCCCCAGGTCAGCCAGTTGCCGAAAAGAAACTGCACCAGGATATTGGAGGCGAGGACGATCACGGCCATCGCGAGGATGCCGGGGAGATGTGCGCGGGTCATGTATGACTCCCGTTTTGCCAAGGTAGCGGGGACTTGATTCCCGATCTCGGGAATGACGCGCTGTCTAATGTCTTGGCGCGGCCCGCACAAGTCACTCCAATGCGTATTCGACAATCTCGGTTCGCTGGAAAATGTTGAAATTATCATCGGAGATCATCGTGAGGCGCATCCGACCGGCCTCATCCCGCCAGACGGCGATCCCTTCGAGATTGTCGTGCCGCCGCGTTTTCGTGTGCAACAACATCTCGCCATACTGAAGCTGCGCACCATGAGGATCGAAGCGGCGCACGCGGCTGGAAAAGCCGAAGCCCGAGAACCCGCGTTCGAGCAGGTAAAGCCGCCCATCCGGCCCGATATCCGCGCCGACGGGCAGGAAACCCTCGCTTCGAGCGATCCGGAAGGGAATGTCCCACCCCGTCGCGTCCAGGTGGCGAAAGACCGGGAAAGGCGTCGTCAGATCGCCTGAAACCTCGGGGATGGCATAGAGCGTATCGGCATCGCCCGCCGCCAGCGCTTCCAGACCCTTGTTCGGGGGCAAAGCGGCGATCTGCGGATGATCCGGAAGTAGCGTCCATCCGCCGTTATCCGTCTGCCGCAGGATGCGGTTGCTCGTCTCCAGCGAAATCGCAAGCCGCCCGGCGCCGTCCTGCGCCAGACCTTCGGTATCCCAGACCGGATCCTCGATCAGATCCTCCGGCATGTTCAGCGCCTCCGGCCCCGCGCTGCGAAGCCCGATGATGCGCGTTTCATGCCGGTGTATCGTCCCGCGCAGCAGAAAGGCGCGGTCGCTCAGGGCAGTGAAGTTTCGGCCGTCCGCCGTCAAAGTCAGGCCCGAGAGACCGCCGAAATCCGCGCTTTGGTCGGTCCAGCCATAGGATGACAGGAACCGCGCGCGTTGGAGCGTTTCGGTCAAGCCGGGATCAGTTCGACGCCAGAACGGAGGCGCATTGCGCCGGCAGATCACCGAGCGTCAATTCCCGGCGCTTGCGCGGAGGGGGCGCGTCGGGGTCGGGCGGTGGCGGGTTCAGTATGTTGTTCACCCATTGCTGCGCTTCGGCGCATCCATCGCCCGGCGGCGGAGCAGCTTGGTTCTCGCAACCGCGCATGCCCTTGGGGCAGTTCAGCCGCACGTGAAAATGGTAATGATGCCCCCACCAGGGGCGGATCTTGCGCAGGTAGGACCGGTCGCCCTTCTCCGCGTTGCACATCGCGACCTTGGCGCCCGGAAAGACGAAAATCCGTGAAACGCGATTGTCGCTTGCGGCCGCCTTGAGGATATTGTGATGCGCAGCGGTCCAATTCTTGTTGGTGAACGCGCCATTGGCCCGGCGCATGGAGATCGAGGAAATCGCCTCGCGCTCCGCCACGCTCAGGTTCAGCCGATCCGGCGGGCGCATCCAGATATCCGCATCCAGCCCGATCTGGTGGCTGCGATGCCCCGTCAGCATCGGCCCGCCCCGCGGCTGGCTCATATCGCCGACATATAGTCCGGCCCATCCGGGTTGCCGCGCCGCGATGCGCGACAGATCCTGCACGAAATCCACCGTCACCGGCAGCGCCCAGTTGCGGTTGCGCGACAGGCGCATCGCCTGCCATGTCGGCCCTGTATCCGGCAGTTGCACGGCCCCGGCGGCGCAGCCCTTGGAGTAGCCACCGAACGCCGCCGGAGACTGGCGCGATCCTGTTTGCATACCGCCGAACAGCTGCTTGGCCTCTCGCGTGCTGAGCACCGAATTGACCCGCGCGGAAGCCGAAACCTCCGCCGAGCGTTTCTCGGCGCCGCCGCAAGCCGCGAGGGCCAGTGCCATTCCCAAAAGTAAGGTAAACCGTGTCATGTGCCTGCCCCATGCCCGTTTGGTTTGACCCAGAGTAACAACAGCAGGCCGATCAGGAAAAGCCCTATCACCGGGCTGACGCCCAATTGCTGCGATCCGGTGGCATAGGTGGCCGCCCCGATGAGCAGCGGGGCGAGGAAGCTGGTAGCCTTGCCCGAAAGCGCATAGAGGCCGAACGCCTCGGTCATGCGTGCGGGATTGGCTTGCTGGACCATCATCGTCCGGCTCGCCGCTTGCAGCACGCCGCCCGCCGCGCCAATCAGCGCGCCGATCGCCATGAATGTAATATCGGGCAGGGCAGAACCTTGGGGCAGGGCGATCCCGAACATCGCCTCGCGCGAGATCAGGACGATGGAAATGCCGACCAGCGTGAGAACGCCGATGCAGACACCGATTACGGGTTTAGGGCCGAAACGCGCATCTGCCTTGCCGCCCGCCCAGGCGGCAACGGCACCGGCGATAATCGCGATGATCCCGAAGATCCCGACATTCTGAACGCTCCAATCCAGCACGCCGGCGGCATAGATTCCGCCGAACGCATACATCCCGTTCAGCGCATCGCGGTAGAACATGGCCGAAGCGAGATAAGCGAAGAGCGAGCGGTCTTGTGGCAGCCGCCGCAGTGTGCCGCCCAGATCGCGCAAGGCACGGCGCACCGCGCCTTTCGGGGCCGGATGCGCCTTGGGATCGCGCACCCAGAGGAAGAACGGCACCATGAATACAATGAACCAAATCGCCGTCAGCGGCCCGACGAACCGCGTGCCTTCGCGCGCTGCCGGGTCGAGCCCGAAGGCGGGTGCGAACCCGAGCAAGGTGCGCCCGGTTTCGGCATTGTCGGCGAAAAAGCCCAGCATGAGAACCAGAGCGACAAGCCCGCCGACATATCCGAAGGCCCAGCCATTGCCGGAAATGCGCCCGATCTCTTCGGGCGGGCCAAGATCGGGCAGCATGGAATTGGTGAAGGTCGTGGCGAACTCCATCCCGATCATGCCGATGGCAAAGAATGTCAGGATCACCGCGAGGTTATAATCGCCCGGCGCGGCGAGCCACAGCCCGGCGGCGCCGATCACATACATGGCCGAAAAGAGCCAGATCCACCGCATCCGGTTGCCGCCGGTATCGGCCAGCGCGCCCAGAACCGGCGCAAGCAGCGCAATCGCGATCCCCGCCGCGCCGATCCCGAAGCCCCAGGCCGATTGCGCGGCGCTGCCGTCGCCCATCAACTCCTTGATATAGGGCGCGAAGATGAAGGTGATGAGCAGCGTGTTGTAGGGCTGGCTCGCCCAGTCGAAAAAGAACCAACCCCAGATGCGCTTGCGCAATGTCCCGTCTGCCATGCCCGATCCCCCTCGCGCCTTATGAGCGGGAAAGCGCCGGGCTGGCAAGCGTTCAGGCGTCCTGCATGGGCGGCCACGGGCGCTTGTCCTCTGCCTCCAGCCAATGCGCGACCCAATCGGGCATTTCGGGCGAGGGCATGCCCTCCAGCCCAAGCGCCTCGATCACGCGGTCGGTCGGCACGATGCCGGTCCTGTCCGTCACGGCGGAGCGATAAACGGCATGGTTCGCGCATTCGCCGTTCATCTTCCACATGCCCTGTTCGATATACATGAACCGCGCGTCCCAGCACAAAAGGCGGCTGCGCATCTCGAACTTCTCGAAGGCGCGCACGCGGCGGCGGTAGCGCACGACGACACCGGCCATCGTCAGCCCCCATCCCTCGCGCCGCCCAGCGGCCAAAAGCCCCGTGGCCTTAGCCAGCGGGATGCGCCCCAGATCGAGCAGCGTGAGCGTGCGCCCGTTGTTCAGCTCCAGCCACATATCGATATCCCACGGCCAACAACGATGCTGCGAGATATAGGTTTCCGTCGGCCCGAGATCCGGGATGTTGCGCGCGCGCCAAAGGCCGTGGGCCATGCGGATGAAAGGATACATCGGCTTACTCCTGTGCGCGCCAAGGTGCCGCGCCCGCCGCCCGCGTCAACCGCGACGCTGCGGCAAGCCTCTCTTGTCCTTCGCGTCGCTTGCGCCTAACTCTGGGCGAGCCGAACTCCAAGGAAAGACCCGCCGATGCAATCGCTTTACCAGATCCTCATGCTGCTTTTGGACGTCGTGTGGTTCTTCATCATCGCCCATGTCATCATGAGCTGGCTGATCAACTTCCAGGTGCTGAACCTGCGCCAGCCGCTGGTTGCGCAAATTTGGGACGGGCTGAACCGGATTCTGGAGCCGCTCTATTCCCGCCTGCGCCGCATCCTGCCGCCGATGTCGGGCATCGATCTGGCGCCGCTGGTGGCGCTGATCGGTATTTATATCATCCGCATTATCCTCGCCAACAATGCCGGGTTCTTTTACGGCTAGGGATCGCGCTCGAAGGCTTGTTCACGCATCCTTAGTATGAGACTGTCAGGAACAGAGCAGATATAGATAAAACCTGACAGGTTTCCCATGCCGCGCGATATGCCAGACGCAGATGCAATTCTGCGGGATGTCTTCGGATTCGACAGCTTCCGGCCCGGTCAGGCCGAGATCGTGGACGCCGTCGCGCAGGGCGAAAACGTGCTGGCGATCATGCCGACGGGGGGCGGCAAATCGCTGTGTTTTCAACTTCCCGCGCTGGTGCGTCATGGCGTGACGGTCGTGATCTCGCCGCTCATCGCGCTGATGCGCGATCAGGTGCGAGGGTTGCGCGAGGCGGGGGTTGCCGCCGGTGCCTTGACCTCTTCGAACACGCCAGAGGAAAACGATGCGATCTGGGATATGCTCCATCGCGGCGATCTGAAGCTGCTTTATCTCGCGCCCGAGCGGCTGGCCTCGGGTGGCACGCAACGTATGTTGCAGCAGGCGGGCGTGTCGCTCATCGCGGTGGACGAGGCGCATTGCGTCAGCCAGTGGGGTCATGATTTCCGGCCCGATTACCTGCGCATCGGCGAATTGCGCCGCGCACTGGATGTGCCGCTGGCGGCGTTCACCGCCACGGCGGATGCCGAAACGCAGGTCGAGATTGTCGAGCGCCTTTTCGACGGACAGCCGCCGCGCACCTTCCTGCGCGGGTTCGACCGGCCGAACATTCATCTGGCCTTTGCTCCGAAGAACAGGCCGCGCGAGCAGATCATGGCCTTCGCCGCCGCACGCAAGGGGCAAAGCGGCATCGTCTATTGCGGAACGCGGGCAAAGACGGAAACGCTCGCGCGGGCACTATATGACGAAGGGCATACCGCCTGCCATTATCACGGCGGCATGGATCCCGAGGAGCGGCGGCGCGTCGAGGCGCGTTTTGCCACCGAGGATGGGCTGATCGTGGTGGCCACGGTCGCCTTCGGCATGGGGGTGGACAAGCCGGATATCCGCTGGGTCGCGCATGCCGATCTGCCCAAATCCATCGAAGCCTACTATCAGGAAATCGGCCGCGCCGGGCGCGACGGCGCGCCAGCCGAAACGCTGACGCTTTACGGTGCCGACGATATTCGCCTGCGCCGTGCGCAAATCGACGAGGGGTTGGCTTCGCCGGAGCGTCGTGATGCCGATCATGGGCGGCTCAACGCGCTTTTGGGGCTGGCCGAAGCGCAGGAGTGCAGACGCAAGACGCTGCTGGGCTATTTCGGCGAAAGCGATGTGAGCTGCGGCAATTGCGATCTGTGCGACACGCCCGCCAAGCTGATCGACGGCACGCAAGCGGTGCGCAAGGCTTTGTCGGCGGCGCTTCGCACGGGGGAGAGTTTCGGCGCAGGGCATCTCATCGACATTCTGCTTGGCACCAAAACCGAAAAGGTGCTGGGGCGCAGCCATGACAATCTGCCGACCTTCGGCATCGGCAAGGATCTCAAGCGCGGCGAGTGGCAGGCGGTGTTCCGGCAGATGATGGGGCTCGATCTCATGCGCCCCGATGCAGAACGGCACGGCGCGCTGGTGATGACCGAAGCGGCCCGGCCGATCCTGCGCGGGGAAGAAGCGATCTCCCTGCGCCGCGACAGTATCGAAGCGGCCAGCGAACGCCGCCCCAAGGTCCGCGCGCTGGTCAGCGATGAGGATGCGCCGCTGATGTCTGCGCTCAAGGCCAAGCGGCGCGCCTTGGCTGAGGAACAATCGGTGCCCGCCTATGTCATCTTCCCTGACAAGACCTTGATCGAGATGGCCGAGACGCGGCCAGAGACACTTGACCAGATGGCGCGGATCAGCGGCGTCGGGGCGAAGAAGCTCGAACGCTACGGCCAGGCGTTTCTGGAGGTGATCGCAGGCGACGTGCCGCGCGATCATCCGGCGCGGCGCAAGCTGGCGGTCAGCGGGGCCGGCGGGCTTTACGATGCGCTGCTCACCGCGCAGGCCGAACTGACGCGCGGCGCGTGCGGAACGCTCAAGCCGATGTCCTGCGATGCGGGGCAGCTTGCCAAGCTTGCACAAGCCCGCCCGCGCGACGCGGCCGGCATAGCCCGGATCATCGGGGATCGGCGGGCCGAACGCTTTGCCGATGCGTTTCTGGACGTTCTGCAAGCTGCGGACTAGATCGCACCCGAAGCAAAGAGGAAAGGTGGTGGTATGCTCGTCGTGATTTCCCCGGCCAAACGGCTCGATTGGTCCGAACGCGATGTGGATATGACGGAGCCGGTCTTTCAGGACGAGGCGAACCGGCTGGCCGCGACGGCGCGGAACCTGACGCTGGGCGATCTGAAATCGCTGATGAAGCTGAGCGACGATTTGGCCAAGCTGAACCGAGACCGCTTTCGCGATTTCGAGGATGCGCCGAAGGATGACGATCTGCGCCCCGCCGCGCTGGCCTTTGCGGGCGACACCTATCAGGGGCTCGAAGCCGGCACGCTGGACAGCGACGAGATGCGCTGGGCGCAGGATCATCTGCGCATCCTGTCGGGGCTTTACGGCGTGTTGCGCCCGCTGGACGGGATACAGCCTTACCGGCTGGAGATGGGCAGCCGCCTGAAAACGCGGCGTGGCGCGGACCTTTACGACTATTGGGGCGACCGGATCGCGAAGGAACTCAAGCAGCAGGCCGATGCGCTGGGCGCCGATACGCTCATCAACTGCGCCAGCCAGGAATATTTCGGCGCGGTCCCGCGCGATATGCTAGGGCTGAGGATCGTCACGCCCGCCTTTCTGGAGGACAAGGGCGACGGCAAGGGGCCGAAGATCGTCAGCTTCTATGCGAAGAAGGCGCGGGGCGCGATGGCGCGGTTCATCGTGCAGAACCGGCTGACCGATCCCGACGCGATCAAGGATTTCGATCTGGGCGGCTATGCCTATCGCGCGGACCTGTCCGAGCCGAACGAGCCCGCTTTCGTGCGCCCCTATGACGCCAGCTGAAGCTGCGGGCAGTAGAGCGCCAGCTTTTCCATGAGCGCGGCCTTGCGCAGTGGCTTGGTCAGGTAATCGGTCAGCCCCGCATCGAGGATCGCTTCCCGATCCCCGTCCATCGCATGTGCGGTCACGGCGATGATCGGCACGTTCGGCCCGTCGCCCTCGATCTCGCGGATGCGGGCGGTCGCTTCCTTGCCGTCCATTCCGGGCATTGAGATATCCATGAAGATCACATCCGGCCGCGCCTCCTCATAGGCGGCGACCGCCTGGAACCCGTCCCCCGCCACGCGCAGATCGATGTCGAGCGTGCCGATCATCTTGCGAAACACAAGCTGGTTGGTCTTGTTATCCTCCGCCAGAAGCACCTTCGGCGTGCCAGAGACGATCTGCGGCGGCTCTTCGGGCTGGGCCGGCCGGGGCGTGTCGGCAAGCGGCAGGGTGATGCGAAAGCCAAAGCAACTGCCGACGCCTTCCTGCGATTCGACCCACACCTCGCCGGCCATCAGCTCTACCAGTCGCTTGGTGATCGACAGGCCCAGCCCGGTGCCTTCGAACTGGCGGTTGCGGTCGTCCTCGACCTGGTTGAACTCTCCGAACACGTGATCGACCTTGTCGGCGGCGATACCGATGCCGGTATCCTCCACGCTGATGTGCAGAGTGGTCTGCCCGTCCTCCCGGCCGACGCCGGTGACGCGCAGCAGAACCTCGCCTTCGAGCGTGAATTTGACGGCATTGCCCATCAGGTTGGTCACGATCTGGCGGATGCGGCCGGGATCGGCGACGAACCTGTCGGGCAGGAACAAGTCGTAATCGATGTTCAGCGCCACCCCCTTGCCCCGCGCGATGGGTTGCAGGAGCATCACCACCTCTTCGAGCACCTGCCGCAGATCGAACGGTTCGGGCTTGAGCAGCAGCTTGTCGGCGTCGATCTTCGAATAGTCCAGAACATCGTTGATGATGACCAGAAGCGCCTCGCCGGAATGTTTGATCGTCTCGGCAAAGAGTCTCTGTTCCTCGTCCAGCGCGGTTTCCGTCAGAAGATCGGCCATGCCGACAACGCCGTTCATCGGCGTTCGGATTTCGTGACTCATATTGGCGAGAAACGCCGATTTCGCGCGGTTGGCCGCTTCGGCCTTCTCACGCGCCTCGCGAAGCTCGTTCTGGTAGCGCACGGATTCGGTGATGTTGATGGCAAGGCTGACGACATCGCCCGAGGGGCTGCGGCGGTCGATCATGCGCACGTGCTCGCCGTTCCAGAGCTGGAACTGAACGGATTCGGGCGCCTCCTGTTGCCACCGGTCAAGCATCCGCGCGCGCCATTCCGCCGGAGGCTCATCGCCGATGTTGATGATGCCTTCCTCGGTCATCAATTGCAGGATTCGCGGATAGGTGATGCCGGGCCGCGCCTCTTCGAGATCCTCGAACACCGCCAGGTAGGCACGGTTCGCCACGATCATCTGATTGTCGCTGTCGAAAAAAGCGAAACCGTCCTGGATTGTTTCGATGGAATGCCAAAGCCGGCGCTCGGCAATCTGAATTTTCTCATGCGCAACACCAAGCTCGCTTTTCACGCGCTGGTTTTCTCCCCGCACCATCGCCACTTCGGCGCGGGTTTCCACGATCTCGTTGCTGAGCTGTTGTGCATGCGTGCCCAGCTTGCGGTTGGCGGCGAAAAGTTCGGCCTGTTTGAGTTCGAGAAGCCGCTCGGCGGCAAGCCGCGCGCGACGTTCCTCGGCCAATTTGTTGGCGAGACTCATCCAGACCTCCGTTCCCGTTCGGGCGCAGGTTCGCTCAACAGGGTGAACAAGAGGTTAATTTCTGCGCAGGCAGGGGTGCGAGAGCATCGGTTAAGCGGCGTTGAGGATACTGATCAGCATTTCTCGTCGGCGGGCTTACGCGAATGAAAGTTGCACATTTCATCCCTCCGGGAGTGTGTTCTGCGCATCGCCGAGCATTTTCACCTCGCGCTGTGGGAACGGGATGGAGATGCCATTCTCCTGAAACGCGTCCCAGAGCGCGAGATAGACATTGCCCCTGATATTGGTCAGCCCGCCGGTCGGATCGCGTATCCAGAAGCGCAGAATGTAATCGACCGAGCTGTCGCCGAAACCGACGATATGGCACACGGGCGATTTGAAGCTCAGCACACGGTCCACCGATTTGGCGGCCTTGATCGCGATCTCGCGAACCTTGTGCGGATCGTCGTGATAGGCTGTTCCGAAAAAGATATCGAGCCTGACATATTCATTCGAGTGGGACCAGTTGACCACCTGCCCGGTGATCAGGTCCTCGTTCGGTATCAGGTATTCCTTCCCGTCCCGCGTGACCACGCTGACATATCGCGCACCGAGCGAATTGATCCAGCCGAACGTATCGCCGAGGGAGATCACATCGCCGGGCTTGATCGACTTGTCGAGCAGGATGATGATGCCGGACACGAGGTTCGAGACGACCTTCTGCAAGCCGAAACCAAGCCCGACGCCGATGGCCCCTGACAGGAACGCCAGCCCCGTCAGATCGACCCCGACCAGCCGAAGCCCGATGAAGAACGCCGCGCCATAGAGCGCGACCTGCAGGAACTTGATCGCCAGAACCTGCATGGAGGGCGAGATGTCCTTGTTCCGCCGGATCGTGCTGGCCGTCGTGCTGCTGACGAGCCGCGCCACGGTGATGAGCGCCGCCACCAGCACCAGCGCCTGCACCACGAGCCAGAGGGAAAGCCGGGTTTCACCGAGATTGAAGGCCAGACGGTCCATCAAATCCTGCGCATCGTCGGCCAGCCCGGTGATCGTCAGCGTGACCCAGATCCATGCGCCGTAGCGGACGATGCTGCGCAGGGCCGGATTGCGGATCAGCCGCGTGAGCAGGACGATGGAAAGCCAGGCGGTCGCCAGATTGGCGACGATCCCCAGAAGATAGGAGCGCGACGGCCATGTGATCTCGCGCATCAGCGCGACGACGATCCAGATGATCGCGACGAAGAGGATCATCCTGAAGCGGCGATGCACGATAACGAGCGCGCGTATCCGCCATTTCGGCCAGCCTTCGCGCGTGCGCATCCAGCGATGCAGGCGCGGTTTGAACAGTCCCGCCAGCAGATGCGCGGCGACAAAGACGGCCAGCGCGATGGCAATCTGATAGCCGATCCAGGGGCGCCAGAGGCTATCCGCGAAACCCTGTATCCACGCGACGAAATCGAGCGTGAACTCGGTGACGGTTTCGGTGGTGACGATGTCTGGATCCATTGCGGTTCCGGTCTCCTGCCCGGACGCCAGACTCGCACTCGCCGGCTCTTTGCGCAAGTTATATAGCGGCCTTGCGTCGCTCTTGCGGCGTGACGGGGCGATGATGTATGGCACATGGCATGAAGAGGGTTTTCGACATCGACGACCGCGCGCGTCTGCGTGAACGGTTCTTCGGCTCCACCCATACGGTGCGCGCGCGACTACCGATCAGCGCCTGAGCCGATCACCCAGCCTTCACATCGCTATTTCGCAAGGGAGAGGACCGATGTCCCCCAAGACGCTCTATGATAAAATCTGGGATGCCCATTTGGTGCACGAAGCCGAAGATGGCACATCCCTGCTCTATATCGATCGCCATCTGGTGCATGAAGTCACCAGCCCGCAAGCCTTTGAAGGGCTGCGCATGGCCGGCCGTTCCGTGCGCGCGCCGGACAAGACGATCGCCGTGCCCGATCACAACGTGCCCACGACCGCCGGGCGCGAGGATCCCAAGAACATGACCGAGGACAGCGCCATCCAGGTCGCGGCGCTCGACAGCAATGCCAAGGAGTTCGGGATTCATTACTATCCTGTCTCCGATGTGCGGCAGGGAATCGTGCATATCGTCGGCCCCGAGCAGGGCTGGACGCTGCCCGGCATGACCGTCGTTTGCGGCGACAGCCATACCGCGACGCACGGCGCGTTCGGTGCGCTGGCGCATGGCATCGGCACGTCCGAGGTCGAGCATGTTCTGGCCACGCAAACGCTGATCCAGAGCAAGTCGAAGAACATGAAGGTCGAGATCACCGGCAAGCTGCGCCCCGGCGTGACGGCCAAGGACATCACGCTTTCGGTGATCGGCAAGACCGGCACCGCCGGCGGCACCGGCTATGTGATCGAATATTGCGGCGAGGCGATCCGCGATCTGTCGATGGAAGGGCGGATGACCGTCTGCAACATGGCCATCGAAGGCGGCGCGCGCGCCGGTCTGATCGCACCGGATGAAAAGACCTTCGAATACGTCAAGGGCCGCCCGCACGCGCCGAAGGGCGCGCAATGGGAAGCGGCGTTAAACTGGTGGAAGACGCTCTACTCGGACGACGATGCGCATTGGGACAAGGTGGTAACGATCAAAGGCGAGGATATCGCACCAGTGGTGACTTGGGGCACATCGCCTGAAGATGTGCTCCCGATCACCGCTGAAGTGCCGGCCCCCGACAGTTTCGAAGGCGGCAAGGTCGGCGCGGCGCAACGCTCGCTCGACTATATGGGCCTCAAGCCCGGTCAGAAGCTCAGTGATATCGAGATCGACACCGTCTTCATCGGCTCCTGCACCAATGGCCGGATCGAGGATCTGCGGGCTGCCGCCGAGATCCTGAAAGGCAAGAAGATCGCCGTGAAACGCGCGATGGTCGTTCCCGGCTCGGGCCTCGTGCGCGCGCAGGCCGAAGAGGAAGGTTTGGCCGATATCTTCAAGGAGGCCGGTTTCGAATGGCGCCTTGCGGGCTGTTCCATGTGCCTTGCCATGAACCCCGACCAACTGTCTCCGGGCGAACGTTGCGCCGCAACGTCCAACCGCAATTTCGAGGGCCGTCAGGGCCGCGGCGGTCGCACGCATCTGATGTCGCCGGCAATGGCCGCGGCGGCGGCGGTGACCGGCAAACTGACCGATGTTCGGGAGATGATGTAATGGAAAAGTTCGAAAAACTGACCGGGATCGCAGCGCCGATGCCCTTGATGAACATCGACACCGATATGATCATCCCGAAGCAGTTCCTCAAGACGATCAAGAGGTCGGGTCTGGGCGCAAACCTTTTTGACGAGATGCGCTTTGACGATAACGGAGATGAGATCCCCGATTTCGTGCTGAACAAGCCGCAATATCGCGAGGCGGAGATCCTTGTCGCGGGCGACAATTTCGGCTGCGGCTCATCGCGCGAACATGCACCCTGGGCGCTCAAGGATTTCGGAATCAAGGCGGTGATCTCCACCTCCTTCGCCGATATTTTCTACAACAACTGCTTCAAGAACGGTATCCTGCCCATCGTCCTGCCGCGCGAGGCGGTCGATGTTTTGATGAAGGACGCCGAGAAGGGGTCGAACGCGCGCATGACCGTTGATCTGGAAAACCAGGTCGTGACCACATCCGATGGTGAAAGTTTTGCCTTCGAGGTGGACAGCTTCAAGAAGCACTGCCTGCTGAACGGGCTCGACGATATCGGCCTGACGATGGAGAAGGCCGAGGCGATCGACACGTTTGAATCGCAGGCCGAACAGTCGCGTCCCTGGGTCTGACGGATCCGAAGCGACAATCACATCAAGGCCGTCCCGACCGGGGCGGCCTTTTCCGTGTTCGATCGCTCGCAGCATGTAGCTAGATATTGTGGGCCATGCGAAAGCTGCCACATTTCGCAATTACGTTTGATGTATTCCCGCACCAGTTGACGCCGAACTCCGTCCGTTTCAGTCGCTCGACCGTCCGGCGCAGTTGAGCCGCCGATGCAACTTGGGCAAAACTGGGGCAAGAATGAGGCAGTCCGCCGATCCCGGCGGGAAAATCTGGGACAAGGACGCGGCATCGTATCGCGCCGACCCAGTTCGAAGGGAAACCGGAGTGGTCAAGCGGATCATCGGATCAGCTCTGCGCGCCGTTTTGATGGCGGTTCTGGTGGCGGTTCCGTCACTGGTGCTGCCGAGCACGACGAACGATGCGGCGCAGATCACCGCGCTTGTCGCGCTGGTCGCGGCGGTGGTGACGTTCGCCGAGTATTATAGCGAATATCCGACCTTCCTCGAATTCCGCGACGCGGCGCCATTCAACCGGCTGCGCTTTCTCGGGCTCTTTTTCTGCGTGTTAGCCGCCTCGATCCTGACGGCGAGCCATGGCGATGCGCCTCCCAACGCGCTGCAATCTTTCTCGGACGGCGCGGCGCAGATGCTCGACATTCCATTCTCGCCGATCCGGCTTCTGATGATCGCCTTTGCTGACATGGCGCATCTGATCGCTCTCGATCTGGTGGCCGAGATGGCGAGCGCCGTTTTCGTGATTGCCGGTGCGGTGCTTTTGCTCTTCTGGATTCATGCACGGTTCATCTTCTGGCCGATACGCAAAAAAGCCTTCAATTTTTGGATAAACCTTCCCTTATTCGACCCGACTTCGGGACGGGATGTGCTGTTCCGCCTGAAACGTGACGCGTCTCTTAACCTGGTCTTAGGGTTTCTCCTGCCATTCATTCTTCCGGCATTGTTGAAACTCTGGATCGGGCTTTTCGATCCAGCCGCCTTGACGGTGCCCGAAGTCATGATCTGGGTCGTATGTGCATGGGCGTTCCTGCCTCTGACATTGATGATGCGCGGAATCGCATTGCTCCGCGTCGCCGCGCTGATCGAAGAAAAGCGCCGCCGCGCCTATGCGCAGGAGTTGCAGGCCGCCTGATCCTTACTGCGATCCTATCGCTCATCGCGCCGCTTTGCATGGCACAAGAGCTGCGCCTCGCGCTATGGCATGTGCCGCTTACCCGCGACGGGCCGGGGCTGCTGCTCCGCGATATCGTGCGGCAGCAAGAACCGCTGCCCGCCTTCGCGCAGGCGCTCGCCCGGGCCGATGCGGATATCATCGTGTTGACCAAGTTCGATTTCGACGCAGGCGGCGCGGCGCTCGATGCCTTCGCGTGGCTGATCGGGGGCGGCTATCACACGCTGGCATTGCGCCCCAACGCCGGTCTTCCGACGGGGCACGACATGGATGGCGACGGGCGATTGGCCGAGCCCGAGGATGCACAGGCATATGGTCGGTTCCCCGGTCAGGAAGGCATGGCCGTCCTGTCCCGTATTCCCATTGCATCCAAAGACGTGCGCTCTTTCAATGACATGCTATGGCGCGATCTGCCGGGAACCCATATCGCACCGAACGATGCGGGGCTGGACGTGCAACGCCTGTCGAGCGGCGGACACTGGGTCGTTCCGATTCACGTGGAGTCGGCACCCCTGCACCTGCTGGTTGGCCATTCCGGCGCGCCGGTCTTCGACGGCCCGGAGGATCGGAACGGGCGGCGCAATCTCGATGAATTGCGACTTTGGGAACATATCCTGGACGGCGGGCGCGGCCCGCCCATGCCCGAACCTTTCGTACTAATGGCCAACACCAATCTCGATCCCCAGCGCGGCGAGGGGTATCGCGACGCGATGGCCCTCTTCTTGCAACGCCCCGATCTACAAGATCCCCTGCCGGGGCAGGTAACCGCGCATTGGGACGACCCCGGCCCGATGCGCGTGTCCTATTTGCTGCCGTCAAAGGGTTTTCAAATCCGTCATGCCGAGGTGCTTCCGCCGCTCGAAGGTCAGGATCATAGCCTCATCATCGTCGATATCGCCCTGCCCGAACGGCGCCCGCCTTGACCATGGGGCAAAGCGCGGCTAGGCGAAACGGAACCCAGACATGCAAAGGATCGCAGGATGAGCAACGCGTCGCTTCTGATTTTACCCGGAGACGGGATCGGCCCCGAAGTCATGGCCGAGGTGCGCAAGGTGATCGACTGGTATGGCGAAAAGCGCGATCTGCCTTTCGATGTAAGCGAGGATCTGGTTGGCGGCGCGGCCTATGACAAACATGGCACGCCCCTGCATGACGACACCATGGCAAAGGCGCAGGAGGTCGATGCGGTCCTGCTCGGCGCAGTGGGCGGGCCGGCCTATGACGCGCTTGATTTCAGCGTGAAGCCGGAACGCGGGCTGCTGCGCCTGCGCAAGGAAATGGACCTCTTCGCCAACCTGCGCCCGGCGCAATGCTTCGATGCGCTGGCCGATTTCTCATCGCTCAAACGCGATGTCGTCGCGGGGCTCGACATCATGATCTTGCGCGAATTGACATCGGGCATCTATTTCGGTGAACCGCGAGGGATCATCGAAGACGGCGGCGAGCGCGTCGGGATCAACACGCAGCGCTATACCGAGACCGAGATCGACCGCATCGCGCGCGCCGCGTTCGAACTGGCACGCCGCCGCTCCGGCAAGGTCTGTTCGATGGAAAAGGCCAATGTCATGGAATCGGGCATTCTCTGGCGCGAGGTGGTGCAAAAGGTGCATGACGCCGATTATGCGGATGTCGAGCTGAGCCATATGTATGCCGATGCCGGCGCGATGCAGCTTTGCCGCTGGCCCAAGCAGTTCGACGTGATCGTGACCGACAACCTGTTCGGCGATCTGCTGTCCGACGCGGCCGCGATGCTGACCGGCTCGCTCGGCATGCTGCCCTCGGCCAGCCTTGGCGCGCCGATGGCGAATGGCCGGCCCAAGGCGCTTTACGAGCCGGTGCATGGCTCCGCGCCCGATATCGCCGGGCAAGGCAAGGCGAACCCGATCGCCTGCATTCTCAGCTTCGCGATGGCGCTGCGCTACTCCTTCGATCAGGGCGATGAAGCGGACAGACTTGAAGCTGCCGTCGAAAAAGTGCTGGCCGACGGGCTGCGCACCGCTGATCTACTGGGTCCGGAGGGCGGCACGCCGATCTCCACCTCCCAGATGGGCGACGCGGTGATCGCGGCGCTCGACAATAGCCTGTAACCACCGGGGCCGGCCATGTCGCAAAATGCCAAAGGCGCATTGCTGGCCCTTCTCGCCTTCGGGCTGTTCTCGACGCATGACGTCTTCATCAAGACGCTCGGCGCGCATTATTCGCCCATTCAGATCGTGTTCTTCAGCGTTCTGCTCAGCTTCCCGCTGGCCACCATCATGCTCATGCGGGATGCTACGCCCGGCACGCTGGTGCCGGTCCATCCCTGGTGGATGGCGCTGCGCACGCTGGGCGGCGTGGTCACGGGCGTGTCGGCCTTCTACGCCTTCGCGCATCTGCCGCTGACACAAACCTACGCGATCCTCTTTGCCACGCCGCTGCTGATCACTGTGCTGTCGATCCCGATCCTTGGCGAACGGGTCAGGGTGCAGCGCTGGCTCGCCGTCATCGTCGGGCTCGCGGGCGTGATGGTGGTGCTGCGCCCCGGCGCGACTGATCTGACCCTCGGCCATGCCGCCGCGATTGCAGCTGCGTTCGGCGGGGCATTTGCCTCGATCGTGGTGCGCAAGATCGGCGCCGAGGAGCGAACGCTGGTGATGCTGCTCTATCCGATGATGGCCAATTTCATCCTGATGGGTGCCGCGCTTGGATTCGTCTACAAGCCCATGCCGCTCGAACATCTGGGCATGCTGGCGATCATCTCGATCATGGCCTGGACCGCGGCGCGCGTCATCATCGGCGCCTACCGCACCGGGGAGGCGGCCATCGTCGCGCCAATGCAATATTCCCAGATCCTCTGGGCGACGGTCTACGGGCTGCTGTTCTTCGACGAGACGCCCGATCGCTACACGATGATCGGCGCGGCCATTATCATCGCATCGGGGCTGTTCATCGTCTTCCGCGAAAGCCGCGCCGGCGCATCGCGCAACACCCCCGTCTTGCGCACGCGCACACGTATCGGAACGCCCTCCGTTCTGCGCCTGAGTGGTCTGATGCGATCGGGCCGGTTCCGCGATCGGGCAAAGCCGCAGGAAAACGCCTGATATCCCGCCCGACCGGCAGACGCTGTTGCAAATCAAGGGTTGTCAAACCAGCGCGCGCGCAGTAATCCGGCGCACACGGTCGGGCTGTAGCGCAGCCTGGTAGCGCACCTGCTTCGGGAGCAGGGGGTCGGAGGTTCGAATCCTCTCAGCCCGACCAAATCCACTTCATCGCAGCATCGTCGCGCCCAGATATCAGGCTTCTTTGGGCCGCAAATACCTTGGGGAGCGCGAGGGGTGAAACCCCTCGCTTCGGTCGGATTGGCGCAGCCAATTCGAAACGGAAAAACCGTCCCTTCACATCTTGAACACGCGGTAGATCGTGGGGATCACCAATACGGTCAAGGCCGTCGACGTCAGAAGACCGAAGAGCAGAGACAGCGCCAGCCCCTGGAAGATCGGGTCGGCCAATATCACGGCAGCGCCGATCATCGCCGCGAGCGCCGTCAGAAGGATCGGTTTGAACCGCGTCGCACCGGCCTCGATCAGGGTCTCGACGGTGATCCGCCCCTCGGGATTCGCATGGCGGATGAAATCCACCAACAGGATCGAATTTCGCACGATGATCCCGGCAAGTGCGATGAAGCCGATCATCGACGGGGCGGAGAATGGCGCATTGAACAGCCAATGCCCGAACATCAGCCCCAGAAAGGTAAGCGGCACCGGCGTCAGCACCACGAGGGGCAGGCGGAAGGATCCGAACTGCGCCACGACGAGAATATAGATCCCCAGAAGCGCGACGGCAAAGGCTGCGCCCATGTCGCGGAAGGTGACCCAGGTGACCTCCCATTCGCCGTCCCAGAGCAAAACCGGATCGCTGGTATCGGAGGGCTGGCCGTTCAGGCGAATCTCGGGCGCGGGCGTGTCGCTCCAGTCCATCGCATCCAGGCGGTCGGCCACCGACAGCATGCCGTATAGCGGTGCCTCGAATGTGCCGGCCAGCTCGCCCATGACCATGACAATGCTGTGCCCGTTGCGCCGGAAGATCGGGTAGGAGGCGCGTTCTTCGCTGATCTGAACAACGTCCCCGAGTTCCACCACGCCCCGCGCGCCTGGCAGCGCGGCAGCGGGGATCGGGGTGGAAAGGGTGGCCTCATTCATCACGCGCTCCGCGCGCGGGCGAGCGATGATGATGGGGATGGGCGCGCGGCCTTCGCCGCGATGGGAATATCCAACCGTCGTCGATGAATTGAGCAGCCGCAGCGTTTGCAGCGCGTCGCTTTCCTGCACGCGGAAGAAATCCATATCGCCGGGGCTGAGCTGCGCACGCAGACGGCGCGGCCTGACGCCTTGGCTGTCATCGACATCGACGATGAACGGCGTTTCTTCGAAAGCGCTGCGGACATTTTCCGCGACGGCACGGCGGGTTTCGGCATCGGGCCCGTAGATCTCGGCCAGGAGCGTGGCAAGAACGGGAGGGCCGGGGGGCGGTTCGACCACCTTGAACACAGCGCCATCCGGCAGGTCGAGCCGTTCGGACAATCGCGCCCGAAGATCGAGCGCGATGGCATGGCTGCTGCGCTCGCGGTGATCCTTGGCGGTGAGGTTCACCTGAACCTGTCCCTGTTCGGGGCCGAAGCGAATGTAGTAGTGGCGCACCAATCCGTTGAAATCGAACGCGGACGGCGTTCCGGCATGGGTCTGTGCGGACAGAACTTCGGGAATATCCAGCGCGATGCGGGCGGCTGTCTGCACGGCGGCGTCGGTATCCTCGACCGAGGCGCCCTCGGGCAGATCGACCACGATGGAGAGTTCGGATTTGTTGTCGAAAGGCAGGAGCTTGACCGTGACATCGCGGGTATAGAGCGCGGCGAGCGAGCCGAAGGAAAGGACCGCGACGGCGATCAGGAAGAGCAGGGAGCGCCCTTTGCCGCGCAGCAGAGGGCGCGCGACGACTGCATAAGCCCGCCCGAGCCTGCCGCCGGGGTGATCCGCGCCGCCGCTCTCATGATGCGCGACCGTTGCGGGGCTGGCGATCTTCATCATCAGCCAGGGCGTGATCATCACGGCGACAAAGAAGGAAAAGATCATCGCTGCGGAGGCGTTGGCCGGGATCGGGCTCATGTATGGGCCCATCATGCCGGACACGAAGAGCATGGGCAGCAGCGCCACAACGACCGTCAATGTCGCGACGATGGTCGGGTTTCCGACCTCGGCCACCGCCTCGATCGCGGCTTGCCGGGCGCTTTTGTCCGCCGGTTTCAGGCCCCAATGGCGAGCGATGTTCTCGATCACCACGATGGCGTCATCGACGAGGATCCCGATGGAGAAGATCAGCGCGAAAAGCGACACGCGGTTGAGCGTGTAGCCCATGATCCACGCGGCAAAGAGCGTCAGGAGAATGGTTACCGGAATCACGACAGCCACGACAACGGCTTCGCGCCATCCGATGGCGAGCCAGATCAGCGCGA
Source organism: Marivita sp. GX14005 (assembly GCF_023370775.1). GTDB lineage: Bacteria > Pseudomonadota > Alphaproteobacteria > Rhodobacterales > Rhodobacteraceae > Marivita. The sequence continues at coordinate 1,026,121 of NZ_JAMCCQ010000001.1, forward strand.
CGATGGAAACGGTCGCGAGGCCGAGGTGAAACAGTAGTTCGTTCGCTTTTTCGCTGGCGGTTTCGCCATAGTCGCGCGTGATCTCGACGCTGATGCTGGCGGGGATCAGATCGCCCTGCATCGCATCGACCCGGTGCAGGATTTCTTCGGCCACCGTCACGGCATTGGCCCCGGCCCGTTTGGCCAGCGCAAGGGTGACGGCGGGACGGCGCAGAACATCGCCATCCGCGCCGCGCGAGAGGGTCGCAACATGCGCCTCGTCCAGATCCGACACGAAACCCACATCCGCCACATCGCGCACGTAGACCGTTCGACCGTCACGCGCGGTTAGTTCGAGATTGCCGATTTCCGCCGGGGTGGAGAGGGTCTGCCCGATCACGAGGCCGATCTGTTCGCCGCCGTCGCGCAGATTGCCGGCCGGCGCGGCGCGGTTGGCGCCTTCCACCTTGCCCGCAAGCTGTTGCAGGGTAATGCCGTATAGCGCCAGCCGTTCCGGGTCGGGCGCGATGCGCAGCGCCTGTTCGGTCTCACCGACGAGATAGGTCAGCCCGACATCGTCGATCCGGGCCAGTTCGACCTCGACCTCGCGGGCGATGCGGGTCAGGGTATCGGCGCCGATGCCGTCCTGTCCGGGCGCTGGCGCGAAGGTCAGTGCGACGATGGCGACATCATCGATACCGCGCCCGACGACGAGTGGTTCGGGTATGCCGACCGGAATCCTGTCCATGTTGGCGAGGATCTTTTCGCGCACCCGCAGGATCGCGGTATCCGCGGACACGCCGACCTTGAACCGGGCGGTGACCATCACGCGGTCGTCGCGGGTATCGGAATAGACATGTTCGACATCGTTGATGCCTTTCACGATGGTTTCCAGCGGCTCCGTCACCAGTTTCAGCGCGTCCTGCGCGGCGAGACCATCGGCCTGCACGTGAATGTCCACCATGGGGACGGAGATTTGCGGCTCTTCCTCGCGCGGCAGGCTGGCAAGCGCGATCAGGCCGACCGCGAGCGAGGCCAGTAGAAGGAGCGGGGTCAATGATGACGCGATGAAGGCCTGGGTGAGGCGGCCGGCGATGCCGAGATGGCCATGATTGTCACTCATCCGGAGTCACCACGCGGTCGCCAGTGGTCAGACCCGTCAGGATTTCGCGCCACATGCGTTCGTCGCGCTCAATGCCGGCGCCGGGAACGACAACGCGATCGACTATGCCTTCGGCAGTCTCAACCGTAACATAATCAAGGCCGCCTTGCGTTGTCAGCGCATCTTCGGGCACCAGCAGCGCCGGGCGGATGCCGATGGGCAAGCGCACCGGAAGCCGCCGTCCAACGAAGCGCGGATCGAGCCCGGCGACTTCAACATCCGCCAGAACGCGACCGCCGTCGATCTGGGGATAGAGCTTGACGAGCGTTCCGGACTGCTGGCCGTCGTCTGCGGAGCCGATAATGATCTCGTCACCTTCGGAAAGTGCCTCGGCGTGACGTTCGGGCAAAGACAGACGCAGGAACACGCCGCCGCCGCCGATTTCGGCGATCACCTCACCGGGATTGACGACCGACCCGCGCGTCACCGGCACCGACAGAACGATACCCTCTTGCGGCGAGAGAACCGCACCTTCGCTGACGCGTTGCTCCAGAACCAACCGTTCCGCTTCGAGGCTGCGGATTTGCCCGGCGATCACATCGACATCGGTGCGCAGCTGATCCATCCGCTGGGTCGTGATGATCCCGCGATCAAGAAGCGTGCGGCCCCGTTCCAGTTCAGTTCGCGCCGTATCGAGCCGCGCGCGGGCCGCTTCGAGCTGCGCATCGAGCGAGGCGAGCTGGAATTCGAACTTGTCATCCTCGACCAGCGCAATCTGCTGATCGGCGTTGACCCTGTCGCCCTCCGTCACGTTGAGCGTGTCGATGGTGCCGCCGATACGCGCGCGGGCTGGCACGCGGTCGCGGGTTTCGACGGTGCCGTAAACGGATTTCCACTCCGACAGTTCGACCGGTTCCACCGTAATCGTGTCTGCCTGTACGGGGTTCGCGGGTAGCACCAGAAAAGGCAGAAGTGCCATAACGCTCATTCGTCCGATCATCCTCTTGCTCCTTTGCCCGAGACAGGACACACATTCCACATATGGCATGTGATAGCAATGTGCCAGACCGGTGCGGGTCTGAGCGCGGATATTTCAAGTTTGGAGCGCTGGGTGAGGGCACATGCTGCGTGCCCCCGAGGGGATCAGAAATCCAGGTTTTCGACGCTGAGGGCGTTCTGCTGGATGAACTCGCGGCGTGGTTCGACGACATCGCCCATCAGCTTGGTGAACAGATCGTCTGCCTCGGTCATGTCGTCAACTTTCACCTGAAGCAACGTGCGGGCATCAGGATCCAGCGTGGTTTCCCAGAGCTGGTCGGGGTTCATCTCACCCAGCCCCTTGTAACGCTGAAGCGTCAGACCTTTCTCGCCCTCTTCGAGGATTGCCTTGAGCAGATCGAGCGGGCCGTGGATCGTTTGCCGGCGATCCTTGCGCACGAGCGTTGCCGGTTGGTCGTAGACCGCCTGCAGGCTCTCGGTGAAGCTGCCGGTCTTGCGCGCCTCGCCGGAGCGGAGCATCGGACCGTCAAGGGTGCGCACTTCCTCGACGCCGCGCAGAATCCGGGCGAGCCGAATGCCGCGATCCTGGGTGATGCGCCCCTGCCAACCGCGTTCGTATTCCAGCGCGATCAGGTCGAGCCGCTGGGCGACGATATCAGCCACGCCCTGCAAATCGCGATCCACCGCGCCGGGCACGAACGCGCCGGCAATGGCGGCCTGTTCGAGGATGTGGCGCGGATAATGCGTCGGGAAGGCATCGAGGACGCGCTTGAGTTGCCGCGCTTCTTCGACAACGCGGACAAGGTCCTGCCCGGTGATCGTCTCGCCATTGCCTTGCACAAGTTGGGCGCCATCGGTCCCCTGCTGGATGAGGTAATCCTCCATCGCGGCCTCGTCCTTGAGGTAGACCTCGGACTTGCCGCGCATCACTTTGTAGAGCGGCGGCTGCGCGATATAGAGATAGCCGCCTTCGATCAGTTCGGGCATCTGGCGATAGAAGAAGGTCAGCAGCAGCGTGCGGATATGTGCGCCGTCGACATCGGCATCGGTCATGATGACGATCTTGTGGTAGCGCAGCTTGTCGATGTTGAATTCATCCCGCCCGATCCCGGTGCCGAGCGCCATGACGAGATTGCCGATCTCCTGGCTCCCAAGCATCCGATCGAACCGCGCGCGTTCGACGTTCAGGATCTTGCCCTTGAGCGGCAGGATCGCCTGCGTGCGCCGGTCGCGGCCCGTCTGGGCAGAGCCGCCGGCGCTGTCGCCCTCGACAAGGAAAAGCTCGGTCTGGGCCGGGTCCTTTTCGGAACAATCCTTGAGCTTGCCAGCGAGGAAATTGACGTCCATCGCGGTCTTGCGGCGGGTGAGTTCGCGCGCCTTGCGGGCCGCTTCGCGGGCGAGGGCGGCTTCGATAATCTTGCCGACGATGATCTTCGCCTCGTTCGGGTTCTCCTCGAACCATTCGGAAAGTTTCTCGTTCACGAGGCTTTCCACGGCGGGGCGCACTTCGGAGGAAACGAGCTTGTCTTTCGTCTGGCTGGAGAATTTCGGATCGGGCACCTTGACCGACAGAACGCATGTCAGCCCTTCGCGCGCATCGTCGCCGGTGAAGCTGACTTTCTCTTTCTTGGCGATGCCGCTGGATTGCGCGTAATTGTTGATCGTGCGGGTCAGCGCGGCGCGGAAGCCGGCCATATGCGTGCCGCCATCGCGCTGCGGAATGTTGTTGGTGAAAGGCAGAACGGTTTCGTGATAGGTGTCGTTCCACCACATCGCCACTTCGACGCCGATGCCGTCCCGCTCCCCGACCATGAAGATCGGCTCCGGCATGACCGATGATTTGGAACGGTCGAGATATTTGACGAATTCGCGCACACCGCCTTCGTAGAAAAGCTCGGAATGGAGCGGCTCCGCCGGGCGTTCATCTTCAAGGATGATGCGCACGCCGGAGTTCAGGAAGGCGAGTTCGCGCAAGCGCTTTTCCAGCGTGTGGAAATCGTAATCGAGGTTCGAGAACGTATCGGTCGAAGCGAGAAAGCGCACCTCGGTGCCCTTTTCGCCATTCGCGTCGCCCACGACTTCAAGATGCTTGACCGTCTCGCCGCGTTCGAAACGCGCGATATGTTCCTTGCCCTTGCGCCAGACGCGCAGTTCGAGCCAGTCGGACAGGGCGTTCACGACGGACACGCCGACCCCGTGCAGGCCGCCTGACACCTTGTAGGAGTTCTGGTCGAATTTGCCGCCCGCGTGAAGCTGGGTCATGATGACCTCGGCGGCGGAAACGCCTTCTTCCTCGTGGATATCGACGGGGATGCCGCGCCCGTTATCGCGCACCGAAACGCTGTTATCGGCGTGGATCTTGACGCGCACGAAATCGGCATGACCGGCCAGCGCCTCGTCGATGCCGTTATCGACGACCTCATAGACCATGTGATGCAGGCCCGAGCCGTCATCGGTATCGCCGATATACATGCCCGGACGCTTGCGCACTGCTTCCAGGCCCTTGAGAACCTTGATGGAATCAGCGCCGTATTCTTCCGGGATCTGTGCGGGTTCAGCCATGAATGTCGCCTTTGCTTTGCTCGCGGTTTTATACGCGAAAGCCAAGGGGTTGTCACGCGATCGGCACAAGATTTAGGGGGCGGGCCGGGGGCCGGACGCAGGGTGCAGTCACGGCGCTCGAATTGCCGTGACGGTCGAGCCGGCGCCGTCGTCAGTGACTTCGAAATATTGCGCGCGCGTGCCCAGTTCGGCGAAAAGCTCATCGCCGGTGCCTGTCATCCAGGCCTGCGCACCGAGGGCGCAAATCTCGTCGTAAAGCGCGGCGCGGCGGGCGGCGTCGAGATGGGCGGCGACCTCGTCCAAGAGCACGATAGGCGGCGCGCCGAAATCCTCGACAAGGGCGCGGGCGTTGGAGAGCACCAGCGAGATGAGCAGCGCCTTCTGCTCCCCGGTGGAGCTGTCGGCGGCAGGCACGCCCTTGGCGGCGAACACCCCGTAGAGGTCGGCGCGGTGAGGGCCGACAAGGGTGCGCCCCGCGGCAAGATCGCGAAAGCGGCTTTCCTGGAGCGCGCTGCGCAGATCATCGGCGCTGCGCGGCATCTCGCCTTCGGTCTGGATCAGATCTAGCTGGGCGGCGGGGAACTGGGTGCTGGCCTGCTGCTGTGCCTCGGCGATGCGGGCAAGCGCTCGTTGGCGGTTCGAATGGATTTCCGCGCCCGCATCCGCCATCTGCGATTCCAGCGCGCGATACCACATCGGGTCGCGCACCTGATCCTTGAGCAGGCGGTTGCGCTGCCGCATCGCCTTTTCGTAAGTCAGCGACGCTTCACCGTGACCGGGAAAGAAGCTGAGCGTCATGCGGTCGAGAAAGCGCCGCCGCCCGTCCGCGCCTTCGATCCAGAGCCGGTCCATCGAGGGCAAAAGCCATAGCATCCGCACCAGTTCGCCCAGACGCGTTTGCGGCGCGGGCTTGTCATTGATCCTGACCTGACGCGGCGTGCCGTCTTCGGAATGAGAGGCGATGTCCTGAAGCCCTTCGGGCGTTTCGACGAGGCCGGTGATTTTCCAGCCCAGGGCTTCGGGCCTCCGGGTCATGTCCTGCGCGGATGCGCGCCGCATGCCGCGACCTGGGGAGAAGAGCGAGACCGCCTCGATCAAGTTGGTCTTGCCGGCGCCATTCGGGCCGTAAAGCACCACGGGCCGCGCATCGAGGTCGAGCGCGCTGCGCAGGTGGGACCGGAAATGCGACAGCGTGAGGCGGCTGATATGAAGTGGCAAAACGGTGGCCTTGCCGAAATGCGCTTAGACGCGCATCGGCATCACAACATAGACGGCGCTGGTGTCGTTGCCTTCGCGCATCAGCGTTGGATCGCCCGCGGAATTGAACATGAAGACGGCATTCTCCCGGTCGACCTGGCTGGCGATTTCGAGAAGGTATTTCGCGTTGAACCCGATCTCCAGCCGATCATCGCCGTAGGCGACAGCCAATTCCTCTTCGGCGGCGCCGCTATCGGGGGCGTTGACCGAGAGGATCAGGCGATCCTCGTCAAGCGCCATCTTCACAGCGCGCGAGCGTTCGGAGGACACGGTCGCAACGCGGTCCACCGCCTTGGCGAACTCGGCCGCATCGACTTCGAGTCGGCGCGTGTTGCCTTGCGGGATGACGCGCGTGTAGTCGGGGAAAGTGCCGTCGATCACCTTGGAGGTGAGGGTGATGCTCGGCGTGGCAAAGCGCACCTTGGTTTCCGAAACGGATACGGCGATTTCCATGTCGTCATCGTCGAGCAGCTTGCGCAGCTCGCCCACGGTCTTGCGCGGGACGATCACGCCGGGCATATCCTCGGCCCCGCTTGGCAGGGGCGCGTCGATCCGGGCGAGCCGGTGGCCATCGGTCGCGACGCAGCGCAGTGCGCGGCCGTCTTCGCCGTCGGCGATATGCATGTAGACGCCGTTTAGGTAATAGCGCGTTTCCTCGGTCGAGATGGCGAATTTCGACTTATCGAATAGCTTGCGCAGAACCGGCGCGGGGGCAGAGAAATTGGCGCTGTATTCGGAGGACGCCATCACCGGGAAATCCTCTTTCGGCAACGTCGCCAAAGAGAAGTTGGAGCGCCCGGCTTCGACCGTCAATCGCCCGGATGCGCTGTCTTCGGAGACCGAGACCAGTGCGCCATCGGGCAGTTTTCGCACGATTTCGTGCAGCGTTACGGCGGACACTGTGGTCGCCCCGGCCCGCTCGACCTGCGCGGTGGCGCGGTCCACGACCTCGATGTCGAGATCCGTGGCGCGGAATTGCACGGTGTCGCCCTCGGCTTCGATGAGGACGTTGGCGAGGATCGGAATGGTGTTGCGCCGCTCCACGACGGATTGCGCCTGCGAAACCGCCTTGAGCAGGGTGCCGCGTTCCATGCTGAATTTCATGCCGTATCCTCCGTTCGGCCGGAGGCCGACAGTATTCCTCTTTCGGGGCGTAAACCATCCCCAATCGTCGCGCGATTTTTTGGCAGGATTGATTGCAGGGTCAAGAGCGGGCCGTGCAGTAACTTGCGCAATGATGCGGATTTGCCGGTCCTATGCCTCGAGTGACCGGCGCAAAAGTTCTACATCCTCGTCGATCTGCGCATCCTGCTTACGCAATTCCTCGATCCGGCGGACGCCGTGCATGACGGTGGTGTGATCGCGCCCGCCGAAATGACGGCCGATCTCCGGCAGGGAACGCGTGGTCAGTTGCTTGCACAGATACATGGCGACCTGGCGCGGGCGTGCGAACGTGCGAATCCGCTTGGGTCCGACAAGATCGGAATGGCGGATGAGATAATGATCGGCCACCTTGCGCTGGATCTCCTCGATGGAGACCTTGCGTTCGGACTCGCGCAGGATATCGGTCAAACATTCTTGCGTCAGATCCATGTTGATCGGCTTGCCGACCAGCGAGGCAAAGGCGAACAGCCGGGTCAGCGCGCCTTCGAGAACGCGCACATTGCTGACGATCCGCGCGGCGAGGAATTCGAGGATGCCGGGGCAAAGTTCGAGGCCGGGATACATCTGGCTATAGGTTTCGGCCTTCGATTGCAGGATCCCGAGGCGCAATTCGTAATCGGTCGGATGCAGATCGACGACGAGACCGCTTTGCAGGCGCGAGCGGATGCGGTTTTCCAGCGCCTTGATCTCGTCCGGCGCACGGTCGGCAGAAATGATGATCTGCTTTTGCTGATCCACGAGCGCGTTGAAGGTGTGGAAAAACTCGTCTTGCGTGTTGTCCTTGCCGGCGATGAATTGCACATCATCGACCATCAGGACATCGACGGACCGGAAGAGTTGCTTGAAATCCATCATCTTGCGGTCGCGCAGCGCCTGAACGAAGCGATACATGAACTGTTCCGCAGAGAGGTTGAGCACGTTCAGATGCGGCTGCCTCGTGCGCAATTCCCACGCGATGGCATGCATCAGGTGCGTCTTGCCGAGCCCAACGCCGCCATAGAGAAACAGCGGATTGAACGTGACGGGCCCGCCTTCGGCCACGCGCTTGGCTGCGGCATGGGCAAGCTCGTTCGGCTTGCCGACGACGAAACTGTCGAAGGTGAAGCGCTTGTCGAGCGGAGAGCCGGCCAGCACATCGTTGACCGGCGGTTGCGCGGCAACAGCAGGAGCCACCGGCACGGGTGCATCGTGCTGGACGCCCGGGTTTTTCGGCCTCTCGGCGGTGACGACCTCGAACTCGATTCGCCGCACGGATGGGTTCGTCTGGGTGATCTTCGACAGAAGAACGTCGCCGTAGTTCTGCGAGACGTAATTGCCCAGAAAGTTGGTCGGAACTCCGAAGCGGGCGATCCCCTCGGAGGTTTCGATGAATGTCAGCGGCTCGATCCAGCTTTGAAAACTGTTTGCCCCCAATGTCTTGCTAAGCTCATCCCGGATTGTGCCCCACTGTTCTTGCGTCATGTCCCATGTCCCACAAAGCGCGCCATTTTACCTGCGCCGTTCCCCATCCAACAAAGAGGCACCCCTGCCTCTTGCGGCACATCGAACAAGGGGGATCGGCACCCAACAGGCGTTGAGCGGCGCAACAGAACAGGGTCGCGCCCCGCAAAACGTGCGCGTTGCAGCCCAATGTCAAAATGGACAAGGTCGCCGACATACTGTCGATCTTATACGCGGACCGTTTTCCCGGCAGTCGAGTTAACGATTACGGTCCAGCAGAACCTGTCCCCCCAAGTACGATGTGACTCGCAAGACAGACATTACCCGCGCGGATCCGATTGCTTCAACTCATCTTCGGTATTGACTCGCGGCTTGCCGAAAAAGAATCCCAAACCGGTGCAAACCCGCGCAAGCCGGCAAAAAAATGCCGCCCCCGAAGGAGCGGCATCTTGATTTGTAGATATGTTCGGCGCAGCCGGCGATTCCCGGCGCCGTGATCTTCAGCCCAGCGCTTTGACGCGAGAGGACAGGCGCGACATCTTGCGCGCTGCGGTGTTCTTGTGGAAAACGCCCTTGGTCACGCCGCGCATGAGTTCGGGCTGTGCGGCGCGCAGGGCAGCGGTCGCTGCTTCCTTGTCGCCGGATGCGATCGCTTCCTCGACCTTGCGCAGATAGGTGCGGATGCGCGAGCGGCGCGCCTTGTTGACGGCGAAGCGCTTTTCGTTCTGCTTCGCACGCTTTTTTGCCTGGGGCGTATTGGCCATGTGTTCTATCCTGGTTCGTCTGTTTCAATCGGGTTGCATAATGACTGCACGCCCGGGAACGATAACCGGATCGAATCTTGCCTGAGCGGGCATCACACGCATATGCCGGGGCGTATAGCCCCGGTTGCCGGTCAAGGAAAGCCCTATTTCGCGCCTATCTGTCGCGGAACTGCGCGGTGCGCTTTTCCTGGAAGGCTTCCATGCCTTCTTTTTGGTCTTCGGATGCGAAGAGCGAATGAAAGAGCCTTCGTTCGGACAAAAGACCCTCGGCCAGCGTCGTCTCATAGGCGCGGTTCACCGCCTCCTTGACGGCGAAACTGGCGAGCAGAGATTTCTCGGCGATTTTTTCGGCGGCAGAGCGGGCCTCTTCCATGAGCGATTTCGCCGGAACCACGCGGCTTACAAGACCGGCACGCTCGGCTTCCTCGGCATCCATGAAGCGGCCCGTCAGGTGCATGTCCATGGATTTCGATTTGCCGACGAAACGGGTCAAACGCTGCGTTCCGCCAAGGCCCGCGACAACTCCGAGATTGATCTCCGGCTGGCCGAACTTGGCGCTGTCCGCGGCGATGATGAAATCGCACATCATCGCAAGCTCGCAGCCGCCGCCGAGCGCGTAACCCGCAACTGCGGCGATCACCGGCTTGCGGGTCCGTGTCAGCTGCATGGATTCGTTGCCGAAGTAATCGCTGAGGAACATCTCGACAAAGGTCTTTTCCGACATCTCCTTGATATCCGCGCCCGCTGCGAACGCCTTGGCCGAGCCGGTCAGAATGATGCAGCGCACCTTTTCGTTCTTGTCCGCATCGCGAAGTGCGGTGGCAAGTTCCTTGAGAAGCTGGCTGTTCAGCGCGTTGAGCGCATCGGGCCGGTTCAGTTTTATGGTGGCGACGTGATCTTCGATTTCGACGATGATCGTCTCATAAGCCATGAACATGCGCTCCGTTCGGTGATCTGTAGCGCGAAGCCTTACGCATCCGGGCGGTGCCGTTCAAGCTATCTTTGGCAGGCCGGACAATAGAAGGTCGACCGGCCCGATTGCACGATTCGGCGGATGGTCGCGGTGCAGCCGGGGGTGCGGCAGGGCGCGCCCTCGCGGCCATAGACATCGAAACTGTGCTGGAAATAACCGAGCTCGCCATCGGCCTGCCGGAAATCGCGCAGCGATGATCCGCCGGCATCGATCGCGTCCTGCAGAACCTCGCGGATGATCGGAACGAGGCTCGCCAGCCGTTTGCGCGACAAACGCCGGGCCTGCCGGGCCGGATGGATGCCCGCGCGGAACAGCGCCTCGCAGACATAGATATTTCCAAGGCCTGCCACGGTCTTCTGATCCAGAAGCGCGGCTTTCATCGGCGTCTTTCGTTCCGACAGTCGCGAGACGAGATAGGCATCGTCGAACCGGTTGCCGAAGGGTTCGGGGCCTAGGGCGGCGAGCAGGCGATGCGCCTCGCCGCTCTCGGTGGGGAACAGATCCATCGCGCCGAACCGCCGCGGGTCGTTGAAGGTCACGCGGGCGCCATTGTCCATATGCAGCACGACATGATCGTGCTTCTGCGGAGCGGGATGTGCATGGACGAAACGGCCTAGCGGATCACCGGAAACCAGCATTCGGCCCGACATTCCAAGATGGATCAGCGCGGTTTCTCCGCTGCCCAGATCGGCGAGGATGTATTTCGACCTGCGGCGCAGTTGCAGCACCTTCTGGCCGGTCAGCCGGTCAGCCATGTTCTCGGGAAACGGCCAGCGCAGATCGGGGCGGTTCACCTCTGCCCGCACGATGGTCGCGCTTTCCATTGCGGACACGAGCCCGCGTCGAACCGTCTCAACCTCTGGCAATTCGGGCATTTGGCCTGTCTCAACTCCTGTCGCCGCATTGTAACGCCGTGCCGGCGCTCTATAAGAAGGGCTGGCAGGCAAGGCGACAAGGTTTATGGCAGACGAAACCCATTCGACCACACATTTCGGCTTTCAAGACGTGCCGGAAGGCGAAAAGGCCGGGCGCGTGCAGGGCGTGTTCCGTTCGGTCGCGTCCAAATACGACGTGATGAACGATGCGATGTCCCTTGGCATCCACCGCCTCTGGAAGGATGCGATGATGGATTGGCTGGCGCCGCGCGCCGGGCAGCGTCTGCTCGACGTGGCCGGCGGGACGGGGGATATCTCGTTTCGGTTCCTCAAGCGCGCCGGACGCGGACATGCGACGGTTCTCGATCTGACCGAATCCATGCTGATCGAAGGGCGCAAGCGCGCTGAAGCGAACGCAATGAGCGACAGTCTCGATTGGGTAGTGGGGGATGCAATGAACTTGCCCTTCGCCGACAATACGTTCGACGTCTACACGATCTCTTTCGGCATCAGGAACGTCACCCGCCCGCAGGAAGCGCTGAACGAGGCGTTCCGTGTGCTGCGGCCCGGTGGGCGACTGATGGTGCTGGAGTTCAGCCAGATCCCGAACGACATGATGCAGAAGGTCTATGACCTCTATTCGTTCAACATCATCCCGCGGATGGGGCAGGCCATCGCAGGGGATCGCGACAGCTATCAGTATCTGGTCGAATCGATCCGCAAGTTCCCCGATCAGGACACGTTTCTCGGCATGGTGCGCGCTGCCGGTTTCGAGAACGCCAGGTATCGCAACCTGAGCATGGGAATTGCCTGTCTTCATTCCGGCTGGAAGATCTGAGATGCGGGGGCCGCACAACCTTCTTCGACTGATCCGAACCGGCGCGACGCTGGAGCGAACGGGTGCGATGGGCGATGTGCTCGATGCGTTCGAGGCGCCCAAAACGCTGCGTGTCGCGGCGCGGCTGCTGGGTTGGCCGTTCAAATGGCTCGGCTATTCGGGCGATCCGTCCATGCCGCCGGTGCCCCGCGCGCTGACGGCGCTCGGCCCGGCCTATATCAAGTTCGGCCAGGTGCTCAGCACGCGCCCTGATGTGGTGGGCGAGAAACTGGCCACGCAGATGCGCGTGCTACAGGACAAGCTGCCGCCGTTTTCCATTGAGGAAGCCAAGGCGACGATCGAGACCGAGCTTGGCGTGCCTGTGGAAACACTGTTTTCCGCCTTCAGCGAACCCGTTGCGGCGGCGTCTATCGCGCAGGTGCACAAGGCACAGACCGCGCAATCGGGCGAGACCGTGGCCGTCAAGGTGCTGCGTCCCCATATCGAACGGGATTTCCGCAAGGATATCGATGCGTTCTACTTTGCCGCCGGCATGGTCGAGGTGCTGTCCCCGTCCTCCCGCAGGCTTCGGCCGAAGGAAGTGATCGCGCACTTCGAAGGCGTCGTGATGGGCGAGCTCGATCTGCGGCTCGAATCGGCCTCCGCTTCGGAATTCGCGGCCAACACGGCGCATGATCCGGGGTTCCAGGTTCCCGCCATCGACTGGGAGAAATCCAGCCGCCGGGTGATGACAATGGAATGGGCCTCCGGCGTGCCGCTGGGCGACAACGCGGCGCTCGATGCCGCAGGTCACGACCGCGTTGCGCTGAGCGAGCGGGTGCTGCAGCTCTTTCTGCAACACGCGCTGCGCGACGGGTTTTTTCATGCGGACATGCACCAGGGCAACCTCAAGGTCGCCGCGAATGGCGATATCATCGCGCTCGATTTCGGGATCATGGGCCAGATCGACGAATACACCCGCCGCGTCTATGCCGAAATCCTCTACGGTTTCATTCGCCGCGATTACAAGCGCGTGGCCGAAGTGCATTTCGAGGCCGGATATGTGCCCGCCGACCGCGATGTCGATGAATTCGCGCGCGCCCTGCGCGCCGTCGGAGAGCCGATCTTCGGCATGGATGCGACGCGGATCTCGATGGGACGGCTGCTCAACTACCTGTTCGAGGTGACGGAGCGCTTCGGAATGCAGACCCGGACTGAGTTGATCCTGCTTCAACGCACGATGGTCGTCGTCGAAGGCGTGGCCCGCTCGCTCAATCCCAGAATGAACATATGGAACGTCGCGCGCCCGATTGTCGAGGAGTATATCAAGACGAGCATCGGGCCGCGCGCCTTTGCCCGCGATCTGGGCAAGACGGCGGTGGTTCTGGCGCGCTTTGGCCCGCGTTTGCCCAAGCTCATGGAGCAGGTTCTGATCGCCCAGGCACAGGACCGACCGGCGCCCAGGGTGAACAAAACGCGGCTCGCGGCGACTTGGCTGTCTGTCGGTGCGGCCGGCGGCGTCGCGCTGTCGCTCATTCTTGGCGCTTTTCTCTGAAAATTGCTGCTTGGCGTAACGAATTCGTAACGTCCCTGCACCTAGTGTTCCGTGAAACCGCAGAACGCGAGGGTGATCGTGACGGCACGGATCAAGGCAGCAGTTGCAGGCATCGCCGCGATAGTCTGGATGTCATGCGCGTCCGATACGCTGGCGAATATCTGCGATGCAGCCGCCTATCGCGCGGCGGAGGCCGCGGGCGTTCCGGCGGAGGTGATGCTGACAATTACACGACTGGAAACGGGGCGCGGCAAGGATGCCAGCCCGTGGCCCTGGGCGGTGAATCACGCCGGTGACGGAAGCTGGTTCAAGACGGAGGATGAGGCGCGTTCCTATGTTTTTTCCAAAGTGAAACGCGGCGTCACGAATATCGATATCGGCTGTTTCCAGATCAATTACCGTTGGCATTCGGAGGCGTTTCGCAGCCTCGACGAGATGTTCGATCCCGATCTGAACGCAGCCTATGCGGCACAGTTTCTCAAGGATCTGCACACGGAGTTCGGCAACTGGACGGATGCGGCCGGGGCCTATCACAGCAGAACGCCGCTCTATGCCGACCGCTACAAGGCGAAGTTCGGCGATTACCGCGAACGAGTGGCGAAGCTGGCTCGGCCCCCGGCTGATCCGATGCCGCGCAAGTCCAAGGTGCGCATGTTCGCCTCGGGGGGAAGCGCGCCGCCGGGATCGCTTTTCGTGGCGGAAGCGTCGGGGGCGGCACCCTTCATCGATTTCGGCAGGGCGAATTGATGGACGTCGTCAGAACCCTCTTCGCCAACCCGACCGTGGCGCTGGCTGTAGCGCTCATGGCGGTGATCGTGATGATGATCCTGCCGGTCCCGGCCTTCGTTCTGGATGTCGGGCTGGCGGCATCCTTCGCCCTTGCGATCCTGATCTTCACGGTCACGCTTTTCGTGGAGCGACCGCTCGATTTCTCGGCCTTTCCGACGATACTGCTGGCATCGCTGATGCTGCGCCTGTCGCTCAATATCAGCTCGACCAAGCTGATCATCGGGCAGGGGCATACCGGAACCGATGCCGCGGGCAACGTGATTCAGGGTTTTGCCGATTTCGTCATGGGCGGCAGCGTGTTTCTCGGGCTCGTGGTGTTCGGCGTTCTGCTGATCGTCAATTTCATGGTCATCACCAAGGGCGCGGCCCGCATGGCCGAGGTCGGTGCGCGCTTCGCGCTTGACGGGATGCCGGGCAAGCAGCTCGCCATTGACAGCGATATGGCTGCGGGCGCGATCACCCATGCCGATGCGCGCGCGCGTCGCGAGACAGAGCTTCAGGAAACCACGTTCTTCGGTTCTCTCGATGGCGCATCGAAATTCGTCAAGGGTGATGCCGTTGCCGGGCTTTTGATCACGCTGCTCAACCTGGTGGTGGGGTTGATCATGGGCGCGGTGGTGCATGGCATGCCCATCGGCGCGGCGTTCGAAACCTATGCGATCCTCACCGTCGGTGACGGGTTGGTCACGCAGATTCCCGCCGTGATCATTTCCATCGCCGCGGCGCTTCTGCTCGCCCGTGGCGGCGCCACCGGAGCGACCGATCTCGCCATCACGTCACAATTGGGCAAGCATCCGGCCGCGCTCGCCACTGTCGCAGTTCTGATGGTGGTGTTCGCATTGGTGCCCGGTCTGCCCTTTGTTCCTTTCCTTCTAGGCGGCGCAATCCTTGGTGCACTTGCGTTCTGGGTCAGCCGCAAGGCGATGCTACCCGACACGGACCAGGCAGATGAACCGGCACCTGCGAAGAAGGATCGCCCGATCGGCGATTCGCTCGATCTTGATGATCTTCACCTGGAATTTGCGCCCGATCTTGTGGATATGGTCCTCGATCCTGCGAGCGGGCTGGATTCGCGCATTACCAACATGCGGATGCATATCGCCCGAAGTTTCGGAACGATCATGCCCGAAGTCCGCCTGACCGACGAGCCGACCTTGCCGGATGGAACTTATGTCATCCGTATCCATGGGGTCGAGACGGCACGCGGTGTCCTCCACCCCGATATGATGCTCGCGCTGATTCCCGAGGGAACCCTGACCCTGCCCAAGGGAACCGACGTCGAAGAGCCGGTCTATGGCGCGCCGGCCCGCTGGATCCAGATATCCGAGCGGGAGGATGCGCAGATGAATGGATTGACCGTCGTTTCCCCCAGCGAGGTGCTGGCGACCCATTTGCTTGAGGTCATCAAGCGCAACCTGGGCCGCTTGTTGACGATGAAATCCCTGCAGCGGCTTCTCGATGAGTTGCGCGCGCTGTCCAACCCCGCAAGGGCCGAGGCGAACCGCGCTCTGATCGATCAACTCGTGCCGGACAAGGTGCCGCTCGACACGTTGTTACAGGTTCTCAAGCTCTTGCTGGACGAACAGGTTTCGATCCGCAATTTCCAGCTGATCCTCGAAGCGTTGTCGGAAACGCGGGGGCAGGGGCACAGTGCGGAAGCGCTGTGTGAACACGTTCGTCAAAGGCTCGGGTTTCAGCTTGTCGCCTCGATGCGGCGGGATGACGGCACGATACCGCTCGTTCAGCTCGCGTCCGATTGGGAAAAGCGGTTCGAGGAATGCGAAGTTTCGGGAGATCGCGGCGCACCCGATGTCGCGCTGCCGCCCAAGGATTTCGAGAAACTCGCCAAGAGCATCGCCGAGGAGATGGCAAAGGCCGGACAGAAAGGTGTGTTTCCCGCCCTGATCACGCAAGGACGCAGAAGGCGCTTCCTGCGAAGCCTGCTGTCGGCCAAGGGCATCGCGAATCCCGTCATGGCGTTCGAGGAAATCGGCCCGGACGCAAAACCGGCGCTTGTCGGAACGATCGCGGCCTGACGATGATGGGCGGGGTCTTCAACGAAATCGCCGGTCAAATCTGGCTCGTCGCGGCAGTCTTTATCCGCATTGCCGCCGCACTTTCCATGGCGCCGGGATACGGGGAAAAATCGGTGTCGGTGCGCGTGCGGCTCCCGATCGCGTTCTTTCTGTCGCTTGCCATCGCGCCGGTGGTTGAGCCCTATCTGCCCGAACGGCCCCCGGATGGCCGCGAAATGGCGCTCTTCCTGCTTCGCGAGACAGGTTTTGGCCTGTTCCTCGGGCTATGCGCACGCGGGATCGTCTTCCTGCTGGAAATGACGGGAACGGTTATCAGTCAGACGATATCGCTGGCGCAGATGCTGGGAACGGCGACCGAACCGATGCCGGTGATCAGTCACATCCTGACGGTCACCGGGCTTGCGCTGATTTTCACGACTTCGCTGGGTGATCAGATCATTTATGCGTTTGTCGCAAGCTACTATGCTGAACTGCCGAGTTGGTCGGACCTGGTGTCTCATTTCGCCAAAACGACGACGGCGCTCCTTGATTTCCTCTTTCGAAACGCGGTGCTGCTCGGCTCCGGGTTCATCGGGCTCTTCTTTGTCTATTATCTGTTCATCGGTTTCGTGAACAAGGCGATGCCGCAATTCATGGTGTCCTTCATCGGCATACCCTTCGTCGCGCTTTTTTCGATCTATTTCCTGCTCGCGCACGGGGAGCTTTTGCTGACGGTCTGGCAGGAAAAGGCGCGGACCATCCTCATGATGGCGTTTGAGGGTGCGGAATGAGCGGGGAGAGCGAAGACCAAGGCGACAAACCCTATGAAGCCTCCCGGCGCAAGCTGGAAGAGGCGCGAAAGAAAGGGGAGATCGTAAGATCGCAAGATGCCGTCAATCTGGGCGGTCTGGTGCTGTTCATCCTGGCGGTTCATGTTCTGTTTGGCGGCGTGATGACGGATATCGTCGGCGACATCGCCGCTTTCCTTCGCCGGGCGATACAGGATCCGGCAGGTCAAGACGCGCCAAGGCTTTCCGCGGCTGTCGCCGGATGGATCCTGCCGATGGTGATCGTGCTCTTTCTTGTTCCGTTCTCGGTGATCCTGACCGGGTTGATTGCCGCGCGGCAGGTGATCTTCACGGCCGACAAGCTGAAGCCGAAGCTGAACCGCATCTCGCCGCTGGCCAATGCGAAGAAGAAATACGGTCCGTCCGGGCTTTTCGAGTTTCTCAAGAATTTCATCAAGTTCCTTGTTTTCGCGGGGATCATGACGGTGTTCGCGCGCGACAGTTATCGTCTGTTCGAAAGCGCGATCCTGCGCGGGGCGCATGCCGCCCTGGCCAATGTGTTCGACATGGCCGTTCGCTGGCTCTGGTGCGCGTTTGCCGCCTATTGCGCCTTTGCCGTGATCGATCTGTTCTGGCAGGCCAAGGAGCATGCCAAAAAGAACCGGATGTCGCACAAGGAGTTGAAGGACGAGCACAAGAATGAGGAGGGCGACGAGAATGTCAGGCAGCAGCGGCGCGCCCGAGCAGAAGAGATCGCGACCAACCGGATGCTTGTCGATGTGCCCAAGGCGACCGTGGTGATCACCAATCCGACCCATTTCGCCGTGGCCTTGCAATGGTCGGGGGCGCCGGGAACGGTTCCGAAATGCGTCGCTCGGGGAACGGATGAGACCGCGCGCAAGATCCGTGAGATCGCCATGCAATCGGGCGTCCCACTTTATCGCGATCCGCCAACCGCGCGAGAGATCTATGCCAACGTGAAAATCGGCATGACGATCGAGCAGGACCACTACAAGGCGGTCGCCGCCGCCATCGCTTATGCACGGCGTATCCAGAATGGGATGAGGAAATGAAAAAAACCGCCGGTTTGACGAAAGCTCAGGAGGTTTTGCAGGCGCAAGCCGATAAGCTGTTTGCGCTACGGGCGGAGCAGCGCCGGATGAGCCGCGCATTGCACGAACGAGAACGCGAGATGACGGAACAGGCGCGCGCGCTTCATGACACGCTACACGAAGACGCGGTGCGGGATCCGGCCATGTTTCGGTTTCGGGAGCTGCGGTTGCAAAAGCTGTCGCGCGATCTTCGTTCATTGAAACCGGGAATGAACAGGGCGGCGCAGCAGGGAGAAGCCGTTCAGGCGGCGCTGAAAGGGGTCATGCGCAAGCAGCTCGGCGTTTCGCTCATGATCGAGCAACTGGATGCCGAGGCGCCGGTTTTCGAAACCGAAGCGCAGCGCCTGCAGACCTTGTTTGAAATGAAAAAGCGACGCTAGCTGAGATCCTGCCGCGCCATGTCGGTGACGAGGATGGTCGCGGGTTTACCGCCTAGAACAGCTTTTGCACGATGCGAAAGCGCGTCTTTCACCAATTCGAGAGTCTTGCGCGAAATCAGTTCGTCCTTGAACCCGCCAAGCGCCGCCAGGCCGAAAAGCTCTTCGATGAATTCGTCGCGCAGTTTCGGCTCCAGTCTGCGCACCTGATCGGCCAGCCCGGTTTCGACCTCCAATGCGATCGACAGGATCACCATTGCGCGGACGCGGTTGTTCAGGATCACCGGAACGACGAACTGATTTGGCAATTTGACGATTTCGGTGTCTTTCGCCGACTCCGCCTCCGTTGCAGGCGCCGGTTCCAGCTTTGCCGCCGCCGCGTCCGGGTCAGCGGCCGGCGCTTCCGGCGGAGGGGCAAGGAAGATCGCTGCGCCGCCCCCGGCAGCCAGTCCAAGGAGAAGAGAAACGAGCGGGAAAAGTTTTTTGATCATGCGACCTCCGAATTCGGGCTAGAACGGCAGCACGGCGTCGAGCATTTGCTGCCCGTACCGTGGTTGTTGCACATCGCTTATCTGACCTCGGCCGCCATAAGAGATCCGCGCTGACGCGATCTTGTCATAGGTGATCTCGTTCTGCCGGGTGATATCCGCTCGGCGCACAAAACCCGAAACGAGAAGTTCGCGGAGTTCGAAATTCACGCGCACTTCCTGCGTTCCCTCGATGCGCAAGACGCCGTTTGGCAGAACGCCCGTTACCGTGGCAGCGATGCGCAGCGTCAGCTTTTCGTTGCGCCGAACAGACCCGTTGCCCTTGCTTTGGCTGGAGGATTCGAGATCGACCGCGGTATCAAGACCGGCCCCCTCGGGCAGGTCTTTGTTCTTGCGCTGTGGCAGGCCGAACAACTGAGCAACGCCGAGCGCTTCGGACCCGGACCTGCCGCGCGAGGTGGTGTTCGAGATCTCGGCCTTGTCGTTTATTTCAATGATGACGGTCAGGATATCTCCGGTCGTATAGGCGCGCCGGTCGCCGAAAAGCGAGCTCTGATCTCCGCTCCAGAGCGAGGCGCGTCGGTATTGTGCGGTATCCGGCGTCGTGACCGGCAAGCCGGAATAGATCATCGCTTGTCGTTCAACGCTTTTGTCCTGCGGCGTCAGATCCGGCGGTTTGCCGATATGATCAATACGGCTGCAATTGAGTAGCGTCGTCGCGGCGGCGAGCGTCAGAAGAAACGTAATTTTCATGTCAGGGGAGCACCTTGAGCCAGCCATCCTGCTGCACTTCGGCCTGGATGGTCATGCGTGATGACAGGTTCATTGCGCGAATGATATCGCCCGCCGAACCGCGTTCGAGCGCGCGCGCTTCGGTGTCGATGGTCAGACCGTTCAGGGTGAAACTTGCCGGGACGACCTGATTGCGTTCGACCACCGCGGCTTGGATGAGATTGGCGGCCATTACGGCGCGGCCGGCATAGACGGCGCGTTTCACTTCGAAACCGATCGCATCGTCCAGCGATGTGACGGCGCCCGGCACTTCGGCATCCTGAAGCTGCACGCTGTCGCCGGCGATGACCTCCTTCGGGCGAATGGTTTTGACAGCGACGACGGAGTCCGCCTGAGCGGCTGAGGCCAGTATCGCGCTTACAATGAAACCAACAGCGCGCATCACCGCACCTGCGTGGTTGCGCCGAGCATCTGATCGACGGCGGAAATGACCTTGGCGTTCAGCTCGTATCCGCGCTGAGCTTCGATGAGTTCGGTCAATTCCCGCACCGGATCGACTGAACTGTCCTCAAGATAGCCCTGACGCAACGTGCCGAGCCCATCCTCCCCAGGCGTAGCGACAAGCGGACCGCCGGAGGCTTCTGTCTCGGCGAAGAGATTTCCGCCCAGCGCTTCGAGCCCTTTCGCGTTGGCGAACCCTGCAAGGTTCAGTTGCCCCAGTGCCTGCGGCTCCGGTTCATCGGCGAAATAGGCATAGACCTCCCCTTCGGGGTTGATCGAAATGCTGCGTGCGTCTTCCGGGACAACGATCTCCGGCGCGACCGGGAACCCTTCGGATGTGACGATCCGGCCTTCTGCATCGCGTTTGAGCGATCCGTCTCGCGTGTAGGCTGTTTGGCCGGAAGGCAAGGTCACCTCAAGAAAGCCGTTGCCGTCGATCGCCAAATCGAGATCGGAATTGGTCTGACTAAGCGAGCCTTGGGCAAGGTGCACCGAAACCGCCGCCGGCCTGACCCCGAGCCCGACCTGCACTCCCGTGGGCAACACAGTCCCGTCGGATGCGTTGACGGTGCCGGCGCGTGCGACCTGTTGGTAATGCAGATCGGAAAACTCCGCCCGCCGGGCATTATAACCTGTGGTGTTCATGTTAGAGAGATTGTTGGAAATGATCTCCACCCGCATCTGCTGGGCGGTCATTCCGGTCGCTGCGATCTTGAGAGCGCGCATATCGGTCTCCTTTACTTGATCAATGTTTGCATGGCGGTTTTTGCCCGCTCGTCGTCCATCTCGATAAGCTTCTGGCCAAGCTCGTAGGCACGCTGCACTTCGATCATGCGGGCAAGTTGCGAGATCGCATCAACGTTCGAGCCTTCAAGATGGCCCTGAAGCAGCTTGCCGTCCTCCGCAGGTGTCAGCTCCGCCTCGGTCTTGAAGAGCACACCCGACTCGCGCTCCAGCGCGGCACCGGGCTCTACTTCTACGATGCCGACTTGCCCCAAAAGCCTGTCTCCAAGGCTGATCGTGCCGTCGGAGGCGATCTTCACATCGCTACCGCCCTGCGGAAGATTGATCGGGGCCCCGCCGCCATCGAGCAGGCGGTGGCCATCGGCGCTCACGATATCGCCAGCCGCATCCACGTTGAACGCACCCGAGCGGGTGAGCCGCGGGCCATCGGGGGTGTCGAGCTGGAAATAGCCGCTGCCTTCGATGGCGAGATCGAGCGTGTTTCCCGTTTGTGTCAAAATGCCTTGCGCGTTGGACGTTGTCTTGATGCGCGCGGCGGCCATGGACAAGCTGTCGCCGTCATTGACGGCCTGGATGTACTCGGAAAAGACGATGCCTTGCTGGCGATATCCAGTTGTCGCCGCATTCGCGATATTATGCGCGATCGTTTCCATTTCGCGCATCAACCCCGATTGGCGGGTCAGTGTAACGTATCCTGCGTTTTCCATGTCAACCTCCGGCTATGGATGGGATGATGACGGTGTGAAAGAAATCCGTCAGACTGCGTGTCATGAAGCTCATGGACATCCAGAACACGCCAAGCATGGCGATGAGCTTGGGAACGAAGGTTAGCGTCATTTCCTGGATCGAGGTCAGCGCCTGAAACAGGCCGATCGCTACACCCGTCAAAAGCGCGACGAGAAGCACCGGCGCCGAGATCATGACGGCAATCCGCAACCCTTCGCGCAGGACATCGAAGATGTAGCCATCGCTCAGCATCGGGTCAGACCGGCATCCGCAGGATTTCCTGATATGCCTCCACCACACGATTGCGAACCGTCACCGCGGTCTCGACCGCAAGCTGCGATTGTGACAGCGCCTCCACGAGCGCATGAGGATCGGCGTCACCGTACATAGAGCCCATCGCGGTCGATTCGGTCGACTTGAGCGTTTCGGCGAAATCTTCCGTGATCTTGGCAAAACTCTGTGCGATGGCATCGCGCGGGTCGGGTTTGGTCGCCGGCTTCAGCGCGGCGTATTGCTGTGATGCGAAAAGCGATTTGACATCCATGTCCTGTCTCCGTTCCGAAAAGGTTACTTGCGAAGGAGGTCCATCAATCCCGAAGACATTTGCCGGGCTTGATCGAACATCTTGAGATTGGCCTCGTAGCTGCGCTGGGCCTCGCGGGCGTCTGCGATCTCCGTTACCAGATCGACGTTCGATCCGATGTAGTGGCCGGTTGCATCGGCCAACGGATGGCCCGGGTCGTAGATTTTTTCGCCTTCTCGCTTGTCGAGGTTGAGCTTGCCAACCGCGACCTTGGCAATTCTGTCGAACCCGGCTTCCGCGTCAAAAGACACAAGTTTGCGGCGATAACCCGGTGTATCGGTGTTCGCGACATTCTCGGCAACGATCATAAGGCGGTGCGATTGCGCCTTGAGACCGCTGGCCGAAACGCCCAAGGCGTCTGAAAAGGCTGACATTTATCTGGCTCCTATTGCTTGCTCAACGCGCTGCGCAGCATCCCCAGGGAGGCGCGATAGACGGCAAGCGCCCGGTCATGTTGTCGCTTGGCATCGACGGAGTTGAGAATTTCGTTCTCGAGGATCACACCGTTTCCGTTGGGCTCCGCGCCAGCCCGCGTGCGGGTCGGCACAGAGGAAACTTCTTTCGATCCGGCCAGGTGATCGCTTCGCGTTGCGCGAAGTGCGAAGGCGCTGTCGCGTTCTGGCAGCAGTGTCGAAAAGTCGGCTACGGCTCGGGCACGAAACTTCGGGGTGTCGGCATTCGCGATGTTCTGCGCGGTCACGGCCTGTTTCAGGCCCGCGTGCCGCGCCATGGACATCGCGGTTTTGAACATATCCAGGTTCTGGAACATTTTCAGGGTTTCTCCCTCGTTAGGCTCAACGAAGGCTTAACCCTGATTCCTTTAGAAAGGGTTTGCAGAATGAAGAATGGAGCGCGCGATGCAAAATGCAGCCCTGTCGCAGCTGACAACCAGACTGGCCGGTATCGCGCCTGCACGGCCCATTGGCCGCGTTGTCGCCGTTGACGGTCACATTTTGACGATCGCCGGTCTTGAAACCGAAGTGAAACTCGCGGATCGCTTGCGCCTGAAGCGCGCGGATGGGTCCTTTCTGACGGGCGAAGTGCTGCGGATCGATGAAGGCACCGTCACGATGTTACCCGACGACCCGCCCGAACAGGTGGCACTGTCCGATCGCGTCGTTTCCCTTGGGCCGAGCCGGATCGCGCCTTGTTCCGACTGGATCGGCCGGGTGGTCGATCCGTATGGCCGTTCGCTGGATGGTCGGGCTTTGACGCAAGGCGACGAATTGCTCGATATCTACAACGAGCCCCCGCCACCCATGGTTCGTAAGCCCCTCGGGAAACGGCTGGAAACCGGGTTCGATCTTTTTAACACCATGCTCCCGATCGTGCGCGGTCAAAGGATTGGCATCTTTGCCGGGTCCGGTGTCGGAAAGTCCACTCTCGTGGCCGATTTCGTCAAAGTGATCGAGGCAGATGTCGTCGTTCTTGCGCTCGTGGGTGAACGAGGGCGGGAAATCAACGAGTTCACGCGGCATGTCCTGGGCCCCGAGGGTATGCAAAGAACCATCGTCGTGGCCGCGGGCGCCGATATGGCGGCCACGGCGCGTATGCGGTGTCCTCTCGCGGCGATGCGGATTGCGGAACATTTCCGCGATACCGGCAGGCAGGTATTGCTTATCGTCGATTCGCTTACGCGGTTTGCCGAGGCGCAGCGTGAAGTCGCCATTTCCGGCGGTGAATTTCCAAGCCTTCGGGGGTTCCCGCCCTCAACGCCGGCAAAGCTAACCAAGTTTGTGGAACGGGCCGGTCCGGGGCCGGAAGGTGCGGGGGATATCACCGCGATTTTCAGCGTTCTTGTGGCGGCGTCGGACATGAATGAGCCGGTTGCCGATATGCTCCGCGGTGTTCTGGACGGGCATGTTATTCTCGACAGAACCATCGCAGAACAAGGGATATTTCCCGCAGTGGACGTTCTTGGTTCGGTATCCCGTTCCCTCCCAGGCGCTGCGTCGGATATCGAAAACCAGCTTATCGGTCGCGCGCGCTCTCTTCTGTCGAGCTATCAGCAGAGTTCAGCGCTGATAAGCGCCGGCCTCTATTCGGAAGGTGCCGATACAGCGCTCGACCAAGCCGTGGCATTCCACCCGATCTTCCGGGAATTCAAGATCGGAAGAACCAATGGCTCGTCCAATGATAGCTTTGAGCGGCTCGCTCTCGGTCTGCGCCGATGCGGCACACAAAGGCTCGGCCGAGCGTGACTCTGTGACCCAATTTCCCGGCATGGCGTCATTTCCCCGAAAGCGACAGCAACCTTTCCTCCAAGGGCAGAAGTTGCCGCAGGGATTTCAAGCAACCGTAGGCGTTATGTTCGCGCAAAAAGGCGCTGGCCCTATCGAGCAGTCTAACGCTTCTGTCATCCTGAAACACTGTTGTCAGCGATCCGATCTGCCCTTGAAGGCGCGTCGTGACCGAACTGGCATCGACATCACCGCTCAGCAATAGCTGCGCCAGATAGCATGCGCGACGAACAGGCGTGTTCGCATCCTCTGGATGAATCGCATCCTTGAGCCTGAGGATGTTCGCTTTCGGCGACAGCACCGTGAAGCGGCTGCGCCGATCACCGTTTTCGATCACCGCACTATTGATCATAATGCGTTCCTTGGGGCTCAGCTTCAGAACCAGTCCACTCATTTGTCGCCTCCGGCCGGTGCCAGACCGCGCAGAACAGAAAGATTGATGTCAACCAGGGCATCGACCTCCAGACCCTCATTCAGCACCTTGCGTGAATGATCCTGAACAAACTCCCCGAGATAGAAGATCCTCGCCCTCAGATCGGCCGGCAAAGCATTCGATGTCAATGCAACGTCGGCTGACAAAATGCTCCAGAGGCGGCGGTTTGCATGAATAGCGGCAACGAACTTTCGGTAGTCTTCGTTGCGTGTTTCCGCGGC
Source organism: Marivita sp. GX14005 (assembly GCF_023370775.1). Lineage (GTDB taxonomy): Bacteria > Pseudomonadota > Alphaproteobacteria > Rhodobacterales > Rhodobacteraceae > Marivita. The sequence goes on from NZ_JAMCCQ010000001.1 coordinate 1,051,357, forward strand.
GAACTTTAGCTCCCGAGTGACGCGAAGGATGATATCGCGCTCAGTTTCCGCTGGCGATTTGACCGAATTCGACGGGGTTTCCGAGCTGTAGGCATATGCATGTGCGTTCAAAGCGGTGGTCCTAGGCTTGAGGTTGTAAGGAAGCGGGCCGCTTCAGCGGCCCGCCCCGGGGTTTAGCGGAAGAGCGAAAGCAGCGACTGCGGGGCCTGATTGGCGATCGACAGCGCCTGAACGCCCAACTGCTGCTGAACCTGAAGCGCCTGAAGCCGCGCGGACGCTTCCTCCATATCGGCATCAACCAGCGTACCGATTCCCGACTTGAGCGAATCCGTCAGGCTCGAGATGAAGCTTGCCTGAGTCTCGATCCGCCCCTGCGCAGAGCCAAACGAGGCCGCCGAATCGATCGAGTTCTGGATCATGAACTCGATCGAAACGAGCGCGGCATCGGCGCCGGCATCCGTCGTGACGTCGATGTCGTTCAGCTTTTCCAAGCCGCCGCCGATCGTCACCTGTGTCGGCGCTGTCAGCGTGTTGATTTGGGCATCGATGGTATCTGTAGCATCCGTCACCGATGAACTGATGCTCAAGTTATCGCCCGTCGCCGTTACATTAAAAACGTCAGTATCTAGCCCTTGGTCAGCGGCATAAATTGCGAACGCCTGGGCGAGACCTTTGGCCACGTCCCCCGCGGTCTCTCCGTCTCGTGCGATGTACATGATCTTTTGCGCATCAGCGGCTGTCCCGCCTGTGGTGTAGTCTGCGGCTGTAAAAGTACTGTTGTCGGCATCGGTTGCCGAGATTTGAAGACTAAACACCTGTCCCGCACCGGTCGGCGTGCTCACCGTAAGCGTTTCTGCTTGCGTTGCATCTAGGGTTTCCGGTCCATCGATAGTCGCTACCGTGCCGCCCGTGACTGAACTCGCGGCCGTACCCAAGTCCTTCTTGGCGACCGCGATATCGCTGGCCGTAACACCCGTCGCGGAGCGATCAAGCGAAGCAAGGACATTGACCGTACCGGAGCCGGCGTCCTGAGACCGGTTCGATAGAAGGTTCAGACCGTTGAACTGTGCCGCGCCGACGACCGCATTGATCTGATCGCGAAGCGCGACGATGTCGGTCTGGATCTTCGCCCGATCGACGTTCTGTTCCTGAGAGGCAACGATCTTGCCCTTCATTTCCGTAAGAAGATCGGTCACCGTTTCGGCACCGTTGCGCGCCACCGCAACGGTCGATTCGCCGAGGTTCAGACTGTCGGAGATCCCCTGGAATCCCTTTACATCCGATTCCATGACCTTGGAGATGGACCAAACCGCCGCGTTGTCACGGGCGCTCGCCACCGTTTTGCCGGTCGAAATTTCGCTCTGCGTATCGGAAAGGCGAGAATTGATCGACTTGAGAGTTTGAAGAGCAACCATTGCTCCGTTGTTTGTCAGAATACTGGACATATTGTTCCTTTCAAACGTGCTTTGCACCTTGTTGAAGCCGCGAACGATCAATCAGTTCGCAGCTGTTATTCGGTCATTCTGACACCTGCCGAGAGCATCTCTCGCGCCACATCGAATGTGCGATGACGAAAATGATGTAGAATCGTAAACAGAACCTGAATCCAAAATGATGTTTCTCTTTGGATTTTGCTAAAATTCCTACTAAAGATCCGACGGTGTTAAGTATTTATTTGCAACCTCGTGCGCTTATATGGGACAAATCCACGGGGGTATTTCAGATGCAAATAGCGCAGATAATCACTGCCGCGGCTTCTCGCCCTTGCGAAGGTCTTCATACTACTCACCCCGAGGCAGCATTTATGACCTCAATGAACGAGGTCATGTCGGCACCAGACCCACGTTGCCCCGCCGAGCGCAGCGGTGAAAACTCTCTGATCGAAGATACACAGCCTGAATTAGGAGAATATGCCGACACCGCGTACATCGATAGGTCATCGAACAGCGAAGAACAAATACGCGTTTTATGTAAAACACTCGCGCCATGCCGTTCCCTCAAAAAGCATATTCAGCCTGAGCCACAATTACCAACACCCGTCATAGAAGATGAGAACGGGCAGGAAAAAACAAAGGTCGAAATACAGTTGGAGAGTGATCCTCTGAAAAGCAAAGCTAAAATCATTGATGTAAAAAAGGGTAAATTTGAAACCGACATAATTAAGTCGGGGCAAAGCCATGGTGAGCCGGTTGCGCAAATGGTCAATAATGCTATTTCAAACCCAGATCTTTCGAAGACGGAACCCGATTGGCTTGGTGCGCGGTTAAAAATTTCTCCTGACTTCATAAAACACGGCGACTCCCTAGGGTCCTCCAATGCAACAGTTGGTCGCTATCCTCAACCCACAGAACAAGTCGATTGCGATAACAGCGTAGTTAACGGTAGTGATAATAGCGCCGAATTCAATTCAAGCCTGATGTCCCGCAACGATTTGAAGGAGGAAACAGAGAGGCCGAGTTTTCGGACAGACAGCACGTACGATCGGGTGCCGGAAGGCAATACGGCGCCAATCAATCTAACCAAATCTCAGGGTTTTGAAAGCGCTGACATACGAAATTCGCTTCTCAACAGGAAAGGAGATAACCAACCTGCAACGCCATCAATAGAACCCGACAATGCCGCCGGTGGTTCAAAAGAAATTGAACCAATCTCGTTGAAGGTTAAGAAAACTCATGAGGCGATGGAGATCAGATTTATCAGCCACGGGCGGGAAGCGCTCGATCAGCTATCGAAAAATTCGGTCCTTCTGAAGGAAGATCTTGCGAAATTGGGCATTGATAACTTCGATTTAAGTTTTTCGCACGATCATGATCGAGCAAATCCGGAAGGATCATCGCATCAGTTTGCAGACCCAGCGCCAGCGGAGAGTGTCGATATCCACGATGTGGGCAACTATCGACCTTTCGAAGATGGCTTGGACATAAGGATATAAGTTGATGGACATCATGCCGAGATTAGACGGAACGCCGAAACCCGCAAGCCCTGAGCAGAGGGAGGTTTCAGGAGATTTTCAGACGTTTCTCAAAATGCTCACCACTCAGATCCAAAATCAGGATCCCCTCAGCCCAATGGAGGCCGAGCAGTTTGCAAGTCAGCTTGCAACATTTTCCATGGTAGAGCAGCAAACCCTCACGAACGAGAAGCTGGAGGCGCTTCTGGGCGGGACAACTGTCGCATTCTCTGAACTTGCCGCGCTCGTCGGCAGAACAGTTGCCCATACCCAAAGTTTCCAGTTCTCCGGATCGCCTGTCGATTTTGACATTTCAGAACTTGATACCAACGAAGGCGGAAAGCTATTTATTCTCAATTCCCTGGGCGAAACCATATCTAGCCATCCCGTGGAGCAGGGACAAACTCGGGTGACGTGGCAAGGAACCGATAGCGACGGCCGTTTCGCAACGCCGGGGCTCTATTCCGCGGAGATGCGGAACGCCGCGGATGATGCCAAAATCGACGCGACGGTTACGACAGCATCGGTTGTCGAAGAGATACGCGTCGGCGGAAATAGGACGACGCTTCTACTCTCGGACGGAAGCGAGATCGGCGAAACCGATATCGTTGCTCTTCGTTGAAACCTAATGTCAGCCTTGCAAGCTCTTGACGATCAAATCGCCCTCCTGCCGCGCCTGCATCGCCAAAGCGGCCGCATGGGCACCGGCAGCCGTGGTGAAATAGGGAATCTTGTCGTAAAGCGCGACAGATCGAATTTCGCGAGAATCCTCGACCGCAGCGGCGCCCTCCGTCGTATTCATCACCAGCGTAATTTCACCGTCTTTCATCAGATCAACGATATTGGGGCGCCCTTCGTAGACCTTTTTCGTCACGCCACAGGAAATTCCGTGTTGCGACAGGAAAGACGCGGTGCCCGATGTGGCGGTAATTGTGAAGCCAAGATCAATGAGGATTCGAGCTGTATCGACCAATTGATCGGTTTTATCGGAATCCTTGATCGAAAAGAAAACGGTGCCGGATTCGGGAAGATTATTCCCCGCTCCGATCTGCGCCTTAAGAAACGCGCGGGGAAAAGAGCGATCCCATCCCATGACTTCACCGGTCGACCGCATTTCCGGCCCAAGGATCGTGTCCACACCCGGGAAACGGGCGAAGGGCAAAACAGCTTCCTTGACGGAGAACCACGGCATGTTTGGGTCTGCGAGCGTCATCGGATCGGCCAGCGGCAAGGATTTGTCGTAATCGGTACCTTGCGGATAAGCGTCGCGAAGCGGGAAGTTCGTCAGACTTTCGCCCGCCATGACGCGCGCAGCGATACTGGCAATCGCCGAATCCGTCGCCTTCGCAACAAACGGAACCGTGCGCGAGGCGCGCGGGTTCACTTCGATCAGAAAAATCTGGCTATCCTTGATCGCGAATTGAACATTCATCAAACCGCGCACATCAAGCGCCAGCGCCAGCGCTTCGGTTTGCGCCTTGATCTCTGCCAGAAGTTCGTCGGAAAGCGAATAAGGCGGGAGCGAACAGGCGCTGTCGCCGGAATGAACGCCCGCCTCCTCGATATGCTGCATGATACCGGCAACGTGAACATGCTCTCCGTCGCACAAGGCGTCTACATCGAGTTCGACCGCGCCCGCGAGGTAACTGTCGAGAAGAACGGGGCTGTCCCCGGAAACGACAACGGCCTCATTGATGTATCGCTGCAGATGAGCCTCATCGCGCACGATTTCCATGGCGCGGCCGCCGAGGACATAAGAGGGACGGATCACAAGCGGGAAACCGATCCGCGCCGCGATCTCCAAGGCCTGTTCGCCGCTGGACGCGATGCCGTTGCGAGGCTGCTTGAGACCCAGTTCATTTACCAGCGATTGAAAGCGCTCGCGATCTTCCGCGAGATCGATGGCATCGGGCGAGGTTCCGAGGATCGGGATACCCTCTTCCTCAAGCGCGTTGGCAAGCTTGAGCGGGGTTTGTCCGCCGAATTGGACGATCACCCCGTGCAACGTGCCGTTTTTCTGCTCGACACGGAGGATCTCCATCACGTGTTCGAAGGTCAACGGTTCGAAATAAAGCCGGTCCGACGTGTCATAATCGGTGCTGACCGTTTCCGGGTTGCAATTGATCATGATCGTTTCGTAGCCCGCATCGGACAGCGCAAAACAAGCGTGGCAACAACAGTAATCGAATTCGATACCTTGCCCGATACGGTTTGGGCCGCCACCCAGGATCACGACCTTTTTCTGATCCGACGGTCGCGCCTCGCATTCAACATCGCCCATCATGGGCGCTTCGTAGGTGGAATACATGTAAGGGGTTTGCGCCTCGAACTCGGCGGCGCAAGTGTCGATGCGCTTGAAAGAGGCATTCACATTCAGATCGAGCCGCTTTGCGCGAACGTCCTTTTCGCTGACCCCGGTCAGGCTGGCCAAGCGTGCGTCGGTGAATCCCATCATCTTCAACGCGCGCATTCCGGATTCGTCCGTCGGCAGACCGTGCCGGCGCACCTCTTCCTCGGCCTCGACGATTTCGCGGATGCGGGCAAGGAACCACGGATCGAACATCGTGACGGCATGGATGTCATCGTTGCTCAGTCCATGGCGCATGGCCTGCGCGATGGTGCGCATGCGGTCCGGCGTTTGCTGGGAAATCGCCTTGATAACGGCGGATGTTTCAGGCGCACCCTCAATATGGATCTCGTCGAACCCGGTTAGACCGGATTCCATCGAGGCCAATGCCTTTTGCAGCGATTCGTGAATCGTTCGGCCGATCGCCATCGCTTCGCCCACAGATTTCATCGCGGTGGTCAGATGCGGTTCGGAGCCGGGAAATTTTTCGAAAGCGAATTTCGGGATCTTGGTGACGACATAATCTATGGTCGGCTCGAAGCTGGCGGGGGTGACCTTGGTGATATCGTTGTCGAGCTCGTCCAGCGTGTAGCCAACGGCAAGCTTCGCCGCGATCTTGGCGATCGGGAACCCGGTGGCTTTCGATGCAAGGGCCGAAGACCGGCTGACGCGCGGGTTCATTTCGATGACGACCATGCGCCCGTCCGCCGGATTGACAGCCCATTGCACATTGGACCCGCCGGTTTCCACGCCGATCTCGCGCAGAACGTCGATGGAGCCGTTGCGCATGATCTGATATTCCTTGTCGGTCAGGGTCAGCGCGGGCGCGACGGTGATGGAATCGCCGGTATGAACGCCCATCGGATCGACATTCTCGATCGCGCAGACGATGATCGCGTTGTCAGCACGGTCGCGAACGACCTCCATCTCGAACTCTTTCCAGCCAAGAAGGGATTCGTCGACCAGGATCTGATTCACCGGGGAGGCGTCCATCCCGGATCGGCAGTAGTAAACGAAATCCTCGCGATTGTAGGCTACGCCGCCACCTGTTCCGCCCAGAGTATAGGCCGGGCGGATGATGGCCGGCAGTCCGATCTCTTCGAGCTCGGCAAGGGCGAGCGCCACACCGGCATCGAGATCGGCTTCGCCGTTGTCGCCCTTGGGCGCGGTGATGATCGTCGCCTTTGGGTTTTCGAGGCCGATCCGCTCCATCGCCTCGCGGAAAAGTTTGCGATCCTCGGCCATTTCGATGGCCTCGCGCTTCGCACCGATCATCTCGACGCCGAATTTCTCCAGCACGCCCATTTCCTCGAGCGCGAGAGAGGTATTCAGACCTGTTTGCCCGCCCATTGTCGGAAGCAGGGCGTCGGGGCGTTCCTTCTCGATGATCTTTGCGACGATCTCGGGAGTGATCGGTTCGATATAGGTCGCGTCGGCCAGTCCCGGATCGGTCATGATGGTCGCCGGATTGGAGTTGACGAGGATGACTCGGTAGCCTTCCTCGCGCAGGGCCTTGCAAGCTTGGGCGCCGGAATAGTCGAATTCGCAGGCCTGGCCGATAACGATGGGCCCCGCTCCGATGATCATGATGGACTTGATATCGTCACGCTTTGGCATCGCTCGACCCTCATTGTGCAAACTGGCGGTGTTATAGGCATGGCGCGGGCGACTGCAAGCGCGGTGCAATCCTTTTTTGCGTCTGCAATCAGGGGCGACGTGGTGCACCGCTTGACTTCCAAGGGCCGACAGGGTGTATCGGGCCAAATTTTTCCGCCCGAGGATACCTGTCATGCACGCTTTCCGCACCCATACCTGCGCCGAATTGACGGCCGAGAATGTCGGCCAGACGGTTCGCCTTTCGGGCTGGGTTCACCGTATACGCGATCATGGCGGCGTTCTGTTCATCGATCTGCGCGATCATTTCGGCGTCACTCAGCTGCTGTGCGATCCTGACAGCCCCGTGTTTTCCGAGGTGGAGAAACTGCGCTCGGAATGGTGCATCCGCATCGATGGCGAGGTGAAGGCGCGCGATGCGAGCCTTGTGAACCCGAAATTGCCGACAGGCGAGATCGAGGTTTTCATCCGCGATATGGAGGTGTTGGGCGCGGCAGAAGAGCTTCCGCTCATCGTGTTCGGCGATCAGGAATATCCCGAGGAAACCCGGCTGAAGTATCGTTTTCTCGATCTGAGACGCGAGGCGATGCAACGCAATATGACACTCCGGTCGGATGTCGTTGCTTCGATCCGCAAGCGGATGTGGGATCAGTCGTTCCGCGAATACCAGACGCCGATCATTACGGCCTCCAGTCCGGAAGGCGCGCGCGATTTCCTTGTGCCGAGCCGTTTGCATCCGGGCAAATTCTACGCTCTGCCGCAAGCACCGCAGCAGTTCAAGCAGTTGATCATGGTGTCGGGCTTCGACAAGTATTTCCAAATCGCGCCCTGTTTCCGCGACGAGGATCCGCGCGCGGACCGGTCGCCGACGGATTTCTACCAGCTCGACATGGAGATGTCCTTCGTCACGCAACAGGACGTGTTCGACACCATTCAGCCGGTGATCCAGGGCGTGTTCGAAGAGTTCGGAGACGGGCGGAAGGTCGATGCGGTCTGGCCGCAGATTTCCTATCGCGACGCGGCGCTTTGGTATGGCACGGACAAGCCCGACCTGCGAAACCCGATCAAGATGCAGATCGTGTCGGATCATTTCCGAGGATCCGGCTTTGCCATCTTCGCCAAATTGCTCGAACACGACGGCACCGAGATCCGCGCGATACCCGCGCCGGGCGGCGGCAGCCGTAAGTTCTGCGACCGGATGAACGCTTTTGCGCAAAAGGAAGGATTGCCCGGCATGGGATATATCTTCTGGCGCGATCAGGGCGACGGAATGGAGGCGGCCGGCCCGCTTGCGAAGAATATCGGGCCCGAACGGACCGAGGCGATCCGCCTGCAACTTGGGCTTGGCGTGGGCGATGCGGCGTTCTTCCTTGGTGGGAAGCCGTCGAGCTTCGAAAGCGTCGCGGGCCGGGCGCGGGTCGTGATCGGCGAAGAATTGGGGCTGACGGAAACCGATCGGTTCGCCTTTGCCTGGATCGTGGATTTCCCGATGTACGAGGCCGATGAGGAAACCGGAGCGATCGATTTCAGCCACAATCCGTTCTCGATGCCGCAGGGAGGAATGGATGCGTTGAACGGAAATCCGCTCGATGTGCTGGGCTATCAGTATGATCTGGCCTGCAACGGCTATGAGCTTGTGTCGGGCGCGATCCGGAACCACAAGCCCGAGATCATGTTCAAGGCGTTCGAGTTGGCCGGCTATGGCGAGGAAGTAGTGCGCAAGCGGTTCGGCGGGATGGTCAATGCCTTCCGCTTCGGCGCGCCGCCGCATGGTGGTTGCGCGGCCGGCATCGACCGAATCGTGATGTTGTTGGCCGATACTGCGAATATCCGCGAAGTCATTATGTTCCCGATGAACCAGCGGGCCGAGGATTTAATGATGGACGCACCGTCGCTACCGACCAGCGACCAGCTCATGGAACTGCGCCTGCGCGTCATACCGGACGAGGATTGAAAGCGGCGGGGATGCGTCCCTAAAGCGCGACCGCATCCTGAAGCCGTGCCTCGACTAGCCCGGCGATCCGCATGACCTGACCGCGAAGCGGCACACCGCGCGAACGTGCATCGGCCAGATCGGAAGCGGCCGCTTCGAGCGCGTCGTCCTCGGCCGTGCGCGCAACGCCACGCAGGAAGAGCGCAACGTAATCGATGGTTCGGTCATCGACGGGGCCGCCCAGAACCTCTGCCATATGCGCCATGTCCTCGCGAAACGCGATGGGATCGGGTAGAATCGGCTCCTTGTGCACCTCGCGCAATCCGAAGGGTTGGCGCTCCTGCGGCAGGTGTTGAAGGATGGCGTTCTGGAACGTCGTCAGATTGGCGACCGGCTTGGCGATGAAACCATCGGCCCCGGCGGCATAGGCGATATCTTCGGCAAAGCTGTCGCCACTGGTTCCGAGAATGACCGAAATGCGGGGAAGCGCGACCGACAGTTCGGCGATCAGATCGGCGCCGCTGCCATCGGGCAGACCCATATCGACGATCATGACCGACGGGCGATATACCTGCAGATGCCGGCGAGCCGAAGCGAGACAATCGGCCCGCCGCAAGCGCGCCCCGCTGTGTAGACACATCAGCCTGAGTGCGTCGCACGAATAAAGACTATCCTCCACCGCGAGAATCGTCAGCCCGAGCAATGGCCGGGATACGGTCGGTCTGCGAATGTGGTCCAAAGCCTGATCGTCAGTCATATTGCCCTCCATGAGTCGCCTTATCTTGCGCATGGTTGGCTAACAGACGGTTAATGGGCCTTGCCGCTTGTGCGCCCGGCGCGCGCGGGGGATAAGAGCGCTGATACCACCGGGAGACAAAGCATGATCGGACGATTGAACCACGTTGCCATCGCGGTGCCGGATCTCGATGCCGCGGCCGAGCAATACCGCAGCGCCCTCGGCGCGAAGGTCGGTGAGCCGCAGGACGAGCCGGATCATGGCGTGACGGTCGTGTTTATCGAACTGCCCAACACGAAGATCGAACTTCTCTACCCGCTTGGCGATTCGAGCCCCATTTCGGGGTTTCTGGAAAAAAACCCAGCCGGCGGAATCCATCACATTTGCTATGAAGTGGATGACATTATCGCTGCGCGGGACCGTCTTCTGGAAAGCGGCGCCCGTGTTCTGGGTGACGGAGAGCCCAAGATCGGCGCGCATGGCAAACCAGTGCTGTTCCTGCATCCCAAGGATTTCAACGGATGCCTGACCGAGCTGGAAGAGGTTTGATCCTCGAAACGGACTAAAGGAGCGTCATATGTCCATCACCTCTGCCATCGTGTTGTACGCGGTGATCTGGTTCATGGTGTTCCTCGTCGCCATTCCGATCCGGCTTCAGACGCAAGGCGACGTGGGCAAGGTCGTGCCCGGCACCCATTCCGGCTCTCCGGAGGTGCATAACCTCAAGAAAAAGGCGCTAATCACGACCGGGGTGAGTTGCGCGCTCTGGCTGATTATCGCGGGGATCATCCTGTCCGGCTGGATCTCGATCAGGGATATCGACTTCTTCGATCGGATGGGGCCCGCCCCTGAATTCGGTGATACAGATGGGTAAAGGTTGCAGCACCGATGATCGGGACAGCGAGGTTCAGGACCGGAACCGATAGCGGCAGCGCCATCAGGAAACCCGCCCCCCAGATCTTTGCCAAATGCCGCTTGCGAAGCGCTTTCGCGCCTCGGCGCCCTTCACGCCGAATGGCGGCGAGCGTGAAATACTCGCTACCCAGAAGAAAGCCGTTGAGCGCCCAGAAGATGAGCGGTGCAAGAGGCGGTGCAAGAAGGTAGAAGATCAGAGCGACGATATTCGCGCCGATCAGAACGCCAAGGAACCCGATCGTGTCGCGCAGCGCTTCGGCGATAGGCACGTGGTTCGGCGCTGGCAGTTCGGGGTAGTTCCGTTCCTCCACGGCATCCGCCACGGTGTCCAGGAACAGGGACGACATGGCAGAGGCCACCGGAACCATCAGAAAAACCGACAGCACGATCATCAGCAGCAGCACCGCCCACCCGGCAACATCATCGATCCACGTGACGGGGCCGATGAATGGCAGCGTCATTTCCGGGCCAAGAAGGGCGTTCACGAGCCAAACGAAACCGGCGGAAAACCCAGCCAATAGCAAAACGCTTAGCGCGATGCCCAAGAAAAGGACTTTCCTGAAACGAGGATCGCCGATCTGGTTGAGTGCGAGGAACAGGCTTTGGAAGATCACTCCGAGACCCATTCAGTGATTGCATCGAGGTCCGGTCGCGGGCGTTCCGGCGGTTCGGAGGCGGCGGTACCGATATGGATAAAGCCGGCGACACGTTCGTTTTCGTTCAACCGAAGCTGATCCTGGCAGAACGATCGGTCATGCGCCGGCCAACCGGTGAGCCAATTCGCGCCCCAACCGGAGGCGAGGGCGGCGTTGAGAAGCCCAAGGCAAACCGCACCGGTCGAATATGTCTGCTCGATGGCCGGGATTTTCTCGGAAGGTTTTTGCACTTCGATCACTGCCACGCAAAGTGGACTGTCGTCGAACTGACTGCGCGCCTTCGCAATCTCCTCATCGGTGCGGCCGGACGCATCGCCCCGTTCCTGAACGGCTTTGCTCAATCTTTTAAGCGCTGGTCCCTGCAGCACGATGAACCGCCACGGCTCCAGCTTGCCGTGATCCGGGCTGCGCGCCGCGGCGGTCAGGATCGGTCGCAACGCCTCGGGCGATGGTGCGGGCGCGCGTAGCAGCTTGGCCGGGCGCGAGCGCCGGCAGAGAAGGAATTGCAGAACCGCGTCATTGGCCTCGGGCATATGTCCTCCGCGATGGATAAAGGCGTTGTCCGCGTGATAGGCGGAAAGCATGATAAAGAACAGCCTTGCCGAACTTGCGGTTTCCGGCAGCTCCTACAGCGTCCGCGTCACGCCAAGGGCCCGGCAAAACAGTATCGAGCAGGACGCGGAGTTGATACGAGTTTCCGTCACTGCGCCGGCGTCGGATGGTGCAGCCAACAAGGCGGTGCGGGACATGCTCGCCAAAGCGCTGGGCGTAGCCAAATCCCGGCTCGTGCTGGTGCGTGGACCAAAAAGCCGGGACAAGGTTTTTCGGCTGGATTAGTCTTTCGGGTCGGTGCGGGCATAGACACCTTCCGGCAAGGACACCGCCGCCACCAGATCGCGCATCTGCGACATCGACAGGGTGATCCGGTTCACTTTGTCGGTGCGCGGGTCGTATTGTTCGACGGTGATACATTCCTCGAAACCATTGACGATCACATCCTCCTGCAAAGGAGCCTGACCCTCATCGACCAGGGTCACGACGGTCGAGTCGAATTCGTGTTCGATGCTAAACATGCCGCCAGCCTAGCGCAGCGGATTTTCAATGACCACGGGCCATGTGCGGAATAACACTCACGGTAATTGAGGACTGGCCGATCATCGAAAATCGCCTTATTTCTTGAGGCAAAGACGAAAAAGGACATTCCGATGCGTTGGCTTCTCGTTCTGGCTTTCACCTTGGTCGCGGCCTGCGACGTGACCACCGTGCCCGCACCGTCGCCCAGCCAGCGCCCCCAAGTCGAAACACGCCCGGCGATGTCAGAGCGTGAGGCGCGAGATCGCGCCGGGATCGCGGCGCGGCAGTTCGTTTCCGTGGTCAAGACGGTCGAGCCGGTGGCCGAGCGGGAATGCAGACGCCTGGCGCCGCGGGCGAATTGCGATTTCCAGATCGTCGTCGATGACCGGATGGGCCAGGCTCCCAACGCGTTCCAGACGATCGACCGCCGGGGCCGTCCGATCCTCGCGTTCAATCTCGCGCTGATCGCTTCGGTCGATAATGCCGACGAACTGGCCTTCGTCATGGGGCACGAGGCGGCTCATCATGTTCTCGGCCACCTGCGCAGAACACAGCAGAATGCGGCCGTCGGCGCGGTGATCCTGTCCGGTCTGGCCGCTCTTGGTGGCGGCGACGCCGGAACCGTACAATCGGCCGAGCAGATTGGCGCGACGCTTGGCGCCCGGACCTATTCGAAGGGTTTCGAACTCGATGCAGACCGTCTGGGCACCATCATCACCGAACGCGCTGGATACAACGCCGTGCGCGGAGCGCAGTTCTTCAACCGCATCCCCGATCCGGGAAACCGCTTCCTTGGCACCCATCCGCCCAATTCGGCGCGCATGGACATCGTACGGCGCACCGCTGCGCAGCTTTGATGCCCCGGGTTGACTTGCATCAAGGATGCGCAGGCCCTCTGTCCCTACGCTTGGACCATCAAGAAAGGGAGAGAGGGTATGTTCAACGCAACAAGACGCGCAACGCATACGGCGTTGGTGCTAGGCATGGCGGATCGGCAGGGCATTGATCTTGAGGAGAAGATCCTGCGCGCCGAGATGTCCGAAAACGAGCTTGAACGCGCGGTGGCGCGATGCGTCGGCTGTACGCGCCCGGACGACTGCAAGGCGAGTCTCGCACAGGAAAGCACGGGCTTGCCGCCCTACTGCAGAAACTCGATGCTTTTCGATGCGCTGTCGGCCGAATGAAAGCTTGAGAGGAAGAAAAACGATGCTGGACAGACCGATGGGCGATCCCGAATTACATTTCTGGCTGACCCGCAGCGTCGCCAGAACGATGGGGATCAGCCTGTCCGAGGCGATGGCCGCCGGTCAGTTGACGGCGCAGGATTACGCGCAGATGGTCACGTCATGTCGCGGATGTCCGCTCGTTGCGACGTGCCAACATTGGCTCGGCGCGCAGACCGGAGGCGCAAGAAGCGCACCGGAAGGATGTCGCAACGCATCGACTCTGGAAAAACTGGCGCGCCGCCACTGACCGCGCGCCCGGATATCAGGCGCGAAGGTTCTTGGCGCTTTTCTTGATATCGGAATACTGCCCGGAAGGGCGGAAGCGCCAAAGATATTCCGGCAGAACCGTTTCAAGCGCTGTCGGCGTGATGCCGAGATCGGCGAGTGTCTTGCAGCGTCCGCTCACCACGTTGTCGTTCCGCAGGTTCTTCACCTGATCACGAGTGATCGCACCGGGAATCAGTCCGAAACTGATCTTGTTCAGAAGATCGAATCCGGCTCCCATGACCGACGCGATGGGAAACGGGATGTTCATGACAAGCCGCCGCCGCCGGATCACATCCAGCATCTCATGCATCAACTCGCGGAATGTCTGGATCTCCGGGCCGCCCAGTTCATAGATGCCCGGGGCCGCTTTGCCATTGACTGCCATCTGCGCGGCCTTGGCCACATCATCGACGTAAACCGGCTGAAACTTCGTGTTCGCGCCGACGACAGGCAATACGGGGCCGAACCGCGTCATACCGGCGAAGCGGTTGAAGAACTCGTCCTCAGGGCCGAACACGATAGAGGGGCGAAGGATCACCGCATCCGGCATGTGATCGCGCACCGCCTGCTCGCCAAGCGACTTGGTGCGTTGATAATCGCTTTTCCCATCGGCATCCGCACCAATGGCCGAAACATGCACCATCCGTTCGATGCCAAGCTCCGATGCGATCCGCGCGACACGCTCGGCTCCATCGACCTGAATTGAATCGAACGTGTTTTTCCCGGATTCCGCCAATAGCCCGACGCAATTCACGACGGCATCCGCGCCGAGCATCGCGGCCCGGACGCTGTCATCGTCGCGGATGTTGCTGAAGATCGGCTCGACCTGCCCGACTACGCCGTAGGGCCGTACGAACAATGCCTCGTTCGGACGCCTGACAGCCACCCGCACCCGCCAACCGTCCTTGGCCATACGCCTTGCGATATAGCGCCCCACAAACCCCGAGCCGCCGAAAATTGTGACGAGTTTGGACATGCTGTGCTCCTGGTCAGACCTTGTGCGACCTCTATCCGGCGCGTTCGACAGGGGCAAGATGCCCGATTGCCGCAAAGGCGGCTTCGGCGCTGCGAAAAAGCCCGTTGACACCTCCAAGCCCCCGGATTAAACGCCAGCCCACGACACCTGCCCAGGTGGCGGAATTGGTAGACGCGCTGGCTTCAGGTGCCAGTGGCCGCAAGGCCGTGGAGGTTCGAGTCCTCTCCTGGGCACCATTTTCTTCGCACCGAATACGCTCTGCATTTCGCTTCAGGTATGACCGTAAAGCACGGGCTCGCGAAGTCCGATGCACTTGCCGGCCGCGCCCAAATGCAATGCGCCTCGGATAAGCCACAGGTTTCTTTGTGATCGATCGAAGGCGTGGAGCGCGGACATTCCTCCGCAATAGATTGCCTTCGCACTGGCTCCCGCCAGAAGTGCAATACGCGTGCGCATGGGTTTCGAAGAGGTAAGCACCTCGGCGCGTGCATGGCTTTGACCGGCCCGCAGCTTTCGTCTGAGCAACCAGCGCAGCGAAAGTCGGTCGAACTCGACCCTTTCGAAAACCAGGGCGTCCTCCGCGAAACGCAGAACGCCGCCGCGGCTGTGGACCTGGCGGAAAAGAACGGTGTCCTCACCGCCTGACCGTCCCAGAGCCGTGTCGAAGCGAAGCCCCCGAACCGCGGGCGAGGCCAAGCGGATCAGCACATTCGCCGAACACCCGGTTTTGAGCGCGGCGCGCATGGCGGGTGCCTTTGTCGAATGATAATCCCCGTCAACGAGCCAATGATCGGCCTGATCCGGGTAGATCGCACGCGCCGGGCCGAACACGACATCTGCGCCGGTTGAATATGCGGCGGAATAGAGGCGCGCCAGCCATTGCCGCGATACCGTCTCGTCATCGTCCAGAAACGCGAGGAAATCACCTTGCGCCGCATCGAGACCGGCATTTCGAGCGATCGAGATGTTGCGCGCCGGTGCGTGAATGTAGGTGACGGGAAACGGCAGAGCAAAGCCTTTCGCCAGCGATTTGGCCGATGGCGTATCGTCATTGTCGACGATCAAGAGGCGAACGGCGGTACCTCCGGGGATGTCGATCTCGCGAAGCGATGCAAGCGTGTCTGCCAATCCAGGCCGGCGGAAGGTGCAAATGCAGATGTCGATCGCGGCGCTCATCTGGCATATTCCCGCCTCTGGCCTCCGAAAAGACCGGAAATGACACCCGCCCCCCGCGCGATGAGAGCGATACCGTCACCAAGACCCGCGCGCCCGCGAACAAGCGCGCGAGGAAGTTGAACGACCCCAAGGCCAATCATGACCATGCCGCGCATCGTGCAATACAGCCCCGCGAAACCTGTGGATTTGCGCAGCAGCACAACATTCGCGCGGGTGATTCCGTAGCGGTATTGCCGCAGGGTCGCCCATTTCCACGTCAGCCGGTTTTTCTTCTGTATCTCGTAAACGATGGCTTTCGATGCGAAACGTCCCGTTCCGCCAGCGGCAACCAGATCGGCGAAGAACAGCGTGTCGGATCCGCCGTCGAAGCGGAGTTGCGGATCAAAACGGCAACCGGCACGAGCGACAAAAGCCAGATCGATCAGGACATTGTTTGTCCAGCTTTCAGAACGGTGGCTGAAGTTGGAAAACTCCTTTTGGCGAAAGAACCCGCTACGTAGCCACCAGCCATCGCGCGTATCCTCGACCGTCATCAATAGCGGACCTTGCACGAAGGCGGCCCTTGTTTGCAAAGCGACATTCACCAGTTCGTTGAGCCATTGCGGATCGACCGTCTCGTCGTCGTCCACGAAGGCAAGATAGCCTCCATCGCCCGCTTCGGCGAGCGCGCGGTTTCGTGCGAAGGGGATACCGGGCTGCGTTTCATGCACATAATGCACGGGGCAAGGCGCGCTATTTCGAAACCTGTCGACCACAGGCTGGGCGGATTTGCGAATGTCGTTATCCACGACGATCACGCGGGGTGCGATCCGGTCGTCGATCTCCAGCCCGCGAATCGATGACAGAAGGAGTTCGAGGTCCGTCTGTCTCGCGTAGGTGCAGATCGCGATGGCAACATCAATTTGGGGAAGCTGCGAATTTCGCATCGTAGGAAAGCCCGGAGTAATTGCCGAAAACAAACAGCGAAAATGCAGAAAGCCTTTAGAAAACAACAACCGAACCGACGCTGGAGCCGGTGGCCTCTGCTAATACAGGGTGTCGAAACAAAAATAACTTCTGGACGAATGTTTGACGCAGAAGCCCTGCCTGTCAAGTTTTTGCGTGAAACGAGCATGAAGCGGGCCGGGATACGCTCATTCGGAAAACCGTTTGAACGGGGCGTTGCGCGGCAAAAACCTTGATTAGACGCGCGCAATGCGGCAGCGTATTCGCACCACTATATTTGAAGACCAAATTTTATTCGCACGTTTTGTGCCAGAGAGATTGTGATGGATGATGCACGGTATTTCGAGTCCGTCTCCAAACAGACGACGCTGGTCGTCGATCTTGACGGGAGTTTGATCCGAACGGATTTGCTTTATGAGACCTTTTGGGCCGCGATATCAAAGCGGTGGCTGAACGTTTTTCCAGCTCTGGGGGCCGTGTTTCGCGGACGGGCTGTGCTCAAGCGGCGTCTGTCCGAGCTGGGGGAAATCGACGTTTCCGCGCTTCCCTACAACTCGGGTGTCCTGAAATACGTTGCCGAATGGCATGCACAGGGAGGGCGGACGGCACTCGTTTCGGCGTCGGATCAGCGCCTGGTGTCCCGCGTCGCGGACCATCTGGGCATTTTCGACGATGCAATCGGTTCGGACGGAAGATCGAATCTCAAGGGCGCAACGAAAGCCGCCCGGCTGAACGCGGTCTACGGCGATGCCGGCTATGCCTATATCGGTGATTCCAGAGCGGATCTTGCTGTCTGGAAGGATGCCAGCGAAGCCTTGACAGTTGGAATCGCACCGAGCCTTGAAAAGCGCGTGAGGCAGGTTTCGCAAGAGGCCACCACGCTCAGCCCGCATGAGGCACGTCTGCCGCATGTCATCCGGGCCATGCGACCGCATCAATGGCTCAAGAACGTGCTGGTTTTCCTGCCGCTTCTCGCGGCGCACCAATTCGATTTCGTTACACTGAGCCTTGCGCTCGCAACCTTCATAGCGTTCAGCCTCATCGCTTCCTCGGTTTACCTGCTGAACGATCTTCTCGATCTGGCTGCGGACCGGGCCCACCCACGCAAGCGGATGCGTCCCTTTGCGAGCGGCGATCTGCCGTTGTCTTGGGGATCGGTCCTCGCGCCGGGCCTACTGCTGGCCGGTTTCGCGATCGCGGTTGCCATAAGCCCCATGCTGGCTGCGGTTCTGGCGTTCTACTACCTAGCGACCACGGTTTATTCGTTTTTGCTCAAGCGGAAGCTGATCGTGGATATCTGTGCGCTCGCCGGGCTTTACACCTTGCGGATCATCGCCGGTGCGGTGGCAACGGGCATCCCGTTGTCTGTGTGGCTTCTCGCGTTCTCGACCTTCTTTTTCTTCTCCCTCGCGGCCATGAAACGTCAGGCGGAATTAGCAGCGTCTTCCCATTCCAAAAGCACGATCATCGCCGGGCGGGATTACAAGACAACCGACCTACCCATCGTGGCGAATATGTCCGTGGCGTCGGGCTATGTCTCGGTTCTGGTCATGGCGCTTTATCTCAACACGCCGGATGTCGAACGCCTCTACTCCTATCCCGCCTCGCTTTGGGGGATTTGCCTCGTGCTGCTCTATTGGCTGAGCCGGATGGTCATGATCACGCATCGCGGATGGATGCATGACGATCCCGTGGTCTTCGCCGCGCGCGACTACATCTCGATCATCTGTGCCGGACTGATCCTCGTCTTCGCGCTGGGAGGCGTTTTGCTATGACCCGCACGACGCTCGTGACGCGTTATGTCGCCTTCGCGATTCTGGCAACGCTTCTCAATCTGGCGGTGCAGCGCATGGTTCTGAGTGTGGACGGCGGCGCGGTCGGCTTCGCGGCTGCGGTGGGGCTTGGCACGTTGGCGGGTCTGGCGTTGAAATACGCGTTGGACAAGCGCTGGATCTTTGGCGATCTGTCCCGTGGCGTCGCAGCGCATGGCCGCAAATTCTCGATGTATACGGCAATGGGTGTCATAACCACGGCGATCTTCTGGGGAACGGAAACGGCGTTCTGGGTGGTCTGGAAAACCGACGGGATGCGCGAACTTGGCGCGGTTCTCGGGCTCGCGGCGGGATACGTTATAAAATACCGGCTGGACCGCCGCTTCGTGTTTCCCCGGCCGGGGATCGGGCGGCTCGCATGACGCCCTCGGTCGCGCTGTCCGGTTGGGGCCGGTTCCCGACATGCTGGACAAGGCTCGCCGCGCCGCGCGGCCCGACGGATGTGAAAGCCGAGCTTTCTCCCGGCGGCGTGATCGCGCGGGGCGGCGGGCGCGCCTATGGCGACAGCGCGATTGGAAGCTCCCGAACGCTCGACATGGGGCGAATGAACCGGATGCTCGCCTTCGATTACGAGACTGGCACTCTTGTGGCGGAGGCCGGCGTGCGGCTGTCCGAGATCATCGATGTGTTCCTGCCCCGCGGATTCTTCCCGTTCGTCACGCCCGGCACCAAGTTCGTCTCGCTCGGCGGTGCGATTGCGGCGGATGTGCATGGCAAGAACCACCACAAGGACGGCTCGTTCGGCGCGTTTGTCGAGTGGATCGACGTGATGGGCGCGGATGGAGAGGTCACGCGCGCCGGTCCGCGCGACAACGGCGCGCTCTTCGAATGGACACTCGGGGGGATGGGGCTTACCGGAATCATCCTGCGTGCGGCGATCCGGCTGCGGCCGGTTGAAACCGCTTGGATCAAACAGCAAACCCTCGTGGCACCGGATCTCGATGCAGCGCTTGATGCGTTCGAGCGCGCGGATGAGGCAACCTATTCGGTGGCCTGGATCGACTGCCTCGCCTCGGGCAAGGAATTGGGTCGCTCCCTGATCCTGCTGGGGGAACATGCCTCGGCCGAAGATTTGCCGCCGGAGCAGCGCGCGCACCCGTTCCGTACGGCCCCGAGGCGCAAACGGACCGTTCCTTTCGATGCGCCCAGGTTCACGCTCAACCGCCATACCGTTCGCGCGTTCAACGCCGCCTATTGGCGCAACGGGTCGAAACGCGAAGGAGAGGCGCTCGTGGATTGGGACAGTTACTTCTACCCGCTCGATGCCATTCTGGGGTGGAACCGGATCTACGGCCGGCGCGGGTTCGTGCAGTTCCAATGTGTTTTGCCGCTCGACCGGGCGCGTGACGGGCTCGAACGGCTCCTTCTGGAGACGTCGCAGGCAGGACAAGGCTCGTTTCTTGCGGTGCTGAAACGGCTTGGGCCCGAACGGGGCGGTTTGTCGTTTCCGATGTCGGGATACACGCTGGCGCTCGATTTCCCGGTCAACCGACGCGCGCTTGCCCTGATCGAAAGGCTGGAGTCCATCGCGATCGAACATGGCGGGAGGTTCTATCTCGCGAAGGACGCGCTGCTCGGCGCGCGCAGCCTGCACGAGGCTGATCCTCGGGCTGGCCTATTCCGGCAGATGCGTTCGGAACGCGGCATGAACGGGGTGTTCGGGTCACGGCAATCCGACAGGTTGCTGCTATGAGCGAGACGGGGAAACAGCGCGTGCTTATCCTGGGCGGGCGGTCCGATATCGGGCTCGCGATCGCCCGGCGCTTTGCGGCGGACGGCCATCCGATCACGCTCGCCGCGCGCAATGCCCAAACGCTCGAGGACGACAAGGCTGATATTGCGTTGAGAAACGCGGTGGAGGTTTCGGTCGAAGAACTCGATGTGCTCGACACCGAAGCTATGGCAGCATTTGTCGCGAAAGGCGCGGCGCCGCCGGGCATCGTGGTGTCGGTGATCGGCGTCATGGGCGATCAGCACGAAAACCAGCGCGTGGCAGAGCAGGCGGCCCTGGTCATGCGCACGAATTACGAGGCGCCGGCGCTCGCTCTCGGTCTTTATGCGGAGCTTATGGAAGCGGCGGGAGAGGGCGTGCTTGTCGGTGTCAGCTCGGTCGCCGGGGATCGCGGGCGTGGCTCGAATTATGTCTACGGCTCGGCCAAGGCCGGTTTCACCGCATATCTGTCGGGATTGCGCAATCGTCTGAGCGGGAAAGGCGTTCACGTCGTCACGGTCAAACCGGGGTTCGTTGCCACGCGGATGACGGACGGCATGGACCTGCCGCAGCGTCTGGTGGCCCAACCCGAGGAGGTGGCGGAAGCGATCTGGCACGCTGTCGAGAAGCGGCGCGATGTTGTCTATGTAAAACCGGTTTGGCGGTGGATCATGGGCATCATCGGCATGCTGCCGGAACGCGTTTTCAAGAAAACCAGCCTCTAGCGGAAGATAGGGCGGATGGTGGAGCAAAGAGCGCAGATTGAAGAAAGACCGCCGAAAGTCAGCGTCGTCATTCCTGCGTTCAATGCAGAAAACACGCTGGAACGCGCGGTTCTATCGGCGTTGAACCAGACTGCGTCCGTCGAGATCGTCATCGTCGATGACGCCTCTAGCGATGGCACAGCCGCCTTGGCGGAAACACTCTGCGCGCAAAGCCCATCTGCGAAGCTTCTTCGGCAGCCGGTGAATGCCGGTCCGGCGGCCGCGCGAAACCGGGCGATTGACGAGAGCGGCGCGCCGTGGATTGCGTTGCTGGATGCGGATGATTTCATGGCATCGGATCGGATCGCCCTTTTGCTTGCACGCGCGGAATCGGGCGAGTTCGATTTTCTCGCCGATGACATCTACCGCGTGACTGAAGAAGATCTGCTCGCAACGAACCGAAGGCTTTGGAGCGATGATGATTTCGGGTTCATGGACGTGACCTTTCTGGAGTTCGTCACCGGGAACCTGCACGGCAACCGGGGTCAACGGGGAGAGCTTGGGTTCATCAAGCCATTGATCCGGCGCGCATTTCTTGAAACGCATGGGCTGCGCTATTGCGAAGAGCTACGGCTTGCGGAAGATTACGTCTTCTATTCCGAGGCGCTTCTGGCCGGAGCCAAGTTCGGGCTCTCGGACCCTTACGGCTATTTCGCCGTGCATCGCGCCCGCTCGATCAGCGGTCAGCACGGAACGCGCGATCTCGGGGCCCTCGTCAGGGCGGATCGACGCTTGATGCGTAAGCCGGGCCTTACCCCAGCGGATACTCGCGCGCTGCGCACGCATTGTCGGCGCACGCATCGGGAATGGGCATGGCGGCGGTTGATCGATGCCGTGAGGATGCGGGATCTGCGTCAGATCGCGGCGTTCTGGAAGGAGCCACCGCATGTGTTAATGTCTCTGGCCGGGAAACTGGCTGCCGAGGCGCGGCTCCGGTCGCTTCGGATGATCGACCGACGCCTTGGATCGCGGTAAGAGCGGGCGGTCTTACCAGTCATAGGCATCCAGCCGGATTTCCTGCCGTTCCTGAACACGGTCGGTTGCGTGACGCGGGCGCATCCGCAGCCGCGTTTTCGAGACGAGATGCGCCATTTGCAGTGTCTTGCGCCGATTTCCGGTCTGCAATGCGCGGCGCAGGGACCAGATAAGACCCCTGCCCAGGCTCGCGGCAATATCGCGGCCCGCGGGCGAGATGCGGCGCAAGCGAACGAGGCGGGCAATTTGAGCTTCGGTCAGGCGAACGCCATGCTTTCCCGAAACCGCCCGGCGGCAAATGTTGGCGGAACAGGGACCAAGAGCGCGTTCCGGTGAAATCCTTGCGGCGAGTTCGAAATCGTCGAGCGCCCTGTCCCAAAGGTGATGGCGCGCAAAAACGCCTCCGCGCTGCAGCAAGGCCGCGCGGCATATACCAAGGCGATCGCCCTCGAACATGGCTTGCATCAGAGACAGCGGCAAATGTCGGTGAAGCCTTTCGAATACGATTTGGTCATGCGTCGCCCACACGGTTTCGGAGTCCTCGGCTGAGTGCCGATGACCGAGGGGGCCACGATCTCCATCATGTTTGCGCTGAAGAAAAAGCGTGTCGCTGAGCATGCGCACGGGATAGCGCGTCGCGAGTCGCACGATCATGTCGTAATCGATCGAACGGGGAAGATCCTCGCGGAACGGACCGACCCGATCGTAGCAACGCCGCCGCACGAGAGTCGCGTTCTGAAAGAGAAAAATATCCTCAAGCAGATGGCGCAGCGGAGTGCCTTGGTTCAGATCGGGCCAGTACCCGGCATCGAAGTATTTTCTGCCGCCAGCGCCTGTATCGCGAAACCGCTTGTAGGTGCCCCCGGCAATGCCGGTTTCCGGCTCGCGTTCCAGCACGGCCGCCATTTTCTCGGCTGCGTCGGGAAGCGCAATGTCGTCGTCATCGCAAATCCAGATGTAATCGCCCCGCGCCAATTGCATGGCTTGATTGAGAGCCGCCGCTTTGCCGGCGTTTCCGGCGCGACGATACTCGATTCGCGGATCGTTCAGACGGCTCATCGTTTCACTGGTGCCATCGGTCGATCCGTCATCCCAGACGATGATCTGCTCCACCTCTCGTGTCTGCCCAAGCAAGGCGTCGAGCGCCTGCTGCAAATAGGCGCTGCGATTGAATGTGGGAACAATGGCCGAAATGCCGGGCACGGGAATACCTTAAACGGAAAAACGAAATTAAATAATTGCATGGATTTAACCGCAAAGCGGTGTGATTCGTCCAGTTTTCCGAGCGCTGGGAAACGTCGGTCGGTTCAGGGTTTTCCAATTTCATTGCTTGAAACGGAATCATGCACTATCCTCGATCCTATTCGTTGAAGCGCATGATTTCGCGCAAAAATTATTTTCATATTGCTTGGAGATCGTTTCCGGTGAACAAGATTGCTGTGCACGAAGGATCGCAGAGCCTTCGCGTCAAAACCCAGCCAGTTGCGGATGGCCCTGATTTCATCATCGGCGGCGCACCGAAATGCGGAACGACATCGCTTCACTTCATACTCGATCAGCATCCCGACATTTCATTGCCAGAAGACGAGGTTCACTACTTCGACGCGGACGATCCGATTGCCCATCCCGATTTTCTTCATGTGAACCGGCGCGCGCTGCGATGGTGGGATCCGGGGCCGACGGCTTTCGAAAATCGCGAATGGTATGGCGGGCGTTTTCCCGAAAGACCGAATGGCGGTCTCATCGGAGAAGATTCGACGACCTATCTCATGTCCGAAACGGCGGCCTGTCGTATTGCTGCGCGGCTACCGAAAGTGCGGATGATCTTCATGCTGCGCCATCCCGTTCGGCGGGCGTATTCGCAATATTGGCACCTTGTCAAAACATCCCGCGCTGTCGAGAGCTTCGAAAAGGCGATCCTGCGGTATCCGCATATCTTGCTCGGATCGAGCTACCTTTCGGGTTTGCGGCGATTTCAGAATGCGCTGGGATCCGAGCGCGTTCATATCTGCATCTTCGAGGATTTTCTCGACGATACCCAAGGCGCCATCGACGCGGTTACGCAGTTCCTTGAGATCGGGCCAATGCGTGTCAATCCGCAGCGTGCTTGGTTCAACCGCACATTGTATTCCGGCTATCCAAGGCTACACCGGGCCGCCAATCACGTTGGCCGCCGATTGGTTGCCGGACGCTATCGGCATCACATGGGCGACAGCGACAGCGCGGCACGGCGGATCGAAAACAAGCTTCACTACTGGTGGTTCCGGCACATAAACCCGCGCTTCATGAACGCGACGCGGCCGCCGGCAATGCGCGATACGACACGAGCCTATCTCGAACAGCATCTGTCCGCCCGGAACGCCGGGCTGTCGGACCTCCTCGATCGCGATCTTTCTAAGATTTGGCCGGGAATGGAGTGCTGATATGTCGCTCTGCACCGCCATCCGGCTACTTTCCGCACAAAAGGTGTTCCAATGAATCGCCGCGGGACGTTTTCCAGTTTCATGGTTGATGATCCGCTCGATTCAACCCCGCGTCAGGGGGGCGTCACATTTTCGGACGTTTACCAGTTCATCCTCCGGCGTTGGACGTTGATCGCACTGGTTTTCATTGTGACGATCGTCATCAGTGGCGCGATGCTTTCAAAGATCGAACCCCGTTTCACAGCCACCGCTGAATTGACCTTGGTTGATCCGCGTCAGCAGAGTTCGCCCATCGCGGATTTGCTTACGGGCGTGCCCCTCAGCCGTCAGGTCGTCGAGCAGGAAATCGCAACGATGCGCTCTCGGTCCTTCATGATCGAGGTCGTCAAGCGTCTGGAGACGGACGGTCTCGATCTGGCGCAACAGAGAGGCGGTCCTCCCGCTTGGCCCGTTCGCGCGTTCAGAACGGTAAAGCGGTATGTCTCCGGTCTGATTACGCCGCCGCCGGAACCGGTTCAGCTCGATCCTCAAGAGCTATCGACAGACGGCGGCGCCACAGCGACCGGGGCAACAGCCTCCGGGGATCTGACAGAGTCCGACGCCAATCTCGCCACACTGGCCGATGAGACAGTCCAATATGGTCCATTGGCCGATCTGCTTGCCGCTCTCCTTCAGATCAGCCAGCGGGGAAACGGATATGTTATCTACGTGACCGCTGAGGCGAAGGATCCGGACATCGCCGCCGCAATCGCGAATGCGACCGCTACGGAATACACCCGATTCAGCCTCGAACTGCGCAGCCAAGCGATAGAGGAGCAGGTGGAACTGCTCACCGGGCGGGTCGATGAACTGGGTCGAAATCTCGAAGACGCGGAAACGGCGGTCGTTGATTTCCAGGTCCGCGTGACAGAGGCGAACGAAGCCAATGCCGATCAGTTGACGCGGCAGATCGAGGATTTGGGCCGTTCGCTGATCGCCGCGCGCACCGAAATTGTCGAGGCCGATGCGCGCCGGGGCAGGGTGCTCGAACTCGTTGCGCTCGATGGCCCCGTCGCGGCGTCCGATGTGCTGGAATCCCCGATCCTGATCGATCTGCGCCGCCAACTTTCGGAATACCGGATCGAACGCAGCCGGGCAGTCGAGCAATTCGGAGAGGCATCACCTCAAGCCTCGGCGCTGGATGCGGTGATCGACAGGGTGGAACAGGAAGCGGTGATCGAAACCGACCGTATCGTGAGGCAGTATCAGACCCGTGCGAACACCGCGCGCGCGGTTGTGGCGTCGATCGAAAAGGAGCTTGCCTCGCTGGAGGAGAAGGTTAATGCGCGTTCGCGCGTGACCGTCGAGCTGGCCAAGTTGCGTCGTATCGCCGACGCGAACCGGATCGCCTATCAGGAATTCCTGAACGCGGCGACGGAATCGGCGCAGCTCAAGGCCCTGCAGCAACCCTCCGTCCGGCTGCTGTCCTTCGCCGAAACCCCGCGATCCCCAAGTTCGCCGCGAACCTTGATGCTTCTGGCGACGGCCGGTCTCGCAGGGCTTACCATCGGTTTCGGGCTGGCGCTGCTGCTCGAACTCACGAGCAACACCGTGAAAACCGCGCGCGAGATGCGCGATCTGACTGGCCTGCCGGTGATCGGAAGCTTCAGCCATATCCCCCGTCGCGGCCATTCCAGCCTGCAGACCAAGCTGGTTCAGGCACCGCAACTGCTCTCGAACCGGGAGCAGAAATTCATCGAGGAAGGACGCAGGCTTGCGCTGTTCCTCTCGGGCATCGCCGACCGCAATCGCGGAACGATCGTCTTCACGTCTGCGGTTTCCGAAGAGCGCACGGAAACTGCCGCGATGCTTTCGGCCTATGCGCTTGCCGGATGTCGCCATTCGGTGATCCTGATCGATGCGGCGAATGGACTCGCCAAGACAAAGCCCGACATCGGCGCACAGGACAATCTTGAAACGGCCGATTTGTCGATCAACGGTGGTTTCGAAGGAAGTATCGTTCGGACGAAAGGCGGGTTCGATCTGCTCTCGATCTCCAAAACTTCCGGCACGGATCTCGGCCAGATGTCCAACCGGTGGACCGAGGCGATGATGCAGAAGCTCAAGGATCGTTACGATTACATCATCATCGAGACGACACCGGTGCTATCGCTCGGGAACGCGATCCGTTTTCTTCCCTATGCCGATACGGTTGTTGTCGCTTCTCGCTGGAACGCGACGGCGCGTCAGACCGTGGAATCCTGCATCCAGAGATTACACGATCTGCGCGCTCCGAACCTTTATGTCGTGATGACAGATGTGCGCCGCCGGATCGAGCGGAAATACGAATATCGCGGGTTCGACAAGACCATGTCCGCGGGTTGGAGACGGTCATGATCAGAATGGTCAAAACTCGACTGGCTGCCCTGACAATAAGCCTGATCGCGCTATGCGGAGTTGCGTTTGCAGAGAGCTACCGGCTCGGTCCCGAGGACGTTGTTTCACTACGCGCCGTCGCCTGGAACGACAGGACCGCATCGTTCGAGGCGATGGATGCGCTGATCGGCGACTATGTCGTTTCGTCCGATGGGTCGATCTCTATTCCCTTCGCCGGAACGGTGATGGCGCGCGGTGCCACGGTGAAAGAGCTTGGAGAAACGATCGCCGCGCGATTGCAGGCGGCGACCGGGCTTTATCAGCCGCCTCAGGTCTGGTTGCAGATCGCCGCCTATCGGCCGTTCTACATGCTTGGCGATATCGCCAATCCCGGCGCTTATCCCTGGCGTCCGGGTCTGACGGCAAGCAAGGCGCTCGCGCTGGCCGGCGGACTCTATCGAACGCGCGGCGATGCGGCGGGCGATGTTTCGGAATATCGCCAACTAAGTTCGCTGCGCGGCGTTCAGGTGGATTTGGTGCGTTTGCGCGCGCGGCAGGCGCGTCTGGAAGCAGAGCAGCGGGAAGCGGACGCGATTGATTTTCCTGAAACCCTCGTTCACCCGGACGGCCCGGCGGCAATAGCGCGTATCAAGGCCGAAGAGCGCGCGATTTTCGGCATCAGGCGCGAATCCGAAGCACGGGATATCGAATCAAACAAGGCGTTGATTGCACTCTATCGAACCGAGCTCGCCGCGCTCGAAGCCAAGCTGATCGGCGTGCGCCGGCAACTCGAAGGCGCTCGGGAGCGTGTCGAGAACCTTCGTGTTCTGGTCGAGCGCGGAACGGTCGTCACGACGCAGCTGATCAATGCCGAGCGAACCCTGACCGATCTCAGCGCCGAGGAACTCGATCTGAATACTGCGATCTTTCGTGCTCGGCAGGGAATTGGCGAAACGGAACGCGACGTGTTGCAGGCTGCTGACAGGCGCCAACACGAGATTGTCACGCAATTGCAGGACACTAGGCACAAAACGGAGCTTGCGACAAAACGCGAGGCGATGTTCCTCAGTCTTGCGGCCGCGACTGGGCTGAGCGCGCTCGACGGACCGGTTCAAACGGTTCTGCAAGTGCGCCGCGAGATCGATGGCGAGATCGAGGTGATCCGACTGGCATCCGACGATCCCATCGAGCCCGGCGATGTTTTTGAAGTCTCCTTCGATCTGGCTATCGCGAGCCAGTAGGCGGGGTTTTCCTCAATTGGTGTGCATAAGATCGCTGCATTGCGGAGTATTCTTGTCCGGCGGCGTGTAGGACACGCATTGCACGCTGGCCTGTGCGCGACTGTGCGGCGGGGCCTCTCCCGACCAGCCCGCCTGTTGCGGGCCACCGGCCCAGAGATCGACATATATTTTCATCGGCGGCTGGGGCAGGTTCTCTTTGCCTGTCAAACGGAAAATCTCTGCTTCGCCGGCTGTCCATACGATCGACTCTTCGGACCATTCTATTGCATAAAGCATGGGCGCGTCGGACGCATCGAAACCCAGATCGATCCAGGGCGGCTGCGCGAGGGGTTCGCCATCATCATAGCGATTGATCTGAACCTTGGTCGTATCCTTTCCCAGAAACTCGATGTCGATCTCATCGTGTTCATCGCCGAAATGTGGACCGGTATAGAGATAGAACGCGCTGATCAGACCTTCGCCCTTCGCCGGGCGCATGACGATCTCATAGCGGCCATGACCATACCATTTGCGCCGCTGAAGCTGCGCACTGAAAAAGTCTTTCGATGTTTTTCCCGCTTCTTTCAGAGAGCCGTTATCCTCTTTCATGTCCGCGCGCGAGACACGCGCGTCCTCCGGCACCGGAGAAAGCGCGAAGAGTGCGCCGGCATCACCGGTCTCGAACGCGCTCTTGCGCCATGCGGTGCCGAACCAACCGGCCGGATGGTCGTAATCGGCGATCCACCATTGATCGCCAAGCCCGCTAAGCGCAAAGACCGTGCGAAACGGAACGCCTTCAGCTTTCTCTTTCGCCGACGCATCGGGGGGTGTTGCGAAAATGCCGACGGCGAGCGCCGCGCCTGACATCAAAATTCTGCCGACACCGTTTGGCACATCAATACTCCCAACCATGCAGCGCAATCTCATGCGTAAAGGCTCTGGCGATTTCGCTGGCCTGCTTTTCGGTCAACACATCCTTATACTTCCGCCCATCCCTGCGCAGATCCCCTTTGGCGTGGGGTAGGCCGCCGAACGGCAGTCCGATCTCATCGCAAAGCTCCGCCAGATCATCGTTCAATCGGTCGAAACGCAGAACCCGATCGACCAGCGGCTTGCCGGACGCATCGCAGTAAAATGGCGCGTTATGGCACAGGATGCCGTTTGCGAGGTACCGATCCAGGGTCAGCTCGGGATCATGGTGGCGGTGCCAGGCCGCATTTCTGAACATATGATAATGCGATAGCGTCTTGTCCCAGGGATTCCGTTCGACACAGACTTTGAGATAGGAAATCCAGATCTTCGGCGGCATACGCGCTTTCGCGAAGCGGGCCGGAATATGGTTGTAGAACCTGTCGCGTCGCACGCATTCACGCACGTTCTTGCGCAGATCGGCTGCGGAGCGCACTTCGCGCCAGGGAGGAAACACGCCGCGCCAGTTCTGCGATACATGACCGTCGATCTTTGGGAAAATCGGGGTGATAATATCGGTGGGGCCGCAATGACGCGACAGCTCCAACTCGATACTGGTGCCCGCCGACTTCAGCGTTTTGATGAATATCAGTCGGTAGCGATGCGAAACAATCATTCGCCTGAAACCCGCATTTGCAAATATGACTTGATGGGCGAACGTGCCCGATAATACGCCGATGGTAAGAGGCGCAGGGCCATTTCGCAATCTTTCTGTGGACTACCGTCCATTCGAGCCGGACCGCGCCTGCTATTCTGCCTTCGCGCTTGCCACACGAGCCTGTTCACGAGTAACCTAAGGTCATGTGCTGCAGATTTTTTGGCACGGATATTTTTTTGAACCGAGGCTCGATCATTGAAAATCGCTATTTGTGCCTGCACGTTCAATCGCCCGGACGGTCTTGCTCAACTTCTGAGATCCATTCGCGCTATTGAAACGCGACCGGATATGGATATCCGGCTCATCATCGTGGACAATGACGACACACCTTCCGCATACGGGGTGTTTGCGGTGGAGACCCGTGATTATCCATTCGCCTGCAGGTATGTGCATGAAACCGTGCCCGGCATTCCGGCCGCACGGAACCGTGTCCTGGACGAGGTCGGCTCCGAGGGTTTCGCCGTCTTTATTGATGACGACGAGGTCGTCTCACCCCGCTGGGTTCTCGAACTGGTGCAGGTTGCGGAGCGCACCGGAGCGACATTCGTTCAGGGACCGGTTGAGATGCGCGTGGAAGATGAGCGCGATCAGTGGTGGTTGCAGACCCTTTTCTTTTTGCAGCGCCGCTTCTCGGACGGGGAAGGGCGAAGCGAAAGCTGGACGAACAATGTCCTCGTCGATCTGAAGGAATTGAATCGGTTGGGATGCAGGTTCGACGAAGGGCTGAGCTTCTATGGCGGTGAAGACACGCTGTTCTTTCAGGATATCATCCGCGCGGGCGGTCGCGGTGCCTATGCGGCCAACGCTTGGGTGTACGAGATTCAGCAAACGAATCGTCTTACATGGAGATGGGCCGTCAGCCGCCAGTTCCGCTGCGGAACGACGCGGGCAATGACCGTGCTCATGCGACGCCCGAAAGCGCAGAGTGTCGTCTACTGCGTGGTGCGCGGAAGCGGCATGGTTCTTGTCGGTCTGGGATGGCTCGCCAGTTCCATTCTTCAGGGCCGTCGTGGATTTGCGAATGGCATTGCGATGCTCTCACGTGCTGCGGGGGTCCTTTCCGGTCTCGTCGGCGGACGCGGGCGGCTGGAGTATATGAGGTGACGGTCGCGCCTGTCATTCGCGTGCCGACAAAGCCGGCGATGTTCGACAACAGGACGGCGATCGATCGCGTCGGCCTGACCGGATTGCAAAGGAGGATCGACGGCGTGCGTGGGCTTGGGCGAAATCACTTCGCGCTCGAGATCGAAGGACGCCGGATCGGTTACTGCTATATTCGCAAAAACGCGTGTTCCAGCTTCAAGAAGCTGTTCCTCGACCATTCTCCACATCGCTCCCGGATACAGCAAAACGAGCGCCCCATTGATTTCATACGGAGGTTCCACCGGCTGCCCGTAGAGGAGCTTTTTCGTTGTGACGATCTGATTTTCGTCTATCGCGATCCTGTTGCGCGGGTGCTGTCGATGTTCCGAAACAAGTTCATCGCGCGAAACGGCGCAACGGACATTTTGGCTGGCTTCCGGCGGATAACCGGACGGGACCCCGAGCGCGCAAGTTTCCAGAGTTTTGTAGAAGCCTATCTCGGCCAGGATCCGGGCTACCTTGACCGCCATGTCCAGCCCCAGCGAATGCACTTGCAGCGAGTCGTCTATACCCACGCCATTCCGATTGACGGTTTGCATGGCGCTATGAGCGCGCTTCTTGGTGCCCCGCTCGCAGATCGCTACTTTCTGAAACCTGTCAACCGAACATCGAACGCAACGCTCGTTCACCTTCCCGGCGGCGCCGTGCGACCGGTACGGGAATGGCAGAACCTCTTCGATTTGCGTGCGGAAATGCCCGACGATGCGAGTTTGCTGAGCGATGCGCTTGTTGCTCGGTTGCGAAGAATTTACGCGATGGATTACGCGATGCTGGATGCGGTCAAACATGCTTCCCGGTGCCACTGACCTTCCTTCCGTCTCCGTCATTGTAGCGGCGTATAATTCCGCCCTTTCGCTGGAGCGTGCGATCGACTCGGCCCTTTGCCAAAACGGCGTTTGCGTCGATGTCATCGTGTCGGATGACGCGTCAAGCGATGACACCGCTGAACTCGCGGAAAAAATCGCGGCATGCGATCCTCGGGTGTCCATTATGCGCTCTTCGGTCAATCGCGGACCGGCCGGTGCAAGAAACGCCGCCCTGCGCATTGCGCGCGGCGATTGGATCGCTGTTCTTGACGCCGATGACAGCTATGAGCCCGGCAGGCTTGCCTGCATGATCGAGGCGGCGCAGCGGTTTAGCGCCGATCTGGTGCTCGATGATTTCGTTTCGGTCGATGATAAAGGCGCGCCGCTAAATAGCCCGTCTTTGAGCGCCGCACAGCCGGTCGGGCTTATCGACTTGCAGGACTGGCTGCGCGGCAACGCGTTCAGGTATGGCGAAGTCAGCTTCGGATATGCCAAACCGATCATAGCGCGCCGTTTCGTAGAACGTATCGGGCTGAAGTATGATGAGAGGTTGCGGAATGGCGAGGATTTCCATCTGGTTCTCGGCGCTTTGACTGAAGGAGGCCGTGTGGCGTTCACGGCACAGCGAGGCTATCGCTACACGCGCCGCGACGGCTCTGTTTCTGGCAAGGCGAAAGCCGGGGACATGCGCGCGTTACTTGCGGCCGATCTTGAGGCAATTCAGCGGTTGGACCCAGCTCAAGCGGCAGTTGCCACGCCCCATTTCGCCGCCCGCCACCGAAATCTTTCGCGGCTCATGACGACGGAAAAGGCTTTGGGGGCCGTGCGAAATGGGAAGCCTGTTGAAGCGCTTTCGGCTCTTGCCAAGCGCCCGGACGCAATTGCCCGGTTAATTGCGCATCTTGCCGAGGCGCTGCGTAAGCGGATCGGCACCCATGCCTGACCGCGATGAAAAGGACGCGCGATCGGCCACCTTGATCGTCGCGCGCCGCCTTGACCGGATGCGCTCTGGCGACAACGCGTTTCTTGCGGCTTATCTGCTGCTTTGTAGGAAAGCCGGTTTTCGAACGCGGCTGGTCTTCGCGCCGAAACGGTCGTTCGGAAACAAGGCTTGGGCGCGTATTGCACCCGAACTGCGAGAACTGATTGACGAAATCGACTGGTCGCACGCCTTCGAAGTGAACGGGATCTGGATTTCTGGATCACCGTCGGTTTGGGTCAATTTCGGCCGGCGCATGGTGGTCGAAGTTGGCCGAAAGCTCATCGGACGTGCTGACAGACCATATCCCAGCCTTCTCGGCGCTACGTTGACCGGAACCGAAGCCAAAGCGACAGTGGAGCGCGTCAATCGACATCCATCATCTTTGCTTACAGTCGAATACAGCAGTCTCGGTCCGCTCTTGGCAGGTTGCAAGGCCGGCACGAAGGCTGTGTTTTTGCACGATCTGTTTTCAATGCGTGCGGGCACATTCGAGGCCGGCGGGCGCACGCCGGACCATGTTGTCATCTCCATCGAAGACGAGGCAGCGCGGTGTCGCCACGCCGATTTTCTTATCCACGCCAGCTGCGTCGAGCAGCAGGTTTTCGCACGCCATCTTCCAAAAGCCGCGCATATCTGGATGCGACCCGATGTACCGCGCTTTTCGCAGCCCGGAGGATCGAAACCGGTTCCGCGTGCTGTCTTCATCGGCTCAATCCATTCGGGAAACGTTGCCGCGCTCGAAAAACTGCGTTCGGCGATCTGGCCGAAAGTGCGTGCACGGGTTCCGGGGGTCAAGCTGGTCATCCTCGGTGCCATCGCAAGGACAATCGCTACCATCGACGCGCAGGATGAAGGATTGATCCTCGTCGGACAGGTCGACCGCCTGGAGGAGTTCGGCGGAAAGCAGGCGATCGGACTGGCGCCGATTCAGTTCGGAAGCGGAGTTCCTATCAAGATCGTCGATTACCTATCTCTCGGCATGGCGGTGGTGGCAACGAAGGAGGCTATTGCACCATTCGGTTCGTCTCTGAATGGCGTGGTGGTATCGGCGCAAAGCGATTCTGACTTCGTTGAAAAGGTCTGTGATTTGCTTCTTAGCGAATCACATAGGCAACATATGACCACCGACCATGCGGAACTTTCGCGCCGGCTCGACAATTCCGAGCTGGTGGAGGCGTTATTTCGCGCATGATATCCATGGCTTGACCCAGCGTTATTCTTGCCAGAATGCGGGTATCCGTCGGGATACAAGCCAGCCGAATACAATGAAACTCAACTGTCAGGTGTGATTCCAACGCGTCATATGACTTAGCGCGATTGGCAAAACCTTGCTTGCGGTTCGGCGGAATCGAGAGGAAGGAGCGGTGCCCTACTGGTCAAGAATGTACCGGATATGGATAAGACGGGGCACCGAGATGAGGAAAACCAAGGAGGCGCCAGCGGGAAACAGACAATTTCTCTGATGTTGTGTCGGGTGCGATGCGTAAGCCCTGACTCAGTGTTGAACGAACGGGACAGTAGACCATAAACCGCGATACGGTCAGGCAAAAAGCGGGACGCGCCGAAAGGCTCCGGCCCTCTGCACTGCATCCGATTGCGGGCAACTGACTCATGCGCAGCGATCAAGCTGCCCGATCCACGCCGGATTCTCGCCCGAAAGCGAAAATACCGAAGCGTGAGTAAGTCATTGGTAACGAACTGCCCTTAAAGGTCACGTCGCATTACGCGTCGTAGAGAAGCCCGAGGTGCACTTCAGGAACAAAGAATACAGAAAGAACACTATGAAAAACGCACACAACTCCGGGAAGCATGCTGGTATGGTATCAGCACTTCTAGACGCCTCCGACGCCACTCATATCGCAATAAGTTCAGGCAATTGGAGCGATTCGTCAACGTGGAAAGGCGGCGAAATCCCCGGAAAGAATGCGAAAGTCCATATCGCGGAAGGCGTTGATGTCACCTATGACGTTCAGTCCGACGCGCGGCTGGAATGGGTCAAGGTCGATGGCGGTCTGCATTTCGCGACGAACAAGGACACGCATATCCTCGTCGAAACGATGACGACCGGACATATGTCTCATCTGACCGTCGGCACGGCAGACAAGCCGATGAACGCCGGCGTTCAAACCCTGATCGAGTTCGCCGACGGCCCGTTCGATACCAAGGCCGATCCGGCCTATCTCGGGCACGGGTTGATCACCGATGGCAAGGTCGAAATCCACGGGGCCGAGAAATCGCCCTACGCGGCGCTCATCGGTGACGCGAAGGCCGGTTCGAAAACGCTGACCTTCGAAAAGGGAACAGATGGATGGCAGGTGGGCGACAAGATTGTCGTCATGGGCACGCAGCTCAACAAATTTCAGGACGAAACGCGCACAATCGTCGATGTCAAGGAGACATCCAAAGGTCTTCTCGTCACCTTCGACAAGGCGCTGAGCCACGATCACACGACGCCGCCGGGCCATGATCTGAAGATCTATGCCGGGAACGAGACCCGCAACATCAAGTTCACTTCCGAAAATCCCGATGGGATCCGCGGGCATGTCATGCTTCACAACGCGGATGTTTCCGTGCAGTTCGCCGAATTCGGCGATCTTGGCCGGACCGACAAGTCGAAGCCGCTCAATGTCGGAACGAATGTCGAAGCGCGCTACCCATTGCATCTGCACGAGACCGGAACGGTCGCCGGAAGCGACATGGCTGTTCTGAATGGCAATTCGGTGCATGACGGCCCCGGTTGGGGAATCGTACAACACTCGAGCAATGCGGCTGTTGATTTCAACTTCGTGCATAGCATCGCCGGCGCGGGTATCGTCTCGGAGGACGGCGATGAAACCGGACAATGGATCGGCAATTTCGTCACCAACATTCCCGGCGCGGGCGACGATTTCTCGATTGAACGCGACGAGCTGAAGGCTGATTTCGGCCATAGCGGTGTGGCCTATGAAAATCAGGCGCGCCAGATTATCCAGCAGGACAACATCGCCGCCAATTCGAACACCGGCTGGATGTTCCGCGGCGCGGAGACAAGCGTAGACAACCCGGACCGTGACGCGATCCAGTTCGACCCAGCGCCGCTCAGCCTGCAACTCAATAACGAAGAGCCTGCGATCATCGGCTTTCACGACAATATCGCCGCCGCAGTCGAAACCGTGCTGGACACGGGCCACCGTCAGGATGCCGTGACCACGACTGACCTGCGCAGCGATATGGTCGGCATGACGGCATGGGAAGTCGATCGCGTGTTCGATATTTTCAGCTATACCGGCGAATACGTCATCCGCGACGGGCTTTTCATCGGCGACGATGATGGTGCGGGCCGTGCGATCGTGATGCCGGAAAAACATGAAGGCACGTCGATCATCGACAGTCATTTCGAGGGATTCAAAACCGCAATCTACGATCGCGGCCTGAACAATGACGGCGTTTACATCGGCAACACCTTTAAGGACGTCAAGAAAAAGGTCGATGCCAAGTTCTACAACGAGAGCCGACTGGACTCGTCCCCATCCTCCTCTCTCAAGCCGCTGGACAAGCCGATCGTCAAAATCGACTCCTATGCCGACCTGACGATGGGGCCGCACAATCACGAATTGCTGATCTGTGGCACGATCACCGATACCGCCGGCACGCTGCGTCTCGGGTCGAACAAATGGACGTCGACGACGACATCCGACCATGACGGTATCGAAACCAGTGACGATCATCTCGGCCACCCCGAGCCCGAGCAACTGATCGAAATGCACGGAGCGATGCGCGACGGCGAAGGCGGCTGGACCATGCCCTTCGCCCTTTGGGTGACGGACCGCGTGACCGGTGAACATTTTGCTTATCGCATCGATATCAAACTTGTGGGTTATTCGGACGAGTACTTGGAACAATACGAGATCAAATCGTTCGATCTGCCAACCCATGATGTCGAGATTTTTGACGACTATGCCGGCGGCGCGGGAAATCACGGCGGTGGACACGGAAGTGGCGAAGGCCATAATCCGAAGCCCGAGCCTACGCCCGAGCAGCCCGAGGTAACGCCCGATACGCCCGATACGTCCGATGACATGCCTGACACCGGCGAGGACACGAACCCGCCGGCCGACGGTGGTTCGGGCGATGTGCCCGCCAGCGGAGATGGCGGAACGAGCGCCGGCAAGGGCAAGGCGCTGGAATTCAAGAAGACAGGCTTCGCAATCGATGATATCAAGCTGAGCGGCGATTTTACACTCGAGGCATGGGTGCAACTGGCTGAAAACAAGAATATTTCGGCGGCCGACGCAATCCTGAGTGGCGAAGGCTTCGAGGTCAATTTCCGCGGCGGGCAACTCACCGTGGAAGCCGACGGCGACATCATTGCCAAGGCCTCCGTCGATGCCGTTGACGGCGCATGGACACATTACGCCGTTGTTCGCGATGATGGGCAAATCCGCATTCTGGCCGACGGCAAGGAGGTCGGAACTTCGAAATCCGGTTGGAACAAGGATGTCGTGATCGATACTCTGGCAGACGGGCAAAACTATAGCCGCGGTCTTGTTGGAACGCTCGACGAGGTGCGTGTCTGGGATAGCGCCCGGACGAACTCCGAGATCGACGCGCTTCGATTCAGCGGATCGACCGCTTCGGAAGCAACACAGCCCGTAAAGGTGTTCTCCTTCGAGGATGGTGCCTCTTACGGACCCAACACCAACTACGTCGACTCCCCGCTGGCATTGGGCAATGGCGACGGTGAGCCGCCCACACCCGATACCGCGCCGAAATCGGTCATGGAGATCGGCACAACGACCTTTGACCAGACCGATCCGGATGGTTGGTTCAAGGCGAATTTCGGTGAAGCCATCGACGATGCGATCGTCGTGGCCGGTCCGCTTTCCAACAACGGATACCAAGCAGCGTTCGCCCGTATACAGAACACAACCGACAAGGGCTTTCAGATCCAGATCGAGGAATGGGATTACCTCGACGGTCGTCATGCAGCTGAAACGGTCAGCTGGATGTCCGTCAGCGAGGGGAGCCATACGCTCGAAGACGGTCGCCAAATCATCGCGCAGAGCGTTCAGACCAACAAGTCAGGCGAGGCGACGCTCGACCTGTCAGGGCTCGATGGCGATTTCGCGTTCTTCACTCAGATCGCGAGCCATGAGAACGATCAGGCCGTCACGGCACGCACCGACGTGGACGCCAACGGCATCATAGAGATCGACCTGCAACGCCAGGAAGGCATGGGCGGCAAGTTTGCCCAGGAGACTGTGAATATCATCGCCGTCGAGCTTGGCGGAAAAGGCACCGGTTTCCATGTCGGCGAAGGATCGGCCAACCACGAGGCAAGCAAGGTCGGTTTTAATGTTCCGTTCGAGGAATTTGCGTTCATCGCGTCGATGACCTCGATGAAAGGAGGCAACACCGCCACCCTGCGGATGGATGGGCTCGACGATGGATCGGCGTCACTCTTCGTGCAGGAGGAGCAGGCCCGCGATGCCGAGATCGCCCATACCTACGAAGATCTCAGTTGGTTCATTGCTGAAAACGGAGTTTACGATCTGTTCTAGGCGGAATTCAAACCCCCGCACCGGCGCCGGCACCCGTTTCGTACGGATGCCGGCGCTTTCGTCTGTCACCGTGCATCGATCGATGCTTCGACAGAAAGCAGCTTCCCATCCAGATCAGCATGTGCGCCAACACGAAAGGGCGCATCAGTTCGCTTTCGACAAAGGCCCGGATCAGTTCGATCGACGCGATGGTCAGGAAGAATATGAACGGCAGCCCGCCTCGTTGGACAAGCTGTCCGACGAGGCGGACACCTGCCCAGACAATGGTCACAATGGCGAAAACAAGCCCGATCAACCCGAAATGAACGGCAATTTCGTAAAATGAGCTGTGAAAGGAAAAAACCTGGTTCGGGCTCTTGTGAAACTCGGCGAAGATTTGGCGCACGAGATCGTTTTCCTGATAACGCCAGAACCCGCCGCTGCCGTGACCGATCAGCGGCCTTTGCCGAATGACATCCTCGGCATAGGCCCAAAGCTCTGTCCGGCCCGTAAGCGTTCGGCTTTTCCCAAGGTTTTCGAGGAGATAATCCAAAAGGGATACCTGGCCCACGGGAAGTAGTGGTATGAGAAACGCCAACACGCCCAAGGTGATGAATGCGCCGGCCAGCCGGTCAGCAGGCGTTCTTTGTCCGCCGCCTGCAAAGAAGGCGAAACCGCCGACAAGCGCAATCGTCACGCTTGCCAGAACGAGAGCGGTTGCCGACTGACTGGCGAGGATCAGGAACAGCGCCAGTGCGGCGAACCCGAGTGCGACCGCACGCAGCCAAATCCGAATCCATGGATCGAACGCGATGCAAAGCGCGGCGGCCCACAGCAACAGCATCTTGGCGCCAAGCATGTTCTTATGCGCGAAAATCCCTGTCATCGCGCCGGAATGGTAAGAGGTGATAAAAAGGCTCAATACACCGCAAAGCCCGGTTGCGAAAAACGCGGTCAGGACGATGCGTCTGGGCGACATCCATGCGACGAAAAGAACGCTGATGAGCATGGTCATTGCCATCTGAACGCCAGAACGGAAGGCGGTTTGCGGGATGACAGCGAGCGGCGATGTGAGGATCGCCCACGCCGGCAGCAAGAGCAAAGGCCAACAATCGGCGAGGATCGGAATGGTGGCGCGGCGGTCGCGGTATAGCGCGTAAGTAAAATACAGGGCGAGGGGGTAGAGAATCAGTTCGTCATGCGGAAAGACGGTGAAGGTGACCAAAAACCACAAGACCGCCATCACCAGTTCAATTTCTCGCGCCGGGGTTGCGAGGGCCGAGGAGTGATGAAGGCCCGACGGCAGTGTCATTGAACCGCCCTTTCCAAGCTTGGAGCGCGTCCGGTTGACGCGAGATGGTCGGCCAGTTTCATCGAAAAGGCGACGATCGAAAGGGTCGGTTGCGGGGCGCCGCTGGTCCGAAACACAGCGGCTCCCGCCAAGTACAGACCATCGATGCCGTGAACCTTGCAATCCCTGTTGACGACGCTGTCCTTCGGGCCGTCGCCCATACGCGCGAGACCTGACTGATGAAACCCGTCACAGGCTTTTTCTTGAATGAGACCGTCGCGCGCTTCTGGTTCGGCATCGTAAGCCAGTTGCGCGATCCCGGACGTTTTGAGTGACTGTTCGAGAAGTTCGTGCCCCCGAATGACCCGAGAGATATCGGCCTGTGAAAAATCATAGCGGATACGAAGTCGCGGAAGCCGGTTCGGTTCTACGTGATCGTCGACGACGATACGGTTCTCGGCGTGCGGCTCTTGTTCGGCATGGTAACTGAGCCGGAAACAGTTCGTGCGGTTCGGAATGAGGTAATCCAGTCCGGCGCGCTGTGTGTTGAACCTTGCGTGCCAAAGCTGTGCGGCGGCGCGTATCCCGGGGCCGATATCACGAACGACATTGCGAAGGTGATGACGAGCCGGCGATCCCTTGCTCGCGATCCTGCCCTTTCGAAAAGCGTTCGACAAGTGTTTGGCCGACAGGATCCCGGACCCGTGATCCGCATTCCATTCGGGCCAGTTGCGCGCCCAGAAAAACAAGTTGGCATCCTGCTTTGCGCCGGAAGATGTCGTGCGGAAAATGCGCCGTGTGAAGCCTCTGTCGTTCAACGGGCGCCATGTAAATTCCTCTGCATCCGCGCGTTTCGCAAAGGTGATGCTGGCGATATCCCCGGTCAGATGACCCGCGTAGTAGCGTCCGATAGCCCTCAGATGACCAAGCTTTTCAGGCCGCCGGGCCTGCTCCGCCAGAAGAAGCCGACTCGTTTCGATCCCGCCCCCGGCAAGTATCGTCGTCCGGGCGCGCAGCGTCACCGCCTCGTCCTTCGTGCCTGCCGCGATGCGGACGCCGGTGCAAATGGAGGCTCCATCATCGGAATGCTCGATCTCCAGCCCAACGACCTGAGCCGAAATCACGACATCAGGGCCGGTCGCAGCATCTAGGCTGGCTCTATGCCACTGCATGAGTGATCCCGAAGCGGCCAGCATTTCGACCGCTTCGCAATCGAATGACTCTTTTGCGTCTTCCTGAATGAACGGCTTTTCGAGGGGTGACGCGCCCAAAAACGTGGCAGCCCTGCCATAATAATTCGAAAGGCCATCACCGCCTGACGGCCAGCCACCGAATTGGAAATCGGTGTCGAGATATGGAATGATGCGCCCGCCCCAGATGGGGGACGTTCCGCCGAGGCTCTGGCAATGCGTCTCAGACA
Source organism: Marivita sp. GX14005 (assembly GCF_023370775.1). Taxonomy (GTDB): domain Bacteria; phylum Pseudomonadota; class Alphaproteobacteria; order Rhodobacterales; family Rhodobacteraceae; genus Marivita. Next base: position 1,092,240 of record NZ_JAMCCQ010000001.1, read on the forward strand.
ATGGTCGATGCGTGCCGTCTACTTCGAACACGGCGGGAGGCGGCGGTGTATGGTCGAGCCCGCCTGCTTCGAGAACGAGAACGGAAGCGCCGCGTTCTGCGAGGGACATTGCGCAGGCCAGACCGGCCGGCCCGGATCCGACGACGCAAAGGCTGTAGTCCTTTTGCAACGCTACGCGAAGCGAGATCACGGGCATAGGCCAACGCCCCCCGGGTGATCCGGCGATGGATGACTGCCGATGATCATGGGACGATCGTTACCTTGTCCCAACCGAGCCGAACGACCCGCCCATCATTGATCTGTTCCAGCCAGGCGTTGGCCGCGAAGGCATTCGTGCACACGTCGCCGCGTTCGAGAAGGATGGGGCTGTATGTTTCCTGAAATCGCTCCTGAACGAAAAGCTGCTTGACCCCGGTGTCCTTGGCGGTTGCCTTTTCTGTCCAGTCTTCCCGCTGGCAACCGGGTTTGTGGAACTGGGGAAGAAGATCGGGAGGGTGAGCCCAGAAAGTATCGACATCGAAGCTCGCGTGGTTGCGGAAACCGATTTTCACGGGTTTGGCATGGGCCATTTCGACCCAATTCAGCCCCATGAGATCGCGCAGCTCGCCTTGATAGGTCAATGCAATGCCGCCCGCTGCCACGACACCCATGCTGGGGCGCGGGGCAAGTCCGTTGGCAAACATTCCGAACACCTCGCCGCGATGGGATAGCTGAAATTCTCGGGCTATACGGAACCGCTCCTGCCGATAGTCATAGGCATTGACGGCGATCCAGAACATCGCGGCAATTAGGCCAAGGCCGACCGCTTCGCGGCGCCGGGCAAGCGGGATCACGCGGCTGATCTGCAGTGATAGAAGGACAAACGGCAGGGTGAGAATGGGCATCACCGGCTGATAAAAGCGCCAAAGCGCGAAATGATCCCCGCCCAGCATCATGTAAGTGAACAGGACGCCCAAAACCAGCGCGCTTGCCAGAATCGCGGTTCGTTGTCCGGGAGTGGCTTTGCGAACCACCCCGACGAGGGCAACCGGTGCCAAGATGAGCCAAGACAGGACGATAACCTCCGCGAAGGGCTGAGCTGTCACGAAACTCATCAGGTATTTTGCGCCGTCGATCGCGTTTTGCAATCGATCGACGGACACTTTGGCATAGTAGGTGTTCGGAAACGGAAAGCCGAAATACAGCATCCGAAACGTAACCAACGCCCCGAATGCGAATATCGCGGCGGCGATCCCGCAGATGGCGGGTTTCCATATCGAGGGGCGAAGCGCCACGGCGAGGAGGCACAAACCGAGGGTGATGGCGATGCCTTCCGGGCGTGTGAGAGGCAACGCAACGCTGACGCCGAGCAAGAGTGTATCGAGCGGCTGCCCTGCGCGGGGCTCTTCGGCGACCAACGAAAGCCGGTCGAGCAGCAGCATGAGAAGCGCGGACCAAAGTGCGATCTCCATCATCGACCAAACCGACCAGATAAAGAATCCCGGAAAGCCGACCAGCAGAAGCGCCGCCAACAGGACGGCACCGCCGTGCCCGGAAGCGGCGCGGCGCGTGATCCGGAACGCAAGGAACACCGAAGCTGCCGTCAATACGCTGGAAATCAATAGGATTGGCACTTCCGGGGTCTCGTTGAAAAAGTAGGGAACAGCGAGAATTAGTGTCCAAAGGAAGGATGTTGCGCCTTCGACCCGCTCTCCGCCGATATTGTAGACGAAGCCATGACCGCTTGCGATATTGTCCGAATAGGATCGCGTAATCGCAGCATCGTCGATACCGTTGATGCCGGGCGCGCCAGCTAGAACATAGGCGATCGCAGCCATGATCGTGACAAGACCGACGGCGAGAAACAGATCGAATGGCAGGCGGCTTCTCTGAATTGTGTCAAGAAACCGGCCTGCGGAATGTTCGGCGGAATAAGCAGCCATGAAAAGCCTATAAACTGTGTAAAATCAGCGTATTAAATTCGAACAATGTCAGCGGGTAAAATTCCGCTGAATGCACTCGAAAGAGGCAAGTCTTGCAATTTTCGTTGTAAAGCGTCTAACTTTTAGAAAATAGAATCAAGACTTTTTATATTTTCCATTTCAGATCCCGCGCATTTCCGCGCGAGAGAACAGGTTTGCCATGTCCCTCGTTTTTCAGACCAATGGTCAGGGCGTTGATATTCAGGATATCTCTCTGCCCGGCGATTTCACGATTGAATTCAACATTTTCTTCGATCCTCTGGACACCCTGTCCAAGGCCGATGGTGCCGTCTCATCCGGCACGAACGCGAGCGGGCAGGATATAAATTTTCACCAAGGTCGCCCAAGATTGTTCGATTCGACTGAAGGCGATGTCGTTGTCGGTGCGGAAACGTTGAGCCCGGGTGAATGGAACCACGTCGCCTTCGTGAGGGAGGATGGTTTCGTCCGCCTTTACCTGAACGGTGTGAACGACGCGACGTCTTTCCATACCTTCGACGAAACCTTCACCATCGAGAGTTTCGCCAGCAGCGTGACGGGCGCGCTCGACGGTGCGATAGACGAGCTGCGGATCTGGACCGTTCCGCGCACATCGGCCGAAATTCAGGAATTCGCCGCGCGCACAATCGACATGACATCCGGCGGTCCGGTGGGGCTGGAGCGATACTACCGCTTCGACGAGGATACGGATCACATTGTCGATGCAACCGGAAATGCCGAGACCGGGCATGATCTGCACCTGCCCGCCGGCACCTCGATCATCGAGGATGACACCGTGTTCGATGTCAATATCGGGGACGCCGGGAATCTGATCGACACAAAAGTCGTTTCGGGATTGCAGCTCCCGACCGATATGGCGTTCCTGCCCGATGGGCGACTTCTGGTGATCCAGAAAGACGGCATCATCCGCATTTACGAAGATCCCACCGCGGCGAACAGCGCCAATTCGGTTTACATGGACTTGTCGGCGCAAGTGCTGAACGACCGGGAGGCCGGGCTTCTTAACATCGAGATCGACCCCGATTTCGAAACGAACGGCCATTTCTACCTGTTCTACTCGAACTCCGACGAACAGCGCACGACGGTCTCGCGCTTCACACATCAGGAAAATAGCGGCGGGGCCACCAGCACCGGAAACCTGGCAAGCGAGCAAGTGCTCTGGCGCGAGTTCGACACCTATTCCGGTGAGGATCACCAGGGCGGGGGGCTGGCCATCGCTCACGAGCCGTCAGGGCCGGGTGATCCGAGCCCCTACAAGCTCTACATCACCATCGGAGAGGAGTTCCATGCCGAGAACGCGCAGGACCTGACGCATGATGACGGCAAGGTTCACCGGATCAACCTGACCGACGGGTCCGTGCCGGAGGACAATCCGTATTACGATGCTGCAGTTGCTGCGAGCTATACCCCCAGCGTGCATACGCAATCCGCGATTTCCACCAGCGCGGCGAACCTTGCGATCGATCCCGAGGGCGTTATCACTACGATCTACAGCTATGGCCTGCGCAACCCGTTCCGGGCGGAATATGATCAGCAAAGCGGAACGCTCTGGGTCGGCGAGGTCGGGGGAAATTTCCGCGGTGCGTCGGAGGATATCCACATTGCGGCGCCCGGTGCCAATCACGGCTGGCCGGATTTCGAAGGATACCTGCCCGACCCGGACGATCCGGGCAGCCCGATCCATTCCTATTTCCACGCCTCTGGTCCCGGGCAGGATCAGTTGCCGCAATTCGGCGATGCCGGGGCATCGGTCTCGGGCGGGATCGTCTATCGCGGTGATTTGCTGCCTTCCGAATACGAAGGCGCGTATTTCTATGGCGATTGGGTGCGCAACTGGATTCGCTATCTCGAGCTCGATTATTCCAGCGGCGAGCCCGAGGTTGTCGCGGACCGGCATTTCAAGAATGCAAGCGGTCAGGTGCTGACCTTCGCCGAGGGCCCGGATGGCGCGCTATATTACATCACGACCTTCTCGACGGGCACGCTTTTCACCTTCGAAGGTGCGGTCAACCGGATCACCTTTTCGGCAGACAACCAAGCTCCCGGCGGCGAGGGCATCATTCTCGACCCCGGCGAGGATGCGAACCTGACCGCGCCGCATACGGTCACCTTCGACACCGATGCGTTCGATCCCGATGGCGACGATCTGTTCTACACCTGGTCATTCGGAGACGGCGTCGATCTGGACGGGGACGGCGTCGGCGATACCGCCACATCCACGGAACGTTCGCCAACCTACACCTATACCGAGGAAGGTTCCTACGTCGTCGAGTTGATCGTGGAAGACGAGCATGGCGCGCAAACGGTCTACAACGCCCGCACGATCACGGTGGGCGAGGCGCCATCGGTCACAATCGACACGCCCAGCGCCACCGACGGATTCCGCGGGGGCGATACGATCTTCCTGACGGGCAGCGCGTCGGATCCAAGTGATGGGGTGCTGACGGGGCCGGATGTGTTCTGGTCCATGGTACTCAATCACAACGAACATTCGCACCCTGAATTTGCCGGCTTGGAGAACGTGCCCGGGGGCATCTCCTTTACCATACCCGATACAGGGCATGATTATTTCGGCGATGTCGGCTTCGAGATCTTCCTGACCGCCATCGACAGCGACGGGCTCGCGACAACGGAATCCGTCCAGATCAGGCCCGATGAATCCATCACCACGTTCGACAACCCGGATGTGGACGGGTTTACCTTCACAATCGATGGCGTCGCGTTTCAGGGCGATCTTGTCTATGACAACATGATCGGCTTCAACCACCAGATCGGTGTTCAGCAAAGCTATCAGGATGCCGGGTTCCAATGGGATTTCTCGCATTGGGAAGACGACCCGAACATCACTACCGCGATGCGGCAGTTCATCGTGCCGGAAACCGACACGGTGCTACGGCCTATCTATACCCAGGGCGCGCCGGTGGGGCCGGTCGATGCGGTTGCGGACAATCTCACCGTCAGCGTTGCGGAACTGGCCAGTGGCAAATGGGTCGCGCTTCCGGTGAACGCGCTTGCCAATGACACGAACCCGAGCGGCGACCCGTTCGAGATTGTAGGGCTCGATGGGTTCAAGGTTACGGGCCAGCCGAAGTCCACCGGCAACTTCGATTCCTCAGACCGGCTCAAGATCTGGGGCGATGGCGGTGGGCAATTCCGGGTATCGAAGGACGGCGAGATCGAGTTTCGCGATCGCGACGGTGTATTCGCCGGAATCGCAGCCGGCGAGACCGTGACGACCGCGATAGACTACCGCATCAGCGACGGCGATGATGTCGATGCCGCGCCGATCACCCTGGCGATCTCGCAAGGCGGGGTGCCGAATACCGCGCCGACGGGAGCGGGTATCTTGCTCGATCCGGGCGAGGACAGCAGCGATACGGCGCCCTACACGGTGACGTTCGAGTCCGACGTTTCGGATGCCGAGGGTCATGCCCTGAGCTATCTGTGGGAGTTCGGCGATGGCGCCACCTCGACCGAGGCTGCGCCTTCGCACACCTATGGCGCGATCGGCTATTACGATGTGAGCCTGACCGTGACCGATGAACTCGGCGCCGCGACGCTGTTCGCCGGCGTTGCCATCGATATCGGAAATGCGCCGCCCGTGGCTGTTGATGACATGATCGAGTTGCCGGTCGGGTTCGATCCGGTGGCCAGCCACCTGCACATTCTCGACAATGACAGCGATCCCGACGGGATGCTAAACATGCAGGTTGTGGAAATCGTGACCGGGCCGACCGCCGGCACCGTCGAGATCATGGATACCGAGGCCGAACTGCTCGCGCGGGGATTGCCGCCGGGGCATTACGGTCATGCGGAATATGTGCCGAACACCCCCGGTGTTCCGCTGACGGATAGTTTCACCTACCGCGTTCAGGACAATGAAGGCGCGTGGTCGAACGTTGCTACGGTCTCCATCAATGTGACCGATACGCCGACCGAACCGCTCGATGCCGTGGACGACATGATCGCGATCAGCACCGATGTGGTGGCGGGGCGCGGTTGGGTGACCCTGGCCGTCAATGCGTTCGCCAACGATACGAGCCAGAGCGGTGGCGCCTTCGACCTGCTGAGGCTGGACGGTTTCAAGGCGAACGGTCAGGCCAAATCCACCACGAACCAGGATTCGACCGGACGGATCAAAAGCTGGGGCGATGAGGGCGGCCAATTCCGTATCGGGCAGGATGGAACGATTGAATTTCGTGATCGGGACGGCGATTTCGCCGGTCTTGCGGCGGGTGAAACCATCACGACCGGGCTGTCCTATCTGATAGGCGATGGCGCGAACGAGGACACGGCGGCGATCCTGCTCGCGATCTCGCGTGATGGCAGCGGCACCCCGACCGGTCCGGGCAATTCCGCTCCGGTCACGCAGGACGACAACGCCGTTCTCGCCGTCGGCTTCGTGCCAGCCGACAATCTGATGACCGTTCTGGGCAACGACAGCGATGCGGATGGCACCATCGATCCCCAGACCGTCGAGATCGTGACCGGGTCGACAGGCGGCACGCTCGAGGTGATAGATACCGAGGCCAAATTGCTCGCGCGTGGTTTGACGGCTGCGGATTACGGACGCATCGAATACACCTCCGCGACGCCGGGCGTCGCAGGGACGGACAGTTTCACCTACCGCGTCCAGGACGACGACGGCGCGTGGTCGAACGTTTCGACCGTTTCGATCACCGTCACTGATGGCCCGCCGCCAAGCTCCGGCAATGGCGCGCTGGCCTCGTCACCGAACCAGAAAGGTGCGGATATTATCGATTTCACCCTTTCGGGAGATTTCACAATCGAGTTTCTGGCACGTTTCGACGCTGGCCGCCCGATCAACAATGACGATGCCATCTTCGGCGCGGGACTCTTTCAGGGTGCCGGATCAAATGACCTGAACTTCCACTCCGGCAACCTGCGGCTCTATGCCTTTGACGATGGCGGAGATCAGGCGGTATCCGCCTATCAGGCGCAGGCCGACGATGCATGGCATCACTATGCCGTGGTGCGCGAGAACGGAGCGCTCAGCGTCTATGTAGACGGTCAGCCGGACGCCGCGCAGAGCTCGCAATTCCTGTCGGATGTGGTTGTCGAAAGGCTGGCCGCGGGCGTTCAGGACCAGGAATCGCTGGGAGGCGGGATCGATGAGCTCCGGTTCTGGGACGTGGCGAGAACCATGGCCGAGATCGATGCGGGCCGGGGCGGGACAATCGATCCGGGTGCTGCCGGACTGGTCCGCTACTATCGGTTCGACGATCCCGATTTCATTGTGGACGAGACAGGCAATGGCGAAGCCTATGGCGCACTGGCCTGGTCCTCCACCGATGTCGAGTATTCGTCGCAAGGCCTGTTCTGGTGAAACCCACCGGGCACATCGCCTATCGTCCCGATATCGACGGGCTGCGAGCGCTTGCGGTGCTGCCTGTCGTGCTGTTCCACGCCGATGTCAGCGGCCTGTCGGGCGGTTTCGTTGGGGTGGACATCTTCTTCGTCATTTCCGGCTTTCTGATCACATCGATCATTCACCGCGAGATCGCGGCCGGCACATTCTCGATCCGGCGCTTCTATGAACGCCGGGCGCGACGCATCCTGCCGGCGCTGACCGTCGTGATGGCAGCGACCTTGGCGCTGGGCTACTGGCTTCTTATGCCATCTGAATACGAAGACACCGCGCGCGCTGCGATTTCGGCATCGCTCTTCGTTTCGAATATCCTCTTCTGGACCGAAACCGGATATTTCAGTCCGGGGATCTACGATCAGCCGCTGCTTCACACATGGTCGCTGGCCATCGAGGAGCAGTTCTACATCTTCTTTCCACCGCTGATGATGCTGCTTGCCGCGTTCAGACGCGGCGCGTTGCGCTGGATCGCGGCATTGACGATCCTGTCCTTCGCGCTAAGCGCGCTGACCACGCAGATGCGGCCCGATATGGGATACTACCTCTTGCCCTGGCGCGCGTGGGAGCTTGGCGTGGGATCGCTGATCGCGCTTTCGATTGCCGATATGCGCTTTTCCCGCAAAGTCCTGGAGGTGATGGGTTTCGTCGGTTTCGGGCTCATCGCCTATGCCGTTTTCATCTTCGACAAAACGACCGTCTTTCCCGGCGCCGCGGCAATGATCCCGGTGGCGGGAGCGGCGCTCTTGATCGTCGCCGGAAAGGAACGGGATACGTTATCGTTCCGGCTTTTGTCTCTCGCTCCGCTCGTCTGGATCGGGCTGATCTCCTATTCGCTCTACCTCTGGCACTGGCCGGTGATCGTCTTCTATCAACAGATCACGCTCGATCGGCCCGACCTGGCCGGGTGCCTGATCGTTTTTTCGGTGTCGATCTTACTAGCTTGGGCAAGCTGGGCTTTTGTCGAGCGTCCTTTCCGCAAGCCTGTCGGTCGGGGCTTGGCCGGATGGGAGTTGGGGCGGCCCGAATATGTCCTGGGTGCCGGTGTGCTATCGGTTCCCGCGCTGTCTCTGATTATCCTTCAGTCAGCCGGGCTTCCGGGGCGCCTGCCTGCCGAAGCCGTGCGACTGGCCAGCTTCAGCCAGGATCGCCACCCGAGCCTGCGCGACTGCACCGCGCGCTGGGATGCATGGCGTGCGCCGTCCGATCCATGCCTTTTCGGAGCGTCGGGCGACGCAGGCCCGGATATCGCGATCTGGGGAGATAGCCACGCCGCCGCCTTGCTCCCCGAAGTCGAGGCCGCCGCAATCCGCAACCAGCGGCGTCTGGCATATCTGTCGCGGTCGGGATGTTTGCCTGTTCCCGATACCGAACGCCTCGACGGGAAAACGGGACGATGCAACGAATACGGCACCGGCGCACTCGACTATCTCATACGGACCGACAGCATCGGGACCGTCATTCTCGTGTCGCGATATGCGATGGCATCGCGCGGCTATCTTACCGATTACGGGCTGGCCGAACGCGATTGGGGACCGACGGTTTTCGCCGATGCGCAAACCGGGCGCTGGCCCGAAGACCGTCGGCTCGAACGCCTGATGGACAAGTTCGACAGCACGGTCGCCCGTTTGCGAGCGGCGGGTCGCGACGTTGTGATCGTTTATCCTGTCCCCGAAATCGGACATAAGGTTCCTGAAACGCTCGCCAAGCTGAGCCTGCATGGCCGCACGCCGGAACGCTTCGGATTGAGCCAAGCAGCTTTCGACGCGCGCAATGCCGATGTCATCGCCGCGCTCGATACCATTTCCGCGCGCTACGATGCAGAGCGGATCGTGCCGCACGACGCGCTGTGTTCCGAAGGCCATTGCGCCGTGATCAGAAACGGGATTCCGCTCTATTACGACGACGATCATCTAAGCTCGGCAGGTGCCGCGCTCTTCGGTCCGCAGTTCGACCGGATCATGGCGCGCCCGCGCACGGACACCCTGGCAGAGGAGCGGTGTGGCGATGCACGATGTCGTTTGCGTCATTGATCCGCGATTTTCCGGCGGAACCGCCGCAGCGCTCGCAGAGGATATGCGCGCGTTTCTTGGCGCGGGCTTGTCCGTCGGGCTGGTAGAGGTGTTCAGCGCCTATCTTTCCGGTGGCCGGCGCCGCAGCAAGGTTATCTCCGACATGCTGATCGATCCGCGAATCGAGGTGATCGATACGTCAGGCGGCACGCCGCTGCGTGCGCGGGCGGTGTTCCTGCACCATCCGATGACGTTCTTTTTCGGCGCGCGCCCGGAGGTGCGGATCGACGCGGAAAAGTGCTTTGTCGTGGCGCATCATCTTCCGTTTCGCGGTGACGGATCGCTGCAATATGATCCTGTCGCCACGACGTTGCGGATCAAGCGAATGACGGGGGCGTGGCCCGAATGGCTGCCCGTTTCGGGCGTATGCCGGTCGCAGCTTCGGTCCTTCGCACCTTGTATCCGCCTTGCCGAACACGATTGGCCGAATGTTTTCGATCCCTCAGAATGGAAGGCGGATCGGACGGTCTTTTCAGAGCCGAAACTTGTCATCGGGCGGCATGGTCGGCCCGATCCGTTGAAATGGCCGGACACGGCTGCGCAGATCAGTGCAAGCCTGCCTTCGCTTGGCGATACCGAAATTCGGGTGATGGGATGCCCCCGCGAGACTTTCCGAGAGATGGGCGTATGCATGTCGGACTGGCACATTCTGGAGTTCGATGAACGCCCGGTTCCCGATTTTTTGGCGGAGCTCGATGTGTTCGTGTATCATTTTCACTCGACGTTGAGCGAGAGTTTCGGGCGAACGGTTGCCGAGGCCATGCTCGCCGGGGCGGTTTGCGTTCTCGACCCACGGCTTGCCCCCACATTCGGCAAGAATAACGCAATCTATTGCCGGCCGGAGGAAACGAAATCGGCTATCGAGGCCCTGCGGGGCAATCCCGAGAAAGCCCGAGCGATGGCGCGGCGAGCATCTGCGATGATCGCCGAACGGCATGCCACGGACACGGTTGCCGCGCGCTTGGAGCGTTTGCTCGCCGCCGGCAGAAAACGCTCTGCAGAACCCGAGCGCGCGGTCTCTCCGATGGTCGCGGCGCGTAAGGTGGTCGGGATGATCCGCCGCGGCGAATATTTCCCCCGATCCGGTCCGACGCGGAATTGATCATGGTTGACACGGCACCTTCCATTTCAGCCAAGCCCGCCCCTGCAATCAGGCAGCGGGTGTGGAGCGCTTTGGAGCGAAACACCTGTCGGCTATGGCATTCCGCGCTGCGTATGCGCGCGCGGGATATCACGGTCGAGACTGCACGTAGACCTGCCGTAATTCTTGCGCCCCATGCCGATGACGAAACACTTGGGTGCGGCGGGGTCATTGCGCTCAAGCGCGCGTCCGGCACCGCCGTTACGATATTCATGGCCACGGACGGTTCGGCATCGCATCGGTTTGAGCAGAGCTTGGCGACAAGCCGGGAAGCGCTGGTCAGGCTTCGGGAAGATGAGACGCGAAAGGCGTGCGCGACACTGGGAGTGGACAGAGCTTCGGTAGAGTTTGCGCGTTTGCCGGATGGACGGCTCGAAGATCATATCGCAGCGCTTGCGCAATCGATCCGGATGGTGATCGAGCGCGTCGATCCGGCGGAGATCTTTGTTTGCGCCGAGCGCGATGGGCACCCGGATCACCAAGCTCTTGCAAAGGCGGCGCGGCGTGCGCTTCGGTACGGTTCGTACAGTCGTGCCGTACTGTTCGAATATCCCGTCTGGAGCTACGATTTCCGATCATGGCGTCCGCATGGAATGTCGAACCGCCGGGGCTATCTGAAGGCGCTTGAAGCGATGATCGGGTCGGCGAAAACCTGGCGAATGCGGTCGGTCGATATTTCCTCGGTTCAGGCGCAAAAGGCCGAGGCGCTGGCGGCGCACCGGTCGCAGCTTGGCTCATACCCGCCGGAGCCGTATTGGACGGGTTTGCCCGCGTCATTCCTGCGCCATTTTCAAATGGATCACGAACTGTTCCGTGAGATCAGGCCGGAGGAGTTCGGCAGATGACACCGAGAACCGAACCGGGCGGCGTGGTTCTGATCTGCCACAATTCCGGTTTTGGCCGCGCGATGGCGCGCGCGATGCAGGCAGGGCTGGGCCGCGATTTCGCCGGCGTGCTCGCGATCCACCGCCCGCAATCGCGGCTCAAGGCGTGGACGGCAAGGTTACGGTTCGCGCTGCGTGCTTCGCGTATGGAACGGCGGATTCGGAGAATCGAAACGCGGCTTGCGCATGAGGCGGAACACGCATTCGACATCGCCGTCGATCCCCCACGAGGCTGGCCGGATGGCTTGGACGTGCATTACACCCCCGATCCGAACGGGAGCGAATGCGTGGATTGGCTATCGGCACGCGCACCGGACCTGATCGTCGTCACCGGCGCGCCGCTCTTGTGCGAAGCGGTGTTCGGGCTACCGCGCCTCGGAACGATCAACATGCATTCCTCGCTCCTACCGCATTACAGAGGCACGCAGGCCGAATTCTGGCAGGTGTTGGAGGGTGCGTGGCACACATGCGGAATCACCGTGCATTTTATCGATGCCGGCGTCGATACGGGCGGCATACTTGCACAGGTACCTGCCAAGGTGACGGGTTCGGTAACGCCGCAGATGTTGCGGTCAAGGAACCTGATTCAAGCGCTTCATACCGTGCCGGATACCGCGGCGCGTGTTTTGCAGGGCGATGTCCACGTCCAACCGCAAACCGGGGGCGGGCGGCCCCGGCGCAGTCGTGATCGAACGCTTGAACTGCGCACCGAACTGCTGGCCAAGCTCGGCTATCTCGGCCCCCAGGCCCCGCGAAACCCGAGCAACGTGCATGCGGGGCAGGCGCGATGAAACAGGTTTTGCGATCCAGCTTCATCGCGGCAACCTTACGCTATCGCGGGTTCGAGCCCGAGGACGCGCTTTTGCTTTCCTGCGATCCGCGCAGCGGATCGACCTGGCTGAGCGAAGTGCTCTGTGCCGCCCGCCCAAGCGCCGTGATCTGGGAGCCGTTTCACCTCGATAACGCGCCAAAGGTGCGTGAGCTTGGCTTTGCGTGGCGGCAGATCATTCCCCCCGATGCCGAATGGCCAGAAGCCGAAGCCTTGATCCGCGAGATCCTGTCGGGCCTGCATATCAACCGATGGACCGGTTGGGCCAGCCGTGTGGCAGAGTTTCAACGGGCCGAGCGCCTGATCGTGAAATGCTGTCGTGCAAATGGCTTTCTGCCGTGGCTCTTGAGACGCATCGAATTTCGCCGCCGCCCCGTTCATTTCCTGCGCCATCCGTTCGCGATTGCAGCGTCGCAACTTCGCATGGGAAATTTCGGAACTTCCGGAATGTCGGACGATCTGGAGCGCGGCCCGTATGCGGCCGATCTGGCGGACTCCGCGGCCTATATCCGCGCTCTGACCAGCGATGAGGAGCGTATCGTCGCGATGTGGTGCCGGGTCCAGAAGCCCGCCCTCGACGATCCGGTGACTGCAAGGCGTGCCGTCAGGATGCACTATGAAACGCTCACGCTGAATCCCGAAGCGGAGCTTGTTCGCCTTTTCGCGGCTTGGGGAGAACCTTTGCCGACAAGCGCGCTCGACGCGATTGAAACGGCCAGCCGGATGACCGAGGACGCGAGCAAACTGGGCGATGCGGAGGCGCAAATCGGCAAATGGCAGCAGCAATTTTCGGATCGGCAGATCAACCGAATGGCGGATGTGCTCAGACAGTTCGAGGTGGACGTCTATGATGACTCGCCAATGCCGGTGGATCGGCGACCTATGCCCCAACTGCAGTAGGGCGCGCGATTTGCTTAGTGCTGTGCGAACGCGGCAGTCGAAGAAATGGCTTTGATGAATCCGGGGCTTACCGTAAACTTGTATGAAGAATCAATTTTTTGAAAAGGCGTCCCTTTTTATCAGGCGCCGCAAGTCAATTTTTAAGCACGTTCATTTTGCCTTTGGGGGGCGATGTTTATGGCGCGGTCTCATGTCGCATTCGGATTTGAAAGAGAAATTTCAACCGAAGGTGTAAGTTCCTGGAACAGCAATTCGAAAGGAAAGCGGACGTTCGACCTCGCGGTCGGCGTTGTGATGTTGATTGCATTCGCGCCGGTCATGCTTTTTCTCAGTCTTTTGTTATTCGCCTGCGACCGCGGTCCGATCTTTTTTAAGCATACACGCATAGGACGCAATGGTCGGGAGTTCGCCTGCCTGAAATTTCGCACCATGGTGATCGATGCGGATGAAAGGCTCGAAGCGATGCTCGCGCGCGATCCGCGTTTGCGGCAGGAATGGAATGCCACCCGGAAGCTGAAGAAAGACCCTCGAATCGTTCCGGGAATCGGGGCACTCCTGCGTAAATCGAGTCTCGATGAATTACCGCAAATCTTTAACGTGATCCGGGGCGACATGACGATTGTCGGACCGCGGCCGGTGGTGCGCGAGGAACTGGAATATTACGGCATGGCGCGGGCGCTTTATCTACAGGTTTTGCCGGGCCTAACCGGTCCTTGGCAAGCGAACGAGAGGTCCGACAGCAGCTATCGCGACCGCGTGGAGCGGGATGTCGAGTATATTCAGAACGGGAACATGGCCGATGACCTAAGACTGGTGGCAAAGACCGCGACAATGCTTTTGATGCAGCCCGGAAAAGGCACGTATTGATCAGCTCGTCAGTCGATCGAGACCCGTTGCGCCTTCGCGGCATCGTATTCCGCCGATTTGCGGGCTGCGCGTTTGGCACCATAGGTGCGATACGCCGCATCGGCGATTACGATCGGGCCACTGAGAACCCAGCCGCCAAGCAGCCACAGAAGGATTGAACCGCCAAATATCGCATAAAGCAGAAGCGACACCGCCAGCGTGGCCAGTATGATAAAGAACCCTCTAAACATCGAAACTCAACGCTGCCATAGCCTGCCCGGTTCCCAGAACATATTTACGTGATGGGTTCCATGCAATCGAAAACCCGTCCGACCCTTCGTTTGTGGGGCAGGCAGGAAGTCCGCCGCGGCGCGAGCTTCTTTGCGAGCGTGCGTTCGCTGATCGGCGCGCGCGCCCTCTTGGCGGTTTTGCAGTTTCTCAGTCTGCCTCTGCTTGCCCGTCTTCTGGACGTTCGTGATTTTGCCATCATGGCGCTGGCCATGGCGATCCCGCTATTCGCCAACACGTTCAGCGATGCCGGCCTCGGCAGATCACTGGTGCGCCGGGATCATTTCGATCCGGCGGAATGGAGCACGGTGTTCTGGTTCCTGGCGGCGGTCGGGACCGCGCTGGGCCTGCTCGTTATCGCGAGCGCGCCTGTTTACAGCGCTGTCATGGGAGAGCCTGACCTGGTGGCGGTGGTCATCGTTCTCGCCTCGGTTCCGTTTCTGCAAGCGTTGGTCTCCCCGCATCAGGCGAAGCTCGAACGGGATTACCGCTTTCACGAAATTTCGGCGATTTCGGTTGCTTCCGGGGTGATCGCGCTTGGCGTCGCTTTGGCCTTTGCATTGGTCGGGGCCGGATATTGGGCTTTGGTTGCGCAGCAGGTGGCGCTGGCGGGGGCGCGGGCCGCCGGCTTTCTCTGGCTTTCGCGCTTCAGGCCCGGGCTTGCCTTTGACTGGCCGCTTCTGAAGCCGCATCTGAACTTCGGCAAGAACACGTTGCTTTTCTCCGGCGTGATGACGGCGCAAAGCCAGGTGGTGATTCTCGCGTTCGGGCAGGTGTTCGGAACCTCGGCGGTCGCGCTCTGGTCCATGGCCGAGCGCGCCTCGCGGCTCGCGCGAACGGGCCTTGCCGGGCCGGTGTCCCAGGTGACCCTGGTGTCGATGTCTCGCCAGTGGCGGCAGGGTGACGGCGCGGCCGAAGTGGCCGATATCTATCTTGCTTCCAGCCGCGTGCTGGCGACCGTCCTGGTCCCGGCGTTCGTTGCGGTCGCATTGTCTGGCGACGCGATTTTCGTCTGGTTCCTGTCGGAACCCTGGCGTCCGGTGGCCTGGGTTTTCGCGCTTGCGGTGCCGGCTTTCCTTGTCGAGGCGTTGACCTCCGCCGGAGGCCGGGTTTTCATGGTTTCGGACAGAACCGACCTGCGCTTGCGCATGTCCGTCGAGCGTTTCAGTCTTGGGCTGGTGGTTTTCCTTGGCGCTTTTCCGTTCGGTGTCGGGCCCGCCATTCTGGCGCGCAGTGTGTTCGCGGTTCTTTATTTGCCGCGGTACTGGTCCTATCTGCGCCGCTGCGTTCCGCTCGACCGGATGGTCGCGGCGCGGTTGCTCGTTGCACCGGTGATGGCCGGGATCGGCTGCGGATTGGTGCAGCGATACGGGCTGAACCCCTTGGCCGGGTCATCCACGTTTGCGGCGTTTTCGACCCTCGCAATGGCTGTTCTGGCAATCTGCGCAGCCGGCGTCTTCACGCGGCGCGAGTTGCGATCGGACATCGCTTTGCTCAGACGCTCGGCTCATAGGCCCGGAGAGACCGGATCGCCTTGAGTCAGCTGCGCCGGATATGCGTCAGAACTTGCCAGACAAACCCGGCACCCCAAGCGTTGTGCATGATCCCCAGCGCCGGGCCCGCCCAGACGCCGGCCCAATCGCCGAGCCGTAGCGCGGCCGTGGCGGAAACGACGATCAAAGCCGTCAGGTAGAGCGCCGGCCAGAGCCAGGCCCACGGCCAGATGAGGCCGAGGCACATGCAAGCGGCGATCCCGAGGAGATTGGCCACAGGAACGATCTGGCGAAGGCGAGGGCGCATGTGGTGCTTCAGGATCGTCCGGGCGCGGCCTTTGCCATAGCGCCAGTATTGCCTGGCCAACGCAAGCGGCGTGGGGCGCATGACGTATTGCATGCGGATCGACGCATCCAGCCAGACGCGGCCGCCCGCCAGCGCGAGACGCCGGTCGTATTCGGCATCCTCGTTGTGGCTGAAATCGGGGTCATAGCCACCGATCTTACGGAACCATTTGATCCGAAACCCGGCATGATGCCCATGATCGACCCAGCCGGATCGCGTGCCCGCGCGGTGCGCCGACCAGCCGGAGCCCAGCTTGGTATCGACGACCCAGGCGCTTGCTTTCTGGAAAGGAAGGGAGCCTGTCGCGTCCATGACGGTCGTGACGGATGCGGCACCCTCGTGACGCGCAAGCGCTTCGGCCACGCGCCTGACATAACCCGGCGGATAGATCGCGTGCGCGTCGCAACGAACGAGAAACCGATGCTGCGGCTCGGCGGTCTCTACCGCCAGATTGATACCCGCCGATTGCAGGCGCGCCGGATTGTTGATTAAAGCCAGATAAGGGTCGCGTCGCATCATGGCGGTCACGATGGATTGCGTGCCGTCATCGCTACCGCCATCGACAACCGTGATCTGCACCGTTTCCATGAACGGATCTTCGCGGCGCAGCGAGGTCAGACACTCGGCAATGAAAGACGCTTCGTTGAGCGCAGGCACGACGACGAGAACGGCATCGGGTGGACACAGGTATCGCGTTTCCGGCAATGCCGGTTCCGGCTCGATGGCTTGGTGTTCCCCTGGGGCAACCATGACCCAGCTTAGACCGAAAGCCGCGTTTCATCCTAGCACCGATCTCGGGATCGGGCTTTGTCGATCACGTCTTTGACCAATGTGGCGAAGACGCGCAGATCGTCTTCCTGCGGCGTGTTCTTTCGCCAGATGAGGCCAAGCGTGCGTGTCGGTTCCGGTGCGGGAAACCGATCGACGATCACATCGGCCGAATGGATTTCGACCGGAATGGCGATCTCGGGGATCAGGGTGACGCCGAGCCCGGCGCCGACCATCTGAACGAGGGTCGAGAGTGAGCTGCCATCCAGCCCTTCCCATTGCGTTTCCGGCCTCGCGTTGCAGAAGGACAGCGCCTGATCTCGAAAGCAATGGCCCTCCTCGAGCAGCAGGAGCCGCATCTTCGGCAGCGCATCGAGGCTCGGCACCGGCTGCCCGGAGGCGCTGCGCGGGCGTACGAGCATCATTGGTTCGGTGCAAAGCGGCACCTCTTCCAGCCCCGGTTCGGAAACCGGCAGGGCGACAAGGGCGCAATCGAGCCGCCTTTCCGACAGCTCATAAATCAGGCGCGACGTGATCGTTTCACGCACCTGAACATCGGTCTCGGGATGGCTTCGCGCGAGGGCCGCGAGAATGCCCGGCAGAAGATAAGGGGCAATCGTCGGAATCACGCCAAGACGCAGACGCCCGAAAAGCCGGCCCTGGACGGTGTTCGCCAGTTCCTCCAGATCGTTCATCGCGCGAAGGATACCATCGACACGCGGCAGGAGCGTTTCGCCGAAGGCGGTCAATCGAACGGATCGCGGGGCGCGTTCGAAAAGCGCGGTGCCGAGTTCGCGCTCCATCTCCCTGATCTGGACGGACAGGGCCGGTTGCGACACGGAGCAGCGATCCGCGGCACGGCCGAAATGGCCCTCGCGGGCCAGTGTCGAGAAATAGCGCAGCTGTTTCAGTGTGATATTCATTATAGGGTAAGGTTATAGATCATATAGGTAAATGCAACTTTGTATTATCGCTCTGCGATGGTAGGCATCTCGCATCAGGAAAAATTTGTGGCGGCTCGTCCGCCGACTGGGAGACAGACATGGACGGAAACGATCTTGGCGATATCGGCAAATGCCCGGTGATGCATGGCACGACGCGCGGGCGGACGAACCGCGACTGGTGGCCGAACCAGCTGAATGTCGGGATCCTTCATCAGAATTCCTCGAAATCGGACCCGATGGGCGAGGGGTTCAACTATGCCGAAGCCTTCAAGACGCTGGACCTCGATGCGGTCAAAGCTGACATCAAGGCCCTGCTGACGGATTCGAAGGACTGGTGGCCGGCCGATTACGGCCATTACGGCCCTTTGATGATCCGCATGGCGTGGCACAGCGCCGGCACCTACCGCACCGCAGACGGTCGCGGCGGCGCAGGATCGGGATCGCAACGCTTCGCGCCGCTGAACAGCTGGCCCGATAACGGCAATCTCGACAAGGCGCGGCGCTTGCTTTGGCCGGTGAAGCAGAAATACGGCCGGGCACTGTCCTGGGCGGATTTGTTCATCCTCGTCGGCAATGTCGCCATCGAATCGATGGGCGGCAAGGTTTTGGGCTTCGGCGGCGGACGCGAAGATATTTGGGAGCCCGAACAGGATATCTACTGGGGGTCCGAAACCGAGTGGCTGGCGACCAGCGACAAGGAAGGCAGCCGCTATTCCGGTGATCGGATCATGGAGAACCCGCTTGCCGCGGTGCAAATGGGCCTGATCTACGTCAATCCCGAAGGGCCGGACGGCAACCCCGATCCGCTCGCCTCGGCGCATGACATTCGCGAGACTTTCGCGCGGATGGCGATGAATGACGAGGAAACCGTTGCGCTGGTGGCAGGGGGCCACACGTTCGGCAAGGCGCATGGCGCCGGCGATGCCGGTCTCGTCGGTGCAGAGCCCGAGGGCGCGCCGATGGAAGCGATGGGACTTGGCTGGACATCGACCCACGCGTCGGGACGGGGCGTCGATGCAATCACCAGCGGTATCGAAGGCCCGTGGTCCCCCACGCCGACAACTTGGGACATGAGCTATTTCGACGTGCTGTTCGGCTATGACTGGGAACTGACCAAGAGCCCGGCCGGCGCCTATCAGTGGCAGGCCAAGGATCTTGCCGAGGAGCATCGTGCGCCGCAGGTCGATGGCAACGGAACCGTCCCGCTGATGATGACCACGGCCGACATGGCGATGCGGATGGACCCGGATTACGAAAAGATCTCGCGACGGTTCCACGCCAATCCCGATGAGTTCGCGGACGCGTTCGCACGCGCCTGGTTCAAGCTGACGCATCGCGATATGGGGCCGATCCAGTGCTATCTCGGAGATGACGTTCCCGAGGAGCGGATGATCTGGCAGGATCCGATCCCGGCCGTCGATCACCGGCTGATCGACGATGTCGATATTGCGTCCCTCAAGGAAGCGCTGCTGACCTGCGGCCTAAGCAAGAGCGATCTGATCAAGACGGCCTGGGCGTCGGCATCGACCTTCCGCGCCTCCGACAAGCGCGGCGGCGCGAATGGCGCACGTATTCGCCTTGCTCCGCAAAAGGATTGGGAGGCGAACGAACCGGAGCTTCTGGCCAAGGTCCTCGACACTCTCGGTAAGCTGAAGGAAGAGTTCGACGGCGATCAATCGGACGGCAAGAAAGTGTCGCTCGCCGATCTGATCGTGCTGGGCGGATGCGCAGCGATCGAAGCGGCAGCCAAGGCCGGCGGTCATGATGTGACGGTTCCCTTCACGCCGGGCCGGATGGATACGACTGACGAGCTGACCGATGCCGCGTCGTTCGATGTGCTCGAGCCCCTGGCAGACGGGTTCCGCAACTACCAGAAGAAGGCGTTCAACCGTCCGGCCGAGGAACTGTTGATCGACAAGGCGCATCTCCTTGCCCTGACCGCACCGGAGATGACGGCGCTTGTCGGGGGCTTGCGGGTCTTGGGTGCCAATCACGGCGGGGCCAAGGACGGCGTGTTCACCGAAAATGTCGGCACGCTGAGCAACGATTTCTTCGTCAACGTGCTCGATATGGGCACCGAGTGGAAGAAGACCTCCGACGACGAGACGCATTTCGAGGGCCGCGACCGCGCCACGGGCGAGGTGAAGTGGAGCGCAACGCGCAACGATCTGGTCTTTGCGTCGAACTCCCTGCTGCGTGCCGTTTCGGAAGTGTATGCAGCCGAAGATGGCGAGGAGGAATTCGTCGAGACCTTCGTGAAAGCTTGGGCGCATGTAATGGATGCGGACCGTTTCGATCTGACGTGACCGCAGACCGATCCTTCGGGATCGCAGCACTGCATAGGGGGCGGCCGACATGGCCGCCCCCTTTTTTTGCGCAAGAGACACGGAGAAGCGTCTCGAATTTTAAGTGTTAAGAAAAGGTTCACGTCCGCCTGCTAGTCTTGGAACCGGGTGTTAGGAAAGGTAGGGATATGACGACGCGCAGGAATGCCGCGCCGGTCATCATCAAGCGAAAGAAGATCATCAACGAAGCGGGGCATCACGGCGGCGCCTGGAAGGTCGCCTACGCCGATTTCGTGACCGCGATGATGGCTTTTTTCATGCTGATGTGGCTGTTGAACGCGACCACGGAGAAGCAGCGCAAGGGCATCGCCGATTACTTCAGCCCGACCGCCCCGATCAGCCGGTTGTCGAGCGGATCCGACGGGATGATGATGGGTGAAAGCGTATTCGCGGCCGACGTTCTGCCGCGCATGGGCGTCGGCGCAAGCTCGCTGCACGAAAGCACCGGGGACGCATCCGGCGGCGGTCTCGAAAAGGCCGACGATACGGATGAGCAAACACAGGCGTTCCAGAAGGTCGAGGATGTTCTTCTCGGGCTAGGCGGCGAGACCATGCTGGAGGACAACTGGCTCCGCCATGTCGTCACACGCATTACCGATGAAGGACTTGTTCTGGAGTTTTTCGACACTCCGGGTGAGCCCCTTTTCTCAGACGGTGCCGAACCGACGGAACTGACGCACCAGATTGCCTATGCCGTGCGCGAGGCGAGCCGCATGTTGATTAACGAGGTCGCGGTGGAAGGGCACGTTGCCGAGGTGCCTATCATTCGACTTGTCGATCCTGTCTGGGACTGGTCCTCTGACCGCGCCTTCGTATTTGCCCAACTCCTTGAGGATTATGGATTTTCAGAGGATCGCATCCGCCGCGTAACGGCTTATGGCGATAGGGAGCCGCTTGTGGATAACACGATGTCGGAACGGAACAACCGGCTCGAGGTCATCTTTTTGAGATACTGACGGGTGTTGAAAGAAGGTCGAATTTTATCTGTTAGGGTATCGTTAAATCCATCGCGCTAGACCTGTCGAGGCAAAAAGCCAATACAAGCGAAAGGCGCTATATGTCGATTTCTTCCTCTCTCAGCGCAGGCGTTGTGGGTCTTGCGTCCAACGCGACCCGTCTGGCCACGATTTCGGACAATATCGCGAATTCGCAAACCCCAGGATACAAGCGGGTGGAGGCGAATTTCCATTCAATGGTCGTCACCTCCGGGGGCGGCGCCTACACGGCGGGCGGCGTTCGCACCACGACCCAGCGCTATATCGATCAGAACAGCGCTGTGACGACGACATCGAACCCGACCGATCTGGCCGTGAGCGGGCGAGGCTTTTTGCCGGTGGCCCAGGCGACCGAGGTTCTCGCGGGCGCCGAATCGCCGCAGATGTACCTGACGACGACCGGCTCGTTCCGGACTGACGCCAACGGGTACCTGCGCACCGCTTCGGGGCAGATGCTTCTTGGATGGCCCGCGGACCTGGACGGGAGCATACCGGATTATCCCCGCGCGACGAACGAGGCGCTTGAGCCTGTCCGCGTTAATGTCAATCAGTTCAGCGGGGAGCCGACCACCCGAATCGAGCTTGGGATCAATCTGCCCGCAACGGAAACGCAGAACGGCGCGTCCGGTGATCCGTTGACCCAATCCATCGAATATTACGACAACTTGGGGCGCGCCGAAACGCTGGAATTCACGTTTACTCCCAATGTGACGGCCCCCGGAACATCGAACCAGTGGACGATCCAGATCGCCGACAGCTCTGATCCCGCGACAGTCATCGGCGAATACACGCTGCAATTCGACGATGCGCGCACCCTTGGCGGAACCCTTCTAAGCGTGACCGACACCACGGGCGGACCTTATGATCCGGCAACCGGGACGCTGACCGTGACAACGCCGAGCGGTCCGATCGACATCGATATCGGGCGCCCCGGCGCGAATGAAGGCCTTTCTCAACTTTCCGACATTTTCGCGCCCTTCAACATCAGCCGCGATGGCGCGCCGGTTGGCAAGGTCACATCGGTCGAGGTGGATGAAACCGGGCTCGTCAACGCCTTCTACGATACCGGAACGACCCGCACGCTCTATCAGGTACCGCTGGTCGATATTCCCAATCCGAATGGCATGGCCGCTGTCGGAAGCCAGCTTTACATGCCGACGCCGGAAAGCGGCAGCTATTTCCTGTGGGATGCCGGGAACGGCTCTACCGGTGACATTCTGTCATTCGCGCTGGAAGAGTCTGCAACCGATATCGCCAATGAGCTGACGGAACTGATTCGCACGCAGCGCGCCTATTCCTCCAACGCGAAAGTTATCCAGACCGTTGATGAGATGTTGCAGGAAGCAACGAACATCAAACGGTAATCCAATGGCTGAAAAGGAAACCTCATGAGCCTTTCCGGTGCACTTTCCAACGCGATCAGCGGACTGACCGCGAACGCGCGCGGCACGAGCGTCATTTCCGCGAATATCGCGAATGCGCTGAACGAGGGATACGCGCGTCGCGACGTCGTTTTAGCGACCGATGCCAACCAATCTTCGGGCGGTGTGCGAGTGGTGGATGTCCATCGCAACGCCAATCCCGTATTGGCCCATGAAAAACGCCTGGCTCTCGCGGAAAAGGCCGGAGCCGGCGTTTCCAGCGCCTTCGCGACAGGGTTGGAACGCCTTTGGGGCAGCGTGGATCAGCCCGGATCGGTCGCCGAAAAACTCGTTCGCTTCGAAACGGCGATCCTGTCGGCGGCCGCGGACCCATCCGCATCGGTTCGGCTGCGAAATGTGGGGCATGCGGCTGAAGCATTCGCGGGCGCGTTGCGAAATGTCAGTAACGGGATCGCGCAGGCCAGAACGGATGCCGACAACCATATCGCCGATGCCGTGGATCAAATGAATCGCGCGCTTTCCAACATCGATGATCTGAATGATAGTATCATGTCGGCGCGGCATCAGGGCCAGGATACTCTGGGCCTGATGGACCGTCGCGAGGCCGAGCTGGAAAAGCTCTCGCAATTTGTTCCGCTTCACGTTGTCGAACGCGACAGCGGCGCGGTCGCGGTGTTTTCGTCAAACGGCCGCACGCTTCTCGACACGCGCGCCGTGGAAGTGAGTTTCGAAAAGCAAAGTGCCGTTCTTCCGCATATGACGCTGGGGAACGGCCTTCTGTCCGGTCTCAGGATCGACGGTAAACCCGTGGATGTACAAAAGCTGCAGGGCGGATCCTTGTCTGCTCATTTCGATCTGCGCGACAATCAAGCCGTGAAAGCGCAAGCGACGGTTGACGCGATCGCGCGCGACGTTATCGAACGTTTCGGCCCGGGCGGACCTGATCCCACCGTAGCTACCGGAATACCGGGGATCTTCACAGACCAAGGGGGCATTTTCGTTCCCGCAAGCGAACCCGGACTGGCAGGCCGCATCGAACTCAATGCGAATCTAAGCGCGACCGGCTCTGACCCGTGGCGCTGGAGGGATGGATTGAATGCGCCGGGTCAGGGCGACGTCGGAAACTCCGATCTTCTTCTGGCGCTGAAGGCACAGATAGATGTCCCGCGAACGCCGGGTTCCGGATCTCTGCCAGCCTCAGCCGTTTCACTTACCTCTCACGTTCACAACACGTCGACAGCGGTCGCGGCTGAACGTGTGAGGGCGATCGATGATGCCGGGGCGGCGGAACAAAAACTGGATATCGCCCGCCAGGCGGTCGCGTCGAATGGCGTAAACACGGATCAGGAGCTGCAAAAACTGATCGAGCTCGAAAAATCCTATGCAGCCAATGCGCGCGTCGTTCGGGTCGTCGACGATATGCTTTCGGAACTGCTTGGAATATAGGGAGAATATCGATGCGCGCAATCGGAGATCTAGCATCCTTCATCATAAAGAGCAGGTTTCAAACGAACTTGCAGAATGCTGCAGAGACTTCAGCCAAAACTGCAACAACCGGTATCGTCGAAGACAAGGCCAAACATCTCGGTGGTGCGACGCTGTCATTATCGCTACTGGAGAGAAAGTCGACGCTTCTGCAGCAACACAAACGAGGCATTGACGAAGCGAATGTCATTGCGTCGGCGACCCAACTGGTCATGGGGAAAATTCAGGACCGAACGGAAAACCTTGTGAATTCCCTGAGTCTGGAGTCGCAGCTTCAGACTGACAATGGGGTCAAGGCACTGTCACGCGACGCAAAAAGTGTTTTTCTAGACACCGTCGCGAATTTGAACACCGAAATTGGGGGTCGTTATTTGTTCGCGGGAACGGCCACGAACCGGCCTCCATTGATTGACGGCGCCGCGCTTCTATCCAACGTTCAATCTTCCTTGGGCGGTGTCGCAACCGCAAATAACGTCAGTCTTGCGGTCGACAATTGGTTCGACTCGGTCGGCGGCGGCTTCGAGGTCTCGGCCTATACAGGATCCACTATCGGTTATCTTACCATACCTCTGGGCGACGACGGCAAAGCGACTTTCGGATTTCGTGCGGATGACCGGACCATTCGTGACAATCTTAAGGCACTGGCGAAAGCCAGCTTGGCTTCGGATCCCGCGCTCGGGTTGAACATCGAAGATCAGAAAGCTCTCCTCGGGCAGGCGCGAGCGGAACTTATTGTCGCAAAGGACAACCTGGTTGCCGAGCGGGGAACGCTTGGCCTGACGGAATCGCGGATTGCCGAAGCGTCCTCTACCGTAGACGAGGAATTGGCGCGATTGGAAATCGACCGCCTGACCCTCGTCGGAGTTGACCAGTTTGAAGAGGTTTCGAAATTCGAGGCCGCGCAAAGCCAACTCGACATCTTTTACCGGGTCGCCGCACGCCAAGGCCGCGCATCGCTTGCGGAGTATCTAAGATGAAACCATTCATTGCTGCCGTGGCATTCGCGCTTGTCGCAACCCTGTCGCAGGCTCAGGGCGTGCGCCTCAAGGATTTAGCGAGTTTTGAGGGCGTGCGGGGGAATGATCTTGTCGGGTACGGCTTGGTTGTCGGGTTGGACGGAACCGGTGACGGGCTGCGAAATTCGCCTTTCACCGAAGATATGATGTCGAATGTACTGGAAAGACTTGGCGTTAACGTCACGGGAGAGCAATTTCGCGCCAAAAACGTCGCTGCCGTCATCGTGACCGGACAGTTGCCACCTTTCGCACGCGCCGGCAGCAAACTTGATGTCACAGTCTCGGCGATCGGCGATGCATCAAGCCTTCGTGGCGGAACACTTGTGATGACACCCATGAACGCCGCGGATGGCAAAATCTATGCGGTTGCGCAGGGTTCGATTATCGCCGGTGGCGTGGTTGCGGAAGGGGATGCCGCCAAGGTCGTGCAAGGTGTTCCCACCGCCGGGAGCATCCCCTCAGGCGCGACTGTGGAACGGGAGGTCGCCTTCCAGTTCGACGAATTGGCGTCCTTGACCATCGCGTTGAAATCTCCTGATTTCTCTACGGCATCCCGCGTGGAAAGGGCGGTCAACACCGCGATCGGTTCACCTATTGCGAGAATGCTGGACTCTGGGACGATTTCAGTCGCTCTGGAAAGGGTCGCGGCCAGCACGCCCGCCCACCTGATTGCGCGAATTGAGAATCTCCGGATCGAGCCGGACACCTTGGCGCGCGTGGTCGTTGATCAACGCTCAGGAACCATCGTTATCAGCGAAAACGTCCGCGTGTCCCGCGTGGCCGTTTCGAAAGGGAATCTCACCTTGACCGTGCAGGAAACTCCTGTGGTCAGCCAGCCGAACCCGTTTTCGGAAGGAGAGACCGTTGTGGTCCCGCGCACCAACGCGGCGATAAATCAAGGCGCGGAAGTTTCCCTGGCGGAAGTACCGGATGGAACGACTTTGTCCGATGTTGTCACCGGATTGAACGCGTTGGGTATCTCGCCGAACGACCTTATCGACATCCTTAAAACAATCAAAGCAGCGGGTGCATTGCACGCCGAATTTGTCGTGATGTGAAGGCAGGAACGGAGACAGCACATGATTGCGACGGCGGGTATTGCGTTTACGTTCATAATGGTGTTCGGCGGCTATCTCCTGGCGGGCGGAAAGTTGGGAATAATCCTTAAATCATTACCCTTCGAGTTGACGATGATAGGAGGGGCAGCTGTAGGTGCGTTCGCCGTCGGGAATACCGTCGACTCCCTGAAGCAAACCGCCAAGGACACATTGAAAGTATTCAAAGGAAGTCATTGGAAAGCAGATGATTACGAAGATCTTCTGAAGGTGATGTACCAGTTGATCGCAGTTTCGCGAAAAAACCCCGTCGCGTTGGAGAGCCATATCGACGCACCTGAAACCTCGGAGATTTTCTCGCAATTTCCCAAGCTGCAAAATGATCATTCAGCCCTGGATATCATTTGCGATACGCTGCGGTCCGCATCCATGAATTACAACGATCCGATGCAAGTGGAAGAGCTGCTTGACAAGAAAATCGAGGAGACCAAACACCATCGCGAACATTCGGTACACGGCCTGCAGTCAATCGCAGACGGCTTGCCGGCCCTGGGGATCGTTGCCGCGGTGCTGGGTGTTATTAAAACCATGGGTTCGATCGATCAGCCGCCTGAAGTTCTCGGAAAATTGATTGGGGGTGCCTTGGTTGGAACGTTTCTGGGCGTTTTTCTGGCCTATTGCCTGGTCGCGCCGTTTGCCGCGAAGGTCAAAGCCGCCGCAGATGAAGATATCAACTTCTATCGGACCATAAAGGAAGTTCTTGTTTCTCACATGCATCAACATCCTCCGAAGATGTGCCTTGAAGTAGCGCGGCAGAATATACCACATCATTTGCGACCAGGATTTTCCGAGTTGGACGAGTCTCTAACAGGAATAAAGATAAATGCTTAAAGTAGCTTTTGTAGCAATCATGCTTTTGATAATGTTCGGAGCATCTAAGGGATCAGCAAACACCGCGATTGTCAGGGGTGGTGAGCACGATAATTTTACGCGGGTAACTTTTTCATTTTCTTCGCCGTTCGACCTCGAATCGTCCAACATAGCCGATCATGCGGTCTCACTGAAAATCTCCCCTCAAGTGAATGAACTCGACATTTCCAGTCTTCACGACCGGCTGCTATATGGACGTGTTGACAACATCGTCAAAGATGACTCTTCAATTGAAATATTAACTACATGTGATTGCGATGCTGAAATCTCGCAGTACAATGCAAGGCTACTTGTTATTGATATATACGACAGGCCCAAATTGCCAAAGCGGATTTTGCAACAGTTTCCGCTCCCTCCGCTTTTGCCGCAGAAAACTACCGCGGATCGTGACTCAGCCAGTATGGAGTTTGAGCGTGTGGACATGTCTTTGATCGATAGGGTGTCTCGAATTGTATCAAGCTCCTTGTCTCTAACGCCAATGATGAAACCTGATATTTCAGCCATCGTTCATGAAGAAATATCAACCACGCCGACGGGTAATGATGACAGCACCGAAGGTGCAATTCGATCGGACTGTACTATGGAAGAGCGCTTTTGGAAGAGGCTTTTTACGGCGGTCGAGGGAGATCCCAAGCAGTCGGTCCGCCAGCGAGAGGCATTATTCACCTTTGATGAGGAAGGCGGAGTCGAACTTGTAGAAGCGATGTATCTTATGTCTCAAGGGTTATTGCATGAAGCCAAAGCTCTGCTCAGCAGCAAAGCAATAAGCGGGCCAGAGCGAGAGAGCGCCGAACAAATTATTATGGTCCTGACAAACGATCATAACGGCAAGGTAAACTGCAAACCAAAATCAGGGTTGGCACTATCATTTACAAGGTGGTTATCGGGCGTAGCGCTTTCAGATGACGAAACGCTGAGGGCGATGCAAGCTTTCTCGAAGCTGACTTTGGGAATGCAGTTGACTCTCGCCGAGTTGGTGAAGGAAAATGAGGCAATCTCACGGTCCGAAGCCGGTACGGCCATTCTTGCCCATCGAGTGGTCGAGAAGGAACTCATGGGGTTGCCGACAAAACGGCGTCAAGGCGACGCTTCATACGCGGAACACGGTGCCGATCCCGATACACTTGCGGCCATTTCCGTAGCCGCGCGGGACACCGAGCATGAAGAAGATGTATCGATAGCTCTTTTTGAAAGCTATCTTGAGGCTGATCGGTTCTTCGATGCGTATGAAATGATGACTGACGTGCCGGATAACAATCATGCCGAGGCAGTTGGGCGACTTCTGGCAAATCTTGCAGAGCACAGCGATCCACTTGCTGTGTTCGAATTTTTGGCCTTGCATGGTGACGATTTCAGCGTGAATAGCCTCTCGCCGGTGATCGTTCGACTGTTAAATGATGGGTTCGATGAGGAGTTGAAGCCACTCCTTGAAAAAAAAGGTGATGTTACTGCCAAGTTTCCGTCGTCGGAGTACCAGAAGGCCAAAAACGAAAATCTCGACGCGGCTGGTTCGCTACTTTCTCCTGAGCCGGGTTTGGAAATTTCGGCGCCGGATACAAAGGCTCCATACGAGGCGCCCACTGTCGAACAGGCAAGACAGCGATTATCCACCGCGTCATCGCTTCGTGAGTCACTGGTCGAACAGTTCCGTGAGTAGGGTCAAACCGATGATCCGCATCAAATGTTGGATTGAACGTAAGTTGCATCGCGCGTCGCACCTCAACTACGCCGGTGCGATCTTTCTGGCACTGAGCGTTATGTTGTGCCCCAGCGGTTCTTTCGCGGCAGCGAGCGAACCGTCGCAATCTCTATTGGTGAATCTTAATTCCATCTCGGATTGGTCTACGCAGCATCCATTCCTCAATGTCATAAAATCCGCTAGGCCTTGGATCGGCCATAAAAATGGCCAGTGGGGGGGTATGACGTTTCACGAACTTCAGGCTATGGGCGCGATCGGTGACAATGGATGGCCGGTATTCGTGCCGCCGGGTCTGCGAAAAGTCGAGGCCCTGCTATTCACCGATCAGCCGGATACAGCGGGTTATCTTGGAGGGCGGTATCATTTGTATTACGATGGGGTTGGGGATATCAGGATAACGGGTTTGGGCGATACCGTCTTAGCGAAAGAAGGGTTCATCGCGTTTGATTATCACCCGGGCGAGGGAGCGGTTGGTATTGCAATCAGTAGCACCGATCGTGACGATCCGGTTCGAAACATTCAGGTGGTTCACGAAAAACACGCCGAGCTCCTGGCGAACGGGAGTGTCTTCAGTCCCGAATGGCTGCGTATAATACGTGATTTTGGCGGGTTTCGGGTTATGGACTGGATGAATACGAATGACTCAACACTTGCCACAACGGATGACCTCGCTTCGCCTTCCGATTTCTCTTATAGCTGGCGCGGGGTTCCAATCGAGGTGATTGTCGAACTTGCAAACAAAACCGGAGCAGACCCTTGGTTTACGATCCCCCATAAGGCCGATGATGATGTGGTGCGGGAAATTGCGACGCGAGTGAAAGACGGTTTGGACCCCCATTTGACCGTTTATGTCGAATATTCCAATGAAATGTGGAACTATATCTTCGAACAGGCGCATTGGGCGAAAGATCGGGCCGAGGCGTTTTGGGGGCCGGTACCGGATGGTTGGATGGAGTTTTACGGGTTGCGTGCTGCCCAGGTCATGGACATCTGGGGCGATGTATTTTCCGAAAACCCGGACCGCTTGAGGCGGGTTGTTGCGGTCCACACCGCTTGGCCTGAGCTCGAGAAGGCAACTCTCTATGGGCCATTGGCGAAGCGAGCGCTTGGGAAAGCGCCAGCTCTGAGTTTCGATGCCTACGCCGTTTCCGGCTATTTCGGACACGAGCTGGGTGACATAAGTGTTTTAAGGCGCATATTGGACGAAAGCGAACACGCGGCAATGCAGGAAGGCGCGAAGAACGGCATTTCCGACACCGCTCTGCGGGAGTTTGTAGGGCAGCGAGGATTTGAGCGGGCGAGCGAAAGAGCGGCTGAAATCGTGAGGCAGGGTTCGCTTTCCTCTTTAATCACCAAGCTCTGGCCATATCATGCGAAGGCCGCGCGGGATGCGGGGCTCGACCTTGTAATGTATGAGGGCGGATCGCACGCCGCAGCGAGGGATCGGGCCGTCAATGAGAATCGCCTGACTGAGTTTTTGACGCGATTCAATTACTCCGACGATATGGGTGAGCTTTATGATCACGCCCTTTCAAGTTGGAGAGAGGTTTCCGACACTCCGTTCAATGTTTTCGTAGATGTCGCACCGCCCAGCAAATGGGGTAACTGGGGTGCGCTCCGGCATCTTGAAGATGACAATCCCAGATGGCAGGCCTTGCGGCGCGCATTGGGCGAGTAGCCTGTTCCACTACAGGCTCGGTTCCTTACAATAGACAATATCTTTCGGCACATGTCGTTCGAAATGCAGCTCATTGGGATGTCTATGCGAACCCATGTCGACAAGCGTAGGAACGTTTTGGCGCCGATTGCGACGGTGATCATACCCGCCTCCAACGAGGAGGCGCATATCGAGGCATGCTTGAGCGCCGTTCTGGCAAGCGATTGGAACCGGAGCGAGGCAATCGAGGTGATCGTGGTGTCGAATGGAAGCAGTGACGGGACTGCCGGCCTGGCGCATCAGATGAGGACTGCGTTTTGCGAGCGCGGGTGGGAACTCCGCGTGATCGAGAGGGAGAAAGGCGGTAAGATCGCGGCGCTCAATGCCGGAGACCGCCTCGCGCGGGGCGGTATGCGCTTTTATCTCGATGCGGATGTTTTGGTCTCGCCTCAGCTCCTGAGCCAATTGCGCGAGGTGCTCGATCGCGCCGAGCCCAGATATGCAAGCGGAAGACTTGAGATTTCGCCGCCTGAAACGCGAATGACCAGATTCTACGCCCGTATCTATGCTAAGGTTCCTTTCATGACGCATGGCGTTCCCGGTGCGGGCCTGTTCGCGGTCAACGCGGCCGGCAGGCTCAGATGGGATGTGTTTCCCGAAATTGTTTCGGACGATACGTTCGTCCGGCTGAGTTTTGCTCCGAGTGAGCGTATTTCGGTCGAAGCGTCCTATCTTTGGCCGATGGTCGAGGGATGGAGCAATCTGGTGCGGGTCCGGCGGCGGCAGGACAGGGGCGTCACGGAGATCAAGACTTTGTTTCCGGAGCTTGTCGGGAATGACGATAAACCGCGTTTCTCGGTTCGGGCCAAAGCGCGGCTCGCGCTGTTGGATCCGATTGGTTTCGCGGTCTATGCCGCGGTTGCCGTCGCGGTGAGATTGGGCGTGCGCCCATCTTCGGAATGGAGCCGCGGGAGATGAACGGATTTGCCGGCAGGCTGCGCGGCGGCTCATTACAAGCGCGTTTCATGCGCGGCTCGCTCTTTACCTTGGGCGGGTACGGCGCGAGCCAAGGGCTTCGTCTGCTGTCGAATCTCGTTCTGACGCGGCTGTTGTTTCCCGAGGCGTTCGGATTGATGGCGCTGGTCGCGATCATCATGCAGGGGCTCGCGATGTTCTCCGATGTCGGCATAAGCCCCGCCATCATGCAATCGAAACGGGGCGATGATCCTGAGTTCCTGGACACGGCCTGGACGATACAGGTGATACGCGGCGCGGTCTTGTGGGTGTTCGCAAGCCTGATCGCCGTTCCGGTCGCCTCGATCTATAACGAGCCTCTGCTTGCCTGGATCTTGCCCGTTTCGGGTTTGAGCCTGCTTGTTTCAGGGTTCAATCCGACGCGTATGGAGACGGCCAACCGCCATCTTCTGCTTGGCCGGTTGACCGGGATCGATCTGGCCGCACAAGCCGCCGGGATCGTGCTCGCCGTAGGTCTGGCGTGGTGGATGCAATCTGTTTGGGCGCTGGTGATCAGCGGCGTGGCAGCCTCCGTGTTGCAACTTGCGGCCTATGATCTCTACCTGCCTGGGAAACGCAATCGGTTCCATTGGGAAAGCGGTGCCGCGGCCGAGTTGATCCATTTCGGGAAATGGATCTTTCTGAGCACGATCTGCGGCTTTATCTACATGCAAAGCGACAAGCTGCTGCTTGGAAAATATCTGCCGCTCGATCAGTTCGGCGTCTATAATATCGGCTTTTTCCTCGCCAGTTTTCCGCTTCTGATGGGCGGTGTCATGACGCGCAAGATGTTGATACCGCTTTATCGCGAGCGGCCGCCTGCGGACAGTGACGCAAATTTTCGAAAACTACAGCGGATGCGCTTCGTCCTGACCGCGGGCATCGTCGCGTTGACGGGTGCGGTTGCGCTGTCGGGCGTGTGGCTTGTGGATACGCTCTATGATGATCGATACGCAATGGCCGGCGCGGTTGTCGTATTGCTCGCTTCCATGCAGATGCCCCAGATCATCGCGCTGACTTACGAGCAGGCCGCCTTGGCAACAGGAGATTCGAGGCGATTCTTCGTGTTGTCCGCCGCCCGCGCCGTGCTGACGGTGAGTTTTCTCTTGGCCGGACTGGCGCTCGGCGGGTTGTTCGGTGCATTGATCGGGATGGGTTTGGCGGGGCTTGCCGCCTATCCGTTCGTAGTGTGGCTGGCGCGCCACGCAGGCGCTTGGGATCCTGCGCATGACGGGGCTTATGCACTTGTCGCGGCTGCGCTCGTCGCGCTGGCGATCTGGTTCAATTCTAACCAAATTTCCGTTCTCGCTGCGCTTTGACGCGGAAAAATGCCACATGGCTATGCAATGACTGCCAAAGTTTGTTCATAATTGTGGGGTAGTCCCCATACGCTGGAGGGCCGGGGTACGAGTATGACGGAACAAGGAACCGCGCCGGGGTATGGCGCGGAAAGTGACATTGCGATTGTCGGCATGTCTGTCCATGTGCCGGGTGCGCGGTCGGTCACGGAATATTGGCGAAACCTGCGCGACGGCGTTTCCTCGATAAAGCGGCAGAGCGAGGAGAATTTGATCGCCGCCGGTGTGGCCAAAGCGCTGCTGCGTCACCCCGATTATGTTCCCTACGCCGCGCCCCTCGACGGGTTCGATCACTTCGATGCGGAGTTTTTCGGTCTGTCGCCGAAAGATGCGGCCATCATGGATCCGCAGCATCGCCAGTTCCTCGAATGTGCATGGGAGGCGCTGGAAGATGCCGGGCATGTGCCGGGGCGATTTTCCGGCAGGATCGGCGTTTTCGGCGGTTGCGGCATGGGCAGCTATTTCTACGTCAACCTGTGTTCCAACCGCGATCTGGTGGATGAAACCGGGCTGTTCCTTCTGCGCCATACCGGCAATGACAAGGATTTCCTGACCACCCGCGTCAGTCATATCTTCGATCTCGCCGGTCCGTCGATCAGCGTTCAGACAGCCTGTTCCACCTCGCTCGTCGCGGCCCACTACGCCTGCCAGTCGCTGCTGAGCGGCGAGTGCGATATGGCACTGGCCGGAGGCGTGACGATCGAATTGCCGCAGGGGCATGGATATCTATACAAGGAAAACGAAATCCTTTCGCCCGACGGGCAGTGTCACGCCTTCGATCATCGCGCGCAGGGAACGGTGTTCGGCTCGGGCGCCGGGGTTGTCGTGCTGCGGCGGCTGGCCGATGCCGTGGCGGATAACGATCATATCTGGGCTGTCATTAAAGGCGGCGCCGTCAACAACGATGGCGCGGCGAAGGCCGGGTATCTCGCCCCGTCGGTCGAGGGGCAGGCGGCTGCGATCGCCGAAGCACAGGCGATGGCCGGGACGACCTCGGACACTATAGATTATGTCGAGTGCCACGGAACCGGCACCTATCTCGGCGATCCGATCGAGGTGAGCGCGCTCACACAGGCCTTCCGCGAAACCGCGGATCGGATTGGCTATTGCCGGATCGGTTCCGTGAAGACGAATATCGGCCATCTCGATACCGCTGCGGGCGTCGCCAGCCTGGTCAAGGCATCGCTCGCGCTTCACAACCGGCAGATGCCGCCGAGCCTCGGCTTCGAAAAGCCGAACCCGGCAATCGCGTTCGAAACCACGCCCTTCATCGTGAATGACCGGCTGACGGATTGGCCCCGCCGCGATCACCCGCGCCGGGCGGGTGTCAATTCCCTTGGCGTCGGCGGCACGAACGCGCATCTCGTTCTGGAGGAAGCGCCGCCGCGGCCAGCATCCGAACCGAGCGATTGGCCTTTTCAGCTTCTCACCGTTTCGGGCCGGAGTGAGGCCGCGCTGGACGCCAATTGCGAACGTCTTGCCGCGCATCTTCGCGAACATACCGGCCAACCTTTGCCCGACATCGCCTGGACATTGGCCCAAGGGCGGCGTGCTTTCGAAAAACGCCGGATTGTCGTCGCGTCTGACCATGAGGATGCAGCGCGACTGCTCGAGCACAAGGACGCGCGGCGCGTCCATTCCCATTCCGCGCTGAGCGATCCCGACATTGCCTTCCTCTTCCCGGGTGGCGGCGCGCAATATGTCAACATGGCGCGCGATCTTTACGAAACCGAACCCGTTTTCGCCGATTGGATGGATCGCGGGTTCGAGTGCCTCGCCGCCGTGGAAAGCACCGATATCCGCGCGCTCTGGCGTCCTGAACCGGGCCGGGAGGCCGCCGCCGAAAAGGCGCTTCGCAAACCCTCTGTTCAGCTCCCGCTTATCATGATCGTGGAATATGCGCTCGCGCAGCTCTGGATGGGCTGGGGGATCGCGCCATCGGTGCTTGCCGGCCATTCGATGGGTGAAAATACGGCCGCCTGTCTCGCCGGCGTAATGTCGTTCGAGGATTGCGTGGGTCTGGTTCATCTGCGCGGACGCCTGTTCGACAGTGTGAACGAAGGGGGGATGGTGTCTGTGGCGCTTCCCGCGGCGGAGCTGAAACCGATGTTGAGTGATGCTCTCGATCTCGGCGCAATCAATGCGCCCGGGCTCAGCGTGGCGTCGGGGCCGACCGGCGCGTTGGAGGCACTGGAACGCGCTCTGTCCGAGAAAGACGTCGAATTCCAGCGGATTCCCATCGATATTGCGGCTCATTCCCGGATGCTCGATCCAATCCTTGATCGGTTCCGTGACTATCTGCGGTCAATCGATTTGCGCACGCCTCGGATCCCGCTCACGTCGAACCTCACCGGAGAGTTCCTGACCGACGACCAGGCCACCGATCCGGAATACTGGGTCATGCATCTGCGCTCGACGGTGCGTTTTGCGAGTTGCCTTGATACGCTCGCCAGACGAAAGGATCGCATCTATCTTGAAGTCGGCCCGGGAAAGGCATTGTCCGCCCTCGCTCGCCAAAGCGTGGGGATTGCGGCGCAGCAGACCATTTCGAGCCTTCGGCATCCGGACGAGGACATTGAAGACGATCGGCACATGCTCGAAGTGCTTGGCCGCATCTGGGCGCTCGGCGGCGAATTCGACTGGGCACAGATCTGGGGCGATGCGCGGCGCAATCGCGTGCCGCTTCCCAGCTATGCGTTTCAAAGATCGCGCTATTTCATCGAACCGGCCGAACCCCGAATCGAACCGGCCCCGGACTTCCTCACCAGGATAGAGAAACCGGAGGACTGGGGCTGGACCCCGATCTGGAGCCGGAAATACGCCGATACGCCAATCGCGACGATGGATGATCTCGGCGCAATCGATCCCGAAACCTGGCTTGTCTTCATGGATGACGCGGGCCTCGCCCGGCGGGCGGCGGACCGGCTGATCGCGGCGGGGCACACGGTGATCGAACTCTCACCCGGAGACAGCTTCGCCCGGCTTTCGGATCGG
Source organism: Marivita sp. GX14005 (assembly GCF_023370775.1). Classification (GTDB taxonomy): domain Bacteria; phylum Pseudomonadota; class Alphaproteobacteria; order Rhodobacterales; family Rhodobacteraceae; genus Marivita. Next base: position 1,128,025 of record NZ_JAMCCQ010000001.1, read on the forward strand.
CGCTATATCCTTGCTCCCGAGCGGGGGCGCGAAGGCTATGACATGCTGTGCCGCGATCTGCTCTCGCGCGGTCTGGTGCCAAGCCGTATCGCGCATTTCTGGGGGGTGACGCGGGATAGGCGCCACCGTCCGGGATCGAGTTTTTTCCACCGCGTGCAGGAGCAGGGTTTTTATTCGCTTCTTTTCCTGACGCAGGCCATCGCCGATGAAACACTGCCAAAGCCCAAACAGATCACGGTATTCACCACCGGCGCTGCATCTGTTGGTGACGAGCCGCTGGCAGAGCCCGAGAAGGCTGTTATTGCCGGTCCCGCCCGCGTTGCGCCGCGAGAGATACCGGGATTGTCGATCTCGACCCTCGATCTTGCGCTTCCGCCAAAACCCCGCACGCGTTTCTTTGGCCGTTCCGGAGAGAGCGCATACAGCGAGGCGATGGAACGTCTGAACAGGCAGATTCTCGAAGAGATGCTTGCTGCGCCCGGCTCTTCCATCGCCGCGCTTCAGGGGGAGCATCGCTACGAACGCAGATTGCGAGCAACCCGCCTGATCGAACGGGCCGAACCTGCGATCCGACCGGGCGGCGCCTATCTTGTCACCGGCGGGTTTGGCGGAATTGGCATGACCATTGCAAGATCGCTTGCCGCGCATAGATGCAAATTGCATCTGACAAGCCGACAGGCCATGCCGCCGCGATCGGAATGGGACGGCTATCTGCAACGACATGCCCCGCATGACCGGATATCCCGCCGGATCGCGGCCGTTCGCGATCTTGAGGATCGCGGAGCGACGGTGTTCTGCCATGTCGCCGATATCTGCAATCTGACTGAGATGTCCGCGCTTGTCGAAGACGCGAAAGCGCGCCACGGCAGGATTGACGGAGTCATCCATACCGCTGGCGTGATGGAAGATGCGCCGCTCCTTTCCAAGACAACCGCATCGGTGGAGCGCGTTTTTGCCGCCAAGATCCATGGCGCGAAGGTGTTGGGCAAGCTATTCGCGGATGGAGAAACAGATTTCATCGCGCTCTTTTCCTCGTCGTCCACGCATATCGCACCGGCCGGACAGGTCGATTATGTCGCCGCGAACGAATATCTCAACGCGTTCGCTCAATCGCGCAAAGGGGGGCGAACCCGCGTCGTCGCGATCAACTGGGGCATTTGGGCCGATGTAGGAATGGCAGCCGATGCGCTGGCAGATCGGGCTGCGCCGGGAACATTCGAAACGATTGACCAGCCGCTTCTGCACCGAGCGGGTTTCGATCCTGCGGGAAACCGTCTGTTCACCGCGCGGTATTGCGATGATGACTGGTTCATCGACGAGCATCGAACACGCGACGGAGCCGCACTGTTCCCTGGCGCCGCGCATGTCACGCTTGCCGCGCAAGCGCTGAAGACGCAGGAGGATGTGCGCGCGTTCACCATACGTGACATGACGTTCCTGCGCCCGCTACATGTGGGTGATCGGGCGCAGCGCGATGTTCGGGCGCGATTGGAGCGCCGCGATCACGGCTATCACCTTACCGTCAGCGCTGATTGCGAACTCAACGGCCAGAAAGGTTTCGCGCCCCTTGCTACGGCACAGCTCTCCCTGGCGCCCGTGAAGCAGCCCGGCCGGATCGATCCCGCCGCAATCCGGGCACGATGCACGGGGCGGGCTGCCGGCAAAGAGGGCGGCAAACTCGACGCCGCCCAGGAAACGCAACTGCGGTTCGGCGCGCGCTGGAAAGTGCTCGACAGCTATTGCCTGGGAGACGGCGAAGGCCTGGCTGAACTGTCGCTGGGCGAGGTCGCGGCGCAGGACCGCGATTGGCTGATCCATCCCGCGCTGCTCGACATCGCCACCGGATGGGCGATGGAGCTGATAGAAGGCTATCGCGCGGAGCGTTTATGGGTGCCAGTGTCTATCGATACGGTTCACTTGCATCACCCCTTGCCAAACCGGATCGTCAGTTGGGTCCGGTCGGCCGCGCATAACCGGAGTGGTGGCGATACCGCGCGGTTCGATATTACGCTGGCGACCCCCGATGGCGAAGTCTGCATCCAGATCGAAGGATTTACCATCAAACGGCTTGAAGACAGTTCGGTTCTGACTGCGCCGCTTCGCGTAAGCCCGTCGGAGTTCGAACCTGCCGAAGACCAGCGCGCGGAACAGCCTCTCTCCACAGCGGAGCAGCGGTTGCAATACAACCTGAGCCAGGGGATTCCGCCTGGCTTGGGCGCTGATGCCTTCGCGCGCGCGCTTGCGCTCGGCCAGCCCGAAATCGTCGTTTCGTCCCTCGATATCGAGGCGTTGACCGATCAGGCGGACAGGGCAGATGCGCAATCGAGCGTCCACAAGTTCGATCGCCCGAAACTGGAGGGGGCATATGTCGCTCCGCAAAACGATGTGGAACGGAACCTCGTCGCCATCTGGGAAGATCTGCTGGGTGTTCAGAATGTCGGTGTCGAAGACAGTTTTTTCGATCTCGGCGGTCACTCCCTGATCGCGGTTCGACTGTTCGCCCGGATCAGGAAGGTCTACAACGTCGATTTTCCGATTTCCGTTCTCTTCGAAGCCCCGACAATCCGCGCCTGCGCCGAGCTCATCCCGAACGAAAACGAAACTCCGACAAGCGGCGAAGCGCCCCGCAAGCCGCCTGCCCATGAGCGCCGTTTCAAGCATCTGGTCGCAATGCACGATGGCGAAGGCGGTCCACAAACCCCGTTCTTCCTCGTCGCGGGTATGTTCGGAAACGTCCTCAACCTACGCCATCTCGCGCAGCTTCTGGGCACCGAACGGCCGTTCTACGGGCTGCAGGCAAAGGGGCTTTTCGGCGATGAGGAGCCGCACCGTTCGGTCGAAGCGGCCGCGCGCGATTATATCGCCGAGATGATGCAGGTGCAGCCCAAAGGCCCGTATTTCGTTGGCGGATTTTCCGGCGGAGGGATCATCGCCGTCGAAATCGCCCGCCAACTGCGCGCCGGGGGCGCGGAAGTGGCATTGGTCGTTTTGCTGGACACGCCTTTGCCGCGCCGCCGTCCACTGTCTCGATGGGACCGGTTGTTGATCCAGTGGCATGAGTTGCGCCGCAAGGGGGTCGGTTATCCGATCGTCTGGGCGCGCAATCGCCTGCGATGGGAACTTCAGAAGCGCGATTATCCTCAGGACGATCCAGCCGGGCACGGCTTTCACAACGCGCGTATCGAAGCGGCCTTTCTGAAAGCTGTCGAGGCATATGAGGTCGCGCCGCTGGACGGCCGCATCGTTCTTTTCCGGCCGCCGCTCACGGGAACCTGGCGCGTCTCCGCTGGCCGCTGGGTCAATCATGAACGCGCTTACCTTTTCGATGACAACGACTGGGGTCAATACGCGCCACAGATCGAGGTGTTCGAAGTGCCGGGCGACCATGACAGCATGGTGCTGGAGCCGAACGTCCGCGTTCTCGCCAAGCAGTTGCAGGACGTGATCGTCAGAACCGAAGCGGTGATGAACGGGCAGGGCGAAGTGCTGCCCTTCCAATCGTCCGAAGCGGCGGAATAGCCATGACCGATATTGTCGCCGTTATCCTGAATTACAAAACGCCCGATCTTGCGCTCAAGGCAGCGCGTTCCGTTGCCGCCGCGATGGAAGGTTTTGGAGGCGCGATCCTTCTGGTCGACAACGCCTCGGGCGATGGCTCGTTCGAGGCGATGCGCGACGGCGTGGCGCGCGCGAAATGGCCCGCGCATCTTGACCTGCGCGTGCTGCAAACGGGACGGAATGGCGGCTTCGGCGCGGGCAACAATTTCGGCATCCGTGCCGGCTTGGAGACATGCCCCGGCGCGAAGTTCGTCTACCTGCTCAACCCGGATGCGGAGGTGGAGGCGGGCGGCATCGCGGCGCTCGTGAACCATCTTGAAATGCACCCCGAAGCGGCAATCGCGGGAAGCTGGATTTCCGGCGAGGATGGAGGCGACCATTGCAGCGCCTTTCGGTTGCCGTCCCTCGCCTCGGAATTCGAAGCGGCCATTCGCATGGGGCCAGTCACGCGAGTGTTGAAAAATTCTGTTTTGCCGCTTCATGTTCCGGATCGCTCCGGCCCGGTCGGCTGGATCGTCGGCGCATCGATGCTGGTGCGACGGGACGCGTTGGACAGGACTGGCCTGTTCGACGAAACCTTCTTTTTGTATTTCGAGGAAACCGATCTTTGTCTGCGAGCGCAGCGGGCAGGGTTCGAAGTGCATTTCGTTCGCGAGAGCCGTGTGTCGCATATCGGTTCGGTGTCAACCGGGATGGGTTCCTGGGCTCGGACGCCGCCCTATTGGTATCAGAGCCGCTGGTATTACTATTCGAAGAATCACGGGCGCGTTTTTGCGGCGGCGGCTACGCTTCTCAACGTGACGGGAACGCTGCTCTGGCGGCTACGGCGCCGTATTGAAAGACGGCCCAACACCGATGCCCCCCGCTTCCTGCGCGACATGATCGCCCATGATGCCCGCGCCCTTTTCAAACCCACGCCCAATGCCGCAATCCGGTCGATCAGGTCCCCGGCCGAGGCGCGTCTTCAAACCAGCATGGATTGAACCATGACATCACTCGATTGCATCATCATCGGCGATGAGAGCCTGACCTTGCAATGTGCCGAAACGCTGCTTGCACGCAGGCACCGGTTGCGTGCGTTCGTGACGGATAATCCGGATCTTCTGCGCTGGGCCGAAACGCGGGACATACCCGTGCAGCCGCACGGCCCTGATCTGGCGGACGCGCTGGCCGGTTCGCGCGTCGACTGGATTTTGAGCATCGCGAACCTTGCGCTGCTACCGCCCGAGCTTCTGAAGCTGGCGTCCAAGGGGTGCGTCAATTTTCACGATGGCCCTTTGCCGCGCCGGGCCGGGCTGAATGCGCCCGTCTGGGCGCTGATCGATGGGGAGACGATGCACGGTATCACCTGGCATGTGATCGAAAAGGGCGTGGATACAGGCGATATTCTGGTCACGCGCCGGGTCGAGATCACGCCTGACGATACCGCGCTGACGCTCAACGCCAAATGCTATGAAGCCGGGCTCAACAGCTTTCCCGACCTGCTGTCAGAGCTCGAAAACGGCCTTCCCGGGCGCCAGCCACAGGATCTGTCGGCGCGCTCTTACCACGCATTGAAGGACCGGCCGGAGGCGAACGGTCTGCTGGATTTCGCTCGATCCGCTGATACCGCCCTTCGGCTCGTCCGGGCTTTGGATCACGGTCCCTACTGGAATCCCCTGTGCACGCCCAAACTCTTGCTTGGCACGAAGATCGTTCACATCGGTTCGGCCAGGAAACGCGCCAGCAGCGCCGCGCCGGGAACGGTGATCGATCTCGACAGGAACAGTTTGACGGTTGCCTTCGCGGACGGCGCATTGCGGCTATCGGATCTTCGCGGCACGACTGGGCAGGCGATCGATCCGCGCGGGCTTGTTGATCTCGGGCAGCGTCTGAGCGGGCCCGACCAAACGGCGCGAGACAGGATCTCCGAGGTGTTTCGAGGCTTGGCCGGAAAGGATGCGTTTTGGCGCCGGCAACTTGCGCAGGTTCGGCCGGTTGCCCTGCCCCTGAAATCCGGGGGTGGCGCGGGTTTGAAAACCGAACCCCTCGTCGTTCCAGCGGAACATCTTGCCCCGGCTCTTTGCATTCTTGCCGAACACCTGTCGCCAGGCCCCGATGTGGGTCTGGCGTTCACCAACCGTACGATACGGCAGTCCGAAACGTACGGTTTGGCCGCCGACTGGGTTCCGGTTCGGGCGGATCACTTGCAGGACGGCTGGCCGGAAATCCGGACGGGGTTCGCCGCCGATCTCATCGTTCGCGATCCTGCGCTTCATTCCTTCGAAACGCCCGCGCTCGGCCTATCCGACGATGCCGGTGCGATCTGCGAATGTGCGATTACGGTCGAGCGCAAGGAAGGCCATATCGTCGCGCATATCGATGAAAGTCGCGTTTCGACCGAGTTCGCGGAGATCGTGCTGCGCCGTCTTCGCTGGATCGCCGATCAGTTGGCGGACGGAAAACGCCCCGATGCGATCGATCCGCTGCCGCCGGGCGAACGCCGGAAAGTGATCGAGACGTGCAATGCGACCGAGCGCGCGATCGATGGCCCGCAGACGATGCACGCGGCCTTTGAGGCGCAGGTTGCAAAAACGCCGAACGCCGTCGCGCTCGTTCATCAAAATATGGCGCTGAGCTATGCTGCGTTGAACGAACGGGCCAATCGGATTGCGCATGTGCTGCGCGATCTGGGGGTCGCGCCCGAAGAGATCGTCGGCCTGCATTGCCGCCGCGAGCCAGACATGATCGCCGCCGCGCTGGGCGTGCTCAAGGCCGGCGCGGCCTACCTGCCACTCGATCCGGATTATCCTGCGGATCGGTTGGCGCACTACCTCAAGGACAGCGGCGCGCGCATCGTTCTGACGCAAAGCGGGATCGAACATGATCTTTCCGTAGACATTGCGGAGCGTATCAGTCTCGACCGCGATTCCCGGTTGCAAAATGCGGCGACCGGCGATCCGATCACCGAAGCCAGCGACGAAAATCTTGCCTATGTGATCTACACCTCGGGGTCCACCGGAACGCCAAAGGGCGTGATGGTGGAGCATCGCAACGTGATGAATTTCTATGCCGCGATGGATGACGTCGTCCAGCCTGAGCCGGAGGCGGCGTGGCTCGCGCTGACAAGCCCAAGCTTCGATATCTCTGTGCTCGAACTGTTCTACACCATGGCGCGGGGGATCAAGGTTGTCCTGTCAGATTCCAACCAGCGCGACACGCTCTCGCGCCGCGCGGTGCGACAGGCTGGCACGGGAATGGAGTTTTCGATCTACTATTGGGGAAATGACGACGGCATTGGGCGCGACAAATATCGCCTGCTGCTCGACGGGGCGCGGTTTGCCGACGAAAACGGGTTCTGCGCCGTCTGGACGCCCGAACGTCATTTCCACGCGTTCGGCGGCCCCTATCCCAATCCGTCCGTCACCGGGGCGGCGGTCGCGAGCGTGACACGGAATATCGGGGTGCGCGCGGGTAGCTGCGTCGCGCCGCTGCATCATCCGGCGCGGATCGCGGAGGAATGGGCGGTGATCGACAATCTGACCAACGGGCGCGCCGGGATCGGCCTCGCGAGCGGTTGGCAGCCCGACGATTTCATCCTCCGCCCCGAGAACACACCGCCCGCCAACAAGCCCGCGATGTTTGATACGCTGGCGACGATCCGCAAACTTTGGCGCGGGGAGCCGGTGGCGTTTCCGCGCGGTGACGGAACGATGCACGAGGTGATCACCCAGCCGCGCCCGGTTTCGCCGGAACTGCCGGTCTGGGTAACGATCGCCGGCAATCCCGAAACCTGGCGCGAGGCAGGGCGGCACGGCGCGCATGTGCTTACGCATCTTCTGGGCCAGTCGATCGCTGAGGTCGAGCAAAAGATCGGCCTTTATCGCCAGTCGCTCCGCGATGCCGGGCATGATCCTGACGCGTTCAAGGTTACGTTGATGCTGCACACCTGCCTTGCCGAAACGCGCGAGGCTGCACGCGATCTCGCGCGAGAACCGATGAAGGCATATCTTCGCTCGGCCGCCGGGCTCATCAAGGAATATGCCTGGACCTTCCCGGCCTTCAAGAAGCCCGAAGGCGTCAAATCCGCGTTCGAACTCGACCTCGGTGATTTGGGAGAAGATGAGCTCGACAGTATCCTCGAATTCGCGTTCGAGCGGTATTTCAACGAAAGCGGTCTGTTCGGAACGATCGAAGACGCTCTTGCACGAACGCAGCAACTCAAGCGGATCGGCGTATCGGAGATTGCCTGCCTGATCGATTACGGCATCCCTGCCGATCAGGTTCTGGACGGGCTGAAACCTCTGGCCGAAGTCGTGCGCCTGTCCAGAACGGAAGAACGGGAAGAGACCGATTTTTCACTTGCCGCCATGCTGGAACGACACAAAATCACTCATCTTCAATGCACGCCCTCCATGGCGCGGATGATCCTGATGGACGACGATACGCGCACGAGACTTCGCGGTGTGAAGCATATCATGCTCGGGGGGGAGGCTTTGCCCGGCACGCTTGTCGCCGATCTGGCCGAAGTCACCGATGCAAGCCTTTCGAACATGTATGGGCCGACGGAGACGACGATCTGGTCCTCCTGCTGCGAAGCCGATGCGTCGGAACAGGTGGTCAGTATCGGCAGGCCCATCGTCAACACGCAGCTTTACGTCCTGAACGATGCGATGGCGCCCTTGGGCTTCGGCGAAAAAGGCGAGCTGTGGATCGGCGGCGCCGGGGTCGTGCGCGGCTATCTCCATCGGGAGGGCCTGACATCCGAGAGGTTCAGGCCCAATCCCTTCGGGGCGGGGCGGATTTATCGCACCGGCGATCTGGTGCAGCGCGAGACAGATGGATCGCTGAACTTCCTCGGCCGCGCTGACACGCAGATCAAGCTACGCGGATATCGGATCGAACTGGGGGAGATCGAAACGGAGTTGCGGAAATCGGAAGGGATTACCGATGCGGTGGTTCTGGCCCGCGAGGATGTGCCCGGCGATATGCGACTGGTCGCTTATATAACAGGGCAGGGCGAGATCGATCCGCAATCGCTTCGCACGGCGCTGGCGGCCCGCTTGCCTGACCATATGGTGCCGGCGCGGTTCGTGATGCTGGATCGGTTCCCGATGACCCCGAACCAGAAGATCGACCGCGCCGCGCTCCCCGCGCCCGGTGCGGTTCCCGTTCGAAAAGCGCCTGTCGAAACCGCGCCCGTGGCAGATGGGATCGCTGACGCGGATCTTCGCTCGCAGGTCGCCGATGTCTGGTCCGAAGTGCTTGGCGTGCCAGATATCCCACCGGATGCGAATTTCTTCGCTTTGGGCGGGCATTCCCTGCTCGCTGTGCAGGCGCATCGCATCCTGAAAAGCCGGCTCGATCTCGAACAACTTTCGATCACCGACATTTTCCAGTTCCCGACTCTTCAGGCTTTGTCCGACAAGATCGCCCGGTTCGGAGCGCGCCCGGAAGCGCAAAAGGTTGCCCGGATCGAGGAGGCATCGCCGAAAGATCGTGCCCGGCAGCGCGCCGATGCCATGGCCCGCCGCAGGGCGATGCGGGCACGGCGCCCGGCCTGACCGGCAATGCGTCTTTTCGCAAGTCTCGTCGTTGTCGTGGCGCTGGGCCTGAGCGCACTTTGGCTGCGCGCGCCCGACCGGCTGGCGGCGGAAGAGATGGCGGCCCGGTATCAGAAGCCGCTTCCCGCGCCGGGCGGGCCGCTCGATGTGTTTCACCTCGGCCATTCGCTCGTCGGGCGTGACATGCCGGCGATGCTGGCGCAACTGGCGGGGCACGATCACGCATCGCAATTGGGATGGGGCACGCCGCTCAAGGCGCATTGGGAAGACAGCCTGCCGATCGAGGGCTTTGCCACGGAAAACGCGCATCCCCACTATCGCGACGCGCGGGAGGCGCTCGAAAGCGGTGCGTTCGATGCGTTCGTTCTGACTGAGATGGTCGAGATCGAAGCTGCAATCGAGTATTTCGAGGCACCGGACTACCTTGAAAGATGGGTCGGTCTTGCCCGCGCGGGCAACACCGATATGCGCATTTATCTATTCGAGACCTGGCATGCGCTCGACGATCCGCAAGGCTGGCTGACGCGGCTCGACACCGATCCGGCACGATATTGGGAAGGTGTGCTGCTGGCGCGGGCTTTGGCGAATGAAGCGTCCGGCGCGATTCACGTGATCCCGGCGGGGCGCGTTCTGGCGGAGTTCGTGCGACGGATCGAGGGGATCGGCGGGTTGGACGGTGTTCAAAGCCGCTCCGATCTGTTCGCGCGGCTCGACGATGGCTCTGTCGATCCGCTGCATCTCAACGATCTTGGCGCGTATCTGATCGCGTTGACCCATTACGCCGTGCTGTATCACCGCTCGCCCGAAGGTCTGCCAAGGCAGCTTCGGCGCGCCGATGGTACGCTTGCCGATGCGCCGGGGCCAGCTGTGGCGAGCCTGATGCAGCGCACGGCCTGGGACGTGGTGCGTGAATTGTCCGTCACCGGCCTGCCCTAGCCGGGCGGGAAACGCAGTGTTTCCGAACATATGCGGCAATTTCATGGCAATTAAGGCAAGGCTTGCCTAAATTGTGGCCTGTCTATGGCGCAGCGTTTCTGCGCCGTTCAGGGTGGGGGCCTTGGATTGGAGCCGGTAAATGCTGTATTTTCAATCGCTCGATGAGGTGCTTTCCGCGCTGAAACGCCGAATCTGGTTGATTGTCGCGATCACGCTTATCGGCTGCGTCGTTTCGGTGGTCGTCGCGTTGCTGCGCGAGCCCGTCTACAACGCCATAGCGGTTGTTCAGATCGAGGATGCGCAGGTCGCCGGCACCAATACAAGTGCAGGCGCGATTGCCGAATCCCGCGCGAGCCTCGATGCGCGGCGCACGGTGCGGCTGATCGAACAGCGCGTGATGTCGCGCGGCGCGCTTTTCGAAATCATGGACACGCATGGCTTGTTCAACGACGATCCGGCGATGACCCCCATCGACCGGCTGACGGCCATGCGCGAGTCGGTGAGCATTGAGGCGATCTTGGCCGGCGAGGCTTGGCAGCCGAACCAGTCCGTGTCGGGAATGGTGATCGAGGTCAATCTCAACGATCCTCAAAAGGCCGCCGCGGTCGCGAATGATCTGTTGGGTCGCGTGATGGCCGAAGCGCGGGCGCGCAGCGTGGATCGCGCGCAGTTCGAGCTTGAGTTCTTTGATACGGAAGAGGCGCGGATCCGTGAACAGATCGCTGCGGCCGAGGCTGAAATCGCTGAATTCAAAAGCGCGTCGGCCGATGTGCTTCCGGCAAATATCGCCGTGCTACAAGGGGAATTGACCACGCTGAACACGTCTTTGCTGACGCTGCGACAGCAGATCCTGAGCCTTGAATCCAACAGCAGCCGCGTGCGCCCCGAAGCGCTGGCGCGGCAGGTCGGTGTTCTTGAGGATCAGATCGCGCTGATCGAGGCGCGTATCGCCGAAATAAACGCGATGCTCGCACGCGCGCCATCGGTGGAGCGCGAACTCGCGGCGCTGGAGCGCGAGCTATCGCGGTTGAACGAACAATTCACCGTCATCGCGCGCCGCAAGGCCGATGCTCAGATGAGCCAGAGTCTCGAACAGCAGAGGCAACTGGCGCGGTTCGAAGTGCTGGAACGGGCGATTGAGCCGGTTTATCCGATCTCGCGCAGCAAACGATCCATTGCGATGCTCGGCGGGGTCGCGAGCCTTCTGGTCGCCATCGGCATCGCGTTCCTGCTTGAAATCCGGAACCCGCCGATCCGCAATGCCGCGCAGATGGAGCGTGCGCTGGGCGTGCGGCCAGTGATCACCGTGCCGCATCTCGGCCCCGTGCGCAGCGTTCGGGGAACGGGCAAGGATCGGCGTTCGAAGTTCGGCTGGGGCGTGATCCTCGCCCTTCTGGCGGGATTGCTCGCTCTCATCGCCAAACCGCTTGGCGAGCTTGGCGGGATGAATTTCTCGCCGCGCAACGCTCAATAGGCGTAATCGCCAAGTTCGGGCTGATCGGCCATGTTCAGCACGACGCCGAGCAGGGGCACCGTTTCGCCAAGCCGTCTTTCGGTTTCCTTGATATCGTTGGCGCGCGTCTTGCCCCCGCCGGCCACGATAAGAAGCGCGTCGAAATGCGGCCGCATCGCGAGAACATCATCGTTTACGAGCGCCGGCGGCAGATCGAACAGCATCACATCGGGTTCCAGCAAAGCCTCGATCTTCTTCAGCGCGAGTTCGGTCGCCGGATCCTGCAAGAGTTCGGCCGCGTAAGGTTCGGCGAGCCCATTGAAGCCGATGGCGACATGCGCGCCTGCCGAAATGTCGTTCGGAGCAAATCCCTGCAGATGCCGCACGGGAGAAATGTCGCCGCGCAGCATGTCGGACATAACGCCGGGGTCGCGGACGCCGAAAATGCGGTGCAGCGCCGGGTTGCGCATGTCCAGATCAAGCAGGACGGTCCTGCATCGTTCCTGACGCGACAGGCTGATGGCGAGGTTTGCGGCCGTGAATGTCTTGCCGCACCCCTTGGTGGGCGAGGTGATCGCAACGCGCCGCCAGCCGTTTTCGGCAAGCGCCTGCAACATGCGCGTGCGCAGGATGTCGAACCGGGTATGCGCGGGATCGTCCCGTAGCGCTGTGACGATATGCTGCTTCGCAAGGCGCGGAATGTCGAGGGTGAACCGGTCCAGCGAGTGCCAGAGCGCTTCGCTATCGGGCAGAGGTTCGGGCGCGGGCGGTTTTGCCAGGACCAAGGGCTTCGAAGGATGTTTTGTCTTTGGCGCCGCCGCGGGTTTTGGCGCGCTCGCGCTGTCACGCTCGGGCGCGCGTTCGGGCATCGCCTCACGACGTTTGCGGCGCTGGAACTTGCGCTTTTCGGTCATGTTTCACCTGCTCGGCGCATAGGGAGCTTTCCGATTTTCATCGCGCATAAGGGCAGCGTTTATCCCTAGTGACACCCCAATCTGTCAAAAATACGTCCGTTTCTGGGGGATTGTTGAGGCCGCACGGTCAGAATCCAAAGAGGTTCGCCTTTCCGATCGCCTTTTCGATGAAGGCGGATTTGTCCGTTTCCGGGCGCCAGCCCAACTCACGTTTCGGCTTGTCGTTCACGAAAGCCGATAGATGCGCGCGGCTCTTCCAATCGACAAGGGAGGGACGGCTCAGGCCTGTGCGCCCAAGCACGCGGGTTTTCAACTGATGTTTGATCGCATCGGCGGCCCAGAACATCGTCAGGTTTCCGGGGCTGACCCTGATCCGCGCACCGAGCGCGGTGTGGATCGCATCGAAATAGCCTCTGGCGGACAGCATCGGCTCCCCGATCAGGTTATAGCTTTCGCCGTCGATGCCGGGCGTTTCTCCCACCAGGATCAATCCTTCGGCAACATCGTCGATCAACACGAAGGGCAGGATGTTGAGCCCATTGCCCCAGATCCGCACCGCGCCGGCCCCGTGCCATCGCCCGATGCCCCAATGTTGCAGTGGCCCGCCCGGCCCGACGACGATCCCCGGCCGAGCGATGACGAGGGGCAAGCCCTCTTGCCGGTGCATATCCAGCAAACGCCTTTCACATTCCGCTTTCGAGCGCGCGTAGAGATTGCGGTCGCTCATGTCGTCGGCAAAGCCCGTGTCTTCGGTGATCCGGCCCCGGGGGTCCGACATATCGTAGCTGGCAATCGTGCCGGTGTAGACGAGTCGCTTGACGCCGGCGCTCCGGCACGCCTCGGCGATACGCACGGCCACGCCGACATCATGTTCGAGCGCATCCTGCCACGTGCCTTCAAGCGAGCGGGCGAGGTTATAGACCACATCGATCCCCTGCATCGCATCCGCAAGCGCGGACTTGTCGTAGAGCGAAACGCCCACGGTCTCGACTTCGTCGGGCAGGTCGGGGAACGGGCCGGACGCGCCGCGGCTGAGCACACGCACGTCCTGCCCCTTGGCCACAAGCGCACGCGTGAGAGCGCGCCCGATGAAGCCCGTGCCGCCGATCACCATCGCCGTCGGTTTGGGGTTTCGCGTTTCGGGCTTTGGCCGTGCCGGCTGCAGATCCCTTGCTGGAACGTGCGACAGGATCCGATCGAGCGCATCCATCACCTCGACCGCGCTTTCGCCCGAAAAACGCCGGTCGGGCGGCGTGCCTTCGCGCAGGCTTTGGTAAATCGTTTGCGTCATCCCCCGGAAGCTTTGCGCGTAGGGGGATTTGCGGTTGAGCGAGAGGGTCTGGACAGCTGTATTGCGCAGCCCCTCGCGCAGATGTTGCCAGCTTTGGTCGAGCCGCCTGCGCAGCGGGTTCAGGACCAGATCGGAGGCGTTTTCCCGTTCGACCGTCAGTGTATCTGCAGCGAAATCGAGCCGCGCGCGCCCCGACGATCCTCTGACGGTGAGCGACCTGTCGTCGATGATCTCCACCGTCGAGATCGTGAGCGTCAGATCGACGCCTCCGGCCTGCGCCATGATGCGCCAGGTTTGCTGGCGCGTGTCATCGCCGGGCAGATCGACCGGCTTCGAGAGGTGAACCGCCTCTATCTCCGGCGGGCCGAACAGATCGACGACGAAGCCGGCGAGATGCGGCCCGAGTTCCAGCAGGAGGTTTTTTGGCTCGCGAAGTGGCCAAATGCCGTAGGGTCCGGAGCGCAGCGGGGCAAAGGGCAGACACCAATGCACCTCGGCACTCGACACGCGCCCGAGATCGCCCTGGCTCAGCATCGACCGAAGCCGGCGGTAGGCGGACAGGCCCATGAAGTTGTGCCCGGCATGGAACCGCACGCCGTTTTCTTCGGCTGCGGCGAGCATCTCTGCCGCTTCTGAGCAGGAGGTCGCAACGGGCTTTTCAACAAGAACATGCAGACCCGCGCGCAGGCATCGCAGTGTAATCGCATGGTGCAGCTGCGGCGGCGTGAGGATATGCGCGGCATCGCACAGGCCGGCATCGAGCAGATCGCCCAGGTCCGTAAAGGCAGGCACACCCAGCCGCCGCGACAACCCCTCGGCGGCGGGCTTCGACGGGTCGCAAACTGCCGCGATTTCCACCCCGTCGGTGGCGCGCAGCGCGTCGGCGTGCCAATCGGCGATATAGCCTGCGCCGATGAGGGCGACCCGCATTTTGGAAGATGCCATCCGCTTTGGCCCCCTATTTATACTCGATTATTTCCATTTGCGCATGGCGCAGCCGCCGCCAGTGATAGCGTATCATCCCGATCACGTTGGGAAATTTCGATAGTGTCAGAAAAACCGCGTGGTGCATCGCCTCACGCGGCGGCAATCCTTCTCGCCGCAGCCCAAGCGCAGCCTTCAGATAGGACAGCAGGTATATCGCCAGCACCAGGAGAGGAAGCCAAAGCGAGACGAAAGTGCCGAGAACGGCGGTGATCGGCAGGATCAGTCCGAAAAGCCAGCCGCGCAAGCGTTCGCGTCTGAAATACTCAGGATGAAGCGCGCCGACCTGCGCAAAACCATGCCCTGTTCGCTCTGCCCGCTTCCACCATTGGGAGAACCGAAACGCGTTGCCGTCATGCTGCGCCATTGGCGCCGTGATGCGAACCAGCCGCCAGCCCGCCTTGCGCAGACGGTTGCAGATCTCATCGTCCTCCGCCGCGATTACCTGTGGGTCGAACCCGCCGACAGCGTCGAAGGCGGCGGCGCGCAGCATCATGTTGCCGCCGCAGGTCTCGATCTCTCCAACCGGGCGTTTCCACTCGAAATCGGACATCTGGCTATAGACCGTCGTATTGCGGTGAAGCTCCGCCTGCTGGCCGGTGACAAGGCCAAGGCCGTCATCGTCCCGCATCGCGGCTTCGGCCTGCCGGAGCCAGTCTGGCGCCATGATGCAATCACCGTCGAGGAACTGGACCATCTCGGCCCGGTCACCATGGCGTCCGAGCGCGGCATAGCCCTCATTGCGCGCGCGGGCGGCGGTGAAGGGAACGGTCATGTCGAGCGCCACCACTTCGGCCCCTGCCGTGCGAGCGGCCTCCACGCTGTTATCGGTCGATCCGCTATCGACATAGACGACACGCCGCGCCTGCGGCATGACGGAGGCGAGCGAGGCAACGAGCCGCGCGCCTTCGTTGCGCCCGATGAGAACGACATCGACACTCATGCGCTCTTCTCACAATCGGGGCGCAGTCCGGGGCAGGTGCCGTTTTCCGCATATCGGTAAATCAGCGTCGAGAGCCATTGCGCCTCGCGGCGCGCGTCGAATTCCGCCAGAACCTTGGCGCGACCGGCGGTGCCATAGGCCGCACGCCGTTCGGCATTGCCCAATAGATCTTTCAAGGCATCGACAAACGCGTTCTCGTCACCCGGCGCAACAAGCCGTCCGCTCACGCCGTCCTCGACCAGCTCCGGTATCCCGGCGATGCGCGTCGCCAGCACCGGAAGACCGGCGGCCATTGCCTCCATCAGCACGACGGGCACGCCTTCGGCAAAGCTCGGCAATGCAAAGATATCCGCAGCCGCAAGCGCTTCAGCGACCTCCGATTGTGAACGGTAGCCGAGGAACGCGATCCGTTCGTCCAGGCCACGCCGCGCCACCTCCGCCTCGAGCGCGACGCGGTCGGGTCCGTCGCCGATGATGTCGAGTTGAAGATCGGGGTAGGAATCGGCCAGCCGGGCGACCGCTTCGAGCAGGATCGGCAGGCCCTTGACCGGTGCGAGGCGACCGACGAACAGGATCGTCATACCATTTCGCGGGCGCGGTTCATAACGCTCGGGATCGACACCGCAATGCACGATATGGAAGCGATCCCAATGCCGTGCATCGGTGAAACACATGAGTTGGGAGCGGCAGAACTGGCTGATACATGCCACGAATGAGGCGCGCGCGGCCTTTTCGTCGATCCGCCAATGCAGTGGTTCGAAGAAGATATCCGGTCCGTGAATGGTAAAGCTCCACCTGATCCCGGAAAGCGCGCCGGCCAGCATCGCCACGGTGCAGGACGCTTTCGCTATATGGTTGTGCAGATGCGTAACGCCCTCGTCATCGAGATGCGCGGCCAGCACGCCGGCCTCTACGAAATAGATCAGGTTGTAAAGCCTCCCGCGCAGGCCCTTGGGCGAGGTCGTCCATGTCAACCGAAGCGCCGAAAGGTAACGGCGCGGCGTTCGCATCCACCGCGCATGGGCTTTCAAGACGCTCAGCGGATTGCGCGCAGCCGCGAGAACCTTGAACGTGCGCACGTGTTCGCGTCTTTGTTCATCCCCGACCAGGTGTTCCGCCCCGGTGGTTCGGATGGAGCAGGTCAGCACGTCGTGTCCCAGTGCACGCAAATGCGCAACTTCGCGTTGGATGAAGGTATCGCTCGCGCGCGGGTATTCTCCGGTTAGATAGGCGAGTTTCGGAAGGCTCACGAACGTCCTCCCCAGTCAGGTGCGGGATTCGGCCAGTCGCGCGACGCTGCGGGGGTCGTCATGCGAAATCGCATCGGAACGGCGCGATGGCGCAAAACGTCCTTGCGCAGCAAACCCGGACGGGCCTTCCAGAGACCGGCAACCATTCCGGCACCGCGCAAAAGCTGCCAGGGCAGCGGGAATACGATCCGAGGCCAACCATCCTTCTGCATGTTGGAGATCACCTGATCGCGGGTCGGCAAAACCCTGTCGAGCACGGCGTAGCATCCGCTTGTCCGCGCCAGTGCCGCCTGCACCAACGCCGCCGCACATCGGTCGACATGGCACATCGGTAGCCGATCGTTTGCGCCGTAGCGAAGCAGCGCAGGGCCGACAGCCGGCCCAAGATGCGCGTTCATCAGCCGCCCGGTATCATAGACAATGCCGGGTCGCAGGATCGCAAGGCTATCCAAAGGTGCGGCCCGCGCCATGTTCTCTTGCGCGAGTTTCGCGCCGGAATAGGCATCGCGTGGGAAAACGGGATCGACGAGAGGGCAATCGTCGCTCAATGCGCCGCCGGGCGGGATTCTCGCAGTGTCAAAAACGGCAATGGAACTTGCGAGCGTCAGATGCCCTACATGCGCGTCTTCCATCGCGCCGAGGAGCGCGCGCGTGCTGCCCAGGGTCAGGCTTTCATGCGCGGCAGCGTCGTTCGACATGGCGGCCGCGAGATGTATGACCGCGTCGCAGCCCGCCATAGCCTCAGTGAGCCTTTCGCGCGCGTCTGGCGCCGTCAGATCAATCGGTGCATGGCTTATATGCTGCCGGCTTTCGCCGACCATTCGCTGAACCGCAACGACCTCGCAACCGACGACCATTGCGGCGGCAACCGTTCGGCTTCCGATAAAGCCGGACGCACCGGTGATCAGGAGTCGCTTCACATCGCCCATGACATCGGCTCCATCGGATCGCAGCGCGTTGTCATGCGCTGCGCACCGGTCATATCGCCCGCGTTCTGTATGGCGAGGGTCACTTCCGTCATGTGCAACGCGAATTCGCTCGACAAGCGCGAGGGCCGTCCATCGCGCAACGCCTCCAGCATCTCGGCCGGGCCAAGCATGAAGTTCATCGCCGCTGCGCCCCAGCGCGCGACCTTCGGATGGGTGGGTTGCGGCAGCCGAATGCGCTTTGGCAAAGGCGACTCGAGCAGCCTGCGGCGGATTGTGAGGCGCTTTGCAAAGCGCACTTTCGCGCCATTGTCCCAAGCCGCGTTGCAGGACAGAACGCCCTTGTCTCCGACGATACGGATACGATGATCATGCGGCGCCACGATCGAGCAGGTCAGCCGGGTGACCGGGCCGTTTTCGAAAAACAGCGTCGCGGTTGCGAAATCGGGTGCGAATGGCCCCGTGCCTTCCTTGTGAGGTATGGTTTGCGCCGAGGCTGCGGTGACGCTGCGCACCGATCCGAACCATGAGATCAACCAGCCGAGGTAATAGCCGGCATGCTCCAGCGTGCAGCCCGTGCGGAACTCGTCCTCGAAGGGCCAAGGCGCGCCGGTCTCGGACAGCCATTGGCGGTAAGCAGCCTGCGGCACGAAACCGTCATCGAGTTCAGCGTAGATCAGACGCGGCGTTCCCGCGATCCCCGTGCGCAGCGCATATCCCATCGTTTGCGCCGCTTCGCCGAGAACGCTGCAGGGTGCCGAAGCCAGCATCAGTCGTGCCGCCTTTGCCTCTCTGCAGAGCGTCTTGGCGTCGTCGAGATCGAGGGCCAGCGGTTTTTCGGAATAGACATGGCAACCGGCCTTCAGACAGGCCATGTTGACGTCGAAATGGGAGGCCGGATTGGTCAGGTTGAGAACGATTCCATCCGGCGGATGGGCGTTCAGCAGTTCGTCGAGGCCGGCGGCGCGCGGCACGTTCCAATAGTCGCAGAACCGGGCCAGCCGCTCGGCATCGCGATCGAACACCCGCGCCACGGTGAGCCCCTCCATCGCCCGAAGCGAGCGCATGTAGAGATCGGCGACGAAACCGCAACCGATGATCGACACCACGCCCATCTCAGGCCACCCCCGTCAGAGGGCGGCCGCTTCGGGACAATCGACTGGCGGCAGGTTTCGGAATCACCGGGCTTCTCTGTGCATATTCTGGCGTGTTTGACCGGACAATAATGGTGACAATTCGACAAATCCCGAAAATCTCAGGCCAATTCGGCGGTTTGCTGCGAATTGTCTTGAATTTGCAGCGCTCTCGTCGCGATTTGGTCCCATGCGTGGCCAAAACTTCAAAAATTCTCAACGAACGAGGCCGTTGATGCGTTTCTGGGGCGATGGGTACGATCTGCGGGTCAATGTCACGGATTGGAGCGAGCTGGAGCGGTCTGTCGCCGCCCGGCTTGCGGCGGGCCGAGGGTTCTGCCTCGCGACGCTCAATCTCGATCACCTCGTCAAGCTGCGAAGCGATGTGTCGTTCCGAAAGGCCTATGCCGCGCAGGATCTGATTACCGCCGATGGCAATCCGGTCGTCTGGCTGTCGCGCCTTGCAGCGCGGCCCGTCGAACTGATCCCCGGATCGGACGCGATTTTGCCGCTTGTTCGTATCGCGGCGGCTCAAAACAAGAGGATTGCCCTTGTCGGCAGCACCGATACGGCGCTGGCCGCTGCCAGGGATTTTCTGGAATCCCGGATTCCCGGCGCGTGCGTGGTTGCCGCGATCTCGCCGGCGATGGGGTTCGACCCGGAGGGAGAGGATGCCGAACAGCTGATCGAAGCCCTGCAAGACGCCGAAGCCGATTTGGTTTTTATTGCGCTGGGCGCACCGAAACAGGAGGTTTTTGCCGCTCATGCGGCGCGCAGGCTCCCGCGCGCGGGATTCGCCTCCATCGGCGCCGGGCTCGATTTCTTCGCCGGGCATCAACGGCGCGCGCCGCGTTGGGTTCGGGCAACTGCAATGGAGTGGCTGTGGCGCGCGCTATCGCAACCGACGCGGCTGGTGCCCCGCTATGCCAGATGTTTCGCGATCCTGCCCGCAGAAACTCTGCATGCGCTTAGGCTGAGATTCGCGCAAGATGAAGCGAAAGAAAATCCGGTTCAGTCCAATGAGTGAACACGCCCGCCTGCGGCGATGGCATCTTCGCGATCATGCGTGACGAGCAAAACCGGCAACCCCTTCGCCCGCGCCCGCTCGAATACGAGCTCGCGGATCTGTGCACGGCGCTGCGCGTCGAGACGCGAAAAGGGTTCATCCAATAGTAACGCCTTGGGTTCAGAAAGAAGCATGCGCATCAGCGCGATTCGTGCCTTTTGGCCGCCGGAAAGCGTCGCTGGATCGCGATTGGCGAAACCCGACAGGCCGATATCGTCCAATGCGTGTTCAATTTGCTCCCGCCGCCGGGCCCGGGGGAGGCGTGTCGTGTCAAGGCCGAAGGCAAGGTTTTCGCCGACAGACAGATGAGGAAAAAGAAGATCGTCCTGCAGCAGGATACCGATGCGCCGATATTCGGGGCTGGTTTCGGTGATGTCCGTTCCGTCCAAAAGAACACGCCCTTGCGCCGCGAAACTCGGATCGAGGCTGCCGATGAGAAAAGAAAGGAGCGTCGATTTCCCCGAACCGGACGGCCCCATAACGGTAAGGGTTTCGCCGGGACCGACATGGGTGTCGATTTCGACAAGCTTTCGCGTGCCGTGCCGTATAGCCACCCGCTCCAGTGTCAGCCCGGCTCTAGACATGGCGCAGCCCCCGTCGATTGCGCCAGAGAATGGCCGGAACGAAGATCGCGATGGCGAAGGGCAGAAATGCAGCGCCCGTCTGGGTGAGGGCATAGACCGCAATCACCCGTCTGTCGCCGCCGGAGGCGAGCGCGACCGCTTCGGTTGTCAGCGTCTGGACGCGCCCGGCGCCCGCCAGAAGGGTGGGAAGGAATTGCCCGACGGACACCGCGAAGCCGACAGCGGCGGCGGTCAGGATGGGTCGCAGTAGTATCGGCAAGCGCACGCGCCATAAAACCCCGTCCGGCGACGCGCCCAACGCGCGCGCGACCAACCCGTATCGCATATCCCAAGAGCGGAACGGATCGCCGAGGGACAGGAAAACGTATGGAAGGACAAAGATAATGTGAACGAAAATGACTGATGTCCGACCCGCGTCAAGGCCGGTGAAGATCGCAAGTGTCTGGAGGCCGGAAAGAAAGGCGATCTGAGGCACGATCAGCGGCAGATACAAGAGCAACAACGCGCGCGTACTCGGCTTTATCCCGTGCCGCTCTTCGGCTTCGAGACAGGCGAGCGTGAGAAACAGCGCCACGGCAGTTGCGATCGCGGCAATCAGGAGCGTTTCCGTGATGGCAGGCCAGAGACCCGTCGCATGTCGCATCCAAGTGCGCGCCGTGAAACTGTCTGGCAGAGCGTTCGGAAAGCTCCAGAAGCCGGCAACAGACCAGATCAAAAGACCAAGAAGCCCGAAGACAATCGCAGCCGCGACCAAGATTGCGGCAAGAAGCGAGGCGGCTTTCAAAGCCCCGGTCGCGCCACCACGCGATCCCGCACGGACCCACGCGCGGCCAATCCGCGCGGCGAGCCATTCAAGCGTGCGCCAGCAAAGCAGGGCAAGAACGACAAGCGCAAGTTGCCAGACCGCACCGGCGGAGGCCAGAAACCGCATCGAAAGATCGGGATCGTTCATCCATTTCAGGATCTGCACGGCAAGCGGCGGCGGTGTCGTCGGTCCGAGGATCAGCGCGACATCGATCACCGTCATGGAAAACGCCAGAACGGCGTAAATCGGCAATCGGATCTGGCCGTAAACCAGCGGGAAGACGGTCTTGAACCAGCCGGTCACCGGCGCATAGCCCAGCGCGTTCGAGATGCGCCGCGTTTGATCCGCGCGGATCTGGCTCAAGGCTGCGAGGGTCATCAACAGCAGGAAGGGGATTTCCTTGACCACCAATCCCGCGGTGAGCGAGATGCCGAATGGGTCCTGCAGGACGAGCAAATCGGGTGGCCGCACCCATCCGCTCAGCCAAGGTGAAACGATGCGCGCCATCCACCCCGAAGGTGCGATCAGAAACGCCAGCCCGAATGCGGCGGCGGCGTGCGGCACGGCCAAAAGCGGCGACAAGGCGCGTTCGATGGCGCGAAACGCGCGCGTGCCGCTCCACGCGGCGCAGATCAGTGCAACGATGAAAAGCGACAGGCCCGTTGCGGCGAAACCGGTCGTCAGGCTGAGGAGGCTGGCACGGCCGATTCCCGGAGTGTTCGCAAGATCCCGAAAGGGATCGAGGGTCAGCGCGGTTCCGCCCAGCGCCGGCAGGTAGCCGAAGGCCGGACCGAGGGTTCCGAGCAGACCGGCCAGCACAGGGACAAGCATGACCGCAAGCGTCGCGAGCGGCGCCCAATGCAACAGCGCCGGCCGTTTTGTTTCACCCCACCTCACCGGACCTGTTACCGCGCGACGCCGAACCGCTCGATCCAGTCTTCCTCAAGACGCACCATCCAACTCGGATGCGGCTCGGGCAGCGTGCCCCCGAGCGCATCGGGCGGCAGCGTCGCGATACCGAGATCCAGCTTATCGAACCGCGCGCGGTCGGCATCGCCGAGTTTGTCGAGATCAAGCACCGTCCCAAGGCCCCATACGTTCGGATCCTGCATCCGCGCCTGAGCCTCCGGCGAGATGAGGAAATTGGCCAGAACCATCGCGCCGGCCTTGGCATTGGCGTTATAGGGAATCGCCACGAAACTCGCATTGCCAAGGCTGCCGGCCTCGAACACATAGCTGCGAACGGTATCGGGCAGCTGGAAGTTCGCAATCGCGTTCGAGGCTTCGTTGGGGTTGAAGCTGATTGCAAGATCGATTTCCCCGTCTGCCATCAACTGAATCTGGCGCGCCTCGTTCTGCGGATAGGCGCGCCCCTTTCGCCAGAGGTTCGGGGCGAGTGTGTCGAGAAAAGTCCAGAACTCCCGGGTGACCGCATCGTATTCAGCGGGGTTGAGGGGCTGTTGGAGGATCTCCGTATCCGGCACGAATTCGATCAACGCCTGTTTGAGGAAGGTCGAGCCAAGGAAATTGGGCGGCTGGGGATAGGTGAAACGCCCCGGATTCGCCTGTGCATAATCCAACAACGCGCGCATGGATTTGGGCGGGGTCCGCAGGCGCGCGGTATCGTGGTAGAACACGACCTGCGCCATGCCCCAGGGAGCTTCGAGCCCGTCGGTCGGAACGGTGAAATCCGATATTACGGCGGGTTTGCCCGACACATCGACATTCGTCCAGTTCGGCAGCGCTTCGACCCAGGGGCCGAACAGGAGATCTTGCGCCTTCATCGCGGCGAAATTCTCGCCATTGATCCAGATGAGATCGACAGCGCCGCCCTCATCCTTTCCGGCCGATTTTTCGGCCAGAACCCGCGTGACCGCTTCGGCGGTGTCGGACAGTTTGACATGTTCGACCGTCACGTCGAACTCCTCCTGAACGCGTGTGCCGATCCAGTCGATGAAAGCGTTGATCGTGTCCGATCCGCCCCATGCGTTCCAATATACCGTTTGTCCGCGCGCCTGTGTTGTCACGCTGTCCCAATCGGCCGGGTCCGGATCTGCAAAGGCGGGAAAAGCGATCAGCACGGTCAGGGCGGCGATGAGAAAATGGCGCATCCGGGGCGCTCCTTTGCAATTTTCGTTCGTTCAAAGCAGCGCCGGGGCGTCAGGTCAAATGACAAGCAAGTGTGCAAGATTTCAGTATACGCGCCGGGCATGGCCCGCTAAGCCCTGTTTTGACGCGGAAATCTGCAGGTGCCAATGCTCGATGCGACGATCCTTCCATTTGTCCGGCGCATGCTCTCGCGGCCCGCGCAAGGGCTTGTGACGCGTGGCGTGCGCGCCGATCAGGTGACGCTCGCCGGGTTCGCAGCCGGGCTCGTCGCGGTTGCTGCGCTCTGGGGCGGGGCGTTCTGGCTCGCCCTTTTTTGCCTTGCGCTCAACCGGATTGCCGACGGGATCGACGGCGAGGTCGCGCGGCGCACGGCGCCAACAGACCGGGGTGCCTTTCTCGATATCGCGCTCGATTTCATGATCTACGCGCTTTTTCCGCTGGGCTTTGCGCTGCACGACTCGGCGAACGCGCTTGCGGCTGCGGTGCTTATCGCAAGTTTCGTCGGCACCGGGTCGTCGTTTCTGGCGTTTTCGATCATCGCGGAACGACGCGGGCTGAGGTCGGACCAGTATCCCAGAAAGGGCATCTACTACTTGGGTGGTTTGACCGAAGGCACCGAAACCATCGCCGTTTTTGTCGCGATGTGCCTCTGGCCCGGTGCCTTTGCGGAACTGGCCTATATCTTTGCCGCGCTTTGTTTCGTGACCACGCTGACCCGGTGGCTGGCCGGGTGGCGGGTCTTTACCTGAAACCGCGCGCCCTCTCCACATTGCGGGAGCGCTCTGCTACACCGCCTGCAAAGCGATCATCGAGCGGAAAGGCGCGTTATGA
This sequence comes from Marivita sp. GX14005, assembly GCF_023370775.1. Lineage (GTDB taxonomy): Bacteria > Pseudomonadota > Alphaproteobacteria > Rhodobacterales > Rhodobacteraceae > Marivita. The sequence continues at coordinate 1,152,351 of NZ_JAMCCQ010000001.1, forward strand.
GCAGTATCAAACCCGTGGTGCTGACCATCCTCGACGGGTGGGGCCTGCGCGACGATGAAAATGGCAACGCCCCGCGGCTGGCGAAAACGCCGACCATGGATTGGCTGATGAACACTTGCCCTTCCGCGCGCCTGACCACGCACGGACCGGATGTCGGGTTGCCGCAGGGGCAGATGGGAAATTCCGAGGTCGGCCATACGAATATCGGGGCCGGGCGCGTCGTGGCGATGGATCTGGGGCAGATCGATCTTGCCATCGAGGATGGATCGTTTTTTGAAAACCCGGCCATCCTCGATTTCGCGTCCAGCGTGAAAGAGGCCGGTGGCCGGGCGCATCTGATGGGTGTGGTCTCCGATGGCGGGGTGCACGGCCATATCGCGCATATCAAGGCGGCGGTGAAGCTTCTGGCGGATCAGGGCCTTGACGTGATCGTCCATGCCATCACCGACGGGCGCGATGTAGCGCCGAGTTCGGCGGAAGGGTTCATGAGGGATCTTGCGCAAAGCCTGCCCGAAGCCGCGCGGATCGGAACGGTGATCGGCCGTTACTTCGCGATGGATCGCGACACGAGATGGGACAGGGTCGAACGCGCCTATAATGCAATGATGCTCGGCGACGGGATCGCGGCGGAAGATGCCGTATCGGCGGTGCAGGACGCCTATGACGACAAGCAGACGGATGAATTCATCGAACCGCGTGTCATCGGCGATTACGACGGTCTGAAGCCGGGTGACGGGGTGTTCTGTCTCAACTTCCGCGCCGACCGCGCGCGCGAGATACTCGCTGCGATCGGGGCTTCCGATTTCGACGGGTTCGCGCGCGAAAAGCCCGAGCTTTCCGCGCTGCTCGGTATGGTGGATTATTCGCAATCCCACAATGAATACATGAGTTCGGCCTATCCGAAGAAGGAAATCGCCAACACCCTGGGCGCTTGGGTGTCGAAGCACGGCAAGACACAGTTCAGGCTGGCGGAGACGGAAAAATATCCCCATGTGACGTTCTTTTTGAACGGCGGCCGCGAGACGCCGGAAGAAGGTGAAGACCGTTTCATGCCGAAGAGCCCGAACGTGGCGACCTACGATCTTCAGCCCGAAATGTCGGCCGATGAGGTGACGGAGGCTTTCGTTGCGGCGATCGAGAAAGGATATGACCTCATCGTCACCAACTACGCCAATCCCGACATGGTCGGCCATACCGGCGATCTCGATGCCGCGATCAAGGCGTGCGAGGCGGTCGATGCCGGGCTGGGCCGCGTTCTGGACGCGCTCGAAAAGGCGGGGGGCGCGATGATCGTGACGGCGGATCATGGCAATTGCGAAACGATGATCGACCCTGAGACCGGCACGCCCCATACGGCACATACGACCAACCCGGTGCCCGTGGTGCTGTTCGGCGGGCCGGACGGTGCGCGGTTGGGAAATGGGCGACTGGCCGATCTGGCGCCGACATTGCTCGACCTGATGGGCCTGCCGAAGCCTGATGAGATGACCGGCAAAAGCCTGATCCGCGCATGAGGCTCGCGGCAGCTATAGCGGGCATGATCCTTGCGACACCCGCGCTGGCCGAAACCCCGGCGGAAACCGCGCGCGCGGCAATGGCAGAGCTGGAAGCCGCAACGATCAAGCTAGACGAGGCCGAGACCGCCCGCGACCGTGTTCGCGCGCTGACCGAGACGGTGCAGGCCTTCGAGACAGGGCTTGCCGCCATGCGCGCCGGCCTGCGCGCCGCGTCGATCCGGGAAACCGAATTGCGCCGCAATCTCGATGCGCGCGACGGCGAGGTGACGAAACTGCTTGCGGCGCTCTCGTCGCTTGGTCCCGAGGCCGGTCCACAGACCTTCGTTCATCCCGATGGCCCCATCGGTGCGGCGCGGGCCGGGTTGCTCATGGCGTCGGTGACGCCTGCGCTGTCCGATGCAGCGAAGGGCCTGCGCAACGATGTCGAGGAAGCGATCGCCCTGCGACAGTTGCAACAGGACGCTGCCGATACGCTGCGGCAGGGACTTACCGATGTTCAGGCCGCCCGCACAGCGCTGAGCCAGGCTGTCGCGGATCGCACCGATCTGCCGCGCAAGTTCACAGAGGATTCCGTGCGCACGGCGCTTCTCATCGCGGCGAGCGAAACGCTCGACGGATTCGCGGCCGGCCTCAGCCAGATTTCCGAGAACGAGGCTTCCCTCGATCTCGATGCGCTGCGCGGGCGCAAGGGCCGCCTGCCGCTTCCGGTGACAGGCGAAATCCTGCGCCGTGCCGGCGAAACCGATGCGGCCGGTGTGACCCGCCCCGGGGTGCTGGTCGCGACTCGGCCACACGCGCTCGTCACGACACCGACTGCGGCGACGATCCGCTATCGCGGCCCGTTGCTCGATTATGGATTGGTGACGATCCTCGAACCCGAGCCGGATATTCTTTTCGTGTTCGCCGGCCTCGATACCGTGTTCGGCGAAACCGGGCAGGTTCTGCCCGAGGGCAGCCCGGTCGGCCTCATGGGCGGGCCCGAAGGGAGCCAGAACGACATTCGATCACCAATGGGTGAAAGGGCTGGCGCAGCCTTGTCCGAAACGCTCTATATAGAGGTCAGGCAAGGGGATGCGCCCGAAGATCCGCTTGGGTGGTTTGCAGACGACAAGGAACTTATCGAATGAAAAAGATAGTGATGGCGGCAGCCGGCGGCGCGCTGGCCAGCGTGATTGCCACGACCCAACTGGTCGGGCCGCTGATCGCGCAGGAAAGCGCGCGTTCGACCAGCGTTTACGAGCAACTCGACCTGTTCGGGGATATTTTCGAGCGTATCCGCTCGCAATATGTCGAAGAGGTGGATGAGGGCGATCTGATCGAGGCGGCCATCGACGGGATGCTGACCTCTCTCGATCCCCATTCCAGCTACCTCTCGCCGGACGATGCGGATGACATGCGGGTTCAGACGCGTGGCGAGTTCGGTGGGCTCGGCATCGAGGTCACGCAGGAAGATGGCTTCGTCAAGGTCGTCTCTCCGATCGACGGAACCCCGGCTGCGGCGGCTGGGATCGAAGCGGGCGATTTCATCACTCACGTCGATGGCGAATCGGTGCTGGGTCTCACGCTCGACGAAGCCGTCGATCTGATGCGCGGTCCCGTCGGATCGGAAATTCTCATCACCGTTGTGCGCGAAGGCGAGGCGGAGCCATTCGACGTCTCCATCGTGCGCGACACGATTACCCTGACCGCCGTGCGCTCGCGGCTTCAGGGCGATGCCGTCGTGCTGCGTGTAACGACGTTCAACGATCAGACCTTTCCCAATCTTGAGGAAGGGCTCAACGAACAGATCGAAGCGGCCGGCGGGATGGAGAATGTCAAAGGCATCGTTCTCGATCTGCGCAACAATCCGGGCGGGCTGCTCAACCAGGCGATCCGGGTGAGCGACGCGTTTCTCGACAAGGGCGAGATCGTCTCGACACGCGGGCGCAACCCGGAGGATGGCGACCGTTACAACGCGACGCCCGGCGATCTGGCTGAGGGCAAACCCATCGTGGTGCTGATCAACGGCGGTTCGGCATCCGCGTCCGAGATCGTGGCCGGTGCCCTTCAGGATCACCGCCGCGCCATCGTTGTTGGCACCAAGAGCTTCGGCAAGGGGTCTGTCCAGACGGTCATGCCGCTGCGCGGTGACGGGGCAATGCGGTTGACCACCTCGCGCTATTACACGCCATCGGGTCGGTCGATCCAGGCGCTGGGCGTGTCCCCGGATATCGTGGTCGAGCAACCTCGCACCCCGGTCGCCAGTGAAGAGGAGGAGGAAGAGAACACTGTCTTCAACCGATCCGAAGCCGACCTGCGCGGAAGGCTCGACAATGACAGCTTGACCGAAGACGAGGTGCGCCAGATCGAGGAAGATCGCGCCAAGGCCGAAGCGGCGGCAAAGCTGCGCGAGGAGGATTATCAACTCGCCTATGCGATCGATATTCTCAAGGGATTGACGGCGCTCGCGCCGCAGGATCAGTAACGACCATCCCGGCGCGGGGCCATCCCCGCGCCGTTTCGAAAAGGCTCCGACCATGCGCGCTGACGATATCACCCGCTTGCCCTATCGCCCCTGCGTCGGGGTCATGTTGGTGAACCGGGACGGCCATGTATTCGTCGGACAGCGCATCGATAACCCCGGACCGGCCTGGCAAATGCCGCAGGGTGGCATCGACCGGGGCGAAGCGCCGCGGGACGCGGCCCTGCGCGAGCTTTGGGAAGAAACCGGCGTCACAGCCGACCTCGTCAATATCGAGGCGGAGACGAAGGATTGGATTCCCTATGATCTGCCGCCTGACCTTGTCGGCAAGCTATGGAACGGACGCTATCGCGGGCAGGAGCAGAAATGGTTTCTGATGCGGTTCAACGGCCGTGACGATCAGGTCGATATCGCGACCGAGCATCAGGAGTTCAGCCGCTGGAAATGGATGGACCCCGATCAGCTCATCAACCATATCGTTCCGTTCAAACGCCACGTCTATGACCGAGTTCTGACCGCGTTTCAGCATCATTTCTGAAGCCGCCAACGCGGACCCGGTCTGGACGGGCCGTTACTGTAGCTGTTTCAGGATCGCGAGGGACGCGTAGCCATCGGGAACCTGCCCGATCGAGGCCTGAAACGAGCGCACCGCGTTGATCGTCAGGGGGCCGATCTTGCCATCGATCTTGCGCGTGTCGAACCCCCTGGCTGTCAGCAAGCGCTGCATTTCCATCCGTTCGTCGAAGCTGAGCGCGCGATCCTCGCGTGGCCAATCCGACCGGATCGGCCCGCCGCCGATGATCCTGTCGCCCAGATGGCCGACCCCGATCACGTAGGCGTCGGCGGTGTTGTAGGTCTCGATCACGTCGAAATTTTTGAAGATGAGGAACGCCGCGCCTTTCGCGCCCGCCGGCAGCAATACAGACGCCGCGCCATGATCCCGGACCGGCGCACCATCAACCCCGACAACGCCCAGCTTGGCCCAGTCCGACGGCATCTTCTTCGTCTCGCGGTTGGCGAGCGTATAGTCGAACCCGACCGGCAGCTGGACCTCGACACCCCATGGCGCGCCCTTGATCCAACCATTCTTGGCAAGATAATTCGCGGTGGAGGCAAGCGCATCGGCCGGATCGTCAGACCAGATGTCGCGCCTGCCATCGCCGGTGAAATCGACGGCGAGGGTCTGGTAAGAGGTTGGAATGAACTGCGTATGCCCCATCGCGCCGGCCCAGCTTCCGGTCATGTTGTCAGGCGTCACGTCGCCGCTTTGCAGGATGCGCAGCGCTTCGATGAGCTGGCTTTCGAAGAACGCCCCGCGGCGGCTGTCATAGGCCAGCGTCGCAAGCGAAGAGACCACCGGATTCGATCCGCGGAACGTGCCATAGGCCGATTCCAGCCCCCAGATCGCCACGACGACCTGCCGGTCCACGCCGAACCGTGCTTCGATCCGGTCGAGCAGCGCACTGTGCCGGGCCAGCGCGGCCTTGCCATTGCGCACCCGCGCGTCCGACGCCGCGCTGTCGAGGTAGTCCCAGATCGTCTTGGTGAATTCCGACTGGTTCCGGTCGCGCTTGATTACATCCGGGTCATAGCGCGCGCCGTCAAAGGCGGTGTCGAAGACATGCGGCGCGATGCCCTGATCCAACGCGCGGGTGCGGAACGCCTTGATCCAGGCGTCGAATCCCGCCTGAGTGTCTGGCGGAACGGCCAGCGCCTGCGCGGGTCGCGGGGTCGGGCGCAGGGAGATTTGCGGAGCGACGTAAGCGGCCAGTGCGACCTTGTCCGGCGCGCTTCGGCTGGACGGCCGGATCGAACTGTCGACCGGACCGGCGAAAGCCTGCCCGCTCATCAACATGGTCAACATAGCGGTAATGGCCTGAACGCGCATGATCTCCGGATCCTCTCTGCTCTTGTCCGTTTGTCGAACTTTCCGGGCAGTCTACAGCGATCAGACGCATTTCCAAAGCGCGGAACGCGGGGCCAAGCAAGGCTTCGCCAAGTCAGGAATTCGAGCGCCGCCGCTTCACCTTGCGCTTGGTCTTGGCGTCCTTCTTCCTGGCTTTCGCCGCGCTGCGCTTCGGCCCGCCTTTCGATTTGCGGCTGCCGCGCCCCATGCGGCCCTTGCCGGAACCGCCGGGCAATTCCTCGTCTTCGAGCGTGAGAAGTTGCAACCCGATACCGCCCGTCACCGGCGCGGCATCCATCAGCTTCACCCGCGCGCGCTGGCCCAAAGAGATGAGCGTGCCGGTATCGGCCCCCATCAGCGTGGCGGCATCGGCGTCGAAATGGAAATACTCGCCGCCCAGCGACCGGATCGGGATCAGCCCGTCCGCACCGGTTTCGTCCAGTTTCACGAACACGCCGAACCGCGCGATGCCGCTGATACGGCCGGTGAATTCGGCACCGATGCGATCCGACAGGAACGCGGCGAGGTAGCGGTCGGTCGTGTCGCGCTCCGCCATCATGGAGCGACGTTCGGTGTCGCTGATATGCTGCGCGGTGGCCTCCAGCCGCTCGATATCGTCGCGGCTCAGCCCGTCCTTGCCCCAGCCATGCGCGGTGATGAGCGCGCGGTGGACGATCAGATCGGAATAGCGCCGGATCGGCGAAGTGAAATGCGCGTAGCTTTTCAGCGCGAGGCCGAAATGACCGAAATTGGACGGGTTGTAATAGGCCTGCGTCATCGAGCGCAGCGTGGCGAGGTTGATGAGTTCGGCCTCATCCGTGCCTTCCGCATCGCGTAGCAGCTTGTTCAGATGCGCGGTTTTCAGCACCTGACCCTTGGCGAGCGTGAAGCCCGAGGCATCGGCGGTCTCGCGCAGGCTTTCGAGTTTCTCGGGCGGCGGTTCCTCGTGCACGCGGAACAGCAGCGGCTGGCGCTTTGCGATCAGTGTCTCGGCGGCGCAGACATTGGCCAGCACCATGAATTCTTCGATCAGCTTGTGCGCGTCGAGCCTTTCGGCAAAATCGACGGAAACGACCTTGCCTTTCTCGTCCAGCACGATCTTGCGCTCCGGCAGATCGAGCTCCAGCGGCTGGCGCCTCCTCCGCGCTTCGGCCAGAGCGCCATAGGCGCCATAAAGCGGGCGGATCAGATCGTCCATGAGCGGCCCGACCTTGTCATTCGGGGCGCCGTCCATGCCGGCCTGAACCTCTTGGTAGTTCAGCGAGGCGGGCGAGCGCATCAGCCCGCGCACGAAGCGATGGCTCAGCTTTTCGCCATGTGCGTCAACCACCATACGCACCGCGATACAGGCGCGCGGCACGCCCTCGTGCAACGAGCACAGATCGCCCGACAGCCGGTCGGGCAGCATGGGCACGACACGGTCGGGGAAATAGGTGGAATTGCCGCGCTTGCGCGCCTCCTGGTCCAGGGCCGATCCCGGCGTGACGTAATGCGCGACATCGGCGATGGCGACCCAGATGACATGCCCGCCCTCGTTCTTCGGATCATCGTCGGGATGGGCGTAGCACGCATCGTCATGGTCGCGCGCATCGGCCGGGTCGATGGTGAAGAGCGGCAACTCGCGCAGATCCTCGCGCCCTTTCAGCCCGGCGGGCTTCATCGCGTCGGCTTCGGCGATCACATCGTCGGGGAACGTGTCCGGGATACCGTGCTGGTGGATCGCGATGAGCGATACCGCTCGCGGCTCGGACGGATCGCCCAGACGTTCGACGATCCTCGCGCGGGGCAGGCCCAAGCGGCCCGCCGGGCCGGCCTGTTCGGCCTCCACCAACTCGCCATCCTTGGCGCCGCCCATCGCGTCGGCGGCCACGGTCCATTCCTTGTCGGCGCCCTTGTCGATGGGCAGGATCCGCCCGCCATCCGAGCCTTTCTTGAAGATGCCGACGATCTTGCGCGGGTTTGTCCCGATGCGCCGGATCAGGCGCGCCTCGTAATTGTGGTCTTCCTCGTGCACCACCGTCAGTCGCGCGAGGATGCGGTCGCCTTCGCCCAGCGCGGGATCGCTGGCACGGGGAATGTAGAGCACGATCGGCTCCACCCCTTCGCCATGCCATTCCAGCGGCTGCGCAAAGATATCGCCGTCCACGGTCGGCTCCTTGATCTGGAGCACGCTCACCGGGGGCAGCCGGTCGGGATCGCGATAGGTTTTCTTGCGCTTCTCCAGATGCCCCTCGGCCTCAAGCTCCTTGAGCAGGCGTTTCAGGTCGATCCGCGCCGCGCCCTTGATGCCGAATGCCTTGGCGATCTCGCGCTTTGCTGTGAGGGTCGGGTTGGCGGAGATCCAGTCGAGGATCTCGCTCTTGCTCGGCAGTTTGCTCATGCCCTTGGCGTAGCACGGGCGAAAAGGCGCGTCATGGCGAAAATGGGCTCAGTCGGGCAGGCGATATTCCATCATGCGATGATCGATTCCGGCATCGTCGAACACCTCGCCATAGGCTGTGAAACCCAGCTTTTCGTAGAACGTCAGGGCGCTGAGCTGCGCACCAAGCACTGCGCGGGTGATTCCGGTTTGCGCGTTCAGGATATGGAGCGCCTCGCGGATGAGCGAAGCACCGAGGCCGGTGCCGCGCGCTTCGGGCAGAACGCAAACGCGGCCGATTTTGCCGGTGTCGCCGGTCAACACGATGCGAGCGGCCCCCATCGGGGTGCCCTCAACGCTCGCCAGAAGGTGGATCGCGCTTGCATCCAGCGCATCGCGTTCCAGTTCGGGCGGCACGTTCTGTTCCTCGACGAAGACGGTGTGGCGCAGCGCATAGCAGGGGGCCGGATCGGCGGGGCGGGTGACGGTCACGCTCATGCGCGGAAATACTCCGTCAAGATGCGCGTATAGATCGCCTTGAGCTGGCCGATCTGTTCCACCGAAACGCGTTCATCGACCTCGTGCATCGTCTTGCCGACAAGCCCGAATTCGACGACCGGGCAATGATCCTTGACGAACCGCGCATCCGACGTGCCGCCACTGGTGGACAGCGCGGGTGTGACGCCGGTTTCCGCCTCGACGGCGGCAGAGACCAGTTCCGACAGCGCGCCCGGCGGCGTCAGGAAACTCTCGCCGGAGATCTTGATCTCGACCTGCGTTTTCGTGCCGAATGCCTCGTCCACCTTCGCCGCCTCGGCCCGCAGCCAGTCCGAGAGCGCCGCGCCGCTATGTGCGTCGTTGAACCGAATATTCACGCAAGCACGGCTTTGCGCCGGGATCACGTTGGTCGCGCCGTTTCCGGTGTCGATGGTCACGACCGCCAGCGTCGAGGCGTCGAAATGTTCGGTGCCCTGATCCAGTTCATGCGAGGACAGCACATCCATCAGCCGCGCCATCGCCGGCATCGGGTTCAGCGCGCGGTGCGGATAGGCGGAATGGCCCTGCTTGCCCGTCACGGTGAACCACGCCGAAAGCGACCCGCGCCGCCCGATCTTGATCATCTCGCCCATATGGTCGGGGCAGGTCGGCTCTCCGACAAGGCAAACGCTCATTTTCTCGCCCTGCGCCTTCATCCAGTCGAGCAGCGCAACGGTGCCGTCGGTCGCATCGCCTTCCTCGTCCCCGGTGATCGCGAGGATGATGGACCCGTCCGGCGGGGTATTCTGCACGAAATCCACCGCGGCGGCGACAAAGGCGGCAACGCCGGATTTCATATCCGTGCTGCCGCGCCCATACATGAACCCGCCGTCGATCTCGGCTCCGAAGGGCGGTTTCGTCCAGTCCTTCGGATCGCCCAGAGGCACGACATCGGTATGCCCGTTAAACCCAAAGCTGCGCGGATGGCCCATATCACCCCAGCGTGCGAAGAGGTTGGAAATCCCGCCGCGATCGACGCGGGTGCAGGCGAAACCCGCGTGTTCCAGAAGCTCCTGCAAGAGCGCGAGCGCGCCGCCCTCTTCGGGTGTGATCGAGGGGCAGCGAACGAGCGCTGCGGTCAGCTCTACGGGATCGATATGCGGCATGGCGCGGCCCTTCCTGGGATGTTTCGGCTCAGGAGTATCCGCGCTAACACGCGAGGGCAAATGTGGCGGAAAAGGCGCAATTCGGGCTGGCCTATGCCACATATGGCGGCTGGTGGAGATGACAGATGCCCTGGGGCCGTGTTAGCCATTGGTTAACAAACAATAAAGTCTTGAGGCAGACAGGTAACGAAAAGGGCAGCGCGGCACGGTGAACACACCGGCCTTGCAACAGCCCCGTGCCTGACACGTGCCCCGACGAAACCGAGGCAGCAATGGCGACCGCAGCAGAGCTTACCTACATCACCAATGCCAGCGCCATGGACATGGCCAACGCAATTTTCGGCAATGGCGTTTCGGTGGTGAACGCCAGCTATACCGGCGACAACCGATCCTCGGCGATCTACGAGGATGGCGACGCGCTGTCTCCGGGTGTGACGCCGGGAGATACGGGCGTGATTCTGTCCACCGGCCGCGCGGATGCGTTTACCCGTTCGCCCGGTCCCTGGTGGTGGGGCGGAAACGATCCGAACATCAGCCAGCAGACCGGCACCAATACGAGCGGTCAGAACAACAATTCCGATTTCAACGCCGCAGCCGGAACCAATACCTACGACGCGTCCTATCTCGATGTCGATTTCATCCCCGATGAAGACACGATGACCATGCGTTTCGTGTTTTCTTCGGAGGAATATCCCGAATTCACGGATGACGTGTATCAGGATTTCGTCGGCGTATGGGTGAACGGAACGCAGGTCAATATCCTGCCCGGCAATGGCGATGTAGACCCGGCGAACCTGAACGAGGATGACAATTCCAACCTGTTCATCAGCAACGCGAATGACGATTACAATACCGAGATGGACGGCTTCACCGTTACCCTGACGATGAAGATGAACGTCATCCCGGGGCAGGTGAATTCGATCCGTATCGGCATCGCGGACGTGGTGGATTCGAATTACGATTCCAACCTTCTCATTGCTGCGGATTCGATCCAGACCGATCTGATCGCCGAGGCCGACAGCCTCAATATCTACACCAACAGCACCAAGACGATCGACGTTCTGTCAAACGACATAAACAACACCGGCAGCGCGCTTTTCATAACGCATATAAACGGCATTGCCGTGACGCCCGGCGACAGCGTCACGCTGAACACAGGTCAGGTCGTGACACTGACGCCTGCTGGCACGCTTTCGGTCACCTCGGATTCAGATTTCGAGACGGTGAATTTCACCTACGAGGTCGAAAGCGCGAGCGGCGAGATCGATACCGGGTTCGTGACCATCGCGACCGTGCCGTGTTTCGTGGCCGGAACCATGATCCGCACGGATGCCGGGCAAAAGCGCGTGGAGCGGCTGGAGCCCGGCGATCTGGTCTGGACGATGGATAACGGGTTTCAGCCACTTCGCTGGATCGGCCAGCGCACTGTCGCGGCAACGGGAACCTTCGCGCCTGTGCGGGTCGCGGCGGGAACCTTCGGCGAACACGCCAATCTGATGCTCTCTCCGCAGCACCGCATCCTCATGCGCGATCCGCTGGCCGATCTGGTTTTCGGAACGCCCGAGGTGCTGGTCGCAGCGAAACATCTGATCGATGGGCGAAACGTCCAATCGGTCGAGGGGGGCAGCGTCACCTATGTGCATCTCCTGTTCGACCGGCACGAGATCATCATGGCCAACGGTCTTGCCACCGAGAGCTTCCTGCCCGGCCCGCAAACGATGGACGCGTTCGAGGAGGACATCATAACCGAACTTGTGCAGCTTTTCCCCGAACTCGACCCGGAGACCGGCGAAGGCTATGGCGATGCGGCGCGGCAGATCCTGAAACGGCACGAAGCCGCGATGTTCATCGGGGCCGCCGCGTGAGCTGGTTTGCGCTGCTCGATTGCAGCACGCGCGCTCCATGGTTGCGCGAGGACGCGGCGGAGGCATTGCGGCGAAGCTCACGCGCCTGCGTTCCCACGGGCTCGATCCTGCTTGAGACGCGGCTGTCGCCGGATGCGCGGCCGCAACGGCTCCTGTCCTATGCGCGACGCGATGGGGGCGGGGCGAGTTTTTCGCTGATGTCCACGCCCCATGGCAGCGTCGTCTGCGTGATCGCGCAAGGCGGTGACGTGGTGCATGAGGTGATCGAGCGCGGCCGCGAAGCGCGCACGGACACGCTTCAGGTCACGCTGAGTTGGGATGTCGCCAAGGGGTTGGGCCGGTTGGTCGTGGCGCGGCCGGAAACCGATCTCGTGCTGACGCGCGATTTCACGATGCCGCGTGCGCCGCTGCTCGCCGATCTCGTTGCGCTGACCCATCCGCAAGGTCTGACGGAGATCGATCCCGATGTGATTTTCGTCGCCCTGTCGAGCCGGATCGAGCCGGTCGGCCCGATGCCGTCGCTTGCGCCTTCGGTGCCGCTGGAAACCGCGCAGGGGCCGCGACTTGTCATGTCGCTCAGGCAGGGCGATGTGGTGCGTGCCGCGGGCGGCGCACTGGTGCCGGTCCTGCATACCGCGGCGCGCGAGGTTCCCGCGCTTGGCTCGTTCCGCCCCATCCGCCTGCGTGCGCCTTATTTCGGCCTGCAACAGGATGTGGTCGTTTCCCGCCATCAGCGCCTGCTCGTCAACGGGCCGGAGGTCGAATACCTTTTCGGGCGCGAAGAGGTGCTGATCCCCGCCACCGCGCTGGTCGACGGCTATGCCGCGCGGTTCGAACCGGCGCCGCGTTTTGCCCGCTATCACCAGATCCTTCTGCCGCACCATGACGCCGTGCGCACATCGGGCGCGGCACTGGAATCGCTTTATATCGGCCGGATGCGCCGCGATACCGCGCTTCTGGACGCGTCGGTCCTTGGCGGGCTGCCACGCGCGCTATTGCCGGAACATCACCGCGCCGGATATCAGGTCTTGCGAGCCTTCGAGGCGATCACGCTTGCCGAGGCACGCGCTGCCTAGCTTTCTCTTTCGTCGAAATGCGGCGTGACCTGCGCCACGATCACCGCGTTGTCATCGAGCGCCTGCTGCATGAGCTCCGCCTCGTCCGCGCCGATCTCGTGGCCCTGCGCCTCGCGATCCTCGCGCGTGCCATAGCCCGTCACATCGAGCGGCGCCATGTCGGCCTGTTTGAGGATCGCCACGGTCTCGCGCACGGCCTCCGCCTCATCGACACCGCTGGCATAACACATGAGCGCGGCGCCCGTCGCCCCGTCAGGCAGCCCGTCGCCGGTCTTGCGACCAAGCTCGACCACAAGCGTATAGACATGCTGCGGCTTCTTAGCTTTCGCCCCGTCGCTCATGCGCCCGGCCCTAATCGCGCAGCAATTCGTTGATGCCGGTCTTGGAGCGCGTGCGCTCGTCCACCCGCTTCACGATCACGGCGCAGTAAAGGTTGATGTTGTTCTTGGTCGGCATCGAGCCGGCAACCACGACGGAATAGGGCGGCACCTCGCCATACATGACCTCGCCGGTTTCGCGGTCCACAATCTTCGTGGACTGGCCGATGAACACGCCCATGCCGAGAACGGATCCTTCGCGCACGATGCACCCCTCGACCACTTCGGAGCGCGCGCCGATGAAGCAATTGTCTTCGATGATGGTCGGGCCGGCCTGCATGGGCTCCAGCACGCCGCCGATTCCGACGCCACCCGACAGATGCACGTTCTTTCCGATCTGCGCGCAGGACCCCACGGTCGCCCATGTATCGACCATCGTGCCCTCATCGACATAAGCGCCGAGATTTACGAAGGACGGCATCAGCACGACGCCCGGCGCGATATAGGCGCTCTTGCGGACGACGCAGTTCGGCACGGCGCGGAAACCGGCGGCCTTCCATTGGTTGTCGCCCCAGCCGGCGAACTTGCTGTCCACCTTGTCCCACCAGCCACCACCTTGCGGTCCGCCGTCCTGCTGCTCCATGTCCTTGATGCGAAAGCCCAGAAGCACCGCCTTCTTGGCCCACTGGTTCACATGCCAATCACCATTGTCCTGCCGCTCGGCCACCCGCAGCTTGCCGCTGTCGAGCGCATCGAGCGTATCCTCGATGGCCTCGCGCGTTTCGCCCGTGGTTGCCGGGGTGATGCTGTCTCGGGACTCCCAGGCGGCTTCGATGGCGGTTTCAAGCTGTGCGTTCGACATGCGGAGTTCCCAAGCGTAAGTGACGTTCGCTTCCCTATAAGAGGGGGCGGGGCAAATCGCAACGGATCAGCGCCGCGTCGATCCGGCCTTGACCGGCGCCATCACTGGTCATGTTGGCCGCGTCGGTTTACGTGTGAAAGATCACATACGAGGAAAAGACCCGAATGAACGATCAGCGCAACAGCCCTTTCCGCGACGCAGGGCGCGACCGCAGCACCGCAAGCGACGTTCCCGATACGCCGCAGACGCGGTCGCCCTCCTATCGACTGGCCTTTGCAGACGACGATTTCCTGTGCCGCGAAGAGCTGCGCCCCGTGCGGCTTCAACTTGAACTGCTCAAACCGGAAATGGTGATGGATGCGCACCAGATCGAAAGCACGGTCGTGCTGTTCGGCGGCGCACGTATCCCGCGGCCCTCCGAGGCTGATCAGGCCCGCACCAGAACGCTCGCCGAGTTGTCGCATTTCTACAACGAGGCACGCGAGTTTTCCCGCCTGATGACGCGCAAGTCCATGGACCGGGGCGGCAAGGAGTTCGTCATCGTCACCGGCGGTGGGCCGGGCGTGATGGAGGCCGGCAATCGCGGCGCGATGGACGTGGGCGGGCAGTCGATCGGGCTGGGGATCGTGCTGCCGCATGAGCAGGCTCCGAACGAATACGTGACGCCGGATCTCAGTTTCAACTTCCACTATTTCGCCATTCGAAAGATGCATTTCCTGCTGCGCGCACGGGCGATCTGCATCTTTCCGGGCGGTTTCGGAACGCTCGACGAAATGTTCGAGACGCTGACCCTGATCCAGACCGGACGGATGGAGCGGGTCCCGTTCCTTCTGTTCGGGCGGGATTTCTGGGAGAGGATCATCAACTGGCAGGCGCTGGCCGAAGCTGGCACGATCAGTGAGGAGGATCTCGATCTCTTCCGTTTCGTCGAAAGCGCGGCCGAAGCGGTGGAACTGATCGAGAACTGGCAACCCGCTCCGCCGCGCGAGGAGATCCCGGGCCGCCCCCAGCGCGATGATGCGAAAACCGGTTGAGGGCAAGCCCCCTTTCGTCCTGCGCGGCCTTCCTGTATGAGCCACGCTCGACCCCGCCCGCGACGCGCGTTCGCGGGGCAGATGAAAGGAGAGCCACATGGGCTACAGAGTCGTTGTTGTTGGCGCCACCGGAAATGTGGGCCGCGAAATGCTGAGTATCCTGGCCGAGCGCCAGTTCCCCGTCGATGAGATCGCCGCGCTTGCATCGCGCCGGTCCCTCGGAACGGAGGTCAGCTTCGGCGACACGACGTTGAAGACGCAGGATCTCGATACGTTCGATTTTTCGGGCTGGGATATCGCGCTTTTCGCCATCGGCTCGGACGCGACCAAGAAATACGCGCCCGTGGCGGCCAAGGCGGGATGCGTGGTAATCGACAATTCCTCGCTGTACCGCTACGACCCGGACGTGCCGCTGATCGTGCCCGAGTGCAACGCGGACGCGATCCACGGCTATTCGAAAAAGAACATCATCGCCAATCCGAACTGCTCAACCGCGCAGATGGTCGTGGCGCTCAAGCCGCTGCATGACCGTGCGAATATCAAGCGCGTCGTCGTCAGCACGTATCAGTCGGTCTCCGGCTCCGGCAAGGAAGCGATCGATGAACTGTGGGACCAGACCAAGGCAGTTTATAACCCGACCGACGACTATCAGCGCAAGGTCTATCCCAAGGACATCGCCTTCAACGTGATCCCGCATATCGACGTGTTCCTCGAGGACGGGCAGACCAAGGAAGAGTGGAAGATGGTCGCCGAGACGAAAAAGATCGTCGATCCGGCGATCAAGGTCACGGCCACATGCGTGCGCGTTCCGGTCTTTGTCGGCCATTCCGAGGCGATCAATATCGAGTTCGAAGACTTCCTCGACGAGGATGAAGCGCGCGATATCCTGCGCGAGGCTCCCGGCATCATGGTGATCGACAAGCGCGAGGATGGCGGCTACGTCACGCCCAAGGAATGCGTCGGCGATTTCGCGACATTCATCAGCCGAATCCGGCAGGATCCGACCATCGATAACGGCATCAACCTCTGGTGCGTGTCCGACAACCTGCGCAAGGGCGCGGCGCTGAACGCGGTTCAGATTGCCGAAACGCTAGGCCGCGAGGTTCTCAAGAAGGGCTGACACTCCTATCGCGCCCGGCCTGCTTCCGGGCGCGATACGCGTTCATGCCTCCGGATCGTCCAGATCGGTTTGAATCCATTCGCGGCTCAGGTGAATATCGATGCTGCGCAGGGTTCCGCTGCCCGAGTTGTGAAACTTGTGCGGCACATGCGCCGGCCCCATCACCACATCGCCGACCGTCGCGTCTATTTTTTCGTCCCCGACGGTGAATGACGCGCATCCTTCGGTGATGATGAAGATCTCGTCATAGGGATGCAGGTGCCATGACGGTCCTTCGCCCGGCTCGGCGGATACGAAAAGGATCGTCGCATCGCACCCGAGCACCGTGCCATCGACCGACCCGTCCCAGAGGCTGTCACCAAAGATCCGCGCCGCGTCGAGTTTCCGAGCCTGTTTTGGCCCAAGTTTCCGAGCCATTACCGTCATGCGATGCCTCCTCACTGTGACGATGGGGAAACAGTCGCGCGGCAAACCCGGTTCCCCGAAAGTGGGCGAGCAGTCCGTGCCCAATTTCTGCCTCAATCGGCGCGCAGCGTTTTTCGATGGTCGAAGCTGAACCACAGGTGATGTCATGACTGCACATTCCGGGACGTTCCACGCCGATGGATCGGCTGCCTTGCCGGCTCCGCTCGATTCGGAAACCGCGATGCTGCTGCGCACCTTTCTGTTGCGCCATTTCGAATCTGCGACAAGCTGGGGCGATCTTTGCCGGCGGCTAAAATCCAAGGGCTACGAGATCGCGTTCCGATCCGGCCATCTTGTCCTGATCGACGAAAACGGCACCGCGATCTGTACCGGAACAACGCTCGGCACACCGCTCGCGCGCCTTGCCGATCGTCTCGGCCGCCCGAAACTGCGCAGCGACCATTCCGGCTCGACCGCGACGCTGTCGCGTTGAATTATCGTCCTACACCGGCTTGAAGGTTCTCGACGCCGGTTCGTAATGCTCAAGACTGCCTTCGCCGATATCGGTCCACAGACCGTGAAGCGTCAGCGTTTCGTCTTTCACCGCATTGGCGATAAAGGGGAAACTCATCAGGTTCTCAAGCGAGACAATCACCGATTCCTTCTCCAGCGCGCGAACCTGATCGCTCTCGGGCCGCACATCCGCAACGCGGTCGTAGCCAGGGCGGAGAATGTCCATCCAGCGTCCGACGAAGCTTGAGGTTTCCTCCAGTTCCGGCGCCTTGCCGGAGCACATATCGAGGCATCCCTGAACGCCGCCGCAATTCGAATGGCCGAGGACGAGCAGATGCGCCACCTTGAGCGCGGTGACCGCGTATTCGATGGCGGCGGAGGTGCCGTGGCGGTCGCCGTTCGGTTCATAGGGCGGCACCAGGTTCGCGATATTGCGATGGATGAAGAATTCGCCCTGGTCCGCACCGAAGATCGACGTCACATGCACCCGGCTGTCGCAGCAGGATATGACCATCGCGCGCGGCCGCTGGCCTTCGTTCGCGAGCCTTTTGTACCACGCGCTGTTGTCGTGATACGTGGTCGCCTTCCAGCCGTGATATCTTTGAACCAGATAAGCAGGCAACGGCTTTGCTGAATCCATGGATCGCGGTCTCCGATTGTTCTTTCGACCTGCGATAGTGCGGATTTGATCGAATTTCGAGCGAAAAACAAAGCGGCGGGTTACCGGATGGTAAGGCTTGGCTGCGATGCCTCATCCAAGGTCGGGGTGAGAAAGGAGTCACATCATGGTGCAGCAGGTTTCCATATTGCATCCGCGCGATACCGCGTATTTCGACGAGGATGTCCTTGACATGCTCAGTCGTGATCTGGGGCCGAGCGTGGCGGAAAACATCGTCTGCCGCGCGCTGGAGGATATGGCCGTCCGGCTATCGCAGATCCGCGCGCAATATGCCGAGGGCGAGGAAATCGCGCTTCGTAAATCGGTGCGGGGCCTCATCCCGGTTGCCGAGCAGATCGGGTTGCAAGGGGTGGCCGCGATCGCCCGTGACGTTCTGGTTTGCGTGGATCGCGGCGAAGGGGTAGCGCTCGCGGCGACCTTGTGCCGCCTTCTGCGCAGCGGTGAACTGGCGATCTCCTGCGCGGAACTGGGCGTGGATCTTTCCATTTGATTGGGCTTGCAGCGCGGCGGCATCAGCGTAGGTTCGCGCCAAGCGATGAATGAGGATGCCATGACAGTAGATTTCGCCCCAGGCGGCGCCGATGCCGTTCCGCTTCACCTTGTAGATGCGGACCAGTTGGACGATTGGCTCAAGGAGCAGGGCGACCGTGTCCGGAATTGGGTGGCAGCGAGCGGGTTCAAGGGTGATATTGGGACTGCGCTTGTGAGTTACGATGCCGCAGGGCGCCCGGAATTCGCGCTGGCCGGGTATGGAACGGCGCGGCAGCGGAAGCGGGGCAGGTTCGCCCTTGCGGCTGCGCTTCCCCGGCTTGCGCCCTGCACATACCGGATGGAAACCGCCCTCGGGGATCGCACCGAAGAGGAAGCGCTCGGCTGGCTCCTGTCGGCTTACAAGTTCGACCGCTACCGCAAGAGCGATGCGGCTATGCCGAAGCTGATCGCGCCTGAAGGCATAGATGCGGACCGCGTGAGATACATGGCCGAAGCGGAGTTCACCGCCCGCGATCTCATCAATACGCCCGCGTCTGACATGGGGCCGGACGAGTTGGAGATCGCCGCCCGCAATATGGCCGAGACCTATGGCGCAGCGCTTACCGTGATCACCGGCGATGCGCTGATCGAGCAGAACTTTCCAATGATCCATGCGGTCGGCCGCGCATCGAACCGCGCGCCACGCCTGATCGACATGCGCTGGGGCCAAAAGGGGCCGCGCCTGACTCTTGTGGGCAAAGGAGTCTGTTTCGATACCGGAGGGCTCAACCTCAAGCCCGGTTCGTCCATGGGCCTTATGAAAAAGGACATGGGCGGCGCGGCGAATGTGCTGGCGCTGGCGCAGATGATCATGGCCTGCGGTCTGGAAGTGCAGTTGCGGGTCTTGATCCCGGCGGTCGAAAACGCTGTCAGCGGCAACAGTTTCCGTCCGCAGGATATTCTGACCTCGCGCAAGGGGTTGACTGTCGAGATCAACAACACCGATGCCGAAGGCCGGCTGGTGCTCGCCGATGCGCTGGCCCTTGCATCGGAGGAAGCGCCGGATTTGATCGTGTCGATGGCCACCTTGACGGGCGCTGCGCGCGTCGCCGTTGGCCCCGATATCGCGCCCTACTACACCGATGACGATAGCCTCGCCACGTTGCTCGACAAAGCGGCGCGCGGCATGGCCGATCCGGTCTGGCGACTTCCGTTCCACGATCCCTACGAGACCATGATCGAGCCGGGTATCGCCGATCTGGACAACGCGCCGAAAGGCGGTTTCGCCGGATCGATCACCGCAGCCTTGTTCCTGCGCCGGTTCGTGGAGGACAAGGACCGCTACGTCCATTTCGATATCTACGGCTGGACCCCGACCGCCGCGCCGGCGCAGCCCAAGGGCGGCGCGCTACAAGGGGCGCGGGCGATTTTCGACGCATTGCCTGAAGTGTTGTCGCTATGACCGACAAACGGGATCTCTGGTCGAATGGGGCTGTCGCTCATTCAAGCCTGAAGGGCCACGTCGACGCCGAAAATTATACCGAAGGCGAGGAGTTTCGCGTCACCGAAGCACCCGTGGCCGCGCTTCGCAATGCGGCCGGCAATCGGGAGCGGGAGCTTTTGTGGGGGCAAGTGTTCTGCGTTCTGGACCGCGCAGACGGCAAAGCGTTCGGTTTCGCAAGGCGCGATGGCTATGCCGGCTATATCAACGCAGATCTGCTGACCCCGGTTCGCGCCGCGCCGTCACATAGGGTCCGCAACCGGCACACAGTCGCGTTGCCGCGCCCTGATTTCAAAGCGACCGAAGGGCAGGGTCTCGCGCTTTCCCTCGGTGCGGAGCTTTCTGTGATCGAACTGGAGGGGCGCTGGGCCACCATCGACGGCGGCGGACGCGATCTTTACGTGCCCGCATCGCATATCGCGCCTCTGGACCCGCCCGAGAGGGACCCTGTCGCAGTGGCGGAACGGCTCTTTGGAACGCCCTATCTCTGGGGTGGCAATTCGGCTTTCGGCATCGATTGTTCGGGCCTCGTGCAGATCGCCTGTCATGCTTGCGGCATCGCCTGTCCGGGCGATAGCGATCAGCAGGAAAAATCGCTCGGCGAAACGCTGCCTGCCGGAACGCCGCTGGAACGCGGTGATATCCTGTTCTGGGAAGGTCATGTGGGGTGGATCGCCGGGCCGGACAGCCTGTTGCACGCGAATGCGCATCACATGGCGGTGGCGTTCGAGCCGCTGAAACCCGCGCTCGCAAGAATCGAAGCGCAGGGGGACGGTAAGGTCACGCGGCACGCGCGGCTGCACTAGAACCGCCGCGACCTACCGCGCGCGCCAACGGTCGAGAATGTAGCGGCTGACCATCAGATCGAGATGCGCGCCGCCGCCATTCTTGAACAGCGTGATCTCTTCTTCCGAACGGCGAACGAACCGATCCAGATCGTAATAATCGGCCACGATATCGCTGCGCTGCAACACCCCCCGCGCGAGCGGGTCTTTCAACTCGCCGATATGCCCCGCGGTCGTGTCGATATTGTCCACGAAAATCCGCGCGCGGCGCAGGGCGGCATCGTCGGCTTCGCGCATGTCGGGCCGATAGGCGCCAATCAGATCGACATGGGTGCCAGGACTCAGCCACTCTCCGCGCAGAACCGGCTCCGTCGACATGGTGGCGCAAGCGACGATATCGGCTGCGGCGACGGCCTTCGGAAGATCCTCGGCCACCTCGATTCCGTCATATTGCCCTGCAAGGGCGCGCGCCTTTTCAGCCGTACGGTTCCACAGCACGAACCGTGCAGTCGGGAAGGCCGCGCCATAAGCCTCGATCAGCGAATGCGCGACTGTCCCTGCGCCGACGATCAGGATCACAGCGCTATCGGCCCGTGCCAACAGCTGCGCCGCCAGCAGGCTGTCACCGGCGGTTTTCCATTTCGTGACGAGGTGAAAATCGACGACGGCCTCAAGCGTGCCATCGGCATCGGAATACAGCGAAACGCCGCCATTGACGGTCGGCGCGCCCCGCTCCGCATTGCCCGGAAAGATCGTCGCCGACTTGACAGCAAGACCGAGCCCGTCGATCCATGCCGCCCGGTTCAGCAACGTGTCGCTGCGGCGATAAAGAAACCCGTCCGAAATTTCGGCTTTGGGAAGATTGTGCCCGCGGGCGATGGCCTCGGTCAGTTCGAGCCAATCCAGCTGCGCCTCGCCTTCGGAAAAGGGGATGATCTCGATACTCATGGCTGTCCTTTCAGGTGTCTCTCGGCGCCTCGCGCGCCGCGCTGCGCAACTCCCGTTCCAGTGCATCGAGGAAACGGGATCGATCTGCCTTTGAAAACGCGCGCCCACCGCCCTGACGGAAAGGGTCGGCGGCGCGCAGATCGGTCATCAAATCGCGCGTTGCGAGCGCCTGCCCGACATTGCGCGCGCTCAGCGCTTCACCGTTCGGCTTGAGCACGCGGGCCCCGGACTCGACGCAGCGGGCCGCCAGCGGAATGTCGGCGGTGATCACCACGTCACCCGGCCCGGCGCGTTCAGCGATCCACATATCGGCCACGTCCGGCCCATCGGGAACGACGACGATCTGGACCAACGGATTTTGCGACGGGCGCAAGCCGCCATTGGACACCAGATAAACCGGTGCCCGGTGCCGGGTTGCGACGCGCTCGACCTCTGCCTTCACCGGACAGGCATCGGCATCGACGAAAATTCGGCTCACAGGCCAAGCGCGTCGGCGTGAAACGCGATGTGGTCGGGCATGAAGGTCGAAACGAAGAAATAGGAGTGGTCGTATCCCTTTTGCATTCGGAACACCCCATCCTGCCGCCGCGCGGTCATTGCCTGTGCCAAGGCTTCGGGTTTCAGCAGATCGAGGAATTGATCGTCTCCGCCCTGATCGATCAGCACCGGCCCGTCGAATCCTGCCGCCTCCATCTGCCGCGTCGCATCGTGCCGCGCCCAATCGTCCCGATCCTCGCCCAGATAGGCGGAAAGCTGTTTTTGGCCCCATTCGCTTTGGCTCGGGTTGGCGATGGGGGCAAAGGCCGACACGCTTGAGAACCGGCCGGGATCGGCCATCACCAGCGTCAAGGCTCCGTGGCCGCCCATGGAATGCCCGGTGATGGCCTGCAACTCGGGCTCGATGGGGAAATTGCGCTCAACAAGCTTCGGCAGCTCCTCGGCAATGTAGTCCCACATCCGGTAATGCGGCGCCCAGGGGTCTTGTGTGGCATTGACGTAGAACCCCGCGCCCTTGCCCAGATCATAGGCGTCATCATCGGCCACATCGTCGCCGCGCGGCGATGTATCGGGAAAGACCAGCGCCAACCCCGCTTCGGCGGCGAACCCCTGCGCGCCGGCCTTGGTCATGGCGTTCTCATGGGTGCATGTCAGGCCCGACAGATACCAAAGAACCGGAACGGGATGCAGCGTGGCTTGCGGCGGAAGGTAAAGGCCGAAGGTCATGTCGCAGCCGCACGCCTCGGAGCCGTGCGTATAGACGCCCTGAACGCCTCCAAAAGCCTTGTTTTCCGATACGGTTTTCATCATGCGCCCTTTCTATTGCGAAACGAGTGAGATTACGAACGACACCGTCACGATGCTCAACGTCGTGGAAATCAGGATCGCGGCGGACACGCGCTGCGGCGCGACGCGGTAATGTTGCGCCAGCATGAAGACGTTTCCCGCCACCGGCAAGGCCGCCGCTGCAACGACAACTCCAGCCTTATATGGATCGGCCGAAAAAAGCGTATAAACCCCGATGGAAACGGCCAGCGGATGCAGCGCAAGCTTGCAGAAGCTGAGCCATGCGGCGGTGCTCAGACGCTCGGCCGATTTGTCCGACAGCGATGCGCCAATGGCGAAAAGAGCGCCGGGCGTGGCCGCAGCGGCGAGGATCGCCAGGAAGGTATCGGCCGGAACGGGAAGCACGGCACCGCTGGTTGAGACTGCGAAACCGAGAAGGATCGACACGATCATCGGGTTTCTGAGCAACCCGGCACCGACCGGCCGTAGCACTGAGAGAGACAGCCGCCCCTCCTGCGCACCGACGACGAGAATGACGAGCAAGGACGAAAACACCACGAGATCGATGGTCAGGACAAGAATGATCGGCCCGACCGCCTCCGGCCCCATCAAGAGGGCCAGCATGGGAACGCCCAGAAACCCGGTATTCCCGATCGCGGCGACCTGCCCTTCGATGGCTGCGACCGGCAGGGACATGCCGCGCAGACGCGCCGCGACGACGGCAAGACAATAGACCAGCGCCGTTCCAAAGAGATACCCGGCAGCAAGGCGTGGCTCGAAGATCGCATCGAGCGACAGCGTGGCCGAGAATCGAAAGAGCATCGCGGACAGCGCGAAGTAAAAAACGAATTTCGTCAGATAGGCTGTCGCGTCCGGCGGGAAGAAACCCATGCGGCCCGCACCATAGCCAAGCGCGATCAGCGCGAAGAAAGGAAGCGTCTGGAGCAGAACGTCAAGCATGACAGACTGTTAGCAGCCCGGTATGCCGGGTCAATGCAGAGCGCTGGCCGAAGCGGATCTCGCGCGGTGCCCCTTGGAAGAATCGGTGCCGCCATGCTACATCTCGTGGCATGAACACCCACAGCCCCAATATCCGCGCATCTATTCAACAGCTTGAGGAAAGCGCCATCAACCGGATCGCCGCCGGCGAGGTTGTGGAGCGCCCGGCCTCCGCCGTCAAGGAACTGGTGGAGAACGCGATAGATGCCGGCGCGACGCGGATCGAGGTGGCTGTCGCCGACGGCGGCAAGACATCCATTCGCGTCTCTGATGACGGTTGCGGTATCCCGCCCGAGGAATTGCCGCTCGCCCTGGCGCGGCACGCCACCTCCAAGATCGACGGTTCGGATTTGCTCGACATCCACAGTTTCGGCTTTCGCGGTGAGGCGCTCGCATCGCTTGGTGCGGTCGCGCGGCTCTGCATCACCAGCCGTGCCGACGGCTGCGAGGGTGCGGAGATCGCCGTTTCCGGCGGGGCCGTCGCACCGATCAAACCGGCAGCGCTGACGCGCGGCACGGTCGTTTCGCTGCGCGATTTGTTTCACGCCACCCCGGCGCGCTTGAAGTTTCTGCGGTCCGACCGAGCGGAGATGCAGGCGATTTCGGACGTCATCAAGCGCCTTGCAATGGCCGAGCCTTCTATCGCGTTCACGCTGCGCGATGTCTCGGGTGGCGGCGAGGGGCGCGTGACCTTTCGGGCCGATGCGGCAAGCGGTGATCTGTTCGAAGCGTTGGGCGAGCGTTTGCGGCAGGTGATGGGGCGCGATTTCGTCGAGAATGCCGTTCAAATCGATGCCGAACGCGAGGGCGTCCGCCTGACGGGGCTGGCCGGTTTGCCGACCTATTCGCGCGGCGCGGCGGTCGCGCAGTTCCTCTTCGTCAACGGGCGCCCGGTGCGGGACAAGCTCCTGATCGGCGCGCTGCGCGGTGCCTATGCCGATTTCCTGTCGCGCGACAGGCACCCGGCGGTCGCGCTCTTCATCGATTGCGATCCGCGCAAGGTCGATGTCAATGTCCATCCGGCCAAATCGGAAGTCCGTTTTCGGGAGCCGGGTTTGGTGCGCGGCCTGGTCGTCTCGGGCCTGCGCCACGCGCTTGCAGACGCCGGCCATCGCGCCTCGACCACCGTCGCCGGAGCCACGCTCGGTGCGATGCGCCCGGAGCCAGCGGGCGAGCCGCGCATCTACCAGATGGACCGCCCCGATTTCGCCGCGAAACAAACGGCCTATGCGGCGCAAGCGCCCGGTTTTTCCGAAATGGCCCAAAGCTTTAGCGGCCGCGTCGTGGAGGAGACAGGCCAGTCCGAAGCGCCGCGCACCGCTCTGCCCCTCGGCGCGGCGCGCGGGCAGGTGCACGAAAATTACATTATCGCACAGACCGAAGACGGGATCGTGATCGTCGATCAACACGCCGCGCATGAACGGCTCGTTTACGAAAAACTGAAAGCGCAGATGGCCGAGACCGGCGTATCCGCGCAGGCTCTTTTGATTCCCGAGGTTGTGGAGTTGAGCCAAGCAGATTGCGATCGGCTTTTAGAGAATGTTCACGATTTGTATCGTATGGGTCTTGTGGTAGAACCATTCGGGAACGGTGCCGTCGTGGTGCGGGAAACCCCTGCCATTCTGGGCCAGATCAATGCGGACGCGTTGCTGCGCGATGTGCTTGATGAGCTTGACGATAACGGGCGTTCGCGAGCGGTTGAAGACAGGATCGAGGCGATATTGAGCCGTGTGGCCTGTCATGGCTCGATCCGATCGGGCCGGGCGATGAGGGCCGAGGAGATGAACGCGCTGCTGCGCGAGATGGAAGCGACGCCCTATTCCGGGCAATGCAATCACGGCCGGCCCACCTATGTGGAACTCAAGCTGGCCGATATCGAAAGGCTGTTCGGACGGACATGATTCAGATTGGTGATACCGCGCTCGATCTTTCGAACCCGCTCGTGCTTGCCGCGCTGGCGCTGATGGCCGCGGTTCTGGGGCTTCTCTTCCTGTCCGTGCTTTCAGCACGCCGCGCTGCGAAACTGGCGGAACCATTGGTCTACCAACTCGCGCAGGTCGGCCAGCGCGTTCAGGCGCTCAGCGACGGGCAGGAGCGGCTTTCCGGCGGACTGACGCATGTCAGCGAGGCGCAGGCGCAGAGCCAGACGGCCATGCTCCAACTGATGGAGCGCCGCTTGGCGCAGGTGCAATCGCAGATGACGGAGAACCTGCAAGGGTCGGCGCGCCGCACCGCGCAATCGCTCGGCGATCTACAGCAACGGCTGCAAAGCATCGACAAGGCGCAGGACAATATCACCAAATTGTCGGGCGACGTGCTATCTCTGCAAGATATCCTCTCTAACAAGCAGACCCGCGGCGCGTTCGGGGAAATCCAGCTCACCGATATCGTCAGCAAGGCATTACCGAAGGACAGCTACGATCTGCAGGCCACGCTCTCGAACGGCAAACGGGCCGATTGCCTGATTCACCTGCCCAACCCGCCGGGGCCGATCGCCATAGACAGCAAATTCCCGCTCGAAGCCTATGAGCAGTTGCGCCGTTCGGAAACGGCCGAGCAGGCGACGCGCGCGGCCCAACAGCTGCGTCTTTCGCTGCGAAAACACATCAAGGATATTTCCGAGCGGTATATCATCGAGGGTGAGACAGCGGACGGCGCACTGCTGTTCCTGCCCTCCGAAGCTGTTTATGCCGAATTGCACGCAAATTTTCGCGAGATCGTGCGAGAGGGTTTTGCGGCGCGCGTTTGGATCGTGTCGCCCACCACATGCATGGCGACGCTCAATACAATGCGCGCTATCCTGAAGGACGCGCGGATGCAGGAGCAGGCCGGGGCCATCCGAAAGGAGCTTGGGTTGCTGTATGCCGATGTCGACCGTCTTGGCACACGGGTCGAGAATCTGGATCGGCATTTCGGGCAGGCGTCCAAGGACATCGCCGAGATAAAGATCAGCGCCGACAAGGCCGGGCGCCGCGCGCGGCGGCTTGATAACTTCGATTTTGAAGAATTGGCGCAGGACGCCGGCCAGCCGGTGATGCGCCTTGCCGAAACGCCGGGGGAATGATCGGGCATATAGGTCAGCAACCGCGCCCTTTTGTTTCGCATGCGAAACATCGGGTCCGTTCCGGCCCTTTTAACCTTTCGTTAATCTGCTTCCCCGTTCGCCACGCAGGAGCCTGACATGAACGACGATATCAGAACGACAGCGGAATATGCCGAAACGGATGCTTTGCCCCGCAAATACGATGCGCATACGTCCGATGACGCGTCGACGCGCGCGGCGGCAAGCGCCGATTGCGTGACCGAGAAGCCGGCCGCGCGCAAGAGCCCGGCAGAATGGGCGCATGAGAGGCTGATCCTTTATATCAAGAATTTCGAGGAGGCGCTGGACAACGAACACGAGGTCGCGATGGGATTTGCCGGCAATGAGACAGGCGTGCTCCGGATCGAAGGGCTAGGCTTCTTCGATCCGGATATCGTCACCTTCTACGGCACCGATTCGAAGGGACGGCGGATGCAGCTTATTCAGCATGTGTCTCAACTCAACGTCGCCCTGCGCGCCTTGCCGAAACCAGAGACAAAGGCGGAGCCGCGCCGGATCGGGTTCGAATTGGCGGCGAAACTTGAACAAGCCGGTTAGGCGCGACAGATCGCACTCTATGCAGGCGTGACAGCGGCTGGCAAATCAGGTAGCGACAGGGCAACTCAGGTTAGGGATTGTTTGAAATGGCTGAACACAAGCACGGTTCCATGGATATCACGGAGCAGGAAAAGACCTTCGAAGGCTTTATCAAGGTCGCAACACGCGTCGCGATCGCCTCGATTGCGGTTCTTATTTTCCTCGCGATCTTCAATTCCTGATCGCCGGCCAGCGTGACCGTGATGACTTCGCTTTGGCGTCTCTGCGCCGGGATGGCGCTGACGATTCTTGTCGGCTGCGGGGCGGGCGCGGATCTGCGCCCCGACGCGCCGCTCGAAGTGATCAGCAGCGCGTCCTACCGCCATGACGGGCCGCCGGCGCTCACGCTTTATACGATGATCAACAACCGTTCGGAGGCGGGGGCGCATACGAGCCTGATGATCAATGCCTCCCAACGGATCATCTTCGATCCGGCGGGATCGGTCAGGCTCAGTTCGGTGCCCGAGCGCGATGACGTGCTTTACGGTGTGACGCCCGAGGTTGCGGATTTCTACGCTCGGGCGCATGCACGAAAGACGTATCGTGTGGCGATCCAGCGTATCGAGGTGCCGGCGGACGTGGCGGAGCGCGCCATGCAGCTCGCCATTGGGAACGGGCCGGTCGGCTCTGCCAGATGCGCGCAGAGCACGGCGGCTCTCTTGCGGCAATTGCCAGGCTTCGAAAGCATCGGCGCGACCTGGTTTCCGAAAAGCCTCATGCGCGATTTCGGGGCTTTGCCGGGCGTTGAAACCCGCGTTCTGGTCGAGAATGATGACGACGACAAAACCGTCGCCATCGCTGCCTATGAGAACAAGGTCGCCGCGCGATAAGCGTTAGATCAGCGCGTTCAGTCCGATCAGCACGGCAGCCCCGATAACCATGGCCGCAAGGACGTTTTTGGTGAAATAGCCCACCGCAAAGGTCGCCACCGCGGCAGCGAGCCGGGGCGCATCCGGTGCACCTTGGGTCGCGGCGGGCCATACCACCAGCGGTGCAATGAGCGCCGGGATGACGGCGACGGCGGTGTAGCGCAGATGCCTGAGCAGCCAGGGTGGCAGATCGCGATTCCCAACGATGCCGAGAAACACGAAGCGCAGCCCGAAACTGCCCGCACCGAGCGCGAGAATGATGAGCCAGAGCTGGGCCGTATCGGTCATGGCTCCAGCCCCAGCGCAACTTCGGCCCGCGCGCCGGCAACCATGCCACCGACGGCGCCGATCATCAGCCCGAGGTTGAACGGAAGCCACGCGAAGCCGAGCGCGAGGATGACCGCAACCAGCGCCGCGATGCGATGCGCCGGAGTGCGCAGCATCGGGCCGATCATCGCGAGAAAGGCGATGGGCAATGCGAAATCGAGGCCGAGACCGGCCGGGATGCCTTCGCCAATCAGAGCTCCGGCCAGCGTCGCGAAATACCAAGGCGGGCAGATCGGGGTGAGAACGCCGAGAAAGTAGCGAAACTTGTCTTCAACCGGTTGCGCCGGACGCGTTTCATAGTCGATCATCGCGGTCGCATAGGTTTGATCGACGAGGAAATAGGCAACAATGGCGCGTTTCCAGAAGGGCAAGGCGCCCAGATGCGGCGTGATGGATGCCGAATACATCGCCATCCGCAGGTTCACCGCCAGTGCAGAGGCGATGATGACGATGGTCGGGGCGTTTTCCGTCAGCAGTTGCAGGGCGGTAAATTGCGCCGCTCCCGCGATCACGACGATGGAGAAGGCAAGTGTCTCATAAATTTCGAGCCCGGCCTCGGTGCCGACGACACCGAACAGCATCCCGAAGGGAATGATCACCGCGAGAAACGGAACACCGTCGCGGAAGCCGCGCCAGTAGCTTGACTTTATGCCGACGCCCGCCATCACTCTCCCCTGTTGGCTTTCGCCGCAACGGGGTATCCTCTGCCGCAAGGAGTTGCAATCTATGTCGAATGAGGCTCAGACGGACTACATCATCGCGCCCGATCCGCAGGCCGCGCGGCTGACACGGTCGGTCTCTGGCGTGGATCACACCGGCAGCGAGGTCGAGGCACGGGTGGTCGAGGAACGCCCGCTGACGATTTTCCTCAATGCGCAGGAGATCGTGACGGCGATGACAATCGGCGATTTTCCCGAATATCTGGCAATCGGGTTCCTGCGCAATCAGGGCATGTTGCAATCTGATGATGTGATCACGCGCGTCGATTACGACGAGGATCTGGAAACCGTCGTCGTTCGAACGGAGCGCCAGACGAGTTATGAGGAGAAGGTCAAGAAGAAGACGCGCACGAGCGGATGCGCCGTCGGCACCGTGTTCGGCGACATGATGGAGGGGTTGGATCGTGTCACTTTGCCGCGAGCGGAGGTGCGAACCTCTTGGCTCTACACACTGGCGAACAAGATCAACACCACGCCGTCGCTCTACCTCGAAGCGGGGGCGATACATGGAACGGTGTTGTGCTGCCGTGACCGACCCCTTGTCTATATGGAGGATGTCGGGCGCCACAACGCGGTGGACAAGATCGCCGGATGGATGTTTCGCGAAGGCGTTTCTGCGGAGGACAAGCTCCTTTACACTACGGGCCGGCTGACATCTGAAATGGTGATCAAGACCGCGCTGATGGGTATCCCGGTTCTCGCATCGCGCTCGGGCTTCACGGCCTGGGGGGTGGAGATCGCGCGGCAGGTCGGTCTGACCTGTATCGGCCGGATGCGTGGCAAGCGGTTCCTGTGCTTGTCGGGCGCGGATCGAGTGCTGCGCGATATGGACCCGGAGGCGGTTCCGGAGGAGAGCAAGAAGCATCGGCGCAAGAGCGCGGTTTAGCGAAAAAAGCGGCGTTCGCGCCGCATGATGGGGGCGGTGATGGAAAAACCTCTGGGCGTGATCCTGGCGGGCGGTCAGGCAAGGCGCATGGGCGGGGGCGACAAGGGCTTGCTCGAACTTGGCGGTCGGCCCCTGATGGCGCGGGTGATCGAACGGCTGGAGCCGCAGGTGCGCAAGCTCGCGATCAATGCCAATGGCGATCCAGCCAGGTTCGCTGCGTTCGACCTGCCGGTTCTACCCGACAGCGTGGCGGGCTTTCCCGGCCCTCTGGCCGGGGTTCTGGCCGGGCTTGATTGGGCGGCAGGCGAGGGGGCGGACGTGATCGTTACGGTCGCCGCCGATACGCCCTTCTTTCCTGCGGATTTGGCCGATTTTCTTGTGCGAGCGGCGGAGGGTATGGACCATCCCCTTGTTCTGGCGGCGACGCCACGCGGCAATGAAGCAACGAAATCGATGAGCCGTTCCGGGTTGGTGCGGCATCCAACCTTTGGTCTCTGGCCCGTCGCGCTGCGCGAGGATCTGCGAGAGACGCTCGAGGCTGGTGTGAGCAAGGTGGTTGTCTGGACCGAACGGCACGGGGGCCGTGAAGCGGTGTTCGGCAGGCGCGGGGGCGATCCATTCTTCAACGTCAACACGCCAGAGGATCTCGAAACCGCGCGGAGCATGTTATGAGGCTTTACGGGGTGACGGGTTGGAAGAACTCCGGCAAGACCGGATTGATGGAGCGGCTCGTGACGGAGATCACCGGGCGCGGCTACCGCGTTTCGACCGTCAAGCATGCGCATCACACTTTCGATATCGATCAGCCGGGGCGAGACAGCCATCGCCACCGGGTTGCGGGCGCGACCGAAGTGATGCTCGCCTCAAGCAATCGTTTCGCGTTGATGCACGAGCTGCGCGATGTGCCCGAGCCGAGCCTGGAGGAGTTGCTGGGTCGGATGCAGCCGGTCGATCTGGTGTTGATCGAGGGCTACAAGCGCGATCGTCATCCGAAGATCGAGGCACACAGGGCGGATACAGGCAATGGCCTGATCGCGCCCGGCGATACGACGATCCGCGCGGTCGCGAGCGATGTTTCCCTCGATCTGGACCGGCCGGTTTTCGATCTTGACGACACTGCGCGCATTGCCGATTTCGTCCTCGCCGAGGTGGGGCTTTGACCAGGTTCGACAGCTATACCGTGGTGGACTGGTCGGCAGGGCTCAGAGCGCCCGCGCGCCCGTCGCCGAATGCGATCTGGATCGGTTCCGTGCAGGACGGGGTTGAGCAGGAACCTGTCTATTTGCGCACTCGTATCGAGGCCGAGGCATGGCTGAGCGCCTTTATCGAGCGCGAGGAACAGGCTGGCCGCCGCGCGTTGATCGGGTTCGACTTTCCCTTCGGCTATCCGCAGGGATTCGTGCGCGCCGTGACCGGATCTGACGATCCGCTGGTTTTCTGGGATTGGCTCGGCGAACGGATCGAGGACGACGCGGAGGGGCGCAACAATCGCTTCGATGTGGCCGAAACCCTCAATGCCATGTTCACTGGCCCGGGGCCGTTCTGGGGCAAGCCGAACGAGGCACTGTGGCCGGAGATTCCCTATCGCAAGGCCGGTATTGCCTTTGATCGGGTTCCCGAACGGCGCCAGGCCGATTTGCGCGCGCAGGCGTCTTCGAGTTGTTTCCAGCTCTTTTTTAACCCCACCGTGGGTAGTCAGGCACTGATGGGGCTGCCCATGCTGTCCCGGTTGCGCCGCCGGGCGGGCGTGAAGGTCTGGCCGTTCGAGCGAATCGAGGATGCGCAGACGGTTTTCATTGAGATATGGCCCGGGCTGATCGAAGGGGCGGTCAAGGACGACGGTGATCCGATCCGTGATCGGGCGCAGGTGCGTTTGCTGTCGCGGGCTCTGGCGCATGTGGGGGAGGGGGAACTCCGTGCGATGTTGGACGATGTTCCCGATGGCGTGCGGCAGGAGGGGTGGATCCTTGGGGCGGGGCATGAGGCGCATCTCATGACCGCTGCGCGCCTGCCCGATTTGATGCCGCCCCCCCTGCGAAACGACTGCTTCGCGCTGCCGGCCGGGGTGGATTGGACGCCTGTGGACGATGCGCTCGCCATGCTGCGCGATCGGATGCGCCCGGTGGTCAAACCGCAAAGCGTTCCGCTTTTCGAAGCCGCCGGGCGTGTGCTGGCCACCGATCTGATCGCCTTGCGCTCCAACCCGTCGCATCCCAACACGGCGGTGGATGGCTACGGGTTCGGGGCGTCGGACATCGGCGACGGGCCGCAGATCCTGCCGCTCGTGCAGGGCCGTGCGGCAGCGGGTGCGCCGTTTGTCGGCGAATTGCCGCCCGGCCATGCGGTGCGTGTCTTGACCGGAGCGGATCTGCCGCAAGGGGTGGATACGGTCGTTCTGGACGAGGATGTTTCCGTCGGCGAGGGGCGCATCGCGTTTCACGGGCCGCTGAAACGCGGTGCGAACACCAGAAAGGCCGGCGAAGACGTCCCTGCCGGCGATGTCGCGCTGTCTGCGGGGCGTATCCTGACGCCTGCGGATTTGGCGCTCGCGGCGGCTGTCGGGCATGGTATCCTGCCGGTGTTCGAAAGGCTACGGGTTGCGATCCTGTCGACCGGGGACGAGATCGCGGAGCCCGGAACGCCTGCCGGGACGGGGCAGATCTATGACGCGAACCGGCCCATGCTTCTTTCATTGTGCCGGGATTTCGGTTTCGACACCGTCGATATGGGATGCGCGCGCGATGACCGGGAGATTGTTCGTCGCGCCTTGGAGCGCGCTGCGACGCAAGCCGATGTGATCCTGACTTCTGGTGGGGCATCAGCAGGGGACGAAGATCATCTGTCCGCCTTGCTTCGAGAGAGCGGCGCGATGCAGGAATGGCGCATCGCGCTCAAGCCGGGGCGTCCGCTGGCGCTTGGCATGTGGGATGGCACGCCGGTTTTCGGATTGCCGGGCAACCCTGTTGCCGCGCTGGTCTGCACGTTGATCTTCGCCCGCCCGGCGATGTGGGCGCTCGCCGGTGCCGGCTGGCGCGAGCCGCAGGGGTTCGACGTGCCGGCGGGCTTCGAGAAGCGAAAGAAACCGGGCCGGCGCGAATATCTGCGCGCGCGGATTCGGAACGGCCGGGCGGAGGTGTTCAAATCGGAAGGATCAGGGCGGATCAGCGGATTGAGCTGGGCGGAGGGGCTTGTCGAACTGCCTGACGGGGAGGCGCATGTCTCGCCCGGCGTTCCAGTGCGTTACATTCCCTTCGGATCGTTCTTCTAGCGCGGGCTTGGATGCGTCGACGCATCCAGTGTTTCCGTCAACGGAAACACCCCGGCTTTAGTCGAACGTGCCGGTGACACGGCCCAGCAGCATGAACGCGCGCGCGGTGCGCGTTCCGGCAAGCGCCGAGATATCTTCGTCGCTGGCATGTTCCTCGAACCGGGCAAAACCCTTGTCGAAGAGGCGGAGGAAGTGATGCGCGGCATCGCGGAAGATCGGATCCTGCTTCATCCGGCCAGCGGCAAGGGCCAGTGACGAGCGGTCGCGCACGCCGCCGAGCGCGGCGATCGTTCGGCCCCGTTCGCCCTTGGCAAAGCGGCGCCACAGCTCGGGACGGGCCATGTCGGGGCGCAGATCATCCATGTAGATACCGTCTTGGCTCAGCAGGGTCAGCACATCCTGCGCGGCCTGAACCAGTTGCGCGGAAGGACGGTCCTTGAGCGCGCGGCGCAGCGCGGCGAAGCCTTCCTGATCGTCGGCGGTTTCGGGAAAATGCAGCGCGCGGATGAAATCGGCGGTGGAGAGCGGTGGATGCAAGGCTTCCGCCGGGGTGCCAAGCGCGAGCGTCGGCTGATCGCCGGTTTCGGGATCGGGCGCAGCCGCCTGAACGGCGATCTGCGCGGCGCGGGTCGAGGTGAACATGGCCAGCGTGGTTTCGGCCTTTTTCTGCGCGTCCGCGATCTCCTCAAGCTTCTTGACGATGGACGGATGCGGCTGCTGATCGCGCCCGCCCGCCTGATTTTGCGTGATATAGGCGTGCCGGATCGCATCGATGGCGGTCTGCAGGCGCGTGCTCTCCTCGCGCATGATGCGCGACGCGCGCGCGCCAAGAGCGGCCACCCAGATCATTCCGACGGGGAAGAACACCACCATCATCACCAGCAAGAACCGTATTCCGTCCGCGCCTTCGCTATCGGCGAAAACGAAGAACAGCGTCGAGACGAGAAGCCAGACGACGCTGAGCGCGGCGGCCGTCATCTCGATCCCGCTGAGCCCCCAGGCGAAATCGGCATCGCGCTTCATGGCGGCATTCGCGCCGGGAGGGGCGTTTCGGTGCTGTGTCATCGTGGGCAAAACGCCATCAGATATACTCGATCTTCAACACTTCGTAGGATTTCTCCCCGCCGGGGGTGCGCACTTCGACACTGTCGCCTTCTTCCTTGCCGATCAAGGCGCGGGCGATGGGCGACTTGATGTTGAGCAGCCCCTTTTCGATATTCGCCTCGTGCTCCCCGACAATCTGCCAGGTCTTTTCTTCGTCGGTATCCTCGTCGACCAGTGTCACGGTTGCGCCGAACTTGATCGGACCGGACATTTTTGCCGGATCGATCACCTCGACCATGCCGAGGACACCCTCCAGCTCCTTGATGCGCCCCTCGATAAAGCCCTGCTTTTCGCGGGCCGAATGATATTCCGCGTTTTCTTTCAGGTCGCCGAGCTCGCGCGCCTCGGCGATTGCCTGGATCACGGCCGGACGCTCGACCGACTTGAGCGTTTTCAATTCGCTTTCGAGCGCGGAATGGCCCGCGCGGGTCATCGGTAGCTTTTCCATGAAGCGGTTCCCTCTTGATCGGCAGGGCAGCGCCCTGGCGCCGGTTCCTCGGCGCGGTCTAATCACGTCGTTTACGTTGACACAAGACTGACTCGACCCCGCGCGGAAACGCAAGAGGGCATGGGCCGTGAAGCGGTGAGGCGCGTGAAAAAATGCAGCGTTCATGCGTCTGGACGCGCTGCAACGCCGTGTCACAATTGACGGTAAAGCCCCTGCAAGGTAGCCAAAACCGCAAGAGCCGGAAGGCCGGGCATCATGGGAAGAGTTGCTATGAGCGAACAAACGCGCGAAACGATGGAATATGACGTCGTCATTGTCGGGGCCGGCCCTGCCGGGCTTTCGGCGGCCATCCGCTTGAAACAGCTCGATCCCGATCTGGAGGTCGTGCTGCTGGAAAAAGGCTCGGAAGTCGGGGCGCATATCCTGTCCGGCGCAGTGCTCGACCCGGTCGGGCTCGATGCGCTCATCCCGGATTGGAAGGAGAGGGGCGCCCCGGTGAACGTGCCGGTGACGCAGGATAATTTCTACCTGCTTGGCGAAGCAGGAAAAATCCGCGTTCCGAACTGGCCGATGCCTCCGCTGATGAACAATCATGGCAATTACATCGTGTCGATGGGCAACGTCTGCCGCTGGCTGGCCGAGCAGGCCGAAGACCTCGGGGTAGAGGTGTTCCCCGGCATGGCGTGTTCCGAGCTGGTATATGCCGACGATGGCAGCGTGAAAGGCGTCGTGGCCGGAGAATTCGGTCTCAATCCCGATGGCACGCCCGGTCCGGGATACGAGCCGGGGATGGAGCTTCATGCCAAATATGTGTTCCTTGGCGAAGGTGTGCGCGGCAGCTTGTCGAAGCAGGTGATCGAGAAATTCGATCTTTCAGCGGGAAAGGAGCCGCAGAAATACGGCCTCGGCATGAAAGAAATCTGGGAGATCGATCCCGACAAGCATCGGCCTGGCACCGTGACGCATACGATGGGCTGGCCACTCGGGCGCAATGCGGGTGGCGGTTCGTTCATCTATCATATTGACAATAATCAGGTTCTTGTCGGTTTCGTCGTTCATCTGAACTACGAGAACCCGTATCTGTATCCCTATATGGAGTTTCAGCGCTTCAAGCATCATCCGCTGGTCGCCGGCCTGCTCGAGGGCGGCAAGCGGGTCGCCTATGGTGCGCGGGCGCTTAGCGAGGGCGGCTACCAGTCGATGCCGAAGATGGTCGCGCCGGGTGTCGCCCTGCTGGGTTGTTCCGTCGGAATGGTGAACGTGCCGAGGATCAAGGGCAATCATAACGCGATGCTCTCCGGCAAGGCCGCCGCAGAGGCGGCGTGCGACGCGATCAAGTCAGGGCGCCGCTCGGATGAACTGACGGCTTACGAAACCGAAGTTCGCGATGGGGCGATCGGCCGGGATCTGAAGAAGGTGCGGAACGTCAAACCGCTCTGGTCGAAGCGGGGTCTTGCCGCGTCGCTCACGCTTGGCGGTTTCGATATGTGGACCAACCAGATCGGTTTTTCACTGCTTGGCACGATGAAGCATGGGAAGACCGATGCCGAAGCGACCGGCGAGGCCGCAAATTTCAAACCGATCGACTATCCCAAGCCGGACGGTAAGCTGTCTTTCGATCGGTTGACGAACGTGTCCTTCGCCGCAACCAATCACGAGGAAAGCCAGCCCTCGCATCTTAAGCTGAAGGACGACAGTATTCCCGTCGCGGTGAACTTGCCGAAATACGCCGGCCCGTCGCAAAGATATTGCCCCGCAGGTGTTTACGAATTCGTGAAGGCCGAAGATGGCAGCGATAAATTCGTGATCAATTTTCAGAACTGCGTTCACTGCAAGACCTGCGATATCAAGGATCCGAGCCAGAACATCGTCTGGACGGTTCCACAGGGAGGCGACGGGCCGAACTATCCGAATATGTAGGATTGAGCGGATTTTCGGCTGTTTCACCAAGGCTCGGTGGTTGTTTGTTAAGGGGTCGCGGGCTACCTTCGCTAAAGGTGTTATCCGTGGAGTCTGACATGATGCGTTGGCTATTGTGCCGGCATATCGCAATGATCGCTCTTCTGGGCTTCGCGTTCGCTTCGGGCGCGGGCGCCGGAACGTTGTCGGGCGATTATCTTGCCGGCCGGCAGGCCAGCTTCGATGGCGATATCGAAGCGGCTGCGCGTCATTACGGGCGCGCAATCATGCATGACCCGGAAAATCCTACGATACTCGAACGGGCCGCGCTGGCGGAGATTTCTCTGGGTAACATTCCACGCGCGGCGGAACTCGCAGTTGCGATCACCGGCGACGGACAGCGCAGCCAGGTTGCGCATATGGCGCTGGTCGCGCAAACCGCCGCAGACCAAGATTATGCCACGCTTGCCGAAATGTTGTCCGATCAACGCGGCGTCGGGCCGCTTGTGGATGGGCTTTTGCTGGCGTGGGCAACCCTCGGAACCGGCGATATGTCCGCCGCACTCGGCACGTTCGATGAGATCGCCGCCCAGCAGGGCATGCGAGGCTTCGCGCTCTACCACAAGGCGATCGCACTGGCTTCGGTCGGGGATTTCGAAGGTGCCGTCACGATTCTCGACCAAGCCGGCGCCAGCGGAATGCAAATGACGCGGCGCGGTGTGATGGCACATGCCGAAATGTTGAGCCAACTGGAACGAAACGAGGAGGCGCTGGCGCTGCTCGACCAGGTATTCGGTCAAGACCTGGATCCGGGGCTGCGCGACATGAAGTCCGCGCTGGAGGCTGGAACGGCCATGCCATTCACCCACATCCGAAGTGCGAAAGACGGGTTGGCGGAGGTGTTTTATACGCTTGCGGCGGCGCTCGCCACCGAGGCGAATGATGAATTTACCCTCTTATACGCACGCGTGGCCGAATATCTGCGGCCGAACCATGTCGATGCGATCCTGCTCACAGCCGGGTTGCTGGACGATCTCGGTCAATCCGAGCTCGCGGTGAAGGCCTATGGGCGCGTACCTGTGGACCACCCTGCCTACCATGCGGCAGAACTTGGCCGAGCAGCCGCGCTCAGCGATAGCGACAAGACCGATGCGGCCATCGAAGTGCTGGAGCGGCTTTCAAAAACCCACGCGAGCGAGCCGGTCGTTCACAGCACGCTCGGCGATATGATGCGCCGCCTGGAGCGCTACGAAGACGCGGTTTCGGCCTATTCGAGGGCGCTCGAACTTGTTGAGAAGCGGGGCGATACCGAGTGGTTTCTGCACTATGCCCGAGCAATAAGTTATGAGCGTATCGGCAATTGGGACAAAGCCGAAGCTGATTTCCGTGCGGCGTTGGAACTGAACCCCGAGCAACCCCAGGTTCTCAATTACCTTGGTTACTCCCTCGTCGAAAAGCAGATCAAGCTTGACGAGGCTCTGGACATGATCGAACGCGCCGCCGCCGCGCGACCGGAAAGCGGTTACATCATGGACAGCCTGGGATGGGTGCTCTACCGCCTCGGACGCTACGAAGAAGCGGTTACGCATATGGAGCGCGCAGCCGAACTGATGCCTGTCGACCCGGTCGTCAATGACCATCTTGGCGACGTGTATTGGGCCGTTGGCCGCAAGACCGAAGCCCGGTTCCAATGGCGCCGGGCGCTGTCTTTCGCCAGTTTCGGAACGAATGCCGAGGAAGTCGATCCCGACCGCATCCGCGCCAAGCTGAGCGCGGGGCTGGATAAGGTTCTAGCTGACGAAGGGAAGAAGCCCTTGCAGGTAGCGAATGGCAGTTCCGATTGAGGCACGTGCGCGTGCAAAGGTGAACCTGACTTTACACGTCACAGGGCAACGTGCTGACGGGTATCATCTATTGGATTCACTTGTCGTTTTTGCTGATATTGCCGATCGGCTCACATGCGTTCCAACGCAAGAAATGAGCTTGACCGTCGATGGCGCATTCGCATCGGGCGTTCCGACGGACAGTCGCAATCTGGCGTGGCGCGCGGCAGAGCTTGCCAATACGCCCTGTCATATCTCTCTAGAGAAAAACGTGCCACATGGCGCAGGGTTGGGGGGCGGTTCGGCTGATGCTGCCGCGGTTTTGCGTGCGTTCGACCGCCGCGATCTCGCGACGCAGCTTGGTGCTGATGTTCCTGTCTGTCTGTCCGACGCGCCGCAACGAATGCGCGGTATTGGGGAGCGCCTGCAGCGGCTTGACACGGTCCCGGGTTTTGCGCTCGTGCTCGTCAATCCGGACATTCACCTCCCGACCGCCGATGTGTTCAGAGCCTTGGCTCACAAGTCGGGAAGCCCGATGGATGCTTTGCCCGGACGGCCCGGGGAAGATTGGACAGACTGGCTCCGCCGGCAACGCAACGATTTGCAAGACGCAGCCCAGGGACTTGCGCCCGAGATCGGCGAAGTTCTCGGTGCCT
Source organism: Marivita sp. GX14005 (assembly GCF_023370775.1). Lineage (GTDB taxonomy): Bacteria > Pseudomonadota > Alphaproteobacteria > Rhodobacterales > Rhodobacteraceae > Marivita. The sequence goes on from NZ_JAMCCQ010000001.1 coordinate 1,191,774, forward strand.
TGAAGAATGCGAAGCTCGCTCGCATGACGGGTTCGGGCAGCACCTGCTTCGGTCTTTACCCGGATCTGGCCCAGGCACGACAGGCCGAAGCCGAGATTTCGCAAATTCACCCGAATTGGTGGGTTCGGGCCACGCGAACCCTTGGTAGCGTCAATTGACGCGGGCGATGACGTAATCCGCCAACTCGTCGAGCAGATCGCGAATCGGATGCGGCGGCAACTGCCGCAAAGCCTCACGCGCCGTTTCGATCCAGCAGAGTGCGTCTTTGCGCGTCGCCTCGAGCGTTCCGTGTTTGCCCAAAAGGCTCACTGCATGGTCGAGATCGCTTTCATCCTGCCGGCCTTTTTCGATCGTGCGTGACCAGAAGGCACGCTCGGTTTCATTCGCCGCAGCAACTGCCTTGATGACCGGAAGCGTCAGCTTGCGTTCCCGAAAATCATCGCCGATGTTCTTTCCGGTTGCGTCCGATCCCCAGTAATCGAGAAGATCGTCAACGATCTGGAACGCGATCCCCAACGCATCCCCGTAGTCGAACAGGGCTTTGACGATGGTTTCCTCCTGATCGGAAATAACGCCGCCGACCTCGGTTGCGGCCGAGAAAAGCGCCGCGGTTTTACCGCGAACGACCTGAAGATAAATCTCTTCCGTGGTGGCAAGATCCTGCGCTGCGGAAAGTTGCAGAACTTCCCCTTCGGCAATCGTTGCCGCCGCGTTCGAAAGAATATCGAGCACCCGCAAATTCCCAGTTTCAACCATGAGCTGGAACGAGCGGGCAAACAGATAGTCTCCGACGAGAACACTGGATTTGTTGTCCCAAAGCAGGTTCGCCGTCGGCCGACCGCGACGCTTTTCGCTCTCATCGACAACATCGTCATGCAGCAGAGTGGCGGTGTGGATGAACTCGACCGTCGCGGCGAGCTTGATATGATCGGGCCCGTCATAGCCGCACATGCGTGCTGCCGCGAGGGTCAGCATCGGGCGGAGCCGCTTTCCCCCGGCTTCGACCAGATGCGCGGTAACTTCCGGAATTCGAGGCGCGTGGCGCGAACTCATGCGCGTGCGGATCAGGCTGTTCACCTGCTCCAGGTCATCGGCGAGCAATTCGGCAAGGCGGTCGTGGGGTTTTACGGCGGGCATGTTCAAGGGCATCACCATTGCTTCATCACGGCTCGACAAATTGGGCCGCGTGTTCCTAAATCCAGGTCATGGAAGAGCTTTTGCGAACAAATGATATCACACTCATCCCGCTCGCCCGTGCCGTTCTCGCGGATGAGGGTATAGACAGCTTTGAATTGGACGTAAACATGAGCGTTCTCGAAGGATCGATCGGCATTTTGCCGCGTCGGCTCATGGTGCGGTCAAGCCAGATCGATGTCGCACGAAAGGTTCTGCGCGATTATGGTGTGACGTTTGAGGATTGAGCCTTTCACAACCGCGGAATTAAGCCGGGATAATTTTCTCGGCGGCGCGCTGCAGCTTTGGCAACCGAAACATGGATATCGCGCCGGGGCAGATCCGGTTCTATTGGCGGCATCGATTCCGATCCGGTCGGGAGAGACGGTTCTCGAACTCGGCTGCGGTGGCGGGGCGGCTTTGGCCTGTCTGGCGGCGCGGGTTCCTGGAATCGTCTGCTATGGGGTGGACATTCAACCGGGCTATGCCGCGCTGGCCCAGCGGAATCTGGATGAGAGCGGCGCGAGGGGATTGGTGTATTGCGCGGATATAAACGCGCTTCCCGCCGCGGTGAAATCGCTGCGATTCCATCACGTGATCGCAAATCCGCCCTATTTCGAAAGCCCCCACACCAAGCCGCCGATTGCCGCAGACCGTGCGTTTGCGCGTTCAGGGGTAGTGCCGCTGGCAGAATGGGCAAACGTCGCCTCCCGGCGTCTGAGACCCGGCGGAATGGCCACGTTCATTCAGCGCGCCGAACGTCTGCCTGAGTTGATGGCCGCCTTTCGCGAAACGCTTGGGGCGCTGGAGCTTTGGCCGATACAGCCAAGGGCCGGTCGTTCAGCAGGGCTCTTTTTTCTCAGAGGTCGGAAAACGCGCCGAGCGGCGTTCGTTTTGCATCCACCGCTCATTCTGCACCGGGGGGACCGACACGAGAGCGACGGCGATTCGTATACCGAAGGTGTTTCGAAGGCGTTGAGGCAGCCTGAACCGCTTCGGTTTCCGGGCGAAAGGCGCGACGAATCGTGGCAATGTTAGCGGTAATTTACCGAAGCTTCCGATGTCGCGTGACAGAATTGAAAATCTGTGGTGGACTGGACGAGCACCAGCCACAGGAGGATCTTATGAGCTTGACTTCACACCTTCAGGAATTGAAGCGGAAGCACCAAACCCTGTCTGAAGAAGTCGAACAGGCGCAGCGCGCGCCGGGAACCGACGGTCTTGCCATTGCCGAAATGAAGAAACAGAAGCTGCGGCTCAAGGAAGAGATCGAACGCCTGTCCTGAATATATCCGGCCCGGTTCGAGCCGGTGCCTGATACCAATGTAAAAGGCCCGCGCATATGGCGGGCCTTTCTGCGTTGAAACCCCCGGAGATCAGACGAAGAACTGGCCACCATTCGCCGATATGGTCGAGCCGTTTATGAACCCGGCATCGTCGGACGCCAGAAATGTCACGCAGCGTGCGATTTCTTCGGGCTCCCCAAGCCGGCCGGCAGGGATTTGGGCGATGATCGAGTCGCGCACCTTTTCGGGCACGGCCATCACCATTTCCGTGGCGATATATCCGGGGCAAATGGCGTTTGCCGTGATACCCGCCCGCGCGCCTTCCTGCGCAAGCGATTTGACGATGCCAAGATCGCCCGCTTTCGTGGCAGCATAGTTGACCTGCGCGAACTGACCCTTTTGCCCATTGATCGAGGATATCACGATCACGCGGCCGAATTTGCGTTCGCGCATACCCGGCCAGATCGGATGTATCGTATTGAATACCCCTGTCAGATTGGTATCGATCACCTCTTTCCAAGCCTCGGGAGTCATCTTGTGGAAGGGCGCATCGCGGGTAATGCCCGCATTGGCAACCACGACGTCGATCGGACCGAGATCGGCTTCGACCTTGGCGATGCCCTCTTTCGAGGCTTCGTAATCAGCCACATTCCACTTATAGGTTCTGATCCCGGTCTCCTCGGTAAACTTTGCGGCCTTCTCGTCGTTTCCGGCGTAGGTCGCGGCTACGTTGTAGCCATCCGCCTTCAAGGCTTTGGAAATCGCCTCGCCGATGCCGCGGCTGCCGCCGGTCACTAGAGCTACTCGTGCCATGATGTCTCCTCTCAGGCCTGTGTGTCTTGGTAAGGTTGTTATCTGCTGATGGCGCAATGCGCAACATTGTTGCGCCAAAAATTGCATCAGCTCGGTAAAAGGGGCGCTCGAAGCGCCCCGCAATTCTTACTCGCTCATCAATCCCGTTCGACGCACAGAGCGACGCCCATGCCGCCCCCGATGCAAAGTGTCGCAAGTCCCTTCTTGGCATCGCGCCGCTGCATTTCGAAAAGAAGCGTGTTGAGAACGCGAGCACCGGACGCGCCAATGGGATGGCCGATCGCAATGGCGCCGCCATTGACGTTCACAATGTCGGGGTTCCAGCCCATATCCTTGTTGACAGCACAGGCTTGCGCGGCGAACGCCTCGTTCGCTTCGACAAGATCGAGGTCATCGACGGACCAGCCCGCTTTTTCAAGCGCCTTCCGCGAGGCGTGGATCGGACCGACCCCCATGATCGACGGATCGAGACCGGCGGTTGCATAGGACGCGATACGCGCCATAGGTTTGATACCCCGCTTTTCGGCGTTTTCCGCCGACATCAGCAGCACCCCGGCAGCGCCGTCATTGAGACCCGAGGCGTTTGCTGCCGTAACCGAACCATCCTTGGTAAACGCAGGGCGCAGCTTCTGCATCGCGTCAATGGTTGCGCCGTGGCGGATGTATTCGTCCTTGTCTACAACGATGTCTCCCTTGCGTGTCTTGACAGTGAAGGGAACGATCTCGTCCTCGAACTTTCCAGCCTTCTGTGCCGCTTCCGCCTTGTTCTGGGAGGCGACGGCGAATTTGTCCTGCTCATCGCGTGAGATGCTCCATTTCTCGGCAACATTCTCGGCTGTTTGGCCCATATGATACCCGTTGAACGCATCCCAAAGGCCGTCGCGGATCATCGTGTCGATGAATTTGACATCACCCATCTTGTGCCCGGCCCGCAGATGCGCCGCATGCGGGCTCAGCGTCATGTTTTCCTGACCGCCGGCGCAAACGATCTCTGCATCGCCGAGCATGATGTGCTGCGCACCCAACGCGACGGCACGAAGGCCCGATCCGCAGACCTGGTTAATCCCCCATGCGGCGCTTTCCTCGGGCAATCCGGCGTTGATATGGGCCTGGCGCGCGGGGTTCTGGCCCTGCGCTGCGGTCAGCACCTGACCGAGGATCGTCTCGGAAACGGCGTTCTTCTCAATGCCGGCGCGTTCGATCAGCGCCGAAAGCACTGCTGCGCCCAGATCGTGCGCGGGTGTGTTTGCAAAAGCGCCACCGAACGAGCCTACGGCCGTTCGCGCAGCCGATGCGATCACTACATTGGTCATTTCGTCCCTCCAACAATTCTATGGTTCATAGTTGATTCCCCGAGCAGTATTGCGGATTTGCGCCGCCACCCCCAGACCTATTCCGAGCTTCTCCTAAAGCAGCGGCGAAATATGGGCTACTGGACAGGGTGTCTCAGGGTAAAGCAGATTCGTTGCCGGAACGCTTTCTGCCCGGATCAAGCAGAAAGAACGCGGGTGAGTGAAGCACGCCACGGCGGCTCGATCGTTGGCGCGGCGAAATAAAATCCCTGAAGGCAATCGACGCCGAGCTGCGCGAGTATATTGGCATCATCGAAGGTCTCGACGAATTCTGCAACGGTGAACATATCGAACTGCTGCGCGATGGCGATGATCGCACGTGTCAGAACCTGATTGTCCGCATCGGTCGCAATACCGCGAACGAACTGTCCGTCGATCTTGAGAATGTCGAACTGAAATTGCTTAAGGTAGCGCAGCGCGGTGTAGCCTGCACCGAAATCGTCAAGCGCGAAGCTGATCCCCTCTTTCTGCAATTCGCGCATCGCCTGCGTCACCAGCTCGGGGACGAGCATTGCCGAGGCTTCGGTAATTTCAAGTATCAAACGCTCCGCGACGGTTTTGTCGCGCGAAAGCCCTCGCGCCAGCACCTTGCGCCATTTCGGGTAGCCGATCGACCGCGCAGACAGGTTGATCGACAAGCGAATACCGGGGTTCTTGGCCAGGATGCGCAGCCCGTGTTCCAGCGCGAGACAGTCCAGAAGGCGCCCGGTTTCGCGCTCCTCGATCTGCGTGATGAACTGCGAGGCGGGTATGATCCGGCCCGTCGGATCCACGACACGAATCAGCCCTTCGTAAAAGGCGATCTTGTCTTGATGGCGGGAATGAACGATGGGCTGGAATGCCAGCCGCACCTCACGATGTTCCACTGCCTGTTCGACCATCGACAGGACCGCGCGATCGCGCAAATGGGCCGCTGTATCGAGCGGCGAGGGGCCAGCCGGTCTTCGGGCAGCGCGTGGCGGCATGACAAACTCCTTTCATCTTGCCTCCGATCTTGGCGCACAGGTCTTAAACAAGGTTTAACAGCCGACGAAACAGGCTGTTGACACCGGCTGAACCAGGCGTATAAGCGCGCCTTCATTGGTGTTGGTGGCCCCCGCAAGGGGATGCCTGTCATGGGGTAATGCCCAAGAGGACAACGCCCTTCACCGCCGCCCCTCTCGGGCGTCACTTATAGAAGGAGATCAGCCGTGACCAAACGCACGTCTGCCAAGTACAAAATCGACCGCCGGATGGGCGAAAACATCTGGGGTCGTCCGAAATCCCCGGTCAACCGTCGCGAATACGGCCCCGGCCAGCATGGTCAGCGCCGAAAGGGCAAGATGTCCGATTTCGGTCTGCAGCTTCGCGCCAAGCAGAAGCTCAAGGGTTACTATGGCGACCTGACCGAGAAGCAGTTCCGCCGTATCTTCGCAGAGGCAGAGCGCCTTCGCGGCGACACTGGCGAGCAACTCATCGGCCTGTTGGAGCGTCGTCTCGATGCAGTCGTTTATCGCGCCAAGTTCGTCCCGACGGTCTTTGCCGCACGTCAATTCGTGAACCACGGTCACGTTTTGGTCAATGGCAAGCGCGTCAACATCCCCTCCTATCGCGTGAAGGAAGGTGACGTTGTCGAAGTCCGCGAAAAGTCCAAGCAAATGACGGCCGTGCTCGAAGCGGTGCAACTGCCCGAGCGTGACGTGCCGGACTATCTTGAGGTCGATCATTCCAAGATGACCGCGAAATTCGTGCGCACGCCGGCGCTTGGCGATGTACCTTATCCCGTGATGATGGAGCCGAACCTCGTCATCGAATATTACGCGCAGAACTAAAGTCGCGATTCATCAAAATCCTTGCAAAAGCCGCTCTTTGAAGAGCGGCTTTTTCATTTGGACGTGAAAAAAAGCCGCGCTCGAGACGCGGCCTTTTTCATCAATTCGATCTCAATCAGGCCCAAAACACATCGCGAAAAACGTGATGCGGGATATCCTCGCGCTTCAAGCCTTTTTGCGCCAGCGCCTCGTCGGACAGCGCATAAAGTCGCGAAACCTCGCGCGCACGCCAGTTTGCTTCGGCAATTCTTACGAAGCCGCGGGTGATGCCATCGAGCAGTCCCGAGAAAAAGCCATATTTCTGAATTCGGTCGGTATCGGCGAGTGCCATGTCGTGCCTCTAATCTCATCAGTCATTCAAGCCGTTGAGATAAGGCTGGCGGGCCTCGGTGAGTAGCCTCACCTCCGCATAGCCGTTTGCCTTCTGGCGCATGACCCGCGCACCGCAGCGACGGTTAACGCCGCAACGTGTCTCCATAGCTGATCGTCGGCGTCAACTCGACCACCGTTTCCACCGCCGCCTCGGGCGTGTTGACCCGCTGGGCAATGATCTCTGCGGCCTTCTCCCCGATTTCCGTGCGGCATGCATCGATCGTGGCAAGCCGGCGTGGAAGACCCTCAAGAAGCTCCACACCGTTAAAGCCGGCAAGGCCGATCCGATCCGGAATGTCAAACCCGCGATCAAGCAGCGACAAGAGCCCGCCCGCCGCGATCATGTCATTGGAGTAGTATAGAAAATCCAGGTCCGGCTCGCGTTCCAGAATGGCGGATGTCATCTCGCGCCCTTTGACGAGAGCCGATCCGCCGGAGTAAAACTCCTTGTCCGCTATTTCGACCCCGCTTTTTGCAAGAGCTTCGGTAAATCCCTCGAAGCGTTTGCGCGCGCGATGATCGAGCGGCATTTTTGTGCCGAGAAATCCGATCCGGGAATACCCTGCCTTCAAAATCGCCTGCGCCATGATGCGCCCCGCACGCCGATGCGATATTCCGACCATCGAGTCGATCGGCGTCCCGTCAACATCCATGATTTCCACCACCGGAATACCGCTCGCCTTGAGCATCGCCCTTGCCGCATCCGTATGTTCGAGGCCGGCAATGATCACCCCGGAAGGGCGCCATGACAGCATCTCGTAGAGAACCCGCTCTTCCTTTTCCGGCAGGTAATCTGTAACGCCCACGACCGGCTGCAATTCGGTCTCTTCCAACACGGCGCTGATACCCGACATGACTTCGGGAAAAACCATGTTTCGCAGGCTTGGAATGATCACGGCAACAAGATTGACCCGTTGGCTGGCCAGGGCACCGGCAATTTTATTGGGCACGTAGCCCAAAGCCTTGGCGGCCGTCAGAACCCGTTCGCGCGTGCCTTTCGACACGTCACCACGATTGCGCAGAACCCGACTGACCGTCATTTCCGAAACCCCGGAAGCTTCGGAGACGTCTCGGAGTGTCAGAGGGCGGGAAACGTCATTGGTCACGACCGGCATCCTGAATGTCTCAACAAAAGCCTAGCGCAAATCTTCCGCGCCCGGCAAGCCATTGGGATGGGATGGCAAGCTGCGGAAACAGGTGACAAATCCGAACGCGCCCATTAAACCCGAACCGCGCGGTCCCGTGGCTCAACTGGATAGAGCAGCCCCCTCCTAAGGGGCAGGTTGCAGGTTCGAATCCTGCCGGGATCGCCATGGATTCGGATGAATTGCCAGAAAAACCGGTTGCGTGCTTAAAAGAACGCAATTGCTTGCGCAGAATCCCGTTTCAAGCCGGTTTCTAACTTAAAAGGTTCATGGTTTTTAATATGATACAGGCCATACGGGGCATTCACCTCAACCGCCTTCGCAAAGCCGATCGCGCGTGATTAGACAGGTCGCTCGCTCGCGTCTCTATATCGAGAGCAGGACCCGGACCCTTTCATCATCATCCACCGTTCGCCGACCCAAGCGACTGCCGCCAGCTCCGACATCGCGCTCAGAAAGGAGATTGTCATGCCCCGAGCCACGACGAATATACCATTTCACTCATTGTCCTTCCTTGGTGACATTCCAAAACGACATGAAATCGAACAAAGATGGACGACCTTCCTGCACGATAGTGTCCCACCGAATGGTGTAAGAGCGCCGACCTTCGGCAAGGCCCGAGCCTGATCAGGATGCCGCAGCTGGCAACCTGACGTTGGGATTGTCGTTCACGCGCGAGAGAGTTTCAAGGCTCATGTATCGGCGCGCGACCGTCCATTCGTCGTTGGTCTCGAGCATGATCGCGCCGACGAGCCTTATAATGGCCTCATCGTTTGGGAAGATGCCGATGACATCGGTGCGCCGCTTGATCTCGCGGTTCACCCGTTCCAGCGGATTCGTCGAGGCGATCTGGGGCCAGTGCTCGCGCGGGAAGTCCATGTAGGCAAGCACGTCGTCACGCGAGGCGTCCATGAAGGTGCCGAGCTTGTCCTGCTTTTCGCGCAACGCGTCGGCGACAACATCCTACTGAGCCTCGGCATCGGCCTTGCTTTCCTGGGCGAAGATCGTCTTGAGCATCGCCGCCACCGCCGTGCGCTGCTTGGCCGGAGCGTGCGCCGGGGCATTGCGCATCCAGTGAACCCGGCACCTTTGTTGGGTGGCGTTGAAGACTCGGCGTGCGGTAGCGCGCAGGCCTTTGTGATCGTCGGCGATCACCAGCTTCACGCCGCGCAGCCCCCGGTCGGCCAGGGATCGCAGGAAGTCCGTCCAGAACGTCTCGGCTTCGGAAGGGCCGGTCGCGACGCCCAGAACCTCGCGCTTTCCATCCTCGTTGACCGCCACGGCTACTATCACGGCGCGGCTCACGATCCGGCCGCCCTCGCGCACCTTCACATAGGTCGCATCCAGCCAGACGTAGGGCGAGGCCCCCTCCAGCGGACGGCCCAGGAACGCGCTCACCCGCTCGTCAATGTCGGCGCAAAGCCGGCTGACCTGGCTTTTTGACATACCGCCCGCACCCATGGCCTTCACCAGATCGTCCACAGAGCGGGGCGAGACGCCGTGGACATAAGCCTCTTGGATAACGGCCACGAGGGCCTTCTCGGCCATGCGGCGCGGCTCCAGGAAGCTGGGAAGATAGCTCCCCTTTCTCAGCTTCGGGATCTCCAGCGCGATCCGGCCAGCACGGGTGTCCCAGTCGCGGTCGCGGTAACCGTTGCGCTGCACTTCCCGCAACGGCGAGCGCGTTCCCTTGGCCGCGCCCGTCCGCGCCTCGACCTCCGCCTCCATGATCCGTTCGGCGGCGAAGGCCAACATCTCGCGCACAAGATCGCCATCGGCCTGCTGTTCAACCAGCTCAAGCAGTGTCATTCTCTCATCGGTCATCGTCATCTCCGTCTTTGGTTTCGAGTGTTGCAACCCAAACCTTTGCCGAAGATCGAAGGTGGCCGCCAGCCCGGCCGCGCGCTGCGCTAAGCCAAGGGCTTCGCGCGCGGCCTCCTACACCATGCGGTGGGGCACTACCTTGCCGGAGGACTACAACACGGTTCACGAGATCGTAGGGAGCTATGCTGTGCGTGCCAAACTTGAGACCGATGAAGCAATCCTGGATGAAGATTTCTACCATCGCCTCGTCGCCGCCGGTGCATTCCGCTGGGGCCTTGTCATCAAGCTCACGATTGATGCAATCGCCGCCGCCCGTGTCGCGGGAAGCGCCAAGCTTCTTGTCGATCATTTTGTCGACGCCTGGGTAGCAAAAACACAAGAGAACCGCGTCGCGACCCCTTTCACCCATAGCGCCTTCGAGACAATGTATCGAAAGGATCATCCGTTCATCGCGTCCTTGAGGGAATAAGCTCACTCAACCTTGCAATGCTGTGTTGGCCCGCGTCCTTGACGCGGGCCTTTTCGCCTTCGAGGACCAGCGCACATATTCTTCCAATATTCGTAAAAAAGTTTGCGCACGGAATTGGTTTCCTGGGCACGCTATTGGTTTCTCAGCGCTCGGGTGTTAATCTAGGTATTTGTTCTTTATTGTTTTTTCTGGCCACTCGAATCTGGGGGGTTGGTTTTTGGGCACGCATTAGGTTTCTCTGGCATGAATATCGCGCTTCGGGGGAAGGCAGCCATGGTCGTGGTTTTCGATCTGCATTCCACTGGACGAAGTTGTTTATTCTAAAGGTATGTCTGCATTTCTGCCGGCCAGTTCGACGCTCACGAGATATGCGCGTTCGGGTGTCAAGCCCGCCATGATGCGCGCTGCGTTTTCCGGGGGCATCCGGGCCAGGAAACCTGCGGCGAAACTGGCTTCCATTTGCTCGAACAGGGCAGCAGCTTGTTTGGGTTTCATCTTGGCATAGACGTCGGTTAGCTGAGCCACGTCATTCTCCGCAGCTTCGGATGCAGCGTTGATTGTCCTGCGCAGGCTTTTCTCAGCCTGTTCCAGCTTGCCGAGTTCTTCGCGTATGGAGATTTCGGCGGTCTCAATCTCTTTTTCGCGTTGGTCGAGTTCGCTTTCACGTTCGGCGACGCGTGCTTCGCGTCGCTGAACCGCCTTGAAGGCCGCTTTCAATCGTTCCGGGCGGGCCAGATCGGGGCTTTCCGACATAGGTTCTCCCTCAAGTTCGGACGGCCGGAGCGCCTCGCTTGCAATGACCTGTCCTGCTTCCGTCGCCATGCGCAGTATCGCGGAAAGCAGCAGAAGGCTTCCGATGATTGCAAGCGTTCCCCGCGCAGGCTTCGGTTGCCGCTTTGGCTGCTTCGCAGGAGCATTCGTCATCTTGGATCTCCATGACGGGCGAAGACCGGTCCGTGGTGGCTGTCCGGTGCCGGTGTCTGCGGTTGCGCAGGCACATCGTGGAGTGCGGCAACCATCAGCTCCAGGCGCTTCGCCGCGTCTTCGGCGCGCTCTGTCAGGCTATGGAGCGTGTCGCTCGAATGTGCAGCGGTGTTTTGCGCGGCATCCAGCGCGCTTTGCAAATCGGTTACCTGTGCAGACAGAACCGCGACAGCAGCGCCGACGCCGTTTTCGAGATCGGTGAACTTGCTCAATCGACGCGCGAGAACGAAGCAGTAAAGCCCGGCACCCAGTGCGCCCGCAACCAGCAAGATGTCAGCGACAAGATCCATGTTTTCCTCTTAGTTCAATATAAATTCTGTGACCAAGAGCCCGTTTGCCTTGCCCAATCCAACAACCATGACGATACGACGGAACAGGTGGAGCCGGATTCTGAACAATGCGCCAGGTCCCTCGATGTCCTCCGCCGTCAATGCCCGCAAATACCCATTCATCAGGTCCAGAATTCGGGGCATCAGAAATTCGACATCCTCGCGATAGTCAGCCGGCACTTCTATCTGGCCGGAAAAGCGCAAATGGTCATTTTTTGCGTTCGGCGGGAGCGTCACGATAATCGTGGGGATTGAAACAAAGGCGATATCTGGCAGGTCTTCCACCTCGGCGGGCATGGTTTCGTCGGGTTGGGAACCTGGCATCGGGATCGTGCCGGACCACACACCATAAAAACCGAGCCCGCCGCCGAGCAAACACAGAAGTGTCGACAGAATCAGCCAGAGTTTCGAGCCCGTCTTCTTATCCTCAGCATTGATTTCAGGCTCCGCCGTGGTCGCCATAACTCACCTGTTTCGATTTTCTCGAATGTCGTTTTACCCGGCAGGCACTAACCGATTGTTAACGCGATGGGGCGATAAGGGGGGAAATCGAAAGAAACAGAATGTTTTTGGTCCGGAGAATCCAATGCAGCAAATTTTGCCAGTTTGGAACGGGATGAGCGCCGCGAGAAAGGCGATCGTCCTAGGTGCGACCGTCGCCATCTTTCTCGCGATACTGGGCATGTCCCGTTTGGTAACCCAGCCGCAAATGACCTTGCTTTATTCCGGGCTCGATCCTGCGGCCGCCGGTGAAGTTGTGCAATCCCTTCAGCAGCGCGGTGCGCCGTTCGAAGTACGTGGGGATTCGGTCTTTGTCTCAGGCGATATGCGCGATGAATTGCGAATGACGCTTGCAAGCGAAGGGCTACCTTCCAGTTCCGCGCAGGGGTACGAATTACTCGACAATCTGACCGGATTTGGCACCACGTCCCGAATGTTCGACGCGGCGTATCTGCGCGCGAAGGAAGGGGAACTGGCGCGCACGATCGTGTCATCACCCGAGGTATCGACCGCCCGCGTTCATATCGCACCAGGCACTGACAATCCGTTTCGCCGCGATCTGTCGGCCAGCGCATCGGTGCATGTCTCGGCGAAATCCGGTTCGATCAGGAAGGTGCACGCGCAAGCCATTCGCCATCTCGTAGCATCTGCCGTATCCGGGCTTGCGCCCGAGGACGTGGCCATCGTCGATTCGCAAGGCGGATTGGTGTCGGATGATGACCGGGTATCTCTGGCCTCCGATCAGGAACGATCGGAGCTTCTGAAAGATCGTGTTCTTCGCCTGATTGAAGCACGCGTGGGCCGTGGGAACGCGGTGGTCGAGGTCAGTATCGACACCGTCAACGAAAGGGAAGCGATCACGGAAAGAAGGTTCGATCCCGAGAGCCGTTTCGTCATAAGTTCGGATACCGAAGAAAGGTCTGACCAGTCCGAGGACGAGGGTTCGGGTAACGTGACGGTCGCCTCTAATCTACCGGATGGCGATGAAAGTGCTTCGGAAACAAGGAAAAGCCAAAGCTCTGAAACACGCGAGCGGCTGAATTACGAGGTATCGCAAACGACGCGTGAAATCATACGCGCGCCCGGAGCGATAAAACGTTTGACGGTTGCGGTTCTCGTCAACGGTACAACCGAAATCTCTCCGGAAGGCATCGAAACCTTCGTTCCAATACCCGATGAAGAGTTGAGCACATTGCGCGATCTCGTGGCATCGGCAGTGGGATATGACGACGCGCGCGGCGATGTCATCACGCTGAAATCCATGCCGCTCGAAGCGCCGGAAACCCTCGGCTCCATGCCCGCATCTGAGCCGTGGTTCGCGGGAAAACTGGATGCCATGTCGATTATCCAGATCGGAGTGCTGGCTGTGGTCGTGCTTGTGCTTGGGCTTTTTGTCATCCGACCTCTTCTGATGACTTCGCGCGCGGTGCCGCAACTTCCCCGCGCTGATTTGGAGGGGGATGTTCCCGTTCTGACGGGGACGATCGAACCCGATGATAGCGATTTGCCGCTTCCCCTCGCCGGGAACACATCATCGCCGGGCGAGCTTCCCGGATCCGAAGATGCGGTCGAAAAGCTGAAGGCGCTAATCGAAGAACGCCGTACCGAAACCGTTGAAATACTGCGCAGCTGGCTCGACGAGCCGGGTGCGAAGGATGCGCCATGACAGGGTTGAGCACATATCTGGAGGATTTCGGCACAGTGGTGACGCCCGGAAACCTCCCCGGCGTCAACGAGGATACAATTGAGGCGGAACGTCTGGAATCCTTCGACAAGGGGTATCGCGCCGGGTGGGACGACGCGATCAAGGCGAAATCCGAGGAAACGGCGCAGCATGCCAGCGAGTTTGCACAGAACCTGCAGGATCTGTCATTTACCTATCACGAGGTTCACGCGCAGGTTCTGTCCAACCTCGTTCCGCTTTTTGATGAGATTCTGAACAAAATGCTCCCCGCGGTCGCGCGGGATACGTTGGGCGCGCATATTTGTGACCAGCTATCTCGCATTTCGCGCGATATCGGCACCGCCAGTATCGAGATTGCCGTTGCGCCCGGCGCGGGCGAGCAGGTTATCCAAATGGTGAATGACACTGCCGGAACTCTGCCGATAAGCGTTGTCGAAATGTCGGACATTGCGGATGGACAGGCCGAATTACGGCTCGGGCAGCGGGAAATTTCGATAGACCTTGCCGACACCATTCGACAGATCGCCGATGCGGTCCACGAGGTCATTCACGAAAAACCGAAGGTACAGTCGCATGGATAAGGCCAACGAGAGCTTGCAGAAACAACAATCCGACTCGCCATTCACCGCCGTTCCAATCGAGATTACCGTTTCGGTCGGCAAAGCGCGTCCACTTGTTCGGGATCTTTTGCAACTGGAAGAAGGCTCGATCCTGATCCTGGACAAGAAAGTGGAGGATCCGGTTGATCTTTATGTTGGTGACAGATGGATTGGTACCGGTGTCCTGGAAATTGCGGAAACCGGGGAGCGTCAAGGTCAGTTAAGCGTGCGGCTCGTGGATGTCACCGATTTCGGCAAACCCCATGAGTAACCCGTGCTGAAAGTCTTTCTGGCCACTCTCGGGTCCGCGGTAATCGTCTCGGCACCGGCGACAGCGCAGAGCATATCGTTGGATTTCGGCGATGGCGGATCGGTTACCGGAACGACGATCCAATTGATCGCCCTCATCACGGTACTGAGCATCGCGCCCGGGATCGTGATAACCGTGACCTGTTTTCCGTTCATCATCACGGTTCTGTCGATCTTGAGGCAATCCATAGGGTTGCAGCAATCGCCGCCGAACATGCTGATCGTCAGCATCGCCCTCTTCCTGACCTTTTTCGTCATGGAGCCGGTCCTCCTTGAGGCTTGGTCGCAAGGAGTTCAACCACTGCTGGACGACGAGATTGGAACCGAGGAAGGTTTCAGGCGAGGGTTCGAGCCGTTCCGCGAATTCATGGCCGCACAGGTGGATCCGGATACTTTCGCCACGATGGCTCGAATACGATCCGACGTGGAGCTGGTTGAACCGGGCCCGGAAACACCGCTTTCTATCCTGATCTCTACCTTCCTGTTGTCGGAGCTTGCACGCGCCTTTCAGGTCGGGTTCATGATTTTCGTTCCATTCCTGATTATCGATCTGGTCGTCGCAGCTGTTTTGATGTCGATGGGCATGATGATGGTTCCGCCCGCGATCGTCTCTCTGCCATTCAAGCTGGCCTTTTTTGTCGTGGCCAACGGGTGGTCGCTTGTTGCGGAAAGTCTGGTTCGATCCTATCAATAGCTTCAACGGCAATAGGAACCGCTACGATATCGAGCCGTGTCGAAATGGAAATGATCCCGGTGAAACCGGTTGGCATCGGGCCCGAGGACGGTGCCGAAGATACCGCAGGCACTGCGGTGAATTCGTTTCAAAATGGCCGCCGTGCCTTTCCGCCGCCACCCCTCGAGCACTGAAATGTTCCGTCCGTCGTGCAGACGGACACCGGTGATATCAATGGCGCGCCCCTTGCCATGCTCGCTGATCTTTGCACCGCGTTGGTTGTTCCGTGTTCGGCAGGCGTAATGAGCGGCAATTTGAATTTCCGCAACGCCGCCGCCAGCATCGCCGATGGCAGGCTTCAAACCGTTGCGGATCCAACTTTTGAACGCTTGCGCGGTTGTGCAGTCCATTACCGCTTTTTGACTAAGATCGATACCGGCGATCGATTTGACACGCACGGCGCTTTTGATCCCGCACCCGAAGATGCGACCCGGCACCGTGCCGATTGCTTCGCCTTGAAGGTCAGGATCACCGCAAACAGCACCTTTGATGCGCTTTTGACGTTGCGCCATCGCCTTTAAGACGACAGAATCCGGACGCCGAAACGGCTTGAGCGACGCCGCGATTGCCTGCGAAGAGGAGGCTGCGAACGCCATTTGCCCCTGAACGGGTAGTAAATCACGATCCTTGATCACGCGCGGGGCCTCCGGCCTGCGAAATCTTGCCGCCAACTGGTCTGCCAGCGCAGCTTCCAGTAGACCCGGTCGTGCACGAGGCCGCAGGGAAGATGGGGGATCAGCGCGAACCGCTGACGAAACGGGGGCTTGACCCGGTGCTGCCGGCGGGACCGAGATATCGGCAAGCGCAGCCGAAGAAATGGCGCAGATTACTGCAAACAAACCAGATATTCGCAATCCGCGCATCCCATCTCCTATCGGGAACGTCCGAAATTCGGGGCGTCAGTGTCTTGCCCGGCTTCGATGATACCACGTCGGATCGCGCGGGTATGGGTGAAATAATCATAAAGGAAATCCCCATCTCCACGCCGGATCGCGCGTTGGAGAGCGAAAAGCTCTTCGGTAAAGCGACCGAGAATTTCAAGAGTCGCGTCCTTGTTGCTGAGGAAAACGTCACGCCACATCGTCGGGTCCGAAGCGGCGATGCGTGTGAAATCACGAAATCCCGCTGCCGAGTATTTGATGACTTCGCTATCCGTCACACGGCGAAGATCATCCGCGACGCCAACCATTGTATAGGCGATTAGATGCGGGCAGTGTGATGTGACCGACAGGACCAGATCGTGATGTTCGGGGTCCATAACATCGACATGCGAACCGAGGCTTCGCCAAAACCGTTCGAGCCGCTGAACAGCATCGCTGTCGGTATCGTTTGGCGGCACGATCAGGCACCAGCGATTGTCGAACAAGGTGGCGAACCCGGATTCCGGGCCGGAATGTTCGGTTCCTGCGATCGGGTGGGCCGGAACGAAATGTACGTTGTCCGGGACATGCGGTGATACATCTTCGATTACGCGCGTCTTGACAGAGCCCACATCCGTCAGGGTCGCGCCCGGTTTGAGGTGCGGGCCGATCTCCGCCGCGACCGCACCCATGACACCGACCGGAACGGCCAGAACCACGAGGTCCGCGCCTTTCACCGCGTCGGTCGCGCTGCCACAAACCGTATCGCATAGTCCGATGCGGCGGGCGGTATCGCGCGTTTCAGAGCTGCGGGCATACCCGGTGACATGCCCGGCCGCGCCGCTGCGCCGCATCGCCCAGAACATCGAGGATGCGATCAGACCAAGACCGATCAAGGCGACGCGCTCGTAAATCTGGCTCATCGTTCGCCCGCCTTAAACTGGCCGATGGCATGCGCAACGCGGCGGCAGCTGGCTTCGTCGCCGATCGTGATGCGCAGCGCATAAGGCAGGTTGTAGGATCCAACTTGGCGAACGATAAGCCCCTGCTTTTGCAGGTATTGATTGCAGGCCTCGGCTTCACTCTCATCGCTGAAGCGCGCCAGAATGAAATTGGCCATGGACGTATCGGACGGCACGCCGTGACCCGCCAGCGCTTCGGCGAGCCAAGCGCGCCAACGCGCGTTTTCCAAGCGGCATTTTTCGACATAGGCGGTATCTCGCACCGCAGCCTCGGCGGCGGCAAGGGCGGCCGATGACAGGTTGAACGGGCCGCGGATGCGATTGATAACGTCGATCACTGGCTTCGGGGCATAGCACCACCCGATCCGCAGACCGCCAAGACCGTAGATCTTGGAAAAGGTCCGCGTCATTACGACATTCTCG
The DNA here is from genome assembly GCF_023370775.1 of Marivita sp. GX14005. Classification (GTDB taxonomy): domain Bacteria; phylum Pseudomonadota; class Alphaproteobacteria; order Rhodobacterales; family Rhodobacteraceae; genus Marivita. The sequence continues at coordinate 1,209,403 of NZ_JAMCCQ010000001.1, forward strand.
CGCGTTTCGACAAGCCGCGCGCCGCCGTCATAGCCTTCGACGAACTCGGCGTAAGCGCCATCCAGCACAAGAAGAACCCGGGGCGGCAGCTTGTCCGCCAACCGTTCGATTTCGGCAAGCCCAATCATCGTGCCGGTGGGATTGTTCGGATTGGCGATGAAGACCAGCCGGGTCTTTTCGGTGCAAGCGGCGAGTATCGCGTCGACGTCGGTGACCCGCTCGTGTTCGGAAACCTCGATCGGCGTCGCGCCGGCGGCCAGCGCACAAATCCTGTAAAGCGCGAATCCGTGTTCGGTATGGACAACCTCATCGCCCGGCCCGGCGTAAGCCTGGCTCATCAGGCTGAGCAATTCATCCGATCCGACGCCGCATGCGATCCGCTCGGCATCGAGGTCATAGACCTCGGCTATGGCGTTGCGCAGGCCGGCATGATCGGTCGGAGGATAGCGGTGAAGATCGAGAACGGCACGGCGCACGGCCTCCTGCGCCGTCGGGCTCGGCCCGAACGGATTTTCGTTCGAGCTTAGCTTGACGACGTTGGAGACCCCGTCGATATGGGATGAACCGGCGACATAAAGGGCAATGTCCATGATGCCGGGTTGTGGTGTGATCTTCGTCATCTGCGCCTCCGCTCTGGCACAGGGTTTAGCGGGCAGCGCCGGTCAGGGAAAGCGGCAAACCGGATTGTCGGCAGACCTGTTGTCACGGTCACGCAAGAACCTTTTGCAAGAACGGTTCGAAAAGCCCCGGCGGGCCTTCGTAATCGCTCCCGCGAGGAAGATCGACAAGAAACACATCGCGATGCGCATTTACTTCGTGCGCCGCATCAGGCGGCGCGGCTATGAATGTAAACGTCGTATCATCGCCGAATATCTGGCAGCCCAAACGGCGGGCTTCTCGATATCGCGGCTCGGTCAGCCGAAAGCTCTCCCACGGGATGACGTTTTCGACTGTGTCCGGCAGGTTCGGCTGGATGTTCGACCAAACAAGATGCGTTCGCTGCCCGCGCTTCGGCGTGGCGAAAGGGGCAGAAAGATGCGCGATTTTTTGGAGGAAATCGGTGCGTCGCACCGGATCGGCAAGCAGCTGCTCGGGGGTGTCCTCACGAAAAAAGGAGAACTCCGGCAAGGAGCCGTTCACGATCAGCGTGTCCCAGGCGATGCGGTAGCGTTCCGCATCGCCAAGCGTTTCCGTCAATGCGCCGTTCCGGGCAAGCCGGAGGGCGCGCAAACTCGCGTCGAGAGACGCGATGTTCCAATCGAAGAGGCCACGGAGGAAGGCGGGCGCCGTTTCGGGGTGACGTTCGATGAAATGCTGAAACTGGAACCGGTTGATGCAACTGGCGCCAATCGAAAGAATGCGGAGCGGCGCGCCCATCCGCAGCCGTCAGGTCTCGAAGGTGGGGTGGAAGCGGCCCGCTGGGGAGGGTGTGAAGACCTCGCAGCCATCCGAGGTGATGCCGATGGAGTGTTCGAATTGCGCGGAAAGCGACTTGTCGCGCGTCACCGCCGTCCAGTCATCTGCCAGCACCTTCGTTTCCGGCCGGCCGAGATTGACCATGGGTTCAATCGTGAAAAACATACCGTCTTCGAGTCGGGGCCCGGTTCCGGGGCGGCCGTAATGCAGCACGTTCGGCGGCGCGTGAAAGACCCGCCCCAGCCCATGGCCGCAGAAATCGCGCACGACCGACATGCGATTGGCTTCGACATGGCTCTGGATCGCGTGGCCGATATCGCCGAAAGTATTGCCGGGCCGGGCTGCCTCGATCCCCTTGAACAGCGCGTCATGGGTCACCTGGATCAGTCGCTCCGCTTTCCTCGACAGTTTGCCGGCGACATACATGCGGCTCGTATCTCCGAACCAGCCATCGACGATCACCGTCACGTCGACATTCAGGATATCGCCGTCCTTGAGCTTCTTGTCGCCGGGGATGCCGTGACAGACCACGTGGTTCACGCTGATGCAGCTGGCATGGGCATAGCCCTTGTAGCCAATCGTCGCGGATGTCGCCCCGGCGTCTTCCACGCTGTTGCGGATGAAGTCGTCGATGGCGCCTGTGGTTTGCCCGACGAACACATGATCGGCCACGGCATCGAGAATCCGCGCCGCCAGTTCGCCGGCTTTGCGCATTCCGGCGAAATCGGCCTTGTCGTGGATTCGAATTCCCTCTCGGGTCAGGCGACCGCCGGCGTCATTGTTCATGCGAATATCCCTTCAGCTCGATCCCAGACTTATTCTTCCCGGACGGGATTTTCCAGAGCGGTGCCGACAGCGCCCGCCAAGAGGGGTTTGAAAGCGCCCGAGCGAGGCCTATACCTACGAAATCGGTGGATCAAGGAGGGCTCCATGCCAAACCCAACGGCGGCCATGCTGGTGATCGGAGACGAGATCCTTTCGGGCCGGACGCGCGACGCGAACGCGCATTTCCTCGCGCAGGAAATGACGAAGGCGGGTATCGATCTGCGCGAGATCCGCGTCGTAAGCGATGACAGGCGGGCGATTGTCGACGCGCTCGATGCGCTGCGCTCTTCGCACGATCATGTCATCACCTCAGGCGGGATCGGACCGACGCATGACGATATCACCGCCGATTGCATCGCCGCCGCCTTCGGCGTCCATATCGATGTGCGGGACGATGCGCGCGATCTGCTTCAGTCTTATTACGATAGCCGCGGCATGGAGTTCAACGATGCGCGCAAGCGTATGGCGCGTATTCCGGACGGCGCTGCGTTGATCGAAAACCCTGTCTCAATCGCTCCCGGTTTCACGATCGGAAACGTGCATGTCCTCGCCGGCGTGCCATCGGTATTTCAGGCGATGCTCGCCAGCGTCCTGCCCAAACTGGCCGGCGGCGCACCGCTCCTGTCGCAATCCCTGCGCGTCCAGCGCGGCGAGGGCGACATCGCCGGACGGCTTGCAGAAATCGCGAATGATTTTCCCGATCTTTCCATCGGCTCATACCCCTATCAGACAGACGGTGTTTATGGCTCGAATGTCGTGATCCGGGGCGCTGACGGGGCGCGTGTCGATGCCGCGATGTCGAAGGTCAACGAGGCATTCGGCACATGACCCCGGATATCCGCGCGCTCTATGCCGCGGCCGATGCCACCTGGCCACCGGCGGAGCGTATCGACGCGGGGCCATGGATGCTGCGCAACGGAGCGGGTGGCGGCAAGCGGGTGAGCGCCGCGACAGCCGAGAGCGCGTGGCGCGCAGACGATCTTGCCGCTGCCGAGGCGGCGATGCGCCTTCTGGGCCAAGCGCCGCTGTTCATGATACGCGAAGGCGAGGCCGATCTCGATCTCGCACTCGAAGCGCGCGGCTACGCGATGATCGATCCCGTCGATATCTGGTGGTGCCCGCTGGCGAAACTGACCGACCTTCCGATCCCGCGCGTCACCGCCTTCGCGCTTTGGGAGCCCCTCGCCGTGATGCGTGACATCTGGCAAGCGGGCGGTATCGACGATGCGCGCATCGCGGTGATGGAGCGGGCCGCGCATCCGAAAACCTCGATCTTCGGCCGCATCGACGACAAGCCGGCGGGCGCTGCGTTCTGTGCGATCCACGCAGGCATCGCGCTCGTCCATGCGATCGAGATCGCCAGCGCGCATCGCCGCAAGGGGCTTGCCGCTTGGATGATCCGCCGCGCCGCCTTCTGGGCCGCCGAGAATGGCGCGAACTCGATGGCCGTTCTTTGTAAGAAAGCCAATGACGCAGCCATCGGTCTCTATACTTCCCTCGATATGCAGGTTGTGGGACAGTATCATTACCGCATCCAGCCCAACTCAGGCGATTTGGAATGACCGACCCCGTAAAGCCCACCGCTCTCGATCTCGCGCCCGTCGATCCGCTGCCGGAAGAGACCCGCAAATATTTCGACCTCTGTCAGGAAAAGCTCGGGATGGTTCCGAATGTCCTGCGCGCCCATGCGTTCGATATCGAAAAACTCGACGCGTTCATCGGCATGTATAACATGCTGATGCTGTCGGAGAGCGGCCTGAGCAAACTGGAACGCGAAATGATCGCCGTCGTCGTCAGCGCGGTCAACAAATGCTACTACTGCCTGACCGCACACGGGGCGGCGGTGCGCGAGATGTCGGGCGATCCGAAACTCGGTGAAATGCTCGTTATGAACTGGCGCGTCGCCGATCTGCCATACCGCCATCGCGCGATGCTGTCCTTCGCGGAGAAGATCACCAAATCCAGCGCCGAGATCGCCGAATTCGATCGCGAAGCCTTGCGCGACGCGGGTTTTTCCGAACGCGACATCTGGGACATCATCAATGTTGCCGCGTTCTTCAACATGACAAATCGCGTTGCGAGCGCGACGGATATGCACCCCAATGAAGAGTATCACGCTCAGGCGCGCTAGCGGACTGGCACTTCTCGCCGCTGTCTTTGGCGCGCCGGCGGCGGCGCTCGATCTCGCTCTGCCCTTCTCGGCGCAAGAAACCGTAGCGCGCCTGACTGAAGCGGGTTCCTACGACCTTCCGATCGGAGCGTGGTCCGAAGCGAACGGGCTTCCGGTCGCATCGCTCGAAGGGCGCGTCCAGCGCCGCGCTTGGAGCATTTCCGGCACCTTGACCACCGGACAGGTCATGGCGCCGCTTCGAAAGCAACTCGTCGATGCCGGATACGATATCATTTTCGAATGCACCGCCCGAACCTGCGGCGGTTTCGATTTCCGCTTCGCGACCGAGGTTCTCCGCGCGCCCGCGATGTATGTCGATCTGACCGATTACAGGTTCCTGTCCGCCAAGGGCCCGAAAGCGGAGCGCGCGATCACCCTGATGGTCAGTCGCGACGGCGATACCGTTTTCGTTCAGATGATCGACGTCGGCCCGTCGGGCGTATCGGTGGTGGCCACCGCACCTTTGCTCTCTTCGAACGACCCGAGTGATCTTGTCGCGCGGTTGGAAACCGTCGGACATGCGGTTCTGAACGATCTCGATTTTGCGACCGGCTCGTTCGCTCTCGGCGGCGACCATGTGCAATCTCTCGACACGCTCGCTGATTACTTGCTCCGGAACCCGGAACGGCAAATCACCTTCGTCGGACATACAGATGCAACGGGTTCGCTTGCAGCGAACATAGCGCTGTCCCGTCAACGCGCTGCTGCGGCACGGGACTATCTCACGCGCGCGGGCGTGCCGGTGGCGCAGGTGGACGCGGATGGCGTCGGATACCTTGCGCCGCGCGCGAGTAATCTGACCGAGGCCGGACGAGATGCCAACAGACGGGTCGAGGCGGTTTTGATCTCGGTCGAATGAAGCGCTGCCCCGCCGAGAGCCGTGTCACGGCTCCCGGCGCGAGCGAACAGCTCAACTTGGCAGCTTGGCCTTTCGCAGATAAGGCAGCACGGTTTCGATCTCACCGTATTTCGCCTTGGCTTCTTCATCGCTCACTGCCTTCGGAACGATCACATCCTCACCGACCTGCCAGTCAGCGGGGGTTGCGATATTCTCCTTCGCCGCTGTCTGCAGCGCGTCGAGTGCCCGCAACACTTCCGCGAAGTTGCGGCCGACATTCATCGGATAGGTCATCGAGAGTTTCAGCTTCTTGTCCGGCCCGATGATGAAAACGACCCGCACCGTTGCGCTGTCGGCGGGGGTGCGTCCATCGGGGAGCACATATTCCGCCGGCAGCATGTCGAATTTCTTGGCAACCGTCAGATCCTCATCCGCGATGATCGGGAAGGGCGCCTTTGCTCCGGAGGTCGACTCGATGTCCTTTTTCCACGCCGTGTGCTCCTCGGCACTGTCCACCGATATACCCATGACCTTGGTGTTGCGCTTTTCCCATTCGTCCATGAGCCGCGCGACCGCGCCGAATTCGGTTGTGCAGACGGGGGTGAAATCTTTCGGATGCGAGAAAAGGATCGCCCAGCTGTCGCCGATCCAGTCATGCAGCGTGATGCTGCCCTGATCGGTGTCCACGGTCAAATTCGGAATTTCATCATTGATGCGCAGGGCCATGTCAGGTCTCCTTCTGGTCGATTGGTTTGGCGTCTACATATGCTCTTGCCAAGGCTATTGCACCCCCCTTGCGGCGCGCACGGCGGAGTGCCAGAGTGCCCTTCGACATATCGAGCCGGAGCGGAATGAGATGATCGAGAAACGCAAATTCTATATCAATGGTTCTTGGGTCGATCCTATCGAGGGGCGCGATCATCACGTCATCGATCCATCGACGGAGGAGCCCTGCGCGGTGATCTCCCTCGGCGGTCAGGCCGATACCGATGCCGCCGTCGCCGCGGCCAAAGACGCTTTTCACGAGTGGATGTTCACCCCGCCGGCAGACCGAATTGCGCTAGTCGAAAAGTTGCTCGACGTCTATAAATCCCGGTCCGAGGAGATGGCTCAGGCGATGAGCATGGAGATGGGCGCGCCGATCGACATGGCACGCTCCAGCCAGGTCGGCGCCGGGGCGTCCCACATCAAGAACTTCCTTACCGCGGCACGCAGTTTCGAATTTGAACGCCCCTTGGGCGGTCACGCGCCGAACGACCGCATCATCTATGAGCCAGTGGGGGTTTGTGCGTTGATCACTCCGTGGAACTGGCCGATGAACCAGGTCACGCTCAAGGTCTGCGCAGCGGCCATCGCTGGCTGCACCATGGTGCTCAAGCCTTCCGAGGAAAGCCCGCTCAATGCGCTGCTCTTTGCGGAGATGATGGACGCGGCCGGCTTCCCCAAGGGGGTGTTCAACCTCGTCAACGGCGACGGTGCAGGTGTCGGCAGCCAGCTTTCGGCGCACGAGGATGTGGACATGGTCAGTTTCACCGGCTCCACCCGCGCCGGCAAGCTGATCTCCAAATCCGCCGCCGACACGCTCAAGCGTGTGCATCTGGAACTCGGCGGCAAGGGGGCGAACCTCATCTTCGCCGATGCCGACGATCAGGCCGTCAAACGCGGCGTGCTTCACATGATGAACAACACCGGCCAGTCCTGCAACGCGCCCAGCCGCATGATGGTCGAAGCGCCGATCTATGACGATGTCGTCGAACAGGCCGGCGAGGTTGCCTCGCAGGTCTCTGTCGGCCCGGCCTCCGCCGAGGGCCGCCACATCGGCCCCGTGGTCAACGCGACCCAATGGCAGAAAATTCAGGATCTGATCCAAAAGGGCATCGACGAAGGGGCACGGCTCGTCACTGGCGGAACCGGGCGACCCGAAGGGTTGAACAAGGGCTTCTACGTCCGGCCAACCGTCTTTGCCGATGTCACCAATGACATGACAATCGCCCGCGAGGAAATCTTCGGCCCGGTCCTGTCAATCATGCGTTTCGACACTGAAGAAGAAGCCGTACGTATCGCCAACGATACGCCCTACGGTCTGACCAATTACGTCCAGAGCCAAGATGGCGCCCGCCGCAACCGCCTCGCGCGCCACCTGCGCTCGGGCATGGTCGAGATGAACGGTCAAAGCCGCAGCGCCGGCTCGCCCTTCGGCGGAATGAAGCAATCCGGCAACGGGCGTGAGGGTGGCGTCTGGGGAATCGAGGATTTCCTCGAAGTCAAATCCGTTTCTGGATGGTCGCCCGAATAGGGAGCTGCTGCGAACGGGGCCGATTGGCCCCCGCTTCTTCTCGTTCCAAGTACTCAAATACCACCGCTGGCCACTGGTCCCGGCGTTCAGAATGGCGCAGGCGAGCGGAACCGCACGCCTTTTCCCCCATCGGGATGGCGGAACCGCAATTCCTGCGCGTGCAGCATCATGCGCGAATAGCGCGCGGCGGTTTCGGGCGCATAAAGCGGATCGCCGAGGATCGGATGCCCCGAAGCCAGCATGTGAACCCGCAATTGATGGCTGCGGCCGGTTTTGGGAAAAAGCTGAACGCGGCTTTCATCATCCGATCTCTTGAGCACGCGCCAGTCGGTGATCGCTTCCTTGCCCGCGTCGTGATCCACCTTTTGAAGCGGGCGGTTCGGCCAATCGACGATCAGGGGCAAATCAACCGTGCCCGTCTTCAATTCGATGCGGCCGGCCACACGCGCCAGATAGATCTTTCGCGTCTGCCGCTTCTCGAACTGCAGGCCCAAATGCCGTTGTGCATGAGGCGTGAGAGCGAAAACCATCACGCCGGATGTATCGCGATCCAGCCGATGAACCAGCAAGGCTTGCGGATAGGCAGCCTGCACCCGCGCCATAAGGCAATCGGCAAGCGCCGCACCCTTGCCCGGCACCGAAAGCAATCCCGCCGGTTTGTCTACGATCAAAACCTCATGATCCTCGTGGAGCACGACGAGCGGCGTTTGGGGCGGGTCATAATCCGTCATGCGGCGGGTTTATGCGGCTTATCGCACGGCGACAAGCCAAGCGCAGAAGCGATGCTGACGTAAACAGGCCAAGCCGCCCAATCCAGGATTGTCCCCGCTTGACAATGGCTTGCGACAAGGCCGTGGAACCATACGCGCTGTGCCGGGTTTTCCCCCCGCAACACGACAACACACAGCAAAAAGAGAGCCGGATATGAACCGCATCATCTACATCGTCGGACTGGTCGTCATCGTCATCGCAATCCTGTCCTTCATCGGCTTGGCCTGATCTGAACGACGTTACTTTGCCTTGCGGAACGTAGCGGCAAGTATTTCGGTCAACGCAACCTGATCAATGTCTGTGAAGGCATCCGGCAGGTCGCTGTCGATATCGAACACGCCCAGCAAGCGCTTTGCCCCATCATGAACGGGAATGACAAGTTCCGATCTCGTGCTCGACGCGCACGCTATATGCCCGTCAAACACGTCGACATCCGGCACCAATTGAGCTTGGCCTGTTGAGGCAGCCGCACCGCAAACACCGCGTGAGAAGGGAATGGTCAGGCACCCATGACCGCCCTGATAAGGCCCGATCTTCAAAAGACCGGGCTGCGTGACGCGGTAAAATCCCGTCCAGTCGAACCGATCATCCGAATGATGCACTTCGCAGGCAACCGTGGCCATGAGCGCTATCGTGTCGGTCTCGCCTTCGGTCAGCGCACCAATCGTTCGCGCAAGTCTTTCGTAATCCGGCATGGCTCATTTCCGTGCTTTTGCATCTCTATTGCACTACTGCGGTGAAGCGTTTCGCATCAAGCTTAGCATCTCGAATTTGGCTAAAATTCCAGTGAACTTTTGGCTCCGTATCATGCGAATAGGCAGTTCGGCATACCTGATGGTAAGGATTGGTCTCTAGCCTCGGTTGAAACTCAATGACCGAGGCTTTATGGAACTGACAACACACACCGCGCCCCACGCCACCATAATCCGCGTTCAAGCCGCCCGCATCGACGCGCCTGTCGCTCTCGATTTCAAGGAAGAGATGCGAACGCTTACCCACGCAGGCAAAGGGCGCTTCATTCTCGATCTTGCACAGGTCGAATTCATCGACTCAAGCGGGCTCGGCGCAGTTGTCGCCGCGATGAAGCAGTTGCGTCCGCACCAAAGCCTTGAGTTGGCGGAATTGCAGCCCATCGTCGCCAAGGTCTTTCGTTTGACGAGGATGGACACGGTATTCACGATTCACGATAGCGCGGACATCGCTGGTGATGAAAATCGCGAGTGAGGAAAGCCGCCGAACCCTGATTGAACTATGTCTGCCTGCATTAGCGATAGTTACACCGGATATCCTTCGCCGCCTACTTCGCGCGCTCGATGCCGAAGTCGGGTGCGATGTTCTCGAAACGGTTCATATGGTCTTGGCAGAAGCGGTCAACAACGTGGTCGAACATGCCTATGCGAACCGGCCGAACGGAGCGGTCGCGATCTCCGTGTCTCGCGGCAGAACGGCTCTGACGATCGAACTGCGCGACTGGGGTGCACCGATGTTTGGCATTCCCGACGGTATCGCACCCGACCCATCCGAACTGGCGGAAGGGGGATATGGCTGGTTTCTAATTCGAAGCCTCACGTCTGACGTGAAGTATGATCGCGCCGGTTGTTGCAACCGACTCGTTCTCTCGCTGCCGCTTTGACTCGAATTTCGGCGGCGCGGCAAACTATCCTCTCTTCCTGTGCAATTATGCCGCTCACGAACGCTTCTTCCCGGACCGCGAAACAATGTCCTTAAATGGCCGTATTGGCTTCGAAATTTCGGCGCGGTTTGGGGGCACAACGACAATGTAGCTGCAGAAAGCTTCACCTCGGCGCCGGGCCATCAACAGCCCCCACCCAGCGCTCGGCGTCGAGGGTATACACTCTGCCGATTTTATCGCGGCGCAGGCGATCAATAGCTGTATTCGCGGTATATCCGGGTCAGGTCCCCGTTCCATTCCCCATGATACTGATCGAGGAACTCGTCGGCGAGGCTCTGCCCGTTTTCGACGCTTTCCTTCAGCGCGTTCAGGAAATGCGTTTCGTCAGGGACAAGACCGCCGGCCCCGGGGCGCGCGCGTGCAGCGAGCCCGGATTCGGCTATTCGAACTGTTTCGCGGGCAAGATCGAGCATTTTGAGCCCGCCCACCTCTGCCTGCAGCCCGTCCACCGATGCGGCAACGCGCAAGGCTTCGCGCGTTTCCGCATCCCAACCCTTGACCATGTCCCACGCTGCATCCAGGGCGCTCTGATCGTAGGTCAACCCGACCCAGAAGGCCGGCAGCGCGCAAAGCCGGCGCCACGGTCCGCCATCGGCGCCTCGCATCTCGATGAACTTCTTGATCCGCGCCTCGGGAAAAATCGTCGTCAGATGATCGGCCCAATCGGACAGCGTCGGCGTCTCTCCGGGCAAGGCGGGAAGCTCGCCCTTCAGGAAATCACGGAAGGATTGCCCCAGAGCGTTATGATAAACCCCGTCGCGGTAGACGAAATACATTGGCACATCCAGCGCATATTGCACCCAGGCTTCGAAACCGAACCCCTCGTCAAAAACGAAGGGGAGCATCCCGGTCCGGTCCGGATCGAGATGGCGCCAGACCCGGCTTCGCCAACTCTTGTGCCCGTTCACCTTGCCTTCGAAAAAGGGTGATGTGGCAAACAGCGCGGTCGCCACGGGTTGCAAGGCCAGCGCGACGCGCAGCTTTTGCACCATGTCGACCTCGGTTTCGAAATCGAGGTTGACCTGCACTGTGCAAGTGCGGCGCATCATTGTCTGACCCGCCGTGCCGACAGTCTGCATGTATTCATCCATCAGCGCATAGCGGCCCTTGGGCATCAGGGGCATCTCGTCATGCGTCCAGATCGGCGCCGCGCCCAAACCTATGAATCCCACGCCGATCTCGTCGGCGATGGCCTTCACATCACTGAGATGATTGTTCACCTCGTCGCATGTCTGGTGGATCGTTTCGAGCGGCGCGCCTGAAAGTTCGAGCTGTCCGCCCGGTTCGAGCGAGATGTTCGCCCCCGCCTTCTCCAGACCGATCAGCTTATCCCCTTCAAGGATCGGCGCCCAATCATGGCGATCGCGCAGACCTGTCAGAACGGCAAGGATGGAGCGTTCTCCCTCGTAGGGCAGGGGCTTCAGCGTATCCTTGCAATAGCCGAATTTCTCGTGCTCGGTTCCGATCCGCCACTGATCCTTCGGCTTGCACCCGTCCGCGAGGTATTGGGCAAGCTGATCGTGATGTTCAATCGGCCCGCCGCCGGATTGGGGGATGGACATGGCTGTGCTCCGGTCATGCTGCGCTGCGCGTCCGGTCAGCCTTGGTCGGATTTTTTCGGGGTGTCAATGCAGCCGCGCGATGCGTGCAGCCGGCGTCGCCTTGTGCCAGAGATGGACAGGCAGTGTGTCGGCGCTTTGTGAGACCGCTGCAAGCCGGCCCGGCGCAAGACCCGGCAGGCTTGCGAACGCATCGAAAAGCGCATCCGCCCCCTCGGCGGTGACGGGAATGTGAAGCGGCGCGCCACCTTGATGAGTCAGCACCCAATGCGCCGGCTTCTGCGTTGGGTCATATGTCAGGGAGGTCAGCGCATCCAGGTCGACAATCCCGCCGTCCAACGGTCCGAAATACGCGATCCTGCGTTCGACGATCTGCACGAGTCCGGGCCCGCCCCCTCCGTGCCGGAACCGGCCTTTCTGCAATCCTGCGAAAGACAGCAGCCCGCCAATGGCCAGCGTGAGGTATCCGACCCACATCAGCAGGCCGGGAGAGGTGCCGAAGATCCAGTAGAGCCCGAGAAGCGCGATAGCGAGACCGGCAAGCGCTTCGCGCCAACGGCGCAGGACCGCTCCGGCCTCCGGGCGGATGAAGCTCGACCTCCGCATCAGAGCGCTCTCGATCCGTCGACGGATCGAGGATTTTCGGTTGACCGAGAATCCTTCACGCCCAGTCCCCGAGCGTGGATTGCCAAAGCGTGATGGCGGCCACGGCCGCCGTATCGGCACGCAGGATTCGCGGCCCGAGGCTGATGGGCGTGGTAAAATCAGCCGCACGCAATCGCACCCGCTCGGCATCCGAAAAACCGCCCTCCGGCCCGATCAGAATGGCCCAGGGACCGGGCACTTGCTCAAAGCGGTGCGTCGTTCCGACAAGCGCCTCGTCGCAAAATGCCAAGCGCCGTTCGCCCCAACTGTCCAGCACCTTGTCGAGCCGCTGCAGCCCGACCACTTCGGGCACGAAAGTCGTTCCGCATTGCTCGGCCGCTTCGATAGCATGCGCCTGCAACCTGTCCTGCCGGATACGGTCGGAATTGGTGTGTGCCGTCTGGACCGGCAGAATACGCCGGACGCCCAGTTCCGCCGCCTTCTCGACGATGAAATCCGTTCTGGCTTTCTTGATCGGAGCGAAAAGGAGCCACAGGTTCGGCGGCGTGTTTTGCGGCTGGCTCTGCTCGTGGCACAGCAAGATGCCGCCTCGCTTGCCCGCCTCGACCACCGCGGCCTGCCATTCGCCATCGCGCCCGTTGAAGATCGCAACCCGAGCGCCGATATCGAGCCGCATAACGCTAAACAGGTAATGCGCCTGATCGCGCGTCAGGGCGACGGCTTGTGCCGCACCGAGGGGCTGCTCTACATAAAGTCTGATCTTTGCAGTCATGGAGCCAGACATATGCCCGGCCCGCAAACAAGACCAGAGCCTTCAGGGTCCGTTGCCGATGCCGTTTCCGGCAATTGGGTGGACCGTCACGCCCCTATCCGGGCGCGACCCTATCTGCGCCTAAGCCGCGCGGATCGGCCTGTCGGAACCTGGCTGCTGTATCTGCCCTGTCTCTGGGGCGTCTTGCTGGCCATCTTTCATTCGGGACAGTTCGGGCTTTTCGATCTCTGGATCATTGCGGGGTGCGGAATCGGTGCGTTCCTGATGCGCGGGGCGGGCTGCACGTGGAACGACATCACCGACCGCAAGATCGACGGATCGGTTGCGCGCACTGCGTCTCGACCCATTCCCTCGGGTCAGATCAATGTCGTTCAGGCGCTGGCATGGGCGGTTCTGCAATGTCTTGTCGCATTCGCGATTCTGCTCACCTTTCCGCTGCCGGCAATCGTGCTGGGGATCGTCGCGCTGATCCCGGTCGCGATCTACCCGTTCGCCAAGCGGTTCACATGGTGGCCGCAGATCTTCCTCGGCATCGCGTTCAACTGGGGCGCCTTGCTGGCATGGACGGCGCATACCGGGCGGCTCGAATGGCCCGCGCTGTTTCTCTACGCCGCCGGTCTTGTCTGGACCTTGTTCTACGACACGATCTACGCCCATCAGGACAAGGAAGACGATGCGCTGATCGGTGTGAAATCGACCGCGAGGCTGTTCGGCGAACGCACGCCGGTTTATCTCGCGCGTTTCCTTGTCGGCACTGTTGCTCTCATGGGTCTGGCCGTAGTGTTCGCCGCTCCGCGCGGGGAAATCCTTGCGCTGGTGATCGCGCTTGGCGGGCCTTGGGCGATGGGGTGGCACCTGATGTGGCAGATGAGGCGTCTGAAACTTGACGATCACGACCGGTTGTTGGAATTGTTCCGCTCCAACCGGAACGCGGGTCTGATTCCCGTGCTGTTTTTCGCCATCGCGGCGCTCGCGTGATTGCACTTTACTGTCCTGCGCCGTATCGCTGTCCGATCTTCACAGACGTGGAACGCCGATGCGCTTGTCTTCTGCCCTTATCCTGGTAAGCACATTCGTTGTTGCGGCGCTTCTGAGCCTGCTGGCCGCATGGGTCGCGGCCGGCGCGGTGGAGGAAAGCTCCGAACGCGCCGTGCGGACGGAGCTTGACCGTGATGCGCTGACCTGGGCGGATGTGGACACGATCGGCTTGCAGGTCTTTCTGATCGGCACCGCCCCCAACGAGGCGGCGCGCTTCCAGGCGTTGAGCGCGGCTGGGCGCGTTGTCGATTCCGCGCGGGTCATCGACCAGATCGATATCGAAGACGGCGCCGGCATTGCGCCACCGCGCTTTTCCATCGAGATCCTGCGCAATGACAACGGTATCTCGCTGATCGGTCTGATGCCGCAGGACGCGGATCGGGACCGCCTGATCGCGCGGATCGAGGATGAGGTGCCGGATGTGCCCGTATCCGATCTGATGGAAGTGGCCGACTATCCTGTGCCGGATGGATGGGCCGACGCGGTGAGGTTCTCCATGCAGGCGCTGGGCGTGTTCGAGCGTTCGAAGATATCCATCGAACCGGGGCGCGTTTCGATCAAGGGAACGGCCTCCTCCGAGGATGCGCGCCGCCGGATCGAAGCCGATCTTGCGCGCAAGGCCGATGAGGATCTGGAAGTCGCAATGGAGATCACCGCGCCGCGGCCGGTTATCTCTCCCTTCACGCTGCGCTTCATCAAGGACGACGGCGGCGCGCGTTTCGATGCCTGCGCTGCGCCGAACGAAAGCGTGCGCGCGCTCATTCTGGAAGCTGCTGCAAAGGCTGGGCTCGAAGGCAAGGTTGACTGCCGGCTTGGTCTTGGCACGCCGACCCGCGCCTGGGGGGAGGCTGCTGCCATGGGGATAGAGGCGATCGACACGCTCGGCGGTGGCACGATCACCTTCGCCGACGCCGATGTGACGCTTTTCGCTTTGGAAGGAACGGAGCAGGATCTGTTCGATAGCGTTGTCGGAGAATTGGAGACAGGGCTTCCGGGGGTTTTCGTGCTCACCGCGACGCTGCCGAAACCCGCGACCCATGAGTCAGAGGGAACGCCCGAATTCGTCGCAACGCGCAGTCCAGAAGGAGCAGTGCAGTTGCGGGGGCGGATCGCCAGCGAGGTCGCGCGTCAAACCGCCGACAGTTTCGCCCGCGCCGCATTCGGCTCGGACGCGGTGCGCACCACGGCGCGGATCGATGAGAACTTGCCCGCCACATGGTCGGGGCGCGTTCTCGCCGCGCTCGAGGCGCTTTCGCGGCTGTCCAATGGAGCGGTGGTCGTCTCTCCGGACAGTCTGACGGTCACGGGCAATACCGGCAACCAGAACGCCGGTTCGGAGATTTCCGGCCTTCTGGCGGAAAAGCTCGGCGATACCGAGGATTTCGAAATTGACGTTCGCTACCAGGAAAAGCTCGATCCCACGCTCGGCATTCCCACGCCGGAGCAATGCGAGGCGCAGATCGTCGAAATCATCGGAGATCGCAAGATATCCTTCGAGCCGGGATCGGCCACGCTCGATGCCACGACACGCGATATCATGGACGAGATCGCGGAGCTTCTGAAGCTGTGCGGGGATATTCCGCTCATCATCGCGGGCCATACCGACAGTCAGGGCCGCGAGATCATGAACCAACAACTGAGCCAAGAGCGCGCGCAAGCTGTCCTCGATGCCCTGCGGCAGCGGCGCGTTCTTACGGCAAGCTACGAGGTGCGCGGCTATGGCGAGGAACAGCCCATCGCCTCCAACGAGACCGAAGAGGGGCGCGAAGCCAATCGGCGGATCGAATTCAAGCTGCGCCGCCCCGAGCCCGTAGAGGAGGCGGAAACGACGCTGGAAAGCGTTGAACAATCCTCGCCTTCGGGCGAAACAGCGCGCACCGATGGCGCAGAGGATTCCACCGATGAACAGAACTGAGTTTGTCATTACGACCGCGATCATTCTTTTCGTCGCGTTTTGTCTGGGCTGGTTCGCGAATTGGCTGGTGCATCGGTTCACCCGCGTGAGCCAGGCCGATATGGACCAGCTCGAAAAGATGAGCCAGGAGCTGCATGAGGCGGAAGAAACCCGCGATCAGGCAATCACCTATCTGCAGCAGCGCGAAGCCGAGTTGACCAACCAGTTGGCGCAAACGGAAGCCGAGCTTTCGGCGGCGATGGAAGGTCTGCGCGACGCGCGGCACGAGGCAGAGGAAATGCGCGCCTATGTCGAACGGATGAATGCAAGTTGACGCGCTCGTCGTCGGGGGCGGTCCGGCTGGATTGATGGCCGCGGAGGCTTTGCTCGATGCCGGACGCTCTGTCACACTTGTCGAGGCAAAGCCATCGGTCGCACGTAAATTCCTGATGGCGGGGAAATCCGGGTTGAACCTGACGCGGATGCAGCCGGAATATGCCTTTCTGAAGGCATATTCCACTAGTGGCTCCATCCATCCGGTCTTGCGCGATGCGGTCAATGCCTTCGGACCGAACTCTGTCCGTGCCTGGGCCGAGGCGCTGGGCCAGCCGACCTTTTGCGGATCGACGGGGCGTCTCTTCCCCGGTGCGATGAAAGCCTCTCCACTGCTTCGCGCGTGGCTCGGCAAGCTCGATACGGCCGGTTTGGTGCGCCATACGCGCTGGCGATGGACGGGATGGGACGAGGACGCGGTGCGCTTCGATACGCCGGATGGCCCGCACCATCTTTGCCCGAAGGTCACGGTCTTCGCGCTAGGCGGCGCAAGCTGGCGCCGGCTTGGATCGGATGGCGCATGGGCGCGGGTATTCGAAGCGGATGGTCACGGGATCGTGCCTTTCCAGCCGTCCAATGTGGGATTGGCGGTGAACTGGTCCGACCACATGACGCCGTATTTCGGCGCGGCGATCAAATCGGTTGGTTGGCGCGCGGGTAAACTGACGTCTCGCGGCGAAGCGATCCTGTCGAAACACGGTCTGGAAGGCGGCGGTATCTACTCGCTGGCACCGGCCTTGCGCACGCCCGGCGCGGCCCTGGAGGTCGATCTTGTCCCTGACCTGTCGCCGGACGATCTGCAATCGCGCCTTCCTGAAACGCCCAAACGGGGCGTAGGGCGAATCCTGCGGAACACGCTGCGCTTGCCCTCCGTAAAGCAGGCGCTTTTTCGGGAATTCACCGCCCGGCATCCCGTTCCCTACCATCAGCTTGCCGCGCATCTGAAGGCTCTGCCCATTCATCACGCCGGCCTGCGCCCGATGGACGAGGCGATTTCGACCACCGGCGGGCTGTCCTTCGACGCACTCGACGAAACGCTCATGTTGAAAGCGCGGCCCGGCACGTTCTGCGCCGGCGAAATGCTGGACTGGGATGCGCCGACCGGCGGATACCTTCTGACCGCGTGTTTCGCCACCGGCCTTTGGGCCGGGCGGCACGCTGCGGCCTATGGGCGGCCGTGACGTGACGTTGGGGCGTGACACGTCAACGAGCGGCATGGCACCAACACCCAAAGGGAGACAGCCATGACCAGCTATCCGCATATGCTCGCCCCGCTCGATCTGGGCTTCACGACGCTGAAGAACCGCGTGCTCATGGGCTCCATGCATACCAATCTGGAAGAGACCGGCGACTGGAATCGGGTTGCCGAGTTCTATGCCACGCGTGCGCGCGGCGAGGTCGGGCTGATGGTCACCGGGGGCATGGCGCCCAACCGCGAAGGTGGCGTGTTTCCGGGGGCATCCGGGCTTTTTACGGAAGCGGACATCGCAAACCACCGGATGGTCACAGACCGCGTTCATGCCGATGGCGGCAAGATCGCGATGCAGATCCTGCATGCCGGGCGGTATGCCTACAGCAAGGACTGCGTCGCTCCGAGCGCGATCAAATCCCCGATCTCGCCCTTCAAGCCGATCGAACTGGACGAAGAGGGGATCGAGAAACAGATCGCCGACATCGTGACCGCCGCGAGCCGCGCCATGGATGCCGGGTATGACGGGGTCGAGGTGATGGGATCGGAAGGGTATTTCATCAACCAGTTCCTCGTCACCCACACCAACAAACGTACAGATCGATGGGGCGGACCGTACGAGAACCGGATGCGCCTGCCCATCGAGGTCGTGCGCCGGGTGCGCGAGGCCGTTGGTCCGGACTTCATCCTGATCTATCGGCTGAGCATGATCGATCTGGTCCCGAACGGTTCGACCTTCGAGGAGGTCGTGCAACTGGCTCAGGAGATCGAAAAGGCGGGGGCTACCCTCATCAACACCGGCATCGGTTGGCACGAAGCGCGCATCCCGACCATCGCCACCAGCGTGCCGCGCGCGGCCTTCGCCTGGGTGACGAAAAAGCTGATGGGCCAGGTCGGCATCCCGTTGATCACCTCAAACCGCATCAACACGCCCGAGGTCGCGGAGCAGGTGCTTGCCGATGGCTGCGCCGATATGGTCAGCATGGCGCGGCCCTTTCTGGCTGATCCGCATTTCGTCGCCAAGGCCGCAAGCGGCAGGGCGGCGCAGATCGCGCCATGCATCGCGTGCAATCAGGCGTGCCTGGACCACACGTTCCAGATGAAGATCAGCTCTTGCCTTGTGAACCCGCAAGCCTGTTTCGAGACCGAATTGACCCTCGATCCCGTCGATGCGCCCAAATCCATTGCTGTCGTCGGCGCAGGGCCTGCGGGCCTTTCGGCCGCCATCACCGCCGCCGGGCGCGGGCATCGCGTCACATTGTTCGAAAAGGCCGATGATATCGGCGGGCAGCTGAACATGGCAAAGGTTATCCCCGGCAAAGAGGAATTCTGGGGCTTTGTTGACTGGTACAAAACAATGCTCGCGGAAACCGGCGTGACGGTGAAGCTCGGCATGGAAGCCACCGTGGAGGATCTGGGCACGTTCGATGAGGTCGTGATCGCGACAGGTGTTCTGCCGCGCGATCCGGCAATTCCGGGGCAGGAGGGCGCGAACGTTCTGGGCTATATCGACGTGCTGCTCGATCGTGCGCCTGTCGGAGAGCGTGTGGCGGTGATCGGTGCGGGTGGGATCGGGTTCGACGTGTCGGAATTTCTGGTGCACGAGGGCGAAAGCCCGACCGAGAACCTGCCCGAATGGATGAAGGAATGGGGCGTCACCGATCCGGGCAAGGCACGGGCAGGGCTCGATCCCGAAGGCCCGCAGCCATCGCCGCCGGCGCGGCATGTCACGCTTTTGCAGCGCAAGGCCGAAAAACCGGGCAAGCGATTGGGCAAGACAACGGGCTGGATTCATCGCATGAGCCTGAAGATGAAGGATGTCGAAATGACGCCGGGCGTGAACTACGAACGCATCGATGCCGACGGGCTACATGTCTCCTTTGGCGACGCGCGTGAACGCCCGCAGGTGATCGCGTGCGATACTGTCGTTCTTTGTGCGGGGCAGGTGCCCAATCGCGGCCTCGCCGATGCGCTGGAGGAGAAGGGGATCGAGTGCCACGTGATCGGTGGTGCCGATGTCGCGGCGGAATTGGACGCAAAGCGCGCCATCGATCAAGGCACCCGGCTCGCCGCCAGACTGTGACGGGGAACGGCAGGCGCTTCGATGCGTTGAGGAAGCAGACGGTGGAGCGAGCGGCTCCGCCCTTTGTTTTCTTAAGCACAGGAGGCGATCATGCCAGCAATTGAAAGCGCGAAGGTTCTTATCATTTCCACCAATGGCTTTGAGCAATCCGAGCTCGAGTTTCCCCGCGATCAACTTCGTGCCAAGGGTGCGACCGTTCACGTCGCCACGCTCGACGGCAAGGCGATAAAAGGCTGGGAAGGCGCGGATTGGGGCCGTGAGGCCGAGGCGGATGCGAAAATTTCGGATGTGCGCGCCGACGATTATGACGCGCTGGTAATCCCGGGCGGTCAGATCAACCCCGACCTGCTGCGGGTCGATGACGATGTTCTCGAACTGGTGCGCACCTTCCGCGATCAGGGCAAAACCATCGCGGCGGTCTGCCACGCGCCCTGGGTTCTGATCGAGGCAGGCGTTCTGGAGGGGCGTGATGCTACCTCCTATCACTCCATCAAGACGGATGTGAAAAATGCCGGCGCGAAATGGCATGACAAGGAGGTCGTCGTCGATCAGGCCATCATTACCAGCCGCAACCCGGGCGATCTGAAGGCTTTTGTTTCCAAAATCGTCGAGGAGATCGAGGAAGGCAAACACGACCGTAGTGTTGCCTGAGAATATCTGAAGGCTGGATGACCCATCCGGCCTTCATCGCAGCACCGCAGGTTCATCGCTGTTTACCAGCGGCGAACACTGCGCCAGAAAACCCAGATATTGTCGGCAACCTGCCGCAGTCGCGCCCGAATTGGCCTGCATACACTCTTCGACAGACACGAGGATGATGTATGGACCGTCTTACCGAAATGGAAGCATTTGCCACCGTCGTGGATCAGGGCGGATTCACCGATGCGGCCAAGAAACTTGGTATTTCGAAATCGGCGGTGTCCAAGCATGTCTCGAGCCTCGAAGCACGGCTGGGCGCGCGGCTTCTGAACCGCACGACACGGCGGGTCAGCCCGACCGAGATCGGACTTGCCTACTACGACCGAGCGCGCCGTGTGCTGAACGACGCCGGCGAAGCAGATGCGCTCGTCACATCGATGCAATCGGCACCATCGGGGCTTTTGCGGATCAGTGTAGCAACGGATTTCGGCGTCAATCACCTCTCCCCGGTGCTGGGCGAGTTTCTTTCGGATTTCCCCGATATTACCGTCAATATGGTCCTGAATAACCGCTACGTCGAACTTATCTCCGAAGGGTTCGACATGGCCGTCCGTATCGGCGAGTTGGAAGACAGCACATTGCGTGCGCGCAAGCTGACCGAAACGACGAAGCGGATGATCGCCGCTCCGGGCTATTTCGAGAAATATGGCCGCCCGCGCCGGATCGACGATCTGAACGAACACAAGCTGCTGCACTATTCGAACCAGTCGAGCGGTAATGTCTGGAAGGTCACCGCGCCGTCAGGTGAGAAGCGGCAGGTGCGCACGGCGGGCTGGCTTTCGGTAAATGACGGTCAGTCGCTGCTGAACGCCTGTATCGCCGGGCTTGGCATCGCTTATCTTCCGTCGTTCCTTTACGCCGAAGCGATGGAACAAGGTCTTGTAGAGGATGCGATCCCTGATCTGCCCATCGACACACAAGGCATCTATGCCGTTTACCCGCCCGGTCGGTTCACGCAACCCAAGGTGCGGGCCTTCATCGATTTTCTGGTGCATCAGTTTGCGGATAAAGGCCCGCGCGACTGGTAACACAGGCTTCCCTCGTCTGCCTGCAGACAAAACCTCACGCCCCGGCTGCCATAGCACGGGGCGTTTTTTCGCGCGCCTTTCGGGTTGCAGGATAGCGGGCGCGGCGGCACTGTCTTCGAAACTGATTTACCGGAGCTGCCGCATGCCTTTCACCCTCGCCACATGGAATATCAATTCGGTCCGTCTGCGCGAGGGTCTGGTTGCCAAACTGCTGGCCGAGGAAGGGCCGGATGTACTGTGCCTGCAGGAGTGCAAAAGCCCGGTCGACAAGATCCCCGTGGAGCAGTTCCGGGCGCTGGGATACACGCATATGATCGCGCGCGGCCAGAAAGGATATAACGGCGTCGCGATCCTGTCCAAACTACCGCTCGAAGACGTTGGCGATATGGATTTCGCAGAATTGGGCCATGCGCGGCATGTCGCGGGGCGGCTCGAAAACGGCGTGACCATCCATAACTTCTACGTCCCCGCAGGGGGAGATGTGGCGGATCGTGAGGTGAACCCGAAGTTCGGTCAGAAGCTCGACTACCTGACCGGAATGCGCGATTGGTTCAAGGCTGAACAATTCGATAAATCGATCCTCGTCGGTGATCTGAACATCGCGCCGCGGGAGGATGACGTCTGGTCGCACAAACAACTTCTGAAGGTCGTGAGCCATACACCGACTGAAGTGGCGCATCTTGCCGATACCCAAGAGGCGGGCAAGTGGGTCGACATCACCCGCAAGGATTTGCCCGAAGGACAGCTTTACAGCTGGTGGAGCTATCGTGCCCGTGATTGGGATGCCGCCGACAAGGGGCGCCGGCTCGATCATGTCTGGGCCACGTCAGACATTGCGAACGCGGGTCATTCCAGCCGCGTCCTGCGCGATGCGCGCGGTTGGGAGAAGCCGAGCGATCATGCGCCGGTTTTCGCCACATTCGACCTTTAGGCGAAGCACCTTCAAATCAAAGCCGAAGATTCAGGCATTTACAGCGCAGGTTTTCTGCGCGACGCTTGTTCCATGCTTTCTAGGACCATAGCGCGCAATGCCTGCTGCTCTTTGTAATTTGTTCAGGGCTAAACAGATTGCCATGCGCGGCTTGCAACGGCGCTATGACATGACGCTACTGCCGCGAGGGAATGGAGCGTGGTAGGTGCGCGGAATTATCGGCGACCCGATCCGCCTTTCAGGATTGGTTTAGATATAAACTACTGGCGTGGAGCCAGTGCAAGGGAAGAGGGATAATGAAAGACACCCCCAACGATATCGACCCGGTCGAATCCCAGGAATGGCAAGACGCGGTAGAGGACGTGATCCTTCGGGATGGCGCCGATCGCGCGCATTTTCTGCTCGACAAGGCGGTTCAGCAGGCGCGGGCGCATGGCGCCAAGCTGCCGTTCTCGGCGACTACACCCTATCAGAACACGATCGACCCCGATGACGAGGTCGAGATGCCCGGCGATACCGAGATGGAATGGCGCATCCGCACCATCAACCGCTGGAACGCGATGGCGACGGTCGTCAAGCGGAACAAGGAAAGCAGCGAATATGGCGGGCATATCGCATCCTTCGCTTCTTCGGCCGCGCTTTACGATATCGGACTCAACCATTTCTGGCGGTCGAAATCGGCGATCCATGGCGGCGATCTGGTGTTCTTTCAGGGCCATGTGATTCCGGGTATCTATGCGCGGTCCTTCATGGAGGGGCGGATCAGCGTCGATGAGCTCGAAAGCTTCCGCTCCGAAGTGGCCGGCGGCGGTCTGTCGTCTTATCCGCATCCGTGGCTGATGCCGGACTACTGGCAGTTCCCGACCGTGTCGATGGGGCTTGGCCCGCTCATGGCCATCTATCAGGCGCGTTTCATGAAATACCTGCACAATCGCGGGCTCATAGATATGGGCGACCGCAAGATTTGGTGTTTCCTTGGCGATGGCGAGATGGACGAGCCCGAAAGCCTCGGCGCGATCAACCTTGCCGCGCGCGAAGGGCTGGACAACCTGATCTTCGTCGTCAACTGCAACCTGCAGCGTCTTGACGGGCCGGTCCGGGGCAACTCCAAGATCGTCCAGGAGCTCGAAGGCACGTTCCGCGGCTCCGGCTGGGATGTGATCAAACTGCTCTGGGGACGCGGCTGGGACGAGCTTCTGGAAAAGGACACCAGCGGCAAGCTGCGGCAGTTGATGGACGAAACCATCGACGGCGACTACCAGACGTTCAAATCCAAGGACGGCGCCTATATCCGCAAGCATTTCTTCGGCAAATACCCCGAAACGGCGGCATTGGTCGAGGACTGGACGGACGATCAGATCTGGGCACTGCGACGCGGCGGGCACGATCCGAAGAAGGTCTATAATGCCTTCCTGCGTGCCACGAAGGCCGAGGGTCAGCCGACCTGCCTTCTGGTCAAGACGGTTAAGGGCTACGGCATGGGATCGGGCGGCGAGGGGATGAACACCTCTCACCAGCAGAAGAAACTGCAGCTCGATCAGCTCAAGGCGATGCGCGACCGGTTCCAGATCCCGGTGACGGATGAGGAGCTGGAAAAGGACATTCCCTTCGTTACGCTCAACAATGCGCAAAAGGCGTATCTTGCAGATCGACGCAAGGATTTGGGCGGCGAGTTTCCGAAACGGGATTGGCGCGATGCACCCAAACTGGAAATCCCGGCGCTCGACAAGTTCAAGGGGCAGCTCGAGTCGACGGGCGATCGCGAGATCTCGACGACGATGGCTTTCGTCCGCATCCTGACGACACTTTTGCGCGACAAGCAGATCGGCAAGAACGTCGTTCCGATCGTGCCGGATGAAAGCCGCACGTTCGGGATGGAGGGATTGTTCCGGTCAGTGGGGATCTACAACCCGCTCGGGCAGCATTACACGCCCGAAGACCGCGAACAGATGATGTATTACAAGGAATCCGAGAGCGGTCAGGTTCTGCAGGAGGGCATCAACGAAGCGGGCGCGATGGCGGACTGGATCGCGGCGGCGACGTCCTATTCCAATCACGGCGTGCCGATGATCCCGTTCTACATCTACTATTCGATGTTCGGCTTTCAGCGGATCGGCGATCTGGCATGGGCGGCCGGGGACTCGCGTGCGCGCGGCTTTATGCTGGGCGGCACGGCGGGCCGCACGACGCTCAACGGCGAGGGTCTGCAGCACGAGGATGGACATAGCCACATTCTCGCCAGCACCATTCCCAACTGCATCACCTATGATCCGACCTTCAGCTATGAGGTGGCGGTCATCGTGCAGCACGGGCTCAAGCGGATGTATCAGGATCAGGACGATGTTTACTTCTACATCACGCTGATGAACGAAAATTATCAGCATCCCGAGATGCCGATGGGGGCTGAGGAGGGGATCATCAAGGGTCTTTACCGCATGCGGAAGACCGATAAGCCTGGGAAAAAACATGTGAACCTTCTGGGCTCCGGAACGATCCTCATTCAGGCTTTGAAGGCTGCCGAGATGCTGAAAGAGGATTTCGGAGTGACAGCCGATATCTGGTCCGCGACCTCGCTCAACGAACTGGCCCGCGAGGGACAGGATTGCGCACGGCACAACCGGCTCAATCCGCTCGGCGATGAGAAGGTGCCTTATGTTACGCAGCAGCTCCAGGGGGCGACGGGACCGATCATCGCCGCAACCGACTACATGAAGAACTACGCCGAGCAGATCCGGGCCTTCGTACCGGGAAGGTTCACGGTTCTTGGCACCGATGGTTTCGGACGGTCGGACAGCCGGGTGAACCTGCGCCGGTTCTTCGAGGTGGACGCCAATCACATCGCAGCGGCTGCGATGGTCGATCTCTATCGCGATGGTGCGGTGAATGAGAAAGACCTGAAGACGGCGCTCAAGAAATACGACATCGACGGCGAAAAGCCGAACCCGCGTCTGGTTTGAGCGGGAGGAGAAAATAATTATGACGACAGAAGTTAAAGTGCCCGATATCGGCGATTTCGACAATGTGCCGGTCGTGACCGTTCTGGTCAGTGTCGGCGACAAGATCGCCGAGGAAGATCCGATCATCGAACTCGAATCGGACAAGGCGACGATGGAAGTGCCAAGCTCCGCTGCCGGAGTTGTGAAGGAGATCAAGGTTTCCGAAGGCGATACCGTGTCGGAAGGATCGCTGATCCTGATCGTTGAAGCCGACGGCGCGGATGATGCGCCGAAGGAAGAACCCAAGGCCGAAGCGCCCAAGCCGGAAGCGCCGAAGCAGGAGGCGCCCGCGGCTGCGGCAACGCCCGCTGCCGCTCCGGCGAAGATGGATGCAGGTTTTGGCAAGGTCCACGCGTCGCCATCGGTGCGGGCCTATGCACGGCGCGTCGAGGTCGATCTGAACCAGGTGAACGGAACGGGCCGCAAGGGCCGCATCCTGCGCGAGGACGTGGAGAAGGCGCTGAAATCGCAGGTCGCTCCGGCAGCGGGCGGCGCGGCGGCGCAAGGCGGCATGGGTATTCCGCCGATCCCGGCGGTCGATTTCTCCAAGTTCGGCCCTGTCGAAAACGTCGAAATGCCCCGGATCAAGAAGATCTCCGGCCCGGCGCTGCACCGCTCATGGCTCAACATTCCGCATGTGACGCACAATGACGAAGCGGATATCACCGAGCTCGACAAGTATCGCAAGGAAATGGACACGATGGCCAAGGAAGAGGGCTACCGCGTCACGCTTCTGAGCTTTGTCATCAAGGCCTCGGTTTCCGCGCTCAAGCAACATTGGGAATTCAATTCGTCGATCCACCCCGATGGCGACAAGCTCATCAAGAAAGACTACTACAACATCGGTTTTGCAGCGGACACGCCGAACGGGCTGATGGTGCCGGTCATCAAGGATGCCGATCGCAAGGGTCTTGTCGACATTTCCAAGGAACTGATGGAGCTGTCCAAGGCGGCACGTGAGGGCAATCTCAAGTCCGCCGACATGCAGGGCGCGACGTTTACCATCTCGTCGCTTGGCGGGATCGGGGGCACGAGCTTTACCCCCATCGTGAACGCGCCCGAAGTGGCGATCCTCGGCCTTACCCGCTCCAAGATGGCACCTGTCTGGAATGGCGAGGAGTTCGTGCCGCGCCTGATGCAGCCGCTGTCGCTGTCCTACGATCACCGTGCCGTCGATGGTGCCTTGGCCGCGCGCTTCTGCGTGACGCTCAAGACGCTGCTTGGCGATATGCGCAAGTTGATGTGGTAAGGAGAGCGATCTGATGGATATCAAGGTACCCGATATCGGGGATTTCAAAGACGTTCCCGTTGTCACCGTTCTTGTCAGTGTCGGCGATACGGTGGCCGAGGAAGACCCGTTGATCGAGTTGGAGAGCGACAAGGCGACGATGGAAGTTCCGTCGCCCACCTCTGGGAAGATTACGGAAATCAAGGTCAAGGAAGGCGACAAGGTTTCCGAAGGCGATGTTATCATGGTGTTCGAAGGCGCGGCCGCAGAGGCCGAGACTGCCAACGATGCCGTGGGACAAGGCGGTGAGGTCAAGGGCGGCTATGGCGGTCGCGGTGCGCCGCCGCAGCACGATGCGCCCAAATCGGTCGAAGCCACAGGCGACGCGTCCGGCAAGGGCGACATTCACGCCGAAGTCGTCGTTCTGGGCTCCGGCCCCGGCGGCTATTCGGCGGCGTTCCGCGCGGCAGATCTGGGACAAAAGGTGGTTCTTATCGAACGCTACCCGTCGCTTGGCGGCGTGTGCCTGAACGTCGGCTGTATCCCGTCGAAGGCGCTCTTGCACGTTGCCAAGGTCATTACCGAGGCCGAGGAGATGGGGAGCCACGGGATTGCTTTTTCCAAGCCGAAGATCGATCTTGACGAGTTGCGCAAGTTCAAGGACGGCGTGATCGGCCAGTTGACAGGCGGTCTGGGTGGTCTCGCGAAGGGGCGCAAGGTCGAGGTGGTTCAGGGCTACGGGCGCTTCACCGGGCCGAACATGATCGAGGTCGAGGGTGATGGTGGCAAGAAAACCGTCAGCTTCGATCAGTGCATCATCGCCGCCGGCTCGGAGCCTGTGAACCTGCCGTTCATTCCGCATGATGACGAGCGGGTGATCGACAGCACCGGCGCGCTGGAGCTCAAGGACATTCCCAAGCGCATGCTGATCCTGGGTGGCGGCATTATCGGGCTGGAAATGGCCTGTGTCTATGACGCGCTCGGGTCCAAGATCACGGTTGTCGAGTTGATGGATCAGATCATTCCGGGCGCCGACAAGGATATCGTCAAGCCGCTGCACAACCGGATCAAGGGGCGGTACGAGAATATCTTCCTCAAGACGAAGGTAACAGCGGTCGAGGCTCAGAAGAAAGGGCTCAAGGTCACCTTCGAGGATGACAAGGGCGAGAGCTTTACCGATACGTTCGACAAGGTTCTGGTCGCCGTGGGGCGCAAGCCGAACGGCAAGCTGATCGACGCGGAAAAGGCCGGCGTGGCCGTGGACGAACGCGGCTTTATCGCCGTGGACAACCAGCAGCGCACGGGCGTTCCGCATATCTTCGCCATCGGCGATGTCGTCGGGCAGCCGATGCTGGCGCATAAGGCCGTGCATGAAGGCAAGGTCGCGGCAGAGGTTTGTGCCGGTGAGAAGCGGTATTTCGACGCCAAGCTGATCCCGTCTGTCGCGTACACCGATCCCGAAGTGGCGTGGTGCGGTCTGACCGAAACACAGGCCAAGGCAGATGGCGTCAAATATGAAAAGGGCGTGTTCCCCTGGGCCGCTTCCGGCAAGGCCTTGTCGAACGCGCGGAGCGAGGGGATCACCAAGCTCCTGTTCGATCCAGAGGACGACCGGATCATCGGCGCTTGTATCGTTGGCACCAACGCAGGCGATCTGATCTCCGAAGCGGCGCTCGCCATCGAGATGGGTGCGGATGCGGTCGATCTCGGCCACACGATCCATCCGCATCCGACTTTGTCGGAAACGGTGAACTTCGCCGCCGAGATGTTCGAGGGAACGATTACGGACCTGATGCCGCCGAAGAAAAAGAAGAGCTAGGCAAAACAAAAAAGAAGGGGCCGAGGGGCCCCTTTTTCGTGTCTATGGGGGTCAGATGCCCACGAAAGGTTGCGCGATGCGCGGCAGCAGCCCTTTGAACTTGAGCGGCGCATCCGTCACCGCGAGACAGATGCAATCTTCGGAAATATCGGCAACCGGGGTATGCTGCAGATCCTCGTGCGCGACTTCGATATCCCCGCGGCGGAAATATCCATCCTCATCGTGAAACGCGCCTTGTAGAACAAGCGTCAGCTCAAGGCCGCTGTGTCCATGATCGGGAATTGCGGTGCCCGCAGGAATGTAAAGCAGCCGCGCCGTCGCTTCGGAACTGGTTGGCAGGACAGCCTGCCTGACGCCCATGCCGACAGGTCGCCATTTGATCGCGTCAAGCCCGCCCGGAACATAGTCTTCCAACGGTTTCGGCAACCGTGCATCGCGCCGCTGCGCTGGCCTTTCAAGATGCGACATTCTCTCCGGCGCGGAATGGATCCTGTCGAGCACCGATTGCAAGCTGCTCTTGCCGATCGTTTCCACGCCGCAGCTGTCGAGAACCGCGCCGCCGAGCGCCTCATGGCTCTCTAGGTTGGCGCGGCACTCGTCGCATAGCGAAATGTGGGTCGCAACGGCGAGGCTCACCGCTTCGGCCAATGTGCCTGCGGAATAGGCCATGATCAGATCGTCGGTAAGGTGGTGATTGATAGTCATGTTCTTCATCATTTCATTGCGTGGCGCAGCCTTTCGAGCGCCAACCTGATACGGGATTTGATCGTTCCCAGCGGCAATCCGGTCTGGTCCGCGATTTCGCTGTGGGACAGATCGCCGAAATAGGCTTTCTCGATCAGTTCACGTTGTTTCGGAGGAAGGTCGCGCAACGCTTGGGCCAACCTTTCGCTATCCTGTTGCAGTTCCAGAATGTCGCTCTGGTCCGGCTCCGCCTCCGGCCCCCAGGGAAGGTCTTCGGGCTCGGGGCGTTTCTGCTTTCGCAGAATGTCGATCTTGCGATTCCGTGCGATCGTGAAGACCCATGTGGAGGGGTTGGCGCGGGACGCATCGTAAAGATGCGCCTTTTTCCAGACAGTCACGAGAACATCCTGCGCACATTCTTCGGCCAGCGCAGGGTCTAGCCCTGTCCGCATCAGAAACGCCTTCACACGAGGGGCGAAATATTCGAACACGCGAATAAAGGCCGCTTCATCGCGCAAATCCCGGATTGCGACGAAATCGTCCACCATCTGGTTGCGATCGTCCGGTGTTTCGGTCTTCAAGATCTTCGTTCCGCTCACGACTGCGAAGGAGGAGTCCCGCATTTTCAGACCGATGGCAACGGGCTGCGGCATGAAATCCAGATTCTGAGCGGCATTTGACATCATATTGCTGTTACGAAAGGCTCGGAGTTTCGGATCACCTGCCGAAATTTTTTCTTTTCTCATCCGAACGATGCCGGGCTGCGTAAAAACAAAAAAGACCAGAAGAGCGAGATCTGTATGCCATTCGAAGCCCGTGCCGGCACCCCCCGGAAAATTGCCGTTGTCGGCGGAGGAATTTCAGGAATGGGCGCAGCCTATATGCTCGCCGAAGATAGCAACGTCACGCTTTTCGAGGCTGAACCCCGTCTCGGTGGCCATGCGCGCACGATCATCGCCGGGCGCAATGGGGATCAACCAGTCGATACCGGGTTCATCGTGTTCAATTATGCCAATTACCCGCATCTCGCCAAACTCTTTGCGGAGCTGGATGTGCCGGTCGTCAAAAGCAACATGAGCTTCGCGGCCAGCCTCGACAACGGGCGTATCGAATACGCGCTCGCGACGATGAAATCGATTTTCGCGCAAAAGCGCAATCTGGTGAACCCGAAGTTTCTCAGAATGCTGCGCGACATCACCCGGTTCAACAAGCGCGCGCTGGATGCCGCGAATGACAGAACGCTCGACCTCGGCGCGTTTCTCGACAGGCTCGGCACCGGGCCGTGGTTCCGCGATTATTACCTGTCCCCCCTGACCGGAGCGATCTGGTCCACTCCAACCGAAAAGGTGATGGAGTTTCCCGCCCACGCGCTTGTGCGTTTCATGGAGAACCACGCGCTGCTTTCGTATTCCGGCCAGCATCAGTGGTATACGGTTCAGGGCGGTTCGGTCGAATATGTCGGCCGTCTGGAGGCGGCTTTGCGGCGGCGGGGCGTGTCACTGCGCATCGGCGCGCCGGTTGACGCGGTGCGGCGCAGTTCCGGTTTTGTCGAGGTCAAGGCCAGCGGCGGGGATTGGGAGGCATTCGACGAGATCATCTTTGCCACACATTCCGACGACACGCTGCGGCTCCTGTCGGATGCCTCCGCGCAAGAGCGCGCGGCGCTGGGCGCGATCAAGTATCAACCGAACCGCGTCGTACTTCATGCCGATGACAGCGTCATGCCGTCCCGCCGGATCTGCTGGTCCTCGTGGAACTATACCGAGGGTCCGACGAAGGAGATCAACACCATCGATCTGACCTATTGGATGAACAGCCTGCAGCCGATCCCGCAGGAGGATCCGCATTTCGTCACGCTCAACAGCACGCGGCCCATCCGCGAAGAGCTGATCTATGACGAATGTGTGCTGCGCCATCCCGTCTACGATCTTCCGGCGCTCGAAGCGCAGGAGACCGTGCGCGCGATGAACGGGGCGCAACGCACATGGTTCTGCGGCGCCTGGATGAAGAACGGCTTTCACGAGGACGGGCTGGGCAGCGCCGTCGATGTCGTGGAGGCGATGCACGCGCGCGATGCGACGGCGGCATCGGCGGCATGAGCCATGTCGATCATATCGCGGGGCACACCTATCATGGCCGCAAGGGCGCTTTGGACAACGCGTTTCGGTATTCCATCGACTATGTTCTGCTGGACGCCGAGGCCGAGCCGAGAACGCCGCTTCTGTTCTCTCGCAACTCCGGCAATCTGAGCAGTTTGCAAGATCGCGATCATGGCGGTCCGCCGGGCGACGGGCGGGGTGCGATCTGGGCGCGCGAGGTGCTCGAAGCGCATCAGGTGCGGGCAGGTGGGAAATTGCTGCTTCTTGCACAGCCGAGAATGCTCGGACATGTGTTCAACCCGGTGTCCTTCTGGCTGGCGCATGATGAGGCGAGCGAGCTGATCGCTGTTATCGCAGAGGTGACGAACACGTTCGGGGATCGTCATTCCTACCTATGCAGCAAGCCGGGCAATTCGCCGATCGGTCCTAGTGACCGGCTTTCGGCAACCAAGGTGTTCCACGTCTCGCCGTTTCAGCCAGTGGGCGGGGGCTATGAGTTCCGCTTCGACATCCGGCCGGACAGGATCGGGATCTGGATCGATTATACCAGAGGCAAGGGCGGGCTCATCGCGACGTTGACGGGTCCGCGAAAGCCGATCACCAATGGCTCCATCCTGCGCGCGCTGCTGCGCCGCCCCTTCGGTTCCCGCCGCGTCCTTGCGCTTATTCATTGGCAGGCGCTGAAGCTGTGGTGGAAAGGCGCGCGGTATCGCGAACGGCCCGAACCGCCGGTCGAAGACGTCAGCCGGTAGTGCCCGACGCCGGAAAATCGCTCGCGCGCTATTCGATCTTCGCGGCGGTGCTTGCGGCGGCGGGGCTGCCGATCTACATCCATGCACCGAAATTCTACGTCGATGCCTATGGCGTCAGTCTGTCATCCTTGGGGGCGGTGCTTTTCGCGCTGCGGCTGATCGATGTCGTTCAGGATCCGCTCCTTGGCAAACTGGCAAGCGCCACGCGGCATCGCCAGGGTTTTGCGGTCGGTGCGGGCCTGACGCTGATGGCAGGTAGCATGTTCGGCCTGTTCGCGGTCCAGCCGCCTTTTGCGCCGGTGCTGTGGTTCGCGCTGATGCTGACGCTGGTGTTCACGGCGTTCAGCTTTCTCACCATCAACTTCTATGCGCGGGGTGTGCAGAAGGCCGAGGAACTCGGGGTCTCCGGGCATCTGCGGCTTGCACGTTGGCGTGAAACGGGGGCGCTTCTGGGTGTCTGCGTCGCCTCCGTTCTGCCGTCGGTCTTTATCGCGCTGGCATGGCCGGAATTCGCTGCCTACGCGGTGATCTTCGCGCTTGTCTGCCTGATTGCGGGTGTTGCCATGCGCGACGAGTGGAACGGCGCGATACCGGCTGCGCCCCTTGGTTTCGGCGCGGTGCTGCGCGATCGCGTCTCGCGCCGCTTGCTGCTCATCGCGCTGGTGAACGCGGCCCCGGTGGCCGTCACCTCAACGCTGTTTCTCTTCTTCGTCGAAAGCAGGTTGGGGGCGCCCGGATGGGAAGGGCCGCTTTTGCTTTTGTTCTTCATATCGGCCGCTGTGGCGGCCCCGGTTTGGAGCCTGCTGGCCGAACGAGCCGGGCCGAAACGCGCCCTGCTTTCGGCCATGGGGCTGGCGATCGCCGCATTCAGCTTTGCGCTGTTGCTCGGCGCGGGGGATGTTGTCTGGTTTGCCGTGATCTGCATTGCGTCGGGCGCGGCTGTCGGAGCGGACCTGACGCTTCTGCCCGCGATATTCGCCCGGCGGATGCAGATCGTTGCGCCCGACGCGACCGAGGGTTTCGCGCTGTGGAGCTTCGTGTCGAAATTCACGCTGGCTGTCGCCTCCATTGCCTTGTTGCCGATCCTGGAGGCCAGCGGCTTTGTCGCTGGCGTCGCCAATGGCGATGAAGCCCTGCGCACGCTGTCGCTCCTATATGCGGGCGTTCCTTGCCTGCTGAAGATCATCGCCATCGGATTGCTCGCCGCCACTCCGATCGAGCGTGACTTGCGGTAAATGGAACCATTGTGAATCGCGCCCAGTTTCGAAACTATAGCTTCAAGCCGCCCTTGGGAGCGGTCAAGATACGCAGGAAGGACATGACGTGAGCGAATGGGCGGGCAAACGGTATTGGTTGGTCGGAGCAAGCGAAGGCATCGGTGAAGCCTTGGCGCGAAAGCTGAGCGCCGTCGGGGTGCACCTCATCCTGTCGGCGCGCAGCGAAGACAAGCTCAACCAACTTGCCGAGGCGTTGCCCGGTCGTGCCGATGTGGTGACGATAGATGTCTCCGACATGGATTCGATCCGCGAGGCCGCCGAGAAGGTCGGCGATGTCGACGGTGTCGTGCAACTGGCCGGCGTTTATTGGCCTTTTGGCGCGAAGGACTGGAATGCCGATCAGGCCGAAGCGATGGCCGATATCAATTTCACCGGCGCGATGCGGCTCATGGGGGCCGTCGTTCCACGCTTCGTGGAGCGGGATCGCGGACATATCGTGCTGACCGGCTCGCTTTCCGGGTTCCGCGGCCTTCCGGGCGCCGCCGCCTATACGGCGTCGAAAGCGGGGATCATGGTTCTGGCGGAATCGCTTCATGCCGATCTGCACAAGACCAATGTGAAGGTGCAACTGGTCAATCCGGGTTTCGTCAAGACGCGGCTGACCGACAAGAACGATTTCAAGATGCCCTTCATCATGGAGCCCGAGGAAGCCGCGCAGCAAATCTTCGAACACATGACCACCGACAGCTTCAAGCGCAGTTTCCCGGCGGTCTTTTCGTGGGTCTTTCGCGGTAGCCAATTCCTGCCGGACTGGCTTTACTACAAGCTCTTTGCTTGAGATCAAGGCCGCGCATCCGTGCCTGAGGCAGTGTCAGGAGGATCGACAGGGAGATGCGATATGGAAAAAATCAGTGCGAATAAGGTCGCCGCGGTGATCGTCATGGCGCGGGAGCTCGACCGCGCAGAGGGCGAGATGCGCGGTTTCATCGACCGAATGAATGAAGAGGAACAGGCGGCGCTCGTTGCCGTCATGTGGATCGGTCGCGGCGCGTTCGAGGCGGACGAGT
Source organism: Marivita sp. GX14005 (assembly GCF_023370775.1). Taxonomy (GTDB): domain Bacteria; phylum Pseudomonadota; class Alphaproteobacteria; order Rhodobacterales; family Rhodobacteraceae; genus Marivita. The sequence goes on from NZ_JAMCCQ010000001.1 coordinate 1,243,406, forward strand.
GGAACGAAGCCTATGAGACCGCGATGAGCGAGGCGACGACGCCGACAGCCGACTACCTGATCGGCACGCCGCACCTTGCCGACCATCTGGAATCGGGGCTGGAATCGCTCGGCGTGTCGGCTTCGGATGCCGAAAACGAGGTGCTGGGCCGTTAGCGCAGCGCCCGCCCCTTCAGGATCGCGCCGGCACCGAACCTATGACGGATCGCGTCGGTCGCGCGTTCGGCCTGCGCTCGTTTGACTCCGGCCGGATCGAGCAGATCCGCTGACAGATCGGCGCCATCCGCCGAACGGAGGTCGCTGATCCCCGCCCCGAGAAGGCGATACGGCCCCCTGTCGCCAACCTGATCGAAAAGACCCCGCGCCGTTCGGTAGATGCGGTCCGCGATCTGTGTCGGATCGGTGAGCGACGTGCGGCGGGTGATTAGGCTGAAATCGCTGCGCTTGAGTTTCAACGTCACGACGCGGCCGGCAAGACCCTTGGCCTTGGCCCTGTCGGACACTTTCTCGCACATGCGCCACAGATGCCCATCCAGCAGATCGGTATCGGTGATATCCTCGCTGAACGTCGTCTCGTTCGAGATCGACTTGACCGGAGAATGAGCGGAAACCCGGCGATGATCCTCTCCGCGTGCGAGATGCCACAGACGTAGCCCCATGCTGCCGAAGCGTTGCGTCAGATCGGTCTGATCCCAGCGCAGCAAGTCCTCGAACGTGCTGATTCCGGCCTTTTCGAGCGCCGCCTGCATGGACGCGCCCACGCCCCAGATCATGCGCACCGGCTTTGGACGCAGGAAGTCTTCGGTCTCGGCCTTGCCGATCACCGAAAACCCCCGTGGCTTGTCGAGATCGGAGGCGATCTTAGCCAGGAACTTGTTATGGCTGAGTCCGATGGAGCCGGACAGGCCCAATTCGTCGCGCATCCGCTTCACAAGACGCGCGAGCATGACCGCGGGGGGATGCCCGTGCAGGCGCGCGGTGCCGGTGAGATCGAGAAACGCCTCATCGAGCGACAGCGGCTCGATGGCCGGGGTCAGTTCCTCCATCAACGCGCGGATGGCACGAGAGGCTTCGACATAAGCTTCCATGCGCGGTTTCACGATCACCGCGTCGGGGCATAGCTTGAGCGCCTTGAACATCGGCATGGCAGAGCGCACGCCGCGAATGCGCGCGACATAGCACGCGGTCGAAACGACGCCGCGACGCCCGCCGCCGATGATGAGCGGCTTGTCGGCAAGGTCGGGGTTGTCGCGCTTTTCGACGGAGGCATAGAACGCGTCGCAATCCATGTGAGCGATGCTGAGATCGAAAAGTTCCTCATGCGCGAGGATACGCGGGCTGCGGCAGCGCGGGCAGCGCGAACCGGCATCGAACTCCGTCAGGCAATCACGGCAAAGGGCGGGCATCTCGGGCTCCGAATGATGGCATGACTATAGCCCGCTGCCCCTTGGCCCGAAAGGTCAGGACTTGGCGCGCGCGGCATCGGTCTGCCGCATTTCCTCGGTAATGGCCTGCGCCGCGCCGCGCGGATCGCTGGCCTGCCAGACAGGGCGCCCGACGACGATATGATCGACACCGCTTTCGACCGCGCTGGCCGGTGTCGCAACGCGTTTCTGATCACCCAGAGCGGCGCCGGCGGGGCGCACGCCGGGCGTGACGATGAGCCGGCCATTCGCCCCGGGCAATCCGCGGATCACGGCGGCTTCGTTCGGCGAGGAAATGACCCCATCCGCGCCGGCATCGAAGGCCCGCCCGGCGCGTTCTGCTACCAGATCGGATACGGCACCATCGCGGATCAGGCTGTCGTCGAGATCGGACCGTTCCAGGGAGGTCAGGATCGTGACCGCGAGGATCTTCAGATCGGAACCGGCGGCACCCTCCTTGGCCGCGCGCACGACATGCGGATCGCCATGCACCGTCAGGAAATCGAGATCGAATTGCGCCAGCCCGCGCACCGCGGCCTCGACCGTCGCGCCGATGTCGAAGAGCTTCATGTCGAGGAAGATGCGCTTGTCGTGCTCCTGCTTGAGTTCATTCGCGAGCGCCAGCCCGCCCCCCGTCAGCATGCCCAGGCCGATCTTGTAGAACGAAACGGCATCGCCGAGCTTTTCGGTCAATTCCAGCGCGGCGATCGCGTTCGGCACATCCAGGGCAACGATCAATCGGTCATCTGACATCCGGCGGGCCTTCCTCAGCTAGGTTTCACCCCGTCTTACAGGGGTGCGTTCGGCGGTCAAGGAACAACGCCGCCGCGCCGTCCGTTGAACAGTCAGGTAAAGGAGTGTGCCATGACCAGATACGCAACAACCTCTTGCGCGAGACTCGACCGTTCGGAACCGAATGTGGAGGATCTGAAATGAAACGCGCTCTGCTCTATGTGCTGATTCCCGTCGGATTTGTCTTGATTGTTGCCGTCATGCTTTGGGAAGGGCGTGAAACGGGTGGTCCGGTGGCCGATCCGTCCGAAAGGATCGAGACCGATCCGCTCGACGCAAGCCCCTCACCCGTCGATCCTGAACTGACGGTCGATCCCGACGGCACCGGTGAGCCCGCCGTGCCGACACCCTCCGGACCGGAAGGGCGTGACAACGAGGTATTTTTCGAGGAAGCACCGGCGCCTGCCGACTGACAGGGGTTGAACCGGCCTTATGCGGTAGCCATCTTTCTATCGAGGCCCGGACCGGGGCTGCGCCGCGCAGCGGGCGGCCCCACAAATCGGGCGCTTTATGAAGGAGAGACCCATGGACCTTGAGAAGTTCACGGAACGGTCGCGCGGATTCATCCAGGCGGCCCAGACGATTGCAATGCGGGAAAGCCATCAGCGGCTTGCACCCGAACATATATTGAAAGCGCTGATGGATGATGAGCAGGGGCTCGCATCCAACCTGATTCAGGCCGCTGGCGGTGCGCCCGCGCGGGTTGTTCAGGCGCTCGACGGCAAGCTCGCCAAAATCCCGAAAGTGACTGGTGATGCCGGGCAGGTGTATCTCGATTCCACAACCGGCAAGGTGCTGGATGAGGCCGAGAAGATCGCCAAGAAGGCCGGCGACAGTTTCGTTCCGGTGGAGCGGATATTGATGGCGCTGTCGATGGTGAAGAGCCCCGCCAAGGAGGCGCTCGAAGCGGGCGCGGTGAACGCGCAGGCGCTCAATTCGGCGATCAACGATGTGCGCAAGGGACGCACGGCGGACACTGCCACCGCCGAGGATCAGTATGAGGCGCTCAAGAAATTCACGACAGACCTGACGGAACGCGCGCGCGAAGGCAAGATCGACCCGATCATTGGGCGCGATGACGAGATCCGCCGCGCGATGCAGGTGCTGAGCCGCCGGACCAAGAACAATCCGGTTCTCATCGGTGAGCCGGGCGTCGGCAAAACCGCCATCGCTGAAGGTCTTGCGTTGCGCATTGTTAATGGTGACGTGCCCGAGAGCCTGCATAACAAGCGTTTGCTGTCGCTCGACATGGGCGCGCTGATCGCCGGCGCGAAATATCGCGGCGAGTTCGAGGAGCGTCTGAAAGGGGTATTGTCCGAGGTCACGACAGCGGCGGGCGAGATCATCCTTTTCATCGACGAAATGCACACGCTTGTCGGTGCCGGCAAGGCCGATGGCGCTATGGATGCCTCGAACCTGCTGAAACCGGCGCTGGCGCGGGGTGAGTTGCATTGTGTCGGCGCGACAACGCTCGACGAATACCGCAAGCATGTCGAAAAGGATGCGGCGTTGGCCCGCCGGTTCCAGCCCGTGATGGTGCAGGAGCCGACAGTCGAGGATACGGTTTCGATCCTGCGCGGCATCAAGGAGAAATACGAGCTGCACCACGGCGTGCGCATTTCCGACAGCGCGCTGGTCGCGGCGGCGACCTTGTCGCACCGCTATATCACCGACCGATTCCTGCCGGACAAGGCCATCGACTTGATGGACGAGGCCGCAAGTCGTCTACGTATGGAAGTGGACAGCAAGCCCGAGGAGCTTGACGCGCTCGACCGCGACATTCTGCAGAAACAGATCGAGGTCGAGGCGCTGCGGCTCGAGGACGATCAGGCATCGAAGGACCGGCTCGAAAAACTCGAAAAGGATCTTTCCGAGCTGCAGCAGCAATCAGCCGAAATGACGGCGAAATGGCAGGCAGAGCGCGACAAGCTGGCTTCGGCCCGCGATCTGAAGGAGAAGCTGGACAAGGCGCGCGCCGATCTGGAAATCGCCAAGCGCGAGGGCAATCTCGCGAAGGCGGGTGAGCTGTCCTATGGCGTGATCCCGCAGCTTGAAAAACAGCTGTCCGAGGCAGAGGCGCAGGAAAGCGATGGCGTGATGGTCGAGGAAGCCGTGCGCCCCGAACAGATCGCCGCCGTCGTGGAGCGGTGGACGGGTATTCCGACGTCCAAGATGCTGGAAGGCGAGCGCGAAAAGCTGCTTCGCATGGAAGACGGCCTGCACAAGCGCGTTATCGGGCAGGATCAGGCTGTCAAAGCCGTGGCCAATGCGGTCCGCCGCGCGCGCGCCGGGCTCAATGACGAGAACCGACCGCTTGGTTCGTTCCTGTTCCTCGGGCCGACCGGTGTGGGTAAGACTGAGCTGACCAAAGCGGTGGCCGAGTTCCTTTTCGATGACGACAATGCCATGGTGCGGATCGATATGTCCGAATTCATGGAAAAGCACGCAGTGGCTCGACTGATCGGTGCGCCCCCGGGCTATGTCGGCTATGATGAAGGCGGTGTCCTGACGGAAGCGGTGCGGCGCCGGCCCTATCAGGTGGTCCTGTTCGACGAGGTCGAGAAGGCGCATCCGGATGTGTTCAACGTGCTTCTTCAGGTGCTGGACGATGGCGTTCTGACCGATGGTCAGGGGCGGACGGTCGATTTCAAGCAGACGCTGATCGTTCTGACCTCCAACCTCGGCTCGCAAGCCCTCTCGCAATTGCCCGAAGGGGCCGATCCGGCGCAGGCCAAACGCGATGTCATGGATGCCGTGCGGGCGCATTTCCGCCCCGAGTTCCTGAACCGTCTGGACGAGACCATCATCTTCGATCGTCTCAAGCGCGAGGATATGGACGGTATTGTCGATATCCAGATGGCACGCTTGCTCAAGCGGCTCGCTGCGCGCAAGATCGAGCTTCAACTGGACGACGGCGCGCGTAAGTGGCTGGCAGAGGAAGGGTATGATCCCGTCTTCGGTGCCCGCCCGCTCAAGCGGGTGATCCAGCGGGCACTGCAGGATCCGCTTGCCGAGATGCTGCTCGCCGGTGACGTGTCGGACGGCGATCTCGTGCCGGTGACGGCAGGCTCCGAAGGTCTGATCATCGGCGACCGTGTCGCCGCGTCCAACCGGCCGCGACCGGATGATGCCGTTGTTCATTAAACAGACCTGACTTTACGAGCGGCCGAGGGGCGAGGGTAAACCTTCGCCCCTCGTCTTGTTTATGTTCCTAAAATGTTCTTGCCGAAATAAGACTGGCGGGCCGGAGCCATCTTCGTTTGCCCGATACAAAATATTGATTTAGACAGATACGAAACCACTACCGAGGGTGAATCATGACAGCAGCAGATGATCTAGGCGCGTTTCTGGGCGACGACCGCTTTGCCACTGTCATGGCGGACCCGCCCTGGCGGTTCCAGAATCGCACCGGAAAGGTCGCACCGGAGCATAAGCGCCTTGCGCGCTATCCGACCATGACGCTCGATGAAATCTGCGCTCTGCCCGTTGTCGATCACCTGGAAGACCGCGCTCATTGCTATCTTTGGGTGCCCAATGCCCTGTTGCCGGAAGGGTTGCAGGTGCTGAACGCCTGGGGGTTCGAATATAAATCCAACATCATCTGGGAGAAGGTGCGCAAGGATGGCGGCCCAGATGGCAGGGGTGTCGGGTTCTATTTTCGCAATGTGACGGAGATTCTGCTTTTCGGCGTGCGCGGCAAGGATGTCAGAACGCTTGGCCCCGGCCGGTCGCAGGTCAACTACATCGAGGCCGAAGAGCCCGATGGCGATGTTCTGAAAACCCGCAAACGCGAACACAGCCGCAAGCCCGACGAGCAATACAAGATCATCGAAAACTGTTCCTGGGGGCCGTATCTCGAACTGTTCGGTCGCGGTGTCCGGCAGGGTTGGACGGTGTGGGGCAACCAGGCCGATGACGATTACAAACCGACCTGGAACACCTACAAACACAATTCCAGCGTCAGCACCGCCGCCGAATAATCACAGCCGAACGACAGAGGCCGGCAAGCCGATCAGCAAGAGAGGGCACGGATTTCCGACGCCGCGGTCGATCCGGCTTTTCAGCTTGTTCCAATGCGTGGTCGCTGCGCCGAACTTGTCGCTGACGAACTGTCTGGAGAACGCCGTTGCGAAGGATGTTTGCCGGTCGAGAAGCCGCTGCACTGCGTCGCGCTGACGTTTTGTGCGGTCTTTCATCTGAAACCGCTCCACCATCTCGGCCTCGTCGATGAATCCATGTGTTTCGATGCAGCGCTGCACGATGGACAGCATACCGTTCTGCAAACTCGCGCCGCGTGTGATGAGGATCCCGACCGAGATCGCCGATTGCGCATGCAGCCGCTGAAAATTTTCCAGGTCGCGATCGAAAAACGGATCCTTGTTGTTCCACTCGATCTCCAGCGCAATGGTTCCGGCTTCGGCGCGGCGCACATGGTCGATCTCGTGGCTCTGCGAAACGGTTTCCAGGCCGTCGACCACAAGCTTGAATTCGAAATTGTGCTTTGGCCAGCCGGAATCGTAAAGACGCCGCCGCAAGCGCTGGGTCGAAGGCGCTTCGCCGCCGCCTGAACCGATCAGCTCCTGCGCCGGTATCGAGAAATCGAGAAGCGCCGCGATCACTTCTTCGGCCACCTGTGGAAAGTCGCCGGCCAGGATCGCTTCGGCATGATTGCGGATTGCGATATCGAATCCGCGGTCGGTCAAGCGCTTGAACATCGCCGCAAGATAGCCGTCCGCCTTGTGGTCGCAAGGCGAAACGGTGGTCCTGCAATGCAAAAAGGCGGCCCGTAAGCCGCCTTCGTGAACTCTGCCCAAATGGATCAGCCCTCGGGCATGATCACCTTGTCGATCACGTGGATCACGCCGTTCGAAGTTTCGATATCGGCCGTGGTGACATTGGCATCATTGACCATGACGCCATCGCCCAGATCGATTGTCACGGTGGAGCCTTGGACCGTTTCGGCTTCCATCCCATCGCTCAGGTCGCCGGACATCACCTTGCCGGGTACCACATGATAGGTGAGGATCGATGTCAGTTGATCCTTGTTCTCGGGCTCCAGCAACGTTTCGACGGTTCCCTCCGGCAGCGCGGCAAAAGCCTCATCCGTTGGCGCGAAGACTGTGAAGGGGCCATCGCCTTTCAGCGTCTCCACGAGTTCGGCGGCCTGCACCGCAGCGACAAGTGTTTCGAAGTTTCCGGCATCCACTGCCGTATCGACAATATCCTTGGATCCATCCTGAGCGAAAGCGGCTCCTGCCATCAGGCTTGCGGCGGCGGCCAGGGCGAAAGTGGTCTTGCGAAACATCGGATCGTCCTTTCTTACACATGACGATGCGTCCTGCGCATCTGCCCATGAGAACGGACGAAAGTCCGGAGCAGATCACCGGCGAAAGCCGCCAGACCCGCTTGACCGGTATGATCAGCGCGCTAAGCCCCGGCCTGCTGCGTTTTCAACTGAAATTCTTGTTACCCAGCGTCAGATTTACGTCACTCGGCCTGCCCGATGGCAGCCCGGCTGAGACGGTCGAGCAGCTCTTCGACCTTCTTCATGGAGCCGTCGGGAAACCCGCGGAATCCGATGGTCGTCGTATCGGGGTTATCGGCGCGGACCATGACGAAGATATCATAGGGGCAATAGGCGATGTTCATAAGATCGTCTTCCATCACCTCTCGCGATACCTGCGCGGAGCAGAAGCTGTAAACGTCCGCCTTTTCATACAGCACGACGTCCGAGCCGACATCCTGCCGCGTCCGTTCGAGCATGTCTCCGACATGACTGATCGAGTCGATCACCAACCCTGCATCCAGGATGGCGCTCTCCAATCCGAAGGAGACATCCTCGAAACTCTGATCGGTGTCATAGGTGATCGTCTCTGCGTGGGCGGTCAGCGCGAGGAGAGAGAGCGCGGTCGACGTTATGAAGCGGAGCATGGCGATATCCTTCTTTCCACGGGTGTGTCTTGCAGCAGACTGTAGAGTGCCCTCCCGCATCAATGCAACAAATCGAATGTATTGCTTGGGCACGAATCCCCGATCACGGGGCGTTACGCGACCGGCCTAAAGGTCCCGCGGCGGAGTGAATCGCCGCAAATCAGGATCGAATCCGTCTTGTTGGTGAGGAGAGTCGCTTCAGGGCTGTCAGCGCTATCGGCGTCGCGAGCTTAACCGCGCTCGGCTCACGACATTAGATTGCCGAAGAGTTTGCGTTGGCAAACGAACCTTGCTCCAAAACCATGGTTTCAAAAGGAAAAGTTGTTCTACGCGTTTTTTTACGCTTTTCCTGATTTTTCTGCTTGCGGACTCGGGGCGCCATCTCTAAATACCCCCTCACCGGCGGCGCTGAGGCGCGGTTGGGA
>NZ_JAMCCQ010000010.1 GCF_023370775.1 Marivita sp. GX14005
AATCTGTCGAAGCATGGCATCGACTTCGATCAGGCACAGGCCCTTTGGGATGACCCGTGGATGCTCGAAGCGCCCGCCAAGACCGAGGATGAACCGCGCTTCATCTCGATTGGGAAGATCGAGGGCAAACACTGGGCGGCCGTCTGGACACCGCGAGGTGATGCGGTGCGGATCATCTCGGTGCGCCGCGCCCGGAAAGAGGAGATCAGCTACTATGAAGGCAACTGAGTTCGACAAGAAATTCGACGCCGGTGAGGACGTGAGTGATGCAATCGACTGGTCCCAGGCCCGCCGCCCGAACGACCAGCCCAAGCGCGTGAACGTGGATTTCCCGGGGTGGGTAGTAGAGGGCCTGGACAAGCAGGCTCGGCACCTGGGCGTGACGCGGCAATCGCTGATCAAGCTATGGATTGCCGAACGGCTCCAGTAGGGTCATCGAATTTGACGGTAGCGCCGGTTGTCGCGGGTTTTGGGAATTTTGCGACAAGGAAGAAAAGTATGTCTGTTCCCACGAACAAAGACGAATTGCTCAAAGCGATAGATTCAAACTTCGATAAGCTCATCAAAGACCTGCGCGGCGTCCCGCTGTCGCTGGTCGATGAACACAGTTTGGAAGGCCATGCGAAGGGAACGCAGATGAGCGTTGCCAATCTCGCGGCTTATCTGGTCGGGTGGAATGAGCTGGTACTGAAATGGCTCGACCGGGACGCGGCAGGCGAGCCGGTCGATTTCCCCGAAACCGGCTTCAAGTGGAACGAGCTGGGCCGCCTCGCTCAGAAGTTCTATCGCGACTATGAAGGCATCCCCTATCCCCAGCTCATCGAGCGTTTGGCAGGGGCAAAGACCCGGATCGTGTCCTTGATCGAGGCCCGTAGCAACGACGATTTGTATGGCCGATCTTGGTATGAGAAATGGACGATGGGCCGCATGATTCAGTTCAACACGGCATCGCCTTACGCCAATGCGCGTGGGCGGCTGCGGAAGTGGCTGAAAACGAAAAGCGTGTCGCAGAAATCCTGAAACGTGCAACAGATCGGCGGCCTTCGGAAAATCAGGGATTCTCGTGTCGCAAGTTTTTGTTGCATTGGTCAGGATCGCTTCCACGGCCACCAAGAACCGCGCTTTGGGCTATCATCGGCCAGAAGCGCCGTCACGCGGGTTTCGGAGCTGTCCAGGCGCTTCCGTAGATCGTTGATCGTATCTGCCATCTGATCCTTCTGGGCTTCCAGACCGTTGGCTCTCTCGCGGGCGACCGCCAGTTCTTTTTCCAGCTCAACAACACGGTCTATGTGGCTGCTTTTGGTGGCAGATTTTGCCTGTTGCGTATCGTTGCTTTGTATGCGTTGCGCATCGCGTTGCGCAACAGTGGGCGGAAAAACCCGGTGCAACTCTGACGGATCAATCTCGTATGAGCCACCATCGCCCTTGCTGGCTGATATCTTTCCGCTTTTGATCGCCCTCTGGATTGTTGTCTTGTTCTTTCCAGTGGCCTTTGCAGCCTCTGAGAGTGAATATTTCATGCCGTTGCGCCTCGTTGCTTTTGTCTGTTGCGCAACAGGGTATCGCGTTGCGTGGCGCAACGCCAATGGAACCTGATCGAGGCAGGGCTAGGCCCGGCTAACGCAAGCTATCCTGCTTCCCGCAATAGGCCACAAAAGCAGCGCCCGCGTTCTTCGGTGGGTTGCCCTTGGCCGCTTCGCTTTTGGCGAATGCCAGCCAGTCAGAACGCAGGGCGTAGTAGTCTCGGCCTTTCTCCCTGGCGATGGTCCTCGCCTTGTCCTCGGCCCACCCCGGAAGCCTGATCTCGGGCAATAGTTCGCTCTGCGGTGAGCGCGGGCGGAAAATCACCAAGTCTTCGGTGGTCAGCTCCATGCGATAGAACGGCGTGTGATCGTCCTCGATGATCTGGCGGATGTTCAGCCGGAACTTCTTCAGAGGGGCATTGCTGCCGGTCTTTTCCTGAAGCTTGGCGAGACCGATCTGCCATTTCGGCTGGCCCCCGCAATGCTTGCGGCCGATCTCATACAGGCGACGTTCCAACGGGCGGCGCAGGCGGAAATAGTCATTCGAGATCGTCACGACCTCGTTGGCCTCGATCGCGCGCATTAGCCAGTCAGAGAGAACAATCTCGCAGTAGTCGAGGCGGAAACGTTCGTCCGCTGTGCGGACAAAACCGCCCTCATCAATCAAGCCGAAGATGCGGGTTTCGATCTTGTTTCCCGTGGCAATGTTAGTGGTGAAGGTGGTGCCGCGCAGGCGCTGAAATGCATGTTCAAGGCGGTTGTAGCCCAAGTTATTCGTTGGCCGGTTGGTCGCGATGAGCAATTCACGAGCTGAGAAGCGGACGCGTTTTCCAATCTTCTCGCCCCGGTTCTTCATGTCCATCAGCTGGCTAATGCAGAAGATCAGGATGTCCTTGTCGAAGATCGTGGGCAGGCCCTTGCCCGAGGGAATGATCTCAAGCTTGCTGGCCCCGCTTTTGTACACCAGATGGCGCATGTCTGGCTTGGTGGCGAGAGAGAACAGAGGATGCTCCATCGAAGCCATATCATCCTTCGCCACGACATCGGAAATATCGAGGATGAAGAAGTCTTTTTGAGGATGTCTATCAGGTAACAACGCCATGGAATCTTCTTAGCGGATATTCGCACTATCAGGAACCAAAAATTCGCACTATCGGGAACCCTCGGGCGTTCGCACCTTTCGGAACCAAAATTCGCACCTTTCGGAACCCAAGTTCGCACCTTTCGGAACCCTGTGGATAGTTTCCTTATATGGTGACAGTAGGTTAGGGCTGATTTTCGACCCCGTAACATACTCCGTAGGTAACACTATTAACACTAGGGTCAGAGACCGTAACTGGACCCTCGATCCCGTTCCCGGCTGGCACGGTCGGTGAGATCGCTTTCCCGCTCCACGGAAGGTTCTTCCCGAACCGCGGGAGCTGTCAGGCCAAGGTTCATCTCGTGACGCTCCACCTCTGCCGGGGCTTCCTGCGGCCAGCAGGTCCGGTCTTCAATCTGGGGAACATCAGGGCGCAGCACATTCTTCACCGCCGCTTCCATCCTCGCCATGAACGCCCCGCACTTCGCCACCACCGCCGCCAAGTGCATCCGGTCGGACAGGCTGGGGAAGAGATCGCGCCCGGCCTCATACCGATCCCCCATATTTTCCCGGAGTCCCACACCGCAACGATGAGCCATGTCATAGATCCGTTCTGCCCCGGATCTGATCGCCTCGATGAAGGGCCAGGGATCGGTGCTGGCGTCCCCACCAACCCGATCCAGTGTCAGAGCGCCTCTGGGAGGCTCGTAGGCGCTTCCTTCGGCCCTGTGGCGGACAATCTCCCCCTTGAGCGCGAGAAGGCCGCTCAGGGCCTCTGTCTGGCGTTCTGAGAGGTCTGCGTCCCTGATGGCGTCCCACAGGCCCTCAGAGGGTGCTCTGACGCTCTCACGGGCCTTGTCCATGACTGCACCATAGGTTTCCGGCGACAGGTGCTGGCGCTGCGTGATTTCCTTGCGGGTGCCGCGCACGATTTCGCTGTCCAGATTCGTGCGACACCAGTCGGCCCAGGACGTTTGCAAGGCGGAGTATTCGTTTCGCTCGCCCGTGGCCTCCTTCAGCTCCCGAAGCGCCTTGTTGGTCGAGATCACCGGCTTGCCCCGGCTTTCCCGGACGGGAGAGACCAGAACATCGACCACGGCCCCGCCCTTCTCATCGAGATCGAGGCGCGTGGCGATCACCGATCCCTCGCCGCCCCAGCTCTCGGCCCATGCCTTCGCCTGGTCGAAGAGCTGGCGGTTATGCGGGTTGTCGGGGTCGTGCAGGTTGCCGGCCTTTTCCACCCATTCCGGGGAGACCACGCAGATGGCCTGCAAGCAGAGCGGCGAGCCTTTCCGTTCGCCGGCCCCCAGCTCGGACTTGTGGGCCTTGAAGGCGGCGAGATAGTCCCGGTCGTTCTCGGCCTTCGACCAGGCAAGACCGAAGCCGGGTTCCGCATCGTCCCGGACCCGCGCCTTGCCGGTCTCATCGTGACGCTGCGCATGGAGGGACGCCCCGCGAAGCTGGGCGATGCTGGTGAACTTGTTGACGCGGATCGCTGCCTTGAACATAGGACGGTGATAGCGGAGAGCGACAGAATTGTCATTTCAAATGACAACCCACTAGGCAATTCTCTTCGAGTCGCTCCGCTAATTGCCGTTGGGCCGGAGGCGCTGCACCCTCCTGGACCTCCCGCCGGAAGCCGCCCCGGGGACGTCTGCGCACCATCCCGCCCCTGCCGTATGGGGGCGGTCGGAATGATGAGCGGAGCCAGATCGGACCGGAGACCTCCGAATATCGGAGGGCCGGGCTGGCGGTGGTAGTCACATAGAACCATGCTTGAAAATGGATAATTAATATACCATATTTATGCATGAATTTTGAGTATGACCCCGCCAAAAGTGCCTCG
>NZ_JAMCCQ010000011.1 GCF_023370775.1 Marivita sp. GX14005
TGATGTGAGGATGAGCGGACATGGGATGGGTGATGATGAGCGAACGCGAGTTGAACCGCGTGGAGGTTTTGGCGCAGGTCGATGATGGTCGGCTGAGCGTCGACAATGCGGCGAACATGTTGGACCTGACGCGTCGGCAGATATTCCGACTGTTGAAGCGGTATCGTCAGGACGGAGCTTCGGCGATCCGGCACAAGTCGCGCGGTCGTGCGCCGAACAACCAGATCCATGCTGCGAAGCGTGACTACGCGCTGGCTCTGATCAAGGAGCGGTATCCGGATTTCGGGCCGACGCTTGCGGCGGAGATGTTGGCCGAGCATCACGGGTTCAAGGTCTCGCGCGAGACGGTGCGCAAATGGATGTCCGATGCCGGACTCTGGCTTTCCCGCAAGCAGCGCCGGACGTTTCACCAGCCGCGCTTGCGGCGTGAATGTTTCGGCGAGCTGATCCAGATCGACGGCTCGGATCACCGATGGTTCGAGGACCGCGCGCCGCCCTGCACGCTGCTGGTGTTCATTGATGACGCCACCAGTACTCTGATGGAGCTTCGGTTCGTGAGGTCGGAGAGCACGTTCAGCTATTTCGAGGCGTTGGAGGGGTATCTCCGGAACCACGGCCGCCCCATCGCCTTTTACAGCGACAAGCACACGGTGTTCCGCGTAGCCAAGGAAGATGCAAAGGGCGGCGCGCGGATCACCCAGTTCGGCCGCGCGCTGAGCGAATTGAACGTCGAGATTTTGTGCGCCAATTCGAGCCAGGCCAAGGGCCGTGTCGAACGCGCGAACCGCACGTTGCAGGATCGCCTCGTCAAGGAACTGCGGCTCGCGGGCATCTCCGACATGGAGGCTGGAAACGCCTATTTGCAAGGTTTCAAGGAGCGCCACAACGCCAAGTTCGCCAAGGCCCCGGTCAAGCCTGACAACCTGCACCGCGCGCTGAATGTCGAGCCGGATCGGCTGGCGGATGTCCTGTGCTGGCGCGAGAACCGCTATGTCGGCAAGCAGCTGACATTCTCCTACGACCGCAAGCGCATCATGCTCGAAGAGAATGACATCACGCGCGGGCTGGTTGGCAAATACGTCGACACCTTCGCCTTTGTGGATGGCCGGTTCGAGGTGCGCTCAAAGGGCCGTTCCCTGCCCTACAAAGTCTTCGACATGGATCAGCGTGTGACGCACGCGGCGATCACGGACAATAAACGTCTCGGCGCAGTGCTGGAGCATATCAAAGAGATGCAGGACGCCGCGCCGCCCAAGCCGAAGGTGCGGACAAACTCAGAGAAGATGGGATACAAACCGCGCGATCGAAAGCCTGGCCGTCCCTCCGGATCGCAGGCCAGGAAGAAGATTGCGCACGCCGCGGAATGACCCCAGGCTTCCCGGCATGGATGCCGAAGACGACCCGGAGATCATATTCTCCGAACATACGCAGACCGTCACCATCGACGGCCATCGATTCGACGTCGAGATTTACAAGACCAGCATCCACCCCGGCCGGGTCCTGCCAGCCGAGAACCAATTCGGCACGTTGACGGTTTCGGACACCCCGCCCTTCTCCGGGGATGTCCTCGCCTGGCGCGCCTTCGAGGAACTCCTGCGCGAGGAAGGCATCGAAGCGTTCCACAACAAGAAAGAATGCCGCGAGCCGGGTCTATAAACTGCCCCCGCAAAGCCAGCCAGGGCTGCGATAGCTGAGGTCTCCGCCCTGCCGGGCTTTGCTCCAC
>NZ_JAMCCQ010000002.1 GCF_023370775.1 Marivita sp. GX14005
AATTATCGCGGGGTGGAGCAGCCCGGTAGCTCGTCAGGCTCATAACCTGAAGGTCGTAGGTTCAAATCCTACCCCCGCAACCAAATCACCCTTTTCTTACTACCATTCTGCCCCATCGGTTCGGTTGATTTCGCCGCCGACAACTGGGGCCATAGAAGTGCTATCTCAGCCTTCGGTTTATGATACCAATGTTGTCATGAAACCATTTGTCGTATTGGAACTGCGTATCGGGCAGGTCGCACCGCTTGGTCCGAACGGTATTTGTTCGGGAATCGACAAGATGTCTGTCGAAGCACCGACACTGGCGCGGTTCACTGGAATGGCCGGGGACGCCCAAGGCGATAGACGCCATCACGGCGGTCCTGACAAGGCGCTTCATGCTTATTCGGTAAAGCATTACGATGCGTGGGCGCGCGATCTTAGCGGGGATGCACAGCGGTTCCGTCCGGGGGCATTCGGCGAGAATTTGGTCGTCTCCGATGTCAGCGAAGCGGAAATCTGTCTTTTCGATCGGTTTCGTCTTGGTGAGGCCATCGTCGAAGTCAGTCAGTCCCGTCAGCCGTGCTGGAGGCTCAATCTGAGGTTCGGCCGCCAGGATATGGCGCGGCTGGTTCAGCGCTCCGGGCGTACGGGTTGGTACTTCCGTGTGCTACAGGAAGGCCGCATAGCGCCCGGCGATGTTGCCAAGCCTATTGCGCGACCTGCCCCGGGGTGGCCGCTGGATCGCGTCTGGACCTTGCTATACGACGATACGTTGAACCGGGCGGCCTTGACTGATTTCGCCGCACTACAAGGATTGCCGGAGCGATGGCGGATCATGGCCGAAAACCGGCTCGCGCGGGGTGAAGTCGAGGATTGGCGGCGCCGTATTGAGACACCCGGCACATAACCGGATTGTATTTCACCTTCTCTGCCGAGGTGCTATTGAGCCCGGACGAGTGATCTATTCGACCGGGCAGGATCGCGACCCGGCAGGGGTTTGCAGAGCATGGCGGATTTCGCACAATCAACGACCCGGCGAAAAGGTATCGTCGGAGCAGGCTTTCTTTGGCTTGTCGCGGCGATCGCGGCCGCGATTTGCGTCCTGCCGCATGTCAGCGTCCTGATCGCGGCGTTCCTGGGCTCGACCGAAACACTGCAATCCCTGGCGGAGACGGTGCTGGGACGATATACGCGCGCAACGGTTGGCTTGCTTTTCCTTGTTGTGCTGTTCAGCACCCTGATCGGTACCGTTGCAGCCTGGCTCGTGACAACGACGGAGTTTTTCGGCAGGCGCGTTCTGGAGATTGCGCTTGTCCTGCCGCTCGCCTTTCCGGCTTATGTGCTTGCCTATGCCTACACGCATGTGCTCGATCATCCGGGTATCGTGCAGACCACGCTGCGCTCGGTAATGGGCTGGGGGCCTCGCGATTACTGGTTTCCGGAAATCCGATCCCTTGGCGGAGCGGCGGCGATGTTGACGCTCGTTCTCTATCCATATGTGTATCTTCTGGCCCGCGCTGCGTTTTCCGCGCAGAGCGCGACCACGTTCTATGCCGCCCGATCCCTGGGGCAATCGAGGATTGGGGCATTCTGGAGAATTTCCCTCCCTTTGGCCCGTCCTGCCATCGCTTCCGGCGCCATGCTCGTCGGTATGGAAACCATCGCGGATTTCGGAACGGTTTCCTATTTCGGTGTTCAGACGTTCGCGGTCGGTATTTATTCGAGCTGGTTCACCTTCGCCGATCGCGCCGCTGCCGCGCAATTGTCGCTAGGGCTTCTGGCCTTCGCGCTGCTTCTCGCGATTGTCGAGCGGATCAATCGCGGTGAGGCGCGCTATGCTTTTGGGCGCAAGTTCGAGCGGATGCCGAGGGTTCGGCTGACCAAGGGGAAATCCGCACTTGCGTTCCTCGCATGTTTCCTGCCGGCCTTTCTGGGCGGAGTCTGGCCCGTCGTCATGCTGGCCGAGATGGCAATGGGTTCGGAACAAAGCCTGTTCAGTCCGCGATATCTCAAATTCGTTCAGAATTCGATTACATTGGGCGTCGTGGCGGCGCTGGTCACTGTTTCGGTTGCGGTTCTTTTCGGCAGCCTCGCGCGGACGCGGAAATCGTGGTTTGCCACGATCATCCTATATATCGGTCGGCTGGGCTATGCGGTTCCGGGCGGCGTGATTGCGGTTGGCCTTCTGGTGCCGTTCGCGCTTTTCGACAACGCACTCGATGCCTATATGCGCACGACCTTCGGAATCTCGACCGGGCTGCTTTTCACCGGATCGATCTGGCTGCTTGTCTGCGCCTATATGATCCGCTTTCTGGCTGCGGCTATCGGTGCCTATGAGGGCGGCGTTTCGGTTATCAATCCGAACATGGACGCTGCCGCGCGTGTGCTGGGGCAGAACGAATGGGGATTGCTCCGCAGAATTCATTTTCCGTTATTGAGGCCCAGCCTGTTCACCGCCTTGCTCATCGTTTTCGTCGATGTGATGAAGGAACTGCCAGCGACGCTGATCATGCGGCCCTTCAATTTCGACACGCTCGCCGTGCAGGCGCATCGTCTGGCATCGGACGAACGATTGTCGGGAGCGGCGGTTCCGAGCCTCGTCATCGTGGCCATCGGAATCTTGCCGGTGATTTTGCTGTGCCTGAGGATCCGAACGGAGCAAGACGTGAAAAAGGGCGCCTGAGCGCCCTTTTACGGTTTCATTCCGGATCGGCTTATTTCCAGCCAACCTCGTTGAAGATTTTCTGTGCCGTCGGCACGTTCTTTGCCACGTCGGACAGGTCGACATCGTCGGGGCGGAACAGGCCAAGCTGCGCAACCGAGTCCGACAGACCCACGCCGGGAACTGCCGGGTATTCGTCATTCCCGCCGGAAAAGTATTTCTGTGCCTGATCGGAAGCGAGGTATTCGAGAAACTTGACGGCGTTTTCCTTGTTCGGGGCATTGGCCGCGACACCGCCGCCCGAGAGGTTCATATGCGCCCCTTCGGCGTTCTGCGCGGGGAAGACCCAACCGATATTCTCGCGTGCGTCGGCTGGCAGACCGTCGACATCTTTCCGGATCGAACGGGCGAAATAGTAGGTGTTGGCGATGGAAATATCACATTCGCCGGAAACCAAGCCGCGAAGCTGGTCGGTATCGCCCCCCTGGGGCTCGCGCGCGAAGTTGTCGACCATGCCCTGCGCCCATTCGCGCGCCTTTTCCTCGCCATGGTTCTCGATGATCGAGCTCAGCAAGGTCTGCGCGTAAACATTGGTCGAAGAGCGGTGGCAAACCATGCCCTTGTATTGCGGATCGGCCAGCGACAGGTAATCGAGCGGCGGATTCTCCACATCGGTCTTGTCGTAGAAGATGATCCGCGCGCGCTGGCTGAACCCGAACCACTCGTTGTCCTTGTCCTTGAGGGATTCGGGAATGCGTGCCGCCAGAACATCGCTTTCAACAGGCTGCAGAACACCGGCTTCCTTCGCACGTTCGAGCCGCGATGTGTCGACCGTCAAAAGAATATCGGCGGGGGAATTCGCGCCCTCGGCTTCCATACGAGCGATAAGTTCATCGCCCTTGCCCTCGATGCGATTGACGGTGATGCCGGTCGCTTCGGTGAAATCGGAATACAGCCGCTCATCGGTGTCGTAGTGGCGCGAGGAGTAGAGGTTTACTTCTCCGTCTGCAAAAGCGACGGTGCCGAGCGCTGTTGTCGCCGCGAGCGCGAGGAGTGAAGTTTTAGTGAAAAAGGGCATGGGGGTCTCCGTGCTGTTAAACCTTATCGAAAAGGTCAGTTACACGAATCCGCCACAGGTTCAAGACATTCCGACAGAAACACTCGGACTTGGGGCGCGGTGAAATGAGGTCAAGAAAATGGCCCGCCAAGTTGACTTGGCGGGCCATTCTTCGACGAATCATCGATTGCTGACGCGGGTCAGACCGCGAACGGATCGTCGAGCACACCGACCAGCGGCATCAGGAATTCGCCATTTACGGCATCCATTGCCGCGCTGTGCATGATCTCGATCGCCTCGACCGCATCGGACAGGCTCTGTGCGCTGCCGTCGAACAGGGCAAGCGCTTGCGTCGCATTGTCGACGTTGGACATGCCCTTATGAACAGAGAAGAATGCTCCGAGATCGGTTTTCTGCTCCAGATAGAGCTTGTCCGCCGCTTGCCGGTCGAGGAAAGCCTGAGACGCGCCTGCCGGAGCTTCGGCATCGACGCCGCGCAGCACTTCGAGGATGAATTCGCCGCGGGTGACATGACCGTCGTCCAGCGCCTTGGTCCAGAATTGCAGGCCTTCGGAATCCGGCGAGCGACCCAACACGTTCTGATACACATCGTAAGTGAACTTGATGTTGTTGGTGCCTTCCGGATAGACCTCGATCGTTTCCTCCTGGTCGGCGAAGTAATCCGCGATCTCCTCAAGACTCATGCCATCTGCGTATTGCGTGCCCCAATAGGCGAGCCCAAGCGCATCGGGTGCGCGGTTGAAATAGGCGATATACATCTCGATGAAGAATTCCAGCGCTTCGGAATCAAGGCCGGTATGGCCGCCGAACTCGTCCAGCGCCATCGCACCATCCAGCGCCGGAATTTCGGTGCTGAAATCGATCAGTTCTACCGAATCGAGAACGACCTCGCCCCCGTCCGCACGGTTGGCGACGGTTACACCGTTTGCGCTGAAGGAAATCGTGAAGTCCGACTGATCGCCGCCGAAAACAGCGGTATCCACGCCGTCACCACCTTCAATCCGCTCGACATCCTCGGAAACAACCAACGAGTCGTTGCCCGATGTGCCGCTGTGCTTGCCCTCTATCAACTCGAAATTCGTGGCTGTAAGCGGAGATCCGCTTTGGAAATCGTGGAAAACGTCCACGGTGGTGCCGTCGCTCAACGTCACGCGGGAGACGTTTTCGGCGGCTTTGGTGACGGATGCCGCGGCAGCGGCCGTCGTGTCGAAACCGCTGTCAATCAGGCGGATGGTTTCGGTCGCGACGTCGAAGTCGGATATGGTGATCCTGTCATCGTTTTTCGCGATCTCGAAGACGTCCTGTCCGCTTTCGCCGAACAGGGTGTCATTCCCGGCGCCGCCGCGCAGAATGTCGTTGCCGGAGCCGCCTGCAAGGTAATCGTCGCCATTGCCGCCGATAAGAATGTCGTTCCCGGACTGGCCGAACAGGATGTCGTTTCCCGCCCCGCCGAGGAGCCGATCGTCGCCGCCGTCCCCCTGAAGTGTATCGTCACCGACCAAGCCGTTGATCGTATCGTTCACATCGCGACCGAAGACCAATTCACCGCGATCGGTCACGATGGGAGGCGTCGTTCCTTGCTTCGAAAATCCCGTGATCTCGTATCCGATATCCGCCAGGATCGCCTTGTCCACATCGCTGACCAGAACGCGCGTGCCGTCTGTCAGGGACGGATCGAGCGATACCGCATCATCGGCGAAGCCATTGCGGACGTGTCCGCCATCGGACGTTGTCGGGATCGGTCTGCCATCATTCTCGGCGCGTGCATTCGGGCCGGTGAAGCTGCTGCCTGACAGCCATTGATCGAACGCGCCGGAGGTTCCCACGCCGAGGATATGGCCGATCTCATGAACCGCAACCGATACGAAATCGCTCTCGTACCGTCCCGGATTACCAAGGCTGAAAGACCAGTCTGCGCTGGTGTCGAAGGTAATGGTGCCAGCCCAGGGTTCGAAATCGGTGACGGCGCCGGTGCCGCGGAAATCATCGCTGATGCGGGCATCATAAACGTCGCCAGCAGCATCCGTGCCATCGGGGCCGGCCAAGGCCAGCGTTGCGCCAGCCAGGTTCCGTGCACCGACAAAGACGATCAGATCGTCGACGGCTTGTGACAGGGTGACGGTTTCAATCCTGTCCGTCGTCGGATTGCGAATCTCGAATTGTGTGCCGGCGGGAAGATCGTCGAATTCGTCATCGATGACCGTTTCCCACTGCGCGGCGGCCATTTCGAGCGCGGCGCGGCGGTCCGGGCTGTCGAAGAACCCGGAACTGTCGAAGCGATAATCGAATTTGATCGTGAACGTCACGCCGTCATTTCCCTTTTGCTCTCGTTTCCGAAATCGGGCATTTGCCCGAAATTCCGGCGACGGTTGCACCCATCTGGTTGGGAAGGCGTAAACGAGGAGTTTGGCGCTATCGTGATCCAATTGCGGCGAGAAACCCGCCGAATTGGAACAATTTTAGCGTTATGTCGGGCTTCGGAACGGGTCAGTCGCGCAGAACGAGCACCGATTTTGCCGAATGACGTACCAGCCGCGCGGCGTTCGAGCCGAGCAGATAATCCTTCAACTGAGGCTGATGCGCCCCGATCAGGATCAGATCGACATCGAGCGAATTGGCCAGGGCGATGACCCGGTCATAGACGGTTCCCTTGAGCACATGCGCCTGCCCCGTAACGCCCGCCGCATCGATCTGACGTTTCAGCTCGGCTTCGGTCTCGACAAGGGCCGTTCTCTCGAACCCCTCATCGAGATAGGAGCCGACGATCGGCATGCCGACATTTGGAATGACCGACACGACATGCACCTCGCTGCCCCATTTCTCTGCAAAAAGCTTTGCGTGATTCAGCAGTTTCTCGGTTTCCCCCGGCAGGGAAACATCCACCGGGACCAGTATTATGTCGAACATGGAGCTCTCCTTAGAATGGGGGTTGGGTCATCCGGCGGCGTTGCAGCGCGACGACCATCAGAAGCAGCAGCAGGGCCGGGATGAAGAAAATCTCTTTCGGCAGCCTGTCATTCTCGATCTGAACCATCTCGATCTGCGCGGGCTTGTCGCCGTAGAAATCATACTCGTTCGCCAGCGTCTCGAAGAAGGGCGTTCCGGGGAACGGCTCCTCTAGCAGCAGCATGTCGCCATCCTCGATTACGCCAAGCCCGACCGCCTGAAGCCGTTCGATGCCGGAGCCTTCGGCCTCAGGAGTGATCTGGATGGTCTTGGTTCCGACGATCCCGGTGTCGAAATCGGGAGCGGATACCGTGATCCGGGCTTCCTGTCCGACAGGAAGCTCCCCGATTGCGGTCAATGCCGCCGGGCCCGTGTAGTCGGCATATCTCTCTTGCACCTGGTCGAGAAAAAAGCCGGGGCGGAACAGCATGAACACCACGAGCATCATCACGACCGCTTCCCATTTACGGGTCTTGGCGATGAAATAGCCCTGGGTGACGGCCGCGAATGTCAGCATCGCGATGAGCGAAATGAAGAAGACGAAAACAGCCTTCAGCGGTCCGACATCGATCAGCAGAAGATCGGTGTTGAAGATGAACATGAAGGGCAGAAGCGCCGTGCGGATGTCATAGGTGAAGCCCTGCACGCCGGTTTTGATCGGATCGCCCCGCGAGATCGCTGCCGCAGCATAGGCGGCGAGGCCGACGGGCGGCGTATCGTCGGCAAGGATGCCGAAATAGAACACGAACATATGCACCGCGATCAGCGGCACGATCAGACCCGCTTGCGCGCCGACGGAGACAATGACGGGTGCCATGAGTGACGAAACGACGATGTAATTCGCGGTAGTTGGAAGCCCCATGCCGAGGATCAGTGACAGAACGGCCACGAGGAGCAAAAGGATGATGAGGTTCCCGCCGGAAATCACCTCGATCACCTGCCCGATGATCTGATGCGCCCCGGTGAGCGAGATGGTCCCCACGATGATCCCTGCCGCGCCGGTGGCGACGCCGATGCCGATCATGTTGCGCGCACCTGCTTCGAGACCGAGGATGAAATCCTGCACGCCTGCGACGGCTCGATTGGCCAACTCGGATTCGCCCCGGAACAGCGCCTTGAGCGGACGGTGGGTAAGCGCAACGATGATCATCGCGATGGTCGCCCAGAAGGCCGACAGAGCCGGCGAGAGCCGATCCAGATGCTCGGTGCGCACCATGAGGTTCCAGACGAGAACGAAGATTGGCAGCGCGAAATAGGCACCGCCGAGGAAGGTCGGCGTCAGCCGCGGGGCCGAAACGGCCTTTTCCTCGGATTTGTCGACCTTGAGATCGGGAAATTTCGAAGCGAGATAGACCAGCGCGATATAGGCCACGCCAAGCAGCACGAGCGCCGGATAGATCGTGGCGCCCGGCATCAGCGGCTCCAGCGCGGCGCGAAGCAGGACCACCAGATAGGTGATCGCGGCGAGCCCCAGAAAGCCCGACAGGAACAGAATGAGGATCAACGCGATGCCGATGTGACGACCGGGCTTCTCGAGCCCCTTCAGACCCAGCTTCAGGCTTTCCAGATGCACGATGTAAAGCAGCGCGATGTAGGAAATGACCGCCGGGAGAAAGGCGTGTTTGACCACATCGATATAGGGAATGTTGACATATTCGACCATCAGGAACGCCGCCGCCCCCATGACGGGCGGCGTCAGCTGTCCATTGGTCGAGGAAGCGACTTCCACCGCGCCGGCCTTTTCGGACGAAAATCCGATCCGCCGCATTAGCGGGATCGTGAAGGTGCCGGTCGTCACCGTGTTCGCGATGGATGAGCCCGAGATCATCCCCGTCATCATGGAAGACAGAACGGCGGCCTTGGCCGGCCCCCCGCGCAGCGTGCCAAGCAAGGCAATGGCGACCTGGATGAACCAGTTGCCACCACCGGCTTTTTCCAGCAGCGCGCCGAACAGCACGAAGAGAAAAATCATCGAGGTCGAAACGCCGAGCGCAACGCCGAACACGCCTTCGGTCTGCATCCAGTAGTGGCCCATCGCCTTGGAGAAGGACGAACCGCCGTAATTGGTGATGCTGCCGATCCAACTCGAATAGCCGCCGAAGAAGGCAAGCGCGAGGAACAGCGACGCGATGATGACCAGAGGCAGGCCGAGCGAACGATAGACCGCGATCATCAGGACGGTCATGCCGATGGCGGACATCACGATGTCTGTCGTGCTCCAGAGGCCGGGCCGCGCGGCGATATCGAAGCGAAAGACGATGAGATAAAGGCAGGCCGACACACCGAGGACCACGAACGCCCAGTCATAGATCGGAATCCGGTTGCGATGCCCGAAGATCGGAAATGCCAGCGTCGCAAGAGCGAGCGCGAAGGCGAGGTGAACGAAGCGCGCTTGCGCGACGATATTGGCGAAAAGCCCGATGCCGGTCGCCTGCGCCAGCACGCCCGGCAGTTTAGACGCGATATAAAGTTGGAACAGCGACCAGGCGATACAAAGCCCGAAGATCAGCGTGTCGGCGAAGATCCCGGCATTGCGCGCACCGGTATCGGCTTCCGCAACCATGTCCTCGGCGGTTTTGGTCTCTGTCATCTTCCGTCCCCCCTGATCCGCACAATTGGCGTCTTGTTCTTATCTTATACGGCAAAACGCCGGCGCATCCCAAGGACGCGCCGGCGCTGAATGTCAAATTGCAGGCAAAGGGGTGTTATTCCAACAGACCAAGCTCTTCGTATGCCCGCTTGGCACCTTCATGCAGCGGAGCGGAGAGGCCGTCATTGACCATCTCTTCGGCCTTCAGATTGGCGAAAGCCGGGTGCAGGCCGCGGAAATCGTCGAGGTTGGACATGACCGCCTTGGCGACCGTGTAGGCCACCTCATCGGGTACATCCGCCCGCGTCACGAAGGTCGCGCCGACGCCGAAGGTCGTGGTATCCTCGAAATTGCCGTTATACATGCCGCCCGGAATCGTGGCGACGCGGTAATAGGGGTTCTCCTCGACCAGCTTGTCGATCGGCTCACCGACAACATCGACCAGGCGAACATCGCAGGTCGTCGTCGCTTCCTGAATGGCGGCGGCGGGGTGGCCGACGGTGTAGATCATCGCATCGATATTGTCGTCGCAGATCTGTTTGGCCATTTCGGAGCCCTTGTATTCCGTCGCCAGTGCGAAATCGTCCATGCCGATGCCGAACGCGTCCATCACGACTTCCATCGTCGCACGCTGACCGGAGCCGGGATTGCCGACATTCACCCGTTTGCCCTTGAGATCCTCGAAGGACTCGATGCCGCTATCGGCGCGCACCAGAAGCGTGAACGGTTCGGGATGGACCGAGAACATCGCGCGGATTTCCGGGAACGGGTTGTCGGCGAAGGTCGAGGTGCCGTTATAGGCGTGGTACTGCCAATCGGATTGCGCCACACCGAATTCAAGCTCGCCGGCCTTGATCGTGTTGATGTTGTAGACCGAACCGCCCGTGGATTCTACGGCGCAACGGATGCCATGATCCTTGCGCTCGCGATTGACAAGGCGGCAGATCGCGCCGCCGGTCGGATAATAGACGCCGGTGACACCGCCGGTGCCGATCGAGATGAACTGCTGATCCTGCGCGATGGCGGCGCCGCCAAAGGCGATGGAGGCCGCTGCGACCAGACCCGCTGTGAACTTCTGATAGGTCATTTTTCTCTCCCAGGTGTTTTCCGGGCACAATCCCGGTTTGGATGAAACGCTGCCGATGATTGCGCATCGCCCCGCCCATTTCCAGAGGGGCAGGAGATTTTTACGCGTTCCCAACCACATGAAACGTGATTCGCACCGAATGGGCCAGCCCGGCGGCCGAGGGGGTGCGGGAAATCTGCTCCGCGCCGGGGGGCAAACGGCCCTTGACGCAGCGCAAGAGGCTGGTGCAGATGGCGGTGCTTACGGTCCGGGCGCCCATGCGGCGTTCGGTGAAAAGGGAACTGCGGTGTTTCCGATGTCGGAAAATTCCGCGACTGCCCCCGCAACTGTGAGCGGCGAGCGATGCCGAAACTGCCACTGGCCCGAAAGGCTGGGAAGGCCGGCAAAGCGATGACCCGCAAGTCAGGAGACCTGCCGCAAGCCAACACCCAGTCCGGACGCGGGGCGCGTCAGGGCGGCGGCACGTCCGCAGTGGTGTCCATCACCGTCTGCGGATGCGAGCCCCGTATCCCGGATATGTCGTCACTTCCCGGCGCAACGGCGCCGGCCCAGGCCAGGATACGCGTCATGCCACGCCTTACCGCCAAACTTCTTCTTTGCAGCACGCTTGTCGCGCCGTCGCTTCTTTCGGCGCAGGATAGCGGCGGCCCCATCACCGAACTCGACGAAATCGTCATCTTCGGCGGGCTGCTTCCCACCGATCTGAACACCACCGGCACCACGATCGACGTGATCGAACAAGATACGATCACCAGGCAGGGCATCGCAGCTACCGATGCGCTGGAGGCGGTGCCGGGCGTTGCTGTCAGCTCCAATGGCGGGCTCGGCGGCAGCGCGACGGTGCGCATTCGCGGCCTCGGCGGGCCTTATATCGGGGCGCGGGTCGACGGGATCGACGTCACCGATCCGTCGAGTGTGCAAACCTCGTTCAATTTCGGCACGCTGACCACCGGCGCCGTGGATCGCATTGCGGTGGTGAAAGGCGCGCAATCGGCGGTCTACGGCTCCGATGCGATTGCCGGCGTAATCGAGATCGAAACCTGGCGACCCGCTGTCGATGGCCTGTCCGGCCATGCGCAGCTTGAGCTTGGGAGCTACGACACACACTCCGGCGCGCTCAGCCTCGGTTATCTCGATGATCGCGCCGAACTCGCGCTAAGCCTTGGCCGCGTGGCAACCGAAGGGTTCTCGGCCCGTGTCACCGACGATGAAGATGACGGGTTCGAACAGAACAACGCCAGCCTCTTCGTCGCCTATCGCGTAAGCGATGCGATCCGCGTCGGGCTGGCGGGACTCTGGTCGGACGGCACGGCGGAATTCGACCGTTCCGAAACGGACTCGTCCGGCGAGATCGACGAGACCCGCAGGGGGCTGCGGCTTTTCAGCGAGATCCAGACCGGCGCATGGACGCATGAACTGAACCTGAGTTATTTCGAAACGGAACGGTTCGATGCTGACGGGTTCACCCGCGACTTCACCGGCGAACGCGATACGGTGTCCTATCTGGCGCGGGGCGATCTGTCTCCGAACCTTGCGCTTGCCTTCGGTGCGGACTGGACCGAAGAGCGATCCGATCTCGATGGCGATGATGCCGATGCGTCCAACTCGGCCGTCTTCGCCGAAGTCAAATCCACGCCGAACGACGCCGTCGAGTTGTCCCTGACGCTCCGCTACGACGACTACTCGGATTTCGACGGTCAACTCTCCGGCCGGGCGGCGCTGTCCTACCGGCTTAGCGATGCCACGACATTGCGGGCCTCGGCCGGAACGGGATACCGGGCGCCGTCGCTCTACGAACGCTTCGGCCCCTATGGCAATTCCGGCGGGCTGGAACCGGAGGAAAGCCGCAGCCTCGATCTGGGCATCGATCACAGCTACGGCACGCGCGGGACGGTCAGCGCCACGCTGTTCTGGGCGGAGATCGACAACCTCATCGGTTTCGGCACAACGTCCGATTGCCTGCCCTCGCAACCCTTCGGTTGCTACGTTCAGACCGACGGCACATCCACGACACGCGGGCTGGAGTTGAGCGGAAGCTACGAACTGACCGACCGTATCCGCCTCTTCGGGGCATACACGCTTACCGATGCGGAGAACGACGGTGACCGTCTCGTCCGCGTGCCACGCCATGACCTGTCGCTGGCGCTTGAGGCGGACGTGACCGATCAATTGCAGCTTGCCGTCAACATGACCCGCGTTGCCGATATGCTCGACGGGTTCGGAACGCCGACGCGCCTCGACGATTACACTCTGTGGGATCTGTCCGCGCGCTACGATTTGACCGAGAAAGCCTCGCTCTACGGCGCGATCGATAACGTCACCGATGTCGATTACCAGACGGTGCGCGGGTACAATTCCCCCGAGCGGACCATCCGTTTCGGCATCGAAACCGCGTTCTGAGAATGCGGCATCTTGCGGCGCTCGCGATCCTCGCGCTGGCCCCCTGCTGGGCCAGCGCAAAGGATCTGCCGCGCGTCGCCTCCGTCAATGTCTGCACCGATCAACTGGTGCTGATGCTCGCCGATCCGGAACAGATCGTTTCCCTCAGTGCGCTGTCGGACGCGCCGCGCATGTCGGTGATGGCCGGCGAGGCCGTGAAATATCCCAAGAACATCCCCCGCGCCGAAGCGATTGCCGTTGAAGAGCCCGATATCGTCGTTGCCGGCGAATTCAACGATCCCGCGTTCATCGCCATGCTGGAAAACACGGGAACTCCGGTAGAGACATTTCCGCTGACCGTGGCGCTTGAGGATGTTCCGGATGAAATCCGCATGATGGGACGGGTGCTGCAGCAGACCGAGCGTGCGGAAGACGTGGCGCGGGCGTTCGAGGTGCGGCTCAGCCGGATTGCGGAACCCGATGAGGAGGCACCGCTGGCTGCGTTCTTCTTTCCGAATGGCTACGCGCTGGGCGCCGGCACGCTCAGCCACGACATTCTGACGGCGGGCGGGGCGCGCAATCTGTCGGCCGAACTTGGGCTGACCGGCAACAGCCGCCTGACGCTGGAGCAGATCGTGTTGCACAAGCCCGATTTCCTCGTTCAAGCCGCGCCCTATGCCGGTGCGTCCCGATCCGAGGCCATGGCCGCACATCCGGTGCTTGACGGCATCCCGGTTCTGAACAGTTCGGTCAACTGGGTCTGTGCCGCGCCGCAGCTTTTCGATGCTGTCGCGGAGGTCGAAGGCATGGTCGCTCGCGTCAAGGAGGAGCGCGACTGAGAGACCGCGCCTGCGTTGCTTGACCGCGCCAGGCCCGGCTCATACAAATCGCGGATAACGACGATCCTGTCCTGTCCACAACGAACGAGGTCTGCCATGAGAACCCGTGCCGCCGTCGCGCTCGAAGCCGGAAAGCCGCTTGAAATCATGGAAGTGAACCTTGAAGGGCCGCGCAAGGGCGAGGTTCTGGTCGAGATCAAGGCGACAGGCCTGTGCCATACCGACGAATTCACCCGCTCGGGCGACGATCCCGAAGGCATCTTTCCCGCCATTCTGGGTCATGAGGGCGCGGGCGTCGTCGTCGAGGTAGGCGAAGGGGTCACATCGCTGGAAGTCGGCGATCACGTCATTCCGCTCTACACGCCCGAATGTCGCGAATGCGAATACTGCCTCAACCCGAAAACCAATCTTTGCCAGAAGGTCCGCGAAACGCAGGGGCAGGGGCTCTTGCCGGACGGATCGACGCGGTTCTCGATGCTCGATGGCACGCCGATCCATCACTATATGGGCTGCTCGACTTTCGCCAACCACACCGTCGTTCCGGAAATCGCGCTCGCCAAGGTGCGCAAGGACGCGCCGTTCGACAAGATTTGCTATATCGGCTGCGGCGTGACCACCGGTATCGGCGCGGTGATCAACACCGCCAAGGTGGAAATCGGAAGCCGCTGCATCGTGTTCGGGCTCGGTGGTATCGGCCTCAATGTCATTCAAGGGCTGAAGCTTGCGGGTGCCGACCAGATCGTCGGTGTCGATCTGAATGATGACAAGGCGGAGATGGGGCGGCATTTCGGCATGACCGATTTCGTCAACCCCTCCAAGGTCGATGGCGACATGGTTGCGCATCTGGTCGAGTTGACCAAGGGCGGCGCGGACTACACGTTCGACGCCACCGGCAATGTCGACGTAATGCGCACTGCTTTGGAAGCCGCCCACAAGGGCTGGGGCGAGAGCATCATCATCGGCGTTGCGCCCGCCGGGGCGGAAATCAGCACCCGGCCGTTCCAACTTGTCACCGGCCGCGTCTGGCGCGGCACCGCCTTCGGCGGGGCCAAGGGGCGCACGGATGTGCCCAAGATCGTCGACTGGTATATGGACGGCAAGATCGAGATCGACCCGATGATCACCCACAAGCTGACGCTGGACGAGATCAACCACGGGTTCGAGCTGATGCACGAGGGCAAATCGATCCGCGCGGTCGTCGAGTTCTAACCCAGAAATCGCCGGATCAGACCGACAAGCCGTTTCTTACGCCCGTCATACGGCGGAAAGAGAATCGGAAGCGGTGAGAACCGATTGCGCAGGATCGCGCGTTCATGGCTGAACGCGCGGAATCCGTACTCCCCATGCGCCGCGCCGATGCCCGAGGTGTTCACTCCACCGAAGGGCAGACGCGGATGGGTGAATTGCATCACCGTCAGGTTGATCCCGACCCCGCCAGAGCTTGTGCTTTGCACGATCCTTTCGATCCGGCGCTTGTCCGTGTCGAAGATGTAAAGTGCCAGAGGCTTCGGATTGGCGTTGATGCGGTCGATCACATCGGACAAATGCTCATATTCCAAGATCGGCAGGACCGGACCGAAGATTTCCTCGTTATCGACGCGCATTTCCGGCGTGACCGCCTCGATCAGCGTTGGGCCGATGCGGTTGCCGTCGCGCCCGCCATCGCGAAGGATCCGCGCGCCTTTGTCGGTCGCATCCTCGATCAACCCTGCCACGCGGTCCGCATGTCTGGCGTTCACCATTCGCGTCAGATTGGCGCTCGCCGGTCCTTCGCCATAGGCTTCGGCAATCCGCGCCCGCAGCTTGGCGATGAACTCTGCCTTGATCGCGCGATGAACGAAAAGATGATCCGGCGCGATGCAGATTTGCCCAGCGTTGGAGAATTTGCCGAACGTCACCCATTCCGCCGCGCGGTCGAGATCGGCATGCGGGCCGATGATCGTCGGGGATTTCCCGCCAAGCTCCAGCGTGACGGACGCCAGAACCTTGCCCGCCGCCTGCATGACGATCCGCCCGACTTCGGGACTGCCGGTGAAGAAGATATGATCGAACGGCAATTCCAGAAGCGCGGTAGAGGCATCGACGCCGCCTTCGACAACGGTGACGAGTTCGGGCGGGAATGTTTGCGAAATCAGAAGCGCGATGAGCGACGAGGTTGCTGGCGTCATCTCGGAGGGTTTGACGATCGCGCTGTTTCCGGCGGCAAGGCAGGACACGAGAGGACCGAGCGCAAGGATCAGCGGGTAGTTCCAGGGCGCAATGATGAGGCACACGCCGCGCGGCTCCCGCCGCACTTGGGCGCTCGTTCCGAAAGTCGCGAGGGACGGCGACCGCCATGACGGCCGCATCCAGCGTTTTAGGTGCTTCAGCGTATGCCGGATCTCCTGCTGGAGCGGCAGGATCTCGGTCAGGATCGTTTCGGTCTCTGGCTTGCCGAAATCCTCTGTGAGCGCCGCTATGATCGCCGCCTCGTTCTGCCGGATCGCGTCGGACAGATCGCGCAGCGCGCGGCGGCGTTCGCGATAACCGAACGTGACACGGCGCTTTGCGGCCTGATCTCGCTGCCGCTCGAAACGGTTGCGAATCTCGTGAGGGGAAGGCTCGTCGGGTTCTTTCATGAAGATGAAACCTATGGGCCTTTCGCTCGCGCGCAACAGGGTTAGTCGGGATGCTACCAATCGGCGCAGGCGCGATCGATCTTGGCAAAGCACCCAAAGCGCGCTGCGCGTCGCGCGATGCGGGTTTGCTTCGGGTCACTTTCACCATCGGCTTGCAAAGCCGCACGAGTTTGACACAATGGAGCCGGTTTCGATTTTGACGCCCTTAAGGCGCAAGCAGAACCATCCATCAGAGGAGAATGAATATGAAACGTCGGACAATCCTATCCATGACGACAGCGGCCGTTCTGGCTCTTGGCCTGTCGCCAGCCCACGCCGCCACTGTTGCTGAGGGTGACACGCTCGCCGAGAACCAGACCTTTTCCTATCGTCTGCTCGACCAGTTCCCGACGCTCGATCCGCAGCTGAACGAGGAAACCGCCGGCAGCCATGTTCTGCGCCAGATCATGGAAGGTCTGATGACGCAGGACGCGCAAGGCAATCTGCGCCCCGGCGTCGCCACGGATTACGAGGCCAGCGAGAACAACACCGTCTACACGTTCAACCTGCGCGAAGATGCGCGTTGGTCGAACGGCGATCCCGTTACCGCGCAGGATTTCGTCAACGCTTGGCGTCGTGCCGCCGATCCGGCAACAGCCTCGCCCTACGCGTGGTATGTCGAGCTGACGCAGATGAAGAACGCGGCCGAGATCGTCGCCGGCGAGATGGACCCGAGTGAGCTTGGCGTCGAGGCGGTGGACGACCGCACGCTCAAGGTCACGTTGACCAAGCCTGTCCCCTATTTCCCGGCCATGACTTCCTATGCGACGCTGATGCCCATCCACATGCCGACGGTCGAAGAGCACGGCAGCGATTGGACCTCCCCCGAGAACTATGTGGGCAACGGCGCCTACATGCTGGATGAACTGGCGCTCAACGAATATTTCAAACTGGTCAAGAACCCCGAATATTGGGACGCCGAGAACGTCATCATCGACGAGGTGACCGGCCTTATCATCAATGACGTGAATCAGGCGCTGACGCGTTATGAATCCGGCGAATACGACATGCTGGAGCCGCTCCCCGCAGGCACCTATCCGCGCCTGAAGGAAGAGCGCCCCGAGGAAGCGAAGTCCGTGCCCCGCCTGTGTTCCTATTATTACGCGATGAACCAGCGCCCCGAAGGGCCTCCCGAACTCAAGGATCCCCGCGTGCGCCGCGCGCTCAGCCTTGCGGTGGACCGCGATATCATCGTCGATCAGATTCTTCAGGGTGGCCAGCAACCGGGCTATTACTTCACCCATAACGCGACCGCCGGGTTCGAGCCGCCCGAGATCGATTATGCGAACTGGACGCAAGCCGAGCGGGACGAGAAAGCCAAGGAACTGATGGACGAAGCCGGTGTGGACGGGCTCGATCTCAAGCTGATCTACAACACCGACGAGAACCACAAGAAGATCGCCACCGTCGTCAGCCAGATGTGGAAGCAGAAGCTCGGCATCGACGTGACGCTGTCGAACATGGAGTGGTCAACCTATCTCGACGTGCGCCGCGAAGGTAATTTCGACATTGCCCGCGTTGCATGGTGCGGCGACTACAACGAGGCCTCCACCTTCCTCGATATCCTGACCACCGGCCAGGAACAGAACGACGGCAAATGGTCGAACGAGGAATACGACAAGGTGATCGCGGAGTCCAAAACCTCCGGTGACCCTGCGGCAAATTACAAAAAAGCCGAAGAAATCCTTTCGGAGGATATGGGAATCATCCCGATTTACCATTATGCGAACACATTCCTGCTGAACCCGGCAATCAAGGGGTTCCCGATGGAGAACGTCGAGAACAACTGGTATGTCAAGGATTTCTATCGCGTCGCCAACTGACGCGCTTTGAAATGACAGGCAGGGGGGCGGGTTTCCGCCCCTTTGCGTTTTCACAGCTCGAGAGGCGCTCTTGACCGCATTCATCCTCAAACGGCTCGCCATTGCCGTGCCGACCATTCTGCTTTTGATCGTATTCTCCTTCCTTTTGATGGAAGCCGCGCCGGGCAGCCCCTTTGCCACTGAACGCGGCGTGCCGCCTGCGGTTCTGGCTAATCTCGAAGCGAAATACGGGCTCGACAAGCCGCTGATTCAGCGTATGGGCATCTACATCTACGACGTTGTGGTGAATTTCGATTTCGGTCCGAGCTTCAAGTTCAAGGACCGCACGGTCAACGATCTGATCGCGCAGGGCTTTCCCGTCACGCTGACCTATGGCTTCTGGTCCTTCGTCGTGGCCGTCGCGGTTGGCGGCACCCTTGGGGTTCTGGCGGCGGTGTTCCACAATTCCTGGCTCGATTACCTTGCCGTCGGCATCAGCATCGGCGCGCAGGTTCTGCCCAATTTCGTGATGGCGCCGATCCTCGTTCTGATCTTCACGCTCTGGCTCGGATGGTTGCCGGGCGGCGGCTGGCGTGGCGGGCAGATCGAATATCTGATCCTGCCGGTGATCGCGCTGTCGACCTCCTATATGGCCAGCATCGCGCGGATCACGCGCTCTTCCATGCTCGAAGTGCTGAATGCCGGGTTCATCCGCACCGCGCGGGCCAAGGGGCTGCCGATGCGCCGTGTGATTCTGCGCCACGCGCTCAAGCCCGCGATGCTGCCGGTGATCTCCTATCTGGGGCCGGCCTTCGTTGGAATGATCACCGGCTCTGTCCTGATCGACGTGTTCTTCTCCACCGGCGGGATCGGGCAGTTCTTCGTCAATTCGGCCCTGTCGCGCGATTATTCGGTGATCATGGGGATCACCATCCTGATCGGCACGCTGACCGTTCTCTTCAACCTTCTGGTCGATGTGATCTACGCCTGGATCGACCCGAAGATCCGGTATTGAGGAGCCCCGCCATGCTCGCAGGACGCCCCGCAGTCGAAGCGGCCGAACAGGCCGCACATATGGAGCCGGTCAAGGGCCGCTCGCTCTGGCAGGACGCGCGCACGCGGTTCTTCCACAACAAGGCCGCCGTCGCCAGTATGGTGATCCTGGTGCTCGTCGGGCTCTTCGCCGCGTTCGGCCAGTTCGTCACGCCCTGGAGCAACGAGGAAATCGACTGGGCGCTGCTCGGCTCGATCCCCGAGCAGGGCGGGCCCTCATGGGAGAACCGGCACTATTTCGGCGTCGATGAAACCGGCCGCGATCTTTATGCGCGCGTCGTGCAAGGAACGCGCATCTCGCTGATGGTCGGCATCGTCGGTGCACTGATTTCCGTGGTCGTCGGCACCGCTTGGGGCGCGATCGCGGGCTATGTCGGCGGGCGCGTCGATACGATCATGATGCGTATCGTCGATCTGATGATGTCGATCCCCTATATGTTCGTCCTCATCCTGCTGCTGGTCGTGTTCGAGCGATCGATCTTCATGCTCTTTATCGGCATCGGGCTGATCTCATGGCTAGATATGGCGCGGATCGCGCGCGGCCAGACGCTCAGCATCAAGAACAAGGAATTCGTCGAAGCGGCCATTGCCACGGGCGTCAGCACACCG
This sequence comes from Marivita sp. GX14005, assembly GCF_023370775.1. Classification (GTDB taxonomy): domain Bacteria; phylum Pseudomonadota; class Alphaproteobacteria; order Rhodobacterales; family Rhodobacteraceae; genus Marivita. The sequence continues at coordinate 19,685 of NZ_JAMCCQ010000002.1, forward strand.
CGCATCATCGCGCGCCATATCGTGCCGAACCTGCTGGGCGTGGTGATCGTCTATGCGACGCTGCTCGTGCCGCAGATGATCATCTTCGAGAGCTTCATCAGCTTCCTCGGCCTTGGCGTGCAGGAACCCAGCACAAGCTGGGGCGCGCTCATCAACATGGGCGCGGACAACATGCGCAATCAGACGCCCTGGATGCTTGGCTTTCCGCTGGCCTTCTTCGTGGTGACGCTCTTTGCATTCTTCTTTATCGGCGACGGGTTGCGGGATGCGCTCGATCCGAAAGATCGGTGATAACATGGCCCTTCTCGATGTAGATAATCTCGCGGTCTCGTTCCGCACGGCGGACGGTATCGTCAATGCGGTCAACGGCCTGTCCATTTCCGTCGATGGCGGTGAAACGCTGGCGATCGTCGGCGAATCCGGTTCGGGCAAGAGCCAGACGGCATTTGCCGTGATGGGCCTTCTGGCGCGCAATGGCTCCGCAAGCGGGTCGATCAAGCTCGACGGAACCGAACTTCTTGGCCTGTCGCAAGCCGAGTTGAACCGCAAGCGCGCCGAACAGGTGGCGATGATCTTCCAGGATCCGATGACCTCGCTGAACCCCTACCTGCGCGTTGGTGACCAGATGGTCGAGGTTCTGACCCTGCACAAGGGTATGAGCAAACGCGCCGCGCTCAAGGAATGTGTCGCCATGCTGGAGGCCGTGCGTATCCCAGACGCAAGGGGCCGGTTGAGTATGTATCCCCACGAATTTTCCGGCGGGATGCGCCAGCGGATCATGATCGCGATGGCGCTTCTGTGCCACCCGCGTCTGCTGATCGCCGATGAGCCGACAACCGCGCTGGACGTGACGGTGCAGGCGCAGATCATGGAGCTTCTGGCCGATATCCGCCGCGATTTCGGCACGGCGATGATCCTCATCACGCATGATCTTGGTATCGTGGCCGATACCTGCGAACGAACGGTCGTGATGTATGGTGGCCGCGTCATGGAACAGGGCGCGACCGCCGATCTTTTCGCACGGCCCTCGCACCCCTACACGCTCGGCCTGCTCAAGGCGGTCCCGCGGCTCGATGTCGATCAGGACGAGCTGGAAACCATCCCGGGCGATCCGCCGGATATGTCGCGCCTGCCCAAGGGCTGCCCGTTCACTCCGCGCTGCGCTTTCCGGCTGGAGCAATGCGCCGATGTGCAGCCCGATTTGCTGCCGTGGCAGAACGTTCTGCGTGCCTGCCACGCCGATCCGGAGAAAGTGAAATGACCCTGCTGCAAGTTCGCGATCTCGATGTCACCTTCGATGTCATGCCGCGCGGCGCATGGCCGTGGACGAAGCCGAACAAGCTTCAGGCTGTGAGCCGCATGAATTTCGACTTGGAAGAAGGCCAGACACTCGGCGTCGTCGGGGAATCCGGTTCTGGCAAGTCGACACTGGCCCGCGCGATCATCGGCACCGTAGAGGCGACCGGCGGGCAGATCCTTTGGGACGGCACCGACCTGCGCACCATGTCCGCACGGGATCGCCGCGCACATCGGCGCGAGGTGCAGATGATCTTTCAGGATCCGCTCGCCGCGCTCAACCCACGCATGACAGTGGGCGAAATCATCGCCGAACCGCTGACGACGCATCAGCCGGACGTTTCGAAAAAGGAAACCCGCAAGAAGGTCGGCGAGATGATGGAGCGGGTGGGACTTCTGCCCAATCTCGTCAACCGCTACCCGCACGAATTCTCCGGTGGCCAGTGCCAGCGCATCGGCATCGCGCGTGCCCTGATCCTCGATCCGCGTCTGGTGATCTGTGACGAGCCGGTGAGTGCGCTCGACGTGTCCGTGCAGGCGCAGGTGGTCAACCTGCTCAAACGGTTGCAGCGCGAGATGGGTCTGTCGATGATCTTCATCGCCCATGATCTCAGCGTGGTAAAACACATCTCGGATCGGACGCTCGTGATGTATCTGGGCCGTCAGATGGAGCAGGCCGAGGCGCGCGAACTTGTCCGCGCGCCGCGCCATCCCTATACGCAGGCACTGATCTCATCGGTGCCGATCCCCGATCCGGTTCGCGAGGCGGCAAGGGAACGCCCCGTTCTGGAGGGCGAGCTACCTTCACCGCTCGATCCTCCCTCCGGCTGCGTCTTTCGGACACGATGCCCGAAGGCGCGCCCGGATTGCGCGAGGGCTCGCCCGCCGCTGGATGAGGTAGAGCCCGGCCATCTGGTGGCATGTCCCTATCAGGAGGTCATCTCTCCGCTGGATACCCCGCTATCGGAACCCGCCGAGCCTGTAGGCTGACCCCCTGCATGTGCGTGCGAGACGAAACCGAACCCGCATTTTTTCTGGAAGCCATGCGAGACGGACCTAAGCTTTTGAGCAAGGGGACGTAAATCGGAACGAGATCTTGCATGGAATGACCTGCCACGGGATTTTTTCTCCATTTGGTATTAGGGTCCGACCCTACGAAGGGACGGACATTAGAGCGATCGAGATACAGCGAAGCACAGATTATCGGCATCCTGACGGAGCATGAGGCAGGCGCGAAGTGTGCTGACCTGTGCCACAAGCATGGCGTCGCGGAAGGCACCTTTATGCTTGGAAAGCGAAGTTTGGGGGATAACGGTTTCCGATGCCAAGCGTCTGAAGACGCTCGAAGACGAGAACGTCAAGCTGAAGAAGTTTCTGGCCGAGCAGATGCTCGATGCCGCGGCGATGAAGGAACTTTTGGCAAAAGATGGTAAGGCCCGCCGTGAAGCGCGAAGCCGTCTAGCATCTACAGGTCAAGCTGGGCCTGTCGGAGCGGCGGGCCTGCCGCCTTGTCGGCGCGGATCGCAACATGATCCGCTACAGTTTAGAAGGCCGCCCGAGATGGAACTGCGCCAACGGCTGCGGGACGTGGCCATAACCTCTAAGCAGCCCTCTTCCCGACGTGCTATGGCACCGAACTGACCAGTAACGCGATCTTAACCTTTGCTACGAAACGCAAGATCGAATGGCTTTTCATCGCACCTGGCAAGCCGATGCAGAACGGGTTCGTGGAGAGTTTCAACGGACGTATGCGCAACGAACTCTTGAATGAAACCATGTTCCGCAACATGCCCCACGCGCGCACTGCGCTGCGCGCCTGAGCGACAGACTACAACGAAGAAATGCCCCATTCGGCACTCGGATACGAAACGCCCAAAGCGCTTGCCGAGCGCCTCTCCGCCTCAACCGGGACCGGCGCTGCGCGAGATGAAAGCTCCGTGCCGCTGCCGGTTGTTCACATCGCGCCAATCGGCGTATCAACCAAACGGACTCAGGTTCAGCACGGATGAAAGTACAATGGCAGGTCAAGCTGGAGATCAATCGGTGGGCGGGGTTGGAAGGCAGCGAGTGATTGCTGCACGATGAAACCGCTTGGACGCGCCAACCGTCATAAATGAATAGCCTGACGTGGTGATATGGGTTCGTAAGTGCTGTTGCGGCCGTGAGCGTCACAAACGGAAATATCGCCAGCGAGTAAGATCATCCGCTGCAAAGTGCTACTCAAATGATACCCACGTCTAATACAACAGAAAGCCCATTGCAAAAAAAGTTGCTAAGTTATTGCTTTCAGATTGTAAAAATGGTGCCCGGGGGCGGAATCGAACCACCGACACGAGGATTTTCAAGCCGAAACGGCCTGATTTTCAGCGCCCTCCGATGCGGTCAGATAACCGCATTTCAGATATGATTTTTCAAATATCGCACTGTTTTTAATAGATAAAATATTACCTCGAGTCGCTCGAATCGAATTGTCTCGCATCGGGGTAGCTTGGCTTCTCTGTGCCACTGTTGTGCCACCAAGAAGCCCACCGCACATCCTTCTCGGAGCAGGAGAAATGTCATGGCGAAAGTCGAACTTACCGAAAAATTCATCAAATCCAAGAAAGTCGCGAAGCGGACGGACATCACCGATACTAGGGAAACCGGCCTGATGATACGTATTTATCCTTCAGGGGTGAAATCCTTCGCATTTCGGCTGCGGGGTCCGGCCGGAGACCTCCAAAGCACACCGATCGGACACTTCGGCGACATTCGCCTTGCAGAGGCACGGCTGGCCGCCGCGGACCTGCGGCGGCGGTTGAAAGCCGGTGAGAACATCACTGCCGCGGCAAAGAAGGAAGCCGCCGAGCGTGCCGCTGCAATGCAGTCCGCCATCCCGACCCTCCAAGAGCTTGTCGAAGAATATGAGAGGATCATGTCTACGAAGCGGAAAACATGGCGACGCACGGTCAACGACAAAGGAAGCGAAGCACGCCGGCGCATCGAACGCGTTTTCCAACCGCACCTGATGACACAAGTAACGGAGATAAGCCTGGATGATCTGGCCCACACCATGACGATATATGTGCCGCGATCCGGTAAGGGCACCGCGAATGGCCAAGTCGCGCGTGCGCGTTCCTACCTGATGACAATGTTCGACTGGGCCGCCCATCGGAACAAGTTCAAACAGATCGGCTTGGGTAGGCGCCCGAAACTTGACGTGGTAGACGTGCGCCAGACCTATGATCCGTCTGTCGAAGATCATTCGATCACCGGCGAGCGGGACCGTGCTCTCGACCATCTGGAACTTGCACGCGTGCTTCCGCTGCTTGTCTGGCCCGCGCCCGAATGTCTTGCCATGAAGGCACGTCCGGAACTTAATGTGCGGCCGATAGCCCTGCGTTTCCTCCTGCTGACCGCCGCCCGCCTGTCCGAACTCGTCGACATGAGATGGGGCGACTTCAAGGAAGAGGTCGGTATTTGGCATAAGCCCTATGTAAAAACGATCTCAGGCCCGCCGAAGCAGCAGAACCTGCCGCTGTCCAACGCGGCCATTGAACTGCTGCGGGGGCTTCCAAATTTCGAGACCCGACAACGTGACGATCTCGTTTTTCCGAATGACGAAGGTGGTAGGCTCGGTAACTGGCAGCGGATTACAGGAGCCGTGCATCGCGAGAGCGCGACGAGCGATTGGCATCGTCATGACCTTCGCAGGACTGCAGCGACGATCATGAAAATCCTGGGCATCTCGCCGCGCGTGATCGACGAGATCCTGGCGCACAATGCGTCCAGCAAGGACGAAGGGAGTTCTCGAGCCTTGGAAAACTATTTCGCGTCATCGCACCTGCTGGAGCACGTTGAGCACCCTCAGAAAGCGGCGCTGGACAAGCTGGCGGAGGCGTTAGAATTCATCGAGAGAAAAGAATGAAATCGTATTATGGTAGGGATAGGGGTGGCCGCCTGCGCGGCAGCCTACCAAACTACAATACTGGTTAAGCGAACTTCGCTTCGATCAACTCTATGAGCGACAGCTGCTGCGTCGTCGTCAGCTTGTTCAGCTCATTCAAGAGATCTTTCAACTCGCCTACGCCCTTCCCTACCTCTGTCATGACCAAGCGCGCACCTATAACCCGGATAGCGGGGCGAGTTTCTGAGCGGGCCATCCAAGCGGCAGGAAGGAAGCTAACGCGTCAAGCAGGCTAGAGAGGTCTTGCTCAGTCGATCCCAGCGGGAGCCGAGGAGACGTTGGTCGCCTCCCCGGAAAGTTGTTACTAAAGCAATGTCGCGAAAGCCATAACGCAAAACACCGCGAAAACGATCACGATGGCAAGGCGTCCGGTTGCATTGGCTTCAAAACTTTCACCAATGCGGATGAGCAGCTTTTCCTTTTCATCCTGCATCATGCACCCCCAGCGGTCAGCCGCTCAATCTCAGACCGCAGGAAGTGGTTTTCGACGGTTCGATACAGGTTGGCCCAATGGTTGCGATTCTTGCCAAGCACGTCCGGGGCGTTGCCGATGGACTTGACCGCCTCTCGCGTCTCGAGAACAAGGTCTTTTCCAATCTCACCCCACACCACCTTCACGTTGTCGAACCCGCCAACCCATTCAGCCTGGTCGCTATCCGGGTTAATCCGAACATAGTTTCGAAACGATCCAAGAATGGGGTATGCTGCGCCCTTTGTGAGCCGTCGATCATGTGGCTCGAGACCCGCAAACCGGAATTGGAAAACACCGGACTTCTTTGGCGCATCCTCAACGATTTTCAGTTTGGCCGCCTGGTTGCTGACTTCCTTAGAGTAGATACGAAGGAAGTCCCGGCGGATAATATCGTAAAGCTCGAGAACTTGCGGCAGGAGGGGTTCGAATTTCGCGTATTTGCGGCCGCCAGGTTCATCCCGGTTTTCCTTGAAATCGTCGCCATACTTTTTAAGCGGCGTTGACCACTTCTCATAGGCCGCGATGGGATGCTTCCCGCTGCGGTTCGGAAAATCAATCACGTTGATGATCTCGAGTGCCGAAATCAATTCCCGAACGTCGATTTCGCTACTGTCGCTTTCCTTATATGCAATGTCGTTCGACCACTCGAATGGAGCGACAACGTCTTTGATACCCTGGAAAGCTCCGTCCAGTTCAAAGATGGACTGCGGCTTCACGGCGATGCCCGTGTTCTGCCCACGCGCAATGTCCACCCGCATGGTATGCTCATTCGGACCTTCAACGCCGGTGATGATCTTCACCTCTACGTGCTGGCCCTCAGCGATGGTGTCGTCGTCTTGGCATTCCCAGATCAGGTTGGCCGTGTGGCCCCCGTTGGCGATACCATAGTCGTCGTCTATCAGGACCTCGAACACCCGCTTGTCGAGGGCCTTAACGTCCTCACCGATGATGGTGATGCCGAGATTGAGCAAGTCGAAGGAACCAGGCAAAGCCTCGTTGCCGCGCAGGCTTTCGCGAACGTCCTTATAGACGTTGCGGTTCATGCCAGTCGCTTCGCGCAAATTGGCTTTCTGCGGGATTTCCTTGGGCAACCGCGCTGCGGGGACCAGGAAGATGTGTTTTTGAATGTTGGGGAAATGAGGATGCTTGAAGCTGCGCGCTTCCGCGACCTCGAACCTAAACGGTCGAATAGCCATAGAATGGCTCCTTTTTTCAGTGCCGACGATGCGGCCTATGTCCTGCGGGCGCGATGGCCCTCCACAGGGGACACGATGGTCCAATTCCAAATTAGCACAGGACAATCGTCGGCACAACATCTCGTGTTGAAGGCGGGCGCACCCCCTATTTAGACATCGTTGGCTATCCCTACGTCCGTTGGTTCCTAGTTCGCAGCGTCAAAGAAATGAAATCAACGCATGGACACCCCGAGCACCCGAACGATGTATCCTCTTTCCGCCGTCCGTGACGTGACGGACGTGAAACCCGGCAAGTTCCAACGCCACTTTTACGGCGATGTCTTGGACCCTGGAACGCGACGGGGGGTTTCCGGCGCAAATATCGGCCCCCATGCGGGGCGTGGGGGTTGGGCGGTTAATGGCCTTGGACGGCGCGATCCGCCTAGAAGTGTTCTTCTGCCTCCAGTCCAGCGGAGGTCCTGCTCGCTGATCCAGATTATGATGCGGATTGGTATCGCGAAGCCCTTGTAGACAACGAAATTTCTCCGTTCATCCGACTAGATAAGTCCGTTAATGGAAATCATGCTCATTGATCGGATTGGCGCGCGACAATCGATCGGGTTCAAGTATTAAGTCTTGCGACCCGCAGACGGTGGTTCCGCCGACGCTGTTGCTACCGACCAAGATCGGATGTGGCCGAATAGCATTTCTGCGCGCTAAGCTACGGAAACTCTTCATTATCGAACGGCGAATTTCCACTTCGCTCCAATTCTACCAGATCTTGTATTTGTCACCCCTCCCGCGCCTGCCGCTGAGCCCGCTTGAAAAAATGCCGCGTGGCCTGCTCGCGCGCGTCCTTGTCGGTCATCACGATGTTCCGCATCTCGTTGTCCTGCTGGAACATCTGCACCATTCCCTGAAAGAACGCTTGGGAAAAGGCATTGTAGACCACGTCGGCCGGGTTGTTGCGAACCATCTCGGTCATATCGTCATCCATTACCGTGCGGGTCACGCGCTCGAAGCGTAAGAAATCCTCACGTGAAAACTGGGTGCCGTGGCGTTCGTTGAACGCGTCGATGATTTCCGACAGCGATCGCTCCTCTTCCTCGGTGTAGGGGTTTGCGCCGAACTCGGTGATTGGCTGCAACTCGGAAGTTTCTTCGGGGTTTAGCGATGCGCTGCCTTCCTCACCCTTCTGCAACTTGAAGGCAGACAGGTTCAGCATATCATCGGTGATCGTGATATCCGCCGGAACGTCCCGTGACGGCAGCAACCGTGACAGCCAGGATGTGTATGCATATAGTTTTTCCAGCCACGCATCGCCTAGCGAAACGACCTGCGCCGCGAACGCATAGAACCGCTGAAAGCTCTTGAGAAGCTGCCGAAATTCCTCTTTCTGCGCGTCATCTTCATCGAGTTCGAACCTGCCGACGGCGAGACGAACAATACCTTCGAGCTTGAGCCGATCTTGCGTTGTCAGATCACCTTTGAAGAACGCTTCCGCAAAACGCTCGACCTCATCCTTCTGCACATAGGTCGAGGACGCAATGCGCTGTTCCAGATCGTAAATCTGGTTGAGGTCCGTGCGCTCTTCCAGCGTGGTCGTCTCGAAGAACGGCGCGAACGCCTCCTTGATGTCCTCCATGGTGTTCTGGAAATCCAGCACGAAGGTTGGCTTGTCCTTGCCGTAGCTACGGTTCAGCCGCGCGAGGGTCTGCACAGCCTGCAACCCGGCCAGCTTCTTGTCGACATACATCGCGACGAGTTTCGGCTGATCGAAGCCGGTTTGATATTTCTCGGCCACGACAAGCACCTGGTATTCGTCCGTGTCGAATTTCCTTGGCAATTCCGTTTCGGCGAATCCGTTGGCCGTTGCTTCTGTCCAGACGTTGCCGTCGATTTCCAGATCGCCAGAAAAGGCCACGAGGGCCTTCAGCCCGGTATATCCCTTGTCCTCGATACATCGGTTCAACTGCTGCCAATACCGGAGCGCGTGTTCGCGGCTCTGCGTGACGATCATCGCCTTGGCCTGACCGTCCAGCTTTTCGGCAACATGGCGGCGGAAATGTTCGACGATCACCTCGACCTTCTGGTCGATCGCGGTCGGATGCAGCGAGGCATAGCGGGCAACCCGCGCCTGCGCCTTCCTGCCCTTGAAGGCCGGATCGTCCTCGATCGTCTTTTCAAGCTGATAATAAGCGCCATAGGTCGTGTAGTTCTTCAGCACATCAACGATGAATTCCTCCTCGATCGCCTGGCGCATCGAATAGAGGTGGAAGGGATGCGGCTTGCCATCTGGCCCGATGCGCCCGAAACGTTCCAGCGTCACATTGCGCGGCGTCGCCGTGAAAGCGAGGAACGAAATGTTTTCTTGCGGTCCGCGCGCCCTCTGGAACGCAAGCACCATATCCTCGATGTCCTCGGAGCTGTTCGCATCGCGGGTCAGCGCGTCGCTCATGGCCTGCGCGGCCTTGCCGGACTGCGAGGAATGCGCCTCGTCGATGATCACGGCGAAATTGCGCCCCGCCTGGCCCGAGATCGTCGCCAGATGCTCCGTCCCGAACTTCTGGATCGTGGTGATGATGATCCGCGCGCCGCCAAGGATCGCGTCCTTCAAATCGCGAGAAGTGCCGTCGATCTTCTTCACAACGCCTTCGGTCTGGGCAAAGCCGCCGATGGTGTTCTGCAACTGCCGATCCAACACCAGGCGGTCTGTCACGATGATCGCGGTATCTAAAAGCGGCGCATCGTCCGCGTCATGCAGGTTGATGATCTGATGCGCGGTCCAGGCGATGGTGTTCGACTTGCCCGACCCGGCGCTGTGCTGGATCAGGTAGTTCCGGCCCGCGCCGTTCGCGCGCGCTTCCGCTAGCACTTTCCGCACCGCGTCGAGCTGCTGGAAACGCGGGAAAATCAGCACCTCCCTGCCACCCCCGCGTTCAAGATGGATATACCGCCCGATCAGGTCGAGCAGCACCTCACGGGAGAAAACCGCGCGCCCCTCGGGCAGATCCTTGTAGAGGTAGGCGGTGCGGTTCTCGCCTTCCACATCCGGGTTGCCCGCGCCACCATCGCGGCCGCGGTTGAAGGGCAAGAACCGCGTCTTGCCATTCATCAGGCGGGTGGTCATCGACACGTTGTCTTGGTCCACCGCGAAATGCACGATGGCGCCGCGCTTGAAGGTCAAAAGCGGCTCACCGGCGGGGGAGCGGTCCTGCCGATACTGTTTCTCGGCGTGCTTCACGTTCTGCCCGGTCAGCAGGTTCTTAACCTCCAGCGTCGCCACCGGGATGCCGTTGACGAAAGTGACAAGGTCGATGGATTTCTTCGGATCCTTGGCGCTGTAATGCACCCGCCGCATCACCGACAGGATGTTCGCCTCGTAAAGCCGCATGAGGTCGGGGTTCAGGTTCGACGCGGGCTTGAAATGGCAGAGCGCGAAGTTAATGTTCGGCACCAGCTTGATGCCCTGCCGCAGCACCACATGGGTCGGGTTTTCCTTCAGCGCCTTTTCCAGCCGCTTGAGCACCTCGGCTTCGGCCTGCGCGCGGTAATGATCCTCCAGCACCTGCCACGCCTCGGGCTGCGTCGTCTTGAGGAAGCGAAAAAGCAATTCGGGGTCGAGCGCGTGGGCCACGTCATACTGCGCCGGGTCGCGTTCGATGTAGCCCTGTTCGCCGGTCAGGCAGGCGACGAGATGCGCCTCGAAGACCTTTTCGCGGTGGATGTCGGCGGTGGTGTGGGTGTCGGTCATGTCATTAATTTCTCAAGGATTGCGCGCGCGTCGTCGATCGAGCGCAAGCCCAGACGCGTGATCGGTTTGGTTCGAAACTCGTCGTAACCCTTGAGGTTACTATTCGCACCGTCGCGCCCCTTGCGCGCCGGATCGGGGTCTTTGTCCTGCCAGCCAGAGCCCGTCCAGACCTTCTTTGCGACGTCCACAGTGGTGGGGGGCGCCGGAGGGGTATACATGCTGACGACCCAGAGGTTCACGCGATCCTTGTGATCGAGTTCGACACCGATTGCGCGGCGCCGCCCTCGTGTAGTCCAAACCGAAAGATGCACTTGTTGACTGTTGGCGGTCTTCGGCGGGACGGGATCGCATTGCGCGGCAAGCTGGGCGCGGATGAAGGACTTGAGGTCTGCAATAGAGTCGCTCATGCGCTCATTTCCTTTTGAATGGCGTCGAGACGGCGGTCGGGCGTGCCGGATCTGGCGTAGGCCGTCACGTCGATCTGCCCCGTGACAGCGGCGGTGATCAGGGCAGAGCGGTATTCCTTGAGGCGGTCGATGGATTTCTCGGTGCTTTGCTGCACCCGGATTATCCGCTCGCGTTCTCTTTCTGCCGAGGTTGCCCGACGAAATTGCTCGCCCCTCTCGACGTATTCGAACCTGAATGAATTCACTTGATCGGGACTTATGTGTGGGACGCTTACGCCAGTCATGATCGGTTCAAAATAAGCCAAGAATTGGCGACTGGTGAGCAGCAGTTTCATGAACTTCTTGTCCAACGTCGTTCGTGGTTCGATCCGACAAACTCGTTGTAACAGCAGGGCAGGCGCATCTTGCTCTGTCACTTCCGCAACGCGGATACCCGATGAGATCCATGGACGGTCCATGCCAAGCACAACATCACCAGAAGCCAGCAAGAATCGCGACACCTCGCCAAGCCGATCACGGGACCAATAGACGGTATCGTCCCACCTGATCGAACCGGGCGAGACATTTGCCCCTCTCAGCAGTCGAATGTTACCTGGATCAGTTGAGAAATCGCTACTCGGGAACGCATAACCCGACAGAATGTCAATGTGGTGGCCGAGTTTCGTCCGCTTGCCTTTTGTCGAGATCGCGTTCTCGACGACACTCGCCCATTTGTCCGCCAGCAACGCCACCAACCGCTGCTTTTTCTCGCTTAGCAGATCTATTCTTGCGGTCTCACGGTCCAGAAAATTGGCAATCCGGCGTTGGGTCGCAAGGTCGGGACGGTAGACCCAATCGTTTGGGAAATCTGCGAACTTCACAGACTGACGAACGCCGCTGCCAAGCGAATAGTAATGCTTCGCCAGATCAAGCGCGAGCAGCGAGTAGAACCAGAAGCGCGGATCGTTGTCGCGCTGAACCTCGACCGCATCATAGGCAGAGGTGATGATACCCCGTTGAGTGACCAGACCTTGCCGAAGGCTGCGTTTGTCGTTTTGAAGATCGGTCAGTCGAAGCACGATATTGCCCGGTTCAACGATCTGATAGCCTTCGAAATTCTCCGGCAGCAGGCCATCGGCAGTCTCGATATCCTTCTGGACGATCCGCCCATAGCTGAGCGACAACAGGTTGTCTTCCCGCATCCCGGTATTCTTGTTGCCGCGCCGAACGCGAAACACCTGATGCAACTTGTCCCATTGCCAGCTTTCTGGCTTGGGCGCGGCATGGACGCGTTCTTGCAGGGTGATAATCTGGCTTTTCATCGAGCGACCCTCCATGAAGGTCTGGTTCGCCATTCGTCAGGAAACCCCATGCTGGCAGGGTCCGCCAGAGGGCATCCGTCGATCAATGCAACAACGCGGCTTCGCCATTCATTTTCCGGCGCGATCATCAGCAACAAGTAATCCAGCATCGCCAATGTGTTGTGCAGGTGGCGGGGGTCGGCACCCTTGACCGCAAGCTCCAGCTTTGCCGGACTTTTCGGCGTGGCCATTGTCACCGTGAACCGCTTGTTCCAAAGCCGACCGTGATGCGCACAAATGTTACGGATATAGCTCATGTGGTGGCAAAAAGACGTCAGAACCCGCTCGTCCAGCCCGAAAGGCTTGGCAATCGCGTTACGATCCGCCCGCCGCTCGAGGTTGAATATCCACTTTGACAGTTGTCCGAACGAAATCGTCTCTGCCGCCATCCAGATCGGCGGAAGGTTGGGTGACGTATATGTGCGGCGGTAGTGTTCGGCGAAGGTCTCGCGGGAGCGTTTGAACTCTTCGGTCAGGGTCGTCACCGCTTTGGCGTGACGGTCTTTACGATGATAGAGCCCCTGATCAAGATATCCGTGCGGCCCATGCGCCATTGCCATGTAATGCGCCCATTGCGCGCGCAAGGCGACCTCAACCCGTTCGATGGCGTCCAGAACAAGGAGCCGCAGCTCACGGTCGAAAATGTAGAGCGTGAGAACATCTTCGAAGTTGGTGCCATCTTGAAAGGCGTGCTGGCCGTTTTCCTTGGCGGGAACCTCAAACGGCAGCCAATAGGCGCGCAACCTGTAGTAGGAGATGAAGCGCAGATAATGCTGCGCGCGCGCATCGTCATCGACAACCATGCCGCGGTTTTTTAAAAGCTTGATTTGGTCGGGGATCGATGTGGAGGGTTTTTCAAACTTCATGCAGCGACACTCCGCTGATGAAGGGATACCCCAAAAACAAGTAACCCGCCGGGGTGCGCAGTGCGAAACCGAGGTTCCGTCCGAGGCGTGGCGGGTCTTGTTGAAACAACATATAGGGAGTGTCCCTTACCAAAGCAATAAGAAACCGAACGGACCAGGACAGGAATCAATCGACCACCTCTTGCAACAGCCCGGCGATCTCGGCTTCCAGCGACTTCAGCTCCGCGTCAATCTCTTCCAGCGGGCGGGGTGGCACGTATTTGTAGAAGTAGCGGTTGAAGTTGATCTCATAGCCTACGCGCCCCACGCCGCCGTCCTGCGCGTCGGTATGGCTCTCGTCCACCCAGGCATCGGGCACGAAGGGCAGCACCTCGCGCGCGACATAGTTTTGCCAATCCTCGACCAGCGGCACCAGTTCGTGATCGCGCAGGTCGGTGTCGGGCTCGGGATTACCCTTCTTGTCGGTGCAAATCTCGGCGTCCTCATCCCGCTCCGACAGGGCCGACAGGATCGCCTTGCGCACCGGCGCACCGATCTTGACGCGCGCCTCCCTGAGCGCAGCGGTGAGCGCGATGTCGAAATCGTCGCGGCAGGTCCACCTCTCATCGTCGGGCAGATGATCCTGCAATGCGCCAATCACGCGGGCCTGCGTATCATCGTCAAGCTTCAGGAACGGCTTGGCATCGCGCAGCGTCTCCAACGCTTCCGACGTCACGGCAAAGGCGAGCTTCAAGGGGCGTTCGACACGGATTTCCCGGTATCCGAAATCGGTCGTGTCGAAGATCTTTGATACATCCGACCAATCGCTGTCGCCGTTCAGCATCTCGGCATAGATGCGGGCGATCTCCTCGGTGGCCTCCTCGGGGATTTCGCGGCGTTTCGATCCCAGCGACTTGCGCATGGATTTCCAGAACCGCTCCCCGCTGGCGTCGATCAGCTGCACCTTGCCGCGCCGGGCCGATTCCTTGCGGTTGGTCAGGAGCCAGACGTAAGTCTGGATGCCCGTGTTGTAGAAGAGGTCCGTCGGCAGCGCGATGATCGCCTCGATCCAGTCGTTCTCCAGCATCCAGCGGCGGATCTCGCTCTCGCCCGAGCCGGCCCCGCCGGTGAACAGAGGCGAGCCGTTCATCACGATCCCGATGCGCGATCCCTGTTCGTCGTTGCGCATCTTGGAGATCATGTGCTGCAGGAACAGAAGCTGCCCGTCCGAGATGCGCGGCAGCCCTGCGCCGAAGCGCCCGCTCATCCCGTCTTCGGCGGCCTCGTCCTTGATCGGGTCGGCGTATTTCTTCCAATCCACGCCGTAAGGGGGATTGGACAGCATGTAGTGAAAGCAGCGGTTCGCGTGGGCGTCCTGGGTCAGCGTATTGCCGAAGGCGATGTTCTCGGGGTTGTGGCCTGTCACCAGCATGTCGGATTTGCAGATCGCGAAGGACTCGGGGTTCAACTCCTGCCCGAACAGCTCGACCCGGATGCGTTCGTTCAGCGCCTTCATCTCCATCTCGGCAATCGCCAGCATCCCGCCCGTGCCGGCAGCGGGGTCATAGACCTGCCGGATGACGCCCGACCCGGTCAGCGCGTCCTTGTCGTTGACCAGGAGGAGCGAGACGATCAGGCGGATCACCTCGCGCGGGGTGTAGTGCTCCCCTGCCGTCTCGTTCGAGATTTCCGAGAAGCGGCGGATCAGGTCTTCGAACAGATACCCCATCTCGAGGTTCGAAATGGCATCGGGGTGCAAGTCAATCTGCGTGAACTTGTCGAACACCTGGTAGAGCAGGCCCGCGTCATTGAGCCGCTTGAGCTGATCGGTGAACAGGAACTTGTCGAGGAAGATGTCGCGGACGTTGCCGGAGAACTTGGTGATGTAATCGAGCAGGTTCTTGTGGATGTCCTTGGCGTCCTGCCCCTTGAGCGAAGCGAAGGTAAACCGCGACAGGTTGTAGAGACGAATGTCCTGACCTACTGCGCCGGACAGCAACGTGTCGCGCGCGTCATCGTCCATATCATCCGGCAGCGACTTCGCCATGTCGAGCACGGCGTGCTTGGTTTCCTCGAGGATGCAGTCAAGGCGGCGCAGGACGACGAAGGGCAGGATGACCTTGCCATATTCCGATTGCTTGAAATCGCCACGCAGGAGTTCCGCAATGGACCAGACAAACGATCCGTGAGATTTGATGTCCGCGCTCATGCCCGCCGTCTGCCCCAAGCTATTGTTTCCGCGCGGGTATCCTCCCGCTCTCGTGTTGGTTGCACGCTAGCATGAGGTTTGCCCCGCGGCCAAGGCAGGAAAGTTCCCCGCGTCACCATTCCGAAAGTATCCGTAAAACGGAATTGCCACCTGTTTCCTATAGGTTCTAATCCCGGGATCCATTTAAGCCCGACCTGGAATACTGCATGGGGCGGCGTCGAACGTCGATGCTTCTTCGGCAGGGTGAATTGGGAAGGGCGAAGTGCAGGTCCAAGCTCTCATCCGGTTTTCCACAACATTCGAACACCCTAATCGATCTACCGGCTCATCAACTGATGACGACGGGCGGGATATTCATATGTGTGTTTCTGAGAAGGCTCGCGAGGCCGGTAAGACGATGGGAAACAAGATGAATGCCAAACCGAAAAAGCGGCCGAGAAACGTTTACGCATACGACGATCAATGGGAGAGGATCGACACGGCACAACGCGATCAGGGATACTCGACACTTTCCGAATACATGGTCAACCGCGCCATGTCAGAGCATGGCTGGATCCTCGGTGAGGTGGCATTCCATCTCGGCCAGCTCGCAACGATCTGCAACGAAGTGCTGACCTCGGTCGAGCATGATGTCCCGACGCAGGCGGATCGCGAAGCGGTGGTGAAAGCGGTCGAGAAGGTGATCGGCGCCTGCGATAAGGTGCTCGATATCTTGAGAAAGGGATGATCGGTGCGACCCTTCCTCACCTCACACGATACCGCTGAGCAATTCCTGGTTTACATGTTGCGGCCCGGCTCAGAGCCGCTCGGCGGCACCGTGCCGATCAAGAACCGGAAGGATGTGATCAGACGTTTCGAACGGCTCCGGCCGCCCGGCGACATGTCCAGCCCATTTCGGCATATCACCCTGTCGTTGCCTGAGGAATACATCGCCGACAAGCAAATCTGGCTCGAGATCGCTCAGACGGCAATCAAGGCGCTCGGCCTGGATCCTATGCGCATGCCCTGGATTGCCGTGCGCCATACAGACAGCAATTGCGATCACATCCATATCGGCATATGTCTTTGTGATTTCACCGGGCGCATTCATCGCATCTCGTCGCCCGAAGCCCGCTGTGAAAAGGCACACGCTTATTTGTGCGACATGCTCGGATTACCGGCCCCCGGCTACTTCGACCCCACCGCACCGCCACGCCTGGATCCGGTTACTCCGGAACGCCGGCTGACATCCGAACAGGCGCGGTTACTGCACACGGATTTGCAACATGTATTCCGGCATTCTCAGCCGGAGAGCCTGCCGGAACTTGATCGGGCTCTTTCATCACGCCCGGGAGAATTTCGAGCCGAGATAACGCCCAACAAATCCGGCCGACCCTCATTCGCATTTACGAACCCGGAGAGCACGATAAGGGGCGGTGAACTCGGAAAGGCCTGGTGGCCGAAGTTCTTGAACGCCCGCCTCTCTTTCGCGCGCGCGCTCCGACGTCTTCGTCACAACCTCGGCCTGGATCATCTAACCCAGATTCTCACACAGCCACACATGGAGAAGCTCCTTGAAAACCTCATCAAAGTCACAGACCAAGCTCGAATTGCCAGAAGATTTGCAGATAATCTACGAGCTGATCAAGATTACGGACGCGAACGTCGTGGCTCTGCATTCCTTGCTGAACCTGTTGGATCGCCCGGACGATCAACAACAGACGCTTGGGGAACGGCTAGCCACCCTGATGCAACACCTGACGGATTCGCAGATTCAGTATCAGGAACAGCTGATAGCGATGACTTCGGAAATGGCGGCACTGCGGGACGACCTGAAAGCGGCAATCGGGACCCAGAAAGAAGATCGGCGGAGACAGGAAAAGAAACTGGATCGCGTCTTGTCGCTCCTGAACCTGCCCATGGATTGACGATGGGCGCGCTCATTGCACGAGCTTGCGAAGCGGCCAGACGGGGCACACCGGGGTGGCGCATAAGACCGCTCGTGAAATCGAGGGGAGTCGCCGTGGCCTTTCATGATCGTAGCGCAGCACTTGCCGGCGTGGGCGGCGCGGAAATCGTGAAGGCAGGCGCTGCGGCCGAGATGTTTTCGAACGAATACAACGCCATCTTCAAAGACAATGAGGCTGGTGAACCCGCCTTGGATGAGGAGGCAAAACTTGGGCTGGGGGCCTGATGGTTCACAACCTTGGGAATTCATAACGGACGCTCCGCCAAGTTGCCTTGGCGGAGCCCTTGGTCCTCGATCGAATCATCGGTTTACTGAAGAACAAATATGATTGGCGTTCTGTTTTCTGCACCTTCAACAGCGAACAGCGCGATCTCGCGCTTGATCGGATTGACTCCCCTGGTGTTTTCCAACGGATCGTAGAACGGTTCGCCCTCCCGGGTTTCGCCCGCACCCGCAACGTAGGCCGCCACGCCACCCGAGTCCTCATACTGGGCCGCAGCGCCATTCTTCAATGCGATCGGATCGTAGCCGAGCTTCGCGGTGAAACCATTGAAGGCTCCTGCGGCTTCGGCACCGACGAGACTTTCAACCGCGGCTTCGGTTGACGCCGCGCGGTCGAGTTCGATCACACCGTAAGCGCGAGTCAGAACATGTCCGCCCTCAGTCGGCGAAAATTCGAGCACCGCGCAGCGATCATTCTTTTCCGGCGTATAGCAAGCCAGACCTGGCCCTGTGCCCTTGATGTCGACGGAGTAAAAGCTGTTCATGCCGGCGAGAACGCTGCTCCCGCTGAACCCGGTCGTTTTTCGCCACGGGCCATCGACCTGCTGGAGAAAGACGCGGAACGTCCGACCCGCTTCGTGCTCGGCATCGGTCACGATAGCACCTTCGTCTACCCTGAAGGCAACCTTCTTGCCGCTATCCAGATACGCGAAATCATCGCTGGCCGCATATGGGTAAGACTGTATCAGCATGCCCTTTGCGTCGGCCCAGGACGTGCCAAGCTCGGGAATTCCTGCCTTCTCGATAATGGTGGCCCTCGCATCGGCAACCATACTTGTCGCGGCATCGGGCGAAAGCGCAGCGTCTTCGACCGCGGTAAATTCGCCCAAGGGCAGGCCGTCCGGTGCGAAGTAGGCGACTTTCGTGATGAACGCATTGTAAGCGTTGGGCCGCGTTTCGGACTTCCGGAAATTGGTCATCGTGACCTCGGCCGCGATCTGGCCCTGGCTCGTTCGCGCACGAATCTCTTTGCCCTGTTCGATAGTGGCCGGGAAGATGTTGTAGTCATCCCAATTGCGGAAGAACAGCTTGTTGAAGCCAAGCCGCATGTGCATGTTCTGCGCGAAAAGGTTCACAGGAAACCCGCCGTTTTCAGAGCTGTAATCGCCGAACTTTGCTCCGAATGCGACTTTGACCTCGGTTTCTGGCACATCGAACTCTGCCTGCTCTTCCTTCAGCCGCGCAATGACGTTCTTCAGCACCTCCGCACGGGTAAATTCACTTGCGGCAAGATATTCAGGATCTTTTTTCGCCAACGCTTCAAAGTCAGGCTGTGCCCCCTCAACCGCTTGGAAGAATTTACCCCACCACCTCTGGTCGGGGTTTTCATAGGTTTCCGAAAAACTTGGAGAACCAAGGATGAGCGCAAGGCCGGTTGCCAATGCGAATCTTGTAATCATGCTGCGATCCTTTCGGTGTTTAGTGCGTGGGGAAAGACCGATCAGCGCCGCAGAGGTGATGCATGCGCCGAGACGAAATTTCATTTCGACATTTTCTTGGCTGCGCTCAGTCGTCAGTCAAAAGCCTGAAGATCGAAATTGCGTGGTCTTGCTTGAGGTTGCGCGCCAGGGTGACGACCTTGGAGCCATAACGTGCCCGCACGCGAAAACGCCGCTTTGCGGAAGACCGCGAAATAGCAAGATTCGCCCCGACCACGGCAGAAGTTGCGGCATGAGTCATTGCGCCCATTGCAGCGACCGAGGCTCCGGCTACGCCGGTTCCACCGACGATCAGCGAAGGTTGACCCACGATCTCAATGCTTTTGTCCATGGGGTTGTCGATTAGAATTTCGGAGATCCTGTCTTGCTCATACTCTACGCCGTTCTTGATGACGCCATTTGGCGTCAGCGTGAAGCTCTGCTTCTGGAACATGAGATAAATCAGGTAGCCCATTCCGATGAGCGCGATGATCGGGATAGGCCAGAGGAACGGCACAGGCAAGGTGAAGCCTAGGATAACCAGAAAGCCGATCGGAAAAACTACATAAGCGGCCCAGGAAATGCCATCTCCGCGGAATGTGACGAGCCGGTTCTCGCCGTCCGGCTCGATCTCGTAGCCTTGATTGAATTTTGCTTTCTTCATGAAGCACTCCTATAGCGGAAGTTGTTTTTCATGCGCACTGCGCGGACGACTAAACCGCCTTACGAACGGCGTCGTCTGGTTGGTAATTGCTGGTGGCTATCGGTCTGGACCGGGCCGTTCCGGTTGATGTCGCCGCGTCTATTCCCGTCGGCATTCCAGCGTGTCGCCACTCGCCGGCGAGTGCCACAGCAAGCTTGATCCGGTGACGTTGAGAAGCGAAAAACGATATCCGTCCGCTAATGTGACGCCGAAATTGTTATCGCCGAACGGCTCAATCGAACGGAAACCCGCACCGTTATACTTGTTGGCGTCGAGCGTGAAGCTCATGTGCTCGCAGTCCCACGACCCGTAAGGCATTGCCTGTGCGGTATCGCTGGTCCGAGTCGCACAGATCCGGGCATTTTCATTCACCCAACACGCACCATCGCGCTTCAGCTTACCCAGCGGATTGTGCGCACGAGGAATGCCTCCACCCCCGTTCCAGTGGGCGGAAGCGGTATTTGCCCCTTCGATGTAAACGTAGGCGAAAGAGTCGCCATCGGGCTGGGTGATCTGAAAGCTACCATCGTTCCCCGACAGAAACCGGAAATTGCATGGTCCGTCGATGTAGGATTGCCCTTCGACCTCAAGCACGCAGGCGACATCCGCTGCACCCGCGGAATGCGAAATGGAAAGCGCCATCAAGGAAGCCACACACAAAGAAATCCTAGTAGACATTACTCAATCCTCCTTAATCACAAGCCCACCCATCTAACGTCTACGCGCATGATAAAGCTGGGATGTTCGACGCAATCCCGATCGGACAATAGTCCAAGCTAGGATTTTGTAGAGTATACTCCGTGGATATATGCTCTACAACCCGTGGATGTCTCGAAAATGAATATTCGAGAGACATTCGCGCGAAATCTGCGCCAGGCACGTCGCGTCAAGGGCTTCTCACAGGAAGAACTCGCTGACAGAGCCGAGCTTGACCGGACCTACATCAGCGCCTTGGAGCGGTCTGTCTACAATGCCACGATCGAGGTTGTTGAGCGGCTTGCGACGGCGCTCGAGATTGAACCGGCCGCCCTGCTTCAGCGTCAGAAAGATCAGGCGTCGAAATCCGACCAGCTGGGCCGATAGAGCAAAACGCTCATTCTCTGTCGAAGCTCTTCTCTTCTAGCCATTCCGCGAGACCGCGCCGGATCATCTCCGGCCGCGTCGGCAGGTCGTTCTCGCGCCGCCGTAGATCATCGATCGCATCGATCATCTTGCGCGGCAGGCGCAAGTTCACGGCTTCCGTATCAACGCGCGGTCTACCTTTTTTCGATTTTTCGCTCATGACACCGAATCTCCGTTTGACTTAATGGTTTTATGGTGTCATATTGTGCGGACGGAAGCAAGGACTCCTACACCCCTGCGACCGTCCTAACCAAGTCGATCTGATAGGAGATCAAGATGGCTACCCAAACCGTTATCACGCCCCCGAGGGCGAATGAAGCCCCGCGCGAAACCCCTGCTTCCAGGACATTTCCCATGCTTCTCGCCGCGCTTCACGATTTCATCGCGGCAGAACGCGATCTGGAAGAAATCAGCTACAACCAGGATCCGGCTTATAGTGCATGGATGCGCGATGCTGAGCTTGCGCATGAGCGCCTAACCGAGACCTTGCGCAGCTTTCATGGGTTGGACGCGGAAGTTCGCGAGGACCAGCCCCTCAAGCGGATGGCGAAAGTGATCGATGAAATGCTGGGGCATGAGGAGCCCGGAGGCGCCCGCCGTTTGCACCTGGCCATGCAGGTGGCGTTCTTCACCCGTTTTCAAGCTTCGGGTATCGG
Organism: Marivita sp. GX14005; assembly: GCF_023370775.1. Classification (GTDB taxonomy): domain Bacteria; phylum Pseudomonadota; class Alphaproteobacteria; order Rhodobacterales; family Rhodobacteraceae; genus Marivita. Next base: position 41,258 of record NZ_JAMCCQ010000002.1, read on the forward strand.
CGCGACGGCAATGCACCGGAACGGACTCTTGGTTCAGGCCCGACATCTCGTGACAGCAATGATCCAGTTGCCGCTCTTCGATAGCGCCTCTCTCGAGGAGGCTGCCAGCGAGCATGATGCGGAAACCGAAATGTGGGCCGCCTTCTAGCGCTGACTTTTTCTGGCAGTTTCTCTTCCGGCCTACGCGGGAAGAGAAGCACCATCCGCTCATCATTCCACAAAGAATTTCAGTCTCTTAGCGCCGCGATCAATGACGCGTGTGCCAAGAGTCAACCTCACCGGAGGAACTTCTATGACTCAAACCCTTATGATCGCCGGCAGCCCTGTTCCTGTCTTTCCCGGGGAAATCCTGCCGCACTGGATCGAAGCCGCACGTGCAAAAGGCTACGAACTTGTTGCTAGAATCTCCGACCGCCTCCATGTCGCACTTCGCTGTTCCCAGTGCGGCGCATTGATCAGGGTTCGCATCTATACGTTGATGTCCGCACATCCGCTGTGCCCGGCTTGCGTTCAGGCTGGCTGGATCACGACGGCGCAGGCCGCAGGTCTGACATATCTCGGTCGTTGCAGTGAGGATCGGCACTATGCGATCTATCGCGCGCAGTGCGGCCATCTGGTCCGTCGGCAGTTTGAACTCGTTGAGCGGTCTGCGGCTGGAAAGACGCGCATCCGTTGCGAGGTTTGCCATAACGATTACGAAAAACAGGAAGCGGCAAAAGAAGGCTGGACGCTGCTCGGTTCTGACCCGGAAGGCAACATAAGTTACCGCAGTTACCAGCATGATGCATGCGGGCATATCCAGCGTCTTGCGAGAGCCAACATTCAGACCGGCCGGGTGTCCTGCGGATCCTGCGGCGACCAGTGGCCCGCCGCACCGAGCCATCTTTATGCAATGCGGTTCGTTTTGCCAAACAGCCATGAGTTGGTCAAATTGGGTTACTCGAACAACCCGCACAGCCGCTTGCACCATCAGTTAATCAAGGACCCGGACCTGCCCTGCGCCATCCTGCGCACCGTCCCCGTGGCGTCGGGACAGGTGGCCATCCAGACCGAAAAGGCTCTGCATCGGAAACTCCGCCGTGAGCATCCCGAAGCCGTTGTCGATCCGAAAATTTATAGGGATGCACTCCGTGTGAAGTCCGAGATCTACGACGCCGATCTGACACCCATGATCGTCGCCGAGCTGGACAAGATCGCCGCGCGAAACTCACCGACCGTCTCCTAACCTCGATCGATCGCACATCTCTTTCCCTCCGGCCAAGCCGGAGGGAGCGCCCCCTAGCTTATACGGAGTATCCGCCCATGCCTGTCTCAACCGAAAGAAACCCCTCTTGGTTCACCTACGCCAACAAACTGATCGACTGCCTGCGGCATCGCCACGGTGTCCGCCAGTTACCAAGAAAGAATGACGCTGAACCGTCTGAACTCGATAATCTTTTTCAGAAACTTGAGGGGCCGGAGCCTGGCGACACCTTTACGGACGCGCCATATGCTTCTTCGCGTCAAGTCCCAGCCCGCCAGCTTCTCACAGTCATCAGGCTCGCCGCGACTATCGGATCGCAAGATCGCGAGCGCGACTGCATGAGATGCGGTGCGCTGACCGTGATCAACGGAATTGACGTCGATGACACGCAGAATTTGAAAGAAGTGGCGACCGAGGTTCTGCCGTCACGGTTGGCGATCTTCTCTCCCGACATCTTGGAGGGAGCACTGTCGAAATCTGCTCAACCCCGTTTCGAGCGCGCGATTGGAGAAGCCCTTGATCGCATCGATCCGGCACTCATTCTCCAAGCCGACGGCGTCAAGCCGCCCAAGGCCGTGACTGCCAGCGCACCGACCGTGCTGACATTCGCCCCGGTCACAGGTGACGTGATCCTCAAGTTTATCGAGGCCGGACATCTGTCTGACCATATCACGGACCGCGGCAAGCTGCGCGATGCGCTCTGCTCTGATGAGGTTTTGGCTAAACTGTCGACAGCTGAAATCTGCGCCGCCCTCCGGGCACCTTCTCTTCACCAGGCCATCGCTCAATTGAGCCAGCTTGCTCAACGAGATCGCCGCACCGATGGGCCTTGTCTGGAAGACATGACCGGTGACGCTCCGGCGCTCGAAGCCGCGCGTCGTATCGTTTCCGACCTGCGGGCCTGGAGCGCAGGCAAAGCCGAATGGAATGAACTCAGTCATTCCCTCCTGTTCTATGGCGTGCCCGGCACCGGCAAAACTTTTCTCGCGCAAGCCATGGCCAACAGTTCCGGCATATCGCTGGTCACGGGCAATTTCGGCACCTGGCAGGCAGCTGGCCATCTTGGCGATATGCTTAGGGAGATGCGCGCAACGTTCACGGAAGCGCGGCGGCGGGCACCCTGTTTGCTGCTGATCGACGAGATCGATGCGGTCGGGTCGCGATTCGACACGGACCGGCATGGGAGCAACTACCGGGCGCAGGTGATCACCACCTTCCTCACCGAACTCGACCGGATCGGCAGCGAGGAAGGCGTTGTTGTGGTTGGGACATGCAATGAAATAGACCGCATCGACCCCGCCGTCATTCGCGCGGGAAGGATGGATGTCAAAATCGAGGTTCCGTTGCCCGATGCCGAGGCCCTTCTTGCCATCCTGCGTTACCATCTGTCGGAAGACATCGCAGACCACGAACTGCGCGTCTTGTCCCGGCGTGCTTTGGGAAAAACGGCGGCGGATATCGACGCCGCTATCCGGGCCGCGCGCTCGGATGCGCGACATCAGCGCAAGCTGTTGACCACGGCAATGCTGAAGAAACAACTGCACGTCGATTCCGCGATGGAAAACCGCGATCTGACATGGCGCATCGCAGTCCATGAAGCCGGACACGCCGTAGTCGCAACGGCACTCGGAACGGGCGACGTCGAGCGGATCTCGATCACCGAGGAAGGCGGGAAAATCTGGTGCCGTCCTCGGCGTCACGAGAGCCGCCTTTCGGATCTGGAGGCCGAGGTGACCTACTCTCTGGCGGGACGCGCAGCCGAGCGGCTCCTGCTTGATGAGATCTCCGCCGGTGCGGGTGGCCCCGCGCATTCCGATCTTGCGCAGGCCACTCGTCAGTCGATCGACATCGAAACCAGGTTCGGGCTCGGTTACGAAGGCCCAGTTTGGCATTCCAAGCCCGAAGCGGTCTACCTCGCGACTCCTCAAATCCGGGACAAGGTTCGTCAGAGGATCATCCGCGCAGAACGCCACGCGGGTGAAATCCTGACGCGAAATCAGCACCACCTTGAGGCATTGGCACGCCATTTGGTCGAGCACCGGTCCATGAAGGCGCAAGCCGTTGCTCGGTTGCTGGAGTGTGTCTCGTCTCCACCGCCGAAGCAACCCGGTCAGGACATATCCGCCTGATACGCCTCAATACCTTTTTCGCCACATCAAAACCCACACCTCCCCTTCGAGAAGGAGCCAAACCCTCACCCCAGCCAACTCACAGTTATAGAAGAAACAGCGGGGCTTAGCCCCGCATTTTCGCGACGCCATAGCGTCCTCAGTAGGCGAAACCTTTTATGGCTTCGCCTCGATCGGCGGTCACTTGGGACCGCCCCAAGAACGATAAGCGAAATAAAATGGGAGCAACCCAAGCGCAATCCACAGGATTCCACCCCTGAAGGCATGAATATCCCGACCTAGGCCGTGCCGCACCATCGCGGATGTCTTATCTTTCTTGGATACGCGGCACCTGCCGCTTCAATACACCCGGTCAGCACTTCTCAACCGCTGAAAACGGCAACAGGCAAGAGGAACCGAACCATGTCAGACACCAACACCTTTCTCCCCAAATGGCTTGCCAAACGGCACTACTGCACGATCAAGGATCTGATGAGGCTCTTCGAGGTGTCGCGGCCCACCATCGACCGCTGGCACCGCGAGAACCCGTCCTTCCCGCGCAAGCACAAGATCGGCAACCCGTTCAACGAAAACTGCAGCACGCGCTTCATCGTCGCCGAGGTGAACGCCTATGTTGCGAGCATCCAGTGTCCGCGGGCAGAGTGGACGAGGCAGTTCGATCTGGTAGATTCGGATGAGAACGAAGATGACCGCGCCGACGCGGGCCCCTCGGGGTCGGTTGCGATGCCGCCCATGTAACATGCTCTGTGCCACCCGTGTGCCACTGAGGGGAAAAACAGCAAAATCAGGGAGAGCGATGCCCATGAACGCAAGCGCGCAAGATACTGAAATTAAGATATTTTTTTATGGTGCCCGGGGGCGGAATCGAACCACCGACACGAGGATTTTCAATCCACTGCTCTACCCCTGAGCTACCCGGGCACGGGTGAACATTCGCATGTTCGGGTGGCCGCGTTCTAGGCGACGGTTCGGGGCGTGTCCAGTGGGATCTCGCGGGAATTTCGCGGAAATTCGGTGTTGGTCCAAAACGGTTCGGTTTGGGCGCGGAGCGACCGGAGAATCCTTGTCAAACCCGGCAGAATCCGCAAATTGCGCGCATGTGGCCGAACTTCGATTTCGAGCAGGAGCAGTGGAGCCGGGGCGCGATCCGTGTCGGCGGGGTCGATGAGGCCGGGCGGGGGCCGTTGGCGGGGCCTGTGATCGCGGCTGCGGTGATCCTTGCGCCGGAGGCCGTCCCTGAGGGTATCCGCGATTCCAAGACACTGCCGGCAGACAGGCGCACCAGCATTTTGGCGCAGATCACGGCGCAGGCGGATGTCGGCATCGGGGAGGCATCGGTTGAGGAAATCGACCGACTCAACATCCTGCGCGCCAGCCATCTGGCGATGTGCCGGGCGGTCGAGGCGCTGCGGCAGCGCCCATGCCACGCACTGATCGACGGCAACCTCATACCGCGCGATCTGGCGCTTCCTGCGACGGCCATCGTCAAGGGGGACGCGCTTTCGCTGTCCATCGCGGCAGCCTCGATCGTGGCCAAGACGCGGCGTGATGCGATCATGTGGGATTTGGCGCAACAGTATCCCGGCTATGGTTGGGAGACCAATCAGGGCTACCCGACGAAATGTCACAAATCGGCGCTCGAAAATCTCGGTGTTACCCCACACCATAGACGTTCGTTCAAACCGGTCTACCAGATATTGTGCCAAGAGAATTTCGTAACTTCTTGATTCAAAAAAGAAATTGACCGCGAATCGGCTTTGACTCATCTTTGTCGCCAATCACAGAGCGCTTCCACCGCGCCGGGACGAATAGGCAGAGAATGACACAGATGACCAAGCCGACCAGCGCCGATGCGCTGCCCATCAACACGATTCTCGCAGGCGACTGCATTGAGGCGATGAACGCGCTTCCCGCCGCGTCGGTCGATCTGATCTTCGCCGATCCGCCCTACAACCTGCAGCTCAAGGGCGATCTGCACCGGCCCGACAATTCGCGTGTCGATGCGGTGGACGACGAGTGGGACCAGTTCTCCAGCTTCAAGGCCTATGACACGTTCACCCGTGCCTGGCTCAAGGCGGCGCGGCGGTTGCTCAAACCCGATGGTGCGATCTGGGTGATCGGCTCCTATCACAACATCTTCCGCGTCGGCGCCGCGCTACAGGACGAGGGGTTCTGGATTCTCAACGATGTGGTGTGGCGCAAATCCAACCCGATGCCGAATTTCCGCGGCAAGCGGCTGACCAATGCGCATGAGACGATGATCTGGGCGTCGAAATCCGAAGGCGCGAAATACACGTTCAACTATGAGGCGCTGAAGGCGCTGAACGAGGGGATCCAGATGCGCTCCGACTGGGTGCTGCCGATCTGCAATGGCGGCGAGCGGCTCAAGGATGCCTCGGGCGACAAGGCTCATCCGACGCAGAAACCGCAGGCGCTCTTGCACCGTATTCTGATCGGCGCGACGAAGCCCGGCGATGTGGTGCTTGACCCGTTCTTCGGCACCGGCACCACCGGCGCGGTCGCCAAGATGCTGGGCCGCGACTGGATCGGGATCGAGAGGGAGGCAAAATATCGCGAGGTCGCCGAGAAACGCATCGCCTCCGTCCGCCGGCTCGACAAATCCGCGCTGGAGGTTTCCACCAGCAAACGGGCCGAGCCGCGTGTGCCCTTCGGCCAGCTCGTCGAACGCGGCCTGCTGCGCCCCGGAGAGGAGCTGCGCAGCATGAACGGCCGCCACAAGGCCAAGGTCCGCGCCGATGGCACGCTGATCGGCAATGACGTGAAAGGCTCCATCCACCAGGTCGGCGCCCATCTCGAAGGCGCGCCAAGCTGCAACGGCTGGACCTACTGGTGCTTCAAACGCGACGGCAAGACCGTCCCCATCGACGTCCTCCGCCAACAAATCCGCGCCGAGATGAATTGACGCGGCTCAGGTTACCGCCAGTGCCAGCGCTCCATCAGCGCGGCACTCGACTTGCCCCGCCGGAGATCCGGCGGGGTTTTTTATCTAAATCTCTATTTTGCTCTTTAGATACGTAAGGAAGTCGCTAACTTCAGCTCGGTAAGTTTCGCTCCATATTGTCGAAAAGGCCATTTGTACAGTTTTCTCTGGCACAAAACCAAGTCTTTCGCCAATTTGATTGAATAAAACGTGTTCATCCAAATTGGCCAGACGAGTTTCCGTAAGAACCTGGTGGACTTTATCGGTGTTCTCAAATTTTTGTAGAAGAGCTACCGTGAGTCGTCCTCCAACTACTGCCCATTTTTCTAGCACGCGATCAAATACATATCCTTCTGGCATCTGGCCAGGAAGTCGGAATGCGTAATCCAACAATGTGTGATCCTGCTCGCTATCTCCATCGATAACGACTAAAGCCGGATTTTTTATGGCTGGATTCTCGTTGTGGGACACTGCCATTTTGTATGCGTTCCCATCTCCGTGAAGTGCATGGATTTCGACTTGATCGAGGAAACTAGTGTTTTCTACCCTTAGGATAGCCTCCACCCAAGTTTTGGCAAAATCATCCTCGACGAAAATTGCAATTTTCTTTTCAATTTTTCCAGATATCGCTCGAAGGGATTCAACGTCCATTTTACCCTGAAAGATTCGATCTGGCGTCGCTACCCAAATCGCTTTATCGGGTAGGACTCCCAAAGCATCATTTGAGTGGGTTGTGAATACTACTTGCGAACTCTTCTCTTTAGCAGCAGAGATAAGATAGTCTACTAATCTCACAGTTGCCACTGGATGCAGGCCGTTCTCGATTTCCTCTATAAGGATCAGCGAATTTTTGTCGGCTGACTCTATTTGCGCAATCATTCGAATAACACTAGATTCGCCCGCGCCGAAATGAAACTCGGAATAGGACGATCCATCCTTGGCGCTGCCCGCCAAGAAGATTACCTTTCCCAACTCGTCTACCTTGAGCCGTTTGAAGAGGGAAATATCTTTCCCGATGACCCGTGAGGCGGCGGAAATTACCTTATCGTTAAAAAGCTCCTCATTTTCTATTGGAACCTGAAAGCTATTAGACGCATATTTTCTGAATTCTTTCTTTTCGGATGCCGGAACAGTTCTGTTAACTCCGAAAATAAGAACGTCACGGATTAGTGAGTCTCTATTCCATCTGAATTGACGGAAGCGTGCTGTTCTTTGAACTGTGCTATTTTTGCTTTCGTCTCGATCAACGAGTTCATACGTGATTTTCCAGTCTTGCATCGTGTCGTCATACTTACCTCCTTTTGGGAAAAAGCGGCCAGGCGGAACACTTTTATAAATCAAGGCGGCCGCACCTAGAATAGTAGTTTTGCCTCCGCCGTTTGGGCCGATAATCGCGGTGACTGGAAATTCAAAATTAACTCGTTGATCGCGTACGCCACGAACAAAATCTAAGTTAAGCGATGCTAAGTATTTCCCGTACTTCTTTTCTCTTACCTTTTCTAGAAGTTGGTTTATATCCGATGTTCGAATGTCACTTCTGATCATTATTACTCCTTAGCCATCGCGATGAGTTATTTCCCATTCCCCCCAACCTGCCCCCGGTGCAGCAACAGATGATCCAGCACCACGCAGGCCATCATCGCCTCGCCCACCGGCACCGCTCTGATCCCGACACACGGATCGTGTCGCCCCTTGGTAATGATCTCGGTTTCCTCGCCCGATTTGGTGATCGTGCGGCGGGGGGTGAGGATGGAGGAGGTGGGTTTGACGGCAAACCGCACGACGATGTCCTGCCCGGTCGAGATGCCGCCCAGCACGCCGCCGGCGTGGTTGGAGCCGTAGCGGGGGCCGTCTTCGCCCATGAAGATCTCGTCCGCGTTGGCCGTCCCGGTCAGCATGGCCGAGGACATACCGGCGCCGATCTCCACGCCCTTGACCGCGTTGATGCTCATCATCGCGGCGGCGAGGTCCGTATCGAGCTTGCCATAGATCGGCGCGCCCAGACCGGCCGGCACGCCGCGCGCCACCACCTCGATGATCGCGCCGACGCTTTCGCCGGATTTGCGCAGGGTGTCGAGACAGTCGGCCCAGCCGGCCGCCGCCTTTGCATCGGGGGCCCAGAACGGGTTGCGCTCGATCTCGTCCCAGTCGAAGCGGCCCCGGTCGATGGCATGCTCTCCCATCTGCACCATGTAGCCGGTGATCCGCACATCCGGCAGCAGCGCCCCGAGCGTGGCGCGCGCCAGACCGCCCGCCGCCACCCGCGCCGCGGTTTCGCGCGCCGAAGACCGCCCGCCGCCGCGATAATCGCGGATGCCGTATTTCTGCCAATAGGTGATATCGGCATGGCCGGGGCGGAATTTCTCCATGATTTCGGAATAATCCTTTGACCGCTGATCGGTATTCTCGATCATCAGCTGCACCGGGGTTCCGGTCGTCTGCCCCTCGAACACGCCCGACAGGATCTTGACCTCGTCGGCCTCGCGCCGCTGCGTGGTGTATTTGTTCTGCCCCGGTTTGCGCCGGTCGAGCCAGTGCTGGATCACCCCTTCGTCGATCGGAACGCCCGGCGGGCAGCCATCCACCGTTGCACCAAGCGCCGGGCCGTGGCTTTCGCCCCATGTCGTGACGCGAAAGAGATGTCCGAACGTATTGAGGCTCATGCGCAAACTCCCTGTGTTGAGGCTGTGTTAGGGCAGGGCGGCATGGCGCTCAAGCGGTTTCGGCTTGAACAAGAGGCGCGGCAGGGCTAGGTCTTGACCCACCTCGGGGGGCCAGTTCCTGGCTGAGATGCATGTTGCGGACCCGTTGAACCTGAACCGGTTAACACCGGCGGAGGGAAGGTCTGGATCCGATCCTGTCTTGCCCTCTCGCCGCAAAACAGGAGGATGCCATGAAACCGGCCCTTGCCTTTGCTGCGGGATTGATCGCCAACACCAGCCTCGCGCTGGCGGACGAAAAGCCCGTTCTCACCGTTTACGCGGGTGATTATATCGTCTCCGAATGGGGCCCCGGCCCCCGGATCGAGGAAATGTTCGAGGCGCAATGCGATTGCGATCTGCAATTCAAGCCCGGCGATCTGCTTCCGCGCATCCTGCTCGAAGGGGCGCAGACCAATGCCGATATCGTCTTCGGGCTGAACACCGACGTGACGAAGAAGGCGCGCGAAAGCGGGCTTTTCGCCCCGCATGGGCAGAATCTTTCGGCGCTTACCCTGCCGATCGATTGGCAGGACGAGATCTTCCTGCCCTTCAATTACGGCCACACCGCCTTCGTCTATGACGAGACCCGCGTTGAAGAAGTGCCCGAGAGCTTCGATGCCCTGCTCGACGCGCCGGACGATCTGAAGATCGTGATCCAGGATCCGCGCGCCTCTGTCTCGGGTCTGGCGCTGGTGCTCTGGGTCAAGGCGGTTTACGGCGATGAGGCGGAAGCGGCCTGGGAAAAACTGGCGCCGAAAATCCTGACGGTCACCAAAGGCTGGTCCGAAAGTTACGGGCTCTTCACCGATGGCGAGGCCGACATGGTGCTGAGCTATACCACATCCCCAGCCTATCACATCATCGCAGAGGAGGATCGGACCAAGAAGGCGGCGATCTTCCCCGAGGGGCATTATTTCATGGTCGAGCTTTCGGCAAAAGTCGCCGGAACGGACGTGCCCGAGCTTGCCGACCAGTTCCTGGAGTTCCAACTTTCCGAGGATTTCCAGACCATGATCGCCACCGGCAACTGGTCGTTCCCCGCAGCATTGCCTCAGGAAAAGTGGCCGGAGGGCTTCAAGGAACTCGCGCTGCCCGAAAAGGCGCTCTTTTACACCGAGGACGAAGCGGCGGCATTGCGGGCGGAAGCGGTTGAGGAATGGCGGCGCGCGTTGTCGCGATAATCGCAGGGCTCAGCGTGGCCGGGCTGGTGATTGGCCCGGTCATCGCTGTTCTGCTGCGCGCCGAGACGTTTTCCGGCTTCGGCCCCGCCGATTGGCAGGCGCTGCGCTTCACCTTGGTGCAGGCGTTGCTTTCGGCGGCGCTCAGCGTGCTCTTTGCGATTCCACTGGCGCGCGCCTTGGCGCGGCGCCGGTTTGTCGGGCGTGGCCTGCTTGTCGCGTTGCTTGGCGCGCCCTTCATACTTCCGGTTATCGTGGCGGTTCTGGGGCTTCTTGCTGTATTCGGCCAATCCGGGCTGCTTAACCGGGTTCTGAGCCCGCTGGGCGCGCCGCAGCTGCAAATCTACGGTTTGCAAGGCGTTCTTGTGGCGCATGTGTTCTTCAACCTGCCGCTGGCGACGCGATTGTTCCTGCAAGGCTGGCTGGCGGTTCCGGGCGAACAATTCCGGCTTGCGGCGTCGCTCGGCATGGGGCCGAGGGCGATGTGGCGCGCAATCGAATGGCCGCTGCTGAAACGCATCGCGCCGGGCGCGTTCGCGGTGATCTTCGTGATCTGTCTGTCGTCATTCGCAGTCGCACTTACACTTGGCGGAGGCCCGCGCGCTACCACGCTGGAACTGGCGATCTATCAATCGGTGCGGTTCGACTTCGACCTCGGACGGGCAGCGGCGCTCGGTCTGGTGCAACTTGCGCTTGCCCTGGCCGCCGGGCTCGTTGCATTGCGTGTGGCCTCCGTTCCGGTGGCGGCGCGCGGGCTGGACCGGATGGTTCCGAGATGGGACGGGCAGGGCAAGGGCGCGCGTATGCTCGATGGCGTCTGGATCGTGGTGGCGGCCGTGTTCCTGCTGATCCCACTGGCCATGGTTGTGCTCAATGGGGCGTCGGGAATTTTGACGCTCGGCGGCTCGGTATGGGTCTCTGCCGCGCACTCCCTTGCCGTCGCGCTTGGTTCGACTGTCTTGTGCCTCGCGTGGGCCTTGCCGCTGACCACACGCTGGGGCGAATGGCTGGGGTTGTCTGGTATCGCTCTGTCGCCGCTCGTGCTTGGGATCGGCCTGTTCCTGATCGTCAGACCGTTCACCAATCCGTTCGAACTGGCGCTCTATGTCACGGCCACGGTCAACGCCTTCGTCAGCCTGCCCTTCGTACTGCGCATCCTTCGGCCCGAAGCCGAAGCGATCCGCGCGGATTACGGGCGGCTTGGCGGTGCTCTCGGCCTGTCGGACTGGGCCTGGCTGCGCTGGGTGCTGCTGCCCCGTCTCAAGCGTCCGCTCGGGTTTGCCGCTGGCCTGACCGCTGCGTTGTCCATGGGCGATCTCGGCGTCATTGCGCTGTTTGCCGATCCGGACAGGGCGACACTTCCGCTCAAGATCTATCAACTCATGGGAGCCTACCGCATGGAACAAGCCGCCGGCGGCGCATTGCTACTTCTGCTCCTGAGCCTGAGCCTGTTCTGGGCGTTCGACAGGGGAGGTCGCGTCGGTGCTTGAACTTGACGCTATAGAGGCGCGGTCGGGTTCGTTCACGCTGACCGCCGATTTCGGGATCGAGGCAGGTGCGCGGGTCGCGATCATCGGCGCGTCCGGATCGGGCAAATCGACCTTGCTCGACGTGATTGCGGGCTTTCTCAAGCCTCGATCCGGTCATGTGCTTTGGAAGGACGCGGACTTGACCGACCTTGCGCCTGCGCGACGTCCTGTCAGCGTATTGTTCCAGGATACGAACCTCTTTCCGCATCTCACAATCGAACGGAACCTCGCGCTTGCGCTCAATCCGCGCAGCGGCACGTTGCGCAAGGGGGATGCCGCCCGGATCGAAGACGCCTTGGCGCGCGTGGGACTCGCCGGTTTCGCGCCGCGCCGCCCATCCGAAATGTCCGGCGGGCAACAAAGCCGCGCCGCGCTCGCGCGCGTTCTCTTGCAGGATCGCCCCGTCCTGCTGCTTGATGAACCCTTCGCCGCGCTGGGCCCGGCGCTGAAGGTCGATATGCTGGATATGGTCGCCAAGGTTGCGGATGCGGAAGCGCTGACCGTGCTTCTGGTCACGCATGATCCAGCGGACGCCCGGCGGTTCGCGGATCAGACGCTGCTTGTCGAGAATGGCATTGTCGGTACACCGCAACCGACGCAAGCGTTGCTTGACGATCCACCAGAAAGCCTGCGGACCTATCTCGGGTGACCCGCCAATAAAAAAGCCCCGCGTCCAGCGCGGGGCTTTTGCGTTCGGCTCGATGCCTTACGATTTCTTGATCCGGTTCTTGACCGGCGCCCAAAGACGCTTGTTGGTCAGGTAGAGCAGGACCGATAGGATCGTCAGGAAGATCACCCCGACGAACCCCGCTTCCTTGCGGGCCATCATCTTCGGCTCCGCCGCCCACATCAGAAATGCGGCGACATCCTCGGCTTCCTGCCGAATGGTGGCTTCGGTGTTGTCCGAATACTCGACATCGTCACCGTAGAGTGGCGGCGCCATCGAGATCCAGCCGCCGGGGAAGGCGGTGTTCTCGTAAAAGAGCGTGCCGGCTTCCTCCTTCTCCTCGCCGGTATAGCCGACGAGAAGGGAGGCGATGTATTCCGCGCCGCCCATGCCCTTGAAGAGCTGGTTCAGGCCGAGCCCGTAAGGCCCGTGGAACCCTGCGCGCCCCTTGGCCATCAGGCTGAGATCGGGCGCGCCGGCGGCAGTGTTGGCCGGAAAATTGTCGGACGGCTTCGCCGGACGCCAATCGTCCAGTTCCTCGTCGAACACTTCGTATGTCTGCTCGGCATAGGCGCGCACCGCGTCTTCCGACAGGCCGACACCCCCTTCGTCATGCAGCGTCCGCAGCGGGACATACTGCAACCCGTGGCAGGATGCGCAGACCTGGGTATAGACCTGCAGACCGCGCTGCAGCTGCGCCTGATCGTAGGTGCCGAACGGTCCCTCGAACGAGAAATCGAAATCCTCGACATGGCCCTCCGCCCCGGCGGCGTAAGCGCCGGACGCGGATGTCAATGCCAGGGTCGCCGCAAGGGCAAGTTTCTTAAACATTGGTTGCATGTCCTTTTCTTACTCGGCCGGGGTCGGATCGACGAGTGTTTTGGTGCCACCGGTCTTGGAGTAATGCTCGACGAAATCCTCTTCGATCGTATCCGGCTGCGGCAGCGGCTTTTCGAGCACGCCGAGCAGCGGCAGGATGACGAGGAAATAGGCGAACCAATAGGTCGCGCCGAGCAGGGCGATATAGGGGTAGATACCTTCGGCCGGGCGCGCACCAACCCATGTCAGCACGACGAAGTTGATCACGAAGACCCAGAACCACCACTTGAACATCGGACGATACCGGCCCGAACGCACCGACGACGTGTCGAGCCACGGCACCAGCGCCATCACGATGATCGCGCCGAACATCGCGAGAACGCCGAAGAACTTCGCATCGATGATGCCGCCGGTCAGCCAGTTGGCAGCGATAACGACCCAGACTTCGGAGTCGAAGGCACGCAGGATCGCGTAGAAGGGCAGGAAATACCATTCCGGCACGATATGTGCGGGCGTCACCAGCGGGTTCGCTTCGATGTAGTTGTCGGGGTGGCCGAGGTAATTCGGCATGAAACCGACGACCGCGAAGAAGATCGCGAGAATCACCGCGAGCGCAAAGAGGTCCTTGATCACGAAATAGGGCCAGAAGGGCAGGGTATCCTTCTCGGCATCGGCCTTGGACGTGCGCCGCACCTCGACCCCGGTGGGGTTATTGTTGCCGGTGCTGTGGAACGCCCAGATATGGACGATCACCAGCGCTGCGATCACGAACGGCAGCAGGAAGTGCAAGGAGAAGAAGCGGTTCAGTGTCGCGTTGTCCACCGCGGGTCCGCCAAGCAGCCATGTCTGAATCGACTCGCCGATGAGCGGGATCGCGCCGAAGAGGCCGGTGATCACGGTCGCGCCCCAGAAGGACATCTGACCCCAGGGCAGAACGTAGCCCATGAAGGCGGTGCCCATCATCAGCAGATAGATAAGCATGCCGACGATCCAGGTGATCTCGCGCGGGGCCTTGTAGGAGCCGTAATAGAGACCGCGGAAGATGTGCAGGTAAACGGCGAAGAAGAACAGCGATGCGCCGTTCATGTGCAGGTAGCGCAGCATCGCGCCGCCATTCACGTTGCGCATGATATGCTCGACGCTGGCGAAGGCCATGTCGATATGCGGCGTGTAGTGCATCGCCAGAACGATGCCGGTGGCGATCTGCAGGACCAGACAGAAGGCGAGAACGATGCCCCAGATCCACATCCAGTTGAGGTTCTTGGGCGTCGGGATCATCAGCGTGTCATAGAGCAGGCCGACAACCGGAAGCCGCGTGTGCAGCCACTTTTCGCCGCGCGTCTTCGGTTCGTAATGATCGTGGGGAATTCCGGACATTCGGGTGTCTCCTTATCCCAGCTTGATTGTTGTATCGTCGACGAATTCCGCCGGCGGAACGTGCAGGTTCTCGGGTGCAGGTCCTTTGCGGATGCGTCCCGACGTGTCGTAATGCGAGCCGTGGCACGGGCAGAACCAGCCGCCGATACCGCCCTCGACCGTGTAATCGCCGGCGCCGACGATCGGCACGCAGCCCAGATGAGTGCACACACCGATCTGCACCAGCCATTCGCCGGTATCGTCGAGCGCGCGGTTCTCATCCGTCGCGGCGGCCGCACCGTCGAGATTGGCGTTGCGCGCGATCTGGTCGGGCAGGTCGGCCAGATCGACGGCCTTGGCGGCCTCGATCTCGACCTCGGTGCGGCGACGGATGAAAACCGGCTTGCCGAGCCATTTGACCGTAAGTTGCGTTCCTTCGGCTACGCCCGACACGTCCACGCGGATCGAGGACAGCGCCAGAACGTCGGCGGAGGGGTTCATCTGATTGACCAGAGGCCAGACGGCGGCACCGGTCGCGACAACGCCGGCTCCGGCGGTCGCATAATACAGGAAGTCCCTCCGGGTGCCTTCGTGGTGTTCTGCGTTGGACACGAGGTTTTCTCCATTCATCGCCATGACGGCGGCCACAATAGGGGTGACGCCCCGGCATCCCGGGACTTGTGAGGCGCTATTTAGCGGGATGACCCTTTGCAGTCCACCTCATCACGGGCTAGGTGAGTGAGAAGCGCCGATGTGTCGCGGTAAAAACGCGGCGCATGTCGACCAAGACGCCTATATGCTGCAAACAACCACGCGACTGGACGATTCCGCATGAAGAAAACGATTCTCTCAGGTATTCTGGCGCTGGGCGCCACGACCGCTCCCGCGCTCGCCGAAACCGAACTGTCGATCTACACCGGATGGCAGACCGCGCCGCACAGCCGGGTGGAAGGCGACTATCCCGGAACCGGAGCCGAGTTCGACAAGCTCATCGGCTGGGAAGGTCGCTCTTTCGAGATGCCGCCCTATTACGGTATTCGCGGAACATGGTGGAAGAACGAAACGCTGGGCTTCGGACTCGAATTCACCCATACCAAGGTTTACGCCCCCGACGATGAAAAAGCCGATATCGGCTTTTCGGACCTTGAATTCACCGACGGGCTGAACATCGTGACGGTCAACGCCTATCGCCGGTGGCCGGGCCTTTGGGCGGATGGTGCGCTGACGCCCTATGTCGGCGGCGGTGTCGGTGTGGCCGTGCCGCATGTGGATATAGACACCACGACCGGGATCGACACTTATGAGTTCCAGTTGACCGGTCCCGCCGCAAGGCTGACCGCCGGTGCGTCCTATAGCATCAATGACCGCTGGGCGGTGTTCGGCGAATACCAGTTCACCTATTCGAGCAATTCCGTCGATCTTCCAGACGGCGGATCGCTCGATACCGACATCAAGACGAATGCGCTCAATGTCGGTCTTTCGCTCAAGTTCTGAAACGCGGCGCAGCGCGGCTCATGGCTCGCGCGGCGCCTTTTCCTTTGCCAGTGCGCGGCGCGAGCTTGGCAGCATCCAGACAACGGCCGAGATATAGACCACGCTCAGGAGCGCGAGCGCGACCCAGGTATAGATCGCGATCGCCGCACCGATGGCGGCGAACCCGACGAGGAACATCTTTACCCGCCGCTGGCTGATTTGCGTCGTCTTGAACGACCAGACGGGAAACCGCCCGATCATCAAAAGCCCGATCACCGCGATGTAAATCGCCAAGAGCGCATCCGGCAGGATGGAGGACCGCTCCATCGCGAAAGAGACATACATCGGCAACATCACGAGGATCGCCCCGGCCGGGGAAGGGATGCCCATGAAATAGGCGTTTTCCGCCCCCGCTCCATCCTCGGCCTTGCGCGCGACGTTGAAGCGCGCCAGCCGCGTGACCGCGCAGACCGCATAAACCAGAACGGCCAGCCAGCCGAGCGAGCGCGTATCGTCGAGCGCCCAGACATAAAGCAGCATCACCGGCGCGACCCCGAAATTCAGGAAATCGGCCAGCGAATCAAGTTCCGCGCCCATCTTGCTGTCGCTGCCGAGCGCGCGCGCGAGACGGCCATCCACACCGTCGAGGATCGCCGCAAGCAGGATAAGCTGAACCGCCAGTTCATAGTTCCCCTGAAGGCCGAACCGGATCGCCGTCAGCCCGGCGCAGATCGCCGTGACCGTCAGCATGTTCGGCAAAAGCTGGATCAGCGTCAGGTGATGCGGGTCGCGTTTCGGGCTCATGCGCGCAGATCCGCGATGACGGATTCGCCGGCGACCATCGTCTGTCCGATCTTCACCGAGGGCTCCACCCCCTCCGGCAGGTAGACATCGAGCCGCGAGCCGAAGCGGATGAGCCCGAACCGTTCGCCGCGGTCGAGCACCGCGCCTTCTTGCGTGAAGCTGAGGATGCGCCGCGCGACCAGCCCGGCGATCTGAACGACGACGAGATCGCGCCCATCCTCCATTCGCAGGATCAGTGAATTACGTTCGTTATCCTCGCTCGCCTTGTCGAGCGACGCATTGAAGAACTTGCCTGGCCGGTAGGCGATCTTTTCGACCTTGCCGGCGGCAGGGGCGCGGTTCACATGGCAGTTGAACACCGACATGAACACGCTTACCCGCATGAGCGGCGTATCGGGCAACCCCAGTTCGCGCGGCGGTATCGCGGGTTCGATCAATGAAACGATCCCGTCTGCCGGACTGACGATCAGGCCTGGCCTGTCCGGCACCACCCTGTCGGGATCGCGGAAGAAATAATAGCACCAGATCGTCAGCCCCACACCGATCCAACCGAGAAAATCCTCGACCAAAAACAGCGAAAGCGTGATCGCCGCGAATATCGCCACGAATTTGCGCCCCTCGGGGTGCATCGGTTTGATGAATGTATCCGTCATCCGCATCGCGGTATGTATCCTTCGATTCCGTTACGTTCCGGTAAGCCGCCGCGCGAACGCCGGCAAGGCGGCTCAGGGCGCGGTTTCGATCATACTCTGGCGCTTGGCGAAACGGTCGAACCAATCCGCCAGCGCATCGCGCCCGGTGCGCCAGCCGCGCTCCGCATGTCTGAAATCCAGATAGGCAAGCGCGCAGCCGATTGCGATATGTCCCATGTCCAACCGCCCGGCCAGATGGCTCATCCAGCGGGTCTCGACCGCATCCAGAGAGCGCGATACCTTGGCCCACTGACCTTCGACCCACGGAGCATACACCATGTCCGCGGGCCGGAACCGCGCTTCATAGACCATCAGCACGGCGGCATCCATCATACCGTCGGCGGTCGCCTCCAGCGTCAACGTGTCCCAAAGCCGATCTTCCGGATAAAGCCCGGCCTTCGCGCGATGATCGAGATAGCGGCAGATCACCCGGCTGTCATAAAGCGTCGGTCCATCGGACCGGATCAGCGCAGGGATCTTGCCCACCGGGTTGGCGGATGTAAGGCGGGTATCCGGCTCGACGGGAGAGGCTGCGACGTCGATCTGCTCGACCTCGTGGACCTGTCCGGTTTCATGCAAGGTTACAAGCACCTTGCGTACGAAAGGGGATGGTCCGGCCCGGAGAAGTTGCATCGAAAAAGCTCCTTGTTGGATGGTTCCTAGGCTATGATCCGGGCGCGCCGATTGCAAAGCCTTGCAAACTGGGGGTTTCACCCCCAGACCCCCGAAGGTATTTTTGGCCCAAAGAAGCGGGGGCGGTTCAATTGGCTTTGGGGTGCGTGGCCTCGTAGACCCTCATCAGATGGACGGTATCGACCGATGTGTAAGCTTGCGTTGTCGAAAGCGACGCATGGCCCAGAAGTTCCTGTATCGCGCGCAGATCGCCGCCGGCGGACAAAAGATGCGTGGCAAAGCTGTGCCGCATCGCATGCGGGGTGGCTGTGGCAGGCAGGCCAAGCTGCAATCGCGCCCTTTCGGTGACCTTCTGCACCAGTCTCGGATTGAGCGGGCCGCCGCGTGCACCGCGAAAAACCGGCGAGTCCCCGGTGATCTCGAACGGACAGATGGCGACGTAGCGCTCTACCGCTGCACGGGCCACCGGCAAAAGCGGCACGATCCGTTCCTTGCTGCCCTTCCCGAGGATACGCAGCGTATCGCCGAGCGGCAGATCGCGCCCGGTCAGGCCCAGCGCCTCGGAAATGCGCAACCCGCAGCCGTAAAGCAATGTCACGACAGCCATGTCCCGCACGCCGATCCAGCTCTTGTGCGATTGCGCACCGACCGTGTCGATCATCGCGCGGGCCGCATCTTCTTTCAGCGGGCGCGGCAGCTTCTTTTCGAATTTCGGTGCGCGCGCGGACAGAACAGCGGTCGGCTCGAAACCCTCGCGCTCAGCCAGCCAGCGATAGAAGGATTTGACCGCCGAAAGCTTGCGCGCCAGCGATCGCGCGCCGATCCCTTCACTGCGCGTTCGCGCCATCCAGGCGCGCATGTCGGTCACGGAAATTTCGGCCAGCGGGGAAAGGCCCAGCGGCGCGCCCTTGTAGCCTGTCATGAAAGCGATGAAATCCACCACATCCGAACGGTAAGCTGCTATCGTCGCGTCCGCGGTTCCGTTCAGGGCGCGGCTCGACGCCAGCCATCCCTCCAGCGCATCGCGCGCGGCCGGAGAGATCTCCGTCGTCACGACAGCCAGCGCCGCATCTGGCGCTCGAAGACGCCGGTGAAGAACGCCAGCAGGTCGGTGCCTTGCTGCGGCGTGAACTGGTGCGGATCTTCCGCCCCGAGCGCGAGCAAACCGGGCAACCGTCCGGGTCCGAAATCGAGCTTCAGGCACGCCTCCGAACGAATCCAATCCGCCTTTTCGCCGTAGATTTCCGGCTCTCCGCTATCGATTTGCCGCAGCGTAACCTGTCGCAGCGGCGCATTGCGTCCGCCGTTGAGATAGCCCTCGATGAACCCCGGTGCGGCGACGGACAGGACCGACCCGAGGCGCTTGATCGCCGGATCGTCATCGTTCTGCACCGATTCCAGCACCAGCTTGACGACATCGACGCGCAGGATCTCGGCAACCTCTCCGCCCAGATCGCGCAGGAACGGCTCGAATTCGACCGGATCCATCAGCCGCAGGATCGCGCGATGGACCTGGTTGGTGCCGGCAAGGTTCTCGTAGGCTGCGGCGATGACCGAGCGATGCGTGTCTTCCAGCCGGTCGAGCCGCGCCTCCAGACGGTCCATCGCGATGCCGCGCAGATCGACGATATTGCCTCCCATCGCCCGCTCGTTCGCCGCGATCAGGGCGCGCATCAGGTCGGGATCTTCAAGGATCACGTCCGGGCGCGTCATGATCGTTTCGCGCAGATCTTCGTCGATACGGGGGCTGCTCATGCCATACTCGTTTTTATCTGTTCGCGAACCGTAGCAGGCGAGATGAAGAGATGCGCCCCTTTTCTCCGGGAAACGCATCCTTGCCGAACGACCTGTGACAGATCAGACGATCTTGATATTAGCGGCTTTCGCGTCCTTGACGAACTGATCGAGGCCCTTGTCTGTCAGAACGTGGTTCGCCATCGCCTTGATCACCGCGGGCGGCGCGGTGGCGACATCCGCACCGATCTTGGCGCAATCGCTCATGTGATTGGCGCTGCGGATCGAGGCCGCGAGGATGTTCGTTTCGAACCCGTAATTGTCGTAGATCTCGCGGATATCGGCGATCAGCTCCAGCCCGTCCAGATTGAGATCATCCAGACGCCCGATGAAGGGGGAAATGAAGGTCGCCCCCGCTTTCGCCGCCAGCAGCGCCTGATTGGCGGAAAAGCAGAGCGTGACATTGACCATCCGGCCCTCATCCGTGAGCACCTTGCACGCCTTCAGACCATCCCAGGTGAGCGGCACCTTGACGGCGATATTCTCGGCGATCCCGGCCAGCTTGCGCCCCTCCGCGATCATGTCATCGGCTTTGAGCGCGATCACCTCTGCGGAAACGGGGCCATCGACGAGATCGCAAATCTCCTTCGTCACTTCGAGAATGTCGCGCCCCGATTTCTTGATCAGCGAGGGGTTGGTGGTCACACCATCCACCATGCCCAGATCGTTGAGCTCGGCGATGGCGTCGATCTCGGCGGTATCGACAAAGAATTTCATGGGGCAGCGTCCTTCGATGGGTTGGCCTTTTCTGCCCCGCGCTTTACCCCAAGATGAGGATCACCGAAAGCCCGAACTCATGATGCAGACGCAAGGCTATTTCGATCAGGGCGCGCTGATCGGCGTGCTGACCACGCAACCGCTGGACCGCGTGCTCGACTATCGCGCGCCCGAGGGCGGCTGTCATCTGGGCGCCTTCGTCGAGGTGCCGCTGGGGCCGCGCAAGGTGCTGGGCGTCGTCTGGGGGGAGGGGCGCGGCGATTGGGATCTGTCCAGGGTGCGTTCGGTCATCCGGGTTCTGGACGCGCCGCCGATGCGTGCCGAACTGATGAGCTTTCTGGACAAGGCCGGTGCCTACACGCTCACTCCGATGCCCGCCATGTTGCGCCTTGCGACGCGCGCACCGGGCTTGGGCGATCCGCCATCCATGCGCAGGGTCTACCGGCTCGGCGATACCGAACCCGTCCGCATGACCGATGCGCGCCGGCGCGTTCTGGAGGTGCTGCGCGACATGGGCGGGCTGTCGCTGACGCTCAAGGAACTGGCCGAGGCCGCCGGCGTGACCACGTCCGTCGTCAAGGGGCTCGTCAAGCACGGAGCGGTTCGGGAAGAGGACAGCCCGCGTGACACCCCGTTCCCGGCGCTCGATCCCGATCTTGGCGGCAAGACCCTGACCGAAGATCAGCAAGCCGCCGCAGCAAGCCTGCGCGCGCGTGTCGCCGCGCGGCGCTACGGCACGACGCTGCTCAAAGGCGTGACAGGTTCGGGCAAGACCGAAGTGTATCTCGAAGCGGTGGCCGAATGTCTGGCGCAGGGTCGACAGGCGCTGGTGCTGCTGCCGGAAATCGCGCTGACGGCGGAATTCCTTACCCGGGTCGAGGCCCGCTTCGGCGCGCGCCCCGCCGAATGGCATTCCGGCGTGACCATGACAGACCGCCGCCGTGTCTGGAAGATGGTGGCGCAGGGCGGCGCGCAGCTCGTCGTCGGCGCACGCTCCGCGCTCTTCCTGCCATTCCGCGATCTGGGCCTGATCGTCGTCGACGAGGAACACGATACCTCCTACAAGCAGGAAGACGGCGTTCTTTACAACGCGCGTGACATGGCGGTCCTGCGCGCCTCGATCTGCGACGCGCAGGTGGTGCTCGCCTCCGCCACCCCAAGCCTTGAAAGCTGGGCCAATGCCGAGGCAGGCAAATACCACCGGCTCGAACTGACCTCGCGTTTCGGCGCGGCGGTGCTGCCCGACATGCGCGCCATCGACATGCGCGCCGAAGACCTCCCCGCCTCGAGCTGGATCTCCCCGACGCTGGCCCGGGCGGTGCAACAGCGGCTGGACCGAAAGGAACAGTCGCTCCTCTTCATCAACCGGCGGGGCTATGCGCCCGTCACCATCTGCCGCGCCTGCGGCCATCAGATCGGTTGCGATCACTGCGATGCGCGCATGGTCGAGCACCGCTTCGTGAAACGGCTCGTCTGCCATCAATGCGGCGAAAGCAGACCGCTGCCGCAAGCCTGCCCTTCCTGCGAGGCCGAGGACCGGCTCGCCCCCGTCGGCCCTGGTGTCGAGCGGCTGGCCGAAGAGGCGCAGGCGCGTTTCCCGGATGCGCGTCTCGCCGTGCTGTCGTCGGATATGTTCGGCTCCGCCCGCGCGCTCAAGGCCGAGATCGAGAGCATCGCCTTAGGCGGCGCCGATCTGATCATCGGCACGCAGCTTGTCGCCAAGGGTCACAACTTCCCGCTCCTGACGCTGGTGGGCGTGATCGACGCCGATCTGGGCCTGCAAGGCTCCGACCTGCGCGCGGCGGAACGCACGTTCCAACTCATACGTCAGGTCGCGGGCCGCGCCGGGCGTGCCGACAAATCAGGCGAGGCGCTTCTGCAAACCTTCCAGCCCGAACACCCCGTCATCCGCGCCATCCTGTCCGGCGACGAGCAGAATTTCTGGAGCGCCGAGGCCGAAGAGCGCCGCGCCGCAGGCGTGCCCCCCTATGGCCGTTTGGCCGGGATCATCCTTTCCTCGACCAATGCACAGGAGGTCTTCGATCTGGGCAACGCGCTCGCCCGTCAGGACGCCCCGCTGCGCCGCGTGGGCGCACAGGTGTTCGGCCCGGCCCCGGCGCCCATCGCCCGCGTGCGCGGCCGTCACCGCGTCCGGCTTCTGGTCAAGGCGCCCAAGGGCGCGCCGCTGCAACCCGCCTTGGCCGATTGGGTCGCGCCTTTCAAACTCAAGGGGGATCTGCGCATGGCCATCGATATCGATCCGCAAAGCTTCTTCTGACCCGCCCGCTCTTTCTTCTTGCCGGAAATATCCCGGGGGGCGCGGGGGGCTGGCCCCCCGTCTCGCGCGGCCGGTGGTTAACCAAAGGTTAATAGGTCCGAACCGGCCCTGATGTTTCGCATGCGAAACAATAGGTCAGCCCTTGCGCCCCATATCCGGCCCGATCATATTTGCCGCCACGCCTTGTATGCCCGGCAACGCCATTCTAGATGAGCCTGCATGAAGCGCTTTATCCCCTTCGTGAAATCCGCACCGCGCGTGTCCGTCGTGCGCTTGCACGGCACGATCGCTGCCGGCACCCGGGGCACGCTCAGCGATGCCAGTCTGCGCAGCCTTCTCGAAAAGGCGTTTCGCAAGGGCAAACCGGATGCCGTGGCGCTCGAAATCAACTCGCCCGGCGGCTCTCCTGTGCAAAGTTCGCTCATCGGCGCCCGTATCCGGCGCCTGTCCGAGGAAACAGGCGTTCCCGTCTACGCCTTTACCGAAGATGTCGCCGCTTCGGGCGGCTATTGGATCGCCAGCGCGGCCGATGAGGTCTTCGCCGATCCCAGCTCGATCCTGGGGTCCATCGGCGTCGTGTCCTCAGGCTTCGGCGCGCAGGTCTTTATCCAGCGGCAGGGGATCGAACGCCGGATCCATACCGCCGGAAAGTCGAAATCCCTGCTCGATCCGTTTCGCCCCGAAAGCGAAGAGGATGTCGCGCGGCTGGGCCGGATGCTCGGCCAGATCCACGAAAGCTTCATCGCGCATGTGAAGACGCGGCGCGGAGGCAGGCTCGCGGACGATCCCGATCTCTTCACCGGGGAAATCTGGATTGGCCAGCACGCGGTCGATGTTGGGCTTGCCGATGGCATCGGCCATCTTGCCCCCGTGATGAAGGAGCGCTTCGGCGACAAGGTGACCTTCCGGCGCTACGAGCAACGCCGCCCGCTGCTGAGCCGTTTCGGGGCGAAACTCGCCGGCGATGCGCTCGGCGCCTTTGAGGAGCGCGCCGAATTCGCGCGTTTTGGGCTCTGACGTGATCCTCAAGATCGTTCTTCTTTTCCTTCTTTTCATGGGTGTGCTTGCCATGTTCGGCAAACTCCGGCTTCCAGGCGCCAATCGTCTTGCCAGCGCGAAATGCCGCAAATGCGGGCGCTACAGGATCGGCAAGGGCGATTGCCCCTGCACCCGGAAGGGGCGCTGAGATGGTGCTGGTCTGGGGAGGTGTGATCGTCGGTCTCGCGATCCTGCTCTTGGCGGGAGACGCGCTGGTCAAGGGGGCCGTGAACCTGTCACTTCGCATGGGCGTGCCGGCGCTGATCGTCAGCCTGACCGTCGTGGCTTTCGGCACTTCGGCACCCGAGCTGCTCATTTCGATCAAGGCGGCGATGAACAACGTGCCGGGTATCGCGCTTGGCAATGTCGTTGGTTCCAATACCGCGAATATCCTTCTGGTGCTCGGCATACCGGCGATGCTGGCGGTAATGCATACCAGTCAATGCGAGACCCGGAAGAGCTATATCATCATGCTCGCGGCTTCGGTGCTCTTTATCGCACTTGCCTTTCGCGGGGTTTTCGATGCCATCGCCGGGCTGATCCTGCTGGCGGCGCTTGCGCTGTCCTTGGGAGATTCGCTGCGCGACGCGCTCGGCCATCGCCGCAATGGCAAGGCGATGGCGGAGATCGAGGATGAACCCGAGGGCGCCGATCCGAACATGCCGTGGTGGAAGATCATCGTCTATCTCGTTCTCGGCCTCGTCGGGTTGCCGCTGGGCGCCGATATCCTCGTCGACAGCGCAACAGAGATCGCGACGATCTTCGGCGTTTCGGATACGGTGATCGGCCTTACGCTGGTGGCGCTGGGCACATCGCTGCCCGAGCTTGCCACGACCGTATCGGCGGCGCTTCGGCGGCAAGCGGATGTTGCGCTTGGCAACGTGATCGGCTCGAATATGTTCAACCTCCTTGCGATCATCGGCGTGGCGTCCCTGATCGCGCCGATCCCGGTCGATCCCGAATTCCTGCGCTTCGATCTCTGGGTGATGCTTGGCGCGTCGCTCCTGATCCTGCCGCTGGTCTTTTTCGGACGCGATCTGACGCGCCTGTGGGGCGTGGGCTTGTCGGCGCTGTATGTGAGCTACATTGCGCTCGTCATCATCTAGACACGGGACAAACGCATGACGAAGGCTTTGGTGACCGGTTCCGGCAAACGGCTTGGACGCGCGATGGCGCTGTATCTCGCGGGCCGCGGATTTGACGTGGCCGTGCACTACGCCACCTCGGAGGACGGCGCGGATGACGTTGCGCAGCGTGTTCGCGAGATGGGTCGCACATCCTGCACGGTCCAAGCCGATCTGCTGAACGAAGACCAGACGCAGAGCCTTGTCGCGCGCGCCTCGGACGGGCTTGGCGGCCCGCTTACGGTCCTCGTCAACAACGCGTCGATCTTCGAATACGATACGCTGGAAACGGCAAGCCGCGACAGCTGGGACCGGCATCTGGAAAGCAACCTGCGCGCGCCTTTTGTGCTGACGCAAGCGTTCGCTGCGCAACTGCCGGAGCCGCCATTGGACGAGTATGACGAACCGGTGGCGCAGGGGCTTGTCGTCAACATGATCGACCAGCGCGTGCGCAAGCTGACGCCGGAATTCATGAGCTACACCATCGCCAAGATGGGGCTCTGGGCCTTCACCCGAACGGCTGCGCAGGCGCTCGCGCCGAAATGTCGAGTGAACGGGATCGGTCCCGGACCGACCCTGCGCGGCAGCCGCCAGAGCCCCGCGCATTTCGCCGCGCAGCGCGCCGGCACGGTTCTCCAACGCGGCGCTGACGAGGGCGACATCACCGCGGCGCTGGGCTATCTTCTGGATGCCAAGGCGGTGACCGGCCAGCTTCTGTGCGTCGATGGCGGGCAGCATCTCGGATGGCAGACACCGGACGTGATCGGCGTCGAATGATGCACCCTTGCGGCAAGTTTTGCACCGGTCGCGGCGCGGTTAAGAAAGCGTTACAAAACTGTTAATGTTATCAATAGTTTGTTAATGCTTGAAAATAATTTCAAGCTTTAACAAAGGCTTAGAAGGCCGCTCAAAAAATGGGCAATTCAGCGAAGACCCCGAAAAACAATGGAAAATACCGGTTCTCAAAAACTTCTCCGCAGCTTTATCCACAGAAGTCGTGGATGTATGAACGGTTGCCTCGGCATGCCGGATTGTGCAGCAGCGGCATGGAATCGGCCCTTTGACGAATGACGACGATCCCGGCCTATGACAGACCCTGAAACCAGCACAGTGACAGGCCACGCCTGTATCCAGAGCTATCTCAAGACGCTGGACAGCAGCCCCGGTGTCTACCGGATGCTCGATGCGCAGGCGCGGGTTCTTTATGTCGGTAAGGCGCGCAATTTGCGTGCGCGAGTGTCGAACTATGCGCGGCCTTCGGGCCATTCGGGGCGCATCGCGCGGATGATCTCGGAAACCGCGTCGATGATGTTTCTCACCACGCGCACCGAGACCGAGGCGCTGCTGCTGGAGCAGAACCTCATCAAGCAGCTCAAGCCCCGCTACAACGTGCTTTTGCGCGATGACAAGTCGTTCCCAAACATCCATGTCACCGATCACGCCTTCCCGATGATCCGCAAGCATCGCGGCGCGAAGAAGGAGAAGGGGGCGTATTACGGCCCCTTCGCCAGCGCGGGCGCGGTGAACCGGACGCTGAACCAGTTGCAAAAGGTGTTTCTGTTGCGAAACTGCTCGGACGCGATGTTCGAAAGCCGCACGCGGCCCTGTCTGCTGTATCAGATCAAGCGATGCTCGGCGCCTTGCGTGGGGCGGATTTCGGAAAGCGATTACGCCGCCTGCGTTGCCGATGCCAAACGGTTCCTGTCGGGTAAATCCACCAACATCCAGGAAACGCTCGCCGCGCAAATGGCGCAGGCGTCCGAGGAGATGGAGTTCGAGCGCGCCGCCGCGCTGCGCGACCGGATCCGCGCGCTCACGCAGGTGCAGACGGCGCAGGGCATCAACCCGCGCGGTGTGACCGAGGCGGATGTGATCGCGCTGCATCTGGAGAAAGGGCAGGCCTGCGTGCAGGTGTTCTTCATCCGCGCGAACCAGAATTGGGGCAACCGCGATTTTTACCCCCGCGTCGGCCCGGATGTGGAGGAGGCAGAAGTGCTGGAGGCGTTCCTCGGGCAGTTCTACGACACCAAGGAGCCGCCGCGCCAGGTCATCCTGTCACACGGAATCGAGAATGCCGACCTTATGACGCAGGCGTTGTCGGACAAGCTGGGGCGCAAGGTCGAGATCGTCGTGCCCCGGCGCGGCGAAAAGGTCGAGCTGATCGATGGAGCGCTGCGCAATGCGCGGGAATCGCTCGCGCGCCGCATGTCGGAATCGGCCACACAGGCCAAGCTCCTGCGCGGATTGGCGGAGGCGTTCGCGCTCGACGCGCCGCCCGAGCGGATCGAGGTGTACGACAACAGCCATATTCAGGGAACCAATGCCGTCGGGGCGATGATCGTCGCCGGGCCGGACGGGTTCATCAAGAACCAGTATCGCAAATTCAACATCCGCGGTGACGATTTGGTGCCGGGCGATGATTTCGGCATGATGAAAGAGGTGCTGACCCGGCGCTTCAAGCGGCTTTTGAAGGACGATCCCGACCGCGAGAAGGGGCTTTGGCCCGATCTATTGCTGATTGACGGCGGCGCGGGGCAGGTGTCGGCGGTGCAGGGGATCATGGAGGAATACGGCGTCGAGGATATTCCGATGGTGGGCGTGGCCAAGGGCGTGGACCGCGACGCCGGCAAGGAAGAATTCCACCGCCCCGGCACGCGTCCCTTTGCGCTGCGCCATAACGATCCAGTGCTCTACTTCGTCCAGCGCCTGCGCGACGAGGCGCACCGTTTCGCCATCGGCACGCATCGCGCCAAGCGGGCCAAGTCCCAGATAGCCAATCCGCTCGATGAGGTGCCGGGCGTCGGTGCCGCGCGCAAGCGGGCGCTGCTGGCGCATTTCGGATCGGCCAAGGCGGTGAGTCGCGCGAACCTTGCCGATCTCAGGGCGGTCGACGGGGTCAGCGAAGCGCTGGCAGAGCGCATTTACGGGTTTTTCCATGAGAACGGCTGATTGCAGCGCGAATCCTGCGTTCGGGAGCCTCCGGCGGAGGTATTTATGGCCCAAAGAAGCCCGATGCGGCGCGATATTTTAGCCCGAACGCACGAGCCGGAAGGCAGCAGAGGCGCCCCATCCGGCGGCGATGGCGATGGCGAGCGACATCAAACCGTAGATGAGCGGCTGTTCGCGCGAAAGCTCGAAAAGCCAGCGTTCCAGTCCGACCTTGCTCACATCGATGCTTGTTTCGTAGGTCGAAAGCACTTCGCCGCCGCGGGTGAGGAAGATGCGGATCGCGTAATCGCCTTCGGTCAGGTTGGCCGGCATGTCGATCTCGGTGCTGAACAGCGTGGACTGGCGCAATTCCACACCGCCCTCGTCGAGCTGGTAGAGACCGTTTTCCTTGCGGATGCGGATCACCGCGTCTGAGAAGGCCTGTGGCTCGGCGACGGACATCGGCGCGCCGACGGAGCGGATGGCTCGGGGGATCGAGATGCGGTGGCGCAGGTCTTCGGTATCGGAAATGGCCTCGTTCCACGGGCCCGATGTGGCGATCGCATAGAAGCTCGGCGCCGCATCCACATCGACCGCGTCGACATTGACCCAGATGCCGAAACGCCGCTCCTTGCGCCGGACCGTGACCGGCGCCAGCGGGCCGGAAACCGTCACGATGACATGCAGCGGGTCGGCCGCCGGGATGGGTTCCTCGCGCTTGATGGCGCCATAGAGGATGATCTCGGAGCCATCGAAATTGGTGGAGATCGCGACCTGATCGCGGCTCAGGCCGAGCACGACCTCCTCTGCGCGCAGCGGAGCCGCGAGCAGCATCAGAAGCAATAGCGCCCACCGCATCAATGCGC
This sequence comes from Marivita sp. GX14005, assembly GCF_023370775.1. Classification (GTDB taxonomy): domain Bacteria; phylum Pseudomonadota; class Alphaproteobacteria; order Rhodobacterales; family Rhodobacteraceae; genus Marivita. The sequence goes on from NZ_JAMCCQ010000002.1 coordinate 70,169, forward strand.
CCCTTCCGTGCCGAGGGTGAACAGTTCGGACGGCTGGATCAGCAGGTCGAGCGCGAGCTTGCCGCAAACGACGAGCACGAGAAGCGCCAGCAGTATGCGCAATTGTTCGGCCTGCAGCCGCGCGCCGATCACCGTGCCGATCTGCGCCCCGACGACGCCGCCGACCAGCAGCAGCACGGCAAGCACCATATCAACCGTGTAATTCGTCGTCGCGTGCAGCAGTGTCGTGAAAGCCGTCACGAAGATGATCTGGAAGAGCGAGGTGCCCACGACCACTTTCGTCGGCATGCCAAGAAGGTAGATCATCGCCGGCACCATGATGAAACCGCCGCCCACGCCCATGATGGCGGCAAGCACCCCGACGAGCACGCCGACGACGAGCGGAGGGATGACGGAGATATAAAGTCCCGATGTGCGAAATCGCATCTTGAAAGGCAGCCCGTGCACCCAGTTGTGTTTCTTGCGCGCCGGCGGTTTGCCGCGTTTCGTCTTGCGGATGGCGTTGAGGCTTTCGACGAACATCAGCGCGCCGATGATTCCCAGGAAGACGACATAGCAAAGCCGGACAAGCAGATCGACCTGGCCGAGGCTCTTGAGATAGTTGAAGAGCGCCACCCCGAGCGCGGCGCCGACAAGCCCGCCTACGAGCAGGACGGTGCCCATCTTCAGATCGACCGTCTTGCGTCTGAAATGGGCGAGCACACCGGAGAAGGACGAGGCGACGATCTGGTTCGCTTCGGTCGCGACGGCCACGGCGGGGGGAATGCCGATGAAGAAAAGAAGCGGCGTCATCAAAAACCCGCCACCGACGCCGAACATGCCCGACAGGATGCCGACCATCCCGCCCAGGCCGAGGAGCAGGAATGCGTTGACCGAGACTTCGGCGATGGGGAGGTAAATCTGCATGGATCGTCCATAGCCCCAACCGCGCGCCAGTTTCAAGCGACGCGCGTGTCGGGCCGATGCGGCCGCCCGGTTTTTGCTTCAATCCGGCGGTTCGACGTCCGGTTTGGTCAGCGTTCCTTCACATAGGGCTCGCCGCCGGCGCGGGGCGGGATCGCCTTGCCGACGAACCCGGCGAGAATCACGACGGTGAGAATGTAGGGCAGGGCATCCATGAACTGCACCGGAACGGTGAACGCCCCGAGATCGATGTTCTGATAGCGCAGCGCCACCGCCTGCAGCAGCCCGAAGAGCAGGCAGGCATAAAGCGCATACCAGGGACGCCACTTGGCGAAGATCAATGCGGCGAGCGCGATATAGCCGCGCCCGGCGGTCATGTCCTTGACGAAACCGGCCTGTAGCCCGGTGGCGAGATAGGCGCCGGCCAGCCCGCAAAGCACGCCGCAGATGCCGATTGCGGCATAGCGCAGGCCGATCACGGACACGCCCGCGGTATCCACCGCTTCGGGCGCTTCGCCAACCGCGCGCAGGCGCAGGCCGAAGCGGGTGCGGTAGAGCACCCACCATGTCAGCGGCACCATCGCGAAGGCGACATAGACGAGGATCGAATGGCCGGAAATCAACTCGGCGTAGATAGGGCCAAGGATCGGCACACCCGAGAGCGCATCCGCACCCGGAAGCGTGATGGCCTCGAACCGGCCCTGTCCGATGAGCGAGGGCGTACGACCGCCCTGACTGAACCAATCCTGCGCGATGAGCACCGTCAGTCCGGCGGCGAGGAAATTGATCGCGACCCCGGAGATCAGCTGATTGCCGCGAAACGTGATGGAGGCGAGCCCGTGAACGATCGACAGTGCGAGCGACGCGAGCACGCCCGCGACAAGCCCGATCCAGACATCGCCGGTGATCGACGCGACGGCCGCGGAAAAGAAGGCCGCAGCGAGCATCTTGCCTTCCAGGCCGATGTCGAAAATGCCGGAGCGTTCCGAAAAGAGCCCGGCAAGACAAGCCAGCAGCAGCGGCGTGGCTAGGCGGACGGTGCTGTCGAGCACCTGCAAGAGCGTGGCGAAATCCATCAGGCTTTCCTCCGGCGGGCGAGGAACAGTTTTTCAAGCGGCATCCGCACCATGTTGTCGAGCGCCCCGGTAAAGAGGATGACCAGCGCCTGAATGACGACGATCAATTCACGCGGAATGTTCGTCCAGAGCGCAAGCTCGGCCCCGCCCTGGTAGAGAAATCCGAAAAGCAGCGCCGCCAGCAACACGCCCAGCGGATGAGAGCGGCCCATCAGTGCCACGGCGATGCCGATGAAGCCCGCGCCTTCGGTTGCGTTCATCACCAGACGTTCGGCCTCTCCCATCGTGGTGTTGAGCGCCATCAACCCGGCCAGACCGCCGGAGATGAGCATGGTGATCACCGTGATGCGCACCGGGCTGATGCCGGCATAGCGCGCCGCCGACTGCGATTCTCCGAAAGCGCGGATCTCGTAGCCAAGCCGCGTGCGCCAGATCAGCACCCAGACCAGCAGGCAGGCCGCGAGCGCGATGAAGAAGGTCACATTAGCCGGGGAGCCGCGGAACATCGGCTCGGCGGCGGTTGAGAACATGTCCTGGAAGGTGGGCAGATGCGTCGGTTTGGGGAACCGGGCGGTGGCGGGATCCATCGCGCCGGGCGGGCGCAGGATGCTGACGAGGATGTAGTTGAGCAGCGCCGCCGCGATGAAATTGAACATGATCGTCGTGATAACGATGTGGCTGCCGCGTTTCGCCTGCAGATAGGCCGGGATCAGCGCCCAGAGCGCGCCGAAGATAGCTGCCGACGCGGTCGCGCCGATCAGCGCGATATACCAGTTGGGCCACGGGATGAAGAGACAACAGAGCGCGACACCGAGCCCCCCGATCATTGCCTGACCTTCGCCGCCGATATTGAAGAGCCGCGCGTGGAAGGCGACGGCGACCGCAAGGCCGGTAAAGATGAAATTGGTCGCGTAATAGAGCGTATATCCCCAGCCCGAGGATCGCATCAGCGCACCGTCGACCATGAGCTTAAAGGCGGCGATCGGATCCTCGCCGATGCCGATGATGACGAGCGCCGACAGGATCGCGGCAAGCAGCAGCGAAATCAGCGGAACGAGAAGCGCATCGGCCCAGCCGGGCATCTTATCCATGTTTGTCGGTCTCCTCGGGCTTGGGCGGGGTCGGATCGGTGGCGGAGGATGGCGCGGTCAGGGGGTTCGCCGCATCGCCGCTTTCGGAGGCATCGGCCGGGGCGGGTTGTGCCGGCTTGGGCAGCTCTTCCGTCTCCGGTGCAAGTTTGGGATCGAGCGTGTCGGCGTCGTCATGCGCCGCCTTTTGCATCTCGCCGTCCGAGAGTGCCATCGGAGAATCCGGAACATGGGCGTGCTCGGGATCGGTGATCCCGGCCATCAGAAGGCCCAGTTCCTTTTCGCTGGTCTCCTGGGGTAGCCGTTCGCCCATGATCTGACCGTCGAACATGACCGCGATCCGGTCGGACAGCGCGAAGATCTCGTCCAGCTCGACGGAGACCAGAAGGATCGCCTTGCCTTCATCGCGCAGGCGAATGATCTGCTGGTGGATGAACTCGATGGCGCCGATATCAACGCCGCGTGTCGGCTGGCCGATCAGCAGGATATCGGGATTGCGTTCGATCTCGCGCGCCAGAACGATCTTCTGCTGGTTGCCGCCGGAAAAGTTGCGCGCCGCGAGTTTCGGGTTCGGCGGCCGAACGTCGAACCGTTCCATCTTTGCCGCGGCTTCCTTCTGGATGGCGGCGTTGTCCATCAGCGGGCCGGACTGGATCGCCGGATCGTGGTGATAGCCGAAAACGGTGTTTTCCCAAGCGGTGAACGGCATGATCAGCCCTTCACGGTGGCGATCCTCGGGCACATGGGCGATGCCCCGTGCGCGCCGCGATTGTCCGTCCGAGTTGCGCCCGCTCAGATCGAGCGGCTTGCCATTGACGCGGATCGTGCCGGTCGCCTCGGCATAACCGCCCAGAACTTCGAGGATTTCCGACTGCCCGTTCCCGGCGACCCCGGCAATACCGAGGATTTCGCCGGCGCGCACTTCGAGCGATACGCCCTTGAGCCTTTCGACGCCCTTGTCGTCGGTCAGGCGCAGATCCTCGATCTCCAGAATCGGATCGCCCGGTTTCGCGGCCGTCTTGTCGACTTGCAGCAGCACCTTGCGGCCCACCATCATCTCGGCCAGCCGTTCGGGGCTTGTCTCGGAGGTCTGCACCGTCGCCGTCATCTCGCCGCGCCGCATCACCGAGACGGTGTCGGTCGCATCCATGATCTCGCGCAGCTTGTGGGTGATGAGAATGATCGTCTTGCCCTCGGCGCGCAGGTTGTCGAGGATGCGGAAGAGGTGATCGGCCTCTGCCGGGGTCAGCACGCCGGTCGGCTCGTCGAGGATGAGAATGTCGGCCTGCCGGTAGAGCGCCTTGAGGATCTCGACCCTTTGCTGGTGTCCGACGCTGAGGTTCTCGATTACCGCATCGGGGTCGACATTCAGCTCGTATTCCTCGGCCAGTTGCTTGAGAACGCCGCGCGCCTTGGAAAGCGAGGGGCGGAGCATCGGGCCGTCCTCCGCCCCAAGAATGACGTTTTCCAGAACCGTGAAATTCTGCACCAGCTTGAAATGCTGGAACACCATGCCGATCCCGGCCCGGATCGCTGCCTGGCTGTCGGGAATGTCGGTCTTCTTCCCGTTGATGAAAATCTCGCCGCTATCGGCCTTGTAGAAGCCGTAAAGAATCGACATGAGCGTCGATTTCCCGGCACCGTTCTCGCCGATGATACCGTGGATCGTGCCCGGCTTGACGCTGATCGATATGTTTTTGTTGGCCTGAACCGGCCCGAACGCCTTGGAGATGCCCTTCAGCTCGATGGCCGGCGGCGCTGTTTGCGGGGCGGTGTCCTGCGCGGAAGCGGTATTCATGGCCTATCCCTGAAGGTGATCCCGGTCTTTGCCCGCCCGGTTTACAGCATGGGGCGGCCGTTGCCAGCCGCCCCGTCCGGTTTTCTTGGCAGTCACCGGATCAGAAGTTGATCGCCGGGCAGCTGTCGTTCTCGTAATAGCTGACAACGTCGATCTCGCCGTTGATGATCTTCTCGCGGGCATCCGCGACGGTGCTCAACATCTCCTCGGTCACGATATCGCGGTTGTTGTCGTCGATGGCGACGCCGACACCGTCCTCGGACAAGCCAAGCGTCTTGTTGACGCCGGTTTCCAGATCCTCGCCGGCCATCATCACCTCGTAGACGGCATTGTCCACGCGCTTGAGCATGGAGGTCAGCACCTTGCCCGGATGCAGGTGGTTCTGGTTGCTGTCGACGCCGATGGACAGGATATCCTCGTCAGCGGCGGTCTGCAGCACGCCGACGCCGGTGCCGCCCGCGGCCGCGTAGATCACATCCGCGCCCTGGCTGATCTGCGCCTTGGCCAGTTCCGAGCCCTTGACCGGGTCATTCCATGCCGCCGGGGTGGTGCCGGTCATGTTGGCGATCACCTCGACTTCGGGGTTCTGATACTTGACGCCTTGTGCGTAGCCGCAGCCGAAATGCCGGATCAGCGGCACGTCCATTCCGCCGATGAAACCGACGGTGTTCGATTCCGTGGCAAGCGCCGCCATGATGCCGACGAGGAACGAGCCTTCATGTTCAAGGAAGGTGATGATCTGCACGTTATCGGGGATCTCTTCGAGGAAGCCGTCGATATTGACGAATTTCGTGTCCGGATAATCCGGCGCAACCTCTTCGAGCGACGATGCGATGGCGAAGCCTGTCGTCACGATGGGATTTGCACCCGCCTCCGCGAAACGGCGCAACGCCTGTTCGCGCTGCGCTTCGGACTGGATCTCGATCTCCAGATATTTCTCGCCGGTTTCCTCGGCCCAACGCTTGGCACCGGTATAAGCGGCCTCATTGAAGGATTTGTCGAACTTGCCGCCGAGATCGTAAATCAGCGCAGGTTCGGCCGCAGCGCTGCCGGCGATCATCGCCATCGCGGCGGCAGCGCCGTAGAGTGTTTTCGTAAGCGTCATCTGAAGCTCCCAGGTTTTGACCGCGACGGCTTGATTGCGTCGCTTGATGAGATCGGTTGATCAGATACGATTTAGGCCGCAGCGGGGGCGGAGGGTCAACCGCTTTCTGCATCCACGCGCAGTCACGTCACCGGCGCTTGCGCCGCTGCCGGACGGAGGGAACGGACAAGAAGCAGGGCGTCGTCCTTGCTGCCATCGCGCAGCGTATAGTAGCTCCGGCGCATGCCGAGGCGGGAAAATCCGTGCCGGTCATAGAACGCGCGCGCGGCGTGATTGCGCGCCGCTACGTCAAGGAAAATGCGGTCCGCCGCCTGTTCGGCGGCCATCGTGACGAGCCTGTTCAAAAGCCCCGTGGCCACACCTTGCCGCTGGGCGTCCGGATCGGTGGCGATGGACAGGATTTCACATTCCCCGGCAACGATACGGGCGATAAGCCCGCCCCGCTCGGCGGTCGGAAAGACGACATGCGGCATGGAGAGCGTCGCTTCGATTTCCACCTCGGTCCAGGGGCGCATCTCGGTATAGGCCCGGTCCATCAGCGCCGCGAACGCCTTAGGTGTCACGGCAGGATCACCGGTGCCTCGATGCGCGAGGGCGCGGCGTCGGCCGGTTTGATATAAAGCGGTTTCGGTCGCCCTGCGGCGGCCGCATCGGCGCTCGCGGCGCAGCTCGCAATCGCCTCGGCCAATGCAGCGGCTTCCGGCGCGAATACCGGGTTTGCCACGTCGGCGGCGGTGCGAAGCGTTGCCGTGCCGCCCGGCGGTTGGGCATAGAGCATATCGCGCGGTGCGGTCACGGCGGCCATGGCGCCGAAATGCAAATATGCAATGGCATCGAGCGTCGAAACGCCGATTGCCGGAATGCCGAGCCCAAGCGCCAAACCCCGCGCCGCGGCAACAGAGATGCGGATGCCGGTGAAATTGCCCGGCCCGATCCCCACGCCGATCCGCGCGAGATCGCGCCAGTCATGGCCAGTCTCGTTCAAAATCTCCTGGAGGAACGGCAACAGCCGCTCCGCCTGTCCCTTGGCAAGCGTTTCCGCACGGCTTTCGATCACCGCATCGCCGCAAAGCAAAGCGGCTGCGCAATGCGCAGCCGATGTGTCGAAGGCCAGGATTGGAGGGTCAGACGGCAACCGGGCGCACCTCGGTCACTTCGGGGATGTAGTGCCGCAGCAGGTTCTCGATCCCCATCTTGAGCGTAAGGGTCGAGGACGGGCAGCCGGCACAGGCACCCTGCATATGAAGGTAGACAACGCCCCGGTCAAACCCGTGAAAGGTGATGTCGCCGCCATCCTGCGCCACGGCGGGGCGCACACGGGTGTCGAGCAGTTCCTTGATCTGGCCCACGATCTCGCCATCCTCGCCGCTGTGTTCAGCATGGCCCGAGGGTGCTTGCGCATCGCCCGCCATCACCGGATCGCCCGACTGGAAATGCTCCATGATCGCGCCGAGGATCGAAGGCTTGAGATGATCCCAATCGCGCTCCTCATCCTTGGTGACGGTGACGAAATCATGCCCGAAGAACACGCCCTTCACCCCGTCGATCGCGAAAAGGCGCGACGCCAGCGGAGAGGCGGAGGCACCTTCGGAGGAAGGAAAATCGGCGGTGCCCATATCGAGCACGGTCTGTCCCGGAAGGAACTTGAGCGTGGCCGGGTTCGGCGTGGATTCTGTCTGGATGAACATATCGGAACCTCCTGATGGGCCATTCCTATATGCGTGCGCCGCAGCGGATCGTCAAGGTTTAGAACTGTTCTAAATCGTGATTGCCGTCACTCGACCGGACCGAGAACGACATTGAACGAACCGGAAACATCCGCCGGATCGCTGAGATCGACAGTTCGGCCATAATCCTCGCTCGGACCGACCGCGCCGGAAAAGCTGCCTTCGATGGCAAGAAACGGGCCTTCGACCACGCTCCGGCTGACTTGGACCGTCAGCTTGCCGTCCTCTTCATTGCCAAAAAGCCGCACCAATGCGTCGCCTTCGCCAGCGCGCAAAAGGTAGAGTTCGGGCAGGGATGCCGTGCCATTCGCAAAGTCGAAACCGAGCGACAGGCTCTTGATCTGCTCGCCTGTCGGATCGTCCGCGGGGCGGGCGGAGATACTCACCGAGGCATAGCTTTCCGAGCCGCTCCAATCGCTTTGGCTGGCGTTGAGGGGGAGTTGCATCTCTTTGCCGTCGACCATGAGGGTCACGGCGCCGCGCTCTTCGGCCCCGGCGGGCAGGGCGGCCAGCAGCGTCATGCTTGCGGCGACCAAAAGCTGTGGAATACTCGATTCGAAACTCACATTGCTCTCCCTTGTTACTTCGTCGCAGCACGCTTTCGGCCTCAGGTAATCGCCTCCAGCCGCTCTTTCGATAGCTCTCCGGGAACGATGGTGATCGGGATCGGCAGGGTGCCCGCGTTCTTCGTCAGTTGTGTGACAAGCGGCCCCGGACCTTTCTTGTCGGAATTGGCGCCGAGCACGAGCACGCCGATATCCGGATCCTCTTGAAGCTGTGCCATGATCTCGGCCACCGGCTCGCCCTCGCGGATCACCAGTTCGGGATCGACATTCTGCTTGTCCCGCATCCACTTGGCAAACACTTCGAAATGCGCCTGGATACGTTCCCGCGACTCCTCCCGCATCACGTCCCCGACGCCGATCCAGTGGTTGAACTCATCGCTTGGAATGATCGAAAGAACCGCGACGCCTCCACCTGTGCGATTGGCTCGCATGGCCGCGAAACGCATCGCGTTCAGACATTCACGGCTGTCGTCCAGAACGACCAGGAATTTACGCATCGGTCATCTCCATGGCGCGGATACTGGCGCAGGAGCACCCGGGGCGCAATAGTGGCGGAGGATCATTCCGAATGTGCCCAGTCCCAGTAGAGTTCACGCGTTCGGCGCGTCATCGGACCGACCTGGTAGGACGTATCCTCAAAGCCCGTCACGGCGGTGACCTTGCTCATGTTGCCAGACAGGAACACCTCGTCCGCATCTTCGAAATCGGCGAATGTCAGGACGGTTTCATGAACCTTCACGCCATCGCTCCGCAGGTTCGACATGTGACGCGCGCGGGTGATGCCGGCAAGGAACGTGCCGTTGGCGATGGGCGTGAACACCTCGCCATCCTTGACCATGAAGACATTTGCGGTGGCGCTTTCGGCGACATTGCCCATCGCGTCGGTGACCAGCGCGTTGCCGAAACCGCGGGCGCGGACCTCGGCGATCATGCGGGCGTTGTTGGGATAAAGGCAGCCGGCCTTGGCATCGACGACGGCATCCTCCAGCACCGGACGGCGAAAGCGCGTCTTGCCGAGCGTCACGGTCGCGGTATCGGCAGCGAAGGGAATCTCCTCCAGGCAGACTGCGAAGCCGGTGCGGCCGGCCTGCGGCACGATCGCCGTCTGATCGCCGTCGAGCGCCCAATACATGGGGCGGATATAGACCGCGGCCTCCTTGGGATAGGCGGCGAGCCCGTCCCAGACGATCTGGACCATATCCTCGGGCGTGACGGTCGGCGTGACCATGAGCGCCTCGGCGGAGCGGTTTACCCGCTGGCAATGCGCAAGCAGGTCGGGCGCGATCCCGTTCACATAACGCGCACCATCGAACACGCTGCTGCCGAGCCAGGCGCCGTGATCGGCCGCGCGCATGATCGGCGCATCGCCGTCATGCCATGCGCCGTTGAAATAGGTGCGGATATTCTTGCCTGTCGCCATGACGCCCTCCCTCGAATTTTGCGCAGACTAGGAGCGCGGCTGGGAAACGTCCAGCCGCGAAAAAGCGCCCATCGCCGGCGGTCTAACCGACCATGCCGACGATGTCATAGGTCCGCTTGAGGATCGGTGCCGCGATGGAGCGGGCGCGTTCGGCACCGGAGGACAGGATCGCGTCGATCTCCTCGGGCGCCTGCATGAGCCGGCCCATTTCGGTGGAGATCGGAGCCAGCTTCTCGACCGCGAGATCGGCCAGCATCGGCTTGAACTCGGAGAACGGCTTGCCGCCCACGTCGCGCAGAACATCCTCGACCGACTGTTCGGCCAGCGCGGCGTAGATGTTGACGAGGTTGCGTGCCTCGGGCCGATCCTCGAGCCCGTCGGCTTCCGAAGGCAAGGCCTCCGGATCGGTCCTGGCCTTGCGGATCTTCTGCGCGATGGAATCCGCATCGTCCGTCAGGTTGATGCGGCTGGCATCGGAAGGATCGGATTTCGACATTTTCTTCGAGCCGTCGCGCAGCGACATCACCCGCGTTGCGGCGCCTTCGATCACCGGCTCGGTCATCGGGAAGAACTCTGTCCGGTAGTCGTGGTTGAACTTCGCCGCGATGTCGCGGGTCAGCTCAAGATGCTGTTTCTGATCCTCGCCGACCGGCACATGCGTGGCGTGGTAGACAAGGATATCCGCCGCCATCAGCGCCGGATAGGCAAAAAGCCCGAGCGAGGCGTTTTCCTGGTTCTTGCCGGCCTTGTCCTTCCATTGCGTCATGCGCTTCATCCAGCCCATGCGGGCGACGCAGTTGAACACCCAGGCAAGCTGGGCGTGTTCGGGCACCTGGCTTTGGTTGAAGAGGATCGACCGGTTCGGATCGATGCCGCTCGCGATATATCCCGCTGCCAGTTCGCGTGTCTGGCGACGCAACGCGTCCGGATCCTGCCAGACGGTGATCGCGTGCATGTCGACCATGCAATAGATCGTTTCGAACCCGTGATCCTGCATCTCGGCAAACCGTTTCATCGCGCCAAGGTAATTGCCCAGCGTCAGCCCCCCCGAAGGCTGAATCCCCGAAAAGACACGGGGCGTGAAAACGGGAGAGGTCTGGACCCCCTCGGACATGGCGCAAACTCCGTCTGGAAAACCTGTTCCGCGTGGCTTACTCATGGCACCTGTTGCCGTCAAGCAAGGCCAGGACACCGTGAGCCATCCCCATAACGAACCGCCTCTCAACCCGCTTCCGCCCGTGGTGATCGCTCTGTTCCTGGTGATCGTCGGGCTCGAGATCGCGTTCGGCCTCGGATCGCGCGGGATCGTTGGCGGGCCGGGCGCGGTAGGCTGGCGGCTGGGCGTTCTGGAGCGGTTCGCCTTCTCGGCCGAGATCGTCACCTGGATGCGCGAGACGGGGCGCTGGCCGCCCGAGCACCTGATGCGGTTCGTCACGTATCCGTTCGTTCATGCCAACTTCACCCATGCGCTTTTTGCCGGCGTCATGCTGCTTGCGCTGGGCAAGATGGTCGGCGAGGCGCTGGGCAGTTTCGCGGTGCTGGCGATCTTCTTCGGCTCCGCAGCGGGCGGAGCGCTTGTCTATGCGCTGATCCACGCGAGCGCCCTTCCGCTTATCGGAGCGTTTCCGGCGGTTTACGGGCTGATCGGGGGGTTCACCTACCTGCTTTGGCTGCGGCTCGGCCAGATGGGAGAGAAGCAGATCCGGGCGTTTACCCTGATCGGATTCCTGCTGTTCATCCAACTGATTTTCGGCCTGCTGTTCGGGGCGAGCGCCGAATGGATCGCCGACCTCTCTGGCTTTGCGATCGGGTTCGGATTGGCGACGGTCCTCGTTCCGGGCGGGTGGCAAAAACTGCACTTTCGCCTGCGCCGCAGAAACTAGGTGCCGCGCTTCAGCGCGCGGCGAAAATCGCCGAGAGAGAAAGCGCCTAGGAGCTGACCGGCAAGCGCGTAGACCCCCATGCCCAAAGCGATAAGAGCGAGCAGGCCGAGAAAACGAAAGCCCGGAATTTCGAGGAACGGGCCAAGCAAAACCATTCCGAACCACAGTGCCGCGCCCATGATCGCCGATGCCGCCCCGATCCGCCACAGACGGCGGCGGAACCGTGCATCGAACCGCGCGGTATCGCCCAATCTGCGCCCGCCCGAGGCAAGCATCCAGACCATGACCCAGCCGGCAAGGGTGGTGGCGATGGCTGGCGCGATCCAGCCGATATAGGGCGCGAGCCCGATGGCGGTAGCGGCGTTCACGATCATCGCCCAAACAGCATATTTCAAAGGGGTTTTTGTGTCCTCCCGCGCGAAGAAAAGCGGTTGCAGAACCTTTTGCAGCACGAATGCCGGCAGGCCGAGCCCGTAGATCGCGACCGCCGCGGCGATGGCGGCGCTGTCATCGGGGCCGGTTGCACCGCGTTCGAAAAGGACGGTCGCGATGGGCAGGGGAATCACCATCAGCGCGACCGCTGCCGGAATGGTTAACGCAAGAGCCATTTCTCCGGCGCGCGACAGGGCCGCCTTGGCCCCGGCGTCATCCTGCACGCCAAGCCGGCGTGAGAGGTCAGGCAAAAGCACGATTCCCACGGCGATGCCGACGACGCCGAGCGGCAGCTGATAGAGCCGGTCCGCCGCGTAAAGCCAGCCGACGGCCTTGTCGAAATGAGAGGCAACCTGTTGACCCACAAGCAGATTGATCTGCATCACTCCGCCCGCCAGCGCGGCGGGGATCGCCACGATGACAAGCCGCTTCATCGCGGGAGTCCAGCGCGGCCGCGACAGGCGCAGCCGCAAACCAGCGCGATCGGTCGCGACCCAGACAAGCGCGAGTTGCGCAACCCCGGCAACCGGCACCGCCCAAACCAGCCAAAGGATGACGGTACCGCCCGTCAGATAGGCCCAACCCATTGCGATACATACGAATATATTGAGAAACACCGGCGCCGCCGCAGCGACCGCAAAGCGGCCCGTTGCATTTAGAACGCCGGAGAAGAGCGCCGTCAGGGAAATCAGGAAAATATAGGGAAAGACGACGCGGCCATAGTTAACGGTCAGGTCGAACCGTTCATCCCCGACAAAACCGCCCGCCGTCGCCCAAACCAGCGCAGGCATGAAGATCATCGCCAGCGCGCTCAGGATCAGCAATACGAAGGCCAACCCGCTGAGCGCTTGTTCGGCAAAGCCGCGAGGGTCGTCATCGGCGGCGAGACGCTTGGAAAACATCGGCACGAAGGAGGCATTGAACGCGCCTTCGGCGAAGAAACGGCGGAACATGTTGGGCAGGCGAAAGGCCGCGACGAACGCGTCCATCACCGGGCCGGGGCCGATGAGGGCGAGGATCATCACCTCGCGCAGCACGCCCAGGACGCGGCTGGCGAGGGTCCAGAACCCGACGGTGAGAACACCGGATATCAGGCGGATCGGTTTCATCGGGCTCCTGTTCGAGGTCTGCACGGCGTAGAGCAGAAATCGAGCCGCGAAAAGAGCCTGTTGTACGGCACGGGGGCGTGGACCGTACGGCCGGGAGCGCAATTTACGCTGCATTTGAGGCTAATTCGCAAGTTTGGCGCCGCGCGGCGGCGAGCGGTACGGTTGCGGCCGCGCTGCCGTACAGGACATCCGTACGGGGCGGAATGTGTTGCGCATTTTAACGATCCCGGCGCGGCGCGCTTACCTTTTGTCAACAGTTTGGCACCACGGTGGGCAGACACGCTGCCCGGAGGATCGCGATGTATCGTTACAACCTGTCCGAACTGGAGGATATCGGGACCGAATGGTTCCGCGCCAATCTGCGCCAAGTCTGCGATCAGGTGAGCTATCACGGCGCGCGCTACGCGCTGCTCAGGCGGGGGCGGCCCGTGGCGGGCATCGTTCCGATCACCGAGGCGCGCGCCCTGTTCGAGGCAACGCGGGCAGACAGGGAATACCGGGACATTCACCGGCAATTGCAAACGCGCGACGAGGACCGATTGAGACAGGCCGTGCGGCATGTGGCGGAAGCGGAGTCGGTTTCAGGATATGGCGGCCATGGCCGTTAGACCGGGGATGAGGCGGGCCGAGCCGCATCTATTGCCGCGCACGTTCGGCGCCTTCGGCGATGGCCGCGCGCAACTTGGCTTCGAGTGACCTTTGCTTGGATACGGAATGGAATTTCAGACCGAACATATCCTTGACATAGAATGTATCGACCACCTGTTCGCCGTAAGTGGCGATGACTGCGGAGGCGATATAGACATTCGCGTTGGCCAACGTGCGCGTCAGATCATAAAGCAGGCCGGGCCGATCGCGGGTATCGACCTCGATGATGGTGTAGATTTCCGATCCCTCATTGTCGAACGTGATCGATGTCGGCACGCGAAAGGCGCGTTCGCGTTTCCTGAGCCTGTCGCGCGGCTTGATCGCCTCGCGGGCGACGACGTCGCCGCTGAGGGTCTTGGAAATCATGTCGCGCAGGCGGGGGATGCGCGCACTGTCATAGGGGGAATCGTCGCCATCCTGAATCCAGAAGATCGCGGTGGCGTAGCCGTCCTTGGAGGTAAAGGTGCGCGCATCGACCACGTTCGCGCCGGCGAGCGCCAATGCCCCGGCAAGACGCGAGAAAATGCCGGGGTGATCGGCCAGCACGAAACAGGCGCGCGTGGCGTCGCGATCTTCATCGGGGTGAATATCGATCCGGATTTCATCTGGATGGATGTCGCGCAGAAGTTCGGCGAAGACGACATGTGCGGTGACGTGCAAACCTTGCCAATAGGGCGGATAATGGCGGGCGGTTTCCGCGCGCAGCGCCTTGCTGTCCCAATGCGAAAGCGCCGCCCGAAGAGCCTTTTTCGCCTCGGTTCCCCGGTTCTCGCGATTGAGCGCCTCCATCCCGTCTTCGAGCGCACGGCGGGTTTGCCGGTAGAGCGCACGGATCAGCACTGCCTTCCAGTTGTTCCAGGTGTCGGGCCCCACCCCGCGAATATCGCAGACCGTCAGAACACAAAGCAGATCGAGCCGTTCGCGGGTTTGAACCGCCTTGGCGAAATCGCGCACGGTGCGCGGATCGGCGATATCGCGTTTCTGCGCCATGTCGGACATCAGCAGATGATAGCGCACCAGCCATTCGACTGTGGCGATCTCCTGTTTGCTGAGCCCGAGGCGTGTGGCGACCCGCCGCGCGATCCGGGATCCGAGGACGGAGTGATCCTCGTCCCGCCCCTTGCCGATATCGTGCAGCAGGAGCGCGATATAAAGCACCTTGCGGTTGACCCCTTCGGCCAGGATGCTGCTGGCGACAGGCAATTCTTCGGTCAGCTGCCCATGTTCGATCTCGGACAGGTGCCAGATACATTGGATCGTGTGTTCGTCGACGGTGTAGTGGTGATACATGTTGAACTGCATCATCGCGACGATGGGTTCGAATTCGGGGATGAAAGCCGACAGGACGCCAAGCTCGTTCATGCGGCGAAGGGCGCGTTCGGGGTTGCCGTGTTTGAGCAGCAGATCGAGGAAGATGCGCTTTGCTTCCTTGCTCTGGCGCATGTCATTGTCGATGAGGTGCAGATTGCCGCTGATCAGGCGCATTGCGTCGGAATGGATGAGCAGGCCGGTGCGCAACGCTTCCTCGAAAATGCGCAGGAGATTCATCTTGTCGGCGAGAAAGGCCGCTTCGTCGCGGATGACAAGGCGATTATTGACCACATCGTAATCGGAGCGGACCCTGGGCGCGCGCTTGAAAAGCCGCATGAGAAGCGGCGGTTGCTTTTGCTGCGCCGCCTCGAGCGAGGTAAGGAAAATCCGCGTCAGATCGCCGACAGCGGTGGCATGGCGGAAATAGTCCTGCATGAACCATTCGACGGCGCGGCGCCCGCCCTTGTCGACATATCCCATCCGCTCGGCGATTTCGACCTGCATGTCGAAGGTGAGCTGCTCCGCCGGGCGGCGCGCGGCGAGGTGAAGATGGCAGCGCACGGCCCAGAGGAAGGATTCGGCGCGTGCGAATGTCTCGTATTCATCGGGACGGAAGACCCCGCGATGCACAAGATCCTCGATGTGATCCGTCCGGTGCACATATTTCGCGATCCAGAAGAGCGATTGCAGGTCGCGCAGCCCGCCCTTGCCCTCCTTCACGTTTGGCTCGACCATATATCTTTGGCCTTGCTTGTCGTGGCGCAGATCGCGTTCGGCAAGCTTCGCTTCGATGAATTCCGGTTCGGTGCCTTTGAAAAGCTCGTTCCAAAGCCGCTCGTCGAGTTCGTGGGCCAATGTTTCGTCACCGACGATAAAGCGATGTTCGAGCATTGCGGTGCGAATTGTCATGTCCTCTCGCCCAAGGCGCAGGCAATCGGGCACAGTGCGCGCCGAATGCCCGATTTTCAGCTTCAGATCCCACAGGATATAGAGCATCGATTCGATGACGCTCTCGGCCCAGCCGGTGATCTTGTAGGATGTCAGGAACAGCAGATCGACATCGGAAAAAGGCGCCATTTCCCCGCGCCCGTATCCCCCGACGGCAAGCACGGACAAGCGTTGACCTTCTGTAGGATTCGGATTGGGATGCATTCGTGTGGTCACAACGCGCCAGGCCAATGCGATCAACCGGTCGGTCAGCCATGTGTAGCCCTGCGTGGCGGTCGTGGAATCGAGCGGCTCGGCTTTCAGCTGTGCCGCGATCGCGGACCGCCCGTCTTTCTGCGCTTGGGAAAGGATCGCGACGGTCGCGGCACGGATGTCCCGCTCGTCATGAATAGAGGCGAGGCTGTCATGCAGCGCATGGTCGAGCGCTGCGATGTCCAGTATCCTTGCGCGTTCCGCGTGCTCCACCGGGCCGGATGTCGGCATATGAAAAGATCAGAAGCCTGCGCCGCCGAAGCCGGATGGCGCGGGATCGAGGATGGTCAGTTGGTTGTTGCGCACGGTGGCAATGGCAAGCGCGCGTTCATTGGTGCCATCGGGGCGCAGGCGGAACGCCCCGGTCGCGCCCCGGAAGCCGGAACCCTGCGTCAGCGCACGGCCGCTCAGCGCGTCGGATCGGCCTTGGCGAACCAGCGCGCCGATAGCCGCGATTCCGTCGAAAGCAAGACCGGCGAGCGGATGGGGGTCGGCGCCAAACCGCGCCCGGTAGCGCGTTTCGAATGCCGCGGCGGCGGACGGATCGGCAAGCGTGAAATAGCCGCCCTGCGCGCCCGGCATCGAAAGGATCTGCGCGGGCACGTCCCACCGGGCAAGGCCAAGATATTGCGTGGTGTCTGGCGCGATGCCGGCTTCGGGCATGAGTTGAAGCAGCATTGGCAAAGCACCGGCGGCGGTCGAGGTGAGGAAGACGGAATCGGCGCCGTTCGAGGCGATGCTGTCACGAATACGCGGAACGGCCGCGGCGACGCCTTCCTGAGAGAAAGCGAAGGATTGGATATCGGCAACGCGCACGCCGCTCTGCGCTGCTGCGGCCTGGATCGCGGCTTTCCCGAATTCACCCTCGACATTGCGCGGATGAACGATGACGACAGAATCGCGCCCCTGCCGCGCGGCGTAACGCAGCAATCGGTCCGCGGTGTTTCGGAATGTCGGCCCGAGAATAAAGACATTGCCTCCGGCAATGCTGGGATTGTTGGAGAAGCTCAGGACATTGACCCCGTTATCGGCAACCGCGACGCCGGCGGCATTCGCCGCTTCGCCGAACAGGGGACCGAGGATGATCTTTGCGCCCTCGGCCACGGCGGTTTCGGCCTGGACGGCCGCGCGCTGCGCATTGCCGCCGGTATCGTAGACGCGCAGGTCGATCTCGGCCCCATCGAGCGATTCAAGCGCGAGCTGCGCCGCGTTCTCCAGGCTGCGGGCAACACCGCCGGCGCCGCTGTCGCTGCGCGGCACCAAAAGCGCCACCGGGATCGGCGCGCCGGTGTTGACCCTGGGGCCGGCACCGCCGGCCGGGCCAGACATCATTGCCGGATCGCAGGCGGCCAGAACGATGAATGCCAACACGGCCATCGCGCGATGCACCAGCTTGCGGGGGATGGACAAAACAGCCAACATGAACGGCACTCCCTGACCTGCCGCGACACAGCGCGGCTTTTGTTTTGCGGACGATCATAGACGACGAGAAAGGCGGGTCCAGAGATGAATTGGCAGACGCGCGACATCGCGCCGGGTCTGTATCTGGTGGCGACGCCCCTGGGCAATGCGCGCGATATCACATTGCGTGCGCTCGATCTTCTGGCGAGCGCGGACCTGCTTGCGGCGGAGGACACGCGCACCTTGCGGCGCCTGATGGAGATACACGGGGTCGCGCGCGGCGAACGTCCGTTGATCGCCTACCACGATCACAACGCGGCAAAGGCCCGTCCGCGGCTGATGTCGGCGCTCGCGGCCGGAAAATCGGTCGTCTACGCCTCCGAAGCGGGAACGCCGCTTATTTCGGACCCCGGATTCGACCTGATGCGCGATGCGCTGGCTGCCGGCGTGGCATGCACCAGCGCACCCGGTCCGACCGCCGTGATCGCGGCGCTGACGTTGAGCGGTTTGCCGACTGACAGGTTTCTTTTCGCCGGGTTTCTTCCGAACGGAACGGGAAAGCGGAAAAAGGTTCTGCGCGAGCTTGCGAATGTGCCTGCAACGCTCGTTTTCTACGAATCCCCCAAACGGCTCGCTGCGATGCTGAGAGATGCGGCTGCGGAACTTGGCCCGCGCAAAGCCGTGGTTTGCCGGGAGTTAACCAAAAGGTTCGAAGAACGTTGTGAGGGAAGTCTGGAGGATTTATCGAGACGATATGAGGGGGAAAGCGTAAAGGGCGAAATCGTCGTGATCATCGAACGGGCCGCGCATCAGGATACAGATCCGGCAACGCTCGATGCTGCCTTGAAAAAGGCGCTGACGCGCGGATCGGTGAAGGATGCGGCCAGTGAAGTGGCTCAGAAACTCGGTATATCACGGCGAGAGGCCTATCAAAGGGCGATGGCGTTAGCAAAAAATTAGATGCCCTTGATGTAGGGTGATTCTGAAGGGAGATGCGTGATGCCATTTGACTTTGAGACCGGGCCCGAACGTGGGGCAAAGCAAAGAACGAACTATTACGCCGGGTTGAATGCCGAAAAATCAGTTCAACGCCACTATCAGAGGCAGGGCGCCGAATTGCGCGAAGCGCGATGGCGCGGTCCGGGAGGGGAAATCGACCTGATCCTCGCCGAAGGCGAAAGGATGGTGTTCGTCGAAGTCAAGAAGAGCCGGACGCATGACCAAGCTGCGCAGCGTATCACCGCGCGACAGATGGGGCGCATCCTGCGCAGCGCGGAAAGCTATCTCGGCCGCTGTCCGAAAGGTTCGCTTACGGAGGCGCGGGTCGATATCGCGCTTGTCGATGGGCAGGGGAAAATAGAGATCATTCCGAATGCCAGCATGATGTTCTGACGGCGCTTGTATTGGCGATACCGATGCGGCACATCCCCGGAGGGATTTCGCAAGAGGGGCCAAGATGAAAATCGCGTTTCAGATGGATCCGATCTCCGCCGTCGATATCGACGCCGACAGCACGTTTCGGCTCGCCGAAGCGGCGCAGGATCGAGGCCATGATTTGTTCTATTATTCGCCCGACCGGCTGGCCTATGCCGAAGGGCAGATCATCGCGACGGGGCAGGATTTCACCGTGCAGCGCGTTCATGGCGCGCATGTGCAACTCGGACCGGTAAGGCGTGCCGATATCGCCGATTTCGACACGGTCTGGTTGCGGCAGGATCCGCCGTTCGACATGCATTACATCACCTCGACCCATCTGCTCGATCGGGTGTCGGGCGACACCCTGGTGGCGAATGATCCGTTCTGGGTGCGGAATTTGCCGGAAAAACTGATGGTCCTCGATTTTCCGGACCTCACGCCGCCGACCATGATTGCGCGTGATCTCGAAATGCTCAAGGATTTCAAGGCGCGGCATGGGGACATCATTCTCAAACCGCTTTACGGCAATGGGGGCGCTGGGGTGTTCCGGCTGGATGCGAATGATCGCAACCTCACATCGCTGCATGAACTGTTTACGGGGTTCTCGCGTGAGCCATTGATCGCGCAGAAATTCTTGCCCGCCGTCTCGCGCGGTGACAAGCGCATTATTCTTATCGATGGCGAGCCTGCGGGCGCGATCAACCGGGTTCCGGCTGAGGGGGAGACGCGGTCGAACATGCATGTCGGTGGACGGCCTGAGAAAACCGTCCTGACGGAACGGGACCGGGAGATCTGCGCGCGGATTGGGCCGGTTTTGCGCGAGAAGGGGCAAATATTTGTCGGGATCGACGTGATCGGTGACTATCTTACCGAGATAAATGTCACGTCGCCCACCGGATTGCAGGAACTCGAGCGGTTCGACGGGATCAACGTGGCCGATCTGATTTGGGAGGCCATCGAAGCGAAGCTTTGATCCAGGTGGTCGATGCTCGGCCCACTGCCGGATGCCCAATTGTCAGACGCAGGTCGACGGCGTGATGTTCATCCATGGATCGGCAGTCCGGCTTGACGCGATAGGCCGCTTCCGAAATTGCCGATCTTGTCTTAAGACTGCGCGCCGGAGATGGCCCCCCGGCAGGGACTTGTTCGTAAATTTAGAGTGTCCTCGCGGACCATACGGTTCGGTGGTTGCGGGTAGATCGAATGATGCAGATCCCGAAATGCCTCGTCGTGACTGTCAGCCGGCGCTGGCGGGAAGGCGGTAGCTGAGGGCTTCGGCGATGTGCTCGCGTGAGATGCTGTCCGCGATATCGAGATCGGCAATGGTGCGCGCAACGCGCAGAACGCGGTGATAGCCGCGGGCGGAGAGACCGAACCTTTCGGCGGCGCTGGTGATCAGGGTTCGGGCGGGATCGGAGAGCCGGGTCAGGTTCTCGAGCAGGGCGCCTTGCAGGTCGGCGTTCTGGCGCGCGCCGCCGACGGTGTCGAAACGTTCGGATTGGATCGCGCGGGCGGCGCGGACGCGGGTGGCGATCTCGGCGCTGGAGGCGCCGGCGCTTGGCCCGTCGAGATCGCGGAAGGCGACCGGCGGCACATCGACGCGCAGGTCGAAACGGTCCATGAGCGGGCCGGAGATACGGCCCATGTAATCCTCGCCGCAGACCGGCGCGCGCGAGCAGGCGCGGGCCGGATCGGAGAGATAGCCGCATTTGCAGGGATTGGCGGCGGCCACCAGCATGAAGCGGCACGGGTATTTCACATGCGCATTGGCGCGGGCGATCATGACCTCGCCGGTTTCGATGGGCTGGCGCAGGGTTTCCAGAACGGTGCGGGAAAATTCCGGGAACTCGTCCATGAAGAGCACACCGTTATGCGCGAGGCTGATCTCGCCGGGTTTGGCGCTGCGGCCGCCACCGACGATGGCAGCCATCGAGGCGGTGTGATGCGGCTCGCGAAACGGGCGATGCCGGGAGATGCCGCCGGTGTCGATCAGGCCGGAAAGCGAGTGGACCATCGAGGTTTCCAGTGCCTCCAGCGGGGTCAGGGGCGGCAGGATGCCGGGCAGGCGGGCGGCGAGCATGGATTTGCCGGAGCCGGGCGTTCCGACCATCAGCAGATGGTGACGCCCGGCTGCGGCGATTTCGAGCGCGCGCTTGGCGCGTTCCTGGCCCTTCACATCGCGCATGTCCCGGGGATCGGGGGCGCCGCCGGCTTCTCCGGGTTCGGAGGCGGGCAGCGGGGTGCGCCCGGTAATGTGCTGGATCACGTCCATCAGGCTGGATGCACCGATCACCTGGCAATCGCCGACCCAGGCGGCTTCGGCGCCGGACGCGGCCGGGCAGATCAGGTTGCGGTTCTCCGCCGCCGCGGCCATGGCGGCGGGCAGCGCGCCGATCACCGGGACGAGCGCGCCGTCGAGCGACAGCTCGCCGAGCGCGACGGAATGGGCGGCGATGTCCTTCGGCAGGATGTCCAGTTCGGCCAGCAGCGCAAGGGCGATGGGCAAATCGAAATGGCAGCCTTCCTTGGGCAGATCCGCAGGCGAAAGATTGACGGTGATGCGCTGGCTGGGCAGCGAGATATGCAAGGTGGAGAGCGCGCCGCGCACCCGGTCGCGGGATTCGGAGACCGCCTTGTCCGGAAGGCCGACGATCGAGAATCCGGGCACGCCGGGAGTGATGGCGCATTGCACCTCGACCATACGGGCCTCGACGCCTTCGAAGGCGACTGTGTAGGCGTGTGCGACCATGCGGACCCCATCTTCCTGCGAGGTATAGATGCCGCAGACATGGTTGCGAAAAGGTTAACGTCGGGCGGACGCGTTTTCGAAAACGCGTCGCCCCCGGGCTGGTGGCGCGCAATGCGGGGAACGAATGATCGGGTCTCGACGTTCGGCTGGTGAGAAACTTTGTCAAACATTCTTTTGATCCAGAAGCCCGATTCCGGCGTAACCGGTTCAAGATACCAGCATTGGGGGTTTTCTCATGGCACTCGATACGTTCGACGACCGGACGCTGTCCCGGCGGGCGATGAAGGCGGAGCTTCTTGACGCGGAGACGGAGTTGAAGCTGGCCTATGCCTGGCGAGACCAGCGCGACGAGGTGGCGCTGCATCGGCTGATCACGGCATATATGAGGTTGGCGATCTCCATGGCGTCCAAGTTCAAGCGTTACGGCGCGCCGATGAACGATCTGATCCAGGAGGCCGGGCTGGGTCTCATGAAGGCCGCCGACAAGTTCGATCCCGATCGCGGCGTGCGCTTTTCGACATATGCGGTCTGGTGGATCAAGGCGTCGATCCAGGATTACGTGATGCGCAACTGGTCCATTGTGCGCACCGGCTCGACCTCTTCGCAGAAGTCGCTCTTCTTCAATATGCGCCGCGTGCAGGCTCGGCTCGAAAGGGAAGCTGCGGCGGCCGGCAAACAGCTTGAGGGCCATGAGTTGCGCCGCCTGATCTCCGAAGAGATCGGCGTGCCGATCCATGATGTCGAAATGATGCAGGGGCGGCTTTCGGGCTCGGATTTTTCGCTCAACGCCACGCAATCGGCCGAGGATGAGGGCCGTGAGTGGATCGATGTGCTGGAAGATGACAGTGCTCAGGCCCAGGACACGGTGGAGACCGATCTGGACCGGGCGCAGCTCCGGGAGTGGCTGACCTTGGCGATGAACCGGCTCAACGAGCGGGAGCGGTTCATCGTTCGCGAGCGAAAGTTGCGCGAGGATGGCCGCACGCTAGAAAGCCTCGGCAACGAGTTGGGGCTTTCGAAGGAACGGGTGCGGCAGCTCGAAGCGGCGGCCTTTGCCAAGATCCGCAAGACGCTTGAGGCCGAGAGCCCGGAGGTGCAACATCTTCTGTCATGAAGATGGCGGCGATTCTCATGAGTTTGGCCCCTGCCGCGCTGGCCGCAGGGGCTTTTTTCGCGGCGGCGGATGTCGTTTTCCTCGGGGAATTGCATGACAATCCAGGGCACCATGCGCGGCAGGCGGAATATGTGGAGCGCATCGCACCTACCGCGCTGGTGTTCGAGATGCTCACGCCGGATCAGGCGGCGCGCGTGACGCCGGAGTTGTTGGCAAACCCTAGGGAGATGGCCGAGGCGCTGGATTGGGCCGACAGCGGCTGGCCCGATTTTTCGATGTATCATCCGATTTTCGTGGCCGGCGGCGAGGCGGCGGTTTTCGGGGCAGCCGTGCCGCGCGGCGTCGCGCGCGACGCCATGCGCAGCGGTGTTGTGGAGAGTTTCAGCGGCGATGCGGGGCGTTTCGGGCTGGACCGGGCGTTGCCCGAGGCCGAGCAGGCCGCGCGGGAAGCGGCGCAGATGGCGGCGCATTGCGATGCGCTGCCGGAAGATATGTTGCCGGGCATGGTGGATATTCAGCGGCTGCGCGACGCGGAACTGGCGCGCGCCGCGCTCGAGGCGTTCGAGGCGCATGGCGGGCCTGTGGTTGTGATCACCGGCAATGGTCATGCGCGGCGCGACCGGGGGGCGCCGGTCTATCTGGCCGCTGCCGCGCCGGAGTTGGAGATCGCCGCGCTGGGGCAGGGTGAGGAGGGCGCCGCTGCGCCTGCGGGCGATTTCGACGAGATCGCGTTCTCGCCCCCGGCCGAGCGCGACGATCCATGCGAGGCGTTCCGCTGATTGAGTTTTGCCGCCCCGGCCCGTAACAAGGGCCGAAGCCAGAGGGCATGGACCTATGTTGAGCGGCAAGCGGATACTTCTGATCATCGGCGGCGGTATCGCGGCCTACAAATCGCTCGACCTCATTCGGCGTCTGCGCGAACGGGGCGCTTCGGTGACGCCAGTGATGACGCGCGCCGCCGAGGAGTTCGTCACGCCCCTGTCGGTTGCCGCGCTGGCGGGGGAAAAGACCTATCGCGCGCTGTTCGATCTGACCGATGAGGCGGAGATGGGGCATATTCAGCTTTCGCGCGTGGCCGATCTTGTGCTGGTCGCGCCGGCGACGGCGGATCTGATGGCGAAGATGGCGCATGGTCTGGCCGGCGATCTGGCGAGCACGTTGCTCATGGCGACCGACACGCCGGTAATGATCGCGCCGGCGATGAATGTGCGCATGTGGGAGCATCCGGCCACGCAGCGCAATCTTTCGATCCTGCGCGGTGACGGGATCGCCGTGATCGGGCCGAATGACGGCGACATGGCCTGCGGCGAGTTCGGTCCCGGACGGATGGCGGAGCCGCTGGAGATCGTTGATGCCGTGCAGGCGGCGCTCGGTGCCGGGCGGCTGGCGGGCAAGCGCGTGGTGGTCACATCGGGGCCGACGCATGAGCCAATCGATCCCGTGCGCTATATCGCCAATCGCTCGTCCGGGGCGCAGGGCGCGGCGATCGCAGCGGCCTTGGTCGCCGAGGGCGCGGAGGTGGTTTTCGTGACCGGGCCGGCAGATGTGCCGCCCCCGGCTGGCGTTCGTGCGGTGCCCGTGCAGACGGCTGTGCAGATGCGCGCCGCCGTGCTCGATGCGCTGCCGGCCGATGCCGCCGTCTTCGCGGCGGCGGTGGCCGATTGGCGGGTGGCCGAGACTTCGGCCGGCAAGATCAAGAAACAGGCTGGCGCGCTGCCTGTGCTTCGGTTCGAGGAGAACCCGGACATTCTGGCGGAGGTGGCGCAGATGGGCGATGGCCGGCCGCCGCTGGTGATTGGTTTCGCGGCAGAGACCGACGACGTCGAGGCGAATGCGACGGCGAAGCGGGTGCGCAAGGGCTGTGACTGGATCGTGGCGAATGACGTATCGCCGCAGACCGGAATCATGGGCGGCAGCGAGAACGCGGTGACGCTGATTTCGCCGGAGGGCGCGGAGAGATGGCCGCGCATGGGCAAGGATGCCGTGGCGACGAGGCTCGTCTCCCGGATTGCCGAGCGGATCGCCTGAGGGCGGCGGCGTGCATGAGTATTTGGAACGAAGAGAAGGGCGGGGCGTGGTCGCGATAGAGGTTTCATGGATGGAAGGCGCGGACCGAAGCCTTGGCTTGCCGGATTATGCCACGTCCGGCGCGGCGGGGGCCGATCTGCGGGCGAATTTTCCTGACCGGGGCAATGTGCGCCTTCGCCCCGGCGCGCGCATTCTGGTCCCGACGGGGTTGAGGCTGGCGATCCCCGAGGGTTTCGAGGTGCAGATACGACCGCGGTCGGGGCTGGCGCTTCGGCATGGGATTTCCCTGCCCAATGCGCCGGGGACGATCGACAGTGACTATCGCGGCGAATTGGGGGTTATCGTGATGAATGGCGGGGATGCGCCGTTCGCCATCGCGCATGGCGACCGGATCGCGCAGATGGTGGTCGCGCCAGTGATCCAGGCGCGGTTCGCGGAGGTTTCGGAGCTCGGAGAGACGGAGCGCGGCGCCGGCGGGTTCGGATCGACGGGGGTGGCCTCGTGATCCTGGTTCTGGCGCTTGCGGCGTTTCTTTGGGCGGTCGGGGCGCTGTTGAAGCTGCCCTATCGCGCGCGGCTTTACATGATCGGGCTGCTCTATGTCGGTGTGCTGTTCATCCAGATCGTCTTGCCCCAGGGCCATCCGCTGCGGCTCGCCACCGGGCAAAGTGCGGCGCTCTGGATCATTCTCGGCGTCTTTGCGGCCCTTGCGGCGGCCTATGGTCGCGTTGTGCGCGCGCTCAAGGCGCGGGCGGAGCGAAAGGAGGCGGCGGAGCGGCGTCCGGTGGCGCGGGAGGGGCGTTTCTCGAGCAGCGAGCTGGAACGCTACGCGCGGCATATCGTGCTGCGCGAGATCGGCGGGCCGGGACAAAAGGCGCTGCGAAATGCGCGGGTTCTGGTGATCGGTGCCGGCGGTCTGGGCGCGCCGGCGCTGCAATATCTTGCCGCGGCCGGGGTCGGAACGATCGGGGTGATCGACGATGATGTTGTCGAGAATGCCAATCTGCAACGTCAGGTGATCCACCGGGACGCCGATATCGGAATGCCGAAGGTCTTTTCCGCGCAGGCCGCGATGCTGGCGCAGAACCCACATGTCGAGATCCTGCCCTACCATCGACGGCTCGATGAGGCGATCGCCCATCAGCTTGTCGACGAATATGACGTTGTTCTGGACGGCACCGACAACAGCGAGACGCGATATCTTGTCAACAGGGCGGCTGTCGATCGACGCAAGCCATTGATATCCGGCGCGCTTTCGCAATGGGAGGGGCAGCTTTCGGTGTTCGATCCGGCGCAGGGCGCGCCCTGTTATCAATGCGTGTTCCCGCAAGCGGCGGCAGCAGGGCTCGCGCCTTCCTGTGCCGAGGCGGGGGTGATCGGGCCGCTGCCGGGGGTGATCGGATCGATGATGGCGGTCGAGGCGATCAAGCTGATCGCCGGGGCCGGGCAGGTGCTTCGCGGCGAGATGCTGATCTATGACGCGCTTTGGGCCGAGACGCGTAAAATCAAACTCAAAAGCCGTGCGGATTGCCCGGTATGCGGCAAAAATTCACGCGCGGCTTAAGACGATGGTAACAGGTGTGTTGCTAGAAATGCCGTATGACGGGAGCGCGCGATGACCAACCCTTTGCTCGAACCTTGGACTGCCGAGTTCGCCATGCCGCCTTTCGGGGCGATCCGGGACGATCATTTCGGACCCGCCATCGAAGCGGGGATGGCGCGGCACCTCGCGGAGATCGACGATATCGCCGGCAATGCCGAGCCGCCCGATTTTGCCAATACGATCGAGGCGTTCCTTGCGAGCGGCGCGGCGCTCGACCGGGTCTTGGGCGTGTTTTACAATCTGGCCGGTGCCGATAGCACGCCTGAACGCGAGGCGCTTATGCGGGAATTTTCGCCAAGGCTGGCGGAGCATTCGACGGCGATTTATGGCAATCGGGCGCTGTTCGAACGGATCGAGGCGGTCTGGCAGGCACGCGACGGGCTCGATCTTGCACCTCAGCAGGAACGGGTGCTGATGCTGACGCGCCGCAGCTTCCTGCGTGCCGGCGCTGGGCTGGAAGGGCAGGACGCGGTGCGCATGCGGTACATCAAGAGCCGTCTTGCGAGCCTTGGCACGCAGTTCGGCCAGAACCTTTTGGCCGATGAGCGCGATTGGCAATATGCGTTGAGCGAAGCGGATCTGAAAGGCTTGCCCGAATTCGTGACCGATGCCCTGCATGCGGCCGGGCGGGAACGCGGGGCGAACGGGCCCGTGCTGACGCTGTCGCGGTCGGTTATCGTGCCGTTTCTGCAGTTCTGCCCCGATCGCGCCATGCGCGAGACGGCATGGCGGGCCTGGATCTCTCGCGGGGAACGCGGGGGAGCGACCGACAATCGCGACATCGCCGCCGAAATCCTGGCCTTGCGTCATGAACGGGCGCGGCTATTGGGCTACCCGGACTTCGCGTCCTTCAA
This sequence comes from Marivita sp. GX14005, assembly GCF_023370775.1. Lineage (GTDB taxonomy): Bacteria > Pseudomonadota > Alphaproteobacteria > Rhodobacterales > Rhodobacteraceae > Marivita. The sequence goes on from NZ_JAMCCQ010000002.1 coordinate 97,599, forward strand.
GCTGGAAACGGAGATGGCGAAGACGCCTGCCGCGGTGCGCGATTTGCTGATCAAGGTCTGGAAGCCGGCAAAAGCCCGCGCCGATGCGGATGCGCGGCTGCTCGAAAAACGCGTGCAGGCGGAGGGGGTGAACGGGCCGCTGCGCCCCTGGGATTGGCGATATTACGCGGAAGCGCGGCGTCAGGAGGAATTCGCGCTGAACGAGGCCGAGGTGAAGCCGTATTTTCAACTCGACAGGATGATCGAGGCCGCGTTTTCCTGTGCCACGCGCCTTTTCGGGCTGGAATTCACGCTGCTCGATGTGCCGCTTTATCACCCCGATTGCCGCGCCTGGGAGGTGACGCGAAACGGCGCGCATGTAGCGGTTTTCATCGGCGATTATTTCGCGCGCGCTTCGAAACGCTCGGGCGCGTGGTGTTCGGCCTTCCGCGCGCAGCGGGAGTTTCCCGATGCGCAGCGGCCGATCGTCGTCAATGTCTGCAATTTCGCGAAAAGCGATCCGGCGCTTCTGTCCTATGACGATGCGCGCACACTCTTCCATGAATTCGGCCATGCGCTGCACCAGATGCTGTCCGATGTGCGCTACGACATGATCTCGGGCACGTCGGTGGCGCGGGATTTCGTCGAATTGCCGAGCCAGCTATTCGAACACTGGCTTGAGGTGCCGGAGGTGCTTCGGCAGTTCGCCACCCATGCGGACACCGGAGAGCCGATGCCGGCGGACATGCTCGAGAAGGTGCTGGCTGCAGCGACCTACGACATGGGTTTTCAAACGGTGGAATACCTTGCATCGGCTCTGGTGGATCTTGCGTTCCACGAGGGCGCGCCGCCGGAGGATGTCATGGCGAGGCAGCAGGAGGTTCTGGGAAAACTGGACATGCCGGGGGCGATCGTCATGCGTCATGCCAGCCCGCATTTCGCGCACGTCTTTACCGGCGACGGATATTCGTCGGGCTATTACAGCTACATGTGGTCAGAAGTGATGGATGCGGACGCCTTCGCCGCGTTCCAGGAAGCCGGCGGGCCGTTCGATGCCGGCATGGCAAAGAAGCTCGAGCGTCATATCCTGTCGGCTGGCGGATCGGAGGAAGCGGACGTGCTATATAAGAAGTTCCGCGGCCGCATGCCGGGTGTCGAGGCGCTTTTGAAGGGTCGCGGGCTCGCGGCGTAGGCGAACCTTCCGTCGACGGAAGGTCGTAAATGCGTTGACGCATTTACCCCGGCTCCGGTGCGATCCGCTGGTCGATCAGGAAGCGTTCGAAGGCGTCGAGGTTGACGGGTTCGAACTGTCCGAACCCCTGCATCCAGACACTGGCCGCCCGCAGGGCATCGGGTTCGAGCCGGCACCATTTGACACGGCCGCGCTTGTCCTGGCTAATGAGACCGGCATTCGCGAGGATGACGAGGTGTTTCGAAATCGCGGCGAGCGACATGTCGAAGGGCTCCGCCACGTCCGTCACGGCCATGTCGTCCTCCAGCAGCATGGACAGGATGCGGCGGCGGGTCGGGTCGGCGAGCGCGGCAAAGACGATGTCGAGGTTTCGGGCCATACGCCTCAATACCTTTGCGAGTGCAGGATACTCAACTGCAAAGTTGAATATGGGTTTGGGGCGGAATTGCTCCGAACCGCCGATCGGGCGGCCGGGCGATGGGTCGTCGGGATAGGAAAAACATATGTATATCAGAGATATACATGGTGTTCCCGGCCATGCCATGCCGTCTTGACTCTGGCGGGGCCGCGCCATAGCACATGCGCAAAGTTCCAACCGGGGCGGTGGCGGTGTCAGAGCGGGATTCGAGGCAGCGGCTGGCAGAGCTGGAAGCAAGGATCGCGGCGGCCAAGGGGGCCGGCACGGACAAGCCGCACCAGGAGGAACATTACAGCCAGGCACAACATGCCTGGCGGATGGTAATCGAGCTGGTCTCCGGCCTGGGGATCGGGTTTGGCATCGGATACGGGCTGGATGCGCTTTTCGGAACGCAGCCGTTCCTGATGGTGCTGTTTACATTGCTGGGCTTTGCCGCCGGGATCAACGTGATGATCCGCAGCGCAAGGGAAATGCAGAGAACGAACCTGGCCGAACGGGCCGGAGAGAACGAGAGGGATCAGGATGGCAACGGCAGTTGACGATCACGGCGAAGGCGGCGGCCTCGTGTTCCACCCGATGGACCAGTTCATCATAGAGCCGGTCTTCGGCGACGGCGCAGTTGGCATGTTCACCTTCACCAATATCGCGCTTTGGATGCTGCTGGCGGTGGCTTGCGTCGTCGGGCTGATGGTGCTTGGCACCTCGAAGCGCGCGACCGTTCCCTCGCGCACGCAATCGGTGGCCGAATTGGCCTACGGGTTCATCTACAAGATGGTCGAGGACGTGACCGGCAAGGATGCGGTAAAGTATTTTCCCTATATCTTCACGCTCTTCATATTCATCGTGTTCTCGAATTTCCTCGCGCTGATCCCGACCTCGTTTTCGCCCACCTCGCATATCGCCGTCACGGCGGTGCTGGGTTTCGGCGTGTTCATCGCGGTGACTGTTCTGGGCTTCGTCAAGAACGGAGCGAGCTTTCTGGGCCTCTTCTGGGTGTCGAGCGCGCCCCTGGCGCTGCGTCCTATCCTGGCGGTGATTGAGCTCATCTCGTATTTCGTGCGCCCGGTGAGCCATTCCATTCGTCTTGCGGGCAACATCATGGCGGGCCACGCGGTTCTCAAGGTTTTCGCCGGCTTCGCCGCGATCACCGTGGTCGCACCGCTTTCGGTTCTGGGCATCACGGCGATCTACGCGCTTGAGGTGTTGGTGGGCTTCATCCAGGCGTATGTCTTCACGATCCTCACATGCGTCTATCTGAAAGACGCGTTGCACCCGTCGCACTAACGACATCGCCGGGCGGCTTGCCCGGCACGATCTTCAACTTCCAATCGTAAGGAGAATTCACATGGAAGGCGATCTCGCACATATCGGCGCAGGCCTGGCAGCAATCGGTTCGGGTGCGGCAGCACTCGGGGTGGGCAACGTGGCCGGCAACTACCTCGCAGGCGCGCTGCGCAACCCGTCCGCGGCCGCGTCGCAGACAGCCACGCTCTTCATCGGTATCGCATTCGCGGAAGCGCTGGGGATCTTCGCGTTCCTCGTTTCGCTGCTGCTGATGTTCGCCGTCTAAGCATCGGATCCCAATCCTTACGCGCGGGCGGTGCTGCGTTCGACGCAGCCCGCCCGATGTAACGACGAGTTCCGACGGAGGACGACATGGCAACCGAACCCATTGATCTCGAAGCTGCAGGGCTTTGCGTCGGCCCGGATGGCAGCGCCATCGGGATGCCGCAGCTTTGCGCGGACTGGATGCCGAACCAGATCTTCTGGCTCGTGATCACGCTGATCGTGATCTACCTTGTCCTGTCCCGTGTCGCGTTGCCGCGCATTGCGACGGTTCTGGCGGAACGGCAGGGCACGATCACGAATGACCTCGCCACGGCGGAGGATCTCAAGCGCAAGGCGTCCGAGGCCGAAGAGGCCTACAACAAGTCGCTGACCGATGCGCGGGCCGAAGCGCAACGGATCATCGCTCAGAACAAATCCGAAATGCAGGCCGATCTCGACAAGGCAATCGCCAAGGCGGATGCCGAGATCGCCGCGAAAACCGCTGAATCCCAGAAGGCCATCGCCGATATCCGAGCCTCTGCGGTTCAGAGCGTCGAGGCCGTGGCCAAGGAAACCGCGGGCAGCATCGTTGCCGCGCTTGGCGGGCAGGCCGATGATGCGACCATCGCGGCAGCGGTGGATGCGAACATGAAAGGGGCGTCGTCATGAGACCGTTTCTGGTGGCCCTTGCCGCAAGTGTGGTGGCCGTTCCGGCCCATGCCGCGGACGGGCCTTTCATCTCGCTCAACAATACCGATTTCGTGGTGCTGCTTGGCTTCATCGTCTTCATCGGCATTCTGCTCTATTACCGTGTGCCGACACTTCTGATGAAGATGCTGGACAAGCGCGCCGAGAATATCCGGGCCGAACTGGACGAGGCCAAGGCCATTCGCGAGGAAGCGCAGGCGCTTTTGGCGTCCTATGAGCGCCAGCAGCGCGAGGTGCGCGATCAGGCCGACCGGATCATCGCCCATGCCAAGCAGGAAGCGGCGGCCGCAGGCGAGCAGGCGAAGGTCGATCTGAAGAAATCCATCGAGCGCCGTCTTGCGGCTGCCGAGGATCAGATCGCCTCGGCCGAGGCGAGCGCGGTCAAGGAAGTGCGGGACCGTGCGATTGCCGTCGCCGTGGCGGCTGCGCGGGACGTTGTGGCCAAGCAGATGAGCAAGCAGGATGCGGCGAAGACGATCGACGAGTCGATCGCGACCGTGGGGCAGAAACTGCACTGATCGTTTTCAATGGATAGACGAAGCGCCCCGGAGGTTTTCCGGGGCGCTTTCGTTTGAAGAGGAAGGATGCGTTGACGCATCCTGTTGTTTCCGTCGACGGAAACAGGGCGTTGCACTCAGGTTTCGGGCGTTTCGCGTTCGCCGAAAATGGCGGAGCCGACGCGGATATGGGTGGCGCCGAAGGCGATGGCCTGCTCGAAATCCGCTGACATGCCCATCGAGAGTTGCTTGAGGCCGTTGCGCTCGGCGAGTTTCCTGAGCAGGGCAAAATGCAGCGAAGGGGTTTCCTCCGCCGGCGGAATACACATCAACCCGTGGACCGGCAGATCGAGCGCAAGACAGTCCTTGACGAAGGCATCGGTTGCGTCCGGCGCGATCCCGGCCTTTTGCGGTTCCTCCCCGGTGTTAACTTGGATGAAGAGCGGCGGACAATGCCCGGTTTCCTGCGCGAGGCGGGCGAAGGTCTTGGCCAGTTTCGGCCGGTCGAGCGTGTGGATCGCGTCGAACAGCTCGAAGGCTTGTCGGGCCTTGTTCGTCTGGAGCGGGCCGATCAGGTGCAGGTCGATCCCGTCGAACCGGGCGCGGAAATCTGGCCACTTCCCGGCCGCTTCCTGAACGCGGTTTTCGCCGAATGAGCGGTGCCCCTCCCGAAGCACGGCGTCCACGCGCTCATTGGGTTGGACCTTGGACACGGCGATCAGCGTAATGTCCTCGGACGCGCGCCCGGCGTCCCGGGCGGCGGCGGCGATGCGCGATCGGATGTCGGTCAGTCCCATGATGTGTCTCCCCATGCGTCGAAGAAGGGTTGCAGCTCGGCCTCGTAGCGGCGCCAGGCGGCGGCGGAGCTTTGGTAGATCGGTTGGCGCACCTGATGCAGGCTCAGGGTTTTGACGGTGCCGCCGGATTTGTGGAAATCGAGGCAACGGTCTTCCCAGTCCAACCCTGCGCCATCGATCAGCGCGCGGGATCCGGCTTCGGGATCGGAGACGAGATCCTCGTAGCGAATCTCGGTCAGGCGATCCGGCAGGGTGTCGCGCCAATGGGCGGTGATGCGGCGGAAGCTCTTGATCACCTCGGCAATCGCGGCGAGATCGGTGGCATAGCGATGGGTGCCGGTGCTGAAATGGTTCTTGTAGATCGACACAGCGATGTCGCGCGGGTCGCGGTGGACGATGATGAACCGGGCGTTCGGCAGGGTCGCGTGCAGCAGGCCGTAGATCAGGAAGGCCATGATCGACTTGTCGGTGAGGCGCGGCGTGTCCTGCGCGGCGCTGGGGCGGTTGAGCTGTTCGAGCTGCCGGGTGAAACGGATCAACTCGTCGCGGGTGGCCGTTGCGAGCGGTCTCATGGCGGCCCCGGCGCCGAAGCTGGCATAGGCACAGCGCAGCGCCGTCGCCATCTCGCCGCCGGCCTGAACCTGTGAATGGCTGGCGATGATCTGTTCGACCAGCGTCGTGCCGGAGCGGGGGAGGCCGGTGACGAAGATCAGCCCCGGTTTCGTGCCCGGCGCATCGGCAAGCTGCGTCAGGCCGTCCTGCGCGGCGACTGTGCCGGACCATTCGGCGGCGCGGGCGGCGGGATCGTCGGGCCACAGCGCGGCCTGGGCCGCGTTGGCGGGGCGGAGGTGGTGAAAGACACGACCGTGCTGGCCGGTATCCTCCATCGCCTTGGCGAGCGCGAAGTTGATATGCATCCGGCCCGCCGGCGGCAATTTGGGATGTTTGGCGAGGCGCCGCATCGCGCCGATGAGCGGATCGCTTTTGGTAAACCGGTGAGTGGCCGCGAACATGCGGTAAAGCTCGGCATCGTTCGGGTGCTTCTTGAGCAGCCTGCGAAAGAGGGCTTCGGAGGCGTCGAACCGTCCGGCGCGTTGCAGGTAGAGCGCCTTGTCGGCCTGCGGTTTGATCGCCTTGGGATCGAGCGCGATCTGGCGATCGAGGAGGCCGAGCACGTCGTCATGCGCCCCGAGGGCGGTGTAGGTGGCAATCCCCTCGGACAGGATGGCCGGATCGGTCGGGCGCAGGCGCAGCGCGTTGTCGATGGCGCTTTGACGTTTGGCGCTGTCGCCGAGCCGGGCGGCGAGACGGGCGCGGGAGAGATACAGATCGGCGTTTTGCGGGGCTTGCAGGATCAGCCCGTCGAGCAGCGCGGCGGCTTCGCGCAGCGCGCCGGACTGCGCAAGGCGTTGCGCCTTGTCGAACCCGGCCTTGAGCATGGATTGGGGATGTGCCTGCATCATGTGCCCTGTCGTTTCGCCGATAGCTACAGGGGGGATGCGCAAAAGAAAAGAGCGGGCGCAAGGCCCGCTCTTCGCTAACCAAATCTGGTTCAGAGCTATTAGAAGCTCATCGACAGACCGAAGGAGTAGCTGTCTTCGTCGTTGTCGCCGAGACCGTCGACATCGTCGGAGTTGCCGTAGCCAACGTGAGCTGCGAGACCGCCGCCCAGGTCGTAGGTGGCTGCGAGGCCCCAGCCGGACGCATCTTCCGCGCCGACATTGACGGCCCAATCTTCGTACTCACCGTAGTTGACGCCAACGGACAGCGCGTTCCAGGTGTAGCCGAGGCCAATACCCATGAAGGTGCCGTTGTCGGACTGACCTTCGATGTCTGCTTCTGCGTAGTTCACGGCCATCGAGAGGCCATTCGCCAGCGTTGCGTCGATGCTTGCGCCGATCAGCTCGACATCGGCCAGAACGTCGCGGTCAACGGTCTGGTAGCCGAGGCCGAAGCCGAGAGCCGTGCCGCCGAAATCGGTGACGTAGCGAACACCGAGGCCCCAGACGGGATCGTCGTCGCCGCTATCGTCCATTTCAGCCGATGCTGCGACGATGAAGCCGGCAGCGGAGTAGGACACGCGTGCGATCTGGCCGTCATACAGTTCGTCGAGGCCGGAGTTGCCGTTGTAGCCAGAATGTTCGGTCTCGTCGTCGGCGATGGATGCGCCGGCCAGTGCGATTTCCTGAAGAACGGCGTCGTATGCGCCATCGGTGTCGCCCATGTCGAGGCGCATGCCACCATAGGACAGGAACCAGACAGCACCATACTGATCTGTTGCGTCGAATGCGCCGTCTTCCTGGGTCTCGTCGAGATCGACAGTGGCACCGAAGGCGAGGCCGCCATCGGATTCGCCGGTCATGGCGAAGGTGACGTCGATATCTGTGTGGAACTGGTCTTCGTCGCCATAGCGGTCACCGCCGATGACACCGATTTCGGCGTAGCCGGTGATGGAGACTTCTGCGGCTGCGATGCCTGCTGTTGCAACCAGCGCGGTGGAAGCAAGAAGAAGAGTTTTCATTGTTTTCCCTCATGTGTTCGTAAGGCACGGACCAAACCGACTGTTCGGATTAGCTGAGGCTTCTATGCTCCCCGGGGGGGCTTTATTGCAAGGCGAGCGACAAATCGGCATCGAACTTCGCGATCTGTGATGCGCATTTGCCACAAGCCTCGCGGGCGGATTATCGTTCAAACTCCGCGCGCTCCGCCCGGTTTGCAAGTTCGGCTTGTCGTGGATGGGCACGGCTAGTATGCAAAGCGAAAGGCAAACTAGCAGTCGAGGGCAGTCTTTGATGGACCATGCACGTATCAGGACCGGTTTTGGCCTCGCGCTCATCGGTGCGCTGGCGGCCGGATGCGGCGGCGGCGAGCCGGTCGAGACACGCCCGGCCTCCGAGATTGCCGACGACATCATTTACCAGGACCGGATGCGCCCGCAATCGACGCTGTTCGATTTCTTCCGCAACAGGGGCGATGCCGGGCAGGTCGGTGCGGTCAACAAGTATATCTGGAACGCCGCGCTCGAAACGCTGGATTTCCTGCCGGTGCAATCGGTCGATCCGTTCACCGGGGTGATCACCACGGGTTTCGGCACGCCGCCGGGCGGCGGGCGCGCGTATCGCGCGACGATCCTCGTCAACGATCCCGCGCTCGATGCGCGGTCACTGAACCTCGCGCTGATGACCCGCTCCGGCCCGGCGAGCGCGGAGACTGTGCGGGCGGTGGAGGATGCGATCCTGACCCGTGCACGGCAACTGCGCCAGCAGGACAGCCGGCTTTAATCCTGCGGCTTGCGCACCGGGCTGATCCGGGCCAGCGCATCGACCCAATCCAGTTGCCGTGGCAGGCAAATGCCTGACAGGTCGTAGTTTTCCGTAACGAAGCGCCGTGCCGCCCGGCCGAGGGCGGTGCCCCGTTCAGGAGCGTCGAGCAGGGCGCAGGTTTTTTCGACCAGCCTTGCACGGTCGAAGAAATCGACCAGAACCCCGGTCCGGTCCGCCTCGATCACCTCGCGCACCGGTGCGGTGTCGGAGGCGACGATGGCGCAGCCTGCGCTCATCGCTTCGAGCAGGGACCAGGAGAGCACGAACGGATAGGTCAGATAGACATGGACTGTGCTGACCTGAAGCACCGCGAGGAAGCGCGCATAGGAAACACGGCCAAGGAAATGCACGCGCGCCCAGTCGTTATCGGGAATCGCCGGGCGCACCTCTTCGGCGAAGATCCGTTTCCACGTTTGTCCTGCGGGCGGTTTCGCGCCATAGCTCGTCTCGTCGCCTCCCAAGATCACGATCTGCGCCTCGGGCCGCCGGCGCAGCAGGTCGGGCAGCGCGCGCATGAAGACGTGATACCCGCGGTAAGGTTCGAGATTTCGGTTGATGAAGGTGATGACCTCATCGGCGCGCGTCAGGGTCCGGCCGTTCGGAAGCGCAAGTTTCGCCGTCGCATTTGGCGTGACGTGAACGGTATCGATGCCGTCATGGCAGATCGTGATGCGGTCCCGGTAATGCGCGGGGTAGGTCGCGGCCTGAAAGCGCGTGGGGCTGATGCCGGCATCCATGACCTCTTCGTGCAGACGGTTGTTGAGGTTCTTCATCCGAAGGCGCAGCGCATCGCGGCCCGGTGCGGGGCTGGGAAATTCCGGATCGAACCCGGTCTGGTCGGGGCCGGAGCGGTGATAAAGCTCGCAATAGAGACCCATCCGCGCCTCGGGCCAGACATCCTTGAGAAAGAGGCTTTCGCCCCAGCCGTGATGGGCGATGATGACATCGGGAAAGAAGCCGGCGTCGCGCAGGCCGAGCGCCGCGTCATGGCAGCCGGAGCCGCGCAGGATCTTGGTTTCGAAATCCACCAGCCAGGGATGGATGCCGCGCGTGCTGGAGCCGGTGACGGTGTAGGGCAGAACGGTGACGCCGCGCCATTCGGCGGGTTCCGTGACCTTGGGCGTCAGTGCGACAACCGTGTCGCCGCGTGCGGCGAGCGCGGGAGCGAGATGCTTGAATTGGCCGGGGAAATTCTGGTGGATCAGGAGGATTTTCATGGCGCGCCGATGGGTGGTCTTGCCTTCGGTATGCCCGCGCGCCAGGGCGATCACAACGCTGGGCAGGCTTTCACTGGACGATCGGGCGGCATCGCCTTATCACCCGTGCCAAATATGCCATCCGAAGGACAGCCCCATGTCGCGTTACGATCCCTCCGCCATCGAGCCGAAATGGCAGGATACCTGGGAAGCCCAGCAGACCTTCCGTGCCGAGCGGGCGGAGGATAGGCCGAAGTATTACGTCTTGGAGATGTTCCCCTACCCATCGGGCCGCATCCATATCGGCCATGTGCGCAACTACACGATGGGCGACGTGATCGCGCGCTACAAGCGCAGCACCGGGCATAACGTGCTGCACCCGATGGGGTTCGACGCGTTCGGGATGCCGGCGGAGAATGCTGCGATGGCGTCGGGCGGGCATCCGAAGGACTGGACCTATTCCAACATCGACACGATGGTCGGCCAGATGAAGCCATTGGGCTTCGGGCTGGACTGGTCGCGCATGTTCGCCACCTGCGATCCCGAATATTACGGCCAGCAGCAGGCGCTGTTCCTCGACATGCTGGAGGCCGGTCTGGTTTACCGAAAGAACGCGGTGGTGAACTGGGATCCGGTGGATATGACGGTGCTTGCCAATGAGCAGGTGATCGACGGCAAGGGCTGGCGCTCGGGCGCGGAGGTCGAGCGGCGCGAGCTGACGCAGTGGTTCTTCAAGATCAGCGATTTCAGCGAGGAATTGCTGGAAGCGCTCGATACGCTCGACGACTGGCCGGCCAAGGTGAAGCTGATGCAGGCCAACTGGATCGGCAAGTCGCGCGGTTTGCAATTCGCGTTTTCCACCATCGACGCACCCGAAGGGTTCGACCGGATCGAGGTTTACACAACGCGGCCCGACACGCTGATGGGCGCGTCCTTTCTGGGCATCTCGCCCGACCATCCGCTGGCGCGGCAACTGGAGAAGGACAATCCCGACGTCGCGGCCTTCTGCGCCGAGGCGCGCAAGGGCGGCACCACTGCCGAGGCGCTGGAGACCGCCGAGAAGCTGGGTTTCGACACCGGGCTGAAGGTGCGCCATCCGTTCGATACGGCTTGGGAACTGCCGGTCTATATCGCCAATTTCATCCTGATGGATTACGGCACCGGCGCGATCTTCGGCTGCCCGGCGCATGACCAGCGCGATCTGGAATTCGCGCGGAAATACGAGCTGCCGGTCATCAGCACCTTCGTTCCGGCGATGGGCGAGGACGCGTTCATCCTGCCCGAAGAAGGCGGGCCGGCCTATGTGCCGCCGAAACCCGAAACGGTGCGCTACATCAATTTCTTCGCCGGAGAAGAAGCGCAGACCGGCGATGAGGCCATCGAGGCGGCGGTGGAATTTTGCGAGAAGAACGGCGTGGGCCATGGCGTGACCAAGTTCCGCCTGCGCGACTGGGGGCTGAGCCGCCAGCGCTATTGGGGCTGTCCGATCCCGGTGGTGCATTGCGATGCCTGCGGCGTGGTGCCGGAGAAGAAAGAGAACCTGCCGATCGAGCTGCCCTATGACGAGGACGGCGCGGCGATTGACTTCAACATCCCAGGCAATCCGCTGGACCGTCATCCAAGCTGGCGCAACGTGCCGTGTCCGTCCTGCGGTCAGCCGGCGCGGCGCGAGACCGACACGATGGACACGTTTGTCGATTCGTCGTGGTATTTCGCCCGTTTCACCGCTCCGTGTGCAGAGACGCCGACCAACATGGCCGATGCCGAATACTGGATGAATGTCGATCAGTATATCGGCGGGATCGAACATGCGATCCTGCACCTGCTCTATTCGCGCTTCTTCGCGCGGGCGATGCACCTCACCGGGCATCTGCCGGAGAAATGCAAGGAGCCGTTCAACGCGCTTTTCACGCAAGGCATGGTGACGCATGCGATCTACCGGACCAAGGGCGAGGGGGGCCGCGCGGTCTACCATTATCCCGAGGATGTGGAGCTGCGCGACGGCAAGGGATTTCTGGCCGATGGCACCGAGGTCGAGATCATCCCGTCGGCCAAGATGTCGAAATCCAAGAACAACGTGGTCGATCCGGTGCAGATCATCCAGCAATACGGCGCCGATACCGCGCGCTGGTTCGTGCTGTCCGACAGCCCGCCTGAACGGGATGTCGAATGGACGGCATCGGGCGCGGAGGCGGCGTTCAAGCATCTGGGCCGGGTCTGGCGTATCGCGGCGGAGGCGGCGGAGGCGGATGCGCCCGCAAACGAGCACGACGAGGCGCTGCTGCGCGAGATGCACAAGGCGATCCATGACGTGACGCTGGGGATCGAAAGCTTCGGCTTCAACGCCTCGATAGCGCGGCTTTACGCCTTCACCAACGTGCTGGGCAAATCCGGCGCGGGCGGCGAGGCGAAACGGCAGGCGGCGCGCGTTCTGGCGCAGCTCATGTCGCCGATGACACCGCACCTGTCCGAAGAAATCTGGGCCATGCTGGACGGCGAGGGGCTCGTTGCCGATGCCGCGTGGCCGGTCGCCGACGAGGCGATGCTGGTGGAGGATACCGTGACGATGCCCGTGCAGGTCAACGGCAAGCGGCGCGATGAGATCACCGTGCCCAAGGACATGGCCAAGGACGAGGTTGAAAAGCTGGCGCTTAAGGCGCAGGGTGTGCAGCGTGCGCTGAACGGGGGCGCTCCGAAGAAGGTGATCGTCGTGCCGGGCCGGATCGTGAATGTCGTGGCATAGGCGCAGCGCGCTTTTCGCACTCGGTGCCTTGGTTGCCGGGTGCGGGTTTTCCCCGGCTTACGGGCCGAGCGGGGGCGCGTCGCGGCTCGCGGGCAACCTTCGGGTCGAGGCACCGAAACGGCGGGAAGGGTTCCTGATCGCGCAGCGGCTGGAGAACCGGCTGGGCCGCGACGATGCCGGGCGCTACGTGCTGAACGTGACGCCGCAGACACGGCAGCTGGGCCTTGCCACATCGGTCGAAGGAACGACCAACCGTTTCCAGATCACCGGCACCGCGCGCTATCGGCTGAGAGATACCGAAACGGACAGGATTCTGCGCGAGGGCGAAGTGACCAATTTCACCGGCTATTCGGCAACAGGCTCGACCGTGGCGACGCTGGCCGCGGAACGGGATGCCGAAGCGCGGCTGATGGTGATCCTCGCCGATCAGATTGTTGATCGGCTGATCCTGTCGGCGGGCGGCCTTCCGGGATGAAACTTTCCGCGCGCGAGGCGGCGGGGTATTTCGCCAAGCCCGATCCCGACAAGACAGGTGTTCTGATCTTCGGCGAAGACACGATGCGCGTCGCGCTCAAGCGGCAGGAGATGATCGCGGCGCTGATCGGCCCCGAAGGCGAGGCGGAGATGCGGCTGACGCGGATCCCGGCGGCCGAATTGCGGCGCGAGCCGGCGCTGCTGGGCGACGCGATCAAGGCGGTCGGGTTCTTCCCCGGCCCGCGCGTTGCCTTTGTCGAGGACGCGACGGACACGGCGGCCAAGGCGATTGCCGCCGCGCTTGAGGATTGGCAGCCGGGCGATGCGCAGATCGTCGTGACGGCCGGGCAATTGACGGCGAAATCGGCGCTTCGCAAGTTGTTTGAGGGTCATCCAAACGCCTATGCCGCCGCGCTTTACAACGACCCGCCCAGCCGCGCCGAGATCGAGGCGGAACTGACCCGCGCGGACCTTGCGCGCCCCGATGGCACGGCGATGGAAATGCTGACGGCGCTGTCGCGGGAGCTCGATCCGGGGGATTTTCGCCAGACGCTGCAGAAGATCGCGCTTTACAAGCTGGGCGACGACACGCCCCTGAGCCCCGAGGAAGTGACGCTTTGCGCGCCCGGCTCGACGGAGGCGGATCTGGACGATGTGCTCAATATCGTGGCCGAGGGGCGCAGCGGGGAGATCGGCCCCGTGATGGCGCGGCTGGAAGCGCAGGGCATGGCGGCGGTGACGCTGCTCATCATGGCGACACGGCATTTCAAGGCGCTGCATCGCGCTGCGTCCGATCCCGGCGGGGTTGGGCAGGGGATGGGGCGGCTGCGCCCGCCGGTATTCGGTCCGCGCCGCGATCGGATGGCGCGGCAGGCGTCGGGTTGGGAGATGCACCGGCTGGAACAGGCGCTGAGGCTGCTGCTGGAAACCGATCTGTCACTGCGCTCGGCCGGGCAGCACGGGCCGGCGCTGGCGATCGTGGAGCGCGCGTTCATCCGGTTGTCGATGCTGGCACGGCGGTGACGGGGCGCAAACCCGTGGCAAGATGTCGGGATTGCCCATCTGCCATTTCTTCACCGATGCTTTACACTGGGGGTGATAGGGAGGCCCCATGACTGACACGATCCGCTTTACTCTCGACGGCAAGGATGTGGAGGCCCGCCCGGGCGAGACGATCTGGGAGGTCGCCAATGGGCGCGGGTTGAAGATCCCGCATCTGTGCCACACCCCCGCACCGGGCTACCGGCCCGATGGCAATTGCCGCGCGTGCATGGTCGAGGTTGAGGGCGAACGCGTTCTGGTCGCTTCCTGCATTCGCGAACCGCAGGAAGGGATGGTCGTCACCACCGATTCGGCGCGAGCGAAAAACGCGCGGAAGATGGTGATCGAACTGCTCGCCGCCGATCAGCCGGAACAGGAGGCCGCGCATGATCGCTCTTCGCGGTTCTGGGACACCGCGCATGACGCCGGCGTCGCCGAGAGCCGCTTTCCGACGCTGGATGCCGAGCGCATCCCGTTGCTCGACGACAGCCATGTGGCGATGCGGGTCAATCTGGATGCCTGTATTCAATGCGGTCTGTGCGTGCGCGCCTGCCGCGAGGTGCAGGTGAACGATGTGATCGGCATGGCCGGGCGCGGGCATGACGCGTATCCGGTGTTCGACTTCGACGATCCGATGGGGGAAAGCACCTGCGTCGCCTGCGGCGAATGTGTGCAGGCTTGCCCGACCGGCGCGCTGATGCCTGCGAGCGTGGTTGACGAGGAACAGATCGGCGACAGCGCGGATTTCGAGCGTGCGGTAAACAGCATCTGCCCGTTCTGCGGCGTGGGATGTCAGGTCTCGCTCAAGTTCAAGGACGGCAAGGTCAAATATGTGGACGGGATCAACGGGCCGGCGAATGAGGGGCGGCTTTGCGTCAAGGGGCGGTTCGGGTTCGATTACATCCACCACCCGCACCGGCTGACCAAACCGCTGATCCGGCGCGAGGACGCGCCGGAGAAGGGGCTGAATGTCGATCCAGAGAACTGGCAGGAGGTGTTTCGCGAGGCAAGCTGGGACGAGGCGCTGGATGTCGCAGCAAGCAGCCTGAAAGGGCGCGGGCGCGAGGTGGCGGGTTTCGGTTCGGCCAAATGCACCAACGAGGAAGCGTATCTGTTCCAGAAGTTCATTCGGCAGGGCTTTGGCCATAACAATGTCGATCACTGCACCCGGCTTTGTCATGCGTCCTCGGTCTCGGCGCTTTTGGAAAACGTCGGCTCGGGCGCGGTGACGGCCACCTTCAACGAGATCGAGAATGCGGATGTGGCGATCATCATCGGCGCGAACCCGGTGGAGAATCATCCCGTCGCCGCGACCTATTTCAAGCAGTTCACGAAACGCGGCGGCAAGCTCATCGTGATGGATCCGCGCGGTGTTGGCCTGCGGCGGTTCGCGACGCATATGCTGCAATTCCGGCCCGGCGCGGATGTGTCGATGCTCAACGCGATCATGCATGTGATCGTGGAGGAAGGGCTTTACGACAAGCAATATATCGAGGCCTATACCGAGAATTGGGAGGCCGAAAAGGCCCATCTGGCCGATTTTCCACCCGAGAAGATGGCCGCCATCTGCGGCATAGACGCCGAAACCCTGCGGACCGTCGCGCGGGAATTCGCGACCGCAAAGGCGGGGATGATCTTCTGGGGCATGGGCGTGAGCCAGCATATCCACGGCACCGACAATTCGCGCTGCCTCATCAGTCTTGCGCTCATGACGGGGCATGTGGGCCGTCCCGGCACGGGGCTGCACCCGCTGCGCGGGCAGAACAACGTGCAGGGCGCGTCGGATGCGGGGCTGATCCCGATGTTCCTGCCGGATTATCAAAGCGTGACCGACGACGGCGTGCGCCGCGCCTTTACCGAGGTTTGGGACACGGGCGATTTCTCGTCCAAGAAGGGCCTGACAGTGACCGAGATCATGGATGCGGTGCATGACGGCGATATCAAGGCGATGTATATCCTTGGCGAAAACCCCGCGATGTCGGACCCGGATGTGGAACATGCGCGCGCCGCTTTGGCCAAGCTGGATCATCTGGTGGTGCAGGATATCTTCCTGACCGAAACGGCGAATTACGCCGATGTGATCCTGCCCGCCAGCGCGTTCTACGAAAAGACCGGCACTGTGACCAATACCAACCGGCAGGTCCAGATGGGCCGGGCGGCGGTGGCGCCGCCGGGCGAGGCGCGGGAGGATTGGCGGATCGAGGTCGAACTGGCGCGGCGCTGCGGGCTCGATTGGCACTATGACAGCCCGGCGGATGTGTTCGCTGAAATGGCGCTGAACATGCCGAGCCTGAACAACATCACCTGGGAGCGGCTGGAGCGCGAGGGGGCGGTGACCTACCCGTCGCTGTCGCCCGAGGACCCCGGCCAGCCCATCGTGTTCGGAGATGGGTTCCCGCGCGCCGAGGGGCGGGCCCGGTTCACTCCCGCAAGTATCGTGCCGCCCGACGATGTGCCGGATGCGGACTATCCGATGATCCTGACCACGGGGCGGCAGCTGGAGCACTGGCATACCGGATCGATGACGCGGCGGGCCAGCGTTCTGGATGCGGTGGAGCCGGAGGCGAACTGCTCGCTGCATCCCTCCACGCTGCGCAAGCTGGGGGTCGAACCCGGCGGCCATGTGCGGCTGACGACCAAGCGCGGGTCGGTGACGGTGATGGCGCGGGCCGACAGGGCGATTGCGCCGGACATGGTGTTCCTGCCTTTCGCCTATGTCGAAGCGGCCGCGAACATCCTGACAAACCCGGCGCTCGATCCCTATGGCAAGATCCCGGAATTCAAGTTTTCCGCCGTCCGGGTCGAGCCGGCGGAGGCCGGCATGGCGGCGCAATAGCGGGAACCCGGCGATCGAGCGCGCGTTGATCCTTTAGAAACGCAACGTTCAGGAGGATGCCTCATGTTACGCTCAACGTCCATTGCCGCCCTGTTGATGGCAACACCGCTCGCCGCGCAGGATGCCGAGGTCGGCACTGCCGGCCCGAAAGACACGCGCGACGGCACCTATATGCAAAGCGTGGACGATGTCGATGTCTACAACACGAATGGCGAGATGATCGGCGAGATCGAGGAAATCCTCGTCGATCAGGATGGCAAGCCAGCCGGTTTCGTGATCGAGTTCGGCGGCTTTCTGGGCCTTGCGGATTCCGATGTCGCGGTGCCGCTCGATGCGCTGGAATGGGAAGGTTCGCATTACGTGTCGAAAATGACCGCAGAGCAGCTCAAGAAGCTGCGACCGTGGGACGAATGATCGTCATTCCCAGCTGACATCGGCCAGAAAGATATAACCCGCGCCATAGATCGTCTTGATCAGGCGCGGGTTTTTCGGATCCTCGCGCAGCTTGGTTCGCAGGCGCGAGATGCGCACGTCCATCGCCCGGTCGAAGCTCGCCCCGGCTGCGCCGCCGAGCCTGTCTTGCATGTAGTCTCGGGTGATGAGCCGGTTCGGACTTTCGAGAAACAGCCTCAGAACCTCTCCCTCGGCATGTGAAAAGGGCGTTTCCTGCCCGCTTTCGTCGCGCAGCGAATAACGGTCGAAATGCGCCGTCCAGCCGTTGAACCGCGCGACTTGCCCGCTTTGCGCCGGGGCGGCGCGGGTGCGCAGGCGGGCGCGCACGCGAGCGACGACCTCGGCCGGATCGAATGGTTTGATGATGTAGTCATCCGCGCCAAGCTCAAGCCCGGTGATCCGGTCCTGAACCTGCGCGCGGCCTGAAATGATGATGACGGTCGCGCCCTTCTCCAGCGCCAGCCGATGCACAAGGCTGAGCCCGTCGCGGTCCGGCAAACCAAGATCCACAAGGCAGATATCGGGTGCGGTGCGGCGCAGCGCAGCCTCGAAATCGGCGGCGCGTCCGAAACTTTGCGTCGCGAAGCCGGCATCCTGCAATGCTTCGGACAGCATCGTGCGGATGGCCGGTTCATCATCCAGAATAGCGATCATCGGCCGGGTCATGCAGCGGGCTCCTTCTGTCCGAGGAATTTGGCAAGCTCTGCCGCGCTGAAGGGTTTGGGCAGGACCGCCGTTTTCGACGCTGCCGCCACGTGGCGCGGATCGGACGGGGGGAGCGAGGTGGTGAGGTAAACCGGTTTGCCCGGAAGCGCATCCACCAGATCGGTGCCAAGCCGGCCGCCTTCGAGCGAGATATCGGAGAGGATGAACGCGATCTCGGGCAGACCTTGCGCCAGCGCCAATGCCTCGTCCACCGAAGCGGCTTCGATCACGCTATGCCCGAGTGACGTCAGCATATCGCGGATCGTTGCGCGTAGGTCGGGGCTGTCATCGACAAGCAGGACAAGGCCGCCCGGCGCGGGCGTTGCGGCGCGCCGTAGTGGCAGGCGCAGGATGACCCGCGCGCCGCGTTCGGGTGTGTCGATGCTAAGCTGACCGCCCGCAAGCTTGGCCATGTCATAAACCATCGACAGGCCAAGCCCAGTGCCGGCATCGCCCTTTGTGGTGAAGAACGGGTCGAGCGCGTGCCGGCGCGCGGCGGTGGAAAAGCCGGGGCCGGTATCCTCGACAATGAAATCGATCCACGTCTCGCGCATTTCACGCGCCTCCACGCGGATATGGCCGCTTTCGCCGCAGGCATCGCGGGCGTTCAAGATCAGGTTCAGAAGGCCGTCCTGCAACTGGCCGGAATCCAGCAGGATCGGCGCGGGGATCGATGCATCTACTTGCAGCGTGATGCCGGACGGGAGCGATGGCGCGGCGAGCGTGTGCAGATCGGTCAGAAAAGCGGCGACGTCAACAGGTTCGGGGCGCCAGGCGCGATGAGCGGTGATATCTGCAATGCGTCCGAGCAGATCGCCCCCGCGCCGCGCCGCTTGCAGGGTCGCAGTGATGAGCGGATCGGCCTCGGCCGGCAATTCCATGCGCGCCAGTTTGGCCTGCATCCCGAGGATGATCGTCAGCAGGTTGGAAAAATCATGCGCAAGGCCCGAGGTCAGCCGCGCCGCCATTTCACGGCGGCGCGTCTGTTGTAGCGCGGCGCGGGCCTGGGTTTCCTCGGTCACGTCCATCGACAGGATATAGACGCCGTTCTCGCTTTCGTCCGGGGTGAAGGCAGCGCGGATGCGGCGGGAGCTGCCCGTGTCGGTGAATTCAAAGGTCGATTGTTCCCCGGCGAGCGCCATTTGCAGATGCGGCAATACGCGCGAATAGGCATCCGTTCCGAGCGCCTCGGAGATATGCCGCCCAACGATCTGCTGCGGCCGCCCCGGCATCACCGAGGACAGTTTGCGATTGGAAAACGTATAGCGTCCCGCGCTGTCCACATGGGCGATATGGGCCGGCATCATCTCGGTGGTCAGGCGCGTGCGCGCCTCCATCTCGGTCAGCTCGCGCTGCACCTCTTCGAGCGCGGAGACGGTTGCGGCCAGCTTGCGGTTGGTCCGGCTGAGTTCCTCGGAGCGCGCCAGCACCTCCTCGGAAAGCAGTTCGGAGCGTGTGCGCAGCAATTGCTCCTGCGATTTGACCTCGGTGATGTCGGTATAGACGGTCACCCATCCGCCTTGCGGCAAGGGGGCGCCTTCGACGCTGATATACTGCCCGTTCGTGCGCAACCGCTCCATGTAATGCGGCTCGAAGGCGCGGGCCTGCTCGACGCGCAGGCGAACGAATTGGTCAAGATCGTCGATCTCGCCGTATTCACCGCGTTCGGCAAGATGGCGGATCGTGTCCTCGAAGGTCGCGCCGGGGCGGGTCAACCTGTCAGGCAGATCGAACATCTCCGCCAGCCTGGCGTTGCAGACGGCGAGTTTGAGATCGCTGTCGTAGATCGAAAGCGCCTGCCCGATAAGGTTCAGCCCGGCCTGGATGAGCGCGTCGGTTTTCATGCAGCATTGCCCCGAACTTGCGTGCCGGTTCTGGCTACCATCCGCCGGGCGAAGCGCAAAGGGGGAGGGGGCTGTTACAATTCGTTGGAGTCCTGAAAACATCAGGAAAAAGTTGACCGGCAGGCTCGGTTCTGCCCAACATCGGGCAAGGCCGCGAAAAGCGGTGGTCCGGGCAGGCCCGGGCAGAGGGAGGATAGATTTTGGCTCACCTGACCAAGGGCGCGGACGGGCTGCGCTCTGTTCCGGCTCTACTGGCGCGCAATGCAGCGCAATACGGGCGCTCGCCGGCCTACCGGGAGAAGGAATACGGTATCTGGCAAAGCTGGACCTGGGCGGAAACCGCCGCAGAGGTCGAGGCTTTGGCGTTGGGCCTGCTGAATCTCGGCGTGAACGAAGGCGATTTCATCGCAATTATCGGGCGCAACCGGCCCTATCTTTACTGGTCGATGGTGGCGGCGCAGAGCGTGGGTGCGATCCCGGTCCCGCTCTATCAGGATTCGGTCGCCGAGGAGATGGAATACGTCTTGTCGCATTGCGGCGCGCGTTTCGTGATCGCCGGCGATCAGGAGCAGGTGGACAAGGTGATCGAGGTGCAGGAGCATCTGCACCAGTTCGAGCACATGATCTATCTCGACCCGCGCGGTTTGCGGAAATACGATCACCGCCGCTTGCATCAGTTCAGCCATGTGCAGGAGCAGGGCCGCGCCGCGCGCGACGAATTCACCGGCGAGTTGAACAGGCGCCGCGACAAGCTGAATTATGACAGCATCTGCGTGATGCTCTACACCTCCGGCACCACGGGCAAGCCCAAGGGCGTGGTGCTGTCGAACCGCAATATCATCGAGACGGCGCGCGCGTCCTCGGAATTCGATCATCTGAAGCCCGACGACGAGGTGCTGGCCTATCTGCCGATGGCCTGGGTGGGCGATTTCATCTTTTCCATCGGGCAGGCCTATTGGTCGGGCTTCTGTGTCAACTGCCCTGAAAGCCCGGAAACGATGATGACCGATCTGCGCGAGATCGCACCCAGCTATTATTTCGCCCCGCCGCGGGTATTCGAAACGCAGTTGACGCAGATCATGATCCGCATGGAAGACAGCGGCACGTTCAAGAAAAAGACCTTCGATCATTTCATGGCCCATGCCGGCAAGGTCGGGCCGGACCTGCTCGATGGGCGGGAGGTCGGGTTTTACGACCGGCTGAAATATCGGCTGGGCGAGTTTCTGATCTACGGTCCGCTCAAGAACGCGCTCGGGTTTTCGAACGTGCGCGTGGGCTATACCGCAGGCGAGGCGATCGGGCCGGAGATCTTCGATTTCTACCGCTCGCTGGGGATCAACCTGAAGCAGCTTTACGGCCAGACCGAAGCGTCTGTTTTCATTACCCAGCAGCCCGATGGCGAGGTGCGGTCGGACACGGTGGGCGTGCCGTCGCCCGGTGTGGAGATACGGATCGCCGAGGGGGGCGAGGTGTTCTACCGCTCGCCCGGGGTGTTCGTGGAATATTACAAGAACCCCGAATCGACCGCCGATACCAAGGACCAGGAGGGCTGGGTCGCCACCGGGGATGCCGGGTTTATCGAAGAAGCCTCGGGCCATCTGCGCATCATCGACCGCGCCAAGGATGTGGGCGCGATGGCGGACGGGGCGATGTTTGCGCCGAAATATGTCGAGAACAAGCTCAAGTTCTATCCCAACATCCTCGAAGCGGTGGTGTTCGGCGCGGGGCGCGATCGCTGCTGTGCTTTCATCAATATCGACCTCGCGGCGGTAGGGAACTGGGCGGAGCGGAACAACATCGCTTACGCGTCCTATCAGGAGCTTGCGGGGCACAAGCAGGTGCTCGACGCCATCCAGGCGCATATCGAGGAGACGAACGAGAGCATCGCTCAGGATGACATGCTGTCGGGCTGTCAGGTGCATCGCTTCCTGGTGCTGCACAAGGAGCTCGATGCCGATGACGGGGAGCTGACGCGCACCCGCAAGGTGCGGCGCAAGATCATCGGCGAGAAATTCGCTGATCTGGTTGCCGCGCTCTATGACGGCTCGAACAGCGTCTATACCGAGACCGAAGTGACCTATGAGGACGGGCGCAAGGGCAAGATCAAGGCCACGCTGGAGATCCGCGACGCCAAGGTCGTGCCGGTGACGCCCAAGGCGATGGCTGCGGAATGACGGCGGCGCGGCGCTCGTTCTGCGAACCTCGCCCCGCCCGCCGTCCCGCACGGCGCGCTATGGCGGGGCCTGCGCTGGTGGCAGCGGGGGGATCGAGTATTTTCAACGAGAAGAAGCGGGAGCGGGGCGCGTGAAGGATACCGCAGGCTACATCACCGAGGACGGGCGACAGATCGGCGGCACGCTTATGGAGATGCGCAATATCACGCTTCGGTTCGGCGGGGTTGTGGCGATCCAGGATATTTCCTTCGACATTCGCGAGGGCGAGGTGCGGGCGATCATCGGCCCGAACGGGGCGGGCAAATCGTCGATGCTCAACGTTATTTCGGGGTTTTACACGCCGTCGGAGGGGGAGGTCTGGTATCAGGGGAAAAAGCGTCCGCCGATGAAGCCGTATCAAGTCGCAAGGCAGGGTGTGGCGCGGACGTTTCAGAACATTGCGCTGTTCGAGGGGATGACTGTTCTCGACAACGTCATGACCGGGCGGCTGACCCATATGAAAGCCGGGATCGCGAGCCAGGCGCTTTGGTGGGGCCGCGCGAGCCGCGAGGAGGTCGAGAACCGCGAGAAGGTGGAGCGGGTGATCGATTTCCTGGAAATCCAGAACATCCGCAAGACGCCGGTGGGGCGGCTTCCCTACGGTTTGAAAAAACGCGTGGAGCTGGCGCGTGCATTGGCGGCCGAGCCATCGCTGCTGCTTCTGGACGAGCCGATGGCGGGGATGAATGTGGAGGAGAAGGAGGACATGAGCCGCTTCATTCTCGACGTGAATGACGAGTTCGGCACCACGATCTGCCTGATCGAGCATGACATGGGCGTGGTCATGGACCTGTCGGACCGGGTGGTGGTGATGGATTACGGCAAGAAGATCGGTGACGGCACTCCTGACGAGGTGCGCGGCAATGAAGATGTGATCGCCGCCTATCTGGGGGTGCCGCATGACTAGGATCGCAGTGGCGGTTTGCGCGAGGTGTTCATCCGCGCCGGACCTCGCGTCGGAAATCGAAAGCGGACGCTGGATGGTTGAATCCTGCGCGCCCGATCGCGCAGCGGCGACAAGCTGAGGAGACACGGATGTTCGCAGAAATTTTCATCGATCCCTGGGTGGATATGTTCGCCGCGCCGGATTTTCTGATGCAGGTGCTTTGGGAGGGTTTGGTTTCGGGCATCCTTTATGCGCTGATCGCCCTTGGCTTCGTGTTGATCTACCGCTCCAGCCGGATTTTCAACTTCGCGCAGGGGATCATGGTGGTGTTCGCCGCGCTGACGCTGGTGGGGCTGCACGCGATGGGCGTGCCGGCCTGGGTCAGTGTCGCGCTGACGCTGGGGGTGATGTTCGTGCTCGCGGTAACGATCGAGCGGGTGGTGCTGCGCCCGCTGGTGGGGCAGCCCGATATCATCCTGTTCATGGCGACCATCGGTATCACGCTCTTCCTGATCGGGCTTGGAGAGACCATCTTCGGCGGGGAGAACAAAGTGATGATCACCGGGGATCTGGGCATTCCCACGGGCGACACGGTGCTGGAGCCGTTCGGCGGGCTGCTGATCCTGCAGCATCTGGATATTACGGTGGTGATCGTGGCGACGCTGCTGGTGATCGCGCTGCTGGCGTTTTTGAATTACACGCAGATGGGCCGCGCGATCCGGGCGCTTGGCGACGATCATCAGGCGGCGCTGTCGGTCGGGATCAGCCTGCAGACGATCTGGGTTCTGGTGTGGTTCATCGCCGGGATCATTGCGCTGGTGACGGGCATTGCCTGGGGTGCGCGCGCCGGGGTGAGTTTCGCGCTGGAGGTGATCGCCTACAAGGCGCTGCCGGTGCTCATGCTGGGCGGGCTGGAGTCGATCACCGGAGCCATTGTCGGCGGGCTGATGATCGGCGTTCTGGAAAAGCTTTTCGAGATTTACTGGGGCCAGCCGCTGCTGGGCGGCAATACCGAGACATGGTTCGCCTTCGTGCTGGCGCTGATCGTGCTGCTGTTCCGGCCGCAGGGGCTGTTCGGGGAGCGGATCATTGAAAGGGTCTGACGCAGCGCGGGGCGCGCTTTGAGCGAAGAGACGGGAACAAGAAGGGAAGATACCGACATGGCGAAACTGATTGCGATCCTGAACGTCGTTGCATGGTCCGGCTTTTGGGCCTTCGGATATCTCGCGCTGTCGAGCGGATCGGGCTCCGGGCAGACCGTGACGGCCATTCTTCTGGCGGCGCTGGGCGGAGCGGCGGGGCTTTGGGCGTATTTCTGGCTGGTCCGTCATTCCGAAGCGACAGGCTATGCCCGCCCGCGCAACCGCGCGGTGATCCGGGACGATCTTGCCGAAGAACAGCCGCTCTAGAGCGATAGGGACAGGACGAGATGCTTTATAGAACCGCAGGCCAGTTCAAGACGAGCTATACCGCCGATCAGGCGCTGTTCCCGGTCCGGCAGGATGCGGTGCTGCTCGGGATCGTGCTCTTGCTGGTCTGGGTGGTGTTCCCTCTGACCGCGTCGGAATTCGCGTTCCAGACATTGCTGATCCCGATCCTGATCTACGCGCTGGCGGCGATGGGGCTGAACATCCTGACGGGGTTTGCGGGGCAGCTGAGCCTCGGCACCGGGGCTTTCATGGGCGTGGGGGCCTATGCGTGCTACAAGATGGTCACGATCTTTCCCGAATTGAACCCGATCGTCGCGATTCTCTTGTCGGGCATCTTCAGCGCCGGGATCGGGGTGGCCTTCGGTATCCCAAGCCTGCGGATCAAGGGGTTCTACCTCGCCATCGCCACGCTGGCGGCGCAGTTCTTCCTTGTCTGGCTCTTCGAGAAATGGGCGTGGCTTTACAACTATAACGCCAGCGGTGCGATCCAGGTGCCCAATCTGGATATGTTCGGGCTGTATGTATCCGGCCCGCAGGCAGAGTCTGTCACCGAATATTATATCGTTCTTGCAATCGTCACCTTGCTGACCGTGGTCTGCATCAACCTCACGCGGGGCAATCTGGGGCGGACCTGGAAGGCGACACGCGACATGGATATCGCGGCGGAGCTGATCGGGATCAACCTGATGAAATCCAAGCTGACCGCGTTTGCCGTGTCGTCCTATGTCGTGGGCGTGGCGGGTGCGCTCTACGTGTTCATGTGGAAGGGCGCGGCGGAGCCGAACGTGTTCGATATTCCGCTGTCGTTCCAGGTGCTCTTCATTGCCATCATCGGCGGGCTGGGATCGATCATGGGCAATTACCTCGGTGCGATCCTCATAGTCGGGTTGCCGGTGGTGCTGGGCACGGCGGCGGATACGCGGATCTTCGAGATGTCGGCGCTGGCCGGGCTGCTCTGGCTGGCCGGGATACTGGCGGTGGCCTTCCTCTTCTGGGTCGCGCGCAATCTCTGGGGGGTCGCAGCGGCGCTGGGCTTCGGCGCGGCGATGCTGCTTTACGGCTATGCGCAAACCCAGGGATTCCGCGCCGATTCCGCGCTGGTGGAGCATATCAACACGATGATCGTCGGCGCACTCATCATCTTTTTCCTGATCATCGAGCCGCACGGGCTGAACCAGCTTTGGCGGCTCATTCGCGAGAAACTCATCATCTGGCCGTTCCCGCATTAGGGCGGCCCAAGAACCGCAAACGACAGATCCAATGGGAGGACAAAATGAAACGCTACAGGAAAATGGCCCTCACCGCCGCGCTTGGCGCGGTGATCGGCACCGGCGCGATGGCGCAGGAGCTATACACGCCCAACATGGCCTACCGGACGGGGCCGTTCGCGGCGACGGGAATCCCGCTGATGAACGGGCAGGCCGATTACATGACGCTGCTCAACGAACGCGACGGCGGGATCGGCGGTGTGAAGGTCGATTTCGAGGAATGTGAAACCGGCTATTCCACCGAAAAGGGGGTGGAATGTTATGAAAAGACCAAGGGCAAGGCGATCGTGACGCAGCCCTGGTCCACCGGGATCACGCTTCAGGTGCTGCCGAAGGCCAACGTGGATGAGATCCCGATCCTCGCATCCGGTTACGGCTTCTCTCCGATGGCCGATGGCAAAGTGTTCCAGTGGGCCTTCAACGTGCCGGCCGGGTACTGGGACGGGGCGGATATGATCATCCAGTATCTCGAGGAGCAGGGCTCGCTCGATGGCAAGAAGATCGCGTTCCTGCATCTCGATCACCCGTTCGGCAAGGAGCCGTTGCCGGTTCTTGAGATGCATGCCGAGGACAAGGGCTTCGAGCTGGTTCCGATCCCGGTGGGTCTCAAGGAAATGCAGAACCAGTCGGCGCAATGGCTGCAGATCCGCCGCGAACGGCCCGATTACGTGATCATGTGGGGCTGGGGCGCGATGAATGCGGGCGCCATCACCGAGGCGGTCAAGACCAAGTTCCCGATGGAGAACATGATCGGCGTCTGGTGGGCCGGGCATGATGCCGATCTCAAACTCGTGGGCGAGGACGGCAAGGGCTACAAGTCGATTTCCTGGTCCTTCCCGAACCCCGATGCGCCGGTGATGCAGGAGCTTCGGGAAAAGGTCATCGATGCCGGCCTGAGCCAGACCAATCCCGAAGAAGCCGAAGGCGTGTTCTACGGGCGCGGGCTTGTCATGTCGATGATCCTGGCCGAGGCGATTAAGAACGCGCAGGAGAATTTCGATACTGCCGAGATCAGCCCGGAACAGTTGCGCTGGGGTCTGGAGAATATCGATCTGACCGAAGAGCGCATCGCCGAGCTTGGCATGGAGGGGATGGTGCCGCCGTTTTCGACCTCCTGCGCGAACCATACCGGCCATTCGGGCGGCTGGATGCTGGAGTGGGATGGCGAGAAATTCGTCAAGGCGTCCGATCTGCTGAAAGCGAATGTGGACGGGTATCGCGATCTGATCGACTCCTCCGCGGCCGATTATGCCGAAGCGAACGCGCCCTGGCCTGTCAATGAGGACTGCGCGGCCGAATAGGGCGCGCTGATCCGTCACCGGCGACGCGGGCCGTCGCCGGTGCTTTCGAGTATTTTTGACGAGAAGAAGAACGATGCTGGACGCCGGACCCACCGATGAGACCCTGCTCGAGGTCAACAATATCGAGGTGATCTACAATCACGTCATCCTCGTGCTGAAAGGGGTCAGCCTGTCGGTGAAGAAGGGCGGGATCACCGCGCTTCTGGGCGGCAATGGCGCAGGCAAGACGACGACGCTCAAGGCGATTTCCAACCTGCTTCATTCGGAGCGCGGGGAGGTGACGAAGGGGTCCATCCTCTACCAGGGCGAGCGGGTTCAGGATCTCGACCCGGCGGCGCTGGTCAAGCGCGGAGTGATCCAGGTGATGGAGGGGCGCCATTGTTTCGAACATCTGACGGTCGAAGAGAACCTTCTGACGGGCGCCTATACCCGCGGCGACGGCAAGGGCGCGATCGAGGCCGATTTGCAGATGGTTTACGAGTATTTCCCGCGCCTCAAGGAACGGCGCCGCAGCCAGGCCGGCTATACCTCGGGCGGCGAGCAGCAGATGACGGCGATCGGCCGCGCCCTGATGTCCCGGCCGCAGACGGTCCTTCTCGATGAGCCGTCCATGGGCCTTGCACCGCAACTGGTGGAGCAGATTTTCGAAATCGTGAAATCGGTCAACGAGAATGAGGGTGTATCCTTCCTTCTGGCCGAGCAGAACACCAATGTCGCCCTGCGCTATGCGCATCAGGGCTATATCCTTGAGAATGGGCGCGTCGTGCTGGATGGCCCAGCGGCGGATCTGCGCGAGAACCAGGACGTCAAGGAATTCTATCTCGGGATGTCGGACGAGGGTCGCAAATCCTTCCGCGACGTGCGGTCCTACCGTCGGCGCAAACGCTGGCTGGCCTGACGCGATGCACGACACCCGAGTTCGACCGACCCGATGGAGAGCGCCATGAGCCGCTATTACGACGATCTGGAAACCCGCAGCGCGGATGCGCGTCGCGCCGCGCAGGAAGCCGCGCTGATCGAGCAGGTTCGCCGCGTCGCCGCGGCGCCGGGATCCTGGCTCGAGGGGGCCGGGATCGGCTCACTCGATGATTTGCCGCGCCTGCCGGTTCTGCGCAAATCCGATCTGGTGGCGCAGCAGAAGGACAAGCCCCCTTTCGGCGCGGTGCCGGTGTCGAATATCGCGCATGTCTTCCAATCGCCCGGGCCGATCTACGAGCCGGGCGGCGCGGGCCACGATTGGTGGCGCATGGGGCGGTTCCTGCACGCGTGCGGGATCGGGGCGGATGACGTGGTGCAGAACTGTTTCGGCTATCATCTGACGCCGGCCGGCATGATCTTCGAGAACGGTGCGAGTGCGGTCGGAGCAAAGGTGTTTCCCGCCGGCACCGGACAGACAGAGTTGCAGGCGCAGGCCGCGCATGATCTGGGCGTGTCCGCTTTTGCCGGCACGCCGGATTATCTCAAGGTCATTCTGGAGAAGGCCGACGAGATGGGCCTTGCCTTGCGCATTACCCGAGCCGCGGTGGGGGGCGGCGCGCTCTTCCCATCCTTGCGTAGCTTTTATGCCGAGCGTGGCATCATCTGCCGGCAATGTTATGCCACGGCGGATCTGGGCAATATCGCTTACGAAAGCGAGGCCGAGGAGGGCATGATCCTCGATGAGGGGGTGATCGTCGAGATCGTCACGCCGGGGACCGGCGATCCGGTGCCGGAGGGCGAGGTCGGCGAGGTGGTCGTGACGACGCTCAATCCCGATTATCCGCTGATCCGCTTTGCGACCGGCGATCTGAGCGCGATCCTGCCGGGACAAAGCCCGTGCGGGCGCACCAACATGCGGATCAAGGGCTGGATGGGGCGCGCCGATCAGACGACCAAGATCAAGGGCATGTTCGTGCGCCCCGAGCAAGTCGCGGCGCTTGTGGCGCGGCACGAGGAGATCGAGCGCGCCCGCGTGATCGCCAGTCGCGATGGCGAGATGGACGTGATGACCGTGCGGATCGAAACGGCAGCACAGGATGGCGCGATTTTCGAGCCGAGCGTTCTGGAGACACTCAAGCTCAGGGGCCGCGTCGAGCTGGTGCCGCCGGGGGCCTTGCCGCGCGACGGGCTGGTGATCGAGGATGCGCGAAGCTACGACTAGCGCGTTTTTCGGCCCGCTATTGGATAACTTTCGCGTTTTGTGCGTTGTCCTCGTGAGAAAGATGGAGGCTGCGCTTATGAAACGTCTGATTCTACCGCTATCCGCGGCGGCGCTGCTGGCCGGTCCGGCTTGGGCCGAGAGCAGCGATATTCTGATCCTTGGCAACAGCGATCGCGGCGTCTTGCAACGTCTGACGGGCGGCGGCGATCTGAGCGGCCTGCGGGGCGCTTTCGAGGAGCGCGGCGCGGAGGTCAGCCTTGCCACCGATGCCGACGCTGAAACGATGCGCGAGGCGTTTCGCGATTTCGTGGGTGGACTGGACGCGGGCACGGAGGATGTGGTGATCGTCCTGACCGGGCGGTTCGTTTCGACCGTGGCCGGCAGCTATCTTTTGCCCGAGGACAGTAGCGACGATCCGGCGTTGGCCGATGTTCTGATCGAGGGTTTCCCGCTTGATGCCGTTTACGCCGTCGCGGCGAACTATCCGGGGCGGGCGCTGATCGTTCTTGGAGAGACGGATCAGGAGGGCGATCTTGCGCCCGGACTCTCGGTCGAGCTGCCGCTTGGCGAAGTGCCGCAGGGCGTCACCATTGCCATCGGTCCGGCAGGCAACGCCGCCGAGTTCACAGCGCAGCTTGCGGATGCGACAGGGGCGGATGTGCTGCCGCTCGCGCGGGCCGAAGGGCTGAGCCTCAAGGGGTTCGTGCCGCGCGAATTGCCGATGCTCGATGCGGAGGTCACCGATCTGCCGCAGGTCACCGACGATGGTGCGACGCAGGCGAACGCCGAGGCGGACGTCGCCGCCTGGGAGGAGGCGCAAGGGGCCGATACGCAAGCGGCCTATGAGACCTATCTCGCCGCCTTTCCCGAAGGCAGCAAGGCCGCTGAGGCGCGTCAGCGATTGGCGACGATCAAATCCGAACCGTTCTATCGCGAGAAACGGGCGGAGGAGGCGCTTGGCCTCTCCCGCGATGCGCGCCGGGAGATCCAGCGCGATCTGGCGCTTCTGGGCTACAACACGCGGGGGATCGACGGTATTTTCGGCCGCGGCACCCGCGCCGCCGTGACCGCTTGGCAGGAAGAAAACGATGCGCAGGCGACGGGTTATCTGACTGCCAATCAAATCTCGCGGCTGGATGCGCAGGCTGAACGCCGGGCTGCCGAACTGGAGGAGGAGGCCCGCCAGCGGCAGGCCGAGCTCGAGCGCCAGGACCGGACCTTTTGGGAGGAAACCGGCGCCAAGGGCGACGAGGCCGGGTATCGCGCCTATCTCAAGCGCTATCCCGATGGCCAATATGCCGAGGCCGCGCAGGAACGTCTGAACGCCATCGAAGCCCGCCGACGGGCTGAAGCCGAAGATCAGGACGCCACGCGATGGCAGCAGGCGCGTCAACAGGACACGCAGGACGCATATCGCGCCTATCTGAACGAGCGGCCGAACGGTGCCTTCGTCGAGGAAGCGCGCGCGCGGATCGACTGGCTGGAGCGGAACGCCGCGCAAAGCGCCGAGCAGGCGCAGGCCGAGGCCGAGGAAGCGGCGCTGAACCTCAATCCGGCTGCCCGCCGGCTGGCTGAGGCACGGCTCGAATCGCTGGGGTTGGAGCCCGGTGCGGTGGATGGGCGCTTCGATGAGGACTCCCGCCGCGCGATTCGGCGCTATCAGGAGGCGCGCGAGCTGCGCGTGACGGGTTATCTCGATCAGCCGACGGTGGTGCGGCTTCTAGCCGATACGCTGCTGCGCTAATGAAAAAGGCCACCCGTTCGGGGTGGCCTTTCGCGTGTTCTGAGTTCTCCGCTCAGCCCTGGCGGGCCTTGAAGCGGCGCTGCGTCTTGTTGATGACGTAGACGCGGCCCTTGCGGCGCACAACGCGGCAGTCGCGATGGCGGTTCTTGAGCGAACGGAGCGAGTTTCTGACCTTCATCGGTCTCTCCTCATGTCGCGGCGCGCGAGCGCCTCTCGGGTTGCGGTTGCCCTGATCCGGGGATCAGAACGGTGAATTCGATGGTGGGCGATACAAGGTTCGAACTTGTGACCCCTTCGATGTCAACGAAGTGCTCTACCACTGAGCTAATCGCCCTCTATACCGGTTCGGGCCGAAGCGCCCCAAATAAAAGGGGCGCGTCAATCCGCGCCGGTGACGGGTCTATAAAAGGAGTCGGAGGGAGGATCAAGGGCTTTTGATGAACGAAAAATTCGGTCTATTGTAGCGGATACGGAGGGCGTATGCCGAAATTCGCTTATCATCTGTCCGAGCCGGAGATCTGCCAGTCGCGGGTCGTGTTCGCATCGCCCCATTCGGGGCGCGATTACTGCTGGTCGTTCCTGCGGCGCACGGTGCTCGACGAACGGACGATCCGCTCCTCCGAGGATGCCTTTGTCGACAGGCTCTTCGATTGCGCACCGCAATTCGGCGCGCCGTTTCTCAAGGCGGGTGCGCCGCGTGCCTTCATCGATCTCAACCGCAGTGCCGAGGAACTCGATCCCGCATTGGTCGAAGGGGTGCGGCGACAAACCCACAACCCGCGCGTGGCGTCGGGCCTTGGCGTGGTGCCGCGCGTCGTTGCGAACGGGCGCGCGATCTATTCCGGCAAGCTGGCGATGAGCGAGGTCGAGGGCCGGATCGCGGATTATTGGCATCCTTATCACGACAGGTTGCGCGCCTTGATCGCACAGGCGCATATGCGGTTCGGGGAGGCAATTCTGGTCGATTGCCATTCCATGCCGCATGAGGCGCTGGACGGTGTAGCCAAATCGTCCGCGCGCCGTCCGCAGATCGTTCTGGGTGACAGGTTCGGCGCGTCCGCCAGCCGGACAGTGGTGGACCGGATCGAGGCGGCCTTTTCCGATGCCGGTCTGACCGTCGCGCGGAACACGCCCTTTGCCGGTGCCTATATCACGCAGGCTTATGGCCGCCCCTCGCGGGGCCAGCACGCCGTTCAGATCGAGATCGACCGCTCGCTTTACATGGATGAGGTCGCCGTGCGGCCGAATGCGAATTTCCACAATTTCCGCAAGCTTCTGCGCAGCGTCGTGGCCGAGATCGCGGCGATGGGTCAGGCCGACGATATGCCGGTTGCTGCGGAATGATGGCTCAGAAGAGTGCTTCGAGCGCCTGCTTCAGGGGCGCGGTGTCGCGAATCGCGAGCCGGACAGGCACGGTCAGAACCTTCATCCGGTAGCTTTGCGGCAGCCGCACGCCGTCCTTCTCTGTCGTGACCAGTTGGGCATTGGCCGCTGCCGCATCCTTTTCGAGCCGGGCCAGCAAGGCAGGGCCGAGCGTCTGATGATCGTCGAGCGCGCGGGTTTCGATCAGATCGACACCCAGATCGCGCAGCGTGAGAAAGAACTTCTCGGGATGGCCGATCCCGGCAAAGGCAAGCGCACGCAGGCCATCCCAGTCCATGCCCGTTTGAAGCGGCGCGAGATGGCCTGTCAGATGCGGCACGGGAATGCGGGCGCCCCAAAGCTCGGCAAACCGCGATTGCGCGTCATCCGGGCCGATGGAAAGCACCAGATCGGCCCGCGCCATCGCCGCGCCGACAGGTTCGCGCAGCGGACCGGCGGGAATGCAGCGGCCATTGCCGAAGCCCCGAAGGGCATCGACCACGATGATCGAAAGATCCCTGGCAAGAGCAGGGTTCTGAAACCCGTCATCGAGCAGGATCGCCTGCGCCCCCGCACGCACCGCCGCGCGCGCGCCCTCGGCTCGGTCGCGTGACACCCAAACCGGGCCGAAGGCCGATAACAGCAGCGGCTCGTCGCCGACATCGCCCGCCCCGTGCCGGCGTGGATCGACCTGAACCGGCCCGGCGAGCGATCCGCCATAGCCGCGCGAGACGACATGCGCCTGCTTCCCCATATCGCTCAGCATTTGCATCAGCGCGATCACGGTCGGCGTCTTGCCCGTCCCGCCCGCGTTGACATTACCGGCGCAGATCACCGGAACGCCGACGCGCTCGGGCGTGCCGCGCCGCAAACGGCGCTCGGTCAGCTTGGCATAGAGCGCACCGAACGGCGCGAGCAGGCGCGCCTGCCATCCGGGCGCATCGGGCGGCGCTGTCCAGAAGGCTGGCGGTCTCATGGGCTGTCCTCTATCGCGTCGAGCCACTCGTTGACCTGTGCCAGCACCATATCGGCCGTCTCCGCGCCCGAGGATACAACGTTCCAGCCCGCATGGGCCATCGCCGCCGCGCGATCCGGGGCGATAAGATGCGTGACCGCCGCGCTCAGCGATTCCATGTCCTTCACGATCCGCGCGGCGCCGGCGGACACGAGCCGTGAATAGGCGGGCAGGTGATTGCCGACATTCGGCCCATAGAGAATCGCCGATCCCAGCGCCGCGGCCATCATGGGCGATTGCCCACCCGCCCCGCTGACCAGCGATCCGCCAAGGAATGTCAGCGGCGAGATGCGATACCAGAGCCCCAGTTCCGTGTCGTCACCGGCGAGCAGAACCTGCGTGTTCTCGTCCGGCATCTCGCCATGATCCCACCGCGCGAGCCGCAGGCCGACCTGCTGGCAACATTCGGCCATTTCGGGCTCATCATCGGGATCCTGCGGCACGACGACGAGAAGCAGCCGGTGCGACAAACGGCAAGCCCGCCGATGCGCCCGCATCACGGCATCCGCTTCCCTGCTCAACAAACCGGCCGCGAGCCAGACCGGCCGACCGGCAAGCGCCGAGGTCAATTCCTCGTGCAGCCCGTCATGACTGTCGAGGGGCACGATCTCTCGCTCGATCGGCGTCGCCGTTTCGATCTTGCTCGCAGGCACACCGAGACGGCGCATCCTCTGCGCCGCCTGAGCGTTCTGCGCAAAAATCGTGTGGAAGAGCCCCAACGCCCCCGGCGTCGCATCCGGCAGCAACCGCTTCTGCGGTTGCTGCCAGACGGCATCCTCGGCATCGACCAGAAGCATATGCGCGCCCCGATCGGAGGTTTCCGAGATCAGTGCAGGGCGCAGCCCGTTGCCCGCCCAAATCAGAATATCGGGCCGCCAGTGATCCAGAAACCGCTCGATATCGCCGAGCGTTTCGGGCGGCGGTGCGTGGACCTCCGCGCCATCGAGCGAAAATCCCTGGGTTTCCGTCGCATCGCATGTCAACAGGAGCGAGGCATCGCTGCGCTGAAGCCTCAAGCGGGCAATCAGGGTATGGAGCGTTTCGAGCCGCTCGCGCGTATCGCTGTGCAGCCACATCACCGCGCCATCCGGACGATCGGGCCAACGGGCGGCGTCCTCGGCTTGACGCTCGCGCCCGCGCGCCAGGGCCAGATAGGCGCTCAGGGTGAATGGCTTGCGGACCAAGCGCCTAGCCCTGATCCTCGGGTTGGCTCGTGCTGGCATCCATCAGCTTTTCCAGATCGCCGAGGAAATAACGCATATGCGCATTGTCGACGGTGCGCTGAGCCTCGTTCTTCCAGGCGTCATAGGCGGATTTGCGATCCGGGAAAATTCCCACGACATGAATGTCCGCAGGGTTTTTGAAGACGTTGCGCTCCGGCGTTTCAAGTTCGCCGCCGAAGACGATATGCAGATGTTGGCTCATGTCGTGGTCCTTCCTGTTTGGGTCGGCGCCAACCTATGGTCTGCGGCCAAGGGGTCAAGCGGCATCAAAGATGTGGCGCATCGATCAGTTTCTTGATCGCCCGCGTATGATCCGGCGCGGCGGCGCAGATATCCGCGCCGAGCTCGCGCGTGGTTTCGGCCAAAGCCTCCTGCGGCACGATCCTGTCGATCAAACCCCACTCCCGCGCCTCTTCGGCACCGATCTTCTGCCCGGCCATCAGGATCATCTTCGCCCGCGCCGGACCGACAAGCGCCCGCAATCGCGCGGGATCGGATGGTTGCGGCAGAAAGCCGAGCTTCATCACCGGGTAGAAGATCCGAGCCTGGGGCGCCGCGATGCGCAGATCGCAAGCCAGCACCATGCCCATCGCGCCGCCCGCTGCCGTTCCGTTCAGCGCGGCGATGGTCAACCCCGGATGCCCGGCGATGGCTCCCGACAGCTCCTCCCATAGGGGACTCGTCGCGAGCCCCGCTCGCGCCGCGTCGAGATCGGCGCCGGCGGAAAACACCCGCCCCGCGCCCGTCAGGACAAGCACCGGCGCATCGCGCGCGGCGTCGACGGCGTCGCGCAGCGCTTCCAGCATCTCGCCGGTCAGCGAATTGGCTTTCTCGGGACGGTTGATCGTCAGAATCCGCAGCGCACCGTCGTCGGTTGTCTCGATCACGCCAGACCGACCTTTTGCCGGATGGCTTCATCGCGCAGCGAAAGTTCCTCGCCCAGATGGCCGTCGGCCTCCGGGCCGCACATCCACAAAAGCGCCCTGGCTGGCCAGTCGGCCGGAATATGATCCGACCAGTCGAGTTTGCTGACCCGGTTGATCCCGCTCGCCTTGATCTCGCGCTGCATCTGCGTGGCGACCGTGCCCGGAGACAGGCCCATCGCGCGGATGCCCTTGCCCGCCATCTCGGTATGCAGGCACCGCGTCAGCATCGCCGCGCCGGCCTTCGATGCGCAGTAATGCGCCCAGCCTTCGATCGGGTTGTGCGCGGCGCCCGAACTGATCGTCAGGATCGTGCCGCCGCCTTGTCGTTGCATGACGGGCAGGGCGGCGTGGATCCCGTGGAACACGCCCTTGAGGTTGATGTCGATGACCTGCCCCCAGCCTTCGGGATCGACCTCGTTCAGACAAGCGATAGGTTCGATCACCCCGGCATTGTTGACCAGCACATCGAGGCCGCCAAACGCCTTCACGCAATTCGCGACCGCCTGTTCAACTTCCCAATAGCGGCTTATGTCGCAAGGAATGGCCACGGCCTTCGGCCCGATTTCGCCGGCCAGATCGGCGATCTGTTCGGCCGAGCGTGCCAGAAGGGCGACATTCGCGCCTGCGGCGGCGAAAACCCGCGCGGTTTCGGCGCCGATGCCGCGGCTCGCGCCCGTGATGAGCGTGGTTTTTCCCGTCAGGTCGGTCATTGGAACACCTCCTTCATGTCTTGCGTTGGTGCCGGAAAGGTGAGCCTAGAGCGCGCGGTCGGCAGGGTCCAGCCACTTGACCCTGCGATGTAGGCGTCGGAAGCTAGGCCCAAGTTCAGTTCAAAGGAAACCGCCATGCCCTCGCTCCACCGCCTCTCGACCTGTTCCGCCTTCGCCCTCGCCATGGCCGCCGGACCGGCCGCTGCCGATCTGACCGCCCAGCAGGTCTGGGACGGGCTCGAAGCGGCCATGCAGGATTTCGGCTACAGCGTCGAAGCGACCGAAAACCCGGCGGAAGACGGACTGACGGTCCGTGACGTGACCATGCGTTTCGACATGCCCGAGGATGACGGCACCGTGTCCTTCACGCTCGACGAGATCACGTTCACCGAAAACTCCGATGGCTCCGTGGCGATGAGCTATCCGGCCTCCATGCCGATCACCGTGGATGCCGCGCCCGAGGATGGGGAGGCCGTCAAAATGATGCTGAACCTGACGCAATCCGGGCTGTCCATCGTGGCTTCTGGATCGCCCGATGCAATGACCTACACCTATGATGCGGATATGCTGTCGCTGGCGCTGGAAGAGTTGGAGGTCGACGGCGAAACCCTTGGCCGCGACGATGCGAGCTTCACGCTCGCACTGAACGGGCTGGACGGCGTGTCCACGATCGAAAAGGACGGCGCGACCCTAATGAACCAGGATCTGCGCGCCCGGACCGCACGCTATGATTTCGCCTTTGCCGATCTCGAAAGCGAGGGGCGCGCGAAGGTGAGCGGTTCGATGGAGAACCTGACGACCGAAAGCACATCCTATCTGCCGGAAGGGTTCGACAGCGCCGATCCGCAGTCCTTCGCCACTGGCGGGTTTTCCGCAAGCGGTCGTCTGGGCTACGAGAACGGGCGGACCGAATTCACCGTGACCGAGGAAAACGGCGAAACGACCGGCAATACCGCTACCGCCAGCGTCGAGCTGGTATTCGAGATGAACGGCGAGACACTGGGTTACAGCGTGTCGGCCAAGGACCAGAAAGCCGATGTCAACGGCCCGGACATGCCGGTTCCGGTCAGCTTCAGCATGAGCGAGAGTGCCTTCAACTTCACCGTTCCCATCGCCGCCGCGACGGAGCCGCAGGAGATGGCGTTCGGTCTGACGCTGGCCGGCTTCGAAATGTCCGAAGAGCTTTGGGCCCTGTTCGACCGGGGCGGCGCGCTGCCGCGCGATCCGGCGACCATCGCAATCGACGTGACCGGCAAGGTGACGCCTTTCGTCAACCTGTTCGATCCCGAGGAGATGGAGAAGATCGAGGAAACCGGCGCCGCTCCGGGCGAGCTCAACGCGCTGACGCTGAACGATCTGACCATCGAACTTGCCGGCGCGAGCCTCGGCGGAACCGGGTCTTTCACCTTCGACAATGACGATCTGAAGAGCTTTGACGGATTCCCGCGCCCCGAGGGGGCCGTGAACCTGACGCTCGAAGGGGCCAACGCTCTGATCGACCAGTTGATCGGGATGGGCGTCTTGACGCAAGAGGACGCGATGGGCGCGCGCATGATGATCAACATGTTCGCGGTGCCGGGCGATGATCCCGACACGCTGACCTCTTCGATCCAGGTGAACGAACAAGGTCACGTTCTGGCGAATGGAATGCGGATCAGGTGACGGCGGATCGGGCATGTCGTCCCCGGACTTGACCGGGGATGACGTGAACCGCCATCTGTCATCCTCGGATTCGACTTGAGAATCTCATATTCACGAGAACCCCGGGTCAAGCCCGGCGATGGCGCCCAAGAGCCCCATCACCCCCGCATCAAATCAGGCAGATCGCCCCCCAGACCTGCGGCCTCGCGGATGAAAGCGCGGCGGGCGGCGGGGATCGCGTTGATCGCGGCCATGCCCAGATCACGCGCCAAGCGAAGAAAGGAACTGTCGTTCGAAAACAGCCGGTTGAACGTATCCGTCGCGGCCAGAAGCGTGGCGGTATCGAAGCCGCGCCATTGCGCATAGCGGCCCAGAACCTGTGCACTGGCGATATCCTCGCCGCGTCGCAGGGCGTGGGATAGCACATGCGCCAGCGCCGCCACATCGCGCAATCCGGCGTTCAGCCCCTGGCCCGCGATCGGATGCATCCCATGCGCCGCATCGCCGACGAGCGCCAGACGGTCCGCGGTGAAGCGGTTGGCCAGCGTCAGGCCCAGCGGATAGGTGAACCGATCGCCGGCCAGCGAAATCTCGCCCAGAAAATCGCCGAAGCGGGGGCGCAGGACCGTCAGGTAGTCCTCTTCGGGCAGCGCGTTGATCTCTTCGGCCAGATCGCTCTTCTCGGCCCAGACGATGGAGGAGCGATTGCCCGGCAGCGGCAGGATCGCCAGCGGCCCGGCGGGCAGGAAAAGCTGATGCGCGACGCCGCCATGCGGCTTTTCATGCGCAATTGCGCAAACCAGCGCGGTTTGCCCGTAATTCCAGGCAGTGCGGCGGATCCCCGCCCGC
The DNA here is from genome assembly GCF_023370775.1 of Marivita sp. GX14005. Taxonomy (GTDB): domain Bacteria; phylum Pseudomonadota; class Alphaproteobacteria; order Rhodobacterales; family Rhodobacteraceae; genus Marivita. Next base: position 136,061 of record NZ_JAMCCQ010000002.1, read on the forward strand.
TCTGCCGTGCCGCTGCGGCGACCATCGGCGCCGACGATCAGACGCCCGGTCAGCACCTCGCCCGAGGCCAGAGTGACCGACGCGCCCGAAGCCTTCACCTCCTGCGCGACGACCCTTTCGCCTGCGCGATGCGTGACCTTGTCGGCACTTTCCATACCGTCCAGCAAAGCGCGCCGCAAATAGCGATCTTCGAGCATGTGCCCCATCGGGCCTTCCTCGATTTCCGCGCTTTGGAAATGCAGGCCCAAGAACACCTCGGCATCCCCGGCGCGCCCGTCGCTGACCTTGATTTCCCGCATCGGCTGCGCATCGCCCTTCAACCCGTCCCAGAGGCCGAGCGCGTCCAGCATCCGAACGGAGGCGAGAGCCAGCGCATAGGCGCGGCCGTCGAAATTGTCGCTCTTGCGCGCGCCCTCGGGCTGCGCATCGACGACGGTGCTCGTCAGCCCGGCTTGGGCGGCGGCAAGCGCCAGCACCGGGCCATTGAGCCCGCCGCCGACGATCAGAAGGTCGGAAGTCATGGTCATGCCGCGAAATATGGGCGCGCGGGCGGGATTGTCCATGCGCTTCTCTGCCGCTACCGTCCCGCCGGCAGGCAAGGAGGCGCGAATGAGCGACTGGCAGGACATGACGGCGGCCGATCTGGGGCGCGGCATCGGCGCAAAGCAGATCGACCCGGTCGAGTTGACGCGTGACTTTCTGGACCGGATCGACGCGCATCCGTACCGGGATCGCATATATGCGCGCGTCACGCCCGACCGGGCGCTCGCCGAGGCCGGCGCCGCGCACGAGCGCGCGCGGCTCGGTCTGCGCCGCTCACCACTCGATGGTGTTCCGATCAGCTGGAAGGATCTCTTCGACACTGCCGGGACCGTCACCGAAGCGGGATCCAAACTGCTTGAAGGGCGCATGCCGGACGCGGATGCAGAGGTTGTCGCGGCTGCTACGCATCAGGGGCTGGTTTGCCTCGGCAAGACCCATATGAGTGAACTGGCCTTCTCTGGTCTCGGTTTGAATCCCAAGACGAATACGCCGCCCAATGCGCATGACGAGGCCAACGCGCCGGGCGGATCATCCTCCGGAGCGGCGGTCTCGGTGGCTTTCGGGCTGGCGGCCGCCGGGATCGGATCGGACACCGGCGGATCGGTGCGTGTGCCGGCGGCGTGGAACGATCTGGTCGGGCTGAAAACCGCCTCCGGCGTTTTGAGCCTGCAAGGCACGGTTCCGCTCGCGCCCAGGTTCGATACGGTCGGCCCGCTGACCCGATCGGTCGAGGACGCGGCGCTGCTTTTCGCGGCGATGGCGGGGCAGGGGGCTGTCGATCTGGCTGGCGCATCGCTCAAGGGGCGGCGGCTCGCCGTCTTGACCACCGTTGCCTTCGACGACATCCGCGATGCCCCACGCGAAGCGTTCGAAAGCGCCATCGCCGCCTTCCACGCCGCCGGAGCGGAGATCACGGAAATCGCCATTCCCGAGCTTGACGACGCCCTGGCCCTGTCGCCCATCCTCTACGGCTCCGAAGCCTATGGCACCTGGAAAGACGTGATCGAGGCGAACCCGGAGGCCATGTTCTCGGAAATCCTCGCGCGGTTCCGGTCAGGCAAGGAATTCGGCGCCGCCGATTACGTTGCAGCTTGGCATCGGATCGACCGCACTCGCGCGCTTTACCTGCGCGAAACCGCCGGATTCGACGCCGTTCTCTGCCCGACCTGCCCGATCACCCCGCCCAACGTGGAGCGTCTGCTGACCGAAAGCGCCTATTACGTCACCGAGAACCTTCTGACGCTGCGCAATACACGCATCGGCAACCTGATGGGGCTGAGCGTGTTGCAACTGCCCACGGGCGTACCGTCTTGCGGGGTGTCGCTGATGATGCCACCGGCGCAGGAACGGCGGCTTTTGCGTCTCGGCGCGGCGGCCGAAGCGGCACTGGCCTGAAAACCACAACACCCTGATCGCCGCGCTGTTTTTCTGGACGCCTGTGGCCCGGCTATGTAGTTTGGCAGGCAAAGAGGACGCCAACGATCCTCGACCTGAGGCAGTATGACTATGTTTCCCGAGCGGTTTTCCAACCTGCCGCCCTATGCATTCCCGCGTCTGCGCGCCTTGCTCGACATGCACGAGCCGGGCGGCCCGGTGCTGCATATGACCATCGGGGAGCCGAAACACGCCTTTCCCGAATGGATCGGGCAGATCCTCGCGGAAAATATCGCCGGCTTCAACCGATACCCGCCGAACGAAGGCACGCCTGAACTGCGCGCCGCGATTCGCGATTGGCTGGCGCGGCGCTATGGCGTCACGCTCGATGCCGAGACGCAGATCATGCCGCTCAACGGCACGCGCGAAGGGCTCTACAACGCGGGCATGGCGCTCTGTCCCGAGGCGAAACGGGGCGGCAAGCCTGTCGTTCTGATGCCGAACCCGTTTTACCAGGTCTATCTCGTCTCGGCCCTCTCGGTCGCGGCAGAGCCGGTTTTCGTTAACGCGACCGGGGATACCGGCCATCTGCCCGATTTCACCCGGTTATCGCCCGAAACGCTGGACCGCACGGCGCTCGCGTATATCTGCTCTCCGGCCAATCCGCAGGGCGCGGTGGCGGATCCGGACTATTGGCGTGACCTGATCGCGTTGGCCGAGAAACACGATTTCAAGATCCTCGCCGACGAATGCTACTCGGAGATCTATCGCGGCACGCCGCCTGTCGGCGCCTTGCAGGTCGCGAATGAGATGGGCGCCGATCCGGAGCGGGTGGCGGTGTTCCATTCGCTTTCCAAACGCTCCAACCTGCCGGGGCTGCGCTCTGGCTTTGTGGCGGGCGGGCCGCAGACGATCGCGCGCATCCAGCAACTACGCAACTATGCCGGTGCGCCGCTTCCGTTGCCGCTGCAAAAGGTGGCGGAAAAGGTCTGGGCCGACGAGAGGCATGTCGAGGAAAACCGTGCGCTTTACGCAGAGAAATTCGCGCTGGCCGACCGAATCCTCGGGGATGTGCCCGGATACACCGCGCCGGAAGCGGGGTTCTTCCTGTGGCTGCCGGTGGACGATGGCGAGGCCGCGGCGCTGAAACTCTGGCGCGAGACCGGCGTGCGCGTGCTGCCCGGCGCGTATCTTTCGCGCGGCACCGAGGCGGGCAACCCCGGCACGGGCTATATCCGGGTCGCCCTCGTGGCCCCGAAAGACGAAACCGAACGCGGCCTGACGCAGATCAGGGGCTGCCTTTACGGCAGTAAAGAGCAATAAAGAGGCGAGACATGGCATATCACGCACGGGGGCGCGCCCCTCTTTTCGACAGCAACATGCAGGCGGTCATCGAAAAGCGCGGGAAGGAACTGGGCGGGCTCGCGCTGATGGTGCTCGGCATCATGTCTGCGGCGATGATCTGGTCCTATTCGCCCGCCGATCCGAGCTGGCTGTCGGCGACCGACGCGCCGGTGCAGAACTGGCTCGGGCGCACCGGGGCGTCGATTGCCGCGCCGCTGTTCATGATCGTCGGCTGGGCCAGCTGGGGGCTGGCGCTGGTGCTGCTCGTCTGGGGCGCGCGGCTGGCGCTTCACCGGGGCGAGGAGCGTGCCATCTCCCGCCTGATCTTCGCACCGATCTGGATCGCGGTCGCCGCGATCTATGCCGCCGGCGTACCGGAAAGCACCGCCTGGACGCATAGTTTTGGGCTGGGCGGGCTTTTTGGCGACATGATGATGGGCTCGATCCTGACGATGCTGCCGCTTGGCACGAGTTTCGGGCTGAAAGCCGTGATGCTGTTGCTGGGCGGCGTGGTTCTTGCGATGGGGCTTTTCGTTCTGGGCTTCACCAGGCCGGAACTGTCGCGTGTCGGGCGCTTCCTGTTGGTTGGGACGATCATGGTCTATGCCACGCTCTTGTCGCTGCTCGGCAAGGGCGCTTCGGGCGCCGTTGGTGCCGCGCGCCAGATGCAGGAGCGCAGCGCCGAACGCCGCGCGCGCCGCGCCGAATATGCGGCGGAAGAGGCCGATTGGGCCGCCGCGAAGGAACGGCTTCCGGCAGAGCCGCGCGTTCTGCGTGCCGCCACGCCGCCCGCGCCCGAGGCGTTGAAACCCGAGGACAGTTTCGCCGCCGCGCCCGAACCGGCGCGCGCGCCGCAGAAGACCGGCCTCTTCGCCAAGATGCCCTCGCTGATGCGCCGGTCCGATCCCGAACCGGAACTCGTGGAGACCTTCGGGCCGCATGACATGCCCGAAACCCTGCCCGGCGATGACCGCGTGCGCGCCAAGATCGCCGACGCGATCAAATCGCGCGTGCGGGCGAACCCCGCGATCATGTCTGCCGCCGCCGCACCTTTGACCAAAGGGCGGGGCAGGGGGCCCGATCCGCTGATCTTCAAGCCGAATGCCGATCTGCCGCCCGAGCCGCCCGTCACCGCGCGCGCCGCGCCGCAGATGCGCGCCGAGCCGCCCTTGAGCGCCGAGCCGCAAACACCGGTCGAGGACACGTCCGAAGACAATATCTTCGAGGATATGGAATGGACCGATCCGGTGGACCCCGCGCCCATGCCGCCCGCTCCGCCGATGCAGGCGGAGCCGCGCAAGGTGGTTCAACAACCCCAGCGCAAGACCGTGCAAAAATCCCGCCGCGCGCAGGAAGAGGCGCAGCCGCGTCTGAAATTCGACGAGAGCGAAGCCGATTACGAGTTGCCGCCGCTGAACCTGCTCATGGATCCGGCCAATATCGAACGCCACCATTTGAGCGACGAGGCTTTGGAGGAAAACGCCCGGATGCTGGAGGCCGTGCTCGACGACTATGGCGTCAAGGGCGAGATCGTTTCGGTCCGCCCCGGCCCGGTTGTCACCATGTATGAGCTCGAGCCTGCGCCGGGCCTTAAGGCGTCGCGCGTGATCGGGCTGGCCGACGATATCGCGCGCTCCATGTCCGCGCTCTCGGCGCGTGTCTCGACCGTGCCGGGGCGCAGCGTCATCGGGATCGAATTGCCCAATGAAAAGCGCGAGATGGTAAGCTTCCGCGAGATCCTCTCGGCCCGCGACTATGGCGATGGCAACCACAAGCTGCCGCTCGCGCTGGGCAAGGATATCGGCGGCGATCCGATGGTCGCCAACCTTGCCAAGATGCCGCATCTGCTCATCGCCGGGACCACCGGCTCGGGCAAGTCGGTGGCGATCAACACGATGATCCTGTCGCTGCTCTATAAACTCAGCCCGGCTGACCTGCGGCTGGTGATGATCGATCCCAAGATGCTCGAACTTTCCGTTTATGACGGCATCCCGCACCTGCTGTCCCCGGTTGTGACCGACCCGAAAAAGGCGGTCGTGGCGCTGAAATGGGTCGTGGGCGAGATGGAGGACCGCTATCGCAAGATGTCCAAGATGGGCGTGCGCAACATCGACGGCTATAACAGCCGCGTCGCCGATGCCCTGTCGCGCGGTGAGATGTTCGAGCGCACCGTGCAGACGGGCTTTGACGACGAAACCGGGGAGCCGATCTTCGAGACCGAGGAACTCCAGCCCGTCAAGATGCCCTATATCGTGGTGATCGTGGACGAGATGGCCGACCTGATGATGGTCGCCGGCAAGGAGATCGAGGCCTGCATCCAGCGCCTTGCGCAGATGGCGCGGGCGTCCGGCATTCACCTCATCATGGCCACGCAGCGCCCGTCGGTCGATGTCATCACCGGCACGATCAAGGCGAATTTCCCGACACGGATCAGCTTTCAGGTCACGTCGAAGATCGACAGCCGCACCATCCTTGGCGAAATGGGCGCGGAGCAGCTTCTTGGACAGGGCGACATGCTCTATATGGCAGGCGGTGCCAAGATCACCCGCTGCCACGGGCCGTTCGTGTCGGATGAGGAGGTCGAAGAGATCGTCACGCATCTCAAGGCTTACGGCCCGCCCGAATATGTCAGCGGCGTCGTGCAGGGGCCGGACGAGGAAAAGGCCGACGGCATCGATGCGGTGCTAGGCCTCAACACCGGCGGCAACACAGATGGCGAGGATGCGCTCTACGATCAGGCGGTCGCCATCGTCATCCGCGACCGCAAATGCTCCACGTCCTATATCCAGCGCAAGCTTGCCATTGGCTACAACAAGGCCGCGCGGCTGGTCGAGCAGATGGAGGACGAAGGTGTCGTCAGCGCCGCGAACCATGTCGGCAAGCGCGAGATCCTGGTGCCCGAGCAGTAACCCGTGCGCGAGGTCCGGGCGCTGCTATCGCATATCCGCGCCCGGTGCCCCATATAGAGGCGATGAATTCGAGCAGACAGGAGCCCAACCTCATGCGTATTCGTTTCCTCGCGCTGATCGCCGCGCTGAGCCTTATTTCGGTGCTGCCCGCCCAAGCGCAGCAAATCTCGCTCGGCGCGCTGTCGAACTACCTCAACCAGCTGACCAGCGCCGAAGGCAGCTTCACCCAGATCAACGCCGACGGCACCATCTCGACCGGCACGATCTACCTGCGCCGCCCAGGCAAGGTGCGCTTTGAATACAACCCGCCCGAACAGGCGCTCGTCATGGCGAACAACGCCACCGTGGTCGTGTTCGACAAGAAGCTGGGCGGGGAGCCTGAAACGTATCCGCTGAACCGCACGCCGCTGGGGCTGATCCTTGCTCGGAATGTCGATCTGACCCGCGCCAACATGGTCACGCAACATGGATACGACGGCACCGCCACCACCGTGACGGCGCAGGATCCCGCGCATCCCGAATATGGCAGCATCCAGTTGAAATTCACCGGCAATCCCATCGAACTGCGCCAATGGATCATCACCGATGACAGCGGCGCTCAGACGACGGTGATCCTTGGCGAGTTGCAGCGCAAGCAACTGGCGAGCCGGCTTTTCAATATCGAGATGGAGCGGCGCGCGCTGCGCTGAGCATTTTCAGAGCCGCGTCACCTTGTCCAGTTCGTCGTAGGAGGTGACGTTGCTGAGCATCAGCGATACCGGGCGCAGCCTTCCGATCCGCGAACAGGCGATGGTCGTCACGATCAGAACGGGGGTGGACAAAAGCGCCCCCAAGAGCCCCCAGACCCAGCCAAAGACCAGCAGCCCCACGAAAATCACCACAGGTGAGATCGACACCTCGTGCCCCTGCACGCGAGGATCGACATAGTTGCCGATCACCTGCTCGATCACCGTCAACCCCGCGGCCACGATGATCGCGGTGCCGAAATCCTTGGTCAGCAGCGCATAGATCGTCGGCAGGATTCCGGCGACGATCGAGCCGAGATTGGGAATGAAGTTGAGCAGGAAGGTCAGCGCGCCCCAGACAAAGATCAGCCCGACGCCGAACGGCCAGAGCCACAGCATGTAGAGCACTGCCGTCACCGCACCCAGCGCGGCGCGCACGGCCACGAAACGCAGCACGTCGCGGCTCATCACGGCGACGGCGTCGCCGGTTTCATCCGCCGCGCCGGTGCCGAAAACGGATGCAATCCGTGCCCGCCATCGCGGCGCGTCGATCAGAACGAGCAACGCGAGAAAGATCGCGACGACCAGCCCGCTCAGCGTCGCCGCCGCGTATTCAATCCCCGTCAGCGCGATGCCAGAGGCGAATTCCGCCATGCGGGTCGCGATCTGGCTGACCGCCTGATTGGCATTGCTGAACATGCGCTCCAGCGCCCGCACGCTGTCCCCCGCCGATGGGTCGCTGCCCGGATCGAGCCCCGGCAACATTTCCGCGGCGGATGAGAATTCTGCCGCAATTCTTTGCGCGGCAAAGAAGAGGCAGGCCGCGAACACGAGGAGCACCACCAGGATGAGCAGGAATGCCGAGACATGGCCGATCCAGCGATGCCCGGTTTTCGCTATCGTCCAGCGATGAAACGGCGCAACGAGAATCGCAAGGAACAGCGCCGAAAGAATGAGCGCGCTGACCGTCGCGGTCGCATGCAGCGCCCAGCCGATCAGGATCACGAGAGCGGCAATCTGCAGCCCGATCAGCACACGCGGCGCGGAGCGCGGTGCAGGGTTGGCATGGGGGAAGGGGCGTCGATGATCCATCATGCGGCTCCGGCGGTTGCTGCGTTCCCTTCGTCAACCAGTGACGCAATGAGATGTTCCGCACGGTGCCGTCGCACGGCGCGCTGGAACATTCCGCCCGGCGGCCTGTTTCTGGCCTCGTGATCGGAAGACGCCTTCCGACATTTTCGCCACTCACCAACGCAACAGATGGAGAGAGAGATGACAACGATGACACGGAAATTGCTGTCGGCCACCGCCGCGCTTGCGCTTTTCGCCGTGCCGGCAAGCGCACAGATGTTCGGCGACGCCTACGGAACCGATCTCGACTACAACAATTTCGAGGCCGGCTTCAACGAAACCGGGCGATACGAGGCGCTCGACAGGAACGACGATACGTTCCTCGACCGCAGCGAATACTCGACCGGGCTATATGCCGACTACGATCGCGACAATGACCGCATGATCTCCGAAGAAGAATGGGACATGGGGAACGAGCGCTATCTCGGCTCGAATTACAATGCCGTCTACAGCGACTATGATCTCGATGAGGGCGGATTTCTCGATCAGGAGGAGTTCGGCGGCTTCTACGAATCCGAATACACGCCCTATTATGACGGTCTCGATACCGACGGCGACGAAATGCTCTCGCAGTCCGAGTATAATCGCGGGGTCTATGATGCCGCCGATCTCGATTCCGACGAAGTGATCAGCATCGAGGAAGAAGGCTGGTTCGAAGGCTGGTTCGATGGCGATGACATCGAAGCCGAGATCGAAGAGGTCGGCGACGTCTACTGACGCGCCGTAATGCGTCGACGCATCATGCTGTTTGCGTCGACGCAAACAGGCGGTTTGATATTCTTATCAAATCGTTAATGGGTCAGAAGCGGTGACCTGATGTTTCGCGCGCGAAACATTGGGGCCGGTTCGGACCTATCTGATATTGGGGCAACTGGCCAGTTGCACCTGATACATCGCCGCCCGCGCTGCAACCTCGTCGGAGACCCGAAGCAGCCAAGCCTTACGGTTGTAGCTGCCGCGCGAGAATCCGGTGCGCCCTTCGTGATAGGCGAGATATTGATTGCGCGCATCATAAGGTGAAATGCCCAACCGCTGCGTCGACTCCGCCATATACCAGGCCATGAAATCGGACGCATCGCGGATATTGTTTCGCCGCGCGCGGAACCGCCCCTGCGCGTCCTTGTATTCGTCCCACGTTCCGTTGAGCGCCTGGCTATAGCCATAGGCCGAGCTTTGCCGCCCCATCGGGATCACCCCGAGCGCATAGCGAAAGGGCGTCCGGGCGTCCGATTTGAACTTGCTCTCCTGATACATCGAGGCCATCTGGACATGCACCGGCACGCCCCATTTCCGCTCCGCCGCGCGAAACGCGCGGTGATAGCCGGGTCGCTGTTTCAGGATCGAACAGGCGTTATCGAGGTTGCGTGGCGCCGATGTGCCGCCGCCGCCCCCGCAGGAAGCGGCCAGTAAAACGATCACCAAAGCGCGAAAGAGTCTGCTCATCTGCCTCTCGCTAATTTTATGTGAGGGCTGTTTCTGCGCCCTTCTGCTTGGCCTTAGTGTAACGTAAACGCGATGAGGTGGAAATCACATTTCCCGAAAGTGGCACCTGCTCGCCAATCCCAGCCGCTGGTTTAACGCGACTACACAGTTTGTTTCCCTGAAACGCCAATCGGAAAATGGACAATTCGGCAGAAATCGGGCAGATATGTGGCAACGGACAGGACTCATGATCAGACAACGCGCAAAATACAATATCGGGCAGGTGGTTCGGCACCGCAAACACCCCTTCCGGGGCGTTGTGTTCGATGTGGACCCGGAATTCAACAATACCGAGGAATGGTATGATGCCATTCCCGAGGAAAGCCGCCCGAAGAAGCACCAGCCATTCTATCACCTTCTCGCGGAGAACGAGCAGAGCTTCTACGTCGCCTATGTCTCCGAACAGAACCTGATCGCCGATTATTCCGGCGAGCCGGTCGAACATCCCGACGTGCCCGATCTTTTCGGCGCGTTCGAGGATGGCAGCTACGAGCTGCATTTCCAGTATAACTAGTCTCTCTCTTCGTTTGCCACGGTGATAACCAGTTCAGGGCTCCTCCTCGGGAGCCCTTTTTACATGCCTGGCAGTAGCGCTGCGAAACGGTCGATCTCATCGCGCGGGAGCGACCAGTCACAGACGAGCCGGCCGGTCAGGGGTGCATCCTGCCCGCCCTTCGGATCGCCCGACACGTGATAGACCGCGCCGCTGCGCTGCAAATGCCGATGCAAACTTGCGGGAGCTTCGAAGAAGACGATGTTCGCCGCCGCGTCATTGACAAGGCGCAGGCCGGCAGCCTCTGCCATCCGCTCGCGCAGATACGCCGCATTCCCGTTCGCCGCGCGGGCAAGATCGCGCCAAAGATCGTTCCGCAAATACGCAGCCATCTGGGCCGAGAGATACCGGTGCTTCGAGAAGAGATGTCCGCCTCGCTTTCGGCGAAGCTCGAATTCCCATGCGCGCGCCGGATCGAATATCATCACGGCCTCCGCGCCCATCAGCCCGTTCTTTGTGCCGCCGAACACGGCAACATCGATCCCGGCCTTCCACGTCATCTCCGCCGGTGTCGCACCCAGCGCAATCAGCGCATTGGCCAGCCGCGCGCCATCGAGATGAACCGGGAGGTCATAGCCCTTGGCCAGATCGCAAAGCGCGCGAAGATCGTCCGGATCGTAGAGATTTCCGCGCTCCGTGACCTGAGTGACCGACAGCGCGCCGCGCTGGGGGCCATGCACGCCGCGATTTCCCTCGCCCTCGATGGCGGCGCGGAGCGCATCGGGCGTCATCCGGTCGCCGCCCTCCACCAGCGTCAGCTTCGCGCCGCCGGTATAGAATTCGGGCGCGTTGCATTCATCCTCGTGAATATGCGCGCAAGGCGTGCAGAACACAGTGTCAAAGGGCTGCACCAGGGTCGCCAGCGCCAGCGAATTCGCCGATGTGCCCGTCGCCACAAGGTATACGGCGGCCTCCGGCGCTTCGAAGAGATCGCGGAGGCGCGAGCGCACCTCGTCCATCAGCGGATCGGCTCCGTAGCTTGGCGCATAGCCGTTGTTCGCCTCGGCAAGCACATCCATGACGGCTTGCGGCACCGGGCCGCCATTGTCGGAGGCGAAGAACATCAGGTCGGCTCCTCGATGATATGCTCCTCCCAGTCGTCCTCGTCGATCTCGAACTCGGGAACGGTCGCGTTTCGCATCGAAACGCCTGCCTCGTGAACCGTCTCGGGCGTGCCGGAGATCAACGGGTGCCAGTCGTAAAGCGGCTTGCCCTCCCAAAGCAGACGATAGGCGCAGGTACGGGGCATCCAATAGGCGTGCTCGTCGATGTTAGAGGGTTTCAGCACGATACACTCCGGCACGAACTGGTGCCTGATCTCGTATTGCGCGCAGCGGCAAGAGCCGTCATCGAAAAGTCGGCAGGCGACACGGGTAAGCGCGACCTCGCCGGTCTCCTCGTCTTCCAGCTTGTTCAGGCAGCATTTGCCGCACCCGTCGCAAAGCGCCTCCCATTCGGGCGGCGACATCTCGTGCAGCGCCTTGCGCTCCCAGAAACGCGGGGTCAGCCCCGTTCGATCGATCGGATCACGGCTCATTGGTTGTCCAGGATGGTGCGCGCGCGCATGCAGTCCTTGTGCATTTGATCGACCAGTGCCGACACGCTCTCGAACTTGATCTCGGGGCGGAGAAAATCAACCAGCGCGACAGAAACGGTCGCGCCATAAAGATCGCCGCTGAAATCGAAGATGTAGGTTTCCAGATTGGCGCGGTTCTCGCCGAACATGGGCCGAACGCCGATGGAGGCGGCCCCCTGATAGGAGCCGGCATGGGGGCCGTCCAGAATGTCGATCAATACGGCGTAAACGCCGAACTTCGGCGGGTGCAGCCCGTCGATCGACATGTTGGCTGTCGGATAGCCCAGCTTGCGGCCGCGCTGTTCGCCGCTGATGACCTGCCCTTCGATCCGGTGCCAATGGCCGAGCATTTCAGCGGCCAGATGGGGTTGGCCGTCGGTGAGAGCCTGCCGGATCGCGGTCGAGGACACGTTGCCCGAGGGGGACTGGACGAGATCGGCGATGGTGACGCCGAATCCCATCTTGTCGCCGAAGGACGCCAGGTCGCTTGCGTCCCCGGCCCGATCCTTGCCGAAACAGAAATCCGCGCCGACGACGACATGGCTGAGGCCAAGCCCGTCGGCGATCACCTGTTCGGCAAACGCCTGCGGCGTAAGGCTCGCGAGCTGCGTGTAAAACTTCAGCTCGTAGAGGATATCGACGCCGAGCTTTTCGAGCCGCGTGGCGCGTGCCTTGGCGTTCATCAGGCGAAAGGGCGGGGCGTTTGGGGCGAAATACTCGCGCGGATGCGGCTCGAAGGTGAGCACACCGAGCGGAGCATCGGGCGCGGCTTTGCGGGCAAGCTCGATCACCGCGCGATGGCCGAAATGCACGCCGTCGAAATTGCCGATGGCGGCGGTCGCGCCGCGATCCCCGGCCGAGACGTATTGATAATCCCGCACGATCTTCATGGCGCAGCACTAGCTGGCCGCTCGGTGCAGTTCAATCCCCCGGTCCAAGAGCGATTTTTCATCGATGAAAAATCGAGGATGCGTCGACGCATCCTCGCGCTTTGCCGGTCAGTCGAACTTGCGTGACGGAGCGAGCACCTTGGCCTCGCCGATCAACACTTTCTTGCCATCGACAGCGCAATGACAATCCAGCGTCACGCGGCGTTTGGCAACATCGATATCGACAACCTTTACCTCCGCATGGACCATGTCGCCGGGGCGGACGGGAGCGAGGAATTTCAGGGATTGGCCGAGATAGACGGTGCCATGGCCCGGAAGCTGCTCTCCGATCACCGCCGAAATCAGACCGGCGGTCAGCATCCCATGCGCGATGCGCCCCTCGAAGATGGTGTCCTGCGCATAGTCGTCATCGAGATGCACCGGGTTTCGATCCGTCGAGATCTGGGCGAACATCTCGATGTCCTGATCGGTGACCTGCTTTCGCAGATGCCGGGTCATGCCCATCTCGATATCCTCGATACAGATCGTTCCGCGTGGAAGATTGTCCAACATCCTACACCCCATTCCCGGCGCTTCGGTAACAAATATGCCGGCCATAAGGCCGTTCTGGCAAGTTTATTACTTTGCAGGTGCAGAAAATCAAGCAAAACTTGGGTCAGCGAAGCTGTCCTATCGTGTAGGTCGGCGAGGCTTGCTCCTTGGTCAGGTAGGCGTCGAGCGCATCCGGCTCCGGTTGATGCGCCGTTTTCGTTTCGGCCCTGGCCAGCCCGCCAGAGATGAACAGCGAGTCGATATCCTCGCCCATCGCGCCGGCGATATCGGTATGGATTCCGTCGCCAATGGCGAGCATGCGCGCCGGATCGGTATCCTTGCCCATCGCGGCCAGCCGCCGCCGCGCCAGATCGTAGATCGGGGGATGCGGTTTTCCGAAATAGAGGCTCTCGCCGCCCATCTCGGTATAAAGCGCGGCCAGCGCACCGGCGCACCATTCGCGCCTCTCGCCGCGATCCACGATGATATCCGGGTTGGCGCAGAGCAGTTTCAGCCCCTTTTGTTTTGCATAGAGAAACTGCGGCCGGTTCACCGCCGGATCGGCGTGCGGATCGAACGGACCGCAGCAGACGATGCCCTCGGCCTCTTCGAGTTCGACACGCTGGATATCGACAGGATCCTCGATGAGTTTCATCGGCTCGAAGAAGGCGAGATCGCCCTCCTGGCCCATGAACCAGACCTTTTCGCCGACCGCGCCGCGGAACATGGCCGCGCGGGCGCTGTCTCCGCTGGTGGCAATGAGATCATAGGCGTCCTCCGGCACGCCGAAAAGACCGAGCTGTTTGGCCACCCCATGCCGCGCGCGCGGCGAGTTGGTCAGTAAAACGACCGTTCCGCCGCCGCGCCGAAACCCCTTGAGCGCGGCGACCGCGTCGTCATGGGCGCGCACGCCATCATGCACACAGCCCCACAGATCGACCAGCAGCACATCGTATCGGTCTGCGATATCGGCGAGGGAAGAGATGATCCGGGTCATTTTGGGCCTCTGGTGTGGTTTCCTGCAGGACACATGAAAAAGGGGGCGCCGTCCAGCGCCCCCGGAATTTCCGTCTTGGCCGCATCAGACCTTTAGCGCCGGGATGATCTGCTTCTTGCGGCTGACGATGCCGGGCAGCAGGACCGTGTCGCCGGCGCTTTTGGCGCCAAAGCTCTTTTCGGCCACCGTCTTGACGAAATCGTTCGGCAGCAGCAGTGTCGCCTCCTCGTTCAGGATATCGACGATGAAGAGCAGGACTTGATCCACCCCATCCTCGCGCGCGACCTCGGGCATGGCGGCGATCAGGCTGTCCTTGCGCGCAAGAACCGTATCGGGCGATGTGGTTTCGAGCACTGACACCCGGAACGTCGTCTCTCCCAGTTCGAATTCCTTGCTGTCCATGCGCAGCAACTCGGCTTCGGAGAAGGCCGACACGTCGGATTTCGCGGCGAACATCTGCGCTGCGTAGTCGGGGATCGACACGCCCAGATCCTCGGCCAGCGCATGCGCGATGGCGCGGTCCTCCTGCGTCGTGGTGGGGGAGCGGAATTCGAGCGTGTCGGACAGAATGCAGGAGAGCATCGCGCCCTTGATGCCGCGGGGCGCCTGCGCCATGTCGTCGCCGATCAGCTTATACATGATCGTTGCAGTGCAGGCGACCGGCTCGATGCGAATGTCGAGCGGACTGCGTGTTTCCAGACCGCCCACGAGGCGGTGATGATCGATGATGGCGCGAATGTCGGCGCTGTTGATCGCTGGCGGCAGTTCGGCGGGGTTGTTGGTATCGACGATCACGACGGGCTGATCCGCCTCGACATCGGAGATGATCTGCGGCTTGTCGAGCGCCCAGTGATCGAGCACGAAGGCGGCTTCGGTGTTCGGCTCGCCCAGAAGCGCGGGTTTGGCATCCTCGCCCTTGATCTGGTTGAGATACCACGCCCAGATGATCGGGCTGCCGGTGCTGTCTGTGTCGGGGGAGGTGTGTCCGAAAACAAGGGTCGTCATAGGTTTGTCGTTCCTGCCAAATGCCAATCGCGCGCCTTATAGGGCGCGCGATGCGGCTTGTCACCCGCCCGCGAGGGCGCGGTCAGTTCGAGACCTGTTCACGCAGGATTGAGCCGGTGAGCGAGATCAGCAGGTAGATGCCCGAGAAGATCAGGAAGGTCAGCAGCGTGTTCTCGAAGGCGCGCGGATAACTGGGATCCTGAGATGGCAGGGGGTAGACCGAGGTGGTCAGATAGCGCGCCTGGCTGTCGGCATCGCGGCGGGCCTGTTCGAGCCGTTCGAGCGCGGCGGCGAGCATCATGTCGCGCGTCGCCAGATCGGCCTCGGCCAGCTGGATTTGCACCGATGTTTCGGCCAGCGATCCTTCGCCCTCGCTTTCCTCTGTCAGTTCGGCGCCGATCTGCGCCTTGAGCGCCTCGAGGCGGCGAATGTCGGCCTCCACCCCTTCGACGCGGCTGCGATTGGGGCGGGCGTTGTCCATCAGGGCCTGAAGCTGCAGGTTCTTTTCCTGAAGCTGCGTTTCGACATTTTCGATGCGGGCCTGCAATGCCGCGATGCGCGCGCGCGGGTCGAGCACGGTGCTTTGCTGTTGCAGGCGCACCAGCTTTTCCTGCGCCTCGCGGCGTGCGGCTTCTGCCTCCTCCAGCCCGACCCTGGCATCCTTCACGGCGTTCTCGCGCTTGCGGGCTGACAGGTTGTCCACGCGTTCCTCGGCATAGCCGATGAGCGCCTGCGAGAAATCGGTGGCGACCTGCGGATCGGCGGCGGCGACTTCCATGCGGATCACGCCTTCGGTCGGATCGTAGCCGATCTGGACGTATTTTTTGTAAATCTTGAACATTTCCTCGGAGGTTGCATCGGCATCGAGCCGCCGCAGCGGATCGATATCGTCCTGCGAGAAATGCGCCTTGAACCCGACATCGGAATCGAGCCTGAGCATCGCATCTTTCGAGGTGAGGTAGCTTTGAACGGCGATGGCGTCCTGATTGGTGGCGAATTGCGTGCCGGAAAGCAGCCCGCCCATGCCTCCGCCGCTGGTTTCGGCCTTGAGGATGAGGAATTCGGATTTCGTTGCATACATCGGTGTTGCGAGGGTGAAGAAATACCATCCCGCAATCACCGTTGGCAGAAAGACGAAGGCCGCGAGCCGGGCGAACAGCATCCGAAGGCGCAGGTTCCGCCGGCGGGCCATGTCCTGCTGGATCGCCATGATCTCCTGCGCGCGGCGTTCGGACGGGCTGCGGTTGTCGGTCGCGGGCAGGTTGGAGGTTGCCGGCTTGACCGTCTGGGGCAGTTGCGGCTGCCGCGCCAGCGGCTCCTCGGGGGCGGCTGGCGGCTTTTTCGCCGGCACCATCAGGTCGAGCGCGTTTTCGCGCTGGAACGGGTCGATCCCCTTGAGCCGCAGCATGTAGACCGCTTCGAAATCGGTGTTCGGGGTCAGCCCGTGCTTGTGCGCGATGCGCCGTGCCATGCGCAATTGCCGGCCGGTCAGCCCTTCCTTGCGGATCGCCTCGATCGCCTGTTCGACGCCGCCATCGACCGGACGGCTCACGCGTTCCGGCGTCGGGCGCGCTGCGGCGGGCGGCTGGCCGGCGGCGGGCTGGGCCGCGCCGGGGCTGCGCCGGATGCGGAAGCGTTTAGCCTTGGGTTTCGTAGTCATAGAGCTGTTTCGCTTCTTCCAGGGTATCGAACATATGCAGCTGACCGTCCATCAGGACGGCGGCCTTGCTGGCGAATCGCGCGAGGGTTTCGGGCTGGTGAGAGACGATCACCATCGTCGTCGTGCGCAGGCGTTCGGCCAGGATATCGCCGGCCTTGCGGTTGAAATTGACGTCCGTGTAGGTCGGCATCCCCTCATCGACGAGGTAGATATCGAAATCCAGCGCGAGCATCAGCGCGAAGGTGAACCGCGCGCGCATGCCCGAGGAATAGGTGCCGAGCGGCTGATCGAAATATTCCCCCAGATCGCACAGCCAGCGGCAATACGCCTCCACATAGTCGGGATCGAGCCCGTAGAGCCGGGCGATGAAGCGCGAGTTTTCCATCGCGGTATGCTTGGTCACGACGCCGCCCATGAAGCCGAGGGGAAAGGAGACCCGGCTTGTCTTGCGAATCTCGCCCTCGTCGGGTTTTTCCAGCCCCGCCATCATCTTGATAAGGGTCGTCTTGCCAGTGCCGTTCGGCGCGAGGATGCCGAGCGATTGACCCGGTTCCACGCGAAAGGAGGCCCGGTCGAGGATCACCTTTCGGTGCGAGCCGGTCCAGAATGATTTGCTGACATTGTCGAATTCCAGCATGTCGCCCCTTTATCTCCGTACAGGCATCGCACGGGATTGTTTCCAAAGGGTTTAGATTTTGATTTTGACTGGATTGTGACCAATCCGTAGCAAATTCCGGATACTGTTGATGGATCAGTGCCGGATCGTTTGCCTGACTTGCCGGTGAATTGACAGATCGGCGGCGTAATACTCCTCAAGCCGCCCCCGAAGGTCGTATGGCAGGTAACTGTTCAGATCGAGCGTCGGCGCATTGTCCAGATCGCCGGGCAGCAGATCGGCCGCGATGGAAAGGTGCTCGCGCTCTGCACTGCGCGAGGCGTTGATGTGCGGCAGTGTGATTTCCGATCCGATATGCGCGCCCAGATCCTCCGCCAGACGGTCGAGCGCGCGGACGTCGTAGATATGAGTGAAGGGAATATGGCCCATGTAGAAGACCTGTGGCTGCCAGTGACTGTTCAGGGTCTGCGGCTCTTCGGACAGGATGTATTCCGCGAATTCGCGGAATGTGATGCCGTGCGCGTAATCCTCTTCGTTCAGTTCAGGCTTGCCGAAAATGGCGCACAGCACCTCATCTATGGTCTGGCGCTGGTTCTCGCGCGTGCGATTGACGACGAATTTCTCGACATAGGCACTGACCAGACGATCAAGCGGGTGGCGAAAGATCACGAACCGCATCCAGCCATCGCCCGTCAGTGCCGCCCGGATTTCTTCGTCGGAACGGTCCTTGAACTGCAGCCCGGTGTTGCGGCTATCGAGGATGTGATGGATGCCCTCGTCCTTGTCATCGGTCAGACCGCCCAACTCGGCGACCAGCCGCTTGGTCGAAGAACAGGCGTTCTTGGCCACCGGCTGATAAATCAGCTTCAACGTATCGACGATCATTGCCTGACTGGTCGGAGAGCGCTTGCGCGATACCGACAATGGGCAATGCCCCTCACGTTTTCGGCGGGTCAGCCGGGGTTTGACGGGTTGAGGGCCGGCGGGCGTGTTGGGCTCGGCCATCTGCGCCGAAGGGGCAAAGGAGCGGCGCAGTCTGACCAAGAGAGAATTTCCCATCGACCGTCCTTTCGCCAAACGCCTGCTTTTTCAGGCATGCGCCGTAACTACCGCAATTCGATCCGTTTGAGAAGAATCCGCCAGTCCGATTGCGATTACAGGCCGGAGAAGGCCGAATGGCGTGTGAAAAACCGCCGAAATGCGCACAAAGCGACACAATGTCGTTTTTAGCGCTAACGAGGACGGTTTGCGGTGCCTGAACGGCGGCGGCATGGAAATACTCGGCCTCCTATGTCGCTGCTTGCAAAACTTCAGCAACCTTGTTGCATTATGTATCGCAAAGCGGTTTAGTCACGACATAAAAGAACGCGGAAACAATCCGCGGCCATAAACAGGGAGGGCATTTTTGCCAGACTCGTCACACAATGACGCGTTCGTTGAATTTGAACGGGTGCAAAAAAGCTATGACGGCGTGCAGCTCGTCGTCAAAGATTTGAACCTCACCATGCCCAAGGGCGAATTTCTGACGATGCTCGGGCCGTCTGGATCGGGCAAGACGACCTGCCTGATGATGCTCGCCGGGTTCGAAACGGCGACGCATGGCGACATCCGCCTCGATGGCCGGCCGATCAACAACATCCCGCCGCACAAGCGCGGCATCGGCATGGTGTTCCAGAACTACGCGCTGTTTCCGCATATGACGATTGCCGAAAATCTCAGCTTCCCGCTGGAGGTGCGCAAGATCGGCAAATCCGACCGCGAGGCGAAGGTGCGCCGCGCGCTCGACATGGTGGAGATGGGCGATTTCGGCGGCCGCCGCCCGGCGCAGCTTTCGGGCGGTCAGCAGCAGCGTATCGCGCTGGCGCGCGCGTTGGTGTTCGAGCCGGAGCTGGTGCTGATGGATGAGCCGCTCGGCGCGCTCGACAAGCAGTTGCGCGAGAAGATGCAGTTCGAGATCACGCATCTGGCGCACCGTCTGGGCATCACCGTGGTCTACGTGACGCACGACCAGACCGAAGCGTTGACGATGTCGGACCGCGTCGCGGTGTTCGATGACGGCCGTATCCAGCAGCTTGCCCCGCCCGATGAGCTTTACGAGGCGCCGCAAAACAGCTTCGTCGCGCAGTTCATCGGCGAGAACAACACGCTCGAAGGCACCGTGCGCGAGATCGGCGGCAATCGCTGTCTGGTCGAGCTGGATGACGGCGAATTGATTGACGCCTTGCCGGTCAACGTGTCCAAACCGGGCGAGCGCACTCGTGTTTCGATCCGGCCCGAAAGGGTCGAGTTCGACAAGAGCCGCCTGCAGGAAGGCGTGCATACGCTCAAGGCGGAAGTGCTGGAATTCATTTACATGGGCGACATTTTCCGCACGCGGCTCAGCGTGGCGGGGAACGATGATTTCGTCATCAAGACGCGCAACGCCCCCGATCAGGTGCGGCTCGAACCGGGCGCGCAGATCGAGATCGGCTGGCTGCCCGAGGATTGCCGCGCGCTCGACGCGGGCTAGCGGCGCGGCGCCAGTGGGAGGCCGGCGCCTTCAGTCAGATGCGGAATGTTCGATCCGGCGCACCGCATCCTTCGACATAACCGGATTGCAAAGGGAGACCACGAATGAAACTGTCTACAACTCTACTGGCGACGAGCGCCCTGACCGCTGCTGCCGTTGCGGCACACGCGCAGGACATGGCCGATGACATGACGCTCGTCAGCTGGGGCGGCGCGTATCAGGAAAGCCAGAACAAGGCCTATCTTCAGCCCTATCTCGAAGAGCATCCCGAGGTCAGCGCGTCCTGGGATGAAAGCTCTGCCGAGGCTGTGGCCAAGCTGCGTGCGATGAACGAGGCGGGCAACATCACCTGGGATCTGGTCGATGTCGTGGCCTCCGACGCGCTGCGCCTGTGCGACGAAGGTCTGGCGATGGAGCTGGATTTCAACGAGGTTCTGGCCGAGGGCGATGACGGCTCGACGCCCGAAGAAGATTTCGGCGACCTGCTGATCAATGACTGTTTCGTGCCGCAGATCGTCTATTCGACCACCTTCGGCTACCGCACCGACATGGTGGGCGACACCCCGCCATCCTCCGTGTGCGATGTGTTCGATCTGGAAACCTATCCGGGCAAGCGCGCGCTGCAGAAGCGGCCGATCGACAACATGGAATGGGCGCTCTACTGCGACGGCGTCGAGAAGGACGAGATCTACGACGTTCTGGGCACCGACGAGGGTGTCGATCGCGCACTCGCCAAGCTCGACACGATCAAGGATCAGGTCGTCTGGTGGACCGCCGGCGCGGAAACGCCGCAGCTTCTCGCCGATGGCGAGGTCGTCATGGGCTCGACCTTCAACGGTCGCCTCTTCTCGGCCATCGCGGAGCAGGATCAGCCGATCGATATGCTCTGGGACATGCAGTCCTTCGATCTCGACGGCTGGATCATCCCCGAAGGTCTGCCGGAAGATCGTCTGGCGCGGGTGCTGGATTTCCTGAAATTCGCCACCGATACGCAGCGTCTTGCCGATCAGGCGAAGTACATCTCCTACGGTCCGGCGCGCAATTCCTCCGCGCCGCTGGTCGGCCAGCATGCCGAGCTCGGTATCGACATGGCACCGCATATGCCGACCGATCCGGCCAATGCGACGAATGTTCACCTCTATGACTACGAATGGTGGGCTGACAACCGCGATGATCTGGACGCCAAGTTCCAGTCCTGGCTCGCGCAATAATCTCGCCGGGGCGGGGCAACCCGCCCTGCGCTGGGGCAGGCCGACGGCCTGTCCCGTTTCCCGAAGGGACGGAAATTAATGCCCAAAGGCTATATCATCGGTCATATCACCGTGAACGATCCCGAGGCCTACCGGGAATATGTGGAGCGTGATACGCCGATCCTCGAAGGCCATGGCGGGCGGTTCATCGTGCGCGGCGGAGCGTCCGAAACAGTCGAGGGGCAATCGGAGCGGCGACATGTCGTGATCGAGTTCGACGATTTCGAAGCCGCGAAGCGGGCCTATCACGACCCGGCCTATCAGGAAGTCGCCGAGATTCGCCGCCGCACCGCCACCAGCACGATCATTCTAGTCGAAGGCACCTGACGACATGAGCCATCCAGCGACCGATCCCGACAAGATCATCGGAACGACGCCAGACAATGCGCTGCGCAATGCCGATCGGGCCGATGCCCGAGCCGACGGGCCGGTGCTCGCCGCCGATGGCACGCCGCTCAAGCGGTCCCTGGCCCGTGCGCTTCGGGCGCAGAAGCTGCGTGCGCTGGCGCTGATCGCGCCGCTTCTCATCTTCGTTCTCGTCAGCTTCATTGCGCCCATCGGCGATATGCTTTTCCGCTCGGTCGAGAACCAGATCGTCAAGGACACGCTGCCGCGCACGGTTGTCGCGCTGCGCGACTATGATGCGGCCTCCACCGAATTGCCGCGCGACGAGGTGTTCGAAGCGGCCTATTACGATATTTTCTATGCAGCCGAGCGCAAGATCCACACACGGCTCGGCTCGCGCCTGAATTACGAGATGTCGGGCGCATCCTCGCTTTTCCGCAAATCCGGGCGCGGGCTCGACGATGTCGGAGAGCTTTATCAGGATCAGTTCGAGGCTTTGAATGAGGGCTGGGACGAGGCCGGCCCCTGGGTCGAGATCATGGCCGATCCCGAATGGGTGACCGAGCAGGCGGCATGGGACGCCGCGCCGGAAGGCCGGATGCCGCGCTTCGAGCTGCGTGAGGGGATCGCCGAAATCCTGCCGCGCACCAGCGAGGCTTACGAGACCTTCGCCCGGTTCACCCAAGTCGAAGAGGGCGACAGCCCGCTCGAGGAAGAGCCGTGGTCGGCCGTTCACACGGCGCTTTACCAGGATCTCTCGGCCACCGACCTTTCCGGCTATTCCGGCCCGCGCGCCGACATGCTGCAGGCGGCTGACGCTCTCGTGGAGAGTGACGGTTTCGAAACCGTCGCCTTCCGCGATGCCTTTGCTGAGGTCGATGAGGACTGGGTGGAGCCCGAGATATGGCAGACCATCAAGATGTATAGCCCCGCCTACACGTCGGGATATTTCCTCAACTCCATCGACATGCAGAAAACGGCGGACGGTCCGGCGCTGCGCGATGCGGATGAGCGCATCTACGGGCTGCTCTTCTGGCGCACGCTGTTCATGAGCCTCGTCATCACGTTCAGCTGCATCCTTCTGGGGTATCCCATCGCCTATCTTCTGTCGAACCTGCCCTCGGGCAAGGCGAACCTGCTGATGATCCTCGTCCTTCTGCCCTTCTGGACCTCGCTTCTGGTGCGCACGAGCGCGTGGAAGGTGATGTTGCAGCAGCAAGGGGTGATAAACGACGTGCTCGTCTGGCTCGGCATGGTGTCGGATGACGGGCGGCTGGTGATGATCAACAACCAGTTCGGCACCATCGTCGCGATGACGCATATCCTGCTGCCCTTCATGATCCTGCCGATGTTCTCGGTCATGTCGACCATTCCGGTCTCCTATACCCGCGCCGCGAAATCGCTTGGCGCGACCAACTGGACGGCCTTCTGGCGGGTCTATTTCCCGCAATCGGTGCCGGGGATCGGCGCTGGCTCGATCCTCGTGTTCATCCTATCGATCGGCTATTACATCACGCCCGAGATTGTCGGCGGCACCTCCGGCATCTTCATCTCGAACCGGATCGCCTATCACATCTCCAGCTCGCTCAACTGGGGTCTGGCGGCGGCGCTCGGCTCGATCCTGCTGGTGGTCGTGCTGATCCTCTACTGGGCCTATGACCGGATCGTGGGCATCGACAACGTGAAACTGGGGGGCTGATCCATGTCCGAAGCGATACTCACGCCGATCGAGAAAAAGCCCATCGGTTTCACCGTCGGAGTTCTGGCCGCGGCCGGCGCTGTCGCCGGGCTGTTCATCGGCACGGCGCAAGGCTCGGGCCTCGTCGGGATCGTCGCTGGTGCAGTGCTGATGGCCGTGCTGGCCTTCGTCGCGCTCGAGGTGCTGGGCCCAGGAATGGAAAAACCGTTGCGCTGGGGTGTGATCGCGCTTTTCGCGGTGGCGGGGCTTTTGCTGGGGTCGGTGCCGGGGCTCATCCTCGGCGCACTCTTCGGCTGGTTCTTCGGCTGGTTCGCCTATTGGATCGGCATGGGGCGATACCGCGCGCATCTGGTGCCCTACCTGACCGGCGGGCAGGTGCTCTGGCACTACAGTTTCCGCGTCATCTGCGGCGCGATCTTCATCTTCCTGATCACGCCGATCCTCGTGGTGATGCCGCTGTCCTTCAACGCCGAGAACTTCTTCACCTTCACGCCGGGGATGCTGCGCTTCGATCCCGAGGCCTATTCACTCAAGCATTACCGGGATTTCCTGACCAACCCGGAATGGACCAACGCGGTCAAGAATTCGCTGATGGTTGCCCCGGTGGCGACGCTGATCTCGGTCGGGCTCGGCACGCTGGCCGCCATCGGCCTGAGCCAGAGCCACGTGCCGGGGAAGCGCGCGATCATGGCGATTCTGATCTCGCCGATGATCGTGCCGCTGATCATTTCGGCGACAGGGATGTATTTCTTCTACTCCAAGATCGGCATCGTCGGCACATATTGGGGCATCGTGCTGGCCCATGCGGTGCTCGGGATTCCCTTCGTCATCATCACCGTCACGGCAACGTTGGTGGGTTTCGACAGGTCGCTGACCCGCGCTGCGGCGAATATGGGTGCCGATCCGATCCGCACGTTCTTCAAGGTGCAGATGCCGCTGATCCTGCCTGGAGTGATCTCGGGGGGTCTTTTCGCTTTCATCACCTCCTTCGATGAGGTCGTCGTGGTGCTGTTCATCGGCTCGGCGGAATTGCAAACCTTGCCGTGGCAGATGTTCACCGGCCTGCGCGAGCAGATTTCGCCGACGATTCTGGCGGCGGCGACGATCCTTGTCGGCATTTCCATCTGCCTGCTGACCACGGTGGAGATGTTGCGGCGGCGCTCCGAACGGCTCAGGGGGATGTCGCCGAGTTAGGACGCAAGCGTTTTCGAAAACGCTTGCAAGAGCCTTCGAAGGCTCTTGGACGTGGAAATGGGGAAGGCCCTGCACCTGAATGCAGGGCCTTTCCATTTTGCCTGGCCATTTTCGGGCGTTTAGCTGCGCACAAGCTTTTCGTAGCTTTCTGCGATATCGCGGGTCAGCGCGCCGACTTCGAAATTGTAGTCACCGATCTGGCCGACAGGCGTGACCTCGGCGGCAGTGCCGGTCAGCCAGCACTGCTCGAAACCCTCTAGCTCCTCGGGCATGATATGCCGCTCATGCACGGCGACGCCCTTCTGGCCAAGCATGTCGATCACGGTCTGCCGCGTGATGCCGTTCAGGAAGCAATCGGCCTTGGGCGTATGCACCTCGCCATCCTTGACGAAGAACATGTTGGCCCCCGTCGCTTCGGCGACATAGCCGCGATAGTCGAACATCATCGCGTCCGAGCAGCCCTTGGCCTCGGCCGCGTGCTTGGACATGGTGCAGATCATGTAAAGCCCGGCCGCCTTGGCCTGGCTCGGGATCGTTTCGGGGCTGGGCCGCTTCCATTTGGAAATGTCGAGCTTCGCCCCCTTCATCTTGGCATCGCCATAATAGGCGCCCCATTCCCAAGTGGCGACCGCCATGCGCACGGGATTGCGCGCCGAGGCGACGCCCATATCCTCACCGGCCCCGCGCCACGCGAGCGCGCGGACATAGGCGTCCTTCTGGCCGTTCGCCTCCAGCGTCGCGGCCTTGGCGGCCTCGATCTCGTCCACGGTGTAGGGGATCTCGAAATCAATCAGTTCAGCCGATTTGCGCAGCCGCTCCGAATGGTCGCGCGATTTGAAAATCTTGCCGCCATAGGCGCGCTCGCCCTCGAATACGGAGCTCGCGTAATGCAGCGCATGGGTCAGGATATGGACCTTGGCATCGCGCCACTCGACCAATTGGCCATCCATCCAGATCTTTCCGTCACGATCATCGTAAGCGCCTGCCATCGTCTCGCTCCTTGCGTGGCTTTCGAGAAAATTGCGCGTATTAGGGCCGAAGCGGACATAATGTTGCGCAGAAACTGGGATTCGCTACCATTCGAGCCTTGGAATGTCAACAAGACTGACATAAATTGGACCGCAACGAAAAGACCTCTGGAGGCGAGCATGACTGAGGCGCAAGGCACGGCGCACCGATCGGGCGAAGCGCTGCTCTACCTGACCGATGAGCAGCTCCGCCAGGGAATCGAGGCGATGTTCTTCGCCTATCGCGGCTTTACCGCCGATCCCGACCGCATCCTCGAAGGCATGTCCTATGGCCGCGCCCATCACCGCGCGTTGCATTTCATCCAATGCGCGCCGGGCACGACGGTCAACAACCTGTTGATCATCCTGGGCGTGACCAAGCAATCGCTCAACCGCGTGCTGCGCACGTTGATCGAGGACGGGCTGGTCGAGAGCCATGTCGGGCGCAGCGACAAGCGCGAGCGGCATCTGACACTGACGGAGGCAGGCCAGGCGCTGGAACGAGAGCTTTCGGATGCGCAGCGGATGCGGATGCGCGATGCCTATCGCAAGGCCGGGCCGGAGGCCGTTGCAGGCTTCAAGACGGTGCTGGAGGCGATGATGGATGACGATATGCGCGCAGCCTATCTCGCATTGCGGGACGGGCGCTGATGGCCGATCCCGACGCTCACCTTCTGATCGTCGATGACGACGAACGCATTCGCGGGCTGTTGCAGAAGTTCCTCATACGCAACGGCTTTCTGGTCAGCGCGGCGCGTGATGCGGCGCATGCGCGGCGTATCCTTGCGGGGCTGGATTTCGACCTGATCGTGCTCGATGTGATGATGCCGGGCGAAGACGGGATCAGCCTGACACGGGCCATCCGCCAAGGCTCTAGCACGCCGATCCTGCTGCTCACCGCGCGGGCCGAGACAGAGGACCGCATCGCGGGGCTGGAGGCGGGGGCCGACGACTACCTCGCCAAGCCCTTCGAGCCAAAGGAACTGCTGCTCAGGATCAACGCGATCCTGCGGCGGATGCCCGAACAGGCCGCGGCCGATGGTGCGCCGAAATATCTGACGCTTGGGCCGATCCGCTACGATACCGAACGCGGCGAGATGTGGCGGGGCGACACGCTGGTGCGGCTCACCTCGACCGAGATCCAGCTGATGAAGGTGTTTGCCGCCCGCGCCGGCGAGCCCTTGAGCCGCGCGCAACTGGTCGAGGAGCTTGGCCGGGATCGCGGGCAGAGCCAGGAGCGGGCGGTCGATGTGCAGATCACGCGGCTGCGCCGCAAGCTCGAGGACAATCCCAGGCAGCCGCGATACCTGCAAACGGTGCGCGGCGCCGGATATATGCTTGCGCCCGATTGAGGCGTGGGGGTTTCTTGAGTATTCGGAATGAGAAGAAACAAGGGGAGACCCCATGGCGACCGCTTTGCTGACACATGCCGAGTGTCTCGATCATGTCACGCCCGATGGTCATCCGGAACGGGTGGCGCGGCTGGAGCATGTGTTGCACGCGCTGGAAGGGTTGGAACTGCGGCGCGAGACCGCGCCGGAGGTGAAAGAGGCTCATCTGCGCCATTGTCATCCGCAGGCCTATATCGACCGGGTCAGGGCGGCGGTTCCCGAGACCGGGCAGCGGCAACTGGATGCGGATACCTGGCTGTCGCCGGGATCGTGGCGCGCGGCATCCCGTGCGGCGGGCGCGGTCGTGCGCGCGGTGGATATGGTGCTGGGCGGCAAGGCGCCGAACGCCTTTTGCGCCATAAGGCCGCCGGGTCATCATGCCGAAACGGACACGCCCATGGGGTTTTGCCTCTTCGGCAATGTCGCCATCGGCGCGAAGCATGCGCTGGAGGCGCATGGGCTGTCGCGCGTCGCGGTGGTGGATTTCGATGTGCATCACGGCAATGGCACGCAGGATCTGCTGTGGAACGAGGCGCGGGCGCTGACGATCACAAGCCAGCAGATGCCGCTTTGGCCCGGCACCGGCGATCCGTCCGAGCGGGGGGCGCATGACAATGTGCTCAATATCCCGCTGGCGCCCGGCACCGGCGGGGCGGAGATGCGGGCCGTCTATGAGGCGCAGGTGTTTCCGCGGCTTCGCGAGTTCGCACCGGAGCTGTTGCTCCTGTCGGCGGGGTTCGATGCGCATCAGGACGACCCGCTTGCACAGCTGCGTTGGAGCACGGAGGATTTTCGCTTGCTGACGCGCGAGCTGTGCGGTCTGGCTGGCGAGCTGTGCGGCGGGCGCGTCGTCTCGACTTTGGAGGGCGGGTATGATTTGGCCTCGCTGGCGGACAGCGCGCGGGCGCATGTCGAGGAACTGATGGAGGCGGGCAGATGAGCGATACACCTGTTGAGGACATGAGCTTTGAAGCGGCGATGGCCGAGCTTGAAAAGGTCGTGGGTCAGCTGGAGCGGGGCGACGTGGCGCTGGAGCAGTCCATCGCGCTTTACGAGCGCGGCGCGGCGCTCAAGAAGCGCTGCGAGGCCAAGCTGAACGAGGCGCAGGAAAAGGTTGCCGCGATCACTCTTGATGCGGGCGGACAGCCGACCGGAACGCAGCCTGTCGATCCGCAGTGATCTGACGCGATGTTCGCCGATCTTCTGCGCCGCGATGCCGAGTTGATCGGCGCGCATCTCGCGCCTCTCTTGGCGGGCGGGCCAGACATTCCGTTGCAGCACGCGCTGCGTTATGCGCTGTCGGGGGGCAAGCGGTTGCGCGGGTTTCTGGTGCTGGAATCCGCGCGGCTTCACGGGGTCGCTTCGGAACGTGCGCTTTGGCCGGCGGCCGCGATCGAGGCGCTCCATGCCTATAGCCTCGTGCATGACGATCTGCCTTGCATGGACGATGACGATCTGCGCCGCGGGATGCCGACGGTACATCGCCGCTGGGATGAGGGCACGGCGGTTCTCGTTGGTGACGCGCTGCAGGCGCTGGGCTTCGAGCTTGTGTTGAACCCGGCCTGCCATGACGATCCGGCGGTGCGCGCCGATCTGGCGTTGAGCCTTGCGCGCGCGGCTGGGCGGTCTGGCATGGTGATGGGCCAGGCGCTCGATATCGAGGCGGAGGCGGCCGAAGCGCCGCTGACGCTGGAGCGGATCACCGAGCTTCAGGCGGGCAAGACCGGTGCGCTCATCGTCTGGTCTGCGGAGGCAGGGGCGCGGCTCGCCAGCGCGGACGAAGCGCCGATGAGGCGATACGCCGAGGCGCTGGGCCTTGCATTCCAGATTGCCGATGACATTCTGGACGTCGAGGGCGATGCCGCTACCATTGGCAAGGCCACGGGCAAGGATGCCGGGCGCGGCAAAGCGACCTTTGTTTCGCTGCTCGGACTCGATGGCGCAAAGCGGCGCGCCGCCGAACTTGTGGAGGCCGCATGCGATGCCTTGTCGCCTTTCGGTGACCGGGCGCGAAACTTGAATGACGCCGCGCGCTTCGTTATCTCGCGCGACACCTGACGCAACCCGGAGGCGCGGCTCATGTCGCATGAACCCGACACCCCGCTTTTGGACACGGTCGCATCGCCGGCCGATCTGAAGCGGTTTTCCGACCGCCAGCTCGGACAACTCGCCGAGGAATTGCGGCAGGAGACCATCGCCGCCGTGTCGCGCACCGGCGGTCATCTGGGCGCGGGGCTCGGGGTGATCGAGCTGACGGTCGCGCTGCATGCGGTGTTCGATACGCCGCGCGACAAGATCATCTGGGATGTCTCGCATCAATGCTATCCGCACAAAATCCTGACCGGGCGGCGGAGCCGGATGGGCACCCTGCGGCAGGAGAACGGGCTTTCAGGATTCACCAAGCGCTCGGAATCGCCCTACGATCCGTTCGGCGCGGCGCATAGCTCTACCTCGATTTCCGCCGCGCTCGGCTATGCCGTGGCGCGCGATCTGGGCGGAAGTTGCGAGGGCGGGCTGGGCGATGCGATTGCCGTGATCGGCGATGGCGCGATGAGTGCGGGCATGGCCTACGAGGCGATGAACAATGCCGGCGCGCTGGGCAAGCGGCTGATCGTCATTCTGAACGACAACGAGATGAGCATCGCGCCGCCCGTGGGGGCGCTGTCCTCCTACCTGTCGCAGCTTTACGCCGGTGCGCCGTTCCAGGATCTCAAGCAAGCGGCCAAGGGCGCGGTCAGCTTCCTGCCGGAGCCGTTCCGCGAGGGCGCGAAGCGCGCCAAGGACATGCTCAAGGGCATGGCCATCGGCGGCACGCTGTTCGAGGCGCTTGGCTTTTCCTATGTCGGGCCGATCGACGGGCATGATCTCGACCAGCTTCTGCCGCTTCTGCGCACGGTGAAGGACCGTGCCGACGGGCCGATCCTGCTGCATGTCGCCACGCGGAAGGGCAAGGGCTATCCGCCCGCCGAAGATGCCGCCGACAGGGGCCATGCGCGCGCGAAATTCGATGTGATCACCGGGGAGCAGAAAAAAGCGGCGTCCAATGCGCCCAGCTATACAAAAGTGTTCGCGCAGGCGCTGTTGCAGGAAGCGGCCGAGGATTCGCGGATTTGCGCGGTGACGGCGGCGATGCCCGATGGCACCGGGCTCGATCTTTTCGCCGAACGCTACCCGTCGCGTACCTTCGACGTGGGTATTGCCGAGCAGCATGGCGTGACCTTCTGCGCCGCGCTGGCCGCGGGCGGGATGAAGCCGTTCTGCGCGATGTATTCGACTTTTTTGCAGCGCGGTTACGATCAGGTCGTGCATGATGTGGCGATCCAGCGCCTGCCGGTGCGGTTCGCCATCGATCGCGCCGGGCTGGTCGGGGCCGATGGGGCGACCCATGCCGGCAGCTATGACATCGCCTACCTGTCGAATCTGCCCGGCTTTACAGTGATGGCCGCCGCCGATGAGGCGGAGCTCAAGCATATGGTTGCCACTGCTGCCGCGCATGACGGCGGCCCCATCGCCTTTCGCTATCCGCGCGGCGAGGGGCAAGGCGTGGAGATGCCCACGCGCGGCGAGGTGCTGGAGATCGGCAAGGGCCGGATGATTCGCGAGGGCAGCCGAGTCGCGATCCTGTCCTTCGGCACGCGGTTGGGCGAGGTGATGAAAGCCTGCGAGGCCCTCGGCGCGAAAGGGATCACGCCCACCGTGGCGGATGCGCGGTTCGCCAAGCCGCTGGACCGCGATCTGATCCTGACGCTGGCGCGGGAGCACGAGGCGCTCATCACCATCGAGGAAGGCGCGGTTGGCGGTTTCGGCAGCCATGTGGCGCAGCTTCTGGCCGAGGAAGCGGTGTTCGATGACGGTTTGAAGTTCCGGTCCATGGTCTTGCCGGATGTGTTCATCGATCAGGCCAGCCCTGCGCGCATGTATGAGATCGCCGGTCTCAGCGCGAAGCATATCGAGGCCAAGGTGCTCGACGTGCTGGACGTGGCCGCCTTGGGCAAGCGCGCCTAGAAAATCCCGAGGAACAGCGCAACGACGACGCCGAGGCTTGCGCCCATCAGGATATAGCCGCCGATCATCACGAAGCCATCGCGCACCATAAGGGCAAAGGCCGAGAGCGCGATGCCGGCGGCGCTGACCGATGTGAACATCGGCAGGATTTCCAGAAAGGGCCATGTCGCCGCGACAACGATGACGGCGAGAAGCGCAAGACGGTCGAGCGGCGGCGCGGTGAGCAGGCGAAGCCTGTCGCGGCTGCGCGCGTCGAGCCATGTCGCGGGTCGCCGTAGGAACCCGATGGCGCGGGACAGTTGGTCTGCCTTCAGCCGTCTGCCGGACAGAAACCGGGGAAGCCAGAGATGGCGCTTTCCGAAAAACGCCTGCGTGGCGATCGTCAGGATGATGAGCCCGCCCAAGGTGGGCATCAGCGGGATACCAGAGAGTGGCGAGACGAGTATGAGTGCAGGAACCAGAAGCGCGGCGCCGAACGAACGCGTGCCGACGCGATCGAGCATTTGCCGTATCGTCAGCCCATCCCGCGCATCAGGCGCGTCGGGGTCCGCCCCCGTTGCGGCGCTTTCAGGATCGAGCGCATCGAGCAGCTCGGTCAAGGACCGAGGCCCGGCGGGCTCTGTCACGACCCGTCCCGCTCGGCGTCGAACACGGCTTTCAGACCGCTGCGATAGTCCGGATATTTCAACGTCACGCCCAATTCGTCCTTGATCCGATCATTGCGAACGCGCTTGCTCTCAGCATAGAAACTGCGCGCCATGGGCGTCAATTCGGCGTCTTCGAACGGAATCTCGGGCGGCGGGTTCACGCCAAGCAACCGGGCCGCATATTCGATCACGTCCTGCGGCGGCGCAGGATCGTCGTCGCAGAGGTTATAGGCCGCGCCAGGGCTCGGGTGCATCATGGACGCTTCGAGCACCTGCGCGATATCCTCCACATGGATGCGGCTGAACACCTGTCCCGGTTTGATGATCCGCCGCGCCGTGCCGTTGCGCACCTTTGAAAACGGCCCCCGTCCGGGCCCGTAGATGCCGGCCAAGCGGAAGATATGAAGCGGCAGGCCGGGGATCGCCGCCCAGGCCGCTTCTGCATGCACCCGGCGGTGGCCACGCCGGGTCGCCGGGCTGAGCGGAGTATTTTCATCCACCCACCCGCCTTGCGCATCGCCGTAAACGCCCGTGGTCGACAGATAACCGACCCAGCTGAAACGGTCCGCCATCGCCTCTATATCCGGGCGCAGCAACGCAAGCGAAGGATCACTTGTGTCCGACGGGCCGGCTGATACGAGGATATGGCTCGCGTTTTCGAGCCAGGGCAGGATCGCGTCGCGATCCCACAGAAGCGGTGTGATCCCCTGCCCATGGAGTTCGTCGAAATTATCGGCGTCGCGCGTCGTTCCGGCGATCCGCCAGCCCTGCGGCACGAGCCGTTTGGCCAGATAGCTGGCGCTATAGCCATGCCCGAGCGAAAGTAGTGTCTTTTCCATAACTTAAATGTGATGCCCGGGCGAGGAATTGCAAGGCAAATGCACATCTGTCACATAAATGCGATCCCCTTTGCGGTTCCTGCGGTGCGTGATGCGTCAGCCCATCGACAGCAAATGCAGCAGTTGCGCCTCGCGCCGCCGCAACCCGGTCCGGTCCTCGGCGGCGCCGACCAGCCGTTCACGCTCCCGCGCGGAAAGATCGACGAGGTCGATCACCTTCGGGTGGATATAGGAGGATCGCGCAATCGATGGCGTGTTGTGCAACCGTTCCGCAGCGGCTTCGGACAGCGATTTGATCGTCGGTTTATCCCCGGCCAGTGCGGCGTCGAGCGCTGCGACCGACCCGTTCCAGGTGCGAAACGTCTTGGCGGTGAGCGCGCTGTTGTCGAGGTAATCGGTCAGAAACCCGTTGATCTGATCCGACGTGACCGACCGCGCCGCGCCATCCTCGTCGATCCAGCCGATGAGTTCCGGCCCCGGAAGATCATCGAGCCGCGTCAGCACCCGGTTCAGCGTCTGGTCCTTGAGCGTTTTCGTCACCATCTGCCCGCCCTTGCCGCGGTAGCGCAGGCGCAGCCGGTCGCCCGACAGGTCAAGATGCCGGGAGCGCAGTGTCGTCGCGCCATAGGTCTTGTTCTCGCGCGCATAATCCTGCGTCCCGATCCGCAAACCGGCGCGGTCGATCAGGGCCAGAACAGCCGCGATGGCAAAGGCGCGGTCGCCTGCATCGTTGTCGCGCAGATCCGACAGGATGCGGCGACGCAGTCGCGGCAGCGCTTCGCCGAAATCGGCAAGATGATCGTATTTCCGCGCCGCGCGGAACGCCGTCCAATCGGGGTGATAGCGATATTGCTTGCGCGTTCTGGCATCCCGCCCGGTGGCTTGCAAATGACCGGCGGGTAGGGGGCAGATCCAGACATCCTCCCAGGCGGGCGGTACGGCCAGGGCCGTGATCCGCTTGCGTTCGGTGCGGTCGGCTATACGCGTGCCATCGGGCGCCAGATACGAAAACCCGCGCCCGCGCCGCTGCCGGCGAATACCGGGGCGGTCATCGGGATAGTAGATCAGATCGGGCGCGTCGGACATGTCTCAAAACGCCAGCCGCGATGCGCCGGTTCCGGGCCGCGGGCAACCCATCTGCTTGAACCCGCCCCCTCTTGCTGTCACCTTGCGGGCCAAGCAAAGAACCGAAAAAAATGGGGCGCATATGCAGGATCGGTCGATCAATCTCGAAATCATGTCGCCCGATGCGCCGGCACCCGAAAAATTCGACGATGCCAAGGCAGCGGTTCAGCGCCTGCGCGATCTATACACGCTCTCGACCGATTTTCTATGCGAGGCCTTCCAAAGTGCGATGGACAAGGGCCATCCCGGCGTGCGTTACCGCGCCTTCTATCCCGAGGTTCGGATTACCACGACCAGTTTCGTCCAGGTGGACAGCCGCCTCAGCTTCGGCCATGTCTCGCATCCCGGCACCCATGCCGCGACGATCACCCGCCCCGACCTCTTTCGCAAATATCTCGAACAGCAGATCGGTCTTTTGATCGCCAACCACCATGTGCCGGTCCAGATCGGTCTGTCCGACACGCCGATGCCGGTTCATTTCGCCGTCGCCAACGAAGAAACGGTGACGGTGCCGCAGGAAGGCGCGGCCGATTTCACGCTGCGCGACGTGTTCGATGTGCCCGATCTCGGCACCACGAATGACGATATCGTCAACGGTGTCTCCAAGCCCGGCCCGAATGGCGAAGAGCCGCTCGCCCCGTTCACCGCGCAAAGGGTGGATTATTCGCTCGCACGCTTGGCGCATTACACCGCGACCGACCCGGAGCATTTCCAGAACTACGTTTTGTTCACGAATTACCAGTTCTACGTCGCCGAATTCGAAGCCTATGCGCGAGCGCAGCTTGCCGATCCGCAAAGCGGCTATACGAGCTTCGTCAGCACCGGAAATATTGAAATCACTTCGGCTGAGGATCCCATTCCCGAAGTACTCAAGATGCCGCAGATGCCGACATATCACCTGAAGCGGCCCGGCGGTGCGGGGATCACGCTGGTCAATATCGGCGTCGGCCCGTCCAACGCCAAGACGGCGACCGACCATATCGCCGTTCTGCGCCCCCACGCCTGGATGATGGTCGGCCATTGCGCGGGATTGCGCAATTCGCAGCGGCTCGGCGATTTCGTGCTGGCCCATGCCTATCTGCGCGAAGACAGCGTGCTCGACGACGATCTTCCGGTCTGGGTGCCGGTGCCCGCTCTGGCCGAAATCCAGATCGCGCTCGAACAGGCCGTTGCGCAGGAAACGCAGCTTCAGGGCTATGAGCTCAAGCGGATCATGCGCACCGGCACCGTGGCAAGCGTAGACAACCGCAACTGGGAACTGCGCGATCAGCGCGGCCCGGTGCAACGCCTCAGCCAGAGCCGCGCCATCGCGCTCGACATGGAAAGCGCGACCATCGCCGCCAATGGCTTCCGGTTCCGCGTGCCTTACGGAACGCTCCTTTGCGTCAGCGACAAGCCCTTGCAGGGGGAGTTGAAACTGCCGGGCATGGCGTCGGATTTCTACACCAAGCAGGTGGCGCGGCACCTGATGATCGGGATTCGCGCAATGGAGAATCTCCGCGAAATGCCATTGGAACGCATCTATAGCCGCAAGCTGCGCAGTTTCGAGGAGACCGCGTTTCTCTGACCGATTCTCTCTGAATCATCGCCAGCAACGCCGTTTCACGAGGATTTCAGGCCGAAACCTGTGGAAAACCGGTGAAATTCGCAGAAAACCCTTGCCAAGAGACCACCAATCGTTGTGTTTTGCCTCAATATACGGTTAGTTTTTGCACACGAGGCCCAAGATCGGGCAGTGAAGGAGACCACGAAATGGCGAAACCAATGACCAAGACCCAGCTTGTGGCCGCTCTGGCCGAAGAAATGGGCAGCGACAAGAAAACCGCAAGCTCTGCGCTGGACGCAGTCACCGGGATCATCACCAAGGAGGTGTCGAACGGCGGCGCCGTGACGCTCCCCGGTGTAGGCAAGATCTATTGCCGCGAACGCCCCGAACGCATGGTCCGCAACCCGGCCACGGGCGAGCAGTTCAAAAAAGACGCCGACAAGGTCGTGAAGATGACCATCGCGAAGGCGCTCAAGGACAGTGTAAACAACTGAGTTCACGCAATAAGACGAACACATGGCCCGCCTTTATAGGCGGGCTTTTTCGTTCGGTACGCGACGTCCGGCCATCGGAATTCCCGGAGTCTGAATCCGGGCGGCACGCAAAAGATGCAAAAGCTAAGGGGAAATTTTTTGGTGGAGCCTAGGGGGATCGAACCCCTGACCTCTTGCATGCCATGCAAGCGCTCTCCCAGCTGAGCTAAGGCCCCGATTGATGTGCGTTCAATTACGCAAAGCGGGGGGCGGGATCAAGCGCGATTCCGCCCCTTCGGAAAATTAATCTTCGTCCTCGGAGGCAACATCCGCGACCTCGTCGAGCGAGACGTTGTCGTCCTCGTCATCGTCCAGGACATCGTCATCGGCGAGCTCGACATCGACATCATCGTCGTCAAGAACATCCGCGTCCTGCGCTTCCTTGTCCTTGGCCTTGCTCTGGTGATCGGCTTCATCCGCCGCGATCATGCGGGTCTTGCCGGTATCCACCTCGACCACTTCGCCGGTATAGGGGCTGATGATCGGATCCTTGTTCAGGTCATAGAAGCGTTTGCCGGTGGTCGGGCAAAGGCGTTTGACGCCCCATTCTTCCTTGGGCATGGGTCATCCCCTTCAATTGCGTGGTCATATCGACAATCCGCGCCAACTGCCATAACAGCGAAGCCGTGTCAAAGGCTTTGCGGCGCGGATCGGATCGAGCGGTATATGGGCGTCAGAACGCTGCCGGGCAACCCGGATATTTCCATTTCGTTGCGCAGGAACGCGCGTTCCAAGCGGATGACCTTGCGGGTCTCCCGCATCGACGGCGCGGTGACATTGACCGTGCCGCGCGGTATCTCGGATCGCGAGGCGCTGGACTTCGCGGTGCAGCAGGAAAACTGGCTGCACCGACATCTGTCGACGCAGCCGGCGCATGTGCCGGTGGGGCCTGGAACGCGGCTGACGGTGGCGGGCGTTCCGATGACGGTGGAGCAGGGCACGGGAAAGCGGCTTCGCGCAGAAAGGGGGCGTCTGTCGCTGGCGGCTTCCGACCGGGCACTTTTGCAGCTTCGGGCCTGGCTCGCGGAACAGGCGCGGGCAGAACTGCGGCGCGCGTCGGATCGCTATGCGGCCGTGCTCGGGCGCGATTACAGCCGGCTGACATTGCGCGATCCGCGCTCGCGCTGGGGGTCATGTTCCTCTGCCGGGGCGCTGATGTATTCCTGGCGGCTGATCCTCGCGCCGCGCTTCGTGATGGACTACGTCGCTGCGCATGAGGTCGCGCATCTGGCGGAGATGAACCATTCACCGGCCTTCTGGGCGCTGGTCGAACGGCTTTACGGTCCGCATGAAAAGCCGCGCGACTGGCTGCGGCGCGAAGGACCGGGGCTTCACCGTTTCCGTTTCGAGGCTTGACCCCGCTGCCGGCTGTGATCACATATCCGTATGAGTGTTCTTGCCCGTCCTTCGGAGCCGACCGTTTCGGCCCATGATCGCGTGTATCGTGGATTGCGCAATCGTATCATGTTCGGCCAGATCGCTCCTGGTCAGGCGTTGACCCTGCGAGGGATCGGGCGCGAATTCGACGTTTCGATGACGCCCGCCCGTGAGGCCGTGCAGCGCCTTGTCGCCGAGGGCGCACTGTCGATGTCCGCCTCTGGCCGTGTCGCCACGCCCGAACTCAGCCGCGACCGGATCGAGGAGCTGGCCGCTCTTCGCGCGCTGATCGAGGTGGAACTGGCGAGCCGTGCCCTGCCGCGCGCGCATCTTGCGCTGATCGACCGGTTGCAGGCAATCAATGGCACCATCGCCGATGCGGTTTCGAACCGTAACGCGGTGGGCTATTTGCGCACCAATCTCGATTTCCACCGCACGCTCTACCTGCGGGCGCAGGCGCCGGCGATGCTGGCGATGGCCGAAACCGTCTGGCTGCAACTGGGCCCGACGATGCGCTCTCTCTATGGCAGGCTTAGGCGCACGGATGCGCCGCAATACCACCGGCTGATCATCGCGGCGCTGAAGGCCGGGGATGAACCCGGCCTTAGGCTTGCGGTCAGATCCGATGTGACGCAAGGGCTCCGCCTGCTGACGAAATAGCCCCCGCGACCGGTTCAGTGCGCCATGAAGACCGGCACTTCGGAAGTTTCGAGCATGTGCCGGGTCGCGCCACCAAGGATCGCCTCGCGGAATCGCGAATGGCCGTAGGCGCCCATCACGATCATGTCGGCATCCATATCATTCGCGCAACGCAGCATGACATCGGACACGCGCGGCATCGTCTTGGACACGACATCGATTTCGATCTTCGCGCCATGCCGCGCGAGATAGGCGGAAAGCTGACCGCCCGGGTCCGAGCGGTTCGGCCCGTGCTGCGGCGGATCGATGACAACGATATGAACGGTTTGCGCCGATTTGAGGAAGGGCAGTGCACTGCGCACGGCGCGCAGCGCCTCGGCGCTTTCGTTCCAGCCGATGGCGACAGTTTTCGGCATCTGAAGCGCCTTGCCCTTGGTCGGCAGGACGATCACGGGCGCCTGACCTTCGAAAAGCGCTCCCTCGACCACCGGTTCGACCTCGACTCCGCGATCCTCGCCATAGGGGCGGGGCAAAATCGCCAGATCGGAGAACCGTGCATAGGACGCCACCGTGCGCGTGATATCTGCCAGCTGGCAGATCGCCTCGTTGACGCTCCAGCGCAGGCCGGTCCCTTCCATCAGCTTCTTTGCCTTGGCGGCCATCGTCTGTGCCGAGTTCTGTGCTTGCCGGACGGTCTCGTGCAGCATCGAGGCATTCATGCCGGCATAGTAATAGCCGGTCTGCGTCCTATCGACGCCGAGGCAGACGACATCGATATGCGCATCGAGCGCCTCGGCCATGCCAATCCCTTGAGAAATAGTGCTTTCCAGATGGAGGCTGTCGGTTACCACCACCAGAATTGTTTTGAACGACATCTTCGATCCCTTCGTTGATACGGCTTTCCTGTCGAGCCTTCCCTTGTTTTCGGGGACCGCGCTTTGATACCCGTCAAACCGCGAGCGCTATTTTATTGATGCAGATCAAAGATACGTTCGGCGGGAATCCGCGATAAGGGCACAGTCTAAATAACCGCCCGCGCGGGATCTTGCCGCGCGGGTATGACGAAGGGACGAACAATGATGAACTATATCAAGCTGATCGCGCTTGGCCTGGTCACGCTTTTCGCGATGATCGCGGCCAGCTACGCGCGCGATCTGGCCTATCAGGTGCATGCCATCATCGTGATGCTGGTATCTGCCGGGCTCTTTCTGTGGGTGCTGCGCCGGACGGATGAGCCGGTTCCGGCGCGGGTGCTGGAAGCCAGCTACATGGACGGCGTGATCCGCTACGGCGTGATCGCGACGGCCTTCTGGGGCGTGGTCGGGTTCCTGGTGGGAACCTATATCGCCTTCCAGCTTGCCTTTCCGCAGCTCAATTTCGACTGGCTGCACGGCTATGGCAATTTCGGGCGCCTTCGTCCGCTGCACACCTCGGCGGTGATCTTCGCTTTCGGCGGCAACGCCCTGATCGCAACGTCCTTCTACGTCGTCCAGCGCACCAGCGCCGCGCGACTCTGGGGCGGCAATCTGGCCTGGTTCGTCTTCTGGGGCTACAACCTGTTCATCATTCTCGCCGCGACCGGCTATCTCTTCGGGGCCACGCAATCCAAGGAATATGCCGAACCGGAATGGCATACGGATATCTGGCTGACCATCGTCTGGGTCGCCTATCTGGCGGTGTTCGTCGGCACCATCGTCAAGCGCAAGGAGCCGCATATCTATGTGGCCAACTGGTTCTACCTCGCGTTCATCATCACGATCGCGATGCTGCACATCTTCAACAACCTCAGCATCCCTGTGTCGATCTTCGGCTCCAAGTCGGTTCAGGTCTTTTCGGGCGTGCAGGACGCGATGGTTCAGTGGTGGTATGGCCACAACGCCGTGGGCTTCTTCCTGACCGCGGGCTTCCTCGGCATGATGTACTACTTCGTGCCCAAACAGGCCGAACGCCCCGTCTTCTCGTATAAACTGTCGATCATCCACTTCTGGGCGCTGATCTTCCTCTATATCTGGGCCGGTCCGCACCACTTGCACTACACCGCGCTGCCCGATTGGGCCGCGACGCTCGGGATGGTGTTCTCGGTCGTGCTCTGGATGCCGTCCTGGGGCGGCATGATCAACGGTCTGATGACGCTTTCCGGCGCCTGGGACAAGCTGCGCACCGATCCGGTGATCCGCATGATGGTGATCTCGCTCGGCTTTTACGGCATGTCGACCTTCGAAGGCCCGATGATGTCGATCCGCGCGGTCAACTCGCTGTCGCATTACACCGACTGGACCATCGGTCACGTCCATTCCGGCGCGCTTGGCTGGAACGGCATGATCACTTTCGGCGCGCTCTACTTTCTCGTGCCGCGCCTGTGGAACCGCGAGCGGCTCTATAGCCTGAGCATGGTTTCCTGGCACTTCTGGCTCGCCACCATCGGCATCATCCTCTACGCGGCCTCGATGTGGGTCACGGGGATCATGGAAGGCCTGATGTGGCGCGAAGTGGATGCCAACGGCTTCCTCGTGAACAGCTTCGCCGACACGGTGAGCGCCAAGTTCCCGATGTATGTCGTGCGCGCGCTGGGCGGTGTGATGTATCTCACCGGTGCCCTGATCATGTGCTACAACCTGTGGATGACTGTGAAGCGCAGCCCGGCGAAACAAGCCGCGGCCACTTCCGCAGCCGTCGCGGCCGAATAGGAGATCGGATCAATGGCCGACAAGAAAACCCCCAACAACGACCAGATCACGGATCCCGACAAGGATCCGCACGTCTCCACGCTCAAGGATTTCCCCGACGAGATCCCGAACGAGCTGCCGCACCACACGAGCTTTTTCGACAAGCACAAGTTCATCGAGACGAACATCACGCTGCTTTTCGTCTTCAGCCTGATCGTGGTGAGCATCGGCGGTCTGGTGCAGATCGTGCCGCTCTTCTATCTCGACAACACGATCGAGGAAGTCGAGGGCATGCGTCCCTACACGCCGCTCGAACTCACCGGCCGGGACATCTATATACGCGAAGGCTGCTATGTCTGTCACAGCCAGATGGTGCGTCCGATGCGCGACGAGGTGGAACGCTACGGTCACTACTCGCTCGCCGCGGAATCGATGTATGACCATCCGTTCCAGTGGGGCTCGAAGCGGACGGGGCCGGACCTGGCCCGTGTGGGTGGACGGTATTCGGATGACTGGCACCTCGACCACCTGCGCGATCCGCAATCGGTCGTGCCGGAATCGGTGATGCCGAAATACGCCTATCTCGAAAGCACCCTGATCGACGGCGAGCATGTGGATGACCTGTTGTCCACCCATGCCTTCATCGGTGTCCCCTATAGCGACGAGATGATCGAGACCGCCGTGGCCGATTTCCGGGCGCAGGCCGATCCGGACTCCGATTACGACGGTCTGCTCGAACGCTATGGCGAGAAGGTCAACGTGCGGAACTTCGACGGTCAGCCGGGAGTGTCCGAAGCGGACGCGCTCATCGCCTATCTGCAGATGCTCGGCACGCTGGTGGATTTCTCGACCTTCACGCCGGTCGACAACCGCTAGGACGAGAGAATGGAAACCTATTCATTTCTCAGAACCTTTGCCGACAGCTGGATGCTTCTCGTCCTGTTCCTGTTCTTCGTGGCGGTGATCCTCTGGGTCATCCGCCCCGGGAG
The DNA here is from genome assembly GCF_023370775.1 of Marivita sp. GX14005. Classification (GTDB taxonomy): domain Bacteria; phylum Pseudomonadota; class Alphaproteobacteria; order Rhodobacterales; family Rhodobacteraceae; genus Marivita. Next base: position 177,158 of record NZ_JAMCCQ010000002.1, read on the forward strand.
CAACAAAAAGCACCGCGATATCAAGAACATTCCGTTCCGGCATGAAGATAAACCCGCAGAATCACGCGATGATTCCGAGGAGTCGAAAAAATGAGCGACAAGAAAGACGACGATCTCGATTACGAGACAACCGGCCACGAATGGGACGGCATCAAGGAATACAACAAACCCCTGCCGCGCTGGTGGCTCTGGACCTTCTACGCGACCATCGTTTGGGGCGTGCTCTATACCATCGCCTATCCGGCATGGCCGGGCATCCGCGAGGCAACGCCGGGGCTTCTGGGCTATTCCACCCGCGCCGAGGTTGCCAAGGATATCGACGCGTTCGCGGCGGCCAATGCCGGGATCAACGAAACGCTGGCTTCGGTCGAACTGACCGAGATCCAGAACGATCCCGAGTTGCAGCAATACGCCCAGAACGCAGGCGCCGCGGTCTTCCGCACCTGGTGTGCGCAGTGCCACGGCTCCGGGGCTGCCGGTGCCAAAGGCTATCCGAACCTGCTGGACGATGACTGGCTCTGGGGCGGCGATATCGAGGCGATCCACGAGACCATCGCCCACGGTATCCGCAACGAGGACGACCCCGATGCGCGCTATTCCGAGATGCCCGCTTTCGGCGACCTTCTCGAAGGGGAAGAGATCGTTCAGGTGGTCAATTACGTGATGTCGCTGTCTGGCGAGCCGAATGACGCGTCCCTCGTGGAGGCGGGCGAGACGGTCTACCTGGACAATTGCGCGGCCTGTCACATGGAGGACGGAACCGGAGACCGCTTCCAGGGCGCGCCGAACCTGACGGATGCGATCTGGCTCTATGGCGGGGATTACGACACGCTCATGGAAACGGTCGAATACTCGCGCTTCGGCGTGATGCCCCCCTGGGCCGACCGGCTCGGAGAAGCGCAAATCCGCGCCGTTGCGACCTACGTTCACGGGCTCGGCGGCGGCGAGGCCACTGTCGAATAACACCCCAAACCGCCCTCAACCGGCGGCCTTGCCCGGCGCTCCCGTGAACGGAGCGCCGGGTTTTCCTTTTCCGGCAGGTGACATTGTCGCACGTGCTGGCGCGCCTCTGGAAAACATGCCGCGCGGGCAATACGTGTGCGGTGGCGCAAGGCGCCTGCATCATGCTCGCCCGACATTCACGGAGGTTCAGCGGGCGAAAGCCGTTGGTTTCCCGTCGAAATATCGGCCCGCCCCTGAAAACCTGAATTAAAGATACAGTATTTGATGCAGGTCAATGTCTGGCGCTTCGTGGCCTGAAAAAAGACCATCGAGAAATTCCCATATTCGGAGCACCGTTTTCCGTGTCTCATACAGATAACCAGACCCCGCCCAAGCTCTACGCCGCGCGAGAGCCGATCTTTCCCAAGCGCGTTTCGGGCAGCTTCCGCAATCTCAAGTGGATCATCATGATCGTCACGCTGGGCATCTACTACGTGACGCCCTGGATTCGCTGGGATCGCGGGCCGGCACTGCCCGATCAGGCGGTGCTGGTGGATCTGGCGCATCGGCGGTTCTTCTTCTTCTGGATCGAGATCTGGCCGCACGAATTCTATTTCGTCGCGGGCCTGCTCATCATGGCCGGTCTGGGCCTCTTCCTCTTCACCTCGGCGCTGGGGCGTGTCTGGTGCGGCTACGCCTGCCCGCAAACCGTGTGGACCGATCTCTTCATTCTCGTCGAACGCTGGATCGAGGGAGACCGCAACGCGCGGCTTCGCCTGCACCGGCAGGAAAAGCTCGATTTCCGCAAGGCGCGTCTGCGCGTCACGAAATGGGTGACGTGGTTCCTGATCGCGCTGGCCACCGGCGGGGCCTGGGTGTTCTATTTCACCGACGCGCCGACGCTGCTCGTCGATCTGGTGACGGGCCAGGCCCATCCGGTCGCCTACACGACGATGCTTGTTCTCACGGCGACGACCTTCTTCTTCGGTGGCTTCGCGCGCGAGCAGATCTGCATCTATGCCTGCCCCTGGCCGCGCATCCAGGCCGCGATGATGGACGAGGACACGCTGACCGTCGCCTATCGCGAATGGCGCGGGGAGCCGCGCGGCAAGCACCGTAAATCCGAAGGCTCCGAACAGCTCGGCGATTGCATCGACTGCATGGCCTGCGTGAACGTCTGCCCGATGGGGATCGACATCCGCGACGGTCAGCAGATGGAGTGCATCACTTGCGCGCTCTGCATCGACGCCTGCGACGATATCATGGCCAAGATCGGCAAGCCGCGCGGGTTGATCGACTATATCGCCCTGTCCGACGAGCCGCGCGAACGCGCCGGAGAGACGCCCCGGTCGGCCTGGTATCACATCTTCCGCGTCCGCACGATGATGTATACCGCGCTCTGGGCGCTGGTCGGCGTCGGGCTGGTCTTCGCGCTCTTCATCCGCCCGGATATTGAAATGTCGGTCGCTCCGGTGCGTAATCCGACCTTCGTGACCCTCTCGGACGGAACAATCCGCAACACCTATGATGTGCGGCTGCTCAACAAGCATGGCGAAGATCGGCCATTCGAAATGTCGATCACCGGCCATCCGGCGCTGGAGATGGATCTCGAAGGTGTGGACGGCGACGTGGTAAATGTCCCCGCCAACCAGACCTACCTGCAACGCGTCTATGTGCTGGCGCCCGCAGGATCCGATCCGGCAGAGGCCGAACGCAGCGAATTGCGGCTCTGGGTCGAAGATCTGACCAATGGGCACCGCGCGTCGAAGGAATCGATCTTCAACGGAAAGGGCAACTGATGGCGAAGGAACGCAAACTGACCGGCTGGCATGCGCTGGCGATCTTTGGCGGGTGTTTCGCCGTCATCATTTCGGTCAACCTCGTGCTGGCCTATTCCGCCATCAGCACCTTTCCGGGGGTCGAGGTCGACAATTCCTACGTCGCCTCGCAGCATTTCGACGAACGCCGGGCCGATCAGGAATCGCTAGGCTGGACGGTTGATGCCAAGGCGACGGGCGGGCTGCTCATCCTCAGCATCACCGATGCCGATGGCCGGCCCGTGCAGGCCGGCACGCTCGACGCGGTGCTGGGCCGCGCGACCCATGTGCAGGACGATCGCAAGCCGGAGTTTTCCTTCGACGGCAAGGCCTATGTCGCCCGTGAAAGCTTGCGGCCCGGCAATTGGAACATCCGCATGAAAGCTACCGCGCTCGATGGCACGCCCTTCGAACAGCGCGTCGTTCTGAAGGTCGAAAGCTGAAGCCATGACTGCCGCGATGCGCCCGCCAGCGTCCGCTTGCCCCGCCTGTTCCGCTGCACCGGCTGCCGACGCGCTCGCGCAGCGGGCCGCACCCTCCAAGGCCGATTTCGTCCTGTCGCTGCCATCGATCCACTGCGCCGCCTGTATTTCGGGGGTCGAACGCGCCTTGAACGCCGCGCCGGGGGTGAAGGCCGCGCGCGTCAACCTGACCCTCAAGCGCGCCCAGATCGAGGCCGAGCCGGATGTGGCCGTGGACGACCTGATCGGCGTGCTGCAAGGCGCGGGCTTCGAGGCGCACGAGATGGACGCGACCGCGCTGCGCGCCACCCAGACCGACAAGGCGGGGCGCGATCTGCTGATGCGCCTTGCGGTTGCCGGGTTCGCCGCGATGAACGTGATGATGCTCTCCATCGCCGTCTGGTCCGGCGCCGAAGGGCCGACGCGCGATATGTTCCACTGGATCTCCGCCGCCATCGCGCTGCCGACCATCGCCTTCTCCGCGCAACCCTTCTTCAAACACGCCTGGACGGCGCTCAGGGCCGGGCGGCTGAACATGGATGTGCCGATCTCGCTCGCCATCGCGCTCGCCGTCGTCACATCGCTCTGGGAGACATCGCTTTCGGGCGAACACGCCTATTTCGACGCCGCGCTCACGCTCACATTCTTCCTTCTGGCCGGGCGGTATCTCGATCACCGCACCCGCGCCGCCGCGCGCTCCGCCGCCGAGGAACTCGCGGCGCTCGAAGTGCCGCGCGTTTTTCGGCTGACCGAGACGGGCGAGGAGCAGGTGGCGATGGCAGAGCTTGCCATCGGCGATCTGATCCGCGTGCGCCCCGGCGGGCGGATGCCCGTCGATGGCGAGATCGTGGACGGCCAGTCCGAACTCGACCGCTCGCTCCTGACGGGCGAGACGCGGCCGATCTATGCCGGGCCGGGTCAGAGCGTAAGCGCCGGCGAGGTGAACCTGACCGGCCCGCTTACCGTGCGCGCCGCCGCCGTGGGGCGCGATACCTCGCTGCACCGCATGGCCGATCTCGTTGCCATCGCCGAATCCGGCCGCTCGCGCTATACATCGCTCGCCGACAAGGCGGCCAAGCTTTACGCGCCGGGGGTGCATATCCTGTCGGCTTTGGCCTTCGTCGGCTGGTATTTCTACACCTTCGATCTGCGCACCGCGCTCAATATTGCGGCGGCGGTGCTCATCATCACCTGTCCCTGCGCGCTCGGGCTTGCGGTGCCTGCCGTGACCACCGCTGCCTCGGGCCGGCTCTTCCGCAAGGGGCTGCTGATCAAGGATGCCACCGCGCTGGAGCGTCTGGCGCAGGTCGATACGGTCGTCTTCGACAAGACCGGCACGCTGACCGATGGAACGCCGGAAGTGATGAACCTCTCCGATCACGCCCCGCGCGATCTCGGCATTGCGCTCGCGCTCGCTCGCGCCTCCTCGCATCCGCTCTCGCAATCGCTGGCAGCGGCCATTTCCGAACGCGATCTGCCTGCCGAAGAGGTCACGCGCATTACCGAACGGCCCGGACACGGCACCGAAGGGGTGTGGAACGGGCAAACCGTCCGTTTGGGACGCGCCAGCTGGACAGGCGGAGGCGAAAGCCACGAGACCTGCGCATGGCTGCGCGTCGGCGATGCCGAGGCCGTGCCGTTCCGCTTCACGGATCAAATACGCGACGGCGCGGAGGCGGTCGTCAGCGATCTGCAGGGCAGGGGCCTCGAAGTGATCCTAATGTCCGGCGATACAACGCCTGCGGTCGAGGCGTTCGCCCGCCGGCTCGGAATCGGCAAATGGATCGCCGAGGCGCTGCCGCAGGACAAATCCGCGCGGATCGAGGCGCTGACGAAAAGCGGCAAGCATGTGCTGATGGTCGGCGACGGGCTGAACGACACCGCTGCGCTCGTTGCCGCGCATGTCTCGATCTCGCCCGCCTCCGCGCTCGATGCGGCGCGGGTGGCGTCGGACGTGGTGCTGCTCGGCAAATCGCTGGAGCCGATCTCCGGCGCGCTGGCCACCTCGCAAACGGCAATCCGGCGCATCCGGCAGAACTTCACCATCGCGACATGGTATAACATCATCGCCGTGCCGCTGGCGGTGGCCGGGCTTTGTTCCCCGCTGATCGCGGCCTTGGCGATGTCGAGCTCGTCGATTACAGTATCGCTGAACGCCCTGCGTCTGAAATGAAGCGGAGGTTTCGATGAATATCCTGGCCTATCTCATCCCGATATCGCTGATTCTCGGCGGGCTTGGGCTGGCCGGTTTCGTGTTTACCGTCAAATCGCGGCAATATGACGATCCGAAAGGGGCCGCCGAACGCATCCTGTCGGACGAATACGACGACCGCCCCAAGCAATAGCGCCGGGCGTCAGCCCGGCCCGATCATGAAGCAGGTCACCTGCCGGGCCTGAAGGCGGCGACACGCGAGATCGGCGGCCTCGCGGGTCAGCCCCATGAAATTCGCGTCGAACCCCCGGCTGCCATTCACCACCTTGCGCAAAGAGCCGTCGAGCGTCGTCATCTCCGCCAGCGCGGTCTTGAGCAGCGCCTTTTCGGCTGCGTAGCGGCTCGGGAAGCGCCCGACATTGATACCCCAATGCCGCCCGCCCGAGGTCGAGATACGCGTCACCACCTCGGTTTCGCGCTGAACCACAGGCTGCGCGGGCTCGGCGGCGCGGGCAGAGGCAAGAACCACCGTTTTCGGCCGCACGACGGGCTTGACCGACGCATCGGGCGCAGCCTTTTCACCACGGGCCACGACAGGCGCCGCAGCCGGCGCTGCGGCAACGAGCGCGGCCTTGGCCACCGTTTCTGTCACTTCCTTGACCTCTTCGGTCTGCACTTCGGCCAGAACATTCTGGATATCGTCCTTGAGCTCGGCCACCAGCGCATCGGGCAGTTCCGGCTCCGGTACGGGCCGCGCGGCCGGGCGCAGGCTCTTGGTGACGGCAGCGGCGACGACGCGGATGGACTTGGCGCGTGTTTTGGTCGACGGCACCGAGTTCTTCGCAATCACCGTCTCGCCATCGCCCGGCGCGACGGGGCCGAGATAGGGCGGCTTGCGCGGCTTGCGCAGCGCCATGCGGGTCGGTGCCTTATTGAACCCCAGATCCATCAGTTTGGCGACTTGCGCGTTGCGTGATGCGGTCGAATTGCCGCCGAACACCGTGACGATGATCCGTTCCGATCCCCGCTCCGCCGAAGCGACAAGGTTGAACCCCGCCGCGCGGGTGTAACCCGTCTTGATTCCATCGGCGCCGCGATAGGCGTTCAGAAAGCGCCGGTTCGTATTCGCGACTTTCCGAATCCCGGCATCCGCCGAGCGGCGCGAGAACAGGTTGTAATATTGCGGATAGTCGTAAAGCACATGCCGGCCGAGGATCGTCATGTCCCGCGCCGTCGAAAGGTGCCCGCTCTCGGTCAGCCCATGCGCGTTCTTGAAGGTCGTCCGGCTCATCCCCAGCGCCTTGGCCGTGCGGTTCATCCGGCGCGCGAACGCGGCTTCCGAACCGGAGATTGCCTCGCCGAGCGCCGTTGCCGCATCATTGCCGGACTTGATCGCCGCCGCCCGCACGAGATAGCGCAGCCTGATCTTCGACCCGGCGCGCAGGCCGAGCTTCGAAGGCGGCTCCGACGCGGCCTTGCGCGAGATCGTGACTTCGGTGTCCATCGTGATCTCGCCGTTCTGGACGGCCTCGAACACGACGTAGAGCGTCATCATCTTGGTAAGAGAGGCAGGATGCAGCCGCGTATCGGCGTTCTCGGAATGGATCACTTCGCCATTGCGCGCATCCATGACCATCGCCGCATAGGGCGCGGCCATCGCGCTCAGCGGCAAGAGAATGGCAAACCAGATTCCGGTGATTACATACAGGCCCAATCGGCCCGGCAATTTGCGCCGTCCCGCCACGATATCCGCCTCTTTGCTGCCTCATGCCGCCGAATTTTTTCCGGTCGACGTTATTATTGAGGAAAACGCTAGCACATGAGCGGATGCCGATAAAGCGCTTATTTTTATACGTTTTGTTAACGATTCGAGGGCTCTTGCCCAATATGTTGCGGCTATTGAGGTCAGTCTTACAACCAAGGCGAATATGGCAGGAATATGGCGAACCTGTCAGCCGATTTCCGCCACAAGTTGCGGCAATTCCGAGAGATCCGTCAATTCGCGAAACCGCGCGCTTCGGGGGGCGTCGGCCGCTTCGAGGTCCCACGCAAGATCATGCGGCACGAAAACGCCCCAGCTGCCCGCCTCGATGGCCGGAACCACATCGGATTTCATGGAGTTGCCCACCATCATCGCCGCGTCGGTGCCGCCGGGATGCGCGCCGAAAGCGGCGCGATAGGTGCTTGCCGATTTGTCAGACACGATGGCGACATCGTCGAAAAGATCGCCCAGACCCGACTGCGCCAGCTTGCGCTCCTGATGGAGAAGATCGCCCTTGGTGATCAGCACGATCCGGTGCGTGCCGGCCAGCGCTTCGACCGTATCGCGCACATGGGGCAGCAATTCGACCGGGTGGGCCAGCATCTCCTGCCCGGCATCGAGCAATTCGCGGATGACATGGCCGGGCACCTGTCCATCGGTCACATCGATCGCCGTTTCGATCATCGACAGCACAAAGCCCTTAACCCCGAATCCGTAATGCCCGATATTGCGCCGCTCCGCCGCGATCAGCCGGTCGTGAAGATGCGCCCGTTCGCTATACTCCGTCAGAAGGGTTTCGAACCGATCCTGCGTGAGCTTGAAGAACCTTTCATTGTGCCACAGCGTGTCATCGGCATCGAACCCGATCGTTTCCAGCTTTCGTGCCATGATCCCCGGCCGTGCCTCTTTTCTCGCGCTGCCGACAGGTTATATACAGCGTTCAACAGATGAAACCCGAGGCACCAGTTTCCGCATGACCCGCATGTCCGCCATTGTCGCCTGTCCGACCATCGCCGGCCCCCCGCCGGACGAGGACGACCAGACCGGCGTCGTGATCGAGACGCGCACCAAGACGAAACGCCCGCCGCTCTACAAGGTGCTCCTGCTGAACGACGATTATACGCCGATGGAATTCGTCGTGCACGTGCTGGAGCGGTTTTTCGGCATGAACCACGCGCAGGCCTTCGAAATCATGCTGACCGTCCACAAGAAGGGTCTGGCCGTGGTCGGCGTGTTCAGCCACGAGATCGCGGAAACCAAGGTCGGCCAGGTGATGGATTTCGCCCGCCGCCACCAGCATCCGCTGCAATGCACGATGGAAAAGGAATAGCCGGCCCGCCCGGCGCGCATCATGGCTTCACCCAGATTGATACACGCGGTCGAGACCGGGGCGCTCGATCCTGCCTCCTCGGCGCGCGCCCTGCTGCTCGAACCGGCGGCGGATGCTGCGTTCGACGCGTTCGGCACGCACGATTTGACCGCGCAGCAGAACTTCAAACCGAGTTACGATGCGCTTGAGGCGCAGGGCGTCACGGTCGTGACGCACGCCACTGACCCCGCCGATCTGGTGCACGTCACGGTCCCGCGCAGCCGCGATCTGGCTCGCGGCCTGATCGCGCAGGCCGCCCGGCTCGCGCCGCAGGGCCGGGTGATCGTGGACGGGGCCAAGACCGATGGCATCGATTCGCTTCTGCGCGAGGTCAAGGCGCGCGTGTCCATTGATGCACAACTGTCCAAGGCGCATGGCCGTATCTTCTGGTTTACGCCGGGGGATGCCTTCGCCGATTGGGCGCTTCCCGATCCCGCCGCGGTCGAGGGCGGCTGGATCACCCAGCCAGGCGTCTTTTCCGCCGATGGGCCGGACCCCGGATCGCAGGCGCTGGTCGCGGCGCTTCCCAAGGCGCTCAAGGGGAAGGGGGCCGATCTGGGTGGTGGCTGGGGGTTCCTCACGGCGCATCTGCTTGATCTGCCGGAGGTCACACATGTCGATCTCGTCGAGGCCGACCGCCGCGCGCTGACCTGCGCGGAGCGGAACGTGACCGACCCGCGTGCCGCGCTGCACTGGGCGGATGCAACGACATGGGGGCAGGCGCGCAGCCTCGATTTCGTGGTGATGAACCCGCCGTTCCACACCAGCCGCACACCCGATGCGTCGCTCGGACAGGCGTTCATCCGCGCCGCCGCGCGGCTGCTCAAGCCCAAGGGGCAGCTTGTCATGGTGGCCAACCGCCATCTGCCCTATGAAACGACACTGGCCGCGCATTTCGCGCAGCATGCGGAGCTTGGCGGGGATACGCGGTTCAAAATCCTGCACGCCGCCTCCCCGAATGCCACTGGCGCGGCCCCCCGGCGCAAGCGCCGCTGACCGAAAGGATCGCAACAGATGTCATTTTCCATCGAAGGCAAGACCGCCATCGTCACCGGCGCTGCGAATGGCGTCGGGCTCGCGGTCGCGCGGCATTTCGTCGATCAGGGCGCGAATGTCATGTTCGCCGATATGGACGAGGCGCGGCTGTCGCATGAATGTGGCGAGATTCCCGAGGATGAGGGCAATATCCGCTACTTCGCAGGCGACCTGCGCGAACGCCTGACGCTCGCCAACCTGCTCTCGGCCACGATAGACGCGTTCGACCGTGTCGATATCCTCGTCAATGGCAGCCGTCAGGTGATGCCATCCGATCCGCTCGATCCCGATGACGACAGTTTCGAGACATTGATGAAGCAGAACGTCACCAACACGTTCCGCCTGTCGCAGCTTGTCGCCAAGCGCATGATCAAGCAGTCCGAAGGCAAGGACGAGGGGCAGGCGGGCGCCATCGTCAACCTGTCCTCCATCGCCGCGCGGCGCACGCAGCCGGAGCTGCTCTCCTATTCGGTCTCCACCGCCGCGCTCGACCAGCTCACGCGGTCGCTGGCAGTGGCCTATGCGCAATACCGCATCCGCGTGAATTCCATCGCGCTCGGCTCCGTCATGTCCGCCAGCCTCAAGGATGCGTTGAAGAAGAACGACGACTACCGTGAACAGATCGAGGACATGACCCCGCTCGGCCGCATCGCCGCTCCGCGCGAGCTAGCCGAGGCGGTGCAGTTCCTGTCCTGCGAGGGCGCAGGATTCGTGACGGGCCAGATCATCACCGTCGATGGCGGGCGCACCTTGCTCGACCCCGTCGGCGCGCCGGCGCATTGATCCCGCAACATGCCGAGGAACAGATGACCGACAGTTTCGACACCGAGAAATCCCGCGCCTCCGCCTGGTTCCGCACCCTGCGCGACGAGATCGTCGCGGCCTTCGAGCGGCTGGAGGACACGCATGACACCGGCCCGCTGAGCGATGCCGCGCCGGGCCGGTTCGAAGTTACCGAAACCAGTCGCACCTCCGGGGACGGCAGCGATGCGGGCGGCGGTCTGATGAGCGTGATGCGCGGTGGCCGGGTCTTCGAGAAGGTGGGCGTCAATGTCTCCACCGTCTACGGCACGCTCGGCGCGCGTGCGCAATCCGCGATGGCGGCGCGCAAGGGCATCCCCGGCATGGCGGACGATCCGCGTTTCTGGGCCTCGGGCATCAGCCTGGTGGCGCATATGCAGAACCCGCATGTCCCGGCGGTGCATATGAACACCCGCATGTTCTGGACCCCGCATGCCTGGTGGTTCGGCGGCGGGTCGGATCTCAACCCTTGTATCGAGTATGCCGAAGATACCGCGCATTTTCACGACACGCAGAAGGCGCATCTCGACCCGCATGGCACCGGGGAATACCCGCGCCTCAAGGCATGGGCTGACGAGTATTTCTATATCCCGCATCGCAAACGCGCGCGCGGGGTGGGCGGGATCTTCATGGACGATCGAAACAGCGGCGATTGGGAGGCCGATTTCGCGTTGACGCAGGATATCGGCCGCGCCTTCCTGCCGGCCTTTGTCCCGCTGGTCGAAAAGCGCCGCCTGCAGGACTGGACCGAGGCCGACAAGGACGCGCAGCTCGTGCATCGCGGGATCTATGCGGAATACAACCTTGTTTACGACCGCGGCACGAAATTCGGCCTCGAGACCGGCCATGACGCCAATGCCGTGCTGATGAGCCTGCCGCCGATGGCGAAATGGGTCTAGATACTCCGCGCTTCCGGCATGGGATTGACGGCGGGATTTTCGAGTATTTATAACGAGAAGAAAGACCCGCCACGCGCCCTCAGGCCTCGCGCCAGTCTCCGGGGGCGAGATCACCGAGCGACCATTGGCCGACCGACCACCGCACGAGCCGCAGGCAGGGCAGCCCGACATGCGCCGTCATGCGCCGCACCTGCCGATTGCGCCCTTCGGTGATGGTCAGGCATAGCCAGGCATCGGGGACCGATTTGCGGAAGCGCACCGGGGGCATGCGCGGCCAGAGCGCCGGCGGCGCGATGAGCTCCGCCTCTGCCGGGCGGGTCGGTCCGTCCTTGAGCTTGACCCCGGCGCGTAGATGCGCGAGTTGCTCCTCGGATGGCGCGCCTTCGACCTGTGCGAGATAGGTTTTCGGCGAGCGGAATTTCGGGTTGCTGATCCTCGCCTGCAGCTTGCCATTGTCGGTCAGCACCAGCAGCCCCTCGCTGTCGCGATCGAGCCGTCCGGCGGGGTAGACGCCGGGGATGGCGATGTAATCCGACAGCGTTGGCCGCGCCGTGCCTTCCGTGCCCTTGTCGGTGAATTGCGACAGCACGCCGAACGGCTTGTTGAATAGAAGCACCCGCGTCATGTGCCACCGCCCCGCCGCTCGGAGAAGAACGCCCTGAGCAGCGCGCTGGCGTCGGCCTCGCCGACGCCATCGTAAATCTCTGGCGCGTGGTGGCATTGCGGATGCGAGAAGACCCGCGCCCCATGCGCGACGCCGCCCGATTTGGGATCGGGCGCACCATAGTAGACCCGCCGGATCCGCGCGCTTGATATGGCGCCGGCGCACATCGGGCAAGGCTCCAGCGTGACATAGAGATCATGCCCGGTCAGCCGTTCGCACCCCAGCGCCGCGCAGGCCGAACGGATCGCCAGCATCTCCGCATGCGCGGTCGGATCGTGGTCCTGCCGCGTGCGATTGCCAGCGGCGGCGACGATACGCCCCTCAGGAGAGACGACGACCGCGCCCACCGGCACCTCGCCCCGCGCGGCGGCGGCGCGGGCCTGCTCGAGCGCGTGCGCCATATGAGTTCGAAACACCATGCGCCCCTCTTAGACTGCGCAATGCGCTTTCCCAAGCCGGTGATTTCCACTAAGCCGCCCCCATGAGCCAGCAAACGCCCCCCGGCGACCGTATCGCCAAAGTGATCGCCCGCGCCGGGATCGCCAGCCGCCGCGATGCCGAGAAGCTGATCCTTGCCGGGCGCGTGACCGTGAACGGCAAGAAGATCGACAGCGCCGCGCTGAACGTGACGCCGCAGGACCGGATCACCGTCGATGGCAAGCCGCTTGCCGCGCCGGATGCGCCGCGGCTCTGGCTCTATCACAAGCCCGCCGGTCTTGTGACGACGAACCGGGATGAGCAGGGGCGAAAGACGATCTTCGAGCAATTGCCGGACGAGATGCCGCGCGTGATGAGCGTCGGGCGGCTCGATCTGAATTCGGAAGGGCTGCTGCTGTTGACCAATGACGGCGGCATCAAACGCAAGCTGGAATTGCCCAGCACCGGCTGGCTTCGCAAATACCGCGTGCGCGTCAAGGGCGCGCCGAGCGAGCAAAGCCTTGAGCCGCTGCGCAAGGGGATCACCGTCGATGGCGAGCGATTCGGCGAGATGAATGTGACGATCGACCGCCAGCAGGGCGCGAATGCATGGCTGACGATCGGGTTGCGCGAAGGGAAGAACCGCGAAGTGCGCCGCGCCTTGGCAGCAGTTGGGCTGACCGTGAACCGGCTGATCCGCGTGTCCTATGGCCCGTTCCAGCTTGGCCAGCTCAAGCCCGGTCAGGTCGAGGAGCTGCGCCGCAAGGTCGTGCGCGATCAGCTGGGGCTCGACGAGCCGGGCGAGGCGCGCGCCGGCGGCACGGGCGGGCGCGACAAGCCGGGCCGCAAGACGCTGCGCCGCAAGCCGCGCCCCGGTTCGGGCAGACGGAGTCCCTGAACTTTCCCCCTTCGCGCCCATTTTCCGCCCCGTTTGGCGGCGAATTTGGCGCCATGGTGCTGACCTTCATAACCTCGACGATCCTCGTCATTTCCGTGCTGCTCGTGGTGTCGAACCTCGGCACGGTCGCGGATGACACGGCGCGCGCGCTGCGCGGGGCGTATTTCCGCATGAGGGCGCATGGTGGTCTGGCATCCTTCGTCGCCTTCGGCGTGCTCTGGATCACGATATTCGCACTGGGGTTCCTATGATCGAAATGCAAACGGCGAATTTCGTCGATTATGACAGCAGCGCGGCTCTCGGCAAAACCGTCCCGGTGGAAAACGTGCCTGTCGGTTTCATGGTGCTGGCCTTCTGCCCGCTGATCCTGTGGCTGATGGATGGCACGGTGGCCGGCTTCGCCTCCGCGCTCGTGGTGCTCGCGCTTTTCGCCATCGGCCTGATCTGCCTGTCGGCGGGGCAAAGGGCGCATGTCGCCTATGACGCGGCCGAGATCGCCGCGCGCCCCCGGCTGCCGCTCAAACTCATGGGCAGTTCGATCATCGCGCTTGTCGTCGGCCTTCTGGCGACCGCCAAGATCGGAACGCCGACCGTGCCGATGGTGATCGGCAGCGCAACCTTCATCCTGTGCCTTGTGTCCTTCGGCCTCGATCCGATGCGCGACAAGGGCATGGACAATCCGCTGGTGCGGCTGCGGCTGGCCAATGAGGACTTGTATCGCGCCTTCGAAACACGCTTCGATAGGCTTCTTGCGAACCTGTCCACGCTTGGCGATGACGATCTGTTCGAACGCACGCGGCTTGCGGTGGATACGGTCATGGGGCTTGTCGGAACCATCGATCTCGAATCCCGGACGTTGATGAGGATCGCGCCGACCCTGTCCAAGCTGATCCGCAAGATGGAAGCCGAGGTCGATGCCATGATCGACGCGCAGCCGCGCGGTCTGACGGGTTTCGAGCGGCGCAAGTTCCATATCAAGATGCAGACCCTGTCCGACGCGTTCGAAGCGCGGGCGCGCCGCAGCGGCATCGCCGAGGGTCGCAACAATTTCGAGCTTCAGGCTGATCTGCTTTTCAACAGGATGCAGCGCAACCGCACGGTCTGAGCGGATCTGTGCCGAGTTCCCTCTAGCAAGCACTCCGAACATCCCCTAAGTTTCCAATAAGATTGGTAAAGGGGGTTCCATGTCCAGTTCCGGCCTGCGGCGCCTGAGCTACGCGCTGTTGCTTGCCCTGTTGTTCGGTCTGACCACCGGCCTGTTCGGGGGGCTGTGATCCGATGGCCCGGCGCTATGGCGGAAAATACAGCCCGGACGCGCCTTCCGCGCCGGATGACGAAGCCCTGGCCAAGGGCTATCGCAACGCGGTTGTCGATCCGGTCGGCGCGCGCTCGAACCTGTTGTTCATTCCGCCCGTCATCCTCGCCTTCACCTCGCTCGACGAGGGCGCGATCGGACTCGCCGCCGGGCTGCTGGGCGCGGCTGCGCTGACACTGGGCGCATGGCTCCTGCGCGACGGGTTGCGGGCCGAGGCAGCCTATGACGCGCGCAAGGTCGCGCGCCGGCCGGCCTTTCCTCGCAAGCTGGGCGCGGCAGTGTTCACCGGGATCGGGTGCGCGCTTGCGGCCTGGGTCAACGAGCCGGGATTGCTCGCTCCGGCCATTTTCGGCGGCGCAGGGGCCGCGCTGCATATAGGTGCTTTCGGCATCGACCCGATGCGCGACAAGGGGTTCGAGGGCGTCGACACGTTCCAGCAGGACCGCGTCGCCCGCGCCGTGGAGGAGGCGGAAAGCCACCTCTCGACCATGCGCGATGCCATCGCGCGGGCAGGGGACCGCCGATTGATCGCCCGTGTCGAGCAGTTCCAGACCACCGCCCGCGATCTGTTCCGCACGGTCGAGGACGACCCGCGCGATCTGACCGCTGCGCGCAAATATCTTGTCGTCTATCTGCTGGGTGCACGCGATGCGACCGTCAAGTTCGCCGATGTCTACGCCCGCACCCGCGATCCACAGGCGCGGGCCGATTACGAGGCGCTGCTTGACGATCTGGAGCAGAACTTCTCTGCCCGCACGCGCAGGATGCTGCTCGACGACCGATCCGATCTGACGGTCGAAATCGATGTGCTGCGGGATCGTTTGCAGCGTGAGGGCGTTCACATCGAACGCAAGGGCAATTGACAGCGAAACGGATTTGAAGGGGATAACCATGTCAGAAACAGTGCGCGCCAAGGCGCAGGAAACGCTTGCGATGGTCGATGAGGTCAATGCCGTGATCCTGCCCGAGCCCAAGGACGCCAAGGCGGTGATCCCGCTCGATCAGGCCGATCCCGTTGTCAGCGATGAAATCCGCGCCCGGATGGACGAGATTGACGTGACCGATACGCAATCCATCGTGTCCTTCGGATCGAATGCGCAGGCCGAATTGCAGGAAATCAGCCAGTCAATGCTGGCCGATGTGCGCAACAAGGATGTGGGCCCTGCGGGCGACAGCCTGCGCGGCATTGTCAGCACCATTCGCGGCTTTTCGGTCTCCGAGCTCGATGTGCGGCGCGAACGGTCCTGGTGGGAAAAGCTGATCGGCCGCGCGGCGCCCTTCGCCAAGTTCACCGCCCGCTTCGAAGAGGTGCAGGGCCAGATCGACCGCATCACCGACGATCTACTCAAGCACGAGCATACGCTGCTCAAGGACATCAAATCGCTCGATCTGCTCTACGAAAAGACGCTGCAATTCTACGATGAACTCGCGCTCTACATCGCCGCCGGCGAAGCCAAGATCGCCGAAATCAACGAGACGGAAATTCCCGCCAAGGAAGCACAGGTCAAGACTGCGCCGGAGGGCGAGCAGGTGATGCTGGCGCAGGAATTGCGCGATCTGCGCGCCGCGCGCGACGATCTGGAGCGCCGGGTGCACGACCTCAAGCTGACGCGGCAGGTCACGATGCAATCGCTTCCGTCGATCCGGCTCGTGCAGGAAAACGACAAGTCGCTGGTCACCAAGATCAACTCCACGCTGGTGAACACCGTGCCTCTTTGGGAAACCCAACTGGCGCAGGCGGTCACGATCCAGCGCTCTGCCGAAGCGGCCGCCGCCGTGCGCGATGCGAACGATCTGACCAACGAGCTTCTGACTTCGAACGCGAAGAACCTGCGCGACAGCAACAAGCTGATCCGCGAGGAAATGGAGCGCGGCGTCTTCGATATCGAGGCGGTCAAACAGGCCAATGCCGATCTGATCGGCACGATCCAGGAAAGCCTGCAGATCGCCGATGAAGGCAAGGCCCGCCGCGCCGCAGCCGAAGAGGAACTTCAAAAGATGGAAGCCGAATTGCGCGACACGCTGGCCTCCGCCAAGGCGCGCGCCGACGGCGTTGGCGATACGGCTGCCGGCTCGGTCCCGAAAACCTGAGACGACATGCGGCGGCATCGGCATATCCTCTGGGCCGGTCTTTCGGCCCTCGCCTTGGCGGCATGCGACCCGCTGGGCGGTGACGGACCGGCCGGGGTCAAGCCGCAGGCCCGGCCCGACAGGCCCGCCGCCGCACCCGCACCCAAGCCGAAATTGCCATCGGACGCCGCCTTGCGCCTTGCGCGCTATTATTCCGAGGTCCAGTCCGATCTGCTGGCGCGCGGCCTGCTGCGCACCGATGGCGGCGGGCCGGATACGCCCTTCACCGAATCCATGCTGGTGCGCAATTTCGAACGTATCGCGCTGGCCGAGGAATATACCCGCGGCGGCGGGCTTGAGCCGTCGAGCGGCGATCTGAACGAGATCAAGAAATGGACCGGCCCGGTGCGGATCGGCGTGATCTTCGGCGACACCGTGCCCGACAAGGACCGCGCAACAGACCGCCGGGCGCTCGTTTCCTATACCGCCCGTTTGCGCCGGATCACCGGCCATCCGATTTCCTTCGTGCCGCGCGGTGCGAATTTTCACGTTCTCGTCATGGGCGAGGACGACAAGGACGAGCTGCGCCGCACGCTCGATCGCATCGCGCCGGGGATGGAGCCGTCGAGCAGGGCGATCTTCGCCAACCTGCCGCGCGCGATTCATTGCCTCGTAGTGGCCTTCGCCGATAGTGCCGATGGCAGTTCCTACCGGCAGGCCGTCGCACTCGTGCGTGCCGAGCATCCCGAACTGACCCGCCGCGCCTGCTATCACGAGGAACTGGCGCAGGGGCTGGGCCTCGCCAATGACGATCAGAACGCGCGCCCCTCGATCTTCAACGATGACGAGGAATTCGCCCTTCTGACAAGCCACGACGAATTGCTGCTCAAGATGCTTTACGATCCGCGCCTGCGTCCCGGCATGACCGCCGAGGAGGCCGGCCCCATCATCCGAATCCTAGCAAGCGAGGCTCTGGGCAGCGGCCCGAGCTGATCCGACGGAGGTTACATGCCCATTTTCGATTTTCTCAGCGGCCAGTTCATCGACGTCATCGAATGGACCGACAACACGCGCGACACCATGGTCTGGCGGTTCGAGCGCGAGGGCCACGAGATCAAATACGGCGCCAAGCTGACGGTGCGCGAAGGGCAGGCGGCGGTGTTCGTGCATGAGGGACAATTGGCGGATGTGTTCACACCGGGGCTCTACATGCTCGAGACGAACAACATGCCGATCATGACCAGCCTTCAGCACTGGGATCACGGCTTCCGCTCGCCGTTCAAATCCGAGATTTACTACGTCAATACGACGCGCTTTCAGGATCTCAAATGGGGCACCAAGAACCCGGTGATCTGCCGCGACCCCGAATTCGGACCCGTCCGCCTGCGCGCCTTCGGCACCTATTCGGTGCGCGTGACCGATCCGGCGAAATTCCTGGTCGAGATCGTCGGCACGGATGGCGAATTCACGATGGACGAGATCAGCTTCCAGATCCGCAACATCATCGTGCAGGAATTTTCCCGCACCATCGCCCGCGCCGGGATTCCGGTTCTCGACATGGCGGCGAACACGCGCGAGCTGGGCCGGCTTCTGGCCAAGGAGATCGCGCCTACGCTGGCCGAATACGGGCTGGAGCTCCCCGAGCTTTACATCGAGAACATCTCGCTGCCGCCCGCCGTCGAACAGGTGCTCGACAAGCGCTCGTCCATGGGTGTGATCGGAAATCTCAATGAATACATGCAGTTCCAGGCCGCCGAGGCGCTGGGGCAGGAGGGCGCGGGGGCCGGCGCGATCCAGGCCGGGCTTGGTGCCGGGCTGGGCATGCAGATCGGGCAGGCGGCCGCGCAATCGGGGCCATGGGGCGCGATCCCGTCCGCTGCCGCCCCCACATCACGCCAGGTGCCGCCGCCCCCGCCGCCGATCGAGCATGTCTGGCACGTTGCCGAGAACGGCGCGGCACGGGGGCCGTTTTCCAAGGCGGCACTGGGGCGGATGGCGCGCGAGGGCAATCTGAGCCGCGAAACCTATGTCTGGACGCCGGGCCAGGATGGCTGGATGCGCGCCGAGGATGTGCGCGAGCTGGCGCAGCTTTTCACCGTGCTGCCGCCGCCCCCGCCGGACGCCTAGGGCTGGCGCCGCATATTCGAGTATTTGAAACGAGAAGAAGCAGGGGACACGAGATTTGTCCGAGGATGTGCTGACGGCTCCGGTGGAAGAGCATCGTTTTCCCTGCGACAATTGCGGCGCCGATTTCCGTTACGATCCCGCGCGCGGCCTTCTGCGTTGCGATCACTGCGGCAATACGAGCGAGATCGCCGGGGCGGGACCGTGGGGAAACACGGCACTGCGCGAAATCTCCTTCGAGGAGGGCATCGCCGGGCGCCTCTCCGAGCAGGAGATGGAGGAAACCCGCGTCTCGCATTGCCCCAACTGCGCCGCGCAGGTCGAGTTCGAACCGGGCGTTCATGCCGCGGAATGCCCGTTCTGCGCGACGCCGGTGGTTGCCGATACCGGAGTGAGCCGGCATATCAAACCGAAGGGTCTCCTGCCTTTCGCGCTCGATGAAGCGCGCGCGCGCGATGCGATGAAGGATTGGCTCGGCCGGCTCTGGTTCGCGCCCAACGGGCTCAAGGACTATGCGCGCAAGGGGCGGCGCATGACCGGCGTTTATGTGCCCTACTGGACCTTCGATGCCGATACCGCATCGAGCTATCGAGGAGAGCGCGGCACGGTCTATTACGAAACGCGCCGCGTGCAGCGGGGCGGCAAGACCCAGACCGTCCGCGTCGCCAAGGTGCGCTGGCGCCCGGCATCGGGCCGCGTGGCGCGGTTTTTCGATGACGTGCTGGTGCTGGCCTCGCGCTCCTTGCCCAAGCGCTATACCGACGCGCTGGAGCCCTGGGATCTGTCTGCGATGGAGCCCTATCATCCCGAGTTCCTCGCCGGGTTCCGGGCCGAGGCTTACGGCGTCGAGCTCGAAGAGGGATTCGCGGAAGCGCGGGCCTATATGGACCGGATCATCACCCGCGACGTCAAGTTCGACATCGGTGGCGACCGCCAGCGCGTTCACGCGATCGACACGCGCGTGTCGGACGTGACCTTCAAGCACATTCTTCTGCCGGTCTGGCTCGCCGCCTACAAGTATCGCGGCAAGAGCTATCGTTTCGTCGTCAACGGACGCACCGGCGCCGTGCAGGGAGAACGCCCCTGGTCGAAATGGAAACTGGCTTTCGCGATTCTGACAGGGTTGATCGCCGCGGCGCTGGTTGGCTATGTCGCGGCGACCACCCAGTGATCAGATCAGCATCCCGCCATCGGTGTCGTCTCCCGCTTCTTCGAGCAGGGCGGTCATGTCCGGCACGGTGATGTGCCGCTTGCCTTCGAGCGAGATGATCCCGTCTTTCTTGAGCGCCGAGACCTGACGCGACACCGTCTCCAGCGTCAGGCCGAGGTAATCGGCCATCGCCTCGCGCGTAAGCGGCAGGGCGAAGGTGACAGGCCCGCCCAGCCCGGCAAGGTTCAGCGTCGCATCACGCCGCGCGATGATCGACAGCAGCGACGCGATCTTCTCGCGTGCGGTCTTGCGGCCCAGAACGAGCATCCATTCGCGCGCGGCATCGAGCTCGTCGAGCGTCATCTGCAGCAGGCGCTGGGCGATATGCGGGGTGCGTTCCATCATCTCCTCGAAGGGCGCCTTGCGGAAACAGCACATCACCATGTCGGTCGTCGCAACCACGTCATAGGCCGCCGCCTCGCGGCCCGGCCGGCCGACGAAATCGCTCGGCAGCAGAAGCCCCACCATCTGCGTGCGCCCGTCCTCCATCGTCTGCGTCAGCGTCGCGATGCCGGAGACCACCGAGCCGACGAAATCCATCCGGTCGCCCGACCAGATCACGGTCTGTCCGGCCTCGAACCGGCGATAATACTTGATGTCTTCCAGACGTTCCAATTCATCGGAATCGCAGCGCGCACAGACGGCACGGTGCCGGATGGGGCAATCGCCGCATTGCTGGTTGACGGACAAGTCGATCTGGCTCACGGGAAGTTCCTTTTGATCTGGGTCAAGGCTCTGCCTTGCAGACGCCGATAATGTAGGTCCATGGCAGACAGAACACAACTTTCCCGCTTGGGACTTTTCGACGCGAAGGTGCCTCGTTACACGAGCTATCCGACGTCTCCGCATTTCAAGAACGATGTGACGCCGGGCGATTTCCGGAACTGGATCGAGGCGATTCCCGAAGGCTCGGAAATCTCGCTTTATCTGCATGTTCCGTTCTGCCGGCGGCTGTGCTGGTTCTGCGCCTGCCGCACGCAGGGCACCTCCAGCGATGCACCCGTTACCGCCTATGTCGAGACGCTGAAGGACGAGCTTGCCATGCTCAAGCGGCACCTGCCGCGTGGCGTGCGCCTCTCGCGTCTGCATTGGGGCGGCGGCACGCCGACGCTTCTGTCCCCCGATAACATGCGCGATCTGTCCGCCACCGTCCGTGAGGTGGCCGATTTCGCCGATCATTACGAATTTTCCGTCGAAATCGATCCGAACGAGATCGACGAGGCGAGGCTCGACGCGCTCTTTCAGGGCGGAATGAACCGCGCCTCCATCGGGGTGCAGGATTTCGATCCCGAGATTCAAAAGACCATCGGGCGCGAGCAAAGCTTCGAGATCACCAAGCGCGCGGTCGACATGATTCGCGATCGCGGCATCCAGTCGCTCAATGCCGATATCCTCTACGGCCTGCCGCACCAGACGCAGGAAAAGATCGTCGATTCGGTGCAGAAGCTTCTGTCGCTTTCGCCAGACCGCGTCGCCCTATACGGCTATGCGCATGTGCCGTGGATGGCCAAGCGCCAGCAGCTGATTCCCTCCGACGCGCTGCCGCGCCCCGACGACCGGCTCGATCTGTTCGAGGCGGCGCGCAAGCTCTTCGTCTGGGACAATTACCAGGAGATCGGCATCGACCATTTCGCGGTAAAGGATGACGGCCTGTCCATCGCCGCGCGCAACGGCACGCTGCGACGGAATTTCCAAGGCTATACCGACGATCAGGCAGAGGTTCTCATCGGGATCGGCGCCTCCTCGATCTCGCGTTTCCCGCAGGGCTACGCGCAGAACGCGCCGGCAACGTCCGTCCATACAAAGGCGATTCGCGCGAACGCGTTTTCCACCGTGCGCGGCCATGCTTTCACCGCCGAGGACAAGCTGCGCGGGCGGATGATCGAGATGGTCATGTGCGATTTCCGCGTCGATCTGCCCGAACTGGTGCGCGATCACGGCGTCACCGAAGCCGAGGTGCAGGCCATCTTCAAACGCGTGAATTCCGAGTTCGAGAACCTGCTCGCGGTGGAGGAGGACTGTCTTTATGTTCCGGTCGAAGCGCGACCGCTCACCCGCCTGATCGCCCGCAGCTTCGATGCCTACGAGCTGTCCAAGGCGGGGCACAGCTCGGCGATCTAACCCGCCAGATCGAAGGCGGCGGCCATCAGCGTTCTGGTATATTCCGTGGACGGGGCATCGAACACCTCGTCCGCGGTGCCATATTCCACCACGTCGCCCGCCTTCATCACGATCACCTTGTGCGACATCGCGCGCACGACTTTCAGATCGTGGCTGATGAAAAGATAGGCCAGATCGTATTTCCGTTGCAGATCGCGCAGCAGGTTCACGATCTGCACCTGCACCGTCATGTCGAGCGCCGATGTCGGCTCGTCCAGGACCACCAGTTTCGGGCGCAGCACCATGGCGCGCGCAATCGCGATGCGTTGCCGCTGCCCGCCTGAAAACTCGTGCGGGTAGCGATGCATCATCGCCGGATCGAGCCCGACCTCGATCATCACCTCCCGCACCACCTCTTGCTTTGACCGCCCATCCGGCACGCCATGCACGCCCAGCCCCTCCGCGATGATCTGCTCGCAGGTCATGCGCGGGCTGAGGCTGCCATAGGGATCCTGGAACACGATCTGCATCTCGCTGCGCAGGCGTCGCAGCTGCCGCGTGGACCAATCCCGCACGTTCTGCCCGCGATAGGTGATGCCGCCCTCGGACTGGATCAGCCGCATGATCGCCAGCGCCAGCGTCGTCTTGCCCGAACCGGATTCGCCCACGATGCCGATGGTTTCCCCCGAACGCACCGCGATGGAGGCATCGTTCACGGCCTTCACATGGCCGACCGTGCGTTTCAGGAACCCCTTATGGATCGGAAACCAGATCTTGAGATTCTCGGTCCGCGCGATTTCCTCGGCTGCGGGATCAACCGGGTTCGGCACGCCCGTGGATTCCGCGCGCAGCAGCATCTGCGTATAGGGATGCTGCGGATTGGCGAAAATCTCGGCGGTCGGCCCCGTCTCCACGATCTCGCCATCCTTCATCACGCACACGCGATCGGCGATCTTGCGCACGATGCCCAGATCATGCGTGATGAACAGAAGGCTCATGTCCTCGGCCTCTTTCAGATCGGCCAGAAGCCCGAGGATCTGTGCCTGGATCGTCACGTCGAGCGCGGTCGTCGGCTCATCCGCGATCAGCAGTTCCGGCCCGTTCGCCAGCGCCATCGCGATCATCACGCGCTGTCGCTGCCCGCCGGAAAGCTGATGCGGATAGGCGCCAAGACGGCTCTCGGCATCGCGGATGCCCACCTTCTGCAACAGCTCGATGATCCGCGCCCGCGCCGCTGCGCCGGTCAGCCCCTGATGCAGTGCGATGGATTCCTCAAGCTGCCGTTCCAGCGTGTGCAGCGGGTTCAGCGATGTCATCGGTTCCTGGAAAATGAAGCTGATGTCATTGCCCCGGATGCGCCGAAGCTGCGCCAGATCCGCGCCCACCATCTCCTCGCCATTGTAAAGCACCGATCCGTCAACGATGGCCGAGTCGCCCAGCAGGGACACGGTGGAGAGCGCCGTGACCGATTTGCCCGAGCCCGATTCGCCCACCAACGCCACGGTCTCGCCGCGTTCGATGGCAAAGGACACGCCGCGCACCGCCTGCACGGTTTGCCCGTCCTGCCGGAACCCGACGCGCAGATCGTTCACTTCGAGGATTTTTGTCATGTCTCAGCCCCCACCGGCGCGGCTTGCCTTATCATGAAAACGTCTTCCTCGGATCGAACGCATCGCGCACGCCTTCGAAGATGAAGACCAGAAGCGACAACATCAGCGCAAAGACGAAGAACGCCGTAAAGCCGAGCCACGGCGCTTGCAGATTCTGCTTGGCCTGCAATGTCAGCTCCCCCAGCGACGGCGCCGAGGAGGGCAGGCCAAAGCCAAGGAAATCCAGCCCTGCAAGCGTGGAAATCGTGCCCGTCACGATGAACGGCAGCATCGTGAGCGTCGCCACCATCGCGTTGGGCAGCATGTGGCGAAACATGATGACCGTGTTCGACACGCCCAGCGCCTTGGCCGCGCGCACATATTCGAGGTTGCGCGCCCGCAGGAATTCGGCCCGGACCACGCCCACAAGCGCCGTCCAGCCGAACAGAACCGTCAGGAACACCAGCAGCCAGAAACTTCGCCCCAATATCGCGAAAAGGATGATGATGATGTAAAGCGCCGGGGTGGAGGACCAGATCTCGATGATCCGCTGGAAGATGAGGTCGAGCCAGCCGCCGAAATAGCCCTGAAGCGCGCCCGCCACGATGCCGACGACGCTGGCCAGCACCGTGACGATCAGCGTGAAGAGTATCGACAGCCGGAACCCGTAGATCACCCGTGCCATCACATCGCGCTTGGTATCGTCCGTGCCGAGCCAGTTCTGTTCGTTCGGCGGCAGGGGGGCCGCGCCGGGGCGATCCACTGGTGTCTGGTAATCATAGGGAATGGGCGGCCAAAGCGCCCAGCCTTTTTGGAAATCCCCCTCCGGAACGCCGCCGGCCTCGACCGTCTCGATCAGCCCCTCCGGATCGTCGAAACACGCCTCCAGCCCGCCCGTGGCGATCAGGCATTGCACCTCCGGATCGCGATAGGCCGCTTCGGTGCGGAAATCGCCGCCGAACTCCGTCTCGGCGTAGAAATTGAAGATCGGCGTGTAATATTCTCCGCGATATTGGACGAGGATCGGCTTGTCATTGGCGATGAACTCGGCAAAGAGCGACAGCCCGAACAGCACGCTGAACAGGATCAGCGACCAAAAGGCCCGCCGGTTGCGTTTGAAATTGTTCCAGCGGCGCTGGTTCAGCGGCGACAGAGCACCCCGCCTGCGCTGCGGCGCGACAGGCACCGCCGGGCTGGGTTCGGTGACGATGCCGCGCTCTTCGGGTTCGGGATTGGCCGCCATGCGCTCAGCCCTCCCGTTTCTCGAAATCGATGCGCGGATCGACCAGAACATACATCAGGTCCGACAGGATGCCCACCAGCAGCCCGATCAGTCCGAACACGAACAGCGTGCCGAAGATCACCGGATAATCCCGCGCCACCGCCGCTTCGAAACCGAGCCGGCCCAGACCGTCGAGCGAAAAGATCGTCTCGATGATGAGCGAGCCGGAAAAGAACACGCCGATGAACACCGCCGGAAACCCCGCGATCACGATCAGCATCGCGTTGCGGAACACATGCCCGTAAAGCACCTTGCGCTCGCTCAGCCCCTTTGCGCGCGCGGTGATGACATATTGCTTCTTGATCTCGTCGAGAAAGCTGTTCTTAGTCAGCAGCGTCAGCGTCGCGAAGGCCGCGATGGTCGAGGCGAGCACCGGCAGCGTGATATGCCAGAAGTAATCCGCCACCTTGCCGATCAGGCTCAGGTCCTCCCAATTGTCCGATGTCAGCCCGCGCAGGGGGAATATCTGAAAATACGACCCGCCCGCGAACAGAACCAACAGCAGGATCGCGAACAGAAAGCCGGGGATCGCATAGGCCACGATGATCGCGCCGCTTGTCCAGGTGTCGAAGGACGATCCGTCCTTGACCGCCTTGCGGATGCCGAGCGGGATCGACACCATATAGGCGATCAGCGTTGACCAAAGCCCCAGCGAGATCGACACCGGCATCTTCTCCAGCACCAACTCCATCACCCCGATGGAGCGAAAATAGCTTTCCCCAAAATCGAGCCGCAGATAATTCCACATCATCATGCCGAACCGTTCGAGCCCGCCGATCATCTCCTTCTCGCAGGCCGGATCGTCAACGCTCGGCACCCCGGTGAACCCGTCCTCGCAGACGATGCGGGCAAACCCGAATTCCACCTCCATCTGTTCGATGAACTCCTTGGGCAGCCCCCGTGCGCCGACATAATCGCTGTCGGAGCCGAAGGTCTCCTCCGCCCCCATATCCTGACCGCCCGAAAAGCCCGCGAAAACATCGCCTTCGCCCTGCATCCGGGCGAGCATCTGCTCGATTGGCCCGCCCGGCACGAATTGCACCAGCGTGAAGTTGATGATCATGATCCCGAGCAATGTCGGAATGATGAGCAACAAACGTCTGAGGATATAGGCGCCCAAAATCCGTTGCCCCTTACAGCACGCCGGACGCCTTCAGCGCCGCCAGCTTTTCCTCGTTCAGCCACCAGAAATCCAACACGCCGAGCCCGTAGGGCGGCAGCTCGTCCGGGCGCTCGAAAATATCGTAATAGGCGACCCAGTATTCCGCCACATATCCCGCCGGCGCCATGATCCGCTCGTAGCGCAGCGCGCGGTCCAATGCCGTGAGCGCCGTGATCTCTTCCTCGCGCGATCCGGCCGCCAGCGCCGCCTCGATGATCGCGTCCACCATCGGGCTGCGCAGCGCAGAGGGGTTCCACGACGACACTTCCGCCGTTTCCGAACCGAAGAGCTGTTTCAGGCCCGTTCCGACGGTCGCAAAGGTCTGGATGTTCGTGTAGATCAGATCGTAATCCTTATCGAGAAACCGCTGCTGGCCCTGCGCACTGTCCACGGCGTTGGCGTTCACCCGGATCCCCCAGTTGCGCAGCGTGTTCACATAGGTCTCGATCGTCGCCTTGCGCGTGTCGTCCCAGGTGGACAGCACGAGGAAATCCAGCACCATCTGTTCTCCGTCCGCGTTCACCAGACGGCCCTGATCGTCCACCGTCCAGCCCGCATCGGCGAGAATGCGCAGCGCCTTGCGCTTGTTGCGCCGGTCCACCGGGGTTGCGGGATCCGAGCTATGTGGCATCACCGCCGGTTCGGTCAGCATCTCGGCCGGCACCACATCGCCCAGCGATTGCAGAAACGCCAGCTCCGCCCCTTCCGGCACGCCCTGCGCCTGCCAATCCTGCCCCTGCGCGAAGGATTCGCGCTGCGATGTCAGATCGAATTGCAGCGATTCCCGCGTCCATTCGAAATTGAAGGCCAGCGCCAGAGCCTCGCGGATCTGCCGGTCATCGACCGGTTCGCGCAGCGTGTTGAAGATGATCCCCGCGTTGAGCGGCGCTGTCTGGTCGGGGATCTCTTCCGTTTTCGCCGCACCGCTGTCCAGCGCCGGAAAGTCGTAGCCCGTCGCCCAACGCTTGCTCGATCCTTCGCTGCGGAAGGTATAGACCCCGGCCTTGAACGCCTCGAACTCGGCGGTGTCGTCGGCGAAATACTCGATCCGGATGCGGTCGAAATTATGCCGGCCCACATTGACCGGATGATCCCAGCCCCAGTAATTCGGATTCCGTTCGTAAACGACGTAGCGGTTGAACTCGTAATCACCCACCTGGTAAGGCCCTGACCCCATCGGCGACAGGACCGACGGCTCGTCGAGCCGCTCGCCGGTTTCCTTATACCATTCCTCCGACAGCACGGGCATCCCGCCCACCTGGCTGATGAGCGACCGACGCGAGATACCATCCACGAAATCATAGCGCAGCGTCAGATCGTCGATCACTTCGACGCCCTTTATCCGCTCCTTGACCGACCGCGAGAAGGAGCGGATGCCCTGTTCCAGAAAGAGGTTGAAGGTGAACGCCGCGTCCTGCGCCCTGAGCGGCGCGCCGTTGCGGAACACCACGTCGTCGCGCAGATGGAACACGCACCATTCCTTGGATGCCGGATATTCGACCTCGCGCGCGATCAGGCAATACATCTCGGTCAGCGAATCCGCCGGAACGGGGGTGCCGAACACCTCCGTCGCGAATAACGATTCCCCGACCACGCCCGCGTTGGATTGCGGATTGCCCCGCCAGGCCCAGCGGTTGAACCCGTCAAACGTACCGCGCGCACTCAGCACGATCTCGCCGCCACGCGGCGCGTTCGGGTTCACATAGTTGAAATGCTCGAAATCCGGGGAGTACTGAAGATCGCCGAAGAAGGAATAACCATGCGCGCGGATGATCTCGGTCTCGGCATTGCCCGATTGCGCGATCACGCGCGTTCCGAACCCGCCCGCTGCGGCGGACATCGCCGTCCCGCCCAGCAGCTGCAATGTCCTGCGGCGGTCGATCTCTGCCTCAAGGGGCAGGCGGGGGCGTGTGGGCATCTGGAACTCTCCTCTCCTCGCGGCAGGGCGGCCTGCCTCTGGAGCCTAAGCTAAAAAGCGTTGCTTGGCATGTTCAAGTTGAGAATACGTGAAGATGCGTGAAACGGTGCGCTTCGACAGAAATGTGAAAAGCCGCCATCCCGGGGATAGCGGCTTTAGAACACTCCGTCAGGCCCGATCTCAGTCCGCGAACGTGGCCAGATAGGCGATCAGGTTGACGCGGTCTTCCGATTTATTGAGCCCGGCAAAGCCCATCGACGTGCCCGGCGCATAGCCGCGCGGATCTTCGAGGAAACCGTAAAGATGCTCGGGCGTCCAGACATCGACAACCTCTTCGAGCGCGCCGGAATAGTTGAACCCCTCGGCAGTATCCACAGGACGCCCGACCACGCCATAAAGATACGGCCCCGCTGCATTGGCACCCGCTTCGAGCTTGTGGCAGGCCCGGCACTTGCCGAAGACCTTTTCGCCCTTGCTCGCATCCGCGGCGGCAAACAACGTTTCGAAATCAGCAGCGCCTTCCTCTTCAGCGACCTCTTCCTCGCCCTCGCCGGTATCGATCACATAGACCGCGACTTCCTCGCCATGCGCGCCACCCACATGATAAAGCGTCTCCGCCGCCCAGTTGCCCAGAAGAAAAACCAGCAATGCACCGCAAAGCGCGCCAACGGTTTTCGTTAAGGTCATCGTGTCAAACATCTTGTGGGTATCCGTCCGCTGATTTCGAGTGCGTATGGCGCGGGTATCTATTGCGTCCCTCCGCGCAAGGCAAGATAAAGAAACCGCGACGAAACGCCCGCCTGCCGGAGACTCCATGCCCGAAACAATCGCCTTTCAGGGCGAGCTTGGTGCCTATTCGCACGAAGCCTGCCTCAACGCCCGCCCGGACATGGAGCCGCTGCCCTGCCGCACCTTCGAGGATGTCATCGACGCCGTGCGCTCGGAAAAGGCCGATCTTGCGATGCTCCCGGTGGAAAACACGATCTATGGCCGCGTTGCCGACATTCACCGCCTGTTGCCCAATAGCGGGCTGAAGATCGTCGATGAGGCTTTCGTGCGGGTGCATATCAACCTGCTCGCCGTGCCCGGCGCGCAATTGTCCGACATCACCGAAGCACATTCGCATGTTGTGCTTTTGCCGCAATGCGCCAAATTCCTTGCCGCTCACGGCATTCGCGGCCGCGTCAACGCCGACAACGCCCGCGCCGCCCGCGAAGTGGCCGAACGCGGCGAAAAACACGCCGCTGCGCTGGCCAGCGAACTGGCAGGAGAAATCCACGGCCTGAAGGTGCTCGCCCGCCATATCGAGGATACCGACAGCAACACCACCCGCTTCCTGCTGATGGCCCGCGAGGGCGACAACACCCGCCGGGGCGAGCACGGCATGATGACCACCTTCGTCTTCCAGGTCCGCAATATCCCCGCCGCGCTCTACAAGGGGATGGGCGGTTTCGCCACCAACGGCGTGAACATGACCAAGCTGGAATCCTACATGGTCGATGGCTCCTTCACCGCAACACAGTTCTACGCCGATATCGAAGGCCACCCCGACGATGCCCCCGTCGCCCGCGCGCTCGAAGAGCTGGATTACTTTACCGACATGCTGAACATCCTCGGCACCTACCCCCGCGATCCCCGCCGGGACTGACCCGGCGTTTCACACCCGACCGCGTGAAAGCGTTCGCGGTTTTCGGTCAACCGAAAGCCCCGCAGAACCGCACCCGAACGCGTCAACGCGTTCGTGGCTTTCGATCGATCGAAAGCCGGCCTTCGTCCAGCCCGAGCCGGATTGGCCCGCTGGCCCTGCCGGCATCCACCGGCGCGCCTTTCTGTGTCGCGACAAGCGGCAGCCCGCGGGCCACGCGCCTCACCTCCGGCATCAAGGCACGCCAATCCTCCGCCAGCCGCCGCGCCGCTTCGGAGGGGCAGAACGTCTTGTCCGGCCCCCGCTGCCGCGCGAGGGCCATCAACACATCCGCGATCTCGCTATCCGAGGGCCGCATCACAGCGCGCACAGGTGCCGGGATGCTCGTGCGTGCCGACATCGGGCAGGATCTTCCAGCAGCGCTGGCATTTCTGCCCCTCGGCCTTCTCGAAGACGACGCCGATCCCATCGACTTCCGGCATGCGAAACGCCTCGGCAGGGGAGGGATCGCCGGTCAGATGGATCGCCGAAGTGATGCACAGATCGTCGAAATTCACCGATTTGAGCGCCTCCAGCGTTTCTGCATCGCGCACATGCACCACCGGCGCGGCCTCCAGCGACGCGCCGATCACCTTGTCCGTCCGCTGCACTTCCAGCGCCGCCGTCACCACACGCCGCGCGCGCCGGATCCTGGCCCATTTCTCCGCCAGCGCATCGTCGCGCCAGTCCCCCGGCGTTTCGGGAATGTCTTGCAAATGCACCGAGGATTCCTCTCCGGGGAAACGGTCGAGCCACACATCTTCCATCGTGAACACCAGAACCGGCGCGAGCCACGTCGTCAGCCGGTGGAACAGCAAGTCCATCACCGTCCGCGCCGCGCGCCGCCGCGCCGTATCGCCATCGCAATAAAGCGCATCCTTGCGCACGTCGAAATAGAAGGCCGAAAGCTCCACCGTGCAGAAGTTGAACAGTTGCTGGAACACGCCCTGGAAATCATAGGCGTCATAGCCCTTGCGCACGACCTCATCGAGCTCCGCCAGACGGTGCAGCACATAGCGCTCCAGCTCCGGCATCTCCGCCGGCGCAACCCGGTCGCTCTCCTCGAAATGGCTGAGCGCCCCCAGCATGAAGCGCATCGTGTTGCGCAAGCGCCGGTAGCTGTCGGCGACGCCCTTGAGGATCTCCGGCCCAATGCGCTGGTCATTGGTGAAATCGACCTGCGCCACCCAGAGCCGCAGCACGTCGGCGCCGTATTGTCTGACCACCTCCTCGGGCACGATGGTGTTGCCCAGGGACTTGGACATCTTGTTGCCCTTCTGGTCGAGCGTGAAGCCATGCGTCAGCACGCCCCGGTAAGGCGCCCGGCCCATCGTGCCGCAGGCTTGCAGCATCGAGGAGTGAAACCACCCGCGATGCTGGTCCGTCCCTTCGAGATAGAGATCGGCCAGACCGTCCTCCGAGCCGTCCTCGCGGTCGCGCAAAACGAAGGCATGGGTCGAGCCGGAATCGAACCACACGTCCAGAATGTCGAACACCTGTTCCCACTCGCCGGGATCGTAGTCGTTGCCGAGGAACCGCTCTTTCGCGCCGTCCTTATACCAGGCATCCGCGCCCTCGACTTCGAACGCCTCCAGGATACGCGCGTTCACCGCCTCGTCCTGCAGCAGATAGCCCTCATCGGTGGGCTTTGCGCCCTTCTTCACGAAACAGGTCAGCGGCACGCCCCAAGCGCGCTGGCGCGAAAGCACCCAATCGGGCCGTGCCTCGATCATCGAATAGAGCCGGTTGCGCCCGGTCGGCGGCGTCCATTTGACCAGCTGGTCGATCGATTTCAGTGCCCGCTCGCGGATCGTGGTGCCGTAGGTGTCCTTCCCGTCGCCGACCGGCTTGTCGATGGCGGCGAACCATTGCGGCGTGTTGCGGAAGATCACCGGCGCCTTGGAGCGCCAGCTATGCGGGTAGCTGTGCTTGATCTTGCCGCGCGCCAGCAGGCCGCCCACCTCGACCAGCTTGTCGATCACCGCCTTGTTGGCATCGCCCTCCTTGCCGTTCGGCTTGAGGATGCGCGTGCCGCCGAAAAGCGGCAGGTCGGGGCGGAAGCTGCCATCGTCCATGACGTTATAGGTGATGACCTCGCCCAGCATGCCCAGATCGCGGTAAAGCTCGTATTCATCCATCCCGTGGCTCGGCGCACAATGCACGAAACCCGTGCCTTCCTCGTCGGTCACGAAATCGGCGGCCCGGAAATCGCGCGGCGCATCCCATTCGCCCTGCGCGCCTTCGGCCCCCTTGAGCGGATGGGAGATCGTCATGCCGTCCATCTGCGCCGGTGTCACGCTGCGGACGCGGCGCCACTGATCCTCGGACAGCCGCGCGCGCGTCAGCGTCTGCGCCGCCAGCTTGTCGGCCAGGATGAAACGATCCCCGACCTCGGCCCAACTTTCCTCCGGCGTGCCGGTCACTTCGTAAAGCCCGTAATCGAAATCCGCGCCGTAAACGACCGCCTTGTTCGACGGGATCGTCCAGGGGGTCGTCGTCCAGATCACCACATAAGCGCCCGTCAGGTCATCATGCGCTTGCGCGATCTCGGCCATCACGGCCTCGCGGTCTGCATCGGTGGCTTCCTCATCGGAAAGCTCCACATCCGGCAGATCGAAGCTTTCGACACGGAATTTCACCCAGATGGTGAAGCTTTCCTTGTCGTGGTACTCCACTTCCGCCTCGGCCAGCGCGGTTTCCTCGACGGGCGACCACATCACCGGCTTGGAGCCCTGATAGAGCGTGCCGTTCATCAGGAATTTCTGGAACTCTTCGGCGATGATCCGCTCCGCGCGGTAGTCCATCGTGAGATAGGGATTGTCCCACTTTCCGGTGATCCCGAGCCGCTTGAACTCATCGCGCTGCACGTCGATCCAGCCATCGGCGAAATCGCGGCATTCCTGCCGGAACTCGATGACGTCCACATCGTCCTTGTTCTTGCCCCTGGCGCGGTATTTCTCCTCGATTTTCCATTCGATGGGTAGCCCGTGGCAATCCCAGCCGGGGATATAGCGTGCGTCGCGGCCCATCATCTGCTGGGAGCGCACCACCATGTCCTTGAGGATCTTGTTGAGCGCGTGGCCGATATGCAGATGCCCGTTGGCATAGGGCGGGCCATCATGCAGGGTGAAGGGCTTTCTGCCGTTGGCCTTGTCGCGCAGGCGTTCGTAGATCCCGATCTTCTCCCATTTCTCCAGCCATTCCGGCTCGCGCTTGGGCAATCCCGCGCGCATCGGAAAATCGGTTTTTGGCAGGTTCAGCGTGTCTTTGTAGTCAGGGCTTTCGGCGCTCATGTCAGGCGGTCCCGTATGATCTTGATCTGGATATGAAAGGGTCGGCGCGATTATCCATACGCCTTGTCCCGGCGGCTCGTGAGATCAGAGCGCCGGGCCCGTAATTCGGAAGATGAACGCGGGCCTCGTTGTCATGGCGGCGTTATAGGTCGGCGGTTTCGCGGCGTCCAGACGGTGTTTCCCATCGCTTGCGCGATGGGACCGCTTGGGGGGCCAGCCCCCCAAGCCGCCGATTCATTGGGGGGCCAGCCCCCCAAGCCCCCCGGGATATTTCAGGCAAGAAGAAAGGATCAGAGGTTGAAAAGCGTACCGACCGCATAGGCAATCCCCGCGGCGGTGCCGCCGATGGCGAGCGTCTCCAGCCCCGAGCGCCACCAGGGTGCCAGCGACCATTTCGCCTTGTAGGCGCCGATGCCGAAGAAGGTGGCCAGCGTGGCGATGGTCGAAAGGGTGAAGGCGTTCGGCAGGCCGAAGAGGAAGGGCAGAAGGGGGATCAGCCCGGCGCCGAGAAAGGCTGCGAAGGTTGCCCAGGCTGCCTTGAGCGGATGCGGGTCGACCGACGCGAGCCCGTATTCGCCTTCGAGCATGAGCGCGATCCATTGCTCCTCGTTGCGGGTGATCTGCTCGACCGCGCTGTCCAGCGCATCGCCGGTCAGACCCTTGAGCCGCAGGATTTCGCGCAGCTCGCGGCGCTCGCCTTCGGGGTGCAGACGGATGTGGCGCTGTTCGATCTTGCGCAGGCGTTTGGCGTCATCGAGTTCCGCCTTGGTGCCCGAGTAGTTCCCCGCCGCCATCGAGAAGCCGTCAGCGAGCACATTCGCGACGCCGAGCGCGATGATCACCCAGGTCGAAAGCCCGGCCCCCGCGACGCCTGCGACGATGGCGAAGGTGGTGACCGATCCGTCGATCCCGCCATAGACGATGTCGCGCAGGTAGCCGCGCCCGGCGGGCTGCCCGATTCTCGTTTCGATCTCGGCTTGCGAATGACCGTGTTCGCTGGCGTGAGTCTCCATGACGGGAAATTTTGCAAAGCTTTGGCTGCGGCGCTTTGCTCCAGATCAAATGTCTGTACGGAGTTTCCGTACGGCGCGCGGGGACGGGCTGTACGGCTGCGCCTCAGTCGCCGCCCTTGCCCGGGACCAGCCCGCCGAGCGCCGATTTGATGATCGAGCGCACCGAGGGCCGTTTCGTGCCGGTGAAGGGAAGCGGACGGCAGACCTCGATCGCGGCCACCCCGACCCGCGCGGTCAGCGCGCCGTTGACCAGCCCTTCGCCGAAGCGGCGTGACAGGCGGCTGAGGATGCTGCCGCCGAGGATCGGCTCGATCAGATCGTCCCCGACCGCCACCGCGCCCGTCGCGACGAGATGCGACAGCACAGCGCGGGTCAGCCGCCAGCTGCCCAAAGTGCCTGATCTTCCGCCATAAATTTCCGCGATGCGGCGGATCATGCGCAGGTTCGAGCCGAGCGCGGCCGCGACATCGGCCAGCGCAAGCGGCACTAGGGCCGTCACCGTTGCGACCTGACGCGCGGCGGCCTCGACCTCGCGCCGTGCGGCCTTGTCGAGCGGGGCGAGAAGATCGGACTCCGCCAGGGCGAGCAGGGCAGCGGCGTCGAACATATCGCCTTCCCGTTCGGCCAGCCGTTCGCGCCCCCAGCGCGTGTCGTCCCGCGCAGCGTAAAGCGCCGTCAGGTCGGCGGTGACCTTGCGCGCGCTGCTCAGATCGTCGGCCAGCAGAGCCGCATCGGCGGCATGCTGGATCCTGTCGATCCGGGTGAGCCGTGCGAAGGCGGATAACTCCTTGATAACGATTAGTAATACAACCAGAAGAAACAGCCCGAAAAGGGCTGCCACGGCAAAGCCGAGATAGGGGGTGCGGTTGACGAGATCGGTCACGAAGCCCCATGCGGCAACGGAGATGACCGTTGTGAGCAGCGCCGCCAACAACCCCCAGAACCATCGCGCAAGCCGCGAGACGGGACGTGCGGCGAGGGCGGCAGCGGTGGTCATCGCTTTGCCCTGCGGGATCGGATCGCCAATGTCGGGCACGGGCGGGGCTTCGGACGGAGTGGCGCTGTGCGTCTCGTTCTCGAGATCGAAAAGAACCGGCCCTTTGGCTTTGGTCATGTCGTTTCCCTTTGCCATTCCAAACGGATATCCGGCAGACCCTCGTCATTGCCGGCGCCATCGCCGCGTTCGAATTCGCGGAACCCAAGCCGGCGATAGAACCGCCGGGCGCCGCTGTTTTCGACGAAGCTCCAGAGCTGAAGGCCCGATCGCTCCTTCATGCAGCGCTGCAGGAGCCGCGCGCCGAGTCCCTGTCCACGGGCGGCTGTGTCGATATAGAGCGCATGGACCGTGCCATCGCCTTGCGCGATGAAGCCCATCACGTCCTCGCCGGTCTCTGCCACGATGACCCAACCGCGATCGATCATCGCCCCGGCGCCGGCGATCTCTTCGGCGCGGCTTCGCACGCGGGGCACCCAATGGGTCGCGTCGATCCAGTCTGACAGGATCGTCCCGACGCGGCCCGCATCGAGTGGCGATGCCGGGCGCAGCAAGGTCATAGCCGGTCTCCGATCAGGAACTGCGCCGCGCGGTCGAGCCGGATGTGCGGCGGGCCCATGCCGGGCTTGAGGCTCAGTTGCGCAGGCGCGAAGCGCATGATCTGATACTCGTCGTCGAGCCATCTTTCGGCCCCTGCGCGAGCCGCGCCCAGGAGGTCGGCAGGATTTTCGGGCAATTCGCCAGGGTAGAATGCAGCCTGTTTGCCGCTGCCCAGCAAAGTGCCGCGCACGCAGGGCAGATCGGCGCCGTGATGCGGGCGCATTTCCTCGACCGTGGCACGCAGGCTGGCGATGGACATGGCCGCCGTTTGCGCGCCGGCGAATTGGGCGCGATCGCTTGCATCGCGGGTGAGCGCCTGCATGATCGCGGTCAGGCGGGCGTGTTGCAGGTGGTGCAAATGGTCGGCCTTGGTGGCGGCAAAAAGGATCTTTTCGACCCGCCTGCCGCGCCAGAGCTGTGACAGAAAGGCGTTCTGACCGGGGCGGAATGCGCCGAGGATATCAGCCATCGCCTGCCGCATATCCTCGACCGCGCGAGGACCGGCATGGATCGCGCCGAGCGCATCGACCAGCACGACCTGCCGGTCCACTTTTGCAAAATGGTCGCGGAAGAAGGGTTTGACGACCTGCGACTTATAGGCCTCGAACCGGCGCTCGAATTCCCGCCAGAGCGATTTGCGCGGGACGTCCGGCTGCGGCGGCAGGGGCGCAAAGGTCAGCACCGGGCTGCCTTCGAGATCGCCGGGAAGCAGGAAACGCCCCGGCGTGCAATCCGAATATCCGTCCTGTCGCGCGGCGCCCAGATACTGCGTGAAGCTTTGCGCCAATGCCTGCGCGCGCGGCTCTTCGAGAGGCTGGCGCGCATCTTCGGATCGCATGAGCGACAGAAATTTCGACGCGCTGTCGCGTTTTTCGATCCGCTTAAGGGTTTCTTCAGACCACCCACTGTAGCTTTTGTTCAACAGACCCAGATCGAGCAGCCATTCACCGGGGTAGTCCACGATATCCAGATGCACCGTTCGCGGCCCTTGAATGCCCGACAGAAGACCGGATGGCCGCACCTTGAGGGACAGGCGCAGTTCGCTGATCGCGCGTGTGCTTTCCGGCCAGTGCGGATTTCGCGCCGTGAGCGCGGCAAGATGGGACTCGTAGGCGAAGCGCGGCAGCGTGTCATCGGGTTGCGGTTGCAGATAGGCCGACAGGATGCGGCCTTCGCTTTGCGCCAGAAGGCCCGGCATGCGCCCGCGATCCATGAGGTTCGCCACAAGCGAGGTGATGAAGACGGTCTTTCCCGACCGCGCGAGCCCGGTGACGCCGAGACGGATCACGGGCTCGAGAAACGCGCCCGATACCGTGTCGGTGACGTTTTCGAAGCCGCGGGTCAGCGTGTCGGCGAGGGATGAGATGACCAAAACGGCGGCCCTTTTCTTGCGTGTCGCCCTCACAGATAAAGCCGCGCGGCCCGACATGCCAGTGGGACGAGGGGATTGTCCGAGCCCCCGCAGCAAGTTAAGGGGCCCGCATGGCTCGATATGCTTTGAAGGTCGAATATGACGGGGCGCCCTTTGCCGGCTGGCAGCGGCAGGCCGATCAGCCGTCCGTGCAGGGCGCTATCGAGGCGGCGCTGGCGCGGCTCGAGCCGGGCCCGCATACCATTGCCGCAGCGGGTCGCACCGACGCCGGCGTTCACGCGCGGGGGCAGGTGTGCCATTGCGATCTTTCGAAGGACTGGACGCCTTTCCGGCTGTCTGAAGCACTCAACCATCATCTCAGGCCCGCGCCGGTCGCGATCGTGGCGGCGGCGCGTGTGGCAGAGGATTGGCATGCGCGATTCTCGGCCCGCGAGCGGAGATATCTCTTTCGGCTGGCTGTGCGCCGCGCCCCCATGACGCTGGAGGCGGGGCAGGTCTGGCAGGTGCGCCACGAGCTTGCGGTCGGGCCGATGCGCGAGGCGGCGGAGCATCTGGTGGGGCGGCATGACTTCACCACCTTCCGGTCGAGCATGTGTCAGGCAGCTTCGCCCATCAAAACGCTGGACGCATTGGAGATCGAAAAGCTGGAAACCGATTGGGGGATGGAGATCCGGTTTCACCTGCGCGCAAGGTCGTTTTTGCACAACCAGGTGCGCAGTATCGTCGGAACGCTGGAACGGGTCGGGGCGGGCGCCTGGGCGCCGCAGGATGTGCGCAAGGCGCTATCGGCGTGCGATCGCGCGGCGTGCGGACCGGTTTGCCCGCCGCAGGGGCTCTATCTCATGGAGGCGGTCTACCCGGCCGATCCTTTCGGGGCGTAGGCCAGTTGCGCTGGGACGCGGGGGGCGGATTTTCGGAGAAAATCCGCTTGGGGCGCTGCCCCAAACCCCGGAGTATTTCGAACGAGAAGAAATTGGGGATTGCGTCTCATGCGGCTTGGGCGATACACCGCCCGCATGGTAATCGCGACGGATATCCGACGAGGCGTTTGATCTCTTTCCTCGCCCCGCTGTGGGCGTTCCGTCACCCTTTTGCCAAATTCTCCATCCTTTCCGTTGACTTGGCCCGCGCCGCTTGGCACGGCTTGGGCTTCCGAAATCGAGGCTCGATGATGATCCCCTCCGTTCTTCCGACCTATAACCGTGCGCCGCTTCATTTCGTGAAGGGCGAAGGCTCATGGCTGATCGAAGCCGACGGGCGACGTTTTCTGGATTTCGGAGCGGGCATTGCCGTCAATGCGCTGGGCCATGCGCATCCGGCGCTGGTGAGTGCGCTTGATGAGCAGGCGCGGAAATTGTGGCATGTCTCGAACCTTTACGAGATACCGCAGCAGCAGGCGCTTGCCGACAGGCTGGTCGAGAAGAGCTTTGCCGATACGGTGTTCTTCACCAATTCGGGAACGGAATCCTGCGAACTCGCGGTCAAGATGGCGCGCAGATACTGGCATGAGAGCGGCAGGCCCGACCGGACCACCATCGTCACATTCGGCGGGTCGTTCCACGGGCGATCCTCGGCCGGGATCGCGGCGGCGGGGTCGGAGAAGATGACGCAAGGGTTCGGCCCGCTTCTGCCGGGGTTCCGCCACGTGCCCTGGGGAGATCATGACGCGCTGCATGCGGCCATCGACGAGACGGTCGGCGCGATCCTCATCGAGCCGGTTCAGGGCGAAGGCGGGATCCGTGTCTTGCCGGATCGGTGCCTGCGCGGATTGCGTGCGCTTGGCGACGAGCGGGATATCCTGCTCATTCTCGACGAGGTGCAATGCGGGATCGGACGCACCGGGCGGCTGTTCGCGCATGAATGGGCGGGTGTGACGCCCGATATCATGATGGTCGCCAAGGGTATCGGCGGCGGTTTCCCGCTGGGGGCGGTTCTGGCGACGGAACGGGCCGCCGCCTGCATGACGGCGGGCACGCATGGATCGACCTACGGCGGCAATCCGCTGGCCTGCGCGGTGGGCTGCGCGGTGCTGGATATCGTGGCCGAGCCTGATTTTCTCGAGGATGTGCGTCGCCGGGCCGGGTATCTTCGCCAGAAGCTGGAGGGGCTGGTCGGCGCGCATCCCGATCTCTTCGAGGAGGTGCGCGGCAGCGGGCTGATGCTGGGCCTCAAATGCCGGATCGCGCCGGGGGATCTGGTGCAGGCAGGCTATGGCTGCGGCGTGATCACCGTGCCGGCGGCGGATAATGTGGTACGGCTTTTGCCGGCGCTCAACATGACCGAAGACGAGATCTCCGAAGGGGTGAATCGTCTGGATTTCGCGGCGGACGCTGTCCGTGACGCGCTGAGCTGAGGATTCTTTCGACGATGACGCATTTTCTGGATATTCACAAGACCGGCAAGGCCGAACTACGCGGCATCATCGATGCGGCGCTGCGGATGAAGCAGGCGCGCGGCAATCGCACGAAAGGCGCGGCGGATGACGAGTTGCCGCTGGCGGGCCGAATGGTTGCGCTGATCTTCGAAAAACCTTCGACCCGCACGCGCGTGTCCTTCGATGTGGGCGTGCGGCAGATGGGCGGTCAGACGATGGTTCTGTCGGGCGCCGATATGCAGCTCGGGCATGGCGAAACGATTGCCGACACAGCCCGCGTGCTCAGCCGGTATGTCGATCTGATCATGATCCGAACCTTCGACGAGAGTGTGCTGGAGGAGATGGCCCAATATGCTTCGGTTCCGGTGATCAACGGGCTGACCGACCGGAGCCATCCGTGCCAGATCATGGCCGATGTGATGACCTATGAGGAGCATCGCGGCCCGATCAAGGGCCGGAAGGTGGTTTGGTGCGGCGACGGGAACAACGTTTGTACGTCCTTCCTGCACGCCGCAGCGCAGTTCGGGTTCGATTTCACTTTCACCGGGCCGGTGCAGCTCGATCCGGAAATGGAATTCGTCGGACTGGCCCGCAATGCGGGCGTATCCGTCACCATCGAGCGCGATCCCGTTCGGGCGGTCGAGGGGGCGGATCTCGTTCTGGCCGATACATGGGTGTCGATGCACGACGCGCAATCGGCGCGCGAACGGCGGCACAACATGCTGCGCCCCTATCAGGTCAACGAGGCGTTGATGACCCATGCCAAGCCCGATGCGCTGTTCATGCATTGTCTGCCGGCGCATCGCGGCGAAGAGGTGACGTCGGAGGTCATGGACGGGCCGCAATCGGTGATCTTCGACGAGGCGGAAAACCGGCTCCATGCGCAAAAGGCGATCATGCGCTATTGCCTGGGCGTGTGATGCAGGCGGGCCCCGCGTGGCCCGCCGCTTGGGTTACGAAGGCAGGAAGATCGCCTTTGCGTTGACGAATTCCTTCATCCCGAAGCCACCATGTTCGCGGCCATAGCCTGAATCCTTGACGCCGCCGAAGGGCATGTTCGGATCGGCCGCGCCGAAGGAATTGATGCGCACCATGCCGGTGTCGAACTTGTCGCGGGCCAGTTTGAGAGCGCGATCCTCGTTCGTCGAGAAGATGCCCCCGCCAAGCCCGTAGCGGCTGTCATTGGCGATGCGCATCGCGTCCTCGTCATCTTTTGCGCGAATGATGGATGCGACGGGGCCGAAAATCTCGTCGTCATAGGCCGGCATTCCGGGCGCGACGTCGCCGAGAACCGTCGCTGGGTAGAAGGCGCCGTCACGGTCAGGGACGTTGCCGCCGCACAGGATTTTCGCCCCTTTTTCCACGCTTTTCTCGACCTGTTCCTTCACGCGCTTGAATTGCTCATCGCTGGAAAGCGGGCCGAGTTTCACCTCGTCATCCATCGGATCACCGAGCGTGATCTTTTCCATCTCCGCGACATAGGCCTTGACGAAATCATCATAGACCTTGTCGGTGACGATGAACCGTTTTGCGTTCACGCATGTTTCGCCATTGTTGTATATGCGGCCCATGACGGACCATTTTACCGCCGTTTCGATATCGGCGTCCTCCAGCACGAGATAGGCGTCGTTCGAACCCAGTTCGAGAACCGTTTTCTTGAGCGCCTTGGCGGCGACAGAGCCGATATGGGCGCCCGCGCCGTCGCTACCCGTCATGGTGACGCCGCGCACCTTGGGATGTTCGATGATCTTGTCGCTCGTATCGTGATCGATCAAGATGACCTGGAACAGATCCTCGGGCAGGCCGGCTTCAATACAGATCTCACGCAGGCGCAGCGCCGAGCCGGTGCAGATTTCGGCATGTTTGAGCACGCAACCATTGCCTGCCATCAGGTTGGCGGCCAGCACGCGGATGGGCTGATACATCGGGAAATTCCATGGCTGGATGGAATAGATTACGCCGATCGGCTGATAGGTGACAACGCCGCGTTTGTCGCCGCCTTCATAGGTGCGTTCCTCGTCGGCAAGCTCATCCGGACCGGATTCGGCGGTGAATTCGAGGATGGCAGCGCAAAGCTCGACCTCCTCCTTGCCGTCGCGGAGGAGTTTTCCGACCTCGCGGGTCATCAGCTGTGCAATGTCATCGGCGTGTTCGCGCAGCTTTTCGGCGATCTTCTTGAGATAGGGCGCGCGATCCGATGGGGATTTCTCGCGCCAGTCCAGAAAGGCGCGGTGGCACGCTTCGACCTTGTCGAACGCCTCCTGTTGGCTCATCCGGTCGTAGCTTTGCAGTTCCTCGCCGGTGGCGGGATTGGTTGTCGTGATCTTCGACATGGGGATTGCTCCTTTTCGGTCTCTCGGGATCAACCAACCGAAAAGGGCAACCGTTCCATCGCTCAGGGATCGGGCACGTTGTCGATGCCCGAACCGCCCCAGGGGTGGCACCGCGCGAGGCGGCGCGCGGCGAGCCAGCTTCCCTTCAGGCCGCCATGTTTTTCAAGCGCTTCGAGCGCATAGGCGGAGCAGGTGGGGTGGTAGCGGCAGCCATGACCGACCCATGGGCTGAAGAGAAGACGGTAGGCCTTGACCGGGAGCGCCAGAAGTCGGGCGAGGGGGCTCATCGATCGGCGTGCAGCTTGCGCAGCGCGTAGGACAGATCGCCCTTGAGCGCATCGAAAGGCCGATCCACTGTCACGCCGGGGCGGCCGATCAGGACGTAATCCCAGCCGGGTTTGGCCTGCCCGGCCAGAACCTCGTGTGCGACGGCGCGCAAGCGTCGCTTGGCCCGGTTGCGGGCGACAGCATTTCCGATCTTCTTGGAGCAGGTGTAGCCGATGCGGATCACCGGATCGTCGTCATGGCGATTGCGCGCCTGCACCAGCATCCCGTTCGTGCCGCGCCGGAGCGCGCGGGCGGCACGCAAGAAATCGGCACGCTTGCGCAGCGTGGTGATTTGCGGGGCGGACGGGTTTGAACATGACGATGCCGCCGGAAGCTCTGTCTCCCTCGTTTCCGAAGGGGCTTCCGGCGGTGTCATGTCGTGTAACCCGAAACTGCTGCGCTTACGCGCTGAGCGCCTTGCGGCCGCGTGCGCGACGTGCGTTCAGGATCTTGCGGCCGGCCTTGGTGGCCATGCGCGCGCGGAAACCGTGGCGCCGCTTGCGCACGAGGTTCGAGGGTTGAAAGGTGCGTTTCATCGCGTCCTACTCCGTCTTGTCGGTCCGGGGGCACGGATTCGACCGCCGGTTCTATTCGAAGCCCGTGCTATAGGCAGGAGGGGCAGGCTTGTCAAACGGTAAGCCACGCTTTTTCGGGGCTTCACCGCAGATCAAGCACGCGTGATCCGGGTAGGCAGGAAGCATCCTTCGGGGCATGTTCGCAGGGTGCGCCGATCCGGCAAGCGACATCCTGCAAAAAGGGGCGAGAATGGCAGAAACGAGCAAGAAACCGCGCTTGATGCGCCTCGCACCCATCCTCGGGATCGGTCTTGTCGCGCTGATTGGCGCGATCCTGTTACGTGATACGCTGAGTTTCGACGCGCTGGCCGAGAACCGCGAGGCACTGACCGCATTCCGCGATGCGCATTACGTCGTGACGGCAGCGGCATTCATGCTCGCCTACACCGCCATTGTCGGCTTCTCCTTGCCGGGTGCCACAATCGCGACCCTGACCGGCGGGTTCCTTTTCGGCATCTTTCCCGGCGCTCTGTTCAACGTGCTGGCCGCGACGCTGGGCGCAACTCTGATCTTTCTGGCGGCGCGCTACGGGCTGGGCGACCGGCTCTCGCGGCGGATGGATGCGAGCGAAGGTATGGTGCGCAAAATCAAAACCGGGATCGACGAGAACCAATGGTCGATGCTCTTTCTCATCCGCCTCGTTCCGGCGGTGCCGTTCTTCGTCGCCAATCTGGTGCCGGCACTGGTGAATGTGCCGCTCTATCGCTTTTTCGTCAGCACCGCCTTGGGCATCGTTCCGGGCGCAGTGGTTTATACGTCTGTCGGCGCGGGTCTGGGCGAGGTTTTCGCAAAGGGCGAGACCCCGAATCTTGGCATCATCTTCGAGCCGCATATCCTGCTGCCGATCCTGGGGCTTTGCGCTCTGGCGATCCTGCCGGTCATATTGAACGCCGTGCGCGGCAAGAAAGGGATTTGACACATGGAGCGGATCGAGACCGACATTCTGGTGATCGGGGCCGGTTCTGCCGGCTTGTCGGTTGCCGCCGGAGCCGTGCAGATGGGTGCGAAGGCCGTCCTGCTCGAAGCGCATAAAATGGGCGGAGATTGTCTGAATTACGGCTGCGTTCCCTCCAAGGCGTTGATCGCCAGCGCAAAGAAGGCTCATGGGATGGCCCATGCAGCGCCCTTCGGCATTGCCAATACCGCGCCGAAAATCGACTACGCCGCAGCGCAGGGCCATGTTGCGGACGTGATCGCGCGGATCGCGCCCGTTGACAGCCAGGAACGATTCGAAGGTCTGGGCGTCCGCGTGATCCGCGAACACGGCCGGTTCGTCTCGGACAGGGAGGTGGAGGCCGGAGCCTATCGCATCACCGCGCGGCGCATCGTGATCGCCGCCGGATCCTCGCCCTTCGTTCCGCCCATTCCGGGGCTGAACAAGGTGTCCTATCTGACGAACGAAACGCTGTGGGATCTGCGGCAGGTGCCCGAACATCTTCTGGTGATCGGCGGTGGCCCCATCGGGATGGAGATGGCGCAGGCCCATCGGCGGCTTGGCGCGCGGGTTACGGTCATCGAAGGCGCGGTCGCGCTGGGCAAGGACGATCCGGAACTGACCCAAATCGTGCTGGATACGCTGCGCTCCGAAGGTATCGAGATCGCGGAGCACGCGAAGGCCAAGGAAGTGCGCGGTGTAGGCGGCGC
Source organism: Marivita sp. GX14005 (assembly GCF_023370775.1). GTDB lineage: Bacteria > Pseudomonadota > Alphaproteobacteria > Rhodobacterales > Rhodobacteraceae > Marivita. The sequence continues at coordinate 221,354 of NZ_JAMCCQ010000002.1, forward strand.
GGTAGAAGTGGAAACCGAGGATGGCCGCGTTTTCAAAGGCTCGCACATCCTAGTTGCCGTCGGGCGGCGCGCGAACACCGACAGGCTGAACCTGGACGCTGCCGGGATCGAGACCACCCGCGCGGGCATCAAGACCGATGACAGTCTGCGCACTACGAACCGGCGCGTCTATGCCATCGGCGATATCGCGGGCGGGCTGCAATTCACGCATGTCGCGGGGTATCACGCCGGTATCGTCATTCGTTCGATCCTGTTCGGCCTGCCGTCGAAGGCGAAGACAGGGCACATTCCCTGGGTGACCTACACCCAGCCGGAATTGGCACAGGTCGGCCTGACCGAAGCGCAGGCGCGCGAGGCGCATGGCGATAAATTGGAGGTGGTGCGCTTCGACTACGCCGAGAACGACCGCGCCATCGCGGAGCGCGAAACGCAAGGTTTCATCAAGGTCACGATCGTCCGGGGCCGGCCCGTGGGCGCATCCATCGTCGGGGCTCAGGCGGGCGAGTTGATCAATCTCTGGGCGCTCGCCATCGCCAACCGGCTCAAGATGAGCCAGATCGCGAACATGGTTGCCCCCTATCCGACGATGGGCGAACTTAACAAACGCGTTGCCGGCGCTTACTTTTCGCCGCGACTGTTCGAAAGCGATGTCGTGAAGAAAGTGGTGCGGTTTGTTCAGAGATGGTTTCCATAATCCGGCGGGGCAGGGCGGGCACATATGCTGAACTCGCTCTCCGGTCGCTTTCTGATCCTGACCGTCATCTTCGTGATGCTGGCGGAGGTCTTGATCTTCCTGCCCTCCGTCGCCCGGTTTCGAGAGGATTTCCTGCTCAACCGGCTTGAACGCGCCCAGCTTGCCTCGCTGGCGCTTCTGGCCGATGACATGATCGATTCCGAACTCGAAGAAGAGCTGTTGCTGAACGCAGGCGTGTTCAACGTCGTGCTCCGTCGGGACGAGGTGCGGCAGCTCGTCCTGTCCTCCCCCATTCCGGGAGAGGTTTCGGCCACGTTCGATCTGCGGGACGCCACTTCCGTCGATCTGATAACAGACGCCATCAAACGCCTCGCGTCGCCCCGCCCCGAGGTGATCAGGGTGATCGGCCATCCCTTCCGCGAAGGCGGGGAACTGATCGAGATCACCCTCGATAGCGCCGATCTGCGTGCGGCAATGGTCGATTACGGGCTGCGCATCCTGCTTCTTTCCGCAGTCATCTCCATCGTGACGGCCGGGCTGCTCTTTCTTGCGGTGCGGGGGCTTCTCGTCAAACCGATCAAACGGGTGGTCAACCATATCCAGAGCTACGCGCAGGCACCCGAAGACGCGCGCCGGGTGATCCAGCCCTCGGCCAGCGTCACCGAGCTGCGCGAAGCCGAAGAGGCGCTGCAATCGCTGCAGACGCAGTTGACGCAGGCTCTCAAGCAAAAGGAACGCATGGCGCAGCTTGGCGGTGCCGTGGCGCGGGTCAGCCACGATCTGCGCAACATCCTCACCTCCGCGCAGCTGTTCACCGACCGGATCGAAACAAGTCAGGATCCGGCCGTTCAGCGCATGGCGCCGAAATTGGTCGGTTCGATCCGCCGGGCGGTGTCGCTTTGCGAAAGCACACTGGCCTTCGGCCGCGCGGAGGAACCCGCGCCGACGCTCCTGCAGATCAACCTGGCCGAACTCGTGAGCGACGTGCTGGACAGTGAACGTCTGGCGATCGGCGACTACGATCTGAGCCTGAGCGAGGATGTGCCCGGCGCCATGATGGTGCGCGCCGATCCCGAGCAGATGTATCGCGTCCTGTCCAACCTGGTGCGCAATGCCCGGCAGGCGATTACCGGATCGGGCCGGGCCGGGGAGATCAATATCTCGGCCACAGCTTCGGACGAGGCGGTTTGCATCGATGTGATCGACACCGGGCCCGGCTTGCCTGCCAAGGCGCGCGAGCATCTTTTTCAACCCTTTCAGGGCGGTGCGCGCAAGGGCGGTTCGGGGCTTGGCCTTGCTATCGCCGAAGAACTGATCCGCGGTCACGGCGGAACGCTGGAGCTCCTGAGAACCGACGAGACTGGCACCGCATTCCGCATACGCCTCCCTGTCGGCGATCTGGGCTGAGCCGTTTCGCTATGCCCGAAACAATTCGAATTTTGCCCTTGCATCACCCGCGCGCTGCGTCTATCCCACGCCTCGTGGACCGATAGCTCAGCTGGATAGAGTACTTGACTACGAATCAAGGGGTCGGGGGTTCGAATCCTCCTCGGTCCGCCACTTTCTCAACATCAAATGACAGACAGAACTGGCTTTCGTGACAGATCGCCGAATCAAGAGGTGAAGCCGTTCTACGTAAGTGTGGCGCTGCCCCGAGTGATTTTGCGACCTCAAGGTCAGGCTCGTCTTGTCTTCGTCAAATCGTGGAAGCCCCGTTTGGCCAAGCGCCTTCCTGCCACCCGCTGAACCGTCGCTCCGCAGTGTGACTGTTTCCCTTGTCGGGACTCGCTCGATCTCAGGCGGGACATGCGAAACGGAACTTGAATCAAGGGTGCGCCGACTGGCGAACGGCGCACCCTTTTGACGATTGTAGAGTTTATATCAGGCCAGGCTTTCGTCTATGCCCTTGCAAGCTTCGACAAGGCCTTTCACGGCATTCACCGAGTTGTCGAACATTGTCTGTTCGTCCTTGTTCAGCTTGATATCCACGATCTTCTCGATTCCGCCTTCGCCGATGACGGTGGGAACGCCGACATAGAAGCCATCCAGCCCGAATTCGCCGTCACAATAGGCGGCGCAGGGCAGAAGGCGTTTTTGGTCTTTCAGATAGGCTTCGGCCATCTCGATGGCGGAGGTGGCCGGTGCGTAGAAGGCAGAGCCGGTCTTGAGCAGGCCGACGATCTCCGCGCCGCCGTCGCGGGTGCGCTGGACGATCGCGTCGAGCTTGTCTTGCGTGGTCCAGCCCATCTTGACAAGATCGGGCAGCGGGATGCCGGCGACGGTCGAATATCGCGTCAGCGGCACCATCGTATCGCCGTGCCCGCCCAGAACGAAGGCGGTCACGTCCCGCATGGACACGTCGAACTCCAGGCTGAGGAAGTGGCGGAAACGCGCGCTGTCCAGCACACCGGCCATGCCGCAGACCTTGTTAGTCGGAAGCCCCGAGAATTTCTGCAGCGCCCAGACCATCGCGTCGAGCGGGTTGGTGATGCAGATCACGAAAGCATCGGGCGCGTTGGCGGCAATGCCCTCTCCCACCGATTTCATGACCTTGAGGTTGATCCCCAGCAAATCATCGCGGCTCATACCCGGCTTGCGCGGCACGCCGGCCGTGACGATGCAGACATCGGCGCCGGCGATATCGGCATAATCCTGTGTGCCTTTCAGCTGCGCATCGAAACCCTCTGCCGGGCCGGATTCTGCGATATCGAGCGCCTTGCCCTCCGGGATACCCTCGGAAATGTCGAAGAGGACAACATCGCCCAGTTCTTTGAGTGCCGCGAGATGGGCAAGCGTGCCGCCGATCTGTCCTGCGCCGATCAGCGCGATCTTGGGTCTGGCCATGGAATTTGTCTCCGGTCCGGTTTGAATTTGCCGATGTGCTAGTCCGACTTATCCGCTTTCGCAAGTGCGGCGCAGCGAAGCAAGCTGCGCGGTCGGAGTGTCGAAAGCAGGGAAGCGCGGGCATTCTAGGAGCTTAGGCGATCAACCGCAGGGAAATTGGGGGCCACGGTTGTCCCGTTTTCAGCGGTGTGCTTGCCGGCCCGGATAGGTTGATCCGGCGCGTCGTTCAACCGATATCCGGGCGATTCTCCCGTGAGGTCGATTGCAAGCCGTCCCGAACTCGCCCGCCGGTCATTGAACGCCGTGCCGCTTGACTGATGCAAGTTTGCCGAAATTTCGGTTTCTGCGCCGCGGCGAGAAATCACTTGAAGTATTCAGAGGAAAATGTAGCTCTTGGCGCAACAATATTTCCCTGCCGCATCAGGAGGACCCATGGACCTGCGACGCCGACCTTATCGTTCCGTTCTCTATATCCCCGGATCGAAGCAGCGGGCACTCGAAAAAGCGCGTTCGCTTCCCGTCGATGCCATCATCTTCGATCTTGAGGATGCAGTTGCCGTGGACGAAAAAGACGCCGCGCGCGAGACGCTTTCCGAAGCGCTCGGCGATGGCGGATACGGGCCGCGGATCCGCATCGTACGGATAAACGGGCTCGATACCGGATGGGGCCCCGCCGATGCCGAGGCGGTCACGAAGATGGAATGTGACGCGGTTCTGCTTCCGAAGGTGGAAAGCTCCGCGCAACTCGACGCGCTCGCGGAACGCACCGGCAGCGTGCCGATCTGGGCGATGATGGAAACGCCGCGCGGCATGCTCAACGCGGTGGAGATCGCCACGCATCCCAAACTTGCGGGCATGGTCATGGGCACGAACGATCTGGCCAAGGAGCTGCAGTCGCGCCCGCGCGCGGATCGTTTGCCGATGCTGACATCGCTGTCGCTTTGCCTGCTGGCCGCCAAGGCCGAAAAACGGGTGATCGTCGACGGTGTCTACAATGCGTTCAAGGACGACGAAGGGTTGCGCGCCGAATGTGTGCAGGGGCGCGATATGGGTTTCGACGGCAAGACGCTGATTCATCCTGCGCAGATCGATATCGCCAACGAGGTGTTCGCGCCGACCGATGAGGAGATCGACCTCGCCCGCCGACAGATCGCCGCGTTCGAGGACGCGCAGGCCAAGGGGCAGGGCGTTGCCGTGGTTGACGGCAGGATCGTCGAGAATCTTCATGTTGCCACCGCACGCGAGATACTGGCAAAAGCCGATGCGATAGAGATGCTCGAAGCGGGGTAGGCCATGATCTGGGTGCTTGTTGCGGGGGTGGCCATCTGGTCGCTCGCACATTTTTTCAAACGCATGATGCCGCAGCGCCGGGCCGGTATGGGTAATGCCGGCAAGGGGATCGTTGCGATCGGCATTCTTGTCGGGCTGGGTCTGATGATCTGGGGCTATCGCGGGGCGGCGTTCGTGCCGCTTTGGTATCCGCCGGATTACATGGTCCATATCAACAACCTTCTGATGCTGATCGCCGTATTCGTCTACGGAATGAGCGCCACGACAGGCCGGCTGAGGGGCAAGATGCGGCATCCTCAACTGACTGCCGTGGTGATATGGGCGGTCGCGCATCTGCTGGTGAACGGGGATGTCGCGGCGTTGGTTCTGTTCGGCGGGTTGCTTCTCTGGGCGGTCGCCGAGATGATCGTCATCAACCGGGCCGAGCCGGTCTGGGACCGGCCGCCGCCGGGCAATCCGAAAAAGGATATTCTGCTGGTCGTGATCACCATCGTGATGTTCGGCGTCATCACTGCCATTCACGCCTGGTTGGGCGTGTGGCCTTTCCCGAGGTAAAAGCATGAAGATCTATCGTTTCCTGACCGAAGACGACACATCGGCCTTCTGTCACAAGGTGTCCGAAGCGCTGAGCAAGGGGTGGGTGCTTTACGGCACGCCGACCTATGCCTTCGATCAGGCCAACGGGGTGATGCGCTGCGGACAGGCCGTAACCAAGGACATCGATACGCCCTACAGCCCGGACATGAAGCTGGGTGCGCAGTAACTTTGCAGGGGAAAGTGCAATGACCAAGACCGATGCGGGGCGTTTTTTCGAGGATTATTCCCTGGGCGAGGTCATCCGGCATGCCGTGCCGCGCACGGTGACGAGCGGGGAGCGCGCACTTTATCACGCACTCTATCCGGCGCGGCATGCGCTTTATTCCTCGAACCTGTTCGCGCAATCCTGCGGCCTGCCGTCCAGCCCGCTGGACGATCTGATCGCGTTTCATGTCGTGTTCGGCAAGACGGTGCCGGACGTGTCGCTCAACGCGGTGGCCAATCTCGGCTATGCCCAAGGTCGGTGGATCACGCCGGTATGGCCGGGCGATACTCTGCGGTCGGAATCCGAGGTGATCGGGCTCAAGCAGAATTCGAACGGCAAGACCGGCGTGGTCTGGGTGCGGACGCGCGGCCTGAACCAGCGCGGCGAGCTGGTCATGGAATACGTGCGCTGGGTCATGGTGCGCAAGCGCGATGAGAATGCACCGGCCCCGGAAACCGTGGTGCCGGAGCTGGCGGGTGCGGTGGCGCCGGGCGATCTGGTTATCCCGGACGGCCTGACCTTTGCGGATTACGATTTCGATCTTGCCGGAGAGCCGCACCGCTGGGGCGATTACGAGATCGGCGAAACCATCGATCATGTGGATGGCGTGACCATCGAGGAAGCCGAACACATGATGGCCACACGGCTCTGGCAGAACACGGCGAAGGTTCACTTCGACGCCACGTTCCGCCCGGACGGTCAGCGCCTGATCTATGGCGGCCACGTTATCAGCATGGCGCGCGCGCTGTCGTTCAACGGCCTTGCGAATGCGCAGATGATCGTGGGGTTGAATGGCGGCGCGCATGCCAATCCGTGTTTCAGCGGCGATACCGTGCGGGCATGGTCCGAAGTTCTGGACAAGGCGCAGACCGGCGCGCCGGGTGTCGGAGCGATCCGGTTGAGGCTCGTCGCGGTGAAAGAGCAGGAGGCGTTCACGCTCAGGAGCGATGACGGGAAATATCTGCCGCATGTGCTGCTCGATCTCGACTACTGGGCGCTGATGCCGCTGTGAAGCGCTTTGCCCTCTGCGCGACGCTCATCGCGTCTGCCGCGGCGGCGGGCGGTGAGGAGGACGCTTTCGTCGAGGCGAATGTGCTCGGCATATTTTTCCACGAACTTGCCCATGCAATTATCGACGTGATGCATGTCCCGATCTATGCGCGCGAGGAGGATGCGGCCGATGTCGCGTCGGTCGTTCTGATCGAAGAGATTTTCAAGCCTGATATAGCGCTCGATCTGGCCTATCACATCGCCGAAGGGTTTCGGGCGGAGGCACAGCGCAACGCCGGGCGCGATCTGCCTGTTTGGGGCGTGCATGGCCTGGATGCCCAGCGGTTCTACAACATGGTATGCTTGTTTTACGGCGCTGAACCCGAAGCGCGCGCCGGTTTTGCGCGTGATATGGGGCTGCCATCGGAACGCGCGGAAAGCTGTGCGGAGGAATACGATCTGGCTTTTGCATCTTGGGCTGCGGTGCTGGACGATCTGAACGCGGGACAGCGCATCGAATTGCAGTCCGAGCCGCCGAACGGGCTTTTCGCACAGGTACTTGTAAACGAGATCGAGGCTCTGACTGATGAGTTCACGTTTCCGGGGGCGATTACGGTGAATATCACCCGATGCGGCAATGCGGATGCGTTTTATGATCCGGAAGACCGGACCATCACCATTTGCACGGAACTCGATGCCGATCTTCGCGAGCTATATCGCCATCTCGACTGACGTATAACCTTATCAAAGCAGTCGGATTCTATAAATGCTAACCCTGTGATCACGCGTTTCCAAACTGTGATCACGAAGCGGGAAAATATCGGCAATTTGTCCGAAAAACCCGGCCGCTGCGCGGTCCTGTCTCGTGACATGGGATCAAAAAGGAATAAAACAGGCCCGAGAGATACGAAAGGACTCAGATCATGGCTGACGTCAATCGGGGCAATCGCCCGCTTTCACCGCATCTGCAGGTGTATCGACCGCAACTGACCTCCATCACGTCCATCCTGACACGGATCACCGGTAATGCGCTCATCGTCGCGGCGCTAATGATCGTATGGTGGCTGATCGCGGCCGCGACCGGACCGGAGGCTTTCGCCGTGGCGGATGGGTTCGTCACAAGCTGGTTCGGCGATCTGGTCATGCTGCTGTCGGTCTGGGCGTTGTGGTATCACACGCTCGCCGGCGTTCGGCACCTGATTTGGGACAATGCCAAGATGCTGGAGATCGACAATGCCGAAACGCTCGGCTGGATCGTTGTCATCGGCTCCTTCGTTCTGACCGTCCTGACGGTCGTGGTTGTGTGGTGAGGAGGCAGACATGAGCTTTATGACCGACCGCAAGCGTGCCATCGGATGGGGCGCCGCGAAATCCGGGACCGAGCATTTCTGGTCGATGAAGAAATCCTCGATTGCCCTGCTCATCCTTATTCCGCTGTTCGTTTTCACCTTCGGAGGCATCCTCGGCGCGTCCTATGAAGAGGTGCTGATCTATTACGCGCGTCCCTTCCCGGCCATCGTTGCCGCATTGACGCTCATCGTCGGGTTCAAGCACTTCAATGACGGTTTCCAGGTCCTGATCGAAGACTACGTTCACGGCGTCTGGGAAAAAATCATCATCCTCGGCATGACTTGCGTCAGCTACGGCGCGGCGGCGATCGGCGTTTTCGCCATCGCTCGGCTCGCCCTCTAAGATATCGGAGTTTCAAGCACTATGGCTGCATACGAATACGAGACGCATGATTATGACGTCGTGGTCGTCGGTGCGGGCGGCGCAGGTTTGCGCGCCACGCTGGGCATGGCCGAACAGGGATTGCGCACCGCTTGTGTGACCAAAGTGTTCCCAACGCGCTCGCACACGGTTGCCGCACAGGGCGGCATCGCCGCGTCGCTGTCGAACATGGGACCGGACCACTGGCAATGGCATATGTATGACACCGTCAAGGGCTCGGACTGGCTGGGCGATACGGACGCGATGGAATATCTGGCCCGCGAGGCGCCGAAAGCGGTCTATGAGCTGGAACATTACGGCGTGCCGTTCTCGCGCACCGAAGAGGGCAAGATCTATCAACGTCCCTTCGGTGGCCATACCACCGAGTTCGGCGAAGGCCCGCCCGTGCAGCGGACTTGTGCGGCGGCCGACCGGACCGGCCACGCGATCCTGCACACGCTTTACGGCCAGTCGCTCAAGAACAATGCGGAGTTCTACATCGAGTATTTCGCCATCGACCTGATCATGACCGATGGCGCCTGCACCGGCGTCGTCTGCTGGAAGCTCGATGACGGCACGATGCATGTCTTCAATGCCAAGATGGTTGTGCTGGCGACGGGCGGTTACGGCCGCGCCTATTTCAGCGCGACAAGTGCCCACACCTGCACCGGTGACGGGGGCGGCATGGTGGCGCGCGCGGGCCTGCCGCTGCAGGATATGGAATTCGTGCAGTTCCACCCGACCGGCATCTATGGTTCCGGCTGCCTCATCACCGAAGGCGCGCGCGGAGAAGGCGGATACCTGACCAACTCCGAAGGCGAGCGGTTCATGGAACGCTATGCGCCCAACTACAAGGACCTTGCGCCGCGCGACTATGTCAGCCGCTCCATGACGATGGAGATCCGCGAGGGCCGCGGCGTTGGCGAGGAGGGGGATCATATCCACCTGAACCTGTCGCACCTGCCGAAAGAAGCGCTGGCGGAGCGTCTGCCCGGCATCTCGGAAAGCGCCAAGATTTTCGCGGGCGTCGATGTCACCAAGGAACCGATCCCTGTGCTGCCGACCGTGCATTACAACATGGGCGGCATTCCGACGAATTACTGGGGCGAGGTTCTGAACCCGACCGAGGACGATCCGAACGCCGTCGTGCCGGGTCTGATGGCCGTGGGCGAGGCTGGTTGCGCATCCGTCCATGGCGCCAACCGCCTCGGCTCGAACTCCCTGATCGATCTGGTGGTGTTCGGTCGTGCGGCCGCGATCCGCGCCGGAAAGGTCGTCGATCCCGAAAGCGCGACGCCGGCCACCAATACAGCGTCGGTCGACAAGGCGTTCGACCGTTTCGACGCGCTACGCAACGCCAAGGGCTCTGTCCCGACCGCCGAGCTGCGTCTCGAGATGCAAAAGACGATGCAAGCCGATGCCGCGGTTTTCCGCACGGCAAAGACGATGAAGGAAGGTCTCGACAAGATGACGGCGATCGCCGCCAAGCTCGACGACTTGCAGGTCACGGATCGCAGCCTCGTGTGGAATTCCGATCTAATGGAAACGCTGGAACTGACCAATCTGATGCCCAATGCACTTGCGACGATCGCCGGGGCGGAAGCGCGTAAGGAAAGCCGGGGCGCCCATGCGCACGAGGATTATTCCGAGCGTGACGATGAGAACTGGCGCGTGCATACGATCGCGCGGGTCGAGGGCAATTCCATTGACCTGAGCTATCGTCCGGTTGTCGTCGATCCCCTCACCACTGAAGACGAGGGCGGTATCGCATTGAAGAAGATCGCCCCCAAGGAACGGACGTTCTGATGCGGGGCGCGCTGCTCCTGATCCTGGGCCTTGCCGCCTGCACCCCGCAGGCGCAGGACCGGATCGCCCGCGACGCAGCGCGTTCCGCCATCGCCCCGGTTCTGGTCGACCGGTTCCCGGGCGTTCCTCTGGAACCCACTCTCGACTGCATGATCGAAAACGCGAGCGCCGCGCAAATACAGGCGCTTGCGGTCGACAGTCTGGCCGGCACGACGCAAAGCACGGTGCAGATTGTGACGGATATCATCTCGCAACCCGAGACATTGACTTGCCTGGCTGCCGAAGGTCTGCCGGCGCTGCTTCGTTAGGAGAAAGACATGGTTCAACTGACGCTCCCCAAGAACTCGAAAATCCGTACAGGCAAAACGTGGCCGAAACCCGAAGGCGCAACGAATGTCCGCAAGTTCAGCATCTATCGCTGGAACCCGGACGATGGCGACAATCCCCGTGTGGATACTTATTTCATCGACATGGACAAGTGCGGGCCGATGGTTCTGGACGCGCTCATCAAGATCAAGAACGAAATCGATCCCACGCTGACCTTCCGTCGCTCCTGCCGTGAAGGGATTTGCGGATCCTGCGCGATGAATATCGACGGCATCAATACGCTGGCCTGCATCTACGGGCTGGATGAAATCGAGGGCGAGGTGAAGATCTATCCGCTGCCGCATATGCCGGTGGTCAAGGATTTGATCCCGGATCTCACACATTTCTACGCGCAGCACGCTTCCATCATGCCTTGGCTGGAGACCAAGACGAACCGCCCGGCGAAAGAATGGAAGCAATCCATCGAGGATCGCAAGAAGTTGGATGGGCTGTATGAATGTGTGATGTGCGCGTCATGTTCGACGGCCTGCCCGTCCTATTGGTGGAACGGCGATCGTTATCTCGGGCCGGCCGCGCTGCTTCATGCCTATCGCTGGATCATCGACAGCCGCGATGAAGCCACCGGTGAGCGGCTCGATCAGCTGGAAGATCCGTTCAAGCTCTATCGCTGCCATACGATCATGAACTGCACCAAGACGTGCCCGAAGGGTTTGAACCCCGCCAAGGCGATTGCCGAAATCAAGAAGATGATGGTCGAGCGGCGCATCTGAGAGCGCCGCACTGTCGCATCCTTCATCGCCGGGCGCGCCGGAACATAGCTTTCCGCCGCCCGTTGGTCCCGTGACCACACGGCTGGAGGAGAGTTTGCCCATTTTTCTGATTGTTCTTTTGATCGGGGTTTTGGCGTATCTGTATTGGCAGCATAAAACCACGACGCTTCGGCGCGAATGTCGGTGGCGGCGAATACAGCCCGGCGCGTGGAGATGCGCCTATTGCGGCGCCGAATTGGCCGCGGAAGCGAGCCCGAAACGCTGCCTGCGCGACGCGACAGACGCTGCCAAAAAAGACTGAGCGCATCATTATTTCTATTGCGCCGAATCCTGTTCGGCGCCATATGCGCGTTTATAGACGCCAACGCACGCACCTCTGGCGGGGTGGGGAAGGCAAAGATGCCTCCCACGTGGTTACGTAGCGACGGTAACGTCTCTGATTGGAATGAGCGGTCTGTGCCGGAAAAACCGGAATGGCCGGGTCTGTTGGAGATGACCAATGAACGCACACGTAACCGGGCTCATCGCCCGCGACGACGCAACTGTGTCCCGCGCAGAGGCATTTATCCTTGCCCGCAAATTCGACCGGCCGACGCTGGTGATCGATACACAGGCGGTCGCCCGCCAATATGCCGCGCTCGCGCAAGGCCTGGGTCGCGCCAGGATTCATTACGCGGTCAAGGCAAACCCGATGCCGGAGATTCTGCAAACCCTGGTTCGGCTCGGAAGCAGTTTCGATGCGGCGTCGCGTGCGGAAATCGAGATGTGCCTCGCCGCTGGCGCCGATGCCGCCCGTATCTCTTTCGGCAACACCGTCAAACGCGCCTCGGACATCGCTTGGGCCTATCGGCAGGGCATTTCTCATTTCGCCGCCGATTCCGAAGAGGAGCTTCGCAAGCTCGCGTCGAATGCCCCCGGCGCGAACGTTTACATCCGTTTGATCGTTGGTTCGCTGCAGGCCGATTGGCCATTGTCGCGCAAGTTCGGATGCGATCTTTCGAAAGCTCCTGCGCTTTTCCGCCTTGCCGCCGATCTGGGCCTGAACCCGGTTGGCCTGTCCTTCCATGTCGGCTCGCAAACCCGTGAAGCTTGGATGTGGGCTGAAACGCTGGATCAGGTTGCAGAGGTCTGGCATGAGCTGATCGCGCAGGGCTTCGATCCGTCGCTGTTGAATATCGGCGGCGGTTTTCCGGCCTTCTATGGCCAAACGGTCGAGGCACCGCAGGATTATGCCGCCGACGTGATGCGGCAGGTCCATGACCGTTTCGGTGACGTGCGGCAAATCATGGCCGAACCGGGGCGCGGGTTGGTTGCCGAAGCGGGCGCGATCTCGGCCGAAGTGCTGCTTGTCTCGCGCAAATGCGACAGCGATCTTCATCGCTGGGTTTATCTGGATATCGGCAAGTTCTCGGGGCTGGCTGAAACGATGGAGGAGGCCATTCGATATCAGTTCCTCACCGATCGCGATCACGAGCCGACAGGAGCGTGCATCCTCGCTGGCCCCTCATGCGACAGCGCCGATGTGCTTTACGAGAAACAGCCGGTACAGTTGCCACTAGGCTTGCAAAGCGGTGACCGGATCGTGATCCGCAACTGCGGAGCATATACGTCGACCTATGCATCGGTCGGGTTCAACGGTTTTCCGCCTCTGGACGTGATTGCAATCTAGATGCGTCAGGCGTCATGCTGGAAACTGGCCGGGTCGTGAGTATTTGGAACGAGAAGAAGCAGGTAACTCTTTTTCAACAAACTTGGGTTTCACTGTCTTCGCGGTACAGGCTGGAGAGCCAATGGCCGTAAGAGGAGACGCCCCGCCATGTTCTTTGTGAGCCGATCACGGCCGGAACACGGCGGGGTGGACCCAACTCTTCTCTTCAAAAATACTCATGACCCAGCCTGATCCGGGGGTCCGAGTATTTGATCGAACGATACGGCCGATGCCGGTCTCTATTTCGGACCCGGCGCGGCGCGACGTCACGCGAAGGCGGAATGAAGCGCGATTTCCACCATGTCGCCGAAGCTGCGCTCTCTTTCTTCGGACGGGAGCGCTTCACCGGTTAGCAAATGGTCCGATACCGTCAGCACAGCGAGGGCGCGCACCGAATGGCGGGCCGCGAGATTGTAGAGTTCGGCAGCCTCCATCTCGACCCCGAGTATCCCGTGGCGCGTCATCTGTTCGTTCAGGTCGGGGCGTTCGTCATAGAACACATCGGACGAATAGATGCCGCCGATATGTGTGGTCACGCCCTTTGCCTCCGCGGCTTCGGCGGCGGCGCTCAGCAAGCCCCAGTCCGCGCAGGGCGCGAAGTTCAATTCCTTGAAGATCCCGCGCGACGGGGTCGAAAGCGTCGATGCCGTCATGGCCAAAACGACGTCTCTGATCCCGACATACGGTTGCATTCCACCGCATGACCCGATGCGGATCAGGGTTTTTGCCCCGTAATCGCGAATGAGTTCATTCGCGTAGATCGACAAAGACGGCATTCCCATGCCCGAGCCCTGAATAGTGACCGGATTGCCGTTCCACGTGCCGGTAAAACCGAGCATCCCGCGCGTTTCGTTGACAAGGCGGGCGTCCTGCAGAAACGTCTCGGCTGCCCATTTCGCGCGATAGGGGTCGCCCGGCATCAATACGGTCTGAGCGATTTCGCCGTCCTTTGCTCCAATATGAACTGTCATTTTAGATCGCCAGATCGTCCAGGGATTGCCCCTGCGCCAAAGCATCATTGATCCAACGCGGTTTGCGTCCTTTTCCCGTCCAGGTCTGTTCGGGATCGGCCGGGTTGCGATATTTGGGAACGCCCTTGGAGCCTTTCTTGCCGGATGCTGCCCCCAGCAATTCGTCGAGTGAGAAACCGTATTCCTTCGCGGCGCTTTCAGCGGCCTTTTTCGCTTCAGCCTTGCGACGGGTTTCAAGCGTTTTCAGGGCCTTTTCGGCATCCGCGATGAGCTTTTGCAACTCGTCCCGGGACATGCTCTCGACATCGATCGTCATTCAAATCTCCAATTCCCATGCATTTCTGTACGGGAATAGAGATGTTTCGCCGCATGTCAATTCGCGCGCGCAATTTGCGCATTAATTCGGTGTGCAGTGCAATTCACGGTTGCCCGCTTCGCTGCGGTGTATCGCGAATAGCGACAGCATCGCTATTCGGCGGCCACTGCCTGCGGATCGGCGAGCGTCACGATATCCATCATGATCGTGTTCAAAGCGAAGTCCTTTGGCGTATAGACGCGGGCAACGCCCATTCGGCGCAGCCTGTCTGCATCGTCCTCGGGAATGATACCACCCACGATGACGGGAATATGGGAAAGTCCGGCATCGCGCATCTTTTGCATCAAATCCTCAACCAAGGGGATATGGCTGCCCGAAAGAATAGACAGACCCACAACATGCGCTTCGCTTTCATGTGCGGCGGTCACGATTTGCTCGGGCGTGAGGCGGATGCCCTCGTAATCGATATCCATACCGCAATCGCGGGCGCGAAAGGCGATCTGTTCGGCGCCATTCGAATGACCGTCAAGACCCGGCTTGCCGACGAGGAATTTCAGGCGGCGGCCCAATCGGTCGCTGACGGCATTGACGGCGTCGCGAATGTCGTCCAGCCCTTCGGTCTTGTTCGACATCGCCTTCGACACGCCCGTCGGGGCGCGATATTCGCCGAAGACGCTGCGCATCTGTTGAGCCCATTCGCCGGTCGTCACACCGGATTTCGCGCAGGCGATGGAGGCGGGCATCACGTTCCGCCCCTCGCGGGCCGCCTCCCGAAGATCGGTCAGGGCCTGCTCGGCAGCCGCGGCATCGCGTTCGCTGCGCCATTGGTTCAGGCGGTCGATCTGATCCTGTTCGACAGCCGGATCGACGACCATGATCCCGCCGTCTTCGGTCTGTAGCGGCGAAGGTTCGCCCTCGGTCCATTTGTTGACGCCGACAACGATGGTCTCGTTGCGCTCGATCCGGTTGAGCCGCTCGGCGTTGGAATCGACAAGCCGGCCTTTCATGTATTCGATCGCGCCGATCGCCCCGCCCATGCTGTCGAGATTGGCAAGCTCGGCGCGCGCGCCTTCCTTGAGCGCTTCGACCTTGGCATCCACTGCCGGGTTGCCATCGAAGAGATCGTCGTATTCCAGCAAATCCGTCTCATAGGCCAGGATCTGCTGCATCCGCATCGACCATTGCTGATCCCAAGGGCGCGGCAGGCCGAGTGCCTCGTTCCATGCCGGCAATTGCACCGCGCGGGCGCGCGCCTTTTTCGACAGCGTGACCGCCAGCATTTCGATCAATATACGATAGACGTTGTTTTCGGGCTGCTGTTCGGTCAGGCCGAGGGAATTGACCTGAACGCCATATCGGAAGCGACGGTATTTCGGTTCTTCCACGCCATATCGTGACTCAAGAATTTCGTCCCAAAGATCGACGAAGGCGCGCATCTTGCACATTTCGGTGACGAAACGGATGCCCGCATTGACGAAAAAGGAGATGCGTCCGCAAAGCGCGGGAAAATCCTCGGGCGCGACGCGCGGCTTCAATTCGTCCAGAACCGCGATTGCGGTTGCGAGGGCAAAGGACAATTCCTGTTCCGGCGTCGCGCCCGCTTCCTGCAGGTGATAGGAACACACGTTCATCGGGTTCCATTTGGGAATATGCGTATAGCAGTATTCCGCCACATCGCCGATCATTTTCAGCGAAGGTTTCGGCGGGCAGATATAGGTGCCGCGCGACAGGTATTCCTTGATCAGATCGTTTTGCACCGTGCCTTGAAGTTTCGACACATCGGCGCCCTGTTCCTCTGCCACCGCGATATAGAGCGCCAGAAGCCAGGGCGCCGTCGCATTGATCGTCATGGAAGTGTTCATCTGTTCGAGCGGTATCTGGTCGAACAGCGTGCGCATATCGCCCAGATGGCAGATCGGCACACCGACCTTGCCCACCTCGCCGCGCGCGAGAACATGATCGCTGTCATACCCTGTTTGCGTCGGCAGGTCGAAGGCGACAGAAAGGCCGGTCTGGCCCTTGGACAGGTTCGAGCGGTAAAGCGCGTTCGAAGCCTTGGCGGTGGAATGACCGGCATAGGTGCGGATCAGCCAAGGGCGGTCTTTGGGTCGGTCTGTCATGACGGTCTCGCTCTGGATGCTGCGAAATATTATTTCTCTTGGCTTTGAATATGGAGAATTTCCCGCAAGTGTCAATTCGCTGCAATGCGGCAATCGCGGGTGCCGAGTTTGAAGGGAGGGAGGCATCAGGGGCAAAATAGAGTTGTCCTCCTGCTCACGCGCTGCAAAGGTCGCCCCATGGGATCGACCGTCGAACTGCCGCTTTGGTTATTCGTCCTGATCGTGCTTTTCGCGGCGGTGACATTCGCGTCGCATTTCCTATTCCCCTCCGTCCGGTGGTTCTTTCGTCGCCGTATGGAGCGTGCGGTCAAGCGGCTGAACGCGAGGCTCGAACGCCCAATCCAGCCGTTCAAGCTCCTGCGGCGTCACGACATGATCCAGAGGCTGGTCTACGATCCAGAGGTCACGCAGGCGATCGTCGAACATGCGGAGGCGATGGGCGTGCGCGAGGATGTGGCCTTCGAGCGCGCGAGACGCTATGCGCGGGAGATTGTTCCTTCCTTCTCGGCATGGGCGTATTTCGGCTTTGCGATCCGCGCGGCGCGGTGGCTCAGCACGTCGCTCTATGATGTGCGGATGGTTCATCAGGATGTGCGTCTGTCGGATATCGATCCGCAAGCGACTGTTGTTTTCGTGATGAACCATCGCTCGAACATGGATTACGTTCTCGTCACCTATCTGGCGGCGGAGCGATCCGCCCTGTCCTACGCAGTCGGGGAATGGGCGCGGGTCTGGCCCTTGTCGCGCCTGATACGCACCATGGGTGCTTACTTCATTCGCCGCAAATCCCGGAACGATCTTTATCGCAAGGTTCTTGCCCGCTATGTCCAGCAGGCGACGGCGGCGGGCGTGACGCAGGCGGTATTCCCGGAAGGCGGGCTCAGTCTTGATGGCAGTTTGGGGGCGCCGAAGGTCGGGATCCTGAAATACATCCTCGAAGGGGCCGGCGCGGCGGATCGGGACGTCGTATTCGTTCCGGTCGCGCTGAACTACGACCGCGTTCTCGAAGACACGATATTGATCGCAGCGAATAGGTCGGGCTCGCGCCGGTTTCGTGCGCGGATCAGCGTCGTTTTCAAGGCCGTGCTGCGCCAGCTCTGGCTGCGGTTGCGCGGGCGCGCGACACGTTTCGGCAGCGCGGCGGTGAGTTTCGGCGCTCCGATGCTGCTCGACGAACTAAGCGAGGAGGCGCGGGATCCCGACCTTCTGTCGGGTTTGATCATGGGGCGTATCGCCGATGCGGTCCCGGTGCTGCCCGTGCCTTTGGTTGCCCGTCTGGTTTTGAACGGCGTGACATCCCGGGCAGCGCTGAAAGACACGTTTTCGAGATGTGCCGGAGCGTCCAGTATCGAAGAGCCGGAAGCGGCTTTCGACAAGGCGCTGGAAAGGCTGCAAAAACGGCAGATACTGACGCGTTCGTGCGATTGCGTCACGATCAATCCAGATCGCGAGGCTTTGCTGACATTCTACGCCAATTCGATCAAGCACCTACCGATCGATCATGCTGCAATTGCGAAGTAAATTCTGCGGTTGCTCGGTTATATAATTACAAAAGCCGTATCCAGATCATTGCATAATTTCAAAACTGCGCATATCTCATGGTCATCTGCCATGATTCTGCATCGCGGCACCTGACGTCCAACTTATGGAGGCTTCAATGGCTCTGGATCAGCAAACCGGCATCGCGGCATATGACGCACCGGAGAAAGACCTGTACGAGATCGGGGAGATGCCGCCGCTCGGTTATGTCCCGCAAAAGATGTATGCCTGGGCGATCCGCCGGGAACGGCACGGCGAGCCCGAAAAGGCTTTCGAGGTCGAAGTGGTCGATACCTGGGAGATCGACAGCCACGAAGTCCTTGTTCTGGTGATGGCCGCGGGCGTGAATTACAACGGCGTCTGGGCCGGGCTCGGCCAGCCGATCAGCCCGTTTGACGGGCACAAGCAACCTTATCACATCGCCGGTTCCGATGCGTCCGGGATCGTCTGGAAGGTCGGTGACAAGGTAAAGCGCTGGAAAGTGGGCGATGAGGTCGTCATCCATTGCAACCAGGATGACGGCGATGACGAGGAATGCAACGGCGGCGATCCGATGTTCAGCCCCACGCAGCGCATCTGGGGATACGAGACGCATGACGGCTCCTTCGCACAGTTCACCCGCGTGCAGGCGCAGCAACTCATGCCGCGCCCCAAGCATCTGACCTGGGAAGAAAGCGCGTGCTATACGCTCACGCTCGCTACCGCCTACCGGATGCTGTTCGGGCATCACCCGCACGAGCTCAAGCCCGGCCAGAACGTGCTGGTCTGGGGGGCGTCGGGCGGTCTGGGCTCCTATGCGATCCAGCTTGCGAACACCGCGGGCGCGAATGCCATCGGCGTGATCTCGGACGAGGACAAGCGAGATTTCGTCATGTCGATGGGGGCAAAGGGTGTCATCAATCGCAAGGATTTCAACTGTTGGGGGCAGTTGCCCACGGTCAATACCCCCGAATACAAGGAGTGGTTCGCCGAAGCGCGCAAGTTCGGCAAGGCGATCTGGGACATCACCGGCAAGGGCAAGAATGTCGACATGGTGTTCGAACATCCCGGCGAGGCGACATTTCCTGTCTCGACACTGGTCGTCAAGAAGGGCGGCATGGTGGTGATCTGCGCCGGCACGAGCGGTTTCAACTGCACTTTTGATGTGCGCTATATGTGGATGCACCAGAAGCGCCTGCAAGGCTCGCATTTCGCCCATCTCAAGCAGGCGGCTTCGGCGAACCAGCTTATGGTCGAACGCCGGCTCGATCCGTGCATGTCCGAGGTGTTCCCGTGGGACGAGATCCCGCAGGCACACACCAAGATGATGCGCAACGAACATAAGCCGGGAAATATGGCGGTGCTCGTGCAATCCCCCAAGACCGGACTGCGCACATTCGAGGATGCATTGGCTGCCAGATCGTAACGAAACGGTTACAAGTTGCCGCTATGCATGAACCCGCGGGCCTCAAGCTCGCGGGTTTTTCGTTGAGGGAAGCGGTTTCAGTGTGATGCAAACGACAACATCCCCATTTTTGGGGAGTGGAAATCAGGGAATTTAACGATTTTTGACCACATGCTAAGGTTGTGTTAACGATCTATTAACTATCTGGAGGTGACGGTGCGATGGGACATGATTGGATCATAGACGTGTTGACGGATCTCAGGACGTTTGCCGCGGCAAACGATCTCGAAGCGCTGGCAGAGAAACTGGGAGACACCCAGTCCTTCGCGCAGGCGGAGCTTTCGTCGCACGGTAAGGGGACGAACCGTGGGATATTTGGAGAAACTGCCGCAATTGGACGGGGTGATTGCCCGGCTGGAGTGCGCCGAGCATCTTGAAGATCTGCAATCGGCGATAGAGTGGTTGCGCGATCATTATCGCGTCGACCACATGGTCTATCACTGGGTGTCGGCCAATGGGGAACAATATGGCTGTGGCACCTACGATCCTGCCTGGGTGCAGCGTTATATCGATCAGGGCTATCTGCGCATCGATCCGGTCGTGCTCGGATGTTATCAGAATTTTCATCCCGTGGATTGGAAGCGGCTCGACTGGTCGAGCAAGTCTGCCCGCAGTTTCCGCAGGGACGCTATGGCGCACGGGATCGGCAACCAGGGTTTTTCCATTCCCATCCGCGGCCCGAACGGGCAGTTCGCGCTGTTCACCGTGAGCCATGATTGCGACGATGAGGAATGGGCCGGTTTCGCCGAACTGAACCGCCGCGATCTCATCCTTCTGGCGCATTATTTCAACCAGACCGCGCTCAAACTCGCGCCGGGCCGGGCGCCGGAGCCGACGCAGCCCCTGTCGCCGCGCGAGGTGGAAACGATGACGCTTCTGGCTGTCGGATACAGCCGCGCGCAGGTGGCCGATACGCTGTCCATATCGGAACACACGCTGCGCGTTTATATCGAAAGCGCCCGGTTCAAACTGGGGGCGCTCAACACCACCCATGCGGTCGCCCGTGCCATGGCGCGGGGCCAGATCGTTGTGTAATAGCGGTTTTCCGATCGGCGATAATTCGCCGCGCAACGGGCAGCGCGCGGTGCGGAAAGAAACAATTCACCTTTGATCCTCAGCCTCTCCTCAACTCACGGAGGATTTGCTGATGATTCGCTACCTGTATGCCAACGATCTCGCGCGCTATCCCAGACTGGCACGCACCATGTTCGAGGATCGCGCCGATCAATTCGCCACCCGCCTCGGCTGGGAGGTCAGCGTCGATGCGCGGGGGCAGGAGCGTGACGAGTATGACACGCTGAACCCGCTCTACGTGATTTGGGAAAAGGCGAATGGCGCGCATGGCGGTTCGATGCGGTTTCTGCCCACGACCGGGCGCACGATGGTGAACGAACACTTCCTGAACCTGACCCAAGGCGTCCCGTTCCAAAGCCCGTTCATCTGGGAATGCACGCGGTTTTGCCTCTCGCGCGACACCGAACAGGGTACCGCCGCCGCGCTGATGCTGGCGGGCGGAGAGATCATGCAGAATTTCCACATCCGGCATTTCGTCGGCGTGTTCGATGCGCGCATGGTCCGCATCTACAATCGCATCGGCGCTGCGCCGGAGGTTCTTGGCACGTCCGGGCAGGGGCGCCAGGCGATCAGCGTCGGGCTATGGGAATTCTCCGACGCGGCGCAAAAACAGGTCTCGCGCGTGGCTGGCGTTCCGCTCGATGCCTCGCGCGCGTGGTTCGATGCCGCGTTCGGCGGCGTTGAGGATCAGCCGGCGATTTCCGCCGCCTGACGCTGGTGCCCGGACCCGGGGGGATATAGGGTCCGGGCATGACGCTTCCCGCCCTGACCTATTCCGACGACCAAGCCGCCGCGCATGACAAGGTGGCCGAACTTCTGCGCGGCGCAGGGGTCGATCTGGAGGGCGGGATTCTGCGCCCTCCAAAGGATGGAAAAACGCCGATCATGGCGATCACCGGCAAGGCCGGATCGGGCAAGACGCTGCTACTGGCGGAGCTGTGCAAGGCCTTGCAAGACGCCGGGGTCGAGGTCGTTTCCGGCGATTACGAAAGCCGGCGCAGCAAGGACAGGCGCACGCTTGCCGTGCTTGCCCCGACGAACAAGGCCGCCAGCGTGCTGCGCATGCGCGGCGTTCCGGCAACGACCATTCACCGCATCCTTTATACGCCCGTCTACGATCCAGAATACGAGCGGATCGCCGAATGGCTGATGGGCAACGACGAACGGCCCGAGATCGCGGATCTGACCGACGAGGCTCTGGCGCGCGCGCAACTGTCCTATGAGACACATAAATCCATTCCCGCCGCACTGGCCGCCGCCGGGCTCCGCGGATCGGATTTCATCACAGGTTGGAAACGCCGCGAGGATCCGCTCGATATCGGGTTCGTCGATGAAGCCTCCATGCTGGATGAGCGCCAGATGGAGGATTTGCGCGAGATTTTTCCCACATTGCTCCTTTTCGGAGACCCGGCTCAGCTGGCGCCCGTCAATCAATCCGGCAAGATGGTATTCGATACGCTCGCCCCCGAACAGGTTCTGACCCTCAAGCGCATCCACCGGCAGGATGCGGACAATCCGATCCTCGATCTGGCTCATGCGCTCGCCGATCCGCAGATGGATTTCTGGGCGTTCGAGCGGATGGTCGAAGATCTGGCGCAGCGCGATGACAGGATCGTCTGGGGCCAGCGCGTCGAATCCGATCTCGTGGCGCGCTCGCCCGTGCTGGTCTGGCGCAACGCGACGCGCATCCGACTGATCCAGGCGTTTCGCGCCGTCTATGACGCACCGCAGGATTCCCTGCTCGAAGGTGAGCCGCTTATTTGCGACGGGCTGGAACTGCCGCTCAAACACCGCAAGAAACGCCTCGATCTAGAAGCGCGCGGTCTGATCAAGGGGGCGCAGGTCGTCTATCTCGGCCCTGGGCGCAAACCCGGCTTTTCGCGGCTGCACGTCATGGGCGCGCTCGATCCGCAGGTCTCTGCCGCGTCCATCGTCAAGATCGAAAAGCCCGGCGAGGAAGAGCCGTTCATCCCCTTCGCCGCACGCATGGGCGCGACCTTCCTGCACGGCGCGGCGGTGACGATCCACAAGGCGCAGGGCTCACAATGGGACGCGGTGCAGGTCTTCGCGCCCGACCTCGAAGTCGCGGCCAGGATGGGCCGGATGGAAGCGGGCCAGCCGCTCTGGAAACGGCTGGCCTATGTCGCGATCACGCGTGCTGCCACGCGTCTGCATTGGGTGGTGCGCGCAAGGCTTTCGAAACCCTCGGCGCCGCTCCGCATCGATGATCTCAAGGCGGCTCCGGCGGCGCCGCTCGAGCTTGAAGCGCAAGCCGACGCGTGATCAGAGCTTTACGATCTGCTTACCGGTATTGCCGCCCTTGAGCATCGCGATGAACGCCTCGGGTGCGTTCTTCAGCCCCTCGGCCACGTCTTCGAGATAGGCAATCTCGCCATTGGCGACCTTCGGGCCGACCTCTTCGTGGAATTCGTCCATCCGGTCGAAATGATCGAAGCTGATAAACCCGGTAACCTGAAGGCGGTTCACCAGAATCGCGCGCCAGACCGAAGGCAGCTGGTTCGTGTCCTTGATATTCTTGCCGTCATACCAGGCGACCATGCCGCAAAGCGGGATGCGCCCGTGCTGGTTCATCAGCGGAAGCACCGCCTCCAGAAGCGGCCCGGCGACGTTCTCCCAATAGATATCCACCCCGTCCGGCGCGGCCTCGGAAACAGCGTCTCGCAGGCTTTCGGCGCTGTCATGGGCATGGTGATCGATGGCGGCATCGAAGCCGAATTTCTCGGTCGCGATCCGGCATTTCTCCTCGCCGCCCGCGATGGCGACGGTGCGCAGCCCTTCCGCCTTGGCCAGCTGGCCCACCATGGAGCCGACCGGCCCGGTCGCCGCACCGACGACAAGCGTTTCGCCTTTCTTGGGCTTGCCGTAAAGCTTCAGCCCGGCCCATCCAGTGAGCCCCGGCATCCCGAGCACACCGAGCGCGGTCGAGGGCGGCAACCTGTCGTCAAGCTTGCGCGCCTCCCCGCCGGACAGGATCGCATGGCTTGCCCAGCCGGTCATGCCGGTCACGGTGTCGCCTTTCGAGAACCCGTCTGCCTTGCTTTCCAGCACCCGGCCGACACCCTGGCCGGTCATCGTCTCACCAAGCTCGACCGAGGCGGCGTAGCTTTCTGAATCGTCCATTCGCCCGCGCATATAGGGATCGAGCGATAGATGCGTGACCTCGATCAGCACCTCGCCATCGCCGGGGCTGGGAATGTCGCAGGTTTCGAATTTGAAATCGTCCGGAACCGGCGCGCCCTCGGGGCGGCGGGCCAGCGTGATGCGGGACATTTGATCGGACATGAAAGCCTCCTGAGATTGTCTTCTCAGGACCAATGCCCCAGATTGCCGAAAGTTCAGGCGGCGGCGCTGCGAATGGCGCGCATATTGTCGCCGTAGGGGGCCGGGTTCTGAACCGATCCGCCCTTGAAGACCGCCGATCCGGCGACAAGCACATCCGCCCCCGCTGCCGTGACGATCGGTGCGGTCCGGGGATCGACGCCGCCGTCGATCTCGATATGCACCTCCCGGTCGCCGATCATCTCGCGCAGTTCGGTCACCTTCTGCACGCAAGAGTGGATGAAGCTTTGCCCGCCGAAACCGGGATTTACCGTCATCACGCAGATCATATCCACCAGATCGAGCAATGGCGCTGCCGCCTCGGCCGGCGTGCCGGGGTTGAGTGCAAGACCGGCCTTTGCCCCCGACGCACGGATCGCCTGCAACGTGCGGTGGATATGCGGGCCGGCTTCGACATGGGCGGTGATGATGTCTGCCCCGGCCTTGGCGAAGGCCTCGATATAGGGATCGACGGGAGAGATCATCAGGTGAACGTCCATCACAGTCTTGATATGCGGGCGGATGGCGGCGCACATCGCCGGGCCGAAGGTGAGGTTCGGCACGAAATGCCCGTCCATCACATCGACATGGATCCAATCCGCGCCCTGTGCTTCGACCGCCTCGATCTCCGCACCGAAATTGGCGAAATCGGCAGCGAGGATGGAGGGGGCGATCTTCACCGAGCGGTCGAATGTCATGGCGCGTGTTCCTATGGGGATGGTCTGGAGTTAATACCCGGCGTCGCGATCCACAAGGTGCAGCATCGGCTCGCCGGTTTCGTTGCGCCGGATGTTCCTTGCGATGGCGCGGGCGGCGCTGGGCGGACGGGTTTCGGATGCGATATGCGGGGTGACGGTCACTTGCGGATGATCCCAATAGGGGTGATCGCGTGGCAGCGGTTCGGTGCGAAACACGTCCAGAGTCGCATGGGCGATCTGCCCGCTATCGAGCGCTGCCAAAAGCGCGTCATCGTCGATCAGCGGCCCGCGCCCCGGATTCAGGATGAACGCCCCGTACGGCAGCATCGCCAGCGTTTCGGCGTTCAGCGTGTTTTGCGTGACGGGTGTGTCGGGCAGGAGCAGGATCAGGATTTGCGCGTTGCTCAAAGTCTCATGCAGCCCGTCCCGTCCATTCAGGCAAGTGATTCCATCAACCGTTTTCTCACTCCGCGACCAGCCTGTGACCGGAAAGCCGAGCCGCGTCAGAGCCAGCCCGCAAGCCGTGCCCAACTCTCCCAGTCCGAGGATGCCGACAGGGCGATCGGCCGAAACCGGCGGCGCAACGTGGCGCCATTCGTGATCCGGATTCACGATATGGGCATCCATGCCCAGATGATGGCGCAACGTGTGGCCCGTCACCCATTCGACCATGCCCTGCGTCAGCCCTTCGTCATCGACCATGCGCGCGAAGGGAACGGTCAGCGTCGGGTTGTCGACCGCGTCCTCGACCCCGGCCCACAGGTTGAGCACCGCCTTGAGCCGCGTATAGGGCCGGAAATCCTGCACTTCGGAATTGGGCGCGTAGATGATGTAATCCACGCTTTCGGGCGCCAGATCGGTGCCGAGCGTGACATCCAGCCCTTCCTCCGCAAACGCGGCGCGCAAGGGCGCTTCGTATCTCGCCCAGCCTTCGCCGCTGGCCGCAAACAGGATCGTGAGGGGCATGGATTACCTCGCGCGGTGGATATGGGCGCTTTGTACAAGCCCGAACGCGATCATCAAGACCAACATCGCCGACCCGCCATAGCTCACAAGCGGCAGCGGCACCCCGACCACCGGCGCGAGCCCCATCACCATCGACATGTTAACGGCGAAGAACAAAAAGAACGTCGCTCCGATACCGAGGATAAGCAGCGCGGAATACCGATCCCGGTTCTGCAACGCGGAGGTGATACAGAAGACCAGCACCAGCACATAAAGGGCAAGCAGGGAAAAGCCCCCGATGAAACCGAATTCCTCTGCCAGCGTGTTGAAGATGAAATCGGTGTGTTTTTCGGGCAGGAAGTTGAGTCGCGATTGCGTGCCTTGCATGAAGCCTCGGCCCGTCCAACCGCCCGAACCCATTGCGATTTTCGCCTGCGTGATGTGATAGCCTGCGCCCAGCGGATCGGTGCTCGGATCGAGGAACGTGTCGATCCGGCGGAACTGGTAATCCTTGAGAAGCTGCCAATCGGTGCCGCGGCTGAGGAAAACGGTATAGATCCCGGCGACGCCGCCGGCAATCAGGGTCACGAAATAGGCCCAGTGCACGCCCGCCAGAAACATCATCAGCCCGCCGCCGGCGACGAGCAATATCGCGGTGCCGAGATCGGGTTGCGTCAGCACCAGCCCGGTGGGCAGCAGGATGATGAACACCGGCAGGATCACCCAGAAGGGATGGGACGTCTTGCGCATCGGCAGCCAGTCGTAATAGGCCGCCAGCATCATCACCATCGCGATCTTCATCAGCTCCGAAGGTTGCAGGCGCATGAACCCGAGATCGATCCAGCGTTGTGCTCCCATTCCGACGGTGCCGAAGAATTCGACCGCGACCAGAAGCGCCAGCGCGATCAGATAGGCCATCACCGACATGTTGCGCCAGAACCAGATCGGCACCATCGCCACCACGAACATCAGCGCGAGCCCCAGCGCGTAGCGCTTGAGTTGCGGCTCCGCCCAGGGCGCCATCGATCCGCCGGCAACGGAGTAGAGCATCAGGAACCCGACGCCCGCCAAAGCGGTGAGCAGCACCACCAGCGGCCAGTTGATGAAGAGCATCTTGCGCCAGCCGGCCGGCACGGTCTTGACGGTGTATTCGAGATAACTCATGCGCGGCTCGATGCCTCGGGGCTGCTCTCTTCGATCAGCTTTTGCAGCCGTTCCTGCTGTGCCGCGATATGCGCGCGATCCCCGGACGGGTAGGCATCGAGCGGCGGCGGGCCGCCGAAAAGCGCCTGCAGCGTCACGTCGCGCCCTATGGGGGCGGCTGCCTTCGACCCGCCCCCGCCATGCTCCACGACGACCGAAACGGCGATCTTCGGATTGTCGTAGGGCGCGTAATTGACGAAAAGCGCATGATCGCGGCGTTTCCAGGGCAGGTCCTCGTTGCGCGTCACACCGCGCGCGCGCTCGGCGGCGGTGATGTTGCGCACCTGGCTGGTGCCGGTCTTGCCCGCCATGCGGTAAGCGTCTTCGATGATGCGCGAGCGATAGGCGGTGCCGCGCCGGTTGTTGCTGACCGCGAACATCGCGCGTCGGATCTGGCGCAGGTGATTTTCGTTGAAGTTCATATCCGCGGCTTCAGAGATCGCCTGCTCCGTATCTCCGATATGACGCACCAGTCGCGGCGCAACCGATCGTCCCGTCGCCAGCCGTGCCGTCATCACCGCCTGTTGCAGCGGCGAGCACAGAACGAAGCCCTGGCCGATGGACGAGTTGACCGTATCGCCGATCACCCAGCTTTTGCCGCGTTCGCGCAGCTTCCATTCCTTGTCGGGGATCAGGCCGTCGGTCACGGCGGACATGCCGATGCTGAACGCATGCCCGAGGCCGAGCCGCTTGGCCGTTTCCGCGATCCGCTCGATCCCGACCTTCAGCGCGAGATCGTAGTAATAGACATCGCAGCTTTCGCGCAGCGATTGTTCGAGGTTCATATGGCCGTGGCCCGCCCGTTTCCAGCAATGGAACCGGCGGCCGCCGACCTTGAGATGGCCGGGGCACCACACGGTTTCATCGGGCGCCACGACACCCGCATCGAGCGCCGCCAGGGCTGTGACCATCTTGAAGGTCGAGCCGGGCGGATAGGCGTCCTGAACCGTCTTGGAGGCCAAGGGCCGGTGATCGTTCTCGCGCAGCGTGCTGTAATCGGCGACCGAGATTCCGCGAACGAACTTGTTCGGATCGTAGGAGGGCGAAGACGCGATCCCCAGAAGATCGCCGTTGTTCACGTCCATCACGACGACCGAGGCGCTTTCCGTGCCGAGCCGCGCTTGAATATAACTTTGCAGCCCGGCATCGACGGTGAGTTGCAGATCCGCGCCCGGCGTGCCCTCGCGGCGGTCGAGCTCGCGCATGACGCGGCCCACCGCGTTCACCTCGACGCGTTTCGCACCCGCGCGGCCGCGTAGCTGTTCCTCGTGCCGCGCCTCGATCCCGACCTTGCCGATCTGGAAACGCGGGATTCGCAGGACCGGATCGGGCTGCTCGTATCTCGCCAGATCGCGTTCGCTGACCGGGCCGACATAGCCGACGACATGCGCGAAATCGCCCTTGCGGGGATAGACGCGCGACAGCCCCACCTCGGGCGTGACGCCGGGCAGGGCAGGGGCGTTGACGGCGACCCGGCTGATATCCTCCCACGAAACACGCTCGGCCACGGTGACGGGCAAAAACGGCGCGCTGCGCTGCATCTCGGCGACCGCGCGGCCCAGCTCGTCCTCATCGAGCTGAACGAGCGCGGACAGCCGGGCGATGGTGTCGTCCACATCGCCGGCATCCTCGCGCACGATGGTGATGCGGTAGGACGGCTCATTGCCGGCGAGGATGACGCCGTTGCGGTCGAAGATCTGGCCCCGGCTCGGCGGAATCAGACGGATATTGATCCGGTTCTCCTCGGCCAGCAGGCGGAACTCGTCGGCCTGATCGACCTGCAGATGCCGCATCCTGAGCGCCAGCGCCCCGGCGAAGGCAAGCTGCGCACCGCCGAGCAGCACGCCGCGCCGGGAAATCCGGCGCATGCTTTCGGCGGAATCCTTAGGTGCGCGTCTCATATCGTCCGTCCCAAACGGTCCACTTCCCCCGGCCCGGCCCGCCGCACGCCGAAGAGCAAGTAGGACATTCCCACGACGAGCGGATAGGCCAATATCGTCATCGCCACCTGAACCGAGGCGAGCGCCAGCGTGCCCGGTGCCACGATAAGCACCATGAGGACCAGCCGGTAGATCATGGTTATCACAATCAGGACAGCGGCAAAGGTCAGCCATTCAAGAAAGAACGTCGTTTCCCGATGACGCCGCTCGCGCGATTTCAGCCATTCGGCGGCGCAGAGCACCAGAACCGACCACAGGCCCGGCGGGCGTTGGAGCAGCAGATCGGCCAACAGCATAACCCCCGCGATGAGCAGGGCCGGAACGAAATCGGGCCGCCGCACCGACCAGCCCAGCACCAACGCGGTCAGCACATCCGGCCCCGCCCAGCGGCTTGGGGTCAGATCGAGCGGCAGAAGGTGGAAAAACAGAACCACCAGCGCGATGAAGGCGAAAAGCGCCCGCATGCCCCATATGCGCAACCGGGCGGCATCCATCACTCAAGCCCCACTGTCATGTCCTCGGGCGCATCCGGCCCGCCGGTCGGTGCCTCCGGCAGAATGAGCGCGGAGGGGTTGGAGACACGCCGCGCGCCGTGATCGCGCAGCACCCGCAGGAATTCGAGCCTTTCATAATCCGCCGCCAGCCGTGTGCGCAGCCGCCCTCCGGGATCCTGCGCCACCTGACCGATCAAGAGGCCAGGCGGGAAGACGTCGCCATCGCCGGAGGTCACGATACGGTCGCCGGGGCGCACCTGATCGGGATCTTCGAGGAAATCGATCGGCGGGGCGGAGGTGTTGTCACCGACGATGAGCGCGCGCTGCCCCGATGGCTGAATGGTCGCCGGTATCCGGCTGGTCGCATCGGTCAGCATGATGACCCGGCTGGTATTCGCGCCGACGCCCGAAATGCGCCCGACAAGTCCGGTGCCGTCCATCGTGGCCCAGCCATCGACGATCCCGTCGCGCGAGCCGACATTGATAAGGATCGATTGCCGGAAGGGCGAGCCGGAATCGGCCAGAACGACCCCGGTGATATAGGTCAGGCGCGGGTCGATCCGCACATTGTTCAGATCGCGCAGCTTGGCGTTTTCCTGTTCAAGCTGAAGCGCGGCTTCCTTCCAGGCCGTCATCTGCCGCAATTCCCGCCGCAATTCCTGGTTTTGTTCATAGATCCGCAGGTAGCTTTGGAAATCGCGCGCGATGTTCACCGTGGCCGTGACCGGACCCATCGCCCAATCGAAGCTGGGCATCACGCGGTCGATCACCGCCGCGCGGAAACGCTCGACCCTCGGGCTATCGATGCGCCAAACGAAAAAGAGCGCAAGCAGGCACAACACGACGACCGCCAGCAGCAAGCGCCTGAGCGGGGTTGTGTAGGTCTCGCTGGTGCTTCGGTCTCTTGCCAATGGTTTCCGTTTCCCGTGAAAGGGCGGGCGGATCAGCTGTCGTAATCGATGGCGTGGCGCAATTGTCGTTCATATTCGAGCGCCTTGCCAGTGCCCATCGCCACGCAATTGAGGCTTTCATCCGCGATGGACACGGCAAGCCCCGTCTGTTCGCGCAACGCCAGATCAAGATCGCCGAGCAGCGCGCCGCCGCCCGTCAGCATGACGCCGCGATCCACGATATCGGCCGCAAGGTCGGGCGGCGTCGCTTCAAGCGCGGTCATCACCGCCTCGCAGATCTGCTGCACCGGCTCGGAAAGCGCCTCGGCGACCTGCGCCTGGCTGATTTCCGTTTCCTTGGGCACGCCGTTCAAGAGATCGCGCCCCCGGATCTGCATGGACGCGCCGCGCCCGTCATCGGGCATCCGGGCAGTGCCGATGGAGGTCTTGATCCGCTCGGCGGTTGAATCGCCGACAAGCAGGTTCTGCTGGCGGCGCAGGTAGTTGATGATCGCCTCATCCATCCGGTCCCCGCCGACGCGGACCGAGCGGGCATAGACGATATCGCCAAGGCTCAGAACAGCGACCTCGGTGGTGCCGCCGCCGATATCGACGACCATGTTGCCGGTCGGATCGGTGATCGGCATCCCCGCGCCGATGGCCGCCGCGATGGGCTCCGCGATCAGCCCGGCCTTGCGCGCGCCCGCAGAGAGCACCGATTGCCGGATCGCGCGCTTTTCAACCGGGGTCGCGCCATGCGGCACGCAGACGATGATCTTGGGTTTGGAGAAGGTCGAGCGGCGATGCACCTTGCGGATGAAATGCTTGATCATCTCCTCCGCCACATCGAAATCGGCGATCACGCCTTCGCGCATCGGGCGGATCGCCTCGATGCTGCCGGGCGTGCGGCCGAGCATCAGCTTGGCATCCTCGCCCACGGCGAGGACTTTCTTCTGACCGTCCTTGATGTGATAGGCGACGACGGATGGCTCGGACAGGACGACACCCCGGCCCTTGATGTAGACCAGCGTATTCGCGGTCCCGAGGTCTATGGCCATGTCCGAGGAAAACATGCCCATGATTTTGTCCAGTCCCAACATATACGCCCTGCCCCAGAAATAAATGCACGGCCCGCGACTCTTTGGAGGCGCAGGCCGGGGTTCTTATAGGCGCGCCGGGTGTCCGGCGAAAGGGCTTGCGGAAGGGTAATCAGCATGAATTTGCCTCGCGCCGCCGGGCGCGAGATAGGTCCGAAGCGGTCTCAATGTTTCGCATGCGAAACAATGGGTCACGCTGGCTGACCTATCATCCTGCAGCGCGCGATATGGCGCAAAGGTCGTTTTCGCCGCTTATTGCGTCGGAAGGATTTCCGCGCGACACGTTGATTGGCGCGATGTATCGCTCAAGATTTCCAAAAGGATCCGGCGCATGAAAACGCATGTCAAAGCTCTGGTCGTCGGCGGCGGCGCTGTCGGCACGTCGATCGCCTATCACCTTGCCCGCGCGGGATGGGACGACGTGATGCTGCTCGAACGCGATGAGTTGACGAGCGGCTCGACATGGCACGCGGCCGGGCTTCTGCCGTATTTCAACATGAGCTATGCGACGACGCATATCCATGACTATTCGATCCGGTTCTACAAGACACTGGAGGAGGAAACCGGCCTCAATGCGGGGTTTTCCGTGGTCGGCAATTTGCGGATGGCCCAGAGCCAGGCGCGCATGGACGAATACATGCTTTATGCCTCGACCGCCGAGACCTGCGGCGTGCCCTATGAATGGCTCAGCCCCGCGCAGATCAAGGAACGCTATCCGCTGGTGCGGACCGAAGATCTGGTTGGCGCGATTTACCACCCGACGGATGGTTACATCAATCCGGCCGATGTGACGATGGCGATGGCCAAGGGCGCGCGTCAGCGAGGCGTGAGAGTAGAGCGCAAATGGCAAGCCGATGGCTATCGCTGGACGGGCGATCATTGGGAGGTCACCTGCACGAAGATGGTCGAAAAGGGCGGCAATCTGGTGCCGTCGGACGAACGGGCCGTCATCCACGCGGAACACGTTGTTACGGCCACGGGCAATCATCCTCAGCGGACGGCGAAACTGCTCGGGATCAAGATCCCGGCGATCCCGGTGGAGCATCAGTTTATCGTCACCGAGCCCGACCCGGCGCTGGTCGAATGGCGCAAGGCCGGCAACCCGGAGCATCCTGTCCTGCGCGATGCCGATGCCAAATGGTATGTGCGCGAGGAACGCGGCGGCTGGATTCTCGGGCCTTATGAACGGAACGCCCCCGCGCGGTTCGAATACGGTGTGCCGGACAGTTTTCGCGCCGATCTCTTCCCGCTCGATCTGGAGCGGATCGAAGAGGAATACATGAGCATGATCCACCGGATTCCGTCTTCGGAGGAGGTGGGGCTCAAGGACGATTTCAACGGCCCGATCTGTTACACGCCCGATGGCAACCCGCTGGTCGGCCCGGCGCCGGGACTGCGCAACATGTGGCTCGCCGAGGGGTTTTCCTTCGGCATCACGGCGGCGGGTGGCACCGGATATTACCTTGCGCAGATGATGGTGGAGGGCGAGGCCGAGATCGACATGGCCTCGCTCGACCCCAAACGCTACGGCGACTGGATGACCACCGAATACGCCGCGCGCAAGAACGAGGAGGCGTATGAACATGTCTATGTCCTGCATCACCCCGACGAGGAGCGCCCCGCCTGCCGTCCTTTGCGCACCGCTCCGGCCTACGACCGGCAAAAGGCGCTAGGCGCGCAGTTCGGCTGTGTGAACGGCTGGGAACGGCCGAATTACTACGGCCCGCTCGATGCGGCGGATACGTTCGACCATGACGCGCGGTCTTTTCGGCGCGGCGCATGGTGGCAATATGCGGTGGAGGAAGCCAAGGCGATCCGCGAGGGCGTCGGGCTGATCGACGCGACCGCCTTCGCCAAGCACCGCGTTTTCGGCCCCGGCGCTTCGGCGTTCCTTGACTGGTTCACCTGCAACGCCTTGCCGAAAGTCGGGCGGATCAACCTGACCTATGCGCTGACCGAAGCGGGCACGGTGCGGACGGAATACACCATCGTCCGGCTTGCGGAGGACGAATACTATCTGGTCTCTGCAGGTGCGTGGGAAGCCTATGACAGCGATTATCTGAAAAAGGCCGAAGAGGATTGGTGGGCCGAAAATGCCGGGCCTGATAACTGGATGGGGATCGAGAACGTCACGACGAAATGGGGCGTGTTCGCCATTGCCGGGCCGAGTTCGCGCGATGTGCTGAAAGAGATCGTCAAGGATGCCGATCCCGATACCGTGCTGAGCAACAAGCGGTTCCCGTGGCTGTCCTGCCGCGATATCGAGCTTGGCATGTGTCCGGTGCGCGCGATTCGGGTGGCCTATACGGGCGAGCTTGGTTGGGAATTGCACCACCCGATCGAGATGCAGACTTACCTTTGGGACCGGCTGATGGAGGCCGGCGCTGGCCACGACATGAGGCTGGTCGGTGCGCGGGCGCAGAACTGGCTGCGGCAGGAAAAGAGCTATCGTGCCTTCGGCAACGAATTGGGCCGTGATGCCACGCCGCTGGAGGCCGACCTGCCGCGTTTCGTCGATCTGTCGAAGGAGTTTCGCGGCAAGGACGCGATGGAGCGGACCGGCGTTCGGTCGAAATGCTGCACGCTGCTGATCGACGGTCCACAAGATGCGGACCCCTGGGGGCGCGAGGCGCTTTACGATGGGGGCAGGCGCGTCGGGCGGCTGACCTCGGGGGGGTATTCGGTGGCCTTCGGCAAGTCGATCGGCATGGGCTATGTGAGCCCGGACCTGGCCGTGCCGGGGACGAGGCTGCAGGTCAAGATGTTCGATACGCTTTGGGATGCGGAAATTGTGCGGGACAGCCCCTACGATCCCGCGAATGAGGCGATCCGCATCGATGGGTGACCGTGTCGGATCGGTGCGGCGGCCGATCCGACAGGACGGGGGGCCAGCCCCCCGAACCCCCGGGATATTTCCGGCAAGAAGAAAGCAGCGCAATGACGCCGGATCTGCGCGCAAGCCGGTTATTCAGCCAAGCAACCGGCGGGCGATCACTTGCGCCTGAATCTCTGCTGCGCCTTCGAAGATGTTGAGGATGCGGGCGTCGCAGAGGATGCGGCTGATCTTGTATTCCAGCGCGAAACCATTGCCGCCGTGGATCTGCAGCGCGTTGTCGGCGGCGGCCCACGCGACGCGGGCGCCGAGCAGCTTGGCCATGCCGGCCTCCAGATCGCAGCGGCGGCCTTCGTCCTTTTCGCGGGCGGAGAAATAGGTGAGCTGACGCGCCACCATGATTTCGACCGCCATCATCGCCAGTTTCGAAGCGACGCGCGGGAAGTTGATGAGCGTCTTGCCGAATTGCTTGCGGTCCTGCGCGTAGGCCATGCCTTCGTCGAGCGCGGATTGCGCGACGCCGATGGCGCGGGCGGCAGTCTGGATGCGGGCGGATTCAAATGTCTCCATGAGTTGCTTGAACCCCTTGCCCTCTTCCATGCCCAGCAGGTTCTCGCCCTTCACTTTGAAATCATCGAAGTTGACGGTGTATTCCTTCATCCCGCGATAGCCGAGCACCTCGATCTCGCCGCCGGAGATGCCTGCGTCCTGCCAGGGTGCATCATCCGTTCCGGGGGTCTTTTCGGCCATGAACATCGACAGGCCCTTGTAATCGTCGGTATCCGGCACCGTTCGCGCCAGCACGGTCATCACATGGGTGCGCGCGGCATGGGTGATCCACGTCTTGTTGCCGTTCAGAATCCAGTCGCCGTTTTCGTCCTTCACGCCGCGCGTGCGCAGCGCGCCGAGATCGGAGCCGGTGTTGGGTTCGGTAAAGACGGCGGTGGGCAGGATCTCGCCCGAGGCCAGGCCGGGCAGCCACTTTTCCTTTTGCTCATCCGTGCCGCCGGCAAGCACCAGTTCTGCCGCGATTTCGGAGCGGGTGCCGAGCGAGCCGACGCCGATATAGCCGCGCGACAATTCTTCGGAGACGACGCACATGGATGCCTTGGACAGGCCCAGACCGCCGAGGTTTTCGGGGATGGTCAGGCCGAACACGCCCATTTCGGCAAGCTCGTCGATGATTTCCATCGGAATCAGCTCATCTTTGAGGTGCCATTCATGGGCATGGGGTTCGACCCGGTCGGCGGAGAAGCGGCGGAATTGTTCGCGGATCATGCCAAGTTCGTCGTCGAGCCCGCAGGCGCCGACGGTCAGTTCCGCGCTGCGCTCCTGCATCAGTTCGACAAGGCGCGTGCGCGCGGCCTGCGTGTTGCCCTCACCAGTAAGCTGCATCACCTCGGTCGTCAGGAATTTGCTGGTGTCTTCTTGGCTCAGACCGATGTCCTTAAGGCGCACGATTTCGCCCTGGTTCATCTGGATGCCGCCGTGGATCTGCCACAGATATTCGCCGAAGGCGATTTGGTGGATCAGTTGCTCCACTTCGCCGAACGCGCCTTCTGCATCCAGCCGTTCGGCCCAGCCCTGCATCTGGCGGAGGGATTCGACATAGGTGGCGAGCCAGGCAAGCGCATGCGCCGCCGTCTGATGCGTTTCGATCAGCGCGCCGGAGATGCGCCCGTCCGCCTCGACCATGGTGCGAACCCGCGCGGTCGCGCGCTCCAGAATATCGTTCGCGGCGGGCAGGGCCGCCTTCGTCAGGGTCAGCAGATCGGGCAGAATGGCGCCCGGGGTCAGGGTGAGGTCTTGTCCGTCATGGGCCATGAATCGCATCCTTCTGTCGCTTGCTGCATAGATAGCACTTCGCAGGTGCAGCGCAACTTAAATGCCGAATTAAAAGCGTGGATGATCGAAAATTGCGCGCTTGCGGCTTGCGTGCTGCGCTGCGGAATGAGGGTCCGGGCCGTTTCGCAGCGGCCCGGACGGGCTATGCTCAGCCGATTGCGGCGGCTTTCACGTCGTCATCGATATACGGGACGTATTGCGCGAAATTGTCGGCAAACATCTGCACCAGCTTTTCGGCTTGCGCGTCATAGGCGTCCTTGTCGTTCCACGTCCGGCGCGGATCGAGCAGCATATCCGGCACACCTTCGACGGCGACCGGCACATCGAAGCCGAAATTGGGATCCTTGCGGAACTCGGCCTCGGCGAGGCTGCCATCCAGCGCGGCGGTCAGCAAGGCGCGCGTTGCCTTGATCGGCATGCGTTGCCCGGTGCCATAGGCGCCGCCAGTCCAGCCGGTATTGACCAGCCAGCAGGTCGCGCCATGTGACGCGATCTTCTCGCGCAGAAGGTTGCCGTAAACCTCGGGCCGGCGGGGCATGAAGGGCGCGCCGAAACAGGTGGAAAAGGTCGGCTCCGGCTCGGTCACGCCGCGCTCGGTGCCGGCCACCTTTGAGGTGAAGCCCGACAGGAAGTGATACATCGCCTGCGCCGGTGTCAGCCGCGCGATGGGCGGCAGCACGCCGAACGCATCACAGGTGAGCATGATGATGTTCTTGGGATGCCCGCCGAGAGCGGTTTTGGACGCGTTGGAGATATAATCGAGCGGATAGGCGCAGCGCATGTTCGCGGTCAGGCTGTCATCCTCGAAATCCAGATCGAAGGTTTCGGGATCGAACACCATGTTCTCGATCACGGTGGCGAACTTGCTCGTCGTGGCGTAGATCTCCGGCTCCGCCTCCGGGCTCAGGTTGATCGTCTTGGCATAGCACCCGCCTTCGAAGTTGAAGGTGCCGCGATCGGACCAGCCGTGTTCGTCGTCGCCGATCAGCACGCGGTTCGGATCGGCCGACAGCGTTGTTTTACCAGTGCCGGAAAGGCCGAAGAAGATCGCGGTATCGACTGGATTGCCGACAGCATGATTGGCCGAGCAATGCATCGGCATGATGCCCTTCTCCGGCAGCAGGTAGTTGAGCAGCGAGAACACGGATTTCTTGTTCTCCCCGGCATATTCGGTGCCACCGATCAGGATCATCTTGCGGTCGAAATTCATCGCGATCACGGTTTCGCTGCGGCAATCGTGCTTTTCGGGATCGGCCTGGAAAGACGGGCAGTTGAACACGGTGAAATCGGCGACGAACGTTCCCAGATCGTCGCGCTCGGGACGGCGCATCATGTGGCGGATGAACAGGCTGTGCCAGGCCAGTTCGGTGACGAACCGCACATCAATGGCGTGTTTCGGATCGGCGCCGCCGACGAGATCCTGAACATAGTAATCGCGGCCCTTCATATGCTCGAGCATGTCGCGATAAAGCGCGTCGAACCCTTCGGGGGACATCTCGGCATTGTTGTCCCACCAGATCTTGTCGGCGACATCGCCCGTCTTGACGACATGCTTGTCCTTGGGGGACCGGCCGGTGAACTTGCCGGTGGTGACAAGAAACGCGCCGCCCTTTCCGAGCGTGCCTTCCTCGCGTTCAAGAGCGGCCTGGATCAGGGCCGGCTCGGTAAGGTTGTAATAGACATTGCCAAGCCCGTCGATCTGTTGATCCTCAAGCCGGAATTCCGGGTTAACCCGTCCAAATGTCATTTGCCAAGCTCCTGTAGCCGCGCGATCAGCGGCGGTATCGTCGAGGGCCGCAGACGCGGTCCGCCCCGGGCGGCGCGCCCGCGGTATCGCGGTCTTAACATGAGCATTCCGAAACTGAACAGGATCCAAACGTGTCGTTAGCGCAACCAAACGGCGGTTAGCGCAACCAGCGGCTGCGGCGTGCGAATGTGGTGATGCAAATTAGTCATCCGTAAGGGTTTTTGCGCCTCAATGGGGAAGAAGGATGGAAGTGATTCGCAAAATTGGATTGGCGGGATGCTGAAAAACACGCATAATGGCAGAAAAATATAATTGAGAGCAGTACAAGGAACACCCCCATGTCGAAAATCGCCCTTGTGGACGATGACAGGAACATCCTGACATCTGTCGCAATCACGCTCGAAGCCGAAGGGTTCGAGGTCGAAACCTATAATGACGGGCAATCTGCCTTGGATGCGTTCAACAAGAAGATGCCGGACATGGCCGTCTTCGACATCAAGATGCCGCGCATGGACGGAATGGACCTGCTTCAGCGCGTGCGTCAGAAATCGAAGATGCCGGTGATTTTCCTGACCTCCAAAGACGACGAGATCGACGAGGTTCTGGGCCTTCGCATGGGGGCGGACGATTATGTCAAAAAGCCTTTTTCC
The DNA here is from genome assembly GCF_023370775.1 of Marivita sp. GX14005. Taxonomy (GTDB): domain Bacteria; phylum Pseudomonadota; class Alphaproteobacteria; order Rhodobacterales; family Rhodobacteraceae; genus Marivita. The sequence goes on from NZ_JAMCCQ010000002.1 coordinate 259,440, forward strand.
CAAAGGCTCCTGGTCGAACGCATCCGCGCTTTGCTTCGGCGGCAGGATACCATGGCCAGCGATGCCGCCGGCGGCGAGGTCGAAGAGGCCAAGCTGATGGTGCGGGGCGAATTGACGATGGATCCGCTGCGCCATTCCGTCTCCTGGAAAGGGCAGGATGTGTCCCTGACCGTCACGGAATTCCTGCTGTTGCAGGCGCTGGCGCAGCGCCCCGGTTTCGTCAAATCGCGCGATCAGCTGATGGATGTGGCCTATGACGATCAGGTCTATGTCGATGACCGGACCATCGACAGCCATATCAAGCGGCTTCGCAAGAAGATGCGCACTGTCGATAGCGAGTTCTCGGCGATCGAGACGCTTTATGGTATCGGTTATCGCTATAACGAAGAGTGACTATGGCATTGGTCGAGGGTGTGGACATCGGGAAATCCGGGTCTCGCAAGGATGCAGATGTGGTGCTCGGGGACGATTGGATCGCCCCTGACCGGACGGTCGATTCCGAAGTGCGCGACAGCAGCGAACGGCGCGGGCTGTTTTCGCTCAACCGCTCTCCGCTGACCCGCAAGATCATCACCTTCAACCTCGTCGCGCTCAATTTCCTGGTCGCGGGCGTTCTTTTTCTCAATTCCTCCCGCGATACGCTGGCTGAACAAAAGGCGGCGAATGTCCGGGTCGAGGCGGAGCTTGTCGCCGATGTGTTCGAGACTGCCTTGCGTGGGAAAGAGGCGGTCAATCTGGGCACCGGCGACGGTGTCGATGTGGCCGCGGTGCTCGAGGGGGTCAATGTGCCTCCGAGCGCGCAACTCTTCGTCTTCGATGCGGCGCGGTTTCTTGTCGGCGAAATCGGCGGAAACGAGGCCTCGGATTTGTTGGCCGCGCCCGAGAAGCCGACGGTCATCTCCGATTTCCTGCTGACCGTCTGGACGAGCGTTTCATCGGTGTTCCGGTCCGATCCGGCGTTCGATTCATTGACGCTGGAGGATATCCTGCGCCGCCAGATCGAGCAGACGGACCCGGCGCGAACCCGCGTGGATCGCAGCGAAGGGCCGAACGGCGCGACGATTTTCACCGCGCTCAGCCCGATCGAGGTCGAGGACGGGGTGGCCGGAACCGTCGCTCTGGTAAGCTATGCTCCCGAGATCGACGCCGCGGTGCGGCTGGAGCGGGAAAACGTGTTGCAGATGTTCGTGATCGCGACGCTTGTCTCCATCGGGCTGAGCCTCGTTTTGGCATCGACGATCTCCAACCCGATTTCCAATCTGGCCGATGCCGCGGAGGTCGGACGGGAGCGCAACCGCCGGAACGTGTCTTCCGGCCGCATCCGGATTCCCGACCTGACGGCGCGGCCCGACGAGATCGGCCGCCTGTCCGGCGCGCTGCGCGGAATGGTGGCCGCGCTTTACGACAGGATCGATGCGAATGAACAATTCGCGGCAGACGTGGCACATGAGATCAAGAACCCGCTGGCCTCTCTGCGTTCGGCGGTGGGCACCTTGCGCGTCGCCAAGCGCCCGGATCAGGTCGACCGGCTGCTGGACGTGATTGACCATGACGTGCGCCGGCTCGACCGGCTGGTCAGCGATATCTCCAACGCGTCGCGGCTCGACAGCGAATTGGTGAAGGAAGAGGAAACGCAGTTCAATCTGCTAGACATGCTGGGCAACCTGTCGCAGTTCCTCGGCGAAGATGCCCGCAAACGGGGGATTGAATTCATCACCGATCTGCCGTCGCGACCGATCCCGGTGCATGGGCTCGAAGCGCGTCTGGCGCAGGTTTTCGTCAACCTCATCACCAACGCGATCAGCTTTTGCGAGGATGGCGACGCGATACGCCTCTGGGCGCGCCAGCGCGAGAACCGCGTGCTCATCGTCGTGGAGGATACCGGCCCCGGCATCCCGGACGAAGCCTTGACCAAGATCTTCAAACGCTTCTACTCGCAGCGCCCGGAAACCGATTTTGGCAATAATTCCGGCCTCGGCCTCGCCATTTCGAAACAGATCGTCGAAGCGCATGGCGGTGTGATCTGGGCGGAGAATATCCGCCCGACCGAAGCCGACGCCACGTCCGAGCCGCTCGGCGCCCGGTTCGTGGTGGGCCTCCCGCTTTAGGCCGATGGTGCCGCTCCCGTCTATGGTGCTGCATGGCTCGGCGGTGGCGGTCAACGGGCGGGCGGTGTTGATAATCGGGGCGTCTGGGTCCGGTAAATCGGCGCTTGCGCTGGAAATGATGGCGCGGGGCGCGGTTCTGGTGGCCGACGATCAGGTCCGCCTCAATCCGCACGGCAATGGCGTTGTCTTGACCTGTCCGAAGCCTATAGCCGGCATGATCGAGGCGCGAGGCGTCGGCCTGATCCGGGCCGAACATGTATCCGATATTCCGCTCGCACTTGTCGTCGATCTTGACCAATCGGAAACCGAACGGATGCCGCCCGAGCGATCCATCACCTATCTGGGAATACGTTTCCCGCTTATTCACAATGTCGCGCACCGGCATTTTCCCGCCGCTTTGATACAATATCTCAACAGCGTAGAGCGAGTTGATGAATAGCGAAAGCGCCATGACCCGAAACCCCGAGACCGGCCCGGACCGCAACCGCATCGTGCTGGTAACCGGCCCGTCCGGTGCGGGGCGGGCAACGGCTCTTAACGTGCTCGAAGATCTGGGGTTCGAGACGATCGACAACATCCCGTTGAGGATGATCCCGCGTCTCTTCGATGGCGCGCCGCTCGATCATCCGCTCGCGCTGGGTATCGATGTGCGAAACCGCGATTTCTCGCTGTCTGCGCTGATTGATCTTCATGGCGGGCTGTCCCGAAGCCGGGATGGCGGTGTCGCGCTGCTCTATCTCGATTGTCGCCCCGATGTTTTGTTAAGGCGCTACTCGGAAACACGTCGTCGCCATCCGCTAACTCCGTTGGACGCACCGGAGGCGGGCATCCTGCAGGAGATCGCGCTGCTCGGACCGATCGAGCAGCGGGCCGATATCGTGATCGACACATCCGACCTGTCGCCGCATGATCTCAAGAGCGAACTGCATCAATGGTTTGCTGACGGGGCAGGCCAGAGCTTGTCCGTCACGGTGCAGTCCTTCTCCTACAAGCGCGGGATTCCGAACGGTGCTGACATGGTGTTCGACTGCCGGTTCCTTGCCAACCCGCACTGGAACGATGACCTGCGTGACGGCACGGGCCTCGACGGCCCCGTCCGGGCGTTCGTGCAAGCCGATGAAAGATACGACGGTTTTGCGCAGCGCGTCCGCGATCTGTTGCTTTTCATGCTTCCGAGTATAGAAGCAGAGGGCAAAACGCATTTCGTTGTCGGAATCGGATGCACCGGGGGGCAACATCGCTCCGTCGTGATGGCACAGGACGTTGCGTCAACTCTTGCACAGCAGGGGTGGCGGGTGGCACTGAACCACAAGGAATTGGCGCGACGCGGGATCGCGGCCTCCGGCAATTCGTCAGCGCCGGAAGTTGGAAAGGCAGCAAAGTGATCGGGATCGTCATCGTCGCGCATGGGGGCCTGGCGCAGGAATATCTTGCTGCGGTCGAACATGTCGTCGGTCGCCAAAAGGGCATGGTCGCCGTTTCGATCGCCAGCGACCACAACCGCGATGCCAAGCAAACCGAGATCTGCGCCAGGGCCGACGAGGTCGATACCGGCGGCGGTGTCGTGATCGTGACCGATATGTTCGGCGGATCGCCGTCGAACCTGAGCCTGCGCGCCTGCCGGCCGCAGAACCGGCGCATCGTCTATGGCGCGAACCTTCCGATGTTGATCAAACTGGCGAAAAGCCGCGACAAATCCGTGCCCGATGCCGTGCGCGCCGCACTTGAAGCCGGGCGTAAATATATTGACAGTCAGGATATGAGCCTCGATCACAACGTCTGATTGGGGCAGGTTTGGGGGCGCATGCGCATGAACGAAACGGCGCAGCGGAAGCTGAAGATCGTGAACGAAAAGGGCCTGCATGCCCGTGCCTCGGCCAAGCTGGTCGAGGTGGTCGAAGGGTTCGATGCCAGCGCGGAGGTGCGGCGCGAGGGCACGACCGCGCCCGGAGACAGCATCATGGGGCTTCTCATGCTCGCCGCGTCGAAGGGCACGACAATCGAGGTCATAACCCGCGGCCCCGACGCGGAGGCGCTTGCCGCAGCGATCGAAACGCTGGTGGCGGATCGGTTCGGCGAAAACGCCTGAGCCGTTCTACCGGGTCGGCACCGGGGTATCGCCGCGATAGTCGTAAAAGCCGCGTTTCGTCTTGCGTCCAAGCCAACCGGCTTCGACATATTTCGTCAGCAGGGGGCAGGGGCGGTATTTCGTATCGGCCAGCCCGTCATGCAGCACGTTCATGATCGCGAGGCAGGTGTCGAGTCCGATGAAATCGGCCAGTTCCAGCGGCCCCATCGGATGGTTCGCGCCCAGCTTCATCGATTGATCGATGGAGTTGACGTTTCCGACCCCTTCGTAAAGCGTGTAAACCGCTTCGTTGATCATCGGCATCAGGATGCGGTTGACGATGAAAGCGGGGAAATCCTCGGCCGATGCCGCGGTTTTACCCAGCTTTTCGACAACGCCGAGACAGGTTTCGTAGGTCTCCCGATCGGTGGCGATGCCGCGGATCAGTTCGACAAGCTGCATCACCGGAACGGGGTTCATGAAATGGAACCCCATGAATTTCTCGGGGCGATCAGTACGGCTTGCCAGCCGGGTGATCGAGATGGAGGAGGTGTTCGAGGTCAGGATCGTGTTTTCGCCCAGATGCGGCAGCAAACCGTCGAAGATCTTTTGCTTGATCGCCTCGTCTTCGGTTGCCGCCTCGATCACCAGATCGGTCTGCGCCACTTGAGGAAGGTCTTGCGACAAGGTGATGCGGGAGAGTGCATTGTCGCGCTCCTCGGGCGTGATCTTCTCGCGGGTGACCTGGCGGTCGAGATTGCGTTCGATCAATTCGAGGGCTTTTTTCAGCGCATCTTCGCTGATGTCGTTCAGGACAACGTCATACCCGGCCAGCGCCATCACATGCGCGATACCGTTTCCCATCTGGCCGGCGCCGACGACACCGATTGAATTGACTGCCATTTACACGCTCCGTCCGTTCCGCCGGCACAATGGCGCGTGGGGCAGGGGGCTGCAAGGCGGATCGGGAGAAAGACCGCATTTTAGCTTTAGCTTTTTGGGAACCGAATCGCCCCAGTCTCGACCATGGGTAGATAAAGGGGTTGGGGATATGCTTGTTTCCTCCATGCGCGATCATTCGATTGATTATGCGCCATGTCACTACAATGGATCACGGCTTTGGTTCCGCGGGCCGTGCAAGACGTTGCAATCGCCATACATCGCCTGTCTGGGCGGGTGCGAAACCTATGGCCGTTTCGTCGCCGATCCATGGCCGGTGCGGCTTGAAACCATGCTGGGCCGGGCCGTTGTCAATCTCGGGGTGGAGAATACGGGTGTCGATGCCTATCTGAACGACGCCGGCGCGCTTTGCACTGCGGCTCAGGCGCGGCTGGCGATCATCCAGCTGACGGGCTGCCACAACGGATCGAACCGCTATTACACGGTGCATCCGCGCCGCAATGACCGGTTCGTCAAGGCGTCGAGCGCGCTCAAGGCACTGTATCCCGAAATGGATTTCACCGAGGTGCATTTCACGCGGCACATGCTCACGCGCCTCCGTAGCATCTGCCCGGACCGGTTCGCGCTTGTCGCGGAGGAGGCGCGCATCGCATGGCATGCCCGGATGCAGCAGTTGATCGCGCACATGAGCAGTGAGGTCATCCTGTTCTGGTTCGCGCCCTTCGCGCCGGAGAAGTCGAAGGACGACCTTGAGGATGGCGAGATTTTCCTTGATCGGCGCATGGTCGAACGTCTTCAACCACATGCGTTCGAAACGGTGGAACTCGTTGCAGACCCATGGGCCGAAGGACACGACGATACGACTGTATCGCCGCTCGAAACGGGCCGGGCTGCGCGATTGCCCGGAAGATCCGCCCATGAAGCAGCGGCCCGCGCGCTTCAGGATGCGATTGCGGGGGCGCTGCAATGAGAAAACGGCGCGCCACGATGGCGCGCCGTCTCAAAAGCCGCGAATACCTGCCTAGCCGAGCTTTTCGGTCAGTTCGGGCACGGCGGTGAAGAGATCGGCCACAAGCCCGTAATCGGCCACCTGAAAGATCGGCGCTTCCTCGTCCTTGTTGATGGCGACGATGATCTTGCTGTCCTTCATGCCGGCCAGATGCTGGATCGCGCCCGAGATGCCGACCGCGATATAGAGATCGGGTGCGACGACCTTGCCCGTCTGGCCGACCTGCCAGTCGTTCGGTGCGAAACCGGAATCGACCGCAGCGCGCGATGCACCGACCGCCGCGCCCAGCTTGTCCGCCAGTTTCTCGATCATGGCGAAATCTTCTTCGGAGCCGATGCCGCGCCCGCCGGAGACGACGATTCCCGCAGAGGTCAGTTCGGGGCGATCGCTTTCGGCGACCTTGTCCTCGACCCATTCGGACAGGCCGGGATTGTCGCCGGTGGCGATAGTCTCGACCGACGCAGATCCGCCCGTGGGCGCCGCATCGAATGTGGAGGTGCGGAAGGTGATGACCTTCTTGTCGTCCGCCGATTTCACCGTCTGGATCGCGTTTCCGGCATAGATCGGGCGCTCGAACGTGTCGGCATCCACGACCTTGGTCACATCCGTCAGGATCATCACGTCGAGCAGCGCGGCAACGCGCGGCAGGATGTTCTTGGCGTCCGTGGTCGCCGGCGCGGCGATATGCGAATAGTCGCCGGCAAGCGACGCGATCAGGGCGGCAACGGGTTCGGCAAGGCGGTGGCCGTAGAGATCGTCTTCGGCCAGCAGAACCTTCGAGACCCCCTCGATTGTCGCGGCTTCGTCGGCGGCGGCCTTGGCGCTCGCCCCTGCGGCCAGAACGACGACATCGCCCAGCTCGCGCGCGGCACTCACGGCCTTGGCGGTGGCATCCATCGCCAGCGCGCCGTCATTGATTTCTGCAATCAGAAGAACGCTCATCACACGGCCCCCGCTTCCTTGAGTTTCGCCACCAGTTCATCGACCGAGCCGACCTTGATGCCCGCCGCCCGCTCTTCGGGTTCGGAGGTTTTCACGATCTCCAGCCGCGGCGCGGTATCGACGCCGTAATCGGCGGCGGTTTTCTCGTCCATCGGCTTTTTCTTGGCCTTCATGATGTTCGGCAGCGATGCGTAGCGCGGCTCGTTCAGGCGCAAATCGGTCGAGATGATGGTCGGCAGCTTGACCTTCACGGTCTGCAGCCCGCCATCGACCTCGCGCGTGACCACGGCATGATCGCCGTCGATATCGACCTTGTTGGCATACATCGCCTGCGACCAGCCGAGCAGCGCCGACAGCATCTGACCGGTGGCGTTCATGTCGTTGTCGATGGCCTGCTTGCCGCACAGCACAAGGCCGGGCTGTTCCTCCTCGATCACCTTAGCGAGAATCTTGGCAACGGCCAGCGGTTCGATATCCTGATGCACGTCGTCGGCGGCCACGATCAGGATCGCGCGATCAGCGCCCATCGCCAGCGCGGTGCGCAGGGTTTCCTGACTTTGCTTGACACCGATGCTGACGGCAACGATCTCGTCGGCCTTGCCGTTTTCCTTCAGGCGGATCGCCTCTTCGACGGCGATTTCGTCGAACGGGTTCATCGACATCTTCACATTGGCGAGATCGACACCCGAACCGTCCGCCTTGACGCGAACCTTCACGTTGTAGTCGATCACGCGTTTGACCGGCACGAGGACCTTCATAAGCGCGTTCCTTCCGTTGTATCGCGGCGACACCGCGATTCTGACGTTTCGTTCCGGCCAAGGCTTACCTAACTGATCACTGGGGAAACAGGCCAAAATCGCCCCGTTAGCGCCATCGGACGCCGCGTTTCCGCTGATCCTTCGCCCGGCCGGGTCAGATTTGGTTGAACCTGTTGTCGCGGGGAAAGCCGCGCGGTGCCATACGTCCGCTTCCGGCGCGTTTGCCCGTCCATTCGGCCAGATCGGTCTGCGTGCGCGTGCGCCCGGCGGGATCAAGCCATGACAGGCCGTTTTCCAAGGCGAAGGTCGTGGCATCCGACAGGCCACCATCCTTGTATTTCTGCAGCCGAACACCCTTGCCGCGCGACATTTCGGGCAATTCGTCCAAGGGAAACACGAGAACCTTGCGGTTTTCGCCAACCACGGCCACCGCATCGCCCGCCACCGGCTTGCACAGCTTCGCCGTCACGTCGCCGCGCACGTTCAGCACCTGTTTGCCGGCACGGGTCTGGGCCACCACGTCGCTTTCCGGCACGATGAACCCGTCGCCGGCGCTCGATGCGACCATCAGCTTGCGGCCGGGTTTGTGAATGAACAAATCGACGATCTGCGCCTCGTTGGGCAGATCGACCATCAGGCGCAGCGGCTCACCCATACCGCGCCCGCCGGGCAGATTTGCCGCCGATAGCGTATAGAACCGCCCATTGGAGCCGAAGACCAGCAGTCGGTCAGTCGTTTCGGCGTGGAAGATGAAGCGCGGGCCATCACCGTCCTTGAACTTCAACTCGCGCGCCAGATCGATATGGCCTGTCATCGCGCGGATCCAGCCCATCTGCGAGCAGACCACCGTGATGGGTTCGCGCTCGATCATCGCTTCTAGCGGCACATCTTCGACCTCGCCGGCTTCGGCGAATGTCGTCCGGCGCTTTCCGCCGGGATAATCCTTGCCGAAGGTCTTCTTGACCTCCTTGAGCTGCCGGGACACCGCCGACCATTGCAGATCGACACTGTCCAGCAGGTCCTCGAGCCCGGCGCGCTCTTCCATCAACCTGTCGCGCTCGGCCACCAACTCCATCTCTTCGAGCTTGCGCAGCGACCGAAGGCGCATGTTCAGGATTGCTTCGGTCTGAACTTCCGTCAGGCCAATCTCGCCTTTCGCCTCAGGCGGCGATACGTAATCCGCCTCGTCGCGCGCGCGGGGATGATCCTTGCCCCAATCCTCGCGCATCAGCGCCGCCTTGGGATCGTCGTCATAACGAATGATATCGATGACACGGTCCAGGTTCAGAAAGGCGACGATAAGGCCTTCGAGAACTTCGAGCCGATGATCGATCTTGTCCATCCGGTGCTGACTGCGCCGGATCAGAACCTCGCGCCGGAAGTCGAGAAACGCGCGCAGCACCTCCTTCATGGAGCAAACCTTGGGCGTCAGCCCGTCGATCAGCACGTTCATGTTGAGCGAGAACCGCACTTCCAGATCGGAATTGCGATAGAGCATGTTCATCAGGACATTCGGATCCACGTTCTTCGAACGCGGCTCAAGCACCATGCGGATGTCGTCGGCGCTCTCGTCGCGGATATCGGCGAGGATCGGGACTTTCTTGGTCTGGATCACCTCGGCCAGACGCTCGACCAACTTGGATTTCTGCACCTGATAGGGAATTTCGGTCACGACGATCTGCCACTGACCACGCCCGAGATCCTCGACCTCCCATTTGCAGCGGAGCCGCATCGAGCCGCGGCCGGTGCGATAGGCCTGCGCAAGCGTCTCGCGATCCTCGACGATGACGCCACCGGTCGGGAAATCGGGGCCCGGAACGTAGTTGAGCAACGTGTCGTCACGCGCATCCGGGGTGGCGATGAGATGCAGGCACGCGTCGATCAGTTCCGCGATGTTGTGCGGCGGGATGTTCGTGGCCATCCCGACCGCGATGCCCGACGCGCCATTTGCCAGAAGGTTCGGAAACTGCGCCGGCAGGACAGCCGGTTCGGTGAGCGTGCCGTCGTAATTGTCACGAAAATCGACCGCGTTTTCGTTCAGCACGTCAAGTAGCGCCTCGGCGACCTGCGTGAGCCGCGCTTCGGTGTAGCGGGCAGCGGCGGGGTTGTCGCCGTCGATATTGCCGAAATTTCCCTGCCCGTCGACCAGCGGATAGCGAACCGCGAAATCCTGCGCCAGCCGCGCCATCGCGTCATAGATCGCGGCGTCGCCATGCGGGTGATAGTTGCCCATCACGTCGCCGCTGATCTTGGCCGATTTGCGGAACCCCCCCGTGGAACTCAACCGCAATTCGCGCATTGCGTAAAGGATACGGCGATGCACCGGCTTGAGCCCGTCGCGCGCATCGGGAAGCGCGCGGTGCATGATCGTCGAAAGCGCGTATGTCAGATATCGCTCGCCGATCGCGCGGCGCAGTGGTTCGGCCACATCGCGGGAATTTGGATCGGGAGTGTCGACAGGATCGGTCATGGCGGATGTGATAGCCACCCCCTCTGATGCCGTAAAGCAATTGCGCGCATTATTTTCGCCTCTCAGGGCGCGCCGGGCAGCAGAATCGGAGTATTCTGTGCGCGCGGCACTGGTGGAACAGGGCCGCTGGGGGATGAAATGAATAGATATATCATAATTGCCTTCGCCGTCATGGCGTTGGCGTTTTACGAATTGTCAGGAGGCGCGGATTTTGTGCCGGGCGAAAATTCCTTGCGGATATTCGCGCAACCGAAGCCCGTGGCGCCCAGGTCGCAGTCTGCCGATCTCGTCGCGCGCGCCGATACCAGCGCAAGCCGCTTGACCGACGTCGTGCCGGCCCGCGCCGCTCCGGAGCCCGAAACATCGCTCGACCCGGTGCTCAGCGGTGTCTCGTTGGCGTCGGTGGAGCAGATGGCGTCCGCTGCTGAAGACACGGCGACGATTGCAACGCCCGTGCCGCCGAAACCCGAAATACAAAGCGGGCCGGATCTTCGCTTCGTCGATGGCGACCGCGTGAACATGCGCGCCGGCCCCGGCACCGATTTCGCCGTGATCGGACAGTTGCAGCGCAACGACATGATCGAGGTGATTGACGACGAGGGGGATGGCTGGCTGCATATCCGCGCCTCGGCGAGCGGCGAGGATGGCTGGATGGCCGATTGGCTCGTAAGCGCCGCGAACTGACGTGAAGACCCGCAACATCCTGATCACCGGCTGTTCCTCCGGCATCGGCCTCGATACGGCGCGACGACTGAACGCGCTCGGCTGGACTGTGTTCGCGTCCTGCCGGCGGATGGAGGATTGCGCGATGCGCGAAGCCGAAGGGTTCATGGCGCCGCGCATCGATTACGAAGACGAGCGCAGTATCGCGCAAGGCGCGCAGCAGGTGCTGGAGGCAACCGGCGGTCATCTTGATGCCGTGTTCCACAACGGCGCCTATGCCATACCCGGCCCGCTCGAGGATATTCCGACCGCCGCCTTGCGGGCGCAGCTGGAGGCCAATTTCCTCGGTTGGCACGACCTGAACCGCCATATCATTCCCGCAATGCGCGCGGCCGGGCGCGGGCGCATCCTGCTCAACTCATCGGTGCTCGGCCTCGTCGGGATGCGCTATCGCGGCGCCTATGTGTCCAGCAAGTTCGCGCTCGAAGGTTATGCCGATGTGCTGCGCATGGAGATGGCAGATGCCGGGATCGACGTGGTGCTGATCGAGCCGGGGCCGATCGCGACGGAATTCCGCGCAAACGCGATCCGCCAGTTCGAACGATGGGTCGACTGGACAGCTTCCGCGCGGCGCCGCCAATATGAAGAATCTTTGCTGGAGCAGCTGCACGAGGGCAGCAAAGGCCGTCAATGGCCCGCCTCCTCCGTCACCGATGCGGTGATCCGGGCCTTGAACGCCCGCCGACCGAAACCGCGCTATGCCGTTACTGCGCCAACGCACGCGATGGCCATCGCCCGCCGTATCCTGCCCGCGCGAATGCTCGATTGGGTTTTGTCCAAAGGCTGACTTTCCATTCGCCTTCAGGCAAGCTACGGCTACATGGCGCATCATCCGAAGCTGAACGGGGCTCGCCATGACGAACGATCCGCTATTCATCATTGTCGCAATCGCCTGTCTGGCGGTTGTCGCCGTGCTGGTCTTCGGCATCGGCAGCTTTGCCAAGGGCGGAGACTTCAACAAGAAATATGCCAACAAGGCGATGCGCTGGCGCATCATCGCGCAGTTTCTGGCGGTGATCCTGATCCTGCTCTTCGTCTGGGTAAGGGGAGCCTGACCATGGTCGTTCTGAACAAGATCTACACACGCACTGGCGATGCCGGAGAAACCGCGCTGGGCGACGGCACGCGCGTCGCCAAATACGACGCGCGCGTGGAAGCCTATGGCACGAGCGACGAGTTGAACGCGGTTCTGGGGCTGGCGCGCCTGCACGCCTCGGATGAGATGGATGCGCAGCTTTCGCGGATCCAGAACGATCTTTTCGACCTTGGCGCCGATCTTTGCCGGCCGGACCTGTCGGGCGACAAGGACGCCGAATACCCCCCGCTGCGCATGGTCGCGTCCCAGATCGACAGGCTGGAAGCCGAAATCGACGCGATGAACGCCCGTCTCGAGCCGCTGCGCAGCTTCATCCTGCCGGGTGGCTCGGCGCTTTCGGCATATCTGCACCAATGCCGGACGGTCGCCCGACGGGCCGAGCGGCGCGCGGTCGAACTCGCGTCCACCGAAGAGATCAACCCGGCGGCGATCAGATACCTCAACAGGCTGAGCGACTGGTTCTTCGTCGCCGCGCGTATCGCGAATGACGATGGCAAGAACGACGTGCTCTGGGTGCCCGGCGCCAACCGCTGAGGCGCCCTTCCGGCTTCTTTGGGCCTAAAATACCTCGGGAGTGTGAGGGCAGAGCCCTCACCCCCGCCTCCGGCGGGGTATTTCGGTCGACCGAAATACCCGATGCGTCACCGCATCGGCACCCGGCTTTCAGCCTTCGCGATCCGTCACGTTTTCCTTGAAGGCGGTCTCGAACGCCGCCTTCTGCGCCTCGCTCGCCTCTGTCTGATAGCGTGCCTTCCATTCGGACATCGGCATGCCGTAGAAGATCTTGCGGGCCTCGTCCTTGCCCATCTCGATTCCGCGCTCGTTGGCCGCTTCCTGATACCAGCGACTCAGGCAATTGCGGCAAAAACCGGCCAGGTTCATCATGTCGATATTCTGCGCGTCAGGGCGATCCTCGATCAGGTGCCGGCGCAGCCGGCGGAAGGCCGCGGCCTCGATCTGGATGCGGGTCTGGTCGTCCATGCTAACTCCTTTCAGCGTTCGCTTTCGGCCAGCGCGGCCGCCAGAAGGGGCGCAAGGCGCTGCCCCCAGGCTTCCTGCGCGGCTTCGGTTTCGATCAAATCGTTACGCAATTCGATAAGTGTATTGAGGCGTCCGCAATGCAAGGCATGTCGGTCGATCGTATCGCCCGGAAGATGCCCCGGATAGGGCTCGTTGCGCCCCACGACGAGATCGGGTTCGGCCTGAAGACGAGCGATCAGCGGATCGGACAGCCGGCTGTCATAGCCGTGAAGGATCCCGACATGCCAGGGCCGGCTCGGCCGGCCGCGCAACTGCCGGGTGTAGGAATGGATCGACACGATCACGGTATCGTCCCGGCGATTCGCCAATCGCTCCAGCTCCGCGTGATAGGGGCGGTAATAGGCCTCGAGCCGGCGCGCCTTTTCGTCCGCTCCGGCGCTGCGGTTGCCCGGAACGACCGATCCGTCATAAAGCCGCATCAGCAGCGTCGGATCGTCCTCGCCCCGGTTGGGATCGATCACGAGGCGGGAGAAATTCGTCAGGATCGCCGTCCCTCCAAGAGCATCGGCGAGCGCCAGCGAAACCCCCGCCGCGCCAGGGTCGAAGGCGATGTGGCGCGTCATGTCGGCCTCTGGCAGCCCGAGGGTACCGCCCAGATCCGGCGGCACCGTGTTATGCGCGTGATCGCAGGTGATCAGCCATCGCGATGCGCGGTTCTCGGCATGCACAAAGTAAGGTAGATACGACATCGATGCGGATTCTCCCGGTCGCACCCTTTAGTCAAGTTGTGCGGGAAAGGGAAATGGACAATGGCGCGGCGAGCCGTTAGCGATAACGAAGTGATGCGGGCGCCTCGGATGTCGCCCCGCCCAACAGACAGGACCATGAATGAGACGTTTGCGGAATGTGAAGATCGTTGCCACCCTCGGACCGGCCTCGTCGAGCTATGAAATGATCCGCGCACTGCACGAGGCGGGCGCGGATGTGTTCCGGCTCAACATGAGCCATGGCAGTCACGATGAAATTGCCGAGCGTCATGCCATCATCCGCAAGGTCGAGCAGGATCTTGGCAGCACGATCGCCATTCTGGCCGATCTGCAAGGCCCGAAACTGCGTGTCGGCACGTTCGCCAATGGCGAGGAAGAGCTTGAAGAAGGCGCGGCCTTCCGCCTCGATCTGGCCGAGCGCGAGGGCGATGCCACCCGCGTGACGCTGCCGCATCCCGAGATCTTCGCTGCGCTCGAACCGGGGTCGCATTTGCTCGTGAATGACGGCAAGATCCGCCTCAAGGTCGAAAGCTGCGGCAAGGATTTCGCCGATTGCACCGTGTTGACGGGCGGCACGATCTCCAACCGCAAGGGGGTGAATGTTCCCGATGTGGTGCTGCCGCTGGCCGCGCTGTCAGAGAAGGATCGGGCGGATCTGGAATTCGTCTGCGAGCTGGGGGTCGACTGGCTGGCTTTGAGTTTCGTTCAACGGGCCGAGGACGTGAAAGAAGCGCGCGAGCTGTCGAAGGGCCGCGCGGCGATCCTGTCGAAGATCGAGAAGCCGGCAGGCGTCAAGGCGTTCGAGGATATCCTCGCCGTGTCCGACGGGATCATGGTGGCGCGCGGCGATCTGGGCGTCGAACTTCCGGTGCAAAACGTGCCGCCGATCCAGAAGCGTCTGATCCGGCGGTGCAGATCCGCGGCCAAGCCGGTGATCGTGGCGACGCAGATGCTGGAATCCATGATCGAATCCCCGATGCCGACACGGGCCGAAGTGTCCGATGTGGCGACCGCGATCTACGAGGGCTCCGACGCCATCATGCTGAGCGCGGAATCGGCCGCCGGCGACTATCCTGTCGAGGCCGTCACCACGATGAACAATGTCGCCATCGAGGTCGAAAGCGACCCGACCTATACAGAGATCATCGAAGCCTCGCGTACCGCCAAGCGCGAAACCGTGGCCGACGGTATCGTCGCCGCCGCGCGCGAGATCGCCGAGACGACCGACATCAAGGCGATCTGCTGTTTCACCTCCTCTGGTGCCACTGCGCTTTTGACCGCGCGCGAACGCCCACGCGTGCCGATCATCGCGATGACGAGCTATGTGCGCACAGCGCGGCGTCTGGCGCTCACATGGGGGACGAAATGCGTTCTGACCGGAGAGTTGGAGCGGTTCAAGCAGGCGGTCGTCAATGCCGCCCGCGCCGCCCGCTCGGGTGGATATGCGGACGAGAACGACCAGATCCTCGTCACCGCGGGCGTGCCATTCAACACACCCGGCACGACGAACATCCTGCGCGTTGCGCCCTGCGATGAACGTTTGATTTTCAGCACCGATCCGGAGTAACCTTCCGCAAAGTAACCCGTTTTGGAGGTTTGAGCAGATGGCGCCCGACACGTCATTGGTTCTTGGTCTGGCGCTCGGCGTCCTGTCGCTGCCGGCCATTGTCTCGGCGATCTCGCAAGGGCGTAGTCCGCGTGTCGCGACCGTCATTCTGATCCTCGCGGGCGGATTCATTGTCTACGCGCTGAGCCAGAAACCCGGCGGCTACGCGCTCGAGCAGATCCCGGCAGTGGTGGCGCGCGTCCTGCAATCCTGGGTCTGAGCGGCGACGGGCTCTTGCATCCCGAACGATCCCCGCCTATACGGCGCCCTCCACCCGCGCGTCCGGTCGAGATGGCATACCGAGTCGCGCGTCAACCGATCTTTCCAAGGAGACGGAAATGCCGAAGATGAAGACGAAATCGAGCTGCAAGAAGCGGTTCAAGGTGACGGCCTCCGGCCGGATCAAGGCCGGTCAGGCGGGCAAGCGCCATGGCATGATCAAACGCACCAACAAGTTCATCCGCGATGCGCGCGGAACCACCGTACTTTCGAAGGCTGACGAACAGATCGTCAAGCCGATGATGCCCTACGCGCGCTAAGGAGGAATTGATATGCCCAGAGTCAAAGGCGGAACCACCACACACGCCCGTCACAAGAAGGTCGTCAAGGCGGCCAAGGGATATTACGGTCGTCGCAAGAACACCTTCAAGGTTGCCCGTCAGGCCGTCGACAAGGCCAACCAATACGCGACCCGCGACCGTCATAACCGCAAGCGCAATTTCCGCGCCCTGTGGATCCAGCGGATCAACGCCGCCGTGCGCGCGCATGACGAATCGCTGACCTATTCGCGCTTCATCAACGGCCTGACGCTGGCCGGTGTCGAGGTGGATCGCAAGGTGCTGGCCGATCTGGCCGTGCACGAGCCCGAAGCCTTCGGCGCGATTGTCGATCAGGCCAAAGGCGCGTTGCCGGCATAAGAGCTGCGCAGCAACTTCGAAATTTCAAAGCCCCGTCAGATTTGGCGGGGCTTTTTCGTACCCGCCGCCGGCTTGCGTCCCTGCGGCGCTGGGGCTAGGGAACGGGCGACACGAGCCGGAGAGTGACATGGACGATTTGCGCGACAAGTATCTTGGCCTGATTTCGGGTGCTTCGGACGAGGCGACGCTGGAGGATCTGCGCGTTCAGGCTGTCGGCAAGAAGGGCGAGATCAGCCTCAAGATGCGCGAGCTTGGCAAGATGAGCCCGGAAGAGCGGCAGACAGCCGGTCCCGCGCTCAACGCTCTGAAGGCCGAGATCAATTCGGCGCTGTTGGCCAAGAAAGCGGCACTTGAGGACGCCGCGCTCGATGAACGGCTCCGCGGCGAATGGCTTGACGTGACGCTGCCGGGGCGCGCGCGGCGACAGGGCACGATCCACCCGATCAGCCAGGTGACCGAAGAGGTCACCGCGATTTTCGCCGATATGGGTTTTGCCGTCGCCGAAGGGCCGCAGATCGATAGCGACTGGTATAATTTCGACGCGCTCAACATCCCCGGCCACCACCCCGCGCGGGCCGAGATGGACACGTTCTACATGCACCGCGCGACAGGCGACAACCGCCCGCCCCATGTGCTGCGCACTCATACCAGCCCGGTGCAGATCCGCACGATGGAGAAGACCGGCGCGCCGATTCGCGTGATCGCACCGGGCCGCGTCTACCGCGCCGATTACGACCAGACGCATACACCGATGTTCCATCAGGTCGAGGGGCTGGCGATCGACCGCGATATTTCGATGGCGAATCTGAAATGGGTTCTGGAGGAATTCGTAAAGGCCTATTTCGAGGTCGATGACGTCGAGTTGCGCTTCCGCGCCTCGCATTTCCCGTTCACCGAACCGTCGGCCGAGGTGGACATCCGCTGTTCCTGGGAGGAGGGCACTTTGAAGGTGGGCGAAGGCGACGACTGGCTGGAGATCCTCGGCTCCGGCATGGTGCACCCCAAGGTTCTGGAGAACGCGGGCGTGAACCCGGACGAATGGCAGGGCTTTGCTTTCGGCATGGGGATCGACCGGATCGCGATGCTGAAATACGGGATACCGGATCTGCGGGCGTTCTTCGATTCAGACCTGCGATGGCTGCGCCACTACGGCTTTGCCGCGCTGGATGTGCCGACGTTGCATGGGGGGCTGAGCTGAGTCACCGGCGCTTCCGGGAACGCCCCCGCTCGAATTTCGTTTTGCAAGACAGCAAGACGGAGACTGCGCATGAAACTGTTTCGATTGAGCAACCGCGAACGCAACGAGCGATCCAAGGACATATATGCGGCCTATGAACTGGCTTATACGATTGTCGAATTTGGCGCGGCGATATCCTTCCTGATCGGTTCGATCCTTTTTTTCTGGAAGGAATACGAAACGCCGGCCCTGTGGCTCTTCGTCATTGGATCGCTCCTTTTTGCCGCCAAACCGACCATTCGCTTTGCGCGCGAGATCAAGCTGGCGTCTGAGGGTGATGTGGACGATCTGGCCGAGCGCTATGGCGGGTGAGGATCAAGTCTTTCCCCTGTGACGTCGATCCGGTAGGAAGCCGCCAAACGTCACAAATTCGCGGCAGATCCGATGAAATTCACCCTCTCCTGGCTGAAAGACCATCTCGACACCACGGCCACGGTGGACGAGATCACTGATGCGCTGACCGATCTTGGGCTTGAGGTCGAAGGGGTCCATAACCCCGCCGAAGCCTTGAAAGCCTTTACGCTGGCGAAAGTCACCCATGCCGAGCAGCATCCCGATGCCGACCGGCTGCGCGTCTGCACCGTAAAGACGGACGAGGGCGAGAAGCAGATCGTCTGCGGCGCGCCCAACGCGCGCGAGCAAATTACCGTCGTTCTGGCGAAACCGGGTGATTATGTCCCGGGCATCGACGTAACGCTGAGCGTCGGTAACATTCGCGGGGTCGAAAGCCACGGCATGATGGCTTCGGAACGCGAGTTGGAACTGTCGGACGAGCATGACGGCATCATCGAACTGCCCTCGGGCGAGGTGGGCGAGCGGTTCATCGACTGGCTGGCGCAGAACGATCCGGCCAAGGTCGATCCCGTGATCGAGATCGCCATCACGCCGAACCGCCCCGACGCGCTGGGCGTGCGCGGCATCGCGCGCGATCTGGCGGCGCGGGGGCTGGGCACGCTCAAGCCGCGCGAGGTCGATCCGGTGCCGGCGGCGTTCGACGCGGGCATGACCGTGACCATTGACGACGACACGCTCGACGGTTGCCCGCTCTTCTGCGGGCGCGTCATTCGCGGTGTGAAGAACGGCCCGTCCCCGAAGTGGTTGCAGGATGTCTTACGCGCTATCGGGCTGCGGCCGATCAACTTCCTTGTCGATGTGACGAATTTCTTCACCTATGATCGCAACCGCCCGCTGCACGTGTTCGACCTGGCGAAGGTGCAGGGCGATCTGCGTGTGCATCGTGCCCAGGGCGGCGAGGAACTGCTGGCGCTTGACGGCAAGACCTATACGTTCCAGCCCGGCCAGATGGTGATTTCCGACGCGAACGGGGCCGAGAGCATCGCCGGGATCATGGGCGGTGATGCGACGGGCTGCACCGAGGAAACGACGGATGTCTTCGTCGAAAGCGCCTACTGGAACCCGGTGCAGATCGCCTATGCGGGCCGCGCACTCAAGATCAACTCGGATGCGCGCTACCGGTTCGAACGCGGCGTCGATCCGGCCTTCACGCCCGAGGGACTGGAACACGCGGTGCGGATGATCGTGGACAACGCGGGGGGCGAGGCGTCGGAGATGATCGTTGCCGGTGCCGTTCCGGACACGACCCGTGCTTACAGGCTAGATCCCGCGCGGGTGATCTCGCTTGTCGGGATGGACATTCCCGAGGACACGCAGCGGGCCACGCTGACCGCGCTGGGGTTCGAACTCGATGGCGATCAGGCCTATGTGCCAAGCTGGCGGCCCGATGTGACCGGCGAGGCCGATCTCGTCGAGGAGGTCGCGCGCATCGCGTCGCTGACCCGGCTGGAAGGCAAGCCTATGCCGCGCGCCAAGGCCGGTGTGCCCAAGCCGATCCTGTCGCCGATGCAGAAACGCGAACGCGCCGCGCGGCGGACGGCGGCGGCTCTGGGCTACAATGAATGCGTGACCTACAGCTTTATCGATCAGCACTCCGCCGCGCTGTTCGGCGGTGGCGATGATGCGACGATGCTGGCCAATCCGATCAGTTCGGAAATGAGCCATATGCGCCCCGCGCTTTTGCCCGGCCTGTTGCAGGCGGCTGCGCGCAATCAGGCGCGGGGCTATATGGACCTTGCGCTGTTCGAGCTGGGCCATGTGTTCAGCGGCGGCGAACCGGGCGAGCAGCACCTGATGCTGTCGGGCCTTCTGGTCGGGCGCTCCGGGCCCAAGGACGTGCATGGCGCGTCGCGGCCTGTCGATGTGTTCGACGCGAAGGCCGATGCCGAGGCGGTTCTGGCCGCGATGGGTGCGCCGGCCAAGGCGCAGATCCGGCGCGGGGCCGATGAGTGGTGGCATCCGGGGCGGCATGGCGTGATCTGCCTTGGCCCGAAGAAGGTGCTGGGCGTGTTCGGTGAGTTGCACCCCAAGGTGCTCAAGGCGATGGACGTGAAAGGCCCGGCGATGGCGTTTACCCTGTGGCCCGAGGAGATCCCGATGCCGCGCAAGACGGGTGCGACCCGCCCGGCGCTTGCGCTCAACGATCTGCAGGCGGTGGAGCGTGATTTCGCCTTCGTCGTCGATGCCGATGTCGCCGCGCTCGATCTGATGAACGCGGCAGCGGGCGCGGACAAGGCGCTGATCGAGGATGTGCGCGTCTTCGACGAGTTCATCGGCGGCAGCCTTGGGGAGGGGAAGAAATCGCTGGCGATCACGGTCCGGTTGCAGCCCAAGGACAAGACGCTCAAGGAAGCCGAGATCGAGGCGGTCGCGGGCAAGATCGTCGAGAAGGTCCAGAAGGCGACCGGCGGCGTCTTGCGCGGATGAGCGTTGCGCGGGGGGCTGTGCATGCGTGACAGCGCCGCGTTCTGGGATCGCGTCGCCGATCGCTACGCCCGGATGCCGGTCCGCGACCCGGTCGGCTATCGCGAGACGCTGGATCACCTGCGCGGATATCTGGAACCGGATCACCGGATGCTCGAACTCGGCTGCGGCACGGGCAGCACGGCCGTCGCCTTGGCCGGCGATGTTGCGCATATCACCGCGAGCGATATTTCTGGCGCGATGCTTGAGAAGGGCCGTGAGAAGGCGGTTGCGGCGAGGATCGGGAACGTCGATTTCGTGCAGGCCGACGCGGTGGAAGCGCCGCGCGGGCCGTTCGATATCGTGACGGCATTCAATCTTCTGCATCTAATCGAGGACCGGGACGCCGCACTGCGCGCGATCGCGGAGCGGACGAAACCCGGCGGGCTCTTTATCTCCAAGACATTCTGTCTGCCGCGCCGCCGCGGGCTTGTCTGGCTGGCACTCTATACGGTTCTGCCGATGTTGCAGGCGATCGGCAAAGCGCCCTATTTCGCGCGGCTGACGCAGGAGGAGCTGCTTGCCGCCATCGAAGGCGCAGGGTTCGCGACAGTGGAGACGAGGCAGGCATCCGGCCGCGATCCGCGCCTCACCATCGTTGCGCGGCGCAATGGCTGAGTGGCCTTTGCCGCGATACCGCGCTACTGCTTCGGGATCACAGAAAGGAGACAAGACATGGGTTTGAAGGTTTACCTGTCCGGCGAGATACACACAGACTGGCGCGAGCAGATCATCGACGCTTGCGACGGGCTCGATGTCAGCTTTGACAGCCCGGTGACCGATCATGCGGCCAGTGACGATTGCGGGGTCGCGATCCTCGGGGCGGAGGAAAACAAGTATTGGCACGACCACAAGGGCGCGATGGTCAACGCAATCCGCACGCGGAAGGGGATCGCCGATGCCGATGTCGTCGTCGTGCGGTTTGGTGAGAAATACAAGCAGTGGAACGCCGCGTTCGACGCGGGCTATGCCAGCGCGCTCGGCAAATCGCTCATCATCCTACAGCAGCCCGAGCATGACCATCCGCTTAAAGAGGTCGATGCGGCAGCCCTGGCGGTGACGCGGACCCCGCAGGAAGTGGCGCAGATCCTGCGATACGTTCTCACGGGATCGCTCCCCTCTTGATCCAGCCGGCGCCCCGATCGGCGTTGTTCTGCGCTTGGCGCGCCGCTGCGCGCGTTTTGCGTGACAAATCGTTGTCCCATGATAACAATGCATTACCGCCGCAACGATTTCGGCGATTATAACGAGGGGACAAGATTGTGATTCAGGAATTCAAGGATTTTATCGCCAAGGGCAATGTCATGGACATGGCCGTGGGCATCATCATCGGGGCGGCGTTTACGGCAATCGTGACATCGCTTGTCGGGGATATCATCAATCCGATCATCGCGCTCTTTACCGGAGGGATCGATTTTTCGGGATGGTTCTATGTTCTGGGCGAGGGTGACTTTGCGTCCATCGAGGCGGCGACCGAGGCGGGCGTGCCTGTCTTCGCGGTCGGCAAGTTCATCATGGCGGTCATCAATTTCCTGATCATCGCCTTCGTGGTGTTCATGCTGGTGAAAATGGTCAACCGCATCAAGGAAGCGGCGGAAAAACCCGATGAGGTCGCGCCAGAAGTTCCGACCGCGCCGAGCGAGCTCGATGTGCTGCTCGAAATCCGGGATTCCCTGAAAGCGTCGGGCCGCGTCTGACGCCCTGAGGTGCCCCGGCGTGGGGCACCTTCGGACCACCGCCCGTCCGTCAGGACCGGACAACCGCTTCGGGGTCGGTCACGTCGATCCCCAGCGCGTTACCGACAGCGGCGTAGGTCAACGCGCCGTCATGGACGTTCAGCCCGTTCAGAAGGTTCGGATCGTCCGCGCACGCCTGTTTCCACCCCTTGCCGGCGATTGCAAGCATATGGGGCAGCGTCGCGTTGCCCAGAGCAAGGGTCGAGGTGCGCGCCACCGCGCCGGGCATGTTGGCGACGCAGTAATGGACGATTCCATCGACCTCATAGATCGGATCCTGATGCGTGGTGGGTTTCGACGTCTCGAAACACCCACCCTGATCGATTGCGACATCCACGAGCACCGAGCCGGGTTTCATCAGTGACAGTTGATCCCGGCTGACCAGTTTCGGTGCCGCCGCTCCGGGGATGAGAACGGCACCGATCACCAAATCCATCCGGGGCAACAGTTCCTCGATCGCCGCTTGATCGGAATGCTGCGTGGTCAGCTGACCCATGAAAACATCGTCGAGATAGGACAGGCGCGGGACGGAGCGATCGAGCACCGTGACATTCGCGCCCATGCCGACCGCGATCCGCGCCGCCGCCGCTCCGACGACGCCGCCGCCGATGATCGCGACATTGGCAGGCCGGACGCCCGGCACGCCGCCCATCAGAACGCCGCTGCCGCCATTGGCCTTTTGCAGGGCCCAAGAGCCGCTTTGCGGGGCAAGGCGCCCGGCAACTTCCGACATCGGCGCAAGCAAGGGTAGGCCGCCGCTGTCATCGGTGACGGTTTCGTAGGCGATACAGGTCGCTCCTGAAGCGATCAGATCGTGCGTTTGGTCCGGGTCGGGCGCGAGATGAAGATAGGCGAAGAGGATCTGACCCTTCCGAAGCATCTTGCGTTCCGACGCCTGCGGCTCCTTGACCTTCACGATCATCTCGGCGCTTTCGAACACCTCTTCGGCGCTGCCCAATATCGACGCGCCGGCATTGCGGTAGGCTTCATCCTCGAATCCCGCACCGCGCCCCGCGCCTGTTTCGATGACGACCTCATGCCCCCGCGCGACGGCTTCCTGCGCGGCTGCGGGTGTCAGTCCGACGCGGAATTCCTGCGCCTTGATTTCGGTCGGGCATCCGATTTTCATACCTGTCTCCTCTGGGTCTGCCATGTGCCGGCAGGTTTGCAGTTGGCGCGATTATGTGTGGATTTTCATGGATGATCCACTCATTCTGCGCAGGTCTGTTGATAGGCGCGCAGACCAGGGGGAGATTTGCAACGTCATGATACTGGACGACACGGACCGCCGTATCCTGAGGGTCTTGCAGCGCAAGGGACGCATTTCCAATGCAGAGCTTTCGGATGCGGTCAACCTGTCGCCTTCGGCATGCCATCGGCGGGTCCACAGGCTTGAGGCCGAGGGGATGATAGAGCGTTATGTTGCGTTGCTGAATGCGCGGAAACTGGGAAAACCGGCTACCGTCTTCGTCGAGGTGACGCTGAACGGACAGGCGGACGAGCTCCTGGACGCGTTCGAAAAGGCGGTGGCGCGGGTTCCGGACGTTCTGGAATGTCACCTGATGGCGGGGGCGGCGGATTACATCCTGAAGGTCGTGGCCGAGGATACCGAGGATTTCGCGCGCATTCACCGCCAATACCTGACCCGCCTGCCGGGCGTTGCACAGATGCAAAGCTCCTTCGCGCTGCGCACTGTGTTCAAGAGTTCCGCGCTGCCGGTGTGATTTCTGCATCCTGCTGCCGGGCTTCGTGCTAGGGTGGGGATCATGGTGCAGGGATGGAGGAAGAGGATGTCGCAGTCTCATGGAATTGTCGCGTGGAGCGAATTGATGACCCGCGATCTGGATGCGGCCAGGGACTATTACGGCAAGGTCTGTGGCTGGAGCTTCGAGACGATGAAGATGGATAACGGTCAGGATTATATTGTCGGCTCGTGTCACGGGCGCCAGACGGCCGGTCTGATGGACATGACGGGCGATGACGCGTTCGCCGATCTTCCCCCGCATTGGTTCACCTATCTGGGGGTCGATGATGTGGATAAGGCGACCCGACAGACGCGCGACGCGGGCGGCCGGGTGATCCGGGATCCGTTCGATGTGGCGGGTGTCGGACGTATCGCCATTGTCGCCGATCCGACCGGCGCGGCGTTCGGGCTGATCACCGAAGAAGGTCAAGCCGGCGGGTGATTTGCACCCTCAGGCCGGATTTGCTAGGGTGCGGTCTTCATTGGAGCACCCGCGCATGGCGCGGCCTCCGTCAACACACCCCCGACATATCGGAGATTTCATGACGCAGGTCAAAACGGGCGATACCGTTTCCATTCACTACACCGGCACCCTGGCAGGTGGCGAGACGTTCGACAGCTCGGACGGGCGCGAGCCTTTGGAATTCACCGTTGGGCAGGGGCAGATCATCCCGGGCCTGGATCAGGCGATCCCCGGTATGGAAGTCGGCGACAAGAAGACGGTCGAGGTGCCCGCGGATCAGGCTTACGGCAAAATCGACCCGAACGCGCGACAGGCAGTCCCGCGTTCCGAGATACCGGCGGAGATCCCGCTCGAGCCCGGCACGCAGCTGCAGATGCAGACACCGACAGGACAGGTCGTGCCGGTCATGGTGGCCGAGGTCAGCGATAGCGAGGTGACGCTCGATGCGAACCATCCGCTGGCGGGCAAGGATTTGACTTTCAATATCGAACTGGTCGAGATCAAGGCCGCCTGAGCCGGCTCAGGTGTCCGGTCGGCTGCGCCGACCGGACGGGCGAGGGGCGCTGCCCCTCGCGCTCCCCGGGATATTTATGGCAAGAAGAAAGAGAGGCTTCAGGTGCGTGTGCCGGCGAAGCGGGCTTGCCATTCCGAGCGCTCTTCATCCGAAATCTTGCGGAAGGTAACGTCTGGCACGGAAAAGACGTGACCGGCGGGCAACGCGGCGAGCGCGCCTTCAGCGCCGTCAGGCCAGTTTGCGGTTTCCGCCTGCATGGCGGTCAGCAGTTGGGCCGAGGCGTCGGGGATGAAAGGGCTTGAGATCACGCCGTAGAGACGGATGAGGTTGAGCGCGGTGCGGATTTGCATCGCGGCCTTGCCCGGGTCCTGCTTGAAGGTGGCCCAGGGCGCTGCGTCCTGCAGGTATTCGTTGCCCAGCACCCAGAGGCCGCGCAGCGCGGTGGCGGATTTGCGGATGTCGATTGCGTCCATGTGGCGTTCGTAGTCGCCCAGGCCAGCGTTCAGATCGGCGATAAGCTGTGCCTCGCGGGCGCCCGGCGTTCCGCCCTCCGGTACGTGTTCACCGAACTTGGAGCGGCAGAACTTGGTCACGCGGGAGGCGAAATTGCCCAGCACGTCTGCCAGATCCTTGTTCACCGAACCCTGGAAATTCACCCATGTAAATTCGCTGTCCGAGCTTTCGGGCGCGTGGGACAGAAGCCACCAGCGCCAGTAATCCGCCGGAAGAATGTCGAGCGCTTGATCCATGAAGACGCCGCGCCCTTGGGAGGTGCTGAACTGGCCGCCATCGTAGTTGAGGTAGTTGAAGGATTTAATGTAATCCACGAGCTTCCACGGCTCGCCCGAGCCGAGGATCGTGGCCGGAAAGCTGAGCGTGTGGAACGGCACGTTGTCCTTGCCCATGAACTGCGTGTAGCGCACGTCATCCGCACCCTTGTCGGTGCGCCACCAGCGTTCCCAGTCGCCATCGGTCTTGCCATGTGCCTCGGCCCATTCGCCTGCACAGGCGATGTATTCGATGGGCGCGTCGAACCAGACGTAGAAGACCTTGCCTTCCATGCCGGGCCAGTCCTCGGCGCCTTTCTTGACCGGGATGCCCCAGTCGAGATCGCGGGTGATGCCGCGGTCTTGCAGACCGTCGCCATCGTTGAGCCATTTTTTCGCGATCGAGGTGGTGAGGATCGGCCAGTCGGTCTTGCTGTCGATCCATTCTTGCAGCTTCCCACGCATCTCGGATTGGCGCAGATAGAGATGCTTGGTTTCGCGTACCTCGAGGTCGGTCGAGCCGGAAATGGCGCTGCGCGGATCGATCAGGTCGGTCGGATCGAGCTGCTTGGTGCAGTTCTCGCATTGATCGCCGCGCGCCTTGTCATAGCCGCAATTGGGGCAGGTGCCCTCGATATAGCGGTCGGGCAGGAAGCGGCCGTCGGCGTTGGAATAGACCTGTTTTTCGCTGACTTCGCGGATCAGCCCGGCATCGGCCAGACGGCCCGCGAAATGCTGCGTCAGGCGGTGGTTCTGCGGGCTGGAGGAGCGGCCGAAATGATCGAAGCTGAGGCGGAAGCCGCGAGCCAGTTCGGCCTGCACGGCCCACATCTCGGCGCAGTAATCGGCCACGGGCTTGCCGGCCTTGGCGGCGGCAAGCTCGGCCGGCGTGCCGTGTTCGTCGGTGGCGCAGAGGAACATCACCTCGTTGCCGCGCGCGCGCTGGTAGCGGGCATAGAGATCGGCGGGAAGCTGGCTGCCGACGAGGTTGCCGAGGTGCTTGATCCCGTTGATATAAGGGATCGCCGAGGTGATGAGATGTCGTGCCATGCGCAGATGTCCGCCTTGATAGTCCTGCGCCGCTTTAGCGGATCGGCGGGGCGAGGGCCAGAGCGCCCGTCCGTTTCACGAAGAGAGCGTGCCGGCGCAGGGGCTCAGCCCGGCCTGACCGGGCTTCATCAGCCATTGGCGCGGCGGGGCCATGCGGGCGCGAAGGCGATCGAGGTGCCAGCGGCCCTGTTGTGCCACATCCTGTGTCAGATCCTGTGCCAGATGATGCGCCGGGGTCAGCGACCAGCGCGTTTCGATCCCCGGCGCGCCGCCCTCGTCCGGGGTCAGCAAAAGCGCGAGCGGCGTGCAGGTGCCCGCACCGGCTCCCGTTTCGGCGGCCAGATGCAGGCGGCGCACCGGCACGAGAGCGGGGGCGGTGGGCAGATCGCCGATGACGACCGGGGTCTGGCCATCGCGCAGCGCCTCTTCCATCGCCCAGAGCGCCGCGTCGATCTTTGTGGTCCTGACGAACAGAATGTCGCGCGGTTCCACGAAACGGGCGAGCGCATCGGCGCAGAATTGTTCCGTCATGGCTGTGGTGACCCAGAGGATGGGCGCTCCGGCATTGGCGGCAAGAGCAAGGGCCAGCGTGCGCCGAGCCGGGCCGCAAAGCTCGTGCACGCGCCCCAATCTCAGGGCGATCTCGGCATTGCCGAGGGTGAGCTCTGGATAGGGGCGGTGGGGGCGTCGGGACAGGAGGGCGGCGGCGGTCTGCATGGGATGAGTATAAATGTTCGTATTTTGTTCTCAAGAGATTCGTCGTTTCCTCTTGCTTCCATGCGCCGGCCTTGGTCTTTTGCGCCGACATTCGGATAGTCGAAGCGAGGAAACGGACGGAATGTTCCCATATCTGCGCGTGCTTCTGCTCGCCCTGTGCTGCGCGACGCCCGTGCGCGCGGCCGATATCACCGTTTTCGCCGCCGCGTCGCTTGGCGATGCGATGGCCGAAATGGCTCGGGAATGGCAAACACGGACGGGTCATCACGTCACGCTAACGCTGGCCGGAAGTTCGACGCTGGCGCGGCAGATCGGTGCCGGGGCGCCGGCGGACCTTTTCATTTCGGCGAATTCGGAATGGATGGATTGGCTTGCCGAACGGGGCGGGGTCGATCCCGGCAGCTTGCGCGATGTCGCCGCGAACCGTCTTGCGCTGATTGCGCATGGCGAAGGGGCGCCGGACCTGCGCGATTTGCGAAGCGATGAGGATTTGCCTTCTGCGCTCGGCCCGCGCGGGCGGTTGGCGATCGCCCTGCCGGAAGCGGTGCCCGCCGGGATTTATGCCAAGGCCGCGCTGACGCATCTGGGCTTGTGGCAAAGCGTGACAGATCGGCTTGCGCCGACGGATAATGTGCGTGCCGCGCTGGCGCTTGTTGCGCTGGGCGAGGCGCCGCTGGGTGTCGTTTACGCCACCGACGCGCAGGCCGAACCGCGGGTGCGTGTGATCGGTCTATTCCCCGAAGCCTCGCATCCGGTGATCCGGTATCCGGCCGCAATCGTATCCGGCAGCACCGAAGCGAGTGTGGCAACGGCATTTCTCGACTGGCTTGAAACCGATGCGGCCCAAGAGATTTTCGAAAGCCATGGTTTCCTGCCGCCGAGGCCATCTGAATGACCGATTGGCTCGCGCCGGAAGAGTGGCAGGCCGTGGCCTTGTCGCTCAAAGTGTCTTTCTGGGCGACACTCGCCAGTTTGCCGCTCGGGCTCTTCTGCGCGCTCGCTCTGGCACGGGGGCGGTTCATCGGGCGGGACGTTCTGAACTGGCTCGTGCATCTGCCGCTGGTGATGCCGCCTGTGGTGACGGGATATCTGCTGCTACTGAGTTTCGGGCGCCGCGGCCCTGTCGGAGCGTTCCTCTACGACGCTTTCGGCATTACCTTGGCCTTTCGCTGGACCGGGGCGGCGCTGGCGGCGGCGATCATGGCGTTTCCCTTGATGGTGCGTGCCATGCGCCTTGCCATCGAAGCGGTGGACCCGAAGCTCGAAGAAGCGGCTGCCACACTCGGGGCAAGCCGGACGAGGGTTTTCACCACGGTGACGCTGCCGCTGGTGATGCCGGGCGTGATCGCGGGAGCGGTGCTCGCTTTTGCCAAGGCGATGGGAGAGTTCGGCGCGACGATCACCTTCGTGTCGAACATTCCCGGCCAGACGCGCACCGTGCCTTCGGCGATCTATGCCTTCCTGCAGGTGCCGGGGGGCGAGGCCTCGGCGCTGCGGCTCGTCGCTGTTTCGGTCTCCATCGCCATCGCGGCGCTGATCCTTGCCGAATGGCTCTCGCGCCGTGTGGCGCGGCGGATCTCGGGCGGATGACGCTCGATGTGCATATCAGGCGCGATCTGGGCGGGTTCGATCTGACCACGGAGTTCGAGGCGCCCGAAGGTGTAACGGTGCTTTTCGGGCGCTCCGGCAGTGGCAAGACTTCGATCGTCAAATCCATTGCCGGGCTTCTTCGGCCGCACGCCGGCCGGATCGTCCTGAACGGGCGCGTTCTGTTCGATGGCGAGGCGCGAGTGAACCTACCGGTGCATGAGCGCCGGTTTGGCTATGTCTTTCAGGACAGCCGGCTTTTCCCCCATCTGAATGTGCGGGAGAATATGTGCTATGCCGCACGGGCCGGCAGGCGCGGCGCAAGCGATCCGGGTTCGGTGGCCGAGTTGCTCGGCATTTCGCATCTTTTGAATCGCCGCATCCAGTCGCTTTCCGGCGGGGAGGCGCAGCGGGTGGCGATCGGGCGCGCGCTGCTTTCGGGGCCGGACATGCTCTTGATGGATGAACCGCTGGCGTCGCTCGACGGGGCGCGAAAGGCGGAAATCCTGCCCTATCTCGAAACCCTGCGCCGGGAGACAGGGCTGTCGATCCTCTATGTCACGCATAACATGGCCGAAGTTGCCCGGCTTGCGACCCATATCGTCCTGATCGAGGCGGGACGGGCGGTGCGTTCGGGCGCGCCGGACGCCGTGTTGACCGATCCCGATATGGTGCGCGCGCTCGGAATTCGCGATGCGGGAGCGGTCCTTCCGGCGCGCGTTGCGGCACAACACGAGGATGGGTTGAGCGAATTGCAGGTGTCAGGCGGCACGCTTTTCCTGCCATCCATCGCCGCGCCCGTGGGCGCGCAGGTCAGGGTGCGGATACTGGCGCAGGATGTGATGCTGGCGCGCGAGCGCCCGGACGCGCTGTCCGCGCTCAACATCCTGCCGGTGCGGATCACCGCCGTCCGGCGTGGCGTCGGGCCGGGTGTGATCGTCCAGATGCAAGCCGGGTCGGACAGACTTCTTGCCCGGATCACGCGGCGCAGCGCAGATGCGCTTGGCGTGACCGAGGGCGCGGAGTGTTTCGCGGTGATGAAATCGGTTGCCGTGTCACAAACCGATATCGCGACGGGAGTGCAGAATGGCGCGCCCGCGCAGGACGTTCAATCCGGCAGCGGCTTGCCGTAGAGACGCAAAAAGAGGCTTTCCTCATCGTCATTGCGAAAGAACGGGACCGACGCCGGCGGCGTCCGATCGGACGCGCGTGCGGCGATCTCGGCCAGGACGACTTCGGTGATGAAGGGCAGATCGAATTCGCGCACAGCGTCGAGCGCGATCCATTGCAGATGGGACAGCTCATCGCAGGCGGCCGAGAAATCATCGGGATCATTGGCGATATCCTCGGCATCGAGCAGAAAGAACCGCGCATCGAAGCGGCGGGGCCGGCCGGGCGGTGTGATGGCGCGGAACACGAATTGCATCGGCGCGGCGTTGGGCAGATGACCGGCCTGTGCGAAACCGCGCCAATTGTCTGGCACCGTGCCACGCCACGCGCCGGGACGACCGAGGATCAGCCCGGTTTCCTCCCAAAGCTCGCGAATTGCCGCGCCGGCCAGGGCCGGGGCACAGTCTGCCGGCGCGTTATCGGTGAGGCGGGCCGCGCAAAGTTCCTCCAGCGGCTCGGCGAAAGGCACGTGGGCATCCTCCGGATCGACCGCGCCGCCGGGAAAGACGAATTTGCTCGGCATGAAGGCGGCGGTCTTGCCGCGTTGCCCCATCAAAACCTTGGGCCGCGTTTCACGGTCGCGCAGAACGATCACCGATGCCGCATCGCGCAGCGCGGATTTATCGATCTCTCCGGTCTCGCTCATCAGGGTGCTCATTCAAGAGGATGTTCGGCCGGAAAAGCCGTGCATCAGCCGGGCCCATTGAAAGGCGACGATGGCGCCCTTGAATTTAGGCAGAAGATAGAAGGTCAGCCCGGCGCACCCGACTGCAAAGATCGTGAACAGCATCAGCGGCGAAGGCCGATAGGCGACGAACACGATATGGAGCAGCGGCGCCATGAGATGCCCGACGATCAGGATCGTCAGATACGCCGGCCCGTCATCGGCGCGGTGGTGGTGATAGTCCTCATGACAGACCGCGCAGGCATCGCGCACCTTGAGGTAGCTGTGCAAAAGGGCGCCCTTGCCACAATTGGGGCATTTGCCGCGCCAACCCCGGCGCATGGCGGGCCAGGTGGGGCGATCTTGAGCGGTTATCAAATCGGCTGTCATCTATCTCTCCTCGCGAAAGACATGGCGTTCTAGCGGGGCTTTGAACAGATCCGAAGCCCTTCTTGCGTCCGGATGCCGCAAATCACGGCCTCGTGACTTTATTTGCCATCTTCATGCGACGGAAATGGTGCTCTGCCCCGTGGAACACAGTGTGATTGGCAGATGGGGCGATCAGCTCCGCCATCCGGACAGGAACGCGGCACTGCGCCGCGACGGATACAGAGGATAACGATATGACAAGACGATCAAGCATCTCCGCACTTTTCATCGCTACGCTTGTCGCCTCATCGGGCGCGACCATGGTGGCGGCCAAGGGGTTCGATCGTGGCGGGCAGGGCCGTGCCGAGATGTTCCGGGAGATGGACGCGAACGCAGACGGGTCCGTCAGCGCAGAGGAATTCGCGGCACGCAAAACGTTTTTCGACCGGGCCGATACAGATGGCGACGGCCGTCTGACCCGCGGGGAAATCGTATCGGCCGCGCAGGCGCGCGCGGAAAACAGGGCGGACCGCATGATCGCCCGTATGGACGCGGATGGCGATGGCGCTCTTTCGGCCGACGAGATCGGACCGCGCGGGACCAAAGCGCGCATGTTCGAGCGGCTGGATTCGGATGGGGACGGGGCGATCAGTGAAACGGAGTTTCGCGAAGCGCGCGGGATGACGGGATGGGGCAGGCCGCATCATGGCAAGGCGCGTTCCGGGAATTGATCGGCCACGCGGCGCGCGGTGGCGCATTTCGCGTCGCGAGCCGTTATATCGTTTGAAACGTCACGATTTGCAGCATCCGCATGAGTCAAAGCCAAAACGACCCGGCAACCGATGCGGCCTTGCTTCGCGCCTATGCCAAGGGGGACGCCCGCGCCGCGCAGAGTTTGGCGGAGGCGTTTACACCTTTGGTCTATGCGCATGCCTGCCGCATGCTGAACGATCGCGCCGAAGCCGAGGACATTGCGCAAGAGGCGATGCTGCGCCTCTGGCGCGCCGCCTCCGGGTGGGATGCAAACGGCGCCGCGACGATCCGAACCTGGCTCTATCGGGTGACGGCCAACCTGTGCATAGACCGGTTGCGCAAGGCGCGTCCGTCGGAGATGCCGCCCGATTTCGACGTTGCGGATCCGGCCGCCGGACCGGAACAGCGGCTGCAGGAGCGCACGCGGCGCTCGGCCTTGCAGGCCGCATTGATGCGGCTTCCCGAGCGTCAACGCCAAGCGGTTGTGCTGCGCCATATCGATGGGCTCGGCAATTCCGAGATCGCCCGGATCATGGATATCGGACCAAGGGCGGTGGAAAGTCTGACGGCACGAGGCAAGCGCAGCCTGTCGAAGCTGCTTTCGGTGCACCATAGTGAATTGGGGTATGAGGATGAGACACAAAGAGACTGAGGATCGCGCCTTGATCGAGGCTTTCGCGCGCGAAAGGGCGGCACGACATGATCCGCCCGATGGTCTCGTGGCGCGGATCATGGACGATGCGCGCCGTTTGCAGCGCTCGCCAGCGCCGGTCGAGCCGCTTTGGCGCCAGATCCTGCGCGCCCTGGGGGGCTGGCCGGCGGCCGCCGGATTGGCCGCAACCGCCGGTATCGGCCTTTGGATCGGTGTCGAGGTTCCCGCCGCTATGCTTGAAGCCGGGGATAACCAGATTGTCCTCATCGAAAGCGATCTGGGCAGTTTCGATCACTTGCTTCTGGATGGGTGACATGACGGATCGTTCACCGCCTCAATCGCCGTTCTGGATGCGAGCCTTGCTGGTCGTGTCGCTGGGCCTCAACCTTCTGGTCATCGGCGCGCTCGCGGGGTTCGCGGTGACACACGGGCCTGAACGATGGGCCGGCAGACCGCACGCGGCTTCCGGTTCGATCTTCACGCGCACGCTGCCTGCCGAGGAAAGGCGCGCCTTGCGACATGCGTTCATGAGTAGCGCAAGCCGTCCGGGCGGATCGCAACCGATTGCCGCCGATCTGCAAAGAGCCATCGATTTGCTGAGAGAGACCCCCTTCGATGCCGACCGGTTCGCGGCCGCAATGGCGGAACATTCGCGCCACCGCGCCGAACGTGATGAAATCGGACGGCGTTTGATCGCAGACCGTATCGCCGGCATGAGCGATGCCGAACGCGATGCTTATGCCGATCGGGTTCAGGAGGCGTTGGACCGTCTGATCCGGCGCCGCGACCGCTAGACGTTATCCGGTCCGTCGGTGCGGTGTCAGGCGCCCGCTGCTGCGCGGCGCGATAAAATCGGCCGGTGTCGCCTGCTCGATCCGGTTCCGCCCCAACC
This sequence comes from Marivita sp. GX14005, assembly GCF_023370775.1. Taxonomy (GTDB): domain Bacteria; phylum Pseudomonadota; class Alphaproteobacteria; order Rhodobacterales; family Rhodobacteraceae; genus Marivita. Next base: position 292,917 of record NZ_JAMCCQ010000002.1, read on the forward strand.
CCTTGGCGCGATAAAGCGCGGTGTCTGCTGCGCGGCGCAGATCGGCGGTCGATTTGCGCTCCGATTTCCCGGTTAGCGCGATGCCGATACTGATCGTCGCGCGCATAAGCGTTCCGTCTTCCAAAGCTGCCGGCCCGGCGGATACGGCCTTGCGCAACCGCTCCGCGATGCACCGGGCCTGCGCCGCACCGACATTCGGCAGAACGATCAGGAATTCCTCGCCGCCATAGCGCGCCAGCGTATCGCCCCCGCGCAGGTTCGCTTTCAGAACGCCTGCGATATGAGCGAGAATCCTGTCGCCGGCCTCGTGGCCGTGATTGTCATTGATCTTCTTGAAATGATCCACATCGGCCAGCAGGATCGCCAAAGGGGCGGGATGTTCGGCCAGCGAGCGATCTGCGCGCTGCAAATATTCATCTGCATATCCGCGATTGTTCAGACCGGTGAGCCGGTCGGTGTAGGCCTTCTCTCCGAGCGCGTTCAGACTTTCGCGCTCGCGATCGGCGTTTTGCTTGAGCCGCGCGAGCCGCCGGATGCGCAAGGCGAGTTCGGCAGGGGAGGCGGTGCAGGGGACATGGTCATGTGCGCCCAGGTCGAGCGGCGAGGCCATATGCGGTGCGGCATCGGAAACGAAGAGTATCCGGCTATGGCAGCTGCCCGGATGCGAACGCAACGCGCCAAGAAGATCGCGCGCCTCGGCCGGCCGGCTCGCTTCAAGCAGGATGTAGACGTCGGTTTCCGAGCCCGGATCGCGGCGGATATCGCGCTCATCCGCTGCATGAAGGACCAGCCCCGCCGACGCGGGCAACGCATCGCGCAGGGCTTCGGCGCGTTCGGATTCCCCTGCCGAGACGATCTGCGCGACGATGCGATGGGCGAACCCGCTCGGGGCTTCGGCGAAGCCGCCGGCATGTTCGACGGGCGCACGAACGCGGGTTTGCTCTGTCATCTGCCGCGATCGCATGACGTTTCTGAGCCGCGCGCGCAGTTCCGCCGGCTCTGCCGTATATTCGATCAGGTCATGCGCCCCTGCGATCAGCGCGCTGACCCGGGCGGAGTGATTTTCCGACGGGACCGCCACGATGATCGTCGTCAGCTGCGTTTGGGGATTGGCGCGCAACGCCTTGCAGAACCGGTTGAGCTTCAGCTCCGGCAGATCGTGAGCCACGATCACGACATCCGGTGCGGTCTTGCGAATCTGCGCCAGCGCGTCGGTGCCTGTCTCTACAAGGGCAACGGTGTCGCAGACCGTTTTGACCTGCGCCTGCAAGCGAATGCGGCGGGTCGTTTGGGCGTCGAGTATCAGGACAATGCCGGACACGGGGGCTGGCTCCGATCTGGGGCGAGTGCTAAGAATCTGTTCACCAATTCTTTGTCAGTATTGGTTAACAAACTGTGAGGAAATTTCTTAAAAATGGCGGTTTCTCAGGATGCGGCAGAAGCGATCGCGCTAAGAGCCATTGCTTGGCTTGCCGGTAACGACGATCTGCTGCCGGTCTTCATGGGCGCGACGGGTGTGGACGAAGCCGCGTTTCGCAATGGGCTTGCCGATCCCGATTTCCAGGCATCGGTTCTGGATTTCCTCATGATGGACGATGCATGGATCGTCGCCTTCTGCGACGCCGAGGCTTTGCCTTATGAGCGGCTGATGGAGGCGCGCGCTACATTGCCCGGCGGCGCACAGGTGCACTGGACGTGAGCGCCGGAACGGCCGCCCGGCCTGCCGCGATCCTCTTCGACAAGGACGGCACTTTATTCGATTTCCGCGCAACGTGGAACGCGTGGGCTGCGTCGCTGTTGACGCGCCTCGCCGGCGGAGACCTCGCCCGGGCCTCGATGCTCGGTGCGCGCATCGGCTTCGATGTCGAGCGTGCGGAATTCGAGCCCGGCAGCATCGCCATCGCCGGAACGCCGCTGGATGTCGCCAGCGCCCTCGCGCCGGCCATCGGCGGCCTCTCGATCCGGGACTTGGTCGACCTTCTCAATGCCGACGCCGCGGCGGCGCCAATGGTCGAGGCGGTTCCGCTCGCCGAATTGTTCGACGACCTCGCCGCCGCCGATCTGCGGCTTGGCGTGGCAACCAATGACGGCGAAGCGCCGACCATCGCGCATCTCGAAAAGGCAGGCTTGCGGGACAGGTTCGATTTCATTGCCGGCTCCGATAGCGGCTTCGGTGCCAAACCCGGCGCCGGTCAGCTTCTCGCGTTTTGCGAGACGGTCGGTGTCGGGCCGGAACGCGCGATCATGGTCGGCGACAGCACGCATGATCTGATCGCCGGGCGCGCGGCGGGGATGGGCGTGATCGCGGTGCTGACAGGCCTGGCCAGCCGCAGCGATCTGGCGCCATTCGCCGATGCGGTGCTGCCCGATATCGGACATTTGCCGGGCTGGTTGGGCCTGACGGTGAATAATCGCTAAAATCTTACCTGTTTGCGATATGTTAAGGTCGTCCTGCGACGCTGCCAGCAGATATGAGGATCGCGGCTGATGCACGGATTGATTTTTCGAACGGTGGAGGCGTTCGTCACGGACAGTTTCGGGCTGGACAGTTGGACAAAAGCGCTCATCGCGGCCGATGTCCCGCTGTCGAGTTTCGAAGCGATGCTGCAATATGACAGCGTCTATTTCCCAGCTGTGCTCGACGCATGCGCGCGAACGCTCGACCGGTCGGAGGCGAATATCCTGGAGGATATCGGAACCTACCTGATCACCCGCCAGAACCATGTCAGCGTTCGCAGGCTCATGCGGTTCGGGGGGCAGGATTTTCCCGAACTTCTTTATTCGTTGGAGGATCTGCCCGGGCGCACACGGCTTGCCGTTCCGGGGCTCGATCTTCCGCGTATCGTCGTCAGGGAGGTCGAACCCCATTGCTTCGATCTTTGCTGCGAAGGCGAGTTGCCCGGTTTCGGGCATCTTCTTGTCGGTCTTCTGCGGGCCATGGCCGATGATTATGGCGTGCTTGCCGTTCTCGAACATCGCGGATCGAATGACGGGATCGAAGCGATAGCGGCGCGGATCGTCGATATCGGCTTTGCCGAGGACCGAGGATTTTCCTTTGCCAGGGCGATGCGCGCGTGATCGCGGCTCATGACCTGATGGCGCGACTGCGACCAATGCATCTTTGTGTCGATGGGTGCGGCTGTATCACCCAGGTCGGGCGCAGCCTGGACAGGATTGCCGGGGAAACGCTTCTGGGCAGACCCTTTTTCGACAGGGTCGCAATATTCGGCCCGGCTCGCCCGGTCTGCATGGCCGAGCTTGCCGGCCTTGAGACGCAGCCGATCCGTCTGAGCCTCACCGAAATGCCCGATATCGTTCTGCGGGGATGTGTCATTCCCGATGGCGACGGCGGCGCAATTATCGACCTATCGTTCGGGATCGCCATCGTTGACGCGGTCCGGAAATTCAACCTGTCGGCACAGGATTTCGCCCCTTGCGACCTTGCGGTTGAATTGCTGTTCCTGCAGGAGGCCAAATCGAGCGCTATATCCGCAAGCTTCAGCCTGAACGCGCGTCTGAATGGCGAGAAACTCGCTGCCGAGTCCGACGCGGTGACAGACGAGCTTACCGGGCTCGGCAACCGCCGCGCCCTCGACAACGCGATGTCGAGGCTTGGCCGGTCGAATACGGCCTACGCCATGCTCCATCTCGATCTCGATCGGTTCAAGCAGGTGAACGATACGCTGGGTCATGATGTCGGTGATGCACTTTTGAAACATGCGGCGCGGGTCATGCGTCGGGTTCTGCGCAAGGAGGATGTCGTCGCGCGCATGGGCGGCGATGAATTCGTGATCGTCTGCCCCGGGCTCGTCGACCGGGCGCGGCTCGACCAGTTGGCGCGCCAGATCATTGGCGATCTCTCCGCGTCGGTCGATCCACCACTCGCGAAGGTGCCGATCGGCGCCAGCATTGGCATCGCAATGGCGCGCAGCGATCGTAAGCTGGCACCCGACCACGCATTGAAACGCGCCGATATCGCGCTTTACGCAGCGAAACGCTCTGGACGGGGATGCCACAGGTTCTGGCAGCCCGAGCTTGGCGAAACCCTTTGCGATATGGCGCCGGGCGAATGAAGGGGGCGAAAGCGCAATGCGGCTTGCGCACTGCCGGGGCCTGTCGCACTCTCGCCTCATGAAACTTTTCGCACGGCTCTTGCTTTTGATTTGCCTATGCGGCGCGGTATCTCCCGAAGGAAGCATCGCGCAGGAAAGCGGGCAGCCATCCGGCACCATCGCAGTGGAAGACAGCGCCGAAACCGACGCTGCCATTGCAACGCGCATACGCGAAATCCTTGGGCAACTCGATGGGTTTGAGGATGTGACGGTCACCGTCAGCTCGGGTATCGTGACCCTGCGCGGAACCGCGATAGACGGTATGGCCGTGGCGCGGCTCAATGAGCTGGTCGGACGTGTCGAAGGCGTGGTGACGATTGAGAACAAGGTGCAGGAGACAACGGATGTCGCCCGCCGTCTCGACCCCGCGGTGGAGCGGTTCCGGCTTCGGTTCGAACAATTCGTCAACTATCTGCCGCTTGCCGCGATCGCGCTCGGTGCTTTCGCTGTCGTCGTTCTGGCCGGTTTCGCGCTCGCGCGGCTCGATAGGCCGTGGAGCCGCTTTGCGCCGAACGCGTTCATCGCCGATATCTATCGCCAGCTGATCCGCGTGGCTTTCGTGATCGCCGGGCTCGTGATCGCGCTCGATATCCTGAACGCAACGGCGCTTTTGTCGACCATTCTCGGCGCAGCGGGGATCATCGGGCTGGCCATCGGTTTCGCGGTCCGCGACACCGTGGAGAATTTCATAGCTTCCATCATGCTGTCTATTCGCCAGCCGTTCCGACCCAACGACACGGTGGAGATCGAGGGCGATCAGGGCAAGGTCATTCGGTTGACGAGCCGGGCCACCATCCTGCTCAGCTTCGATGGCAATCATATTAGAATTCCCAACGCGACGGTGTTCAAAAGCCGTATCGTGAACTTCACGCGCAACGATGAACGGCGTTTCGTGATCGATCTCGGTGTGGCTTTCGACAGCGACCTCAACCGCGCGCAGGATCTGGCCTTGCAGACCGTCGCGGCGCTCCCCTTCGTGCTGGAAGATCCGGCGCCGGCGGTCTGGATCGAGAAGATGGGCGACAGTGCGGTCATTCTCAACGTCGCCGGGTGGATCCTGCAGCATAAGACAAGCTACGCGAAAGCGCGCAGCGAAGCGTGGCGATCCTGCCTTACCGCATTCGATCACGCCGGGATCGTCATGCCGGAAACGACGATCCGCATCGTCGGTCTCGATGGCGGCTCCGAAAGTTCTGCAGAGGATGCCACGCCCAGCCCGGACAAACGGCCGCGATCGAATGCCGAGGCAATCGCCGTGGCAACACAATCGCTGGGAGATGTAGCTGCGGAAATGGACCGGGAACTGAACCGTATCGTCGCCAGCGAACGCGCCGAGAAACAGGACAACGACCTTCTGCACAAGAATGCGCCGGAAGAATGAGATTTTCGATTTTCGGGTCTTGATCCCGTTAATTTCCGCGAGTAGACACCGCCGCACGGTTGGGGTGTAGCCAAGTGGTAAGGCAACGGTTTTTGGTACCGCGTACCGCAGGTTCGAATCCTGCCACCCCAGCCAGTTCCTCCTGACATCGGGCGTTCGATATGGTGCAGGTGCGCGGACTCAGCCGATTGGCGGATCGGTCGGCAACTCACCTGTCGTCAGCACGGGCGAGGCATCGATGCTGATCGCATCAAGCATGCTCGCCACTCGTTCAAGCGAGGCGACAAGCTGCGCCTGCTCCCAATCGGCCAGATCGGCAAATGCGCGCGCGTAGCGTTGCTGCAGCGGATCGGGTGCTTGGCTCAGGGTTGTGCCGCCAAGTTCCGTCATCACCACATTGATCTGTCGCCGGTCGCTTTGGGACGAGACGCGCTGCACCAGCTTCCGGGCCACCAGCTTGTCGACCAAGGCGGTCACCGTCGCCTGGCTCACCCGCATCTGCGCGGCAAGCGCCTTCGGCGTGACCGAGCCCCGTTCCTCAACGATCTGCAGCACGCGGAGCTGCGCGGGTGTCATGCCTGCAGCTTGAGCGAGATCGCGCGCATAGATTTCCGTCGCGCGCAGGATGCGGCGCAGCGCGATCAGGCTGTCATCGGTGCGATCATGGGGCTTTGACGTCATGGGAGGATCATCGCACAAAATCTATAAAAACTTCAATCTTCTAAGCACTTGTGAATGTTCCGGTCGGGTGATCTCAACCGCATCGGCTTATCCTTCGGAGATCGAAAGATGCGCGATCCTCATGTGACACAAAATCTGGTTCAATTTCTATATTTCGGCATTTTTTAGCTAGATGTTGAGTTTTCCGCTGCAGCACACTATTTAGTCAATCGAACTACAAGAGAGGTCTTTGCACATGCCCGATGGAACCACCCCTGCCCGAACGCCCAAACCACAGCTCCGCAAGCCGGTCGCGGAAGATGGAGCGGCCATCTGGGAGTTGATTCGCAGCTGCGCGCCGCTGGACGAAAATTCGATGTACGCGAACCTGATCCAGGCCGATCATTTCCGCGATACATGCGTCGTGGCCGAAGCAGGTGGCGAGATCGTGGGTTGGATTTCGGGGCACATGATCCCGAACGAAGACGCATTTTTCGTCTGGCAGGTGGCGGTCAGCCCGAAAGCACGCGGTCTCGGGCTCGGCAAGACGATGCTTTTCGAGCTTTTGAACCGCGAGGAGGTTCAGGACGCCGAAGCGCTGAAGACCACGATCACCAAGGACAATGATGCATCCTGGGGGCTTTTCCGAAGCCTCGCCCGCGACATCGGCGGCGATCTGACGGATACGCCGTATTTCAAAGAAGAAACCCATTTCGATGGGGCGCATGATACCGAGCACATGGTGACGATCACGCTGCCTGCGCAGGGCATCACGCTCAAGCGCGCCGCTTAAGACCTCGTTCACATCACGATGATAGACACACCCTTAGCCGAGGGGGAAAGGAAACTCATGCCCAAGGACATGACTGCCGAAACCACGATCTACGAACGCCGCGAAAGCAACGCGCGGTCCTATTGCCGCAATATGAGCGCGACCTTCACACGCGCTTCCGGTGCGGAGATGTTCGATGCCGATGGCAACCGCTACATCGATTTTCTGGCTGGATGCTCGTCGCTCAATTACGGCCATAATGACCCTGATATGAAGGCCGCGCTGATGGAGCATATCGCTGGTGACGGCATTGCACATGCGCTCGACCTGCACACTGACGCCAAGGCCGCATTTCTCCATGCGTTCGAGGAAAATATCCTCGCGCCGCGCGATATGGACTACAAGGTGATGATGACGGGCCCGACCGGAACCAATGCTGTCGAAGCGGCGGTGAAGCTCGCGCGGAAGGTGACAGGGCGGCGCAATGTGATCTCCTTTACCAACGGTTTCCACGGCATGACGATGGGCGCGCTGGCGCTGACCGGCAATGCCGGAAAGCGCGGCGGTGCCGGAACCGGATCGCTGACGGACGTGACGCATATGCCGTTCGAAGGCGCGATGGGCGAGAGTGTCGATACGCTGGAACTCATCGATGCCATGTTGTCGAACCCGTCTTCGGGCATCGACGCGCCGGCGGCGTTTATTTTCGAGCCGATCCAGGGGGAGGGCGGTCTGAACGCGGCCTCCGATGAGTGGATGCGCGGCATCGAGAAGATCGCGCGCAAGCATGGCGCCTTGCTTATCATTGACGATATCCAGGCGGGCTGCGGCCGGGCTGGAACGTATTTTTCCTTCGAGGCAGCGGGCATCCAGCCGGACATGATCACGCAGGCCAAATCGCTTTCCGGCTTCGGGCTTCCCTTCGCGGCGCTTCTGATCAAGCCGGAACACGATATTTGGGGCCCGGCGGAGCACAACGGAACATTCCGGGGCAACACGCATGCATTCGTCACCGCACGTGTCGCGCTTGAAAAGTTCTGGTCCGATGACGCGTTCGAAAAGGCCGTGGCCCATAAATCAGTGGTCCTCACAACGGCGCTGAGCGATGTCGCCGATCTGATCGACGGAGCCACGCTCAAGGGGCGCGGCATGATGCAGGGGGTCGATGTCGGCTCTGGTGAGCTTGCGAGCGCGATCTGCGCACGCGCCTACCAGCTGGGCCTCGTGATCGAGACATCCGGTGCGCATGACGAGGTCGTCAAGTTCCTCGCCCCGCTCACCATTTCGCAGGAGGTCATGCGCGAGGGGTTCGATATCCTCATGCAGGCGACACGCGATGTGACCGGAGAGATGAAACTGGCGGCGGAGTAACCGGACATGATCGTACGAGATTTCAACGAGTTGAAGAAAACCGATCGCCACATCGCCGATGCGAAATGGACATCGACGCGCATGCTGCTCGCCGACGACGGGATGGGGTTCTCGTTCCACATCACCGTGCTCGAGGCCGGTTCGGAACATACGTTCCACTACAAGCACCATTTCGAGAGCGTCTATTGCATGCAGGGCAAGGGCTCGATCACCGATCTTGCCACGGGCAAGACGCATGAGATCAAGCCGGGTGTGATGTATGCGCTGGACCAGCATGACAAGCATGTCCTGCGCGCGGAAGAAGAACTTCACATGGCGTGCTGCTTCAATCCGCCGGTGACGGGCAAGGAAGTGCACCGCGAGGATGGCTCCTACGCGCCGGCCGAGGAATTGGAGGCTTAACCCATGTCACGTTCATCCTATACGGTCGAGAAGATTGGCGGAACGTCCATGTCTCGCGTCCGCGAATTGAAGGACACGCTCTTTATCGCCGGGCGCGCGGGGGCCGATCTTTACGGGCGCGTGTTCGTCGTATCGGCGTTCGGCGGCATCACCAACCTGCTTCTGGAACACAAGAAATCCGGGGAGCCGGGCGTTTACGGGCATTTTTCGAGCGCACAATCCGATCACGGTTGGCATGACGCGTTGAACCGCGTGTCCGATGAGATGCAGGCGTTGAACCACAGCGTTCTCGATCATCCAGGAGATATCGAACAGGCCGATGCTTTCGTTTCGGAGCGCATCCTTGGTGCCCGCAACTGCCTGATCGACCTGCAGCGCATTTGTTCCTACGGTCATTTCCGCCTTGCGGAGCATCTGCTGCAAATCCGTGAAATCCTGTCGGGATTGGGCGAGGCGCACTCCGCCTTCGTCACAACGCTGCTGCTGCAGCGGGCCGATGTGAACGCGCGGTTCGTCGATCTGTCGGGTTGGCGCGACGAGGGGGATGCAACGCTTGAGGAACGCATCGCGGGCGCGATGGACAGGATCGATCCCTCCACCGAAATGCCGATCGTTACCGGCTATGCGCAATGCGCCGAAGGGCTGATGAAGCGGTTTGATCGCGGCTATTCGGAGGTCACGTTCTCCAAGATTGCGGCCATGCTCGGCGCGCGGGAGGCGATCATCCACAAGGAATTTCACCTCTCTTCGTCGGACCCGAACCTTGTCGGGGCGGAGAATGTGCGCAAGCTGGGACGGACGAATTATGACGTCGCGGATCAGTTGTCCAACATGGGGATGGAGGCGATCCACCCGCTTGCCGCCAAGACGCTGCGGCAGGCCGATGTGCCGTTGCGCGTGACCAACGCGTTCGAGCCGAACGATCCCGGCACGTTGATCGACGACCGCGCCGCAGAAACGCCAGCGGTGGAGATCATTGCCGGGCTCGATATCCTCACGCTTGAGGTGTTCGAACAGGACATGGTCGGGGTGAAGGGCTATGACGCGACCATCCTCGATGTGCTCAAGCGTCACAACGTGCGCATCGTGTCGAAAGTGTCGAACGCCAACACGGTCACGCATTATCTCGACACCTCGCTCAAGACGATGCGGCGGCTCGAGAAGGATATCGCCAAGGAATATCCGGCCGCGGAGATCACGATGCGCACAGCGTCGATGGTGTCTGTGATCGGACGCGACCTCGCTGGTCTGTCGGTTCTGCAACGCGGATTGGTCGCGATTGCCGAGGCCGGCCATTCCGCCATCGGCGCGTCGCAGGGGCCGCGCAATGTCGATGTGCAGTTCATCGTCGATCGAGCTCAGAAGGATTCGATCATCAAGACGTTGCACGGCGCGTTCATCGAAGAGGCCAAGCCGGAGCTTTCGCGCGCGGCATAAGGCGCCGGCAATGACATGAAAACGGCCCGGTCCATTGCGAGGACCGGGCCGTTTTGTTTCAGACGTTTTCGGGAAAGAAACAGGCGGCGGTGTGGTTGCCTTCGCCGAGCAAAGGCAACTCTTCGCGGCACTTGTCCTGCGCCTTCCAGCAGCGCGGCGCGAAGGGGCATCCATCGGGGATTGCCAGCGGTGATGGCAACTCGCCCTTGAGCTTGATGCGTTTCTTATCCGCCACCGGGTCGGCTTGCGGCGTCGCGGACAGCAACGCGACGGTATACGGATGGCGCGGGGCAGCGAACAGCGCTTCCTTCGGGCCTTTTTCGACGGCACGGCCCAGATACATGACGATCACGTCATCGGCGACATGGCGCACCACGCTGAGATCGTGGCTAATGAAGAGATAGGCCAATTGCAGCCGTTCCTGCAATTCCAGCAACAGATTGAGGATCGCGCTCTGGATCGACAGATCGAGTGCGGAAACCGGCTCATCGAGCACCAGAACCTTGGGATCGAGCATCAGCGCGCGCGCAATGGCGATCCGTTGGCGCTGGCCGCCGGAGAACATATGCGGATAGCGATCGAAATGCTCGGGGCGCAGCCCTACGAGGTTCAGCATCTCGCGCGCTTTCGCCTCGCGGTCGGCTTTGGGCAGATCGGTGTTGATGACAAGCGGCTCCATCAGGATCGTGCCGACGCGCTGGCGCGGGTTGAGCGAGCCGTAGGGATCCTGAAAGACGATCTGCACGGATTGCCGCAGATCGGCCCAATCCTCGCGCCGCACCGGTTTGCCGTCGAGCGTCAGCGTGCCGTCCGTCGGCTCCTCGATCATGGCGACCATGCGGGCGAGAGTGGATTTGCCGCACCCGGATTCGCCGACGACCGCCAGCGTCTTGCCCGGCGTGACGTCGAAATCGACGCCGCCCACCGCCTTGAGGATACGCGGCTTGCGGAAGAGCCCGCCGCCGACTTCGTAATGCCGCTGCAAGGCTTTGGCGTGCATGACCGGCGTTGTCATGAGGCGACCCTTTCATCGGTATTGAGCGGATAGAAGCAGCGCGCATAGCCTAGATCGGCGCCCAGGGGAGGCGGCGGGGTGGATTTGCACTTCGCATCCGCGTATTTGCACCGCGGCGAGAAAAGGCAGCCTTGCGGGCGGTCGAACTGGCCGGGCACGACGCCTGGAATGGTCGGCAGCATCCGGTCGGTCGCGCGTTCGGGCAGCGCGTCGAGCAGGGCAGCGGTATAGGGATGATGCGGCTGCGAAAAAAGCTCGCGCACGGGCTGTTCCTCGACCTTTTGGCCGGCATATTGCACGCTCACCCGTTCAGCCGTTTCCGCGACGACGCCCATGTCATGGGTGATGAGCACAAGGCCCATCCCTGTTTCATCGCGCAGGGAGGCCAGCAGATCGAGGATCTGCGCCTGAATGGTCACGTCGAGCGCGGTTGTCGGCTCGTCCGCGATCAGCAGCTTCGGTTTGCAGGCGATCGCCATCGCGATCATCACGCGCTGGTTCATGCCGCCGGACAGCTGGTGCGGGAAGGCGGACAGACGCTTTTCGGGATCGGGGATGCCCACCTGCTCGAAAAGCTCCACCGCGCGGGTGTGTCGGTCGCGGCGGCTGAGACCAAGATGAAAGCGCAAGGCTTCCTTGATCTGCCAGCCCACGGTGAAGCAGGGATTGAGCGAGGACATCGGTTCCTGAAAGATCATCGCCAGATCGTTGCCGACAATCCGGCGCCGCGCCTTGCGGTCGATATTGAGCATATCCTGCCCGTCGAACGTGATCTCGTCGGCGGTGATCGTCGCGGTCCAGGGCAGGAGGCCCATGACGGCGAGCATGGAAACCGATTTGCCCGACCCGCTTTCACCGACAATGGCGAGGATCTCGGCGGTATCGACATCTTGATCGACGGAATCGACGGCGCGGAAGGAGCCCGAGGCGGTCGCGAAATCGACGCTGAGATTGCGGATGCGCAGAAGTGACATGGCCTAGCTCCGCTTCAGTTTCGGATCGAGCGCGTCGCGCAACCCGTCGCCCATCAGGTTGATCGCCAGCACCGTCACGAGGATCGCAAGGCCGGGGAAGGTCACAACCCACCAGGCGCGCAGGATGAACTCGCGCGCTTCGGCCAGCATGGTGCCCCATTCCGGCGTGGGGGGCTGCGCGCCCATGCCAAGGAACCCGAGCGCGGCGGCATCGAGGATGGCAGTCGAAAAGGACAAAGCCGCCTGCACGATGATCGGCGCAAGACAGTTTGGCAGGACGGTGACGAACATCAGCCGGAAATACCCCGCCCCGGCCACACGCGCGGAGGTGACGTAATCTTTCTGCTTTTCGGACAGGACGCTGGCGCGGGTGAGCCGGACGTAATGCGGCTGCAGCACGATGGCGATGGCGATCATCGCGTTGGTGAGCGACGGCCCGAGCACGGCAACCAGCACCAGCGCCAGCAGCAGCGAAGGGAAGGCGAGGATGATATCCATGATCCGCATGATGATCGTGTCGAGCCATTTCGGCGCAAACCCCGCGATCAGGCCGATCAGGATGCCGCCGGTTGCCGCCACGGTGACGACGACGATGCCGACGAAGAAGGAAAACCGCGCGCCGACGATCAGGCGAGACAGCATATCGCGGCCCAGTGGATCGGTGCCGAGGATGAAATCCCAGTTGCCCCCGTCCTGCCAGGCCGGCGGGATCAGAGTGTAGTCGCGAAACTGCTCGGTCGCGCTATGCGGTGCGATCCACGGGCCGAAAAAGGCCAGGAAGGTGAACACGGCAAAGATGCACAGCCCCACGACAGCGCCGCGGTTTTCGCGGAAATAGAACCAGAACTCCCGGAGCCGCCCCGGACGTTCGTTGACCATCTTCGCTTCGGCGGAAAGAGCGTCGTCCATGTCAGCGCTTCCTGATCTTGGGGTTGATGATACCGTAGAGCATGTCGACGGTCAGGTTCACCACCATCACCATCACGGCGATCAGCAGCAGACCGCCCTGAACCACCGGGTAATCGCGGCGGAAGATGCTGTCGACCATCCATTTGCCGATGCCGGGCCAGCTGAAGATCGTCTCGGTCAGGATCGCGCCCGCAAGAAGCGTGCCGACGCTGAGGCCGATCACCGTGATGACCGGGATCATCGCGTTGCGCAGTGCGTGGATGCCGTTGATCCGTGCCGGTGACATCCCCTTTGCGCGGGCGGTGCGGATGTAATCCTCGCCCAGCACTTCCAGCATGGCGGACCGTGTTTGCCGCGCGATGACGGCAAGAGGGATCGTTCCTAGCACGATCGCCGGCAGCAGAAGGTGCAGCAAGGCAGAGGAGAACGCGCCTTGTTGGCCTGACATGAGGCTGTCGATCAACATGAAGCCGGTCGCGTCCGGAAAGTAATACATAAGGCTGATGCGCCCGGAAACCGGCGTCCAGCCGAGGTTGCCCGAGAAGACGATGATGAGCAAAAGCGCCCACCAGAAGATCGGCATCGAATAGCCGACCAGCGCCGTGGACATGAGCGCGCGGTCGAAAAACTTGCCACGGTTGACCGCCGCGATCACGCCTGCAGGCAGACCGAGAACGACGGCAAAGATCATCGCGCAGATCGACAATTCCAGCGTCGCGGGGAAAAGCGCGAAGAACTCATCGAACACGGGGCGTTTCGTCACGAATGAAGTGCCCAGATCGCCCTGAAGAACGCCCGTGAAATAGTCCCAAAACTGCACATAGATTGGCTGGTCGAAACCGTATTGCTTCGACAATTCGGCATAGCGTTCATCTGACAGCCCGCGTTCGCCGGCCATGACGACGATCGGATCGCCCGGCAGCGCGCGGATGAAGCTGAAGGAAATCAGGGTGACGCCAAGGAAAGTGGGGATGAAAGTCAGCAAGCGGCTGAGAACGTAATTCAGCATGACAGCACCGTCAGTTCCTTGGTAAAGGTGGTCAGCGTCCGGTAGCCGTCTTCGGTGACAAGCACATCGTCCTCGATCCGGACGCCGAATTTGCCGATCTCGTATAATCCCGGCTCGTTGGTGTAAACCGTGCCGGCGGGTAACGTCATGTGATTGCCGCGCATGATGTAAGGGGCTTCATGCACCTCGCGGCCCAGACCGTGACCCGTCTTGGTGCGGATGCGGTCCCTGAAGGGCGATGCTTCAAGAACCGAGGTTGCGGCATCGTCGATCTTGTGCGCGGTCACGCCGGCGCGGGTGGCATCGAGCCCGGCGAGGTTGGCGCGCAGCACGGTGTCATAGACCGCGCGCGCTTCGTCGGAGGCGTGGACAAGGAACACCGTGCGCGTGATATCGGAACAGAACCCGTCCTTGCGCACGCCGAAATCGATCAGCAGCGCGTCGCCCGACTGCACCTTGTAATCAGCGCGCGCCTTGGCGTGGGGCCTGGCGGAATTGTCGCCCGCGGCGACAATGGGTGCGAAGGCGAGATCGTCCGCGCCCTCGGCGAAAACGCTCTGGATGAGAACCTGCTCGATATCCTTCTCGGTCTGGCCGAGTTTCACGCTGTCGAAGGTGCGCGCAAGCGCGCGCTCGGAAATGTCGATTGCGGCCTGCATCGCGGCGATGTCGGCGTCCGTCTTGATCATGCGTAGCGCAGAGATCTCGCGCTCGGCGTCGATGATCGTCAGGTCGGGCTGCGCGGCCTTGAGCGCGTGATGCACGAAAACGCGCATGATCTGACCTTCAACCCCCAGTGACTTGATTGAAAGATGCCGCATCATCGCGTCGAACGCGGCGGCGTAGCCGTCCTGATCGCGCCAGTCGAAGACTGCGCCGTCAAAGCCGATGAGATCCCAGCTTCCCAGTTCGAGGTTCGGAACCAGCGCCGCGGCAGCCCCCTGCGCCGGGATCACCAGAACGAAGGGGCGTTCATGGCTCATGAAGTTGTGCTGCACGGTCCGGGTGAAGTTCGGACCCGGCACGAGCGCCACAGCATCGACATTCAGATCGGACGCGACACTGGCATAGGCGGCAAGACGGTCGGCAAGCGTATCGGACAAAGGAAATTCCTGTCGGAAATGAGAAGGAGGCGGGCGATAGAATCGCGCCGCCTCCCCCCGGTAGCATGAGTGCTTACTTCAGGCCAACCTGATTGAAGATGTGCCCGCCGAGCGGGTGAACGACGTAATTGTCCACTTCGGGGCGCATCGTCATATACACGACCGAATGCGCGATGGTGGCCCAGGGTGCCTGATCCTTGAAGACTTCCTGCGCTTGCTTGTAAAGTTCGGCGCGCTCTTCCTGGCTCGACAAGGTCTTGGCCTTATTGACCAATTCGTCGAACTCCTCGTTGCACCACATGGCGCGGTTCGAACCGCCAACGGCGTCACAGCTGAGCAGGACAGCAAGGAAGTTGTCCGGATCGCCATTGTCGCCGGTCCAGCCAAGAAGGACAGCGCCATCGCGGTCCTCGGCCTTGGAACGCTCCAGATACTCGCCCCACTCGTAAGAGACGATTTCAACATCGACCCCGATCTCGGCCATATCGGCCTGGATCAATTCGGCCATGCGACGCGCATTCGGGTTGTAGGGGCGCTGCACCGGCATCGCCCAGATCTTCATCGACAGATCGGAAACGCCCGCTTCTTCCAGCATCTGCTTGGCCTTCTCGGGGTCGTAATTGTCGTCCTCGATGGCTTCGTTATAGGACCACATGGTCGGCGGGATCGGGTTCTTGGCGATCTGGCCGGAGCCCTGGAACACAACGTCGATGATCGCCTGCTTGTCGATGGCGTGGTTGAGCGCCTTGCGGACCTTCGGATCGTCGAACGGCTCGACCTTGGTGTTATAGGCCAGATAGCCGACATTCAGGCCTTCCTGCTCCATGACCACGATATCTTCGGCGTCTTTCATCGCCTGGATATCGGCCGGGTTCGGATAAGCCATGACATGACACTCGCCAGCCTGAACCTTCTGGTAGCGCACGCTCGCGTCCGGCGTGATCGCGAATATCAGGTTCTGAACGCGGGCCTTGTCGCCATAGTAATCGTCGTTGCGGACATAGCGGATGACGGCGTCTTTCTGGTAGTCCTGGAACTTGAAGGGGCCGGTGCCGATGGGTTTCTGGTTGAGCATCTCGGGCGTGCCGGCTTCGAGCATGGCGTCCGCATATTCCTTGGATAGGATGGACGCGAAATCCATCGCCATGTTGGCGATGAACGGTGCTTCGGGGCGGGTCAGGTTGAACCGGACCGTGTAGTCATCGACCTTCTCGATGCTCTCGATCAGCTCGGGCATGGACATGCCGCCGTAATATTCCCACGTGCCGCCGGAATAGGAGTTATACGGGTTGTCCGGGTTGCCCTGACGGTCGAAGCTGAAGATCACGTCATCGGCGTTCATGTCGCGCGTCGGCGTGAACAGATCGTTGGAATGAAACTGCACCCCTTCGCGCAGCTTGAAGGTAACGGTCTTGCCGTCCTCGCTGATCTCCCAGCTTTCGGCCAGGCCCGGCTCGACCTCGGTTGTGCCGACCTTGAATTCGGCGAGGTGATCGTAGATCGGGTGGCTGGACGCATCGAAGGTCGTACCGGAGGTGTAGAGCGCGGGGTCGAACCCTTCGGGCGAGCCTTCGGAGCAATAGACCAGAGACTGCGCCGAGGCGGACATGCCCATCGCGGCCAAAAGGACGCTACCGGCGAGAGTGTGTTTGAAAGACATTCTTCATTCTCCGTAGTTGATCGGTTTCTTATTGGCCGTAACCGGACCTTATCTTTCGGGAATCGTCAAGGGCCGGCGACAGGCGACGCGAGGGGAACCATGTGTTTGCGCCGGCGCGCGGGCCGGACTACCAATGCCCTGACCGCAGAGATCGAGAGAGGCTGCAGCATGAATTTTCTGTCCGACGAGTATCAGGATATCCGCGACGGCGTTGCCGCCGTCTGCGCCCAGTTTCCGGCCGAATATCACCGCGAGATTGACGAGAAACGCGGCTATCCCGAAGCCTTCGTCGATGCACTGACCCGCGAAGGTTGGCTGGCCGCGCTGATCCCTGAGGAATATGGCGGCTCGGGGCTTGGCCTCGTCGAAGCCAGCGTGATCATGGAAGAGATCAACCGCAACGGGGGCAATTCCGGCGCCTGTCACGGCCAGATGTATAACATGAACACCCTCGTGCGCCACGGCAGCGAGGAACAACGCCAGCGCATCCTGCCCAAGCTGGCCAGCGGCGAGTTGCGACTGCAGTCGATGGGCGTGACCGAACCCACCACCGGCACCGATACGACCAAGATCAAGACGACCGCCGTGAAGAAGGGCGACAGATACGTCATCAACGGCCAGAAGGTCTGGATCAGCCGAGTGCAACATTCCGATCTGATGATCCTTCTGGCGCGCACGACGCCGCTTGCGGAAGTGAAGAAGAAATCGGAAGGGCTTTCGATCTTTCTCGTCGATATCAAGGAGGCGACGAAAAACGGGATGCAGGTCAAGCCGATCCCGAACATGGTCAATCACGAGACCAACGAGCTTTTCTTCGACAATCTCGAGATCCCGGAGGAAAACCTGATCGGCGAGGAAGGCAAGGGGTTCAAGTATATCCTGACCGGGCTGAACGCGGAACGCGCGCTGATCGCGGCTGAGTGCATTGGCGATGGTTATTGGTTCACCGACAAGGTCACCGCCTATGTCAACGAACGCAACGTTTTCGGTCGCCCCATCGGGCAAAACCAGGGCGTGCAGTTCCCCATCGCCGAGGCGTTCATTGAAATCGAAGCCGCGAACCTGATGCGCTACAAGGCCTGCGCGCTATACGATGCAGGGCAGCCCTGCGGGGCCGAGGCGAACATGGCCAAGTATCTGGCCGCCAAGGCAAGTTGGGAAGCGGCAAATGCGTGCATCCAGTTCCACGGCGGCTTCGGTTTCGCCAATGAATACGATGTCGAGCGCAAGTTCCGCGAAACGCGGCTCTATCAGGTCGCGCCGATCTCGACCAACCTGATCCTGTCCTATGTGGCCGAGCATATCCTCGGGATGCCGAGGTCGTTCTGATGCTGCCGCTGCAAGGACTGGAAGTCGTCGCCATCGAACAGGCGGTCGCGGCTCCCTTCGCGTCCTCGCGCCTTGCTGATGCGGGCGCGCATGTGGTCAAGATCGAACGTCCCGAAGGCGATTTTGCGCGCGGCTATGACGATGTCGCGGCCGGGCAGTCGAGCTATTTCGTTTGGCTCAACCGCGGCAAGGAAAGCGTGACGCTCGATCTGGCCTCAGAGGCGGGCAAGGCGGCGCTGGGTGACTTGCTGGGCAAGGCCGATGTGCTGATCCAGAACCTCAAGCCGGGCGCGCTCGCGCGGCTGGGGTTCGGGCTGGATAGGTTGCGAAAGGATCATCCAAGGCTCATCACCTGTTCGATCTCCGGCTATGGCGAAGATGGTCCGATGGCGGACCGCAAGGCCTATGATCTGCTGATCCAGGCTGAAAGCGGGCTTTGCTCGATCACTGGCGGGCCGTCGGAGCCAGCGCGGGTCGGTGTTTCGGTCGTCGATATCGCCACCGGCGCGACGGCCCATGCGGCCATTCTGGAGGCGCTGATCCGGCGCGGGATCACGGGGCAGGGGGCGCAAATCTCGGTGTCCATGTTCGACGTGATGGCCGATTGGCTGACCGTGCCGCTCTTGAATCATGAAGGCGGCAAGACTCCGCAGCGAGTCGGGCTCGCCCATCCGTCGATTGCACCTTACGGGGTTTTCCACCCCAAGGGCGGCGCGCCGATCCTTATCTCGATCCAGAGCGACCGCGAATGGGTCAAGCTGTGTGCCGATTTCATCGGCGACGCGGCGCTGGGCCATGATCCGCGGTTTGCCACCAATGTGGCGCGTGTGGCGAACAGGGCCGAAACGGATGCCATCGTGGCGGCCGCCTTTGCGAAATACGACGCGGCAGAGGCCATAGACCTGTTGGAAAACGCCAAGATCGCGCTCGCATCGGTCAATGACATGGCGGGCCTGTCGGAGCACGCGCATCTTCGGCGGATCACGGTGGACAGCCCGAACGGGCCGGTGTCGTTCCCGGCGCCCGGTGCCCGGTTCGTCGGAGAGGCGCGCGAATACGGCGCGGTCCCGGCCCTTAACGCGGCGGAGGAATGAGCATGGATATCGACCATCTGCGCAGCTGGATCGGGCGCGAGCAGAGCGACGCCGAGGTTCTGACGCCGATGCTCGTGCGTCAGTTCAACGCCACCTTTGACCGGAAGGGAAGCACCGAGGAAGGCGATATCGCTCCGCTGCTTATTCATTTCTGCCTGACCCAGCCGGTCAGCCCCGAATCCGAACTCGGCCCCGACGGCCATCCGGCACGGGGCGGGTTCCTTCCGCCGGTGCCACTTCCACGTCGCATGTGGGCGGGCGGTGCGTTCGCGTTTCACGGCGATATCCGCATCGGCGAAAGGGTCGAGCGGCGCTCGACCATCAGGGACGTGGTGCTGAAACAGGGGCGCAGCGGGCCGCTTTGTTTCGTCACCGTCGAACACGAAATCACCAGCGGCGGCAAACCCGCCCTGACCGAGCGGCAGGATATCGTCTACCGCGATGCGCCGGCCGGCGAGCAGACGATGCCCGAAGGCGAGGCTGCGCCGCAGGGGCGCCATACGCGCCGGATCACGCCGACCGCAACGCTGCTCTTCCGCTACTCGGCGATGACGTTCAACGGCCATCGCATCCACTATGACATCCCCTATGCCACCGAAATCGAGGGTTATCCCGGCCTCATCGTTCACGGCCCGATGCAGGCAACGCTGCTTTGTCAGACCGCCGCGGATCTGCGCGGCACGCGACCCGAGCGTTTTAGCTTCCGCAGCCTGTCGCCGATCTTCGACACTGCCGATTTCACCGTGAACGCCGACGACAAGGCCGGAGCGATGCGTCTGTGGATCGCGCGTGTTGGAGGCCCGCTCGCAATGGAGGCCTTGGCCGAATGGTGACGCGCCCTGCGCATCCGATCTTCAACCGTTTCGTTCAGGCCAGCCCGAGAGCCTGATTCTCTCCGTATGTTCGCCCAATTTGGGAGCCGTGCGATCAAGCGCCAACTCCGCGTCGCTGAACATCACCGGGGTGCGCACACCAGCCACGCCTTCAGGCGCGATCTCCATCTGACGGTGCCGAATTTGCGGATCGGCGAACACCTCGGCAACCGTGTTGATCGGCGAGGCGGGCACGTGAACGCGCTCCAACGCGGCCAGCAAGTCCAACTTGCTGTGGCGCACGGTCGCTTGCCTCAAAATGGGGATAAGTTCATCGCGGTGACGAACCCGTCCGGCATTGCTGCGAAAGCGCGGATCTTCCGCGATTTCCAGAACTTCGCACAGCCTTTGAAACTGCCGGTCATTGCCGGCGGCGATGATGATGTCTCCATCGGCCACGGGAAACACCTCGTAGGGCACGATATTGGGATGCTGATTGCCCATGCGTTTTGGCGCGGTGCCGGTGGCCAGAAAATTCATCGCCTGATTGACGAGCGTGGCCGTACCGGCATCGAAGAGGCTCATGTCGATATGCTGCCCGCGCCCGGTCTTTTCGCGCTGGCCGAGCGCCGCCTGGATCGCGATCACGGAATATAGCCCGGTATAGACATCCATGACGGCAACGCCGACCTTCTGCGGCTCCCCGTCGGGCGGCCCGGTGATCGACATGAGGCCGGACATGCCCTGGATCAGGTAGTCATAGCCCGCGCGTTCCGAGTAGGGTCCGCTCTGCCCAAAACCGGTGATGGAGCAATAGACAAGCGCCGGGTTCCGCGCTGCAAGGGAAGTGTAGTCGAGGCCGAACTTCGCCAGACCGCCTTTCTTGAAATTCTCGACAACGACATCCGCATCCTTCGCCAGATGCCGAATGAAAGCCTGGTCGTCGGGCTCTGCCAGATCGGCGATTACCGAATATTTACCGCGATTGCACGAATAGAAATAAGCCGCCGACGGGCTTTCTTCTTCCTCGCGCGCGATGAAGGGCGGGCCCCATGTGCGCGTATCGTCGCCCGACGGGCTTTCGACCTTTATCACCGTCGCCCCGAGATCGGCCAACGTCTGACCGACCAAAGGGCCGGCCAGGATACGCGCCAGTTCGAGGACCCTGAGCCCTTCGAGCGGTGCCGGCATCAGAAGAACGCCTGCAGCCCTGTTTGCGCACGACCCAGGATGAGCGCATGCACATCATGCGTGCCCTCATAGGTGTTCACCGTTTCAAGGTTCTGCGCGTGACGCATAACGTGATATTCGGCCATTATGCCGTTGCCGCCATGCATGTCGCGGGCCTGCCGCGCGATATCGAGCGCCTTGCCGCAATTGTTGCGCTTGATGAGGCTGATCGCTTCGGGCGCCGCGGTGCCGGCGTCCAGCATCCGACCGACTTGCAACGCCGCGTGCAGGCCAAGCGTGATCTCGGTCTGCATATCGGCCAATTTCTTCTGGAAAAGTTGCGTTTGGGCGAGCGGACGGCCGAATTGCGTACGGTCGAGCCCGTATTGCCGCGCGCGGTGCCATGCATCCTCCGCCGCGCCCATCACGCCCCAGGCAATGCCGTATCGCGCCCGATTGAGGCAGCCGAAAGGCCCCTTCAGCCCCTCCACCTCGGGCAACATCGCATCCTCGCCGACTTCGACATTATCCATCACGATCTCTCCGGTGATCGACGCGCGAAGCGATAGCTTGCCTTCGATCTTGGGAGCCGACAGCCCCTTCATCCCTTTTTCGAGGATGAAGCCGCGAATTTTCCCGTCATGCGCATCGGACTTGGCCCAAACGATGAAAACATCGGCGATCGGGCTGTTCGAGATCCACATCTTCGCCCCGTTGAGTACATAGCCCGCATCAGTCCTTCGGGCGGTTGTCTTCATCCCGGCAGGATCGGAGCCTGCATCGGGTTCGGTCAGTCCGAAACATCCGATCAAGGTGCCGGCAGCGAGGCCCGGAAGGTATTTCTGTTTTTGCGCATCGCTGCCATAGGCATGAATGGGATACATGACGAGAGAGCTTTGAACGCTCATCATCGAGCGATACCCGCTATCCACCCGCTCGACCTCGCGCGCGACCAGCCCGTAGCTGACATATCCGGCACCAAGCCCGCCGAATTCTTCGGGAATGGTGACGCCGAGAAGGCCCATTTCGCCCATCTCTGCAAAGATTTCGGGCGCAACGCCTTCACTCAGATACATTTCCGACACGCGCGGCATGAGCTTGTCGGCGGCATAGGCGGCGGCACTCTCCGCGATCATGCGCTCGTCTTCCTCCAGCCGGCTGCGAAGACCGAGGGGATCTTCCCAATCGAACTTGGCGAGCGAGGGCCCGCGTCCGGCTTGCGATGCGTCGAGCATGAGAAATCTCCTCCTTTTTCATCCGCTCTGGGCAGCGGACACGCTGCGCTCTATTTAGCGTGTTGCGCGCGAAACCGGAACACCCCGTTTTCGGGCGTTGGAAGAGGCAGAAGGCAAAACGGGGGCCATATGATCGCTCCCGTTTACATGTCGTGTCTTCTTTGGCTTCTCAGGCGCCTTTCGGTCCGGCGATGAACCAGATGATGAAACCGACCACCGGGAGGATGAGGATCAGCAACGTCCAGAGCACCTTTGCCCCGGTCGATGCCGCGCTCGACCAGATTTTGACCAGCGCATAGATGTCGAGCACGAGGACGATCAGTCCGAGAATAAATTCCATTGTCGCGTTCCTTTTTCCAATCTGGAAAGCCAACGCGAGCCGATAAGGCCGGGTTCCGAATGGTCAAATCGTGCTTTGAACAGGGTTTTTTAACACATCGCGCCTATAGCCTTCTGAATATTGTGTGTAACGGAACGAATTCGAATGATGACCTTGCTTCTGTTTTGCGGTGTCCTGTTCATGTGCGGCGCGGGATGTGTGTGCGGGGCTGCCATGGCCCCGCTGCCGGTCGGGCTACAAGATGAACGCATCCTCCGATATTCCGACGATTTGCATCAGGAAGCCGTCCGCCACGCCGTCCACGATCTCGGTGAATGCGGTGTCCGTCTGCGATACCGCGTCCTCCAAGCCGGCTTGGGATCCGTCGAAGGTCTGCATCACCGCGCGTGCCATATCCAGGTCCGACATGCCGCGCGTGACGGCAAAATGCCCCCCTAGCACGACCTTGTCGGCGAGATAGGCGGCATCGGCCGCGCTTCCCGTCGCGGCCTTCGCGCCTGCCAGGATGGCCTGAATGAAATTCGGTGCCGCTATCGTGCCCTCTTCGAGCTGACCCAGCCAGTAGGACATTCCCTGCGCGTCGGGCTCCCGCCCCAGGACATTGCGATAAACGGAGGTGACAAAACTATCGATGTCGTCAAGAGAGCCGTAAAGAGACCGTGTTTCCGGCTGATCGAAAAACGCTTCGGCAATACGTTCGAGGCTCATTCCATCTGCCAGCCGATCACCCCAGTAGTTGAGGCCGATCGCGTCCGGCGCGCGGTTGAAATAGGCGATGTAAAGCTCGGTCAACGCCATCATGTCCGCCGTGCCGAGCGCGGCCATGCCGTCGAACAGGCCAATGGGCATTCCCTCCGGGCCGAAGGGCGCGCTTTCGGTTTCGAAATCGAGGAATTCGACGTTCCGCATCGTTGCCGTCTCAGCCGCACCGCGTTGAGTGACGGTGAGTGTGTCACCGGACAACAGCAGCGTGTAATCCGATTGCGCCCCTCGCAGAACGACCGCGTCCGCGCCCGCCCCGCCGTCGATCTCATCGCGACCGCCCCCGGAAAAGATCTTGTCATCACCCCCACCGGCTTCGATTCTGTCATCGCCATTCGTGCCGCGCAGCGTTTCGCTCGCGTCGCTGCCGGTGACGGCGTTGAGCGATGCCGGAGCGTGCGCGCTGTCGACGAAGGGGCCAACGATCGGATCGGGAGGCGCGGCGGTCTGATGCTCTGCCAACCAATCGACGATCCGATCGAAATTCTCCGCGACGCTCGGATGGATTGTGTCCGCCAAATCCATGCCGGCAGGCGGCGCCTTCCCGTAAAGCGTCGCGTAGTGGATGAGCGATGCAAGGAAATAAAGGGTCGGCGTGCCTTGCCCGCTGTCATCGGCGAAAAGATCCGCCGGATCGAGACCCGAAAGTTCGAGTGCGGGATCATCCAGCATGGCAGCGATTTCGGGACCGGCGGCGATCAGCCGTATATTCAGATCGGGCCGCGCCGCCTGCAGCGCGTCGGTCAGGGATACCCACCAATCGTTCCACTCGCCAAGCATGTAGTCACGCCATGCGGCGTATTCCGCATCGGTCGGCGGAAAGGAGGAGGTGGACCCATCGAGCTCCGGCCAGGTCTGGTAAATGTTGATGGCCGCGCCGGGCGCGCGCGCCTCGGCCCAGTCGATGGTCTTGAGGGCGGAGGCGATGGGCGTTGTGCTCGGGTCGATCCAGTAGGGACGATCCGGCGTTTGGTCCTGCACAAAATTGACCGCCGAAATCGTGATCTGGTTGAACCCTGCTTCATCGAAGCGCTGCCCTGCATCACGATCCCAGGCTTCCTGCACCGTATCGACAAGAACATGAGGATTCGCGGGAAGATCGTCATGCTTGGTCAGCATTCCGGTCTGAATGGCGGCGGCATAGCTGCTCCCGGCGCTCTCGGCCATGACATTCGTCCAATGTGCGACCGAAAGTTCGGGATCGCCGATGGCCCAGGCGAAAAGGCTGTTTCCGAACACGTATTCTCTGACATCATCCATCGGCGCGGTCGGGTTCGGCTCCGGTTGCGGGTTTGGCGCGGGATCAGGAACTGGCTCGGGGATCGGATCGGGCGACGGCTCCGGCGGGGTGTCGGGTTCGGGATCGGGGTCGATGTCCGGCGGAGGGCTATTGTCCGAACCGCTTCCCCAGGTGCCGTCCTTCATATGGTCCGGCGCGGGATGCGATTGCATCAAATCCTCGATCGCGTCATGCCGTGCGGTATCGTCGAGCAGGTGGCGCAGCGAGCCCCAGCTGCCCCATTTGTTGGGATCGGAGACATCGACAAATGCGTTGAAAAGCGTGCCACCAGCCGCTTCCCATCCGGCGAGCAACTCGCTGTAGAGCTGCCCCATGCCGCCCGAATAGTTCAGATAGGTGAAGAATTCGGTCAGAAGATCGTTATTGGCCCAATTGCCGATGCCCACCACATGCGTGCCGCCCTCGTACATCACGAGGTCGAGCCCGTGCGCATCGGCGACGGATTTGTGATAGGCGAAAAGATCGAACAGCCCGGCCAGCGAATCCTCGCCATCGCCGGTGACGGATCCATCGCGCAATTCGCGCACGGCCAGTTCCTCGGCAAGATCGAAGCGGTGTTCGGCAACGTACCGATCCGCATCGGGTCCGCGGAGCCCGCGCGACGATGCCTCCTGCCGCGCCTGCGCCTCGCTTTGGGCAATCCAGTCGAGAACGGTGGGCGCCTTGGCATCGGTGCCGAGGCTATTGCCGAAATATCCCGTGATCGCATAGGTGTCGAAGGACAGGAAGGGCGCAGCGTTCGCCGCGCTTTGCGCTTGCCAAGCCGGCGCTTCGAGGATCGCTTCTTCCAGACCCGGCCAGTATGTGTGGGTCGAGATGACCTTGACCAGCCGATCGGGATCGTTGGCGTAAACCTGATCGAGAACGCGTGCCATTTCCGCCGAGCGCGCGCCGTATTCCTGAACCCAACCATCGCCAAGCGCCTGACCGAAGCGCGCCTCAGCCGATTGCGCGGCATCCTGCGCCTGATCGAACATCCAGTTCCAGACCTCGTTCGACAGCTCGATATGCGCGCGCAGATCGGGGTCGAGGTGATCGCGCACATAGGCCGCGAATTCCCGGATATAGGTCGCATCGGCATCCCAGGGGATGTTGAACCAAGGCTCCGTTCCGGTGAGATTGGCAAGCTCGACCATCACTTCGACCGGCACGCCGGTATGGTAACTGTAATCGCCGGGCGCGGGGCGGTCTTCCCAATGCCGCAGGGTGGAATCGTTGGTTTCCTGCCAATCCATGAATCGCAGGGAATGTGCGTCCTTGATGACGTCGAGCCAGAGGGGATTGAAAAGCTGCCCGGACTCGTAGGCTCCGATATGTTCCTCTTTCACGACCTCGATATTGCGCAGATAGTCACCGCGCCCCGCCGGATCGGTCGACCGTATCGACACGGTCACCATGTTCTCGCCATTGGGCTCGTAGTCGAACCAGATTTCCCCGTCACGCTCCGAGATGACATCGGCACCGGAAACGGATATATCCCCCGCGCCGTCATAGCTCAGCCGATAGACACCTGCCGTGTAGCTTGCTTCGGTCGGCATCTCGGTGAGAAGGAAACTGTCGATCCGTTCAACGCCGGGCGGCAGTTCGGTGATCCAGCCGTTTTCATCCAGAACGCCCATCGCCTCGAGATCGTCGGCCCGGTAGGCGCCCCATTGCCCTTCGGTATGGGCGTGCCACGGGCGCGCCGATTTGAAGACGTTGAGAAAGGGTTGTTGAACGCTCCAGTCCACAACGCCGCGCAGTCCGAACGCCATCGCGGCTGCAGAGGTTTGCGTGCCGAACACATCGGTCAAGGGTTCCATGTCCCACTCCAATTTCGTTAGCCTCATCGGTCTTGTTCGAGGCTGAAATCGGATCGTGTTTTCAAAGCGGCATGTTTGCGGAGAATTTGGCTTCAGGACGGACGTTCCGCAGGGCGATCACGGCCACAAGACCGCCGTAAAAATAATTAAAACCAGTTACTTATGAGGATTTCTCCAATAAGGCTGTTTTGTGGCGAACCGCCTGACCTCGCGGCATGCAATATCGAAAATTTGGCTAAAATAGCGTAGCGTCGCCGCATCAGTTCGATGCGTCCGAAACATAAGATATTTAGATATTTTGAACTAAACTAATGCTACCATGGCGACGCGGCCTAATCGCCGCAATCGCCCGGCGATCAGGTCTTGCGCAGTTTGATCACGACATTGACGCTCGCGATTTCCGCACCCTTTGGCGGGTTGGGAATCCGCGCGATCTCGAGCTGTTCGGCCGGTGCGTCGGTCAGTCTGCCGTCGTCTTCCCAAAAGAAGTGCGGATGGTCATGTGTGTTGGTGTCGAAATAGCTGCGCGCGCCATCAACGGTGACCTCCTGCATGAGTCCGGCATCGCAAAAGGCCCGCAGCGTGTTGTAGACGGTCGCGAGCGAAACCTGTTCCCCGGTATCCTTGACGGCGGCAAAGAGGCTTTCCGCAGTCACATGGCGGTTCTTGCCGTCCCCGACCAGAAGCGAGGCGAGCGCCACGCGCTGACGGGTGGGGCGAATCCCGCCCTCGGCCAACCATTGCGTTCCGCGTTCCGTTTCTGTCGAGGCCATGCCATTCTCGTTTGCCGTGTCTTGCCTTTATATAAGGTGCGGCGCAGGGGGTTTTCAAACGAAAATCCCGTATTTCCATGTGTCGCTGGCGTTTCCGGCGCGGGCTTGCATGGGCGACGGGGGCGGTGGTAGACGAAGCGAACCGCATATATTCCAGTCAGGAGCCGCTTGCCCATGTCCGATTATCCGCGCAGTTTCGATCGCGACGACCTGTTGAAATGCGCGCGTGGAGAGCTGTTCGGCCCCGGCAATGCCCAGTTGCCCGAACCGCCGATGCTGATGATGGACCGGATCACCGACATTTCGGAAGATGGCGGCGCGCATGGCAAGGGCCATGTGGTTGCCGAGTTCGACATCAAACCGGATCTGTGGTTCTTCGAATGTCACTTTCCGGGCAATCCGATCATGCCGGGGTGCCTTGGCCTTGACGGGCTGTGGCAGCTTACCGGTTTCAATCTCGGCTGGCGCGGTTGGCAGGGGCGCGGATACGCTCTGGGTGCGGGTGAGGTGAAGCTGACGGGTATGGTGCGCCCCAATCGCAAGATGCTGACCTATCACGTCGATTTCACCAAGGCCGTGCAGACGCGTCGCCTCACGATGGGCGTGGCCGATGGCCGTGTCGAGGCGGATGGCGAAACGATTTATCTCGTCAAGGACATGAAAGTCGCGCTGTCCGAAAGCTGAGGCCGGCATATCGCGCGGCCTCTTGCCCCTCCCCCCGCTCCTGCCCTACACACGGCTGAAACATTTGTAAGGAGCCGTGATGCGCCGAGTTGTCGTTACCGGAATGGGGATCGTGTCCTCCATCGGAAATTCGGTGGAGGAGGTCGCGGAGAGCCTTAAGGCCGGCCGGTCCGGGATCACCGCCAATGCCGAGATGGCCGAGCACGGGTTCCGGTCGCAGGTTGCCGGGGCCATTGATCTCGATCCGGCGGAACATGTCGACAAGCGCACGCTGCGCTTCATGGGGCCGGGCGCGGCCTATGCCTATATCGCGATGCGTCAGGCCATCACCGATGCCGGTCTGACCGAGGCGGAAGTGGTGGATCCCATGACGGGGCTGATCGCCGGTTCCGGCGGGCCATCGACCAGCGCCATGCTGACGGCGCATCAGACGGTTCTGAAAACCGGCGGCACGAAACGTATCGGGCCTTTCGCGGTGCCCAAGACCATGTCTTCGACGGTCAGCGCCAATCTCGCGACGGCCTACCAGATCAAGGGGCTGAATTTCTCGATCACCTCCGCCTGTTCCACGTCGCTGCATTGCATCGGAATGGCCGCGCAGCAGATCGCGCTCGGCACACAGGACGTGATGTTCGCCGGCGGCGGCGAGGAGCTGGACTGGACGCTGTCCTGCCTGTTCGACGCGATGGGCGCGATGTCGTCCAAGTTCAACGACACGCCGGCGAAGGCCAGCCGTGCCTTCGACAAGGATCGCGATGGTTTCGTCATTTCGGGCGGCGGCGCGATGGTGGTGCTCGAGCCGCTCGACCGTGCGCTCGCACGCGGCGCGACGATCTATGCGGAGGTGACGGGCTTTGCCGCGACTTCGGACGGTGCCGATATGGTCGCACCATCGGGCGAAGGCGGCGAGCGCGCCATGCGCGGCGCGCTGAAAACTTTGCCCGAGGATCGGAAGGTCAGTTATATCAACGCGCATGGCACATCGACCCCGGTGGGCGATGTGGGCGAGATCGAGGCGGTGCGCCGCGTCTTCGGAGACGGTAGCACGCCGCCTGTCAGCTCGACCAAGTCAATGACCGGGCACAGCCAGGGCGCGACCGGCGCGCAGGAAGCGATCTATTGCCTTCTGGCGCTGCGCGACGATTTCCTCATCCCCTCGATAAATGTCGAAACGCTCGACCCCGCGCTCAAGCCCGAAGAGATCGTGACCGAGCGTGTCGATAACGCGGCTCTCGATACGGTGATGACCAACTCCTTCGGGTTCGGCGGCACGAACGGATCGATGCTGCTGTCGAAGTATCGGGGGTGAGCATGGGCAACCAGTTGCAGGGCAAGCGCGGCCTGATCATGGGCGTGGCGAATGAACGCTCCATCGCATGGGGTATTGCCAAGGCAATGCACGAGGCCGGGGCGGAACTCGCCTTCACATATCAGGGCGAAGCCTTCGGCAAGCGGCTCGAACCGCTCGCGCAATCCGTGGGTTCGGATTTCATGGTCGATGTCGATGTCACCGATGATGCCTCGCTGGATGCCGCGTTCGAAAAGCTGGCGGCGCGTTGGCCGAGCATCGATTTCGTCGTTCACGCGATCGCCTATTCCGACAAGTCGGAACTGCAGGGGCGCATCCTCAACACCAGCCGCGAGAACTTCAAGACGTCGCTCGATATTTCTGCCTACAGTTTCATCGACGTGGCGCGCCGCGCGCATCCGATGATGGTGGAGCATGGCGGCACGCTTCTGACGCTGACCTACATGGGCTCCACCCGCGTGACGCCGAATTACAATGTGATGGGCGTGGCCAAGGCGGCGCTCGAATCCTCGGTCCGGTATCTTGCCAACGATCTCGGCCCCGAGGGGATCCGCGTCAACGCGATCAGCCCCGGCCCGATGAAAACACTCGCCGGCGCCGCGATCGGGGGGGCGCGCAAGACCTACAAGCACACGGACCAGAACGCGCCCCTTCGTTCCAACGCGACGCTGGACGCGGTAGGTGGAACGGCCGTCTATCTCGCTTCGGATGCAGGGGCCTGCACCACAGGGGAGATCGTGCGTGTGGATGGCGGCTTCCACGTTCTGGGAATGCCGCAATACGATCACCTCTGAGCCTTCGCCGCGCGCTCCGGCGTGCCGTCCCGGAACCGCAAGGTGTTTGCCGGGTTGGCTTGGCAAAGGAGAGTTTTCGTGACCCACAAGCTGACACTGCAAAGCATCGAGCCGGTAACGCACGACACCCATCACCTCGTGTTCAACAAGCCCGAAGGTTTTGAATACACACCCGGTCAGGCGACCGATCTGTCGCTCGACCGCGATGGGTGGCGCGACAAGAAACGGCCCTTCACCTTCGTGAACCTGCCATCCGATTCCACGCTGGAATTCGTCATCAAGTCCTATCCGGACCATGACGGCGTGACCGAACAGATCGGCCAGATGAAGATGACCGATCAGGTGTTGATCGAAGAGCCGTGGGGCGCGATCGAGGACAAGGGGCCGGGCGTGTTCATCGCCGGTGGCGCAGGGATCACGCCGTTCATCGCGATCCTCAAGCGCCGTCTGCAAACCCACGGAACGCTTGAGGATTGTCATCTGGTATTTTCAAACAAGACAGAACAGGACATCATTCTGCGCGATGCGTTCACCTCCATGCCGGGGCTCAACTGCCACTTCGTTGTCACCGACGAGCCGGACAGCGAGCTTTATCGGGAGCGGATCGATGCGGAATACCTGAAGGACATTCTCGCGCAAAGCGATGGTCCGGTTTACATCTGCGGTCCCAAGCCGATGATCTCCGACATGAGCGACGCCGCACAGCAACTCGGCGTGTCCGAGGACAGGATCGTGGTCGAGGATCTCGACTGACCGGCCGCATCGCTATCGGATTTATTCTATAGCCAAGCCGCTGTTCTTGGCATAATCAACAGGTTATCCATTAGAGCGGCAGGAGTATCGGGCGCATGGCGATGGACAGGAATGTTTCGCTGAGACCAGGAGAGTTGAACGAGCAGGACGCCGCGGCGATCTTCTCATCTTCGACGGTTGCCATGGTCCTGACCAATCCGCGCCTACCGGACAATCCCATTGTCTATGTCAACCGCGCGTTCGAGCGGCTGACCGGCTACGCCTCCGGCGAGGTCATGGGGCGAAACTGCCGCTTTCTTCAGTCCGAGCGCACTTCCGAAAGCAAGATCGCGGAGCTTCGCGAGGCCATAAAAGCAGGCAAGGAAGTTGCAACCGTTCTGAGCAATCGGCGCGCCGACGGAGAGCATTTTCTCAATGCGCTGTTGATCTCACCGGTTCTGGATAGCGAGGGGGAGCTGAATTATTTCGTCGGTCTGCAAAGCGAGGTCGAAAGCGACAAACAGGCCGACCGCCTCAAGCAGTTCGAGACGGTGATGTCCGAAATCCAGCACCGGGTGAAGAACCACCTGTCCATGATCCTCGGACTGATCCGCATGAAAGCTCGCGAAAGCAGTGCGCCGGACGATTATCGCGACCTGTCGCGCCGTATCGAGAGCCTGCAGCTTCTTTATGAAGAACTGTCAGCTGCGTCGCTCGAAAGAAATGACGGGAAAATCCAACTCGGCTCTTATCTTGGACGGGTCGCCAATGCCATTGCCTATCTCGATGGTCGCGCCGGCGTTCGGATGAATGTCAATGTCGAACCGCTACTTGTCGATTCAGAAATCGCCGTTCGTGTCGGGCTTGTCGTGTCCGAAATACTGACCAATGCGATGCAGCACGCATTCGCCGATCAGGCTTCCGGCCTTGTCGAACTTCGTGTCACCCGGACGGATCGCGGTGGGATGCGCGCGATCGTGACTGACGACGGCGTCGGTTTTCCCGAAGGCGTGGATTGGCCCAATCCGGGCAGTCTGGGCGGTCGGATCGTCCAGAGCCTGAGCGATGGACTGAACGCAACGCTGTCAGTTGTCCCGGGCGCCGTCGGCACATCGATCATCCTCGATGTGCCCGAAGCGACCTAGCTTCAGAACCATTGGCCCGGTTCCATCAGGCCAAGATCGAGAAGTTGACGCGAGTGCCATTCGAAAGGCACGGAATTGTGCCAGTGAAACGTCTCGATCTGGTAAGTCGAGCCGGGATTGCGCTTGAGCGCCTTTGCGGTGCGGAAGGAGATCACGGCAGCGGTCAGGTTGTTGTGCCAAGGACAGGCGTAAGTGTTGTATTCCTCGTCGTTGAACGTGTGATCGTCACGCATCTGCAGCCCCGGCTTGGCCCGGAACAGCGCGATCCGGTCGATCTTGCGCCGCTCGGGCGGCACATGTTCTTCATAGCGCCATCGCAACCCGCCGAAGAAATCGAGTTGCCTATCCTTGGGATGGTTGGTTGCCGGATCGATACGGCCGAGCGCATAGTAGCCCGATCGGTCGAGATAGGCATCCTCGATGCAGACCGCGCCGGGATGGGCGTTCAGATCGCCCGCATAGACATCGACCGCAAAGCATAGCATCGCGTCGCGCCGTTCTTCGGTATGAAAGGCGAGGAGTTCACCCACCGTGCGCGTTTCGCAGAACGGAAAGAACAGGAACTCCGCGTTGTAACAGACATAGAGCCAAACACCCGGTGCGCGCTCGATGATGCGATTGACGATGGTTTCACGCGGTATATCGCGGGCGATATTCGCGTCGACCCGGATCACGCGATCGGCGACGTCCTGCGCGAGATCGAATTCTGGCAGCATGAACACGATCGTCTGCGCGAACCCAAGTTGCATGTTGTGCCGGAGCGTCGCGTCTATCTCCACATCGTCTTCGGCGAAGACCAGCGCCAAAGGCCCTTTCGCAAGCAACTCGGAGCCGCGTTTGAGAAGATCGTCGATGCCGGAATAGCGCATGTATGGCCTCTGCCCGTTTTTTTCCGCAGGTTCGATGAAAAATCCGTGCATTGCAAGATGGGGGCGAGTCGCGCTATCCGCACGGCCTGAACCCGTTCGGAGGATCGGCGCATGACCGACGCGAAGAAGCTCTATATCAAAACCTATGGCTGTCAGATGAACGTCTATGACAGCGAACGCATGGCCGAAGCGCTGGGCGGACAAGGTTACGTGGAGACCGACACCCCCGACGATGCGGATATGATCCTGCTCAACACCTGCCATATCCGCGAGAAAGCAGCCGAAAAGGTGTATTCCGAGCTCGGCCGCTACAAGGGGCTGAAGGCCGAAAAGCCCGATCTCAAGATCGGCGTCGCGGGCTGCGTCGCGCAGGCCGAGGGCCAGGAGATCATGCGCCGGCAGCCGATGGTCGATCTCGTCGTCGGCCCGCAAAGTTACCACCGCCTGCCCGAGCTCGAAGCGCGCGCGCGGACCGGGCAGAAGGCGCTTGATACGGACTTCCCGCTGGATGACAAGTTCGAAGCGCTGAAATCCCGGCCCAAGGCCAGGCGCGGCCCGACGGCGTTCCTGACGGTGCAAGAAGGCTGCGACAAGTTCTGCGCCTTTTGCGTCGTGCCCTATACGCGCGGTGTCGAGGTGTCGCGCCCCGCCGCCCGCATCCTCGACGAGGCGCGCGATCTGGTGGACCGCGGCGTGCGCGAGATCACGCTTCTGGGCCAGAACGTGAACGCCTATCACGGCGCGGGGGAGGGCGGCGACTGGTCTCTGGCCCGCCTGATCTGGGCGTTGAACGAGATCGAAGGGCTGGAGCGCATCCGCTTCACCACAAGCCATCCCAATGACATGACCGACGATCTGATCGAGGCGCATGGCACCTGTCCCAAGCTCATGCCCTATCTGCACTTGCCGGTGCAATCCGGCTCCGACCGGATCCTCAAGCGGATGAACCGCCAGCATACGGCCGAAAGCTATCTCGCGATCATCGATAAACTGCGCGCCGCGCGTCCCGATCTGCTGCTCTCGGGCGATTTCATCGTCGGCTTCCCCGAAGAGACCGAAGAGGATTTCCAGGCGACATTGGAGATCATCCGGGCGTCGAATTACGGCTACGCCTACAGTTTCAAATACTCCACCCGCCCCGGCACGCCGGCCGCCGAACGCGACCAGCTTCCCGAGGATGTGAAGGATGATCGCCTGCAGCGCCTTCAGACCCTGATCGCGGAGCAGCAAAAGGCCGCGCAGGACGCGATGGTCGGGCAGGAGGTCGGTGTGCTCTTCGAGAAACCGGGCCGCTTGCCGGGGCAGATGGTCGGCAAATCCGATCACCTGCACGCCGTTCACGTTCAAGCCGATGGGCTCACCGCCGGAGATCTTCGTCGCGTTCGCATCGTCGAAAGCGCGCGCAACTCCCTGAAGGGGGAATTGGCTGCGTAGCCACAATCCATAGCGCCTGACACGACATCTTGCGGATGGCCCTTCCCAGCGCCGATGTGAGTGCTATGCTCGATCCATCCCGCCGCCGGCATCCCGGCGCCCGGGACCCGCGGCGCATCAGGAGACGTGAATGAAACACCGATTGTCAACGGCGATCTGCACCGCACTGGCGCTGCTTCCGAGCCAGCTCTTGTCAGCCGAACGCTACATTCCCGGCGTCTGGATCGATCCCGATGGCTGCGAGCATTGGGTGATGGATGACGGTATCGAAGGGTATATGAGCCCGCATCTGCGCCGCGATGGCACTCCGGTCTGTCACAAGGTCAGCCGCTGCGCGGTCGTTTCCGCAGACACGCTCTTCGCCAGCGCGAGCGCGCGCGTTCGGCCCGGCGGCGTGACGGCATTGCGAAATTTCTTCGCCGCGAACCGCGCCAACGGCTTCGTGATCGAAGGCCATACCGACAGCCGCGCATCGGATGCATCGAACATGGCGCTCAGCGAACGCCGCGCCGCCGCCGTCGCCGCGATTGCGCAGGACGCCGGGGCCCGCGTCTATTCCGTGCGCGGTTTCGGGGAACGCCGCCCGGTTGCCGACAACGCGACGGCCAGCGGCATGCAACAGAACAGACGGGTCGAAATCCTGTGCCTGCGATAGGAAAGATGACGATGAAGAAACCCCTCCTGCTGTTGTCCGTGACGCTCTCCCTTGCCGCCTGCGAGCGTAGCAGCGCGGACAAGGGCGTCGATCGCGGCTGGGACGACAAGCCGCTGAGCCGCCTGCAGGCCGGGATCTGGATCGATCCGAACGGCTGCGATCACTGGATCATTGACGATGGCGTCGAAGGCTATCTCTCGCCGCGGCTCGACCCCGCTGGCCGACCGGTCTGTTCGGGCGCGGAGCCAAACATGGCGGTCGGGGACTTCAAGGGCGGTGCCACTTCGATCATCGGCGATGCCTTGTGACCTGTGGTTGCGCATGCTTGCACATCGGGCCGATCCTTGACACGCTGCTTTTGCGACCCCTGCACCGGAGACCCGTGTGACCACCGACACCCTGTCCGAAACGCTCGTCGAATTTCCCGATAACCGTTTGCTGATAGACCTTTGCGGCGAATACGACCGCAACCTGACGGAAATCGAATCCCGGCTCGGCGTGCAGATCCTGAGGCGCGGGAATCAGCTTGCGATCCACGGTGAGCCCGAGGCCCAGGCAGAGGCGCGCGAGGTTTTGATGGCGCTCTACCAGCGCCTCGAACAGGGGCGCAGCGTCGCGCCGGGCGATATAGACCGCGAATTCCGCATGGCCCCCGATACGCCCGAGGGCCAGGACCAGATCGAGATGTTCGAAGGCGGCCCGGTCGAGATCAAGACCCGCAAGAAGCTGATCGAGCCGCGCACCGACGCGCAGCGCGCCTATGTCAAGGCGCTGTTCGAGAACGAACTGGCCTTCGGCATCGGCCCGGCGGGCACCGGCAAGACCTATCTCGCCGTCGCCGTCGGCGTGAACATGTTCATCACCGGCCAGGTCGACCGCATCATCCTCAGCCGCCCCGCCGTGGAGGCGGGCGAAAAGCTCGGCTATCTGCCCGGCGACATGAAGGACAAGGTCGATCCCTACATGCAGCCGCTCTACGACGCGCTGAACGATTTTCTCCCGGGCAAGCAACTGGCCCGCATGATCGAGGAAAAGACCGTCGAAATCGCGCCGCTCGCCTTCATGCGCGGGCGCACGCTTTCCAACGCCTTCGTGGTGCTCGACGAGGCGCAGAACGCCACCTCCATGCAGATGAAGATGTTCCTGACCCGCCTCGGCGAGGGATCGCGCATGGTTGTCACCGGCGACCGCACCCAGATCGACCTTCCGCGCGGGGTCTCCTCGGGCCTGCGCGATGCCGAGCGTCTGCTCGCCGATATCCCGCAGATCAGCTTCAACTATTTCACCAGCAAGGATGTGGTGCGCCATCCGCTCGTGGCCGCTATCATCGAGGCCTACGAGAAGGATGCAGAGGTGCCCTGATCTTCTTCTCGTTGAAAATACTCCGGGGGTCTGGGGGCTGGCCCCCAGAAACGCGACTTTGACAGATTTGACAGACACCATAATCGAGGATGCGCGGTGGAATGCTCTTCCAATCGCCGACCTGTCAGAGCGCGCGGCGCTCAGCACGTTGAATTTTCTCGGTCATCCGGTGTCAGGATACGAAATATCCGTGCTCGCCTGCGATGACGATCATATCGCGGAATTGAACGCGCAATTCCGGGGCAAACCCACCCCGACCAATGTGCTGAGCTGGCCGGCGCATGACCTCGCGGCCGCCCGCGATGGCGCGGACCCGTTGCCGCCGCCGCCCCCCGATCCTCGCATGGGCGAGGCGCTCGGCGATATCGCCATCGCCTATGAAACATGCGTAAGCGAGGCGCGCGCCGCGTCGAAGCCGCTGGAAAACCATGTAACGCATTTGCTTGTTCACGGTTTGTTACATCTTCTGGGCTATGACCACCTTCGTGACGGCGACGCCACGCTGATGGAAGGGCTGGAAAAGGAAATACTTGGCAAGATGGGCCTGCCGGACCCATATAGGGATTGATCCGGGCCCGGTGCCCTCAAGGAAAAGGAAAAAATGGACGACAACGACGAATCGTCTAACGCGGCGCATTGCGCGCAGCAGATGGCGGATAACAGCGCGGACCGCGGAATTTTCACGCGCCTTCGCGATTGGATGGGCGGGATGCCCGAAGAAAATGACGAGAGCCCCGATCACGGTGGGCCGAACGGCGCGATGCCGCTTCCCGGCATGCTGAACCTGCGCCGGATGCGGGTCGAGGATGTCGCCGTTCCGCGCGCCGATATCGTTTCGGTGCCGGACAGCATCTCCAAGGACGATCTTGTAAAGGTGTTCCGCGAAAGCGGTCTCACGCGGTTGCCGGTCTATTCCGGCACGCTCGATACGCCTGTCGGCATGGCCCATATGAAGGATCTCGCACTCAAGCATGGCTTCAATGGAAGCCACGATGAATTCGACTTGACGGAGCTTCTACGCCCGCTGCTTTTCGTGCCGCCCTCGATGCCGATCGGGGTGCTGCTTGCCAAGATGCAGACCGAACGCCGTCATATGGCGCTCGTCATCGATGAATATGGCGGCGTCGACGGGCTGGTGACGATCGAGGATCTCATCGAACAGGTGATCGGCGAGATCGAGGACGAGCACGATCTGGAGGAAGGGCGCAATTTCACCCGCGAAGCTCCGGGCGTTTTCATGACCTTCGCGCGCACACCTCTTGAGGAGTTCGAGGCCGAGATTGGCATGAACCTCACCGAACACGAGGATATCGACGGCGAGGAAATCGATACGCTGGGCGGTCTGGTCTTCATGCTCGCCG
Organism: Marivita sp. GX14005; assembly: GCF_023370775.1. GTDB lineage: Bacteria > Pseudomonadota > Alphaproteobacteria > Rhodobacterales > Rhodobacteraceae > Marivita. Next base: position 330,684 of record NZ_JAMCCQ010000002.1, read on the forward strand.
GTCATGTTCCGGCGCGCGGCGAGGTGGTGCCGCATCCGAACGGGCCGGAATTCGAAGTGATCGACGCCGATCCGAGACGCATCAAGCGAATGCGCGTGCGGGTGAACGCCACCAGCAAGGGTCAGCTCGAACCCGAACGATCCGAGGCCAGCGCTGCGTCGTGAGAAGGCGGCAGGCGGCGTGATGCGCGGCGCGGCCGCTTTGGCGCTCGGTGCGGTTTTCGCGCTGGGCCAGCCGCCTTTTGATCTGTGGTGGGCGGCCATCCTCGCTCTCGTGGCGCTCTTCGCCGTGCTTCGGGATACCGGCGCAAAGGCAGCGGGCTGGTCCGGATGGCTTTTCGGCACAGGCTATTTTGCCATATCGCTTCACTGGATCCTGCAGCCGTTTCAGGTCGATGCAGCGGCGACGGGCTGGATGGCCCCCTTTGCGCTGGTCGGGTTGTCTGCGGGGCTGGCGCTATTCTGGGCCGCGGGCATCTGGGCCGGGCGCAGACTTGCGCCGGGGCCGTTCGGTATTGGGATTTGCTGGGCTGCGGCGGAACTCGCGCGTGCTTATCTCTTCACCGGCTTTCCCTGGGGGCTTGTCGGATATCTCTGGGCGCCCACACCGGTGGCGCAATGGCATGCGGTGACCGGCCCGCATGGGCTGAGCCTCGCAACTTTGCTCCTGGCGGGTTTCGCGGCCATGGCGGCGCGGTTCGGCTGGCGCGCGTGGGCCGCGTTCGGAGGCATCGCCGCCATGTGGCTCGGCGGCCTGTGGCTCACGCCCGCGGGGCAAACGCCCCAGGACGGGCCGATCGTTCGCCTGGTGCAACCCAATGCACCACAGCACCAGAAATGGGACCCCGACTACATTCCGCTGTTTTTTAACCGGCAGATCGATTTCACCGCCGCGATGCCCCGGCCCGATCTGATCGTCTGGCCCGAAACCTCCGTTCCGAACCTTCTAAAGAACGCCGATTATGCGCTGGATATCATTTCCGAGATGGCGGGCGGAGTGCCGGTCGTGCTTGGCATACAGCGCGAAAACGATGGGAATTACTACAATTCCCTGATCGTTCTGAACGCGGCGGGAGAGGTGGGCGAGACCTATGACAAGCACCATCTCGTGCCGTTCGGCGAATACATGCCCTTCCCCGAACTCTTCGCGCGTTTTGACATTCTGGGCCTCGCCGCACGTGCGGCCAGCGGCTATTCCGCCGGTCCGGGCCCCGACCTGATCGATCTCGGCCCGCTCGGTCGCGCGCTCCCGCTGATCTGTTACGAGGCGGTCTTTCCGCAGGATGTCGGCGCCGCGCCCGAGCGGCCCGATGTGCTCGTGCAGATCACCAACGACGCCTGGTTCGGAACATATGCTGGCCCGCAGCAACATCTGGCCCAGGCCCGGCTGCGCGCCATCGAGCAAGGCCTGCCGTTCATACGCGTGGCGAATACCGGCATCTCGGCGGTGATTGATCCGGCAGGGCGGATCGTGGGCTCGCTTGGCCTCGGACGGGCCGGGTATCTCGATGTAACGGTGCCCCAACCGGCGGCGCCGACTGTCTATAGCCGGACCGGCGACTGGCCCGTCATCATCGCGCTTTTCGGGGCACTGGCGGCGCTGATCGCCGTCAAACGCCGCGCGCCCCATTGACCACGCCCGGGCAGCGGCGTAACGGAACGAAACATCCCGTCACAACGGCTTCCTGACGTGACGGCAGACCTTATTGGAGCAACCATGTCCCGGAAAAACTACATCTTTACCTCGGAATCCGTTTCCGAGGGGCACCCCGACAAGCTGTGCGACCGCATCTCCGACGCCGTTCTCGATGCATTCCTCAGGGAAGAGCCCGAGGCGCGTGTGGCGTGCGAGGCGTTTGCCACCACCAATCGCGTCGTGATCGGGGGCGAAGTCAAGCTTTCCGACAGGGACAGGCTCGCCGAACATCTCGACCGCGTTCCCTCCATCGCACGCGCCTGCATCAAGGATATCGGATACGAGCAGGACGCGTTTCACCACGCCACATGCGAAATCAACAATCTGCTGCACGCGCAATCGGCACATATTGCCCAAGGCGTCGACGCGGCCGAAGGCAAGGACGAGGGCGCGGGCGATCAGGGGATCATGTTCGGCTACGCCACCAATGAGACCGATGCTCTGATGCCGGCGCCGATCCAGTTCGCCCATGCGATCCTGCGCCGCCTCGCCGAAGCGCGCAAGTCCGGTGCCGAACCGCTCCTCCGCCCCGACGCAAAGTCGCAAATCTCCGTGCGCTACGAGGACGGCAAGCCTGTTGGCGTGACTTCCATCGTGCTCTCGACGCAGCATGCCGATGAAAGCCAGAGCTCGGCCGATATCCGCGCCATCGTCGAGCCCTATGTGCGCGAGGTTCTGCCCGATGGCTGGATTACGCCGCAGACCGAATGGTGGGTCAATCCGACCGGCACTTTCGTGATCGGCGGTCCCGATGGCGACGCAGGGCTGACGGGGCGCAAGATCATCGTCGACACCTATGGCGGCGCGGCGCCGCACGGGGGCGGGGCGTTCTCCGGCAAGGATCCGACCAAGGTGGATCGTTCCGCCGCATATGCCGCGCGCTATCTGGCCAAGAACGTCGTGGCGGCGGGGCTGGCCGACAAATGCACGATCCAGCTCAGCTATGCGATCGGGGTCTCCAAGCCGCTCTCCATCTATGCCGATACGCATGGCACGGGGGATGTGCGCCCGGCCGAGATCGAGGCCGCGATCCCGAAAGTGATGGATCTCAGCCCGCGCGGCATCCGGACGCATCTGGCGCTGAACCGTCCGATCTACGAACGCACCGCCGCCTACGGGCATTTCGGCCGCGCGCCCGATGCCGATGGCGGGTTCAGTTGGGAACGGACCGACCTTGTCGAGGCGCTGAAAGCCGCGATCTGATCCGGGCGATCTGCGGCTGGAGCGTTTCGGTCGACCGAAACGGGCGGATGCGTCAACGCATCCGCGCCCGGCCCCGGCGCAAGGCCTGTTGCGAGCGCGCATCGCGCAGGCTAAACCGCGCAGCATGACCGAACGCAAGCATCCCTCAGGCGCGCCGTGGCGCAATTTCTATGGCCGCTTCAAGGGCAAGACGCTGCGCAAGTCGCAGGAAGCCTATCTCGAGGAAGATTTGGCCAGCCTCAGCCCCGGCGCGGTCTCGTGGGAGGATAATCCCGAACGGAAGCCGCTCGATCCGGGCGCGCTGTTCGACGGGCGCCCGGTCTGGCTCGAAGTCGGCTTCGGCGGCGGCGAGCATCTGGTGCACCAGGCGCATCGCAATCCCGGCGTCGGGATCATCGGCTGCGAGCCCTTCATCAACGGTGTCGCGATGCTGCTTGGCAAGGTGCGCGACGCGGGTGTGACGAACCTGCGCGTCTTCCCCGGCGATGCGCGCGATCTTTTCGATGTGCTTCCAGAGCGATCCATCGACAAGGCGTTTTTGCTCTATCCCGATCCCTGGCCGAAAAAGCGGCATCACCGCCGTCGGTTCGTCACGCCCGAACATCTGGAGCCGCTGGCCCGCGCAATGGCGCCGGGCGCGGAATTCCGTGTCGCGACGGACATTCCAGATTACGTGCGCCAGACGCTGATCGAAGTGCCGAAGGCCGGTTTCGCATGGGAGGCGGAGCGTCCGCAGGATTGGCGCTTGCCCTGGGACGACTGGATTTCCACTCGATACGAGCAAAAGGCGCTTCGCGAAGGCCGTGTGCCGCATTACCTCACCTTTCGGAGGGCGGGATGACCGGGCCGTTCACCATCGCCATCGACGGGCCGGCCGCCGCCGGCAAGGGCACGATCAGCAAGGCCGTTGCCGCGCATTTCGGGGTGGGCCATCTCGATACGGGTTTGCTTTACCGCGCCGTCGGGGCACAGATGTTGACCGGGGCCCCGCCCGAAGAGGCGGCGCGTCGGCTCGTGATCTCGGATCTGGACGATGCGGCTCTGCGGGGGGCCGAAGTTGCTCAGGCGGCATCGAGGGTGGCGGCCATTCCGCAGGTGCGAGCGGCGCTGCTCGATTTTCAGCGCGCCTTTGCACGGCGCGCCGGGGGTGCGGTTCTCGATGGGCGCGATATCGGCACGGTGATCTGCCCGCAGGCCGAGGCCAAGCTCTTCATCACCGCACGCCCCGAAGTGCGCGCGCAGCGGCGCTTTGCCGAACTGCGGGAGCGCGGGGCGCAGACTGATTTCCAGAGCGTGCTTGACGATGTGAAGGCGCGCGATCATCGCGACATGACCCGTGCGGATGCCCCTCTGACCGCAGCGCCGGATGCGATTGTTATCGATACGTCGGATCTGACGATCGAGGCGGCCATCGCAGCGGCCATCGACGCAGTCGATGCCAAACGCAAGGAGGCATCGGGCTGAAGGCTTGATCCCGGCGACGCGCTGCGCTATAGCCCGCGCGTCGCATAAGGGCAGTCAATGCCGCAAGACGAGGATCGGGCAGGGGTCGGCATACACCGGCCCTCTTTCGTTTTGCGTTTGCCCTGACCAATCCCGTTCACCCAAGGTGGACATCCCTCAGACCGGCGGAGACAACCGCGCGGCCAGAAAAAACGATACGTAAAGGACACACACGCCACATGGCTCAGAACGCATCTATGGAAGACTTCGAGGCAATGCTCAACGAGAGCCTCGAAATGGACACACCGGACGAAGGTTCGGTCGTCAAAGGCAAGGTCATCGCAATCGAAGCGGGCCAGGCCATTATCGACGTCGGCTACAAGATGGAAGGCCGCGTCGATCTCAAGGAATTCGCAAACCCCGGAGAGACGCCCGACATTTCCGTCGGCGACGAGGTCGAAGTTTACCTGCGCGCGGCTGAAAACGCGCGCGGCGAAGCGGTCATCAGCCGCGAAATGGCCCGCCGCGAGGAAGCGTGGGACCGTCTTGAAAAAGCCTATGCCGACGATGCGCGCGTCGAAGGCGCGATCTTCGGCCGCGTCAAGGGCGGCTTTACCGTCGATCTCGGCGGCGCCGTGGCCTTCCTGCCCGGCTCCCAGGTCGATGTGCGCCCGGTGCGCGATGCCGGTCCGCTCATGGGTCTCAAGCAACCGTTCCAGATCCTCAAGATGGACCGCCGCCGCGGCAACATCGTCGTGTCGCGCCGCGCGATCCTCGAAGAGAGCCGCGCCGAACAGCGTGCCGAGGTCATCGGCAACCTGCATGAAGGCCAGGCGGTTGATGGTGTCGTCAAGAACATCACCGAATACGGGGCCTTCGTGGACCTTGGCGGCGTGGACGGCCTGCTGCACGTCACCGACATGGCATGGCGCCGTGTGAACCACCCGTCCGAGATCCTGTCGATTGGCGAGACGGTCAAGGTTCAGGTCATCAAGATCAACAAGGAAACGCATCGCATCAGCCTCGGCATGAAGCAGCTGCAGGAAGATCCGTGGGATCTGGTCGCTGCCAAGTATCCGCTGGAATCGGTGCATGCGGGCCGCGTGACCAACATCACCGATTACGGCGCCTTCGTGGAGCTGGAGCCGGGTGTCGAAGGTCTGGTTCACGTTTCCGAAATGAGCTGGACCAAGAAGAACGTGCATCCGGGCAAGATCGTGTCCACCTCGCAAGAGGTCGAGGTCATGGTGCTGGAAATTGATCAGGCCAAGCGCCGCGTGTCGCTGGGTCTCAAGCAGACCATGCGCAACCCGTGGGAAGTCTTTGCGGAAACGCATCCCGAGGGCACAGAAGTCGAGGGCGAGGTCAAGAACATCACCGAATTCGGTCTCTTCGTCGGCCTCGACGGCGATATCGACGGCATGGTTCACCTCTCGGATCTCAGCTGGGACGAGCGCGGCGAGGACGCGATCCAGAGCTATCGCAAGGGCGATGTGGTTCAGGCGGTCGTCACGGAAACCGATGTCGAGAAAGAGCGCATCTCGCTTTCGATCAAGGCGCTGGGCGGCGACAAGTTCGCCGAAGCCGTTGGCGGCGTGAAGCGCGGCTCGATCATCACCGTTGAAGTCACCGCGATCGAAGATGGCGGGATCGAAGTGGAATACGAAGGCATGAAGTCCTTCATCCGCCGCTCCGACCTGAGCCGCGACCGTGCCGAGCAGCGCCCCGAGCGCTTCAATGTCGGCGACAAGGTCGATGTGCGTGTGACCAACGTGGACAGCAAAACCCGCCGCCTGGGCCTGTCGATCAAGGCACGCGAGATCGCCGAAGAGAAGGAAGCCGTGCAGCAGTATGGTTCCTCCGATTCGGGTGCGTCGCTGGGCGATATCCTCGGCGCGGCGCTGAAATCGGGCGACGACAAGTAATCGCCGGGCACCCCGACCGAAACGAAAAACCCCCGCATCCATCCGGTGCGGGGGTTTGTTCTTGCAAGGACAAGAATTTACAGTTTGCCGTCTTTCGCGCGCCGGGGTCGGCGCGTCAGGAAGGCGTTGAGAATTGTCCGGTCTGTCCGCAGAATGACGAAAAACGACGACAGGCGGAGCAGCGACATGCAGACAAATCGACGGACGGTCATGGCTGGCCTTGCAGGCTTCGGGCTCATCGGATGTGCGCCCGGCGGGGTTTCAGGTATCTCCTCGCGGGGCGCGGGCGGTTTGCCGCCCGACCTCCTGCCCGCGCTGAACCCGGACTATGATGCCTGGGTTCTGGCGTTTCAGGATCGCGCGCAGGCTCAGGGTATTTCCGGCAATGTATTGGCAGCCGCCTTCCGCGGCACGGGCTATCTTCCGGGCGTGGTATCGCGTGATCGCAACCAGACCGAGTTCAAGCGGACGCTGGAGGATTACCTGTCGATTGCGGCATCGGACGAGCGCGTGCGCAAGGGACGTGCCGCTTTTTCGCGCCACGAGGGCACGTTGCGCGCGCTCGAAGGGCGCTACGGTGTCGATGCGCATATCATCGCGGCGATCTGGGGGTTGGAGAGCTTTTACGGCGAACGGCGGGGTCAGGTGCCGGTCGTGTCGGCAACCTCGACACTGGCCTATGACGGGCGGCGGGGGCGGTTCTTCGAACAGCAACTGCTGGCAGCGCTGCGCATCCTGCAAAGCGGCGATACCACGCCCGCGAGCCTGACCGGCAGCTGGGCCGGTGCGATGGGACATACGCAGTTCATTCCAACGTCCTATCTGGAATTCGCGGTGGATTTCACCGGCGACGGTCGGCGCGATATCTGGTCGGACGATCCGACCGACGCGCTGGCGTCGGCGGCAGCTTACCTTGCGCGCAATGGCTGGCGACGCGGCTTGCGCTGGGGGGCGGAGGCTACGGGCACCGGTTCGGGCGACCTTGTCCAGCCGCAGCCGGGCGGGCCGCGATTTGCGGTCACGCGGAATTTCGGCGTCATCAAACGCTACAACAATTCCGACGCCTACGCGATCGGCGTGGGCCATCTGGCCGATCGCATCGCCGGGGGCGGCCCGCTTCGCGGCAGTTTTCCGCCAGATGCGAACGGAATGACCAAATCCGACCGGATCGCGTTACAGCAGGGTCTGACGGCACGCGGGTTCGACACCGGCGGGGCGGATGGCGTGATCGGACCGGATACCAAGGCCGCGATCCGCGCCTACCAGACGCGGCGCGGCCTTCCGGTCTCTGGCGAGCCGTCGCAGGCGCTGCTCGAATCGTTGCGCTGAGCCAATGCGGCGCCTCTTCCGGTTTCTGCGTTCGACGGCGCTGCTTGTATGGCTATGCGGCGCGCTTGCGATTGGCACCGTCACGCTGGCATTCCAGACCTTCGCGCTCTCGGCTCAGGTGGCCGGCCTGACCGCCAACGCGGCAAGCACGGCCCTGCGCCACCGCAAGGAAGTGACGAAAGCCGTCGCCAGAGCCAAGGCGCGCGAAAAGGCAAAAGCGCGCCTGCGCCGCGCGCTCGTTGCGGTGCCGTTCGTCGGCGGCGGTGTCGCCGTCGCGCTGGAGGCCCAGGATTACCGCGAATGGCAAGAGGCGAACCCGGCGCTTGGCTTCGACGATTACGCCTGCGATGTCGCCGCGCTCAGCGCAGAGGTGATCGACGAGGTGCTGCAAGACCTTCCCGAGAGCCTCCGCCCGGCACCTGATGCCGTTCTAGGCCGATTGCCCAAGTGCGACAGGCCGATCTAGCGGTCTTCCCCGGCGCTATTTGCAGAATGTGAATTTCTAACCTATCTTCATTCCACAGCAGAATAATAACAAAAGATTGCGCAAGCGACGATGGCAAAGACAGGCAAACAGATTGCAGCGCTTCCCATGCGCTGGACGAAAGACGGCAAATTTCAGGTGCTCATGGTGACCTCGCGCGATACCGGGCGCTGGATCATGCCCAAGGGTTGGACGATGGATGGCAAGAAGCCCTGGACGGCAGCCGAAATCGAGGCGCTCGAAGAGGCGGGTGCCGTGGGCCATATCGGTCGCGAGACGATTGGCAAATATACCTACGACAAGAAGCTTGGGGATGGCTCTGCCATAAAGTGCAAGGTCGATGTCTATCCGATGGTGGTCGAGCGTTTGAAACGCGACTGGAAGGAGCGGGACGAGCGCACCCGCAAATGGTTCAGCGCGAAAGCGGCCGCAAGGAAAGTGAGCGAGCCGGAACTTGCAGAATTGCTCAAGACCCTGAAGGACAAGCCGAAAAAACAGCCCGTGATCCGCGAGGTTCTGAAGGACCTCTAGCGCGCGCCATCACGCATCAATCGACCGGCAGGCCGCTTGGCACATCGAGCGGGCGGCCCAGCGGGCGGTTTTGCGCGGAAGCGCCGGTGAGGCTGTGGAGGAAGGCGACCAGATCGTCGATCTCCCCGTCATTCAAGCCAACCGGTTGCGTGTCCAGCGCGTGGGCCTGGCGCTGCATCTCCAGCCGGTCGGATTGGATGATGAAATCCGCCGGGGCAAGCCAAGGCGCTTGGGGCAAGAGCGCTTTGCTCGGTGTCCATGCGGCTCGCGCCCTTGCCGGATCGGCCATATGCCTGACCATGTCGCGCAGTTCGGCATAAGCGCCGTTGTGGCCGTAGGGGGCCGTCAACGCGACGTTTCTCAGGCTCGGTGTTCGGAAACGGTATGCATCGTGCAGATCGTCGGTCGCGCCCATGCGCCCCACATCGCGGGGCAGCGGATCCCAGCGCCGCGTCCGGCCGGGGCCGAAAGCCGGTAGCCCCATGGCGTAGAACTCCTGATCCGTAAACAGCGGCCCGTTGTGGCATTGCGCGCAGCCCGCCTTGCCGAAAAACAGCAGCCGACCACGTTCGGCGGCTTCGGGAAGGGGCGTGCCGTGCGCAACGAAGGCGTCATATGGGCTGTCGTAATTTGCCCATTCGGTGCCGATGAAGGCTGCGAGCGCATTGCCGATCTCGACGATGCTCACATCCTCTGGCCGCTCGATATGATCGAACGCCTCGACAAAGAGCGTGCCATAGGCCGGAATGGTCCGCACACGCGCGGCGATGATCGGCCAGGCCTTGTCGATCCGGTCATGAACGGCACCCGCGATATCGTTCTCGCCGGGATTGCCCGCCATCTCGAATTGCGAGGTCATCGGAAAAAGCGACTGCGCCGCCAGAAGCGATGTCAGCCCCCGAGGGAGCCATTCCTCTGCCGGGCTGTCATAGCCATTGCCGTAGATCTCCGACGGCTCCAGCCGGCCGTCATGGAACATCACGCGAATATCGCGATGGCCGAGGTTCCAGAGCGCCGGAGCGTTGCGCGGGATGCGCTTGCGGATCCGCTCTTTCCCGTGGCCTGCCATTCGCGCCGGCCCAAGCCCTGAGCCGCCCTCGCCGATCCCGAGCGACAGGCCGTCACTGCTGCCCAGATCGTGATGGTGACAGGTGCCGCAGGATATATTCTTGTTGCCGCTCAGGATCTTGTCATAAAAAAGGAGTTGGCCGAGCCTTGCTTGCGTTTCGTCGAAGGGCAGGAAATCATCCTGCGTGATCGGCTGAGCGGACACGGCCGGCGCAAGGATGCAGAAGATGAGCAGAGCGAAATGACCCCGATCCGACTTGCCATCGTGGTTTTGCTGATCGCCGGTGCGGCCCGCGCCGATATCGAGGATGCGCGCGATCTGATGGAAGAGGGGCGCTTCGAGGAGGCGCGCGGGGCGCTTTGGCCAGCGGCGCGGTCGGGCAATGCGGAGGCCGAGGAACTGATCGGCGTCATGTATGCGATGGGTCTGGGTGTCGACCCCGATCCGGTCCGCGCGTTCGAATGGTATCTGCGCGCCGCGATGAAGGGCCATGCCGGGGCGCAATCGGGTGTTGGATGGTATTTTGAAACCGGGCAGGGCATCGCCGCGCCCGACCTGGTGCGCGCGTTCCTGTGGTATCAGCTTTCCACGATCGGCGGCGACCCCGATGCAGCGATCTCCGTCGAGGAGGTGGCCAGGAAGATGACGCCGGATGAAATCGAACATGCGCAGCGGCTCGTGGATGACTACAGGGTGTGGCTCTATCCGTTTCGGTAGCTGCGCCTTATCACTGCGATTGGGCAGCAATAAGGCGGTAGAGCGGTTTGGAACCCGTTTGGCCAAGCCATCCGAAAATGGCTTGGCGCTGCGTTCGGACGTGCGGCCTAGTTCAGATCGGCGTCATAGGCTGCGTCCAGCTCGGCTTCGGCTTCATTCACAGCATCGGTAAGCGCCGTGAAGATTTCCTCCCCGCCGCCTACGTTCTGCTTGAACCATTCATAGACCGGCTCGGCGGCCGCCCGGAAGGCTTCCTTTTCCTCGGGCGAAGGCACATAGAGATCGCCCCCGCCTTCCACGAATTCCTCGTAAGCGGCAATGGACTTGCGCTTTGGGCTGGCGAAAGTTGCTTGCTGCAGCGCGGCAAAGCCATCAACGACAACCCGGCGCAGATCCTCGGGCAGGCCGAGGAACGCCTGATTGTTCATCACCCAGATCGCGCCCATATAGGCGTGCCCGTCCAGCGTGACGTATTGCAGCCCGGCATCGGGGAACTTCATGTTCATGATGTCGGTGATACCGTTCTTGGATCCTTCGACAACGCCCGTCTGCAGCGATGTGAAAAGCTCCGGCCAGCTGATCGGTGTGGGCGAGGCGCCGAGCGTCTTGACCAGCTCCTGTGGCAGATCGGCGACGACGGTGCGGATCTTCATGCCCGCCAGATCCTCGGGTTTCGTCACGCGTTTCTGTGTATTGGCGAAGTTGCGCCAGCCGCCGGTATTGCCGATGGTCATGATGCGGATCGTATCGCCGCTATCGGCCAGCGCCATGTCGCGCATCTTGCGGGTGAAATCGCCCGAAAGCACATGCTCGGCCACGCGGTCATTCGCCATGAGATAGGGCAGATCGAGCACCTGCACATAGGGGAAGATCCCGGCGGCCCCACCGGATGTGGTGACAAAGATGTCGATCGTGCCATCGGCCACGCCCTGCAGACATTCTGCGCCGCCCGAACAGAGTTGCGTGCCGATGAAAAGCTCGACGGCGATCTGCCCGTTCGAGGCGTTCTCGACGTAGTTCTTGAAGACGACGAGCCCGTCGTAATCTTCGTCATTCTCGTTGGAATTGGCGGTCGCGCGCAGCGTATACTCCTGCGCCGAGGCTGCGATGGCGCTCCCGGCCAACATGGCCGCGGTCAGCGCCGCCTTGGTCAGTCGTTCAAGCATTCTTAATCTCCCTGTTTTATGCATCGTGGTGGGTCAGTCGGCAAATCCCGTCATGCGCGGAATTGCCATGGATAGTTCGGGAACGAAGGTGATGAGGAAAATGACAAGAATTTCGATGGCAAGGAAGGGGAGGATCGCGCGTGCGATGGTCTGCACCTTTTCGCCCGAAACGGAGCTTGCCACGAAAAGCACGAGCCCCATCGGCGGCGTGGCGAGCCCGACGGTCAGGTTGACCGACATGATGATCGCGAAGTGAATGGGATCGATGCCGAGATCGGTGAAGATCGGGCCGAGGATCGGACCAAGAATGATGATCGCCGGACCTGCATCGAGGAACATCCCGACGATGAACAAAAGCAGGTTTATCAGGAACAGCAGGATCAGCGGATTTTCGGACAGGCCAAGGATGATCGCCGCCAGTTGTTCGGGTGCGTGACTGAGGCTGACCACCGTCTTGAAGGCCATTGCAGCACCCACGAGCAACAGCACGACAGCGCTCGTCATTGCGGCGTTTTGCAAAACGCCGGGAATTTCATGCAGGTGAAGGCTGCGCATGATGAAGATGCCGATGATCAACGCATAGGCGACCGCCACGGCTGCGGCTTCGGTCGGGGTGAACACGCCCCCGAGAATGCCGCCAAGGATGATCACCGGCGTCATCAGCGGAAAGAACGCCTTGAGGCTCGCCTCACCCTTTTCACCCCAGCTCGATCGGGCGCGGCTGGCCGGAAAATCGTAGCGATCGGCCATAAGCTTGACCGTCAGCATCAATCCAAGCCCGACGAGGATGCCGGGAAGGATCCCGGCCAGAAAGAGCGCGGCCACGGATTCGCCCATGACATAGGCGTAGATAATCATGATCCCCGACGGCGGAATGATCGGCCCGATCACGGAACTGGCCGCCGTGATCGCGGCGGCAAAACGACGTGTATAGCCTTCCTTCTCCATCGCGGGGATGAGCATGGAGCCGAGCGCCGATGTGTCCGCCACGGCGGAGCCCGAGAGCCCGGCAAAGAGCATCGAGGACAGGATGTTAACATGCGCCAGCCCGCCGCGGAAATGACCCATCATCGCCTGGCTGAATTCGACCAGCCGCAGCGTGATTCCGCCGCGGTTCATCAATTCGCCGGCCAGCATGAAGAACGGGATCGCCATGAGCGGAAAGCTGTCCATCCCGTTATAGACATTGCGGTAAAGCAGCGCGAGATCGCGCTCTTGCCCGTTGAGGAAGAGCAGGATGCCGGGCGCCGCGAGCAGTGCGAAAAACACTGGCAAGCCGATCATCAGGAACACGAGAAAGAGCGGGAGAAACCAGACCAGCATCATTCCACCGCCAGATCCGTTTCGCGCATGGGTCGCAGTCGATCTTCGCCGCCGAGGAGCGAGACCACGGCGCGCAGGATCAGTTCGACATTGACGATGGCAAGGAGGATCAGCCCGACATAGAGCGACAGGTACATCCAGGCGAGCTTGAGCTTGAAGCCCGTCATTCCGATCAATTCGAGCGGAACGTAGAGAGAGGACGAGGCAAAGAGCCATCCACTTTTGACATGGCTATGGCCCATGTCGATCCCCGTGATCAGAACCAGCATCGCCAAGCCGAGCAAAAAGAGCGACAGAAGCGCAGCTACGCGTCTGGGCAGGGCTTCGACCGCCATGTCGATGGACACGAACCCGCCGCGCCGGTAGGCCGAGGGCGCCATCAACCCGGTCATCCAGAGCATCAGGAACCGCGCGGCCTCTTCCGGCCACGGCTGCGCGTTGCCGAGCGCGTAGCGGAAGAAGACCTGCAAGAGGATCGCCAGGACCATCAGGCCGATGGCGACCACGCCGATGGCACGGCCAATACGCAGCACGATGTCGTTGAACATCTGCAACGGGGCCAGAAGCCCGAGCAATATGGCCATCCTTGGCCGCCTCCTCCTGTTGTCGCATCCCGCGATGCGCTGCCCCGGATCGTTTGCTGTTGTTACTTTGGGGCGTTTAGTGTGGTTCCGTAAAGCCTCCGAACTGGCCACCGAAGAAGATGAGCGGCGTGCCCTTGTTGGTGGTGACGCGGCGCACGCGGGCCACGATGATGGAATGGTCGCCGCCGTCATGCGCGGCGGTTCTGGTGCATTCGAAGCGGCTCAGGCACCCCCCGAGAAGCGGCACGTCCCTGTCGCCATAGCTCCAGTCGCAATCGTGGAACGCGTCGCCTTCGCGGGCGAAAGCCTTTCCCAGATGCGCCTGCTCGGCGCCGATCACATGGATCGCGAAATGCTCGGCCTCCATGAAGAACGGGTAGCGTGCCGACGCCTTCGCCGGCGCCCAAAGCACCAGCGGCGGGTCGAGCGAGACGCTGGCAAAGCTGTTCGCCGTGATGCCGATCGGCCCGGTCTGCGTCTGGCAGGTCACGACGGTCACGCCCGTGCCGAACTGGCCGAGCGCCGCGCGAAAGGCCGCGTCGTTCTCGATCGAAGGGTCGAAGCTATGCGTCAAGGCGTTCATCGGTCAGGTCAGGCCACGTCATGGCCAAGCGCGTGCGTGTAAAGGTCAAACCATGTCTCCCGGTCGATCTGGACGCGCCCAACATCGCCGATACGCGCAATGCGGTCCAGATTGTTGGTGCCGAGCACAGGTAGGATATTTGCCGGGTGTGCCAAGAGCCAGGCCACGGCAACAGCCGCGATATCAACGCCTTGCGCCTCTGCGACTTGCCGCAATGCGCGTTGAAGCGCGGCGTGCGCATCGCTGAAAAGCGCCCCGCCGCCCAGCGGCGACCATGCCATGGGCGGGGTTGCGTTTTGTTGATGGAAAGCCAGATCGCCGTTGGTGAAGGGCGTATGGTGCAACAGGCTCATCTCGATCTGATTGGTTGCCAGAGGCGTTCTCATGCCCGATTGCAGCAAGTCCCAGTCCCAGGGGCGGAAATTCGACGTGCCGACCGCCCGGACCTTGCCCGAAGCGACCAGATCGTCAAGCGCCGCGCCGGTCTCAAGATGGTTCATCAGCGGATCGGGGCGGTGGATGAGCAACAGATCGATATGGTCGATCTTCATCAGCCGGAGCGAATGATCAACCGATGCCATGAGATGTGCGCGGCTGGTGTCGTAATGCTTGACGCGCGCCTGGGAATACCGCCCAGCCGGGGCGACGATGCCGCATTTGGTGACGATCTCGATCCGGTTGCGCAGATCGGGCGTCAGTGCCGCGCCGAGCAATTCTTCGGCTGCGTAACCGCCGTAGATATCGGCCTGATCCATCGTGGTGATACCCTGGTCCAGACAGGCGGCGATCTTCTTGCGGATATGTGCCGGGCTGGTATCGGCATCGTCGCCCAGCCGCCACATGCCATAGACGAGGCGGCTGAGATCGAGCGTGTCGGTGAGGGCAATGCGATCCATCAGCGGCGTTCTCCGTTGCCAAGGGGGGTTGCGGGTGTGGTTGCGGGAACGCGGCCGTAGACCTGCGGCAGCGAACAGGTTTCGAGCTGTGGCAAGACGCGGGTGCCAAACTCGCGGCATTCGTCGAGATGCGGGTATCCCGACAGGATGAACGCCCTTATGCCCATTTTACGGTAGCTTTCCAGTTCCGAGAGCACCTGGTCGGTCGAGCCAACCAGCGCCGCACCGCAACCCGACCGCGCCCGGCCGATCCCCGTCCATAGATGCGGCTCGACGAAGCCCTCCATATCCGCGAGGTCTCTGTTCCTCGACTGGTGCGATACGCCCAGCGATCCGGCATCGAGAGCGCGCTCTCGGATACTGCGGCCTTGCTCGTCGTCCAGTTTCGACACGAGATGCCGGGCATAGTCCCGCGCCTCCGCCTCGGTGTCGCGCACGATGACATGCACGCGCAGGCCGTAATCGAGTGTGCGGCCATGGCGTTCGGCCACAGCGTTCACATCCTTCATGCGCTGCGCCAGCGCGTCCTTGGGTTCGGGCCACATCAGGTAGACATCGCAATGCTCTCCGCAAAGTTCGAGCGCGGCCGGGGAATAGCCGCCGAAATAGAGCAGCGGCCCGCCGGTCTGGTAGGGTTTGGCGGGATCGGTCGTCAGCCCTTCGAACTGGTAGACCTCGCCTTTGTGGTTGATTTCGTCCTGCGTCCAGGCCTGCTTGAGGATTTCCACCACTTCGCGCGAGCGCTGGTAGCGGAAGGCGCTTTCCGCCGTCTCGCCGGGAAAATCGCTGCTGATGATGTTCACCGTCAGCCGCCCCTCGAGCATGTGATCGAGCGTCGCGATGGTGCGGGCGAGCATGATCGGTTGCATCTCGCCGCAGCGCACGGCGGCGAGCATGTTGATGCGCGTCGTGATCGGCGCGCAGCCGGCGACGAAGCTGAGCGTGTCCTGCCCGACCTGGTAGGAGGAGGGGCAGAGGATGTTGCGAAAGCCCTGCCGTTCGGCCTCCTGCACGATGGCTGAGCAATGCGCCCAGCTTGACCGCAAGCGCCCGTCCGGCACACCGAGATATTCGTAATCGTCCGAACACAAGGCGGCGAACCATGACACTTCGGCGGCGTCGAGATCGGGAGAGGTGATTGGCACGATCGTCATAAGGTGTCTTTGGCTTGCATCATTTTATCTTGCGTAGCACCGGAGTTTGTGTAGATCAATAGTGTATCAATCGTGGATCTTTCGAAATGCCGCAGCCACATTCCCTGCCGAAATATGTCCAGATCAGTGAATTGCTGATCCGCGACATCCAGGCCGGGCGGCTGACGGATGGTGAGCGTCTTCCGCCCGAGCGCGATATGGCCGCGCGGCTTGGTATTTCCGTCGGCACCTTGCGGCGGGCGCTGGATGAGCTGACCGGGCGCGGGTTTCTCGAACGGGTGCAGGGATCGGGGAACTATGTGCGCGCACGGGCGGACGCGTCTTCCATCTACGCGTTCTTCCGCGTCGAACTGATCGAGGGCGGTGGGTTGCCGACCGCCGATCTTCTTTCGGTGCAGCGGCTTGTCAAACCTGCCGGTTTGCCGCGCTTCGGCCAGAGCGCCGAAGGCCACCGGATCCGTCGGATGCGGCGGCTCAACGATGTGCCTGCCGTGCTGGAGGAGATCTGGCTCGATGGCAGCTACACCGACCGTGTCGACGCAGATGCGCTCAGCGAGTCGCTTTACCTTTACTACCGCGAGGCGCTTGGCCTCTGGATCACCCGAGCGGAGGACCGGATCGGCCTGAGCGCCTTGCCGGATTGGGCGCCCGGCAGCTTCGGCAAGCGTCCCGGCACGGCGTGCGTCTGCGCGACGCGGCGCAGCCACGCGCAGGACGGTGCGATCGCGGAAATGTCCCTGAACTGGATCAATACCGATGTTGCAGCGTATGTCGCCCGGATCACCTGATGGGCTCGCGGTGAAGACAATCAATTACGGCATCATCGGCTGCGGCATGATGGGGCAGGAGCATTTGCGCAATATCGCGCTTCTCGATGGTGCGCGGGCGGCGGCGATTTTCGAACCGAACGAGGCGATGGCGGCGGCTGCGCTGGCGATCGCCCCGTCGGCGGAACTGTGCGGCTCGCTCGATGCGCTTCTGGGGCGCGAGGATCTCGATTGCCTGTTGGTCGCCAGCCCGAACCATTGTCATGTCGACGCGTTGGAGCGGATCGCGGCAACACGGCCGCTGCCGCTTTTGATGGAAAAACCGCTTTATACCGATTCCGCCGATCTCGCGCGGGTCGAGGCCGTCGCGGCGCGTTATCCAGCCCCGATCTGGGTCGCGATGGAATATCGCTACATGCCGCCGATCCAGACCTTTTTGCACGAGGTGCAGCGCGTCACCGGTGGGGTGACGATGCTGAGCATCCGCGAGCATCGCTTTCCGTTCCTGAACAAGGTCGGTGACTGGAACCGCTTCAACCGCACCACCGGGGGAACCCTGGTCGAGAAATGTTGCCATTTTTTCGATCTCATGCGTCTGATCCTCGGCTCGGATCCGGTGCGCATCTCCGCCAGCGCCGGCCAGATGGTGAATCATCTGGACGAGCGATATGGCGGCCGTGTGCCGGATGTGTGGGACAGCGGCTATGTCACCGTCGATTTCGCCAGCGGCGCGCGCGCGATGCTGGAGCTGTGCATGTATGCCGAAGGCGCACGCTTCCAGGAGGAGATCAGCGCCGTGGGGCCGAACGGCAAGCTCGAAGTGTTCGTGCCGGGGCCGGGCCGGTTCTGGCCGGCGGAGCTTGGTGATGCGCCGGTCGCGCAGGTGGTGGCGAGCCCGCGCGCGCCGAAAGGACCGCGAGCGGTGAATATCCCGGTGGAAGAGACCATTCTGGACGCCGGAGACCACAACGGATCGACCTATTTTCAACATGCCCGCTTCATCGATCTGCTGCGCCGGGGCGGGGTGCCGGAGGTCGGTTGGGCGGATGGCGCATGGGCGGTTCGGATGGGGCTCGCCGCGCAGGAGGCGGCGCGGAGCCATCGGGTGATGGCCACATTTTGAACACATTTCGACCGTAATTTTCTCGCAACACTTTGCCGTTGCATAAGAAAAACCCCGGCTGACATTATATTCGTTCTTTGAGCCACAGGTTTTTTGCGCTACGTCAAAATCAGAACAAAAATAAGCCGAACCCGAAAACGGGCGGCCTTGAGGTAAAGCGGTGTTGTTATGAATGCGATTGATTTCGTTGCCCGTACCCCTGCGGGTGCGACCGAGCGCGGTGTTGTCGGGGAAAGCGGACAGGCTCTTCTGATCGACGCCGGGGGTGGGCGTCAGGTGTCCCTCAACCTTCATCGAAACGATCTGCGCGGCTACGACCGCGCGGGAAACGATCTGCAGATCACGCTGGCCGATGGGCGCGTGATCGTGCTGGAGGATTATTTCGGCGCCGAAGGGTCGGGCCGCCTGTTCCTCAGCACGGACGGTGTTCTGCACGAGGTCAGTTTCGCGCAGGGCGATGGCGGTGCGCTGTTCGCGCAATATGGCGAGGTAGCGAGTTGGGGCAAGTGGAGCCCCGACGATGCGCTGATCTTCTTTGACCGGCCCGAGGTGGTTGCGGCCGATATGGTCGCGGCCGAGGAGGAGGGTGGCGTGTCCATGCTGGCAGCCGGTTTGCTGGCCGGCGGCGGGTTGCTCCCGGTGCTCGGCGCGGGCGCCGCTGTGGCGACCGGCGCGGCGGTGATGGGCGGCAATGGCGACGGCGACGACGATGGCGGCAAGCTGGTCGACTCGGGCGGCGAAGCGGGCGGTCCGATCACTCCGACGGTGAATGACGGCGAGGTGAAGATCGGCGGCGACGATCTGACCGACGAGGACCGCACCGTTCTGGTGAGCGGCACCGCCAATCCCGGCGATACGATCACCGTGGTAATCGGCGACAAGACGCAGACAACCACGACCGGCGATGACGGAACATGGGAGGTGATCTTCACCGGCCCCGATTTCCCGGCCGATGGCAGCTACACCGCCGATGTGACGGTGACCGGAGAGGTGGACACGACATTGACGGGTCCCACGGTCATCATCGACACCACGCCGCCGCCCGTCGCCATCACCAGCGGCACGATGGCGAGCGGAGAGATCATCACCGACAGCGAATTCGACGGCGGCGCGACCGTGACCGGCACCACCGAACCGGGCGCCTCTGTCGCGCTGGTCGCTGGCGGTGTGAGCCACGGCGCCGATGTCGATGCGCAGGGCAACTGGAGCGTCACGCTGACAAGCTCGACTTTCGAGCGGGGCGAATACGTCGCCGATATCAAGGTCGTGGCGACCGACAGTTTCAACAATTCCACGACGATTACCGATGGCATCCAGATCGACACCGTGTCCGGCGTGACCATCGATGCCGCCATGATCGAGACCGATGGCGTCATCAATGACGAGGAACGCGCCGATGGTGTGCAGATCACCGGCACCACCGATCCCGGCTCGGATGTTTCGGTCGAGATGAACGGCTATACGCGCGCGGCCAATGTCGATGCGCAGGGCAACTGGAGCGTCACGTTCGCGGCAACGGAAATTCCCGTGGGCGAGCAGATGCTGACGATCAACGCGACCGCGACCGATGCGGTCGGCAATGTCAGCGAAGCGGCGGGCGATGTGCGACTCGATACATGGGTGCGCAATTTCGACATCACCAGCGAAGCGGGCGGCGCGGATGGCGTCGTCAATGGCGAGGAAGCGGAGCAGGGCCTGAGCGTCACCGGCACGACAGAGCCGGGCGCAAATGTCACGATCAGCCTCGGCGGCGTTTCCCGCCCCGGAACCGTCGATGCGCAAGGCAACTGGAGCGTGACCTTCCTGCCGGGCGAATTGCCGGGCGGCGAGCAGAGCGCGATCCTCACGGCAAGCTCGACCGATCCGGCGGGCAATACCGTGACCGAGACCCGCAACGTGGTGTTCGACACCGACGCGGGCCTTCTGACGATCAGCCCCGAACCGGTCGAGGGCGATGATATCGTCAACCAAGTCGAAGCCTCCGATGGCGTGACACTGACCGGCACATCGACGCCGCATCAGATGGTTGATGTGGCGCTCGATGGCGTGACCAAGACGGTCCAGACCGATGCGTTCGGGCTCTGGTCCGCGTCCTATGGGGCGGGCGAAGTGCGCCCCGGTGAACATGAGGCGCAGATCACCGCCTATACCGTCGATGCCGCCGGCAACGAACTAACGCGCACCGACAGCGTGATGGTCGATACCATCGTGCGCAATTTCGCGGTCAGCAGCGCGCCTGTCACCACCGATAACGTCGTGAACGGGGCCGAACATGCCGCCGGCGTGACGCTCAGCGGCACGACCGAGCCGGGCGGCTCGGTCACCGTGGCTGTCGAGGGGATCACGCGGATCGCCACTGTCGATGCGCAGGGCAACTGGAGCGTCAGTTTCTCGCCTGTCGATCTGCCGACCGGCACCTACAGCACCACGGCGCAGATCAGCACCGAGGATGCCGCCGGAAATACCGCGACGACAACCAAGATGTTCCGTGTTGATACCGAGGTTGCGCCGCTCACCTCGACAACCACTCCCGGCGGCGCCGATGGTGTTGTAAACGCGGCCGAAGCCAAGCAGGGCTTTACCCTGACCGGCGATGTGGAGCCGGGCTCGAGCGTCACGGTCACGATCGACGGTCAGACGATGACAGCGCAGGTCGCGGTCAGCGGCGCTTGGTCCGTGGCCGTTCCTGCGAGCATGATCCCGGCGGCCGATGGGGATACGGTCTCCATCGGGATTTCCGCCACGGATCGGGCGGGCAATACTGAATCCATCACGCAGGAGATGGTCGTCGATACCATCGCCCCGGATGCGCCGGACATGACCTCGATCACCCGTGACGATAGCGAGCAGGTGCGCGGTCTGACTCTGGAAACGACGGAGCATGACGTCGCGATCAGCCGCGTGACGGGGAGCGGCGGGCATCAGCCGGTGGAAGTGACCGAATACGTTCAGGGCGATGAGACGCAGTATAGTTTCAATCAGAACGTCCCGGACGGCTCGCATCTTGTCGTCACGCAGACCGATGCGGCGGGCAACACGTCCGGCACCTATATCTTCGTCGATGATCCGGCCTCGACGCAGAACGGCGTGACCGTGATCGGCAATCAGGGCGCGAACGAGATCAAGTCCATCGATCTCGAATTCGCCGACAACGCATCGCTTACCCTGACCGAAGCACAGGTTCTGGCCCTGTCGGGAGACACGAACGAAGTGCAGGTGCATGGCAACGCGAACGATTCCGTAACCCTTGCGGGCGCCACAAAAAGCGGCGCGCGCACCGAGAACGGAACGACATTCAACGTCTACGATCTGGGCGATGCCACCGTGCTGATCGACGAAGATATCGGAAACGTCACGATCTGACGCGAAGGACCGATCGTTCGGACCGGCAAGACGCGCGGTCCGGGCCCCGACACAAGACAAGGTTTTACGCGGGGGCTCAGGGAAGATGAGGCAGAGCAGAAGAGCCATCGCTGGCGCATTGCTTGCGGCGACCGCCTTGTCGGGATGCCTGAAGGACGTTCGAGACGGAGATGCCGTCTCGCGTTTCCTGAACGTCCTGCCGGGCGCGGAAGGCCCGCGCGTGCCGCCCGCCACCGACAGGCAGGCCGCGGTCTCGCCAGTCATCCTCGATCTCTCGGCGCGGCAAAGCGTTCTTGAACCGGGCACCCCCTATGCCGAGGTTGCCGCCGGTGTGCTGGCCGCCGATGCGCGGGTGGCCGAGGCGGAGCTGCAGGTCGCCCAGCTTCGCGCCGAGGCCGCGTCGCGTAACTGGCTGCCGACCCTTTCGCCGCGCGTGTCGCTGACCTCGCTGGGCGATCTCGTCGCCGACCTGGTGCTCAATCAGGTGCTGTTCGACAATGGACGCAAGAAGGCCGAGCGGGACCTTGCGAAAGCCGATGTCGAACTGGCCGCTGTCGCTTTGTCGGAAAGCAGCAATTCGCGGGTGCATGAGGGGCTGAGCCTCTACCTGCAGGCCGAAGAAGGCCGCGCGGCAAGCCGGCTTTACGCGCAGGCGCTCGACGAGATGGCGCGGTTCGAATGGGTCATGCAGGAGCGCGTAAGGGGCGGGGTGTCGGATCTGTCGGATCTCAGCGTGGTGCGGCAGAAGCTTGCCAATCTGCGCGCGCGGCATGCGGCGGCAGAGGAAAAGACGGTTCGGGCAGTGGCGGAGCTGGAGGCGATGGCGTCCGTGCCGCTCGGGGATCTGCGCGGGCTTGGAGATCTGCGCCAGGTAACCCAGGTTGAGCCGCCCGAGGTCCTGCGCGTCATGGTCGAACGCGACCGGCAGCTGGCGAAGGCGCGCATTGCGCGGGCGCAACATCTGCCCGGTCTGTCCTTGGGCGGGAGCGCACGTGGCGGCGCCGATAGCGTCACGCTGACGGGCAGCAGCGACACGCCGCTCGGTTTCGGCACGGGCGCTGCGCTCCGTGCCGCCGAGGCGGGCAAGCTGACCGCTGATCGCAAGGTCACCGAAGCGCGCGATCTGGCCCGCCGCGCCATCGAGGCCGACGCACGTGAGCAGGCCGCGCTGGCCCGGCAAGCGGAGGAAGCCGCGCTGCTGACCCGGCAGGCGAAGGAAAACCTCGATCTCTTCCGCCTGCAATACGAATCCGGCACGCGGCAGGTCATGGATGTGGTCGGAGTTTACGAAACCTTCCTGCGAGCGTTGGAGAAGGAACTCGATCTGAAATACCGCGCCGCACGGGCAAGGCTCGACGCGGCGAAGCGGCTGGGCGTTCTGGCCGATGGGGCGCGGATTTGAGCGGGCTGTCGAATATCAGGCTCGTCGGCGGGCCAGCGGGCAATGCCGTGCTGCGCATGGCCCCGGAGAGCCGCGCGGCCGCGAACGAGCCGGGCCGCGCGCCGCGCCATTCGGACCGCATCCGCGCGCGCACCGAATTGATCCGCGCTTATGCGGGCCGGCTCGGCCTTCCCACCGCCGCCGCCGATATTCAGGACGCGATGAGCCGGCATCCCGGCACAGACGGCGCTGTCGGCGAAGCGGCGCTTCTGGCAGGTGTGAAAGCGGCCGGGATGCTCGCGCAGAGCCGCCATGGCGCGCATCTGACGCCGGACCAATGGCCGGCCATCGCACTGATGACGAATGGCCAGGCGGTGCTGGTCCTGTCACAGGACCGCATGACGCTCACCATCTGGGACGAAACGGCCCCGGACCGAACCGAACGGGTAGAGGCATCGGAGTTCGCGCCGTTTTTCAGCGGTGTGCTGATCCGGGGCGAGGCACCTGTCGAAACGCTGGTTGGACTGCACGCCGAAAAGGGTGATGATCCGCACTGGTTCTGGGGCAGTTTCGCGCAATATGGGCGCCAGTTCGGCGAGGTCGCTCTGGGATCGTTGGTCGCCAACCTGCTCGCGGTGGCCGTCGCGCTTTTCTCGCTGCAGGTCTATGACCGCGTGATCCCGCATCAATCGACGGCCACGCTCTGGGTGCTGGCGATCGGGGCGGGAATGGCGATCGTTCTGGAAGGGTTCCTGAAAGTCGCGCGGTCCAGCTTGCTCGATGGCGCGGGGCGGCAGATCGAAACCGGCGTGCAGAAGACGCTTTTAAACCGGATCCTCGGGATGCGCTCCGACACTCCGGGCCGCGCGCCCTCGCAGCTTTTCGCCGCCATGCGCGAATTCGCCTCTGTGCGCGAGTTCTTCACCGCATCGACCATCGGCGCTTTGGCCGATATCCCGTTCATTCTGCTGTTCCTCTTGCTCGTGTGGTCCATCGCGGGCAGCGTTGTCTGGGTTCTGATCGCGGGCGCGCTGCTGATGGTCGTGCCGGGCTTCCTGCTTCAAAAGCGAATGATTCGCATCACGCAAGCGATGCAGGGCGCCTCGACCCGGCAATCGCGCCTGCTCAACGAAGCCGTGAGCGAGCTCGACACGATCAAGACGCAGCGCGCCGAGGACCGTTTCGCCCGGCAATGGGAAGAGTTGACGAGCGTTCAGTCGCTCAAATCCTCCGAACAGCGCCGCCTTGCAGCTGCGCTGACATTCTGGAGCCAGGGCGTGCAGCAGGCCACTTATGTCGCCGCCGTCATTGCGGGCACCTATCTGGTGTTCGCCGGCGAATTCACCGTCGGCTCGATCATCGCCGTGGGCATCCTGACCTCGCGCACGCTTGCGCCTCTGACCCAGCTTTCGGGCATCATGGCGCGTTGGGGCAACGTCCGGGCCGCGCTCGATGCGCTGGGCGGGGTGGCGGAACTTCCGCAGGATCGCAGCGACGGCCGCAAATACCTGCGCCGCGACCGGCTGAACGGGCGGTTCGAGCTGCGCGAAGTGGCGTTTCGCTATGACAAGGAAAGCGTAGCGGTTCTCGATATCCCCGGCCTTGCGATCCAGCCCGGCCAGACGCTCGCCATCCTCGGTGCGAACGGGTCGGGCAAATCCACCCTGCTCAAGCTTCTCGCCGGGCTTTATGGGCCGACTTCCGGAACGATCCTGATCGACGGCACGGACATGAGCCAGATCGACATGCGCGATCTGCGCCGCTCCATCGGCTATCTCGGTCAGGACGTCCGGCTGTTCCATGGCAGCCTGCGCGACAATCTGAACCTCAACATGCTGGAGCGCGATGACGACCGGCTTCTGGCCGCGCTGGATTTTGCCGGGCTCGGCCCGTTCCTGCGCGGCCATCCGCAAGGGCTTGACCTGGAGATCCGCGATGGCGGGGAGGGGCTTTCTGTCGGGCAGCGCCAATCCATCGGCTGGGCGCGCCTCTGGCTTCAGGATCCGGCGATTTGCCTGCTCGATGAGCCGACCGCGGCGCTGGACCAGACCTTGGAGAAAACGCTGATATCGCGGCTCGAAACCTGGCTTGAGGGCCGGACTGCGGTAATCGCGACGCACCGGGTGCCGATCCTTTCGCTGGCAAGTCGGACCAGCGTGCTGGCCAATGGCCGCCTCGTCGTGGACGGGCCGCGCGACCGGGTGCTCGACCATCTGCGCACGGCGCAGGGAACTTGAGCCGATGACGCTGAGCACGACCGACCTTTCCGCCCAACTCGGTCGCCGACTGCGCGGCCCGTCGCTGGTGATCTGGCTGTCGGCCGCGGCGCTGTGGCTCTTCGTCATCTGGGCGGCCTATGCCTGGATCGACGAGATCGTGCGCGCCGAAGGCGAGTTCATCTCGACGTCGCGGCCTCAAAGCATCCAGAACCTCGAAGGGGGTATCCTGGCCGAATTGCTTGTCCGGGAGGGCGACGAGGTCAAGAAGGGCGACATCCTCGCCCGGCTCTACGGCACGCAATTCGAATCCTCCGTAGGCGATCTCGAGGACCAGATCACCGCGCTGGAGATCCGCCGGCTGCGGATCGAGGCCGAAATGGCCGGACTGGTCGAGTTCGTCATCCCGCCGCATCTGGCGCAGCGCAGCCCGGAAATGGCGGCGTCCGAAAAGGCGCTTCTGGCAGCGCGACAGCTCGATTTCGAGGCGCGGCGCGACGGCGCGCGCCGCGTTCTGGAGCAGGCGACCGAGGAAAAGCGGCTTTTGGAGGACCTTCTGACCAAAAAGGTCGTCGCGCTGATCGAGGTGACCCGCGCGCGAAAGGCCCATGCCGATGCCCGCATCAAGCTGGACGAGATCGTGACCCAGGCCGAGCTACAGCGCGCGCAAGCCTATTCCGAGACATTGAAGGAACTCGCCACGCTGAAGCAAAACCTGCGCGCCTCCCGCGACCAGTTGAACCGGACGGTGTTGACCAGCCCGATGCACGGGATCGTCAACAAGCTGGGCGTGACGACGATCGGCGGCGTCGTGCGGCCGGGCGAGGAGATCCTGCAGATCATCCCGCAGGACGAGGAGCTTTTCGTCGAGGCCCAGGCGGCCCCGCGAGATATCGGCGGGCTGCGCCCGGCGCAGGCGGCGACGATCAAACTGTCGGCCTATGATTACACGATCTACGGATCGTTGAGGGGCCATGTCGACGTGATCTCCGCCGACAGCTTCAAGGATCCCCGCCGCCCCGAGGCGCCGGCGCATTACAAGGTCACCGTCCAGATTGATCCGACTTCGATCACCGAGCGGCAGCGCAGCCTCGACCTTCGCCCCGGCATGCAGGCGACGGTCGAGTTTCACACTGGAGAAAAGACGGTGCTGCAATACCTGCTCAAGCCGCTCTACAAGTCCCGCGAAGCCCTGCGCGAGCCATAGACGTGGAAACGTGCGCGATCCCCGTCGCGAGCCTCTTCACCGGGTTGCCGAGCATTCGGAAATAGAAGAGGCGGGGGCGGCGTTTGCGGATGAACAGGTTTTGCCATCGTCCAAGGGCGGCAGGCTACCGCATGGATGCAGAAGACGGATGTTGGTAAAACGCGCTGTGCGGTGCCGGGAGGAACACCTGCGGAAAGATGCTGTGCAGCCAATCGACCACGGTATGTACCTTTTTCATCTCGCAGGTGTCCGGGTGCAGATGCAGTTTCAGGGTCCGGTGCAATTCCGGCGGACCGGGCGCGACACGCCGGAGGCGGCGGTCCTGTTCGGCGAGACACATCGGCAAAAGACCCTTGCCGATCCCGCCCGCGATGGCCGCAAGGAGAATGCCGGCGTCGGTTGCCGAAAGGCGGACCTTTTCATGGGGTCGGCGCATCTGCAAAGCGGCATTGGTAATCGTTTTCGGGGCGGCGTCTTCATCGAGGAAGATCACCCAATCGTCGGTGTTCGGCGGTGCCTTGCGTGACCGGTAGAGCGCATAGGGCACCTGACCGAGCGCTACGGCGAATTCACCATCACGCGGGTCAACCTCGAACCAGAGGGACACCGAGGCCTCGCCGCGCGCGATAACGCGCGGGGTCAGGCTCAGAAGTCGCAACTCCAGTCGCGGGTGTCGGGCCAGAAAGGCGGGCATCGCGATATCGGCGAGCCTGTTGAGCATCCACGCGTTGCCGAGCAGGCGCACAAGGCCGGCCGAGCCCTCCATGGCGGTTTCGGACATGTCCTCGGCGAGGGCATGCGCGGCCGTTTCGATCAGGATCGCATGGCGCAGGGCGATTTTTCCGGCGTCGGTCAGGACGAGGCCGGACTTGGTCCGGACGAACAGGATCACCCCAAGCTCGGCTTCGAGGCAGGACAGCCTGCGCGCGACGGTGGACTGATCCATTCCGAGGAACAGCGCGGCCTTCGATTGAGATCCCTCGCGATGCACCGCCAGCAGGATCTTGAGGTTTTCCCATGTCATGTTCCGTGGCCTTCGAGCGAGAAACGGGTATTGCCGCATAAAGCCTATGTATTGGTGCCTATTCCGCCGCCTGTCACCTTACGGCTAGCATCGATCCTAGCACAGGCAGCGCCCGACGCCGAGATCGGCTGTGAAAGGCCTGCCGCATTGCCCGAAAATCGCAGCCGTGGAGGAATATGACATGCCGATCACGTCGACAGAGCTCGAACGGGTCCTGCTGGATGCCAGCCTGCTCAGGGATTTCCGCAGGAAACTGCTCACCGATCCCGTCGAAACCCTGCGCGGGCGGGGCGTCGATATTCCCGATGGTGTCGAGATCAGGATCGTGGAAGACGATTTAAGATCGGTCACGATCCCCATTCCGCCTTTCGTCGGGCGCAACATAGCCGCCAATTCGCTCAACGAGGAATTCGCCGATAACGACTGGACGGCTTGCACGTTATGCGTGCTCACCTCGATCATCTGCACCGCCGGCACGACCACGTCGATCATCGTGGCGACGCAGGACTAGGGTTTTCGCGAATGGACATGAGGCCTGCTGTCCTGTCGTTGAGGGAGGCGGAACGGTTGGCCTGCACGCCCGTCCTCGGCCCGGTCTTTGCAGAGCATCTCGCCGAGGAGGAGCGCACGCTCGAGGCCGCGCTTGGCCGATTTGCGCCGGAGCGCATCGATCATGCCCAGATCAAACGCGATGCGCTGGATTGGCTGCAGGTCATTCTCGGGCGGCTCACGAACGAATTTGTCTTTGAACGCTTTGCTGCATTTCGTGCGGTTCATGACCGCTTCTGGAGACCGGGCGTCTCCACAGGTCCGGCGCGACGAACGCTGGTGAACTCTTTTTCGTCATCCTCGTTCTGGCGTGACTGCCTTGATGACAGTGGCACCCCGACGCCCCTCGGGCGTCTTTTGGCGAGCCTGACGGAGAACTGGCGTTCGGCTGTCATGGAAACGGTCGAACGGCTCGACATGCATCGAAAAGAGGCGGCGGCGATCATCAGCCCGGGCGCGACCGATCCGGGACGACTAGAAACGCTGGAATTCGGTCTTTCCGATCTGCATTGCCACGGACGTTCCGTGGCGATCGCGCGTTTTGCCTTGGGGAGCGTGGTCTACAAACCGCGCGACATCACCACCGAGCAGGTCTGGAACGACACCTTCGCCTACGTCTTGCAGCGCACGTTCGGGGGAACGACCGATATGCCGCGTGTGGCGAGGATGGCCGGTTTTGGACTGGTCGAACACATCCGTCCGGCGCCCTGCGAAACCGAAAGCGATGTGGAGGACTGCTACAGGCGCTTCGGTGCTATCGCCGCGCTTGCGCATGGGCTCGGCGCGACCGATCTGCATCACGAGAACATCATCGTTCGCGAGGCTGTCCCCTACGTAATCGATGCCGAAACAATGTTGCCTGCGAGCCTGCGGCCGCGGGACGAGGCTGTTTGTCATGCCGCGCATTCCCTGAACGCGCCCCTTCGGACTTTCCCGTCAATCTATGCGTCGGGCCTGCTTCCCGTCCGTGTCGCACAGCGGCGTGCGGCAAGCGGGTCGCAGAAGAGCGCCGAGAGCGAACATACGATGGGCGGTCTGGCTCCGTTCGGGTTGGAGGCGATCAATGTGCTGGTGCCGGTCAACCCCGATACGGACGAGCTTTCCTATGCCGCCTGTCCGGCATGTGAGCGAAGAGTGAGCAACCTGCCATTTCGGGTGGGCCGAACCGTGCTTCCCGTGGACAAGGTAGGTTTTGTCGTCGAAGGATTTGCCCGGGCCTATGACACGGTTCTCAAGGAAAAAGATGCAATCCGCGATCGCGTGGCCGCCGGTCTGGACACGGCGCCGATCCGCCTCGTTCCTCGACCGACCCGAATGTATGCAGCGGTCATTGCCAGATCGCTTTGTGCCGAGACGCTGGCGTCACCATCCCGCCGGCGCGCCGCAATTCGGAGCGATCTTTCCAGCGCGTCCCGTGCCGAGATCGATGTGGACAATACGCTGCTCGAAACCGAGGTTGCACAGGTTTTGCACGCGGATGTGCCCTATTTCGCGCTCGGTATCCGCGAAAGCATGATCGACGGCGCCGAACTGGGTGCGACGCCCCTGAGGCAGATGAGCGATCGCCTTGGCGAATTGGGCGACGACGACAAGGTGTTGCAGACGGCAACGCTCGGGCTTTCTGTCGGGGCGGAGGCAAACATCGTGGACTCGCCGCAGCCGGAAGCGGACCCTCGATTGCGCAGGTTGAACACGCTGTTGCGGGTCATATCCGAGGCGGCGCAATATGACGCATCGGGATTATGGTGGCCGCAGGTGACGAATGATGAAGGCCGGCCCGGAACCCGAGCGCATCGCGACCGCGAGGCGCTTTACGATGGCTCTGCCGGTACGGCCATCGTGCTTGCAGAGGTGGGGCGTATTCTCGGTCGATCCGAGCTTTGCGAGATGGCAAGGGCTGCGTTGCTCTATCCCGGATGCGGCGAACTCGCGGCTGAACGGGGTCCCGGCCTCGCACGGGGTCTGGGCGGATTTTGCTTTGCATTGCTTCGCGCTGGAACGGCTTTGCAGGATGATGCGATGATCGCACGCGCATTTGATTTGCTGCATCGCCATGCGCCGCGAATGGTCGGATCGGACAGCCCGAGCGACTTGATGTTCGGGCGTGCGGGATTGTTGATGGCGCTGCTTGCCGCCGAAGCGGCGGAACCCGGTCCGGGCCTTCGGGCAATCGCAGACGGAGTGGCGCGCAATCTGATCGCGGACAAGGTGGATGGACCTGAAGGATGTTTCTGGCCCGGTGGCACGGGCCGCCCGGCACTTCATGCCGCGCATGGAGCGACCGGAATCGCGGTGGCATTGGCGCGTTGGACGGCCTTGCGCGGCGATGGGTCGAGCCTGGATACGGTGCGCGCAGCGCTGTCTGCGGATGATCGTTTCTGGCGCGATCATCTGAACGGCTGGCAGCACGTTCCGAACATAGAACCGCCTGCGGCCGGCTGGAGTTGGTGCGGCGGGCGGGCCGGGGCAGTTTCCGCCCGGAGTCTGGTATGGAATTTGGTCGGGCATCCGTTCGATATCGAACGCGCGTATCGCGCCGCTTCGGCAGAGGCCGGGGGAAGTCTGGTCCGACCGGCGCTGGGGCTGTGCTGCGGAACGTCCGGCATATTGGATGCGCTGTTGACAGGGGCGCGGGCTTTGTCAGGCGGCGCTACCCGTGAACTGCAGGCCAGAATGGTGCAACGTGCGGGTGAGGCAGAAGAAATCTTGATCGGCTCGACTGCGCTCGGAAAAGTGAATCCTCTATTCACAACGCTTTTTTCGGGCGGCGGCGGCGCTGCCGGAGCGCTCGCCCGGAGCCTTTGGCCGGATCGGATCGGCTCACTGGTCTGGTTCGAATGAAGCGCGGGCGATCCCGGCGGATCGCTTGCCGACGTCGCGACCGGTTGCGCCGCGAACGGCTACGCGTTGCTGTCCATCCAGATCGTAACGGGGCCATCATTTGTCAGGGCGACCTTCATATCGGCGCCGAAACGGCCCTTGGCCATCGGGATCCCAAGTTGGCTGATCCGATCAGCAAAACACTCGTAGAGCCGTTCCCCCTCTTGCGGGGCAGCCGCCGTGGAAAAGCCGGGGCGATTGCCGCGCGAAGTGTCGGCGGCGAGAGTGAACTGGCTGACGATCAGTGCGCTGCCGCCGCTGTCGATGATGGAGCGGTTCATGCGACCCTCCTCATCTTTGAAGATACGCAGCTTGGCGATCTTTGCAGCGAGTTTTTCGGCGTCGGCTTCATCATCACCCTGCATCGCGCAGACGAGGATCAGCAGCCCGGGGCCGATCTTGCCGATCATCTCGTGATCGACGGTTACGGAGGCGTCGCTTACGCGTTGGAGGAGCGCGCGCATCTGTCAGGCCGCCAGCCCGTGCGCACCCATATCGAGGAACTTGCGCCGGCGAGCCGCGATCAGCTGCTCGGGTGCGGTTTCCTGTAGCTCATCCAGCATTTGCCGCAACGTGTCCCCGACAGCCTGAATGGTCTCGGGAGCGTCGCGATGTGCCCCGCCGAGCGGTTCGGGGATGATCCGGTCGGCGACGCCAAGCTTGTGCAGATCCTGCGCGGTAAGGCGAAGCGCTTCCGCCGCCTCTCGCATCTTCTCCGCGTCTTTCCAAAGGATGGATGCGCAACCTTCCGGCGAGATGACGGAGTAGACCGAGTGTTCCAGCATCGCCAGCCTGTCGGCGGTGGCAAAGGCCACCGCGCCGCCCGATCCGCCTTCGCCGATAATGACCGACAGCAGCGGCACTCCGATCTGCAGGCATTTTTCCGTCGATCTCGCGATGGCCTCCGACTGGCCGCGCTCTTCCGCGCCCTTGCCGGGGAAAGCGCCGGGCGTGTCCACCAAAGTGATGACGGGAAGGCGAAACCGGTCCGCGAGATCCATGAGCCGGACGGCCTTGCGGTATCCTTCGGGCCGGGCCATGCCGAAATTGCGCTTCAGGCGGCTTTGCGTGTCGTGCCCCTTTTCGTGGCCGATCACGACGACCGGGCGATCGTCCAGCCGCGCGAGACCCCCCATCACGGCGTCGTCATCGGCGAAGTTCCGATCGCCGGCCAGCGGTGTATATTCGGAAAAGAGCGCTTCGATGTAATCCTTGCAATGCGGGCGTTCGGGGTGGCGGGCGATCTGGCATTTGCGCCAGGGCGTCAACTTCTTGTAGAGATCCCGGAGCAGCGTCGCAGCCTTCGCATCGAGCGCGCGCGCCTCGTCTTCGATATCCATCTCTTCGTTGGCCCGCGCCATGGCGCGCAGTTCTTCGGCCTTGCCTTCGATTTCAGCCAGCGGTTTCTCGAAATCGAGATAGTTTGTCATGCGCCTTGCGTCCTTTCGCCCTTGGCTGCCGGCTTATATGACTGGCTCGCGCGCGATTTGCAACGCTACGGAAGCACCACCGGAACCAGGGAGGCAACGAGCAGCAAGGCCATCGCGCCGTTGAAGATCCGCAAGCGGGCCGGGCGGTTCAGCAAGCGCCGCAACTGCTGGCCGAGGATCGTCCAGCTTGTCGTCGAGATACAGCCCATCGCGACATAGGTGCAGGCAACCCAGAGGATCGCCGCCAGATCGCGTCCCGTGGCGTAAAGCGTGATCGCTCCGAGCGCCATCGACCATGCCTTGGGGTTGACCCATTGGAAGGCCGCCGCCTGCAGGAAGCTCAGCGGCGTGCCGGCGCCGTCGGGCGCATCCTTGGGCGGCGCGGCATTGGCGATCTTCCAGGCGAGCCAGAGCATGTAGAGCACCGAGGCGACCTTCAGGACCGTATAGGATACCGGCCACATATCAAAAACCTGCATCACGCCCAGACCGACTGGCACGATCATCAGCGGAAACCCGAGCCCGACACCGATCATATGCGGGATAGACCGGCGAAATCCGAAGTTCGCGCCGGAGGTCATGAGCATCAGATTGTTCGGCCCCGGCGTGATGACCGTGACAAGGGCGAACCCGGCAAGGGCGATGAAGATGTCGAGTGTCATGGCGTGCAGGATATGCGATCCGAATTGCGGTGTGGTTGCGATTTATGGATACCATCGGATGAATTTCGCAATATAAATCGAACATGGATGAGATTGATCGCAAGATATTGCACTGCTTGGAACAAGATGGCCGAATAAGTAACCTCTCGCTGGCCGAGCGGGTGGGGCTGTCGCCGTCTGCATGTCTGCGCCGTGTCGGGGCGCTCGAACGGTCGGGTGTCATCAAGGGGTATCGCGCGGTTCTCGACCTCGAAAAGACCGGGGCGGGGTTTGTAGCCTATGTCGCGGTCGGCTTGAACCAGCACACCAAGTCTGCGCAGGAAGCATTCGAGCGGGGAATTCTGCGCTGCGCGGATGTTCGGGAATGTCACAATATCACCGGAACCGTCGAATATCTGTTGCGCGTCGAGGTTGCCGATCTGGCGGCCTACAAGCACTTCCATACCGAGGTTCTGGGCGTTCTTCCGCAGGTCAATGCGTTGACCTCCTATGTCGTCATGGGATCGCCCAAGGATGACCGTGGGTAAGCTATGTTTGAAGCACAAGGCGGGCTTGCGGGGTTGGCGGTAGCGCTGACAGCCCGCTGGCATACATTAGCCGCACGGAGGAGAACATCTGCCCAAAGGTAAGTTCCGTGGACCATAAAATTCGAACCGCACCCGCAACACCGGCCGCCGAAGCCCTGGCCATTCTCGACGAAGCATACGCCTATTACCGCCCGGAGCCGAAGCTCGTCAGTGTGACCAACTCCGCACCGGCCCCGGTGATCAGCGAATACTACGCCGCCTGACGCGGCCATCCGACCTGTTTGTGCGGAGCGCCGCCGATACGCGCGCCCCGCGCTTGATCGGGGCCGGATTTTGGGTCAGAGCTTCGGCATGAACATGCCCCTGACGCTCCGATTTTCAGCGCTGATGAGCCTTTGCCTGGTCGCGGCCTGTTCGACGCCCGCGCCGGAGCCAACCGTGTCGCGCGCGCTCTATCCCAACGAAACGCCGGAATTGCGCCGCCTGATCGTTGAAGCGGCGAATGAGAACGATGTGCCGGTCAGCCTGGTGCAGCGCGTCGTCATTCGCGAGAGCACCCATCGCCCCGAGGCCCGGAACGGGCCGTATTTTGGGCTGATGCAGATCCTCCCAGCAACTGCGCGCACGATGGGGTTTCGCGGCGCGCCATCCGATCTGCTCGATGCCGAAACGAACCTGAGATACGCAACGCGCTATCTGCGCGGCGCATGGCTCGTTGCCGAAGGCGATGAGGCAGAGGCGGTCGGCTGGTATGCGCGCGGCTATTATTACGAGGCCAAGCGCATGGGCCTGCTGGACGAAACCGGCGTGCACGGGCGCAAGGATTGGGATTGAGCGGGGCCGGATCTTCCTAAAAGTCTGACCCCCTCGCGGTTCTAGCGTCGCTTACTGCTTGGCGATCATCTCGGATTGCCGCACGATCACCTCGGCCTGTTTGATTGAGGCGATATCGACAAGTCGGCCCTTGTAGACGGTCGCGCCTTCCCCTTTCGCCTTGGCGTCTTCCATCGCGGAGAGAATTTCGCGCGCTTCCGTGACCGCGTCATCCGAGGGGGTGAAGATCTCGTTCGCAAGCGGGATCTGTTTGGGGTGGATGGCCCATTTTCCCACCATGCCGAGCGTTGCGGATCGGAGCGCCTGCGCACGAAAGCCCTCATCGTCCGAGAAATCGCCGAACGGGCCGTCCACGGGCAGCACGCCATGCGTTCGGCAGGCCGCCACGATGGCCGTCTGCGCCCAGTGCCAAGGATCGGACCAATATTTCGCGCCGTCCTTCAGCATGTAGTAGTTGTCCTGCGTGCCGCCGATCCCAGTCGTCTGCATCCCCATCGACGCCGCGAAATCCGCCGCGCCGAGGCTCATCGCTTCGAGCCGCGGGCTGGAGGCGGCGATCGCCTCGACATGCGCAAGCCCGGCGGCGGATTCGATGATGACCTCGAAGGCGAGTTTCTTCTCGCGGCCCTTCGCAGCCTCCACCGCTGTCACCAGCGCATCAACCGCATAGATGTCCTCGGCGCAGCCGACTTTGGGGATCATGATCTGGTCGAGCCGCGGCCCCGCCTGTTCGAGCAGATCGATCACATCGCGATACCAGTAGGGCGTATCCAGTCCGTTGATCCGCACGCTCAGTGTCTTGTTGCCCCAATCGACATCGTTGATCGCCTCGATCACGTTGCTACGTGCGCTGTCCTTGTCTGTCGGGGCAACGCTGTCTTCCAGATCGAGATTGATCACATCGGCCGCCGATCCCGCCATCTTTTCGAAAAGCTTGGTGTTGGAGCCGGGACCGAACAATTGGCACCGGTTTGGGCGGGCCGGCGCGGTAGGTTGGATTCGGAAGGACATGATGCACCTCTTGGTAAGGATGTTTCGTGTATCGCTTCTCTCGGGTTAGGAAATTGCACGATGCTTCGCAAGCGCATTTTGCAGATGCAGAAAGATCAAATGATGGCCGAGTTTGTCGAAGATTGTCCCGCGTATTATGAGATTTGCGATATAATATTCGCAAAAATCGGCGTTTGGCATCAGGATTTGCAGAGAATTTGAATTGCCTTCATTCCAAGCTTCCGCAACCGACATACCCGACGACGAGGTCTCCCATGATCCGCACGCCCTATCTTCTGTTTCTTGGCGACGCACCCGATGCGCTGGCAGCAAAGGTCGCCTATGGCATACGCGATTGGCGCCCCGAAAACTGCGTCGGACAATACCGCCTCGAAGGCTGTGGAACGGATCTCGGCCTTGCCGACATGAGCCTCTCCGAAGCCAGGGCCGCCGGCGCCGAAACGCTGGTGATCGGCGTTGCCAATCGTGGAGGAGTGATTTCGCAGGCGTGGAAAAAGGTGCTGGTCATGGCGCTGGAAGAGGGATTCGATCTTGCCTCGGGGCTGCACAACCTTCTGCGCGACGAGCCCGATCTCGTTGCCGTGGCCGAGGCAACGGGCCGCGCGTTGCACGATGTCCGGGTGCCCGAGGTGGCCTATCCGATCGCCGATGGCGTGAAGCGCCGCGGCAAGCGCGTGCTGGCGGTGGGCACGGATTGCTCTGTCGGCAAGATGTATACCGGGCTCGCGCTTGATCGCGCGATGCGCGACAAGGGGATGAAGGCGACCTTTCGGCCGACCGGCCAGACGGGGATCCTGATCACCGGCGATGGCGTTCCGCTGGATGCGGTGGTGGCCGATTTCATGGCCGGTTCCGTCGAGTGGCTGACACCGGACAATGAAGACGATCATTGGGATATCATCGAAGGGCAGGGCAGCCTGTTCCATGTCTCCTATTCCGGGGTCAGTCTTGCGCTCATTCATGGCGGACAGCCCGATGCGCTGATCCTGTGCCACGAGCCGGTGCGCAGTCATATGCGCGGATTGCCGGGATATTCGCTGCCATCGCTCGAAGCGCTGCGCGACACCGCCCTGCTATTGGCGCGGATGGCCAACCCGGCTTGCGAGGTGGTGGGCATTTCGATCAACACGCAGCACATGAGCGCCGAAGATGCGGAACGCTATTTGCAGGAAGTGGAAGCGCGCATGGGGTTGCCTTCTGTCGATCCGTTCCGGCAGGGTGCGGATCGGCTGGCGGACGCTTTGGCGGCGTTGTAGGCCTGCCCCATCGCCGCGCGTTCGTCAGCGGCGGATATGAGTATTTGGAACGAGAAGAAACGGGAAGGGGGCGCTCGTGATCGAGGTGACGCGTGATGTATTCCGCTTGGCTCAGGTGTTCACGATCTCGCGCGGAAGCCGCACGGAGGCACAGGTTCTGACGGTGCGGATCACGCGGAATGGCGCGCAGGGACGCGGTGAATGCGTGCCCTATGCCCGTTATGGCGAGACATTGGACAGCGTGACGGCGCAGATCGAGAGCCTGCCGCAGGATATCGACCGCGCGGGTTTGCAGACGGCGTTGCCCGCCGGAGCCGCGCGCAACGCGGTGGATTGCGCGCTGTGGGATCTGGAGGCGAAACGTGCCGGATGCCGTGTCTGGGAACTTGCCGGGCTGCCCGAGCCTGGGCCGGAGGTGACGGCCTATACCTTGTCGCTGGATACGCCGGAGGCCATGCGCGCGCAGGCGACGCGCAATGCGCAGCGCGCGCTGCTCAAGATCAAGCTCGGCACGCCGGACGACATGCCGCGGCTCGAAGCAGTGCGCGCGGGGGCGCCGGAGGCGAGGATCATCGTGGATGCGAATGAAGGGTGGAGCGCGGAGGTCTATTCCGATCTCGCGCCGCATCTGCAAAGGCTGGGCGTGGCGCTGGTGGAGCAGCCCTTGCCGGCAAGCGAGGATGACGCGCTTCTGGGGCTGGACCGCCCGGTTCCGCTGTGTGCCGACGAGAGCTGCCATGACCGGGCATCGCTGCCGGGGCTGATGGGCAAGTATGACATGGTCAACATCAAGCTCGACAAGACGGGCGGGCTGACCGAGGCGCTTGCGCTGCGCGACGCGGCGCGGGCCGAGGGGTATGACATCATGGTCGGGTGCATGGTGGGCTCGTCGCTGGCGATGGCGCCGGCGGTGCTGGTGGCGCAGGGCGCGGCGATCACCGATCTTGACGGGCCGCTGCTTCTGGCCGAAGACCGGGACGAGCCGTTGTTGTTTGACGAAGCGGGCGTGCATCCCCCGGCGCCCGGTCTTTGGGGATAAGGAGATCCGCCCATGACGCGCACCGTTTACGTGAACGGAGAATATCTGCCCGAGCATGAGGCGAAGGTCTCAATCTTCGATCGCGCCTTTCTGATGGCCGATGGCGTTTACGAGGTGACGAGCGTTCTTGGCGGCAAGCTCATTGATTTCGCGGGTCATGCCCGGCGGCTGGAGCGTTCCCTGCGTGAGCTCGATATTCGGAAGCCGGCGATGTTCGACGACCTGCTGGAGATTCACCGCGAGCTTGTGCGGGTGAACGGCATCGAGGACGGGCTGGTCTATCTGCAAATCACGCGCGGCGCGCCCGGCGATCGCGATTTCGTCTTTCCCGATCCCGAAACGACGGAGCCGACGGTCGTGCTTTTCACGCAGAACAAGCCGGGCTTGGCCGATAACCCGGCTGCCAGGACCGGGATCAGGATCATCTCCATCGACGACGCGCGCTGGGCGCGCCGCGACATCAAGACCGTGCAGCTTCTGTATCCCTCGATGGGCAAGATGATGGCCAAGAAGGCGGGCGCGGATGACGCATGGATGGTGCAGGATGGCTGCGTGACCGAAGGCACGAGCAACAACGCCTATATCGTCAAGGGCAACACGATCGTCACGCGTGCGCTGTCGAACGATATCCTGCACGGGATCACCCGCGAGGCCGTACTGCGCTTTGCCGATGAGGCGCAAATGCAGGTTGAGGAGCGCGATTTCACCATCGATGAGGCCAAGGCGGCGGATGAGGCCTTCATTACCTCGGCATCGGCCTTC
The DNA here is from genome assembly GCF_023370775.1 of Marivita sp. GX14005. Lineage (GTDB taxonomy): Bacteria > Pseudomonadota > Alphaproteobacteria > Rhodobacterales > Rhodobacteraceae > Marivita. The sequence continues at coordinate 368,817 of NZ_JAMCCQ010000002.1, forward strand.
GTGATGCCCGTGGTCGAGATCGATGGGGTGCCGCTGGGCGACGGTGCGCCGGGGGCGCGGACCTTGCGACTGCGCGAGATATACCTCGACGAAAGCCGCAAGGCGGCGGTCTGAGCCTTGACGCTCGAGCGGCCCGAGAGACCCGCCTATGATGTCGTGATCGTCGGCGGCGCGATCATGGGCTCCGCCGCGGCATGGTTCCTGACCGATCTGGGCTTCAACGGAACGATCCTCGTCATCGAGCGCGATACGAGTTTCGCGAACTGCGCCACGGCACATTCGACAAGCTGCATCCGCCAGCAATTCAGCACCGCGCTCAATGTGCGGATCAGCCAGTTCGGCGCGGATTTTATCGAGTCCATGCCGGACCGCATGGGCACGCAGGATGTGCCCCAACTGGCGATCCGCAATTTCGGGTATCTCTATCTCGCCGATAGCGAGGGCTTTGCACAGGAGCTTCGACAGCGGCAGCGCATTCAGACTGCGGAGGGCGCCGCGACGCGGCTGCTTGCGCCGGCCGAGATTGCGGCAGAGTATCCGTTCTACGCGCTCGGCGATATCGTTCTCGGTTCGATCAATACCGACCGGGAGGGATATTTCGATAGCATGGCCGTGTTCGATGCGCTCCGGCGTCAGGCGCAAAAACGCGGTGCCGTCTATATCCAGAACGAGGTTGTCGGAATGGCCGCGCAAGCCGGGCGCGTGGAAAGCGTGACGCTGGCGAGTGGCGAAGTCATCGGCTGCGGCGCTGTGGTCAATGCCACCGGCCCGAGGGCGGCGCAAACGGCGGCGATGGCGGGAATCGCGGTGCCGGTGGAGCCGCGCAAGCGCTGTTCGTGGATCTTCCGCGCCGAAACGCCGCTGCCGCGCGACCTGCCGCTCACGATCGACCCGTCCGGCCTGCATGTGCGCGAGAATGGTGGCGGCACTTATCAGGCGGGCGGGCATTTCGGCGATGACCGGGTGGAGGGATACGACGATTTCGCCATGGATCATGGGCTTTGGGAAAACGAGGTCTGGCCGCGTCTGGCGCGGCGTATCCCGCAATTCGAAGCGATCCGACTGACGCACAGCTGGTGCGGGCACTATGAGATGAACGTCGTCGATCACAACGCCATTCTCGGCCCGCATCCGGATATAGGGAATTTTCTGTTCATGAACGGTTTTTCGGGCCACGGGCTTCAGCAGGCTCCGGCGATGGGGCGCGGGGTGGCGGAATGGCAGTGTTATGGCGGCTACCAGACGCTCGATCTGAGCGCGTTTCATTTCGACAGGCTGGCAGGCGCTGCTGCTCCGGCGGAAGCGGCGGTGATCTGACCCTGCCTTGCGTTGCGCGCCCTGCGCAGCTTCGATAGACAGGATAAAACCGCGAGCCGGGGGCCTGATGCTTCGATTACCTGCCGTCCTTTTGCTTACCCTTGGCTTGACCGCCTGTGGCAGTTCGACCCGCGATCTCGAAGAGCCGACGGAGCCGCTCGGCGATTTCGGTCTCGGGCATATCGGCGTGGTCGCGCCGAACCTGCAAAAGCTCCTGATCTCGCGCGAGGCGACCGCCGATGAATGGACCGAAACGGTCGAGGCCGCTTTCGCCACGCGGTTCAAGCGGTTCGAGGGGGAGAAATACTACCATTTCGGCATCAGCGCAGAGGCCTATTCCCTTCCGCCGCCCATCGTGCCGGGGAAATCGGCGCTGGCTTTGAATGTGACGGTTTGGGACGATGCCGCTCAGGCCAAGCTGAACGAGACGCCGGAACAGATACAGGTCATCAAGGTGTTCGAATCCCGGCTCACGAAAAGCCGCGAGGACCAGATGAAAGGTCTGGCCGAGGAAGCCGCGCGGCTGACCGAAGTGTGGCTGCGCGAGATGCAGGAAAGCGACGGTTGGTTCGGCGGCGCGTCACCGGAGCGGGTGGACGGCCCAGCCGAAGGCCAAGACGCGTCCGCCGCCGAAAAGATCGTGGTGCCTGCCGGGGTTGCGCAAACCATGCGCGCCGCGGCGGCACGCCCCGACATGCGCTGATAGCGGCGGCCACCACGCCTGTTCGGCACGCCGGTTTGGGCTTGATTTCCCGCATTTTCGCGCATAAACGGCGCGCGATGAAAACCGGGCCGCGACCGGCCCCCCAACGCACGAGGCGTCTGAAAAGATGGGCAAGGAAAAGTTTGAGCGCGGCAAGCCGCACTGCAACATTGGCACGATCGGTCACGTTGACCACGGCAAGACGACGCTGACGGCGGCGATCACGAAGTATTTCGGCGATTTCCGTGCCTATGACCAGATCGACGGCGCGCCGGAAGAGAAGGCGCGCGGGATCACGATCTCGACCGCGCATGTGGAATACGAGACCGACGCGCGCCACTACGCGCATGTCGACTGCCCCGGCCACGCCGACTACGTCAAGAACATGATCACCGGCGCAGCGCAGATGGACGGCGCGATCCTGGTGGTGAACGCCGCCGACGGTCCGATGCCGCAGACGCGCGAGCACATCCTGCTGGGCCGCCAGGTGGGCATTCCGGCGATGGTCGTGTTCCTCAACAAGGTCGACCAGGTGGACGATCCCGAGCTTCTCGAGCTGGTCGAGATGGAGGTGCGCGAGCTTCTGTCCGAGTATGATTTCCCGGGCGACGACATTCCGATCATCGCGGGCTCGGCGCTGGCGGCGATGGAAGGCCGTGATCCGGAAATCGGCGAGGAGAAGATCAAGGAGCTGATGGCGGCGGTCGACGAATACATCCCGCAGCCCGAGCGCGCTGTGGATCAGCCGTTCCTGATGCCGATCGAGGACGTGTTCTCGATCTCCGGCCGCGGCACCGTGGTGACGGGCCGTGTCGAGCGGGGCGTGATCAACGTCGGCGACGAGATCGAGATCGTCGGCATCCGCGACACCAAGAAGACGACCTGCACGGGCGTCGAGATGTTCCGCAAGCTGCTCGATCGCGGCGAGGCGGGCGACAATATCGGCGCGCTGCTGCGCGGCGTGGACCGTGACGGTGTCGAGCGCGGGCAGGTTCTGTGCAAGCCGGGTTCGGTGACGCCGCACACCAAGTTCGAGGCCGAGGTCTACATCCTGACCAAGGAAGAGGGCGGCCGCCACACGCCGTTCTTCGCGAACTACCGTCCGCAGTTCTACTTCCGCACGACGGATGTGACCGGCACCGTGACGCTGCCCTCGGGCACCGAGATGGTGATGCCGGGCGACAACCTGAAGTTCGAGGTCGAGCTGATCGCACCGATCGCGATGGAAGAGGGCCTGCGCTTCGCCATCCGCGAAGGCGGCCGCACCGTCGGCTCCGGCGTCGTGTCGAAGATCGTCGAGTAATCGCAATGCCGGGCCGGGCGCATGTGTCCGGCCCAACGAAATCAGGGGCGGCCCAGTGCCGCCCTTTTTCTTTGCTCAAAATCCTGCGGCGCGTTGCGATCCGCCTCTTGATCTTCGTCATGTCTTGGAATACGCGTCTGCACGGCGATAGGGGTATAGCTCAGTTGGTAGAGCGACGGTCTCCAAAACCGTAGGTCCCGGGTTCGAGCCCTGGTGCCCCTGCCATTCCCGAGACGACGAACAAAAAAAGGCCGCCCGAATGGACGGCCTTTCGATCGGTGGTGCGGAAGCGCGCTTAGTTCAGCAATGCCTGGATTCGCTCCACTTTCTCACCGCGGGACATGCCGCTATGGGCATAGGCGAGCGCGAGTTCAAGTTCGTCTTCCGTCAAGCCGGCGAGGTCGGCATCCGGAACATAGGAGCGCAGAATGTTGATGCGTCCGGTGTTCATTGCAGCCGTCGTCTCGTCGTCCATCTCCTTACCTTGCAGGATGCTGGCAACGCGGGACGCAGCTTCAGCTTCGGAATTGGCGCCATAGGATACGGCCAGCGCCGCTTCGGCTTGCGCTTGCGTGACATTGGTCAGATCGGCATCGGGCGCATATTCGCGCAGACGTGCGATTTCTGCTTCGCTCAGGCGGACGGGGCCCATATCGATATTGTTGTCATGCTCAAGCGCCTTCAGCTTGGCGGTCTTCTCACCATGGGACATGCCCGAATGAATGATGCCGTAGGCGATATTGTAGTCTTGCTCGGTATAGCCGGACGTGTCGATATCGGTGTTGAAGGTCTGCACCTCGATCATTTCGGCTTCGGTCAGGGCGAACGCGCCGGTGCCGAGGGTGGTTGCGAGGGCCGTTGCAATCATCAAGCGTTTCATTTCGATCCTTTCCAGCCCGGCGGGCTGATTACTCAAACTCTCTCCGGTCGGTCGTCTTTGCCTCCGGTTCTGGGGAGACAACAGTCTGCCCGAAATATCGTTCCCGGCGTGCCCGAAAAAATTTCGCCGGCCCTGTGAGCGCTCACATGGAATGCGCGTCGCGCTGCCTTCCAGCATGCGCTCTCACGTATATATGTGCTGCGCGATATGGTCTCATTGCTTGAAAAGACGCGCGGGCTTGGTTAAGTGCGGGGCAGATCAAGTCAACATGAGGCCAGACGCATGGCAACGACCAATCCGCTTCAGTTCATCCAGCAAGTTCGCGCTGAAGTGTCCAAGATCGTCTGGCCGACCCGGCGGGAGGTGCTGTTGACCACGGTGATGGTGTTCATCATGGCGGCGCTGACGGCGGTGTTCTTCGCGTTGGTCGATATTCTGATCCGCAGCGGTCTGCAGGGGATTCTCGCGCTGTTCGGATAGGGCGGTCGGCTCTTGATTGTCCCTCGCCGAGGCTGTAGGGAAATTTTCGAACGGAATGTGGCGTGCATCGATTCGAGTTGCACGCCGATTTTTTATCCCGGTTTGCGATCCGGGGCGGGCCGGCGGTTCCGGCCGCGATCAGAAACGAGACGGCGTTTTCGTCGCTTGAACAAAGAGGTTTGTGACCAGATGGCGAAGCGGTGGTATTCGGTCAGTGTCCTGTCGAATTTCGAGAAGAAAATCGCCGAGCAGATCCTTCAGGCGGTCGAGGAGCAGGGGCTTCAGGACCAGATCGAGGAAGTGCTCGTGCCCACCGAGGAGGTGATCGAGATTCGCCGCGGCAAGAAGGTCACGGCGGAGCGGCGTTTCATGCCCGGTTACGTTCTTGTGCGCATGGAGATGTCGGACCAGGGCTATCACCTCATCAATTCGATCAACCGCGTCACCGGCTTTCTGGGGCCGCAGGGCCGGCCCATGCCGATGCGAGATGCCGAGGTGCAGGCGATTCTCGGCCGTGTTGCCGAGGGTGAGGAAGCGCCGCGTCAGCTCATCCATTTCGAGGTGGGCGAGAAGGTCAAGGTCAACGATGGCCCGTTCGAGGATTTCGACGGCATGATCGAGGAAGTGGACGACGACAACCAGCGCCTCAAGGTGTCGGTCGTCATCTTCGGCCGGGAAACCCCGGTCGAGCTGGAATACACGCAGGTCACGAAACAGGGCTGACGTGTTCGGCGGGGCGACCCGCCACCCGAGCGTGGGAGGCGAGCGGCGCGCGCGTCGCGGACCGGACCACACAACATGAATGATCGAGGGGCGCGCCCCGAGGTCGTTGGATAAGGAGAGGCCAGATGGCCAAGAAACTCGCCGGCAAGATGAAGCTGCAGATCCCTGCAGGTCAAGCCAACCCCAGCCCGCCCGTCGGCCCCGCACTGGGTCAGCGCGGCATCAACATCATGGAATTCTGCAAGGCGTTCAACGCGAAAACGCAGGATATGGAGCAGGGTGCTCCCTGCCCGACGGAGATTGTCTATTACCAGGACAAATCCTTCACCATGAACATCAAGACGCCGCCCGCGTCCTACTATCTCAAGAAGGCCGCCGGTCTGAAGCCGGTGGGCAAGCGCAACCGCCCGCGCGGTGCCGAAACGCCGGGCCGTGAAACCATCGCGACCGTCACCGTCGCGCAGGTGCGCGAGATCGCGGAAGCGAAGATGAAGGATCTCAACTCCAATGACGTTGAGAGTGCAATGAAAACCATCGTGGGCGCGGCGAAGTCCATGGGTATCGAGGTGAAGTAAGATGGCGAAACTTGGAAAACGCACCCGCGCCGCACGCGAGGCTTTCGCCGGCAAGGAAGACATTTCCGTCGAGGAAGCGGTCTCCCTGATCAAGGCCAATGCCAACGCGAAATTCGATGAAACTGTCGAGATCGCGATGAATCTCGGCGTCGATCCGCGCCATGCCGACCAAATGGTGCGCGGTGTCGTCGGTCTGCCGAATGGCACCGGCAAGACCGTGCGCGTCGCCGTCTTCGCACGCGGTCCCAAGGCCGATGAGGCCAAGGAAGCGGGCGCCGATATCGTCGGCGCAGAGGATCTGATGGAAACGATCCAGTCCGGCGAAATCAACTTCGACCGCTGCATCGCAACGCCCGACATGATGCCGATCGTCGGCCGTCTGGGCAAGGTGCTGGGTCCGCGCAACTTGATGCCGAACCCCAAGGTCGGCACCGTGACGATGGACGTCAAGGAAGCCGTCGAGGCGGCGAAGGGCGGCCAGGTGCAGTTCAAGGCAGAGAAGGCCGGTGTCGTCCATGCGGGCGTCGGCAAGGTCTCCTTCGACGAGGCCAAGCTGGTCGAGAACGTCAAGGCGTTCGTCGATGCGGTTGCCAAGGCCAAGCCGAGCGGCTCCAAGGGCACCTACATGAAGAAGATCGCGCTGAGCTCGACCATGGGTCCGGGCGTCAGCGTTTCGGTCGAGGACGCGGCCAGCCAGTAAATCAATGCGTTGACGCATTGACCTGTTTGCGTCGACGCAAACGGGGCTTCGATTCCAAGGCGGCGCTCTACCGGGCGCCGCTTTTTGCCGTTCTGGCAGGATCGATTTGACATTCGGCGAAAACCGGCTTTCCGGGGTTGGCAATCGGGGAGGAACGCAGTATGCCACCCGCTGTAAGAGAGCGCGCGATTCGTCCCGCGCTCTTTTGCATTACGTCCGAGACGGTGGGTGGCGGCGCGAGCTGCGATAAATCCTGCCCGAGGCGGGAACAGACCGAATGCCGAGGCTCGACCGTCGAGCGCGCGGCGGGTTTGGGACCGCTTGATGCGGACCAAAACCGCCGGAGCGATCCGGTATGACTGAGCCGGGGGGCTCGCCCCCCAAACTGGAGAAAACCTGTGGATAGAGCCCAAAAAGAGAAAGTGGTCGAGGAACTCGGCCAGATCTTCGAAAGCTCTGGCGTCGTTGTGGTTGCCCACTACGAAGGTCTCACAGTTGCCGAGATGCAGGATCTGCGGGGGCGCGCACGCGCTGCTGGCAGTTCCGTACGTGTCGCCAAGAACCGTCTGGCCAAGATCGCGCTCGATGGGAAGCCTTGCGAGAGCATCGCAAGCTACCTGAGCGGGATGACGGTTCTCACCTATTCCGAAGACCCCGTGGCTGCAGCCAAGGTGGCCGAGGATTTCGCCAAGGAGAACAGCAAGTTCGAGATCCTTGGCGGTGCGATGGGTGAGAACGCACTTGACCGGGCCGGCGTTGAAGCCGTGTCGAAGATGCCGTCGCGCGAGGAGCTTATCGCTACCATCGCTGGCATGATCGGCGCACCCGCTTCGAACATCGCCGGGGCGATCGGCGCACCTGCATCGAATATCGCGTCCATTCTTTCGACCATCGAAGAGAAAGCGGCGTAAGGCAACAGTCGAAACCCTCGTGGGGTTGTAACCCTGACGTTGGAACACATCTTATCAAGGAAAGTCACAATGGCTGATCTGAAAAAACTCGCAGAAGAGATCGTTGGTCTGACGCTTCTCGAAGCACAAGAACTGAAAACCATCCTGAAGGACGAATACGGCATCGAGCCCGCAGCAGGCGGCGCCGTGATGATGGCGGGCCCGGCCGATGCAGGCGGCGGCGCTGCTGCTGAAGAGCAGACCGAATTCGACGTCATCCTGAAGTCGGCAGGTGCTTCCAAGATCAACGTGATCAAGGAAGTCCGCGGCATCACCGGTCTTGGCCTCAAGGAAGCCAAGGAGCTGGTCGAAGCAGGTGGCAAGGCCGTCAAGGAGCAGGTTTCCAAGGACGAAGCCGAAGAGATCAAGGGCAAGCTGGAAGCAGCTGGCGCCGAGGTCGAGCTTAAGTAATCCGCGCCGGGGCAACCCGGAGTTGGACTTTTTCAAGGCTGGGTTCGGGAATTTCCGAGCCCAGCCAAGCCTGTCTTGGAGAGGCCCTTTCGAACAGGGGCTTTTCTCAGGCAGGACCCGAGGATCGGGAGGCGCGCGGTGGGACGCGTGCCATGAATTGATCGGGGTCTTGTTGTCTCTATTGGGTAGCTCGCCGGGGCCCGACGGCGCAGCGCTCAGGTGAGAATGAAAAGGTGATATCGACCATGGCGCAAAGCTACCTTGGCCAGAAACGTCTTCGTAAGTATTACGGCAAAATTCGCGAGGTTCTGGAGATGCCGAACCTCATCGAGGTTCAGAAATCCTCCTACGATCTCTTCCTGAAATCCGGCGACCAGCCCGATCCGCTCGATGGCGAGGGGATCAAGGGCGTGTTCCAATCGGTCTTCCCGATCAAGGATTTCAACGAAACCAGCGTGCTGGAATTCGTCAGCTACGAGCTGGAAAAGCCCAAATACGACGTCGAGGAATGTCAGCAGCGCGACATGACCTATGCCGCGCCGCTCAAGGTAAAGCTGCGTCTGATCGTGTTCGATGTCGATGAAGACACCGGTGCGAAATCCGTGAAGGATATCAAGGAACAGGACGTGTTCATGGGCGACATGCCCCTGATGACGCCCAACGGCACCTTCGTGGTGAACGGCACGGAGCGGGTGATCGTCTCCCAGATGCACCGCTCGCCGGGCGTGTTCTTCGACCATGACAAGGGCAAGACGCACAGCTCGGGCAAGCTGCTCTTCGCCTGCCGGATCATTCCCTACCGCGGCTCCTGGCTGGATTTCGAATTCGACGCCAAGGATCTCGTCTTCGCGCGCATCGACCGCCGCCGCAAGCTGCCGGTGACGACGCTGCTCTATGCGCTTGGACTCGATCAGGAAGGCATCATGGATGCCTATTACAACACCGTAAATTACACGCTGCGCAAGGGCGAGGGCTGGGAGACGAAGTTCTTCCCCGAGCGCGTGCGCGCCACGCGCCCGGCCTTCGATCTGGTTGACGCGGCCACCGGCGAGGTGTTCGCCGAAGCAGGCAAGAAAGTCACGCCGCGCGCCGTCAAGAAGATCATCGACGAGGGCAAGATCATCGATCTTCTGCTCCCGTTCGAGCAGATCGTCGGCAAGTTCGTCGCCAAGGATATCATCAACGAGGATACCGGCGCGATCTATGTCGAGGCCGGGGACGAGTTGACATGGGTGGTCGACAAGGATGGCGCGGTCACGGGCGGCACGCTCAAGGACCTGATCGATGCGGGCATCACCGAGATCCCGGTGCTCGACATCGATAACGTCACCGTCGGGCCCTACATGCGCAACACGATGGCGAACGACAAGAACATGAACCGCGAAACCGCGCTCATGGACATCTATCGCGTCATGCGCCCCGGCGAGCCGCCCACCGTCGATGCGGCGTCTGCGTTGTTCGAAACGCTGTTTTTCGACAGCGAACGCTATGACCTGTCGGCTGTCGGCCGGGTCAAGATGAACATGCGCCTTGCGCTGGACAAGCCCGACACGCAGCGCACGCTGGACCGCGAGGATATCGTCGCTTGTATCAAGGCGCTAGTGGAACTGCGCGACGGGCGCGGCGACATCGACGATATCGACCATCTCGGCAACCGCCGCGTGCGCTCGGTCGGCGAGCTGATGGAAAACCAGTATCGCGTCGGCCTGCTGCGCATGGAGCGCGCCATCAAGGAACGCATGTCATCGGTCGAGATCGACACGGTGATGCCGCAGGACCTGATCAATGCGAAACCGGCGGCTGCGGCGGTGCGTGAATTCTTCGGCTCCAGCCAGTTGTCGCAGTTCATGGACCAGACCAACCCTCTGTCGGAAGTGACGCACAAGCGGCGCCTGTCGGCGCTTGGGCCGGGCGGTCTGACCCGTGAACGGGCCGGTTTCGAGGTCCGCGACGTGCATGCCACGCATTATGGTCGCATGTGCCCGATCGAAACGCCGGAAGGCCCGAATATCGGCCTGATCAACAGCCTCGCCACCTTCGCGCGTGTGAACAAATACGGCTTCATCGAAACGCCCTATCGCCGGGTCGAGAACGGCCGGGTGACGGATGATGTGCAATACATGTCCGCCACTGAGGAGCAGCGTCATACCGTGGCGCAGGCCAACGCGACGCTGGACGAGGATGGCAAGTTCATCAATGAATTCGTCAACACCCGTCAGGCCGGCGAATACACGCTTGCGCCGAATGAAAGCGTCGATCTAATCGACGTGTCGCCGAAACAGCTGGTCTCGGTTGCGGCCTCCCTTATTCCGTTCCTGGAAAACGACGACGCGAACCGCGCCCTGATGGGCTCGAACATGCAGCGTCAGGCGGTCCCGACACTCCGTTCCGAGGCGCCGCTGGTGGGCACGGGGATCGAAGGTGTGGTTGCACGGGATTCCGGCGCGGCCATCATGGCGCGCCGGGCAGGTGTGATCGACCAGGTCGATGCAACGCGTATCGTTGTCCGCGCGACCGAGGATCTGGAGCTGGGCGATGCCGGCGTGGACATCTACCGTCTGCGCAAGTTCCAGCGTTCCAACCAGAACACCTGCATCAACCAGCGTCCGCTGGTCAATGTGGGCGACACGGTGGGCAAGGGCGAGGTGATCGCCGATGGCCCCTCGACCGATCTGGGGGAACTGGCGCTCGGCAAGAACGTGATCGTCGCGTTCATGCCGTGGAACGGCTACAACTACGAAGACTCGATCCTGATCTCCGAGCGGATTTCGCGGGACGACGTGTTCACCTCCGTCCATATCGAGGAATTCGAGGTCGCGGCGCGCGACACGAAACTCGGGCCGGAAGAAATCACCCGCGATATTCCGAACGTCGGCGAGGAAGCGCTGCGCAACCTCGATGAGGCGGGCATCGTCTATATCGGCGCGGATGTCGAACCGGGCGACATTCTCGTCGGTAAAATCACACCGAAGGGCGAAAGCCCGATGACGCCCGAGGAAAAACTCCTCCGTGCGATCTTTGGTGAGAAAGCCTCGGACGTGCGCGATACGTCGCTGCGCGTTAAGCCGGGCGATTTCGGCACGGTTGTCGAAGTCCGGGTCTTCAACCGCCACGGTGTTGAAAAGGACGAACGTGCGCTTCAGATCGAGCGGGAAGAGGTCGAAAGCCTCGCCCGTGACCGGGACGACGAGTTGGCCATTCTGGACCGCAACATCTATGCGCGTCTCAAGGATCTGATCCTTGGCAAGACCGCCGTCAAAGGCCCCAAAGGTGTGAAAGCGAACAGCCAGATCACCGAAGAGCTGCTGGATAGCCTGACCCGCGGTCAGTGGTGGCAGCTGGCGCTCGAAGACGAAGACGACGCCAAGATCATGGAGGCCCTGAACGAGCAGTACGAGGCGCAGAAGCGTGCCCTCGATGCCCGTTTCGAGGACAAGGTCGAAAAGGTCCGTCGCGGCGACGATCTGCCCCCGGGCGTGATGAAGATGGTCAAGGTCTTTGTCGCGGTAAAGCGCAAGCTGCAGCCGGGCGACAAGATGGCCGGACGTCACGGCAACAAGGGAGTTATTTCCAAGGTGGTCCCGATGGAGGACATGCCGTTCCTCGCGGATGGCACGCCGGTCGATTTCTGCCTCAACCCGTTGGGTGTTCCATCGCGGATGAACGTCGGTCAGATCCTCGAAACCCACATGGGCTGGGCCGCGCGCGGTCTGGGCGTCAAGATCGACGAAGCGTTGCAGGATTATCGCCGCTCCGGCGATCTGACCCCGGTGCGCGAAGCGATGCGGATTGCCTATGGCGACGATGTCTATCAGGAGGGCATCGCCGACATGGAAGAGGCCGAGCTTGTCACTGCGGCAGGCAACGTCACGCATGGTGTGCCGATCGCGACGCCGGTCTTCGATGGCGCCAAGGAGGCGGATGTGAACGACGCGCTGACACGCGCGGGCTTCGATACCTCGGGCCAGTCCATCCTCTTCGACGGTCGCACCGGCGAGCAATTTGCCCGCCCCGTGACCGTGGGCGTGAAGTATCTGCTCAAGCTGCACCACCTTGTCGACGACAAGATCCATGCGCGCTCGACCGGGCCTTACAGCCTCGTCACCCAGCAGCCTCTGGGCGGCAAGGCGCAGTTCGGCGGCCAGCGCTTCGGTGAGATGGAGGTCTGGGCGCTGGAAGCCTATGGCGCGGCCTACACCTTGCAGGAGATGCTGACGGTGAAATCGGACGACGTGGCGGGCCGGACCAAGGTCTATGAAAGCATCGTCAAGGGCGAGGACAATTTCGAAGCGGGCGTTCCCGAGAGCTTCAACGTGCTCGTGAAAGAAGTCCGCGGCCTCGGCCTGAACATGGAACTCCTGGATGCGGAGGACGAAGAATAAGCGACCGCGGTCGCACCGGGCGCCAATTTCTTCGAAGGAATTGACGCCCGGCTTCATCCCCCACGCCCCCATTTTTGAGGAATACTCATGAACCAGGAATTGACGAACAACCCGTTCAACCCCGTCGCGCCGCAAAAGGTGTTCGACGAAATCAAGGTCTCTCTGGCCAGCCCGGAGCGGATCCTGTCGTGGTCCTTCGGGGAGATCAAGAAGCCCGAAACCATCAACTACCGCACGTTCAAGCCCGAGCGTGACGGCCTGTTCTGCGCGCGTATCTTCGGCCCGATCAAGGATTACGAATGCCTTTGCGGCAAATACAAGCGCATGAAGTATCGCGGCGTCGTCTGCGAGAAATGCGGCGTCGAGGTGACGCTGCAAAAGGTGCGCCGCGAGCGGATGGGCCATATCGAACTGGCCGCGCCCTGCGCCCATATCTGGTTCCTCAAATCGCTGCCGTCGCGCATCGGCCTGATGCTGGACATGACGCTGCGCGACCTGGAGCGGATCCTCTATTTCGAGAATTACGTGGTGATCGAACCCGGTCTGACCGATCTCACCTACGGTCAGTTGATGACCGAGGAAGAATACATGGACGCGCAAGACGTCTATGGCATGGACGCGTTCACCGCCAATATCGGTGCTGAGGCGATCCGCGAGATGCTGGCCAATATCGACCTTGAATCCGAGGCGGAGCAACTGCGCGCGGATCTCAAGGAAGCGACGGGCGAACTGAAGCCGAAGAAGATCATCAAGCGCCTTAAGGTGGTGGAATCCTTCCTGGAATCCGGCAACCGCCCTGAATGGATGGTGATGACGGTCATTCCGGTCATTCCGCCCGAACTGCGCCCGCTGGTGCCGCTCGATGGCGGCCGGTTCGCCACGTCCGATCTGAATGACCTCTATCGCCGGGTCATCAACCGCAACAACCGCCTCAAGCGGCTGATCGAGCTGCGCGCGCCCGACATCATCGTGCGCAACGAAAAGCGGATGCTCCAGGAATCCGTTGACGCGCTGTTCGACAACGGCCGTCGCGGCCGCGTCATCACGGGCGCCAACAAGCGTCCGCTCAAGTCGCTGTCCGACATGCTCAAGGGCAAGCAGGGCCGCTTCCGTCAGAACCTTCTGGGCAAGCGTGTCGACTTTTCGGGCCGATCGGTCATCGTGACCGGGCCGGAGCTCAAGCTGCACCAGTGCGGGCTGCCGAAGAAGATGGCGCTCGAGCTGTTCAAGCCGTTCATCTATTCGCGGCTTGAGGCCAAAGGTCTGTCTTCGACTGTGAAGCAGGCGAAAAAGCTGGTCGAGAAAGAGCGTCCCGAGGTTTGGGATATCCTCGACGAGGTGATCCGCGAGCACCCGGTTCTTCTGAACCGCGCGCCAACGCTGCACCGCCTTGGCATCCAGGCGTTCGAGCCGGTTCTGATCGAAGGCAAGGCGATCCAACTTCATCCGCTGGTCTGTTCGGCCTTCAACGCCGATTTCGACGGCGACCAGATGGCCGTTCACGTTCCGCTGAGCCTTGAGGCGCAGCTCGAAGCACGTGTCTTGATGATGTCGACGAACAACGTTCTGTCGCCCGCCAACGGCGCGCCGATCATCGTGCCGTCGCAGGACATGATCCTTGGTCTCTATTACACCTCGATCATGCGCGAAGGCATGAAGGGCGAGGGCATGAAATTCGCCTCCATCGAAGAGGTCGAACATGCGCTGAATGCCGGGCTCGTGCATCTGCACACCAAGATCGAATGCCGCGTGAGGCAGATCGATGAGGAGGGCAACGAGATCACCAAACTGTACGAAACGACCCCCGGTCGCGTACGGCTCGGCGCGCTGCTTCCGATGAACGCCAAGGCGCCGTTCGATCTGATCAACACGCTGCTGCGCAAGAAGGACGTGCAGCGGGTGATCGACACCGTCTATCGTTATTGCGGTCAGAAAGAGAGCGTCATCTTCTGCGACCAGATCATGTCCATGGGCTTCAAGGAAGCGTTCCGCGCGGGCATTTCCTTCGGCAAGGACGACATGGTGATTCCAGAGTCCAAGTGGCCGATCGTGGAGGAAACCCGCGAGCAGGTGAAGGATTTCGAACAGCAATACATGGATGGCCTGATCACCCAGGGTGAGAAATACAACAAGGTCGTCGATGCGTGGTCGAAATGTAACGACAAGGTCACCGAGGCGATGATGTCCACCATCTCGGCGGCCAAGACCGACGAGGCGGGCGCGGAGATGGAGCCGAACTCGGTTTACATGATGGCCCATTCCGGGGCCCGTGGCTCCGTCACGCAGATGAAGCAGCTGGGCGGGATGCGCGGCCTGATGGCGAAGCCGAACGGCGACATCATCGAAACGCCGATCATCTCGAACTTCAAGGAAGGTCTGACCGTCCTTGAATACTTCAACTCGACGCACGGCGCGCGGAAAGGTCTGTCCGACACCGCTCTGAAAACGGCGAACTCGGGTTACCTGACACGGCGTCTGGTCGACGTGGCACAGGATTGCATCGTTCGGATGCATGATTGCGGCACCGAACGTGCCATCACGGCGCAGGCCGCGGTGAACGATGGCGAGGTCGTCGCCTCGCTGGCGGAGCGTATCCTCGGCCGCGTTGCGGCGGATGATGTGGTCAAGCCGGGCGGAGACGAGGTGCTTGCACGCGCCGGTCAACTGATCGACGAGCGTATGTCGGACGCGATCGAGGAGGCGGGCGTGCAATCCATGCGCATCCGCTCGCCGCTGACCTGCGAGGCCGAAGAAGGCGTCTGCGCCATGTGCTATGGCCGTGATCTGGCGCGCGGCACGATGGTGAACACGGGCGAGGCCGTTGGCATTATCGCAGCGCAATCCATCGGTGAGCCGGGCACACAGCTGACGATGCGGACCTTCCACATCGGCGGCGTCGCGCAGGGTGGTCAGCAGTCCTTCCAGGAAGCCAGCCAAGAGGGCAAGATCGCGTTCGAAAACGAATCTACGCTCGAAAACTCCTCGGGCGAAACGCTCGTGATGGGCCGCAACATGAAGCTGCGGATCATGGACGAGCATGGCGAGGAACGCTCCAGCCATAAGCTGGGCTACGGCACCAAGCTGTTCGTGAAGGAAGGCGATACCGTGTCGCGCGGCGACAAGCTGTTCGAGTGGGATCCCTACACGCTTCCGATCATCGCCGAGAAGGATGGCGTCGCCAAACATGTGGATCTGACCGCTGGCGTGGCCGTGCGCGACGAAACCGACGATGCGACAGGCATGACCCAGAAGATCGTGATCGACTGGCGAGCCGCGCCGAAGGGCAACGAGCTCAAGCCGGAGATCATCCTGATGGACAAGGACGGCGAACCGCTGCGCAACGACGCGGGCAACCCGATCACCTATCCGATGTCCGTCGATGCGATCCTGTCGGTCGAGGACGGCCAGGAGGTCAAGGCCGGTGACGTCGTGGCGCGTATCCCGCGTGAGGGTGCCAAGACCAAGGACATCACCGGCGGTCTGCCGCGCGTGGCCGAGCTTTTCGAGGCACGGCGTCCGAAGGATCACGCCATCATCGCGGAAATCGACGGTTATGTGCATTTCGGCAAGGACTACAAGAACAAGCGTCGCATCTCGATCAACCCAGCGGAAGAGGGGCTGGAGCCGGTGGAATACATGGTGCCTAAGGGCAAGCATATTCCGGTGGCCGAAGGCGATTTCATCCAGAAGGGCGATTACATAATGGACGGCAACCCTGCGCCGCATGACATCCTGTCCATCATGGGTGTCGAGGCGCTGGCGAACTACATGATCGACGAGGTTCAGGACGTCTATCGCCTGCAAGGCGTGAAGATCAACGACAAGCATGTCGAGGTGATCGTGCGCCAGATGCTGCAGAAGTGGGAGATTCTCGACAGTGGGGATACCACGCTTCTCAAGGGCGAGCATGTGGACAAGGCCGAATTCGATCTTGCCAACGAAAAAGCGGAGAAGAAGAACGGCCGTCCGGCGCAGGGTGAACCGATCCTTCTGGGCATCACCAAGGCGTCGCTGCAGACCCGCAGCTTCATCTCGGCAGCGTCCTTCCAGGAAACCACCCGCGTGCTGACCGAAGCGTCTGTGCAGGGCAAGAAGGACAAGCTGGTCGGCCTGAAGGAGAACGTCATCGTGGGCCGCTTGATCCCGGCAGGCACCGGCGGCGCGACGCAGAAGATGCGCCGCGTGGCGCAGGAGCGCGACAATGTCGTGATCGAGGCCCGCCGCGAGGAAGCCGAAGCCGCCGCCGCACTGGCTGCGCCGGATGCTTCCGGCGATGTCGTCGGCGGGGACGAGTTCGACAATATCATTGTCGATACGCCCGAAAGCCGCGAATAAACCGTCGTTTCCATAAAAATTTCGAACCCCCGCCATCCGGCGGGGGTTTTTCGTTCTCCGTTCACGCCCGCGTCATGAGCCGGAACGCGTATGAGCCCAGGCACGTTGCTTTCCAAGCAATGCAAAGGGAGATTTCACATGAGACGTTTCATTCTGACGACAACTGCCATGGCGATGCTATCCATTCCCGCAACAGCGCAGGAAATGCATCAGTGGGGTGACAAGAAAGCCGATTTCGAGCCGGCCTTCGACAATCAGACGCGGGCCGAACTGGTGCAGACCGACGCATCCTTTGCGTTCGATGATCTCGTGACCGGGCTCGAACACCCTTGGGCGGTCGAGCAATTGCCGAACGGGCAGGGGCTTCTGGTCACGGAACGGCCGGGCCGGCTGGTTCATGTCACGCTGGACGGCGAGGTCTCGGAACCGATTTCCGGGCTGCCGGAGATTTTCAATCAATCCGCCGGCGACAGCACGCAGGCCGGATTGCTCGACGTGAAGATCGGGCCGGACTTCGAAAGCGAACGGTGGGTCTATTTCACCTATGCCAAGGGCAAAGGGGACGGCATGTCCGTCACCGCCGCCGCGCGCGGGAAGTTGTCCGACGACATGACCGCGCTGACCGATGTGCAGGAAATATTCGAACAGACGCCACCATCCCCCGCAGCCATGCATTACGGCAGCCGGATCGTGTTCGACGGTCAGGGACACGCCTTTATCACCACCGGCGAGCATTTCACCGACACCGAACGCGAGAAGGCGCAGGATCTGGGAACGACCTATGGCAAGGTCGTGCGGGTGAAGCTCGATGGATCGATCCCCGAGGACAATCCCTTTGTCGGCGAAGAGAGCGCCATCGACAGCATTTGGTCCTACGGTCATCGCAATATCCAGGGCGCGGCGATGCGCGGCGATCAGCTTTACATCGTCGAACATGGCCCTGCCGGTGGGGATGAGATCAACATCCCGCTGCCGGGCGCGAATTACGGCTGGCCGGTCGTGTCCTATGGTGTGCGCTATGATGGCGGGCCCATCGGCAGCGGCGATGCCCGCGCCGACGGCATGGAACAGCCCGCCTATTACTGGGATCCGGTGATCGCGCCCGGCGACATGATTTTCGTCGAGGGCGATATGGTGCCGGAATGGCAAGGCGACAGCCTGATCGCCGGGCTTGTCGCCGACGGGATCGTTCGGCTCGAATGGGACGGGGATCGCGTGTCTGCCGAGGAACGGCTTTTCACGCAATACGGCCGGGTTCGCGATATCGAGGAACTGGACGATGGCAGCCTGATCCTCGCCACCGATTACGATGACGGCAAGCTGGTGCATGTCACCCGCGAGGGCCAGTAACAGAACAGGGGCGCGGGCCTTCGCCTGCGCCCCAACCGTCAGGCGGGAGCGGGGCGCAGCCCGTTCATCTCGCGGCGCGAGATGCGGAATGCCACAAGCAGCGCAACGACCCAGCCGCTGGATACGGCAGTCGCGATGCCGAGCCAGACGCCCCATATCCCCGACCCCAGGACAAAGACGTAAAACCAGATGAAAAAGGCGACGCCGAAACCCTGACGATAGATGCTGATCCAAAGCGTGTAGATCGGGCGCTTCAATCCCTGAAGATAGGAGTTGACTGAAAACAGCATCATGTAAACGGGGAAAAGAAAGCCATCCACCAGAAGGTAGCTTGCACCGATCTCGATTACCTCCGCGTCCGATGTGAACGGGCGCATGGCCCATGCCCCGGCGAACCACAGCAGCGGCATGGCGACGGCGGCGATGGCAAAACCGAGCTTCCAACACAAAAACAACGCCTCGCGCACCCGGTCGAACTGCCGCGCGCCGAAGTTTTGCCCGGTGATCGGAAGCAGAGCGCCGGTCATCCCCAGCACCGGCAGAAGCAGGATCTGCTCGATCCGGAGCGCAACGCCATAGCCTGCAATCGCTTCCTCGCCGAATTCCTTGAGCGCGAATTGCACGACAAAGCCCGACACGAACATCACGATCATGGCGGTGCTGGCCGGAGCCATCTGTTCGACTATGGCTTTGAAACAAGACGGATCGGGAACGAACTCGGCGCGGTGGACACGGTCCATCAGCGGCAGGCGGAAGATGCGCGTCAGGATGAAAAGCATCACGCCGGTCTGGCTCAGAATTGTCGAAGCGGCGATGCCGTCGAAGCCCATCCCGCCCCAAAGGCCGGGGATACCCCAGATCAGCAGCGGATTGAGCACGACATTCGCAACGAACGCTGCCATCAGCGCGCGCTGCATCGAGTGGGTATCGCCATGCGCCTGCAGGATCCCGTTGGCCCCGTAGGCCATCAGGAAACCGGGCAGGGCGAAGATCAGCCAGCCGAAATATCCCAGCGCCGCGTCGCGATAGCCGCCCGGTTCCGAGATCAGCCGGATCAGGTGCGGGCCGCCCCACGATCCGAGCAGCATGAGCAATGCGGTTGCGATTGCGCCGAATGTCAGCCCCTGCGCCGCAAGGCTTCGCGCCGCGCCGGGATTGCGTTCGCCCTTGGCGTTGCTCACCAATGCGCTGAGGGCGGAGCCGAGGCCGAAACCGACCGCCATCATGATGAAGAACGCCTGATAGCCGATCGCCAGCCCGGCCTGCGCCTCGGTCGAGAGGCGACCGGCGAAATAGACGTCGACGACATTGTAGAGCGTCGCGAACAGCATTCCGAACGCCGACGGAATGGCAAGATTGCGGTAATGCGTCAGAAGCGACCCGGTGGTCAGGTCGTCGGTTTGGGCAGCGGCCAAGGGATTTCCTTCATTGTTTTGCTCTGCGCGCCTGCCGCACGCCTTCGAGGACATACGCCGATTGCAAGAAATTCCAAATTTTTCAACCTGTCGCTTTTGACGTGGAGCCGCCTTGGCCGTGCTGCTAAGCCTCGGCCATGGTGCAAATGTCCGACAATCTGCGCGGTGCGCTTCTGATGTGTGCCGCAATGGCGGCGCTGACATGCGGCGATGTGGCGATCAAGGCGACGGGTGGCGCGATGCCGCTCTCGCAGCTATTGGTCATTCGCGGGATTTTCGCCTCTTCGGCGCTTCTGGTGATGGCGCGGTATTTAAACGCGCTGCGGCTCGATCTGCCGAAATCGGACTGGCTGCTGATGGCCGTACGCGGATTGGCCGAGGCGCTGGCGGCGTTCTTCTTTCTGACGGCGCTCTTGTCGATGCCGATCGCCAATGCGACGGCGCTCATGCAGATGTTGCCGCTTACGGTGACGCTCGGCGGGGCGGTGGTGTTTCGTGAAGCCGTGGGTTGGCGGCGCTGGACGGCGATCGTGATCGGGTTCTTCGGCATGTTGCTGATCGTGCGGCCCGGCACCGAAGGTTTCTCCGGCTCGTCGGTCTACGTGCTTTGCGCCGTCGCGGCCGTGACGGTGCGCGATCTGGTGACGCGGCGGATGTCGTCGGCGGCGTCCTCGCTGACGGTCACATTCGTCTCATCGGTGATCGTGACGCTTTTCGCTGGGGTCTGGTCGGTCGGGCAGGACTGGGTGGCGCTGACGCCGCGGCTGACATTTCTGGTGATGACGGCGTCGATCTTCATCATATTCGCATACCTTGCCGGCGTTGCGGTGATGCGGGTCGGTCAGGTCAGCTTCGTTGCGCCGTTCCGTTATACGGGGCTGATCTGGGCCTTGATCCTGGGATTTGTCCTGTTCGGTGAATGGCCCGAGCCGCTGACCCTGATCGGGGCCGCGATCATCGTGGCGACGGGCGTGTTCAGCCTGCTGCGCGAGGCGCGGTTTCGGCGGAAGGTGCGAAAGCCCGCGCTACCGCGTCAGCCGTGAGCGCGAAGCGCCGGTTTCGACCTGCCTTTTGTTTCGGGCGAAGCTGACGCGGCGCGCGCGGGCATACAGGCGTTCGGGTGCTGTTGACAAGGCCGACGACTCTCCATATACGCCCGCTTAATTCGGCGGGGTTGATACCTTTTGTGCCGATTTACAGGACTGGAGCGGTCAAGATCCGGGCGTCATGCCCCGATCCTCTGGAAATCCACCGCATCGCTTCCGCAAGGGGAGCGGATGCGGTCTTTTGCGTCGTTCCGCAAGGGCGACGTGCCTTGAGAGAGTATCGCGGACGCGCGGCGCTCAATGAACAACCCGCACGGGGATAGCCTCGTGCACCACATATGTGAGCTACACGGGGAAAGAACCGGAATGCCAACGATCCAACAGCTGATCCGCAAGCCGCGGCAGCCGAAAATCAAACGCTCGAAATCGATGCATCTCGAGCAGTGCCCTCAGAAGCGCGGCGTCTGCACGCGTGTCTATACCACCACTCCGAAAAAGCCGAACTCGGCGATGCGGAAGGTGGCCAAGGTGCGGCTGACCAATGGCTACGAGGTCATCAGCTACATTCCGGGCGAGAGCCACAACCTTCAGGAGCACTCCGTCGTCCTGATCCGTGGCGGCCGTGTGAAAGACCTTCCCGGTGTGCGCTATCACATCCTGCGCGGTGTTCTGGATACCCAGGGCGTCAAGGACCGGAAACAGCGCCGTTCGAAATATGGCGCGAAGCGTCCGAAGTAAGAGGAATTACAGATGTCTCGTCGTCACGCCGCAGAAAAACGCGAAGTGCTGCCCGATGCCAAGTATGGCGACCGGGTGCTGACCAAATTCATGAACAACCTGATGATCGACGGCAAGAAGTCGGTCGCGGAAAGCATCGTCTACCACGCGCTCGACCGGGTCGAGAGCAAGGTCAAGCGTGCGCCGGTGGAAATCTTCCACGAGGCGCTGGACAACATCAAGCCGTCGGTCGAGGTGCGCTCCCGCCGGGTTGGTGGTGCAACCTACCAGGTGCCCGTCGAAGTGCGTCCCGAGCGCCGCGAGGCCCTGGCGATCCGCTGGCTCATCAACGCGAGCCGCGCGCGCAACGAAAACACGATGGAAGAGCGCCTGGCCGCCGAGCTGCTGGATGCCGTGAACTCGCGCGGTTCCGCGGTGAAGAAGCGCGAAGACACTCACAAGATGGCCGACGCGAACAAAGCGTTCAGCCACTATCGCTGGTAACAGGAGCCAACTCACATGGCACGTGACTACCCCCTAGAGCGCTACCGGAATTTCGGGATCATGGCGCATATCGACGCCGGCAAGACGACGATGACCGAGCGGATCCTGTTCTACACCGGCAAGAACCACAAGATGGGCGAAACCCACGAGGGTGCGTCCACGATGGACTGGATGGAGCAGGAAGCCGAGCGCGGGATCACCATCACCTCCGCCGCGACGACGACGTTCTGGCAGCGCCAGGAAGATCCGACGCCGGAAGGCACATCGGAAACCAAGACGCGCTTCAACATCATCGACACCCCCGGCCACGTCGATTTCACCATCGAAGTCGAACGGTCGCTGGCCGTCCTCGACGGCGCTGTCGCGTTGCTCGACGGTAACGCCGGCGTGGAGCCGCAGACCGAAACCGTCTGGCGCCAAGCCGACCGCTACAAGGTGCCGCGTCTGGTCTTCGTCAACAAGATGGACAAGATCGGTGCTGATTTCTTCAACTGCGTCGAGATGGTCAAGGATCGCACCGGCGGCACGCCGCTGCCGATCGCGCTGCCCATCGGTGCGGAAGACACGCTCGAAGGCATCGTCGATCTGATCAAGATGGAAGAGTGGGTCTGGATCGGCGAGGATCTGGGTGCATCCTGGGAACGCCGCCCGATCCGCGACGATCTGCAGGAACTGGCCCAGAAATGGCGCGACAACATGATCGAGCTTGCCGTGGAGCAGGACGATGATGCGATGGAAGCCTATCTCGAAGGCGAAGAGCCGGACGAGGCGACGCTGCGCAAGCTGATCCGCAAGGGCACGCTGTCGCTGTCGTTCTTCCCGATGCTGGCCGGCTCCGCGTTCAAGAACAAAGGCGTTCAGCCGCTTCTCAACGCCGTGGTCGATTTCCTTCCCGGTCCGCAGGACGTGCCGACGCTCATGGGCTTCTCGCCCGACGATGAGAGCGAAGAGCGCAACATCCCGCGCGAGGCATCCGACGACACGCCGTTCTCGGCGCTGGCGTTCAAGATCATGAACGACCCGTTCGTCGGCTCGCTGACCTTCACCCGTATCTATTCGGGCAAGATCAACAAGGGCGACAGCATCCTCAATTCGACCAAGGGCAAGAAAGAGCGCATTGGCCGGATGATGATCATGCACGCGATCGAGCGTGAGGAAATCGACGAGGCCTTCGCCGGCGACATCATCGCGCTGGCCGGTCTGAAGGACACCACCACGGGCGACACGCTGTGCGCCGCCGACAAGCCGGTGGTTCTGGAAACGATGACCTTCCCCGATCCGGTGATCGAGATTGCCGTCGAGCCCAAGACGAAGGCCGACCAGGAGAAAATGTCCCAGGGTCTGCAGCGTCTTGCTGCCGAAGATCCGTCCTTCCGCGTCGAAACCGATCTGGAATCGGGCCAGACGATCATGAAGGGCATGGGCGAATTGCATCTCGACATCCTCGTCGATCGTCTGAAGCGCGAGTTCAAGGTCGAAGCCAATATCGGCGCGCCGCAGGTGGCTTACCGCGAGACGATCGGTCACGAGGTCGAGCACACCTACACCCACAAGAAGCAGTCGGGTGGTTCGGGTCAGTTCGCCGAGGTCAAGCTGATTATCTCGCCGACCGAACCAGGCGAAGGCTATTCCTTCGAATCCCGTATCGTTGGCGGTGCGGTTCCGAAGGAATACATCCCCGGCGTCGAGAAGGGCATCAAGTCGGTCATGGATTCCGGTCCGCTGGCGGGCTTCCCGGTGATCGACTTCAAGGTGGCACTGGTCGACGGCAAGTTCCACGACGTGGACTCCAGCGTTCTGGCCTTCGAAATCGCGGCCCGCATGGGCATGCGCGAAGGCATGAAGAAGGCCGGTGCCAAGCTTCTGGAGCCGATCATGAAGGTCGAGGTGATCACGCCCGAGGATTATACCGGCAGCATCATCGGCGATCTGACCAGCCGTCGCGGCCAGGTCACGGGCCAGGAACCGCGCGGCAATGCCGTGGCGATCAACGCGATGGTTCCGCTCGCCAATATGTTCGGCTACATCAACAACCTGCGCTCCATGTCCTCGGGCCGCGCGCAGTTCACGATGCAGTTCGATCACTACGATCCGGTTCCGCAGAACATCTCTGACGAGATCCAGTCGAAATACGCTTAACGGGATGCCGGGCAATCGCCCGGCCTACCCACTCACCGTAGGCCGGGTCTGAATCCGGCACCCGAAAGAAAAAGGAGCTTTGCAATGGGCAAGGAAAAGTTTGAGCGCGGCAAGCCGCACTGCAACATTGGCACGATCGGTCACGTTGACCACGGCAAGACGACGCTGACGGCGGCGATCACGAAGTATTTCGGCGATTTCCGTGCCTATGACCAGATCGACGGCGCGCCGGAAGAGAAGGCGCGCGGGATCACGATCTCGACCGCGCATGTGGAATACGAGACCGACGCGCGCCACTATGCGCATGTCGACTGCCCCGGCCACGCCGACTACGTCAAGAACATGATCACCGGCGCAGCGCAGATGGACGGCGCGATCCTGGTGGTGAACGCCGCCGACGGCCCGATGCCGCAGACGCGCGAGCACATCCTGCTGGGCCGCCAGGTGGGCATTCCGGCGATGGTCGTGTTCCTCAACAAGGTCGACCAGGTGGACGATCCCGAGCTTCTCGAGCTGGTCGAGATGGAGGTGCGCGAGCTTCTGTCCGAGTATGATTTCCCGGGCGACGACATTCCGATCATCGCGGGCTCCGCGCTGGCGGCGATGGAAGGCCGTGATCCGGAAATCGGCGAGGAGAAGATCAAGGAGCTGATGGCGGCGGTCGACGAATACATCCCGCAGCCCGAGCGCGCTGTGGATCAGCCGTTCCTGATGCCGATCGAGGATGTGTTCTCGATCTCCGGCCGCGGCACCGTGGTGACGGGCCGTGTCGAGCGGGGCGTGATCAACGTCGGCGACGAGATCGAGATCGTCGGCATCCGCGACACCAAGAAGACGACCTGCACCGGCGTCGAGATGTTCCGCAAGCTGCTCGATCGCGGCGAGGCGGGCGACAATATCGGCGCGCTGCTGCGCGGCGTGGACCGTGACGGTGTCGAGCGCGGGCAGGTTCTGTGCAAGCCGGGTTCGGTGACGCCGCACACCAAGTTCGAGGCCGAGGTCTACATCCTGACCAAGGAAGAGGGCGGCCGCCACACGCCGTTCTTCGCGAACTACCGTCCGCAGTTCTACTTCCGCACGACGGATGTGACCGGCACCGTGACGCTGCCCTCGGGCACCGAGATGGTGATGCCGGGCGACAACCTGAAGTTCGAGGTCGAGCTGATCGCACCGATCGCGATGGAAGAGGGCCTGCGCTTCGCCATCCGCGAAGGCGGCCGCACCGTCGGCTCCGGCGTCGTGTCGAAGATCGTCGAGTAATCGCAATGCCGGGCCGGGCGCATGCGTCCGGCCCAACGAAATCAGGGGCGGCCCAGTGCCGCCCTTCCGGTTCGATGAAGGTGCGGGGTGGTCCTGCGCCCTCCTCTCAACCGCAACGCCAATGAAGGCAAGACCAATGCAAAGTCAAAATATTCGCATTCGGCTCAAGGCGTTCGATTATCGTGTGCTCGACGCGTCGACACAGGAAATCGTCAACACCGCCAAGCGGACCGGCGCACAAGTGCGCGGACCGATTCCGCTGCCGAACAAGATCGAGAAGTTCACCGTCCTGCGCAGCCCGCATGTCAACAAGAAGTCGCGCGACCAGTGGGAAATTCGCACCCACAAGCGTCTGCTCGACATCGTCGACCCGACGCCGCAGACCGTGGACGCCCTGATGAAACTCGACCTCGCCGCCGGCGTGGATGTCGAGATCAAGGTATAAGGGGGTATCGAACGATGCGCTCTGGTATCATTGCAAAGAAGGTCGGCATGACCCGGCTCTTCATGGAAGACGGAAAGCAGATTCCCGTGACCGTCCTCCAACTCGACAAGCTTCAGGTGGTCGCGCAGCGCACCGCCGACAAGCATGGTTACTCCGCTGTCCAGCTGGGCACCGGATCGATCAAGGCAAAGCGCGTGTCCAAGGCAATGCGCGGTCACTTCTCCGCAGCGAATGTGGAGCCCAAGCGCAAGGTCGCGGAATTCCGTGTGGCGCCCGAGAACCTGATCAACGTTGGCGAGGAAATTACCGCCGACCACTATTTCGAGGGTCAGTTCGTGGACGTTTCCGGCACCTCGATCGGTAAGGGGTTCGCCGGTGCCATGAAGCGGCACAATTTCGGCGGTCTGCGGGCCTCGCACGGCGTGTCGATTTCGCACCGTTCGCACGGCTCGACCGGCCAGTGTCAGGATCCGGGCAAGGTGTTCAAGGGCAAGAAGATGGCCGGACACATGGGCGCGGTGAAGGTGACGACGCAGAACCTTCAGGTCGTGAAGACCGACGCGGAACGCGGCATCATCATGATCAAGGGCGCCGTTCCCGGCTCCAAGGGTGGCTGGGTCACCGTCAAGGATGCCATGAAGAAGCCGGTGCCGGAAAACGTCATCCTTCCCGCCGCGTTGCGGTCGGCGGCTGACGAAGCCAAGCGCCTGGCCGAGGAAGCCGCAGCACAGGCCGCCGCCGAAGAGGCCGCGGCAGCAGAAGCCGCAGCAGCCGAGCAGGTCGCCGCGGAAGAAGCCGCGCTGAAAGAGGCCGAAGCCGAAATCGCCGCCGAAAAGGGTGTCGAGACAGGCGAGACGCCCGAGAAGAAGGAAAGCGACGAATGAAACTCGACGTGATCAAACTGGACGGCGGCAAGGCCGGGTCGGTCGAGCTCGGCGACGACATCTTCGGGCTCGAGCCGCGTGCGGACATCCTGCACCGTGTGGTTCGCTGGCAGCGCAACAAGGCGCAGCAGGGCACACACAAGGTCAAGACACGGTCCGAAGTGAGCTACTCGACCAAGAAGATCTATCGCCAGAAGGGCACCGGCGGCGCACGCCACGGCGCGCGCTCGGCGCCGATCTTCCGCAAGGGTGGCATCTACAAGGGTCCGGTTCCGCGCAGCCATGCGCATGACCTGCCCAAGAAGGTGCGCAAGCTGGGCCTCATGCACGCGCTGTCGGCGAAGGTGAAGGACGGCTCGCTCGTCGTGATCGAGAATATCGACACCGACGGCAAGACCGCATCGCTGGCCAAACAGGTGCGCGATCTGGGCTGGAAACGCGCGCTGGTCATCGACGGGGCCGAGGTGAACGAGAACTTCGCCCGCGCCGCAGCGAATATCGAGGGACTCGATGTGCTGCCGTCGATGGGCGCAAATGTCTATGACATCCTCAAGCGTGACACGCTCGTGCTCACGAAGGCGGGTGTCGAAGCACTGGAGGCTCGGTTGAAATGAGCGCGAAAGCAGAACATTACGACGTGATCCGCAAGCCGATCATCACCGAGAAATCCACGATGGCGTCCGAGAATGGCGCAGTGGTTTTCGAAGTGTCGATCGACGCGGCCAAACCCCAGATCAAGGACGCCGTCGAGGCGCTCTTCGGTGTGAAGGTCAAGGCGGTCAACACGACGATCACCAAGGGCAAGGTCAAGCGGTTCCGGGGCAACCTCGGCAAGCGCAAAGACGTCAAGAAAGCCTACGTGACGCTCGAAGAGGGCAACACGATCGACGTGACCACCGGTCTTTAATCGGGTCGGGCCGAGGCCCGGATTGTGAGAATGAGAAAGCCCCCCGCCAGTGATGGCGGGGGGCTTTTGCGTTGGAGGGCCGTGTCCCTGAAAGCGCATGCTGCGCCCGATTGTTCGGGGTTCGAGGGCGCGGAAATGAAAAACCGTCATCCTCGGGCTCGCCCCGAGGATGACCCTGCCTTAAATCGATGTGCGGCCCTTGACGCCCCATCCCCCACCGCCTAAGAACCCCCAACCGCGCAGCCCCGGATTCGTCCGGGGCTTCGCTGTTGCGAAAGCCGGGGACCTTCGGGGCCCTTTACCATAGGCGGATACGTCCGCCCGAACATAGGCGGGGCGACCCGCCGTCTGCTATACGGAAGACAGAAAGCATGGCACTCAAGTCGTATAAACCGACGACGCCGGGCCAGCGCGGGCTGGTGCTGATCGACCGTTCGGAGCTTTGGAAAGGCCGTCCGGTCAAATCCCTTACAGAGGGTTTGACCAAGTCGGGTGGCCGGAACAATACCGGACGTATCACATCGCGCCGTCGCGGTGGTGGAGCGAAGCGGCTCTACCGGATCGTTGACTTCAAACGCAACAAGATGGATGTGGGCGCCACCGTCGCGCGCATCGAATATGACCCCAACCGGACCGCGTTCATCGCGCTGGTGCAATATGACGATGGCGAGCAGGCCTATATCCTGGCGCCGCAGCGCATGGCCATCGGTGACCGGATCGTCGCTTCGGCCAAGGCCGACGTGAAGCCGGGCAACGCGATGCCGTTCTCGGGCATGCCCATCGGCACGATCGTTCACAATATCGAGCTGAAGCCGGGCAAGGGCGGGCAGATCGCGCGCGCCGCAGGCACCTATGCGCAATTCGTCGGCCGCGATGGCGGCTATGCGCAGATCCGCCTTTCGTCGGGCGAGCTTCGCATGGTGCGCCAGGAATGCATGGCGACCGTCGGTGCCGTGTCGAACCCCGACAACAGCAACCAGAATTACGGCAAGGCCGGCCGCATGCGTCACAAGGGCATCCGTCCGAGCGTCCGCGGCGTCGTGATGAACCCGATCGACCACCCGCATGGTGGTGGTGAGGGCCGCACCTCGGGTGGTCGCCACCCGGTCACGCCATGGGGCAAGCCCACGAAGGGCAAGCGCACCCGCAACACCAACAAGGCGTCGCAAAAGCTGATCATCCGCTCGCGTCACGCCAAGAAGAAGGGGCGGTAAACCATGTCGCGCTCTGTATGGAAGGGCCCGTTCGTCGATTCCTATGTCTTGAAGAAGGCAGAGGCGTCGCGCGAATCCGGCCGCAACGAAGTCATCAAGATCTGGTCGCGCCGCTCGACGATCCTGCCCCAGTTCGTGGGCCTGACGTTTGGCGTCTACAACGGTCAGAAGCATGTTCCTGTCAACGTCACCGAAGACATGATCGGTCAGAAGTTCGGCGAATACTCCCCGACTCGCACCTATTACGGTCACGCGGCTGACAAAAAAGCGAAGCGGAAGTAAGTCATGGGCCAGGAAAAGAACCCCCGCCGCGTGGCTGACAACGAAGCCATGGCGAAGCTGCGGATGCTGCGCACCAGCCCGCAGAAACTGAACCTCGTCGCCGGTCTCATCCGCGGCAAGAAAGTGGACAAGGCGCTCAACGATCTGACCTTCTCCAAGAAGCGGATCGCGGTGGATGTGAAGAAATGCCTTCAGTCCGCGATCGCCAATGCCGAGAACAACCACGGGCTCGACGTGGACGAACTGATCGTCGCTGAAGCCTATGTGGGCAAGAACCTCGTGATGAAGCGTGGCCGTCCGCGGGCGCGTGGCCGGTTCGGCAAGATCATGAAGCCGTTTTCGGAGATCACCATCAAGGTGCGTCAAGTCGAGGAGCAAGCCTAATGGGTAACAAAACCAACCCGATCGGTATGCGTCTTCAGGTCAACCGCACCTGGGACAGCCGCTGGTATGCGGACACCAAGGATTACGGCAACCTTCTGCTGGAAGATATCGCCATTCGCGCGTTCATCCACGAAGAGTGCAAGCAGGCCGGTGTCGCGCGTGTCATCATCGAGCGTCCGCACAAGAAGTGCCGCGTCACGATCCACACCGCACGCCCCGGCGTCATCATCGGCAAGAAAGGCGCGGATATCGAAACGCTGCGCAAGAAGCTGAGCAAGATGACCGATAGCGAGTTGCATCTCAACATCGTCGAGGTGCGCAAGCCGGAACTCGATGCGCAACTCGTCGGCGAAAACATCGCCCAGCAGCTCGAACGCCGGGTGTCGTTCCGCCGCGCCATGAAGCGCGCGGTTCAGAACGCCATGCGCATGGGCGCGCTCGGTATTCGCGTGAACGTCGCGGGCCGTCTCGGCGGTGCCGAGATCGCGCGGACCGAATGGTATCGCGAGGGCCGTGTGCCGCTGCACACGCTGCGGGCCGATATCGATTACGCCAATGTCGAGGCGGAAACCGCTTACGGCATCATCGGAATCAAGGTCTGGATCTTCAAGGGCGAGATCATGGAGCATGATCCCTCCGCGCGGGATCGCAAGGCCCAGGAACTCCAGGATGGTCCGGCCCCCCGTGGCGCCGGTGGCCGTCGCTAGGAAGGAATGAGAGATGCTACAACCGAAACGCACTAAATTCCGCAAGATGTTCAAGGGCCGGATCAAGGGCGAAGCCAAGGGCGGCTCTGATCTGAACTTTGGCACTTTCGGCCTCAAGGCCACCCAGCCCGAGCGCGTCACAGCACGCCAGATCGAGGCAGCACGCCGCGCCATGACACGCCATATGAAGCGTCAGGGCCGCGTCTGGATCCGGATTTTCCCGGACGTGCCGGTCTCGTCCAAGCCCACCGAAGTCCGTATGGGCAAAGGCAAGGGTTCGGTCGATTACTGGGCCGCCAAGGTCAAGCCGGGCCGCGTGATGTTCGAAATCGACGGCGTCGGCGAGGATATCGCCCGCGAAGCCCTGCGCCTTGCGGCAATGAAGCTTCCGCTCAAGACACGGGTCGTCGTTCGCGAGGACTGGTAACGGGCGAACGGCCTGCCCGGCCACCGAAACGAAATGCCCCCGACGCGAAAGTGCCGGGGGTTTTTCTATCCTGGCTGGCTTACTCGTGGGTTTGGCACCGCCCCTTTAGCAGCAGCCAAAGCGCAAAGCCGATCTCGGACAATGTGACAATGCCCAGAAGCCCCGCGCGCAGGTAACCCAAGGCAACGGCATTCGGGTAGGCAAAGGCGAACGCGCTATCCAGGATGTAGCCGGCGCCCCCCACAATTAAGCCGACGCCCAATATGCGCGGAAATAATCCGGATTTCAGGATCAATGCGCCCAAAAGCCAAAGGTGCAAGGTAAAGAAAATCTGCCAGACCCAGACGCCGGAATCGTGCGCGTAGAGCATTGCGCTTGCCAGTTGCAGCCGTTGTGCTTCTGTGAATTCGGTGAGGAATGCCCCGTCGGCGAAGCGTAGCATCGCGGCGTAGAAGATCAGCATGACCGCCATTGTCGTAACCATGGTCAGACGTGACAGCGCGGCGGCAAGCGACAGGGTCGGATTGGTGGCGCGGAACATGAAAAACAGCATCGGCGTGATCAGCAGTTCCGCAAGCATCATTGTGACATCGCCGCCAATCCCGGCGAGAAACATCGGTCGTGCGTCTATCAGGGACTGCACCGACGCCGCCGGATCGCCCGGAACGTAGAGCTGCGACGGCACATAGGCGATCGCAAAGCCGCCGGACACCGCGATAAGCAAATACAGCGCGCCAGCGACGCGCGCATATGACCGAGACGCCGGGTCGGCAAAGACTGACATGGCATTTCCTTTCGGACGTTTCCATCACACACCCGGCGCGTTCTGTCCGCTCGGCCGCGTCGGTGCGCCTACGTCATACGAGAAATACCTCGCATCGCCAAAAAGCGAAAATCCGCAGCTACTCCCACCGATAATTGAAACTCACCGAAACCCGCTCGTCCTCGGACTGGTTCATCACCACCTCGTGGCGCAGCCAGCTTTCCCAGAGCAGCACATCGCCGACCGTCGGCTTGAGGTAGATGAAGCTGCGCATCTCCTCGCGGGCGTCCTTGCGGCGGGGCGGGGCGGCCATCATCATCGCGTGGCGCGGGTCTTCGAGCCTGAGCGCGGAGGCGCCTTCGGGCATGGCGACATATGTCGTGCCCGAGATCACCGAATGCGGGTGGATATGGGCCGAATGGTAGCCGCCTTCGGGCAGGATGTTGATCCAGAGATCCTCCAGCACGAGCTTGCGCCCATCGAGATCGAACTCGAGATCCTCGGCGAAGGCGGCGACATGCGCGTCGAGCGATTGCACCAGATCGGCGAAGATCGGGAAGCGCCAGGGCAGATCGGCGAGGGAGGCATAGGACGTATAGCCCGGATAGGCGTTGTCCTCGCACCATTGCTGGCCAGCCTCGTCATCTTCGGCGATCGCGAAACAGGAGTTTTCCATTTCTTCGGTGTCGATGCCTGGTCCGTGTTCGGACAGGGGTGCTTGGTAAAGGCGGGTCACGAAGAGGGAGGATATTGTGCTCATGAAACGCTCATATTACGAGTTGCTCGGCTTGGCGAGAGCCCGCGCGAACAAATGGGTTGCGCGCTGCCGCCATCCCGCCTATACGCCCCCTTCATCCACCTCCACCGGGAATCAGGGTGACCCGCGCCAATGACGGGGCCTGCCGGTGATGTTGATAGAAAGGAATGGCGACATGAACGCCAAGGAACTGAACGACAAGACGCCGGACCAGCTCCGCGACGAGCTTGTCTCGCTGAAGAAGGAGGCGTTCAACCTCCGTTTTCAGCAGGCCACGAGCCAGCTTGAGAATACCGCGCGCATTCGCCAGGTGCGCCGGGATGTTGCGCGGGTCAAGACCGTGCTGAACCAGAAGGCCGCCGCTGCGGCCAGCGACGCGTAAGGAGCCGGCAAGATGCCCAAACGTATTCTTCAAGGCACCGTCACATCGACAGCCAACGCCCAGACCGTGACTGTTTCGGTGGAGCGCCGCTTCAAGCACCCGGTTCTTCAGAAGACGATCCGGAAGTCGAAGAAATATCGCGCCCATGACGAGGCCGAGAAATTCGCCGTAGGCGACGTTGTCCGTATCCAGGAATGTGCGCCGAAATCGAAGACCAAACGCTGGGAGGTTGTTGCTGAATAAGCAACGGCCTTTCGGCATTTACGAAACCCCCGGGCCAATGCCTCTGAGAGAGCGGTCCGGGACGTCGGGAGACCAAACATGATCCAGATGCAGACCAATCTGGATGTCGCTGACAACTCCGGCGCACGCCGAGTTCAGTGCATCAAGGTTCTGGGTGGGTCCAAGCGGAAATACGCGTCGGTGGGTGACATCATCGTCGTTTCCGTGAAGGAAGCCATCCCGCGCGGTCGCGTGAAAAAAGGGGACGTCCGCAAGGCCGTCGTCGTGCGCACCGCAAAGGAAGTTCGCCGTGAAGACGGCACAGCCATCCGTTTCGACCGCAACGCCGCGGTGATCCTGAACAATTCGGGTGAACCCATCGGCACGCGTATCTTCGGACCGGTCGTGCGCGAGCTGCGCGCCAAGAACTTCATGAAGATCATCTCGCTTGCTCCGGAGGTGCTGTAATGGCTGCGAAACTCCGTAAAGGCGACAAGGTCGTCGTGCTCGCCGGCAAGGACAGGGGCAAGGAAGGCACCATCGCATCCGTCGATCCCAAGGCGGGCAAGGCCGTGGTCGATGGTGTGAACATGGCGATCCGCCATGTGCGCCAGTCCCAGACGAGCCAGGGCGGCCGCACACCCAAGGCGATGCCGATCGATCTGAGCAATCTCGCGCTGATCGATGCGAACGGCAAACCGACCCGCGTCGGCTTCAAGGTCGAAGGCGACAAGAAGGTCCGTTATGCCAAGACAACAGGGGATGTGATCGATGCTTGATGCTGCAAACTACACCCCGCGTCTGAAGACGACGTTCCGGGAGACGATCAAGCCCGCTCTGAAGGAAGAGTTCGGCTACAAGAACGATCTGATGATCCCGCGTCTCGACAAGATCGTGCTGAATATCGGTTGCGGTGCCGAAGCTGTCAAAGACAGCAAGAAGGCGAAATCGGCGGTTGAGGATCTGACCAAGATCGCCGGCCAGCAGGCCGTGACGACCAAGGCGAAGAAATCCATCGCCGGCTTCCGCGTTCGCGAGGAAATGCCGCTCGGTGCCAAGGTCACGCTGCGCGGCGACCGGATGTATGATTTCCTCGATCGCCTGATCACCGTGGCGATGCCCCGCATCCGCGACTTCCGCGGTGTGAAGCCGTCCTTCGATGGCCGCGGCAACTTTGCCATGGGCATGAAAGAGCACATCGTGTTCCCCGAGATCGACTTCGACAAGGTCGATGAGGTTTGGGGGATGGACATCATCATCACGACGACCGCAAAGACCGATGCGGAAGCCAAGGCGCTGTTGAAGCATTTCAACATGCCGTTCAACGCCTGAGGGGATCCGAATTCATGGCGAAGAAAGCAATGATCGAACGCGAGAAGAAGCGGCAGCGGCTGGTGGCGAAATACGCCGACAAGCGCGCATCGCTCAAGGAAATCGCGAATGACGAAAGCAAGCCGATGGAAGAGCGTTTCAAGGCGCGCCTGAAGCTTGCGAAACTGCCGCGGAACAGCGCGCCTTCGCGCCTGCACAACCGCTGCATGCTCACCGGGCGTCCGCATGCCTATTACCGTAAACTCAAGGTCAGCCGGATCGCGCTTCGCGAGCTTGCCAGCAATGGCAAGGCTCCCGGCATGGTCAAGTCGAGCTGGTAAGGAGGGTTTGGCATGAACGATCCAGTCGGTGATATGCTCACCCGTATCCGCAACGCCCAAATGCGCGGCAAGTCGACCACGTTGACGCCCGCATCCAAGCTGCGTGCGCGTGTGCTCGACGTGATGGCGGATGAAGGTTACATCCGCGGTTACGAGGAAACCAAGGACGAGCGGGGCCACCCCGCTTTCGAAATCAGCCTGAAATACTATGACGGCACCCCGGTCATCCGCGAAATCAAGCGCGTGTCCAAGCCGGGCCGCCGCGTGTATCTCGGCGTGAAGGATGTCCCGCAGGTCCGCCAGGGTCTCGGCGTGTCCATCGTGTCCACGTCCAAGGGCGTCATGACAGATGCAAACGCTCGCAGCCAGAATGTTGGCGGCGAAGTGCTTTGCACCGTCTTCTAAGGAGGTCTGGTTAATGTCTCGTATTGGCAAGAAACCGGTCGAGCTGCCCTCGGGTGTCTCTGCATCCGTGTCGGGCCAGACCGTCGAAGTGAAGGGCCCCAAGGGCACCCAAAGCTTCACCGCGACCGATGATGTCACCATCACGGTCGAGGACAATGTGATCAAGGTTGACCCGCGCGGCAAATCCAAGCGCGCACGCCAGCAGTGGGGCATGTCCCGCACGATGGTGGCGAACCTGGTGCATGGCGTGACCGACACGTTCAAGAAGGAACTGGAAATCCAGGGCGTCGGCTACCGGGCGCAGCTTCAGGGCAATGTCCTGAAACTGAACCTCGGCCTGAGCCATGATGTCGATTTCCAGATCCCCGAAGGTGTGACGGTGACCGTGCCCAAGCAGACCGAGATCGTGGTCGAAGGCCATGATTACCAGCAGGTCGGGCAGGTCGCGGCCAACATCCGCGAATGGCGTCCGCCGGAGCCCTACAAGGGCAAGGGCATTCGCTACAAGGGCGAGTTTATCTTCCGCAAGGAAGGCAAGAAGAAGTAAGGACGCAAGGACATGGCAAACAGTAAACGTGATCTGTTCCAGAAGCGCCGCCTGCGCGTTCGGAACAAGCTCCGCAAGGTCAATGCCGGGCGTCCGCGCCTGAGCGTTCACCGTTCCAACAAGAACATCAGCGTTCAGCTGATCGACGATGTGAACGGCGTGACGTTGGCATCGGCCTCGACGATGGAAAAGGATCTTTCCGGCGGCAAGAACGACGTCGAAGCGGCCACCAAGGTGGGCGCGGCGATCGCCGAGCGCGCCAAGAAGGCCGGTATCGAAGAGGCCTATTTCGACCGTGGCGGGTTCCTCTTCCACGGCCGCGTCAAGGCGCTTGCCGATGCGGCCCGTGAAGGCGGTTTGAAACTCTGAAATCTGTGCCGGGCCTTGGGCCCGGCGCATGATTTGCGGAAGGCTCGTCCTTCCCGATGATCCGGGAGCGCCAAGGCTCACCTGGATTGGACAACCGGGCCCGAGCGCCCTTGAAGCAAAGGATGCCTGAAAACATGGCAGAACGTGAAAACCGTCGGGGCAATCGCCGCGACCGCGAAGAGCAAACCCCGGAATTCGCCGATCGCCTCGTCGCGATCAACCGGGTGTCTAAGACCGTCAAGGGTGGTAAGCGTTTCGGCTTTGCCGCGCTTGTCGTCGTGGGCGATCAGAAAGGCCGTGTCGGCTTCGGCAAGGGCAAGGCCAAGGAAGTGCCCGAGGCGATCCGCAAGGCGACCGAGCAGGCCAAGCGCAAGATGATGCGCGTTCCGCTGAAAGAGGGCCGCACCCTGCATCACGATGTCGAGGGCCGTCATGGCGCGGGCCGCGTCACCATGCGCACCGCACCGACCGGCACCGGGATCATCGCGGGTGGTCCGATGCGGGCCGTCTTCGAGATGCTTGGCGTTCAGGACGTGGTTGCCAAGTCGATCGGCTCGCAGAATCCCTATAACATGATCCGCGCCACGCTGGACGGTCTGGGCCGCGAAGCCAGCCCCCGCTCCGTCGCACAGCGCCGCGGCAAGAAAGTGGCCGATATCCTGCCCAAGCGCGACGATCACCCGCGCGCCGATGGCGAGCAGGCCCCCGTGTCCGAGGAGGCATAAACCATGGCAAAGACAATCGTCGTCAAGCAGGTCGGCTCGCCGATCCGTCGCCCCGCCATTCAGCGCCAGACGCTGATTGGCCTTGGGCTGAACAAGATGAACCGCACCCGCGAGCTCGAAGACACCCCCGCCGTGCGCGGCATGGTGGCCAAGGTCTCGCATATGGTCGAGATCATCGAAGAAAAGGGCTGAGTTTCCGTCAACGGAAACTCCCGTTCGCGTCGACGCGAACGCCGCCTGGCCTCAAGCGCCCTCCGAGAATTCGGGGGGCGCTTTCTTGTGCGATGATCGCGGCGCGCTATGCTTCTTCCTGAAATGACAACAGGGAGGCTTTTCATGACTTTCACGCGCAGAACTCTCATCGCATCCGCCGGCGCCGCCGGCGCGGTCACGTTCCTGCCCTTCCGGGTGCGCTCCGCAACGGAGGGTGCCGACAGCTTTGCCTTCGACGGGGGCGAAATCTTCGTGCATCCGGTGGAGCATGCGTCCTTCGTCATGCAAACGCCCGCCGGCACGATCTATGTCGATCCCGTCGGGGCGGCGGATCGATATTCCGATCTGCCGGCCCCGGATCTCATCCTGATCACCCATGAGCATGGCGATCACTACAATGCCGAGACGCTGGGCGCCGTGATGACTGACCAGACGCGGATGATCACCAATCCAGCGGTGTTCGACATGCTTCCCGAAGATCTGGCCTCACGTGCGTCGGCGATGGCGAATGGCGATGAGATGGACATGGATGGCATAACCGTCAACGCGATCCCGGCCTACAACATGACGGAAGGGCGCCTGCAATTCCATCCCGAAGGGCGCGACAACGGCTATGTGCTCGATTTCGGAGGCTTTCGGGTCTACATCTCCGGCGATACGGAGGATATCCCGGCGATGCGCGAGCTGGAAAATATCGATCTGGCCTTCGTCTGCATGAACTTGCCCTTCACGATGGATGCCTCCGCCGCGGCGTCCGCAGTATCCGATTTCGCGCCGACCTTCGTCTATCCCTACCACTATCGCGGCCGCGATGGAGGAACGCAGGATCCGGCCGAGTTCGCGAAAATGGTGGAGGGTGATGTCGAAGTGAGAATGGGGGAGTGGTATGGCTAAGTGTTTACGAGTAACTTCATTTAGTTCACCCCGCTATACGTTTCTATTGCATGACGGTCACAGGTGTCGGTTTGGATTAGCTCAATTCTATTGTAGGTTGTTCGCTGGTAAACTAGCGTTTCGAAGACCGGTATCCGAAGCGTTCGCGTTCTGATGCCTGACAGCTGAGTAGAGAGAGTATGTATATGACCGACCGCACACCTGTCTCTTCCAGATCGGACGATGCAACGCTTGTCACCTCCGAAAGCGCGAAGATCCCCCATCCTCTGGATACCCGGTGGCATGTTCAAATCAACGGTCAGGTATACGGCCCGTTTTCAGGGCATGACTTGAAGGAGCAAGCCGCAGAAGGTCGATTCGAGTTCGATAGTCTGGTGCAAAGAGTGGGTGGGCCGGACAAATGGCTGCAAGCTAGCGAAGAGCGCTCGCTCAAAAGGTTCTTCATTCCTGAATCGCCCCAATCGCCTCCGAAATCTCCGTCAGTTGCCGCCGGTGGCGGTGCTCAAGTTGTGAATGTAACGAACACGATCACGGCACCCGCGTATATCGGAGAGAAGCCGGTAGACAAGTCGCCGTGGGTTGCAGCACTTCTATCTCTACTTATCGTTGGAGTGGGGCAAATGTATAATGGGCAAGTCGGCAAGGGTATTCTTATGCTGATCGGTTGCATATTCCTGTGGAGTATAATGCTGGGCTGGATTGTGAATCTATGGTCGATCGTTGACGCATGGTCGGTCGCATCGCGGAAACATGATGCGTTTGAACGATGGATGGAGGCAAATGCGGCGGCTGCCCGCGCGCAACATGCGGCTTGACGTCGGTTTCACAGTGGCTTGGGTTCGACATTTCCCGCCAGTTTTGCGCGCCCTCGCCATCAAGGTCGGCGCGCGACCTGCAGGTCAGGTTGCAATGTTGCTTGCGGTCTTCCCTGTCGTGCTTCCGGCACAGATGTTGTCGTTTATAATCGCCTGCCGCGGCCTCACCCGTTCGGACGCGCAGCGCCAGCGCTGGCTTATGATTGCAACAGTTGCAGTTGTTAACATGATCGTAAGTTGCATCGCTATCGCTATGCTTTGGGCCTACATCTCGGACGCAGTGTTTGATCTTATGGAGCAATCGCCATTTTGGCCGCGCCTTGACTCTTCACCCGATTTAAGCCCGATCGAAGTATGAATTTCGCAAGCGCTTTTCCCACTTGCACTTGATCCCGTTCGGCCAACGCTCTATACGCCCCCGGTGGCCTCAGTCGTCACGATTCACGATCAAAAAAGCCGTGTGCGCCCCGTATCGCTTCGGGGGTGTTTCCGGCAAAGGAGAAGCGACATGAAATTGAATGAACTGCGCGACAACCCCGGCGCGACCAAGCGCAAGAAGCGCGTCGGGCGCGGGCCCGGCTCCGGTGTGGGCAAGATGGGTGGCCGTGGTATCAAGGGTCAGAAATCCCGCTCGGGCGTAGCGATCAAGGGCTATGAAGGCGGCCAGATGCCGATCTACCAGCGCCTGCCCAAGCGCGGCTTCAACAAGCCGAACCGCAAGTCCTTCGCGGTCATCAACCTCGGTTTGATCCAGAAATTCGTCGATGCCGGCAAGCTCGATGCGGGCAATGCAATCGACGAAGATGCACTGATCGCGGCCGGCGCGGTTCGGCGCAAGCTGGACGGGATTCGCGTTTTGGCCAAGGGCGATCTTTCGGCCAAGGTGAACCTCACCGTCACCGGCGCATCCAAGTCCGCTGTCGAAGCGGTCGAGAAGGCGGGCGGTTCCCTGACGGTCACAAGCGCGCAGGCAGCCGAATAAACGGTTGTGAGCGGCGCGCGCGCCGCTTACATAGCCGCGAGAGCTTTCCAAACGCCGCCTGAGCCGGACCGCTCATGGCGGCGTTCATCATAAAAGAGACCCGCATGGTATCAGCAGCAGAACAAATGGCCGCGAACACAAGCTGGTCTGCGCTCGGCAAGGCAACCGATCTGCGCAACCGCATCCTGTTCACGCTCGGCCTTCTGATCGTCTACCGCATCGGCACCTTCATCCCCGTTCCGGGGATCGACGGCATCGCCCTGCAGGAGTTCATGGAACAGGCCCAGCAGGGCATCGGCGGCATCCTGACGATGTTCACCGGCGGTGCGCTCGGTCGTATGGGCATCTTCGCGCTCGGCATCATGCCCTATATTTCGGCCTCGATCATCGTGCAGCTTCTCGCGTCGATGGTGCCATCGCTCGAACAGCTCAAGAAAGAGGGCGATGCAGGGCGCAAGAAGATCGCGCAATACACGCGCTACGGCACGGTTCTGCTGGCAACATTCCAGGCCTACGGCCTTGCGGTGAGCCTTGAGGCGGGCGATCTCGTGACCGATCCGGGCTGGTTCTTCCGTGCCTCCTGCGTGATCACCCTTGTCGGCGGCACCATGTTCTTGATGTGGCTTGGCGAACAGATCACCGCGCGCGGCGTCGGCAACGGCATCTCGCTTATCATTTTCGTCGGCATCATCGCCGAAGTGCCCGCCGCTCTGGCGCAGTTCTTCGCGTCGGGCCGTTCGGGTGCGATCAGCCCCGCGGTGATCGTTGGGGTGATCCTGATGGTCATAGCGGTCATCATGTTCGTCGTCTTCATGGAGCGGGCGCTACGAAAGATTACGATTCAATATCCGCGCCGCCAGATGGGCATGAAGATCGCCGAGGCGCAGAACAGCCATCTGCCGGTCAAGGTCAACCCGTCGGGCGTGATCCCGGCAATCTTCGCCTCGTCGCTACTTTTGTTGCCGACCACGATCGCGACCTTCAGCGGACAGCAGACCGGCCCGGTGATGTCGACGATCCTGGCCTATTTCGGCCCCGGCCAACCGCTATACCTGCTCTTTTTCGGAGCGATGATCGTGTTCTTCGCCTATTTCTACACGTTCAACGTGTCGTTCAAGGTGGAGGACGTTGCGGACAACCTGAAGAACCAGAACGGTTTCGTGCCGGGGATCCGTCCGGGCAAGAAAACCGCCGAATATCTGGAATATGTCGTCAACCGGGTGCTGGTGCTCGGCTCGGCCTACCTGACGGCGGTTTGCCTGCTTCCTGAAATCCTGCGCGGCCAGTTCGCCATTCCGTTCTATTTCGGCGGCACGTCGGTTCTGATTGTCGTGTCGGTCACGATGGACACGATCCAGCAGGTTCAAAGCCACTTGCTCGCGCATCAGTATGAGGGCTTGATCCAGAAGTCGCAGCTGCGCGGCCGCGGGAAGGGAAAAGGCAAGAAGAAACGGAGCCCGGCGCGTCGATGAATATCATTCTTCTCGGACCGCCGGGGGCGGGCAAGGGCACGCAAGCCCGCATCCTTTGCGAAGAGCGGGATATGATTCAGCTTTCCACCGGCGACATGCTGCGTGAGGCCAAGCAAAGCGGCACCGAGATGGGCCAACGCGTGGCCGATGTCATGGCGCGGGGCGAGTTGGTAACGGATGAGATCGTCATTGGCCTGATCCGCGAGAAACTCGAAGGCGAGAAAAAAGGCGGCTTCATCTTCGACGGCTTTCCCCGGACCTTGGCGCAGGTCGATGCGCTCGCCGATCTGTTGGCCGAGGAGGGCGAAACGCTCCATTCGGTGATCGAGATGCGCGTCGATGACGATGCGCTCGTCGCCCGGATTACCGCCCGGTCCACCTGTGCCAATTGCGGAGAGGTCTATAACGATCTGACCAAGCCGATCCCCGAAGATGGCAAATGCGCCAAATGCGGCGGAACCGAGTTCACCCGCCGTGCCGATGACAACGAGGAAAGCCTCAAGCAGCGCTTGATGGAGTATTACAAGAAAACCTCGCCGCTGATCGGCTATTACTACGCCAAGGGCCAGCTCGCCCCGGTCAACGGGCTGGGCGAGATCGCGGAGGTCAGGGCGGCAATCGCTCGGGTTCTGGACGCTAGCGAGGGCGCTGCGGGCCGCGATGCATGATCGGCCTTGACGCCCCGGTCAATCGCCTCTATCCACGCGCATCTCTTGAAGAGAATCATACGCAAGGCGGGGCGCGCCCGGCTTGCGGATCACCTGATCAGCTAGGGCCCGAAGGTTGCGAATAACCGCCGGGCTTCATGTTGTGAAAAAAGGGTCTGGCGTTACGGACCCGCAACGAAAAGGAAGACCTACGTGGCACGTATTGCTGGCGTGAACATTCCCACTGGGAAACGTGTTCCAATCGCCCTCACCTATATCACCGGCATCGGTCAATCCTCGGCAAAGGACATTTGCGAGGCGACCGGTATCGACCAGTCCCGCCGTGTGAACGAACTGAGCGATGCCGAAGTGCTCGCCATTCGTGAGCATATCGACGCCAACTACACCGTCGAAGGCGATCTGCGCCGCGAAGTGCAGATGAACGTCAAGCGCCTGATGGATCTCGGCTGCTACCGCGGACTGCGTCACCGCCGCAACCTGCCGGTTCGCGGACAGCGCACCCATACCAACGCACGCACGCGCAAGGGCCCCGCAAAGGCCATTGCCGGCAAGAAGAAATAAGGGAGGGCTGGTATCATGGCACGCGATACACGACGCGCAGGCAAGAAGAAGGTCTCCAAGAACATCGCCGCTGGCGTTGCGCATGTGAATTCTTCGTTCAACAACACCAAGATCCTGATCTCCGACGTGCAGGGCAACGCGATCTCCTGGTCGTCCGCCGGCACGATGGGGTTCAAGGGCTCGCGCAAATCTACACCCTATGCCGCACAGTTGGCAGCGGAAGATGCGGGCAAGAAAGCACAGGATCACGGCGTCAAGACGCTTGAGGTCGAAGTTCAGGGCCCCGGTTCGGGCCGCGAATCGGCTCTGCGCGCTCTGGCAGCCGTCGGCTTCAACATCACGTCCATCCGCGACGTGACGCCGATCGCCCATAACGGCTGCCGCCCGCCGAAGCGCCGCCGCGTCTGAGGCAATTCGCTTTTCTGGCATGGCTCTGCCCACCGGCAGGGCCATGCTTTCGTCATTTTAACCTCGAGCGTCTTTGCCTTTCGGACATGGGGCAGGGACAAGGATGGAGGGACGCATGATCCACAAGAACTGGGCCGAACTCATCAAGCCATCGCAGCTTGACACCAAGCCGGGCGCCGATCCGTCGCGCGTGGCCACCGTGGTTGCGGAGCCGCTCGAGCGGGGCTTCGGCCTGACGCTGGGTAACGCGCTGCGCCGCGTGCTGCTGTCTTCGCTGCAAGGTGCGGCAATCACAT
Organism: Marivita sp. GX14005; assembly: GCF_023370775.1. Classification (GTDB taxonomy): domain Bacteria; phylum Pseudomonadota; class Alphaproteobacteria; order Rhodobacterales; family Rhodobacteraceae; genus Marivita. The sequence goes on from NZ_JAMCCQ010000002.1 coordinate 411,388, forward strand.
CGGTGCAGATCGACAACGTGCTGCACGAATTCTCCAGTGTCGCCGGTGTGCGCGAAGACGTGACCGATATCGTGCTCAACCTCAAGGGCGTGAGCCTGCGCATGGAAGTCGAAGGCCCCAAGCGCGTGTCGATCAACGCCAAGGGCCCCGGCGTCGTCACCGCAGGTGACATTTCGGAAACCAATGGGATTGAGGTTCTGAACCGCGACCATGTGATCTGCCATCTCGACGAGGGTGCCGATCTCTACATGGAACTGACGGTCAATACCGGCAAGGGCTATGTCTCCGCCGACAAGAACAAGCCCGAAGATGCGCCCATCGGCCTGATGCCGATCGACGCGATCTATTCGCCCGTCAAGAAGGTCGCCTATGACGTGCAGCCGACCCGCGAGGGCCAGGTGCTCGACTATGACAAACTGACCATGAAAGTCGAAACCGACGGTTCGATCACACCCGAGGACGCGGTCGCCTATGCGGCGCGTATCCTGCAGGACCAGCTTTCGATTTTCGTCAACTTCGACGAGCCGGAATCGGCGCGTCAGCAGGACGAGGATGACGGGCTCGAGTTCAACCCGCTGCTTCTCAAGAAGGTGGACGAGCTGGAACTCAGCGTCCGCTCGGCGAACTGTCTGAAGAACGACAACATCGTCTATATCGGCGATCTCATCCAGAAGACCGAAGCCGAGATGCTGCGCACGCCGAACTTCGGCCGCAAGTCGCTGAACGAGATCAAGGAAGTGCTGTCCGGCATGGGTCTGCACCTTGGCATGGATGTCGAGGATTGGCCGCCCGACAATATCGAGGATCTGGCGAAGAAGCTGGAAGACAACTTTTAAGACTTTGGGCGAAGGGAAACCTTCGCCCACGGGCATGATGCCCCAAGGAGAGCCGCTGACACGCATCGGTGGCCGGACAAAGCAAAATCGCCCGTAGAGGGCACATTAGGAGAAGACACATGCGTCACGCACGAGGCTACCGCCGCCTGAACCGCACACATGAGCACCGCAAGGCGCTTTTCGCAAACATGGCCGGCTCGCTCATCGAACATGAGCAGATCAAGACCACGCTGCCGAAGGCCAAGGAACTGCGCCCGATCGTCGAGAAGCTGATCACGCTCGGCAAGCGCGGCGATCTGCATGCTCGCCGTCAGGCGCGCGCGCAGCTGAAGGAAGACAAGGATGTCGCCAAGCTGTTCGACGTGCTCGGCCCCCGCTATGCCGAGCGTCAGGGCGGTTATATCCGCATCCTGAAGGCCGGCTTCCGCTACGGCGACATGGCCCCGATGGCGATCATCGAATTCGTGGATCGCGACACCGATGCAAAGGGCGCAGCCGACAAGGCCCGTCTCGAAGCGTTCGAGACCGAGAGCGAAGAATAAGTCCCTTCCCTTATAGGAAGATCAAGCCCCGCCGGTCTCCGGCGGGGTTTTCGTTTTCGCGCCCATCGTCCTCCCAAGGCTTGACCCGAGATTCCGCGGCGCAGCTATCGCCGGATCAAGCCCGGCAATGACGGTCGGGCGGTGGCGTAACCCCGCAGCGGCGCGCGCTACCGCAGGACGTAAGGCTGCTCCAGCCACTCCCGAAGCGCATCGGACACGGCGTCCGGCGTCTCCAGCGTCGGCAGATGCCCGGCGTCGTCGATCACCGCGAGCCGCGCGTGGGGGATCAGTTCGGCCATGAACACATGCCGCTTGACCGGGCAGAGTGCATCATGCGCGCCGCACAGCACGAGTGCGGGCTGGCGGATCTTGCGCAGGGTCGGCTGCTGATCGCGGCGGCGTTGCAATGCGCGCGACTGGCGAACGAAGACCTCGGGTCCGAGGGTCTGCGCCATCTCCATCACCGTTTGAAGCACCGAAGGGCGCTGCGGCCCCGGCGCGAGGTAATTCGGCTTGAGCTCGTCCCTCATCACCTCGGCAAGCTTGCCGGCCTTGACCTTGATGATCTGCGGCTCACGGTTCGCGGCCATCTGGGGCGTTTCGGCAAGGCAGTTGGTGTCCATCAGGGCGATGCGCGTCACCCGGTCGGGCGCGCGGCGCAAAAGCTCCATCGCCACGATGCCGCCCATGCTGAGCCCGGCGAGCGCGAATTTCTGCGGCAGCGCGTCGAGCAGGCCGGATGCGATTTCCTCGATCCTCTGGCCCTGCGTGATCGGAGCGACCATGACGGGATGCGTGGCCGAAAGCGCCCTGATCTGCGGCTCGAACAGCCGTGCGTCGCACATCATGCCGGGCAGAAGGACGATCGGTTCGATCATGTCAAAGCCGGCGCGAGGCGAGGCGCGCACCCTCGGCGAGCGCACCGAGCTTGGCATAGGCGATCTCGGGATCGACGGCGCCGAAACCGGCGAAAGTGCCGAAGCCGCAATCGCTGCCCGCGATCACGCGATCCGCGCCCACGATCCCCGCGAACCGTTCGATCCTCTGGGCGACGAGCTCGGGGTGCTCGACGAAATTGGTAGTCGAATCGATCACGCCCGGCACCAGCACCTTGTCATCCGGGATCTCGGCACGCCGGTCGCGGAACACGGTCCACTCATGCGCATGGCGCGGGTTCGATGTCTCGAACAGGATTTGCGAGGCATTGGCCTTCATCAGGACGGGAAACACCTTGTCCATGTCGATATCGCAGACATGCGGACCCTCGTAATTGCCCCAGCAGATATGCACGCGCACGCGCGCGGGATCGATGCCCTCCAGGGCGTGGTTCATCGCCTCGACATGACCCTCGGCGATCCTGAGGAATTCCGCATCGCTCAGATCGGTGAACAGCATGTGCCGCGAAAGCGCCAGATCGGGGCAATCGAGCTGCAGCATGAGCCCCGCGCCGACGATGGTGCGATACTCGTCCCGCATCGCATCGGCCAGCGCGGCAAGATAGGCATCGCGCGTTTTGTAATGGTCATTCTGCAGAAAGAGCGAGATGACACCGGGCGAGGCGGCGTTCATGAAGCCTTCGGTCGCGCCATGCGTATCCATCCCCGCTTTGAGATTGGCGATATCGGTTTGCAATTCGCCCTGACCCTTCGGTTTCACCTCTCCCACACACATCGGGCGGGCATAGGTCGGCGTTCCGCCATCGTCCTTCAGCCGTTCGAGAAAGGACGGGTAGAGCTTCAGATCCGCGGGGGCATTGCGCGGGCTGTCGCCGTCGAACCCGGTGTAGCGGTCCTTGACATAGGTGGCATAGCTGATCTTGGAGGTTTCCCCATCGCTGACCACATCGATCCCCGCATCGACCTGACGGCGCACCGTTTCGGAGGCGGCTTCCTGCATGGCGGCGTCGAAACCTGCCCCGTCATAATCGTCACCCCGCTCGCGGGCGAAGATGAAATCGACCACCTTTTGCGTGCGTGGCAGGGAGCCGACATGGGTGGTCTTGATCGCTGTCACGGGGGGCCTCTTGGTCTTGCATAGGTTTGCAGGCACTCTAGCAAATCATGCGCGACGTGCCAGATGCTTCGAAACATCCGGCACGCTTTTGCAAAAGCGTGTCGCGCTCAATCGGCCAGCGCGAGCGCCAGCGCATTTTGCCGTTCTATGGCGCGGGGCAGATCGATCGTCGCAAGCTGCCCGTCCCGGACGATCTGCCGGCCCTCGACGAAGAGGTGTTTTACCCGGCTCGGTCCGGCCAGAAGCAGGGCCGCCTTGTCCCAGCTTCCGGCGCTTTCCACGCCCGAAACATCCCAGATCGCCAGGTCCGCGCGTTTTCCGGGCGCGATCTGCCCGCAATCCTGCCGGCCCAGAACCTCCGCACCGCCGCGCGTCGCGATATGCAATGCCTCGCGCGCGCTCATCGCATCGGCGCCACTGTTCACCCGTTGCAGCAACATGGCCATCCGCGCCTCGGCCGCGAGATTGCCGCTGTCGTTGCTGGCAGAGCCATCTACGCCCAGACCGACGCGCACACCGGCATCGCGCATCCGGCGCACCGGGGCGATGCCGGAGCCCAGCCGGCAATTGGAGCAAGGACAATGCGCAACGCCGGTCCCGCTTCGGGCGAAAAGGTCAATCTCGCTGCCGTCAAGTTTCACGCAATGCGCGTGCCACACATCCTCGCCAGTCCAGCCGAGATCCTCTGCATACTGACCGGGACGGCAGCCGAATTTTTCGAGGCTATAGGCAATGTCCTCATCGTTTTCGGCAAGATGGGTGTGCAGCATTACCCCCTTGTCGCGCGCCAGAAGCGCCGCGTCACGCATCAAATCACGGCTGACCGAGAATGGCGAGCAGGGCGCGACGCCGACGCGAACCATCGCGCCGTCGGCGGCATCGTGATGCGCGTCGATCACGCGGATGCAATCGTCCAGGATATCCGCCTCGCGCTCGACCAGACTGTCGGGAGGCAGACCGCCATCGCTTTGCCCGATGCTCATGGCGCCGCGCGTCGGGTGAAAGCGCAGGCCGACCTCCTGCGCCGCCGCGATGGTGTCATCGAGCCGCGCGCCGTTCGGGTAGAGGTAGAGGTGATCGGATGTCAAAGTGCAGCCCGACAGGGCCAGCTCCGCCAGCCCGATCTGCGCGGAGACGAAGATTTCCTCCGGTCCGAACCGTGCCCATATGGGATAGAGCGTCTGCAACCACCCGAAGAGCAGCGCGTCCTGCCCGCCGGGCACAGCGCGCGTCATGCTTTGATACAGGTGGTGATGCGTGTTCACCAGCCCCGGCGTGATCAGGCAACCCGATGCGTCGATGATTTCGTCGGCATCTGCGTCGTTCGGGCCGATCTCGGCGATCACGCCATTCTCGATCAGCAGGGACGTGTTCGAAAGTTCCCGCCCGGCATCGTCCATCGTCAGGATCGTTTGGGCGTTTTTGATGAGGGTTTTCATATCATTCCTTCCCGCTTGCGATGCGTCCCTTTCGGTGATGCCGAGGCCGGGCGACAGAAAGGGAACGGAAGGACTCGCGCCAGCCTGACTTGCCTAGCGCAATTTTTCACCCGTGTCAGCCATTGAGATGCGCCATCGCCGCTGCGTGCAGGTCTTCATTCGCCGCGGCGAGCACACGGCCGCCCAAATGAGCCGGATTGCCGTCCCAATCGGTCACGATCCCGCCCGCGGCCTCGATCACTGCAATCGGCGCCTGAACGTCATAGGCGTTCAGGCCGGCTTCGATGACGAGATCGATATGCCCCGCGGCCAACAAGGCATAGGCATAGCAATCGCAGCCGAAGCGGGTCAGCTGCACCTCGCTCATGACGCGCTCAAAGGCCGTTCGGTCCTGCGGCGTGCCGATTTCGGGAAAGGTGGAAAACAGGATCGCGTTTGCAAGGCCAGACGTTTTGCGGGTTCCCAAAGGCGCTTTGCGGCCCGGACCCGTCCAGCCGGCGCGGCCGAGCCCGCCCATGAAACGCTCACCGGTATAGGGCTGATCGATCAGACCGAGGAGCGGCCCGTCCTTGTCCGACAGGGCGATCAGAACGCCCCAGGTCGGTGTGCCGCTGATGAACGCGCGCGTGCCGTCGATCGGATCGAGCACCCATGTCAGTCCGCTCGTGCCGGGTGCGCTGCCGAGTTCCTCGCCGAGGATCGCATCCTCGGGGCGCTCCCGCGCAAGGATTTCGCGCATCGCCTTTTCGGCGGCGCGATCCGCCACCGTCACCGGATCGAATCCTCCGGCCAGCTTGTTGTCAGCAGACAGCGTCGGAGAGCGGAAATGCGGAAGGATGGCCGCGCGTGCCGCGTCAGCCATTCTTTCGGCGATGCGCCACAGCGCGCTCGCGTCTTGTTCCCGGATGGAAGTCATTTCGCGCCTCCCGAAATCAACCCGCGCCGGGCTATCTCAGACGCGTTTCGTGCTCAAGCCACGTCCGACAGAACGCGGGCCAGTTCAAAGAGGCGGCGGCGCTGGTTTTCCGGTATCGAGTAGTAGGATCGGATCAGATCGAGCGCTTCCTTGTCGCCCATCAGATCGGATGGCACGGCCTCGGCCTTGCCGTTTGCCGATTCTTCGTGCTGCGCTTCCTCGATCCCTTCGAAGAAGAAGGCCACGGGCACGTCGAGCGCGTCCGCAATATCCCAGAGGCGGGATGCGCTGACCCGGTTGGCGCCTGTCTCGTATTTCTGGATTTGCTGGAATTTGATACCGACCTTTTCGGCCAGCTGTTGCTGGGTCATGCCGACAAGCCAGCGGCGATGTCGAATCCGCTTGCCTACATGGACGTCAACCGGATGTGCCATTCGTGCTCCCTTTCATCAGACGTAATCACTCGTCCTGTAATGTGGACAGGCGTGGTGGAGCAGCGGCGCGCTGATCCCGATGGAAACAACCTATCCGAATATTGCTAACGAAATGCTATAGCATGACAGGTATCGGAGCAAGAAATTTGAGTTTCGAAAACACAAAATGGTTAACAAATCGCAAGCAAGCGCAAAAAATCGCCGAAGGATCGCGGTTGCGTCTCAGGCGCTGAAAAGCCCAATGTTGCGCGCTAACTTCAAAGCACGCAATGATAAACTCAAGAACGGGGGAAATATGAAAGCTTACCGCATCACGTCACATGGCCAGCCGCCGGAACAGGATGACGTTGCATCCCCCGAGCCCGCACCGGGAGAGATTCGGCTACGCATTTACGCCTGTGGGTTGAATTTTGCCGATTTGCTGATGCAGGAGGGCAGCTATCAGGACACACCGGCGCTGCCCTTCACTCCCGGTATGGAGGTGGCCGGAACGGTCGAGTCGCTTGGCTCCGAGGTCTCGAATTTTGCGCCCGGCGACCGGGTCGCCGTTTTCGGCGGGCAGGGTGGTTTGGCGGAGTTCGGCTGTTTCGACGCGGCCCGCGCTGTCAAATTGCCGGACGTCATGTCGATGATCGATGCCGCGGCGTTCCAGATCGCCTATGGCACCAGCCATGTCGCGCTCGATCACCGCGCGCGGCTTCAGAAAGGTGAAACGCTGCTCGTGCTCGGCGCCGCCGGCGGGGTGGGGCTCACGGCCGTTGAGATCGGCAAGCTGATGGGGGCCACTGTCGTCGCCTGCGCACGCGGCACGGCCAAGCTGGACGCGGCGCGGGCAGCTGGCGCGGACTACCTGATCGATGCCGAAACGCAGGACATCCGCGACGAAATGCGGACGCTGGGCGGCGCGGACGTGGTCTATGACCCGGTCGGGGGCGCGCAGTTCGAGGCCGCGTTTCGCGCCTGCAAGCCCGAGGCCCGGCTTCTTCCCATCGGCTTTGCCAGCGGAGAGGTGCCGCAGATCAAGGCGAATCACCTTCTGGTGAAAAACCTCTCGATTCTCGGTGTTTATTGGGGCGGCTATCTCAAGTTTCGTCCCGACGTCGTCACCGACAGCCTGTGCACTCTGTTGGATTGGTATGATGCCGGACGGATCAAACCCCATGTGAGCCATGTTCTGCCCTTCGATCGAGCGAATGACGGGCTGGAGCTTCTTCGCAGCCGAAAATCCACCGGAAAGGTCGTGATCGAGATTGCGAAAGAGGCGGCAACGCATGAATAATGCATAAAAGTCGCAACTTTTTGCGCGTGAAGGCGTTGCGAGCGACTTGAAATGAAGCGCTCCTGACACGATATTCGTTCCATCTGTCCCCGCAGGAGCGGGAGACACCTGAATTCTTTGCGGAGGGATAAATGGCTGAATTCAACACAATCCGGACGACCGGCGTTGCTGGCGCCCGAGCCGCCCAGATTGATGAGGGTCTGCGCGCGCATATGAACAAGGTGTATGGCACCATGTCTGTCGGCATGCTGCTCACCTTCGCCGTGGCATGGGCGGTGGGCACAAGCCCCGACTTGCTGGCGGTGTTCCGCGACCCCATGACCCTGCAGCCCAATATCCTCGGCTGGATCGTCATGTTCGCGCCGCTCATCATGGTTTTCGCGTTCGGCGCGATGATGAACAAGATGTCCGCCGCCGGCGCGCGCCTGTTCTTCTACGCCTTCGCAGCTGTCATGGGGCTGAGCCTGAGCTGGATCTTCGTGGCCTTCACCGGCTTCTCCATCGCGCAGGTGTTCCTCGTGACGTCCATCGCCTTCGCCGGCCTGTCGCTCTGGGGCTATACCACCAAGAAGGACATTTCCGGCTGGGGCGCGTTCCTGATCATGGGCGTGATCGGCCTGATCGTGGCGTCGATCATCAACATCTTCCTGGCGTCGCCGGCGATGATGTTCGCGATCTCGATCATCGGTGTCCTGATTTTCGCCGGGCTCACTGCCTATGACACGCAGTCGATCAAGAACGAGTATATCCAGCACGCGGCCCATGCCGATCGCGAATGGCTGGAGAAATCGGGTATCATGGGCGCATTGCGGCTCTACCTCGACTTCATCAACATGTTCATGTTCCTGCTGCAACTGCTCGGCAATCGCGAATAAAACTTACCACAAACGTGCGAAAGGCCGGTTTCCGAACCGGCCTTTTTCATGCGCGCCAAAGCGTCTTCGAAGACGCTTTTCCGGCTTTTCGAAAAGCCGGTCTGCGCTAGACGCCCACGTCCGGGCCGAGACAAACCATCGGCTGATCGTCCTGTTGTGCTTCGTATAGCGTGGTGGCCGCAGGGTCGTTCTCGAAAATCGCCCGAAGCCCGCCCGGCTCCTCGAAAAAGGACCAACATTGCGGCACCGGATTGTCCTCGTAGACAAAGCAGATCATGCCGCTGTCCTCGTACCAGATGCCATCCTTGCAGCGCCCATCCAGGAACGACCATCGCACTCGCCGGTTCTCGCGATATTCCTCGACCCCGTAAGCCTCGCCGTTCTGCCCGAAATAAAGCGTCTTGCCCGTCACGTAGGCCTCGAATTCGGGCCCGTTCATCGGCTCGGCGGCCGCGATCGGAAGCGCGGCACAGCAGAAAATCATTGCGGCGACATGGCTGGCTTTCATGCGGGACAGCCTACAAGGAAAGCGTTTCCGGTTCAAAGGGCCAAAGCGCCCCACATAAGGCGACCCAGGCGCAGGGATCGCCTTGGCCGTCGTTTTCAGGCTCGTCTTCGCCCGCCCGCCATGCCACTGTTCCGCAAAAGACGGGAGATGCGACATGGCGCTCGACGAACGCAAGGGGGTCTGGAAATCCGGGCGCGGGAAGGGCCGCGTGACCCCCAAGGGGCGGCAATACACCGACGAGGCGCTCGCCGAGGTTGCGGAGCTCTTGGAGGGCCGCCCACGCCGGCGCGATCTGCTGATCGAACATCTGCACCTCATCCAGGACGCGTATGGCCATCTCAGCGCGGCACATCTGCGCGCATTGGCCGAACTGATGCGCCTGTCCATGGCCGAGATCTATGAGACCGCCTCGTTCTATGCGCATTTCGACATCGTGAAAGAGGGCGAAACCCCACCGCCCGCCTTGACCATCCGTGTATGCGATAGCCTGTCTTGCGAGCTCGCCGGTGCGCAGGCCTTGAAAACGGCGCTCGAAGACGGGCTCGATCCGCAGGAGGTCCGCGTGCTGCGCGCGCCCTGCATGGGCCGCTGCGACACTGCTCCGGTGCTGGAACTGGGACATCATCATATCGGTCACGCGACGCCCGAAAAGGTTCAGGCTGCTATCGCCGCGGGCGACACGCATGCCCATGTGCCGGACTATCAGCCGCTTGCCGATTACCGCGCGAGCGGCGGCTACGAGGCGCTTTCGGCTCTGCGCGAGAACGGCGATTGGGAGGCGGTGCAGGACAAGGTGCTGGAAAGCGGTTTGCGCGGTCTGGGCGGCGCGGGGTTTCCGTCTGGCAGGAAATGGGGCTTCGTTCGCGCCGGTGCCGGGCCGCGTTACCTCGCCGTCAATGGCGACGAGGGCGAGCCCGGCACATTCAAGGATCGCTACTACCTGGAGCGTGAGCCGCATACGTTCCTCGAAGGCATGCTGATCGCCGCATGGGCGATCGAAGCGGATCGCTGCTTCATCTACATGCGCGATGAATATCCGGCGGTTCTCGAAATCCTGCGCCGCGAGATCGCTGCGCTGGAAAATGCCGGGATCGTTCCGCAAGACTATATCGACCTGCGGCGCGGCGCGGGCGCCTATATCTGCGGCGAAGAATCCGCGATGATCGAATCCATCGAAGGCAAGCGCGGCCTGCCACGCCATCGCCCGCCCTATGTCGCGCAGGTCGGCATCTTCGGTCGTCCGACACTCGTGCATAATGTCGAAACGTTGCACTGGGTCGCCCGCGTCTGCCGCGAAGGTCCCGACTGTCTGAACGCCACCGAAAAGAACGGACGCAAAGGTCTGCGCTCCTATTCGGTGTCGGGGCGCGTGGCCGAACCCGGCGTCTACCTGCTGCCAGCCGGCTCCACCATCCTCGATATCATTGATGCCGCAGGCGGCATGGCCGAAGGGCACGCCTTCAAGGCCTATCAACCCGGCGGTCCGTCCTCTGGCCTCCTGCCGGCCTCGATGGACGACATCCCGCTCGATTTCGACACGCTGCAGCCGCACGGATCGTTCATTGGCTCGGCAGCGGTGGTCATACTCTCGGATCAGGACAGCGCCCGCGCGGCGGCGCTCAACATGCTGCGTTTCTTCGAAGATGAATCCTGCGGTCAATGCACCCCTTGCCGCGTGGGCTGCGAAAAGGCAGTCAAGCTGATGCAGGCGAAGCGCTGGGACCAATCGATGCTCGAAGAGCTCTGCACCGCGATGGCGGATGCATCGATCTGCGGTCTGGGGCAGGCGGCGCCGAACCCGATCCGGTCCACGATCCGGCACTTCCCAGAAGAGCTTTAGCCCCGAGCCTTCCATCTTGCCGCGCGAGCCACTAACTCAGAAGGACATATGTCTCAACGCGAAGGCAGGCCCATGTCCTTTTTCGGCAAGCTGAAAACCAAACTCTTCAAATCCTCGTCGAAGCTCGACGAGGGGCTGGACGCGATCGTCTCCGAAGGTGCGCAGGAAACGCCTGAGCCGGAGATCCCGCCCGCCCCGGCACCCGATCCGAAGCCAGATCCCGGCCCCGGTCCGGATATCTCGCCGCCGTCCGAGCCCGATCCGGTGTCGGAGCCGCCCGACGCCCCCGTCACCCCGCCCGCGCCCGAGGAGGTGCCGGAGCCAGATCTGCCACCGCAGCCGGTGCGCCCGCCGAAACGCGACGTGCCGAACCAGCCCGATCCCCAGCCCAGCGAGCCGCCGCGCGAAGCGCCCCAACCGGACGATCCCGTCCCGTCCTCGCCGCCCGAAGCCCCGCCCGCCCCGCCAACCGAAGTGCCGCCTCCCTCCGCGCCCCCTGGCGGGCCGGTCACGCTGAAGGATTCCCCGGTTCGCCAGGAGACCAAACCGAGCCTGCTCGACCGGCTCCTCAAACGCGACAGCGCACCGTCGGAAATTCGGCGCGAGCTCGATGACGACATGCTCGAACAGCTTGAGGAATTGCTGATCCAGGCCGATATGGGCGTCGATACCGCGCTGCGCGTCACCGCCAATATCGCAGAAGGCCGGTTCGGCAAGAAACTCTCGGCGCGCGAAATCAAGGAAATCCTCGCCGCCGAGGTCGCACGCATCATGGAGCCGGTGGCGCGCCCGCTTCCGCTTTATCCCAGCAAACCGCAGGTGGTGCTGGTCGTTGGCGTGAACGGTTCGGGAAAGACCACGACCATCGGCAAACTGGCCAGCCAGTTCCACGCCGCCGGCAAGAACGTGGTGATCGCCGCCGGCGACACGTTCCGGGCCGCCGCCGTGGAGCAGTTGCAGGTCTGGGGCGAACGCGCCGGCGTTCCGGTCCTCACCGCCCCCGAAGGATCGGACCCGGCCAGCCTTGCCTTCGACGCGCTGACGCGTGCGCAAGCCGATGGCGCGGATTTGCTGATGATCGACACGGCCGGGCGTCTGCAAAACCGCGCCGATCTGATGGAGGAACTGGCCAAGATCGTCCGCGTCATCCGCAAGAAGGATCCAAGCGCACCGCACAACACCCTTCTGGTGCTCGACGCGACCACCGGCCAGAACGCGCTCAGCCAGGTCGAGACTTTCCGCAAGCTCGCCGATGTCTCCGGCCTCGTGATGACGAAACTCGACGGCACAGCGCGCGGAGGCGTGCTGGTCGCGCTGGCCGACAAGTTCGGGCTGCCGATCCATGCCATCGGCGTCGGCGAGCAGATCGACGATCTGCAACCTTTCGATCCCAAGGAATTCGCCGCCGCGCTGACCGGCATCGCCGCCTGATGGCTTCTTTGGGCCTCAAATACCTCGGGGGTATGGGGGCTGGCCCCCATGAAATCTTCCAGAGCCCAGACACCACCCCATGAGCGCGTGGCTGTTGTCCCTCGAAGGCACCGAAGCGGGCCATCAGCTTGCCCTGGCGCTCGCGCTGTCCGCCGCGCTGCTGCACGCGATCTTCGGCGCGCTGCAAAAGGGCCGGCACGATCCCTGGCTGTCGCGCGGCGCGATCGATGCCAGCTACGGGCTGATGGCGGCGCCTTTCGCGCTTTTCGTCGTGCCCTGGCCGGAGCCGCATATGTGGCCCATCTTTGCCGGCGCCTTCATCATCCATCTCGGCTACAAGCTGCTTCAGGCGCAGGCCTACACCAAGGGCGCCTACACCGTCGTCTACCCGGTCGTGCGCGGCACGGGTCCGCTTTTCGCGGTGATCGGCGCCTATATCATCTTCGGCGAGACATTTTCCTGGGTGCAGTGGTCCGGCCTTGGCGTGCTGCTCCTCGGCATCTTCGGGCTTGCGGTCTACAACCTCGCCTACCTGCGAACCGCGCGCGAAACGCTCCCGGCCGCGCTGGGCCTTGCGTTCGCCACCGGACTTTTCGTGGCGCTCTATACGACCTACGATGCCTACGGTATCCGCGCAACCGCGGACCCCTTCACGTTCCTCGCGTGGTTCTTCATGCTCGACGGGATCGCGATGCCGATACTCGCGGGCCTGCGCTACCGCTCGATGACCTACCGACCCGCCTTGCCGCCGCTTGCGCTGCGCGGCGTGATCGGCGGCGTGATCGCCTTTGCCAGTTTCGGCTCGGTGATGATGGCCACGCGGCTCGATCAGGTCGGCGAGGCGGCGGTGCTGCGCGAAACCTCCACTGTCTTCGCCGCCATCATCGGCTGGTTGTTTCTGAAAGAAACCGTCGGACCGCGCAGGATTGCGCTCATGGCCTTGATTGCGCTAGGGGCGGTCATCGTCGAAATCGGAGGCTGAACCCGTGGCACGCAAACAACTTCCCCAATGGGCCAAAACCGCGCTGGAATTGGGTCCGGTCATCGGGTTCTTCGTCGCCTATCTCTGGGTCAAGGAAGACGTGTTCACCGTTCGCGGGACGGATTACGAGGGATTTATTATCGTCACTGCTGCCTTCATTCCGGTCATTCTCGCATCTATGGGCGTGCTTTGGTGGCTGACGGGGCATATCAGCCGGATGCAGATCGTCACTGCGGTTCTGGTCGTGGTGTTCGGCGGCCTCACGGTCTGGCTGAATGACGATCGGTTCATCAAGATGAAGCCGACAATGGTCTATGCGCTGCTGGGCGGGGTTCTTGCGATCGGGCTCTTGCGCGGGCAAAGTTATCTGCGCGTCGTCATGGGCGAGCTGCTTCCGATGGAGCAGGAAGGATGGATGATCCTGACCCGACGCATGACCGCGTTCTTCTTTTTCCTTGCAGCCGCGAACGAGGCGGTCTGGCGCACGCAGAGCACGGAGGTCTGGGTCTATTTCGAAACCTTCGTGCTGACCGGCGCGCTGTTTTTCTTCTTCATCGCGCAATCGGGGCTGATCCAGAAATACAGCACGGCGGAAGAAGAGTAGGGGGATGTCGCAGAAGATCTGACGGCCAGAACACGCAACCTACCTCCGCCGGTCGAGCTTCGTGCTCAGGTGAATGAGGCTTTCCGAGCTTTTCACACCGCGCGCCTCGGCGATCACGTCGAGCGTGCGGTCAAGTTCGTCCGTGCTGTCCGCGCTCAGTTCCACGATCAGATCGACCCGCCCCGATACGGTGTGAACGCTGCGCACGTTCGGCAGGGTTTTGAGCCGCGCCAAGACCTCTGCGGCGGTGCGCGGCGCAATGGACACGAGCGCGGTCGCGCGGATCGGAGGCTCGTGCGCCGCGCCTTTGCGAATGGTGAAACCGGCAATCGCACCGCGAGCGACCAACCGCTCTATCCGGGCCTGAACCGTGGTGCGCGCGATGCCGAGCCGGCGCGCGAGATCGGCAACGGGAAGCCGCGCATTCTCGGTGAGCAAGGAGACGAGTTTCTGATCCGTTTCGTCCATCTGTCCAAACGTTTCGTCATATAGCCGGAGCTTTCCTGTCAAACTGTCACATCTGCGCGGTTAAATCGACAGGTTTCCATGTCAGGCTGGGAATAGTCCAATACGCGAGGTCACGATGCAGGCAAAGCATGATGCAGAATTTCAAATGATACCGAGAGGCAGTGTCTCGGGTGCCGTGGCTTATCTCCGCCGCGAGTTGCCCGATGAGCCGGTGATGTTTCTGCATCCGGACGCCCTCGCGACGCAAGCGCAACGGTTCCTTTCAGGCTTCCCCGGCCGCGTCAGCTATGCCGTCAAGGCAAACCCCGACGAAGTGGTGCTGCGGTATCTGGCGCTGGCGGGGGTCGATACGTTCGATGTCGCGTCCGTGGAGGAAATGCATCGCGTGCGCCGCATCGCACCGGATGCGCGGCTGCATTATCACAACCCGATCCGTTCGAACGCCGAGATCGCCGAGGCCAAGCGGTTCGGCGTAGCCTCGTGGTCGGTGGATCGCCTTTCCGAGCTTCGCAAACTCGGGGATTTGCCCTCTGATACCGAAATCGCGGTGCGGCTTTCCTTGCCACGCCCCGGCGGGGTCTATGATTTCGGCAGCAAGTTTGGGGCCACGCCAGAGCTTGCGGCATCGCTGCTGCGCGAGGTGTCTATTATGGGCTGCCGCCCGGCAATCACCTTTCACCCCGGCACCCAATGCACCGATGCCGGTGCGTGGCAAGACTATATCGCAGCGGGTGCCGAGGTTGCGAAACGCGCCGACGTTCGTCTTCAAAGCCTCAATGTCGGAGGCGGGTTCCCGTCGCTGGTCGGAGACAGGCCGGAAAGGCTGACGCGCATCTTTCAGGCGATTGAAGCCGCGGCCAAGGCCGCCTTCGGTCCGAACGGCCCCGTGCTCTGGTGCGAGCCGGGGCGCGGTATGGTGGCACCGGCCATGTGTTTGCTGCTGCGTATCAAGTCGAGGACGGTCGACGCGGTAACCTTGAATGACGGGCTCTACGGCGCGCTTGGCGAATGGCGCGATCTGGCGCCTCCGGCGCGGCTCGTCGTCCTCTCGCCGAAAGGCTCGGTGCGCTCTGGTCGGACGGCGCCTTTTACGGTGTTCGGGCCGACCTGCGACAGTCTCGATTGTCTGCCCATGCCGTGGCATCTGCCAATGCATGTGCAGGAGGACGATTACATCCTCCTCGACGGGGCAGGGGCTTATGCCCAGACGCTGACCACCCATTTCAACGGATACGGGCTGAGGCGCGTTGTGGAACTGCCCGAAGAACAATCGGGCTCTCGACAAGACCGCATGGCCGGCTAGTCTGCGCATGAAGCAGACGAAGGCAGACCTGTGCAAAGGACCGACGCAAGCTTGCTCAGAACAGGCGAAAGAGACTCGCAAAACCGGGCATCGCAGGCGCTGTCCGACATAGGCGGCCGACGATCCGGTTCCAGCCAACAGCGCGGTATACCGCCTGCACGATTGCGTGTCCGGCGTGGAGTGTTCTGAAACATGCGCCCATCCCGCGCGGTCAATGCCGTTCTCGGCTGGTTCCGCAAACGCTTCACCTCGGATCATTCCCGGATCGCCCCCCGGCGCGGGCCGCGCGATCATGTTGTCATACTTGATGGAACGCTGTCCTCACTCGATCCGGGGCATGAAACCAATGCGGGGCTATTGTATCGGCTGTTGCAGGAATTGAACGGGGAGATCTCGCTCTATTACGAAAACGGGCTGCAATGGGAGGATTGGCGCAGCTTCTCGGACATCATGCTGGGGCGGGGCATCAATCGGCAGATCAAGCGGGCCTATGGCTATCTGGCCTCGCGATACCGTCCGGGCGACCACATTTTTCTCTTCGGCTATTCGAGAGGCGCCTTTGCCGTGCGGTCGCTTGCCGGGGTGATCGACAGTATCGGCTTGCTGCAGGCCGAACATGCGACCGAGCGCAATATCCGCCAAGCCTATCGCCTGTATCGCGACGCTCCCGAAAGCGCGGCAGCGGGCGATTTCACGCGACTTTTCTGCCACCCGGACACGGTGATCGAGGTTGTCGGCGTCTGGGACACGGTGAAGGCGCTGGGACTGCGCTTGCCACTTTTGTGGCATCTGAACGACCGGCGGCATGGGTTCCACAGCGATCAACTCGGCCCCGCGATCCGGCATGGCTTTCACGCGCTCGCCTACCATGAACGGCGGGTGGCCTATGCGCCGGTGCTCTGGTCCTCCGCGCCCGAATGGAACGGGCGGCTCGAACAGGTCTGGTTTCGCGGCGTGCATGGCGATATCGGCGGCCAGTTGCGCGGTTTCGAAGAGGCGCGGCCGCTATCGAACATTCCGTTCGTCTGGATGCTGGAGCGTTCCGAAGGCGCGGGGCTCCGGCTACCCGAAGGTTGGAAAAGGCGGTTCGTTCAGGATGTCACCGCCCCGTCGCGCGGGAACTGGCGCGGCTGGGGCATCGTGTTCTGGCATCGCAGGCGGCGAGTCATAGGGGCGGATCCGTCCGAGCGGCTGCATGAAACGCTGCAGGATGCTCTGACCGAGGCAGAGCGATCCGCCGTCCCGAAACCGCTGCTAACGCGCTTGTGATCGGCGATGCGGCGCATCGCCTTTAAATCCTGCATTGGCCGCCTATCTAAAGATCAGAGCGCGGGTCTGGAACGCCCGCAGCCTCTTCACTGTCCCTCGTTCCAACACTGGCGCCCAAGGTCTCCTTGGGCGCTTTTTCTTTGTCCTCATGCAGGTTAGGCTCGGTTTATGACGAATACAGACGATCAATTGCGCGACATACTGGCTCGGACGAAAACCATCGCCCTGGTCGGTGCATCGATGAAACCGGACCGTCCGTCCAACTATGTCGGACGCTATCTTTTGGACAAGGGCTACCGGGTGATCCCCGTGAACCCCGGCCACGCAGGCGAGCCGCTTTTCGGCACCGAAGTCGTCGCCACCTTGTCGGAGATCGACGCGCCGATAGATATGGTCGATATCTTCCGCCGCTCCGAAGCGGTGCCGGCCATCGTCGATGAGGCCCTGGAGGCGTTTCCCGATTTGCAGACGATATGGATGCAGATCGGCGTCAGGCATCCCGTCGCGGCGGCGAAAGCCGAAGCGCGCGGCGTCGATGTCGTGATGGACCGCTGTCCGAAGGTGGAAATTCCGCGCCTGATGGGACGATAGGCGGGACGAAGCGGCTTAGCCTCGTCCGGCCTTTTCGGCGAGGCCGGATTGCGACTGGCGGCGTTCGAGCTCCGCCATGACATCGGCCAAAGCCACGTCGCGGGATTTCAGCATGACCAGCAGATGAAAGAGCACATCCGCCGCTTCCGATGTGAGCCCTGCACGATCGCCCTTGACGGCCTCGATGATTGCTTCGACGGCTTCCTCGCCGAACTTCTCGGCGCATTTCTCGGGCCCTTTGGACAGCAGCTTGGCGGTCCAGCTGTCCTCGGCGCTGGCCCCGGCGCGGGCGGCGATGATGCGGTCAAGATCGTCAAGCGTCATGACAGCCTCACCGGAATGCCTGCCGCGGCCATATGCGCCTTGGCATCCCCGATCGTGTGTTCGCCGAAATGGAAGATCGATGCGGCCAGCACCGCGCTGGCTCCGCCTTCCGTTACGCCTTCGACCAGGTGATCGAGCGTGCCGACCCCGCCCGAGGCGATCACCGGCACGTTCACGGCATCCGAGATCGCGCGGGTGAGCGGCAGGTTGAAGCCCGATCTGGTGCCGTCGCGGTCCATCGAGGTCAGCAGGATTTCTCCGGCGCCTTTCTCGGCGACCGTCCGGGCGAACTCCACCGCGTCGATGCCCGTGGGTTTGCGGCCCCCGTGGGTGAAAATCTCCCATTTGCCGGGCGCGACCGTCTTGGCATCGATGGCGACGACGATGCATTGGCTGCCGAAATGATCCGCCGCTTCGGCCACGACATCCGGATTGGCGACGGCGGCCGAATTGAACGACACCTTGTCCGCGCCGGCCAGCAGAAGCGCGCGCACATCCGCGACGCCGCGCACGCCGCCGCCGACCGTGAGCGGGATGAAGCATTGCTCTGCCGTGCGGGTGACGACATCGAACATCGTGCCGCGGTTTTCATGCGTGGCATGGATATCGAGGAAACAGATCTCGTCGGCGCCGGCGGCGTCATAGGCGCGGGCGGCATCCACCGGATCGCCGGCATCGCGAAGATCGACGAAGTTGACACCCTTGACGACGCGCCCGTCGGCGACGTCGAGACAAGGGATGATGCGGGTTTTCAGCATGTGGCGGGCCTGTCGATCCGGTTTCGCGTCTGGGAAGGGGAGACCGTTGGAATATGAGTATTTGTAAAGAGAAGATGCGGGAAGGTCACGCGTTCAGCACACGTAGCGCCTCTTTCAGATCGAGCGCACCATCATAGAGCGCGCGGCCGGAGATTGCGCCATTCAGCTGCGCGCCGCAATCGCGCAGTGCGATCAGATCGTTCAGCGACGATACACCGCCGGAGGCGATGACCGGGATCGAGACTGCGCGAGCGAGAGCGGCGGTGGCCTCGATATTCGGGCCTTGCATCGCGCCGTCGCGGTTGATGTCGGTATAGATGATCGCGGCAACACCCGCATCTTCGAAGGAGCGGGCGAGATCGGTGACCATGACATCCGTTTCCTCGGCCCAGCCCTTGGTGGCGACGCGCCCGCCCCGCGCATCGATCCCGACGGCGACCTTGCCGGGAAAGACGCGCGCGGCCTCGCGCACGAGGTCGGGGTTTTCCACGGCCACGGTGCCGAGGATCACGCGCGCGAGGCCCTTGTCCAGCCAGGTTTCGATGGTTTTCATGTCGCGGATGCCGCCGCCGAGCTGCGCCGGGATGCTTGTTTGCGCGAGGATTGCCTCGACCGCCGCCGCGTTGACCGGCGCGCCGGCGAAGGCGCCGTTCAGATCGACGAGGTGCAGCCATGCGCAGCCGGCCTGTTCGAACTCCTGCGCCTGGGCGGCGGGGTCGTCGTTGAACACCGTGGCTTTTTCCATATCGCCGCGCAGCAGGCGCACGGCCTTGCCGTCTTTCAGGTCGATGGCGGAATAGAGGATCATGGGCGCGCTCCGGGGTTTGTTTGCGCGTTGCTTTGGCATGGCGGCGAAATACATGCAACGCGACCTTGCGTCAGGCTTGATCGGTCGCGCGGTTGCGGGCGAGGATCGGCTCGGGTTTTGAAGGGAGGAACCGCGATGAAATGGATGACGATGGCGGCCGGATTGACAATCGCCGCGAGCGGCGCATTGGCCGATCCCGCGCATGGAACTTGGCAGACCGAAGTGGATGACGGCAATTACGCGCATATTCGCATGGTGCCTTGCGGCGAAATGGTCTGCGGCGTGATCGCGCGCAGTTTCAATGCGCAGGGGGAGTTCGCCTCGCCCAATACCGGCAAGACACTGGTGATCAATATGGTGCCTCAGGGCGGCGGCAAATACGAGGGCAGGGTCTGGCGGCCGTCGAATGACAAGATCTACATGGGCAAGATGCAGCTTCGCGGCGACACGCTGGATCTGTCGGGCTGTGTCGCGGGCGGGCTTTTGTGCTCCAAGCAGACCTGGAGCCGCGTGAAGTAGGGCGGGGCCATAGACGGCATCAGGGGCGCCAGCTCAGGAAATTGGCGATCATCCGCAGCCCTGCAGCCGCGCTTTTTTCCGGGTGGAACTGGAAGCCGATCCGCGTATCGCGCGCGACGATGGCGGTGACGTCGCCGCCATAATCCGCATGGGCGAGCCGCTGCTCCGGGCTGTCGATGCGCATCTGGTAGGAGTGGACGAAATAGGCGTGATCGCCGGTTTCGATGCCATCGAGGACGGGGTGGGGCGCGTCGATCACCAGATCGTTCCAGCCCATATGCGGCACCTTGAGAGCCGGATCGCCCGGCGTGATCCGTTCGACCTCGCCGTCGATCCAGCCGAGGCCCATCGTCTCTTCGTATTCATGCCCGATACGGGCCATGAGCTGCATGCCGACGCAGATGCCGAGGAAGGGGCGGGCCTTGACCTCGACCGCCTCGACCATCGCGGCGAAGGCGCCCGAAGCGCGCAGGGCTTTCGCGCAGGCCGGGAACGCGCCGTCTCCGGGCAGGACGATGCGGTCGGCGCGGGCGATCACGTCGGGATCGGAGGTGACCGCGATCTGGCCCGTGCCGTTTTCGAGCGCCATTTTCTGGAACGCCTTTTCAGCCGAATGCAGGTTGCCGCTTTCGTAATCGATGATCGCTGTCAGCACTTACAGGGCACCCTTGGTGGAGGGGATCGCATCGGATTTGCGCGGATCTGTCTCCAGCGCATCGCGCAGCGCGCGGGCGACCGCCTTGAACGCGGCTTCGGCGATATGGTGGCTGTTGATGCCGTGCAGCATGTCCACATGGAGCGTGATGCCGCCATGTGTGCTGAGCGCCTGGAAGAACTCGCGCACCAATTCGCAATCAAAGGTGCCGATCTTCGACGTCGGCAACGCCACGTTCCACACCAGATAGGGCCGGCCCGAGAGATCCAGCGCCGCACGCACCAGCGCGTCGTCCATCGGCAGAAGGCACGCGCCATAGCGCACGATCCCGCGCTTGTCCCCGGCCGCCTGCGCCAGTGCCTGACCTAGGGCGATGCCTGTATCCTCTACCGTGTGGTGATCGTCGATATGCAAATCGCCCGTGGCCCGGATGGTCATGTCGATCAGCGAATGGCGGGCCAACTGGTCCAGCATGTGATCGAAGAACCCCACGCCGGTTTCATTGTCATAGCGGCCCGTGCCGTCGAGATCGATCTCGACGGTGATATCGGTTTCGGCTGTCTTGCGTGTGATGGTTGCGCTGCGCATAGGGTTCCCCGGAATGGTCGCGGCCTTATAGGCGGCGCGGGCGCCCGGGCCAAGCGAGGAACGTCCGCTTGACAGAGAAGGCGGCAGAAGGTGGTTTTCGAGAAACGGAGGTGCCGATGACGACGCGCTCGATCACAGCCGGTCTGACCTATGGGCTTGCGGTTTTCATGCTGGGCTTTGCCTTGGGCGTGCTGCGCACGATCATGCTGCATCCGCTCGTCGGAGAGCTTTGGGCGGTGGCTCTCGAAATCCCGATCATCCTTGCAGCCGCCTGGGCGATCTGTGCGGCGGTCTTGCATCGGTTTCGCGTTGCGGCCCGGTGGCCGGCTCGGCTTGCGATGGGCGGTGTTGCCTTGTTCTGCGTGCTGATTGGCGAGGCGGGTGTGTCGCTCTGGATGTCGGACCGAACGCTCAAGGCGCATCTGGCGCTCTATGCCACTCCGAGATCGGCTCTTGGACTGCTGGCACAGTTTGCCTTCGTGCTCTTCCCGGCCCTGCAACTGCGCCGCCGCTGAAATATCATTCGACAAGAGGAAACCGATGGAGCGGGCGAGGCGATTCGAACGCCCGACCCTAACCTTGGCAAGGTTATGCTCTACCCCTGAGCTACGCCCGCGCTGCCATCGTTTTGACCGGATTGGAGCGGGCGAGGCGATTCGAACGCCCGACCCTAACCTTGGCAAGGTTATGCTCTACCCCTGAGCTACGCCCGCGCTGCCAATCTGGTATGCGCGGATTTAGTGGGTGTTGCGGCGGGGTGCAAGGGGAAAATTTTGGGGCGGGGTAGGGGCAACGTTCATAGGCAAGACATAATATCAGTTGCGATCTGTGAGAGCGAAAAGTGTTGCTTCGCCGCAATCGTAAAATTGCCTGCCTCCACTGGCGAAAGCGGTCTTCAGGATTATTAGTCGCGCATTCGACCTACGCGGGTGGGTTCGCTCACGAGATAAACCTTGCGCGTGTTACGATTGCGCTCATGCTTCGTTTTTCACACGAACTCCATAACTTAGACGCATTTTCGCATGACAGTGCACTTAGCCTTAGTTGTTCAAAACCTTAGGAAGGCTCGTGATGCCACCAAAGTGATGAACCAGTAGCCACGAGAAACCAGAACAGATAGCAAAAGAAAGCGCGGCCAGTGATCGAAGACGTTACGACTAGTTTGTTAGCTCAAAGCGGAATTGAGCTTTGGGTGGACTTAGGCATATTGCTTTTCGGATTTGCCCTGGCACTGCTCATACATCGACGCAGTTCGTGGACACTTCGGCGGATTCCATACTTTGTGGCCGTTACCGGACTTTTTTTTCTTCATTCTGTATTTTTAACGGTTTCGTTGATATTTTCCGACGTGATTCAACCAAGTGGTCTATGGTTGTTTATCGTTACGGTCTTGTTTGCACAGATGGTATTCGGGTACCTTTACGGCGTAATTTCTCTTGCACGCTCGCTTGACAGCTATGGCAACGGGCACATGGCTTGGGTTGCGTTCGTCCCAATCGCGTTTCTCGTTTTGTGGTTCAAGGCACCTCTTAATAATAAAAAGCCGATTAGTGCCGCTCGCATGGTGGGTAACGCTGCTGCAGTGTTTTTGGGGCTTGCTTTCTTTGCCCTGCGTGCAATTAACGACCCCTTTAATGAAGCTGCTTTCGAATACATGATTGATCATACCGAAGCCAATGCAGACTTGAGCGCCGCGGCTCGTCTTGCAAAAGCGCAGTCTCAGACGCTGTCGCAAGCGCAGGCTCCGACACGCCTGCCGGCACTGAGGAACGAAGTGATTCAAATCAAAGGGCTCCACAATGGTATGGAATTGAACCAAGCGCTTTTGGCAATATATAGAAGAGGCGGTACCTGTTCCTCTAGTGAAAGTCGCGACGACTTCTCTAACAAGACAGTTGTCTGGACCTCATGCGAAATCCATGACGAGACCCGCCAAGACGATTGGAACAAAACAGACATTTACCTTAGTTCGGATCGCACCCGGAGCGGGCTGGTACTGACACACATTCATTTCCAATGTGAGTATATAAATACTTGTGGAATGTCCTTCAATGAGATTACTAAAGCTCCACGAAGCGCTGGCGTGCTTTCAAGAAATTCAGATGATCGCAATATTCGTATCAACGACAACGGAAATATCACGCTTCCAATAATCGGAACCGACGAACCAATTTTCAACTAATGCACAGACATCGTCTACAAGTCTTCAGCGGGTGAAAATCGAGACGCGAGACGATCACTTCGACTCGCACACTACTAGTTGGTCAGCAACTCGATTTTGCCCATTTCGCGAATGGCCGGAATGCGAGCGGCATTTGGGTAGGGCGCCGAGAGCCCGGCGTTCACTGAAATCGACCGCACTAAGGGACAGGTCTAAGGCGATTCATCCCTCACCCCAACTCCACCAATAAATCCTTCGCGTCGATCTGCCCGCCCGCTTGCACATGCACCGCCTTGACCACCGCGTCCTTCTCGGCGTGCAGGCCGGTTTCCATCTTCATCGCCTCGATGGTCAGCAGCAGATCGCCGGTCTTGACCTTCTGGCCTTCGTTCACGGCCACGCTGGCAATGACCCCCGGCATTGGAGCGCCGATATGGTCGGGGTTGGACGGGTTGGCTTTGGGGCGGGCGGCGGCCGTGGCCTTGATCTTGCGATCGGCGACGCGAATCATGCGGGCCTGACCGTTGAGTTCGAAGAACACCTTGACGTCGCCGTCCTCGTTTGTCTCGCCTACCGTTTGTAGCTGAATCTCCAGCGTTTTTCCGGGGTCGATCTCGACGCTGATTTCCTCGCCCGGTTGCATGCCGTAGAAGAAGGTCCGTGTCGGCAGGGTGCGGACCGGGCCATAGGTGCGATGGCGGCCCATGTAATCGAGGAACACCTTGGGATACATGAGGTATCCATTGAGGTCCTCGTCATCGATCTGCCGCCCCTCAAGCTCGGTTTTCAGCTTCTCGCGTTCCGCGTCGATATCGATAGGGTTGGCATGTTTGCCGGGGCGGTCGGTGAAAGCGGTTTCCCCCTTGAGCACTTTCTTCTGCAGTTTCTCGGGCCATCCGCCCGGCGGCTGACCGAGATTGCCGCGCATCATGTCGATCACGCTGTCGGGAAAGCTGACATCGACGGCGGGGTCTTCGACCTCGGCGCGGGTCAGGCCCTGTGAGACCATCATCAGCGCCATGTCGCCGACGACTTTCGAGGACGGCGTGACCTTGACGATATCGCCGAACATGCGGTTCACGTCCGCATAGGTCTGCGCGACCTCGTGCCAGCGCTCCTCGAGTCCCATGGAACGCGCTTGCGCCTTGAGGTTGGTGAACTGCCCGCCGGGCATCTCGTGAAGGTAGACTTCGGAGGCAGGCGCTTGCTGGCCGCTCTCGAACGCCGCGTATTGGCCGCGCACGGCTTCCCAGTAATTGCTGATCTCGCGTATGGCCGAGATATCGAGCCCGGTCGCGCGATCCGTATGCTCCAGCACCTCGACGACCGATCCCAGTGTCGGTTGCGACGTGTTGCCCGACAGCGCATCCATCGCCGCATCGACCGCATCGACGCCAGCGGCGGAGGCCGCCATGATCGTGGCGATCCCCGCGCCGGACGTGTCGTGCGTGTGGAAATGCACCGACAAGCCGACCTCTTCCTTCAGCGCGGTGATGAGCGGCCCAGCGGCGGCGGGTTTGAGCAGGCCCGCCATGTCCTTCAGCCCGAGGATATGCGAACCCGCATCGCGCAGATCCTTGCCCATCTGGACGTAGTATTTCAGATCGTATTTGGAGCGTGCCGGATCGTTGAGATCGCCGGTATAGCAAATCGTGCCTTCGAGCATTTTCCCGGTATCGAGCACCGCATCCATCGCGACACGCATGTTCTCGACCCAGTTGAGGCTGTCGAAGACGCGGAACACGTCCACGCCGGTCTCGGCCGCCTGCCGGACGAAGAACTGCACCACGTTGTCGGGATAATTCGTATACCCGACGCCGTTCGCCCCGCGTAAGAGCATCTGGGTCATCAGATTCGGCATGGCCGCGCGCAGATCGCGCAGGCGCTGCCAGGGACATTCCTGCAAGAAGCGATAGGCCACGTCGAATGTCGCGCCGCCCCAGCATTCGACGCTGAACAGCTGCGGCAGGTTGGCGGCATAGGCGGGCGCCACCTTGATCATGTCGATGGAGCGCATCCGGGTGGCCAGAAGCGACTGGTGCCCGTCGCGCATGGTGGTGTCGGTGATCAGCACCTGTTTCTGCGCCGCCATCCAGTCGGCCACCGCTTGCGGGCCTTCGCGGTCGAGCAGGTTTTTCGTGCCGGGCGCGGGCGTATCGGTGCGCAGTTTCGGCACCCGCGCGGGTTTGAGATCCTCGGCCGGGCGCGGGCGGCCCGCGACCTCGGGATGCCCGTTGACGGTGATGTCGGCGATATAGGTCAGCACCTTGGTCGCCCGGTCGCGGCGTTTGGCGAAGTGGAAAAGCTCCGGCGTCTCGTCGATGAACTTGGTGTGGTATTGGTTGTTGAGGAAGGTCGGGTGCTTGAGCAGGTTCTCGACGAAGGCGATATTCGTGCTAAGCCCGCGAATCCGGAACTCGCGCAGTGCGCGGTCCATCCGGGCGATCGCCTTTTCCGGCGTCTGCGCCCAGGTGGTGACCTTTTCCAGAAGCGAATCGTAATAGCGCGTAATCACCGCGCCGGAATAGGCCGTGCCCCCGTCAAGCCGCACGCCATTGCCGGTGGCGACGCGATAGGCGGCGATGCGGCCATAATCGGGGATGAAGTTGTTCTGCGGATCCTCGGTGGTGATCCGCGTTTGCAGCGCGTGGCCGTTCAGCTTGATATCGTATTGGCTGGCCTTGCCCGTCGCTTCGGCCAGCGATTTGCCCTCCGCGATCATGATCTGGGCCTGCACGATGTCGACCCCGGTGACTTCCTCGGTCACGGTATGTTCGACCTGAACGCGCGGGTTCACCTCGATGAAGTAGAACTTGCCGGTTTCCATATCCATCAGGAACTCGACCGTGCCGGCACATTCGTAATTCACATGCGCGCAGAGCTTGCGGCCAAGCTCGCAGATCTCCTCGCGCTGCGCATCGCTGAGATACGGCGCGGGCGCGCGTTCGACGACCTTCTGGTTGCGGCGCTGGACCGAACAATCGCGCTCGTAGAGGTGATAGATGTTGCCCTGCTTGTCGCCGAGGATCTGCACCTCGACATGCCGTGCGCGGGTGATCATCTTTTCCAGATAGCCTTCGCCATTGCCAAAGGCCGCTTCGGCCTCGCGCCGCCCTTCGAGCACTTTTTCCTTTAGCTCGTCAGGCCCGTTGATCGGACGCATCCCGCGACCGCCGCCGCCCCAGGACGCCTTGAGCATCAGTGGATAACCGATCTCTTCGGCCTCTTTGGCAATTGCGTCCCAATGGTCGCCAAGCACATCGGTGGCCGGAATCACCGGAACGCCAGCCTCGATGGCGACCTGGCGCGCGGACGCTTTGTCCCCGAGCGCGCGCATGGTCTGCGCGCGCGGGCCGATGAAGGCGATGCCATTGGCGTCGCAGGCATCCACCAGATCGGGGTTCTCGGACAAGAGTCCGTAGCCCGGATGCACCGCATCCGCGCCCGACTGGCGGGCAACGCGTATGATCTCGTCGATGTTCAGATAGGCGGCGACAGGTCCCAGACCTTCGCCGATGCGGTAGGCCTCATCCGCCTTGAACCGGTGCAGGCCGAGCTTGTCCTCCTCGGCATAGACGGCGACCGTGCGTTTGCCCATCTCGTTGGCGGCCCGCATGATGCGAATGGCGATCTCGCCGCGGTTGGCGATGAGGATTTTCTTGAAGTCGGGCATGATATCGGTCCTGTCGCAGGGTCAGTTCTGGGGTTCGAGATAGGGCGCGTGCCTGTTTCAATCTGGTGGTTCGGGTCTCCACAAGCGCGCCGCGCCGCGCAGGTCGTCGGGGCGTTTCGCGCCAAGTTGGCCGAGATTTGCTTCGATGTCCTTACGCAAAACGTCGGTTAGATGCGCCGGACCGTCATCGCCCAAAGCGGCCAGCGCGTAATGCCACGCGCGGCCAAGCATCACGAAATCCGCGCCAAGCGCGATGGCGCGCAGGATATCGAGCCCCCCTTCGATGCCGCTGTCCAGAATGAGCGGCAGATCGGTCCTCTCCCGCATCGCCGGAAGAACCTCGATCGGGGCAGGGGCGGCATCGAATTGCCGTCCGGCATGGTTCGACAGCCAGATTGCATCGACACCAGCACGCTCCAGCGGCTCGGTATCCGCCGGATCGAGCACACCCTTGACGAAAAACGTGCCTTCCCAGGCATCACGCAGCCAGCGCAAGTAATCCCAATCGGGCGAGGTGCGCAGCAGGTAGCCTGCATGTTCCGTCGAACTCAGCCCGGTGATCTGGCCGGCGTAATCGTCAATCAGCCGCATGCGCGGCATTCCCGTTCGCGCGATCCCGAAGGCCCATGCCGGGCGCGTTGCGATCTGCGCCAGGATCCGTGGCGTCAGGCGCGGAGGGGTGGTCAGACCCGAACGAACCTGCCGTTCGCGGCGCGACGCTACGGGCACATCCACCGTCAGAACCAGTGTGCCAAACCCCGCATCTCGCGTGCGGCGTAACATATCGGTGCGGATCGCGGCGTCGCGCGGCGGATACATTTGGAACCAGCCATTGCCGTCAAGACAGGGGGCCACATCCTCGGGCCTTCGCGTGGCGACGGTGGACAGGCAATAGGGCAGCTGCGCCGCCGCCGCGGCGCGGGCGAGCCTGCGTTCGGCATCGGGCCAGATCAATCCCGACATTCCGACGGGGCCGATACCCAATGGCAGCGCATAGTCCTGATCGCATAGCCGCGCGCGCAGGTCGGGTGCGATTTCGCCATGCAGGATCGACGGCGTGAACAGCACCCTGTCGAGCGCCGCCCGGTTTCGCCGACGCGTTGCTTCGGTGCCGGTCGCGCTGTCCAGATACTCCCAGACGAATTTCGGCACCCGCCGCTTCGCGCGGGATTTCAGATCGCTGACAGCGGGATAGCGGGCATGGTGATCCATGCGCCGCATTTGGGGGCAGGTCCGCGCGTTTGTCCAGAACCGGATTTTCCGAAAATCCGGCCGTTTCCGTCGACGGAAACGGTGGCCGGTTCATGTGAACATTATCGGAACATCTTTTACTTCGCCGCATCCGGGGTTATCTTGGCGGCCATGAGCAGTTTCGATGAATTGGACGCGTTCGAGAACGCCAGCCTCTCCGCCCGCGCCATGGCCGCGCGCCCGCAACCCTATCTGGACGATCTCAACCCCGCGCAACGCGAGGCGGTCGAGACGCTGGACGGTCCGGTGCTGATGCTGGCCGGCGCGGGCACCGGCAAGACAAAGGCACTGACCACGCGAATCGTGCATTTGCTGAGCACCGGCCGCGCGCGCCCGAACGAGATCCTCGCAGTGACCTTCACCAACAAGGCCGCGCGCGAAATGAAAGAGCGCGTCAGCCGCACGCTGGGTCAAACGGTCGAGGGCATGCCGTGGCTCGGCACGTTTCACTCGGTTTGTGTGAAACTGCTGCGCCGCCATGCGGAACTGGTGGGGCTTAAATCCAACTTCACGATCCTGGATACCGACGATCAGCTGCGTCTGATGAAACAACTGATCCAGGCCGCGGGCATCGACGAAAAGCGTTGGCCGCCCCGAATGCTGTCGGGGATCATCGACGGCTGGAAGAACCGGGCGATCACGCCGGACAAAGTGCCGGCGGCCGACGCGGGTGCGTTCAACCAGCAGGGGCCGAAGCTTTATGCGCTCTACCAGGCACGGCTGATCGAACTGAACGCGGTGGATTTCGGTGACCTGCTTTTGCACATGGTCACGATTTTCCAGGCGCACCCCGATGTGCTCGAACAGTATCAACGCTGGTTCAGATACATCCTGGTCGATGAGTATCAGGACACCAATGTCGCGCAATATCTTTGGCTGCGACTGCTGGCCTCTTCGCACAAGAACATCTGCTGCGTCGGTGATGACGATCAGTCGATCTATGGCTGGCGCGGCGCCGAGGTAGGCAACATCCTGCGTTTTGAGAAGGATTTCGAGGGCGCGCATGTGGTGCGGCTCGAACAGAATTACCGCTCCACGCCGCATATCCTGGCCGCCGCAAGCTCGGTCATCCGGGGCAATGCCTCGCGGCTGGGCAAGGAACTCTGGACGGACGCGGAGGAGGGCGAGAAGGTCCGCCTGATCGGGCATTGGGATGGCGAGGAAGAGGCGCGCTGGATCGGTGAGGAAATCGAGGCGATGCAGGCGGGCACGCGCGGCATGCGGGCCATGTCGCTCGATGAGATGGCGATCCTCGTGCGCGCATCGCACCAGATGCGCGCCTTCGAGGATCGGTTTTTGACCATCGGTCTGCCCTATCGCGTGATCGGCGGCCCGCGTTTCTATGAGCGGATGGAGATCCGCGATGCGATGGCCTATTTCCGGCTTGTCGTGTCGCCCGACGACGATCTGGCTTTCGAGCGGATCGTGAACACCCCCAAGCGCGGGCTTGGTGACAAGGCGCAGCAGACCATCCAGACGGTCGCTCGCGCGAATGGCACGAGCCTTGTCGACGGGGCGCGGCACGCCGTGGAGCAGGGCCTGATCAAGGGCAAGGGCGGCACCGAACTGGCCCGGCTTGTGGACAACCTTGCCCGCTGGGGCCGCATGACGAACGATGTCGGTCATGTCGAACTCGCCGGGCAGGTGCTCGACGAGAGCGGCTATACCGCGATGTGGCAGAACGACAAGACGCCCGAAGCGCCGGGGCGACTGGAAAACCTCAAGGAGCTTGTCAAGGCGCTCGAGGAATTCGAGAACCTGCAAGGGTTCCTGGAGCATGTCAGCCTGATCATGGATAACGACAAGGGCGGCGATGGCGAGAAGGTGTCGATCATGACCCTGCACGCCGCCAAGGGGCTTGAATTTCCCGCCGTGTTCCTGCCGGGTTGGGAGGACGGGCTGTTCCCGTCGCAACGCAGCATGGATGAAAGCGGTGTGAAGGGGCTCGAAGAGGAGCGCCGGCTTGCCTATGTCGGCATCACCCGCGCCGAGGAGCTTTGCACCATCTCCTTCGCCGCAAATCGCCGCGTCTTCGGGCAATGGCAATCGGCGCTGCCGTCCCGCTTTATCGACGAGCTGGATGAAGATCATGTCGAGGTGCTGACCCCTCCGGGGCTCTATGGCGGCGGCTATGGTGCTGCCGGCATGGCGTCTCCGGCGATGCAGATGATGGCCGGGTCGGATCTGCACGAAAAGGCAGCCGAGGCGAATGTCTATAACTCGCCGGGCTGGCGGCGCCTGCAGGCACGGGCCTCCCAAAGGCCGGTCAGCCAGCCGTCCGAGGCGCGCAACACCGTGATCGATGCGACAGCGATCTCGTCCTACGCGCTGGGCGAGCGGGTGTTTCACCAGAAGTTCGGCTATGGCGCGGTTCAGGGGATCGAGGGAGACAAGCTGGAAATCGCATTCGACAAGGCCGGCACGAAAAAAGTCGTCGCGCGGTTCATTTGTGCGGCAGACGATGTGCCGTTCTAGGCGCGCGGACGCGTCGACGCGTCCGGGATTTTCAGTCGACTGAAAATCTGGAGGCTCTGCCTCCAGACCTCCGAGGTATTTGAGGCCCAAAGAAGCGCAAGTCGGCGCCTTGATTCTCGGCGTTCCGGGCGGTATGCACGCGTTGTGGCGATTTGTTACCGGATTGCGGGCCACGTTAAACACTCCGCTAAAAGGCCTGCCGAAAGCCCCCTTTCGCCGTGCCGGAACGGGGCTTTACTTATTTTGGCGCAGGCCGAGGGGATACAGGATGGAAAACAGGAAACCGCGTACGCGCATGGTTCATGGCGGCACCAGGCGCAGTCGCTGGAACGAGGTGAGCGAAGCGATCTTCCTCACCCAGGGGTTCGTTTACGATAGCGCTGAGCAGGCCGAGCAGCGTTTCGTGTCATCGGGGCCGGATGAATATATCTATGCCCGCTACGGCAATCCGACGGTTGCGATGTTCGAGGAACGCATGGCGCT
Organism: Marivita sp. GX14005; assembly: GCF_023370775.1. Classification (GTDB taxonomy): domain Bacteria; phylum Pseudomonadota; class Alphaproteobacteria; order Rhodobacterales; family Rhodobacteraceae; genus Marivita. The sequence goes on from NZ_JAMCCQ010000002.1 coordinate 442,413, forward strand.
GCTGGAAGGCGCGGAAGACGCTTTCGCCGCTGCCAGCGGCATGGCGGCGGTCAACGGGGCGCTGACATCCATGCTGAAGGCCGGCGATCATCTGGTCTCGGCGCGGGCGTTGTTCGGATCATGCCTGTATATTGTGGAGGAAATCCTGCCCCGGTTCGGGGTCGAGGTCACGCTGGTCGATGGCAGCGATCTGGATGCGTGGCGCGCGGCAGTGCGGCCCGATACGAAGGCGGTCTTCTTTGAATCGATGTCGAACCCGACGCTCGATCTGGTCGATATCGAGGCCGTCGCGAAGATCGCGCATGCGCAGGATGCGGTGGTCATTGTGGATAACGTCTTTTCGACCCCTGTATTTTCCCGCGCGGTCGAGCAGGGTGCGGATGTCGTGGTCTATTCCTCGACCAAGCATATAGACGGGCAGGGGCGCACGCTTGGCGGGGTGATCCTTGGGCAGCGCGAGCATATTCGCGGCGTTGTCGAGCCTTATATGAAGCATACCGGTGGATCGATGTCGCCTTTCACCGCCTGGGTGCAGCTGAAGGGGCTCGAGACGATCGATCTGCGGGTGCGAGCGCAGGCCGGCTCGGCGCAGGCGATTGCCGAGGCGATCAATGGGCATGATGCGCTTGAAAAGGTGATCTATCCCGGTCTGCCGGGCCATCCGCAGTCCGATCTGGCGCGGCGTCAGCTGGGCTCCGGCGGCACGATGCTGGCGCTGGAACTTGTCGGTGGCAAGGAGGCGGCGTTCCGCTTTCTCAACGCGCTGGAAATCGTGCTCATTTCCAACAATCTCGGTGACGCCAAGAGCATCGTCACGCATCCCGCCACGACGACGCATCAGCGTCTGACGGCGGAGCGGCGGGCGGATCTCGGGATCGGTGACGGTTTGGTGCGCCTCTCAGTCGGGATCGAGGATACCGAGGACCTGATCGATGATATTCTGTCCGCGCTGGACGCGGTTTGATCAGGCGTAGGTGATCCGAACGGGCGCGGCCTGCGTAATATGTTGGAAATCATACCTGCCGTGCTTATGTTCGGTGGGTGCCGCCCGGGCAAGGGGAGCCTGCATATGAACGCTCACGCAAGCGATATCAGTAGAGAGCCCACGCGCGAGGACGCGGAGGCGGCCGTTGCGGTGCTTCGGCAATGGGCGGCCCGTAACGGTGGGCAGGCGGGTTTTCCGGATGCGCTCTCCGAAGCGTCCTCGGCAGGCATGGCCTATCCCGATTTCCTGCGCGATTATCCCGATGCGTTCCGCGTCGATGCCGCCTATCGGGCCGGTCTGCCCGATCTGCAGAACGGGCCGGCGGCGCTCATCCGTGGGGCGAACCGGAATATCCAGCATGTCGGAATTTCGAATTTCCGTCTGCCGATCAGCTATCACACGCGCGATAATGGCGATGTGGTGCTCGAAACCAGCGTGACCGGGACCGTCAGCCTCGATGCCGACAAGAAAGGCATCAATATGAGCCGCATCATGCGGTCCTTCTATACCCATGCGGAAAAGACGTTCAGTTTCGGGGTGATCGAAGCGGCGCTCGACGATTACAAAAGCGATCTCGACGCTTTCGATGCGCGCATCAACATGCGCCTGTCCTTCCCCATGCGGATGGATAGCCTGCGCTCCGGGCTGTCGGGGTATCAGTATTACGACATCGCGCTGGAGCTCGTCGACAGCGGGGGCGTGCGGCGCAGTATCCTGCATCTCGATTTTGTCTACAGCTCGACCTGCCCCTGTTCGCTGGAGCTGTCCGAACACGCCCGCCGCACGCGCGGGCAACTGGCCACGCCCCATTCACAGCGCTCCGTTGCGCGGATTTCGGTCGAGGTTCTGGACGGCAAATGCCTCTGGTTCGAGGATTTGATCGATATGTGCCGCGCCGCCGTGCCGACTGAAACGCAGGTGATGGTCAAGCGCGAGGATGAACAGGCCTTTGCCGAGTTGAACGCCGCCAATCCGATTTTCGTTGAGGACGCGGCGCGGCTTTTTGCGCAGCAGTTGCAGGCCGATCCGCGTATCGGCGATTACCGTGTTCTGGCGAGCCATCAGGAGAGCCTGCACAGTCACGATGCGGTTTCGGTGCTTACCGAAGGCGAACTCTTTGCCGCCGAAAGCCTTGATCCGAAACTTTTTTCGACGTTGTTCCACGTCGGTTAAGAGCGGCGACCTTGCTCCGGCCCGGCGCAGGCTCTAGGAAAGCGCGGTCCTGAAACAAGTCGGATCGCGCCGCGCCGTGTCATTTTCGCCTCCACCGCCGCAGACGATCTCGACGGGCTTCGTCGCCGCAATCGTCGGCTTTTTCAGCTCGTTTCCGATCGTGCTGCAAGGGCTCGGCTCTGTCGGCGCGTCGCCGGCGCAAGCGGCTTCGGGGCTGATGGCCGCGGCGATCGCGATGGGGTTGGCGGGGATCGCGCTGTCGCTCTGGTATCGCCAGCCGATCAGCGTGGCGTGGTCGACACCGGGCGTTGCGCTGCTGGCGGTCACGCCGGCGGCGGCGGGCGGGTTCTCGGAAGCGGTGTTCGGCTTCCTCGTCGCCGGGCTTTTGACCGTGCTGGCCGGGCTGGTGCGACCGCTCGGGCGGCTCATCACCATGATCCCGGCGCATCTTGCCCAGGCGATGCTGGCCGGGGTGCTCGTGCCGCTTTGCCTCGTGCCGTTCCAGGCCGTCGCGGAAACACCATCCACCGCCATCCCGATTGTTGCGGTCTGGCTTGTCGCGGGTCTGGTGAACCGCCACTATGCAGTGCCTGCTGCGGTTCTGGCGGCGCTGGCGGTGACATTTCATGCGACAGGAGGCGATATCGCCCTTCCGGGGCATCTGCTCACCCGGCCCGAACTGGTGATGCCGCAGGTCGGCCTCGCCGGGGTTCTGGGCATCGGAGTGCCGCTTTTCATCGTCACGATGGCGACGCAGAATATCCCCGGCACTGCCGTGCTGCGCAGTTACGGCTTCACCCCTCCGGCGGGGCCGCTTCTGACAACGGTTGGCGGCGCCAGCGTTCTGAGTGCGGGGTTCGGCGCGGCGGCCACCTGCCTCGCGGCGATCACGGCAGCCATCTGCGCCAACGAGGACTCGCATCCCGATCCGGCGCTGCGCTACTGGTCGGCGGTCGTGACCGGGGTCATTTACTGTATCTTTGGGCTCGTTGCCGCCACGACCACTGCCATCGCGGCAGCCGCGCCGCCTTTGGTGCTGGGCACATTGGCCGGTGTCGCGCTCATCAACGTCTTCGCCGGATCGACCGCCGCGGCCCTGTCGCATGCCGCGCACCGGGAGGCGGCAGCGGTCACGTTGCTGACCACCGCGTCGGGCATGGCGATCTTTGGCCTCAGCGCGGCGGTCTGGGGATTGATCTTTGGCGGGGCGGTGCATGTTGCCAAGACGCGACTGGCGCGGCCGTGAGGGGGCCGCTGCTTGACACGGCGCGGCCGGGACGCCAACGCTAGCCGGATGTTCGACCTGCGCCCCGTTGCCTATGTGATCGGCCTTCTCGTGACCGTGCTCGGGGCCACGATGCTGCTTCCGATGCTTGTCGATCTGGCCGAGGGACGCGGCGAATGGCATGTGTTCGCCGAAAGCGCCATGCTGACGGTATTCTCCGGCGGATTGATCGCGCTGGCCTGCCATAACGGGGTGCGCGAAGGGCTGTCGATCCAGCAGACATTCCTTCTGACAACAGGGGTCTGGGTTGCGCTGCCGATTTTCGGGGCGATCCCCTTCGTGTTGGGTGAAACCGATGCGCGCTTTGTCGATGCGTTTTTCGAGGCGATGTCGGGGCTGACCACGACCGGCTCGACCGTGTTCAGCGGGCTCGACGGCCTGCCCAAGGGTATCCTTCTGTGGCGCGGGATACTGCAATGGCTCGGGGGCATCGGGATCATCGTCGTGGCCATGGTCTTCCTGCCGGAACTGCGCGTTGGCGGGATGCAGATCTTCCGCTCGGAAAGCTTCGACACGATGGGGAAGATCCTGCCCCGCGCAACGCAGATCAGCTCCAGCATCTCCTCGATCTACATCGTTCTGACCTTCGCCTGCATCATGAGCTACATGATGACCGGCATGTCTGTCTTCGATGCGACGGTTCACGCGATGACGACCGTATCGACCGGAGGCTTTGCAAATTACGACGCCTCTTTCGCCGCGTTCAGCGGAGCTGCGGAATGGGTGGCAGTGGTTTTCATGATACTCGCGGCGCTGCCCTTCGTGCGCTATGTGCAGCTCGTCAACGGCAACGATCTGACCATTCTTCGCGACAGTCAGGTGCGGGCTTTCTTGGCGACGCTGGGTGTGATTATCGGAATAACCGCCGTCGTGCTTCTGATCGATCAAGTGTATTTTGCCGAACGGGCCGTGCGCGTAGCGGCGTTCAACATCACCTCGATCATGACGGGAACCGGCTATGCCAGCGCGGATTACATGCTCTGGGGAGGATTCTTGGTATCGATCTTCTTCTTCACCGGGCTGATCGGCGGCTGCGCCGGATCGACCTCCTGTTCGATCAAGATCTTCCGGTATCAACTTCTCTTCGCCTCGATCCGGGCGCAGCTCAAGAAGGTCCGCTCGCCGCACGGCGTGTTCACGCCGCGCTATGACGGGCGACCGGTCTCCGACGATGTGCTCAACTCGGTCATCTCGTTCTTCGTCTTTTTCGTCATCACACTCGGCGTCCTTTCCGTCGGGCTGAGCATGACGGGGCTCGATCTGACAACATCGGTTTCGGGCGCGGCCACGGCGATCGGCAATATCGGCCCCGGGCTGGGAGACCGGATCGGACCTTCGGGCAATTTCGCGGGGCTCAACGACACGGCGAAATGGATGCTGATTTTCGGGATGCTGATCGGTCGGCTTGAATTGCTGGCGGTCTATGCGATCTTTACCGTCAATTTCTGGCGGGCATGATCGCGCAGGTCGTTTGACGACTCGATCGGCGGCAGCGGCCTGCGGCGAGGGGCCAGCCCCTCGCGCTCCCCGGGATATTTTCGGCAAGAAGAAAGCAGGGCCGGCGGCGCGAGCCGGCCCGCCTTATCGTCAGCCCAGTTCCTTGAGGCGCGCCATCGCTTCTTTCAGCTTGGCCTGTTCAGCTTCGCGCGCATCGAGATTGCCGCGGGTTTCCTCCACGACCTCGGGCGGGGCGCTTTGCACGAAATTCGGGTTTCCGAGCCGTCCTTTCATGCCGCCGATTTCCTTGTCGAGCTTCTGGATCGCCTTGTCGAGACGCGCCTTTTCGGCGCCGACATCGATGATGCCCGCCAGTGGGAGACCGAACACCGCGCCTTCGGCCGGCACGGTCGCGCAGCCCTTCGGGAAGCTCGTCACCTCTTCGAGCGACTCCACCCTTGCAAGGCGCTTGATGAGGGTTTCGTTGCGCTCCCAGGCGCCGCGCGCGTCATCGCTCATCTCGCGCACCATCAGCGGCAGGTAGAGCCCGACGGGCACATGCACCTGCTGGCGCGCCGAGCGGATGGATTCGATGAGCGCGATCACCCAGTTCATCTCGCGATCCGCGCCGGGGGCGATCAGATCGTCGCCGTAATCCGGCCAGTCGGCCAGAACCAGCAGCGTGTCGCGCCGGTTGCGGCTGAGGCCCCAGATCTCTTCGGTGATGAAGGGCATGAACGGGTGCAGCAGGATCAGGCACTGGTCGATCACCCAGCCCATGACGGCGCGCGTCTCGTCGCGTTCGGGCGCGTCTTCGGCCAGGAGAGGCTTGGCGAATTCGACATACCAGTCGCAGACCTTGCCCCAGACGAAACGGTAGAGCGCGGCGGCGGCATCGTCGAAACGATAAGCGGCAAGCGCCGCGTCGACTTCGGCGCGCACGCGGGCGGTCTCGCCGATGATCCAGGTGTTCACCGTCGCCTTGGCATCGGGGATGCCGTCTTGCGGCGATGCGCTGAAGGCGCCGTTCATTTCCGCGAAACGGGCCGCGTTCCAGAGTTTCGTGCCGAAATTGCGATAGCCCGCGATGCGCTGCATGTCGAGCTTGAGCACGCCGCCCAGTGAGGCCATCGCCGCGTTGGTGAAGCGCAGCGCGTCGGCGCCGTATTCGTCGATGATCTCGAGCGGATCGATGACATTGCCGAGGCTCTTGGACATCTTCTTGCCCTTGGCGTCGCGCACCAGCCCGTGCAGATAGACCTGCCGGAAGGGCACCTGATCGACGACGGCAAGCTGCATCATCATCATCCGCGCGACCCAGAAGAAGAGGATATCCTGCCCGGTCACGAGCACATCGGTCGGGAAGTATTTCTCCAGCGCTTCGGTCCTGTCGGGCCAGCCAAGCGTTCCGATGGGCCAGAGCCCGGAGGAGAACCACGTATCCAGAACATCGGGATCGCGCCAGACCGGATAGACGAGTTCCGTCGGATTCTGGTTGTTCGCCTCGTAGCGCGCCAACCCCTGCGCCAGGACATGCGTCGCCTCCTCGCGATCCGCGACCTCGACCACGCGCGCATGGTTGAGCGGCGTCGGCAAGCCGGAGAGCACATCGCCGAACCTCGCTTGCAATTCCTCGAAACCGGCAGCGGCGTGGTGGCGGTCGGTGCGGCGGCGTAGCGCCTGGGAGTCGAGAAGGCGGCTCATTTCGACAAGATCGAGCGCGCCATCGCCCTCGTCATCCGTAAACCCTTCGCCGGACAGATCGAACCCGTACCAGACCGGAATCTGATGCCCCCACCAAAGCTGGCGCGAGATGCACCAGGGCTCGATATTTTCCAGCCAGTGGTAGTAGGTCTTCTCGCCCGAGTCCGGGATGATCCGAACCTCGCCCGAACGCACCGCCTCAAGCGCCGGGCCGACGATCCTTTCGGCATCGACGAACCATTGATCGGTCAGCATCGGTTCGATCACGACCTTGGAGCGGTCGCCGAAGGGCTGCATGATGGGCTTCGACTCGACCAGCGGCACAAGCGTCTCGCTGCGCGCCTCGCCACCTTCTTCGGGGGCGAGCGGTGTTCCTGCCGTCCCGAGCCGCGGGTCGTTCGCCTGAACCATCACGGCCAGACCTTCTTCGGTGATCTCTTCGACAACGCGCTTGCGCGCCTCGAAGCGGTCCAGCCCGCGCAGGTGATCGGGAACGAGGTTGAGCCGGTCGATATCGGCTTCCGAAAGTTCCGTCTCGCCGCGCGCGACGCCGCCCGCGGTGATCGCCTCCTGCTCGTAGGGTGCGCCGTCCGCGCGCATCAAGCCCTTGGTGTCCATCAGCCGGTAGCAGGGGATCCCGTTGCGCTTGGCCACGCCGTAATCGTTGAAATCATGCGCGCCGGTGATCTTGACCGCGCCGGAGCCGAAATTCGGATCGGGGTATTCATCGGTGATGATCGGGATCTGGCGCCGGTGTTCCTTGGGTCCGACAGGGATCTCGCAGAGCTTGCCGACAATGGGCGCGTAGCGTGCATCGCTGGGATGCACAGCCACCGCACCATCGCCCAGCATCGTCTCGGGCCGGGTGGTGGCTATGGAGATATAGTCCCGCTCTTCCTCGAAAAGCACGTTCCCGTCCTCGTCCTTTTCGACATAAGTATAGGTCGCGCCGCCCGCGAGCGGGTATTTGAAGTGCCACATATGGCCGGGCACTTCGACATTCTCGACCTCGAGATCGGAGATCGCGGTCTCGAAATGCGGATCCCAGTTCACCAGCCGCTTGCCGCGATAGATCAGCCCCTTGTCATACATATCGACAAAGACCTTGATCACAGCGTCATGGAAATTCGGCGCGTCGCCCTTGTCGGGATCGCCCTGAGCGCCGCCCATTGTGAACGCCTCGCGCGACCAGTCGCAGGATGCGCCGAGGCGCTTGAGCTGGCCGATGATGGTGCCGCGCGACTTGACCTTTTGCTGCCAGACCCGCTCGAGAAACGCCTCGCGCCCCATCTCTGCGCGGGTCGGCTCGCCATTCGCCGCCATTTCGCGTTCGGTGACCATCTGCGTGGCGATGCCCGCATGATCGGTGCCCGGCTGCCAGAGCGTGTCGAATCCGCGCATCCGGTGCCAGCGTACCAGGATATCCTGCAACGTGTTGTTGAACGCGTGGCCCATATGCAGCGAGCCGGTGACGTTGGGCGGCGGGATCATGACGCAGAAGGTCTCATCGCGGGATGCACCGGCTCCGGCCTTGAATGCGCCGGACTCTTCCCATGCCCTGTAGATGCGATCCTCGGCTTCTTTCGCGTCGAATTTCTTTTCCATCGCCATCGCTTGCGTCCCGCTCATTGTGCCGCCATTCGGCGACAGGTGATCCTGTGCCAACTCGTCTAGCGAATGGGCAGGCAAAGGAAAAGCCGAAGGGGGCGGGAAAGCGACGATGCCGGCAAAGAAAAACGGTGATGCCAAGGGAGGAGAGGCATCACCGTTTCCAGGTCACGGTGCCCAGGGAGGAGGAGAAGGCACCGATTTCGATCAGGCCGTATGGCCCGGAATATGTTGGCGGCGGCACGAGGGAGGAGGAGACATGCCGCCGCCAGATACGGAGCGCCCCAGGGAGGAGGAGAAGGGCGTCCGATGGGGTGGGCGGCGGGCAATGATGCGGCCCGCCAGGCCCGATATTGGATCAGCTTTCGTAAGCTGCCTGATACGCAACGCGCGTCAGCATCGATCGGTTCAATCCAAGATCGGCCAATTCGCGCGTGTTGAGAGCATTGAGCTCGCGCAGCGTGACGCGATAGGTTCTGCGGCGTGCCGCTTTCTCGCGAAGCGTGGTGACCAGCGCGGCAAAACGCTCGGAAAGACCGTGCGGCGCGGCATGTGTCGAAGTGCTGTTGTAAGCCATTTTATCGCTCAAGTTCGGTTGTGTGTGTTTTCGTTCGCTTGAGGGGAAAATAGGCAAATGCTGCGTGTGCACAATGATCATTCCGGCAATTCTGCTATGCAGCATCTGCATAGGCTCGAAACGCGACGTCGGTCTTGCCTTTTCGCGCGCGGGGCGCACCTCGGATTATGGAACTTCAAGGAGGCTCATACATGGCTGTGACAGAACAGGACGTCCGAAACGCGCTCGCGACAATTGCGATTCCGGGCGGACAGGATTTGATATCGGCCGATATGATCCGCGCGGTTCAGATCGACGGCGCGACCGTGCGTTTCGTGATCGAAGCGCCTTCGCCCGAGATCGCCCGTCAGATGGAAGCGGTGCGCAAGGCGGCAGAGGCGGCGGTCGCCGATCTGCCCGGCGTCGTCTCGGTCTCCGCCGCGCTGACGGCGCATGGGCCTGCCGCCGCGCCTCCGGCCTCGGGCGTGAAGATCGGCGGGCATCCGAAGAAGCAGGCCGGGCCGATCAAGCCATCGGGCGTTGCACGCATCCTCGCCGTGGGCTCTGGAAAGGGGGGTGTCGGCAAATCCACTGTGTCCTCGAACCTCGCCGTCGCGTTGGCGCGGTCGGGCCGGCGTGTCGGGCTGCTCGACGCCGATATCTACGGGCCGAGCCAGCCGCGCATGATGGGCGTGACCGACCGGCCGACCAGCGAGGGCGACACGATCATCCCGCTTCAGGCGCATGGCGTGACGGTCATGTCCATCGGTCTTATGCTGCCCGAGGACAAGGCGGTGATCTGGCGCGGACCCATGCTGATGGGGGCGCTCCAACAGATGCTGTCACAGGTGCGGTGGGGCACGCTCGACGTGCTGATCGTCGATCTACCGCCGGGCACCGGCGATGTTGCTATGACACTGTGCCAGAAGGCGCAGGTGACGGGCGCCATCGTGGTCTCGACGCCGCAGGACGTCGCGCTGCTCGATGCGCGCAAGGCGCTGGATATGTTCGATACGTTGAAAACGCCGGTGCTCGGGCTGGTGGAGAACATGGCCGTCTTCACCTGTCCGCATTGCGGCGGGCAAAGCCATATCTTCGGCAGCGGCGGCGTCGCAGAAGAGGCCGCGCAGCGCGGCGTGCCGCTTCTGGCGCAGCTGCCGCTCGATCTCGATACGCGGCTGGCCGGCGATGGTGGCGTTCCGGTTGCGGCCGGCGATGGACCTCTTGCAGAGGCCTATGGCGCGCTCGCGGCGCGGCTGATCGAAGGCGGTATGGCGTAGGCGGCGCGATGCGTCCACGCATCGCCGCTTTCCGTCAACGGAAAGCTGCCAGCGTTTAGCGGCGCACCGTCAGACGCTGGCTGAAGCGATAGGCCGGTTCGGTCAAGCCCTTCGGCGCAGGCGGGAACCGCGCAAGGCGCACCGCCGCAAGTGCTGCTCTGTCGAGCCGTGCGCTTCCCGACGATGCCGTGATCGACACAGCGCTCACCTGTCCTGCCGGGGTGAGGGTCAGGACCAGATCAACCGTTCCCCGCCCGGCACCGCGCGGCACGCGATGCGCGCGGCGCAGCGCGGATGTGACCTGCGCGCCCCACTTCTGGACAAGGCGCGCGCGGTCCGCCGCCGATGGCCCGCTTGCCGCCCTTGTGGCCGCGCTTTGCCGCGCAGTGCTGCCTTGGCCGGCGCCGCGCGCTTTGCGCTCGGTTTGCGGCGTGCTTTGGGCTTTGGGTTTTGCAGGCTCGGCCTGCCGTTTCGGTCGAAGCTGCGGCGTGAGCGAGGCGCGCGGCGCGCTCGGGCTCGCGTGGTCGAGCTGCGGAAGATCGGCGCTTTGCTGAAACGGCATCGGCAGCGGCGAGGCTTCAGCGCGCAAAGGTCGGGTGATCGGGGCGGCGGGCGCGACCAGTGCGGACGGATCGCGCGGGGCCGGGACCGATTCCGGCGCCGCGCCGATTTCGGGGGGCGTTTCCCAGTCTGCCACCATCGCGGCAAGCTGCGGCGTGGCTGCCGACAGCGTCACGCTATCGCCGCCGCCCGCACCCTCGCTGCCGCCCCCGGACGATGCCGGGCCGAGCGCGAGCGCGGCGACATGCAGTGCGCCCGACAGCGACAGAAACCCTGCGATCTCGACGATGCGCATTACCGGCCCTCCGTCACCAGTTCGATCCGCGTAGCCCCGAGCGCGGCCAGATCCCCGAGCACCCGCGCCAACACCGCCGCGTCCAACCCCGCATCGGCCACAAGCCGCAAAGGCGCCTCTGCCCGCGCCGAACGCTCCAGCGCGGACGGGCCGCGCAACTCCCCGAACGCGATCTCGCCCGCGGCCGAGACATAGAGCGTTGCGCGCATCTCGTCCCCATCGCCTTGCGAGGACGGGAGCGCAATGTCGAAGGGCGCGGGCGGAGCGATTTGCGCCGTCATCAGGAAAAAGATCAGCAACAGGAACACGACGTTGATCATCGGCACGACCGGCTCGCGCGAGGCGCGGCGCGGGTTGGTGGTGGGCAGCCGCAAGGTCATTCGAGCACCGCCATCGAAGACAACCCGGCGGCGCGCAGATCTTCCATTACATCGAGCAGCCGCTGCACCCTCGCACCGTCCTCAGGGCGCAGGATCACGAGATCGGACGGTGCCGTCATCAACGGCCGCAGCGCGAGGACAGGATCCGCCGTCGCGATCCCGTTCACGCGCAACTCGCGCGGCCCGACCGACACGAGGCGCGGTGGTCCTTCGTAGGCCGCGGCCGTGCCGCCGGGCAGGGCGAGTGGGATCGCTTCGGTCACGCCGAACCGCGCGGCCAGCATGAAAAAGACCAGCAGCAGGAAAACGACGTCGATCATCGGCGTCAGCCCGATGCGCCGCCGCGCCGGGAGGGGGGCGAGATCAAGCATCGGTGCCCCGCGAAGCCGGGTTGAGAATACGCGTGGCCAGATCGTCGAAATCATGCGCCAGCCGCGCGTTCACGCTATCGAACCAGCTTAGTGCCATGGAAGCGGGGATCGCGACTGCCATGCCGGCTGCCGTGGTCAAAAGCGCCTGCCAGATACCGCCCGCAAGCGCGGCGGGATCGGCGCGGGCGCCGCTGTCCTGAAGTGCCTGGAACGCTTCGATCATGCCCAGAACGGTGCCCAGAAGCCCGATCAGCGGCGCGATGGTCGCGATCAGATCGAGCGCGCGCAGACCCGCGCCTGCCTCCATCAGCACCGCGCGCGCCACCCGTGCGGTTTCCTCTCGTGCCGGCGCGCCGGGCTCTTCGCGCTCCGCCTGCATCGCCGTTCGCACCACCCGCGCGCGCAGACCGCTCCGCCCGCGCAGCCGTTCGAGCGCCTCGTCCCGCCGACCATCCCGCCAGAGCGCGACCGCGCGTTCCGCCGGACCGCGCCGCCACGCGCCGCAAAGCGAGAGCCGCCAGAGCTTCCACAGGATCAGGCCCAGCGTCACGACGCTCAGCACCGCGATCGTCCAAAGCGCCGGACCGCCGCGATTGAGGAACTCGACCGCCTGTGTCATGCCCTTGCCTCCGCACCGTGTATCGCCGCGATCATCGCATCGAGCCCATCCGTCAGGGCCGCCGGGCCGGGTTGCAGGATCAGCGGCGATTTGATTTCCAAGATCCGCCCCGCCGCCACCGCCGGGATCGCGCCCCAACCGGGGCGGGCGGCGATCTTTTCCGGGCGCAGTTTCTTGCCGCACCAGGATCCCAGGATCACCTCTGGCGCAGCCTCGATGACCGCCTGCGGGGAGATAATCCGATCCTTCGCGGCCTTCTCATCGCGCAGATGCGCAAAACAATCCGTCCCGCCTGCGATCTCGATCAGATCGGAGACCCAGCCGACCCCGGTGATGATCGGATCGTCCCATTCCTCGAAATAAACGCGGGGGCGCGCCGCGCGCGGGACCGCCCGCAATTCGGCGATGCGCGCTTCGAACCTCTGCGCCAGCGCCTCGGCACGCTCCGCGCAATCGACGAGGCGTCCAAGCGTGCGGATCATCCGCAAGATCCCGGCCACGTCGCGCTGATTGAAGGCCATCACCTCGACACCCGCGCGGATCAACTCCGCCGCGATCTCGGCCTGTATATCCGAGAAGACCAGCACCAGATCGGGATCGAGCGCGAGGATCTTCGGGATATCGGCCGAGATGAATGCGCTGACCCTCGGTTTTTCGCGCCGCACACGCGCGGGGCGCACGGCATAGCCCGTCACACCGACGATCCGGTGCTCCTGCCCGAGCAGGTAAAGCGTTTCGACCGTTTCCTCGGTCAGGCAGACGATGCGCTGCGGGGCGGTCATATATGCACTCCCATTGGAACGATCACCGGGCCTTGCGGGGTGGCGAAGATATCGGCCTTCAGATGAAAGACGCGGGACAACAGCGCCGATGTCAGCACCTCACGCGGCGGTCCGTCGGCGACGATCCGTCCGGCCTGCATCACGAGCAGCCGGCTGCAATAGCGCGCGGCAAGCGACAGATCGTGCAGCGATACGATGATCCCATGCCCTTCGGCGGCCAGCGCGCGAAACTCGTCCAGCGTGGCGATCTGCGCTGCCGGGTCCAGCCCGGCGATCGGCTCGTCGGCCATCAGCAGGGGCGTGTCCTGCGCCAGCATCCGCGCGATCAGGACGCGGGCCTGTTCGCCGCCAGAAAGCTGCGTCGCGATACGGTGGCGGAACCCCTCCAGCCCCATGCGCCGCAACGCGGCATCGACGGCGCTCCGATCCTCCGGCCCGAGCCGCGCACCGCGCGCGAGATAGGGCAGGCGGCCAAGCGCGACGACACGCTCCACGCTCATCGGCCAGGCGATCTCCCGCCGCTGGGGGAGCCAGGAGACGCGTGCCGCGCGCTCCCGCGGTGACAGAGCGGCCAGATCGCTTGCGCCCTCGAAGGGCAACAGGCCCAACGCGCCGCGCAAAAGCGACGTCTTGCCGGCGCCGTTGGGGCCGATCAATCCGATGCATTCGCCGGCCCGAACGGCAAAGCCCGCGCGATCGACCACAGGACATTCCCCGCGCCGCACGGTCAGGTCCTCGACATGCAGAAGGCTCATGCGATCTCCCTCCGCGTCTTGTAGATCAGGTGCAGGAACAGCGGCGCGCCCACCAGCGCCATGACGACCCCGAGCTTCAGATCGCGTTCCGGCAGGATGAGCCGCACCGCCAGATCGGCGGCCAGCACCATCGCCGCGCCGCCCAGCGCCGAGGCCCAGAGCAACGTCGATGGTTGCCCCTGCGCAAAACGGCGCAGCAGATGCGGCACGATCAGCCCGACGAATCCCACCGCCCCTGCAACAGCCGTTGCCGCGCCGACGGCGGCGGCGGTGCCGAAGAGCAGTTGCAGGCGCAGCCGGGTCAGCGATACGCCGAGAGCCTCCGCCGCATCCTCGCCCAGCGTCAGCGCATCGAGCCCCCGGCCCAGCGTGGCCAGCGCCAGCCAGCCCAGCGCCATGATGGGAAACGCGAGCCAGACATGCGTCATCGCCCGGTCCGCGACCGATCCCATCATCCAGAACACGATTTCCGAGGCGGCATAGGGATTGGGCGACAGGTTCAACGCAAGCGCCGTCAGCGCCGCCGCGAAGGCTGACACCGCGATCCCGGCGAGGATCAGCGTCAGGGACGCGCCGCGCGGTCCGGCCAGCAGCAGGATCAGGCCGACCGCCCCGGCGGCGAACAACAGCGCGCTGAGCGGCAGCGCGAGGAAGAAGGCCGCCGCAAATCCGGTTTGCAGCGCGATCACCGCGCCCAGCGCCGCCGCGCCCGACACCCCGATCAGGCCCGGCTCGGCCAGCGGGTTGCGCAGGAACCCCTGCATCGCCGCGCCCGACAGGCCAAGCGATGCGCCCACCATCGCCGCCAGAAGCGTGCGCGGCAGGCGTATCTCGCGCATCACCGTCTCGAACAGCGGATCGCCCACACCGAAAAGCGCGGCAAGCCCATCGGGCACCGGGATCGCTGCATAGCCGACGAACAGCGACAGCGCGAAAATCGCCAGCGTTCCGGTCATCAGCGCAATGAAGAGTTTCACTCCAAAGGTCTCCCGCGCGCGGTGCAGTCATCTGTTGCCTGGGCCACGCCCCGGGAACGTCGATTTGCCACCACGCCGGAGAACCGTCACATCCCGCACGCCCCGTGCAGGTGTAGGGTGATCCGTCACGGCAGGTCTCCTGACTTGCGGGTCATCGCGAGGTTCGGGCCTTCCCGGTTTCCCAGTGGCATTTGCCGAACACGCTCGCCGCTTACAGTTGCGGGGGCAGTCGTGGGGTTGCACCACGTTCCCTATTCACCGGGCGTCGCCCGGACCGTGACAAGATTTGCCTACTAAGCGGCGCGGTGTTTTGCAAGCGCGGCGCGCTCATGGGAAATGACGGGACGGTTTGCGATCCACGCCCGGCGGCGCGGGATCTTGGGGGAATCGCGACTGGGACGCGCGCGGAATCGATACCGCGAGTCGGAGGGCGGACGCGCGATGGAGGGCAGGTTCCGAGAATGTTCCCGCATGTCGGTGCGCGTCACGGGAAATCATGGGAAGTTTTTTGCCCATCGCCAGAATTCAATATATGGTGGTTCGGCAACGATAAGGGGGATCATCTGCCAAAATCTCCCTGATTCCGCTGCATTTCCACTGTGGCAAAAAGGCCATCACCCTTTGGAGGCAAGGATTTCCCGCAAAAAACAGTTGCCGCCCATGAAATCCCATGTCATCCCTATTGGCACGAGATGAGAGCAGGCAAGACAAGGGGAAGACAACAAACCCCACCTTCCTACCAAAAACAAAAAAAGCAGGTTTCATACAGGCACCCGCTTTCATCCAAAACAGAGATCCGGCGCGCGGGCGAGCAGACATCCCCCCAGGTGGCGCGCGCAGTCGGACTTTCCCGGAGACGGGACGCGGACGGCGGGTTGATCAGTGGCAGCAGATCAACCCGCCGTTTCCGTTTCCAGGGATGAGGTGCAGGAAAGGACCATAGGGACAGTGGCCCGCAAGCTGAGGTTCAGAGGCGAGAGTCGTCACAAGGTTGACGCGAAGGGCCGGGTGTCCATCCCGGCCCAGTTCCGCCGTGTCCTCGAAGCGGGCGATCCCGAATGGAAAGAGGGGCTGAACCCCGAGCTGGTCGTCGTCTATGGCGACAAGCGCCGCAACTATCTGGAATGTTTCACAGTTCAGGCCATCGACGAGGTCGATGAGAAGATCGAGGCGCTGCCGCGCGGCTCGCGCGCGCGCAAGGCGCTGGAGACGCTGTTCAACGCGCAATCGCATCCCACGAGCGTGGACGAGACCGGGCGGCTTGTGCTGCCGGCCAAGCTGCGCGCCAAGATCGGCCTGTCGAGCGAGGCCGTCTTCGTCGGCTCCGGCGACACGTTCAAGATCTGGGAGCCCGAGACATACGAGTCCGAGCATCAGGCCGAGATGGATGAATGGCTCGAATCCCTGCCGCCCGATCAGGACATCATGACCTTCCTCGACAGTCCGCCCGAGGAATGATCCGATGCCTGCTGCCGCTGCCAAAGACCCCCACATCCCCGTCCTTCTCGCCCCGCTGCTGCGGGCTGTCGCGCCGGTGTCCGGCATCTGGATCGACGGCACGTTCGGCGCGGGCGGCTATGCACGCGGGCTGATCGAGGCGGGCGCCGAACGCGTCATCGGGATTGACCGCGATCCTTTGGCTCATGAGATGGCGCAGGGCTGGATCGCAGATTACGAAGGGCGGATCGAGTTGCACCGCGCAAATTTCGCGCAGATGGACGAGATCGCGGCGCAGGTCGATGGCGTGGTGCTGGATCTCGGGGTCTCCTCGATGCAACTCGATCAGGCAGAACGCGGGTTTTCCTTTATGAAGGATGGCCCGCTCGACATGCGCATGGGGCAGGAGGGGCCGTCGGCGGCCGATATCGTCAACGATGCCGATGCCTTCGATATTGCCGACATCCTTTACACCTACGGCGAAGAGCGCGCGTCGCGGCGGATCGCAAAGGCAATCGTCGCCGCGCGCGCCGAGGCGCCGATCACACGCACGTTGCAATTGGCCGAGATCATCGAATCCTGCCTGCCGCGCGCCAAGCCGGGCCAATCGCACCCCGCGACGCGCAGTTTTCAGGCGCTCCGCATCGCGGTGAACGACGAATATGGCGCGCTCATGGACGGGCTGATGGCTGCCGAACGGGCTTTGAAGCCCGGCGGGCTTCTGGCGGTCGTCAGCTTTCACTCGGTCGAGGACCGGATGGTCAAGCGGTTCATGCAGGCACGTGCCGGCCAGACCGGGCGCGCCAACCGCTATGCGCCCGAGATCGAGGCCGAGCCCCCCGCCTTCGAGATCGTCACCCGCAAGGCCGTCGGCCCCGATGCGGACGAGTTGGAACGCAACCCCCGTGCGCGTTCGGCCAAGCTGCGCGTGGCGCGGCGCACCGGCGCTCCGGCGGGGCGGATCGACGCGGGGCAGATCGCTTTGCCCAGACTGAAGGAGGATCGCTGATGCGGTCGATGCTCTATATCGTGACCTTCCTCGCCGTGATCGCGGCCGCGTTCTGGGCCTATCACGAGAATTACAAGACACAGGCCGCTTTGGGCGAGGCGCAGCAGTTGCGCGGACAGATCGCCGATGCCCGCGCCCGGCTGGCCGTGCTGAATGCCGAATGGGCCTATCTCAACCGCCCCGACCGCCTGCGCGATCTCGTTGACGTGAATTTCGACCGGCTCGGCCTGATGCCGCTGCAACCCGAACAGTTCGGCCGCGTCGATCAGATCGCCTACCCCCGCCCGCCCCGGCTCGACATCACCGATCCGGTGGACGTCACCAGCGCAGGAGCCGACGAATGATCCGTACACCTCTTCGCCCGCTTGCCCGCATCCTCGACGCCCGCCGCAAGGGCGAAAACCCCGACGCGATCGAGCGCGAGAACCTGCGCATCCGGCACGAGCAGATGCGCGACAAGGCCCGCACCCGCGCAGAGGGGCGGCTTCTGGTCATGGCGGTGATGTTCTTCTGCGCCTTCGTCGTCATCGGCGCGCGCATGGGCGTTCTGGCTGCCTCCGAAGCCGAGGAGCCGCGCGCGCAGGCCAGCGGCGCGTCGATCATCGCAAGCCGCGCCGATATCGTGGATCGCGAGGGGCGCATCCTTGCGACAAACATGGAGACCGTGTCGCTCTACGCGCATCCGCAGCAGATGATCGACCCGCTCGGCGCGGCGGAAAAGCTGGCTGCGATCTTTCCCGATCTGGATGAAGCGCGGCTGAAAAAGGACTTCACAGGCAAGCGCAAGTTCCTCTGGGTGCGCAAGAAACTCAGCCCCGAGCAGAAGCAACTCGTGCATGATATCGGCGAGCCCGGCCTGCTCTTCGGACCGCGCGAGATGCGGCTTTATCCCAATGGCGCAGTGGCTGCCCATATCCTCGGCGGTGCAAGCTTCGGCCGCGAGGGCGTGCATTCGGCCGAAGTGATCGGCACGGCGGGGATCGAGAAGTTCTTCGATGAGGAATTGCGCGATCCGGCCCGCGAAGGCGCGCCGCTGGAGCTGTCGCTCGACCTGTCGGTGCAGGCCGCCACCGAACGTGTCCTTCTGGGCGGTATGAAACTGCTCAACGCCAAGGGCGCGGCCAGCATCCTGATGGATGTGCATAGCGGCGAGGTCATCGCCATCGCGTCGCTGCCCGATTTCGATCCGAACGACCGGCCCCGCCCGCTCACCAAGGGCGATGCCTCCGACAGCCCGCTCTTCAACCGCGCGGTGCAGGGGGTTTATGAACTCGGCTCGACCTTCAAGATCTTCACTTCGGCGCAGGCGCTGGAGCTTGGGCTGGTCCATCCGGCCACGGTGATCGACACGTCCGGGCCGTTCAAGGTCGGCGGGTTCCGCATCGGCGAATTCAACAACAAGAACTACGGTCCGCTTTCCGTCTCTGACATCATCGTGAAAAGCTCCAACCGGGGCACCGGGCGGCTCGCGCTCGCCATCGGTGCGGAGCGGCAGAAATCCTTTCTCGAAAGTCTTGGTTTCTTCAAGCCCACACCGCTGGAGATCGTCGAGGCGGCGGGCGGCAAGCCGCTTCTGCCGAGCCGCTGGACCGATCTGTCGAGCGTGACGATCTCCTATGGGCACGGGCTGAGTGCCAGCCCGCTGCATCTGGCGGCAGGCTATGCCGCGATCGCCAATGGCGGGTTCGAGGTGAAACCGACCCTGCTCAAGCAAAGCGGTCCGCGTCTTGGACCCCGGTTGATGTCCGAGCGCACCGCGGCGCAATCGCTCGACATGCTGCGCAAGGTCGTCACCGAAGGCACCGCCAGCTTCGGCGAGGTTCCGGGCTATTATGTCGGCGGCAAGACAGGCACAGCCGACAAGCCGAAACGCAAGGGCGGGGGCTATTACAAGGACAAGGTCATCAACACCTTCGCCTCGGTCTTTCCGGTGAACGATCCCAAATACGTGCTGATCGTCACGCTCGACGAGCCGGTCGAAACCAGCGGAACCAAGCCGCGCCGCACTGCCGGCTGGACGGCCGTGCCCGTGGCCGCCGAAATGATCCGCCGTATCGCGCCGCTTCTGGGCTTGCGTCCGGAGACCGAAACGCGGCATCTGACACAGATCGTCAACACGTCGAACTAGGGGCGCCGGCCCCGCGCCAGACAAAGGGGGTGCGTGATGCGGGCAGAGGCGAAAAGCCTGAGCGAGCTTGGACTGACCGCGCGCGGCGGCGGCGATGTTCGTGTCACCGGGCTCGCGGTGGACAGCCGCGATGTGAAGGAAGGCTACTTGTTCGCCGCCTTGCCGGGCACGCGGATGCATGGCGGCGAGTTCATTGAATACGCCCTGCGCATGGGCGCGCGCGCGATCCTGACCGACAGCGAGGGCGCGCGCATCGCGGCGCAGGAACTGGCCGCGTCGAGTGCCGCCGTCGTGCTCGCCGCCGATCCGCGCCAGACGCTGGCCTTCGCCGCTGCGCTCTGGTTCGGCGACCAGCCCGATACGATGGTCGCCGTCACCGGCACCAATGGCAAGACGAGCGTGGCAAGTTTCGTTCGAAGGATTTGGCAACTTCTGGGCCTTCCGGCGGTGAACCTCGGCACGACGGGGGTCGAGGGCGACTGGCAGATGCCGCTGGCACACACCACGCCCGAGCCGATCACCCTGCACCGCGCGCTTGCCGGCGCGGCCGAGGCAGGGATCGAACATGCCGCGATGGAGGCCTCCTCGCACGGGCTGGCGCAGCGCCGGCTCGACGGGGTGAACCTGCGCGCGGCCGGCTTTACCAACTTCACGCAGGATCATCTGGATTATCACAGCAGTTTCGAAGCGTATTTCGACGCCAAGGCGGGGCTTTTTGCGCGTGTGCTTCCCGAAGACGGGATCGCGGTCGTGAATATCGACGATGCGCGCGGCGTCGATATGCTGGCCATAGCGCGGGCGCGGGGGCAGGAGGTGATGACCGTGGGCCGCGATGGCGGTGCCGATATGAGCCTGCTCGCGCAGCGTTTCGACCCCACCGGGCAGGATGTGCGCATCCGCTTCGGCGGCGAGACCTTCCAGACCCGGTTGGATCTCATTGGCGGGTTTCAGGCCGAGAACGTGATGATCGCCGCCGGGCTGGTGATCGCTTGCGGTGCCGCACCTGACCGGGTGTTCGCCGTTCTGTCGGAACTTGAAACAGTGCGCGGGCGGATGCAGCTTGCCGCGACGCGCGGCAATGGCGCGGCGATCTATGTCGATTACGCCCATACACCCGACGCGGTCGCGACCGCCGCGCAGGCGCTGCGCCCGCATGTGATGGGGCGGCTCGTGGCGATCATCGGCGCGGGCGGTGACCGCGATCCGGGCAAGCGCCCGATGATGGGCGCGGCGGCGGCGGAATTCGCCGATCAGGTGATCGTCACCGATGACAACCCGCGCAGCGAAAACCCGGCGAGCATCCGCGCCGCCGTTCTCGAAGGCGCGCCGGATGCGACCGAAGTGGGCGACCGCGCCGAGGCGATCCTGCGCGGCGTCGATGCGCTGGGTCCGGGCGACGCGCTGCTGATCTGCGGCAAGGGGCATGAAACCGGGCAGATCGTCGGCGATACCGTCTATCCCTTCGACGATGCCGAACAGGCCAGCGTCGCGGTGGCCGCGCTTGACGGAAAACTGGCATGACGCTCTGGACCGGAGCGGAGGCCGCCGAGGCCACGGGAGGCAAGCTGACCTGCGATTGGCACGCGACGGGCGTATCCATCGACACGCGGGCCTTGCAGCCGGGCGATCTTTTCGTCGCGCTGACCGATGCGCGCGACGGGCATGATTTCGTCGCACAGGCTTTGAAGAAAGGCGCGGCAGCGGCGCTGGTGAACCGCGTGCCGGAGGGCGTGGCCGAGGATGCGCCGCTCCTGATCGTCCCTGATGTGCAGTCCGCGCTGGAGGCTCTGGGCCGGGCCGGGCGGGCGCGCAGCGATGCCAGGATAGTCGCGGTGACGGGCTCGGTCGGCAAGACCTCCACCAAGGAAATGATGCGCACGGTTCTCGCCGCGCATGGCCGTGTTCATGCCGCCGAGGCGAGCTACAACAACCATTGGGGCGTGCCGCTGACGCTGGCGCGGATGCCGCGCGAGGCGGAGTTCGCGGTGATCGAGATCGGCATGAATCACCCCGGAGAGATTGCACCGCTCTCGCGCATGGCCCGCCCGCATGTCGCTCTGGTAACGACGGTTGCCCCCGCGCATCTCGAAGCGTTCGACAGCATTGACGGGATCGCGCATGAGAAAGCGTCGATCTTTGAAGGGCTGGAGCCGGGCGGCGCGGCGATCTGGAACGGCGATCTGCCCACCAGCGGTATCCTTCGCGCGAAGGCCGAAAGCGCGGCCGGACAGAGCCTGTCTTTCGGCGAAAGCCCCGGTTGCGACTTGCGCGTGACCATGCTGCGCGAGCAGGGTTCGCTGAGCGTCGTGCAGGCCGAATGGCAGGGGCAGGAGATGCTCTACAAGATCGACACGCCAGGGCGGCACTTCGCGCTCAACGGCGCAGGCGTTCTGGCGGTCTGCGAGGCGCTGAATCTTGACCGCGCATTGTCGCTCGCCGCGATCGGGCGCTGGCATCCCGGCGCGGGGCGCGGCGCGCAAGGCAGGGTGATGCTCGATCCTGCCGATCCGAACGCGCATCTGACGCTGATCGACGACGCCTATAACGCCAATCCCGCCTCCGTCGGCGCGGCGCTGGAGGTGCTGGCGTCGGCCCCGGTGCAGCACGATATCGGCCGTGTCAGCCGTGGCCGCCGCATCGCGGTGCTGGGCGATATGAAGGAACTTGGCCCCACGGGCCCGAACCTGCACGCGGAGCTTGCCGCGCTGGACGCGATGCGCGCCCTCGACCGGGTGCATTGCGTCGGCCCGCTCATGCGCCATCTGCACGAGGCGCTGCCGCAGGAAAAGCGCGGCCACTGGTGTGAAAGCGCCGAAGAGATGGCCGCCCGCTTGCCGCGCGTGCTCGATGCGGGCGATGTGGTGATGGTCAAGGGATCGCTGTCGATGGGGCTTGCGCGTGTGGTTGACGCCATCCGCAATATGGGCGAAGGCAGCGACCTGCAAAAATCGGCCCCGAAGCCGGGCGAGGGATAGAACGTTCATGCTGTATTGGTTAACCGCCCTGTCGGATGGTGGCGATGTCTTCAACCTGTTTCGCTACATCACATTCCGCGCCGGCGGTGCGTTCCTGACAGCCCTGCTCTTCGGTTTCCTCTTCGGCCGTCCGCTCATCAACGTGCTGCGCAAGCGGCAGGGCAAGGGCCAGCCGATCCGCAGCGACGGGCCGGAAGGCCATATCGCCAAGGCGGGAACGCCGACCATGGGCGGGCTTCTGATCATCGGCGCGCTGCTGACCTCGACCCTGCTCTGGGCGCGGCTCGACAATCCGTTCGTCCTGATGGTGCTTTTCGTGACGATGAGCTTCGCGCTGATCGGGTTTGCCGACGACTACGCCAAGGTCAAAAAGCAGAACTCCGACGGCGTGTCGGGCAAGATGCGGCTGTTGCTGGGGTTCCTGATCGCCGGCTCGGCCGCCTATTGGGCCGCACAATATCACCCGCCGGAGCTGACCAACCAACTGGCCTTTCCAGTCTTCAAGGACACGCTTCTGAACCTCGGCCTTCTCTTCGCGCCCTTCGCCGCCATCGTCATAGTCGGTGCGGCGAATGCAGTGAACCTCACCGACGGGCTCGACGGCCTGGCGATCATGCCGGTGATGATCGCCGCCGGCACCCTGGGCGTGATCGCCTACGCGGTGGGGCGCGTCGATTTCACCGAATATCTCGATGTGCATTACGTGCCCGGCACCGGCGAGATCCTGATCTTCACCGCCGGGATCTTCGGCGGCGGGCTGGGGTTTTTATGGTATAACGCGCCGCCGGCTGCGGTGTTCATGGGCGATACCGGATCGCTCGGCCTCGGCGGCGCACTCGGCGCGATCGCTGTGGCGACGAAGCACGAGATCGTGCTGGCCATCGTCGGCGGGCTTTTCGTCGTGGAGGCGCTGTCGGTGATCGTTCAGGTGCTCTATTTCAAACGCACCGGCAAGCGGGTCTTCCTGATGGCCCCGATCCACCATCATTACGAGAAGAAGGGCTGGGCTGAGCCGCAGATCGTGATCCGTTTCTGGATCATTTCGCTTATCCTGGCGCTGATCGGGCTCGCCACTCTGAAGGTGCGCTAGGCTTCGGCGCTGCGCTGTCGAGTATTTATGACGAGAAGAAGCCAGGGCGCGGTTGCGCGCATTTCACCCGCGCAGTAACAAGATGCGCAGGCTTGGGAATGGCGCGTATGTCACATATCTCGCATATCGAACTCGATGACGGCAACCTTCCGCCGCCGACGCCCGAGATCGAACAGGAGCGCCGCGTTGCGATGTTCGATCTGATGGAACACAACCGTTTCGATCTGCCGGCCCGCAATGGCGACCCTGCGCCCGGCGGGCCGTATCGCGTCGGCCTGTCGATCCGCGACAAGCGGCTGGTCTTCGATGTGCGCACCGAAGAGGGCGAGAAAGCGGCTGAGTTTCACCTGTCGCTCTCGCCGTTCCGGCAAGTGGTGAAGGATTACTTCCAGATCTGCAAATCCTATTTCGATGCGGTCAAGACCCTGCCGCCCAGCCAGATCGAAACCATCGACATGGCACGGCGCGGCATCCACAACGAGGGCGCGCGGATCCTGCAGGAACGGCTGGAGGGCAAGGCGCAGGTCGATGACGACACGGCAAGGCGGCTTTTCACGCTGGTCTGCGTGCTGCATTTCGGGGGCTGAGGGTGGCGGACCTGCCGCAATCGGTCCTGTTTTGCTGCGATCACAATGCCGTCCGGTCGCCCATGGCCGAGGGGATCATGAAGAAGCTCTACGGCTTCGAAAGCTATGTGCAATCGGTCGGTGTCGTCAACGATCTGGAGATCGACGGTTTCGCGATCGCCGTGTGCAAGGAAATCGGCGTCGAGATGAGCCGCCATCGCAGCCGCAGTTTCGACGATCTCGAACAGATGGGCGAAGCGCTTTCGGGCTTCGATCTGATCGTCGCGCTGTCGCCGGCGTCGCAGCGCCGTGCGCTCGATCTGACGCGGTTCTATCATCTGACGGTCGAATACTGGTCGATCATGGATCCGACCGGGCTGGGCGAGACGCGCGAGCAAAAGCTGAACGCCTATCGCCAAACGCGCGATCAGCTGGTCGACCGGATGCAGCAGAAATGGGAAGGAACGATATGAGCAAACAGGTTCTGGAGCGCTATTTCGATGCGTTCAACCGCAAGGATATCGCCGGCATGCTGGATTGTCTGACCGAGGATGTGGCCCATCACGTCAACGAGGGCGATGTGCGCGAGGGCCGTGCGGCCTTCGAGGCGTTTTGCCGCCGCATGGCGCGCTGCTATGACGAGACGCTGACCGAACTGGTGATCTTCACCGCCGAAAACGGGGCGCGCGGGGCGGCCGAATACATGGTCAACGGCACCTATTTGCAAAGCGACGAGGGGCTTCCCGAAGCCCGCGGGCAGGGCTATCGGCTGCCCGCCGGATCGTTCTTTTCGTTTCGCGATGGCAAGATCAGCCGGGTCGTGACCTACTACAATCTCAGCGACTGGATGGCACAGGTGGCGTGATGCGGATCGAGGTTCTCAAGGGTGACGCGCTCGCAGCGGCGCTGGACGATGTGGCGCGGCTGCGCATCGATGTGTTCCGCGACTGGCCCTATCTCTATGACGGCGATCTCGATTACGAGCGCCGTTACCTGCAAAGTTACCGATACAGCGATGCGGCGATCCTTATCGGCGCGTATGATGGCGACAGGCTGGTCGGAGCGGCCACAGGCACGCCGATGGTCGATCACGCGGATGCTTTCGCGTCCGCGTTGACCGGCAGCGGGCTGGCGCTCGACGATGTGTTCTACTGCGCCGAATCGCTTCTTCTGCCGGAATATCGCGGGCAGGGGATCGGGCACCGGTTCTTCGACCTGCGCGAGGCGCATGCGATTGATTGGGGCGCGTCCTATTCGGTGTTCTGCAGCGTGACGCGGCCCGAAGATCACCCTTTGCGCCCCGAAGGCTACACGCCGCTCGATCCGTTCTGGAGGAAGCGCGGCTATGCACCGCTCGACGGGGCGGTTGCGTATTTCCACTGGAAGGATGTGGACCGGGACGAGGAAACCGAAAAGGCGCTTCAGGTCTGGATCAAGCCATTGAGGGACGCGTCATGAAACTGGCGGCGGCGGCTTATCCAATGGATGTGCTTTCCAGTTTCGCCGATTACGAACGAAAGCTGACAGGTTGGGTGAGCGAAGCGGCGCGAAACGGCGCGGAGCTTCTGGTTTTCCCCGAATACGGCGCGATGGAACTGGCGACGCTTGCCGGGCTGGAGGTGGCCGGTGATCTCGAAGCGTCTTTGAGGGCGGTGTCCGACAGGGTGCCCGAGGCCGATGCGGTGCATTTGAGGCTGGCGCGAAACTTCGGTGTGCATATCCTCGCCGCCTCCGCACCGGTTTTCGACCCCGAGATCGGCGCGCGCCCGGTCAACCGCGCGCGGCTGCTCACGCCGGATGGCGGGATCGGCTATCAGGACAAGCAGATCATGACCCGTTTCGAGCGCGAGGAATGGGGCGTCACCGGCGGCGCGCCGCTGCGCCTTTTCGAGACCGCGCTTGGCAAGATCGGTATCCTGATCTGCTACGACAGCGAGTTTCCCCTTCTGGGCCGCGCGCTGCGCGACGCCGATGTGATCCTCGTGCCATCCTGTACCGAAGCGCTTGCGGGCTTCAGCCGGGTGCGCATCGGCGCGATGGCCCGCGCGCTGGAAAATCAATGCGTGACGGTGATGTCCTCGACCGTGGCCGCGTGCGACTGGTCCTATGCCGTGGACGAGAACACCGGCGCGGGCGGGATCTTCGGCCCGCCCGATACAGGCTTTCCGCCCACCGGCATACTGGCGCAGGGCGATCTGAACGCGCCGGGCTGGACCTATGCCGAGATCGACATGGCCCGGATCGGCGAGGTGCGCGAGACCGGCGTGGTGCTCAACCGGCGCCATTGGGACGACCAGTCCGGGCGCGCGCAAGATGCCGCACTGCGGAAACTGCGATGAATAGCCCTTGATAATCGCGCCGTTTGCGCCCATTTAAGGGCGCGTCCCGCGAGCAAGCGGGTCCGTTCACGAAGGAGAAACCATGGCCAAGGAAGACACGCTCGAATTTCCCGGTGTCGTCAAGGAACTCCTGCCTAACGCGACATTTCGGGTCGAGCTTGAGAACGGCCATGAGATCATCGCACATACGGCAGGAAAAATGCGCAAGAACCGCATCCGCGTTCTGGCGGGTGACAAGGTTCAGGTCGAGATGACGCCCTATGATCTGACCAAGGGTCGGATCAACTACCGCTTCAAATAGCGCGGATATGCGCCTGATTCTCGGCTCCGGCAGCCCGCGCAGGCGGGAGCTTCTGGCGCAGATCGGGGTGATCGCGGACGAGATCCGCGCGCCCGAGATTGACGAGACCCCGAGGCGCGGGGAATTGCCGCGCCCCTATTGCGTGCGGCTGGCATGCGAGAAGGCGCGGGCCATCCGCGCCAGTGACGATGAGATCGTCCTGTCCGCCGATACCACCGTTGCGCTCGGGCGCCGTATCCTCGGCAAACCCGAGGATGCCGGAGAGGCGGCGGAGTTTCTTTACAATCTGTCGGGGCGTCGTCACCGCGTCGTGACCGCCGTAGCCGTTCGCCGGGGCGACCGGCTCTGGCAGCGCGATGTCGTCACGCAGGTCAGGATGAAACGCCTCACCGATGCCGAGATCAACGCCTACCTCGCCACCGACGATTGGCGCGGCAAGGCGGGGGGCTACGGCATTCAGGGCCCGGCGGGTGCCTTTATCCCTTGGATCAACGGCAGTTTCACCGCCGTCGTCGGGTTGCCGCTCGCGGAAACGGCCAACCTGCTCGCCGCTGCCGGGTATCCGCTCTACGAGGCGGCGGCGTGAAGGGCCGGCTTATCGCGCTCGATCACCTGAACGGCCGCGAAGCTGCGGCGCTGATGGTGGACGGGCGGTTGGAGGATCTGTTCCTCGGCACCGATCTGCCCGCCCCCGGCACGATTTATCGCGGTATCGTGGAACGCCCGATGAAGGGGCAGGGCGGGATGTTCCTGCGAACCCCCGATGGCGCTGCCTTCGTGCGACAGGTCAAGGGGCTTGCCCCGGCGCAGCGATTGATCGTGCAGGTCACTGGCTATGCCGAACCGGGCAAGGCGATCCCGGTCACCGCCAAGGTGCTGTTCAAGAGCCGTTACGCCATCGTCACCCCCGATGCGCCCGGCCGCAACGTCTCGCGCCGGATCAAGGACGAGGATGTGCGCGAGAGCCTGCTCGAAATCGCGCATGACGCGATGGCGGGCAGCGATTTCGGCGTGATCCTGCGCTCGTCCTGCGAAGGGGCGGAGCAGGGCGAGGTTGCCGACGATATCGCCGCCATGCGCGATCTGGCAGAGCGTGTGTCCGGCGATCTCGATGGCGAGGTTGAAACGCTGGTCGATGGCGACGGCCCGCACCTTCTTGCGTGGCGCGAATGGACGGACCGGGCGGAGATCGACACCGGCAGCGGCAGTTTCGAGCGGCATGGCGTTCTCGATGCGCTCGACGATCTGGCGCGGCGCGATGTTCCGCTGGGAGGTCATGCGTCGATGGCGATCGAGCCGACGCGCGCGCTGGTCGCGGTCGACGTGAACACGGGCGGCGATACCAGTCCGGCGGCAGGGCTGAAAGCGAACCTTGCCGCGGTGAAGGATCTGCCGCGCCAGTTGCGCCTGCGCGGGCTTGGCGGGCAGATCGTCATTGACCCCGCCCCAACCGCCAAGAAGGACCGCCGCCAGATCGAAAGCGCCTTGCGCGCCGCGCTCAAGCGCGACAGCGTGGAGACGGTCCTTGTCGGCTGGACACCGCTGGGCCATATCGAATTGCAACGCAAACGCGATCGTTTGCCCTATCGCGGAGATATGACATGAGCTGTCCAATCTGCGGCAAGCAGACCGATCCCAAGCTGCGCCCCTTCTGTTCGAAGCGCTGCGCCGATATCGATCTTGGACGCTGGCTCAGCGGCCAATATGCCGTGCCCTCCACCGATCCCGAAGATGTCGAAGCCGCGCTGGATGCCGCCGAGGCGTCGGACGCCTCCGAAGATAAGCTGCACTAGGCGCGCGGCGGGCGGTGCAGTAGGGCTGGGACATGACAACACCGCCCGAAAATCACACGCCGCAAATCCGGCCTGCCGGACTGGATGGCGTGCTGGTGACATTCGCGGACGCGCTGACCGAACCGGCGAACCGCGCGGCCCTCGCCTTTGCCGCCGAACTGGCGCGGCGCGGGCTCGACGGGATAGAGGAAGCCGCGCCCTCTCTGGTCTCGGTCTATTTGCGCTTCGATCCGCTTCATCTGTCCTTCACCGATCTTTCCGCGCGGCTTCGCGGGCTCTTGCAGGAACGCGACTGGTATGCCGCGCCGATGCCCGGCGGGCGCCGCCTGATCCGGGTGCCGGCCGTGTTCGGCACCGATCTTGCGCCGCAACTGGACGAAGCGGCAGAGGCCGCAGGGTTTCAGCCAGACGAGGCCATTGCATCGATTTGCCGATCCCCCTTGCGCGTGCAAACCATCGGTTTCGCGCCGGGACAGCCCTATCTGGGGCTTTTGCCAAAGGCGTGGGACATCCCGCGCCAGACCGATCTGACCCGCGCCGTTCCCGAGGGCGCGCTGGTCGTGGCGATCCGGCAGATAACGCTCTTTTCGGTCTCCAGCCCGACCGGGTGGCGACATGTCGGCCAGACCGCACTCAAGCTCTTTCAGCCGAACGCCGAAGAACCGTTTCTCCTGCGCCCCGGCGACGAGGTGCAGTTCTGCCGGGTTTCGCGCGAGCGGTTCGAGACGCTCCGCGCCGCGCCAGCCTCCGGCATCGAGATCGAGCGTCTGCCATGAGCGCGCTCCACATCCATCGCATCGCGCCGGGGGCCAGCGTTCAGGACATGGGCCGCACCGGCTATCTTGGCTTCGGCCTTTCGCGGGGCGGGGCGGCCGACAGGCTGGCTCTCGCAGAAGGCGCGGCGCTTTTGCAGCAAAGCCCTTCGATGGCCGTGCTGGAACTGCCTGGTGCCGGCGGAATTTTCGAAGCGCAGGGCGCGCTGCGCATTGCTCTGACAGGCGCGCCCATGATGGCGCGGATCGACGGCACGCCGGTGGCGTGGAACGCCTCGCACCTGCTTGCAAAGGGCGCGCGACTGGAAATCGGCGCGGCGGAAGCGGGGCAATACGGGTATCTGCATCTTGGGGGCGGTCTCGATCTGCCAACGCATATGGGATCGCGCTCCGCACATCTCAAAGCGGGCGTGGGACGCGCGCTGAGCGCGGGCGACACCCTGCAAGCCGGAAAGGATGACGGGCGGGAAACCGGGCTATACCTGCCGCCGGAGGGTCGTTTCGAGGGCGGCACGCTGCGATGCGTCGAAAGCCTCCAGACGGCGCTTTTCGACGAACGCGCGCTGGCCCGTTTCCTGGGAACCGAGTTTCGCCGCGATCCGCGCGCAAGCCGCATGGGCGCCAAACTCAATGGCGGCGGCGCGGGCTTTTCTATCGCTGGTGGCCTGAACATCCTGTCCGAAATCACTCTGCCCGGAGACATCCAGATCACGGGCGACGGCACGCCCTATCTGCTGCTCGCCGAGAGCCAGACCACCGGCGGCTATCCCCGCATCGCCACGGTGATCCCGGCCGATCTGCCCAAAGCCGCGCAAACGCCCGCCGGCGCGCCGGTGCGGTTTTCCCTGATCCGGCGCGGGGCGGCGCTGGAAGCGGAGCGGCGGATGCGCGACGATATCACCCGCTTGCCGGAACGGCTCAGGCCGCTCGTGCGCGATCCGGCGCAGATGCGCGATCTGCTGTCCTATCAACTCATCAGCGGCGTGACCGCCGGCGATGTCCGTTTCGACGAAAGGTGACGATCATGCGTGTCGATCTCAATGCCGATATGGGGGAAAGTTTCGGGGCTTGGCCGATGGGCCGCGACGCAGAGCTGCTCGATATCGTGACCTCGGCCAACATCGCTTGCGGATTTCATGCGGGCGATCCCGATGTGATGGCCCGCACCATGACCGAAGCGGCGCGAATGGGTGTCGGTCTTGGCGCGCATCCCGGTTTCGCCGATCTGCAGGGGTTTGGCCGTCGCCGGATGGATCTCGGCCATGACAGCCTGCGCAACCTTCTGCGCTACCAGCTTGGCGCGGCGCAGGCGATGGCCCGCTCGGTCGGAGAGCGGGTTCGGCATTTGAAACTGCACGGCGCATTGGCCAACATGGCCTCCGAAGACGCGGAGCTTGCGCGTGTCTGTTTCGAGGCCGCGCTGACGATCGATTCCGAAATCACCATCATGGTCCTCGCCGCCACGGCGCAACAAGAGGCGGCGGAGGCGCTGGGCTGTCGCTGGGCGGGAGAGATTTTCGCGGATCGCGCCTATAACGACGATGCCACCCTCGTCGATCGCAGCCAGCCCGGCGCGGTGATCCAAGATCCCGAAGCGGCCGCGCAACGGGTCGTTCAGATGGTGCGCGCCGGGGCGATCATCTCGGAAAGCGGTAAGCATATCCCGTCGGCGATAGACACGATCTGTTTGCATGGCGATGGCGAGAGCGCCGTACAGATCGCGCGTACGGTCCGTACGGAACTGGAGCGAAACGGCGTGACGCTGGCGCGGCTCGAAGGCCATCAGGGCGCGATCAGCAGCACCTGAACGTCGGCCACATTCGTACCCGTCGCGCCTGTCTTCAACAGATCTCCCGACGCGGAGAGCGCGGCATGACTGTCGTTATTTGCCAGCAACCGAGCAGCATCCAACCCCGCGCCGGCGATCCGCGCCAGGCTGCCGGGATCGACGATCCCGCCCGCAGCATCCGTAGGCCCATCGCGCCCATCGGTGCCGCCCGACAGGAACACCCATGTCCGCCCACTATCCTGCGCCGCCATCGCCACGCGCAGCGCGAGTTCCTGGTTGCGTCCGCCGCGCCCGGTGCCGCGCAGCGTGACGGTGGTTTCCCCGCCATAAAGCAGAACGACTGGCTGCGCCGCTGCGCGCAGATCGGCGGTGATCTTTCGCGCCGCGTCTTCCACATCGCCGGTGAGCGCGTCATCCATAATGCGCACCGCCCATCCCATCCGGTCCGCCGCGGCCTTCATCGCGTCGAGCGACACCCTGTTCGACCCGACCAAGCTATTGACGACATTCGGGAAAGGCGCGGGCATCTCGTTGTCCGTGCGTTCGAGATGCAAGCGGATCGAGGCAGGGATGCGGCCCCAAACCGCTGCATCGCGCAGCAAGGCGATGGCTTGCCACGCGGTGCCGACGGGCTGCGCGGTCGGACCGGATGCAATGACGCGAAGATCGTCGCCGATCACGTCCGACAGGATATAGGCGTTCACTCGGGCCGGGGCAGCGAGCCGCGCGAAGCCGCCGCCCTTGAGCCGGCTCACCTGCTGGCGCACGAGGTTCATCTGCGTGATGTCGAAACCCGCGGCAAGCAGCAATTCGTTCAGCTGCGCTTTCTCGTCAAGCGTGATCCCGGACGGAGGGGCCGGTAACAGTGCCGAACCGCCGCCGGAGATCAGCGCAACGATGCTGTCCTGCGCCTCTGCCTGTTCCAGCACCGAAATCACACGCCTCGCGGCGTCGGCCCCGGCCTCGTCGGGAACGGGATGTCCGGCGCGCATGATCTCGGCCCCCGGAAGGGACGCCACGTTTTCGTGATGCGTCACGCAAAGCGACAGCGCCGCGCCGGGAAAGGCGGTCATTGCTTCGCCCAGCATCGCGGGGGCGGCTTTGCCGACGGCGATCAGAACCCGGCGCCCGCCGGGGTCCGGCGCGGCTGGCGGGCAGGAAGCCAGTCCCAGGCGCACCGCATGGGCGGGGTCAGCGGCCTCAACGGCGGCATCGAAAAGCAGACGCGCCCTGGCGCGAAGATCGGGTATGGAAGCCATGCGCCGAATAGGGCGGTTGCGCCGGATAAAGTCAAACCGAAGATCGGGAAAAGGAAAGTGGTGGGCGACCTAGGAATCGAACCTAGCGTGCGTCTCCGCGAGGGAGTTACAGTCCCCTGCCACACCTTGCGGCCTGTCGCCCACTTTCGGCCCGGAGCGCGGCCCCGAACGTGAGCGGGTGATTACATTTGCCCCCTTGCGGCGTCAACCGGAAAATCCCATCAAGCGGCAGCGATATGCGGGCGGCGATATGGGAGCCGGGAATGGCCAAGAAACCGAAATGGGTGGTGGCGAAAGAGCAGTCCAAACGGGCCGCGGCGGCGGAGACCGTATGGCTTTTCGGGCTTCATGCGGTGCGCGACGCGCTGCTCAACCCCCGGCGTGAAAAGCTGCGGCTGGTGGTTACACCGAACGCGCAAGTCAAGCTGCAGGACGCCATCGCCGAGGCGCGGATCGCGCCGGAGGTCAGCGATCCGCGCAAATTCGCCGCGCCGCTCGATCCGCAATCGGTGCATCAGGGCGCCGCGTTGGAGGTCAAGCCGCTCGACTGGGGGCGGCTGGAGGATGCCGCGCTTGGGCCGGGCGACGGGGCGCCGCGCGTCGTGATGCTCGACCGGGTGACCGATCCGCATAACGTGGGCGCCATCCTGCGCTCGGCCGAGGTGTTCGGCGCGGCGGCGGTGGTCGGCACACTACATCACTCGGCGCCCGAGACAGGCGCGCTGGCGAAAACCGCGTCGGGCGCACTGGAACGTCAGCCCTATCTGCGCGAGCGCAACCTCGCGGATGCGATGGAGCGGCTTCGGGCGATGGGTTACGTGATCTTCGGGCTCGATGGAGAGGCCGGGCAAACCTTGGAGGAGGCGATCGCGCCGGTGCGAGACCGGCCGATTGCGCTGGTGCTGGGCGCGGAAGGGCCGGGGCTTCGGCCCAAGACGAAGGAGACCTGCGACGCGCTGGTGAAGATCCCCTTCGCGCGCGCCTTCGGATCGCTCAACGTGTCGAACGCGGCAGCCGTGGCGCTTTACGCCGCAGGGCGGTGATCTTGTCGCGCGAAGCACGCGTTCCAATATTCGCTGCGAAGGAGACGCCATGCCCCATGCCCCCAAGATCGCGACCTGTTGCTATTGCGGCACCCGCACGGCGCTTGTCCTGCGCGGCAAGGACCGGCACGAACTGAGCTGCGCCTCCTGCGGCGCGCCCTTGCATGATATGAAGATGCTGCGCCGCGATGCCGTCGAGGCGCGTGTCGCGCGGCCGGAGCATTATCCGGACCGTCCGGTCAGGCAGCGAAAACGCGCTCCGGCGCCGGATTGGAACAGGGGGCCGCGCAAGGGCTATAAAACGCGCAAGAACAGGAAAAAGCGCAAGGGCCTCGCGGTGCGGGTGTTGGAGGAGGCGTTCGACATCATCGAGGACATTTTCGATTGAGGGAGGGGCGCTGCCCCTCTTGGCCTTGCGGCCAATTCACCCCGAGGTATTTCGAGCCCAAAGAAGCGATTATCGTGGTGACGTTGTTCTGGCAAAGGCGGCCTGTGTGATTTATGGGCAGGCGGGACAAGACATAAGGTGCACGCGATGAGCTTTGAGAAACCCGGTGCGGTCGAGGAAAACTGGAAGGACGCGATTTCCTCGGTCGAGGAGATCGTCGAGGACGCGCGCAACGGCAAGATGTTCATCCTCGTCGATCATGAGGATCGCGAGAACGAGGGCGATCTGGTGATCCCCGCGCAATGGGCCACACCCGATGCGATCAATTTCATGGCGATGCATGGGCGCGGGCTGATCTGCCTCGCGATGACCTCGAAGCGGATCGAGGAGTTGGGGCTGGAGTTGATGTCGACCAACAATTCCAGCCGGCACGAGACTGCGTTCACCATCTCCATCGAGGCGCGCGAAGGCGTGACGACCGGCATTTCCGCAGCGGACCGGGCGCGCACCGTTTCGGTGGCGATCGACGGAACCAAGGGCGCGCAGGATATCGCGACGCCCGGCCATGTGTTCCCGCTCCGCGCCAAGGAAGGCGGCGTATTGGTACGTGCGGGCCATACCGAGGCGGCAGTGGATGTGAGCCGTTTGGCGGGGCTTAACCCGTCTGGCGTGATCTGCGAGATCATGAACGAGGACGGCACCATGTCGCGCCTTCCCGAGTTGGTGGCCTTCGCGCAGCGGCACGGGCTCAAGATCGGCACGATCAGCGACCTGATCGCCTATCGCCGGCGGAACGACAATCTTGTGCGGGTGCAGAGCGAGGAGGTGATCCGCTCCGAGTTCGGCGGTGAATGGAAGATGCGAATCTATACCGACGAAACGCATGGCGACGAGCATATCGTATTGAGCAAGGGCGATCTGTCCGGCGACGACCCGGTCCTGGTGCGGATGCACGCGATGGATCCGATGCTGGATGTGGTCGGCACCGGGCCGAAGGGCCGGGCTGACGAATTCAAGCACGCGATGGAAGCGGTGGCATCCGAAGGGCGCGGCGTTGTCGTGCTTCTGCGAGATACGTCGATGAAGCTGGAAGCGACGGAGGGCGTGTCGCCAAGGACGCTGCGCCAATACGGACTCGGGGCGCAAATCCTCTCTTCGCTTGGCCTGTCGAAGCTCGTGCTCTTGACCAATTCCCGCGCGCCCAAGGTGGTCGGGCTGGAGGCTTACGGGCTCGAAATCGTCGGCACGCGCAAGATTTCGGAGTTGGGATGATGGCATCGGCTGAAGAACATTACACCTTGGCGCGGCCGCAATTCGACCGTCCTGTCAAGCTGCTCATCGTGGTGGCGCCCTATTACAGGCAGATCGCCGATCAACTCATCGAGGGCGCGCAGGCCGAGATCGAAGCTTGCGGCGGGACGCATGACCTTGTCGAAGTGCCCGGCGCTCTCGAAGTGCCCACCGCCATCGGGATCGCCGAACGAATGTCGAATTTCGACGGTTATGTCGCGCTGGGCTGCGTCATTCGCGGAGAGACGACGCATTACGAGACCGTTTGCAACGACAGCTCGCGCGGGATCACGCTACTCGGGCTGCAGGGGCTGTGCATCGGCAACGGCATCCTGACGGTCGAGACCATGGCGCAGGCGCAGGCCCGCGCCGAGGTGGCCGGGCAGAACAAGGGCGGCGGGGCCGCCGCGGCAGCCTTGCACCTCGTCGCGCTCAGCCGTAAGTGGGGCGCTCAACGCAAGGGCGTCGGGTTCGTGCCGCAACGGGACGAATACCGGATCGCCACTGCCTCCAGGGATTCTGACATCGCATGACCTCCGCCAAGCCCAACAAGCTGGACCGAAAACGCCAGATGCGCTCCGCCTCGCGGCTATATGCGGTGCAGGCGCTGTTCCAGACCGAACAATCCGGGCAAAGCGTCGACAGGGTCGCGGTGGAATTTCTCGATCATCGCTTCGGGTTGGCGCAGGTCGAGGGGCAGGAGATGGCAGAGGGCGATATCGACCTCTTTCGCCGTATCGTCGATGAAGCGGTGAACTGGCAGGCGAAAATCGACCAGATGACCGATCGGGGGCTCGTGGCGAAATGGCCCATCGCGCGGATCGATCCGACGCTGCGGGCGCTTTTCCGCGCGGCCGGCGCGGAGCTGGTGGCGACGGAAACGCCTCCCCGCGTGATCATCAACGAATATGTCGATGTTGCGCGTGCCTTTTTCCCGGAAGGAAAAGAGCCGAAATTCGTCAACGCGGTTCTCGATCATATGGCGCGGGAGGCACGGCCCGAGGCGTTTTGAAGCGTCCTCTGTGCGGTTGCGCGGGTTGGAAACCGACGCCGCGCGTATTACATTCGTGCTTCAGGATGCAAACGGGGGCGGCCATGCCGAACTTGATTCACGTCTATATCCGCCAATGCCTGATCGGATTCGCCTTGTCGGCTGTGTTCGTTGCGACGTTGCTTTATTTCAACGTGGTCAATCTTTGGCATCTCGTCACGCATACGAGCGGCGGTTACCTGGCTGTCCTGCTGCTTTGGGTGTTCAACGGGATCGTCTTTGCGGGTGTGCAGTTCGGCATCCGCATCATGTCGATCAAGTCGGACGATGACGATGACGACGATCATCGCGGACGCGGCGTCGTGCTGACGCCGATTCCGGTCGAGGCGACCGCGAATTCGCGCAACGGCGGATACAAACGCCGCTGAGTGGCGGGAACCACACCGACCGTGCGGTTCTCTCATTCCCGAGGACCTGTATATACAGGTGGGCGTCGGGTAACCGGACCACGATCCGGACAGAGCCAACTCCCTCGGAATTGCTTAAGGCCACCGGAATGCAACCTTTCACGAGAAGGGCAGAACCCGCCTGAGGCTCAGATAAGTCGCACCGCCCGGTGCGGCAAGGGGCGTGGTGAAAAACATCGTCACCTTGCCTTTGTTCCTGGAATGTTCATATTGTGTGCATGACGTTTGATCTGCCGAACATTGCGACACCGCGGCTCCAGCCCGGCCAGCTTCTGGCGCGCGGCGTGTGCCGGTATTTGGCGCGCTGCGGGTTCTCCGTGATCGAGGAATTCGTGCCGGAACGCGGTTTGCGCGTCGATGTGATGGCGCTCGGGCCAAAGGGCGAGGTCTGGATCGTCGAGTGCAAATCCTCGCGCAGCGATTTTCAATCGGACTGCAAGTGGCAAGGATATCTGGCGTATTGCGATCGCTATTTCTGGGCGGTCGATACGGAGTTTCCTACCGAGCTTCTGCCGCTGGAAACGGGACTGTTGATCGCCGATGCCTATGATGCGGAAATCCTGCGCATGCCGGAGGAAGACAGGCTAACCGGCGCGCGGCGCAACAAGTTGATTCGCAAGTTCGCCAGTCATGCAGCGCGGCGTCTTCACGCGTTTCGCGATCCGGATGCGCGTTTGGCGCTATAATGCGCGTTTGGTGCCGAACGGTCGCAGGCGGGATCGTTGATCAGCCTTTCAGCTTCCGAGCGCCTTGGCTGGCCAGCCGGATCTCCTCCGCGATCTCATCGGCCTCCTCGGGCGAGAAATCCATCGGGATCTCGACCCCATCGGCGATGACAAACAAGCGGACCATGCCCTGATCCGTTGGGCCGATTTGAAGATTTGCCTCGATGTCGCGTTCGGTATTGATGCCCATGTCGCTGCTCCGATGTGCCGTGTCGATCAAGTTCCCTAGCCCCCGGCACATGGGTTTGCAAGCGGCAGCACGTCGTTTGGCCGCCCGGCAGCGAATACGGAGATGCCCGCCGGAATCGTCACTTCGGTCTTGCAAAGACCCGGGCGGCCCGTTATCCCGCCCCCGTGTGCCGACATAGCTCAGTTGGTTAGAGCGCTTGATTGTGGATCAAGAGGTCCCCCGTTCGAGCCGGGGTGTCGGTACCATTTCTACTCCATTTCGATTCGAATTCGGCGCATCAGGCGCCCGGTGTCGCGTGCGAAAATCAGGATTTGGTCGTCTTCGGTCACAACCGCATACCAGTTCCGGGCCTGTGTGAAGGCCATGGCGTCGGTTCCGTCCGGGAGAGTGATCACCTCGGGCAGGGGGGTGGCGGATTGATTGTAGCGGATGACAATCAGCGCGGTGATCAGTATGACGCCTGCGATCATAGTCACGGTGAGGGTCGTGACCAGCCGGCGCAAAAAGCGTAGGTTGGCAGGCTCTTCGATCCGGTCCTTGGGGGCGTTTTCCATGTCTGACTCCAAACTGAGCGTCACCATCGGCGCGTCACCGCCCGGCCGCCTTGATAAGGCCTTGGCGCGCGACGTGCCAGAGGCGGCGGCATTGTCCCGCACTCGGCTGGCAAAGCTGATTGCAGCCGGTGCGGTTCGGCGCGGCGATGAGGTTCTGCACGATCCCAAAGGGAGCGTTCTCGAAGGCGACGTGATCGATATCCGTATCCCCGAAACGGGCGAGACGTATCTGGAACCCGAGGCGATCCCGCTCGATATCCGGTTCGAGGATGAAGACCTCATCGTCGTGATGAAGCCGGCGGGCATGGTGGTTCATCCTGCACCCGGCACGCCTTCGGGCACGCTTGTCAATGCGTTGCTTCACCATTTCAGCGGGAACCTGTCCGGCGTTGGCGGGGTCGGCCGGCCGGGCATTGTTCACCGAATCGACAAGGATACCAGCGGGCTTCTGGTCGTTGCCAAATCCGATCGCGCGCATCACGGGTTGGCGGCGCAGTTCGCGGCCCATTCCGTGGAACGCGTCTATCAGGCGCTTGTGCATGGCCATCCCGATCCGGCCGATCCACGCCTGCGCGGTGTCCGCGGCGTATCGGTCGAGCCCGGCGCCGTGATCCGCATCACCAGCGATCTGGCGCGCCACAGGACGGATCGGCAAAGACAGGCGGTTTATTTCGGACATGGAAAACATGCGATCACCCGTGCGCGTGTGATCGAGACATTCGGAACGCCGCCGCAGTTCTCCTTGCTCGAATGCCGGTTGGAGACCGGGCGAACGCATCAGATTCGCGTTCATCTCGCGCATGCCGGTCATGGCCTTGTGGGGGATCAGGTCTATGGCGGACGGCGGCGGCCCGCGAAGAGCGCGCTGCCGGAACCCGCCATCGCGGCGGCGTCGCAGTTCGACCGCCAGGCGCTTCACGCGGCATCGCTCGGATTTGAACATCCCGTGAGCGGCGAAACAATCCGCTTCGATGCGGCGTTACCTGAGGACATGGCGACGCTGATCGCGGCGCTGCGTGCGTGAAACCGGGCTCGCATCTGCGTGAAAGCACGGAAGTTTGTATTCGGTTCGGCGAGATCGGAGTTACAAGCACACAGGCAAGGCATGCAGGTGCCTTGAAGAAATTGCTGAACGTTCCCAATTGGAATGTTAAGGGCGTAAACATCGAAGGGGCAAGGACATGGCCAATTTTGCAAATCTCCCGGCACCGTCGCCGGAAGCCGGCCTGAGCCGATACTTGCAGGAAATCCGCAAGTTTCCGCTGCTCGAGCCGGAAGAGGAATACATGCTCGCCAAGCGTTGGGTCGAGCAGGAAGATACCGAAGCCGCGCATAAGATGGTGACAAGCCATCTTCGCCTCGCCGCGAAGATCGCGATGGGGTATCGCGGCTACGGATTGCCGCAGGCGGAGGTGATTTCCGAAGCCAATGTCGGGCTCATGCAGGCGGTCAAGCGGTTCGATCCTGAAAAGGGCTTCCGGCTTGCAACATATGCGATGTGGTGGATCCGCGCCTCCATTCAGGAATATATCCTGCGATCCTGGTCGCTGGTGAAACTGGGCACCACCTCGGCGCAGAAAAAACTGTTTTTCAACCTGCGCAAGGCCAAGTCGCGCATCGGCGCATTGGAGGACGGTGATCTTCGACCCGAGCAGGTGGAGAAGATCGCGCATGATCTGGGGGTGAAGGAAGACGAGGTCATTTCGATGAACCGCCGCCTGTCGGGTGGGGACGCGTCGCTGAATGCGACGGTCGGGTCCGAGGGCGAAGGCACGATGCAATGGCAGGATTGGCTTGAGGACGAAAGCGCGGATCAGGCGGGCGATTACGAGGAACAGGACGAATTGGAGACGCGCCGCGCGCTTCTGGCCGAGGCAATGTCGGTGCTCAACGACCGCGAAAAGGACATCCTGACCCAGCGGCGATTGTCCGAGAAGCCGGTGACGCTCGAGGATTTGTCGGGCCAGTATGATGTGAGCCGCGAACGAATTCGCCAGATCGAGGTGCGCGCATTCGAGAAGCTGCAGAAAAAAATGCGGGAGCTTGCGCGCAATCAAGGTTTGCTGCCCGCCTGATACTGTCATCGCCCGTACAGGAGGGGCAGCACCCCTCCAGACGCCCCGCCGCCCAGGAGTGCGCTGGCCGGTGTTGTGGTCGCGCTGGGCAAATCGGCGAAAAGCAGAAATCTTTCCCGCAAAGCATCGAGCGTTTCGGGCGCGGTGAAATCTGAAAGCCGATCGGTCCCAAATCGTTCGTTCGCGCGGATCTTCAGGTCTTCAACTTGTCGGTCGATATCAAGCCTGTTGAAACTGTCCGGTGTGTTCAAGGCGGTTTCGAAAACCTCGCGGAGTGGGTTCGAGGCGAGGACCGCGAACCATTGGGCGTCGTTGGAACGTTGCTTGGCAACCACTTGCGCCAGGTCGCGATTCAATCCAAGCGCAAGGCGCATGTTGGGATCCGCTTCTCCGATCCGGATTTCGAATTGCCTTTCGACATAGATATCCACGATCGCGTCGGCGAAACCTGGCGGGTGGCTACGGCCCGGCTGTTGATCGGGCAGGTTGAGCGCCGCGACAAAGGGTTTCAACCGCGGATCGGGCAAGACGTTAATGAGCGACGTTGGATCGTTCTTGTCCGAGGCGATCAACCGATTCGCGAAGGCGGCGCTGTCGCTTCGAAGGGGCAGACCGAAGAAATCGAATACCTTGAGCATCAGCTTTGCATCTTGCAGAAAGTCCTTGGCCGATTGCGGCGGGGTTTCGCGTGATGCCACGGTTTCAACGAAACTCTGCAGCTTGCTGACATATGCCTCGTTCGGGGCAGCCGCTCTTTCGGCGAAGCCGAACAGATCCGACCATGCGGCATAGCGCGGGTCGTCAAGCTGGTTCGCGAAAGACGAGTCGTCGCTTAAATCGGACGATAGGACCGAAGTTAGAAAGTCCTCCCTTCCGAGGTCGGATTGCAGACCGAAAATGCGCAAGGAGGCGGCCAGCAGTTCCGTGTCGCCCAATAGATCGGACGGTTCCTGCAAATCGGCCGCTTTGCCCAAGGCGCGATCTGCGAAGCCGTAGATGCTATCGGCCGCCGCGCGTTTTTCGGCAAATCCCAGCGCCCCGGCCAGTTCGGCATATCGCGGATCGGACAACCGGTTCGCGAACGAGCTGTTATCGGCAAGGTCCGACTCCAACACGCGCTGCAGGAAGAAAAGATTGTTGCGATCGCTTTCGAGGCCGAACCGTTCCAGGGTCGCCCGGAGGAGGGGCGGGTTGGTCAGCAGGTCATCGGCCGTTCGTAGCTCGGCCAGTTGGGAGCGAATCCGGTCCTCCTTGGCCGCGCCGGGCAGTCTGGCGCTTTCGCCGAAGAAATTGAACGTCTCGGCCAGCTCCCGATAGCGTTTGTCCGCCAGTTTGTTGGCAAGCGATGTGTCGTCCGACAGATCGGATGTCAGAACCTTTTCGATGAAGGCACGGTTCTGGATATCCTCGTCCAGTCCGAAGGCGCCGAGCGCGACCGTGAGCAAGGCACGATTATTCAGAAGCTGATCTGCGCTTTCCAGCGTGCCTAGCCGGTCACGCGCGGTTTCAATGTTCCGCGCGACATCGGGGGAACGTGCGAGCGACGCCTGTTGATCCGCGCGCGTGCGCTGCAGAAACGCATAGCCGGCCGGACCGGATCCGAGAACGGTTGGAGAAAACGTCATGCCGGCGCCTTCCTGACAATTACAGTGTCAGTTAGCCCCGAAAAACGTTAACGACCCATATACGAGCGAGACTGAAAATCCGTTCGATTTAAGTCGAATTGCGATAAAACGACCAGCCCCCCGGTTTTCTGTCACGCTACATTGGTATTGGCAGGCTTGGGCTTCGCCTTTCCACTCCGGGGTGCATCGCCTGCATTGCTGTCGATGAAATCGAGAACCATCGGGCGGATGTTGTTGCGCCAGCTGCGCCCGGCAAAGATACCGTAATGTCCCGCGCCGGGTTCGACATGAGAGGCCTTCTTTTCATCCGGAAGCCCGGTGCAAAGATCAAGGGCGGCGATACACTGGCCGGGCGCGGAGATGTCGTCATTCGCGCCTTCCACCGTCTTGACGGCGACACGGGTGATCGCGCCCATATCGACCTTGTGGCCGGCGACGTGAAAATCGTTCTGCGCAATTTCGCGCCGCTTGAAGATGCGATTAACGGTCGAGAGGTAAAACTCCGCCGGCATGTCCATCACCGCCAGATACTCGTCGTAGAAACGATTATGCGGGTCATGGTCCGACGCGTCGCCGCGCATGACGTTCTGGATTTGGTTCAGAAACGCGCTGGCATGGCGATCGCCATTCATGGAAATGAAGGACGCAAGTTGCAGAAGGCCGGGATAGACCATGCGTCCGACACCGGGATATTTAAAGCCGACGCGCTGGATCATGGTTTCCTCGAGCTGGCCCATTGTCACGCGGCGGCCGAAATCGGTCACGTCCGTGGGCGTCGCATCGGGATCGACAGGCCCGCCGATCAGGGTCAGGGTTCGCGGCTGCGCGTCGGGATCGAGCTCGGCGAGGTAAGCGGTTGCGGCAAGGGTCAAGGGAACGGGCTGGCACACTGCGATGACGTTCGTATCGGGGCCCATCGCACGCATGAAATCCATCAGGTAGAGGGTGTAATCCTCAACGTCGAATTTGCCCGCGCTCACGGGGATGTCCCGCGCATTGTGCCAATCGGTGACATAGACTTCGCAATTGACGAGCAGCGATTTGACGGTCGAGCGCAGCAGGGTCGCGTAATGGCCGGACATGGGCGCAACCAGCAGGATCTTGCGCGGCTGTTCCTCGCGACCAGCGACCTTGAAGTGAATGAGATTGCCGAAGGGGCGTTCCACGACGGTCTCGATTTCAACGAGGTGGTCGCGGCCATCCTTGCAGGTAAACGTGCGAATCCCCCAGGCGGGTTTGACGATCATCCGCTCGAATGTGCGTTCGGTCACTTCGCCCCAGGCGGCCATCCACTGCATCGCCGGATTGGGCATCATCGCCCAGGCAGGGTAGGAGGCCATGGTGCGAGCCGTTGCGCCAAGCCATTGGTTTGTATTGCGAAACGTCTCCATGAGATCGTATGTCACCATGTAACGCATTCACTGTCTCCTGATCATCAGGCCGCGCCATGCGGCCAAACCGCAGCTTTGCTTTTCAGCGCAAGCGGCGGTATTCTGCACGGCAGCATAGATAGGGGGGAATAACAGTCATGACAACAACGGACGTTGCAACGCCGGAAATGAGCGCGGAACTTGAAGCAAATCTGCAAAAGATCGAAGCGCTCACACAGCGGCTCATGACCGCGATTTCGCAGAAGAAGCAGATCAATCCCGCCCTGCATGGCCCCGACAGCGCGCTTTATGGCAAGGCGATGCAAGCCTACTGGCAGGAGTGGTTGCAAAACCCCGCCAAGATCATCGAGCATCAGATCGAATTTTGGGGCAAGTCCGTCACGCATTATGTCGAGGCGCATCAGGCGCTCGCCAAGGGAAAGCTGCAACCCCCCGCAGATCCCGGCCCAAAGGATCGTCGGTTCAAGAACCCGCTCTGGGACGAGCACCCGTATTTCAACTTCATCAAGCAGCAATACCTCATCAACGCTGATGCAATCCGGGGTGCCGTCGAATCCATCGAGGACATGGACGAGACCGAAAAGCGCCGCCTGCGCTATTTCGCGCAGCAGATCGTCGATATGTTCGCGCCGACCAATTTTCTCGCCACCAATCCCGATGCGTTGCAAAAGGCGCTCGAAACCGAAGGTGAGAGCCTCGTGAAGGGGCTAGAGAACCTTGTCGCGGATCTCGAGGCGAATAACGGCGAGCTGGTCGTGCGGCTGGCCGACGAGAACGCCTTCGAGATCGGAAATAACATCGCGACGGCCGAGGGGGATGTTGTCTTTCGCAACGATCTGATGGAGGTGATCCAATACGCGCCGACCACCGAGAAGGTGCGCGACACGCCCATCGTCCTTTTTCCGCCGTGGATCAACAAGTTCTACATTCTCGATCTCAAACCGGAAAATTCCTTCATCCG
This sequence comes from Marivita sp. GX14005, assembly GCF_023370775.1. Classification (GTDB taxonomy): domain Bacteria; phylum Pseudomonadota; class Alphaproteobacteria; order Rhodobacterales; family Rhodobacteraceae; genus Marivita. The sequence goes on from NZ_JAMCCQ010000002.1 coordinate 486,340, forward strand.
CTGGGTTGTCGATCAAGGCTATACGCTCTTTGTCGTAAGCTGGGTCAACCCGGACGAACGCCATGCCGATATCGGTCTCGAAAATTATATCGAGGATGGCTACCTGCGCGCGATCGGTGAAGTGAAGGAGATCTGCGACGTCGAGAAGGTCAACGCCATCGGCTATTGCATCGCGGGAACGACGCTGAATCTCACGCTGTCGCTTATGAAGCAAAGGGGCGATGCGTCGATCAAATCGGCAACCTTTTTCACCACGCTCACCGATTTCGCCGACCAGGGCGAATTCACGCCCTTCCTTCAGGACGATTTCATCGACGGGATCGAGGCCGAGATCGGTGATACCGGCATCCTCAAATCCTTCATCATGGCGCGGACCTTCAGCTATCTGCGCTCGAACGATCTGATCTACGGCCCGGCCATCAGGAGCTACATGATGGGGGAGACCCCGCCCGCCTTCGATCTGCTCTACTGGAACGGCGACGGATCGAACCTGCCCGGCAAGATGGCGATGCAGTATCTGCGCGGACTGTGTCAGGACAACAAGTTCTCCGAGGGCAGGTTCGAGCTGATGGGCCATACGCTCGACATAAAGGATGTCGATGTTCCGCTCTGCGCAATCTCCTGCGAAACAGATCACATCGCCGCCTGGAAGGACTGCTATCGCGGCGTTCAGAAGATGGGGGCGAAATCCAAGGAGTTCATTCTCTCGGAATCGGGCCATATCGCCGGAATCGTCAACCCGCCAAGCAAAAAGAAATACGGCCACTACACCCATGCCGACCTTTCCCAGCCCGCCGACGAGTGGCGTTCGAGTGCCGAATATACCGAAGGCTCGTGGTGGCCACGCTGGGAGAAATGGATCGCAAAACGGTCGGGTAGATGGATCAAGGCGCGGAAAACCGGGGATAAAAATCACCCGTCTCTGGCGCCAGCGCCGGGAGAGTATGTCAAGGTCAAAGCCTCTGCTTGACGCAGGTGGAGGTTTTTTGCTGCGACGCAGAAAAACCTCTTGAAATGCCGCGCTGCAGCATGTAGATACCTCTCATCGCTGACCAAGCGGGGTGGGCCCGCTGCGCAGGAAAGGAATTGACCAATGGCTAAGACCAACGATTACACCGCGACCCTTAAAGAAATGATGGGCGCATTCCCCGTCGATACCAAATCGATGGAAGACGCATTCAAGACCACGGCAACTCTGAACGAGAAGCTGTCGGGCGTCGCTCTGGAAGCGGCTGAGAAGTCCTCCGAGATCTCCTCCAAGTGGACGAAGGACACGCTGTCCAAGCTTGCCGAGATGAACAAGGCGAAGGCGGAGCCGGCAGACTATGCCAAGGCGATGACCGATTTCGCATCCGCTCAAGCCGAAGTCGCTGCGGAGAAGATGGCCGCTTTCGCCGAGATCGCGAAGAAGGTCCAGATGGACACCGTCGAGCTGATGATGGCCGCAGGCAAGGATCTCTCCGAAGATGCGACCGCCGCTGTCAAGAAGGCAACCGCCGACGCGACCAACGCTGCCAAGAAGGCAACCGCGACCGCTGGCGCGAAGTAAAAGATCACGACTTAGCGTTCTCTCCTCCCAAACTGGAACGCTATGCTTGGGCCGGACCTGCAAGGGTCCGGCCCTTTTTCGGTCTCGACCGCGTTTCCGCCCCCGGTGCGATGCGCAGAGCGCTTTCATTTTCCGTAACATGCGCTTAGGCTGCGGTGCAGCAAACCTATCGTCAAGGAGGCCAGCGTGGCCGAAGACAGCAAACCGCTCCTGATCAAGCGTTACGCAAGCCGGCGTCTCTACAACACGGAAACATCCGATTACGTCACTTTGGAAGACATCGCGCGCTTCATCCGCGAGGGCAGGGAGGTGCAGATCGTCGATCTCAAATCCGGCGACGATCTGACCCGGCAATACCTGCTGCAGATCATCGCCGAACACGAAAGCCGCGGCGAAAGCGTGTTGCCGACCAATATCCTCAACGATCTGGTGCGCAGCTATACGTCCTCGGCCACAAGCGCGGTGCCACAATTCCTCGCAGCCAGTTTCGAGATGTTCCGCGATAGCCAGTCCAAGTGGATGGAGAAGATGAACAAGGCCAACCCGATGACCGGCATGCCGGGCATGGGCGCGTTGCAGGCCCAACAGGAAGCGTTGCTCAAGGCGATGACCGGGGGCATGACGCCCGGCTGGTCCGGCCCCGCCAAGGACGAGAGCGATGACCGGTCCGCCAATGACAGCGAGGATCTCGACGCGATCAAATCGCAGCTCGCCGAGCTGCAGAGCAAGCTTTCCAAGCTCGAGAAATAGCGCCTACCAGCCGATCCGGTCGCGCATCGCATACCACGACATCGCCAGCGTCAGGAGCGGCGTGCGAAACATCCCGCCGCCCGGGAACGCGCCATGGGGAATTCCGGCGAAAGCGTCGAACCCGTCCGATGTCCCGCGCACCGCTTCGGCCATGAGCTTTCCGGCCTGCACCGCGTTGCCGACGCCATGGCCGGAATAGCCGGAGGCCGACAGGATATTCGGCGCGAGGCGCGCAAGATACGGCATCCGCTTCATCGTGATCGCCAGGGTTCCGCCCCAGGCATAGTCGATCTCGACGTTCCTGAGATGCGGAAAGACGGTGCTCATGGGTTTGCGCACCAATGCCGCGATATCTTCCGGGAAACGGTAGCCATAGCTCTCACCGCCCCCGAAAAGCAGCCGCTTGTCATGGCTGAGCCGAAAGTAATTCACCACGAAGCGCGAGTCCGCGACGGCGATATCGCGGGTCAAAACCCTCGCGGCTTCATCTCCGAGCGGTTTCGTCGCCACGACATAATTGTTGATCGGCAAGACCCGTGCGGCAACGCTTCGGTCCAGCCCGCCGAGATAGCCGTTGGCGGCAAGGATCATGTGATCGGCCACGACGTGACCTGCATCCGTGCGCACCGTCACCTTGTCACCCCGCTCGATCCCATGCACATGGCTGCGCTCATGGAGTCGCGCGCCCGCCGCATCCGCGGCCCTTGCCAACCCAAGCGCAAAGCGCAGGGGGTGCAGATGCGCGGCTCCCATATCGAGGATCCCGCCCCGGTAATCGGGCGACGGGCAGAGCGCATGAAACGCCTCCACATCGAGTGTTTCGATCTGCGTGTAGTCATAGCGCCGCGCCAGATGCGCCGCATAGCCGTGCAATTCGCGCACCTCCCGATCGCGCGATCCGGCCCAGGCCACGCCGTCCTTCAGATGGCAGTCGATCGCATGACGCGCGATCAATCCCCGCACGAGCGCCTTCGCATCCTCCGCCAGATGCCATAGCCGCAACGCGGCATCGAACCCGACCATCTTTTCCAGCGTGATCTGATCCTGGCGCTGCCCCGAACCCAGCTGCCCGCCATTTCGGCCCGAAGCACCGAAGCCCACGCGATGCGCCTCCAGCAGCACCACGTCCGCGCCCATCTCGGCCAGATGCAGCGCCGCCGACAAACCCGTATAGCCCGCCCCGACCACGCAGACATCGGCCCGCGCCGCGCCCTGCAGCGGCGCGAAAGGCGCAATCGGCTCGGCGGTGGCCGCATACCAGCTATCGGGGTAGCGGCCGCGCTTGTCATTGGAGAACAAAAGGTTCAAACGACGCTCCCTCGTCTTCTTCTCGTCAAAAATACTCCGGGGGTTTGGGGGCTGGCCCCCAACCGATCGGACCGGCTTTGCCGGTCCGATCCTCCACCCTCAAACATTCAAGAGCAGATGTTCACGTTCCCACGGGCTGATGACCTGCAGGAATTCCTCGTATTCTGCGCGTTTCACGATGGAATAAACACGACAGAACTCCGGCCCCAGCACCTCGTGCAGGGCCTCCGCCTCATCGAAGAGATCGAGCGCCTCTCCCAGAACACGCGGGATGTCCCCTTCGCCCTCATAGGCGTCGCCGCGGAACTGCCGCGAGGGGCGATCCTCGTTCATCAGCCCCAGATAGCCGCAAGCCAGCGAGACCGCGATGCCGAGGTAAGGATTGCAGTCCATGCCGGCGAGACGGTTTTCAACCCGGCGGCTGCCGGGACCGGCAAGCGGGATCCGTATGCCCGTGGTGCGGTTGTCGCGGCCCCATTCGAGGTTGATCGGCGCGGCCTGATCCTTCACGTAGCGGCGGTAGCTGTTTACATAGGGGGCCAGAACCGCGATTGCCGCCGGCAGATGCTTTTGCAGCCCGCCGATGAAATGAAAGAACGCGTCCGTTTCTCCCCCCTGAGGTCCGCTGAAGATATTGCGGCCGGTCTCGATCTCCATGATCGAATGGTGAATATGCATCGCGCTGCCCGGCTCGTCCTCGATGGGTTTGGCCATGAACGTCGCAAACGCGTCGTGCCGCAGCGCCGCTTCGCGGATCAGCCGTTTGAAATAGAACACCTCATCGGCGAGCTTCACCGGATCGCCATGCAGCAGGTTGATCTCGAGTTGACCCGCGCCGCCTTCCTGCGTGATCCCGTCGATCTCGAAGCCCTGCGCTTCGGCGAAATCGTAGATGTCGTCGATCACCGGTCCGAACTCGTCGACAGCGGTCATCGAATAGGCCTGCCGCGCGGCGGCGGGCCGGCCCGAGCGACCCATCATCGGCTCGATCTTCTTTGCCGGATCGAGGTTCCGGGCCGTGACGTAGAACTCCATTTCGGGCGCGACCACCGGTTCCCAGCCCTGATCGCGGTAAAGCTGCACGACACGCTTGAGCACGTTGCGCGGTGCATAGGGCACAGGGCGCCCCTTGCGATCATAGGCGTCATGGATCACCTGCAGCGTCCAGTCGCCGGTCCACGGGGCGGCGGTGGCGGTGCTCATGTCCGGTTTGAGGATCATGTCCCGCTCGATGAACCCGCCGTCCTTTTCATCGGCAGCTTCGCCCCAGTCGCCGGTGATGGTTTGGAAAAATATCGAATCCGGCAGGTGAAAATACTCCTGCCGCGCAAATTTGGAGGCGGGAACGGCCTTGCCGCGGGCGATACCGGGCAGATCGGCGATGATACACTCGACCTCGTCGAGCCGTTTGCCTTCAAGATAGAGCGCGGCAGGTTCGGGAAGTGTTGCAGTCCATTCTTTCATGCCAGACGCCTTTCCCGAAAGAATGTCGCGAATTGCTGCGCCATGCGGTGATTGTCGAGCCTGCCGCCCATTCGCGCCCGTGCCTTGGCGATCAGGTCGTCGGGCACGACGCCCTTTGCCCGCTCATCGAGCAGGCCTTGCACATAAGCGTCCTCGAATTCCGGATGCGGCTGAACGGTATAGGCCTTGCCCGGATAGAGCAGCGCGGCATTGGCGCAGTGATTGCCCTGCGCCACCAGCCTCGCGCCCTCTGGCGCAACCGTCACCTGATCCTGATGCCAGGCATTGATCGTCAGAGTTTCACCGCCGTAATCATAGTCCTGCTGGCCGACGACCCAGCCGCCTTCGTATTTCGTGACCGTCCCGCCGAGCGCCTGCGCGATGATCTGATGGCCGAAACACACTCCGACGAGCGGACGATCCGCGGCGACGATGTCGCGGATGAGCTTTTCCAGCGGGGCAATCCAGGGATGATCTTCGTAGGCGCCGTGTTTCGAGCCTGTGATGAGCCAGCCATCCGCGCTTTCCGGCCCGTCGGGAAATTCGCCCGTTACCACCGACCAGCTTTCGAAGCTGAACCCGTGGCCATCCAGAAGCCGCTCGAAGAATTGCGGATACTCGTCGAATTCGTCCCTGAGCGCCTCGGGTACCAGTCCGGTTTGCAGTATTCCGATCTTCATGAAGCACCGATGGTTGTTGCGATTGATAGCTATGATGGCCGGCGAAGCGTGGCAAGCCGGCCTATACGGTGTCGAGATAGATTTCGACGCGTTCGGCGGGGGTCAGCTCGTTCATGTAGTGAATTTCCTGTTTCTTGGTCAGAACGAGATTGCGGATCAGCTCCGCGCTGAAGATGCGCGGTATGAGGCGGCTCTTCTCGAACGCATCGACGGCCGAGGACCAATCGCCGGGGATCTGCGGCAGATCGAGCGCGTAGGCATTGCCGCGCACCGGCTCGGGCGGCTCTTTCGCGTCTTCGATCCCGACCATCGCAGCGCCGAGAATGGCGGCGAGCGTCAGGTAGGGGTTCACATCCCCGCCCGCCACACGATGTTCGATGCGCCGCGCGGACGGGCTGCCCGAAGGGACGCGAATGGCCGTGGTGCGGTTCTCATAGGCCCAGGCGATCCCGGTCGGCGCATGGGCCTCGGGGACCAGGCGTTCGTAGCTGTTCATATGCGGGGCAAAGAGCAGCGTGCTGTCATGCATCGCGCTCAGACATCCGGCGATGGCATGGCGCAGCGTATCCGTTCCCTTTGGCCCGCCATCGTCGAAGATATTGTCGCCGTTCCTGTCCAGCACCGAGAAATGCGTGTGCATCCCGGAGCCGGAATAATCGGAGTAGGGCTTGGCCATGAAGGACGCCGCAAAGCCGTGTCGCCGCGCCAGTCCCTTGACCAGCATCTTGAAGAGCCACGCATCGTCGGCAGCGCGCAGCGCGTCGTCGCAATGCATCAGGTTCATCTCGAACTGGCCCAGCCCTGCTTCGGAGATCACGGTATCGGCGGGAATGTCCATCGCCTCGCAGGCGTCGTAGAGATCGGTGAAAAAGCGGTCGAACTGGTCGATCAGGCGAATGGACAGGATCTCCCCGGCCTTGCGCCGCTTGCCCGAACGCGGGGAAGCCGGCACCTGCAGGTTGCGGGTGCTGTCATCGATCAGGAAGAATTCGAGCTCCATTGCCACCACCGGCGTCAACCCACGGTCGGCATAGCGCTGCACGACGCTGGCGAGCGCGTGGCGGGGATCGCCCTCGTAGGGCTGTCCGTTGTCGCGATACATCCAGAGCGGCAGAAGCGCGCTCGGCGCCTCCAGCCAGGGCATCGGCACGAAACCCCGCGCGGTGGGATAGAGCACGCCATCGGCATCCCCGGCCTCGAAGACAAGCGGGCTGTCGTCGATATCCTCGCCCCAGATGTCGAGGTTCAGAACCGAGAGCGGAAACCGTGTGCCGCCATCGAGCACCTTGCCCGCGAAGCGCGCCGGCACGCGCTTGCCGCGCGCTTGTCCGTTGAGATCGGATGCCGCAACGCGAATGGTGCGCACCTGCGGGTTCTTGCGAAGCCAGTTTCGGATTTGAGGGTCCATGTTTCACTGCGTCAGAATTTGATCAAATTCAGGAATATGCAGGAGCCCCGCCGTTTAGCAAGGAGATTTCACCGCAAGAGGTTCAGTTTCACCCGAAGCCTCGCGACCGCGCCCGTCGGCAGATGGCGGTTCAGCCGCCGATTGACCGCGCCGAATATGGCGATGATGCAAAGCGTCAGCAGAATGAAATATAAGGCAAGGATCGGGTAGGGGATGAACGGGTTGAATGTCTTGTCGGCGAAGTAGTTGGCGTAATAAAGCGCGTCGCCCCGTTGCTGCCACGCCGGAAAGCCCGAGAAAAAGACCAGCGTCGTCGCGTGAAAGAGAAAGATCGCCTCGTTCGTATAAGCCGGCCATGCCAGCCGAAGCATGGTCGGCCAGGTGATCCGCCGAAAGCGCGGCCAGCCGCTCATGCCGTAGGCATCGGCCGCTTCCATATCGCCCCTCGGCACCGACATGAGTGCGCCGTAGAAAATCTCGCCGGAATAGGCGGCGGTGTTGAAGAACAGCACGACGAGCGCGCCAAGCCAGGCCGAGGTGAACGGATCGAAGATCGGTGAGACCGGCTTGAGCGACAGGAACAGGAAATACGCAAAGAAGAACTGGATGAAGAGCGGCGAGCCGCGAAAGATGAAGATGAACCATACGCTGATCTTGCGCAGCACGACGTTGCGCGACGCCTTGCCAAGCGCCAGCGCCGTGGCAAGGAAAAACCCCGCGGCCAGCGCAAGGACGCCGAAATAGACGTTCCAGAGCATGCCTGATCCGATCAGCGTGAATTGCTGGCAGATCGTGAAATCGTCGCGCGGCAGGAGCCGCTCTCCGATGCCGATGGAGCGCAGGCCGTAATCGGTGATCGTCTGCCAACAGCTCACGTGGCGGACCTCTGCGCAGTGCCGCCGATCGTGGCCTGCCCGTGCCGCAACCGGGTGGTGATCCGGTCCAGCACGATCTCCGACACGCGCGTGAAGGCGAGGTAGAAGACCAGAAGGAACAGGAAATACCACATGCGCCAGTCGGGATGCGGGTAATCGGTGAAGCGCGGCGTCTTGGCCCCGCCAAGCTCGCGCGCCCAATAGACGATATCCTCGACCCCCAGCAGGAAAAGCAGCGGCGTGGCCTTGATGAGCACCATCCACAGGTTCGACAGGCCGGGCAGGGCGTAGATCCACATCTGCGGCACGAGGATGCGCCAATAGACCTGCCGGCGCGACATGCCGTAAGCCTCCGCGGTCTCGAGCTGCGCGCGCGGCACGGCGCGCATGGCGCCGAAAAGAACGTTGGCCGCGAAGGCACCGAACACGATGGCGAAGGTCAGTACGGCAAGGAAAAACCCGTAGGTTTCATGCACCCATTGCGGCGCGTTGCCCAAGGGCAGTTTGGCGGCAGCGCAGACGACGAAATCATTGCCCTGCCAGATCGGCTGGTCCCAATCGGGGCATTTGATCTCGTGCCGGATCCATTCGAAGAAGATGTCGAGCGCGAGCACGAAGAAGAGGAAGAACGCAATGTCCGGCACGCCGCGCACGATGGCGATATAGGTCTTGCCGATCCAGCGCAGCGGCGCAACGCGCGACCGCGCGGCAGAAGCGCCGGCGAAGCCGAAGGCCAGCGCCGCCGGAGCCGTGATCGCCAGCAAGAGCAGAACCGTGCCGAAGGACGCATAGAATGCCAGATGCTTGCCCGTGGTCAGGTAGCAAATCAGCCACGTCAACCCGGACAGGCTCGATGGATCGGCGCAGGCGGTCAGGATGGCATTGTCCTCGGCAGAAGGCTCCCGGCGCGACCCGTGCGCCGGAAACAGGTTCGCGCGATCAGAATCTCGGGCTGTCCTCGCCCAGATGTTCGATGATCATCTCGTTCAGCGTGCCGTCATCCTTCATCGACTGGATCGCCGCGTCGAAGGTTTCGCGCAGTTCGGGATCGCTCTTGCGGAAAGCCATGCCGATGCCGCCGCCGAGAGGAATGTCCTCACCGATGAACTGGATGTCGTCCGACCCCTCGACGACCGGGATGAGGTAATCCTTGTCCGAAAGCACGGCATCGGCCTCACCCGCCCGCATCGCGGCGACGGTCTCGTCCGGCGTCGGGTATTCGAGCAGCGTCGCGCCATCCATCCCGGTCACATGTGCGGCCTGAATGGTGCCGGTCTGCGCCGCGATCACGGCGCCGGACAGATCGACATCACCCATGGCGGCAAAGGCCGAAGGCGAGGGCGGGGTGTAATTCTGCGTGAAATCGACAACCTCCTCACGTTCCGGCGTGATCGACATGCCGGCGATGATGGCATCGTAATTGCCCGAAACGAGGTTCGGAATGATGGAATCCCAATCATTCGTGACCCATTCGCAATTCAGCTCCGCCCGCTTGCAAAGCTCGTCACCGAGCGCGCGCTCGAACCCGTCAACTTCGCCGGCATCGTTGATGAAATTATACGGAGGATAGGCGCCTTCGGTGCCCAGCCGAACGACCGAGTCGTCTTGCGCCGAGGCGAAGGATGCGCAAACCGCAAGCGCCGCGGCGCCGAGGATAATGTGTTTCACTGTCTGTTCTCCCTGTTTTCGGTTGGTATTTCTCAAGCGGCCATGGTCGAGGACAAGAACCCCCTCAGCCGCTCCGATTTGGGCGCACCGAACAGAACTTCCGGCGCGCCTTCTTCCTCGATCAGGCCCTGATGCAGGAACACGACGTGATCGCTGACATCGCTGGCCATCTTCATGTCATGTGTGACGATCAGCATGGTCCGCCCCTCGGCCGCCAGATCGCGGATCACCTTGACAACTTCCTGCTCAAGCTCCGGATCGAGCGCCGATGTCGGCTCGTCGAAGAGAAGCGCCTCGGGCTCCATGCAAAGCGCGCGCGCAATGGCGGCGCGCTGTTGCTGGCCGCCCGAAAGCTGCGCGGGCCAGGCGTCGCATTTATCGCCGATCCCGACCTTGTCGAGATAGCCGCGCGCTGCGGTCTCGACCTCTGCCCGGTCGCGCCCCAGCACCGTCACGGGCGCTTCCATGACGTTCTGAAGGATCGTCATATGCGACCAAAGATTGAATTGCTGGAACACCATCGACAGGTTCGTGCGGATGCGCAGCACCTGTTTTGGATCGGCCGGATGCCGGCCAAGCCCGCTGCCCTTCCATGCCACTGCTTCGCCCTTGAACAGGATCTCGCCCTGCTGGCTGTCCTCCAGCAGGTTCGCGCAGCGCAGCAAGGTGGATTTACCAGAGCCCGAAGAGCCGATCAGCGAGACGACATCGCCGCGGTGGGCCAGAATATCGACACCCTTGATGACTTCAAGTTCGCCATACTGCTTGTGCAGGTTCCGAATTTCGAGGACAGGCGTGTGCGTCACGTAATCAATCTGGCATTGGACAAGGGCTCGGTAGGCAACTTGATCGCAAAACGCGGCGCGATGCAATCTTCAAATGCCGGCCATGCGCCCAGCGGGCAGCTGACCTAGCGTCAGACCGTGCGGCAAGCCCTTATCGGTCGGGATCCACTCTCTGACGGGCAAGCGCGCTGTCGCGGTCGTTGACGCCGAGCAATTTGGAAACAAGGCGCAAGAGCGCGTCCTCCTCCGCTTCGCGCACACCGTCGGCAAGGACCACCTGCCACATCGCCTCGATCACTGCGATACGGTCCTCGTAGGCGACAGCTTCCTTGATCGCCGAGGTGAAGCGCACCGTATCGGGGGCCTCCGCCTCAAGCGATTCCGCCTCGCCGCGCAGCTTGGATGCTTCGAACGGCGTCAGCCCATAGCGGGATGCGGCGATACGGTCGATCCTCGAGCGTTCGCTATCGTCGTAATCGCCATCGGTGCGCGCGACGCGCACGAGCAGGGCGGTAAGGGCAAGCCGCGCATCGCCATCGGCGAGCGGGGCGGGATCGGGTGCGGTCAGCCGCTTGAGAAAATCTGCAAACATGGGTCTGGATATATGCCGCTAGCCCCGCTTCGCCAACGGCAAACCTCATCCGGCGAGATCTTCGACCTCATAGAGGATATCGTCGATGGCGATACCGCCGGGATCGGTATTTTCGAGGGTGATCGCCGTTACGCCGTAACCGCTGCGCCAAGCAAGGGCCATCACGCCGCGCCGCAGGGGAACGACGAACCGCGTCAGCCGCCTTGCCTGTGCGTCGTAAAAGGCGATTTGTGCCGCGCGGGGCATCGGGCGCTGCCCGAGCGGGTCGGGATATTCAGCGTGCAGTTTCAGGCCGAAGGCGAATTGCGGATCGTCGAAGACGATGGCCAGACTGCCTTCGCCGCGCCCGGAGGCGCTGGCATAGCCTTCGGGACCGAGCGGAAAGAGCGCGTTCGAACCGAACCCGTCGTGATATGCGACCGCGAGGTTCTGGCCCGGCGCGCCCGGAACGGCGCGCGGCGGCGCACCGGGCAGACCGCGAAGACGGTCGAACCGCCCATGCCCGGTATCGGCCTCCGCCGCGCTCTGGCCCAGAAGCCGCTCCCCGATCGACAGCCCGGGCGCGCGCCAGTGCCGGTCGAAATTGAGCCCCGGCTCGACCGCGCTCGGCACACCGTCGAAGGTTTCGATCCGGTTCGGTTGGCCCAGCAGGCTCTCATAGGGCACCTTGCGCATTTCGTCCGAAGCCGCCAGCACCGGGCAAAGGCACAGGAGAAGGACAAGGCGCATCATGCTCCGCGCTCGAACAATGCCGAAAGCCCCGCAAGCCCGGCGTCGATCCGGTAGGGCGGGTTGGCGATGAAAAGCCCCGATCCGATCATGCGATGCCCCTCCCTTGCGGGTGGGAAACGCACCTCGTGCGCCAATGCATCTGGATGATCTTTCTTCATCTGTTGGACCATCGGCTTATGGGCTTGCGAGGTCAGCAAAGGATACCAAAGCATCACCACGCCGACATTCCATTTCCGCGTGATCCCGGCCAGCCATTTCGGCAGCCGGCCATACTCCGCCTTCACCTCGTAGGACGGATCGACCAGCATCACCCCCCGGCGCGGCTCCGGCGGACAGAGGCTCTGCGCAAGGGCTAAACCGTCCTGCCGGTAAATCCTCACATTCGGAGCGGTCAGGTTTCCCTTGAGCGCGGAATGTTCCATCGGGTGCAACTCCGCAAGATGCAAGCGATCCCGCGGCCGCAGAAGGCCAAGCGCGACCGCTGGAGATCCTGGATAAAGCCCGTTCTGGCATCTCTCCAAAGCGCGGATGTAAGGATGATCGGACGGAAAGCCGGACTTGAGCCGTGCAATACCCTGCGCGGCCTCGCCCGTCCTGACGGCTTCGGGGGCGCCAAGATCATACACCCCGCGCCCGGCATGGGTTTCGATATAGCTCAGCGGTTTGTCCTTGACCGTCATGTAATCCAGAACGAGCGCAAGAGCCGCGTGCTTGTGAACATCCGCCGCGTTGCCGGCGTGATAGAGATGTTGGTAGGAGAGCATGGCGCGTTGATAGGCCAGTTGCGCGGCGCGTGATAGGGGTCAGCCGGTCGCGGTGGCATCGATCCAGCCGAGGAAACTCTCCGAGCCATCGGCGATCTCGAGCGCCCAGAGCGCCGGCTCGTCATAGGGATGGTCGCGCAGGATCATCGCCTTGAGCGCCGGCCAGGCGGCACGGCTGGTTTTGAACATCACCCGGATCTCGGCGTCTTTCTGAAGGCCGTTCCACTCGTAGATCGATGTGATCGGCTGGAGGTGAACGCATGCCGCGAGCTTGGCCCCGACCGCTTGGCGGGCGAGCGCTTCGGCGGCGCGCTCGGTGTCGAGGGTGGTATAGGCAACGAATGGCATGGCGCGAGGATAGCGAACGATACACGATTCCGAAAGCCGACGACGCATCGACGCGGTCATAAGGCCGCATCAACATTCGACAGGCGCCCCGCCGCGTTGACGCGGCGGTTACGCAGCCTTGAGGCTGCGTTGGCATCCGACAGGCGCCCCGCCGCGTTGACGCGGCGGTTACACAGCCTTGAGGCTGCGTTACTCTTCGACGTGACGAAAAACTTTACACCAACCGCGAAACATCCTTCGCCGCCCGCACGAAATCCTTGAACAAGGGATGCGGATCAAACGGTTTGGACTTCAATTCGGGGTGGAACTGAACGCCGATGAACCACGGGTGATCGGGCCATTCGATGATTTCCGGAAGGCGCCCGTCGGGGCTCATGCCGGAAAAGCACAGCCCTGCTTTCTCCAGCGCCTCGCGATACTGGATATCGACCTCGTAGCGGTGGCGGTGGCGTTCGTCGATCCTCGTGCTGCCATAGACCTGCGCGACCTTCGAGCCCTCCGTCAGCACCGCATCGTAGGCGCCGAGGCGCATCGTGCCGCCCTTGTCATCCAGAACCGAGCGATTGACTTTCTCGTTGCCCTGCACCCATTCCTTGAGATGGTAGACGACCGGCGTAAAGCGTTTCTTGCCGGCCTCGTGATCGAACTCCTCCGACCCCGCGTCGGGAAGTTTGGCGACATTCCGTGCGGCCTCGATCACGGCCATCTGCATACCGAGGCATATTCCGAGATAGGGCACCTTGTGCTCGCGCGCGAATTGCGCCGCCTTGATCTTGCCTTCGGTGCCGCGCTCACCGAAGCCGCCCGGCACGAGGATGGCGTGGAAGCCTTCGAGATGGGCGGCGGGATCCTCGCGATCGAAGATTTCCGAATCCACCCATTGCACATTCACCTTGACGCGGTTGGCCATGCCGCCATGCGTCAGCGCCTCGGCGATGGATTTATACGCATCCTCGAGCTGGATATACTTGCCGACGATGGCGATATTCACCTCGCCCTCGGGGTTGTAGATGCGATCGGCCACATCGTCCCACTTGGCAAGGTTGGGCTTGGGAGCGGGCGTGATCTGGAACGCGTCGAGCACGGCCTGGTCGAGCCCTTCGCGATGATAGGCCAGCGGCGCCTCGTAGATGGATTTCAGATCCTGCGCGGCGATCACGCTATCGGGGCGCACGTTGCAGAACAGCGCCAGCTTCTCGCGCTCCTTGGCCGGGATCGGCCCTTCGGACCGGCAGACGAGGATGTCGGGGGCCAGTCCGATGGAGCGCAGCTCCTTGACGCTGTGCTGGGTCGGCTTCGTCTTCAACTCGCCGGACGCCTTGATGTAGGGCAGCAGCGTCAGGTGCATGAAGAGACACTGCCCGCGCGGCTTGTCCTGGCTGAACTGGCGGATCGCCTCGAAAAAGGGCAGGCCCTCGATATCGCCCACCGTTCCGCCGATCTCGCAGAGCATGAAATCGACCTCATCCTCGCCGATGGAGATGAAATCCTTGATCTCGTTGGTGACATGGGGAATCACCTGGATCGTCTTGCCGAGGTAATCGCCGCGCCGTTCCTTCTCGAGCACGTTAGTGTAGATGCGCCCCGACGAGATACTGTCGGTCTTTCGCGCCGGCACGCCGGTAAAGCGTTCGTAATGGCCCAGATCGAGATCGGTTTCCGCGCCGTCGTCGGTCACGAACACCTCGCCATGCTCGAAAGGCGACATCGTGCCGGGATCGACGTTCAGATAGGGGTCGAGCTTGCGCAGCCGCACCGAGTAGCCCCGCGCCTGCAAGAGCGCGCCGAGCGCTGCCGAGGCAAGCCCCTTGCCGAGAGAGGACACCACGCCGCCGGTGATGAAGATAAAGCGTGCCATAGGGTGAAAACTCCCGCGATATGCCTGCAAATCGAGTGCCCACGCATGCCGGAGCCGCGCGGTATCACGGGATTTGACGGGTAAGGGATTCGGCTGCGAAAGGCAAGCCGCGCCCAAGATGCTGTTGAGAATGGGGCGAACGCCTCAAGGGGTGGTATCAAATAAGGCGGTCACGGAAAATCCAGCGCAAACCGGTGCTTGCGCCGGAAAAGGGCGAATTCAGTCGGCGCTCGGCACGAGAGGCATGTTGGTCTCGCCCGCGCTCGGCGGAGGCAGGAGGCCTTCGGGATCGATCCCGCCTGCCGGCTCTTCGGCCGGCACCTCATCGGCGCCGCCGAACCGGTCCATGATGGAACTGCCCGACGCGTTCTGCGCCGCGATCACCGTCAGGATCAGCGAGGTGCAGATGAAGGCGATGGCGAGGATCCACGTCAGCTTGCCCAGACCGGTGGCCTTGCTGCGTGCGCTCACCGCGCCGCCGCCCCCGCCGCCCATCGCGCCGAGCCCGCCGCCATCGGAGCGCTGTAGCAGCACGACGCCGATCAGCGACAGCGCAAGGAGGAGGTGGATGATGAGAACGACGTTTTCCATGGTTGATCCGGTCTGCCTTCGGGACAGGCTGGTATCTAGGGGGAACGGGCCAATCGCGCAACCCGTGATCCTGATGCGGGGCGGGAAAAGAAACG
Organism: Marivita sp. GX14005; assembly: GCF_023370775.1. GTDB lineage: Bacteria > Pseudomonadota > Alphaproteobacteria > Rhodobacterales > Rhodobacteraceae > Marivita. The sequence goes on from NZ_JAMCCQ010000002.1 coordinate 501,807, forward strand.
GCGGGCAGGGCGGGCGTTTGCCGCTATATCCTGACTATCAACCGGCTCGCCCGGCGGAGGCCGGTCGCATTTGAGTATTTTTTACGAGAAGAAGCGGGGGCGGAACGCTGGGGGGCGGCTTTATCGTCTTTCGCCCTGCGGCGAGGGCCGCTATACCGGCGCGGGTTTGACACAGGCTATCGGGAACGAGGATCGGCAACATGGCGAATGTGGTGGTCGTTGGCGCGCAATGGGGCGACGAGGGCAAGGGCAAGATCGTGGACTGGCTTTCGGAGCGGGCCGATGTGATTTGCCGTTTCCAGGGTGGGCATAATGCCGGGCATACGCTGGTGATCGATGGCGCGGTCTACAAGCTGCATGCGCTGCCGTCCGGTGTGGTGCGGAGCGGCAAGCTCAGCGTGATCGGCAACGGGGTGGTGCTCGATCCGTGGCATCTGATGCGCGAGATCGAGACCATTCGCGCCCAAGGGGTCGAGATCACGCCAGAAACGCTGATGATCGCCGAGAACACGCCGCTGATCCTGCCCATTCATGGCGAGCTCGACCGTGCGCGCGAGGAAGCGGCGAGCAAAGGCACCAAGATCGGCACCACGGGGCGCGGCATCGGGCCGTGCTACGAAGACAAGGTGGGCCGCCGCGCCGTGCGCGTTGCCGATCTGGCCGATGCGGCGACGCTGGAGGCGCGGGTGGACCGCGCGCTTCAGCATCACGATCCGCTGCGCAGGGGGCTGGGCATCGCGCCTGTGGATCGCGATGCGCTCATCGAGGCGTTGCGCGAGATCGCCGCGCGGATCCTGCCCTTTGCCGCGCCGGTCTGGAAGGTGCTGAACGAGAAGCGCAAGGCAGGCCGGCGTATCCTTTTCGAAGGGGCGCAGGGCGCGCTGCTCGACATCGATTTCGGCACCTATCCTTTCGTGACATCCTCCAACGTGATCGCGGGGCAGGCGGCAACCGGTGTCGGGATTGGGCCGGGCGCCATCGATTACGTTCTGGGCATCGTGAAGGCCTACACCACCCGTGTCGGGGAAGGCCCGTTCCCGACCGAGCTTGAGGATGCGGATGGCCAGCGGCTCGGCGAGCGCGGGCATGAATTCGGCACGACCACGGGCCGCAAGCGGCGCTGCGGCTGGTTCGATGCCTGTCTCGTGCGCCAGACCTGCGCGACATCGGGCGTCAACGGCATATCGCTGACCAAGCTCGATGTGCTGGACGGGTTCGAAACGCTGAAGATCTGCGTCGGCTACGATCTCGATGGCGAACGGCTCGACTATCTGCCCACCGCCGCCGAGAGCCAGGCGCGGTGCATCCCGATCTACGAGGAGATGCCGGGCTGGAGCCAGTCAACCGAAGGCGCGCGCTCCTGGGCGGATCTGCCAGCCGAGGCGATCAAATACGTGCGCCGGGTCGAGGAGTTGATCGAATGTCCGGTGGCGCTACTTTCCACCTCACCCGAGCGGGAGGATACGATCCTCGTGACCGATCCATTCGCCGATTGAGCGGCGGGAACAAATGATGGCGCTGAGTTACAAGGCACGCAGAAGATGGTCCCTGGTGATCCTGCTCGTGGGGTTGCCGCTTTACGTCGTGGCCTGTGTGACTGTTCTGGGGTGGCTGGAGCGTCCGCCATTCTGGCTCGAGCTGGTCGTCTATGTCGTGCTCGGTATCGTCTGGGCCTTGCCGTTCAAGTTCGTCTTTCAGGGTATCGGGCAACCCGACCCTGACGATGATCGATCCTGACACGAAAAAGGGGCCATGCGGCCCCTTTCCTTAGCCCGCCGCGCGGGAACTCGGTTTGAAGCCGATATTGTCGGATGCGGCGAACCGGCCTCCGCCTTTCTTCTCGATCTTCCCGTCGCGCAGAAGCTGACCGAAACTGCGCAGACGTTCCTCGCGCGAGCTGGCCTCGCCTTCGGCCTGGTGCAGCTTCGTCATCAGTTGCGGGCGCGAGAATTGGTCGCGGCCCTCCACGAAGGACATATAGGCCGCCGCCGCTTCGAGCAGTTCGGGCAGAGTATGCGCGCCGGCCTGTTCGGCGAATTCGGCGAAGCCCGAATCGTCCGACATATCGGCGGCGAGCGGGGCCGTGTCCTCGGCCCGAATGACGCGGCGGGGGCGCACGGGGGCGGCGTCGGGCTCGGCCTCGACATCGACGCGCTGCTCGGCCACCAGCTTGAGCGGCGCCGGGCGCACCGGGGCGGGGCGCTCCGAGCGGGCTTGCGTCAGGCTGGGCCTGCGCGGGCGAACCGCATCCGCGAGATCTTCGCGATAGGGCTCTTCCTCGTCGGCGTCTTTCTTGCCGCGGCCCAGAAGCCGGTCCGCCTTGGTGGCAGCGACGGCGGCGCGCAGATGCGCGATGGCGCTGCGGCGACGGTTGCCTTCGGGTTCGTCCATCTCGGTTTCGGTCTGGTCGATCAGGCGGTCGACGGAAGGATCATCCGCTTCGATCGCGCTATCTGTCAGCATCGCACGCCCCGGGCTCGTCATCTTGACGGCCTTGCGGATATTCGCCTCCGCCTCGTCGTCGATCCGCGCGTGATCTGCGGTTTCAGAGCCGTCTGTATCGCCGAAATTCCAGTCCTCGTCTTCCTCGATCTCAGCCTGTAGCTCGGCAAGTTCACGCTTCAATTCGGCTTCCTGCTCCGGACTGAGCGTGCTGTCATCGCTGTCGGGAACCGGGTCCGCACCCGCTGCCTCGTCATATTCCTCGATCACGCCGCTGGCGAGCGCTGCCTCGACATCGCTGCGTTTCGCCTTGCCGACACGGGCGACAATGGCGGGGGGGTCATCCTCGGCGCGTGCTTCCGCAGCGGGTGCATCGTGTTCCACCGGTTCGGCATCCGCCATTTCGTCCGGTTCCCGCTCTACGGCAGCGTCCTGCGAAAGTTCGGGTTCTTCCTCCGCTGCATCCTCGCTCGCGGCGGCCTGAGCCTCCAGTTCTGCGATCCTGGCGCGCAACGCTTCGATCTCGCTCAGTGCGTCGTTCTCGGCTTCGGAGGCGCTTTCGGGTTCACTCCCTTGAGCAATCTCGCGCTCGTCCTCATCCTCTTCGATCCGGTCATTGACCAAGGCGGCAATCGTGTCCGCAAAGAGGTTGTCGGCGTTTTCGTCCCACTCCTCTTCTTCTTCGAGCGGCTCATCCACAGACGCCGCCTCGTCGGCAGAGGGCTCTTGCGCCGTTGCACTTGCGTGTTCGTCCTCGATATATTCGGGATCGTCCTGCGCGCGCGAGGCTACGACTGCGCGAATTCGTTGCAGCTTGTCGGCAACGCTCTCGGTGCTTGGGGCGAGGCTTGTCTCTTCGTCGTCCTCGGCATCCCATTCGATCGCTGCATCTTCATAGGATGGCGTGTCGTCGGCTGAAGCAAGCTCTCCTTCATCCTCGCGCACGTTATGCGTCTCGTCCAGAACGCGTTCCGTCTCGCCGGTTTCCGCTTCAGGTTGCTCCGCGATCACCTCGTCGAGGTCCGGCGCGTCCGGTTCGTCGAACTCGGCCAACGTATCCGCGGCCGGATCGGATGCGGCGATGTCTTCTTCGTCATCCTGCGACGTGTCACCCGCCATATCGGCGACCGGCGCCTCCGCGACGACCGGAACGCTGGCAGGCGCCTCGGTCATCGCGGCGTCATCCTCCGTCGGCTTGTCCGGCGCGACATCCCCATGCGGCGCTTCGGCATCTTCGGTTGGGCGCAGGACGAGATTGCCCTTTTCGAACCGAGCCTCGACGCGCCGTTCGATTTCGCGTTCGGCGATACGAGCGAGCATTTCGGCATCCGGAGTGGGTGGTTCGGCGCCGAAATAGCGATCATCCTGCGCGAGATCGCGGAAGTACTCCGCAATCGCCTTCATAGTGTCGAACGAGCGGTCAAACCCTTCGAGCGTACATGAGAAGGTGCCGTAGGATACGGTGAGTATCTTGTTCGAACTCATCATAACATCACTCGCTTTCCAAATCTCTGCATCTGCCCTGTTAGCATGTTTACCAAGACCAAAGCGCAACGAATCTGTGCCTCTGACGGTATCATTTCATGGCGCGATTGTGATTTGTTTCGCGAAGCGCCATTAAACCGCCATGAATGGCTCTATTGTTCGCTCCGATGGCACGGTGCTCCTCGTTGGTGGCGCCGGCGGCGACAATCGGCAACTTCGGCAGCTATTGGTCGAGGCGGCGCAGGTTGTCGCGGCCGATAGCGGCGCGGACTGGCTTCACGAGATCGGGCATACGCCGGATGCCCTGATCGGCGATCTGGATTCGGTGTCACCGGCTGCGCGCGGCGCGCTTCCGCCGGACCGTGTCCGCCACATCGCAGAGCAGGACAGCACCGATTTCGACAAGGCGCTGCGATCCATTGACGCTCCGCTGACCATCGGGATCGGGTTCCTCGGCCGGCGCGTGGATCATATGCTGGCGGCGATGACAGTGCTGTGCCGCTACCCGCAGCGCGCGGTTTTGCTGGTTGGGGAGGACGATGTGATCGTTCACCTGCCGCCGCATCTCGACATCTCCCTGCAGCCCGGAACGCGCGTTTCGCTTTTCCCGATGCGCGAACTTCGGGGCCGCTCTACCGGGCTGACATGGCCCATCGACGGATTGAGTTTTGCGCCGGATACGCGCACCGGCACGTCGAACCGGGCACTTGGCCCGGTTTCATTGACCATGCAGATGCCCGGGATGCTGCTTATTCTGCCGGCGTCGGAACGGTCGGCGTTGCAATCGGCTCTGGCGCAGTGCGACGCGATGTGGCCTGCTCCCTGAGCACGATATAGAGACCCGAGGCGATGGTGATGCTGATGCCGATTGTGGCCAGAGTGTTCGGCAGATCCCCGAACACGGCAAAGCCGATGACCGTCGCAATGGGAATTTCGAGATATTGCATCGGCGCCAGCGTTGCCGAAGGTGCATAGCGCAGCGACCAGGTCATGAGCAGATGCGCTGTCGTGCCGCTGAGCCCGATCGCGCCGAGCAGCGCCCAACTCGTCAGTCCCGGCGCGGCGTTCCATTCGAGCGCCGGCACGGGAGGGTGCGGCAGAACGAACAGGACAGGCGCGATGAGCACGACCGCCATCACACCGGACACCGCCTGCAACCCGATGGGATCGGTCTGCTTGGCGATCTGGCGCGTGATCAGCATGAAAAGCGAGAAGTTCAAAGCAACGCCGAGCGGCAGGAGCGCCGGCCAGCCGACCTGTTGAAACGACGGCTGCACGACCAGAAGCGTGCCCGCGAACCCGACGGCGCAGGCGATGAGCCGCCGCGACCCGACCTCTTCCTTCAAAACATAATGACCAAGCACGAGCATCATGAACGGCATGACGAAAGCGATCGCCACGGCATCGGCCAACGGTAAGTAATAGAGCGCCGTGACCATCATGCCGATCCCCAGGATCAGCATGAGCGTTCTGAGAAACGTCACCGCAAAAACGCTTGGCGACATCCTCCAGGCTCGGCCCGTCACCGCGACGATGGGAACCAGCACCAACGCCTGAACCGCGAAGCGGACCAGAAGAAGCTGCCCGAGCGACACCCGTTCGGAGAGGATCTTGGCCAGCGCGTCGCCCACCGGGGCGGCGATGCAGAAGCCGAGCATCAGGAGTATTCCGAGGAGGGGGCGATCTTGCGTCATTGAGCGACGCTACTCTCGGTTGAGTGCCGCTGTCAACGCTCCCGTAAGCGTCATTCCGCTAAGTCATGGTTTTGCGTCAAGGGGAAAGCATAACCCCTCAGCAATTGGGAATGTTCACTGCCAGACCGCCGAGCGACGTTTCCTTGTAGCGCTCATGCATGTCCTCCCCCGTCTGGCGCATCGTCTCGATGGCCGAATCGAGCGGCACGAAATGCGTTCCATCCCCGCGCAAGGACAGGCTGGCCGCAGACACCGCCTTGATCGCGCCAAGCCCGTTGCGCTCGATGCAGGGCACTTGGACCAGCCCCTTGACCGGATCGCAGGTCATGCCGAGATGGTGCTCCAGCGCGATTTCCGCCGCGTTCTCGATCTGCGCCGGCGTGCCGCCCATCACCGCGCATATCCCCGCAGCCGCCATCGCACTCGCGCTGCCGACCTCGGCCTGGCATCCGGCCTCGGCGCCGCTGATCGAGGCGTTGTATTTGACCAGCCCGCCGATTGCCGCCGCCGTCAGCAGGAATTCCGGGATCCGCGCACGGCTCGCGCCCGGCACATGGTCGAGCCAATAACGAATGGTCGCCGGCACCACGCCCGCCGCCCCGTTCGTCGGCGCGGTGACGACCTGCCCGCCGGCGGCGTTCTCCTCGTTCACCGCCATCGCGTAAACGCTCATCCAGTCATTGATTGTGTGAGGCGGGCTTTGGTTCAGCCCGCGATCGGCGATCAGCTTGTCGTAAATGCCCTTGGCCCGCCGTTTGACGCTCAGACCGCCGGGCAGCGTGCCATCGGTCCGAAGCCCGCGGGTGATGCAATCGTCCATCACGTCCCAAAGCCTTTGGATCCCGCTATCGAGCTCTTGCGCGCTTCGCCGGGACAGTTCGTTCGCCCGTTTCATCTGGGCAATGCTCAGCCCGGTCGCGGAGGACATGCGCAGCATCTCGGCGGCCGATTTGAACGGGTAGGGCACCGGCGGGCCGTCATCGGTGTCTTTGCCGGCGGCAAGTTCCGCCTCGGTCATCACGAACCCGCCGCCGATGGAGAAATAGGTTTCCTGAAGGATCACGTCGCCCTGCGCGTCCGTGGCCCTCAGCACCATCGCGTTGGCGTGGCCGGGCAGGTTCGGACCGAAATCGAAATGCAGATCGGTTTCCGGATCGAAACACAGCGGCTCAAGACCTTCGGGAATAAGCCGTTTTTCCTGCCGGATACCTGCCAATGCCGCTTCGGCAGCCGCGTTATCGTAGGTTTCAGGCACGAAACCGGCCAGTCCGAGTATCGTCGCCCGATCGGTCGCATGGCCGACGCCGGTGAAGGCAAGCGATCCGTGCAGCGTCGCGTTCACGCCCGATGCGCGGAACGGGGCCGCGCGGAGACGGTCGAGGAAGCGGGACGCGGCGACCATCGGTCCCATCGTGTGCGACGAAGACGGACCGATACCGACCTTGAACATCTCGAAAACCGATAGAAACATGCTCTTCGCGCTCCTTTCCCTGAAGGTTTCAGGCTCTTTACCGTGCCGCGCCCGCGTGCGTTGCACGGAAAACGTCATTCGGGGATGAAAATGCGTTGTGCCTAAACGCCCTGTTTACCTTCTCGGGCCAAGCTGACGGCATGACATCATCTGCGGGGGCACGCAACATGACGAACGGGATCGACAAACTCGCCTGGATCGGCACGGCGCTGGCGATACTGGCATGGGCCTTCGCGCCCCATCTGGTGAACGCGGAGCAGGTGGCGTTGCCTTTGGCAAGCCCCGTGACGACAACGCTCCTTCCGCCCGCCGGAAGCGCGGCGCCCGGCAGCGCCCCGGCCCCGGCATTCGCGCCGCCCTGATGGGTGTAGGCGCGGCTTTTCGGTCTCGCCCATTCGGCAACGAACCCCTATAAGGCGCGCAGATCGATCAAGGAGCTGCCCCATGACCGGAGAATTGTCACCCATCGACAAGGCCAAGTTCGTCGCCGCCAGACGCGCGGCGGATCTGGTGGAGAACGATATGCGTGTCGGGCTCGGCACCGGATCGACCGCCGCCTGGCTGGTGCGCCATCTGGGCGAGCGGGTGCAAAGCGAAGGGCTGCGCATCCAGGGCGTGCCGACCTCCAGCCGCACCGCCCGCCTGGCGCGTGACGTCGGGATCGAGATCATCTCGCTCGACGAAGCGAAAATGCTCGATCTGACGATCGACGGGGCCGACGAGTTCGATGCCGATCTCAACCTGATCAAGGGCGGGGGCGGTGCGCTCCTGCAGGAAAAGATCGTCGCGGCCGCCAGCGAACAGGTCGTGATCATCGCCGATGCCGCCAAGGAAGTCGGAACCCTTGGCGCCTTTCCCCTCCCGATCGAGGTGATCCCCTTTGGCTGGACGACAACACAGATGCTCGTCGAGGAGCTTCTGGTTTCGGCCGATGTGATGGGGCGCAAGATCACCCTGCGCATGAACGGCGAAGAGCCGTTCCGCACCGATGAGGGCAACCATATCCTCGATCTTCACCTGAGCCGCATCGGAAACGCGCGCCAACTCGCTATGGCGCTAAACCAGATGCCCGGCGTGGTGGAAAACGGCCTTTTCATCGATCTATGCGACAAGGTGATCGTCGGCTATCCCGATGGGCGGGTCGAGACGCGCGATATCAATGCCGGGACGGTGAGCGAGGATCGCGTAGATCTGGTCGAAGACGAAAACCTGTTCTCCGATCTGGGCGACTAGGGCCGCCGGCCCGGCCGTCTGGCAATCCCGGAGCGCCTGTGAAATATCTCTGCGAGGCGATCAAAGGAGCAGGGCATGAGCGAATTCGACTACGATCTATTCGTGATCGGCGGAGGGTCCGGCGGTGTGCGCGCCGCGCGCGTCGCGGCGGGCGAGGCCGGGGCGAAAGTGGCGCTGGCCGAGGAGGATCGCTACGGCGGCACCTGCGTCATTCGCGGCTGCGTTCCCAAGAAACTGATGGTGTTCGCCAGCGGCTATGCCGGCGTGACCGAAGAGGCGGCCAGCTTCGGCTGGAATATCGAGCCGGGCGCGTTCGACTGGCCCGCCTTCCAACAGCGGCTTCATGCCGAGCTCGACCGGCTCGAAGGGGTGTATCGCAAGCTGCTCGCCGGCTCGGGCGTCACGGCTTACGATGCCCGCGCCCGGCTGCGCGATCCGCACACCGTGGAGCTGTCCACCGGCGAGACGGTGACCGCGAAACACATATTGATCGCCACCGGCGGCCGCCCCGTCCGGCCTGACATGCCGAACGCGCATCTTGGCATCGTGTCCGACGATATCTTCGATCTGGAGAAGTTGCCCGAAACCATCCTTATCGTTGGCGGCGGCTATATCGCTTGCGAATTCGCCTGTATCCTCAACGGGCTGGGCGTGAAGGTCACGCAATATTACCGCGGCGCGCAGATTCTGCGCGGCTTCGATGAGGAGGCGCGCGGCCTGATAGCGGAATCGATGTGCGAGAACGGGATCGATCTGCACACCGGTACAAATATTGTCGAGATGCACCGCGTTGCCGATCTGGGCGAAAACGGCTCGGACGGGATGGGCGCGCCGGTCGAGGATGTCCAGTTCGGCGGCGCCGCGACGACCGACACCCCCGGCGGCGGCCCGATTCGCGTGAAGGCGACGAATGGCGCGGTCAACGATTTCGATATGGTGCTCTTTGCCACCGGGCGCCGGCCCAATACCGACGATATGGGGCTCGGCGAGCTTGGCGTGGCGCTTGGGCGCAATGGCCAGATCGAGGTCGACGAATACAGCCAGACCGGCGTGCCGTCGATCTTCGCGATCGGCGATGTGACCGACCGGGTCAACCTGACGCCCGTGGCGATCCGCGAGGGCATGGCCTTCGTCGAAACCGTGTTTCACGGCAACCCGACCCCGGTGGATCACGCGCTGATCCCCTCGGCAGTCTTCACGCAGCCCGAATTCGGCACGGTCGGATTGAGCGAGGAAGCCGCGCGCGAACAGGAGCCGGTCGAGATCTATTGCACGTCCTTTCGCCCGATGCAGACCGCGTTTGCCGGGAAGCCGGACCGCGTGCTGATGAAACTCGTGGTCAGCCGCCAGACACGCAAGGTTCTGGGCTGTCACATTGTCGCGCCGGCGGCGGGCGAAATGATCCAGATGGCCGGCATTGCCGTGAAAATGGGCGCCACCAAGGAAGATTTCGACCGCACGGTTGCGGTGCATCCGACGATGGCCGAGGAGATCGTGACCATGCGCAAACCGACGCGGACAGCTTGAAATCCGGGCAATCGCGCACAGCTTAGAAAGCGAAACTTACCATAAATGACTTCTGAGAGGGGAAAGCATCAGATGGCAGGCAATAGTGGCGGCCCGTGGGGCGGCGGCGGCAGAGGAGGCGATGATCGCGGCGGGGATCGCCCGCGTGGCGGTCAGAACGGCGGCGGGCGCGGCCCGCAGGACAATCAGCCACAAATTCCTGAAATCGATGAGTTGATGAAAAAGGGCCAGGAACGCCTGCGCGTTCTGATGGGCGGTCGCGGCGGCAATAATGGCACCGGCGGCTCCGGCGACGGGGGCGACGGGTTCAAGTTCACCGGCGGTACCATCGGGCTGATCGCCCTTGCGGCGGTCGCGCTCTGGGCCTGGACGAGCTTCTACCGCGTCCTGCCCGAAGAACAATCGGTCGAGCTTTTTCTCGGCGAATATTCCTCCACCGGCCAGCCGGGCCTGAACTTCGCGCCCTGGCCCTTCGTGACTGCAGAGGTCATTCCGGTCACGCGCGAGCAGACCGAGGATATCGGCGTGGGCGCGCGCGGCTCGGATGCCGGGCTGATGCTGACGGGCGACGAGAATATCGTCGATATCGATTTCCAGGTGGTCTGGAACATCAACGATCCTGCGAAATTCCTGTTCAACCTGCGCGATCCGCGCCCGACCATCCGCGCCGTGTCGGAATCGGCCATGCGCGAGATCATCGCGCAGTCCGATCTGGCACCGATCCTGAACCGGGATCGCGGCGCCATCGCCTCGCGTCTGGAGGAACTGATCCAGTCGACGCTCGACAGCTATGATAGCGGCGTGACGATTATTCGTGTGAACTTCGACAAGGCCGATCCGCCCGAGCCGGTGATCGCCGCGTTCCGCGACGTGCAGGCCGCCGAACAGGAGCGGGACCGGCTGCGCAATGTGGCCGACGCCTATGCCAACCGCGTTCTGGCCGAAGCGCGCGGTGAGGCGGCGCAACTTCTCGAACAGGCCGAAGGCTATCGCGCCCGCGTCGTCAACGAAGCACAGGGTGAGGCGAGCCGGTTCCTTGCCGTTCTGGGCGAATACAAAAATGCGCCCGAAGTCACACGCAAGCGTCTTTACCTCGAAACGCTCGAAGACGTGTTCGGGCGTGTGGACAAGATCATCCTCGACGAGAACCCCGAAAGCGGCGGCAATGGCGTCGTGCCCTATCTTCCGCTCAACGAATTGCGTCGCAACACGACGAACAACACTGAAGAGGCGAATTGATGCGCAAGACAACCTACCTGCTGCCGGTTGCTGTTCTGGTGATCGCGGGCCTGCTGTCGTCCATCTTCATCGTGGATGAGCGCGAGAACGCGCTGGTGCTGCAGTTCGGCCGTGTCGTTTCGGTCAAATCCGATCCCGGTCTGGCATTCAAGATTCCACTCATTCAGGATGTCGTGCGCTATGACGACCGTATTCTGAGCCGCGATATCGATCCGCTGGAAATTACCCCGCTTGATGATCGCCGCCTCGTGGTGGACGCCTTCGCGCGCTACCGCATCGCGGATGTCGAACGCTTCCGTCAGGCCGTTGGCCCCGGCGGGATTCCGGCCGCCGAAACACGGCTCGATTCGATCCTGCGCTCCGAAACGCGTGAAATTCTCGGTTCGGTCAGCTCGAACGACATCCTGAGCACCGACCGCGCCGCGCTGATGCTGCGCATCCGCAACGGCGCCATCGAGGAAGCCGAGGCGCTCGGCCTCGAGATCGTGGACGTGAGGCTCAAGCGGACGGACCTTCCGGCCGAGAACCTCGACGCGACCTTCGACCGGATGCGCGCGGAACGCGAACGCGAGGCGACGGACGAGCGGGCACGCGGCAACGAGGCCGCGCAGCGCGTGCGCGCGCAGGCTGACCGGACGGTCGTGGAACTGGTTTCCGACGCCAATCGCCAGGCCGAGATCATCCGCGGTGAGGCCGATGCGCGCCGCAACTCGATCTTCGCCGATGCCTTCAATCAGGATGCCGAATTCTTCGAATTCTACCGCTCCCTGACGGCCTATCAGCGTGCTCTGCAAGGGTCGAATTCGACCTTCGTGATGGCCCCGGACAGCGAATTCTTCAACTACCTGAAATCTGCGGAAGGCGCAGGCGGCGGGATCTCGGTAGAAGACGCGGCGCGCGTGGCCATTCCTGCGGCGCCAGGGGCGGAAAGCACCGCTGTGCAACTCGAAGGTGAGCCGGAATCGCTTGAAGACGTCGAGGCCGAGCCGGAGCCCGAAACCGAAGAGCCCGCACCCGAACCCGCGCCTGAGAGTCAGGCCGGGAATTGATCGACGCGGTTCTCACCGGGCTTGCGCTCGTATTGATCGTGGAGGGGCTGGCCTATGCGCTGGCCCCTTCGCTCATCGAACGTATGCTGGAAGCGATGCGCGACATGCCGCTGGACGCACGCCGGCTTGTCGGGCTCGCGGCTCTTGGCATGGGCATCGTGTTGCTGTGGATCCTGCGCGCGGTTTGACCCGGCGCAGGCGTTTCCGCTACAGTCACAATCAACTCACATCCGCTTGAAGCGCCACATTCGCGATTGCGTGTTGCCGGTCCGCACCTAAATTGGCCGCATGGAACGCCGGTGATGGTTTCTGCCGCATCACCCAAGACGAAGGAGTTTCCCTTGAACACACAGGCAATCACACTCGAACGGGATCGGACAACGCCGCTGCGCCTGTTCTGGCTGGCCTCGCTGTCGATCTTTCTCATCCTCGCGGGGTCGCTGAGCGCGAGCGCCCGCGAAAGTTTCGCCGATCTGGCCGACAAGGTCAGCCCGGCCGTGGTGAACATCACCACCTCAACAACCGTCCCCGGACGCACCGGGCCGCAGGGAATCGTGCCGCCCGGATCGCCCTTCGAGGATTTCTTCCGCGAGTTTCAGGATCGCGGCGGACAGGGCGACCGCCCGCGCCGATCCTCCGCGCTCGGATCGGGGTTCGTGATCTCCGAAGACGGCTATGTCGTGACGAACAACCACGTCATCGAAGGCGCGGATGAAATCCTTGTCGAATTTTTCGAAGGGTTCGAACTGCCTGCCGAAATCATCGGCACAGACCCGAACACCGATATCGCGCTGCTCAAGGTCGAAAGCGAGGAGCCGCTCGGCTTCGTCAGCTTCGGCGACAGCGACACCGCGCGTGTCGGCGATTGGGTGATGGCGATGGGCAACCCCCTGGGGCAGGGCTTTTCCGTCTCCGCCGGGATCGTATCGGCCCGCAACCGTGCGCTGAGCGGCACCTATGACGATTACATCCAGACCGACGCCGCGATCAACAGGGGCAACTCGGGCGGTCCGCTTTTCAACATGGATGGCGATGTGATCGGCGTGAACACCGCGATCCTGTCGCCCAATGGCGGCTCCATCGGGATCGGCTTCTCCATGGCGTCGAACGTCGTCACGCGCGTCGTCGACCAGCTCAAGGAATTCGGCGAAACACGCCGCGGCTGGCTCGGCGTGCGCATTCAGGACGTGACCGACGATGTTGCCGATGCGCTCGGTCTGGCATCCGCCAAAGGCGCGCTCGTGTCCGACGTGCCCGAAGGGCCGGCGATGGAAGCTGGCATGGAAGCCGGTGACGTGATCGTCAGCTTCGACGGTGTCGAGGTCGAGGACACGCGCAGCCTCGTGCGCCAGGTCGGCAACACCGCCGTCGGTAAATCCGTCCGCGTCGTCGTCAACCGCGACGGGGAAACCAAGACGCTTCTCGTCACGCTCGGCCGGCGCGAGGAAGCCGAGGCCGTTCCGGCCGCGCAACGTCTCGACGGTGACGAAACCCCATCGAGCAAGGACGTGCTGGGTCTGACGCTCAGCCCGCTGAACGCGGAAATCCGCGAACAGCTGGAACTGCCCGACAGCGCCAAGGGTCTCGCGGTCATGGATGTCGATCAGAGCTCCGAAGCCTTCGAGAAAGGCATGCGGGCCGGTGACGTGATCACCGAAGCCGGACAGGCACAGGTTCTTGCCTTTGGCGATCTCGAAGACCGGATCGACGAGGCGCGCGAGGCAGGCCGCAAGTCGATCCTGCTTCTGGTGCGCCGCGGCGGCGATCCGCGCTTCGTCGCGCTGTCTATCGAGAACAACGACTGAGCCAATTTGCGAAATCAAGCTGAAAAGGGGCGCCGCGCTTGGCGCCCCTTTTTATCGCGGCACATCAATAGCAGCCGGAATGATCCTCGCCCGCGCCGTGCAGATAGATCACCGATGGCGATGCGCCGAAGCCGCACACGAAAACGCCCACGAAAAACGGCTGACCGTTTCGCGCCATTTGCGCAAGGCTGCCGCGACCGTTCTGCCCGGCCGCGACCATCTGGGGAATACGCGCGCGCCAGCTGCGATCGGCAAAGACCGGATCGAACTCGTCCTGCGCGTGCCGGATGCCGAACCGATGGAAATTGGCACGGTCCTGCTGAAGCACCCCGCCCAGATTGCGCAGAGGCTGACCTTGGGAACTGCGCATGTCCTCGGGGCCGATATAAGCCAGATAATAGGCCAGTTGGTTCCAGTCCTGCGCTGCCGCAGGCGCGGCCAGGCAGGTAAACAAAGCTGTGATGAAAACGCGTAAAGACATGGCGACCTCGAAATGGCTGAAGAAATGCGCTGAGAAAAACAGCTCCAATCCTGCCGCAGAGTGAGAGTCGCTTCAAGAGACCGCGTCGCGCGCGCGGTTTTCCGACCTCGGAAAACCCTTGATGCGCCCAAGCATCAACACGCGCTATGTGCTGGCGTATCCCAATGCCCGCACGGCATCGCGGATCTCGTCCAGAATGGCCGGATCGTCAATCGTCGCCGGCATCTTGAAATCCTCGCCATCGGCGATCTTGACCATCGTGGCCCGCAATATCTTGCCCGAGCGCGTCTTGGGAAGCCGCTCCACCACGGCGCACAGCTTGAACGCCGCGACGGGTCCGATCTTTTCCCTGACCATGGCGATACATTCGCGCGCAATCTCTTCATGCGGGCGGTCCACACCGGACGTCAGGCAAACGAACCCCAACGGCAGTTGCCCCTTGAGCGCGTCGGAAACGCCGATCACCGCACATTCCGCAACATCGGGATGCGCGGCCAGCACTTCCTCCATCCCCCCCGTCGAGAGCCGATGGCCGGCCACGTTGATGACGTCATCGGTGCGCGCCATGATGTAGAGATAGCCGTCTTCGTCTACCATGCCCGCATCGCCCGTCTCGTAATAGCCGGGGAAATGCGACAGGTAGGATTTGCGGAACCGCTCCTCGGCATTCCACAGGTTCGGCAAGGCTCCCGGCGGCAGGGGCAGCTTGACGGCAATCGCCCCCAGCGTGCCCGGCGTGACCTCATGACCTGCCTCGTCGAGGATATGCACATCATAGCCGGGCATCGGAACCGCCGGCGATCCGATCTTGACCGGAAGCTTCTCGATCCCGACCGGGTAGCCTGCGATGGTCCAGCCGGTTTCGGTCTGCCACCAATGGTCATAGACCGGCTTGCCGCTGATTTTCATCGCCCATTCGATCGTATCGGGATCGGCGCGCTCGCCGGCCAGGTAGATCGCGTTCAGGCAGGAGATGTCGTATTTCTTTACGAACTCCCCCTCGGGATCGACCCGCTTGACGGCGCGGAACGCCGTCGGCGCAGTAAAGAAGCTGCGCACGTTATGCTCGGAAATGACGCGCCAGAACGTGCCGGCATCCGGCGTGCCGATCGGCTTGCCCTCGAAGACGATGGTGGTGTTGCCGTGAATGAGCGGCGCGTAGCAGATATAGCTGTGCCCGACGACCCAGCCCACATCCGACGCGGCCCAGAACACGTCGCCGGGATCGACATTGTAGATGTTCTTCATCGTCCAGTTGAGCGCCACAAGATGCCCGCCCGTATGCCGGATCACCCCCTTCGGCGCCCCGGTGGTGCCCGAGGTATAGAGGATATAGGCCGGGTGATTGCCCTCGACCGGCACGCATTCGGCAGGCTCGACACCGTATTGAAACCCGTGCCAATCCACATCGCGGCCTTCCTCCAGATGGGCGACCTCCTGTTCGCGCTGGAAGATCACGCAGAAATCCGGCTGATGGGTTGCCTGCTCCAGCGCGCCATCGAGCAGCGGCTTGTAATGCACAACGCGCCCCGGCTCGACGCCGCAGGAGGCGGCGATGATCGCCTTGGGTTTGGCGTCGTCGATCCGCACCGCCAACTCGCTCGATGCAAAGCCGCCGAAGACGACCGAATGGATCGCGCCCAGACGTGCGCAGGCCAGCATCGCCTCCAGCGCCTCGGGCACCATCGGCATATAGATGATGACCCGGTCGCCCTTTTCCACCCCCTTGGCGCGGAGCGCGCCCGCCAGTCGGGCCACGCGGTTGCGCAGATCGGCATAGGTGATCTTGTGCAGCGTGGCGGTGATCGGGCTGTCATGAATGATCGCGACCTGCCCGCCGCGCCCGGCCTCGACATGACGGTCAACGGCGTTCCAGCAGGTATTCGTCAGGCCATCGGCGAACCATTCATACAGGTCCTCGCCCACCCGGCTCAGCGCCTTTTGCGGCGCGCGTGTCCAGTCGATTGCCCCGGCCTGCTCCATCCAGAATCCTTCCGGATCGGCTTTCCAGGCGTCGTAAACCTCTGTGTATCCCATCCCTCGCTCCTCCACGGCTCGTTTTCCGATGGGTAAGGCGATGGACGCCATGCAGCAAGTGCCGCGCCGGACCGCGCGGCAGATCGCCGCAAAAACTTTGCAGATCAATGCCGCGCAGCAGCCACGGTTTTGCAAAGCCCGCCGGATTATACGCGCAACCACATGCCGGATCACGATTTTGCAAAACTGCAAACCCGAAACTGCAAAACAGCGCGACTCGCCACCCGGATCAAAGCTCCTGTCGCGGCGTGGCGACCAATCCCAGCGCCCGCGCCGTGGAGAGCGACAACAGCCCGCTCGGCAGGTTTCGCGCCGCCTGATAGCGCCGCACCGCCCGCCGCGTGGCAAGATCCATTTCGCCGCTGACAGTCCCGCGATACAGCCCGCGCGCCGAAAGCGCCCGCTGGAGCGACCGGACAAGCTCCGGCGTCAGCATGTCGGGGCAGGGGGTCTCGAAAATCACCTCGGCGCGCTCGCGCACGATCCGCTGCGCTGTCTCGGTCCGATAGCGCGCGCCCCCGCCATCCGCATCGCCCGGCATCACTTCGACCTGCCGCGTCACGGTTTCGATCTCGGCAGGGGCGATATCGCGCACCCAGCAACTGCCCGGCTCGGCCCCCGGCGGCGGGGCGATCCGCGCGGATGCGAAATCGGGCACGCCCGCAGAGGCTTCACCACCGCGATCGTCCGGCGCGCAACCCGCCCCGATCAGGCCGATCAGCGCGGCGCTCCAGAAGGCCCGGAACTTGGTCGGGGAACGGATCACGGAAAATCGCTGCGCCTGCTGCTTGTTGCTGCCCGCCCGCAGCCTAGCCGCTTTGTCTGCACGGCGAAAGCGCTTCCGCCCCTTCCTCGAGAAGCCGGTCGAGAAGCGCCGAGATATCCTCGATCTCTTCGGCGATGACATGGCAGACATCGCCCTCCCGTTGCACCCGCCCCGTCACGCGCAACATGCGCCCGGCGATCACCGCACGGCGAAACCGCTCATACATCTTGCGCCAGACGATGACGTTCACCGTGCCGGTCTCGTCCTCCAGCGTCAGAAAGATCACCCCCTTGGCCGTGCCGGGCCGCTGCCGCAGGATCACCAGCCCCGCCACCGCCACGCGCGCCCCGTTCGGCGGCAGCGGAAGCTGCGCGGCGGTCAGGCAGGACGGCGGGCGCGGCCAGTCCCGGCTTGGATCGGGCGCATATGAACAAAGATTCGACATGGGAACAAAAATAGAACACATGTCCGCCCATGCAAGCCGCTTCCGAACGCTCGAAAGGGGCTGGCACAGCGCGCCGCACCGCATTAGGTATAGCCGCGATCAGGAAACGGGAGAGCGCTGGAATGGCAAAGATCACCTATATCGAGCATGACGGCACAGAGCATGTCGTGGATGTCGCCAATGGCCTGACCGTCATGGAAGGCGCACGCGACAACAATATCCCCGGCATCGAGGCCGATTGCGGCGGTGCCTGTGCCTGCTCGACCTGCCATGTCTATGTCCATCCCGACTGGATCGAAAAACTGCCGCCGCGAGACGACATGGAAGAGGACATGCTCGATTTCGCCTTCGAACCAGACCCCGAACGCTCCCGACTGACCTGCCAGATCAAGGTCTCCGACGCGCTGGACGGACTTGTCGTGCAAATGCCGGAAAAGCAAATCTGACAGGCCGCCATCCGGCCTGCTTTCTTTCTTCTTGCCCCAAATATCCCGGGGGGTCCGGGGGGCTGGCCCCCCGGGTGCAGGTCACATCCAGCCCGAAGACCGGATCAAAGCTGCGCCATCACCTCGTCCGACGCCTCGAAATTGGTCGTGACGCGCTGCACGTCGTCATCGTCCTCCAGCGCATCGATGAGCCGCATAAGAGATTGCATCCCGTCCAGATCGAGCTCGGTCGTGGTGGTCGGCTTCCAGACGAGCCGCGTCGACTCCGACTCTCCCAGTTCCGCCTCCAGCGCGGTCGCCACCTCGTTCAGATCGGTATCGGCACACCAGATGACATGCCCGTCCTCGGAGGATTCCACATCCTCCGCACCGGCCTCGATCGCCGCCATCATCACCGTGTCGGCATCGCCCGCATCGGCGGGATAGGTCACTTCGCCCTTGCGGTCGAACATGAACCCGACCGATCCGGTCTCGCCGAGATTGCCGCCGTTCTTGGTGAAGGTGGAACGCACGGTCGAGGCGGTGCGGTTGCGGTTGTCGGTCATCGCCTCGACGATCACCGCAACGCCGTTCGGGCCATAGCCCTCGTAGCGGATTTCCTCGTAGTCCTCGCCCTCGCCGCCGGAGGCCTTCTTGATCGCGCGCTCGATATTGTCCTTCGGCATCGAGTTGGACTTGGCTTCCTTGATCGCCAGGCGCAGGCGCGGGTTTTTGTCCGGATCGGGGTCGCCCATCTTGGCGGCGACGGTGATTTCCTTGGAGAGCTTCGAAAAGAGCTTGGCGCGCACCTTGTCCTGACGGCCCTTGCGGTGCTGAATGTTTGCCCATTTGGAATGGCCGGCCATGGTGTTCCTTCGTGTCAGTGTCATGTATCGGAATATGCCGCGTGCTTACCGCAGAACGCGGCTCGGGAACAAGTGTTCGCGTTTTGCCGCTTGCGCAAGCCGCAGCGCCGCGTATGACGGCCCGATGAGACCCTTTCTGCTGCTGCAACTCCGCCCCGAGACCGATGCCAGCGATGGCGAATACCGCGCCTTTCTTGACAAGGGGGGCATGGTGCCGGAACAGGTGCACCGCATCTGCCTTGACCGTGAATTCTTGCCCAAAGATCTGCGCCTTGCGGATTATGCCGGTGTGATCGTCGGGGGCGGGCCGGGCTGCGTGTCGGACGCGCCGGGCGACAAACATCCCGTCGAAGCACGGATCGAGGCGGAAATCCTCTCGCTCATGCCGCAGATCACCGAGGATGATGTGCCGTTTCTGGGCTGCTGCTACGGGATCGGTATCCTCGGTCATCATCTGGGCGCCGATGTGTCCAAGCAGCGCTACGGCGAGCCGGTCGGGCCGGTGGCGTGCCGCATCACCGCCGATGGCTCGCGCGATCCGCTGCTCGGTGATCTTCCCGACCGGTTCGACGCCTTCGTCGGCCACAAGGAAGCCTTGCAGGCCTTGCCCGAAGGCTGCGTGCATCTTCTTGCCTCGGATCCGTGCCCGTTCCAGATGATCCGCTACGGGCAAAATGTCTATGCCACGCAGTTCCATCCCGAGGCCGATGCCGGCGTGTTCGAGGAACGCATCCGTATCTATCGCCACAAGGGCTATTTCGACCCCGCCGAAGCGGATGATCTGATCGCCATGTGCCATGCCGGCAATGTCACCGTTCCGGTCGAGATTCTGCGCCGCTTCGTGGCGCGCTATGGCTGACACCGTTTCGACCGGCGGAAACGCTCCGATGCGTCGACGCATCGGCGGGCTATAGCGGCCATATGAGCGGAATGAGGGCCGAGGCGAGCATACCCACGCTGAGGTTGAGCGGCACACCGACCTTGAGAAAATCCGAGAAGCTGTAGCCGCCAGGCCCGTAGACCAGCGTATTGGTCTGATACCCGATGGGCGTGGCGAAAGCGCAGGACGCCGCCACCATCACTGCGACGACGAGCGGGCGCGGATCGAACCCCATCGTCTGGGCAAGGCCGATGGCGATCGGGGTGATCACGACGGCGACCGCGTTGTTGCTGACAAGCTCCGTCAGGATGCTGGTCAAAAGGTAGATCGCCCAGACAATGGCCCAGGGCGGCAGGTTCGCCAGATAGGGCGCCAGTCCCTCCACGATCAGCGTGACAGCGCCGGAAGCTTCCAGCGCCGCACCAATGGCCAGCATCGCGAAGATCAGAGCGAGAAGCTGGCCCTCGACGAAGGAGAAGGCCTCTTCCGAATCGACGCAGCCGGTCAGCAGAACGACGGCGACCGCGATGATCGCAAGCGGCAGGATGGGCGCGACCCCAAGCGCGGCGAGCGCGACCAGCCCCACCAGCGCGGCCAGCGCGATGGGTGCGTGACTGCGCCGGTAGGCGCGGGCCGAGGGTTTGCCGACGTCCACGAGGTTGAGCTCTTCGGCCATGCGCTGGATATCCTCGGGCGCGCCTTCCAGAAGCAGCGTATCGCCGACCCGCACCACAAGATCGTCGAGTTGCCGGCCGATATTCTGGTTCCGCCGATGCACGGCGAGCGGGTAGACACCGTAGCGCCGGCGCAGGCGCATCGAACCGAGCCGACGCCCCACCAGCTTGCAGACCGGTGTGATCAACACCTCCACCGTGGTCGTCTCGACCGCTGAAAGCTGATCGACGCGGCGCAGCTCCTTGTTGCTCTGAAGGCTCAGAAGCTCGGCGATTTGCGTGCGCAGAACGACCCGGTCGCCGACCTGGAGCTGCACATCTTCCAGATTGCGCCGAAGCGACGCATCGCCCCGGATCACGTCGATCAGCCGCACGCCCTCGCGCTGGAAAAGCTGCACGCCAAGCACCTCGCGCCCGATCAGGTTGCTGTCGGGCGGGATCACGGCTTCGGTAAAGAACTTCATCTTCGAGCGATCCGAGAGCATTGCGGCCATGCTTGTTCTTTCAGGCAGCAGGTAGCGGCCGAAGGCCCAGAGATAGAACATCCCCCAGGCGATCAGAACGAGCGCGAGCGGTGTGACTTCGAAAATGGTGAACGGTGTGAGCCCCTGCGACCGTGCAACCCCATCCACAAGCAGGTTGGTCGAGGTGCCGATCAGTGTCAGCGTGCCGCCCAGGATCGCCGCATAGCTGAGCGGGATCAACAGCTTGGACGGCGCGACACCGAGCGTTTTGGACAATTGCACGAACAGCGGCAGCATCACCACCACCATTGGAGTATTGTTCATAAAGGCCGAGCCGATGATGACAACGGTGAGGATCCCCGCCATCGCGCGCTTCGGACGCCGCTCCGCCGCCCGCTGCGCGGCGGTGGTAAAGGCGGCAAGCGCGCCGGTGCGCACCAGCGCCCCCATGACGAGAAACATCGCCGCGATGGTCCAGGGCGCCGGGTTCGAAAGCACCTCCAGACCCGCGCTATAGGGCAGCACGCCGGTCGCCAGAAGAACCCCGACGCCGCCTATGGCAACGACCTCGGTCGGATAGGTCTCGCGCAGGAAAAGCACGAACATCACCGCCACCGTGCCCAGCGCGATCATCGCCTGGGTGGATTGCCCAATGTCGAGATAGGTCGTCAGCACCGGCGCCGGTTCCTCATCGCTGGAGCGTCACTCTGACCGGGATCGCAGGGTTGCACAAGGCTTCGCGCCGTGACCGCCCGGATCAAGGCGCTGTCGGCTGCAGCCGTCCGCCATCGCGGACCATGTGAATGGCTGTGGCGCGCCCCGTTCTGTCGTCGGTTTCGACCATCACGCCGCACAGTGTGGCATCTTCGAGCGCCGGCTGAAAGCGCGTCTTGCCCATGCCTGTCACGAAACGGCGCATCGGTTCGGTCTTTTCCATGCCGATGACGGAATTGTAATCGCCGCACATGCCCGCATCGCTCTGGAACGCGGTGCCGCCGGGCAGGATTTGGGCATCCGCTGTCGGCACATGGGTGTGCGTTCCCACGACGAGGCTGGCGCGCCCGTCGCAGAAATGGCCCATCCCCATCTTCTCGGAGGTCGCCTCGCAATGCATATCTACAAGGATCATCTGCGCCTGCCCGCCAAGGGGATGGGCGCGCAGCACCGCATCGACCGCCGAGAAGGGATCGTCGAAAGCGCGTTTCATGAACACCTGCCCAAGCACCTGCAGCACGAGGATCTTGCGACCCCGCGCATCGGTGAAAAGGCGATGCCCGCGCCCCGGCACCTGCTTGGCGAAATTCAGCGGCCGCAGGATGCGCGGCTCGCTGTCGATATAGGACAGCATGTCCTTTTGATCGAAGGCGTGATCGCCCAGCGTGAGGCAATCGGCCCCCGCATCGAGCAGGGCTTCGGCATGTTTGCCGGTCAAGCCGGTGCCGCCCGACGCGTTTTCCCCGTTCACCACGCAGAAATCGATCTTGAGCCGCTCGCGCAACGCGCGCAGCCGCTCCGTGATCGCCCTGCGGCCGCTGCGGCCCATCACATCGCCCAGAAAGAGTGTTCTCATGTCCAATGGCTTAAAAGCCGCCGCAGCGAAAGCAAAGCCCGAAATCGCCGCGCGCCGCCCGGATCAGAAAAGCGTTCCCTGTTCGGGCGGTTTCGGTCTGGCCTTGGGCGCGGGTTTCGAACCTGCTCCGATGCTCAGCCGACCGTCGGCGAACTCGATCTCAAGCGCTGCCGCGCTCTTGGCGGCCTTTTGCGTCGTGACCACCTCGCCATCGCCGCGCACCACGGCATAGCCGCGCCGCAGCGTTTCGCGATAGCCCAGCGTTTCGCGCAGCCGGTCGAGCGCATCGATCCGCGCGCGCCAGTCCCTGACTTGCGTTTGCCCTGCCGCCGACATGCGCCGCGAAAGTGTCTCCAGCCGCTCGCGTTTCACCGCCAGATCGCGTTCGATGGGCTTTATGGTCAGCCGGTCCGCCCGCCGCGCCAGCGCCTCGCGTTTTCTGTCGACAAGGCGCAAGAGGCAGGGTGCCAGACCCTTGGCGACATCCTCGAAGCGCCGCCGCTCTTCGGCCACGCTGCGCGCCAGAAGGCCGGGGCGCAGCGATGCGGCGCTTTCGATCAGCCGTCCGCGTCGCAGATCGACCGAGCGCGTCAGCGCGCGGGGCAGGCGGTCGGCCATCAGGTCGAGCCATTGCACCGGGCCGGACAGAAGCGCGTCGGGGCGCGGCAGGGCACGGGCCAGATCGCGCAGGCGCTGGTCGCGGGTCTGCATCCGCTGGAGCATCGCCCGGCTCATGCGTCCCTGCGCGTCGCCGACCCAGCCAAGCAGCTCCAGCCGCACCGGCACCGCGATTTCAGCTGCCGCAGTGGGCGTCGGCGCGCGCCGGTCCGAGACGTAATCGATCAGCGTCGTATCGGTCTCGTGCCCCACCGCCGAGATCAGCGGAATGTCGGACGCCGCCGCGGCGCGGGCCACGATTTCCTCGTTGAAGCCCCACAGATCCTCGATGCTGCCGCCGCCGCGCGCCACGATCAGCAGATCGGGCCGGGGCAGCGCGCCGCCCGGTGTCAGCGCGTTGAACCCGGCGATGGCGCGGGCCACCTCGGGCGCGCAGGCCGCGCCCTGCACGGCGACGGGCCAAATCAGCACCTTGCGCGGAAAGCGGTCGCGCAGGCGGTGCAGGATGTCGCGGATCACCGCACCGGAGGGCGAGGTGATGACGCCGATCACATCCGGCAGATAGGGCAGGGGCCGCTTGCGTGCCGGATCGAACAGCCCTTCGGCAGCCAGCGCCTTCTTGCGCTTCTCCAGCATCGCCATCAGCGCGCCTTCGCCCGCCACGGTGACTTCATCGACATTGAGATTGTATTTCGACTGCCCGCCGAACGCTGTCATGCGCCCGGTGACGACAACCTCCAGCCCTTCTTCGGGCACGACCGAAAGCTGGCCGATCTGGCCTTTCCACGTCGTGCAGGCCAGCACGTTCCGGTCATCCTTGACGTCATAGTAAAGGTGCCCCGAGCGCGCGCGGAACACGCGCCCGACCTCGCCGCGCACGCGGATGCGGCCGAACTCTCCCTCCAGCGTCTTCTTGACCGCGCCCGACACTTCCGAGACGGTGTATTCCGGCATGTTCTGTCCCGGTCGGGGATCGTCGATCAGTTCGGACATGGGGCCTCGCTTGCTCTTGCCTGCGCGCGACCCTAGAACGCACGCGCACAGAGGTGAAGCATCGACGAAGGGCGCGCGCATGAATATCCTGATCCTTGGCGGCGGCGGGCGCGAACATGCGCTGGCCTGGGCGGTGATGCAGAATCCCAAATGCGACAAGCTGATCGTCGCGCCGGGCAATGCCGGGATCGCCCAGATCGCAGATTGCGCGACGCTCGACATCGAGGATGGCAGCGCGGTGGTCGATTTCGCGCAGGATCACAGCATCGATTTCGTCATCATCGGCCCCGAAGCGCCGCTGGCCGCCGGCGTCGCGGATGACCTGCTTGATGCGGGGTTCAGCGTGTTCGGTCCTTCGGCCGCCGCCGCGCGGCTCGAGGCGTCCAAGGCGTTCACCAAGGAAATTTGCGCGGCCGCAGGTGCACCGACGGCGGACTACGGGCATTTCACCGATGCCGCTTCGGCCAAGGCCTATGTCCGCGCGCAGGGTGCGCCCATCGTGGTAAAGGCCGACGGTCTGGCCGCCGGCAAGGGGGTGATCGTGGCGCAAACCGTGGCCGAGGCGGACGCGGCGATTGACGAGATGTTCGGCGGCTCCTTCGGCGGCGCGGGGGCCGAAGTGGTGATCGAGGAGTTCATGGCCGGAGAGGAGGCCTCGTTCTTCGTGCTCTGCGACGGCACGGACGTTCTGCCCATCGGCACCGCGCAGGATCACAAACGTGTCGGCGAGGGCGATACCGGCCCAAATACGGGCGGCATGGGCGCGTATTCTCCCGCGCCGGTGCTGACCGATAAGGTGGCGCAAAAGGCGCTCGATGAGATCATCAAGCCGACCGTCGCCGAGATGGCACGGCGCGGCACGCCCTATCGAGGGGTGCTTTACGCCGGATTGATGATCGAGGACGGCGCCCCGCGGCTGGTGGAATACAACGCCCGTTTCGGCGATCCCGAATGTCAGGTGTTGATGATGCGGCTCGGCGCGCAGGCGTTCGATCTGATGCAGGCCTGTGCTGAAGGCCGGCTTGCGGGCGCGCGGGTCAACTGGGCGGACGATCACGCGATGACGGTGGTTCTGGCCGCCGAGGGCTATCCCGGTGCATACAGGAAAGGCAGCCCGATACGAGGCTTGCGCGATTACTCGGACGATCCGTTCCAGATGATGTTCCACGCTGGCACGGCGAAACGGGACGGCGAGATCGTTGCCGCCGGTGGCCGCGTGCTGAACGCCACCGCGCGCGGCGCGACGTTGCAGGAGGCCCGCGAGCGCGCCTATGCGCAGGCCGCCAGCGTCGATTGGCCCGAGGGGTTCTACCGCTCCGATATCGGCTGGCGCGCGCTCTGATGACGTCAGCGCTCGCGGGCTTCGCGCTCGGCTTTTCGCTGATCCTCGCCATTGGCGCGCAAAATGCGTTCGTGCTGCGGCAAGGCTTGCTCAGATCGCATGTCTTTGCCGTTTGCCTGACATGTGCCTTGTCCGATGCGGTGCTGATCGCCGCCGGGGTCGCGGGGTTCGGTGCGCTGACGCAGGCGGTGCCGGGTCTGGAACTGGCGATGCGGCTTCTGGGGGCGGCATTCTTGATCTGGTATGGCGCGCGCACCTTCCTCAGCGCGTGGCGCGGGGGGCAGGTGATGCAGGCGGGAGAGGCGGCAGGATCGCTGCGCCGGGCGCTCGTGACCTGCCTCGCGCTGACATGGCTCAACCCGCATGTCTATCTCGACACGGTGGTCCTTCTGGGTGCGGTCGCGGCGCAATACGACGACCGGTTGAATTTCGCGCTGGGCGCGATGACGGCAAGCTTCGTGTTCTTCTTCGGCCTCGGTTACGGCGCACGGCTCCTTGCACCGCTTTTCGCCAAACCGCGTGCGTGGCAGGTGCTGGACGTGGTGATCGGTTTGGTGATGTGGGCGATTGCGGTGAAGCTGCTTTCGATGTGACGGACGGCAGGTCGCCCGCCATCGCCAACTCGAGCCCGGAGATCCCCCTCGGGCCTGCTCCGAGCCCTTGCCATTGCCGCGCCCATCCGATCCATTGCCGGCATGAATACGGCGCGTCCTGCAAGTTCGGTGAATCCGGTCCGGGGCATCCTTTGGATGGTCGTGACAGGGCTGTGCTTCGTCGCGGTCACGGCGCTCGTGAAATCGCTGGGCGGGCGGATCCCGGCAGCGGAATCGGCCTTTCTGCGGTATCTGATCGGACTGCTCTTCCTGATTCCGGTCTGGCGCCAGCTGGCCGCGCTGCGGCTTTCGGGGCGGCAGAAACGGCTTTTCGCGGTGCGCGGGCTCTTCCATACCTTCGGCGTGATCCTGTGGTTCTTCGCGATGACGCGGATCCCGATCGCCGAAGTCACCGCGATGAATTACCTCAATCCGGTCTATGTC
This sequence comes from Marivita sp. GX14005, assembly GCF_023370775.1. GTDB lineage: Bacteria > Pseudomonadota > Alphaproteobacteria > Rhodobacterales > Rhodobacteraceae > Marivita. The sequence goes on from NZ_JAMCCQ010000002.1 coordinate 528,350, forward strand.
ACCATCCTCGCCGTCTTTCTTCTGGGCGAGACATTGGCGCTGCGGCGCGCGTTGGCGGTGGTCGCGGCTCTCATCGGGGCGCTCATCATTCTCCGGCCGGGGTTTCGGGAGCTCGATGCGGGGCATGTCGCGATGCTGGGCACGGCGCTTTTCTTCGCCTTCAGCTATCTAACGGCCAAGATCCTGTCGGACGAAGTTCCGGCGAGCATGATCGTCGCGTTGCTGTCGATCACCGTCACCATCGGACTGGCACCCTTCGCAATCGCCGTCTGGGTTACGCCGAACCTCGTCGATCTGGGCGTTCTGGCGGCTGTTGCCTGTTTCGCAACAGCGGGCCATTTCACCATGACGCTTGCCTTCGCCGCGGCGCCCGTGACCGTGACCCAGCCGGTGACCTTCCTGCAACTGGTCTGGTCCGTCGCCATCGGCGTGCTGCTGTTCGCCGAGCCGGTCGATCCCTGGGTCATCTTGGGCGGTGCGGTGATCATGGGCTCGGTCGCCTTCATCACCTGGCGCGAGGCGGTGCTGCGCCGCGCGCGCGTGACCCCGGTGGTGAACGAAACGAAAGGATGATCCGAGAGTCATCTTTCGGCCCCATTCATTGTTTCCGTTTCCGAAAAACACCCTTTTTTGTTCCAAAATCGGCCAAGTTCCGCCGCCAGAAGAGAGGGGTAACGTACGAGGAGACACCATGTTTGCGGAAACCAGCACACAGACCGATCTGGGCGCACTGCGCCACTTTCTTGTCGCCGAGCGGCAGAAAACCCTGTCAGACACCGAATGGAAATTCCGCATGCGCGGCTATGGCTATCACGTCAAGCGCGTGTCGGGCGGGGTGATGGTGGCGCGGATACCGCAGAACGAAATCCTCGGCTGCGTGAAAATGTAGGGCACGTGTCGCAATCCGTCTCGCGCACGCGGCCGGGCTGGTCTATAGCGCGGGAATGGAACGGTATATCGATATCCCGAAGGTCTGGCTTCTCGCCGCGCTGATCTTGGCATGGCTGCAAAAGACATTTGTCGGCTTCGGGCTAAGTTTCGGCCCGGTCTGGGCCGATCTGGTGGGCGGATTGCTTGTCGGCGGCGGGCTGGTGCTGATGGCTCTTGCGGCCTACGAACTGCGCCGCCATCGGACCACCGTCATGCCGCATGAAACCGCAAGCGCGCTGGTGACGAGCGGCATTTATTCGCGCAGCCGCAATCCGATCTATGTCGCCGATTCGCTGATCCTGACGGGGATGATCCTCTTTTGGGACGCGGTGTTATCGCTCCCACTCGTTCCCATCTTCGTCTGGGTTATGGAAACGCGCTTTATCATCCCGGAAGAAAACCGCCTGCGGCGCAATTTTCGTGCGGATTATGCCCGTTACGAGAAACAAACGCGACGTTGGCTCTAGAAGCCTGCGACCAGTTGTTCTAAACGCCCTCTTCAGACGGCAGGCGCATTGTGCGCTTTAGGTCAGCATTATAGACCCAATGCCGGAAAACGTGTCGCAACGGCAATGCGCAATGAAGCATAGGGGGACGGTTCAGGTGAAAATCGGAACGCCAAAGGAAGTGAAGAAGGGCGAGGCGCGCGTCGCGATGACGCCTGATTCCGCCCGTCAGCTGCAAAAGCTGGGGTATGACTGCATCATCGAAAGCGGCGCGGGCGCCGCGGCAGGCTATGACGATGCTGCCTACAAGGATGCCGGGGTCGAGATCGCCAAGACCGCCGCCGCGCTCTGGGAAGCCGCCGACGTGATCGCCAAGGTCGCGCCCCCCACCGAGACCGAGGTGAAGCGCACCCGCGAGGGACAGCTGCTCATCTCCTTCTTCTACCCGGCGCAGAACGAAAAGCTGATGAAACAGGCCGCCGAGAAGGGTGCGTCGGTCATCGCGATGGACATGGTGCCGCGCATCAGCCGTGCGCAGAAGATGGATGCGCTTTCCTCCATGGCCAATATCGCCGGGTATCGCGCGGTGATCGAGGCGGGCAACAATTTCGGACGTTTCTTCACCGGGCAGGTGACAGCCGCCGGCAAGGTGCCGCCCGCCAAGGTTCTGGTCGTCGGTGCAGGTGTGGCCGGGCTTGCCGCCATCGGCACCTCGACGGCGCTGGGCGCGATCACCTATGCGTTCGACGTGCGCCCCGAAGTGGCCGAACAGGTCGAATCGATGGGCGCGGAATTCGTGTTCCTCGATTTCGACGAGGAACAGCAGGATGGCTCCGCCTCGGGCGGCTATGCGTCTGTCTCCTCACCGGAATTCACCGCAGCCCAGCTTGCCAAGTTCCGCGAACTGGCGCCCGACATGGACATCGTCATCACCACGGCGTTGATCCCCAACCGCGAAGCGCCCGAGCTTTGGACCAAAGACATGGTCGAGAGCATGAAACCCGGCTCGGTGATTGTGGACCTCGCGGCGGAGAAGGGCGGCAATTGCAAGCTGACGGTCAAGGACGAGAAAATCGTCACCGACAATGGCGTGACGATCATCGGCTACACCGATTTCCCGTCCCGCATGGCGACGCAATCGTCCAACCTTTATGCCAACAACATCCGCCACATGATGTTCGACCTCACGCCCGATAAGGACGGACAGGTCAATCACGACATGGATGACGATGTGATCCGGGGCGCGACAATCGCGCACAACAAGGAAGTCACCTTCCCGCCGCCGCCCCCCAAGGTGCAGGCCATCGCGGCCAAGCCCAAGGAAAAGCCCAAGGAGCTGACGCCCGAGGAAAAACGCGCGAGCGAGATCGCCGAATTCAAGGCGCAGACCAAGCGGCAGGTGGGCCTGCTCGCTCTGGGTGGCGCGCTGGTTCTGGCGGTCGGGCTCGTCGCGCCGGCCAGCTTCATGCAGCATTTCATCGTCTTCGTGCTGTCGGTCTTCATCGGCTTCCAGGTGATCTGGGGCGTCGCCCATTCGCTGCACACGCCGCTGATGGCGGTGACGAACGCGATTTCCTCGATCATCATCCTGGGCGCGCTGATCCAGATCGGCTCGAATTCGTGGCTGATTATGTTCCTTGCCGCGCTGGGCATTTTCATGGCCGCGATCAACATCTTCGGCGGCTTTCTCGTCACGCGGCGCATGCTCGCCATGTTCCAGAAATCCTAAGGAGGCCGCATCATGGAATTCGGATTCACCATCGCGGCCTATGCGGTCGCCGCTGTTCTCTTCATCCTGTCGCTGGGCGGCCTGTCGAACCAGGAAAGCGCCAAGCGCGCGGTCTGGTATGGCATCGTCGGCATGGCGATTGCCGTTCTGGCCACGCTGTTCGGGCCGGGGCAGGGGCTATGGCTCGTCTCGCTGGTGCTGATCGCGCTGGGCGCGGCGGTAGGCTATCAGCTTGCCACGCGCGTGCAGATGACGCAGATGCCCGAGCTTGTGGCGATCATGCACAGCCTTGTCGGCCTTGCAGCGGTCTTCGTCGGCTTCAACGCCGATCTGATGATCAACCACATCGCGCAGGTCTACGAGGCAAACGCGCTCATCCTCGGCGCGGTCGGACCTGACGGCTACACTGCCATCGGCCTCCCGGCGGCGGTCTATAACGAGCTGTCCTCCTTCGGCCAGCTCATCGCCAAGAAATCCTCGGTCGAGATCACCATCCTTCGGGTCGAGCTGGTGCTCGGCATCTGGATCGGAGCCGTGACCTTCACAGGCTCAGTGATCGCCTATGGCAAGCTGGCCGGAAAGGTCGATACCTCCGCCAAGAAACTGCCGGGCGGGCATCTGCTGAACGCCGGCGCGGCGGCACTGTCGCTGATCCTGGCGCTGATGTATCTCGGCGGCTCGGGCAGCTGGACGCTGATCCTGCTGACCCTGCTGGCGCTCTTCATCGGCTATCACCTGATCATGGGCATTGGCGGCGCGGACATGCCGGTCGTTGTCTCCATGCTCAACTCCTATTCCGGCTGGGCCGCGGCAGCCATCGGCTTCAGCCTCGGCAATGATCTTCTGATCGTGGTCGGTGCGCTCGTCGGCTCGTCCGGTGCGATCCTCAGCTACATCATGTGCAAGGCGATGAACCGCAGCTTCATCTCGGTGATCCTCGGCGGCTTTGGCGGCCCGGCGGGCGAGCAGCAGGCGGTCGAGGGCGAACAGGTGCCGATCGACGCCGACGGCGTGGCGCAGGCATTGGACGAGGCTGACAGCATCATCATCATCCCCGGCTACGGCATGGCGGTGGCACAGGCGCAGCAGAACGTCGCCGAACTCACCCGCCGTCTGCGCGCCAAGGGAAAGTCGGTGCGTTTTGCCATCCACCCCGTCGCGGGCCGGTTGCCCGGCCACATGAATGTGCTTCTCGCAGAGGCGAAAGTGCCCTATGACATCGTGCTGGAAATGGACGAGATCAACGACGATTTCCCCGACACGGATGTCGCCATCGTCATCGGCTCCAACGACATCGTGAACCCGGCGGCGCAGGACGATCCCAACAGCCCCATCGCCGGAATGCCGGTGCTGGAATGCTGGAAGGCCAAGCAGGTATTCGTCTCCAAGCGCGGGCAGGGCACCGGCTATTCGGGTATCGAGAACCCGCTGTTCTTCAAGGACAACACGCGGATGTTCTACGGCGATGCCAAGAAGTCTCTCGAAGATCTTCTGACCCGGATCGACTGACGATCTGTCACAGCGCATCGACACAGCCCCGGCCTCGCGCCGGGGCTTTTTCGTCCGGCATTGCCGATTGCATACCAAGGTGCACCGATAACGCGCTGGAAACAAAAGGGATTTTTCTTTACTTACCCCCCCGGCTGCGCCTATTTCGAACCCTACCCAACCGGAGCGCCCCATGCCCCCGATCCAGGACCACCCCCTGCGCTACGCTCTCGCGAATGAACTGCACGCGCGCCCTTTTCCGGCGCTCGACGCGCCCTGCCGCGCGGTCTTTCTGGCGATCAAGCAACCCAAATCCGCCGCCGCACGCGACAAGACCCAGGATATCGAACATCTCAAGGCGCTGCTCGATCGTTACGGCACCGCACATCCGCAACCGGGCGCCACGCATTTCTCGGGGCAGATCGGCCAGCATGTCCTCAAATGGGAACAGCATACCGAATTCGTCACCTACACCGTCTTCCTAAACGGCCTCGCGCCCAAACCCTTCGATCCCGACGATATGAACGTCTTTCCCGAGGATTGGCTGGCCGGTGCCCCCGGCACGCGCATCACCTCTGCCCTGATCCGCGTGGAGGACCGGCCCGAGGAAACACGTATCGCGTCGCTGCTGACCGATTGGTTCGTGCCCGAAAGCCTCGCCGTCAGCCGGGTTCTGGACGATGAGGCGATCATCGCCGGCGATTTTCGCATCGATCCGGCCGGTCATCTGCGCTTCGCCGTTTTCGTGCGCCAAGGCATCGGCCAACGCCGTGCAGGCCGCATCGTGCAGCGGCTTTGCGAGATCGAAACCTACAAGACCATGTCGATGCTCGGCTTCACCCGCACGCGCGAAATCGGCCCCCGCATGGGCGAGATCGACAATGAACTGACCCGGCTGATGGCGACGATGACCAATGGGGACGGGCAGGAAGAGGACCGCCTGAAGGCGCTGCTCGCCGTTTCGGCCGAACTGGAAAGCCTCTCGGCGCAGACCTCCTTCCGCTTCGGCGCGACGGGTGCCTATCAGGCCATCGTTTCTCAGCGTATCTCGGTCTTGCGCGAAACCCGCTTCGAGGGGCGCCAGACCTTTGCGGAATTCATGATGCGGCGCTACGATCCGGCAATGCGCACGGTCACATCCGCCGAAACCCGGCTTTCGGCCATGGCCCAGCGCGCCATGCGCGCGGGCGATCTTTTACGCACACGTGTCGAGGTCGCGCGCTCCGCGCAGAACCAGCAATTGCTCCAGAGCATGAACCAACGGGCGGATCTCCAGCTGCGCCTTCAAAGGACGGTCGAGGGTCTTTCGGTGGTCGCGATCAGCTATTATGCGGTTTCGCTTGCGGGCTATCTACTCTACCCGGCCGCCGAGCGCCTCGGCATCGGCCGCGGCACGTTGATCGCGGCGGTCACGCTGCCGATAATTACGCTTGTCTGGCTGGCGATCCGTCATATTCGAAACAAGGTGGAACGGCGTTAAGTATCCGGTCCTCTGGCTTCTTTGGGCGCTAAATACCTCGGGGGGTGGCGCTTTGCGCCGGGGGGCTGGCCCCCCATTTTCCATTGATGGAAAATCCGGATGCGTCACGCATCCGATCCGCACCCAAGGCGCACGTCCGTTTCGGCATTCAGCGATGCGGCCAGCGACAGGAACCGCGCTTCGGCAACCTCGCCGTAAAGGGGCGCGGATTTAGGCGTCAGCTTGAGCCGCAACAGACGTTTGCGCGGCTTCCATTCCAGAACCGTGCCATCCGCGCTCGTATCCGACATCCAGAGCATCGCTCCGAAGCGCAGCGCCTTGCCGAGCACCTCGGCCTCCTGCGTTTCCTTGTCGGAAATCAACCCCTCGAGATCCTCGAACCGCGTGCCCGTGCGCTTGTTCTTGTAGCGGTGCAAGAGCGCGAGCCCGAGAAATACCCGTTCGGAATGTTTCAGCCCGCCCAGATTGGCGCGCGTTGCGTTGTCGAAGCAGGTCTCCGCGCGGTAATCGGGATGCGCGCGCCAGCTTACATCGTGGAGCAGGCAGGCGGCTTTCACGAGCCGGATCCGGGCGGGATCGGCGCCCGAGAACAGCGGCGAGACAAAGCGGTAGAGCTTCTTTCCGAACCCGGGCAGCCGCGCATCCTTGGATTCGGCGAAGCGGCAGGATTCGATCAGCGGATCGCGCTCGCGCAATTCCTGCGGCATCTGCTCGTAGAGCAGCCCCTCGCGGATACCATAGCTTGATATCGCGATATCCTTCGGTCGGAAGGTTTGCACCAGTCGCTTCAGAACGTCCGCGGCATAGGGCACAAGGCTCATCCGCGCATAGGATATACCGCAGGCCTGCCGCAGCTCCTCTATATCGGAGGATTTGATGAACTTGACGGTGTCGCTGACGGAACGGCGGTCCATCCGGTATTCGTGCAGGACATGCAGCGGGTAGTCGCGGCGCAGCATGTCGACCCGCGCGATCGCCCGCCAGGAGCCGCCAACGAGGAACAGCCGGTCCGGTTGCGGCCCCATGTGATCTGCAAGCTGCTGCATGACGTCCCGGATATGCGCGTCGCGGCCCTTTTGCCCTCCGGGCAGATCGCGCAGTTTCAGCGGGCCGAGATTCGAGCTGATGCGCCGCCCGACACGTCCTTCGGCCATCTCGGCCAGTTCCATCGAAGAGCCGCCAATATCGCAGACCAGCCCGTAGCTGCCGGGCCAGCCCAGCAGAACACCCTGCGCCGAAAGCCGGGCCTCTTCCTCGCCGCCGATGACCCAGATGCGCAGGCCCGTCTCGCGCAGCACATCGGCGCGGAAATCCGGCCCGTCCTTCGCCTCGCGCACCGCGGCGGTCGCGACGACCGTGAGCGGCGGCAGGTTCATGCCTTCTGCCAGCGCCTTGAACCGGCGCAGCGCATTGAGCGCGCGCGTACGGCCCTCGGGGTTGAGCCGGCCCGTTTCCGACATGCCGGCCCCCAGCGCGCACATCAGCTTTTCGTTATAGAAATAGGCGGGCGAGCGCGCCGCGCCGTCGAAAACCACGAGTCGCACCGAGTTCGAACCGATATCGACGACACCGACGCGCGCGAGCGCGCGCGCTTTCGGTCCATCGAAGAGCGGCCTGCCGAACGGGCCATGCGGGTCACCGTCGGGGTCTGAGATCACGCCCATAAGGCCTCCCGGTCAGATCGCGTGCAAGTTGTCAAAGCGGGCGCAGCAGGTCAAGGAAACTCGCCTGCGGGACCGGCTTTGTTTTCGGCCGTTGCACGGGGAATAAAATAAGTATTTGCCATATCAATTCGCGCCTGCTACCGAATAGGTAAATTCTATACTGATTAGAGGGGCGCCGACATGACACTTTCCGAAGCATTTCTCTGGCCGGGAACCAAGGTATGCGAACGCCTCGGCGTCGATCCAGAGGGCGAAGCCGGACTCATCCGCTGGATGGTCAACACGCTGGTCTACCTGATCGTCAGCCTGGCGCTGGTATGGGTGCTGGTCGTTTGATCTGCGCCCGGCTGCGCCTGTTACCCTGCATCCCGGCGGGCGAGATATCCGGCGATCGCATCGAGCGCCGCGCGCACGGGCTCTTCCCGCCGCGTATCGTGGTGCGAAACGAGCCATTGTTCACTGCGTAGCGCAGCGATCGGATCGGACAGGCGGACCAGACCGTCCATCCGGCTCCCGATGAACATCGGAAGCACGACACGTCCGACCCCGGCCCGCGCAAGCGTGCAAGCCAGATGCGGGCTGTTGGCCTTTGTGACGATGCCGCTGCCGTGGTTTTCCGTGATCCAGCGGCTAGACGGCGTTGCGGGAGCGCCCCATGATGGACCGATCCACCCCGTGACAGTGGAGTTCGCGCCATAGACGGCGTAGTCGACCCAGCCGATCTGCTGGCGTGCCACCCAAGGCTGTTCCGGGCGCCGATTACGCACCCCGATATCGATCTCGCGACGGGCGATATCGAGGTCGAGATCGCAATAGACAAACTCGGGAACCCATGGCGCGCTTTCGCGCCAATACTCCGGCAACCGCTCGGCCAGATCGAGCGCTGTCCAGGTGCCTGCGGAAATGCGAACACAGACCGGCCCATCGGCTGCGTCGCGCCACTGGGTAATCTGACGCGCCGCTGCTTCCATGCCTCGTGTCTTCTGGACGAGCGCCTCTCCGTCGCGGGTCAACGCGTATCCTTCGGCGCCGTGGCGGAACAGGCGCCGTCCGAGATCGGCTTCGAACGCCTTCATCCGGCGGCTCAGCGTGGCAGCGCTGATGCCGAGCTCAGCTGACGCCCGCGCAAGGCCGCCATGTTGCGCGATCGCCGAGAAATACGCCAGATCGTTCCAGTCGGGGCCGGCTTTCATTTTCAAAACTCCACATCCGGTTTTCCGGTCTGATCGAGGCTGACGCGTATGGCTAGCTTGCAACGGGCAACCGGACACCGGAGACACCCAATGATGCCCGTCATTCGACCCATTGATATACCGCGCCAGCCGCTTACAGAATATCGAAAGGAACAGGCGGCCTTTGCGAAAATGAAACTCGACTTGCAAAATGGCCCGCCGCCCGATCCACGACCGGCGCGCCTGTGGCACTGGCTTTTTCGGCGGCAGCCGGGGTCGGGCGCGCGTGGATCGACGGGCGCCTGACATACGGGCCTGAACGCATCAATCGTCCGACGTATGCGTCAGCTTGGGCACATCGGATGCGCCCGCCGAACCGCGCCCCGAAAGCGACGGGTTCTCCATGAAGAAACGGTGGCAGTTGAAGGCGAAGCTGCCTTCGTCCCATTGGGCGCGGCGGAAATGGCCGTCCGGCTGCATGACCCAGCTTTGCGCGACATCGGCGAGGTTCGCCGCCATGATCTGGCTGACGATCTGCGCCTTGACGGTCGCGTTCTCGATCTCGACCAGCGTTTCGATCCGGCGGTTGAGATTGCGGCCCATCCAGTCGGCCGATGACATGAACACCCGCGCCTTCTTGTGCGGCAGCCCGTGGCCGTTGCCGAAACAGACGATGCGCGAATGTTCGAGAAACCGTCCGACGATGGATTTGACGCGGATATTCTCGCTCAGCCCCTTCACGCCGGGGCGCAGACCGCAGATGCCGCGAATCACGCAGTCGATCTGCACGCCGTCCTGACTGGCTGCATAAAGCGCGTCGATCATGTCCGGCTCGATCAGCGAGTTCATCTTCAGCCAGATCCGCGCCGGTTTGCCCGAACGGGCGTGTTCGGCTTCCGCCGCGATCATCTCCAGCATTTTCGGCTTGAGCGAATGGGGCGAGATGGCGAGGTTTTCCAGCCCTTCGGGCTGGGCATAGCCGGACAGGTAATTGAACACCTTGGTGGCATCGCGCCCCAGCTTGGCGTCGCAGGTGAAAAGGCTCAGATCGGTGTAGATGGTTGCGGTGATCGGGTGGTAATTGCCGGTGCCGTAATGGGTGTATGTGACCAGCCTGTCGCCTTCGCGGCGCACGACGATGGAGATCTTGGCATGGGTCTTCCATTCGAGAAAGCCGTAAACCACATGCGCGCCAGACCGCTCCAGCCGCCGCGATTGCCGGATATTCGCAGCCTCGTCGAACCGGGCCTTGAGCTCGACCAGCGCGGTGACGGATTTGCCATCCTCCGCCGCTTCGCAAAGCGCCGCGACGATGGGCGACTGGCGCGAGGTGCGATAAAGCGTCTGCTTGATCGCCACCACGTCGGGATCGCGCGCGGCCTGTGCGAGGAACCGCACCACCATGTCGAAGGTCTCGTAGGGGTGGTGCAGCAGCATGTCCTTTTGCCGGATCGCGGCGAACATGTCGCCGTCATGATCCTGCACCCGTTCGGGCACGCGCGGGCTGAAGCTGGGCCAGAGCAGATCGGGCCGCGCATCGAGCACAAGCTCGCGCAGGTCGGCGACGCCGATCATTCCGGTGAGTTCGATGACGTCATCCTCGCGCACCCGCAATTCCTGCATCACGGTGGCGCGAAGCCCTTTTGGCGCACCGGCCGATACGGTCAGCCGCACGACCTCCCCGCGCCGCCGCCGCTTGAGCGCGACCTCGAACTCGCGCACCAGATCCTCGGCCTCTTCCTCGACCTCGATATCGCTGTCGCGCAGGACGCGGAATCCGAAATGATCGCGCAGCTTGTAGCCGGGGAACAGCCGGTCGAAATGCAGCAGCAGCACATCTTCGAGAAACACGAAGCGATGCTCGCCCTCCGGCGCGGGCAAGGCCACGAACCGCGCCACTTGCGCCGGGATAGGAAGAAGCGCTTGCAGACCCGTCTTGTCGCCGCGCCGCTCAAGCTGCAACGCGAGGCAGTAGCCGTTATTTGCAATGAACGGAAAAGGATGCGCCGGATCGACCGCAAGGGGCGAGAGCACCGGAAAGACCTGGTTGAGAAACACGTCCTCGAGATGCGCGAGGTCGGCCTCGTCCAAATCGTCCCGGTTCACAATGGCGATACGTTCCGCCTCCATCTGCGCACGCAGATCGCCGAGGATGCGCTGTTGAGAGGCCATCAGCTTGCGCGCATCCTCGTTGATCAGAACGAGCTGTTCCGCCGGGGTCAGCCCGTCCGCCGCCGGTGTGGTGTTCCCGGCCTGCGCCAGTTCGCGAAGCCCCGCGACCCGAACGGTGTAGAACTCATCGAGATTGGTGGCCGAGATCGACAGGAAACGCAGCCGTTCGAGCAAGGGCACGCGCGGGTTCTCGGCCTCTTCGAGCACGCGCCAATTGAACCCCAGCCAAGACAATTCGCGGTTCACGAAACGTCCCGGCCCGGCGAGATCGCTATCGGCAAGCTTCACCGGGGCAGGGCGTTCGGCGTTCAGAAAATCCGCACTGGTCATGCTATCCCCCGCTATTGGCGTCATGAACGGCACCGCTGCGGGGCCGCCCCTAGTCTGGCGCGCTTTGCTCGGGGAATTCAAGCGCATCCATCGCCTTGCGCGCGAGGGCGCGTGTCACACCCTTCGGCGTGCCAAGCGCCTCGCGGTCCAGATGCTCCACGATCCGCCCTGCCGCATCGAAGGAGCGCGGCATCCTGCGGACCAGATAGGGGATGACATCGGCCATCGGCACGATCTGGCGGTCCGCGAACAGCTTCGCCAGAACGGCCGAAAGCAGCAGATCGTCCGGCGGTGCCATGCGGGCGACGGTGCTGCCGGCCATGCGGCTTGCCAGATCGGGCAGCGCCAGCCCCCAGCGCGATGGCGGCGCGCTCGCTGTCAGAAGAAGCGTGCGGCCATTCGCCAGCACAAGATTGTGCAGATGAAAGAGCGCCGCCTCACCTTCTGCGTTCCCCGCGATGCGCTCCACATCCTCGACGCAGATGTCGCTTGCGGCAAGATCCGGGATTCCGGCCTCCTCCAGATCGGTTGCGGCAATCTTGCGCCCGCCGCTCTCCGCGCTCCAGACATGGACGAGATGGGTCTTGCCGGATCGGGGCGGCCCGGTCAGCACCAGCTTGCCGCCCGGCCAATTCGGCCAGGTATCGATCAGCGCGAGCGCGACCGCGTTGCTTTGAGTGACGTAGAAATCCCCACGCCCCAGAGCCGGCCGGGAGGGGATTTCGAATTTCATCTGCTCGGGCATCTAACCGTTATCCTGCCCGCTCTCGCCGCGATAAAGCTGGCTTTGCTTGTAGCGCTCGGCGGCAAAGCGGGCGATCACGCCGATCGCGGCAGCCACCGGCACCGCGACAAGCATGCCGACGAAGCCGAAGAGCGTGCCGAAGATCGAAAGCGCGAGGATCAGCCAGACAGGGTGCAGACCCACCGAAGATCCGACCAGCTTGGGCGTCAGGATATTGCCCTCGACCACTTGGCCGAGCACGAAAATGCCCGCGACGAGCCCGATGGGCACCCAATCGCCCCAGAACTGGAAGAGCGCCAGTCCGATGGCCAGCGCCCCGCCGATGAAAGCGCCGAGATAGGGGATGAAGGTGAGCAAACCGGCAAGAAAGCCGACCACCAGCCCGAATTGCAGCCCAACCGCCATGAGCGCCAGCGCGTAATAGGTGCCCAGGATGATGCAGACCGTGCCCATTCCGCGAATGAAACCGGCCAAGGTGCGATCGATATCGCGGGCGAGCCGGCGGATGGTGGGCGCATGATCGCGCGGCAGCAGGCTGTCGATACGGGCGACCATGTTGTCCCAATCGAGCAGCAGATAGACCGCCACGACCGGCACGACGACAAAAAGCAGGATGACGTTGATGATCCCGGCAGCAGAACTCAGGACGGTATTCAGAAGCTCTCCGCCGCGCGCCTGTATCGTCTCGCCCAGCGACACGAGCGATCGGCGCAGGGCGCTCTCTGAATTCATGACGTCGGGAAACCGCTCGGACAGGAAATCGCGCAGGCGGTTGAACACGCTCGGCGCAACTTCGATAAGCTCGTTGGCCTGGCGGATCAGCGTCGGGATGAGATAGAGCAGCATGATGGTGAAGGCGACGATGCCGATCACCGTGATCAGCGCGGTAGCAGCGACGCGCGATAGCCCCAGCTTTTGGAGCTTGTCCGCCGCCGGATCGAGGAAATAGGCGATCGCGCCGCCCAGCACGAAGGGCAGCAGCACATCGCCCAGAAGCCAGAGGATCGCCACGAAGACGAGCGCGGCGATGCCCCAGTATTTCAACTGTTCCCGCGCCGAAAGCGCCATGATGCGACTGCCTTTTCCTGGGGTCCGGCCTGCTCTTGCACGCGGCCGGACGGATGCGATGCGTAGGTTCCCCGATGCGTTAACGCATCGGGCGTTTTGCGTCGACGCAAAAACGCCCCGCCCGCAATCTCTTGCCCGCCCCCGGCCAACCGGATAGGACGGCGCAAACCACCCCCGAGAGGCCTTTGAAGATGCGTTTGTCCCGTTATTTCCTGCCCGTGCTCAAGGAAACGCCCGCCGAGGCGCAGATCGTCAGCCACCGCCTCATGCTGCGCGCCGGCATGATCAAACAGGCGAGCGCCGGCATCTATTCCTGGCTGCCGCTCGGTTTCAAGGTGCTGCGCAAGATCGAGGATATCGTCCATGAGGAGCAGGCGCGGGCCGGGCATCTGGCGATGCTCATGCCGACGATCCAGTCGGCCGATCTGTGGCGCGAAAGCGGGCGCTATGACGCTTACGGCGACGAGATGCTGCGTATCACCGATCGCGGCGGGCGCGACATGCTCTTCACGCCGACCGCCGAGGAGTTGATCACCGATATCTTCCGCGCCCATGTCGGCAGCTACAAGGATCTGCCGCTGACGCTCTACCAGATCCAGTGGAAGTTCCGCGACGAGATCCGCCCCCGTTTCGGCGTCATGCGCGGCCGCGAATTCCTGATGAAGGACGGCTACAATTTCGACCTGACGAAAGAGGACGCTCTGCACGCCTATAACCGCCACCTTGTCAGCTACCTGCGCACATATGAACGCATGGGGCTTCAGGCGATCCCGATGCGCGCCGATAGCGGCCCCATCGGCGGCGACAACACGCATGAATTCCTCGTGCTGGCCGAAACAGGCGAGTCCGAAGTGTTCTACGACAGCGAGATCACCGATCTGACCTTTGGCGACCGGGAAATCGACTACAGCGACAAGGCCCAATGCCAGGCCGTTCTCGAAGAGTTCACCTCGCGCTATGCCCGCACCGATGAGACGCATGACGAGGCCGAATTCGCCAAGGTGCCCGAAGCGCGCCGCCGCACGGCGCGCGGGATCGAGGTGGGACAGATCTTCTATTTCGGCACCAAGTATTCCGACGCGCTGGGCGCCACCGTCACCGACCGGGAGGGCAACAGGCTGCCCGTCCACATGGGCAGCCACGGCATCGGTGTTTCCCGCCTTCTCGGCGCGATCATCGAGGCGAGCCATGACGACAAGGGCATCATCTGGCCCGAGGGCGTCACGCCCTTCCATGCCGGCATCGTCAATCTGAAACAGGGCGATTCCGAGGCCGATGCAGCTTGCGAGGTGCTTTACGACAGCCTGAAGGCGCTCGGTCTCGATCCGCTCTACGACGATCGCAACGAACGCGCGGGCGGCAAATTCGCCACGATGGACCTGATCGGCCTGCCATGGCGCATCACCGTCGGGCCGCGCGGGCTCAAGAACGGTGTCGTGGAACTCACCTCGCGCCGCACGGGCGAGAGCGAGGAGATGGCCCCCGAACAGGCCATACAGCGCATCGCGAAGATCTACGGCACATCGCAGGCCTGACTTTCTTCTTGCCTGAAATATCCCGGGGGTTTGGGGGCTGGCCCCCAATCCTCCTCACGTTCACGCCGTCGCGCCGACCTCGGCCACGATCCCGTCGACCAGCTCCGCAAGCAGCGCCTCGTCCTCGCATTCCGCCATCACCCGGATCAGCGGTTCGGTCCCCGATTTGCGGATCAAGAGCCGCCCCGTTCCATTCAAACGCGCCTCGGCCTCCGCAATCGCCGATTTGACTGACGCGCGTTCGAGCGGTGCATCGCCCTCGGAATAGCGCACGTTCTTCAGAAGCTGCGGCACCGGCTCGAAATTGCGGGCGAGCGCACTGGCCGGTTGGCCGGAGCGGCACATCTCGGCCAAAAATTGCAGCCCCGCCATGAGCCCATCGCCGGTGGTCGCGTAATCGGTCATCACGATATGACCCGATTGCTCACCCCCGAGGTTCCAGCCACCGCGCCGCATCGCCTCCACGACATAGCGGTCGCCGACGCCGGTGCGCTCCAGCCGCAGCCCGCGCGCATCGAGGAACCGCTCCAGGCCAAGGTTCGACATGACCGTCGCCACCAGCACGCCGCCCCGGAGGCGGTCTTCCTCGGCCCAGCGTGCTGCCATCAATGCCATGATCTGGTCGCCATCGGCCACCTGCCCGGTCTCATCGATCAGGATCACCCTATCGGCATCGCCATCGAGGCAAATGCCCACGTCCGCGCCATGCGCCACCACCGCCTCGGCGGCAAGCCGCGGCTCGGTCGAGCCGCAGCCGCGGTTGATGTTGAGCCCGTCAGGCGCAACGCCGAGCGGCACGACATCCGCGCCGAGTTCCCAAAGCACCTCGGGCGCGGCCTTATAGGCGGCGCCATTGGCGCAATCCACCACGACCTTGAGCCCGTCGAGCCGTTTGCCGGATGGAAAGGTCGATTTGACCCGCTCCTGATACCGGAACCGGCCATCGTCGATCCGTTTGGCGCGGCCGATATTGCCGGCTTCTGCCAACTCGACCCCGGAATGGATCAGCGCTTCGATCTCGGCCTCATCGGCATCCGACAGCTTGAACCCGTCCGGGCCGAAGAACTTGATCCCGTTATCGGCAGCCGGGTTGTGACTGGCCGAGATCATGATCCCCAGATCGGCCCGCATCGAGGGTGTCAGCAGCCCGACCGCCGGCGTCGGCACCGGGCCGAGCAGCAGCACGTTCATGCCGGTCGAGGTCAGCCCGGCGGTCAGCGCGTTTTCGAACATATAGCCCGAAAGCCGCGTATCCTTTCCGATGACCACGCGGTGCACGCCCTGGGAATCACGGCGGAAATGCCGGCCCACGGCAGCGCCGATCCGAAGCGCCATCTCGGCCGTCATCGGAGGCGTGTTCGCGGTGCCGCGCACCCCGTCGGTTCCGAACAGTTTGCGCGCCATCATCCCTCTCCCGTATTCACCGCGCGCCAGGACGCGAGCGCCTGGCGGGTTTCCAAAACATCATGCACCCGCACGATCTGCACGCCCTGCGTGGCCGCGTGCAAGGCGATTGCGACCGAGCCGGGCATCCGCGCATCCGCCGCCTCCGCGCCGGAAATCGTGCCGATGAACTTCTTGCGCGAGGCACCCAGCAGGATCGGGCAGCCCAGCGCATGAAACAGCGCGATATCGCGCAGCAACGCGAGGTTGTGCTCCAGCGTCTTGCCGAAACCGATACCGGGATCGACGATAATCCGCTCGCGTGCGATGCCCTGCGCAACGAGTGCATCGACCCGTTCGCTGAGGAAATCGTAGACATCGAGACGCACATCGTCATAGCGCGGGGCGTCCTGCATGGTTTCCGGATCACCCTGGGCATGCATGACGCAGACAGGCACGCCGCGTTCGGCGCATAGCGGGGCAAGCGCGGGATCGAAGGTGAAGCCCGACACATCGTTGACGATCGCAGCGCCGGCGTGTAGCGCGGCGCGCGCCACCTCGGCCTTGCGGGTGTCGATTGAGATCGGCACATCGAGCTGCGCCGCGACGTCCCGGATCGGCGCGGCGACCCGGTCGATCTCGTCCGAAACGCTCACCGTTCGCGCGCCGGGCCGCGTGCTTTCGCCGCCCACATCGATGATATCGGCGCCATCCGAGTGCATCCGGCGTGCCTGGACCAGAGCGGCATCGCGGTCCTGATATCGTCCACCATCGGAAAAACTGTCGGGCGTGACGTTGAGGATCCCCATGATGCGCGTTCGGCGCATATCGCATCCCGCGATGGGCGCGCGCGCCGCAGTCAGTCGCTCCAGCACAGCGTGCGGCGCCTCTCGTGCCGGGACGATTTCGGGCGCGCGGCCACGCTGCTCAAGCGCAATGTCGGCGAACCAGAACGACCCGCCAGCCAGCGGAAGCGCCCCGCCGGGCCGCAGCGGGCCGGAGCGGGGGAGGGGGCGATAATAGGCGCTCATGCCGGTTCAATGAAACGCCGGGGGCGATTTGGCAAGGTCTCAGAGCACGGTTTCGCCAATGGGGCGGTTGTGAACCGGCACGCTGCCGCCCGGCGACGCCGTCTCACCAATGCTCAGAATCTCGCGGGCTTCGATCAATGCGGCAAACCAGAGTGTCAGATCCACCGGGCCGGTTGCGTCCAGCGCAGGCCGCTCGACAGCGTCGAGGACGATTTTCGACGGCGCCCAGACGCAGACCTGTCCGTTCTTCATCGCCCAGTCGAGTTCGGTTCGGGTCGCCACCACCTTGCAGCGGGCATCGCGGGCCGCCAGACACCAGGCATTCTGTTCGATGGAGAGAAGATCGATCCGCCGCTGCGCCATCCTGTGCGGCACTTGCGGCGGTGCCACGTCCGGCCGTCCGATGCAAAAGATCACCGGTGCGTCCCGCGCGCTCAAGGCATCGATCCAACCGCCGAGATGCGGTGAGGCGATGGCCTCATTGGACAGGTGAACAACGCGCGGATGTGGCCGTTCCTGCGCCGTGCCGATCGCGCGGCCCAGATCGTCGCGCGAGCGCACGATCTCCACCCCAAGCGCGCCGGGGCCGCGATCCAGTTTTTCGATCCGCACGAAGGTGCGCCGCGCCTGCGGCTCTTGCAATATCCGCTCCGCAATCCGCGCTGCGAGCGTTTCGAGAAGGTTCACCCGCTCGGCCGCAAGCTCCGCGGCGATGGCTTCGGTCACGCGGTCATAGGACAGGATGCGATCCACATCGTCGTCGATCTGCTGCGTTTGCGGCTCGACCTCGACCACGATGTTGAAGCAAACGCGCTGCGTCGTGCCGCGCTCGGCCTGGAAGGCGCCAATTTCGACCTGCACGATATGATCGCGCAGCGAAATGCGGTCCACGGGGCCGTCCTTGGCCGTGGCGATGGCCCGCTCGGTCGGATGTGCGAAGGCTTCGCGGATTTCGCTGCTCATGGCCGCCCCGGATCAGATGCTGTCACTCCGACCTAGCAGAGCCGGCGTGCGACCGGAACGCCGCGAACGGGCGTTTTTCGCCCCGATCACGACATTCGGCGCAATGGCAGCCGGTCAGCTGTTCGCGCTGACCCGCCAAGTGTGGCGATAGAACAGATGCACACCGATGGAGGCGGTTTTCGTATAGGTCCGCGACCAGCGCGGGCTCACGGCCTTGGTGTGGTAATGCGTGGCCCCATCGGTCAGGTTGAGCGGGGCGACGCCATCGAGGATGGCCCGCGCGATCTTGCCGACCTGTTTCCAGGCTCGCGGTTCGCGGATGCGTTCGGGGATGCCGTCGCAGGTGTAGGTGAACTGGCACTGGTATTTGCGGCCCGTGCCCTGGTTGACCACACCGCAGACCGTATCGGGGAACCGGCCGCTCTTGACGCGGTTCATTATCACTTCGGCAACGGCGAACTGGCCTTTGATCGTTTCGCCGCGCGCTTCGAAATAGAGCGCTTCGGCCAGGCACTCCCATTGCGCGCCGCCACCGGCGGTTTTCTGGCTGTTGACCCAAGCGGCGGAATAGACGGCGGATTTCCGCGACACGGGGGTCACGAGTGCGTTCAAATGGGACTTGCCGGCAGCGTTCAGTCCATTTTGTTCTTCGACCAGCAGCGATGCGACGTCATCATCCGCGCGATCGGCCAGGGTAGGCGTGGCCAGCATGGCCGCCGCCAGGAGCAGAGCAAGAAATCTTGTCATGACGAGTGTTCATCTCGCGATGTTGTTGGTGGCGGCAGAACACACTTGACAATGGCAGCGCCGCGCAGACGAGCGGGCTGTTAGCGAAGATCCGCCCAGATCACAAGGCAAGGGGGCGCACGGCCAAGCGCAAACCTGCCGCCGTATTGAACGGCATGGAAGATATCGCGGGCCAGCGAGGGACTCGCTACTTCATCTTGTCGGAGAGCGCCAGTTGTGCCGCCGCAAGCCGCGCCACCGGAACGCGAAACGGCGAGCAGCTGACATAGTCGAATCCGGCGGCGCGGCAGAAGGCTATCGAATCGGCATGCGCCGCATGTTCGCCGCAGATCGACAGGATCACATCCGGCCGGGCGGCCCGCCCGCGCGTGGCACCCAGCGACAGCAATTCGCCGACGCCTTCGCTGTCGAGCCGGTGGAAAGGATCCTCGTCAAAGACGCTCTGGCGCACATATTCCGACATGAACCGCCCGGCATCATCGCGCGACAGACCATAGGTCATCTGAGTCAGGTCATTGGTGCCGAAACTCAGGAATTGCGTATGCTCGGCGATATCCCCGGCGCGCAGGCAGGCGCGGGGCGTTTCGACCATAACGCCGAGGCGGAAGGTGAAATCGGCACCGCGTTCGGCGCGCACGGAAGCGGCGACCGCTTCGATCCGCGCGCGGACAAGCTCCACTTCGCGCTTGGCCGACACGAGCGGCAGCATGATTTCCGGCACGATCTGCACGCCCTCGCGCCCCGCCTCGACCGTAGCCTCGAAAATGGCGCGGGCCTGCATGTCGTAGATCTCGGGCACGGTGATGCCCAGCCGCACGCCGCGCATGCCCAGCATCGGGTTGTATTCGGTGAGGCCATCGATCCGGCGGGTGACATCGCTAACGGGGATATCCAGCGCCTCGGCAAGTTCGCGTTGCCCGGAGCGCGAGGTGGGAAGGAATTCGTGCAGCGGCGGGTCGAAAAGCCTGATGCAGACAGGATGGCCCTGCATGATGCGAAAAAGTTCGAGGAAATCCGCGCGCTGCATCGGCAGCACGATTTCGAGCGCGGCTTCCCGGTCCTTTGCATCCTGCGCGAAGATCATCTCGCGCATGGGGGTCAGCCGTTCGGTCTCGAAAAACATATGTTCGGTGCGGCACAGCCCGATACCCTGCGCGCGGAAATGCACGGCCGCGCGCGCATCGGCCGGCGTGTCGGCATTGGCGCGCACGCCGATATCGCGCTCGGCATCGGCCCAGCTCATGAAGCGGCGAAAGGTCTCGTCGAGATTGGCCTCGATCGTCTCTACCGCACCCACAAGCACCTGCCCGCTGGTGCCGTCGATGGTGATTTCGTCGCCCTCGTTCAGCACGCGCCCGTCCTGTGCCAGAAGCGTCTTTTGGTCGGGGCTGTAGCGCAGGTTGGCGGCGCCGACGATGCAGGGCAGACCCAGACCGCGCCCGATCACCGCTGCGTGGCTGGTCATGCCGCCGCGTTCGGTCAGGACGGCGGAGGCCGCATGCATTCCGCGAATGTCCTCCGGGCTGGTCTCCCGGCGCACCAGAACGCAGGGCTCGCCGCGCGCGGCGCTGGCCTGCGCGGCTTCGGACGTAAAAACGATCCGCCCGGTCGCGGCGCCCGGACTGGCTGCGATGCCGGAGCCGACGATATCGCGCTTTGCCGACGCCGCCACTTGCCGGTGCAACAGCTCGGGCAGGGCGCGGGGCTCTATCCGCATCAGCGCCTCCTGCCGGGTGATGATCCCGTCATCCGCGAGACTCACCGCGATCCTGAGCGCGGCGCGGGCGCTGCGCTCGACCCGAACGCCGTCGAGGATATGCAGATCGCCATCGGCGATGGTGAACTCGATCTGCATTTCCTCGCGCAGCCGCTCGCGCATCCGCGCCGCGTGATCCTTGAGCGCCGCGAAGGCGTCCGGGGCCAGCTCTTCCAGCGACGCGCCGCGCGGATCCTTTTCGAGATAGATGGACCGCGCATCCTCCTCGACAGCCTCCCGGCCTTGGCTTCGGCTGAGATAGCGTCCCGTGACCTGCGGTTTGCCGGTTGTGGAGTCGACCAGTTGCAGCACGCCTGCGCCGCTTTCGCCGGTCCCGCCCCCGAGGGTCATTTCCTGCACGACAAGCCCGAGCCCGGCATCCACCGGCGCGCCCTTGGCCTGCCGCAACAGCCGCGCCGTGGTGCCCTCCCAGGCCCGCGCCATCGAGCGCAGGATCTCGGCAAGCTGCACACCGCGATCCTGTGGAAACGGCTCCTCGGCCTCGTCCTCGAACCGGCGCAGCGCCCGTTTCAGCGCCTCCGGCCCCGTGCCGCCAAGATCGTCGAACATCTCCGCATCGAGCCGCGCGACATCGACGGCATAGGTCTGGATGAAGCGCAGGTAGATCTCCGTTGCCCCGCGCGCGCCGATGCGCTTGCACAGTTCGGAATGGCGCGCATCGTTCATCCCGATATTGAGCACCGCGCGCGGCCCGCCCCAATCGGGATCCTGCGACGACGGGCGCACGCAGAGCAGCGCGCTCGGTGCGAACTCGGCCAATATGCCCGACACGTCGGGGCGGTAACCGCTGGTGAACCTGTGAACCGTATCGAAGGACAGCGCCACGGTGCGCGGCACCGGCAGGTCGAGCCGTATCAGACGTTGCAGGCATTTGGCCCGCCCGCCATGCGTCGGCTCCGACACGGGGGAGGTCGGCGTGATGACGGTCACGTCCGGGTTGTCGAAAGCCGGTTTCTGCACTGCGGCACCCTCTGGTTCGCGCGCAGCATAAAGCCGCTGCGCGCTCTGGCAAGGGGTTTGCCGCGCTACCTGTCAGCCTTCGATGCGCGTCAGGTCGGCCACTTGCAGGCAGGTCTGCCTGATGGTGCTGAGCAGGTTGAGCCGGTTGCGCCGCAGCACGTCGCTGTCGGCATTGACCTGCACGGCCTCGAAGAACGCATCGACCGGCGCGCGAAGGTCGGCCATCGCGCCCATCGCGGCACCGAAATCCTGCGCCTCCATCGCCGGCTTGATCTTTGCTTCGGCCTTTTCCAGCGCGTCGAACAGCGCGGTTTCAGTGGGATCTTCGGCGAATTTCGGATCGGCCCCGAAACTGTATTCGACGCCATCCTTCTCCTCGGCCTGCGCCAGAATGTTATTGGCGCGCTTGAACCCTTGCACGAGGTTTTCGCCATCGTCGGTCTCAAGAAACGCCTGCAACGCCTTGGCTCGCTTGACCAGAAGCGCCAGATCGTCGTTCTCCGGCATCGCGATGCAGGCGTCGATCACGTCATGCCGGATGCCCTGATCGCGCAGGTAGACCTTCAGGCGGTCGTGGAAGAAGGAGAGGAGGTCACGCGCAATGCCGGTATCCTCGATATCCTTGCGCGCAAGACCCGACACAAAGAGCGGCTCAAGCGCGAGCGTCAACCCATTCTCCAGCACCAGCCGGATCACCCCCAAAGCCGCCCGGCGGAGCGCGAAGGGATCCTTGGACCCGGTCGGCTTCTCGTCGATTGCCCAGAACCCCGTCAGCGTGTCGATCTTGTCGGCCAGTGCCACGGCCACCGATACCGGCGCGGTGGGCACGTCGTCCGAGGGGCCGAGCGGCGAGTAATGTTCTTCACAGGCCGCAGCCACTTGGGGTGCGAACCCTGCGGCATCGCTGTAATAGCGGCCCATAAGCCCCTGAAGTTCCGGAAATTCATAGACCATCTCCGACGCCAGATCGGCCTTCGCCACCCGTGCCGCGCGCTCTGCCAGATCCGGTTCCGCGCTGACCGCGGGCGCCAGTTCACGCGCCAAAGCAGCGACGCGGTCCACCTTGTCCTTCACGCTGCCCAGCTTGTTGTGAAAGGTCACGCTCTCCAGCGCATCGAGCCAGGGCTGCATCTTCTCGCCCTTGGCAATGCGCAGATCGTTCTCCCAAAAGAACTTGGCATCAGCGAGTCGCGCGGACAGCACCTTCTGGTTGCCGGCGAGGATCGTCGCGCCATGATCGGGCGTTGCGATATTCGTCACGGTGACGAAGCGTTCGATCCGGGCCGTCTTGGGATTGCGGACCGAAAAGAACTTCTGATGCTCCTTCATCGAGGTTTGCAGCACCTCCGGGGGCAGGTCCAGAAACTCCGCGTCGATCTCGCCCATCAGCACCACGGGCCATTCGACCAGCCCGGCGACCTCGGACAGCAAACCCTTGTCCTCCACGATCTCCAGCCCGCTGGCGAAAGCCTGATTGGTCGCCTCCTGCCAGATCGCGTCCGCGCGTTCGGCACCGTCCAGCACGACATGCGCGCGTTTCAGCTTGGCGTCGTAATCGTCGAAGCCGCGCACGTCGAACGCATCCGGCGCCATGAAGCGATGGCCGCGCGTCTGCCGTCCGGATGCGATCCCGTCCACCTCCAGCGGCACGACCTCGGAGCCTTCCTCGGTCGTCAGGATGCAGAGGATCGCGTGCAGCGGGCGCACCCAGCGCAGGCTGCCCGCGCCCCAGCGCATGGATTTGGGCCAAGGGAAGTTGCGGATCGTCCGTTCCAGCACTTCGGCCACGATCTCGGCGGCGGGACGGCCGGGTTTCTCGATCACGGCATAGAACACGCGGCCTTTCTTCTCGTTCCGCTCGATCAATGCCTCGCGCGCCACGCCCGCGCCGCGCAGGAATCCTTCGATCGCCTTCTCGGGCGCATCGACGCGCGGCCCCTTGCGCTCCTCGGTCACGTCGGGCGAACGGGCCGTCAGGTCATCGACCCGCAGCGCCAGCCGGCGCGGGGTGGCGAAGGCGGCGGCGCCGGCATAGGTCAGCCCGGCCTCGACAAGCCCATCGGTGATGCGCGCCTTGAGATCGGCGGCGGCCTTGGCCTGCATCCGCGCGGGGATTTCCTCGGAAAATAGCTCGATCAGAAGGTCTGGCATCAGTTGCCTCCGGTATTGGGTTGCGGGCAATCCTCGCCCAGCGGCGTGCCGTCATAGGCCTTGTCGCCGCAATCGTTGACTTCGTGCCAGACATAGCCGCGCCCCGCCTCGGTGATCGCAACCACGCGGTCGATCCCGAATTCGCGGTTGCGCTCGCTGACGAACACATGCGCGGTTCCGTTCTGGATCGCAGCGCCGATGGCCTCGGCGTCGAAGCAATCGAACCAGCCCGGCGCATTGCGCGGCGCCGCGCCTTCATAGGGTTCATAGGTCGCCAGAAGCGTCGAAAGCGGCGTGCGCGTGGTGAAACAGGCGCGGTAGCGAATGGGCGAGCTTTCCGCATCGATCGCCTTGAAATCCTCGTAAAGGATCGTCTCGCGCCGCCCGTCCAGCGTTGTCAGTTGTACATCGTCGGTGCCGGTCGGCTGAACCTCCTCGTAGAAGGCATAGACCTGCAGATAATACATCGCCGCGCCCGCGATAACGGCCGCAAGAAGGATTGCACCTGCGAGGATTTTGCCTGTCATGGGTTGCCCGTCCTGAACTCGCCCGTCCTATAAGCAAGGCGCCCGGCGGTGTAAACGGGCGTGCGAGGCTGGAAGAGCGGAGGTGGGGCTGCTATCCCGCCTTATCCCATTCGCCCCTCAAGAGGTACCGTGCCGCTTTACCGTATCCATGATCGAAACGTGCTTTTCTTGCATGTTCCCAAAACCGGGGGCAGCTCTGTCGAGCGCTGGCTGGCCAACCATGCCCGGCCGTCGATGATGCGCGCCCACAGGGACGGTCTGCTCCCGGCGCCGGCGCAGCATCTTCATGCTGCGGCGTTGGCGCAATTGTTCGATCCGTCCTTCATCGACTACGCCTTCTGTATCATCCGCCATCCCGTTCACCGCCTGCAGAGCGAGTTCGTCTGGCGCATGACGGGCAAGAAGATCCGGCGCTTCATGGGGCTGCACCGAACGCCCTTCGCCGATGCAACGCCCGAACAGCGCGCTCAGGCGTTCAGCCCCTGGTTCGACAAGGCGCTGACCCGGCGCGCGCGAGATCCCTGGTATCTGAGCAATCATCTCCGCCCGCAGGTGGAGTTCACGGAATGGCCGGGCATCGAGGTTTTTCGTTTCGAAAATGGCATAGACGGCATTCTGAGGCGTATTGCGGACCGGGTCGGATTGCCTGCGCCGGCGGTGGCGCCGCATGAAAAATCCAGCAGAAGCCAAACGCTGGAGATCGGCGCGTCCGACCGCGCGCGCATCGCGCGTGTCTACGCGCGCGATTTCGAAGAGTTCGGCTACGACCCGGAGGATTAAGCAGCGAACCCGCCGGCATCCGTCTGAACGAAGGCATCGGCACACATCTTGGCAAGCGCGCGCACGCGGCCGATATAGCTTTGCCGTTCCGTCACCGAGATCACGCCGCGCGCGTCGAGCAGGTTGAAGATGTGGCTGGCCTTGATGCACTGGTCATAGGCCGGATGGGCCATGACGATGCGGCGGCCCGTCTTGGGGTCTTCGTCCGGCTGCGCGAGGATGCGCGCGCATTCGGCCTCTGCCTCCTCGAAATGACGCAGCAGCACGTCGGTATCGGCCACGTCGAAATTCCAGCGGCTGTATTCCTGCTCCGTCTGGCGGAACACATCGCCATAGCTGAGCGGGATCGGCGCGCCTGGATCGTTGTAAGGCATGTCCATGACGTGATCGACGCCCAGCACATACATCGCCAGCCGCTCCAGACCATAGGTCAGCTCGCCCGAA
Organism: Marivita sp. GX14005; assembly: GCF_023370775.1. Lineage (GTDB taxonomy): Bacteria > Pseudomonadota > Alphaproteobacteria > Rhodobacterales > Rhodobacteraceae > Marivita. Next base: position 553,872 of record NZ_JAMCCQ010000002.1, read on the forward strand.
ACAGGCGCGCAATCATGCCCGCCGACCTGCTGGAAATAGGTGAACTGCGACACTTCCATGCCGTCGCACCAGACTTCCCAGCCCAGCCCCCACGCGCCGAGCGTCGGGCTTTCCCAATCGTCCTCGACGAAGCGGATATCGTGCAGGCCCATATCGATGCCGATGGCCCTCAGCGAGCCGAGATAGAGTTCCTGCAGATCGGGCGGCGAGGGTTTGATGAGCACCTGATACTGGTAATAATGCTGCAGCCGGTTGGGGTTCTCGCCATAGCGCCCGTCAGTGGGACGGCGCGAGGGCTGGACATAGGCCGCCGCCCAAGGCTTGCTGCCGAGCGAGCGCAAGGTCGTTGCCGGATGGAAAGTGCCTGCGCCGACCTCCATGTCGTAAGGTTGCAACATCGCGCAGCCCTGGCCGGCCCAGTAGGTTTGCAGCCGCAGGATGATTTCCTGGAAACTGCGCGGCTTTTGAACGGTCTGGTCCATGATGTCGGCGCCCCTGCTTGCGTTGGCGTCTGATTAGGCGGATGGCGGGCAAGGGTCAATCACGCGGACAGGCCAATTTTCACGTTCCGGTCGTTCGGTAATCTTGCTAATGCAGGATGTCGAAGCGGTTTTATGCAGGTGCCCCCGGATGATGCGCAGTCTTGTCTTTTCCATGCTGGTCGGTCTGGCGCTCTGGGCCGCGCCCGCTGCGGCGCAGGATCGCGCCTATATCCAGATCGAGGCCCGGCCCAGCCTGTCGGCGGCGCAATCGCGGCTGCGCGACTATTCCGCCGAGCTTGCCGATGTCAACGGGTTCGACCTCGGGCGCGGCTGGTACGGGATCGCGCTCGGCCCCTATTCGCGCGAAGAGGCGGCGTCGCTTCTGCGGAGCCTTCGCGCCCGTGGGCTGATCCCGAGCGACAGCTACGTCGAGGAGCCGGGCCGCTATGGCCAGCGCATCTGGCCGATCGGGGCCGGCCCCGCCGGCGCTGCGCCAACCGCAAGCCCACCGGACCGTCTCGACACGCCCGCCGTGCAAAGCACCGACGAGACCCCGCGCGAGGCACGCGCGGCCGAGGCGCGGCTCAACCGCGTGGCGCGGCAGGATGTGCAGATCGCGCTGAAATGGGCCGGGTTCTATGACGCCGCCATCGATGGCGCCTTCGGCAGCGGCACCCGCGCGGCGATGCGCCAGTGGCAGCGCGCGAACGGTTATCCCGATACCGGCATCCTGACCACCGCGCAGCGCGACGCGCTTTTCGAGCAGTATAATTCGGTGCTCGACGGTATGGATATGCAAACCGTCCGCGACACGCGCGCCGGCATCCGCATAGACCTGCCGCTCGGGGCCGTCGCGCTTGACCGTTATGAAAGCCCCTTCGCTATTTTCGCCCCGACCGGAACGGTCGAGCAGGCGCAGGTGCTGCTCATCAGCCAGCCCGGAGATCGCGAACGGCTCGGCGGGCTTTACGAGATCATGCAGACCTTGCAGATCGTCCCCCGCGAGGGCGAAAGGGAGCTTGGCCGGAATGGCTTTACCCTGACCGGGCGCAATGACCGCATAGTCTCGCATAGCGAGGCGCGGCTTTCGGATGGCGCGATCAAGGGGTTCACCCTGGTCTGGCCCGCCGGAGACGAGGAGCGCCGCACGCGTATCCTCGCCGCGCTGCGCAGCAGTTTCGAGCCGATCGACGGCGTGCTGGATCCTGCAGCCGTGACGGAGGACGCGCAAAGCGTCGATCTGGTGGCCGGGCTCAAGATCCGTCAACCGAAACTCACCGCATCGGGAATTTTCGTGGATCGGCAAGGCCACGTTGCCACCACCAGCGCGGCGGTCGCCTCATGCGGGCGCATCACGCTCAACGGCGAATACGAGGCGCGTGTGCTGGCATCCGATTCCGGTGCCGGAGTGGCGGTGCTGGCCCCTGCGGCGCCGCTCGCCCCCGGCGAGGTCGCGCGGTTCCGTGATGGCACGCCGCGCATCGCATCCGAAATCGCCGTTTCCGGCTATTCATTCGGCGGCGTGCTATCCACGGCGACGTTGACTTTCGGCCGCCTCGCCGACCTGCACGGGCTGGACGGGGAGGAGGGCATCAACCGTCTGGCAATCGACACGATGGAGGGCGATGCGGGCGGCCCGGTTCTCGACGATGGCGGCGCGGTCGTCGGGATGTTGATCCCTCGCGACGCGGGCGGTCGCCGTTTGCCCGACGACGTCGGTTTCGCCGTCAAGGCGGACCGCCTGCGCTCGGTGCTGGAACAGGCCGGGATCGTGGTTCAAACGGCCGAGGGATTCGATCGGCTCGACCCGGTGGACCTTACGGAGCGGGGCGTCGCGATGACTGCGCTTGTCAGCTGCTGGGAGTGACGCGCCTTGCGAACAGGCGCTTCAGCGCGCCCCATTGGCTGATGAAGAGCCCGCTCAGGATCAGCCCCATCGCCAAGAGCAGGATCGGCTTGAAGGGCTCGCCCAGGATGAGGATGCCAAGCAGGACCGACCACATCGGCACCTGGTAGTTGACCAGCGACAGGAAAACCGGCCCCGCGCTGCGGATCACGAAGACCCTGAGCAGGTTGGCCCCCGCTGTCGGGATCAGCCCCAGTATCGCGATGATGACAAGAATATCGGTCGCGGGCAGGGGCGGCGGCCCTTCGACCACCATGGCCGCGGGAATGACCACGAGCGAGCCGAAAATCAGCGTCGAGGCGGCCAGCCCGAAGGAATCGACCGGCGGCAGCTTGCGCACGAGGATGGAACTCGCGGCGTAGCACGCGGCGGCACCGAGACAGGCAAGGCGGCCGAAAGGCTCCATCGGATCGCCAGTGGAGGCGAAGACCTGTCCGCCTAAAAGCACCGTCACTCCGGCGAAGCCGACCGCGAAGCCCAGAACACGGCGCAGCGTCATCCGCTCGCCGGGAACGAAGACATGCGCCAGCGGCAACACCATCAGCGCGACCGCAGCCATCGACACGCCCGCAAAGCCCGACGTGACCGTCTGCTGGCCCCAGCTGAGCAGCATGAACGGCACGGCGGAATTGAGAATCCCCGAGACAATCAGCGCGCCCCAGGCGGTCTCGTCCGTCAGGAAGATGCGCCCGCCGCGCAAAAGCCACACCGCGACCGTCAAAAGACAGGCGAACCCGATCCGCCCGGCGGCGAGCCAGAACGGCGTGATGCCGGTCAGCGCGATTTCGATAAATAGAAAGGTCGCCCCCCAGACCAGCCCGAGCGCGGCGACCATCACCCAGTTTGTCGCGGTGATTTCAGGGGCTTGCATGACGCGCGACATCCTTTGAAACCGGCATTGCCATCGCGGCGCCCGAGTTACCTCGCCGCACCGGCGAAACCGAAACGCCGCTGTGACGTTGCCCCCATGTGACCGAAGGAGGCAACTTCATGGACTATCCCATCGTGATTCTGCTCATTGTGGTGACACTCGGCGCCGCCCTGGCGTTTTCGCTCTATAGCCGGAAGAAAACCCGCGAGGAGCTCAAGGACGAGAACGCGCCGAAATCGACACTGGCAAAGGACAAGGACAGCACGGGCAAGCCCAAACTATAGGATGACTCCAGCCCGCCTCGCGCGGGCCGGAGCCGCGGGCCGCATCAGTTCTTCTGCTTGTCGACCATCTTGCCGGCCGAGATCCACGGCATCATGCCGCGCAGCTTCTCGCCGGTTTCCTCGATCTGGTGCTCGTCATTGATCCGGCGGGTGGCCTTGAACATCGGCTGGCCGACGGCGTTTTCCTGCATGAAATCACGCACGAATTTGCCGGTCTGGATGTCGGTCAGAACCTCTTTCATGCGCTTCTTGGTTTCCTCATAGGGCAGGATGCGCGGGCCGCTGACATATTCGCCGTATTCGGCGGTGTTCGAAATCGAGTAGTTCATGTTGGCGATGCCGCCCTCGTAGATCAGATCCACGATCAGCTTCACCTCGTGCAGACACTCGAAATAGGCCATCTCCGGCTCGTAACCGGCCTCGACCAGCGTTTCGAACCCCATGCGGATCAGTTCGACCAGACCGCCGCACAGCACTGCCTGTTCGCCGAAAAGGTCCGTCTCACATTCCTCGCGGAAATTCGTCTCGATGATCCCCGAACGCCCGCCGCCGATGGCCGAGCAATAGCTGAGGCCGACCTCCAGCGCCTTACCCGACGCGTCGTTATGCACCGCCACAAGGCAGGGCACGCCGCCGCCCTTGGTATATTCGCCGCGCACCGTGTGACCCGGACCCTTCGGTGCCATCATGATGACATCGACGCCGGGCTTCGGCTCGATCAGTCCGAAATGCACGTTCAGACCGTGGGCAAAGGCAATCGCAGCGCCTTCGCGCAGGTTGTCATGCACGTATTTCTTGTAGGTATCAGCCTGCAATTCATCGGGCATGGTGAACATGATCAGATCGCACCACGCCGCCGCTTCGGCGATGCCCATGACCTCGAGCCCCTCGCCCTCGGCCTTCTTGGCTGACGGAGAGCCCTCGCGCAGCGCCACGACAACATTCTTGACGCCGCTATCCCGCAGGTTCAGCGCATGGGCATGGCCCTGACTGCCATAGCCGAGAATGGCGACCTTCTTGTCCTTGATGAGATTGATATCGCAATCGCGATCGTAATAAACGCGCATGATCATGCCTCTGCATTGATGGTTTCGTTGAGCGCAGATTACCGGCGATGCACGAGAGCCGCTTGGCAAAACGCGCGGATTATGCCGGAATTTTGCGTATTCCATTCGCCAAAAAGCTTTGATACGAAAATTTCATGCTCAGCGACACCGATCTGCGAATTCTGCGGCAGTTTCAGGCCGCCCCCCATCTGCCCGCTGCCGAACTGGCGGAGCGTGCAGGCGTAACGCCCAGCACGCTCGCGCGCCGCTTGGCGGGGTTGCGCGAGGCTGGGATCATCCGTGCCGTGCGCGGCGTCATCGACTGGGCGGCGCTGGGCTATTCCGTCGAAGTCAGCCTGCGCGTCACGCTCGACAAGACCCAGCCGCGCGCCTTCGATGATTTCCTCGCCGCCGCGCGGCTCGTGCCGGAGGTGACGGAAGTGCAAACCTTCCTCGGTCAGGTGGACACGCGCCTTTCTGTCGTGGCGCGCGACATGCCGCATTACCAGGAGGTCTATCGCGGCAAGTTGCTCACCCTGCCGCACATCACCGATATCGAGGCCTTGATGCATATCGCGCGCGTGAAATTCGACGAGACGCTGCCGATATGATCGAGCTTGATGAGATCGACCGCGCGATGATCCGCGCCGTTGCGCAGGATGCGTTGATCGGCGCCGGCGCTCTGGGGCGGCAGCTGGGTCTGTCGCAACCGGCAGCGTGGCGCCGGCTCAAACGCTTGCGCGAAGCGGGCGTGTTCCGGGGCTACCGGCTCGATCTGGACGCGCAGGCGCTGGGCTTCGGCGTGACGGTCTTTCTTGGCGTCAAGATGGCCGCGAAGGGCCGCGTGGGCGTTGAGGATTTCGAACGCGCAGTGACAGCAATCCCGGAGGTGCAGACGGTCGAGCACCTGCTCGGCGCCTATGATTACCGGCTGCGCGTCATCGCGCGCGACATCGCCGATTTCGAACGCGTCCTGCGCCGCCGCATCATGACATTGCCCGGTGTCGGGACGGTCGATGCTAACGTCCTGCTGAGCGAGGAGCGTTTGCCCGGCCCGATCGGGTAGAGGCAAAACATCGCTTTGCCAAACGGCTCGCAGCAGGCTAACTCTGCGGCAACTCAAGGAGGTGCGCAAATGGCATTGCTCGATACAATCGATCCCGACGGTCTCGAAGAATTCTCGGTCGTATTCACGGACCGGTCCCTCAATCATATGTCCAAAGCCTACCAAACGGTGATGACGGACATCTCCTCCATGCTCAAGGAGGTCTACAACGCCGATGCGGTCGTGCTCGTGCCCGGTGGCGGCAGCTACGGCATGGAAGCGGTCGCGCGCCAGTTCGGACAGGGGGCCAAAGCGCTGATCGTGCGCAACGGATGGTTTTCATACCGCTGGAGCCAGATTTTCGAAATGGGACAGTTCGGCGGCGATACGATCGTGATGAAGGCGCGTCAGACCGGCAACGATGCGCGCGCGCCGTTCGCCCCGGCCCCGATCGAGGATGTGACCGCCCGTATCCGCGAGGAAAAGCCGGATATCGTCTTCGCACCGCATGTCGAGACGAGCTCCGGGATCATCCTGCCGGACGACTATATCACTTCGCTTGCGGACGCGGCTCATGAGGTCGGTGCGCTGATGGTCCTTGATTGCATCGCGTCGGGCTGCGCCTGGGTGAACATGAAGGCCACCGGGGTCGACGTGTTGATCTCCGCGCCGCAAAAGGGCTGGTCGGCCACGCCGTCGGCCGGTCTGGTGATGCTGTCCGAGCGAGCGCTGGCACGGATGGAGGAGACCTCGTCCAACAGCTTCGTCACCGATCTGAAGAAATGGCACCAGATCATGCAGGCCTATGAAAACGGCGGCCATGCCTATCACGCGACGATGCCCACCGACGCGCTGCGCGCCTTCCGCGACACCATGCTGGAGACGCGTGACTACGGGTTCGAAAAGCTTCGCGAGGCGCAATGGGAGCTCGGCAACCGCGTTCGCGCGCTGCTGGCTGACAAGGGCGTGCGTTCGGTTGCCGCGGACGGGTTCGGCGCTCCCGGCGTGGTGGTGAGCTACACCGACGACCCCGAAATCCAGTCCGGCCGCGCCTTCGCGCAAAAGGGCATGCAGATCGCGGCCGGTGTGCCGCTGCAATGCGACGAGCCGCCGGAATTCTCGACCTTCCGGCTGGGTCTTTTCGGACTCGACAAGCTGTATGACGTGGATGGCACGGTCAACCGGTTGAAAGCGGTCCTTGACGATGTTCTTTGAGCTTTGAGCGCGGTGCTGGCGCGGCCGTCATGAAGTGAGTATTTGAAACGAGAAGAAGCCGGGGAGGGGAACCTTTCCGGCTTCTCTTCGTCATAAATACTCAATTACCGAGCGGCGGCACCGAGCCCCGCAGCCAGATCATTTGAAATTCCGGCTTTCCTTGATCTGGTCCCAGGCCCAGACGACCTGTTGCAGCTGCTCTTCCTGGCTCCGGTCACCGCCGTTCATATCGGGATGCAGCACCTTGATCAGAGCCTTGTAGGCTTTGCGCACCTCGGCCTTGGACCATGTGTCGCGGGCATCGAGGATTTCGATCGCGCGCCGCTCGGTCGGTGGCAGGCGCTTGGTATGGCCCGTGCCGGCGCCGCTGCGTCCGGGATTGCGCGTGGCGTTCTCGCCCAGCACCTGATGCGGGTCCTCGATGCCGAGCCGCGCCCAGGCCTTGGCCTCGGGGTCACGGAAATCCTTGGTGCGGCGCTCCCAGACCTTGTCGGAGGTCATCTGCGCGTTCATTTCCGCTTCGGTCTTGCCGTCGAAAAAGTTCCACTTGAGGTTATATTCGCGCACATGCTCCTGGCAGAACCAGTAATAGTCATCCAGAACATCCGGTGCCTTCGGCGCGCGGAACTTGCCCGGCTCGCGGCATCCCTCGTGATCGCACAGCCGCATCGAGGTTTCGGATGCGCCCGACATGCCCCTGCGACCGCGGGGGTTTTTCTTCTTGGCCGATTTGACCGACATGTCAAAACCGAAGGGATCTGATTTGCTCATAACACTGCCTTTTCGACTCGAAGAACGCACTTTAAACGATGGCCCGTCGGAGTTGGAAGGGCAGGGGAGAAAATAAATGTCGCGGACGAATGAAATCGAAACCCGGCTGCGCGAGGCCTTCGCCCCGCGCGAATTGATGGTACGGGACGACAGCGAGAGCCATCGTGGTCATGCCGGCTACCAGGAGGGCGGGGAGAGCCATTTCACGATCAGGATCCGCTCTGCGGACTTTGCGGGCAAGACCCGTATCGCACGGCACCGGATGGTTCATTCCGCGCTCGGCTCCGAGCTTGTCGGGGCCATTCACGCGCTCTCGCTCGATCTGGGGGAATAGGCGCGCCGGTCAGGCGGGCGCTGCGTCTTCCGTGTCCGTGGCCGGCGCCGTCATGGCCGGCTCGCGCCGCGCGGGATCGGTCGTGGCGGCGGGAGCCTCGGCAGGGCGCCTGAAGACCAGCAGCGTGCGCCAATGCGTGACCGTGCCGGTCAGCCCCTGCCGCTCTTCGGAGGGCAGGACGTCCGAGCGCTGATAGCACCAGCCTTCCACCGCGAGATCGTTGATGGTCTGCTCGATGCAAAGCGCGAACCGCGCCTCGGGTGTTTTCGCGGTCTTGGCTTTTACACCTCTGGTCGGTGCGGGAACGACCTTGTATTCGTACCGCTCCACCGCACTCACAGCCCCAGCCGCGCGGAGACAATCTCGTTCACCGCCTTGGGGTTGGCCTTGCCGCCGGTGGCCTTCATCACCTGGCCGACGAACCAGCCGGCGAGTTTCGGGTTCTGCTTGGCTTTTTCCACCTGCGCGGGGTTGGCGGCGATGATCTCGTCGACCGCCGTTTCGATCGCGCCGGTATCGGTGACCTGCTTCATGCCGCGCTCTTCGACAATCTGCGCCGGATCGCCGCCGTCGGTATAGACGATCTCGAAGAGGTCCTTGGCGATCTTTCCGGAAATGTCGCCCTTTTTGATCAGCGTGATGATGCCGGCGAGTTGCTCTGGCGCAACCGGGCTTTCCGCGATGGTCCTGTCGTCCTTTTTCAAACGCCCGAAAAGCTCGTTGATGACCCAGTTCGCGGCCAGCTTTCCGTCGCCGCAGGCTGCGACGACCTCTTCGAAATAGGCCGCATTGCGGGTTTCTGCGGTCAGCACGCCCGCATCGTATTCGGACAGGCCAAAATCGGTGACGAACCGCGCCTTCTTTTCGTCCGGCAATTCCGGCAGGGTCGCTGCGATCTGATCGACCCAAGCCTGCTCGATCTCCAGCGGCAGCAGGTCCGGGCAGGGGAAGTAGCGGTAATCATGCGCTTCTTCCTTGCTCCGCATGGAGCGGGTTTCGTTCCTGTCGGGATCGTAAAGCCGCGTTTCCTGATCCACCGAACCGCCGTTTTCGAGAATCGCGATCTGGCGCCGCGCCTCGACATCGATGGCCATCTGGATGAAGCGCATGGAGTTCATGTTCTTGATCTCGCACCGCGTGCCGAGATGCGAGAAATCCTGGCTTTCCTGGTATTTTTCGTACTGACCGGGCCGGCAGACCGACACGTTCACATCGGCGCGCAGGTTGCCGTTCTGCATGTTGCCGTCGCAGGTGCCGAGATAGCGCAGGATCTGGCGCAGCTTGCCGACATAGGCCGCTGCCTCCTCGGGCCCGCGAATGTCGGGGCGGGAGACGATCTCCATCAGCGCAACGCCTGTGCGGTTGAGATCGACGAAGCTCATCGCCGGGTCCATGTCGTGAATGGATTTGCCGGCATCCTGTTCGATATGGATGCGCTCGATCCGCACGCGGCGGGCGATGCCGGGCGCCATGTCGACGATCACTTCGCCCTCGCCGACAATTGGGTGGTAAAGCTGGCTGATCTGGTAGCCCTGCGGCAGGTCGGGATAAAAGTAGTTCTTGCGATCGAAGGCGCTGACCAGATTGATTTGCGCCTTCAGGCCCAGCCCCGTGCGCACAGCCTGCTCGACGCAAAATTCGTTGATGACCGGCAACATTCCCGGCATGGCCGCATCGACGAAGGCGACATTGCTGTTCGGCTCCGCGCCGAATTGCGTCGAGGCGCCGGAGAACAGCTTGGATTTGGAGGCGACCTGCGCGTGGACCTCCATCCCGATGACCAGTTCCCAGTCATGTTTGGCCCCGGCGATCACCTTGGGTTTCGGGGTCTCGAAGCTCAGGTCCAGCATGGCACATCCTCTTGGCGCGAACGGGGCGTGGAATACGCCAGAGGCGGGCAGGGGGCAAGAGGCTGAAACCCCGTCAGCCCGGCATCGTAACCGGCGGAAGACCGCGCGCGTGGCGGTCGAGCGCTGCGTAGGCGCGATGCCGGCCCTTGGCCAGCTTGTCGGCCTCTCCCAGCTGCGCGGCCCAGACGCTTTTGGCGGCATACCAGACGCGCGGATGGATCTCGCGCAGGTGATCGCGCACGATCCAGTCGAAGCATCCGGCGACGCGCGCGTGCGCCTCGCGGTTGACGCCGGCCGCCGGCAGGGCGCATCCGGTATAGGCGGCAAGCATGTTGGCCGTGTGCTGATCGCCCTGGCGGGCAAGTATGTCGCGCAGACCTTCGCAAAACAGCTCCGCATCGAGCAAAGCGAAGGCTTCGTCGTCCACGCCGAGCGCGTCGAGATAGGTCCAGCTATAGCCCCCGGCGCCCCAGATATCGGCTGTCCGGTCCATCGTTCGGCGGGCTTCGTGGTCAAGCCGCGCATAGCTGCCGAACCAGCGCGGCAGCATGTGATTGCCCAGCGCGCGCATGTATTTTCCGGCGCTCGGGGCGAGATCGATCAGGTCCTCGTAATCGTCGCTCGCCCGTGCGCGGGGCCGGGTTTCCGCGGCAAGGCGTGCGCAGCGAACCGAGGCGAGCATCGGCGAGTCGAGTTCGAACGGATCGAAGCCGTCGATCAGATCGCCGGCCCGTTTGAAGTGACGAAAGAACGCGGCGCGGTGGGATGCGGGGATGTCGCGCCGCCAGCCTTCGCCGCGCCAGACCCAGCCGATATCGATGTGCGCCATCGCCACGACATAGGCGATCCCATGATCGCCGGGCACTTCCTGCAACACCAGTTGCATCTCTTCGAGGATGGCCGCCGCGGCCAGTTCGTCCTGCGCGCCCGCCGCGCGGCTGGCGGCGGTGACGGCATCCGCGCGCGCGCCTTCGGCGAGGATCTCCGCCTCCGGCACGCCGCCCGGTGTCATGGCGCGTTCGGTATCGGCCTTGCGGATCGCATCGCCCAGCGTCGCCCAGGCATCCTGCCGGGCAAGAAAAAGACCCGATTCGAAAAGCGCGCTGCGGATGTCCTCCTCCTCGCTGACGGCGCGCACCGGAAGGTCGGGCTTCGGCCGTTTCATCGTCTTGCCGGGGAGAGACCCTCGCGCCCTGCGCGGCATCTGGAGTTCGGTCTTGCCGCGCGTTTTCTGGATCAGACTTGTCAGGTTTTGCATGACTGGCATCGGCACCGCTTTCGATTGGCCGGGCTTTGCGCCGGCATTGATCTTCGTTGCCTTCGGTATGCGCGCCAAACATGACGCAATTCGGGCGCATAAACGGATAGTTGGGGAAGTTCCGAAGGCGCGGGCGGAACCCCGCCGAGAACCTGCGCGTGGCGCGCGGGTTTTGGCCGATAGCAGCGGCCGCGACGCCGGAAACCACGCTTTTTGTTGATTTTCGGCAGGGTTTGCGCGTAACAGGCGCGCATGTTGCGCTGGGTAAAGATGGCTGCACTGGCGGCGCTGGTGGCGTTCGGGCAGCAGGCGGGTGCGACCCCTGCCACAGTGGTTGACGGAAAATCAACCATTTCGCTATCGGAATCGCTGCGCCCCATCGCCCGCACATACACCCCGCTTCCCGACATGCGCTGGTCGCACCGGCGCGATTCCGGGGCGTGGTCGCGCGCGGCGCTGATCGCATTGCGCAGCCATGCCAGCCGTCTGCCGCGCACCGTTCCGCAGGATATCGGCGATTGGTGCCCGGCTTATGCAACCAACGACATGGCGGGACGCGAAGCGTTCTGGATCGGCCTGCTTTCGGCGCTGGCCAAGCATGAGAGCACGTTCAGACCGGCCGCCGTGGGCGGGGGCGGCAAATGGTATGGGTTGTTGCAGATCCTACCCGCGACGGCACGCGGATACCGGTGCCGCGCGACCTCGCGCAACGATCTCAAGAACGGGGGCGCGAACCTGCAATGCGCGCTGCGCATCATGGCGACCACGGTGCCGCGCGACGGTGTGATCGCGCGCGGAATGCGCGGTGTCGCTGCCGATTGGGGCCCGTTCCACAGCCGTGCCAAGCGCGAGGACATGAAAGCCTGGATACGCAAGCAGCCCTATTGCGCGGGACTTGCGCGGTCTTTGCGTCCGGTGGCGCGGCCGGTGCCGGAGATCGCCAATCCGGTGGTCTCCACGAGGGGCCGTTGAGCGCCGATCAGATCCTTCGGCCGACGAAGTTCTTCGACCGTTTGATCAGCGAAACGCCTTCATTCTGCGGCTCGCCCAGAGCCAGCGTGGCCCGCCGGAGCAGCGTGATGCCGTCTTCCGAGTTTTCGGGCAGCGCCTTCGGCGAAATCGGCTCGCCGATCCGTATCTCGTAGGTCTGCCGATCCTTGTTGAGCGTTTCGTGAAAGAGTGTGATGTCGCGCAGCGTCGGATGGATCGCGTCGAAGAGATAGAAAAGTGCCGAATTGCGCGCGCGAATGTGGATCGGTATCACCGGCAGATCGAACTTGCGCGCCAGCATCGCGGCCGATGGCATCCACGCGCGCTCATGCAAGCGCGTTCCGCGCCGCTTGGCCAACCGGCCCGCCGGAAAGATCACGCCGAGCCGTCCATCGCGCAGCGCGCGCCTGGCATAGACCATCGTCTCGCGGGTCTTGGCGTGACTGCGGCGGTCCTTGCGCCATTCGACGGGGGCGATCATCGTCTCGAACTGGGGCAGGATTCGAAGAATGTCGTGGTTGGCGAAGTAATAGGCATCGCTGCGTGTGCCGCGCAGCACGGCATGCAGGATGATGCCATCAGCGATCCCGGTCGGGTGGTTCGCCACGATGAGCGCAGCGCCGTGCTTGGGCAGATGGTCGAGACCCGAAACCCGCACCTTGCGGGCGAGCCGCGCGGCGAGATCGTCCATGATCTGCGCAGCAGGTATATCGCTGTACGTTTCGGCCAGCGCGACTGTACGCCGATAGCCCAGCAGCGTGTCGAGCGCCGGACGTGCAAGCCCGGCGGCGAGTGTCGGTCGGAAGAGCCAGGGTGCGCGTTCCTCGATCAGCGGGTCGATGCGGTCTTTCACGTGGCCTCTCCCATCAGGGCGAAAAGCTGGCGGCACGGCGAGCGCACGCGAATGCCGGGCTTGAGGCAAGTCCGCAAGACAGCCCGGCGCGCGTTGCGCGAAGCCGCGCCGCTAAGGCGGTAACGCGGGCAGGTTCCCGCTGGTTCCCGGTCATTCCGCCGCGCCGCAGCCATCGCCTATCCCAAGATGCGCGTCACCATTTCCTCGGTGTCGCGGCTCAGGTTCGGCTTGCGCTTGATCCGCTCGAGCGCCTTGCGCATGAGCGCCTGCCGCGTCTTGTCATAGCGGCGCCACGTCTGGAACGCGGTGCACATGCGCGCGGTTGTCTGCGGGTTCTTGTCGTCGAGCCTGATGAGCCAATCGGCCAGCAGATCGTATCCCGCGCCATCCTTGCGGTGGAAGCCGGCGTGATGCCCCGCGAGCGCCCCCATCACTGCACGGAAGCGGTTGGGGTTGGTCCAGTCGAAAGCGGGGTGTTCGGTCAGGCGGGCAGCCACATCGGCGGTCTCCTTCGGGTTCGAGGCCATAACCTGAAGCCCGAACCACTTGTCCATCACCAGTCTGTCGCCCTTCCACTGCTCGTGGAACGCGTGAATAGCCGGCGCTCCTGTGCCGGACCGGATCAGCTGGGTCAGCGCCGAAAGCTGCAGGGTCATGTTGTCCGCCCTGTCGAACTGCACCTGCGCGGCAACGCCGTGATCGAGCCGGGTCTTCAAAGCCAGAAGCGCCGCGGCGAGCGCGCGTTTGCCCGACTGATCGGCACTCGGTTCGTAAGGCGCATGCACCCGCATGTCCTGCATGAGATCGGTCAGCCAGAGCTTCCACTTGTCGGCCATATGATCGCGCAGCCGTTCGTTGGCGGCGTAGATTGCATCGGGATCGGGGGTGGTGCCCTGCTCGGACAAAAGCTGCGCGATTTCCGACTGCGTCGGCCCGGCGAGCATCAGCGCGCGGAACGCCGGATCGAGCGTGTCGTCGCGCACAACCTGTTCCAGCCCGTCGAGCCAGAGATCGTCCGGGTTCGCCGCATCGCGGACCATGCCGACGAGGCAGTCCCGCGCCAGATCGCGGCCTGCCTCCCAGCGGTTGAATTCGTCGGTGTCATGCGCGAGCAGAAACGCGCGTTCCTCGCGGCTCGCCTCGCGCTCCAGCACCACGGGGGCCGAAAAGCCGCGCAGGATCGATGGGGTGGGGCGGCTCGCCAGCCCCTCGAAGCTGAAGCTCTGCTCGCCCTCCGTCATCTCCAGAACGGTCGTCGGCATGACCTCGTCACCATTGGGATTGAGCAGCCCGACCGCGATCGGGATCACCTGCGGCTGCTTGTCCTCCTGTCCCGGGGTGGGGGGCGTGTGCTGGCGGAAGGTCAGCGTATATTGCCCATCGCTTTCGTCCCAAGCTTCGCTGACCTGCACGCGCGGCGTGCCGGATTGCGAATACCAGCATTTGAACTGGCTCAGATCGCGGCCTGTCACATCCTCGAACACCTTGAGCCAATCCTCGATGGTGCAGGCTTGCCCGTCATGGCGTTCGAAATAGAGATCGAGCGCCTTGTAATACGCTTCGTCCCCGACAAGACGCTTGAGCATCCCGATCACCTCGGCGCCTTTTTCATAGACGGTGGCGGTATAGAAATTATTGATTTCCCGGAAGCTCTCGGGCCGGACGGGATGGCTCAGCGGCCCCTGATCTTCCGGAAACTGTCGCGCGCGCAGGCCGATCACGTCGCTGATCCGCTTTACCGGTGCAGAGCGCATGTCGGAAGTGAACTGGCTGTCCCGGTAAACGGTCAGCCCTTCCTTGAGACACAGCTGGAACCAGTCGCGGCAGGTGATGCGGTTGCCGGTCCAGTTGTGGAAATACTCATGCGCGATGATGGCCTCGATCCGTTCGAAATTGGCATCGGTGCTGGTTTCAGGGCTGGCCAGCACGGCGGAGGAGTTGAAGATGTTCAGCCCTTTGTTCTCCATCGCGCCCATGTTGAAATCGTCGACGGCCACGATGTTGAACACATCGAGATCGTATTCGCGCCCTTAAACCTCCTCGTCCCATTTCATCGATTTCTTGAGCGCCTCCATCCCGAAGGCGCATTTATGCTCGTCGCCGGGGCGCACCCAGAGATTCAGATCGACTTCCTTGCCCGACATGGTGGTGAACGTGTCGGTGTAGTTCCACAGATCGCCCGCCACCAAAGCGAAAAGATAGGCCGGCTTCGGCCAGGGATCGTGCCATTCGGCCCAGGTTTCGCCATGTCCGACAGGATTGCCGTTGGACAGCTTGACGGGCTCATCGCCCTCGATGCGGACGGTGAAGACGCTCATCACGTCGGGGCGGTCGGGATAATATGTGATCTTGCGAAACCCCTCGGCTTCGCATTGCGTGCAATAGATCGCGCCGGATTTGTCTTCGCTCTTTGCCCCCTCGAGATCGAGCGGCGACATGTAAAGCCCTTCCAGCGCGCTGTTGGTGGCCGGGCTGATCTCGACCTCGGCCTCCCAGATGAATGGCCCCTCCGGCACGTCGCAGGTCAGGCCGCGCTCGGTGATCTGCGGCGAGACGTCCTCGCCGTCGATCCGCGCCCAGATCAGCGTCATGTCTTCGCCATGCAGGAAAAACGTCCGGTCAGTCGCCGCCGGGTTCGGGCTGAACCGGATCCGACTGACGACGCGTGTGGCCTTCGGCGCAAGGCGGAAGGTCAGGTGCACATCCTCGACCGTAAAGCCGAACGGGGTGTAGTCGCGCAGGTAGATCGTCTGGGGGGCGGCGTCTTTCATGTCGGGCTCCGGGGATGTTGAAGGGGGCAATCGCTGGCCTAGAGTTATGCTGGCGCGCGCGAGCCTTCAACCAAGCTTGCCGCGCAGAAGGAAAAGCACATGCCACGACAACGCCGCAAAGCCGATCTGCCGGTCAAGATATGCGCGACCTGCGCGCGGCCCTTCGCGTGGCGCCGCAAATGGTCGAAGGTCTGGGACGAGGTTCGGTATTGCTCGGACAGATGCCGTCGCGAACGCAAGCAGGGATTTTCAAACGAAACCGAACAGCCTTTAGAATAATTCGGAAAGATCGCGCTTATTGCGTTTCTGGGGCGAATTTCCTAATGGAACACCATCGTATACAGTGAGGACTGCGCAGATGGCCACCCGCATCGACCGCCACGGATTGCAAATCGACAAGACCCTGTTCGACTTCGTGGAGTCGCAGGCATTGCCCGGCACCGATGTCGATCCGGATGCCTTCTGGGCCGCGCTGTCCGAACTGGCCCATGATTTCGGCCCGAAGAACGCCGAACTGCTGGCAATCCGCGAGGACATGCAGCGCAAGATCGACGATTGGCATATTCAACACCGTGACAGGCCGCACGACCACGAAGCCTACAAGGCGTTCCTGTCGGAGATCGGCTACCTGCTGCCCGAGGGTGATGATTTCGAGATTGAGACGGCGAATACCGATCCCGAGATCGCAACCGTGCCCGGCCCGCAGCTTGTCGTGCCGATCACCAATGCCCGCTACGCGCTCAACGCCGCCAATGCCCGCTGGGGCAGCCTTTACGATGGGTTCTACGGCACCGATGCGATGGGCTCTCCCGCGCCCAAGGGTGGCTATGAGAAGGGCCGGGGTGCGCGTGTCGTGGCGCGTGCGCGTGTGTTCCTCGACGAGGCGTTCCCGATCGACGGTGGCAGCCATGCCGATGCACGGCGCTACCACGTCAAGGACGGGGCGCTCCTGATCGACGACATGCCGCTTGCGGAGCCGGCAAAATTCGTCGGCTACAAGGGCCATCCGAAAGCGCCGGACGCGGTGCTGCTGCGCAATCACGGCCTGCATGTCGAGCTTGTCTTCGATCGCACCCATTTCATCGGTGCGCGCGATCAGGCGGGCCTTGCCGATGTGCGGCTTGAAAGCGCGATGTCGGCGATCATGGATTGCGAGGATTCGGTCGCCTGCGTCGATGCGGAGGACAAGACGCTCGCCTATGGCAACTGGCTCGGCCTGATGAAGGGCGATCTGAGCGACAGCTTCGAGAAGGGCGGCAAGACCGTCACGCGCGCGCTGAACCCCGACCGTGCCTATACCGGCCCGGATGGCAAGGATGTGAGCGTCAAGGGCCGCGCCCTGATGCTGGTGCGCAATGTCGGCCATCTGATGACGAACCCGGCGATCCTGCTGAAGGACGGCTCCGAGATTTACGAGGGGTTGATGGATGCGATGATCACCACGCTCATCGCCAAGCACGATCTGACAAAAACCGAAGGCCCGCGCAATTCCACGCGAGGTTCGGTCTATGTCGTCAAACCCAAGATGCACGGGCCGGACGAGGTGGCCTTTGCCGATGACACCTTCACCTTCGTCGAAAAGGCATTGGGCCTGCCGCAATACACGGTCAAACTCGGCATCATGGACGAAGAGCGCCGCACGTCGGTGAACCTCAAGCAATGCATCCGCGCCGCGAAGAACCGCGTCGCCTTCATCAACACGGGCTTTCTCGACCGCACGGGCGACGAGATCCACACCTCGATGGAAGCGGGCGCGTTCAGCCGCAAGGATTTCATCAAGCGTAAGGCATGGATTCGCGGCTACGAGGATCGCAACGTCGATATCGGTCTCGAATGTGGCCTCAGCGGCAAGGCGCAGATCGGCAAGGGCATGTGGGCGATGCCCGACCAAATGGCCGCGATGCTGGAGCAGAAGATCGAACATCCCAAGGCCGGCGCGAACTGCGCATGGGTTCCGTCGCCCACGGCGGCCACGCTGCACGCGCTGCATTACCACAAGATCGACGTCTTCGCCGTGCAGGACAAGCTGCGCAAGGGCGGCCGCCGCGCCCATGTCGACACGATCCTAGATATCCCGCTGGCGGCCTTTCAGAAATGGACCTCCGAGCAGATCACCCGCGAGGTCGAGAACAATGCGCAGGGCATCCTCGGCTATGTCGTGCGGTGGATTCAGCAGGGGGTCGGCTGTTCCAAGGTGCCCGATATCAACAATGTCGGCCTGATGGAGGACCGCGCGACCTGCCGGATTTCCGCCCAGCACATCGCCAACTGGCTGCATCACGGTATCGTCTCGAAAGACGACACGATGGAGATCATGAAGCGCATGGCCGAGGTGGTGGACGAGCAGAACGCCGGCGATCCGGCCTAC
Source organism: Marivita sp. GX14005 (assembly GCF_023370775.1). Lineage (GTDB taxonomy): Bacteria > Pseudomonadota > Alphaproteobacteria > Rhodobacterales > Rhodobacteraceae > Marivita. The sequence goes on from NZ_JAMCCQ010000002.1 coordinate 571,916, forward strand.
AAACCGATGGCGCCGGGCTTCGACAACATCGCTTTCAAAGCGGCGTGCGATCTGGTCTTCGAGGGGCGGGAGCAGCCCTCGGGCTATACCGAACCGGTCCTGCACAAGCGCCGTCTGGAGCTGAAGGCCGCCGGCTAGGGCGTGTTTCCGTTGACGGAAACAGGACGATGCGTCAACGCATCGTCCCCCGCGCCAAAATTGCGTTTGCGCCCCCCATGCGGCTTGTGTAGAGAAGCGTCAGGCACCTGTAGCTCAGCTGGATAGAGCGCTGCCCTCCGAAGGCAGAGGCCAGAGGTTCGAATCCTCTCAGGTGCGCCACATCTCTCGTCCCGTTCTACTCCGATAGCGCTCCGTCGATCGCGTGGCCGAGTTTGTCGACAAGCTCGTCGAGCTGCGGCTCCTTGATGATGAAGGGCGGGGCGAGAAGGACGTGATCGCCGGTCTTGCCGTCGATGGTGCCGCCCATCGGGTAGCACATCAGCCCGGCCTCCATCGCGCGGCGCTTGATCGCCTTGTTGAGTTTGCGCGCCGGATCGAACGGCGCCTTGGTCTCGCGATCCTTCACAAGTTCGATGCCCCGGAACAAGCCGCGGCCGCGAATGTCCCCTATGTTGGGATGCTGGCCAAACCGCGCTTCCAGCCGGTCCTGCAGCGCAGCGCCCCGGTCCTGAACGGTCTGCATCATGCCGTCTTCCGTCAGCCGGTCGAGCACGGCATTCGCCGCCGCCATCGCCATCGGGTGGCCGATATAGGTATGCCCATGCTGGAAAAACCCTGATCCCGCGGCGATCGTGTCATGAATTTCGGCGGTGCAGAGCATGGCGCCGACCGGCTGATAGCCCGCGCCAAGCCCCTTTGCGACGGTCAGGATATCGGGCGCGATCCCGTCCGCCTCGCAGGCGAAAAGATGTCCGGTCCGGCCCATGCCGCACATCACCTCGTCGAGGATGAGCAGGATGCCATGCGCGTCGCAAATCTCGCGGATGCGCTTGAAATAGCCCTCCACAGCCGGAACCGCGCCGAGCGTGGCGCCCACGACGGGTTCGGCGATGAAGGCCATGACGGTTTCCGGCCCGACGCGCTGCAATTCGACCTCCAGCTCATTCGCGACGCGCTGGCCGTAATCGAACGCGGACTCGCCATCGCTTCGCCCGCGATATTCGTAGCAGGGCGCGATATGGCTCGTTTCGACCATCAGGGGCGCGAACGGCGTGCGGCGCCACATGTTGCCGCCCGCCGCAAGGGCGCCGAGCGTGTTGCCGTGATAGCTTTGCTTGCGGGCGATCACGCGGCTGCGCTGCGGCTCGCCGCGTTCGAGGAAATACTGGCGCGCCAGCTTGATCGCCGCCTCGACCGCTTCGGAGCCGCCCGAAACGGGGTAGACCCGTGCCAGATCGCCGGGCGCGTAGCGCACGAGCCGTTCGGCCAGCGATTCGGCGGCGTCCGTTGTGAAGAAGGACGTATGCGCATAGGCCAGATCATCCAGCTGCGCGCGCACCGCGTCCTTCACATGCGCGTCGGAATGGCCGAGGCAGGACACCGCCGCGCCGCCGCTTGCGTCGAGATAGCGTTTGCCTGTCGTATCAAGGATGTAGCACCCGTCGCCCGTGGCCGCGAGAGGCAGGGACGTGTTGCAGGTTCGGTGGAATAATGCGGACATCGGGTTCGCCTCGATTGAAAAAGCCCAGGGTCGATGAACGGAAAGTTTGCATTTGGATTTTTCATTTGCAATAAAATTTGCATCGAGCCTTGCAAATGTGAAGATATTTTGCAGGCCGGAAACAAACAGGGAGCTGACATGAAAACCATTCTGAACATCGCCGCCGCAGCGGCTTTCGCCCTCGGTGCCACCGCAGCGCAGGCCGACGATCTTGTCGTCGCCACCGACACCGCCTTCGTTCCGTTCGAATTCAAGAAGGACGGTGAATATACCGGCTTCGATATCGATCTGTGGAACGCGATCGCCGAAGAGATCGGGCAGGAGTACGAGCTGCGTCCGATGGATTTTTCGGGCATCATCCCGGCCTTGCAGACCGGGCAGGTCGACGTGGCGCTCGCCGGGATCACCATCAAGCCCGAGCGCGAGGAGGTGATCGACTTCTCGAACGGATATTACGATAGCGGCTTCCGCCTGATGGTCGGCTCGGACAGCGATATCGAGGATTGGGACGATCTGGCAGGCAAGACGCTGGCGGTCAAGACCGGCACATCCGCCTCCGATTGGGCCGAGGAGAACCTGCCCGATACCGAGCTGCGCAAGTTCCCGAATATCGACAACGCCTATCTTGAGCTGCGCACCGGCCGCGTCGATGCCGCGATGCACGATACGCCGAACGTGCTTTACTACATCCAGACCGCCGGCAACGGACAGGTCAAGGCGGTCGGCTCGCAGCAGATGGCGCATCAATATGGCATCGCCTTTCCCAAGGGCAGCGAACTGGTCGGCCCGGTGAACGACGCGCTGGCCAAGCTGCAGGAAAGCGGGCGCTACGACGAGATTTATGCCAAGTGGTTCGGTGAGAAATCCTCCGACTGATCCTGTGCGCCGGCCGGTCCTCCGGTCGGCGCTGCCGCGTGACATTTCAAACCACATCGGAGGCGTTTCATGGAGACGGACTGGTCCGTTATCTTCACCTTCCTGCCCCAGTTGATCGAGGGCGCGAAGACCACCGTTTACATCACGATCACCGGGATCGTCGGCGGGCTTCTCCTGGGCACACTGGCCGGGATGATGCGCGCCTATGGCGGTCCGATCCTCAATTCCATCGCCTTCATCTATATCGAGATCATCCGAGGCACGCCGATCGTCGTGCAGGTGATGTTTCTCTATTTCGCGCTGCCGGTTCTGGCCGATCTGCGCATCGATCCGATGAGCGCCGCGATCCTTGCCATTGTCATCAATGCCGGCGCCTATATCGCGGAGATCGTGCGCGGCGCCTTCCTGTCCATCGGAAAAGGGCTGAGCGAGGCCGGGCTGGCGCTCGGTCTGCCGCATTGGAAGGTGCTGGCCTATATCGTCGGCCCGCTGGCGTTCCGTCGCCTGATCCCGCCGCTCGGCAACCAGTTCATCGTCAGTCTCAAGGATACGTCGCTCTTCATCGTGATCGGGGTGGGAGAGCTGACCCGCACAGGGCAGGAGATCATGGCGTCGAACTTCCGCGCGGTGGAAATCTGGACCGCGGTGGCGATCATCTATCTCGTCATGACCGGAACGCTGAGCCTCATCCTTCGGACCATCGAGAAACGCATGAGGATCCTGTGAGCATTATCGAATTCAAGAAAACGTCCAAGCATTTCGGCGATCTGAAGGTGCTCGAAGAGGTCGATCTGTCGATCGACGCGGGTGAGGTCGTGGTGCTGGTCGGCCCGTCCGGTTCGGGCAAATCCACGCTCTTACGCTGCATCAACGGGCTGGAGACCATCACTTCGGGCGATCTGATCGTCGACGGGCTGAGCGTGACGGGATCGAAGAAACAGCTGCGCGAGATCCGGCAGGAAGCCGGAATGGTGTTCCAGCAGTTCAACCTATTCCCGCAGCTGACCGCGCTGGAAAATGTCGCCTTCGGACCGCGCAAGGTCCGGGGCATGGGGCGCGAGGCCGCCCGCGAGACCGCGCGCGAGCTTCTGGCGAAGGTGGGGCTTGCAGAGAAGGAAAACCACTACCCGGCAGAGCTTTCGGGCGGACAGCAACAGCGCGTCGCTATCGCGCGCGCGCTTGCGGTCAAGCCGAAGGTCATGCTGTTCGACGAGCCGACCTCCGCGCTTGACCCCGAGCTCAAGCAGGAAGTGCTGAACGTGATGCAGGCGCTGGCCGAGGAAGGCATGACGATGGTGGTCGTCACCCACGAAATGAATTTCGCCAAGCAGGTCGGCAGTCGGCTGATCTTCATGGAACACGGCAAGATCGCCGTCGACGGAAACCCGCGCGACGTGATCGAAAGGCCGCCGAACGAACGGATGAAGGATTTTCTGCAGCATGTATGACGACGCGAAACCGGAACTGGGATGGCACCGCGCCGCCGGGGATCCGCATCGGATCGGTCTGATACTCGGCCGTGCAGGGCGGGACGCGGTGCGCGAGGTCTTGCTGGGCTCGGATTACTGGGCCGACGTGATGGCCCATGCGCAAAGCGCCGTGATCACGGAAATGGCGCAGAACGTGCAATCGCTCTTTCCGGCGATCTGGCAGGAATTGACCGGGCTGGCCGAAGGGCTCGAGCTGCCGCTGGTGCAGGTGCTCACATGGAATTGCCGGGGCGACCTGATGACCAATGTGCCGGATGGATGCACCACGGTTCAGATCCCCGGCGACGCGCCGGTGATCGCGCATAACGAGGATGGCCTGCCCGGTTTTCACGGTCACGCCTTTCTGGCCGAGGTGGCACCGCAGGGCGCTCCGGGCTTCACCTCCTTCTGCTATCCCGGATCGCTGCCCGGACACACCTTCGCCGTGACCGGGGCCGGGATCGTGCAGGCGGTCAACAACCTGCGCCTGCGCGGCGTCGTGCCAAAGGTGCCGCGCATGGTTCTGGGCCGCGCCTTGCTGGATTGCGCGACGCTGGATGCGGCGATTTCGCTGCTGGAAACGCATAACGAAAGCGGCGGCTTTCACATGACGCTCGCACAGGCGGGCGATCCGCGCGTGATGAGCGTGGAATACGGCGGCGGGCATTGCGCTGCGGTTCCGATCGAAACGCCCTCGATGCACACCAACCATGCGCTTCGGATGAAGACCGGGCCGGAGGGGCAGTTGGTGACGCGCTCATCGGCGGACCGGCAGGCGCATGGCACCACGCTGGTGGAAGCCGGCACCGCGCCCCTCGATATCCTGCGCGATACCTCGGGCGAGGGTCTGCCCATTCACCGAACCGAAGGCGACGATCCGGACAACGAAAACACGCTCGCGACGGCGGTTTTCCATCTGGAGGGAACGGGTGTCGACTGGGCGGTCCATGACCAGAGCTCGCGCGATCCCGTCTATTCCGGCCGTGTCGAACGAGCCTGACTCAGCCATCGCGCCGCCCCGGACGCTGGACGCGCTGCGTGCGCTCAGCCTTCGGTTGGGGCGGGAGGATGCACCGGTCCGGCTCGGCCCGAAGGCGCGCCACGCGCTGGCCGGGATGATCGAGCTGCAGGGCGATCCGGCGCTCCTGTCAATCACCGCGCTGGCAGACAAGCTGGCCGTGAACCCGTCCACGCTCTCGCGGCTTGCGCGCAATCTGGGCTATGCCAATTTCGGTGCGCTGCAAACGGTGCTGCTCAGCGCGTCACTGGCGGGGCCGGGGCAGTTCTACACCAATCAGGCGCGCGCTGCGCTGGAAGGCGAGGATGTGTCGGGGCTTGGCGGCATCGCGCGGCTTTGCCGCGAAAGCCAGGCGAATATCGACCGTTTCCTGAACCGCAGCGACGCCGAAACGTTCCGGGGCGTTGCCGCCAAACTCTCGGCAGCGCGGCGCGTCAGGGTGCATGGAATCCGCCAGTTTCACGCGGTCGCCAGCTTTCTCGTCTACGGGCTGGGGATGATCCGCTCGGATGTCGCGCTGCTCGATGCGCAGGCGGGCGGAACGGCGGAAGGCCTTGCGGCGATGGGCGAGAGGGACGTGCTTGTCTCGACCAGTTGCAACCCCTATTCGGCAGAGGTCGTGGAGACCGCCAAGGCGGCAGCGGAGCAGGGGATCGAGGTGATCGCCCTGACAGATCACGCGAATTCGCCCCTCTTGGCCAGCGCGCGGCTGGCCATTCTGGCACCGCACGAGACAAGCTTCCTGTCCAATTCGCTCAGCACGTTCATCGTGGCGGCCGAATGCATCATCAACGGCTGCGCCGCCATCGATCCCGAACGTTCCAAGCGGGCGCTGCAGGAACGCGACCGCATGATCAAGCGCCTGCTGATCGAGCTTTGAGCGCCCGGCGGCGTCAGACGTCCTCCGCCTCGGCCAGCCTTCGCGACAGGCGCAGCTTGATCTCGGCCGGCTCCGCGCCGATGGCCTGAACCAGCCGTTCGATCCGCCCATGCGCGCCGTGCAACTGATCGAGCAGCGACATGATGATGACCAGCGCATCCTCGTTGACCTCGAAATCGTCGGTCAACTCGCACAGAAGCGTGATCCGCCGCAGATCGAGCCGCCGGTAGCGCGGGCCGTCAGGTGTCATCACCGGGCGCACGATGCGCAGACGTTCGAACTGCAGCAGCCGATCCTCGGTCAGTGGAGCGATGCGGGCGATTACCTCTTCGGGGGCGTAAATCTCGGTCATGCCGTTTCCTTTCCGCCGCGCGGATCATAGGCGTGATCCTTGCGCCAGTCTTCCATGAAGCGTTTGAGATCGGCATCCACCTTCGGCGGTGCGACGATGCTCAGCGTGACGCGATGATCGCCGGCGCCCTTGCGCGTCTTGACCCCGCGCCCCTTGAGCCGCAGCGTCTGGCCGGAACTCGCGCCCGGCGGCACCGTCACGCTTACCGCGCCATGCACAGTTTGAAGCCGCACCTTCCCGCCGAGGATCGCCTCGTCGATGGAGATGGGCAGGGTCGAGAGGATATCATTGCCCTCGCGTTCGAAATCCGGGTGCGGCGCGACGTCGAGCGTGATGTAGGCGTCGCCCGGCAGCCCGGCGCCGAAGCCTGGCTCGCCCTTGCCGCGCAGGCGCAGCGTCTGACCGTCGCGCGCGCCTTCGGGGATCGTCACTTCGAGCGCCGAGCCGTCCGGCAGGGTGATCCGCGTTTTTGCCCCGCGCACCGCATCGAGAAACGGCACGGCGAGCCGATACTGCACATCCTGCCCCGGCAAATCGCCGAACGCGCTGCTATAGCCGCCGCCCGCGCCGCCGCCGCGTCCGCGTGCGAACTGGGCAAAGAAATCATCCGCATCGAAGCCTTCGCCGAACGGGTTGCCACCGGGCGCCGTGCCCTGCCGCGCATAGGGGTTTTCGGGTCGCCGGGCCTCTTCGCGGTAATATCCGCGCGGCGCGGTCTCTGCGCCGGTGGCGTCGATTTCGCCCGCGTCGAAACGGCGGCGCTGTTCGGGATCCTTGAGCAGATCATAGGCGCGCCCGGCGGCCTTGAACCGCGCCTCGGCGGCGGGATCGTCAGGGTTGAGATCCGGATGATCGGTGCGTGCGATCTTGCGATAGGCCTTCTTGATCTCCTCGGCCGTCGCGTTCTTTGACAGGCCGAGGGCGGCATATGGGTCTTGTGTCATGGCTCACTCCACGTTCCTGCATCAATTTATGGGCAAGCGGCGCGATTGCAACGCATTGGCCCGGCGCGGCTTTTCCCGCGCCACCGGCGACGTTTCGCGTTGACTCCGCGTGGCGGGCGCAGCTTTCCTGAAAATTGGGCCGGACACGCGGCCCGAGGGAGGACAACGCATGACATTCAAGAGACTTGCCTTGGCGAGCACGATTCTCGGCGGGATGGCGACCATCGCGGCGGCCGAGGACTTACGGTTCGACAAGCTTTACATCCTCGGAGATTCGCTGAGCGACGCGGGCACCTATTCGCAATCGGTCATCGCGGGCGGCATGGGCGCGTTGCCGGCGATCGACTACAAGTTCCTGACCAATGCGCCGGACGGCTCCGCGCTGACCTATGGTGAGGTGTTGGGCCGCGAGCTTGGCCTCAGCCTGGGGCCGAACATCTATTCGGCGGTGCCGGTTGCGGGACTGCCGCAGCAAGAGCTTGGCGGGACGATCTATGCCGAGGGCGGCGCGCGCGTCAGCGATCCCGATGGCAATGCCTTCGATCCCGCGCTCGGGATCACGACGCGGCCGCTGACCGAGCAGGTTGACCGGCTGCTGGAGGATCGGGCGCGGTTCGATGAAAACGACCTACTGATCCTCTGGGGCGGCGCGAATGATGTGTTCGCGCAGGCGCGCGCCGTTGGCGGGGGTGCGCTCACGCCCGGTCAGGCGGCGGCGAATATGGGGCAGGCGGCCGGTGACCTGCTCGGGCTGGTCGACCGCGTCAGGGCTGCAGGGGCCGAAACCGTTATCGTCGTCACAGTTCCCGATACCGGCACGACGCCGCTCGGCCAGAGCCTTGGCCCCCAGGGCGCTGCGCTGCAAACCGCGCTTGCAGGCGCGTTCAATGACACGCTTCTGGCTGGAATCGGCGGGCGGGCCGTGGTCGTGGATTCGGCCAAGCTGCTGAGCACGGTGCAAGCCGATCCGGTCCGATACGGGTTCACCGCGCCGAACGCTGCCAGCGTGCCTGCGTGCCCGGGCAACGCGCTTATCTGCGTCCAGGGGCTGAACGCCAGCGCCGATAGCGAAGAGCGCATCTTCGCAGATGGCGTCCACCCCACCGCTGCCGCCCACAAGCTGTTCGGTCAGGCAGCGTTCGCCGGGCTGCAAGCGGCGACCCGGACAGGGATCATCCCGGTCGCCACGATGACCGCCCTGCGCCAGCACGGGCTGTCCATCGAGAACCGGATGAACCCGACCGTCCTGCGGGTGACGGGCGCGGATGGAGCCCCGCGCAGGCGCGAAGTTGGTGAGGTCGATGTCTTCGCGAGTCTCGATATCGGTTCGTTCGAGGCCGACGCGCAGCAGATTACGCCGGGGCTGGAGGGGGATACTCGTGTGCTCAAGGCGGGCGCGGATATTGCCGTGGCACCCAACGCGACCCTTGGTGCGGGTATTAGCCTCGACTACGGCGAGGTCGATTTCGACAACGATACCGGAGGGTTCGAAAGCGATGTTCTGGTCGGCGTCGTGTTCGGCCAAGTCGCCTTGTCGCCGAACTACTACGTCAGTGCGGCCTTCGGCGGCGGCCATATCGAGGTTGACGAGATCACCCGCAGCTTCCGCCTTGGCGCCGCGACGGAACGCTACACGGCGGACACGGATGGCAGCTATCGCTTTGCGCGTATCGGCGGCGGCGGGCTGTATAGCCTGAACCCGAGCGTGCGGCTCAATCCGTTCGCCCATTACACATGGGAAAAGGTGTCCATCGACGGCTTCACGGAATCGGACGGCGCGGCCAGCCTGTCTTTCGGCGATGCCGAATACGAATCGAAACGCGTGACCGCAGGTCTTTCGGCGATCTTCACGCCGCAGGATATGGATGGCTGGGTGTTTGGTCTGCGCGGATCGGTGGAGCACGATCTGAACGACGATCCGCTGAAGGTCTCGCTTGGGCCCAGCGAGGATGTGCTCGGCACCGTCTCCGCGCCGCGCCCGGATCGGACATGGGGCTATCTGTCCGGCTCGGTTGTCAAGGATTTCGGCTCTGGTCGATATCTGAGTCTGACCGGTGCAAGCTCCGTCGGGCTGGACGGGGCGCGCGGGTTTACAGGCGCGGTGAGCTACAAGATGACGTTCTGATCCGCCCTGATGCCGAACCCCGGACACTGAAAAGGGCCGCCCGCGGGCGACCCTTTTTCATTGGCAGGGATAGTCGTTTACCGACCCCAGGACCGGACCGGACCGCAATCCATGTGAACGAAATTCGAACTGGAATAACGTCCGACGCCGCCGGCCTTGCACGCGGAAGCCGCGCGGGCCATCTGATTGACAGAGCGTGCACTGAGCCGCAGATCGGCCGCCTGGCCCTTCAGGTGCAAGGAGTTCTTCGCCACACCCGACCCGCGCCGCCGAAGCATCGCATTGGTTTTCGGGCTGCGATAGCCGCTGAGCAGCATGTAAGGCTCGCTCACATCCATCAGGTTGTGCGCCGCCGCCATGATATCGATGGTGCGCAGGTCGATCGCCTTGACGTCATGCGTGCGCCAATCGCGCATGAAATGGTGAATTTCGTTGACCGCGTCCGAGATGTAATCGCCTTCGATCCAGTAGATCATGTCAATCCGTTCGCCGGTGCGGCCCGAGTACATCTTGATCCGCCGGATATCGCCCCCGCCGCGCAAGAAGCCCGCAGCCTTGGAATATGTCGGTGCCGCGGTGAGGGCCGTGGCCGCAAATGCGCCAAGCAGTCCGCGGCGCGTCATTACGCCCGATGCTGTATCAGTCATTGAGAAGTGCCTGTCCCGTAGTTCACTTTGCTGGATTTCGACCCACGACGTTGCGCGGGCGCTGCCGATTGCCTTGTGATGTGAAGACTATGACACACGCAGAATCTCAAAAAAACCTAAACTTTGGGAACATTTTTTTATTCAAGGCGTTTCGGCGAATTTCTGCTTAAATCGGCACGCTGTGTTACACTTGCGCTACCCTGCGAAAGCTTTTGCCGCAAAGCCGCAAAGCGCTGGCAAAAGGTGCTGAAAACCTCTTTGTGATTGGACAGTGTTCCGGCGCGCGCGGAGCATGATGAACAATCGTCAGCCTATCGCGTTGGAATGGCAACCATAATCGAAGCCCGAGGAGAGCCGTGCAGATGATCCCCCCGATGTTCCAGCGTGGAGCCACCGTTCTTGCGTTTTTCGCGCTGGGGTTTTCATCGCCATCCGAAGCGGGCGCGGTCCAGATCACCGCTTTCCAGCAAGCGGTGGCGGAATCGGTGTCGCGCGACGGCGAGATCGCTGAATTTTACAGAGATCGCGGGTTTGCGCCGATCTGGACGGGAGAATCGCCCGCGGATTTGCAACGGCGCACAGTGTTGATCGAGGCGCTTTCGCTGGCGCGGCATCATGGCCTCCCGGTCGAGAAATACCGGATCGAGCCGCTTCTCGCGCGCATGGCCTCGGTGCGGTCGGGCTACGCACGGGGCCGGATGGAGGTCGCGCTGACAGAGCTCTACCTCGATTTCGCACGCGATATGAACACCGGGGTGATTGACACGCCGCGCAACGTGCGCCGCGAGATCGTGCGTGACATCCCGAAACGTGGCGCTGGCTACTATCTCGAAGGACTGCTTTCGGATACCCCCGGCACATTCATTGCCACGCTTGCCCCCCGTTCACAGGAATACGCGCGATTGATGAAAGCCCGGATGCGGCTGGAGCGGACGGTTGCGCGTGGTGGATGGGGCGCAACCGTGCCGGAGGGCAAGTTCGAACCGGGCGATGCCGGGTCCGGCGTCATCATTCTACGGGAGAGATTGATTGCCATGGGCTATCTGGAGCGCAGCGTCTCCGCGCGCTACGATGCGGAGATGACCGATGCGGTCAAAGCGTTCCAGGAAAGTCATGGCCTTGCCGTCGACGGTGTTGTCGGGCCGAGCACGCGTTCCGCACTTAACGTCTCCGCGCTCGACCGGCTCAAATCCGTAATGGTCGCGATGGAGCGGGAGCGCTGGCTCAACAAGCCAGACGGTCTTGGCGAAAGGCACGTTCTGGTCAACATCACGGATTTCAGCGCGCGACTATACGACGAGGGCAAGCTGACCTTCGAGACACGTTCGGTTGTCGGGCATCAGGATCAGGACCGCCAGACACCGGAGTTTTCGGACGAAATGACTCACATGGTCATCAACCCGAGCTGGTATGTGCCGCGCTCCATCGTGGTGGGTGAATACCTGCCGAAATTGCGTCGCAACCCCCGCGCCGTCGGCCATATCGAAATCACCGACCGGCGAGGCCGCGTCGTCAGCCGAAATCGCAGCTTTGCCGGCTATACTGCCAAGACGTTCCCGTTTTCGATGCGGCAGAAACCCGGCCCGCGCAACGCGCTGGGCACGGTGAAGTTCATGTTCCCGAACAAGTATAACATCTATCTACATGACACGCCGTCCAAAAGCCTCTTCGACCGGACCGTCCGCGCCTTCAGTCACGGCTGCGTCCGGCTGAGCGATCCGCATGACTTCGCCTACACGCTACTGGCGCGGCAAACCGCCGATCCGGCTGGAGAATTCAACCGCATCCTGCGCACCGGCAGGGAAACCCGCGTCAATCTCGATACGCCCGTTCCGGTGCATCTGATTTACCGCACCGCCTTTACCACGCCCAAGGGCGAGGTCCGCTTTCGCCCCGATATCTACGGGCGGGATGCCGCGATCTGGAACGCGCTCGAAGGTGAAGGGGTGGAGATCGGCGGTATTCGCAGCTAAACCTGCCGCCGAACCGGCCGAAGGAGCAGGGATGCCGCACACCATCGCAGAGATCGCAGCCGCGCTCGGCATACGCGCCGAAGGCGATACCGCGCTGGCCGTGAGTGCCGTGGCCGAACCGGCGCGGGCCAGACCCGGAGATCTCGCTCTGGCGATGAAACCCGCGTTCGCCGAGCAGATTGCGCAAGGGCGCGCGCAGGCGGCGATGCTCTGGGACGGAGCGGATTGGCAATCCTACGGTCTCAGGGCCGCGCTCCTCGCACCGCGGCCGCGCTACGCGATGGCCGGGCTGTCCGCCCTCATGGATGAAGGGCCGGGCTACCGTCCCGGCGTCCATCAGACCGCCATCATCGACCCCGAAGCAAAGATCGAGGGTGATGTTTCGATTGGGCCTTACAGCGTGGTCGGAGCAGGGGCCGTGGTCGGTGCGGGTTCCGTACTCGGGGCGCAGGTTTTCGTCGGTAATGGCTCGCAAATCGGGCCGAGCGCACTCATTCATTCGGGTGTGCGCATCGGCCACGGCGTGCGCATCGGCCGCCGGTTTATCGCGCATTTCGGGGCTTCCATCGGCGCGGACGGGTTCTCCTTTGTCACGCCCGAGCCGTCGAGCGCCGAAAAGGCGCGCGAGACCTTGGGCGATCAAACCGGCGCCAAGGCACAGAGCTATGCACGGATCCACTCTCTCGGGAGCGTTGCCATCGGTGACGATGTGGAGATCGGCGCCAATGCCTGCATTGATCGCGGCACCGTGCGGGACACGGTAATCGGGGCCGGCTGCAAGCTCGATAACCTCGCGCAGATCGGCCATAACGTGACCATCGGCTCCGATTGCCTGATCTGCGCGCTTGTCGGCATCGGCGGCTCGACGCGCATCGGGAGCAATGTCGTGCTGGGCGGGCAAACCGGCGTGAGCGACAATATCTTCATCGGCGACAATGTCGTGACGGGCGGCGCGACCAAGGTGCTTTCGAACGTGCCTGCGGGACGTGTCATGCTGGGCTATCCGGCGATGAAGATGGAGGCGCAGCTCGATCTCTACAAGCAACTCCGCCGCCTGCCGCGCCTGATCGCGGATGTCGCGATGCTCAAGAAATCGGTTTCAAACCGGGATGCGAATGACTAGATCACGCGCAATATCGGGGCCAATCGCGGGATCACAGCCATGAATGTCGAACAGAAAGTCGTCCGTATCATTGCCGAACAGGCGATGATCGCGCCGCCCGATGTCGCGCTGACCGATACCATGGACGATCTGGGGATCGACAGCATGGGCCTTGTCGAATGTATCTTCGCACTGGAGGAAGAGTTCGACATCGACGTGCCGTTCAACGCCAACGAGCCCGAAAAAAGCGATTTCGACATCTCGACGGTGGCCGGCGTCGTGACGGGTGTCGAACGCCTGATCGCGCAGCAAAAGGGCTGAGGCCCATGCCGCGCGTTGTCATCACCGGGGCGGGCACGATCAACGCGCTGGGCGGCAACGTGCCCGGCACGCTCGCCGCGATGCGCGATGGACACTGCGGCATCGGCCCGCTGGAGTTCCGCGACGTGGAGCGCCTGTCGATCCGGATCGGCGCGCAGGTTCGCGGTTTCGAGCCTTCGGCGCATTTCACGCCGCAGCAGCTCGCCCTTTACGATCGCTTCACACAGTTCGCCCTGATCGCCGCGCGTGAGGCGATGGCGCAATCCGGGCTGGAACTGACCGACGATCTGTCTCGCCGCGCCGGCGTCGTTCTAGGCAGTTCCGGCGGCGGTATGACGACGACGGATGACAATTACCGCGCCGTCTACCAGGAAGGCAAAAACCGGGTGCATCCCTTCGTCGTGCCCAAGTTGATGAACAACGCGGCCGCCTCTCACATCTCGATGACATTCAACCTTCAGGGGCCGAGCTTTACCGTTTCGACCGCCTGCGCCTCATCGAACCACGCCATGAGCCAGGCCTTCCAGATGGTGCATGGCGGGCTGTCGCCGGTCATGCTGACGGGCGGCTCCGAAGCCATGCTGTGTTTCGGCGGGGTGAAGGCCTGGGAAGGGCTGCGCGTCATGTCGCGCGATGGCTGCCGCCCTTTCAGCGCGGACCGCAACGGCATGGTGCAGGGCGAGGGCGCGGGGGTGTTCGTCTTCGAGGAGTATGAACACGCGCGCGCCCGCGGGGCCGAGATGCTGGCGGAGGTGATCGGCTTCGCGATGACCTCCGATGCGTCCGACATCGTCACGCCGTCGCAGGACGGTGCCGCGCGCGCGATGGCCGGAGCGCTGGCCGATGCCCGTCTGGCACCCGAGGATGTGGGCTATATCAACGCGCATGGCACCGGCACGGCCGTCAACGACCGGACCGAATGCGCCGCCATCGCGAATGTGTTCGGTGCGCATGCCGACCGGCTTATGGTCTCCTCCACGAAATCCATGCACGGCCATTGCATCGGCGCGACCGGTGCGGTCGAGTTGCTGGCGTGTATCATGGCGCTGCGCGACGGGATCATCGCGCCGACGGTGGGCTATACCGAACCCGATCCCGATTGCCCGCTCGACGTGGTGCCCAACGTGGCGCGCGAGCGGCCCGTCGAGGTCGCGCTTTCCAACTCCTTTGCCTTCGGCGGGCTGAACGCGGTTCTCGCGCTGCGCAGGATCTGAAGCGGCAAGAGCCTTCGAAGGCTCTTTCAAGGCTTTTCGAAAAGCCTTGCTCCCGCGCGCCCCATTGCACTTCGCGTCCGGGCATGGCCATCTACCCGGATGGAATTCGCCAAACGCATCACCCGCCTGCCGCGCCCGTTCGATCCCGAGCAGGGGCGCGACGCGCGCGCTGCCGCGCCTTGGGCCAGCGGCGATCTGGCCGCACTGATCGAAGGTGCGGCGGGTTGCAGCCCCTATCTCAAGACGTTGATCGACAAGGAAACCCGCTGGCTGGAAGGCGCCATGGATGCCCCGGACAGCGCCATACCTGAGGCGATGGACGGCTTGCGCGGCACCGCGCCCGGCGATCTCGCAACCGCGTTGCGACAGGCGAAACGCCGGATCGCGCTGCTGACGGGGCTTGCCGATCTGGGCGGCGTCTGGCCGCTGGAAAGCGTCACGCGAACGCTCAGCGATTTCGCCGATCTTTCAGTGCATCTTGCGCTGAAGGCAACCGTGGGCGCCGAAATCCGGCGCGGCAAGCTGCCGGGCCAGACCGAGGACGATATCGAGACCGCCGGTGGCATGGTTGTGCTGGCGATGGGCAAGATGGGTGCCGGAGAGTTGAATTACAGCTCGGATATCGACCTCATTTGCCTCTTCGACGAGACTCGCTTCGATCCGGTTGATTTTCACGACGCGCGCGCCAGCTTCGTGCGCGCGACGCGCAAGATGTGCGCAATGCTGAGCGACATGACCTGCGAGGGCTATGTCTTTCGCACCGATCTGCGCCTGCGCCCCGATCCGTCTGCCACGCCGGTCTGCATCGCGATGGAGGCCGCAGAGCGTTATTACGAGAGCCTTGGCCGCACATGGGAGCGCGCCGCCTATATCAAGGCGCGGGCCTGCGCGGGCGATATTGCTGCCGGCGAGGACTTTCTCAAGACATTGACGCCCTTTGTTTGGCGCAGGCATCTGGATTTCGCGGCCATCGAGGATGCGCATGACATGGTGCGGCGTATCCGCGACCATAAGGGCCTTGGCGGTCCGATCACGCTGCCGGGGCATGACATGAAGCTCGGTCGCGGCGGCATTCGCGAAATCGAGTTCTTCACCCAAACCCGCCAGATCATCGCCGGCGGCCGCGATCCCGAGTTGCGACTGCGCGACACGGTGCCGGCGCTCCGGGCGCTGGTGGAAAAGGGATGGGTGCCGGGCGATATCGCCGAGCGGCTGGGAGAGCATTACCGCGCGCATCGCGAGGTGGAGCACCGTCTGCAAATGCTGCGCGATGCGCAGACCCATGATCTGCCGCAATCGCCCGAAGGTTTCGAGCGGCTCGCGGCTTTCATGGGAACGGACCGCGAAAGCCTGCAGACCGACCTGACCGAGCGGCTCGAGGAAGTGCATGCCCTCACCGAGAGCTTTTTTGGCGGAGAGGACCAGGGCGCCGCTGCCGGGGACATTCCACAAGAGCTTGCCGATTCCGAGATCGTGGCGCGCTGGCGCACCTATCCGGCGCTGCGCTCGGCGCGGGGCAGCGGAATTTTCAAGCGGTTGCAGCCCGAGATCCTGAGCCGCCTGGCCCAAACCTCCGATCCGCAGGAGGCGCTTGCCGCGTTTGACGGGTTCCTGCAGGGGCTGCCCGCCGGGGTGCAGGTTTTTTCGCTCTTCGAGGCCAATCCGCAGCTGATCGACATGCTTGTCGATATCGTCGGCGTGTCGGGCGATCTGGGGCGATATCTGTCGCGCAACGCGGCGGTGTTCGACGCGGTGATCGGCGGGGATTTCTTTGCGCTCTGGCCGGGCGCCGACGCGCTGCAGAGGAAGCTGGAAGGCACGCTCGCGCGCGAGGCCGATTACGAAAGCAAGCTCGACACCGCCCGGCGCTGGGGCAAGGAATGGCATTTCCGCATCGGCGTTCATCTGCTGCGCGGGTTGATCGGCGCAGAGGATGCGGGGCGGCACTATGCCGATCTGGCCGACGCCACGCTGCGCGCTCTGACGCCCGTGGTGATCGGGGAATTCGCGCGCAAACACGGCGCGCCTCCGGGGCAGGGCGCGGTTGTCCTCGGGATGGGAAGCCTCGGCGCGCGGCAGATCCATGCGCGCTCCGATCTCGATCTGATCGTGATCTACGATCCAGCTGGGGCGGAAAGCTCGGAAGGCCGAAAGCCCTTGGCGACGCGGCCCTATTACGCGCGGCTGACGCAAGCGCTGATTACCGCGATTTCCGCGCCGATGGCCGAGGGGCGGTTATACGAGATCGACATGCGGCTGCGCCCGTCCGGCCATCAGGGTCCGGTCGCCACCAGCCTTGCTGCGTTTCGCCAATATCACACGGAGGAGGCCTGGCTCTGGGAGCATCTGGCGCTGACCCGATCGCGGGTCATTGCCGGATCGGACGATGTGGCGGATGCCGTGCGCACGATCCGCGCGGAGGTTCTGTCTGCTCCGCGCGGGCGGGCGCAAGTATTGCACCGGGTTTCGCAGATGCGCGAACGGATCGCCGAGGCAAAGGGCAGCGGCGATCCTTGGGATCCCAAGCTTGGCCGGGGCCGTCTGCAGGATATCGAGTTGATCGCGCAGGCTGCCGCAGTGCTGAATGGCCGCCCGGCCCGGTCCGTTTCGGAGGCTTTGCAATGCGAGGCGGCGCTGGAATGGCTCGGCAGGGAGCGGGCTGCCGGGCTTTGGGAAGCATATCGCCTCTGCTGGTCGCTGCAGATCGGCGCCCGGTTGATCTCCGACAAGACCGTGAGACCCAACCGCGACAGTTCGGCCGCATCGCAATTCCTGTGCCGCGTTACCGAAACGGAAAGCATCGATGCGCTCAAGGAGGCGCTGACCGCCGCGACGGCCCGTGCCGCAGACATCATCGAAGCGGCAGTGCCCGCGCTGGCGGAAGGAGAGGCACCGTGAAAAAGGGCGATGCGATCGATCCCAAAGGCCTTATTTCCGAGGCGTTCAGGATCGAAGGGATCGGCTACGAGGAATGCCGCTCGATCTATCTCGACTGGGCGCTGTCGCTGCCGCTCGATGCGGATGCGCGGGAGCATTCGGAAACGCTGTTGAACCGCCATTCCATCCCGGACCACCCCATGACGCAGGTTTTGAAGGAAGGGCTTGGAGCGGCGCGGCGCGCCCGGCGGCGGGGCGGCTGGAAGGGGCGGCGATGTTAAGGTTCTCGGCAATTTGGAGCCAGCTTGATACGGGGTGGGGCACGGGATGACACCGACTTTGAACGCACTTCGCGCGAAATATCCGAACGCAGAGACCTTCACCTTCGGGGATAGCGCCGAACTCTGCGCGGAACTGATAGAATTGGTGCGCAGCGGTGTGAAAACTGCAACGACCGGAGCTTGTCGCGACTTTGTCGCAGGCGAGCCGATGCCGAAAGTCGGTCGCCGGGATATCTGCCTCGATTGGAGCGGCGCACCGGCTCTGGTCATAGAGACCATCGAAGTCCGGCACTGTGCATTTGACGAGGTGACCGAGGAAATGGCGCTGGCCGAAGGAGAGAACGCGAGTTTGCTGGGCTGGCGCAACGACCATCGAGAGTTTTTCGAACGCAACGGGGGCTTCAGCCCTGATATGCCGGTTGTCTGGGAACGGTTTGCGCTTGTCGAAGACCTTGGGTGACGACGGGGCAAACAACAAGGCCGCCCCTTCGGGCGGCCCTGTTCCGAAACACTATGGCGCGTTCAGCCGTTGGACGCTGCCGGCGCGGGAGCGCCTTGTGCCGCAGGCTTGGCCTTGCCGCCGTTGAGCGGATCGTCCTGCCGCTGCACCGAACCTTCGAAATGCGCGCCGCTTTCGATGGCAATGGTCTTGTGGATGATATCGCCCTCGACGCGTGCTGTCGCGGTGAGGCGCACTTTGAGGCCGCGCACCCGGCCCACGACGCGGCCGTTCACCACGACGTCATCCGCGACCACTTCGCCCTTGATCGTCGCGCTTTCGCCGACGGTCAGAAGATGCGCGCGGATATCGCCCTCGACAGTGCCTTCGACATTGATATCGCCGGTCGTCTTGATGTTGCCGGTGATGTGCAGATCGCTCGACAGGGTCGAGGCAGCCGGCTTTGCCTTGGGGGCAGAGGACATGAAATCGGATTTGCCCGCCGGGCGGGACGACTCGGACGCGGCCGGTTTGTGCGCGCCGCCCTCTTCGGCCTTGGGGCCGGGCTCGTTGATTTTGCTTTTAGAAAACATCGTTTGCAGCCTTGATGTAGATCATGGGGTTGACGGGCTTGCCGCCGACACGAACCTCGTAATGTAGATGGGTGCCGGTCGAGCGTCCAGTGTTGCCCATAGCAGAGATCTTGTCCCCGCGCGAGACCCTTTGACCCTTCTTGACATAGAGTTGCGAATTATGTGCGTAGCGTGTTTCGATCCCGAATTCATGCTGGATCTTAATGAGCTTGCCGTAACCCGACTGCCAACCGGCATGCGTGACGATGCCGTCCGCCGTCGCATAGATCGGCGTGCCATGCGCGCCGGCGAAATCGGTGCCCGCGTGCAAACGGCCCCATCGGCGCCCGAACCCCGAGGTAAAGCGGAACGAATCCTTGATCGGCATTGCGAAGGGCGCTTTCTGCGCGGCGATGCGATAGAGGTTCAGCGTGTCCATCTGGTTGAGCAGGCGGTTGGCCCGAAGCACGTCCTCCGACGGATCCTCGCCGCGCGTGGAGAAAACGAGCGGCGTCAGCGGCCCGCCCCGGCCGGAATAGCCGCTGCGCACCTTGTTCAGAATCGTATCGGGGTCCATCCCCGCCGCTTCGAACATCTTGTCGAGCGGTTTGACCGAAACCGTCATCGCTTCTTCGAGCTGGCGGAAGATGGTGTCGTTCTTCTCTTCCATGAGCTTGATCTCGGTGGCCATTTCATCGGCCCGGATCAACGCGTCCTGCGCATCGGCGACGACCTGATCGCGCTCCTCGGCGGTGCGCGCCAGCGCGGCGGACAGAAAGTCCAGCGTCGCGGCATCGGCTTGGCCGCCGGAGGCGAGAGCGGTATCGCCATTCTCGATCTGCTCGCGCAGGCTCGCCAGTTCGGTGCGCACATCCTCGCGGGTGCGGATCGCGTCGCGCAGCTTGAGCTGAATCGCCTCAAGCCCGGTTTCAAGCTCGACACGCCGCGTTTCGGCATCGAGCAGCTTGGACTGCATGACCGAAACCTGCTCGAGCGCGCTGTTGAACCGCTCCTGCGCGGCAATGGCTTCCGCGGCGCGCGTGTTACGTTCCTGCGACAGGATGTTGAGCCGCAATTGGTAGGTTTCGAGATCGCGCCGCGCCTGTTCGCGGAAATTGCCCGAGCCGATGGAATCCATAAGCAGGATCGCGGTGGCAACGATGCTCCAGGCCAGCACGAGCGACGCACCACCGAAGGCGAGAGCCTGGGTGCCGGATTTCAGGCGGATGAATCTGGTGTCGGAGTCGGAGCGCAAGAACAGGCGTCGTTCCGGGAAAAAGCGTTCAAGCATGCCATGCAGTTCGATCGCAAGTCGTGTGCGCACCTGAAAGTTCCTCTGTCCCGTCCCCTCGAACCGCCTCTCGAAAGGCCTGAGCCTCGGGGCGATCCCGAAACGGCTTTAGCGAGACATTCATAAATTGGCAATAAATTTGGACCGCCGTCCTCCCTCGGCACGCGGTCTGTTGCCGATACGGCAGTATTTCGCCGAGAAATCAAGGCCTAGCCTGCGACAATATGACGAGGCAGTGTCCTCCCTGAGGCCATAGCCCACAATCAGCCAACTTTGCGCCATTTTCTGTCAACGGAAAATGTCCGATGCGGGGGCGCACCGGACGCCCTCGCCGGATCACAGCGCCTTGGCGGCCTCCAGCACTTCCTCGGCGTGGCCGGGCACCTTGACCTTGCGCCAGGCTCGCGCGATCCGGCCTTCGGCATCGATCAGAAAGGTGGAGCGTTCGATCCCCATGAAAGTCTTGCCGTACATCTTCTTTTCCTTCCAGACACCGTAATCCTCGCTCGTGGTGCCATGTTCGTCCGACAGGAGCGGGACGGTCAGCCCCTTCTTGGCCATGAATTTCTCGTGGCTCGCGAGGCTGTCCTTCGAGATGCCGAAGACCTGCACCCCGATCTGGTGGAAGGCGTCCTCAAGCGCCGTGAAGGCTTCGTTCTCCTTGGTACAGCCGGACGTATCGTCGCGCGGATAGAAGAACAGCACGACCGGCTTGCCGCGCAGTTTCGACAGGGTGACATCGCCGTCTTGGCCGCCCTGCGCGGGCAGGGTGAAATCGGGGGCGAATTCCTGTGTGTCGCTCATCGCTTTATCCTTTAGAAGAGGTCAGGCAGGTCAATTTACGCCCCCCGGCCCAAAGATCAAACCGCAAGGAGACGCGCTTGCGCGACGCCGATACAACAGAGCCGCAGACGCCACCACGCCGCAGGCGCCGCTGGCGCTGGGCGCTCGGCGTGCTGCTCGCGCTCTCGCTCGCCCTGACGGCGGCGGGCTGGTCGGTTCTGGGGCGCAGCCTGTCGGCGCCGGACTGGCTGCGCGACCGCATCGAAACGCGCCTTGCGGGTGCACTGCCGGGCGTCAAGGTTCTGTTCGGCGACCTGCAGTTGCGGATCGATGCCGATGGCCGCACGCAGATCACGCTGCTCGATGTCGATGTCCAGACAGCCACGGGCGGGCCGGTCGCCGAATTGTCGGATATCGAGATCGGGCTGGCGGCCCGCGATCTTCTCCAGCGCCGGTTGGTGCTGCGCGATTTGAGCGTGAACGGCGCGCTCCTGACGCTCAAGCGCGACCGCTCGGGCGCGTTCGGGCTGGCCTTCGGCGATGCGTTCGCCGCGGATGGCCCAGCGCCCGATCTGCCGAGCATCGTGGCCGGGATCGATGCGCTGCTGCAGGATGGCCGGCTCGCCGGGCTGACCCATGTCGAGGCGAATGCGCTGACGCTGCGCTATGAGGATGCGCGGGCGCGGCGCGGCTGGACGGTCGATGGCGGGCGGCTGCGGCTCGACCGGATCGATGACGTTTTGCGCCTGTCGGGGGATTTCGCCTTGCTCGGTGGCGGCGCGACGGCGACGCGCTTGCAACTGAACGCCTCCTCGCCCATCGGGCAGACCCAGGTGGCCTTCGGCTTCTCCCTCGACGGGATGCCGTCGCAGGATATTGCCACGCAAGGCCCTGCGCTGGCCTGGCTCGGGGCGCTGCGGGCGCCGATCTCCGGCGCGCTGAGGGCGCGGATGCGCGCCGATGGCACGCTTGGCCCCCTCAACGCGAGCCTGTCGATCGGCTCCGGCGTGCTTCAGCCGGGCCGAGACACGCCGCCGATCCCCTTCGACTCCGCGCGCAGCTATTTCACCTACCGGCCGGATCGTGGACAGATCGAATTCACCGAACTTTCGGTCGACAGCGAGATGGGCCGCGCCGTCGCCGAAGGCCGCGCGACGCTGGGCGCGCTGGAAAACGGGATCCCGTCCGAGATGCTCGGTCAGGTGCGCCTTACCACGCTGGAGACCGCGCCGGAGACGCTTTTCGTAGCGCCCATGTCGCTCGACCGGGCCGAGCTCGATTTCCGGCTGCGGCTCAGGCCGTTCGAATTCGAGCTTGGGCGCCTCTGGATCGACGATCCGCAGGCGCCCCTGCGCGTGAGCGGCCGGGTCTCGGCCACGGACGACGCGTGGACATATGCGCTCGACGGAACGGTCGGCGTGCTCACGCCCGAAGCGCTGCTGCGTGTCTGGCCAGTGTCGCTCGCGGCGCGCACGCGCAAATGGGTGGTCGAGAATATCGAGGGTGGGCGAATAACAACCGGCCAATTCGCCCTGCGGTCGGCGGACGGGCCGCGCCCCGCCATCTATCTGAACGCTGCTTTCGAGGATGCAAGGGTGCGCTATGCGCGCACGCTTCCGGTCGTACAACGCGGAGAAGGCACGCTGACGCTGAACGCGGACCGGTTCGCCGTGCGCGTGACGGGGGGCCAGATCGTGCCGCCTCAAGGCGGGGCGATAGACATCACCGGAAGCACGTTCGTTATTCCGGACACGAAGCAGCGCCCGGCACAAGGCCAGATCGCGCTGTCCGGCACCAGCGAGATCGAAGCGCTCCTGTCCTTTCTCGACAGCCCGAAGCTGGAACTGATGCGCAAGGCGGGTCGTCCCGTCGATCTTCTGTCGGGGCAGGTGCGTTTCGACGGAACGCTCGATCTACCGCTCAAACGCGGCAACAAGCTGCCCGATATCGCGCTTGATTTCGACGGGCGCGCAATGGGCGTGACAAGCGCTCTGATCGTGCCGGGGCGCGAATTGACGGCGCAGTCGCTCGATGTGTCGGTGACCAATGAACAGCTGCGCGTCTCGGGACGGGCCGAACTTTCGGGCGTGCCGTTCGACGGGGCCTGGACCCTGCCGATCCCCGAGCCGGGGGCTCCTGCGCCCGGCAGCACGCTGGAGGGGATCGCTACGCTATCAGACAGCGCGGCGCAGGCGTTCGGGATCGCCCTGCCCGAGCGCATGGTTTCGGGGCGCGGCCCTGCGCGGCTAAAAGTCGATCTCGCACGCGGCGCACCGCCTGAATTCGAGCTGACCTCCTCGCTCGATGGCCTCGGTCTTTCGTTGCCGCAGATCGGCTGGTCGCTTCCGGCCGCGGCCACGGGGCGGCTGACGGTCGCGGGCCGGCTTACCGATCCGGCGCAGGTGCCGACGCTTGAACTGGACGCACCCGGCCTTTCGGCCAGCGGCGCGGTGCGGCTTGCCGCAGGCGGCGGGCTGGATGCAATCGAGTTGTCCCGCGTGCAGGCGGGCGGATGGCTCGATGCGCCCGTCACGTTGCGCGGGCGCGGCGCCGGTGTGCCGCCGGCCGTGTCCATCGGCAGTGGACGGATCGATCTGCGAAACGCGCCTTTCGGGCGCGGTGGGGGCCGGGCAGGCGGCGGGCGCGGCGCATCAGTGCCGCTTTCGCTCGCGCTCGATGAATTGCAGATCACCGACAAGATCCTGCTCACCGGCTTTCGCGGCGATCTGCGTGCCGGTGCCGGGCTGATCGGGGATTTCACCGCGAATGTCGGCGGTTCGGCCCAGATCGTCGGGGAAGCCGTGCCGCAGGGGGGCGGAACGGCGTTCCGCATCCGGTCGATCGACGCGGGCAAGGTGCTTCGTGCGGCGGGGCTCTTCAAGACAGTCGCTGGCGGAGAGATGACGCTTGCGCTGGTGCCGGTTTCCGGGCGGCCGGGCAGCTATGACGGCGCGCTCGACATATCGAATGCGCGGCTGCGCAATGCGCCCGCAATCGCTTCGCTGCTCGACGCGATCAGCATCGTCGGCCTGATCGATCAACTCGACGGGCCGGGTATTCTCTTCACCGAGGTCGAGGCCAGGTTCCGTCTCACGCCAGACCGGCTCATCCTCACCCGGTCGAGCGCGACCGGCCCTTCGATGGGCATCTCGATGGACGGCGTCTACAACCTCGCCAGCGCGACGCTCGATCTGCAGGGCGTGCTGTCGCCGATCTTCTTTCTCAACGGTATCGGCAGTTTCCTGACGCGCAAAGGCGAAGGGCTGATCGGGTTCAACTTCACCCTCCGCGGCCCCGCACAAGCCCCCCAAGTCGGCGTCAATCCCCTCTCGGCACTGACACCGGGCCTTTTCCGCGAGATCTTCCGAAAGCCGCCGCCCGTTCCGGGGGAGTGACGGCGCGTGAAACGCTTTTGCCTGCCCATCAAACTCTGTATGCGCAGGGCGAATGGCCAAAGCGGATGGACAGGATGCAGCTGAGCGATTTCGATTTCGACCTTCCCGAGCGGCTGATTGCGACGCGCCCGGCGGTGCCGCGCTCTTCGGCGCGGCTTTTGCATGTCGAGGGCGGCGCGATGACCGACCGGATCGTGCGCGATCTGCCCGGCATCCTGCGCCCCGGCGACCGGCTGATCCTGAACGATACAAAGGTGATCCCGGCGCGGCTTTTCGGGGTTCGGCGGCGCATCGGTGCGGCGGGGCCATCCGAGGCGCGGATCGAGGCGACGCTGCTGGAGCCGAGGGCGGACGGAACCTGGAGCGCGCTCGTCAAGCCGCTAAAAAAGCTGCGCGAGGGGGAGACGGTGATCTTCTCCGCCGATCTGTCGGCGACGCTTGAGGCGCGCGAGGACGGGCAGGGCAGGTTGCGGTTCAATCTGTCGGGGGAGGATTTCGACGCCGCCCTCGCCGAAGCCGGCGCGATGCCGCTGCCGCCCTATATCGCCGCCAAACGGCCCGCCGATGCGCGCGACAAGCACGATTACCAGACCGTCTGGGCCCGCCGATCCGGCGCGGTCGCCGCGCCGACCGCCTCGCTTCACTTTGATGCGCCGCTTCTGGAGGCGCTGGCCGCAAAGGGCATCGCCATGACCCATGTGACGCTGCATGTTGGCGCGGGCACCTTCCTGCCCGTCAAGGTCGAGGATGTGACCACGCACAAGATGCATGCTGAGTGGGGGCAGGTTTCCAAGCGCGCAGCGCGGGAGATCGCGGCGACGAAGGAGGCAGGAGGGCGGATCATCCCGGTCGGCACTACGGCGCTGCGCCTGATCGAAAGCGCCGCGCGCGGCGGCGCGATTGCGCCTTGGGAGGGCGAGACGGATATCTTCATCTATCCCGGCTTCGAATTTCAGGTGACGGACGCGCTGATGACGAATTTTCACCTGCCGAAATCGACGCTGATGATGCTCGTTTCCGCGCTGATGGGACAGCGAAGGGTCCAGGAAATCTACGCCCATGCCATCGCGCGGGAGTATCGTTTCTTCTCCTATGGAGACAGCTCGCTTCTCGTCCCTGAAACGTGAAATAAAGTCGCGAAATGGATTGCGGCGGTCGCATGGCTGTTCTAGCGGGGGGCAAATCTGCGCCGAAGGCGCGTGCGTGTCGTCCAAGGAGGCTGGCCTGTGGGATATGTGATCAAGACGTCGTGGCCCCTGCTGCTGGGCATGCTGCTGCTCATGCTGGGCAATGGTCTGCAAGGCTCGCTTTTGGGTGTGCGCGGCACGACACAGGGGTTTTCCTCGGTCGAGATGTCAGTCGTCATGTCGGCCTATTTCGCCGGCTTTCTCGTTGCCTCCCGCGTGACGCCCGAGATGATCCGGCGCGTGGGCCATGTGCGGGTTTTCGCGGCGCTCGGCTCGCTCGTCTCGGCGGCGCTGCTGCTGTTTCCGACGTTTCAAAACCCCATCGTCTGGATTGCGGGGCGCGCGCTGATCGGCTTTTGCTTTTGCGGTGTCTATGTCACGGCGGAAAGCTGGCTCAACAATTCCTCCACGAACGAAACGCGGGGACAGGCCTTGTCCGCCTACATGATCGTTCAGATGCTCGGCATCATCATCGCGCAGGGTTTGCTCGTCGTGCCCGATCCGTCCGGCTATCTGCTTTTCGTGATCCCGTCGGTGCTGGTCTCGATCTCCTTCGCGCCGATCCTGCTGTCGATCTCACCGACGCCGGCCTTCGACAGCACCAAGCGGATGACGCTGGTCGAGCTTTACAAGGTCTCTCCTCTGGGCTGTATCGGCATGTTCTTTATGGGCAACGTCATCGCTGCGCAATTCGGCATGGCTGCGGTTTACGCGACCGAGGCGGGCTTACGGCTGTCGCAAATTCCGCTCTTTACCGCCGCGTTCTATGTCGGCGCGCTTCTCTTTCAGTACCCGCTGGGCTGGATGTCGGATCGTTCCGACAGGCGCATGTTGATTGCCATTGCCGCCGCGATCGCGGCCCTGGCCTCCATCGCGGCGATGCTGTTTAGCGAGAGTTTCATCACGTTGCTTGGGGCGGCCTTCGTGATCGGAGGACTGTCCAACCCGCTTTATTCTCTGCTTATCGCCTATACCAACGACTTTCTCGAATACGAGGATATGGCCTCTGCATCCGCCGGTCTGCTTTTCGTAAACGGCGTGGGCGCGATCTTCGGACCGCTCGTTATAGGTGTCGCGATCTCGGTGTTCGGCCCGCCGGGGTATTTCCTGCAACTGGCAATCTTCTTGCTGCTGATGTCGGGCTATGCCGTCTACCGGATGACCCAGCGTGCCGCACCTTCCGTCGATGAGACGAACCCCTATCACGCGGTCCTTCCAACGGCCTCGCCGGTTTCGGTCGAGGTTGCGTCCGAATGGGCCATCGAAACCGCCGAAGCCGAAGCCGAAGCGCAGGAGGCCCAAGAGGATCCGGCGCTGGAAAAAACGCGGTAGCCTTGCGGTCGCTGAATATGTCGTGATGACATGAATTGTGACTGTCTGAACGGTCCAGTCTTGGTTAACCTTGTCCTGTCCGGGGGAGGAGACGCGCAGGATCGGAGGACACAATGGTCACGCCTGAGAAAATTATCGAATTCTGGTTGGACGACGTCGGACCGAAGGGATGGTACGAACAATCTGCCAAGCTGGACCGCACCATCAAGGACAGGTTCGAGGAGGATTGGAACGACGCGGTGAAGGGGCGGCACGATTGCTGGCTCGCCGACTACACCGGATCGCTTGCCTATATCATCCTGCTCGACCAATTTCCCCGCAACATGTTTCGAGGTAGCGCAAAGGCGTTCTCATCCGATCGGCTGGCGCTTGCAGCGGCGAAGGCGGCGATTTCCAAGGATTGGGATCTCAAAGTCGAGGAACCGGGGCGGCAGTTTTTCTACATGCCGCTCATGCATTCGGAAAACCTTTGCGATCAGGACCGATGCGTGCGCCTCATGTTGCAGCGCATGCCAAAGGCCGGCGCGAACAACCTGCTGCATGCCCGTGCGCATCGCGAGATCATCCGCCGGTTCGGGCGGTTTCCCTATCGAAACGAGGCGCTGTCGCGGAACTTCACATCAGCCGAGCGGCGCTATGTCGACGAAGAAGGCTATGGTGAAACGGTCCGGCAAATGCAGGGTGAGCCGCTGAGAAAAGCCGGGTAGCACCCGCCACCCGGCCGCTCGGGATCGCGCGTTATGCTTTCGACGCGTCGAAGATCTTGTCGATATTGCTCTTCAGCGCGGCGTTGAACTCTTCGTCGCTCATCTGCGCGGTGAGGCCTTCGGTCAGCGCGCGCGAGAAGCTGGCGATCATCAGGTCGTTCCGGCTGAGCCGCATGCAAGCATCGTCAGTGGTATACCCTCCCGACAGCGCCACCACGCGCAGCACGTTGGGATGCTCCGCAAGCTCGACATAGAGACAATCGTTGCTCGGGATGGTCAGCTTGAGCATCACATAGTCTTCGGGTTTCAGCGAATTCAATTCCTTGAGGATTTCCTCCTTCAAAATGTCCTCCGCCTCGGCTTTCGTCGCGCTGTTGATATCGACCTCCGGCTCGATGATCGGAACCAGCCCGGCGGCGCAGACGGTGCGGGCCACTTCGAATTGCTGCGCCACCACATTGCGGATGCCGGTCGCATCGGCCTCATGAATGACGGAGCGTTCCTTGGTTCCGAAAACCCCAAGCCCCTTGGCTTCCTGAAGCAGCGCATCCAGACCCGGCATCGGTTTCATCACCTGAACGCCGTCGGCCTTGTCTTCAAGCCCCTTGTCGATCTTGAGGAACGGCACGATTCCGCGCTTCTGCCAGAGATAGCTTGGCACAGACTCGCCTTCGACGGTATCGCGCATTGTGCGCTCGAAAAGGATCGCGCCGAGGATTTTTTCCGACGTGAAATCGGGTGCCGTCATGATGCGGCAGCGCATTTCGTGGATGCGCGCGAACATCTCGTCCTCGCTCGAATAGGCGCTCTCGTCTATGCCATAGAGCCGCAATGCCTTCGGTGTCGAGCCGCCGCTTTGATCGAGCGCTGCGATAAAACCGTCGCCATTTGCGACGCGGTCTGCCTTTGCGGTGTCCATCATGTCAAATCCCCGTGCTGAAATGAAGCATCTGGCCGGTGGTAGAACAGGCACCTGAAAAAAGATAGAGGTGCCGCAAGCGGTTAGCGCTAACCATCTTCGCATTTTTACGAAATGTGCGGCGTCCGGGGACGTGCGATCAGGTGGATGCCGTCGCGCGCCCTGACGGTCAGATGCGCAACGGGCAGCGGCGTTCGACCCGGCGCGGGGCGCAGGTGAACGGCGCGCAGCAGCATCGCCAGCAAGAGCGGCCCCTCGGCCATTGCAAACCCCGCGCCGGGGCAGACGCGCGGCCCTGCGCTGAACGGAATATAGGCCTCCCGCGCGGACTTCCGCGCCGAATCGGTCTGCCAGCGCGCGGGGTCGAAGCGGTCGGGGTCGTCCCAAAGCCGGCTGTGGCGGTGCAGATGCCATGGGCTCAGCACCAGCTGCGCGCCCTTTGGGATGTTTCGATTACGGAAAGTTTCGGGTTGCGACGCCTGACGCACCATCATCGGGACGGGGGGATAGAGCCGCAACGCCTCCCGGAACACATCGCGGCTCAGCGTCAGGCGCTTTACGCCATCGGAGTTGGACAGATCGGCAGCCTCGGCCGCGATACGATCCTGCCATTCAGGCGCGGCTGCGCAAAGGTAAAGCGCCCAGGCCAAGGCGCTTGCACTGGTTTCGTGCCCGGCCAAAAAGAAGATGGCAACCTGATCGACCATCTCCGGCAAGCCGAATGTCTCGCCGGTCTGCGGATCGGGCGTTGTCATGATCCGCGTGGCAAGATCGTCAGGCGCGGTGCCGGCGCGGATCTCGTCCAGCCTGTGCTGAACCAGATCGGTGATGAGCGCGCGGATGCGCCGGGCCGCCCGCCGCGTTCCGCGCCGGTGAAAGCGCGGGGCCCAGCCGGGCAGGGGTAGGAAGGCTGCGAGGTTCAGGATCGGTTGGTCGCGCTGGTAGGCGCGGAACTCGGCAAAGACCTCTGCGGCGGTCGCATCTTCGATGGGAATGGAAAAGAGCGTGCGGAAAATTACGTCGGCTGCCGCATGGCTCGCGATTTCCTCGACCTCGATCTCGCCGCCTGCACCGATTCGGCGCAGAACCCGCGCGACCATCGCTTCCCCGGCCTCCCACATCGCCGGCAGCGCATGCGCCAGTCGCCCGCGTTCGAAGGCCGGATCGATGATGCGGCGCTGACGCTGCCATTCCGCGCCGTTGGTCAGGAAAACCGAACGGCCCAGAAGCGGGCGCAGCCCTTCGCCGATGCGGTCCGATTTGGGGAAATCGCTTGGGCGCTCCCGCAGGATGCAGCGCAGGAGGGCCGGATCGTTCGTCAGATACGAGCGAAAGAACGGCGTGCGGAACTCGGCCATCCAGGCTGAATAGAGCCGCGCGGGCTGTGCAGACAGGATATCGCGGCGAAAGAGCCTCAGATAGTGCCAGAGCGGCACGCGATCAGGCCGCGCCTCGGGTTTGGGCGGGATCACGGCGCGACAGAGGTGTATTTCGACACCGCGACATCGATCCGGCTGCGCGATGGCGGCCGGTTCGCGTAGCGCTGGCCGAGCGTCATCGGGCCGGCGGTGATCTGGAAATAATCGTAGTCAAGTGGCCGGTCGAAGGCGCAAAGGTATTGAAAATGTAGCCGGAAAAACTTGCGGCGCAGCGCGCTCCAGCGCTCCGGCGACAGGCTGCGCGAGAATTGTGCGGAAAAGACGAGCGGCCATTGTTTGTCACGCGTGGCCACGCCCGATACGCCGACCGGATCGCAAAGCGCAAAAGCGCAGCCATCGCCCGGCGCGGTGACATCGATCCAGACGATCTCGTCGCGTTCAGACAGAAATCGAAGATCGGCGCGCAGCTGATGCGCCTCGGGCAGGAAAGAGACCATCGGAATCACTTGTCCGAGGCTGAGGAACGAGAGCGCCGGGCGCGCCGGGAGGTCGGGCTGCGCGCGCAGAAGATCGGCGAGGATCGACACGGCCAGATGCGCGCCGGAGGAATGGCCGACGATCAAAACCTCATCGACATCCTCCTGCAGCGCGGCGGCGATGCTGGCGCGAAAGTCGTCCATGCGATCCTGCAATTCGGACGGCGTCGCGCCGTTACGGCTGGCCGAGAAGGCATAATCATGCATCAGGTAATAGGCGTAGATCCGGTTGTCCTGCCTCTTGAACCAGCGCAACACAAGCAGCGCGACAACGAAGAATGGTCCCCAGTATAGCAGCGCCGCACCGCCATTCAGGATCGCGCCTTTCCCGAACGCCCAGAGCACCGCTGCGCGCCATGCCGTGGAAAGAGCCCAGCCAAGCAAGTGCGCGGCCAGAAGCGCAAGGCACAGTTGCAGGATCAGCACCCCGATCGGATAAAGCGCCGCGATCAATGGCCCCTTGGGCAGCACCGCGAGTCGCCGGAGCGCGCCCGAGCCGATATAGCGCCAAGCGGTGCGCAAGAGCTGAGCATAGGTGGCCGGGATGCTGCTCGACATGCTGCCCCTGACGATATCGGACCAGATAAGCACCTCGAACTCGGCCTCGATGCGCATATCCTCGATCAGCGCGGAGGCATGCCAGCCGAACCGCCCGCCGCCTTCGCCTGCCGTCACGTTGAGCGCATAGCCCGAGATTTCCGCCTGCTGCGCGCCCTCGCGGCGATAGAGTTCCCTGTAGCGCCGGGGCGGGAAGGGATCGTAGCCGGGAATATAGAACACCTTGCGGCGGCGCACTGTGGCGGGTCGGGCGGGCATGGGCGGTCTGCTTTGCTGTTGCGGCCTGGGTAAGCTTGCCATGAAATTGCGCCATTTGTTTGATGGCTTTTCTTATGGGTGCACTAGATCCCAATGAACCAAAACACGGGAGGCGATACATGATCGACACGATCAACATCATCGCGGCGCTGGTCACGCTGGCGCTGGGCGGTTTCGGGTTCCTTGCGCCGCGCTACACTGCAGGCGTGCTTGACCTGACAACGGACGGCTCGAATATGGGTCTGTCCGAGCTGCGCG
This sequence comes from Marivita sp. GX14005, assembly GCF_023370775.1. GTDB lineage: Bacteria > Pseudomonadota > Alphaproteobacteria > Rhodobacterales > Rhodobacteraceae > Marivita. Next base: position 603,269 of record NZ_JAMCCQ010000002.1, read on the forward strand.
CATCCGCCGGCGGGCTTTTTGTCGGACTATCCGTGGCCTGCCTTGTGCTCGGGGCGCCACTTGCCTACGCAATGCTCGGTTTCGCCTACCTCGGAGCCGCTGCCGGGCGGACCATCTCCTTGGCGATGGACAGCCCGCCAATGCGCAAGGCCGCGCTTTACCTGCTGTTCGAGATCGTGTTCGCCGGCTGGCTCATCTTCGCCAACATGCCGCTTGTCTAGAACCGATGCACGAGGTCCGTCAGGCGCAGGGGTTTTTCCGGGCGGGCAGGCAGGGCGGAATAGTCCAGCGCGCTGTTCGGATCGGAAAGCCGCCAGCCCAAATCGCGCGTCAGGAAGGCCGCGAAGCGCTCCATCAGAAGAATGGTCAGCCATTCGCCGGGGCAGCGATGCGTCTTCGCATGCGCGCCGCCGCCCTGGGGAATAAGGCTGTAGCGGCCGGGCTCTCCTGAAAGGAACCGCTCCGGCTCGAACCTGTCGGGGTCGTCCCAAACCTCGGCCTCGCGATTGGTGCCGTAGATATCGAGAACGACGCGCGTTCCCGCCTCGATCGTCGTGCCATGCCAATCGATATCGTTGCGCGCGATGGCGGCAGTAGCCGGAAAGAAGGGGTAGGTGCGGCGGATTTCCTGCACGAAAGCGTGGCGCCACTCCGCATCGTCCGGCAGGCGGCGCGCAGAAGCGGGATGGCGCGAGATGGCGTGTGCAACGAAGGTCAGATAGACCGCGATCGCCACGGTCGGGCGCAGCACGTTCAAAAGCTCGACCGCCGCGATCTCGCCGGGCAAAAGATCGTCGCTGCCGTCGCGCCATCCGGCGATGATGGCGAGCGCGCCGGAGGGCTTTGCATCAAGGTCGCCGCTCCGATGCCGCTCGATCATTTTCTGCATATCACGTTCGAGCGAATGGCGCGACTTGCGGCCTTCGATCTGCCCGATGGGGTGGGGGCCGGCATGGAGGAAGAGGTCCGACAGATCGTCGGCATAGGCTTTCAGATCGGCCTCATGGAACGGCACATCCGCCCAGCGAAACGCAACCCGCGTTAAAATCAGCTTCGCCTCATCGAAAAGGTCTACATCGTCGCCCCATTTGCGCGCGGCATTGCGGCATTCCTCCTCGAACAGATCGGCCACCGCATCGAGATCGGCGTCCGGCCCCATGATCTTGAGAAACATCGCCTTGCGGCGATGATGTCGCGCCCCGTCAAGCCCCTGCACGCCGCCCTTGCCGAAAAGAACGTCCCGCGCAATGGCGGGCACAGCGCCCTCCCGGGTGAATTTTGATTGGTCATAGATAAGTTCGGCCGCCTCCGCGCCGGTGAGAAAGACAGCCTTTTGCGCGATGAACCGGCTGCAAAAGCCCTTGGTGCCGAGCGCTCGCGTGCGCGTCAGGATATATCGATACGGATCGGCCAGAAGCGCGGCAGTCGCGTCGGGCAGGGTGTCGTTCGGCAGGGCGGTCATGGCGGTGTTCCTTCGGTCCGGCGTGTTGCGTCATCGTCCGAAGGAAAACCAGCGGCACGACACGCGGGTTCCGACACATACGCGCATAACCGGATTGCGGAACCATTCGGAATTTGGAATGTTTCTGGCGAAAGGAGAGTTTGTATGACCTTGACGAAAACCAGCCCCTCGACGGGCGCAGGATCGCCCGACGTGACGGGTTTTTATGACGAAGACACAGGAAGCATACAGTATCTCGTGGCCGATCCCGAAACGCGCAAGGCGGCGGTGATCGACGTCGTGATGGGCTTCGACCCCCGAAGCGCCGCGACCGACAGCAGCGGTGCGGACGAGATCCTCGAATACGCGGCGGGGCATGATCTGGAGATCGACTGGATTCTCGACACGCATCCTCATGCCGATCACCTGATGGCGTCATCCTATCTCAAGGAGAAACTCGGCAAGGCCAATGCGATCGGCGAGAAGGTCGCCGAGATCGCGACGCTCTGGCGCGAGTTCTACAATATGCCGGACGCGTTCGATACGGCGCGCGATTTCGACCGGCTCTTCGCCGATGGCGACAGGTTCGAGATCGGCAATCTGCCGGTGCGGGTGATGCTTTCGCCGGGTCATACGCTGGGCTCGATCTCCTATATCGTCGGTGAGGATGCCGCTTTCGTGCATGACACGTTCATGCAGCCCGATGTCGGCACCTCGCGCGCTGATTTTCCAGGCGGCACCACTTCGGAGCTCTACGATTCGCTCCAGGAGATCCTGCGCCTGCCGGATGACACGCGGCTTTTCATCGGCCATGATTACGGCACCGATGAACGCGAGGCGCCAGAATGGGAATCCACCGTGGCCGAGCAGCGGCGCGACAACAAGCATATCGGCGGCGGGGTCGCCAAGGAGGAGTACGTCAAGCTGCGCGACGCCCGCGACAAGACGCTCCCCTTGCCCGACCGGATGCTGCACGTCCTGCAGATGAACCTTCAGGCCGGACGTCTGCCGGAACCTGAGGGGGATGGGCACCGTTATCTGAAGATTCCCCTGAACCGATTCTGAACCGGGAGAGATACATGGAGACCGAAAAGACCGATAACGGCGTGCTGGAGCATTGGACGCCGCAGGAAGTGGCCGACGCTTTCGAGAAAGACGAGATCATCGTGATCGATGTGCGCACGCCGCAGGAATTCAGTTTCGAACGGATCGGCGGCGCGCTTCTTGCGCCTATGCAGGCCTTCGATCCCGGCCATATGCCGGGACAGTCCGACAAGCGCATCGTGTTCCACTGCGGCTCCGGCGTGCGTTCGGCCAAGGTAGCGCACAAGTGCCTCGAGCACGGCATGGACCGGATCGCCCATATGAAGGGCGGTTTCGGTGCATGGAAAGAGGCGGGCCTGACCTATACCGGCACAGATATGGCCTCCGGTGCGCCCAAGGAGATGAAAAAGGGAGGCTAGGCCGTTGCGCCCCCTTGAAATCGCGGGGGCATGGGCCGATATTCAACGTGTTCCCGCAAGGGGACTATGGACATAAACGCGCTCGTAATAAGCGGATCGGACCCGGGGGCGGTACCCGGCGGCTCCACCAACACACCGTTCATTTGGCGGTCATGGGGCCGAAACAGGATCGACGAACGTCTAAAGGGGTTTGCTTTGTCCCGGTGAGATACCACCGTTATCGGTTCACACAGTATAGTTGCAAATGACAACCATGCTCCGGTCGCAATGGCTGCGTAAGCAGTCGGAGTAACCGAAAACTTAAGCCCTTACGCCTAGCCGCGTAAGGCGGGGTTCGCAGGCACCTGGCAACAGAAGCCTGCACTTTCCCTCTCCAACGGTATGACAGTCGCACCCCACAGGATCAGCGATCCCGGGGTTCCCACCCCTTTTCCATTTCCGCATCGCGGCGTCGCAGACGCAGGGCAAGCCCCACGGTCACGCCGACACCGATCGCGACGGTCAGGTCGGTGAACACCGTCAGAACCAGCGTCAGCACGAGCAGAACCCTGTCGGAGTTGCGCGCCTGCGTGTAGCTGCGCCATTTATGCGGCTCGGTCATGTTCCAGGCGGTCAGCAGGAGCAGCCCCGCCAGCGCCGGCATCGCCAGATAGCCGGCAAGCGGCGCGGCCAGGAGCATGACAAGAAGAATCGTCAACGCGTGCACGAGCCCGGCCACGGGCGTCTTGCCGCCTGCGCGCACATTCGTTGCCGTGCGTGCGATGGCTCCGGTTGCAGGCAAGCCGCCGAAAAGCGCCGATCCGATATTGGCCCAACCCTGCGCGAGCACCTCGGCGTTGGGCCTGTGAGCCCCGCCGATCATCTTGTCCGCAACCATGGCCGACAAGAGCGATTCGATGCTCGCAAGGAACGCGATGACAAGCGCGGAAGGCAGCAGTTCGATCATCCGCGCCAGCCCCAGCTCGGGCAGGGCGGGCATCGGCAGGCTACCGGGAAGGTTGCCGAAGCGCGAGAAGATCGTATCGACCGGCAGCGGGATCAGCGCGACCAGCGCCGAGGTCGCGCCCACCGCGACGATCAATCCCGGCATCTTCGGCGCGAGCCGGCGCAGCGCGAAGATCGCGGCGATCGTGACGATTCCGATCCCCAGCGCGTAGACATTCACGCTGTCCCGCGCGGACCAGAGCGCGGCGATCTTGGGAATGAACTCTGCCGGCACATCTGCGAGCGCGAGACCGAACAAATCCTTGATCTGGCTCGCCCCGATGATGATCCCGATCCCGATCGTGAAGCCGTTGATTACCGGCTCCGGCACGAAGGCCACCAGGTTGCCTGCACGCAGCGCGCCTGCCGCCAGCATGATCAGCCCGGCCATGAAGGTCGCAAGCACCAGCCCGTCATAGCCATGCTCCGCAATCACGCCGTAGACCACTACGATGAACGCGCCCGTCGGCCCGCCGATCTGCACCCGGCTGCCGCCCAGAAGCGAAATCAGGAAACCGGCGACGATGGCCGTCACCAGCCCTTTCTCCGGCCCGGCGCCCGAGGCGATGGCAATCGCAAGGCTCAGCGGAAGCGCCACCATCGCAACGGTCACGCCAGCGATCAGATCGCTGGTGAATTGCGCCCGGTCATATGTGCGCAGGGTGGTCAGGATTTTCGGTGTCATGCGATGAGTTACGCCCTCCGTTGCGCATGTTGCAACGGACGGACGGCACAAACCCGCCATGCGCCCGATGCGGAGCGGCGCATCGCGCCTGCACGGTTAACTTGACGCAGCGCGCTTGGCTTGCGTCAATGGAGCATGCTGTGCCGCGCCGTTTTCGCCTTTGCCCTTCTCACGCAGCCCGCCGAAGCGTGCCGTACGGCGCTTTTGCTTGCGATGGATGTCTCGAATTCCGTCGATCCCAGCGAATATCGCCTGCAGGTGGATGGCCTGGCCAGCGCGCTGCGCGATCCCGAGATCGCGGAAATTCTCGTGCGGGACCGGATCGCGCTCAGTGTCATGCAGTGGTCCGGGACAGAGGCGCAGCAGATAAGCCTCGGCTGGACGCAGATGGCCGGCTCGCGCCATGTGCAGCTCTTTGCAAGCGCGGTCGAGCGGATGCCGCGCGCCTTCGTGATGTCCAACACCGCCCCCGGCGCGGCGCTGCACGTGGCATTGGATCATCTCGAAGCAAGCCCCGATTGCGCAAGGCGCGTGATCGACATGTCCGGCGACGGCACGCTCAACGCCGGGCCGAACGTGGCAGAGATGCGCCTGCGCGCGGAAAGGATGGGCGTAACCGTGAACGGGCTCGCGATTGAAAGCCTTGGCCGCGCGATCAGCAATTTCTACGCACGACACGTCATTACCCGGGGCGGGTTCGTCGAGACGGCGCGCGGCTATAGCGACTATGCCCGCGCCATCCGCCGCAAGATCCTGCGCGAGATCAGCGCGGTTTTCGGATAAACCCGGCAGCGATTCTTTTGGAGCCGCAAGGTCTGCCCGGTCTTTTTGTTTCGGATTTAATCGAATATGCTGATGAGGGACGCGAGGAGTTTCGAATGACGACAGGCATCAATTACGGCAGCCTGATGCATCAGGCGATGCGCGGTTTGATCCGCACGGTGCTCGAAGGCGTCGTCGAGAATGGGTTGCCCGGCGATCATCACTTCTTCATCACGTTCGATACCGGGAATCCCGATGTGGAGATCGCCGATTGGCTTTCGGATCGGTATCCGGGCGAAATGACGGTGGTCATGCAACACTGGTATGACGATCTCGAGGTGAGCGAGGACGGCTTCGCGGTGACGCTCAATTTCGGTGACGCGCCGGAGCGACTTTACATCCCGTTCGATGCAATTCTCACCTTCGTCGACCCGTCCGTCGAATTCGGCCTCCGCTTCGAAACGACGGAAGTGGACGAGAGCGACGATGCCGAGCTTTTGCCGGCGCCGCGCCCCGTGGAGCCGGAGCCCGATAGCGCCGAGGAAAAGGCGGAGACGCCACGCAAGGAAGCCGAGGTGGTCAGCCTCGATACCTTTCGCAAATAGCGCCTGCGCCAGATTGCCATTTGCCCCGCCCGCCGCTTGGCGCTAAACGGCATGCAACCGCATACCGAGGAGGCGATCATGGTGCAGACCCGCACAGAATCCGACAGTTTTGGCCCGCTTGAGGTTCCCGCAGACAAATACTGGGGCGCTCAAACGCAGCGATCGATCATGAATTTCCCCATCGGCTGGGAAAAGCAGCCTGTCGCCATCGTGCGCGCGCTCGGCGTGATCAAGAAGGCTTGCGCGCAGGCAAACCGCGACAGTGGCGCACTGGATACCAAGCTGGCCGATGCGATCATAGAAGCCGCCGGCGAGGTGATCGAGGGCAAGTTCGACGACAATTTCCCGCTGGTCGTCTGGCAAACTGGGTCGGGCACGCAATCGAACATGAACGCCAACGAGGTCATCGCCAATCGCGCCATCGAGATCCTCGGCGGCGAGATCGGCAGCAAGGATCCGGTGCATCCGAACGATCACTGCAATATGGGGCAAAGCTCGAACGACACGTTCCCGACGGCGATGCATATCGCCACCGCGATGAGCGTGCGCGACGTGCTGATGCCGGGGCTCGAAAAGCTGGCCGCGGAACTTGAGCGCAAATCGGAGGCGTTCAAGGATATTATCAAGATCGGCCGCACCCACACGCAGGACGCAACCCCGCTCACGCTGGGGCAGGAGTTTTCAGGTTACGCGCATCAGATCCGTCAGGGCATCGGCCGCGTCGAGGCCGCGATGCCCGGTATCTATGAGTTGGCGCAAGGTGGCACAGCGGTCGGCACCGGGCTCAACACGCGCAAGGGTTGGGGTGAAACCGTCGCCGCCAACATGGCCGAGATCACCGGCCTTCCGTTCGTGACCGCCCCCAACAAGTTCGAGGCGCTGGCCGCCCATGACGCGATGGTGTTCCTGTCGGGCGCGCTCGCGACCGTGGCGGGCTCCTGCTACAAGATCGCAAACGACATCCGCTTCCTCGGCTCCGGTCCCCGCTCGGGACTGGGCGAGTTGATCCTGCCGGAAAACGAGCCGGGAAGCTCGATCATGCCGGGCAAGGTCAACCCGACGCAGGCCGAGGCGCTGACACAGGTGGCCGCGCATGTCATGGGCAACGACGCCGCGATCAAGTTCGCCGGCAGCCAGGGGCATTTCGAGCTGAACGTCTACAACCCGATGATGAGCTATAACCTGCTGCAATCCATCCAGCTTTTGGGCGATGCCTCGGACAGCTTCACCGAACGGATGCTGTCGGGGATCGAGGCCAACGCGCCGCGCATCGACAAGCTGATGAAGGAATCGCTCATGCTGGTTACGGCGCTGGCGCCGACCATCGGGTATGACAACGCCACCAAGGTCGCCAAGACCGCGCACAAGAACGGCACCACGTTGAAAGAGGAAGCGATTGCTTTGGGATTCGTCGATGAGGAAACCTTCGACAAGGTGGTGCGCCCCGAAAAGATGATCGGCCCGAAAAGCTGATGCTTTTTGAGAAGGCTTTTAGCGGGAAGCGGGTTCATTTGTGTCCAATTCTGCAATGATCGAGTTATAGTAAAAAAAGCGAGTATGTCCGGGAATAGTTGGCGCAATGGTGTAGCAGTTGGTCTCACCTTCGGTATTTCAACAACCATAGTTGTGTTGTTGTTCGGAGATCGCTTATTCAATGTTGCTGCTTGCGTAATGGGCGGTGATCAGTGCACGGATCAACGTGATGATGCAGCGTTTTCTCCGAACACATGGCTTTATTGGACAAAAAGGCTGATCGCGGCAGAGGATTCACTTGCTCAGTGGGTCATCGCGTTTCTAAGTTTTTTGGCAGTGATGTTGCTTTGGCTGACTCTTCGTCAGGCAATCAGAACGAATGACGCAGCAGTTGCTGCTGCAAACGCTGCTAACGTCGCAAACGAGCTTATGCGTTCGGAGCAAAGACCCTGGCTTACTTTAAGATGGCAAGTTTCATGTGAATATCTTCAAAGAAGCTCAACCAAATACAGCCTCAAGTGGTTCTATAACGTTGAAAATCTCGGCAAGTCACCGGCTTTTAACGTAAGAGTATCTTACAACGTGTATCGTTATGATTGGAGTTTCATCGGGGCTGGGCGACAAGCTGCGCCCATAGAAATGGATCGCGCCAAAAGATCCACTAATTTTACAAGCAAAGTTCTGTTTCCGAATCAAAGCACCGAGTTCATCCATCACCCGGAATGGAGTATTCTTGGAACAATTGACGGTCACGATGAAGGAACCTTGTTCTTATGCGTATCTATCGCCTATGATCTTGATCATTTGGGCACTAAGGTTGGTCACGAGACACGTGTGCTCGTTTTGGAAAGACAAGAAGAACAATTTGGACCAATGGCACATAGGATTTTAAATGTGTCTGGATATCAGGTAGTCGAATGAGCACTGTCACGAACTTCAAATTTTTCCGGAAAGCTAAGGCGCGGGCCGAGAAGCGCGCGAAGGCGGATGAGAACGCCGCGAAGTTCGGGCGGACGAAGGCGCAGCGTGCGCTCGATCTGGCGCGTTCCGAAAAGGCGCGGCGCGATCTCGACGGCAAGGCGCGGGAATGACCGGCCGTCCGGTCAAGCGATCGCTGACCTTGCGCGGGCACCGCACCAGCGTATCGCTCGAAGACAGTTTCTGGCAGGCTTTCCGGGAGATCGCCGCCGAAAGCGGTCAACCGATCAACGCGCTTGCGGCCCGCATTGATGCGGGCCGATCGCTTGACGTGGGGTTGGCTTCCGCGATCCGGGTGTTCGTGCTCGAGCACTATCGAAGCCGGTGCGCGGCGGTCACGCCCGCCGATTGATCATCGCCGTCCCGAGAAGCATGTCGGTCAGACCCTGCCGGCGCTCGGTCAGGAGCATCATCGCAATGGAGACGAGCTGCAGCGGAAACACCGAGATCGACAGCAGATAGCCCGAGACGTGCAGCAGCGCCTGCACCGTATCGAGACGTTGACCCTGCGCATCGCGCAGCTCGATCGCCATCAGCCGCATTCCCCAGGTCGCCGATCCGTTCGCCAGCGTCGCGGTGCGGTAGAGGAACCCGACCACCAGGTAGAGGAAGGGCAGGAAAAACAGCCCGATGAAGGCGGTAAGCACCACGACCGGAACGAGCAGTATCACGATCACCGCCACGTCCACCACCCAGGCAAGCGCGCGTTTGAACAGGACGCTGTCATAAAATTCCGGCTGCAGGACCGGGTCGGGCAAAAAGCCGGGGCTTTGGGCGGCATACATGCGGATCACCATCTTCTTGGTTTGCGGGCGCGGCCCCGATATGGGGCCGCATTGGGTGTTTGGAAAGGCTCAGGCGTCTTCGCTTTCGGGAGCGTTTTTCGCGGCCCGGGCGCGTTCGTCCATGAACTGGTCGAATTCCGCCTTGTCCTTGGCTTCGCGCAGCCGCTTTAGGAACGCTTCGAAATTCTGCTGTTCCTCTTCGAGGCGGCGCAGCGTTTCTTCCTTATAGGCGTCGAACGCCATATTGCCCGAGGAACGCATTGTCGTGAAGGCGGGCGAAATATGGCGGCTGCGTCGGCAGGACTTGTTGAACATGCGCTTGCTCCAGATCATGTAGGCGAGAAGGGCGAGGCCGATCGGCCAGAAGAAGACAAAGCCGAGGATCGTCAACGCGATCCATGCGCCTTTGCCCTTGTCATCGAGCCACGCCTCAGCGCGGCGGAGCCAGCCGGCGCGGGCTGGGTATGTAGCGGGAGAGGCTGTGCTGTGCATGAGGAACTCCGTTTCTGCGTGATGTGAATGTCTTTCACATTGAATAGATCGGAGGGATCGGTCTCGATTGCAAGGGGAGATGTGAAGGTTGTTTACATTTTTTGATAATTATTAAACTTATCAGTTGCTTGACTGCTCGTTTAATTTTCCCCTTTAGCCTTCGTGCATGCAAAAGATGACTTTTCCATTGTGCTGCGCCCGGTTCTGCACTTATGTTGGCAAATAGCCTGCGACGCTTCGCGTCCTGCGGGTACAAGAGTTTCGCTGTTTCGAACGCCGGCGATCGGTCCGGGTTCAAAACAGGCTGATATGGCCGCAAGGCCTTCTACAAATGCCTGGTGTTACCATAATGTCAGGCGCGCAACGGATACGGCCGGACAATCCGCCGTGTCGGAGAACAAACGCGATGATACGCGCGCAGGATACAAGGCAAGGGTATCGGGGCAAATCGTCCCGGCCAGCCGCTGCGCCCGCTCTCGCCATCAAACGACATACCCGATCTCGCCCGTTCCCGTCAGATCACGGGCGCTTTCGCGTATGCATACGGAATTTATGCCAAAGAAAATGCTTATCGATGCCACCCACGCGGAAGAAACCCGCGTCGTGGTGGTTGACGGAAACAAGGTCGAGGAGTTCGACTTCGAGTCCGAAAACAAACGCCAGCTTGCCGGCAATATCTATCTTGCCAAGGTAACGCGGGTCGAGCCGTCGCTTCAGGCGGCCTTCGTGGATTATGGCGGCAACCGCCACGGGTTTCTCGCCTTCTCGGAAATCCACCCCGACTATTACCAGATCCCCGTCGCTGACCGCGAAGCGCTGATGGAAGAGGAACGGCTGCTGGCCGAATCCCAGGCCAAGCGCGAGGAGGAGGACGAGAAGCCCAAATCGCGCCGGAGCCGCGGGCGGAGCAAGACTAAGGCTGCGAAGGCCGATAGCGACGACGCCGTCGCCACGAAGGATGTATCGGGCGAGATTTCCGGCATGGAAACCATCGATCTGACGGAAAACGCCGGTGAGGAGGAAGGCCTGTCGCCGATGGAAACCGTGGCCGACACGCCGGTCGAGACGCCTGGCGCGTCTGACGATAACGATACGGATCAGGACGGCCCGGAAGAAGACGATGAAGACGGTGCGGGCGCCGGTGAGCCGGCGGATCGCGATTCCAGCATCGAAGCCGTGGCCGATGACGACACGCAGGAGGATATCCGCCCGCGTCGCAAGGCGCGCCCGAAGCGCTACAAGATTCAGGAAGTCATCAAGGTGCGCCAGATCCTTCTGGTGCAGGTCGTCAAGGAAGAGCGCGGCAACAAGGGTGCGGCTCTGACCACCTATCTGAGCCTTGCGGGCCGCTATTGCGTGCTCATGCCGAACACCGCGCGCGGCGGCGGGATCAGCCGCAAGATCACCAATGCGCCGGATCGCAAGAAGCTCAAGGAGATCGCCAATTCCATCGACGTGCCGCAGGGCGCGGGGCTCATCATCCGCACCGCCGGAGCGAAGCGCACCAAGACCGAGATCAAACGCGATTACGAGTATCTCCAGCGCCTTTGGGAGCAGATCCGCGAACTGACACTGAAATCTATCGCCCCGACGAAGATCTACGAGGAAGGCAACCTCATCAAGCGTTCGATCCGCGATTTGTATAACCGTGAGATCGACGAGGTTCTGGTGGAGGGCGAGCGCGGCTATCGCATCGCCAAGGACTTCATGAAGATGATCATGCCGTCCCACGCCAAGAACGTGAAGCATTACGTCGACCCGATGCCGCTTTTCGCCCGGCATCAGGTGGAAAGCTACCTTTCGGGCATGTTCAATCCGACAGTGCAGCTGAAATCCGGCGGCTATATCGTGATCGGCGTGACCGAGGCGCTGGTCGCCATCGATGTCAACTCCGGCCGCGCCACGAAAGAAGGTTCGATCGAGGAAACCGCGCTCAAGACGAATCTCGAAGCTGCCGAGGAAGTGGCACGCCAGTTGCGCCTGCGTGACCTTGCGGGCCTGATCGTGATCGATTTCATCGACATGGACGAGCGCAAGAACAACGCCGCCGTCGAAAAGCGCATCAAGGACAAGCTCAAGAACGACCGCGCGCGCATCCAGGTGGGCAAGATCAGCGGCTTCGGCCTGATGGAAATGTCGCGCCAGCGCTTGCGCCCCGGCATGATCGAAGCGACGACGCAGCCTTGCCCGTCCTGCCACGGCACCGGACTCATCCGCTCCGACGACAATATGGCTTTGCAGGTCTTGCGCCAGATCGAGGAGGAGGGCGTGCGCCGCCGCTCGCGCGAGGTGCTGGTGCGCTGCCCTGTGTCCATCGCGAATTTCCTGATGAACCAGAAACGCGAGCATATCGCGCAGATCGAAGCGCGCTACGGTCTTTCCGTGCGGATCGAAGGGGATGTCCATATGGTCAGCCCCGATTTCACCCTCGAGAAGTTCAAGACCGCCAGCCGCACGGTCCCCGACGCCGCCTCCGACGTGGTTTCGGTCGATACATCGATCATGGATCAGGTCGATGAGGACGCCGCGCAGCAAAGTGACACATCCGAGGATCAGGCGGGCACAAACGGCGAAGGATCGGATGACGACGATCAAAAGCCCAAGAAACGCCGCCGCCGGTCGCGCCGCGGCGGCCGGGGGCGCAGCCGGAACAAGGGCGATCGGTCCGACAACGGCGATAGCTCCGACGATTCCGGCGACGATACCAGCGAAAGGTCCGATAGCGGCGAAGGAGCCGATAGCGGCGATGGCAAGGCGGAGGAACCCCAGCAGTCCCAGGCTCCCGTCGCGGCCGAAGCGGCCGGTGAAGCGAGTGTAACCGAGCCGCCCGCGGATCCCGCAGAAGAGCCGGTCAAGCCCAAACGCACGCGTCAACGCACCCGAAAGCCCAAGGCGGAGGCGGACGAAAAGGCCGAAGGCACAGAGCCGCAAGAGGATGCGCCGAAAAAGAAGCCGTCACCGCGCAAGACCGCTGCGAAGAAGAAATCCGAGGAGGGCGACGCCGAAACGGCAGGTGCCTCTGCGCCGTCCGAAAGCGACAAGGTGGCGGATGCGGCGGGCGAGTTACAGACCGAGCCCGCCAAGAAGAAACCCGCGACGCGAAGCCGCGCCAAGCCGAAACCCAAGACGGTCGCGGATCCCGTTTCCGCAGAAGCAGCGCAATCCGCCGATGCCCCGCCGGAAACGGTTGCACCGGCTCCCGAACCCGAACCTGCCGCCGCTTCGAACGCGCCGACGGAAACCCCGCCGACACCGGAGCCGGCAAATTCGGATGACGCGGATGATGATAAGCCCAAGCGCCGTGGCTGGTGGTCTCTGGGCCGCTAGGCCATCGTGATACCGATCTCACGCGCCCCCGTCTCCGCATGGGGGCGCTTGCCGTTCAAACCCTGTGTCAGGCCTTGCGGATCACCCAGAGCATCGCATCGCCCTCCTGCACGCTTTCGACGAGCACATGACCGGCCTCGTTGCAGAAATGCGGCATGTCCACGACAGCCGCCGGATCGTCGGTGCGCACACGCAACTCGGCACCGGAGGAAACGGATTTCAGTCGCTTGCGCGTCTTGAGAACGGGCAGGGGGCAAAGCAGCCCGGTGGCGTCGATTTCTTCACTCATGAGAGAGATTTAGGCGAGCGCCGAAAGCCTGTCCACAAGGATGTGACTGCCTGTCGCGTGACAGCGGCGCGGGCTTGGCATATGTCGGGCGCATGTTGGATATCCAGATCATCGACGCGGCGCTCCTGCCCGCCATGAGCATCGCGCTGCTGGCCGGTGCACTGTCCTTCCTGAGCCCCTGCGTGCTGCCCATCGTGCCGCCATACCTGGCTTATATGTCCGGCGTCAGCGTGTCGGACATGGAACATGGCGGTGCAGGCCGCCGCCGGGCTGTTCTGGCCGCGCTCTTCTTCGTGCTGGGCCTGTCGACGATCTTCATCCTGCTCGGCTTCACCGCCTCCGCCTTCGGTGCGTTCTTTCTGCAATACCAGACGCAGCTGGCGCAGGTCTCCGGCGTGGTGGTGATCGTCTTCGGGCTTCATTTCCTCGGGCTCTTCCGAATTCCCTTTCTGGATCACGAGGCGCGTGTCGATGCGGGCAACCAGGGCGGATCGGCCTTCGGTGCCTATGTTCTGGGCCTCGCCTTCGCCTTCGGCTGGACCCCCTGCATCGGACCGCAACTCGGCGCGATCCTTTCCATGGCGGCCTCGGAGGCATCGGTCACGAGAGGCACCGTGCTGCTTGCCGTCTATGCCGCCGGGCTCGGTATCCCGTTCCTGCTGGCCGCGATGTTCATGACCCGCGCGATTGGGCTGATGAACCGGATCAAGAAACATATGCGCAAGATCGAACTGGCGATGGGCGCGCTGCTCGTCATCGTCGGCACCGCGCTCGTGACAGGCGCGTTCACCTCCTTCGCCTTCTGGCTGCTCGAGACGTTTCCGGGGCTGGCCCTGCTGGGATAGCGCGGGCCGGTTTTCGGTTTGTCAGCATCGCGCCGCTCTGTCACCCTTGCCTCAGCCGGGGAACCGAAACCGCCCGCGCGGCTTTTTCCAGCAAGGAGGCACGAGATATGTTCAACGCTTTGGTGGTCGAAAAGGATGAGAGCAGCGGCAAAACGCATGCCGAGGTCAAGGAACTGTCTTCCGAGGATCTCCCTCCGGGCGAGGTCACCGTCGCCGTTGAATACTCGACTTTGAACTACAAGGACGGGCTCTGCATCGGGCCCGGCGGCGGCCTTGTGCGGTCCTATCCGCATGTTCCGGGGATCGATTTCGCCGGAACCGTCGAAACCTCCGAAGATGACCGCTATGCCCCCGGCGACAAGGTCGTGCTGACCGGCTGGCGCGTCGGAGAGACGCATTGGGGCGGATATGCGCAAAAGGCGCGGGTGAAGGCCGATTGGCTGGTGCCGCTCCCGAACGGGCTGGACACGCGTCAAGCCATGGCCGTCGGCACCGCCGGCCTGACGGCGATGCTCGCGGTGATGGCGCTCGAGGATCAGGGCATAAAGGACGGCCCGCTGCTGGTCACCGGCGCCTCGGGCGGCGTCGGCTCGGTCGCCACCGCCATCCTGGCCAAACTCGGCTATTCGGTCGCGGCCGTCACCGGGCGACCCGACAATGCCGAATACCTCGCCGGACTGGGCGCCACAACCATCGTTCCGCGTGAAGATTTGGCCGAAACCATCAAGAAACCGCTGGAGCCGGAAACCTGGGGCGCCTGCGTCGATGCGGTCGGCGGCCCGATGCTCGCGCGTGTCCTGGGACAGATGGCCTACGGTGCATCGGTCGCTGCGGTTGGCCTCGCAGGGGGCGCGCAATTGCCCGCAACCGTGGTTCCCTTCCTTTTGCGGGGCGTGAACCTGCTGGGCATAGACAGCGTGATGCAACCCTATGACAACCGTCTTCGTGCGTGGAACCGGATCGCAACGGATCTGCCGATGGACAAGCTGGAGGCGATGGTCGAACCGGCCGCGCTGCAGGACTTGCCGCGCCTCGGAGCGGATATTCTGAACGGCCGCGTCACGGGTCGGGTGGTGGTCGACGTCAACGCTTGATGGCTTCTTTGGGCCTCAAATACCTCGGGGTCCGGGGCAGCGCCCCGGCGTTTCCGTCGACGGAAACGGCTTGATGCGTCGACGCATCAATCGCCCCCGCCGGCCCGGGGCATGCAAGACGAAATTAAGCGCCGGTCTTCGGCAGTCCCGCGCAATATACGAGTAAGAAAGCTGCCTCTATAAGAAATGATATGTCGCGATCGCCATGCAATGGGTCTTTGTCGTTTGCAGGCTGCGCTCGGATGCTGTTAGGCTCGCACCTGCCCGCGCGGCCTGCACCATGTGAGCGAGGATGTCCGCACATGGCGGGGGCGGAACCAAAGGAGGAACGCTGTGTTCAAACGGATCATGGTGCCGGTCGATCTGGCACATTCGGACAAACTGGATCGGGCGCTGACCTGCGCGGCCGATCTGGCGCTGCGCTACGATGCGACGGTGGTCTACACGGCCGTCACCGCCGCAACGCCCGGCAAGGTCGCGCACAGCCCTAAGGAGTTTGCCGCGAAGCTTGATGCCTTCGCCGCGGAGCAGGCAGGCCGGTTCGGCATTCAGGCCGAAAGCAAGATGCTCGTCAGCCATGATCCGAGCGTCGATCTGGATCCGACGCTTCTGGAGGCGATCGAGGACGAAGGGGCGGATCTCGTCGTCATGGCGAGCCATGTTCCGAACGTGACCGATTACATCTGGGCGTCGAACGGTGCGACCATAGCCAGGAAGGCCAAGATCACGGTGATGCTGGTGCGCTGAGGCCGCAGACCGCAAATTGAAACAGAACCGGAGCGGCCACATGCGCCTTTGATCCGGCAGATTGCAACAAGGGGGGCCATCATGGCCGATTCAACGACCAATCAGGGGATACCCGAACCCGAAGGGGTATCCCAGGTGATCGAGACCGATTACGAGATCGGTCAGGACAATATCGAAACCCAGATCGGCCCGTTCGGGCTCGACATTCACAACCCGGTATTCCTTATTTCCGGCATCGGGATCGTTGCCTTCGTGTTCTACACGCTGGCGCTGCCGGAACAGGCCGGCGCGATGTTCTCCTGGAGCTTCGACGTCGTCACCAAGACATTCGACTGGTTCTTCATCGCATCGGCCAATATCTTCGTTCTCTTCTGCCTGCTGCTGATCGTGCTGCCCGTCGGCAATGTCCGCATCGGCGGGGCGGATGCGACGCCCGATTACACCTATCTCGGTTGGTTCGCGATGCTCTTCGCCGCCGGCATGGGGATCGGGCTGATGTTCTACGGCGTCTCCGAGCCGATGAGCCATTTCTCCTCGGCCCTCGGCGGGACCGCGAGCGAAGGCGGCGTACGCACCGATTGGGCGCCGCTCGGCGCGGCGGGAGGCAACGAGGCCGAAGCGATCCGTCTCGGTTTCGCGGCCACGATCTTTCACTGGGGTCTGCACCCCTGGGCGATCTATGCCGTCGTCGCGCTCGCGCTGGCGCTCTTCTCCTATAACAAGGGGCTGCCGCTGACGATCCGGTCGGCCTTCTATCCGCTTCTGGGCGATCGCGTCTGGGGATGGCCGGGCCATATCATCGACACGCTGGCGGTTCTGGCCACGCTCTTCGGGCTGGCGACCTCGCTGGGTTTCGGCGCGACGCAGGCCAATGCCGGCCTCAACGAACTCTTCGGCATTCCCGTGGGTCCGACGACCGAGGTGATCCTGATCTCCGCGATCACCGCCGTGGCGCTGGTCTCGGTGCTGCGCGGTCTCGATGGCGGGGTGAAACTCCTGTCGGAAATCAACATGGGGCTGGCTGCGCTGCTTTTGCTCTTTGTGCTTTTCGTTGGTCCGACGCTCGCGATCCTCACCGGCTTCGTCGATTATCTCGTGGCCTATCTGCAGTATCTGCCGGCACTGTCCAATCCGATCGGGCGGGAAGACGTAAACTACAGCCAGGGCTGGACCGCGTTCTATTGGGCCTGGTGGATCAGTTGGTCGCCCTTTGTCGGCATGTTCATCGCGCGGGTCAGCCGGGGGCGGTCGGTGCGCGAATTCGTGATCTGCGTGCTGCTTATCCCGTCGCTCGTATGCGTGCTCTGGATGTCGGTCTTCGGCGGCGTCGCGGTGCAGCAGGTCGTTCAGGACGGCTACACCGCCGCGCAGGACGCGCCGCTTGAGCTCAAGCTCTTCAAGATGCTCGACCAGCTTCCGCTCGCCGGTATCACCAGCTTCATCGGGATCGTCCTCGTGATCGTTTTCTTCATCACTTCGTCGGATTCCGGCAGCCTCGTGATCGACACGATCACGGCGGGCGGAAAGGTCGATGCGCCGGTGCCGCAGCGCGTGTTCTGGTGCATCTTCGAAGGCGCTGTGGCCATCGTGCTATTGCTGTCGGCGGGCGGGCTGGCATCGCTGCAATCGATGGTGATCTCGACCGGGCTACCGTTCACGGTCGTGCTGCTCGTCATGTGCTTCGCGATCTGGAAAGGGCTCCTTGCCGAACGCCGCGCGCGCTGAGCGCGGGCGGAGCCGACACGCCCCGTTCCGGCTCCGGTCCGGGGCGGGGTTTTTCTTTGCCGGTGGCTTGCATCCCGAACGCCCGCGCGGTCAGGTGCGCGCAAAGGAGAGACGACATGCTAGACACCGAATATATCCGCGCGCAGTTCCCCGCCTTTTCCGAGCCGTCCTTGCAGGGGCAGGCATTTTTCGAAAATGCGGGCGGGTCTTTCACCTGCGCGCCGGTGATCGAACGGCTGACGCGGTTCTACCGGGAGCGCAAGGTTCAGCCCTACGGGCCTTACGAGGCCTCGCGCCTGGCTGGCGAGGAGATGGACGAGGCGCGCGCCGGTCTGGCCCGGCTTCTGGGTGTGGAGGTGGACGAGGTCAGTTTCGGGCCGTCCACGACGCAAAACACCTATGTGCTCGCGCAGGCTTTTCGGCAGTTTATGTCGCCCGGCGAGGCGATCATCGTGACCGATCAGGACCATGAAGCCAATTCCGGTCCGTGGCGCCGTCTGGCTGACGAGGGGATCGAGATCCGCGAATGGCGGATCGATCCTGAGAGCGGCCATCTCGATGTCGCGGCGCTGGAAGAGCTGCTCGACGAGAAGGTGCGGCTGGTCTGTTTTCCGCATTGCTCCAACGTGGTCGGCGAAATCAACCCGGTGGCCGAGATCACCGCGCTGTGCCACGCAGCGGGGGCCTTCGTTTGCGTGGATGGGGTCAGCTACGCGCCGCACGGGTTCGCCGATATCGGACAGATGGGGCCGGATATCTACCTGTTCTCCAGCTACAAGACCTACGGGCCGCATCAGGGAATCATGGTCCTTCGCCGCGCCTTGGGTGAGATGCTGCCGAACCAGGCGCATTTCTTCAATGCGGATGTGCTCTACAAGCGGTTCACGCCGGCGGGCCCCGATCACGCGCAGGTCGCGGCCTGTGCCGGGATGGTCGATTACATGGATGCCCTGGCGGCGCATCACGGCGTCGATGCCACAAGGCTGCACGATCGGATGAGACAGCATGAAGAGACATTGCTCCAGCCGCTTCTCGATGCGGTCAAATCGCGCAATTCCGTGCGTTTGATCGGTCCGCCGGACGCGACCCGTCGCGCGCCGACCGTGGCATTGGCCCTGGATCGTCCTGCTCGCCAAGTCGCAGAGCACCTGGCGGCTCACGGCATCCTGTGCGGCGGCGGCGATTTCTATGCCCGGCGCGCGCTGGAGGCGATGGGGGTCGATCCGGGCAAGGGCGTTCTGAGGCTGAGTTTCGTGCATTACACGACCGAGGCCGAGGTCGCGCATGCCATCGACGCGCTGGACGCCGTGCTCTAGCGGGGCAGGGGGCTTTGCCCCCGCGCGCCAGGGCGCGCTCCCCCAAGGTATTTGGAGCCCAAAGAAGCGCGGGACGGTTTGACCTTTGCCGGCGACCGGTTAGGTCGCCCGGCAGGATCGAAAAGGAGAGATGCGATGACCGAGCCTGTGCTCGTTTGGATCAGGCGGGATTTGCGTCTGAGCGATCACGCCGCCTTGGCCGCGGGGGCAAAACGCGGCGGGGCGGTAATCCCGATCTTTTTGCGCGACGACACCGTGACCGGGATCGGCGCTGCGCCGAAATGGCGGCTTGGGCTGGGAATCGAGGCGTTTGCGGCGGCACTGAGGGACAAGGGCAGCCGTTTGATCCTGCGCTCGGGTGATGCGCGCGAGGTGATCCCGGCGCTGGTGCGCGAGACCGGGGCGGGGGCCGTCTATTGGCAGCGCGCCTATAACCCGGATGCAGTCGCGCGTGATACCGACGTGAAATCCGCGCTCAAGGAAATGGGTTGCGACGCGGAGAGTTTCGCCGGTCATGTGATGTTCGAGCCTTGGACTGTGGAGACGAAACAGGGCGATTATTACAAGGTCTATACCCCGTTCTGGAAATCGGTTCGGGACCGGCATGTCGCCGCGCCGGCGCGCGCTCCTTCCGATTTGCAAGCGCCGGAGGCATGGCCGGAGAGCGAACAGTTGCAGGACTGGAAGCTCGGCACGGCAATGGACCGGGGCGCGCGCATCGTGCGGCCTTTCGTGCAGCTCGGCGAGCAGGCGGCACAATCGCGTCTGGGCGCGTTCATGGCGTCGAAGGTGCAGGACTATGAGCGCACGCGCGATATTCCCGGTATCGACGGCACGTCGAACCTGTCCGAAAACCTCAGCCTTGGCGAGATCAGCCCGGCGCAATGCTGGCATGCCGGCTTGCGCGCGCGGGAAGAGGGCAAGGCAGGCGCGGAGACCTTTCTCAAGGAGCTGGTCTGGCGCGAGTTCGCTTATCACCTGATGTGGCACACGCCGCGCATTTTGGACCGCAACTGGCGCGAGGATTGGGACGCGTTTCCCTGGAACGAGGACGAGCGCCGCGCCGAGGTCAAGGCCTGGAAGCAGGGGCGCACCGGGGTGCGCTTCGTCGATGCGGCGATGCGCGAGATGTATGTCACCGGGCGGATGCATAATCGTGGGCGGATGATCGTGGCGAGCTATCTGACCAAGCATCTGATGTGCCATTGGCGCATCGGGCAAAAATGGTTCGACGATTGTCTGATCGACTGGGATCCGGCCTCGAACGCGATGGGCTGGCAGTGGTCGGCCGGATCGGGGCCGGACGCGACGCCCTATTTTCGGGTGTTCAATCCCGAAACGCAGCTCGATCGGTTCGACAAGGACCGCGCCTATGTCTCGCACTGGATCGCGGAGGAGTTCGAACGCCCCCACGAGGATGCCCTGGCTTATTTCGACGCGATCCCGCGGTCCTGGAACATGAGCCCGTCGGACGATTATCCCGATCCCATCGTCGGGCCCGGCGAGGGGCGCAAACGTGCGCTCGCGGCCTATGAGGATCGCGATTTCTGAGAAGTCACTTGCCTTTGTGAGAAATAGCCTATGTCGCGTAAGGACTTGCGCGGCGCGCCGCGCTGTCCGACACTATCTGACATATTGCCCCGGAACCCTTGCCGATGATCCTGACGACGACCCAAGACCAATCCGGCCTGCCGCGCTATTTTCCGCAGGTCTTCGCGATGGCCGACAAGCTGCGCAAGGGGCGGATCGATTTTGTTCTGCCCGACGGGCGGCGCTTCCGCGCCGAGGGGGCCGAACCCGGCCCCGTTGCGGAAGTGCAGGTGCACAACACGGACCTTTTTGCGCGGCTGATCCGCGATGGAGATCTGGGTTTCAGCGACGCCTATATCGAAGGCTGGTGGAGCACGCCCGATTTGCAGGCCTTCATGGATTTCGCGCATGGCGACAATAACGAGGTCTATGACGGCTTTCCGGGCATGAAATTCGTGCGATGGTATGAGCAGATGCGCTTCTGGCTGCAGTCCAACTCGAAGCGACAGGCGAAGAAGAATATCCGTCATCACTACGATCTCGGCAACGAGTTCTACGCGCTCTGGCTCGATGAGACGATGACCTATTCCTCGGCGCTGTTCGATACCGGGCAGGAGAGTCTGGAAGCGGCGCAGATCGCGAAATACGCCAGCATGGTCGATCAGATGGGGGCAAAGCCGGGCGATCACGTTCTGGAAATCGGCTGCGGCTGGGGCGGTTTCGCCGAATATGCGGCGCGCGAACGGGGTCTGAAAGTGACCGGCCTGACGATCAGCGACGCGCAGTATCGCTATGCGACGGAGCGGATCGAGCGCGTGGGTTTGTCCGATCGTGTGACCTTCAAGCTGCAGGATTACCGCGACGAACGCGGCCAATATGACGGCATCGCCTCCATCGAAATGTTCGAGGCGGTGGGCGAAAGATACTGGCCGGTTTATTTCGACACCGTCAGGGGCTGCCTCAAACCCGGACGGAACGCGACGCTCCAGATCATCACGGTTTCGGAATCCCGCTGGGAAATTTACAAGCGGGGCGTTGATTTCATTCAAAAATATATCTTTCCCGGCGGCATGTTGCCCAGCCCCGGCGTGCTGCGCGCGCAGATCGAGGCGGCCGGGCTGGACGTTTCGCGCTCCATTGAGTTCGGCGAAAGCTACAGCCAGACGCTGCGCCGCTGGCACGAGACCTTCAACGAAAAGTGGGATCAGGTGGCGCGGATGGGATTCGATGACCGATTCCGCCGGATGTGGAATTTTTATCTGACATCTTGCGCGGCGACTTTTCATAGCGGAAACTGTGATGTAGCGCAGATAACCATCACGAGACCGACCTGACATGCCCACAGCCGCCAAGACGATCGCAGCATTGTGTATGGCGGCACTGGCGTTCCTGGCTTCCGAGCTGGTCAAGACGCTTCTTCCCGAAATTCAGAACTTCGGCAATTTCTCGCTTTTCAATGCGGCGGTGGGAGCCGTTGTCGGCTGGTTCGTGGTGGGGCACCGGGCAGGGCGGGGCACGAAGGACGCAATCGGCAACGGTTTGACGGGCGTGGCCGCGCTGATCTTCTGGGCGCTGTTTCTCCATGCGGCTTACGAGATGATTCAGCTTTCGCTGAAACGCCGCTTCGATGGCCCTGTCGAGGCCTTCGCCGCGATTTTCGAGATCGGTATCGAATACGGGCAGATCCTGATGAACCCGATGATGATCGCCGTGCTGCTCTTCGGGGCCTTGGTCACCGGCTACCTGTCGGAATATGCCGCGCGGCACTGGAGATAGGCGGGCGTGACCGCGATCTTCTTCTATGGAACGCTGTGTCATTTGCCATTGCTCGAAGCGGTGCTCGGCGTCAGGGCAGGCGATCTGGCCGGGCGCATCGATGCGGCCGTTCTGCATGATCATCGCGTCTCCTGGGTCGATGGCGAAGCCTATCCGATGATCGAGGCCGCGCCGGGATGGTCGGCCGACGGGGTCGTGCTCTCGGCTGTCAGCGAAGGTGAAGAGGCGCGCATAAGCTATTATGAAGGCGCGTTTTCCTATCACTTGAGCGAGGTTCTTGTCCGCACGGGAAAGGGCGAGACACCGGCGCTGTGCTACTATCCCATGGCGCAGGGTCAACGCCGCGGCGAGCCGTGGTGCCTTAGCGATTGGGTCAGCGTCTGGGCAGAAATGTCGGTGAACGCCGCGCGGGACGTGATGGCGCGGCGCTGCCGCTATGATGCCGAAACCGCCGCGCGGTTGCGCCCGTCCCTGATGGCGCGGCACTGGTCGCGCATGCTGGCAAGATCCGCGCCGCATCCGGCCACGCGCCGGCGCGATCCCGGCCCCGGTGACGTGCGATTGCAAAACCGTCTGCCCGGGTTTCGCGGCTTTTTCGAAATGGCGGAGTTCAGCTTCGATCACCTCAAGTTCGATGGCACCCGCAGCGCGCCGGTGACGCGCGAGGCGTTTCTGGCCTTCGATGCCGCGCTCGTTCTGCCCTACGATCCCGCGAGCGATCACCTTGTCTTGATCGAGCAGTTGCGCCTCGGCCCATATTGGCGGGACGATCCACGCCCCTGGGTGTTCGAGCCGATCGCCGGTCTGGTCGATCCGGGCGAGGACCCAGCCGACACGGCGCGGCGCGAGGCGATGGAGGAAAGCGGCCTGTCGCTCGACGCTTTGGAGCCGATGACGCGGGTCTACGCATCGCCGGGATATTCGACAGAGTTCTTTCATTGCTTTCTGGCAGTTACAAATCTTTCTTCATACGAAGAACGATCCGGGAACGGGCTTGCGTCCGAGCATGAGGATATCCGCACGCATCGGTTGAGCTTCGATGAGGCGATAGAGATGGTTGCGAGCGGCGAGATTAATGCCGGGCCGCTGGTGATGATGCTCTATTGGCTTGCGGCCAACCGCGATCGGCTGCGCGCCTCCGCTTGAGTTTCGCGCGCCGCGCCCCTACACCGAACGCAGGGCAAACCGAATGGAGGCACCATGCGTTTCGCGGGCGAATTGGCCGAAGCTGTCGGCAACACTCCTCTGATCAAGCTGCGCCGGGCCAGCGAGGAAACGGGCTGCACCATTCTGGGCAAGGCGGAATTTCTTAATCCGGGCCAGTCGGTCAAGGATCGGGCCGCGCTTTTCATCATTCAGGATGCTGTGAAAAAAGGTCTTCTGAAACCTGGCGGCACGATCGTCGAAGGCACGGCGGGCAATACCGGCATCGGTCTGGCGCTCGTCGGGGCGTCGATGGGGTTCAAGACGATCATCGTGATCCCTGAAACGCAAAGCCAGGAAAAGAAGGACATGCTGCGCCTCGCCGGTGCGGAGCTTGTCGAGGTGCCGGCGGCGCCCTACCGCAATCCGAACAATTACGTGCGCTATTCCGGCCGGTTGGCCGAGGAAATCGCGAAAACCGCGCCTAATGGGGCGATCTGGGCCAATCAGTTCGACAATGTGGCGAACCGGCAGGCGCATATCGAAACCACCGGCCCCGAGCTTTGGGCGCAGACCGACGGCAAGCTCGACGGTTTCATCTGCGCCGTCGGCTCCGGTGGCACGCTCGCCGGCGTGGCTGAAGCGTTGCAACCCAAGGGCGTGAAGATGGGGCTTGCCGACCCGATGGGCGCGGCGCTCTTTTCGTATTACACCACGGGTGAATTCAAATCCGAGGGAGACTCGATCACCGAAGGGATCGGGCAAGGGCGCATCACCGCCAATCTCGAAGGGTTCAGCCCCGATTTCTGCTACCAGATCCCCGATAGCGAAGCCTTGCCCTACGTCTTCGATCTGCTGTCCGAAGAAGGACTCTGTCTGGGCGGCTCCTCTGGCATCAACGTCGCGGGTGCGGTGCGCATGGCAAGGGACATGGGGCCGGGGCATACCATCGTGACGATCCTGTGCGATTACGGCACGCGCTATCAGTCCAAGCTCTTCAATCCCGCCTTTCTGCGTGAGAAAGGCTTGCCGGTCCCCGAATGGCTTGCCACTGCGCCGAAGGACATTCCGGCGGTGTTCGAGGACGCATGACGCGTCTTTTTCACGCGATCCGCTACGCGGCGTTGATCCTTGCGCTCGCCGCGTCGTCCGTTTTCGCGCAGATCGAACCGATCGACTACGGCGCGTGGGAAGCCGTGGCCGAACGCGCGGAAGCCGCCGTTGCGGAGGCGGATGCTTCTGATGAGGCGCTCGAAGCGCTGCGCGCCGAGGTGTCGGGCTATCGCGACCGGCTGCTGAAACAGGTCAATACGAGCGACCCGCGTCTTGCGACCCTGCAATCGCAGCTCGACGCGCTCGGGTCAGTGCCGGAAGAGGGCAGCGAACCTGACGAGATCGCGGATCGCCGGGCGGAACTGGAACGCCAGATCGCTGAGATAAGGGCGCCGGTCAAACGTGCAGAGGAAGCCTATAGCCGCGCAAACGGGCTTATCGCCGAAATAGACGAGATCATCCGCACCCGGCAGGCCGATGCGCTGCTCACGCGCGGCCCGTCGCCCTTCGATCTGCGGCTCTGGCCGGCGGCGCTGGCGGAACTGGCCAAGCCTCTGATCGAAGGACGGGACCGGGTTGTCGAAAACTGGCAGAACCCGGCACGGCGGCAGGAGCTTACCGACAACCTGCCGCTCATCCTGGGGCTCGTTCTGGGCGGGCTCTGGCTGATGCTGCGCGCGCCGCATCACATCCGCAAGCTGATCGTATGGGCGAGGGCAAAGACGACGCGGGGAACCGGGTTCTGGTCAACCCTTCTGTCGCTCGTTGCGCTTGTCGTGCGGGTGGCAGGGCTCGGCCTGCTTGCACATGCGCTGGTATTGACGGATCTGCCCGGTATGCTGGGCCGGCAACTGGCCTATCTTCTGCCGGTGATCCTTTTCGTCGTGCTGATCGCGCGCTGGCTGGCTGCCGAGACATTCTCCGAGGATTTCGAGGAAAGCACGCTATACCTGACCGCCGATCGCCGCCGCGAGGCGCGGTATTACGTGAACCTCCTGGCCTGGTTTCTGGCGCTGGATCTGTTTCTCGTCATCATGGACGATATTGCGGGCTGGTCGGAGCAGACGCATCCGATCCTGAGCTTTCCCGTCCACGTTCTCTGCGGGTTGGTGCTCTTCCGCCTCGGCCAGATCCTGCGTCGCTCGGGCATCGACGATCAGGACGAGACCGAGGACGAGGCCCTGCATCTGACCTTCCCGACCCGCCTCGCGCGTCTGGCGGGGCAGGGTGCAATGCTGGTCGGGGTGGCCGGTCCGATCCTGTCGGCCATCGGCTATGTGAATTTCGCCGATGCGATCATCTTCCCGACCATCCAGACGCTGGGGCTCTTCGGCGTCATGCTGATCCTGCAGCGCATGGTGCGCAGCCTCTATCACATCCTCACCGGCCACGAACTCGACGACGCGAGCAGCCTTCTTCCGGTGATCTCCGGCGCCGTGCTGACGGCAATTTCCCTGCCGTTCCTCGCGCTGATCTGGGGCGCGCGGGTGTCCGACCTGACGGAACTCTGGGCGCGCTTTCAGGCGGGTTTTTCCTTCGGCGACACGCGTGTTTCCCCGGGCGATTTCCTGACCTTCATCATCGTCTTCATGGTCGGCTACATCATCACCCGTCTGCTGCAGGGCGGGCTTCGCGGCTCGGTCCTGCCGAAGACCAAGATCGACCGGGGCGGTCAGGTCGCGCTCGTGGCCGGAACGGGGTATCTCGGGATCTTCCTGTCGGCAATCATCGCAATCACCTCGGCGGGGATCGATCTGACCGCGCTGGCCGTGGTGGCAGGTGCGCTTTCGGTCGGTATCGGTTTCGGGCTGCAGAACATCGTGTCGAACTTCGTCTCCGGCATCATCCTGCTGATCGAACGCCCGATCTCCGAAGGAGACTGGATCGAGGTGAACGGCCAGCACGGCACCGTGCGCGACATCTCGGTCCGCTCAACCCGGATCGAAACCTTCGACCGCACCGACGTGATCGTGCCCAATGCCGATCTGGTGTCCAACTCCGTCACCAACTACACGCGCGGAAATGTCGTCGGCCGGCTCATCGTCGAGGTCGGCGTCGCCTACGGATCGGACAGCCGCAAGGTCGAGGATATCCTGCTCAAGATCGCGCGCACGCATGACATGGTCCTGATGAACCCCGCGCCGTACGTGCATTTCAAGGGCTTCGGACATGACGCGCTGGAATTCGACCTACGCATGATCCTTTACGATGTGAACGCCATCATGTCGGTCAAGACCGAGATCAACCACCGCATCTACGAAGCGTTCAGAGAGGCCGGTATCGAACTGCCGTTCCCGCAGCGCGACATTTGGCTGCGCAACCCCGAAGCGCTGGCCGCCGCGCGCGCAGACCGCGCCGATACGCCGGAGAACGAAGAGGAGCAGGGCTCATGACGGACACCGCCGCTGATTTCGATCCCGTCTATCTCAGCGATCCCTATGCGCGCGATCTGACCGCCCGCGTGCGCGCTCACACGCCCGAGGGCGGCGTGGTGCTCGACCGCTCGATCTTCTATCCGACGGGCGGCGGTCAACCGGGCGACAGCGGATGGCTCGAATGGGACGGCCAGTCGCTGCCCATCGCCACCACGGTCAAGGGAGAGCGCGGCGCAAGCGTTCTCGTTCCCGCCGAGCCGTCCCGCCTGCCGCCACTGGGCGCGCATGTCGTGCAGGCGCTCGATTGGGAGCGCCGGCACAAGCATATGCGCATCCACACCGCGCTGCATCTTCTGTCGGTCGTGATCCCGCTACCGGTGACCGGCGGCGCCATCGCGGCGGGGCGCGGCCGGCTCGATTTTCTCATGCCGGACCCCCCGGAGAACCGCGATGCGCTGGAGGCCGAGCTCAACCGCCTCATCGATCACGACCATATCGTCAGCGACGGGTGGATCACCCAGGCCGAACTCGATGCCAATCCCGCGCTGGTCAAGACCATGTCCGTGCGCCCCCCGCGCGGCGCCGGTCGAATCCGCCTCGTGCGGATTGGGGCGCCCGAGGCACAGGTCGATCTGCAACCCTGCGGCGGCACCCATGTCGCCCGAACCGGAGAAATCGGACGGATCGTGTTCGGCAAGATCGAAAGCAAGGGCAAACAGAACCGCCGCGTGACGATCGTGCTGGAGCAATAAGGAGCCAACTCGGACCCGTCGTCCACTTGCAGGGCAAGACCATTCCGAAAATCTGCCCAACCGACGAAAAATCGCTCCTTCGCCCCGACAATCGCTCTTGCATCCCCGCCGCGACTTCCCCTAAACAGCCCTCGGACAGGTGGCCGAGTGGTCGAAGGCGCGCGCCTGGAAAGTGCGTAGGCGGGAAACCGTCTCGAGGGTTCGAATCCCTTCCTGTCCGCCACATTCAGATACTGAATCCGACCAAGGGCCCCGATTGGGGCCTTTTTTCTTTTTGTTTCAAAGGGCGTTGGCAGGGCCATCCGCCCTTCGGAGACTGGGCGCTTGACGCGGAATGGGTCTCCGAATGGCCTGCGTCTCTCTTCGAGCGCCCCTCTACGACCATGGGACGGCGCAAAACATCCTTGAAATTCCATTGGGTTGCCGGGTTCATGGGTTCGCTCCGTTCGCGAAATATTCCGGTGACGGAGACCGAAACGAAAGCGCAGGGCGGCCAGAAGGACGGCTCCGCGGCGGCCGATCCCCAAGTCCGGCGGAAGCGTTCGAAGCGAGCCAGAACCCTGCCAGAAGTCTCTGATGACAAACAGACTTCACGCCCATAGCTTGGGCCGCAATGTCGAACGGGCCATGGACGGATGAAGAGAACGATCTGATCGTCGCGGATTACTTCGCGATGCTGGCCGACGACATCTCCGGGCGCCGCTACAGCAAGGCCGAGCATCGCCGAGCGCTGCTGCCGCTGCTGAACGACCGGTCGGAGGGGTCCGTCGAGTTCAAGCACCAGAATATCAGCGCGGTGCTGAAGGGGCTCGGCGAGGACTGGATCCCCGGTTACAAGCCCGCGTTCAACTTCCAGATGACCTTGGTGGATGCCGTGGCGCGGTGGCTGGCGCTGAACCCGGCTTGGCTCGGGCGCCAACCGAGGCTGCAAACCGCCGCTGGCCTACGCGAGGCAGCGCAGATCTGGATCGGACCGCCGCCGACGCTGTCGAACCAGCCGCCGCCGCAGGAACTGGACCAGATGCTGCACATCGCCCGCAAGTTCGACGTGGCGGGCCGGGACGAGCGCAACCGGGCCCTCGGTCGCGCGGGAGAGGAACGTGTGCTGGCGCATGAACGGGGGTCTCTGCGTTCGGCAGGACGGGACGATCTGGCGCGCAAGGTACGCTGGGTGTCGGAGGAGGATGGCGATGGCGCGGGCTACGACATCGCGAGTTTCGCCCCGGACGGGCTCGCCCGGCTTATCGAGGTCAAGACGACGAACGGATGGGAGCGCACGCCCTTCCACATCACCCGCAACGAACTGGCCGTGGCCGAGGAGCGCAGGTCGGAATGGCGTCTGTTCCGGCTCTGGAACTTCTCACGCGAGCCGAAGGCGTTCGAGTTGCATCCGCCGCTGGACGCGCATGTCTCCCTGACCGCGACGACGTTTCAGGCGAGCTTTCACTGAGCCTCAGTCGAACACCCGCTCCGGCTGTTCGTGCCATGGCAGGGCCGCGACATCGGTCAGTTTCAACAGGGTCACGGCGGGCACCTCACGCTTGTAGACGAGGCGCTTGAGGACTCCCGGCGCGAGGTAGGCGAGCCGCAGCTGTCGGCTGACATGGCGTTCGGCCAGCCCCACGGCTTTCGCCAGATCGGTGACCGTATTGAACTCGCCAGCCTCCATGCGCCGCCGCCAGCCCCACGCCCGGCCGATGGCGCGCAGGATATGCGGATCCTGCGACCGGTCTTCACTGGGCAGATAGGTTGCGGGCGGCATGATCTTCGGCCGCCCGTTCTGCTTGCGGACCTTGAGCGGTACGAAGATCTGGATGGACTCGTCGGGTTTCATCATTCCGCCGCCACCTTCTTTCGTGGGGCCATCATGTCGCGCATGACGCCCGAGACGCCGTCGGTCCGGACATCGATGACCAGCCCCTCGGACGTCACGGTGACCCGGCGCACCAGCAACTGCACGATCCGGGTCTGCTCCGCAGGGAACAGCTGGCCCCAGACGTCCTCGAACGTCTGCAGCGCGGAGATCACATCGGCCTCGGCGAAGGCGTGACCCTCGCGGGCCAAGTGGGCGATGACCTGTGCCGTGATCGACGGGGCGCGCATCACCCGCCGCAGCTCGGTCACCACGGCCGCTTCCACGAGGTCGGCAGGAAGACGGCGCGGGATGCCCTCGTCGCTGGGTTCGCGATTCTTGATGACGTCCATCGAGACGTAATACCGGTATCGCCGCGCGCCCTTCTTCGTGCTGCTCGGGGTCATGGCGGCGCCCGTGGCCGTGAAGATCAGCCCCTTGAGCAAGGCAGGCGCCTGCGCGCGGGTGTTGTTGGCGCGCTTGCGCGGGTTCTGCCGCAAGATGGCATGGACCTGATCCCACAGCTGCTCGTCGATGATGGCCTGATGCTCGCCGGGATAGGCCTTGCCCTTGTGGACGGCGTCGCCGCGATAGACGCGGTTCACCAGCACTCTGTAGAGATATCCCTTGTCGACCAACGTGCCCTGCTTGTTGCGCAACCCTTTGCGGCGCAGTTCGCGCGCCAGCACGGTCGCTGAGCCGACCTCGACAAACCGTTCGAAGATGCCGCGCACGGTGGCGGCCTCTTCCTCGTTCACCACGAGCTTGCGGTCCTTCACATCGTACCCGAGCGGGACGTAGCCGCCCATCCACATGCCCTTCATGCGGGAGGCGCGGACCTTGTCCCGGATGCGCTCGGCTGTGACCTCGCGCTCGAACTGCGCGAATGACAGCAGGATGTTCAGCGTCAGCCGCCCCATGGAGGTGGTGGTGTTGAAGGACTGCGTCACCGAGACGAAGGTCACGCCGTTGCGGTCGAAGACCTCGACCAGCTTCGAGAAGTCCATCAGCGAGCGCGACAGGCGGTCGATCTTGTAGACGACCACCACATCGATCAGGCCGTCCTCGATGTCGGCCAGAAGCTGCTTGAGGCCGGGCCGTTCCAGCGTCCCGCCCGAGATTCCGCCGTCGTCATACTGATCGCGGACCAGCACCCAGCCCTCGGAACGCTGGCTGGCGATATACGCCTCGCAGGCCTCTCGCTGGGCGTGCAGGCTGTTGAACTCCTGCTCCAGCCCTTCCTCCGACGACTTGCGCGTGTAGATGGCGCAGCGCTGGCGGCGGACGGGATTTGCACGCTGCTCCATCAGTCATTCCCCCGCTTTCGTTCGCGCAACCCGAAGAAGCGGTAGCCATTCCAGCGCGTCCCGGTGATCGCCCGCGCAATTGCGGACAAGGATTTGTACGGTCGCCCCTGCCACTCGAACCCGTCCCGCAAGACCGTGATCGTGTGCTCGACCCCGTTCCATTCGCGGATCAGCCTCGTACCGACCACGGGATTGCGAGGATCGGCGATCTGGCTCTTGCGTGTCAGGGTGCCGCTGACCTCGTCGGCCAGCAGGTCCAGCATGCGCCGGGTTTCCCGATCAGGACCGCCATACGTCAGTTCCTGGATGCGGTAGGCCAACCGGCTCTCGAGGAACGCTCGGCTGTTGTTCGGCGCCGCTGTCGCAAAGATCGTCTGCCACTCCGACTTCAACTGGGGGACGGACATGGACTTCAGCGCGGCTAGGCGCGCGGGGATGGGATCGGACTTCATCATGCGTTTCTCCGGTGAGTTGGAGTTGCATGACGGCATTGGTCGTTGGGATAGTGTAGGCAACGTTCTCCAGTATTGTCAGATACTTCGCGCCCATCCTGCCCGAGCAACCGAACCAGCCCGAGTGCCAGCAGGCCGCAGAGCTCGGCGCGGCGCTCGGCGGCGGTCATCTGGTCGGGAGGCAGGGGATTGGGGCGTTTCATATTCAGTGGCCGTGTTCGGTGGTGGATACCGAACAAAAGCCACCCGGCCGCCAAGGATGGGACATCTCATGAAAGCGGGATCCGAAAATGCGAACAGGAAGAGAACATCAGGGCTTGCCGATCACGGATTTGTCCATGATTATCGCAGGTTGAATCAAGCAAGAGCAGTAGTTCGTTGAGGTAAGATCATGGCGCGTAAAGCAACTCCGATCAGTCCCCTTGTCCTGGCGCTGATCGAGGATGCGCGCGTGGCTCTTGCCCCAGCGATTCTCTCGGCCCGGGAGGAAGGTGATAGTCACCGCAGTCCCCAGAGGCGACATCGCGGTGTCAAGCGCCGGGCACGGCCCCGCAATCGCGGTCTATAGTCAAAATCAGCATTTTCCGGAGAGTTATATGGTACGCGCCCCGGCCAGAACTTGCCCCAATCTTTCTCGGCTATTCGACGAGGCCGAGCCGGAACTGCTGTCCGGATTCCTCAAGAGCAAGGCTTTCGAGAGGCTGAGCTGGCTCGCGCCCTACAGGTTCGACCCCGAGAATCCGGACGGTCCGTCGGTTGCCAGAAACATGCTGCCGCAGGAAAAGAAGGATCGGCTGGGGCCCCTCGAAGCTGAAGCTGCCCGGATCGTCACAATCGCAAGCGACCGTGGCGAGTATGCCCTCGAAGGTCTCGCCAAGACCACGCTCGAACCCGAGCGCGCCAAGGAACTTCTGAACCGGCGGGACAAGCTCGCGCGAAGCCTTTGGGCTTACGCAAACGAACACGGCTTGTTTGAAGCGGCGGAGAACAGCCTGCACCTTCGTCTCTACCGGCGCTATGACAAGCACTACCAGACTTTCATGGCCGAGCCTTCGGTCGACGGGGGTCCGGACGCCGGCAGCGCATTGCTCGAAGAGCTTCTGGTCGATCTCAACAAGCGTCTCGATCGCGGCGACGGCTACAGCATCGACAAGTTCGACATCCCCGAGGACGGCGATGAACCGGCGGCGGAGATGTACCTGCTGTTCCATCCCGATCCCCCCACAAGCGTTCGGGAGATCGATGACGACGGCAATCGGTCGAGCATCTATTTTCGGCCGCCTGGAGAGGCGATGATCGTCTACACGCCATCGACCGGGCGGGTCCATGTGCGCGCTGGCAACCGAAAGCTCAGGCACACAGTTGCCGAACGCTTCATCGAGACTGCACTCGAGCAGACCTACTCCAACCAGCCCGTCGACTTTCAGGCCTACGACATTTCGCAGTTCCTGCAAGGACTCGATCTTGAACCGCCGGAACTCGACGACGTCGTGATCGACCGCGCACAGGTGATCCGCGCTGACATCAGCATCGGCAATCTGGCCAACCGTCTCTCGCTTTCCACCACGATCGACCAGGACATCTCCGAAATCATCGACAGCCAGCCGGGCCTTCCGAGGATTTTCGAGCGGGCGCTCGCAATCCGCTTCGTCGAGATTGCGGTCCGGTATTTCCGCGCGGGACGGGATGAGGCGCAAACCCTCAACTTCACCCTCACCGACCGCAACACGAGCAGCCTTCTCAGCATCGACGACCCTTTCGAGCGCGTTCTGGGGCATCGCTTGCTCAGACACTGGAACATCCTCCGTGATGGTCGCGCGCCAGGCGAAGGGGAGAGCATGGCGGTCATGCCCGCCTTGCTGGCCATCTGGGATATCGGAGCTGACAGGGTCACCGGCGCATGGCTCCAAACTCGCGGTGTCGATCCTGGCCTCCTGACTGATCTGGGCTTCCTCGTGCCGGCCGGCTGGGAAGGCGACGACCTGATCGACGATGAAGACGAGGTCGGCCCGGTGGCAGCCGAAGTGGTCGTTCGTATCGAGAAGGGAGATGCGGAGGAAGAAGACCGTAAGGTGGCCGACCTCAAGGTCACCGAGGGACAGGCGACGTCTGCGGGCAACCCGGATCGCTACAGGATCTTTCGGGTGCGTGACGGCTGGGTCGCGCAACACCTGAAGGAACGTCTCGAAAAGGCGCTCGATGCGCCCGCCATCGAGAAGCTGACCGATCATCTCCTCTACCTTGGAACGCTCAGTGTCGATGGCGGCGATGTTCCGATCTACCTTGCGCGTGGTCTCGACCGGGAGAGGGTCCGGTCTGCCGTCGATACGGAACTTCGGGCGCGCCACAACCTCGGTATTGGACTGGTTCTGCAGGCCGGCACTGCTCCCGGACCGTGCCTGGCGGCCAATGTTCTGACGCCGCTTGTTGATCAGATCGACACCAAGCAAGCCGAAATCGCGTTGGTCGCAGACAAGCTCCGGTCCGTGTTCCGGCGACATCGGATATTGGCCCGTGGAGGCATGACGGTCGGACTCACCCGTAGCGGCGATGATATCGTGACCCTCTTCGTGCCAGGGAAAGGCACCATCGACATCAAGGGCGAAAACCGCATCCAGATCATCCAGCGGCTGGTCGATGCCCACAACAACGGCCCAACGCCGATGTCGACCAAGGACCTTGTCAAGGGAATCGCTGAAGACCAGTCCCTGTCGAACATCTTCAAGCAGCCGCTGTGGGACAAGCTGAAGGCCAACTTTCTGAGAAGTCTTGGCGCCAAGGGGCCGTGGGAGATCGCAATCTGACAGCTGGCTCCGATCCGGCTCCGATTGGGGGGTCTGACGGGCTCCGATTCCTCAGGCCAATGGGGGTGCTCACTCAGTCAGAGGAGCACCCCGATGCCGACTCCCTTCCCCTCGCGCGAGGCAGCCCCGACGAGCTGGTCCGGCGCCGCGAAGACCAAACCCACCGCCTCGAACTCGGAATGGCGCTGCACGCGCTGTGACAAGCTGCTCGGCGTCTGCCGGGACGGCCGCATGCACCTGCGCTTCGCGCGGGGGCACGAGTATCTCGTGGGCTTCCCGGTTCAGGCCACCTGCCGCGGCTGCGGCACGCTGAACAACGCGACCGCGCCCGCGCGCTGACACGCGCTTTCACCCAACCCCCTGAAATCGCAGAGACGCGCGACGTCCTGACCTGGCCACGAGAAGGCGCCGGACGCCTGGCCGCAAGGCAGGCGTCCGATGTCCTTCGCGTGGCACGAGATCCGTGATCACCTCATGCATTCATCCTCCAACCTTCACTTCCAGCGCAGTTTCGACGTCGTCCGGCGTGCGCAGGCTGCCCTCACACCGTTCCGGGATCCGGCGGCCCTGCTGGACGGGCTGCACCGCACGACCGGCGATCCGGCCCGGAAGAACGTGATCCTCTCCGCGCTGGTCGGGGCGGCGCAGGGCGACGGGCCCGCGTCCGACTGCGCCCTGACGCTGCTGTTGCTGGCACTCTGGCCCGGCCTCGACGCCATCCGCCGCCGGTCGATCTGGCGCAGGATCGGCACCGCCGACGAGATCGCGTCCGACGTACTGGCGCGCACCACCGAGGCAGTCCGCAGCCTCGATCTCGGGCGCGTCAACTGGATCGCGGCGACGGTGCTGCGCAACGTCGAGCGCGACATGATCCGCGTGCGCCAGCGCGACCAGGCAAGAGAACATCTCGCCAGCGGCGCCGACCCTGAAGAGGTGGCGGACAGCGGCGACAGCGGGATCGGCGCAACCGGGTACGCACGGCTGAACGGCGCCGTGTGGAAGCTGCTCGGCGATGACGCCCTGCTGGTGATCCGCGTGGCGATCGAGGGTTTTTCGCAGGCCGAGGTCGCCGTCGAGCTGGGCCTTACCGAAGCCGCCGCCCGCAAGCGGTACCAGCGCGCGATGCGCCGGCTGCACGACGCCCTCTAGGAAATCCCCTGAACCGATGTCCCGATCCGGTCCCGCCGGTGGCTTTTCCCATTCGAGCGCCCCGAGCGCCTTCCCTCCAACCGAAAGCAGACACGCATGAACCGCACTGCCGATCTGTCGCTCGAGGATTTCAGGCGTCTTCCGGGGCTCTATCGCCGCTGGGAGCTGACCGAGGTCTGCGAGCCCAACCGCAACTATCAGATCGAGGACGCCGGCATGCACGCCGACGGGACGCCGCTGCTGGCGATCTACGTCGCCGAGCCCGCGCCCGACGTCCGCGAGGCCGCGTGATGCGCCTCCTCGATCACCTTATCTCACGGAGAAAAGCCATGCCGGACCAGCCGGACGACATCACCCGTCTTCGCAAGGCGAGCTACGCGCTCGAAGACCTCCCCGAAACCATCGCCTTCCCGCAGCGCAACGGTGACGAGCCGCGCGCGCCGTTGCCGGTCGTCGAGGCGACCGTGGACGAGATCGCCTTCGCGATCGTGGAGGCGGAGCGCGAGAGCACGGCCGCCTACCGCCGCGCCGACGCGCTGAAGCGGCTCTACAAGCTCGCCCGCGAGGCGGGGTGCATCGGGGCAGATCGCGCCGCCACGGCGGTGATGAAGAAGGATGGCCAGTGATGGCCCTGCCCATCATCGGCGCCGACGAACGGCTCGCGCAGCGCAAGGGCATCAAGGGCGTCATCTTCGGCCGGTCCGGCATCGGCAAGACCAGCCTGCTCTGGACGCTGAACGCCTCGACCACGCTCTTCATCGACCTCGAGGCCGGCGATCTGGCGGTCGAGGGGCTGGAGATCGACACGCTCCGGCCGCGCACCTGGAAGGAATGCCGCGATTTCGCGGTGTTCATCGGCGGTCCGAACCCGGCGCTGCGCGAGGACCAGCCCTACAGCCAGGCGCATTTCGACGAGGTCTGCGGGCGGTACGGCGATCCCACGGTGATCGGGAAGTACGAGACCGTCTTCATCGACTCGATCACCGTGGCCGGGCGGCTCTGCTTCCAGTGGTGTCGCGGCCAGCCCGAGGCGTTCTCCGAGAAGACCGGCAAACCCGACATCCGCGGCGCCTACGGGCTGCATGGACGCGAGATGATCGGCTGGCTGACCCATCTGCAGCACACGCGCGGCAAGCATGTCTGGTTCGTGGGCATCCTCGACGAGCGGCTTGACGACTTCAACCGCAAGGTCTTCCAGCCGCAGATCGACGGTAGCAAGACCGGGCTCGAACTACCGGGCATCGTCGATCAGGTCATCACCATGGCCGACATCGCCGATGCCAACGGCCAGCCGCAGCGCGCCTTCGTCTGCCAGACGCTGAACCCCTGGGGCTATCCGGCCAAGGACCGCTCCGGCCGCCTCGACAGGGTCGAAGCCCCGCATCTCGGCCGGTTGATGGAGAAGATCCAGCGTCCCGCGGCGCCTGCCTCCGAGCGCCTGACCTGGCCGCCGGTGACCCCGGCCGATCCCGCTCCCGCGCAGGAGCCCGACCATGGCTGAGCGCACCGCGCCACGCCCGATGTCCCGATTCGGTCGCCGGGGTGGCTTTTCCCAACTGACGCCGCTGCGCGTCCCATCCTCCAACTGAAAGGAGCCGCGCAATGTCCGGACCCTGGAACGACTTCAACTCCGCGCAATCCAACACCAACGTGATCCCGAAGGGCACCCTCGCCAAGGTGCGCCTGACGCTCCGCCCCGGTGGCTTCGACGACCCCTCGCAGGGCTGGACCGGCGGCTGGGCGCGCCGCGCCGCCACCGGCGCCGTCTATCTCGACGCCGAATACACGGTGCTCGAGGGGCCCTATGCCCGGCGCAAGGTCTGGTCGCTGATCGGCCTCTACAGCCCGAAGGGCCCGGACTGGGCCAACATGGGGCGCGGCCTGATCCGCGGCATCCTCAACTCGGCGCGCGGCGTGTCGGACAAGGACAACTCGCCCGAGGCGCAGGCCCGCCGCCGCATCAACGGCTTCGGGGATCTCGACGGGGTCGAGTTCATCGCCCGCATCGACATCGGCACCGACACCAACGGCGAGGACAAGAACGAGATCCGCAATGCCGTCACGCCCGACCATCGCGACTACGCCGCGCTGATGGGCACCGTCGCGCCGCAGGTCTCCGCCGCCCCAGCGCAGGGCCATGCCCCGCAGCAGCCCACGACGACCACCCAGCCCAGCCACCCCGCGTCCACCCCCGGCGCCGCCGGTCGGCCGAGCTGGGCGCAGTAAGAGGGAGACCGGCCATGCGCCTTCGCCCCCGCCAGAAGACCTTCGTCGAGCGCAGCGTGGCTGCGCTCGCCTCCCGCGGCAACACGCTGGGCGTGGCGCCCACCGGTGCGGGCAAGACCATCATGCTCTCGGCGGTCACCGGCGAGATGATCGGCGACGGGGCCAAGGCCTGCGTGCTGGCGCATCGCGACGAGCTGACGGCGCAGAACCGCGCCAAGTTCCAGCGCGTGGTGCCGGGCGTCGCCACCTCGGTCATCGACGCCACCGAGAAGTCTTGGGGCGGCCAGGTCGCCTTCGCCATGGTGCCGACGCTGGCGCGCGCCTCGAACCTCGCGGACATGCCGCGCCTCGACCTGCTGGTCGTGGATGAGGCGCATCACGCCGTCGCCGACAGCTACCGCCGCATCATCGACAGGGTGCGCGAGGCCAATCCCGACGCCCGGATCTTCGGGGTCACGGCCACCCCGAACCGGGGCGACAGGAAGGGCCTGCGCGAGGTCTTCGACAACGTGGCCGACCAGGTGCGGCTGGGCGAGCTGATCGCCTCGGGCCATCTCGTGCCGCCCCGCACCTTCGTCATCGACGTGGGCGTGCAGGACGAACTGCGCTCGGTCCGCAAGACCATGTCGGATTTCGACATGACCGAGGTGGCGGGCATCATGGACCGCGCCCCCGTCACCGACGAGGTGATCCGCCACTGGAAGGAGAAGGCGGGCGACCGGCAGACCGTGGTGTTCTGCTCCACCGTCGCGCATGCCGAACACGTCACCGACGCGTTCAAAGTCGCGGGCGTGTCCGCCGCGCTGATCCACGGCGATCTGGCGGCCGAGACCCGCAAGGCGATCCTCGCCGACTACGCGGCGGGTGATATCCGCGTCATCGTCAACGTGGCGGTGCTGACCGAGGGCTGGGACCATCCGCCCACCTCCTGCGTCGTGCTGCTGCGGCCCAGTTCCTACAAGTCCACCATGATCCAGATGGTCGGGCGCGGGCTGCGCACCGTCGATCCCGAGGAACACCCCGGCATCGTCAAGACCGACTGCGTCGTGCTGGATTTCGGGACGTCGAGCCTGATCCACGGCACGCTGGAACAGGATGTCGATCTCGACGGCAAGACCGAAACCGGCGAGGCGCCGACGAAGACCTGTCCTGCCTGCGAGGCGGAGATCCCCCTGGCCGCCACCGAATGCTCGCTCTGCGGTGAGGCGTTCCCGCGCGAGGATCTCGATGCGGGCGAAGGCGGGGCCGCCGCGCCGCTCTCGGGCTTCATGATGACGGAGATCGACCTGCTGAAGCGATCCAGCTTTGCCTGGGTAGACCTCTACGGCACGGACGATGCGCTGATGGCCACGGGCTTCGCAGCCTGGGGCGGCATCTTCTGGCTGGACGGGGTCTGGTACGCGATCGGCGGGGCCAAAGGCGAGCGCCCGCATCTGCTGGGCGTCGGCGAGCGCACGGTCTGCCTCGCGCAGGCCGACGACTGGCTGAACACCCACGAGACCGATGAGAGCGCCTTCAAGACCCGCTCCTGGCTGCGCCAGCCGCCGACCGAGAAGCAGCTGCAGTACCTTCCGCCCGAATGCCGCCATGACTTCGGCCTGACGCGCTATCGCGCCTCGGCGCTGATGACCTTCGGCTTCAACAAGCGCGCCATCCGCCAGCTGATCGACGCGGCGGCTACGCCCGAACGGAGGGCGGCATGACCCATGACCGCCTCCACCCCGATCACGGTCGCCGACCGGCGGCGGCTCTGGCATCCGCGTGGAACACTCTGTGCTGTCTGCCGGCAACCCACCCGTGGTTTTGGCTGGTTCGATCCGCACCGGTCGAAGCGACCCCGGCCCTCGGTCTGGTTCTGCTCGATGCCCTGCCAGTCCTTCTGGACGCGCTTGGCCAGGGAGCGTTTCGCCATGGTTGACCTGACCGAGGAAGAGCGCGCCGCGATCACCGCCACCATGAAGCGCGTGGCGCTGCTGATGGACGAGATCGGCTGGGCCACCCCGCTCGGCGAACTGACCGAGGCGCAGGTGCGCGCGCTGATCGAGGAAGCCGT
Source organism: Marivita sp. GX14005 (assembly GCF_023370775.1). GTDB lineage: Bacteria > Pseudomonadota > Alphaproteobacteria > Rhodobacterales > Rhodobacteraceae > Marivita. The sequence continues at coordinate 642,752 of NZ_JAMCCQ010000002.1, forward strand.
CGAGGGCTTCCGCGAGGCCATGTCCGACATCGCCCGGACGCAGACGCCGGAGGTACCGTTCTGATGAAAACGTGCAGCAAATGCAGCAAAAAGAAGCCGGCGGTGGAGTTTGGCGTGCGGCGCCGGAGCCCCGATGGCCTACAGGCTTGGTGCCGGGATTGCCGCCGGGAATACCAGCGCGCCTATGCGCAGAACTTCCGCGATCCCGAAAAACATCGGGAGGCGCAGCGCCGCTATCGGCTGCGTCACGCTGAAAAGAACAAGGCGCACAGCATCGTCAGGAGCGCCGTCAAGGCCTGCCGGATCATCGTGCCGGTCTGGTGTCAGCGATGTGGCTGCGTGACCGACCTCGAAGCGCATCACCACGACTATGACGCGCCGCTCTCGGTCGAATGGCTCTGCTCGACCTGCCACGGGCTCGCCCACCGCAGGTACGAGGGAGGCCAGCATGCTGGACTATAACCGCCGCCCCAGTTTCGCCGACCGGGTCAACGCCGCCGTCGATCGGGCCCTCACCGCCGATCAGGCGACGCGGCCGCCCCGCGACTACCTCGGCGGCTCGCGTCTCGGCCATGCCTGCGAGCGCGCCCTGCAGTTCGAGTTCACGGCGACGCCGAAGGACGAGGGCCAGGACTTCAGCGGCCAGTCGCTGCGGATCTTCGGCATCGGCCACGCCCTCGAGGATCTGGCCGTCGCCTGGCTGCGCGGCGCTGGGTTCGACCTCTACACCCGCAAGGGCAACCGGCCCGATGGCGGCCAGTTCGGCTTCTCGGTCGCTGGCGGGCGCATCCGCGGTCATGTCGACGGCATCATTGCCGCCGGGCCCGAGGGCTTCGAGCTGGCCGTTCCCGCTCTCTGGGAATGCAAGACGATGAACGCGAAGAACTGGCGCGCCTGCGTGAAGGATGGCGTGACGGAATCCAAGCCGGTCTATGCCGCCTAGATCGCGCTCTACCAGGCCTACATGGAAGGAACGGTCCCCGGCATCTCGGCCGCGCCCGCGCTCTTCACCGCGATCAACAAGGACACGGCCGAGATGCACCACGAACTGGTGCCCTTCGACGCCGACCTCGCGCAGCGCATGTCCGACCGAGGCGTGCGGATCCTGCAGGCGACCGACGCGGGCGAGCTTCTGCCGCGCGTCGCCACCACGCCCGACTTCTTCGAATGCCGTTTCTGCCCGTGGTCCGAGCGCTGCTGGGGGCTGCCGGCATGAGCGACGACGGCATCCTGCATTTCAACCCGTGGATGGACTTCAACGACGGGCCACCGTCCGAGAACCCCTTCGGCTGCGACCCCGACCCCGAGCAGATCGCCGTCTTCCTCGACACCGTGTTCAGCTGGTGCGAAGGGCTGATCCCGCTGCGCGGCTTCGTCGACAAGGGTCAGGGCCGGGACGGCAAGCCGCACAACATCTGGATCCCCGCCGATGATACCGCGCCGGGGAAACTCGCGACCTTCGCCGCGTGGGCGAACCGCGAGGGCGCGGCGGTCTATGTCATCCCCGGCACCGTCGCCGAGCAGGGCCAGGCCCGCGCCGCCGACGTGCTGCAGATGCAGGCCATCGTCGTGGATCTCGACGCGGGCGATATCCCGGCCAAGCTGGGCCATGTCACACGCCACCTCGGCGCGCCCACGCTGATCATCGAAAGCGGCGGGCGCACGCCCGAGGGGGCGGCGAAGCTCCATGTCTGGTGGAAACTGACCGAACCTGCCGAGGGTGACGACCTGGTCACCCTCTGCCGCCTGCGCGGCGAGATCGCCGTGAAGGTCGGCGGCGACACGCATTTCCGCTCGGCGCACCAGCCGATCCGGGTGCCCGGCACGGTCTATCACAAGCACGGCCATCAACGCCTCGTGCAGATCCGCGAACATCGCGACGTCGAGGTGGACCTTGCGGATTTCGCCGACAAGGTCGCCGAGATGCCGCCGCTGCCAGGCGTGGGCTTCGCCAGCGACGTTGCCGCGCCGACCGCGAAGCCCGGCATCGACGCGGTGCTCACCACGCCGGTGCGCGAAGGCGCGGTAGACGACTGGTCCCGGTTCCAGGGAGCCAGCGCCGCCATCGGCCACTACGTGCGCCTGGTGCACGAGGGCCGCCTCGATCCCTTCGCGGGCTGGGAGGCGATCTGCGGCTACAACGCCGCCATGCTGCGCCCGTCCTGGCCGCTCGATCGGCTGCAGGCCGAGTCCGAACGGCTCTGGGCGCTGCATGTGAAGCGCAACGGTCCGCCGCTCCTGCGCGCAGCCCATGCCAATGCCCCGGCCAGCCCGCTGCCGACCTTCAGCCTCGGCGCGCTGCTCGACGACACGAGCCCGATGCCCGAGGACATCATCGGCCCCCGAGTGCTGACCCCGGGCGGGCTCCTGGTGCTGGGCGGCGCGCCCAAAGTCGGCAAGAGCGACTTCCTGATCTGCTGGCTCGTGCACATGGCCGCTGGCGTGCCGTTCCTTGGCTTCACGCCGCCCCGGTCGCTGCGCGTGTTCTACCTTCAGGCGGAGATCCAGTATCACTACCTGCGCGAGCGCATGCAGCAGATCGCGCTGCCCGCCGCCGTGATCGCCGCCGCGCGCGACACCTTCATCGCCACGCCGAAGCTGAAGCTGCTGCTCGATGCGGAGGGCGTCGCCCGTGCGGCCGAGGCGATCCGGGCCACATTCCCCGATGCGCCGCCCGACATCATCGTCATCGACCCGATCCGCAATCTCTTCGATGGCGGCCCCGAGGGCGGCGGCGAGAACGACAACACCGCCATGATGTTCTTCCTGAAGGACCGGGTCGAGCTCCTGCGCGAGGCGGTCAATCCGGACGCGGGCGTCATCCTCGCCCACCACACCCGCAAGGCCAGCAAGCATCAGGTCAAGGACGATCCCTTCCTCGCGCTCTCCGGCGCCAGCGCGCTGCGCGGTTTCTACACCTCGGGGCTGCTCATGCACCGGCCCGACGAGGACAGCAGCGTCCGCAGGCTGGAGATAGAGCTGCGCAACGGCCCCGCGTTGCCGGGCAAGCTGATCGACAAGGTGAAGGGCGAGTGGGTCGAGTTGAACCCGCTGAACGAGCGCCTGGTGCGCAAGGAGGTCGGCGCCAAACTCGATGCCGAGCGGCTGCGCAAGCACGATGTAATCCTCGGCATGCTGCTGGATGAGGCGGCGAGCGAGCGCCTCTACACCGCGATGCAGTTCGCCGAGACCTTCGAGAACCGGGGCGGTCTGGGCAGCAAGCACACGATCCGCGAGCGCCTCAGCGTGCTGTCGACCAAGGGCTTCGTGAAGTTCCTGCGCGACCCCTCGGGGTTCGGCTTCCCCGTCACCCGGTCCCGGTTCGGCTACCTCTGCGTGGAAGGCATGCAGTTCGGCGCGCCCGACGAGCATGTCGATCCGGACACCGGCGAGGTCACCACGACCGCCCGTCCGGTCCTGCCCAGCCACTTCAAATGCCCCCAATCTGGGCTCTGCCTGCAGGTCGAAAACCCCGCCGTCTGGGTCTACCCGGAGGGGCTGGAGGACGACCTCACTCATATGAGTGAGGCCTGACTCATATGACAGCGCCAACTGTGCACTCAACGAAATCAACGGGTTACGGGCAAATAAGAGTTAGGTCCCTGACTCACGCCCAAAGACTTCATGAAGTCTTATTCCACAATGATTTCAGCTACTTGCCCTCCTCGGAACAGTTAGGTGTCAAACCACCATACTACGTATGGGAGGGCCACCCCACAGGGTTGGCCACTCCTCCCATACGTCCGGGTCAGCCGCGCGCGCCGCCGTGACGCTCCCTTCTGCTCTCCGATCCGACGACGGCGGCCCCGTACCGCCAAGCACCAGACCGCCGTCGTCTTCCACCACCACAGCCCCCGGCAAAGGAGGCTCATCATGGCTCAGCCGACTCTGATCACGAATTGCGACGGCGCAAGGTTTGAAGCGCTGCCGCTCGACACCCCCCACAACCGCTGCATCCTCGCGCTCGACCTCGGCACCTCGACCGGCTGGGCGATCCGCGGCCATGACGGCCTGATCACCAGTGGCACCGTCTCGCTGCGCCCGGGGCGCTTCGACGGGGGCGGCATGCGCTACCTGCGCTTCACCAACTGGCTGACCGAGATCGACCGGCTGTCGGGGCTCGTCGCCGCGATCTGGTTCGAGGAGGTCCGCCGCCACGCGGGCACCGACGCGAGCCACATCTACGGCGGGCTCATGGCCACGCTGACCGCATGGGCCGAGCTGCGCGGCGTGCCCTACGAGGGCGTCCCGGTCGGCACGATCAAGCGTCACGCCTCGGGCAAGGGCAACGCCGACAAGGCCGCGATGGTCGCCGCCGTTCGCGCCCGCGGCTTCAGCCCGGCTGACGACAACGAGGCCGACGCCATCGCGCTCCTGCTCTGGGCGATCGAGACGAATGGGGGTGTCGCATGAGATGGCATCCCCACGGCTACGGCGGCCGACGCCGGGATCCCGAGCAGGTCAAGCGCGAGGGCTGGCAGGAACAGGGCGTCCTCGCGGTCTCCGCCGATGACGACCGCCTCACCTGGCCCGAGCGTGAACTGGTCCGTCAGCTCGGCGAAAAGCTCTACGGCCCGCGTCCCTCCGACAGGGAGGTGCGCCATGGCTGATCGCGAATGGACCGCCGACTGCGTCGCCGATCATTTCGAGGAGGCGTTCCGCACGCTGCGCAAGCTGCCGCCGGTGAAGGCGAAGGGCTACTTCAACACCTGGCCCGACATCGTGCGGACCAGCCGCGAGATCGCGGCGATGGAGCCGCAGCCGATGCGGGTCTGGCCCTCGGCCGCCGCGATCTCCCGGCTCGAGCAGACCTTCGACTGGGTGCTCTGGATCGAGGAGGCGGAGCGCAAGCTGGTCTGGTCCCGCGCGGCCCGCGTGCCGTGGAAGCAGATCAGCGGGGAACTCGGCTGCGACCGCACGACGGCGTGGCGTCGCTGGCAACTGGCGCTGACGAAGATCGCTGCGCGGCTGAATGCGCAGTGACTCCAATGTGTTGCAACACTTTTTCCTTCGACATCTGCAACATGATCGTGCTATTCCGAAGGCAAGATGGGGAGAGTGCGCTGGAAAGCCCGCTCTCCCCTTTGCGTTGACGGGGGCCTTCTGGACCCCGGTATCCAGCAAGGGTCCGGCCGGGGTCCAGCCCACGGCAGTTTCCGGTTCCTTCCTGGCGATATTCGTATGCTGGCGGGCGAAGCGCGGGACATCGCCAGCGACAGGGCCGGATTTTTGGGAAGCCACCCGTAAGCCGGAGCCACGCGCGCCCCGCGCAAACACCAATGAACGCTGGCCTTCCGACCGGACACCGCTGGTAGCCGCTGGACCCCGTGTGGAGTCCGGCCCGGCATCCGGAGTCCGCAAGCCAACGGCATCCACCCGACCGAGGAACCGTGCCCATCATGACGTTGAGCTTCGCACCGGACGCGATCGAGACGTGGCCGCTGGCCAAGCTCCAGCCCTACGCGAAGAACGCGAAGGCGCATGGCGCGGACCAGGTCGCGAAGATCGCAGCCAGCATAGCCGAGTTCGGCTGGACCGTGCCCTGCCTCGTCGCCGATGACGGGGAGCTGATCGCGGGCCATGGCCGGGTGCTGGCCGCGACGCAGCTCGGGCTGACTGAAGCGCCGGTGATCGTGCTCGGGCACCTGACCGAGGCGCAGCGCCGGGCTTACCGGATCGCGGACAACAAGCTGACCGAGCTGGGCACCTGGGACGAGGCGCTGCTGTCGGCGGAACTGAACGATCTGCTGGCCGAGGATTTCGACCTGTCGCTCGTCGGCTTCTCCGACGGCGAGTTGGACAAGCTGCTGGCCTACGTCGCGGAAGACGACGGTGAAGAAGGTGGCGCCGGGGGCTCCGTGCCGCCGGTGACCATCCCCGAACCGCCGCGCAACCCGGCATCGCGGACGGGTGATCTCTGGATCCTAGGCGACCACCGGTTGCTCTGCGGCGACAGCACCGGCGCGGCCGACGTGCGCCGACTGATGAACGGCGAGCGGGCGATCCTGTTCGCGACCGACCCGCCGTATCTCGTGGACTACGACGGCTCGAACCACCCGACCCGGAACAAGGACTGGTCGGCGTCCTACGGCACGACCTGGGACGACAGTTCGCAGGGGGCCGAGCTTTACGACGGGTTCATCGCGGCGGCCGTGGCGGAAGCCATTGCCGAAAATGCCGCCTGGTACTGCTGGCACGCCTCTCGCCGCCAGGCGATGCTGGAAGCCTGCTGGGAAAAGGCGGGCGCCTTCGTGCACCAGCAGATCATCTGGGTGAAGGACCGCGGGGTTCTGACCCGGTCGCATTACCTGTGGAAGCACGAGCCCTGCTTCATGGGCTGGCGCCGCCCGAACCGCCCGCCGAAGGTGGCCGAGGAAACGCTGCCATCGACATGGGCGCTGCCCAGCTTCGCCAAGGACGACCGGCCCGACCACCCGACGCCGAAACCGCTCGACGCCTTCGGGATCCCGATGCGCCAGCACGTGGCGCGCGGCGGGCTCTGCTACGAGCCATTCTCGGGCTCCGGCTCGCAGATCATGGCGGGCGAGGCCAATGGCCGCCGCGTCTTCGCAATGGAGATCAGCCCCGCCTATGTCGATGTCGCCGTGGAGCGCTGGCAAGCCGAGACCGGCCGCGACGCGATCCTCGACGGCGACGGTCGGACCTTCGCGCAGGTGAGGACCGAGCGGCTGGGCGACGATGCCGAGGCCCGGGCCGATACGCCGGACCCGGATGCCGCCCCAGAACTCGCGCGAAAGCGCAAGACCGCCGCGTGACATGCATGACCTGGCTTTACCTTCCTCCGGAGACGCTTCCGGGGCCGGAGACGCATGCCTCTTCGGCCTCTCCCTTTGCTCCGGCGCGGGCGGTCTCGACCTCGGGCTCGCCATCGCCATCCCCGGATATCGTGCTGTGGGCCATGTCGAACGGGAAACCTACGCCGCAGCCACTCTCGTGGCGCGGATGGAAGACGCGTCCCTGGATCAGGCTGTTGTCTGGGACGATGTTGCCACCTTCGACGGCCGCCCGTGGCGCGGCGCGGTGGACATCGTCACTGCGGGCTATCCGTGCCAGCCGTTCTCCGTCGCGGGCAAACGCCGGGGCGCGGATGACCCGCGCCACCTCTGGCCGCATGTCGCCCGCATCATCGGCGAAGTCGAACCGCCCTTCGTCTTCCTCGAGAATGTCGCACATCATCTCCGCCTCGGCTTCCCCGAAGTCGCCGCAGGACTGGTCGGCATGGGCTACCGCCTTGCGGCAGGCCTCTTCACGGCGGCGGAAGTCGGAGCGCCACACAAGCGCGAGCGGCTGTTCATCCTTGCCATCCGCGAAGGCTGCGAGTTGGCCGACCCCGCGCGCCTGCTCTGGCACCCGGTCGAGTGGCGGGAACCGAACGGAGCTGCTGCGGCTGTGGCCGACGCCAAGGGCCAGCGCCAACGAGAACCGGCAGACCAAGCCGACCCCCTCGCAGGAAGCGGGGCAGCACGGCATGAACCTCGCGACGACAGCCGCGATGTGGCCGACGCCGCAGATCGACAGCTTCCGCAGCCGGGGTGGCGACAGGCGCGACGAGAAGGGTCTGGGCCGGATGGCGCGGGACTGGCCGACGCCGATGGCGAACAACGGCTGCAAGCCGAGCGCGGGCAACCGGCGGACAGCAGACCTGACCCATGCAGCCGGAATGTGGATGACGCCGACGGCGCGCGATCACAAGGACGGGGCGACGAGCCTCGCGAACACCCCGGTGAACGGCCTGCTTGGCCGCCAGGTCCTGGTGACGCCGCTGGCTGGGAGCGATACCTCCGAGCCGCGCCGGACCTTGAACCCGCTGTTCGTCGAGGCGCTGATGGGCTGGCCCACCGGGTGGACCGGCTTCGCCTCTGTGGCAACGGCGTGGTCCCCTTGGTTGCGGCGCATGCGCTGCGAACTCTCGCAGCTGAATTGCTGGCCGATGGATGAGGTGGCGACATGAAGCAGTCGCGCGCCATGTCGCTGGTCGAATCCGTAGCCAACGTGATCGTCGGCTACGGCGTCGCGGTCGTCACGCAGATCCTGATCTTCCCGATCTTCGGGCTGCACACGACGCTGGCCCAGAACCTGAAGATGGGTGCGGTGTTCACCGTGGTGAGCATCGCCCGTTCCTTCGCCTTGCGGCGGGTGTTCGAGGCGATCCGGATGCGGAGCGCCAAATGATCGACCGCCGCCCCGGCGGGACGGCGGCCATCAGCTTGTCGGGGTCCGGCGCGTCAGGCGGCAGGAAGTCTGTACACGCGCCCCCGATCATCGACCTTCTCCGAGGTCACCTCGAGCCCGAGCTTCTTCTTCAGCGCCCCGGCCATCGCGCCGCGCACCGTGTGCGACTGCCATCCCGTCGCGGCCATGATCTCCTCGATGGTCGCGCCGTCTGGCGCGCTCAGCATGGCGATCAGGGTGGCCTGCTTGGTGCCCTCGCGCGGTGTGCGCGTCTTGGGCGCAGCCTTCGGTTCGGTGGGGGTGTCCGGCGCGGACTCCATGGTCGGCGCGTCCGTCGCGCCCGCAAGCGCGGGCCTCGCGTCCTCGGGCTCGATCCCGATGGCGGCGAGGCCTGCGTCGGTGGCAGCCAGCGTGACGCCGTGGCCGTCGCCGCTCTCGCGCCACATGGGCTCGCCCTTGCGCGTGTTGGCGTCGACCTCCTGCAGGAAGCCCTTGGCGAGCATCGCGCCGACCACCTTGGCGGCGGCGCCACCCCGGAGGCTCTCGGGCAGCGGCAAGGCGATGCGGTCCTCGCGCTGTGCGGCAGAGCTGAGGATGATGGCTTGGGTATCGGAAAGCTTGGTCATGGGGTCGTCTCCGTATTCGGGCCCGCGTCATGCGGCGCCTTCTACGACCCCGAGCCGCGCAGGGCGCGCGGCGGGAGTTCCGGCAGCGCCGGAGATCAGCGGGCGTGTTCGCCCTCGCCGAAGGCGCTGTCGGTGATGCGCTTCAGGAGGCTGGCGTAGTGTTCGAGGGTGCCGACCATCGCCCAGCCCGCCTCGTCGGGGGCACAGTTGAAATGGTCGTCGCTGAGCGCCTGCAGGCGGGCGAGCATCTCGTCGATCTCGGCTTTCTTGCCGATGAAGGCGGCGAGTGCCGCCTCCTTGTTCCGGCGCGCCTTCTCGGCGCGGAGTTCGTGACGCGGGGTGGTGATCGGGTTCAGGCGGGTGGTCATCGTGGTGGCTCCGTGGTGAGTTGCATCGCTTCGTTGGAGTGACGTTCGCTCTGTCCGCCGCGCTCATCAACTCGATAAGCACATGATTCTGAATGATAATCGGAGCCGTCGATGCAGGGCATGAGCGAGCGCCAGTACGCCGCCCATGTCGGGCTGTCGCGAGGCGCGATCCAGAAGGCGAAGACGGCCGAGCGGCTGGTTCTCTATCCCGACGGCAGCATCAATGCGGCGGCCAGCGACGCCAGACGGGCCGAGACGACGGACCCGTCGAAGACCCGCAAGCCGCCCGCACCGAAGCTGAAACCTGTTCCCGAGGCTGCAGTGGCCGCCGTCGGCGAGACGCTGCGCGAACAGGGTCTGGCGGTCCCGGCCGTTGGGGGCGGCACGACATTCCTGCAGGCGAAGACGGCCAACGAAGTGCTGAAGGCGCAGGAGCGGCGCATCCGGCTCCAGAAGCTGAAGGGGGAGTTGATCGAACGGGCCCGCGCGCTGGCGCTGGTGTTCCGGCTGGCGCGGGAGGAACGGGACGCGTGGGTGAACTGGCCCGCGCGCGCGGCGGCGTTGATGGCGGCCGAGCTCTCGGTCTCATGCAGCGACGCGACGGGCCAGCAGATCGCCGTGGAGCCAGCCGCGATGCAGAAGGTCCTGGAGAAACATGTACGCGCCCACCTCGACGAACTCGCCGAGGTCCGGCCCGACTTCCGGTGATGACAAGGATGATTTCGGCGGCCTGACGGACTTCGACGGCGCGGGCGAGATCCTGCGCGCCTGGGGCAACGGGCTGCGGCCCGACCCGGACCTGACCGTCTCGGAATGGGCGGACCGGCACCGGATGCTCTCGGGCCGCGCCTCGGCCGAGCCCGGACGATATCGCACGGTGCGCACGCCCTACATGCGCGAGATCATGGACCGGCTGAGCCCCGGCGATCCGACCCAGCGGATCGTGTTCATGAAGGCCGCGCAGGTCGGCGCGACCGAGGCCGGGAACAACTGGATCGGGTTCGCCATCCACCAGGCGCCGGGCCCGATGCTCGCGGTCCAGCCGACGGTGGAACTGGCCAAGCGCAACTCGCGCCAGCGGATCGACCCGCTGATCGACGAGAGCCCCGAGCTGCGGGAGCGGGTGAAACCCGCGCGCTCCCGCGATGCGGGCAACACAATGCTGTCCAAGGAATTCGCGGGCGGCATCCTGATCATGACAGGCGCGAACTCGGCGGTCGGGCTGCGCTCGACGCCCGCGCGTTACATCTTCCTCGACGAGGTCGATGCCTATCCGGCCTCGGCCGATGAGGAAGGAGACCCGGTCACGCTGGCGGAAGCCCGGTCGCTGACCTTCGCCCATCGGCGCAAGGTGCTGCTGGTCTCGACGCCCACGATCCGGGGGCTGTCGCGCATCGAGCGGGAGTTCGAGGCCAGCGACCAGCGGCGGTTCTTCGTGCCGTGCCCGCATTGCGGCCACGCGCAATGGCTGAAGTTCGACCGGCTGCGCTGGCAGAAGGGCCGCCCGGAGACGGCGGAATATCACTGCGAGGGCTGCGACGCGGCAATCGCGGAACACCACAAGACGGCGATGCTGGAGGGCGGCGAATGGCGGGCAACCGCCACGGCCGCCGATCCGACCACGGTCGGGTATCACCTTTCAGCGCTTTATTCGCCGATCGGCTGGTTGAGCTGGGAGCGGATCGTGCGGGCCTGGGACGCGGCACAGGGGTCGGACGAGGCGATCAAGGCGTTCCGCAACACGATCCTCGGCGAGACCTGGGTCGAGACCGGGGAAGCGCCGGACTGGCAGCGGCTCTACGACCGGCGCGAGCGCTGGACATCCGGCACGGTGCCTGCGGGCGGGCTGTTCCTGACCGCCGGGGCCGATGTGCAGAAGGACCGGATCGAGGTCGATGTCTGGGCCTGGGGTCGCGGGCTGGAAAGCTGGCTCGTCGATCACGTCGTGATCGAGGGCGGGCCGGATCGGCATGACGCCTGGTCGGAACTGACCGCGCTGCTCGACCGGTCCTGGCCGCACGAACGCGGCGCGCATCTGCGGATAGCGCGGCTCGCGATCGACACGGGCTACGAGGCCCCGGCGGTCTATTCCTGGTCGCGGGCGCAGGGGTTTGGGCAGGTGTCGCCGGTCAAGGGCGTCGAGGGATTCAACCGCTCGAGCCCGGTGTCGGGGCCGACCTTCGTGGACGCGACCGAGGGCGGCAAGCGCCTCCGGCGCGGGGCGCGGCTCTGGACCGTGGCGGTGTCGACCTTCAAGGCCGAGACCTACCGGTTCCTGCGGCTGGCGCGGCCGACCGAGGAGGACATGGCCGACGGGGCGGCATTCCCGCCCGGCTCGGTGCACCTGCCGCACTGGGTCGAGAACGAATGGCTGAAGCAGTTCGTGGCCGAACAGCTGGTGACGGTGCGCACGAAACGCGGCTTCGCCCGGCTGGAATGGCAGAAGCTGCGCGAGCGCAACGAGGCGCTGGACTGCCGGGTCTATGCCCGCGCCGCCGCCTGGATCGCGGGCGCGGACCGCTGGTCCGACGAGAAATGGCGCGATCTCGAGGATCAGCTCGGGGCCGCCCCCACCGACACCGATCCCGCCGGGCAGGTCAACCGGCCGGGACAGGCCCCGCAGGGCAAGCGCCGCTCCGACTGGCTCGGGCGGCGGGAGGGATGGTTCTGACATGACGGACTGGACGGAAACCGAGCTCTCGGCGCTGCGCCGAGCCTATGCCAGCGGCACGACCCGGGTCAGCTATGACGGCAAGTCGGTGGATTACGGCTCGGCCGAGGATCTGCTCGCCCGCATCCGCACCATCGAGCGCGCCATCGCCGGGACGACCCGACCGCTGCCCGTGGCCGGGCTCGCGGGCTTCTCGCGCGGGGACCGCTGATGTCGGCCAACTGGTTCGACCACGCCATCGCATCGGTGGCGCCGCGCATGGCGGCCCGGCGCGTGCTGGCACGGCAGGCCTTCGAGACCCTGACGCGGGGCTATGACGGCGCCGCGCGAGGACGGCGAACCGAGGGCTGGCGCGCGCCGGGATCCTCGGCCGACACCGAGATCGACGTGGCCGGGGCGCTCTTGCGCGACCGGATGCGCGATCTCGTGCGCAACAACCCGCATGCGGCCAAGGCCGTGGCGGTGCTGGTCAACAACATCATCGGCGGAGGGATCATGCCCCGCGCCGCCAGCGGTGACGACACGCTGGACCGGAAGGTGGATACGCTGTTCGAGCGCTGGACGGCGGACTGCGACGCCGATGGCCAGCTTGACTTCTATGGCCTGCAGACGCTGATCTGCCGGGAGATGGTCGAGGCGGGCGAGGTTCTGGTGCGCCGCCGCCTGCGGCGCGCGAGCGACGGCCTGCCGGTGCCGCTGCAATTGCAGGTGCTGGAAGCCGACTTCCTCGACGCCACCAAGTCCGGAGCCCTCGGCGCAGGGCGCCTCGTGCAGGGGATCGAGTTCGACCCGGTCGGGAAGCGCCGGGCTTACTGGCTGCATGCCGAGCATCCGGGCGACGCCTACGGGGCCTTGCAGAACGGGTTGCAGAGCCGCCCGGTCCCCGCGACCGAGATCGCCCATGTCTACGAGAAGCAGCGCACGCAAGCGCGCGGCGTCCCCTGGGGCGCGCCGGTGATCCGGTCGTTGCGTGATCTCGACGACTATGAAGTGGCCGAACTGGTTCGCAAGAAGACCGAGGCCTGCGTCACCGCCATCGTCTTCGGCGACGACGAGGCGCAACAGGGCATCGCGCCCTCCGTGGTCGATGCCGACGGCAACCGGGTGGAACAGTTCGAGCCGGGGCTGATCGCCTATGCCCGCGGCGGCAAGGACATCCGCTTCAACCAGCCCTCGGCGACGGGCGGCTACGGCGAATACAAGCGCGCGAGCCTGCACACGATCTCGGCAGGCTTCCGCGTGCCCTACGAGCTGCTGACGGGGGACCTGTCCCAAGTGAACTACTCCTCGATCCGGGCGGGTCTCGTGGAGTTCCGCCGCCAGATCGACGCCGTCCAATGGCAGCTGTTCATCCCGATGTTCTGCGCCCCGGTGTGGCGGTGGTTCACGGAAGCCGCATGGGCGGCGGGGCAGATCCCGTCGCCGATCGTGCCTGTGGAATGGTCGCCGCCGAAGTTCGAGGCGGTCGATCCGCAGAAGGACGCGATGGCGAACCTGCTGTCGATCCGCTCGGGCACCATGACGCTAGCCGAGGTGATCGCGAAACAGGGACGCAACCCGGACGCGGTGCTGGCCGAGATCGCCGCGACCAACGCCAAGCTCGATGCGCTGGGGCTGGTGCTCGACAGCGACCCGCGACGGGCCACCAAGACCGGCAGCGCGCAGACCGGCGACACAGCGACCGATCCGGCCGCCGACGAACCGGACACCGACGACCCGGCCGCCAACGCGGACAATGACCCGGCGCAGGCCGACCAACAGGACTGACCTCATGGACACGATGATCGAACTGCCGGCCATGCGCCGGTCGGCGGAGCTTGCGCCGAACACCGCCGATGCCGACACCCGCACCGTCGAGGTGGTCTGGTCGGCCGGGGCCCGCGTCCGGCGCGCGACATTCTTCGGGGAGCCCTACGACGAGGAGCTGAGCCTCGATCCCGCCCATGTCCGGCTCGACCGGCTGAACGCGGGCGCGCCGTTCCTGAAGGTGCACGAGCTCGACACGCTCGACGCGGTGATCGGCTCGGTCGTGCCGGGCTCTGCCCGGATCGAGAACGGCCGCGGCATCGCGCTGGTCCGGATCAGCGAACGCGCCGATGTCGAGCCGATCTGGCGCGACATCCAGGCCGGGCACATCCGCGCGGTCTCCATCGGCTACCAGGTCCACCGCTTCGAGGTCTCGAAGCCCGAGGCCGCCCGCGAGCTTTGGCGGGCGGTGGACTGGACGCCCTTCGAGGTCTCCGCCGTCGCGGTCGGCGCCGACCCCGCCGCGGGCTTCCGCGCCCAGCATCCCCTTCACGACTGCGTCCTTCACCGCCGGGACGCCCCCACAGAGCAAGGAGCATCCCCGATGACGGACAAGACCGAGACCCCGGCGAGCGACGCCGCAACCCCCGCCACCACCCAGCCGACCGAGCCGGTCGCAACCGAGGACACCCCCATGACCGAGCCGAAACCGGCTGCGCCCGACCCGAAGGTCGCCGCAGTGGAAACCCGCACCCAGCCGAAGCTTCAAAATACCGATGCCCCCGCTGCGCCCGACACCGAAGCCGTCGCGACCCGCGCCCGCGAGGCCGAGCGCGACCGCGTCTCGACCATCTACGATCTGGCAGGCCGCCTGAACCTCGAGCGCGGCTTCGCCGAGGATCTGGTCAAGCGCGGCGTCAGCATCGACGAGTCCCGCCGACTGATCCTCGACCAGGTCGCCGCGAAATCCGACGAGACCCGGAACTTCCCCCATGTCTCCGTCCCGCTCGGCGGCCGAGACGAGTGCATCACCCGCCGTGACGCGGTGGCGAACGCACTGCTGCACCGCTACAGCCCAACGCTGTTCCAGCTCGAGGACGCCGCGCGCCAGTATCGCGGCATGACGCTGCTGGAGCTCGCCCGCGAAAGCCTCGGCAATGCCGGGGTCAACACGCGCGGCCTGTCGCGTGACGAGGTGGCGACGCGCGCGCTGCACTCGACCTCGGACTTCCCCGAGATCCTGTCGGCCGTCACCAACAAGACGCTGCGGCAGGCCTACGAGGCCTATCCCCGCACCTTCATGCTGTTCTGTCGCCAGGTGCTGGCGACCGACTTCAAGGCGATGCATCGCGTCCAGCTCGGCGAAGCCCCGCAGCTGCTCGAGGTCGGCGAAAGCGGCGAGTTCAAGCGCGGCACGCTGGGCGAGAGCAAGGAGAGCTACAAGGTCAAGACCTATGGCCGGGTGGTCGCCATCACCCGTCAGACGCTGATCAACGACGATCTCGACGCCTTCACCCGCATCCCGGCGATGTACGGCAACTCCATCGCCCAGCTGGAGTCGGACGTGGTCTGGGGGATCATCACCGCCAACCCAGCGATGGCCGACGGCAACGCGCTGTTCCACACCACCCACAAGAACCTCGCCGGCACCGGCGCGGCGCTCGACGTCGGCAGCGTCGGCGCGGCCCGCGCCGCGATGGCCAAGCAGACCGGCCTCGACAAGAAGACGGTGCTGAACGTCCGCCCCGCCTTCCTGATCGTGCCCGCCTCGCTGGAACTGAAGGCCGAGCAGCTGGTCGCGCAGAACCTGGTGCCCGCCGCGACCTCCAGCGTGGTGCCGCAGTCGATCCGCACCCTCGCGCCGATCAGCGAGCCCCGGCTCGACGCCGCCAGCGAGACCGCCTGGTATCTGGCGGCTAGCCCGAACCAGATCGACACCATCGAATACGCCTATCTCGAGGGCCAGCAGGGCGCCTATATCGAGACGCGCAACGGCTTCGACGTCGACGGGGTCGAGATCAAGTGCCGCCTCGACTTCGGAGCCAAGGCCATCGACTGGCGCGGCCTCTACAAGAACCCGGGCGCGTAAGGCGCGCTTCCTGAACCCTGACACACGGGCAGTCCTGACGGGCCGCCCTTCGTCTTTCCACGAGGATCCCCATCATGAAAACCTACGTCCAGCCCGGCAACACCATCACCCTGACCGCGCCCTATGCCGTCGCCTCCGGCGATGGCCTGCTCGTCGGCTCCATCTTCGGCATCGCCGCGGGTGCCGCCGCCATTGGCGAGCCCGTCGAGACCGCGCTCGTCGGCGTGTTCGACATCACCAAGGTCGGCTCCCAGGCGTGGACGGTTGGCGCCAAGGTCTATTGGGACGACACCAACAAGCGCACCACGACCGTCGCGACCGACAACACCCTCATCGGCGCGGCCGTCGAGGCGGTGGCGAGCGGTGCGGGCGACACCATCGGCCGGGTGCGCCTGAACGCGACGTTCTGATGAGCGCCTTCGCCGCCGCAGTGGGCGCGCTCTTCGCGGATCCCAACATCGGCCGAGACGCGATCTACATCGCCGATGGCGGCGCGCCCGTCCTGGTGCGCGTCGTCGCCCGGCGTGCGGATGTCGTCTCCGACTTCGGCGACGCGCGTCTCTGGTCCGAGACCACCCGGGTCGACCTGCGCGTCGCTGAGGTGACGAACCCGCGCGCGGGCGACCGCATCGAGATCGACGGGGACGCCTTCCTCATCCAGGGCGAGCCCGTTCGTGACCGCGAGCGGCTGGTCTGGACCGTCGATCTGAGGCCCGCGTGAAACTGAAGCTCGACATCGATCCCGACATCGTCGCGATGATGGCGGCCGAGGTCGCGGCGGGCGAACGCGCGGTGACCGCCGCCATGCGCGAGGCCGGGACGGGGCTGAAGACCGCGTGGCGATTGCAGATCACCGGCGCGGGTCTCGGGACCCGGCTCGCCAACTCGATCCGCAGCCAGAACTTCCCGAGGTCGGGCGAAAGCCCTGATGCCGCGGCGCTGGTCTGGTCGAAGGCTCCGGTCATCGTCGGTGCGCATGACACGGGGCCGCTGATCCGCTCCAAAGACGGGTTCTGGCTGGCGATCCCGCTGCCTACTGCGGGCAAGTCCCTGCGCGGCGGCCGGATCACCCCCGGCGAATGGGAGCGCCGCCGCGGCCTGCGCCTGCGTTTCGTCTATCGCCGCACGGGGCCGAGCCTGCTAGTGGCGGAGAGCCGGCTGAACACGAAGGGCCAGGCGGTGGTGTCGCGCTCGAAGACCGGGCGCGGCAAGGTCACCGCGCCAATCTTCCTGCTCGTGCCGCAGGTGAAACTGCCGAAGCGGCTGGATCTGGCGCGGGATGCAGACCGGGCATTGGACAGCGTGCCGGGGCTGATCGTGGCTAACTGGGTGGAGGGGCGGTTGGCTTGATTGGTTGGCAAGCGAGACGGTCAGACGACTTCGATGCCGCCCGACCGCTTCAAACTCAGCCCCGCCTTATGCAGCAGCGGTGGCTTCGATCTCGAACAGCAGGCCCGGAATCGCGAGCCGCGTCACCCCGAGCAAGGTCATCGGAGGTGCGCACTGGATCGGCCCGAAGCGCATGCCGAGCAAGTCGAAATTCTTCAGCGCCTCATCGACGTCGGTGGCATAGACAACCAGCCGAATGACATTGCTGAGGCTCATGTCCGCCTTTGCAAGGACGGCCTCGAGATTGTCGAGCGCAAGGCTGATCTGCGCGCGCATGTCGCCTGCGTGCTGCGGGTTGCCTTCCGCGTCGACAGCAGTCTGCCCCGCACAGATCAGTTGGCGCGAAGTGCCTTCGATGATCTCGGCCTGATTGTAGCCGAGCTTGAGGGACCAATCCCAGGGGTTCACAGCGGTGCGTTGCATTGTCGGTGTCTCCATGCTGACTGTTTCCTGATCCTCCTGAACTGAATTGGTGCCAAATTCTGGCACCAAAGATGCTACAGTGGCGACATGAACATTCGCGCCCGCCATGACGCCATCGTCCGCAGCCTTCGCCGCAACGGGATGACCACCGTCGATGAACTCGCCGAAGAGGTCGGGGCCTCGAGGCGGACGATCCTGCGCGACATCGGTGCGCTGCGCGACGAAGGTTTCGTCATCCATTCCGAGCCGGGGCGCGGCGGAGGCCTTCTCCTCGACCCCGGTTCGGTCCAGACAACGGCGCGGCTTGCCGTGACCGAGGTCTTCGCGCTTCTTCTCGGCGTCGCGGCGATGCGCGCGGCCGGGAACCTGCCATTCTCGGGTCTGGCGGATTCCGGGCTTGCCAAGATCGAGAAGGCCCTTCCGCCCGAGAAGCTGCGCGACCTGCGTCGGTTTCTGGACTGCCTTCATGTGGGCAAGCTCTCACCGCTTCAGGACCTGTCAGATATGGGAAAGATGGATCCTGGATTGCTGTCGGCGTTCGAGACGGCGTTCCTGCAGCGCATCCACTTGAAGTTCCGCTACCGTGACGCGAAGGGGGTCGTGACTGAACGGCAGATCGAGCCGCAAGCCATGCTGATCCTGCCACCGCTCTGGTACCTTGTGGCATGGGATCCGGCACGCGAGGGTTTCCGGCATTTCCGGATGGACAGAATTAGCCACCCGGAACCTGTCGAGAGCCTGAAGTTCCGGCAGCGCCACGTGCCATTCGAGGATGACGTTTGCCCCTATCGTGATCTGCTTCGCTGATCTTGCGCACCGAGCACGTCGGAACAGGCGTCTGAATTCGGCGGTCGTGATCATCGCATCGCTTTTCACTTGGAAAACCAATGCCCACCCATCGCGAAACCATCCTCGCCGCGCTGTACGCGCGGCTCTCGGCGCTGCCCGCCACCGCCCTTCGCGGCGAGGTGCTGCCCGAGCGCGTGCCGGCCAATGGCCTGCTGATCCTCCGTGACGGCGAGCCGGGGGAGCCGGAGGTGACGCTGTCGCCGCTGCGCTACCACTACCAGCACCGTGCCGAAGTCGAGGCGGTCGTGCAGGGCGCGGACCGTGACGCCGTCTTTGATACCCTCTGCGCGAGCATCGGCACGGCGCTCGCCGCGGACCGAACTCTGGGCGGGCTCTGCGACTGGGTCGAGGCGGAAGCGCCGCGCCCGGTCGATCTGCCAGTCGAGGGCGCGGCGAGCCTGAAGGCGGCCGTCATCCCGGTCGTGCTGCACTATTCCACGGCCGACCCGCTGGCCTGACCCAAACGACAACAGGAGAACACCATGGCACGAGCCCAGGGGGCGCGGGCGCAGATGGCGCTTGCGTTCGAGACCGTCTATGGCACGCCGCCCGCAGGCGGCTTCACCCGCATGCCCTTCGCCAGCACCTCGCTTGGCGCGGAGCAGCCGCTGTTGAACTCGGAGCTTCTCGGGTACGGCCGCGATCCGCTGGCGCCGATCAAGGACGCGGTGACGGCGGATGGCGATGTCGTCGTGCCGCTCGACGCCGAAGCCTTCGGTTTCTGGCTGAAGGCGGCCTTCGGCACGCCCACGACCACGGGTGCGGAAGCGCCCTACACCCACGAGTTCCAGTCGGGGTCGTGGACGCTGCCCAGCATGTCGATCGAGACCGGAATGCCAGAGGTTCCGCGCTACGCGATGTACTCGGGCTGCGTGCTCGACCAGATCACCTGGCAGATGCAGCGCTCCGGCCTGCTGACGGCAACTGCGCGGCTGGTCGCACAGGGCGAGACGGTGGGGACGACGACCAGCGCCGGAACGCCCGCCGCGCTGGAGCTGAAGCGCTTCGGCCATTTCAACGGGGCAATCACCCGCAATGGCACCGCCCTCGGCAACGTGGTCTCGGCCGAGATCACCTATGCGAACAACCTCGACCGGATCGAGACGATCCGGAGCGATGGCCGCATCGACGGCGCGGACCCCAGCATCGCGGCGCTCACCGGCCGGATCGAGGTCCGCTTCGCCGACCAGACGCTGGTAAGCCAAGCGATCAACGGCGAGGCCTGCGAGATGGAGTTCGCCTACGTCCTGCCCTCTGGCGAGAGCTTCACCTTCACCGTGCACGCCGTCTACCTGCCGCGCCCGAGGATCGAGATCTCCGGGCCGCAGGGCGTCCAGGCCACCTTCGACTGGCAGGCGGCGCGCGACAGCGTCGTCGGCCGGATGTGCACCGCAACCCTCGTGAACGATGTGGAGACCTATTGATGCTGACGCTCGACCTGACCAACGCCCCGCGGTGGCACGACCTCGCCCCTGGCGTCCGGGCGCAGCTGCGCCCGCTGACCACCGCGCTGATGGTGGCCACGCGCAGCGATCCCGCCGTCGAGGCGGTGCCCGTGGAGGCTTCCGATGAGGAACGCGCCGTCGCTTTCGCCAAAGCGCTCGCGCGGCGTGCCGTGCTCGCCTGGGAGGGCATCGGCGATGCGGACGGCAATGCCATCGACCCGAGCCCGGAGGCCATCGACGCGCTGCTCGACGTCTGGCCGATCTTCGAGGTGTTCCAGCTGACCTACGTCTCCAAGGGCCTGCTGCTGGAACAGGAAAAAAACGCCTCCGCGCTCTCGCCGAATGGTCCTTCGGCGGGGGCGAGCGATACTGCGAAGCCTGCCCGCAAGCCTGCGAAGACTGCCCGGCGCGGCTGAACCGTCCGGAAACACCGGAGGGCTGGCAGGTCTGGGACCTCGTCGGCCGTCTCGGCGGCCAGCTGCGCGTGCTGCCGGGCGCCGTGATCGGCTGGGACATGTCAGCCGCGCTGGCGCTCGGGGATGCGCTCGGGGTTTCACCACTCGCCATGGCCGAACTGCTGCCCGTCATCGAAGCGGTGATGGGCGCCAAACTCAACGAACAGATGGATCATTCCCATGGCGGAAAAACGGGTTAGCGTCCGCCTCGCGGCCGTGGGCGGCCGGCAGGTGCGCGCCGAACTGGAAGGTGTCGGCGAGGCCGGATCGCGTGGCTTCGGACGGCTGAGCCGGGAGATGGAAGCGGCGAACGCCCGGCTGGCGGCGTTTTCGCGCCGTGTCGCTGTGGCAGCCGCTGCTGCCGTGGCAGCCGCTGCCGCCGCTGGCGTGGCAATGATCCGGTCCGGTCTGCAGACGGTTGATGCGCAGGCCAAGCTCGCGCAGTCGCTCGGCACCACGGTCGCCTCGATCCAGACGCTGGAGCGCGCGGGTGAGCTGGCGGGCGTGTCCATGTCCGGCATCGAGCAGGCGACGAAAGATCTGACCCGCCGTCTCAGCCAGGCAGCCGCCGGGACCGGCCCTGCCGCCGATGCGCTGGACCGGCTGGGGCTGTCCGCGAACGAGCTGATCGCCCTGCCGCTGGATCAGCGCGTGGGCGCGATCAACGCCGCCATCGAGAGCTTCGTGCCTGCCGCCGAACGCGCGGCGGTCGCGGGCCAGCTCTTCGGCGAAGAAGGCTCCATCGCGATGAGCCGGATCGACACCGCGACGCTGCGGCAGGCGACGGAGGATGTTCTCGCTTTCGGAGTCGTGGTCTTGGAGCAGGACGCCGACCAGATCGAGCGCACGAACGACGCCATCTCAAGGCTCGGGCTGATCTGGCGCGGGCTGTCGAACCAGTTGGCCGTTGCCGCAGCCCCCGCGCTGGAAGCCGTCGCCAACGCCATGGCGGCGGTCGCCAGCCGCACCGGCCCGCTCGGCATCGCGATCCGCGGGCTCTTCGACAACATCGGCCGCCTGACCACCTATGCTGCGACTTTCGCGGCCTTCCTCGCGGGCCGCTGGGTCGCCGGAATGGCGGTTGCAGCGCTCTCCGTGCGCGGTCTCGCCACGGCGCTGGTCGTCCTGCGCGGGGCGCTGATCCGCACCGGCATCGGGGCGCTGATCGTCGGCGCGGGCGAGCTCGTCTACCAGTTCACCCGCCTCGTCTCCGGTGCGGGCGGCTTCGGCGAGGCGATGTCGCTCCTGAAGGACCTCGCCGTCGAGGTCTGGGAGCGGATCAGGATGGGCGCGGCGGCGGCGGGCGCGGCCGCCACAGCGATGTTCTTCGACCTGAAGGCCGATGCCGCCTCCGGGATGCAGAGCGCAATCGAGAGCGTTGTCGGTTTTGGCAACACGGCCGCGAACACCTTCGAGGGCGCCTATGAGGCGATCAAGGCGATCTGGGGCCTGCTGCCCGCCGCCATCGGCGATCTGGCGTTCCAGGCGGCCAACAGCCTGGTCGACGGCGTCGAGGCGATGCTGAACGGCGTGGTCTCGCGCATCAACGGCTTCATTGGCGGCATCAACCAGGGGCTGGAAGCGCTCGGGTCGGAGCGGCGCATCTCGCTGGTGCCCGACCTCGACCTCGGCGAGATCGAGAACCGCTTCGAAGGGGCGGCCAGTGCCGCCACCACGGCGGCACAGGCGGCCTTCGACCGGGCCTTCGAGGACAACCCGCTCACCGCGCCCGATCTCGGGCTGACCGAGGCGGCCGCCCGCGCGCTCGAGTCCGCGAATGTCTACCGCGGCGCCGCGCGCGATCTGGCGGAAGGGGCCCGTGCGCCCCTCGAAAGCTGGCAGGCGCTGCGCGACGCGGTGCGCGGTGCCGACGAGGCCAGTGCCGATGTGCTGACCGAGGCCACCGGCGCGGCCGAACGGCTGGAGACGGCGCTTGGTGAAGCCGGACGCGCCGCCACGGGTGCTGGTGCGGCGGCCGGAGCCGCCGCCGCTGCCGCTGAGCCCGCGACCGAGGCCGCCGTCACCGGGTGGCAGGCGGTCACGGCAGCGCTGTCGGATTACGCCAGCAAGGCGCGCGAGATTGGTGGCGACATCGGCCAGAGCCTCCTCGGCGCCTTCCAGTCGGCCGAGAACGCGGTGGGCCAGTTCGTGAAGACCGGCAAGCTGAACTTCCGCGACCTCGTCACCTCGCTGCTCGCCGATCTCGCCCAGCTCGCGGCGCGGCGGTTCATCCTCGGGCCGATCGCCAATGCGCTCTCCGGCGTGTTCTCCGGGGCGGGCGTTCGCGGGGCTTACGCGGCCCCACTGGGGCCACGGTCCCCGCTCACCTACGCCAACTTCCTGCATGCGGGCGGGATGGTCGGGTCGGCCGGACCCTCGCGCATGGTTCCGGCCATGGCCTTCGCCGCTGCCCCCCGAATGCATTCTGGCGGCATGGCCGGGCTTCGCCATGACGAGGTGCCCGCGATCCTGCAGCGCGGCGAGCGCGTGCTGTCGCGGCGTGAGGCACAGACCTACGGCGCAACCGGTGGCGTCAACGTCACCATCATGGCCCGTGACGCCGAGAGCTTCCGGCAGTCGCGCACGCAGGTCGCGGCCGACATCGCCCGCGCCGTATCGCTCGGGCGGAGGGGCATGTGATGGCGTTCCACGAGGTCCGGTTTCCGGACGACATCAGCCGCGGCGCGCGCGGCGGGCCGGAACGGCGCACCCAGATCGTCGAGCTCGCCTCGGGCGACGAGGAGCGCAACGCGAGCTGGGCCAATTCGCGCCGCCGCTACGACGTCGCTTACGGCATTCGCCGCGCCGACGATCTGGCGGCCGTGATCGCCTTCTTCGAAGCAAGGAACGGGCGTCTCCACGGTTTCCGCTTCAAGGACTGGGGTGACCACAAGTCCTGCCTGCCCTCGGGCATGCCGTCGCCCACCGACCAGGCGATCGGCACCGGCGATGGCGCGACGACCGCTTTCCATCTGGTGAAGCGCTACGCCTCGGGCGCGCAATCGTGGACGCGCGCCATCGCGAAGCCGGTGGCGGGCAGCGTGCGTATCGCGCTGTCGGGCGTCGAGCAGCCCTCCGGCTGGTCGGTCGACACCGCCACCGGCGTCGTCACCTTCTCCGCCGCCCCAGGTTCCGGCGTCGCGATCACCGCAGGCTTCGAGTTCGACGTGCCGGTCCGCTTCGACACCGACGTGCTCGACGTGACGCTCGACCTCGAGCGGCTCGGCTCGATCACTTCCATTCCGCTTCTGGAACTGCGCCGATGAAGACCCTCGACCCTGACCTGCAGGCCCATCTCGACGAGGGCACGACGACGCTCGCCTGGTGCTGGCGGATCGCCCGCGCCGACGGCGTCACGTTCGGCTTCGCCGACCATGACCGGACGCTGACCTTCGATGGCACTGACTTCGAGCCCGAGAGCGGGCTGACCGCCTCAGAGGTCCGCTCGGGATCGGACCTGTCGGTCGATGCGCAGGACGCGGAAGGCGTGCTGACCTCCGACCGGATCACCGAGACCGACATCCTCGACGGCCGCTGGGACGCGGCGCAAGTCGAGGTCTGGCGGGTGAACTGGGCCGACACGGGTCAGCGGGTTCTGATGCGCCGGGGCGCCATCGGCCAGATCCGGCGCGGGCGGCTTGCCTTCGTCGCCGAGGTGCGCTCGCTGGCGCATGTGCTGGGCCAGACGGTCGGGCGGACGTTCCAGGCGACCTGCGATGCCGCGCTCGGCGACGCGCGCTGCGGCGTCGATCTCGAAAATCCGGCCTTCAAGGGCACGGGCGCTGTGATCGATCTTCTGCGCGACCGCGCCTTTACCGCCTCCGGGCTCGGCGGGTTCATATCCGGCTGGTTCACCTTCGGCACGCTGGACTGGACGAGCGGCGCGAACGCGGGGCGGCGCACCGAGGTTTTGAGCCATGACGTAACGGACGGCATCGCTGTGCTGACCCTGCTCGAAGCGCCTGTGCTCGCGATCGCCGAGGGCGACGCCTTCACCATCCGCGCGGGCTGCGACAAGCGCATGGAGACCTGCGGGGCCAAGTTCGCGAACATCGCCAACTTCCGCGGCTTCCCGCATATCCCCGGGCAGGATGCCGTCCTCCGCTATGCCACCAAGGATGGCGGCCACGAGGGAGGCGTGCTGTGACGCAACCCCTCGCATTGACCGACCCCGCGCGCGTCATTGCCATCGCGCGGGCCTGGCTCGGCACTCCGTATCATGATCAGGCCAGCCTGCGCGGCGTCGGCTGCGACTGCCTCGGGCTCGCGCGGGGCGTCTGGCGCGATGTCGTCGGCCCCGAGCCGTTCCCGATCCCGCCCTACAGCCGCGACTGGGGTGAGACAGGCCCGCGCGAAGTTCTGGCCGACGGCGCGCGGCGCATGATGATCGAAGTGGAACTCGCGGCAGCCGGTCCCGGCGCGCTGGTGCTGTTCCGCATGAAGCCCCGCGCCATCGCCAAGCATGTCGGGATCCTGACCGGGCCCGGCGCCTTCCTCCACGCCTACGAGCGGCTCGGCGTGATCGAGGAACCGCTTAGCCCATCCTGGCGGCGGCGCATCGCCTTCGCCTTCCTGTTCCCGCAACGCTGAGACCCCCACATGGCCACCCTCGTTCTCGGCGCGGCCGGCGCCGCCATTGGCGGTTCGATCGGCGGCGCGATCCTCGGCGTGAGCGCTGCGACCATCGGCGGCTTCATCGGCTCCAGCATCGGCTCGGTCGTCGACAGCTGGATCATCTCGTCGCTGGCGCCCACGCAGCGCATCGAGGGCGCGCGTCTCGACACGCTGCGCATCACCTCCGCCACCGAAGGCGCCGTCATCCCGCGGCTCTACGGACGGATGCGGATGGGCGGCAACATCATCTGGGCGACGGATTTCCGTGAGGAGACGAAGACCACCACGCAGGGCGGCGGCAAGGGCGGCGGAGGCGGCAAGGTCAAGACCACCGAGTATCTCTACTACGCCTCCTTCGCCGTCGCGCTTTGCGAAGGCCCGATCACCGGGATCGGCCGCATCTGGGCCGACGGCAAGCCGATGGACCTCTCCGGCGTCACCTGGCGCTGGTATCCGGGCGACGAGGCGCAGACCGCCGATCCGTTCATCGCCGCGAGGATGGGCGCGGCCAGCACGCCTGCCTATCGCGGCACGGCCTATGTGGTCTTCGAGGAACTCGCCCTCTCGACCTACGGCAACCGCCTGCCGCAGCTCTCGTTCGAGGTATTCCGGCCGCTCGCCGATCCCGACACCGCCGAGGGGCTGACACGCGCCGTCACCATGATCCCGGCCTCGGGCGAGTTTACCTACGCCACGCAGGCGATCCGCAAGACCGATGGCGGCGCGACGGTGCCCGAGAACCTGAACGCGCGGGCCGACTCCACCGACATGGTCGAGGCGCTGAACCGGCTGCAGGCCATGGCGCCTGCGGTCGAGAGCGTCAGCCTCGTCGTCGCGTGGTTCGGCGACGACCTGCGCGCGGGATCCTGCAAGGTGCGGCCGGGCGTCGAGGTGTCGGCGAAGTCGACGACGCCGACCAGCTGGTCGGTCAATGGCGTCAGCCGCGCCAATGCCTTCCTCGTCAGCCGCGACGACCAGGACCGCCCGGTCTATGGCGGCACGCCGTCCGACTTCGCGGTGGTGCAGGCGATCCAGGAGATGAAGACCCGCGGGCTGCGGGTAACCTTCTATCCGTTCATCCTGATGGACGTGCCGCCCGGCAACACGCTGCCGAACCCGTATTCCGACAACGCCGCGGAGACGGGGCAGCCTGCGTTCCCGTGGCGGGGGCGGATCACCTGTTCTCCGGCGGCGGGGTTCGCCGGGACCGTGGACAAGACGGCGACGGCCGCAAGCCAGGTCGCGTCGCTGTTCGGCGCGGCGACGCCAGCGAGCTTCAGCGTCTCCGGCCAGTCAGTTTTGTGGACCGGCGCGCCCGGCGAGTGGGGCCTGCGCCGGATGGTGCTGCACTACGCCCATCTCTGCGCGGCGTCGGGCGGGGTAGATGCCTTCCTCATCGGCACCGAGATGCCGGGGCTGACGACGATCCGGTCGGGCGCGGCCACATATCCGGCCGTGCAGGCGTATCGGGACCTGCTCGCGGATGCGCGCTCGATCCTCGGTGCCAGCACGAAGATCGGCTACGCCGCCGACTGGTCGGAATACTTCGGGCACCAGCCCGGCGACGGCAGCGGCGATGTGTTCTTCCATCTCGATCCGCTCTGGGCTGATCCGGAGATCGATTTCGTCGGCATCGACAACTACATGCCGCTGTCGGACTGGCGCGACGGGTTCGAACACGCGGATGCGGCCGAGGGCTGGCCCGCGATCTACGACCGCGCCTACCTGCAGGCGAACATCGCGGGCGGCGAAGGTTTCGACTGGTTCTATGCCAGCGCGGCGGATCGCACCGCGCAGGTCCGCACCCCGATCACCGATGGCGCCGCGGCCAAGCCGTGGGTGTTCCGCTACAAGGATCTGCAAGCCTGGTGGTCGAACCCGCATTACGACCGCCCGGGCTGGGTGGAGAGCGGGACGCCGACGGCGTGGGCGCCGCAGTCCAAGCCGATCTGGTTCACCGAGCTCGGCTGTCCCGCCATCGACCGGGGCACGAACCAGCCCAACGTCTTCTTCGATCCCAAGTCCTCGGAGAGCTTCACGCCGCATTTCTCGCGAGGCTGGCGCGATGACGCGATCCAACGCGCCTATCTCGAGGCGACGTACCTCTGGTGGGGCGAGGCTGCGAACAATCCGCTGTCCTCGGTCTATGGCGGCCGGATGGTGCACGTCCCCGAATGCGCCGCATGGACCTGGGATGCGCGGCCCTATCCGTTCTTCCCCGCGCTGACCGGCGTCTGGACGGACGGCGCGAACTGGCGGCTCGGCCACTGGCTGACGGGGCGGCTCGGCGCGGTGTCGCTGGCGGCCCTCGTGCGGCACCTCTGCCTGCAGGCGGGCCTGCCCGAGGCGAGGATCGACGTCACCGGCCTCTGGGGCGCGGTGGAGGGCTACGCCATCACGGCGCTCGAAAGTCCGCGTGCCTCGATCACCACGCTGTCGCGCCACTTCGGCTTCGACGCCGTCGAGACCGAGGGCGTGATCCGCTTCGTCATGCGCGGCCGGGCGTTTGTCGCCACCCTCGCGCCCGACGATCTGGTCGCCGCCCGCGAAGGCGACGTGCTGGAACTGACCCGTGGCCAGGAGACCGAACTGCCGCAGGCGCTGAAATGGCAGGTCGCGCGCGCCGACGAGGATTACGACGCGGCCCTCGTCGAGGCGCGGCGCATCACCGTGGACACCACGCGCATCGCGTCCGAGAGCTTTCCGATGGCGGTACCGCCCGAGGAAGCCGAGCGGCGCTGCCGCCGCGCGTTGATGGAGGCGTGGGTGGGGCGCGAGACGGCGGCATTCCGATTGCCGCCCTCGCGCCTGGCGCTCGATCCGGCCGACGCGATCCGGCTAAAGCATGACGGGCGGCTGGTCGATCTGCGGCTCGTCTCCATCGCCGACGCCGAGGCGCGCGGCATCGAGGCGGTGCGCCAGGACCGGGCGACCTACGATCTGCCGCCCGGCGACCCGCGCGCGGCGTCGCTCACCCGGGCCATAGTATTCGGCGCGCCGGATGCGGTGCTGATGGACCTGCCGCAGCTGACCGAGGATCAGCCCGCGCATCGTCCCTTCGCAGCGGCGCATGCCGTGCCGTGGCCCGGCGAGATGGCGGTTTATCGCAGCCCCTCGACCGACGGGTTCGAGCTGCTGACAACGGCTCAGTCCCGCGCCCGGATCGGCGCGCTGGTCTCGGACTTCTTTGCGGGGCCGACCTCGCGCTCCGACCTCGGCAATGCGCTGGTGGTCGATCTTCTGACCGGCACGATGGAGAGCGTCACCGACCTGACCCTGTTCGGCGGCGCCAACGCGCTCGCTATCGAGAGCGCGCCCGGCACTTGGGAGATCGTGCAGGCGGGCGCGGCCGAGCTGCTGGCACCTGGTCGGTATCGGCTCACCCGGCTCCTGCGCGGTCAGCGGGGTACGGAGGATGCCATGGGCAACCCCGCGCCGGCGGGCGCGCGGGTCGTGGTGCTCGACGACAGCCTCGCAACGCTACCAATCGCCGAAGCTGATCTCGGGCTGCCGTGGAACTGGCGCATCGGCCCGGCCAGCCGCCCGGTCAGCGACGAGACCTACGTCGCTCATGCCTTCACGCCCGAGGGCGTCGGACTGCGGCCGTTCTCGGTCGCCCATGTCGAGCAGCCATGGCGCAGGCCTCGCACGCCCGGCGATCTGACGATCCGCTGGACCCGCCGGTCCCGCGCGCTCTCGGCCGACAGCTGGGGCGGGCTGGAAGTGCCGATGGCGGAGGAACTGGAAGCCTACGAGGTCGAAATCCTCGACGGTGCAACGGTAAAGCGGCTGCTGAGCACCGCCACCCCCAGCGCCGTCTACACCGCCGCCCAGCAGACCGCCGACCGGGGCGCGCCGCTCGGGTCCGGCGACACGCTCGACATCCGCATCTTCCAGCTCTCCGCCCTTGTAGGACGGGGCGCGCCCAAGACCGTCACGCTCCTGTTCTGAAGGCGATCCCATGTCCGACGCCACGACCCATCTCCTGCTGCCCTACATCCTCGCGGCGCAGGCCCAGAAGCACGTCACCCACAACGAGGCGCTGCGGATCCTCGACGGGCTCGTCCAGCTTTCCGTGCTCGACCGCGATCTGACAGCGCCGCCCGCCAGCCCCACTGATGGCGACCGTTACATCGTCGGCTCCGGTGCTACCGGCGACTGGACGGGCTGGGACCTGAACGTGGCGCTCTGGACGGACGGCGCCTGGCTGCGCCTGCCGCCCCGGACCGGCTGGCGGGCTTGGGTCGAGGACGAGAGCCTGCTGCTGGTCTACGATGGCGCGGGCTGGGTCGGAACCACACCGGCCGCGCTGCAGAACATCGCGCTGCTCGGCGTCGGCACCACGGCCGACGCCTCGAACCCGTTCTCGGCCAAGCTGAACGCCGCGCTCTGGACGGCGAAGACCGTGGCGGAGGGCGGCACCGGCGATCTGTTCTACACCATGAACAAGGAGGCGGCGGGCGACGATCTCGGGCTGACACTCCAGACCAACTTCGTCACCAAGGCGCTGGTCGGCCTGTTCGGCTCCGACCGGTTCCGCCTCTCGGTTTCGGCCGATGGCAGCACCTTCTTCGACGGGCTGAGCGTCGACAACGGCACCGGCATCGTCGACCAGCCCCGGCTGCCGCGCTTCAAGGCGTACACGAACTACGACAACTATGTCGGCGTCGGTGCCTGGACGAAGATCGGTCTCAACAACACCGACACCAACGATCAGGCAGCCTTCGATGCCGCGAACAACCATTTCGTGGCACCCGTCGACGGCACCTACCTCCTTGGCGCGACGCTGCTCTACAAGATCAACACCAGCGCAACGGCGCGTATGCGCGGACGGCTCGTGCTGAACGGCGCCACGGAAATCCGCGGCTCCTTCGGCGAAATCTCCGCCACCCATGTCTCGCTCGCCACCGCGATCTGGCTGCAGACCATGGTGCCGCTGACCGCGGGCGATACCGTCGAGCTGCAGGGGTATTTCCGGGTCGCGGATGGCTACTTCGCGGCCGATCACACGTCCTT
The DNA here is from genome assembly GCF_023370775.1 of Marivita sp. GX14005. Taxonomy (GTDB): domain Bacteria; phylum Pseudomonadota; class Alphaproteobacteria; order Rhodobacterales; family Rhodobacteraceae; genus Marivita. The sequence continues at coordinate 672,636 of NZ_JAMCCQ010000002.1, forward strand.
CTGGGGCTGCAAGATCGGCTGAGCGGCGGAAGGAGGATCCGATGACACCACCCCGATCCGAGGGCTTCGTGCGCATGCCCGACGCCGAGTTCGAGGCGATCCTTATCCGGGCGGCGGACGAAGGCGCGAAGCGCGCGCTCGCCGATGTCGGCCTCGACGGCGACGAGGCCGCGCTCGACATCCGCGATCTGCGCTCGCTCGTCGACTGCATCCGCCTGGTGCGCCGCACCGCGATGCAGACCGCCGTCCGCATGATCACCACCGGCGTCATGCTGGCGCTGCTCGCGGGCATCGCCATCAAGCTCAAGATCTTCGGCGGCAGCCCGTAGCCGCGCCCCATCCCCATTCATCAGTCCGCAATCACCCGCCCTCGAGGCGGGTTTCTCGTTTTCGGAGGCCCCCATGACGAAGACCTTCCACAGCCACTGGCGCGACGTTCCGGAGAGCGCATGGCGCTGGCGGAATTTCAGCCCGGCCGAGATCGCCTGCCGGGGCACCGGCAAGCTGCTGGTCAACGAACCCGCGCTCGACAAGCTTCAGTCGCTGCGCGACCGATTGGGCAAGCCGCTCATCGTCCGCTCGGCCTACCGCAGCCCCGAGCACAACCGCGCCGTCGGCGGCGCGACCCGCTCCAAGCACCTCGACGGCGCCGCCTTCGACATCGCCATGGCGAACCACGACCCGGCGGTGTTCGAGGCGGCGGCGCGCGAGGTCGGGTTCCTCGGCTTCGGTTTCTATCCGCGCTCGGGGTTCATGCATGTCGACCTGGGGCCCGCCCGTCAGTGGGGCCAGCGGTTCCCGATCCGGGCGACCGCATTTGCAGCGGAGACTCCGCCCGCGCGCGAAGTGCTGGCCGACAGCCGCACCATGAAGGGTGGTGGCGCGGCCGGCGTTGCGACGCTGGGCGCGGCAGGCGTCGAGGTGGCGCAGAGCGTCCTGGCCGATACCCAGACCGCCATCCTGCCGCTCGTGCCATATCTCGACACGCTCCGTTGGGTGTTCATCGCCGTGGCTCTCGGCGGGATCGCGGTCACGATCTACGCTCGGCTCGACGACTGGAAGCGGGGGCGGCGGTGATCGGCGGGCTCCTCACCGGGATCGCCACGAGCCCATGGATGCGGGCGGCGCTGCGCTACGGAGCCATCGCGCTGGCAGTGCTCCTGTTCCTGCTTTCGCTTCGGCGCTCCGGGGAGCGAGCGGGACGCCTCGCCGAACGCCTTGAAACCACGGAGAAGGCCAATGACGTCCAACGTCGGATGCTGGAAGCGGCGGCTCGCCGTCCTCGCTCTCACCACGAGCTTGCTGAACGGCTGCGGGACGGTTCGTTCTGAGGACGGCAGGCTCGCGACTTGCCCGCCCGTGGTCGAGTATGGCCGGGAGTTCGAGGCGCGGGCGGCCGAGGAACTGGCCCGGCTACCGGAGGGATCAATGATCGCGGAAATGCTGAGCGATTACGCCGTCATGCGCGACCAGGCGCGGGCCTGTGGATAGCGCAGCGCGGTCAGCTCAGGATCGACGTGCGTTGTTGTCGCCAATCTCGATCTGAGGTTCTTCTGTTCGCAGCCAGATCGACAGGCTTTCCGTCGAGGCTTCTACCTGTTCCGGCTTCCGCAAGGCGCACTCCCATACCGTCGCCACGCGCCACCCGTCTTCGAGGAGTCTTGTGCGAACGGCACTGTCTCGAGCGGTGTTCGCATCGAACTTCGCCCGCCAGAACTCCGGCCGGGTTGCCGGTACGGTCGCGTAGCGGCACCCTTGGTGTCGGTGCCAGAAGCAGCCGTGCACGAAGACCACGGCCCGGTGCTTCGGAAGGACAAGGTCCGGTCGACCGTGAACCTTGCCGGAATGAAGCCGGAAGCGGAAACCGCGCGCGTGCAATGCCCGCCTGAGGGCCAGCTCGGGCTTGGTGTTCTTTCCCCTGATCCCAGACATCATCCGGGAACGGGTCTGCTGGTCCACAATATCGGTCACATCCGTCCTGGTTTTCGTCCCTGAACCTGGTATACACCGGCTGAATGAAATTCGTCAGGAGCCTTATTTGCCTTCCACTTTCGGTATTGTCGATCTGTTCGCCGGCCCGGGCGGACTTGGCGAGGGGTTCGCTTCCCTCGTCGAGGACGGCCATGCGCCGTTCCGGATCGGCATTTCAGTCGAGAAGGAGGCGTCGGCCCATCGGACCCTGACACTGCGTGCCTTTCTGCGCGAGTACCGTGCACGTCATGGCGTCTTGCCGAAAGAGTTCATCGATTTCCATGCCGGGCTGGCATCCGAACCGGACTGGTCAGCCGTCGATGCCGAAGCGTGGCGGCATGCCATCGACGAAGCCCGCGCGCTTGAGCTCGGCACCGGGGCTGCGGCGACCGCCATAGATGGCGCCATCGCGACGCTGAAAGCAAAGTACGACGACACGATCCTGATCGGCGGCCCGCCCTGTCAGGCCTATTCCTTGGTGGGGCGCGTCCGCTCCAGAGGCAAGGTCGGCTACGTCCCGGAGAAGGATGCGCGGCACTACCTCTTTCGGGAGTACATCCGGGTCCTCGACAAGCTTCGCCCGGCCGCCTTTGTTATGGAAAACGTCAAGGGCATGCTTTCGTCCACAGTCGAGAGCCGACTTGTCTTCGAGATGCTGATGGAGGATCTGTCCTCGCTCGGCACGGGTCACGCCCATCACTACGAACTTCGTGCCGTCCGGGTAGAGGATGGCAAGGCCAGCCTGCAGGAGGCGGCGCAGCCCTCGGATTTCATCGTGCGCGCCGAGGCGTTCGGAGTCCCGCAGCGTCGCCACAGGGTGATCATCGTCGGCATCCGTTCGGACATCGCAGGACAGGCAGCCGATGCGGAGATCGCTGTATCGGGGATCGCGCGGACCGTCCGCGATGTCATCGATACGATGCCCGCCTTGCGAAGCGGCATCAGCCGCGGGCGCGACGACGCGGCTGCCTGGCGAGGAGAAGTCCTCGACGCCGCAAAGCTGCTGGCCGGCATCTCCAGGGGGAAGGAGAAACGTCCGCTCCGCGAAGCGTTCCTGACCGTTTCGGAGCGAGTGAAGGAAAACCCGCCTATTGTTCGGGCCGCGGCACGGTTGCCAGACGGCTACGGCACTTCGAACGATGAGTTGCTGCAGTGGATCGAGCGACCCGAACTTCGCGCGATCGCCCAGCACGAGACGCGCGGGCACATGGCATCGGATCTGGGTCGCTACCTGTTCGCTGCCGTGTTCGGGACCGTCCGTGGCTACAGCCCGAAGGCCGCCGATTTTCCTCTGGTGCTCAGCCCCGATCACCGCAACTGGCACAGCGGTGTGTTCAATGACCGCTTCCGGGTTCAGCTGGCGGACGAGGCATCGACCACGGTCACGAGCCACATCTCCAAGGATGGCCACTACTTCATCCATCCCGATCCGATCCAGTGCCGCAGCCTGACCGTGCGCGAGGCAGCCCGCCTGCAGACCTTCCCCGACGATTACCTGTTTCTCGGCAATCGGACACAGCAGTATGTCCAGGTCGGAAACGCCGTGCCGCCGTTCCTTGCAAAGCAGATCGCGCGCCTAGTGTTTGAAAGCCTTCGAGCTAGCAATAGGTAGGTTAATCGATAACCAAAGTGTAAACACCTTTCGCACGACGAGCCGTCCTCAGCGGAACTCCAGGGTAGCGTTTCTTCATCAAGGCCAGAATTTGCACTCGATAGTGGTCCACCATGCGCTCTCCCAGAATGACTTCCTTGATCGCCTCGCGAGGGTACGGCCGAAGGATCGGTGCGGTGTCGCTCTGCGGCGATTGAACCAGAAGACGTCGCTCTCCCTCATATTTCCATTCCGTGGGCTTCGCAGCGAAGACAAGTTGCCATATCTCTTGCATCTGCCGTAACGCGACTGCACCAGCCTGTTCGTAAATTGGGATCCAGCTCATTTCGTCCGTCTTCCCCAAATGCTGGATTCGTGTTTCCGTCTCCTCGATTGCCATCTGATGATACCAGTCTTGGTCCCGAGCGATCGCGTAGACGAAGCTGTCCAAAGTTGGTGGCGCATCGATGTAGGCCACGTCCACAACATAACCTTCTGGCTCGGCTTTGGTGACCAAGTTCTCATCAAAGACAATGCAAAATCCGCGAAGCCCGTCTGCGTAGTGAGACCACATAAGCAGGTTGTCCCGTTGCGAGCCAAAACATGCAATTCTTACTCCGTCTCTCATCTCTTGGAATGGTGGTTGGTAATCCTTGCATTCATTGAAGTATGCAATCACATCCTCGTCCTCGGGTGAACAACCTTCCATGCCCCACGCCCTCAGCGCCGCCGCAAAGCGCTCAGGTTCGCGCGAAGCGTCGGGAATTCCCTCGTAGATGTTGCTCCAGAACTCAAACGGGTCATTATAGGCTGAATAGTGCTGACAATAGATCACACCGTCTGCGAGATTCCTTAGGGAGTATTCCGTCGGACCACAAAACTTTAACAAATCCTGCTTCGATTCTGGCATGCTAGTGCGCCGCCTTCGATTCAGAGAGACTTGATCTCAGGAATAGACAACGAATGAGGCGGGTAGTCAGCCGCTCTGACCTTTGCCCAGGTGTCCGCACGTTTCGCGACTTCTGAAATCTGCTGACCCGGAGCGATCCTGTTGAATTCGGCGTTCACGATCACTGCCCAGTCCCAGAGCAGGTCCCGCAAACCACCCGAAATCCCTTGCCGCATCCATATCTGCTCGAGGTCGAGCCTGTCACCAAGTCGATCGGCAACCACCGATACAACGTAAGTCGCGATGTTGACCCATCCCTGGCGGAACACCTCTTTCGCCTCCTTCGTCTTGATCATGCTCTCGATCGCCTTGAACAGAATGACCTTGGCGATCATCGCCCGATACCAGCGGGCATCGAGCGGGCTTGGGACAATGGTCGGATCGTCATCGAGAGCAGCCATGAAGGCCGCGAAGTTTTTCTCGCCAGCCATGGCGACCTGGTTCGGCTTGCAGCGCCACGCTTCATGGTACTTGGCGATGTCGTTCTTGGTCAGCTTGCGTTTCGGCGGGATCATCTCCTTCAGGTTCCGCCTCTTCGCGGGCGTGGTGCCTTCCCTCAGCAGCATGACGTTGTAGGCGCCAGCTGCGCGCTCGTAGAACCATCGCGTTGCACCGTCGGGGCACCACGTGTCGTTCGCGAGTTTCTCAAGCTCTCGATGGAACGGGCGGTTTGCCGACAGGTCGGACATCTTCACCGCGTTTTGACTGTTCGCATACCGTGAAACGTTGCTGATCAGTCTCTCGCGCGCTTCGTCCTGCGATCCCTTGAGGATGATGATCTTGGCCGGGACCATGACATGGCTTAGATCGATCGTGCGATCATCGCGGGATGAGAAGTAGATGGTCGAGGTCGTCTGGCCGCCGTTCACGATCTGCAGACCTTTCAGGAAGGACAGGCCCAGATTCCCGTCGTCGGTCCGCTCGAAGGCCGCGTCGTCGCAGACAAGCACGAGGCCATTGTTGAAGGCGAGGAAGTGCTCCGGTTCCTTTCGCAGTGTTTCGACGATGCCCTTGTTGACCGCGCGCTTGTTTCCCAGAAAGGTGCGAATATTGGCTTCGAGCAGCGTCGTCCCGTAGCGCAGATAGAGATCCCGAATGAGCTGCCCGGGAATGGCGGTTAGGGCATACTCGTAGTCAGCGTCAGGGTCTGGGACATGTACGCAGGGAAGCGCCCGACCGATCGACTGGACGAAACTTACGGCCAGTTCGTCTCGCGGTTTGCCCTCGGTGTGGCGGAACAGCCTCTCCATATCCATGGCCTCGACAGCCACCATCTTCTGGTGAACCTCTTTGTTCGAGAACCGCTTGGTCTTGGTCTTGCCATCGGTGATCACGAACACACGAAGTCGGTCGATCTCGCCCCAGCGAGAACGAATGGTCGCAACCAGATCCCTGACCGGATGCGTCGGATCGATCCTTGCATCGAGGTTGCCGCTTGCCGCTCGAAACAGAAAGCGAACGCCTTCGCTTGCGGTTGCGGTGGCATCCGAGTCCCTGAGATCGTTCAGTTCTTCGGTCCCGAAATAGTGGGTCACGAAGAGGTCGAGAGCCGTTTCATCGGAGCTGAGCGCATAGCCTGTAATGCGGAGTTTCGCGTTGCCGACCTTGCCGCTCCAGTGGCAAACGGTTGGTGCCTCGCAGATACCGGTTTCTGCAACATGCTCCATGACCATTTCCGCAAAAACGAGCTCATCCGAAGGAAATGGGCCTTCGCCGGCCTCTACGCGCTCGGCGATGATGGTCTGCAGATCGGAACGAAAGTTGCGGTGAAAATCATCGAGGCTCATGTCAATCCAGTCCAAATTCGTTGATCAGCTCCGAAAGTCCGATCGAGGGAACTTCGAGCGCGTCGAGGTCGAGCACATAGGCAGCTGAGCGGATGGCAGCTGGAAGCGCTGCGCGCGTGAGACGCGGCATGTCACCTTCCGCGCGGAACGCCCTTGCGTCCTTCAATGTAAGTGTGCGCCCGTAGAGCGCTGCATGCTCGTCGAGGTACCCCATCACCATGAGCAGTGCTTCGAACCCGCGTTGCACTCCAGCCAGTCCGAACCTTTCTCGGAGTTCAGTCACAAGACCGACGAGCGAGACCCCATCGGTATTCTCCTCGAAGCGAAAGGCGCACAGGAAGTTGGGCGCCCGGTCACCATCCAGCTGTTCGATGCTGTTGATCCGCGCGAGGAAGCTGCCGGTCCGGACCGTGCTCTTCACCTCTATCGCGCCACCCCGAACGTGGAAGTCCTGTGCAGCCCGCAACGGCCCCTGCCAGCAGTCGAGAGCACCAGCTCCGAGGGAAGTGTCCGTGAGCAGCCTGAGCATCCAGAGTTCGCCGAGCAGGCCGATCTGCGCATCGGACGAAAGAGGACGGTGCGTTCGGGCCATGAAAGCCTGCCATTCCCTGACCCGTTCGAGGAAGGCCTCCACAACGTCGCGGCTCGCGCTGTTGGCTGCAGTCTCCAGCGTTCTCAAGACATCCACGACCATTATGGCGAAGATGTCGGGTGAGCCCTCTGGCCGCCTCACGAGGGCGATCGCCGTCTTGCCCGCGAACACGGTTTGACCCTCGATGCAGGAGACGTCGAAACCCTTGCCTTCGGGCAGCCGCGCCGGATTGACCGGCCACGATCCGGGAAAGGAGACGATCAGGGCTTCCCGACCGAGCGGAAAGTGACAGCCTGCTTCAACCGAGACGGCGCCCATCCCAGTGAGGTGGACAAATCGCCAGTCTTCCGCCGCTTCCTGGCGCGCGAGCGCTCGCCAGGCACGCGCAATTCCCTCTTCAGTCCACCCACTCATTGAGGCCTCCCCACAGTACGCTGTTGGCGATGTACCTCGAATTGGAGACCCTTCTCTCGGAGTTGCTTGACGGAAAACTGATTGCCCAGGCGACGACGGGATCGGCATCCTTTAGCTCTTCGACCTCGGCACCCTCGGGATCGAGCAGATAGAGCATCAGGAGACCACGCTCCCGGCGCGCCCGAACGCCTGCTTCGGTGTCTCCTTCCCCGAGAATATGACGGATCTGCGGACCTCTCGGCTCTGACGGAGGCTCCTTGCCCTCATTGCGATCTGTATCGTTGCGCCACGTTTTCTGGCTGAGGTCGAGCGCAGCCTTCCATTCTGCTTCCGTCAGATCGATGGCCTGATCGCGAGGCGAGATGAGGGTCTTGATAGAATATCGATCTGCATGTTCGGTCGTTCTCCTCCGCTTCAGCATGTTGACCGAAGAGCCGCCGACCTTGCGGTACTTGTCGTCCGGGCCCGTATCCTTTCCGATCAGCGCAACTGTCCAGCTCGTGAGCTCGCTATCCTTGTTCATCTCCTCGATGAAGTCCGCAATCAGCGGACTCATGATCCGGAAACTGGCAGGGTGGGTTCTGTAATCCCGCAGGAACGAGATGACGCTCAGGGCCGGCACATCTCGCCAAAGGTGACCGTTCCACTTCTGGCCTTGTGGAACGAAATGCTGATCATTCAGATCCGTCGATGGACCGAGTGCGTCGATGAACCGATCCGTGGCCTTGAAGTTCGCCGTGATGTCGTCCTTGCGGTTGGGGAACACGATAGTTTGCAGAAGGTCGCCCGAATAGGTCAGCTGCATCGCTCGAGCGTTTCTCATCTTGGCCCGAGAGGTCACCGTCAGCACCGAATGCGATTTCACCCGCAGACCGAACTGTTTTGGCGTGGCGCCGGCCGCGACCATGTTGTCGAACTCCTGGCGCAACTCTTCGGCGGCATCGGCGATATGGCCGAACCACTCCACCATTTCCTGCGACGTGTAGAGGCGGCAGACATCAAGGTAGCCGTCGCGGTAGCCGAACCAGCGCCCCATCTGCATCAGTGTGTCGTACATGCGCGCGGTCCGAAGGAAGTAACTTGTGCAGAGACCCTCCAGCGTCAGACCGCGCGCCAGCTTGTCGCCGCCGATGGCAATCACCTTGAGGCCGGTGCCATCATTGTCGGCGTAGTCGAGTGCGTCCTTGGCCGTGCCGTTTATCTCGCGGACGCGAATGTCGGACAGCACGTCTGGGAGGACGGCGCGAATGTCGGCCCACGAGAAGTCCTCCAGCGCTTCGTCTTCGACGAGGGCGGAACGGATACGCTGCATCCCCGGCAGAAAGGTTTCCTCATACTCCGTGCGCATGGACGCCTCGAGGTTGTCGAGCTCGATGCCGCGTGTGTAGCGGCCCTTAAGATCTCGCACGTACTCTGCGACTTGGTTGACGACAGCATTCTGTACCGAGGTGAAGCGGGTAACGTGGATGAGCATCGAGGAGTGTTTGCTGCCCTGTCCGCGCAGCTTCCTCACGGCACAGGCATAGACGAAGGAGCGGATCGCTTCTGCGAGCGAGTCCGGCACACGGTCCTCCCCATGCCATCGCGGCCGGTAGCCGTTCTTGTGTCGTGGCGGCATCCACGGCTGGAACTCATCGTCCGAAAGCGGGCGCACCAGAGGCAGGTCTTCCGGCGTGCTGGAAGCTGATCCGAAGACACGGCCCGGTCCGACATAATTCGATGGCGCCGCAAGGCTGGTGATGAAGGCTGCGGGGAAGAGGTCCGGTCCGTGTTCCTGAGTCTCCCCGCGGTCATGAATGAAGATGTTCGCAAAGGGTGTCGCCGTGTAACCGACATAGGCCTTCCGCGAGAAATGGTGGAGGATCGACCGGATCAACCTGTTGATCGTCTTGGGCTCGTGTTCGAGATCCGGGTTGCCGAACTCGTCCACGACATCTTCACCGGTGTCGACAGATCCGTGATCGGACTCGTCGTCGATCACCATGAGAGGCAGGTTGGTGACGAGTTTGCGCCCTGTTTCTGGGTCGACGTGATTGGCCACACGGTTGCGGATCCAGTGCAGCAGGCGCTCGAGCACCGTCTTGTTCTTCTTGACCACGAACAACCACGGTCGCTGTTCCGGGCTGATGTTCATCTTCGCGGCAACTGCCGTGTTGAAGTCGCCCTTGTCGCTCCGATTCGTTGCAGCATTGGGACGGACCGACATGTCCTTGTCGATCAGTCCGACCCCCACTGCTGGGAGCTCGTCAGCATCCGCGATGGTGGCAAAACCGAGAAACCCCTCGTCCAGGCGGATCTGGGTCTGTGCTCTCAGGTTGTTGTGCAGGCCGGCGAGCACGATGATGATTTTGTAACCTGCGTCGGCGGCCTTGCAGATCAGTCCGGTATAGTTGCCTGTCTTCCCCGATTGGACGTGGCCCACGACCAGTCCGCGACGATCCCAGGCGCCTTCCCGTGTCGGGTCCTCGAGCTGCGAAAGGACTTCGTCAGTGGCGACATCGAGAGCATCTAGGGCCGTCCAGGGGATCCGCGCTTCCATGTACTCCGAGTAACGCTGCCAATAGGTCCAGCCCTTCTTCCTTTCTGCATCAAGCCAGGCGACATGATCCTCACCGCTCGACAGGGTTGCGTTCTCGCCCACAGTGCGGCTTGAACGGCGGATCAGCTCGTCAACGAGCGCGTCCCTATCAACAAGGGCGAAATCGTCCTCCATCATGATCGACAGCTTGGTCAGCTCCTTCTCGATCATTTCCGGAGTGACAGGGCTCTGAGCGCGTTCCGCAGCAAGGCGGAGCATGTTCTGGGCCATGGAAAGGATTGAATCGAAGGCCTTCTGGTTTGAAATCGTCATTGCGTGTCTTTCGCTTCAAGGGCTGCAACCAGGTCGAGGTGCCGGTCGAATGGGGGCGTGCGACCGAGCCGCTCGCGTGCCTCGGTCGGGCTGAGCCCGCGGAACTTCACCAGTGCTTCAAACATCGAGGACAGGGTCTCCATCACCTCGTTCTCGGCCGCTCCGGTGAAGCCAGTTCTCGGCGTCTCCTTGTCTTCCGCCGTATCCAGCCAGATACGCTGCACGGGCACTGTCTCTTCGATAAGCCTCAGAAGAGCGAGGATGTCGGACTTGAGTGGACCGGCGCGATCGAGGATCGAGGCGACAAGATCATGGTCACGAGCGATCCGGTAAGACGTTCCTTGTGCCGAACGCCGCGCTTGCCATGCTTCGGCGACTGCGTTCGGGCGCGTGCCTGAGGCCGGGATCACGTGTCCGCGGTGGGCGAAGACCCGCCGCGCCGTGTCGCGTGTTTCTGTTGCGAGACGATGAAGCTGGGATCGCAGACGCACCGGGGGGCTGGCCGTCGATTTCAGGACATTGATCTTCCAATCGGCATCCGCGCTGTTCGGTATGTCGAGCCGAATACGTGCGAGCCTGTGAGCTTCATCGCGCGGCCATGGTTTGCCGCCATCGCCGAGGCCAAGCCACCCCCCAGCGAGAAGGAGACGCTTGTTGCGGTAGACGTAGAAGCCCTCCTGCTGCGTCCATCCCCCGGGCCCCGCCGCCGCTTCCTGCTCGGCAGGTTTGAGCATGTCGCGATGCGGAAGGACGTGGCATTGCACGGTCACACCGGTGGTGTGGAGGATCCGATACTCCGGACTTTCGAGCGCCTTGCCGGGATGACCGATGAGGTACGGATCCCAAGGCTTCAACCCTCTGCCATTGAGCGAGAGGCGCAGAATAGGCTGTTGGCCATCGATGAGGCGATGGAAGGTCATCGCAAGATGCGCCTCCACGCGATCCGCGAGCTCGATCATGTCGGTGGCCACGAAGCCATCCGTCACGATACGGTCCAGTTTCTCCCAGAGTACGACGGTGCCGTGGGCCATCTGATCAAGCGGCGCGAGCAGATGCTCTGATCCCGGCGCCGGTCCCTCGAAGAGCGGCCAGTCTGCCCCGGGTTCTTGACCGATGAGATCGAGGTCCCAGCGCAGGCAGACGACCGGTCCACCTTCCTTCCGACTGGCGACGGTGAGGCGACGGGCCTGAGAGAAGCTGGCCGTCTTCAAGCCGAGCCCGAAGCGCCCGAGGTCGGTGGCGGCGCGTTCAGCCCTCGGATCGCGAGCGCCAAGACGCATGCCCGTCTCCAGAGCCGCGTCGTCCATGCCGTCGCCGTCATCGACGATACTTACCCAGCTATCTGGACCGGCCCACTCAAGATGAACGGCGACGTCGCGGGCATTTGCGGCGATGGAATTGTCGACCAGATCGGCAAGTGCGGTGGGAGGCGCATAGCCGAGTCCACGAAGGGACTCGAGCATCGACCCGGCATGAGGAGGAGCATTTCTTACACCCATCCCGTCACATCCCCAACAATTCGCGGAGCCTACGCTTGCGGCCCGGATGGGAAAGTCGATCAAGGCCCTTCGCTTCGATCTGACGAATGCGCTCGCGCGTCACGCCGTAGATCTGACCGATTTCCTCGAGGGTCATGTCGGTCTCGCGCCCTATACCAAAGCGCATCCGGATCACATCAGCCTGACGTTCCGGCAGATCAGCCAGCGCTTCTGTCACGATCCTTTCGGTTTCTGCCTGGTCGAAGACATCCACTTCTGAAGGCTCGGGCAGCAGGTTGTCCCAGTCGTCAAGGCTTGCGGGATATTCGGCTTCACGTGGGATGCCGCGGAACTGTCTGACCTCGTCGATTGTCCATTCGAGCTCTTCGGCGAGTTCGAGGTCGGAGACGCCGCCACCGACCCGAACATCCAGCCGCTCGAGCGCGCGATCGAGCTTGGTGATCTTCTCGTTCCGATGCACTGGGATGCGGATCGCCGCGCCTTCATCAGAACGCCATCGCGTAATGGCCTGTCGCATCCAGTAAGTGGCGTAGATGAGGAAGCGATAACCACGCTCGGGATCAAATCGCCTTGTGGAACGCTGCAGACCCATGAACGCCACCTGGAACACGTCCTCTGGATCCTCGCCTTCCTCCACGTTCCGCGAGGCAAACCGCCGCACGTAAGGCAGATGCTCGCGGATTAGGTGCTCGGTAGCAGATTCGGAAATCAGTATTTCGGCTTCCAGCTGACTGGCCTCGGCTTGGCACGCTGGGAACTGTTCCAGTCTACGGACCAACTCCTTGTGAAATGCGAGCGAGAGATCCAATGCCTCGAGCGCAGCAAGTGCCTCTCTTCGTCGTTTGCCATCCATCACACGGCCAGTAGTGTGCCACGACCTCAGGGTGTCCGCGGCGGCCATTACTTGAGACGTCTCCGCATGACCCGGGCGTGAAGGAATGATCGTTCTCAGGGAGACCGAGCCGGGGTCTCGTGAACCGTCGCGGATGCGGTCCATGACGTCGAGGATTGTTTCGACGGCGGTCTCGGAGGCCAAGATGCCCAGCTGGAGTTCCTGCTTGGCCCGCATCATGGGCTCCAGCAACTGCAGCTCTTCCGACTTATCCATGACGAAGCGCTTTGTGCCGGGAAGCAGCGTTCGACGCGTAAGGGCTGCCTCTATCGCGTCAGCAAGGTCATCGGACGATGTGTCCGAGACGGCGTCCCAGAGTTCGACATCATGCCCCGTCGCCTGAGTGAAATCGAAGCCCGCTGCTTCGAGGTTGCGCTGGAGATTGATACGCAGTTCCTCGAGATCACCATTCCCTTCGCAATGGACGACCAAGTGGTCGATATCGTCGAGGGAGCACCGACCCTTTGCCAGAATCTCCTCTGCCCAGGTGAAGCAGAGCTCCGGGTCGATCGACATCCGCGTGCCGGTCTGGACGACAGCGCGTTTGACCGATTGCCGGCCGCGGGTCCGGACTTTCAGGAAGTCGTTCTCTGCACCATGATCGGCCGTCACCGCAGCGCTGGAGCCGATGCCTTCTCCAGCAATCGGCGCAGCTGAAAGGTCGAGATCCCAATCACCGTCCTCGTTATCCGAAACCACTGGTGACGAACTGATGAGCGCTACGAATGTCCCCGATGCCGTATCGCCCGCGTACTGATCGAAGAATTCCTCTGGTTCTGCCTCAGCTTCGAAAGTCAGCAGGTCATCCAGGTCGTCAGCCCTATCCGCGTCGGCATCTCCATCTGCTGGCTCAGTTTCCTGAACCCCGGCGATACGGTGCTCTGGAACTGAGTCGGGCGCGGCAACGACAGTCTCGACCCCGGGTGGAACCTCGCGCTCGCCAACCGTCTCTGTTTCCGTCTCCGTAGACCCCGCAACAAGCGAAGACAGAAGCTGCGCGGCGAGACCGTGACCTTCGGCAAATGCCACATCCGCAGGTGTCTGTCGGTCGTGGTTCAGTGCGGCGGGGTCGGCACCTGACCGAATGAAGAGATCGCAGACGGCCAGATTGCCCATGCGCGCGGCAAGGTGGAGCGGTGTATCTCCTTTCGCGTCGGCGGCGTGGAGGCGAGAAGATGCCGCAAATTCGGCAAGCCTCTCGAGCATCCCTTCGGCGATCAGCCGGATCTCGAAAGGCCCAAGAACATGGCTTTCCGGTTCGCTCTTCGCCTGGTCGCGACTGCCGAGGATGCGGGACAGTCTATCCATGATCTTCATGAATGACCTCCCTGTTGAGAAGCACGATCTGCTGGTCCTGCGGCTTCCTCGCGCCGGGATCAGTATCAAGCCCCAGACGCCTGAGCGCGTAGTAAAGCAGCGCGCGCCGGACCTTGATCTTCGCCTTGCCGCCACGCATCCCGTAGTCGAGCGCGATGACCTTTGCCTGAGTTTCCGACAGTGCGGGGTGGGGACCGACCTCCAGCGTGACCTCGGAATGCCAGTCACTATCATCGTCGGCCGACGCTTCGCTCTCACGCGATCCGCGGATCTCCAGCATCCGTGAGAGGAGGAAGTCCTTGAAGCAATCGTCTGTCAGGCAGAACGCCCGCGTATGCCAGCGGAACCCGTCGAACCCGATGGCGTGCGGAGCGATCCAGCGCCAGCGCGGCTCGAAGCTGGAGAGGGACTGATACTTCACCTCGATCGCCTCGGACCGGCGGATGGCGCCGACGACCGAACGGAGCGTCACCGGATCGACGCCCCGCACAGGCGTCGGGGCAGATGCATAGGGTGGCAGGTCAGGGATCCAGCAGTCGTCGCGCTCCAGCACATCGTCGGCAACCAGGCGGAGCTGGGCGAGGTAATGCGCTGCGTCTGGCGGGCGGAACTTGCAGTCGAAGTCCGGGCCGCGGACATAGGTGCGCGCGCTCTTGTCGTAGAACATGTTGTCCGGCGCCAGCGCGATGTAGCGATTCAGGTCCGAGGATGCCTGGTTCACCGAAACGCCGAACTGCTGCATCACGTCGATGCGGTTGACGTGCCCCTCCCAGAACAGGCGGAATTCGATGAACTCGAGCCGCTGCTCGATCCCCCAGCGAAGTTCAGCCTTGTCCCTGTCCACATTGCGCTCCCGTCCAGCCCCGCGCGCACGCGAACTGTGCGCGCCCAATTTCTGGGCTGCTCACACGCTATCGAAGCGGAAAGGTGCCAGCAATCAAAATTGTACCCGCCAAGAACGGAGAGAGTTCGGTATTCGTTACACTCCCACCGCCACCATCCTCCTAATTCCCGATCCGAGCCGCACCCCACCATCGATTGCGCTTTGCGAGAAGGTTGAATCTGAGCCCAGGGCCGCGCCTGTGGGGTGAGGCGTAAGGTCCCAGTTGGGATTTCTGGTTTGAAGCTGTGGCCGGGTGGATTTAATCGGTAAAAAGAGTACCAATTCTGGATCGGCGGCCAAGCGCTGCCGGAACGCGTCATGAGCGAGACTGACAAGACCGAGCCGGGCGCGTCCTGGCGCTGCTGCCACGCCGGCTCTTTTCTTCAACGATATCAGGGAGACCAATATGCGGCTTGCGACGGTTTTGGCTGAGGAGCGGGGCGAGACGGATCGACTTCTCAATTGCGTCGTCCCGCGGTTGCAGGAAAGCGGCACGCGCGTTGTCGGGGCGCTGCGGGCGGATGCGCCGCAGGGCGAATGCGACTGTGCGCTGACGCTTTTGCCGGGCGGGCCGGTGGTTCGGATCACGCAGGATCTCGGGGCAGGGTCTACCGCGTGCCGCATGGATGCCGGCGCGCTCGAAGAGGCGGTCGGGATCGCGTCGGCGCGGCTGGAGACCAACGGCGCCGATCTGGTGGTGATCAACAAGTTCGGGCTGAGCGAGACGGAAGGGCGGGGGTTCCGCGCGCTGATCGCAGAGGCGATGGGCCGTGATATTCCGGTGCTTGTCGGCTTGTCCGCGGCGCATCGCGAAGGCTTCCTGCGGTTCGCCGGAGAACTGGCAGAGCCGCTTGCGCCGACCGAAGCGGCGATCTTCGAATGGTGCCTGGCGGCTGTGGGCGCGCGCATGGACCGGGCGGCGGGAGGCCGGCACTCGCAACTGGAGGATGAAACACAATGACGATGACGGATGATCCCGGAGATGCGCAAATCCCTACCGATGCATTGATCGATCATATCCGGACGCGCTATCACGAGACACACCGGCGCGAACTGCCCGAATTGATCGCGCTGGCGCGCAAGGTGGAGGCCATGCATGCCGAAGATATCCACGCACCGCACGGTCTGACAAAGGCGCTCGAAACGATCGTTGCGGAGCTTGAAGCGCATATGCGGGCTGAGGAAGCGGAAGTCTTCGCGGCATTTGCCGGCGATACCTCGGCCGTGCCGAATGAGCGGCTCGGGGCGCTGCGCGACGATCACGACGCGCAGGAAGCCGCGCTAAACCGGATTGCAGCGATCACGCATGGCTTGCGGTTGCCCGCCGGCGCCTGCCGGTCCTGGAGGCGGCTTTATTCGGGGCTCGGCAAGCTGGCCGAAGATCTCGATGAGCATCGCCACCTTGAAAACCACGTGCTTTTCCCGCGTTTGCAGGAGCCGTCCTGAACGAAGGTCGCGGATGCGCGCCTGACCAGCACGCTTTTCGGCTGCGCAACCGCGCAGCGCCCATTCCAGAATATTACCGGTAACCAATATGAGCCTGAACGCCGATCCCATTCCGACCGCCCCGCGCCGCGCGAGCCCCGTCCTGTCGCGGCTCGCCTGCACGGTTGTCCAGCCGATCCTGTCGCGCGTCGTTCGCCGTATCGCTGAGCGGCATCCATCGCTTTTCGCGCGGCTCGGGCCGCATCAGACGACAGATTTCCTGATCGATCCGATCGAGTTGCCTTTCGCGCTGCATTTGCGGCCCGACCCGGAAGCGCTGGTGTTCCGTGCCGTTCCGCGCGCCGATGCCCCGCCGGCCGGGGCGACGATCCGGGGGAAGTTCCTGTTGCTGCTCGAACTCGTGGATTCCGAAGAGGATGGCGATGCCGCGTTCTTCTCGCGCGATCTGGACGTGTCCGGCGACACCGAGGCCGTGGTGCGCTTGCGCAATGCGCTCGATGACGTGGACGGCTCCATCGCGGAAGAAACCGCAGAGATGTTCGGCCCGCCCGGACGCGCGATCCTGGCGCGGCTGCGCAAGACCTATACGAACGATAATGAAGGACACCCCGCCCGATGAGCCTTGCCGAACTGATCTGTCCCGCCGGAACGCCAGCGGCGCTGCGCACCGCCGTCGATGCTGGCGCCGATGCCGTCTATTGCGGTTTCCAAGACGCCACCAATGCGCGCAACTTTCCGGGGCTGAATTTCACGCCGGATGAGATGCAGGCCGCTGTCGCCTATGCCCATGCGAAGGGAACGAACGTGCTTCTGGCGCTCAATACCTATCCTCCGGCAGGCCAGGTGGATCTGTGGCGGCAGGCCGCCGATGCCGGGGCGCGGTTCGGCGTCGATGCCTTCATCGTGGCCGATATGGGGGTCGCCGATTACATCGCGCGCACCCATCCGCAGGTTCGGCTGCACCTGTCGGTGCAGGCCGCCGCGTCCAGCCCCGAGGCGATCCGCTATTATTGCGAGAATTTCGGCGTCAAGCGCGTGGTGCTTCCCCGCATCCTGACGATCCCCGAGATCCGCCAGATCCGCACGGAAATCCCTTGCGAGATCGAAACGTTCATCTTTGGCAACCACGGGCTTATGGTCGAAGGGCGCTGCAGCCTGACCAACTACCTGACCGGACAATCGACGAATATGGATGGCGTCTGCTCTCCGGCGTCCGACGTGCAATACCAACGGCATGAGAACGGCTCTATGTCCTCGCAACTGGCCGGGTTCACCATCGATTGCTTCGGCGCCGAGGAAAAGGCGGGCTACCCGACGATCTGCAAGGGCCGCTATACCGCGCCGCATCGCAAGGAAGGCTATTATGCCTTCGAGGAGCCGGTGAGCCTCAACCTGTCGCGGCTTCTGCCCGAACTGATCGACGCGGGTGTGCATGCGTTCAAGATCGAGGGGCGGCAACGCTCCAAGAGCTATGTGCGCGGGGTCGTGACGGCATTCCGCAAGGCGGTGGACGACATCCGCGCCGGCCGACCGGCAGACATGGCCGATCTCGTTGCGCTGACCGAAGGGCAGAAACAGACGCAAGGCGCGTTCGAAACGAAGAAATGGCGGTAAAACATGACGAAACTGACACTGGGCCCGATCGCTTATCACTGGTCCGCAGAAAGACGGCGCGATTTCTATGCGCGCATCGCCGATGAAGCGCCGGTCGATGAGGTGTATCTCGGCGAGGTCATCTGCTCGAAACGCGCTCCGTTTCACGAGGCCGATCTGCCCGCCACCATCGAACGGCTGGAGCGCGCGGGCAAGACGGTGATTCTGTCCAGCCTTGCCGAAGTCATGCTCAGGCGCGAGCGCAAGGCGACGGAGGATCTGGCCGCGATGGACAGCCCCGAGATCGAGATCAACAATGCCGCCGGGCTCTATGCGCGGGGTAAGCGGGCGCATCGCATCGGGCCGTTCATGAACGCCTATAACGAGGCGACCATCGCCTGGACGGCCGGGCAGGGCGCGACCCATGTTTGCCTGCCGGGCGAATTGCCCGCGCAATCCATCGCGGTCGCGGCGCAGGCCGCGCGCGGTCTGGGACTCGGGGTGGAAGTTCAGGTGTTCGGTCGCGCGTCGCTGGCGGTCTCCGCGCGCTGCTATCACGCCCGCGCGCATGGCCGCACCAAGGACAATTGCCAATTCGTCTGTGAAGAGGACGATGACGGCATGCCCCTGCGCACGACCGACGACCGGCCCATCCTGCGGGTCAACGGGATCCAGACTCAATCGGAAAGCTATGTCGATCTCCTGCCGGAGATCGGACAGCTTGCGCAGCACGGTGTCACCCACCTGCGCCTCATGCCTCAGGATGTCGATATGGTCGCGGTTGCCGAACTGTTTCGTGCCGTCGCGGACAAAAATCAGGCTCTGGACGAGGCGGAAGCGCGCATGCGGCAGCTTTGCGGCGATGTGCCATTCAGCAACGGGTTTTACCACGGCACGGCCGGGTATCGGAGAATTGCGTCGGCGGCAGCCGGTTAGGCCATAGCCAGGCCGCTTCAAAGGGACGCCGGACTGGATTTTGAACGGGTTTCGTGTATCCTACGGTCATTGCCACAGGGGGATTTGAGCATGAAACGTCATTCCATCGCGGCGCTCGTCGCGGCTTCCATGGTGGCCTCCGTGCCGGGCTCCGCTTCGGCGGACGCCAAGGACGCGCTGATCGGCGGTATCGTCGGTGCCATCATTCAGAAGGGTATTTCCGACAGCCAGCGGGCCAAGCCGCAGCGGAAGGTCTACCAGAAATCCTCGAAATCCAAAAAGAGGACCTACACGGCGCCGAGCCTGAACAGCCAGTATTCGCGCTCCGAGCGCATCCAGATCCAGAGCGCCTTTCGGGATTTGGGGTATGGCATCGGCACGGTCGACGGCGTTCTCGGCCAGAACAGCCGGCGCGTGATCCGCCAGTTCCAGGCTTCGCGCGGAGAGGCGCAGACCGGACAGCTCACGCGCGCGCAATACGTTGCGCTTTTGAGCCAGACGCCCGGCGCCACGCCGGTCTTCGCGCAGCGTCCGCTTTCGGGCGATGAAGTGCGCATGTTGCAGCAGGGCTTGCAGATGCTCGGCTATTATCGCGGACGGATCGACGGCGCCAAGGGGCCGGGCACGCGCGGCGCGCTCAATGCCTTTCTTGCGCAGCAGGGGTTGAACCCGGTTCAGGTGACGCCGGTTCAGGGGCTTGTGCGCGCGCGCACCGCCGCCGGATTGCAGACGCCGCGCTATCTCCAGCAGGAAGCCGGCAACCAGATGGCCGGGGCGCAGCCCTTCGGCCAGCAGCCGCAGCAAGCCTTCGGTCAACCGCATATGCAGCAACCGGGTTTTGCAGCGCCGGGCCAGCCGCAGGCGAACCCGTTCGGCACACCCGCGCAGAATGTGCCGCAGGGCTATGGCGTGCCGGGTCAGGCGATGCCGGGGCAGGGCGGACAGTATGTCTCTGCGCCGGGGCAGGTCGCACCGGGGCAGCAGCAGATGTTCGGTGTGGCGCAACCGCAGCCTCAAATGCAACGGCCCGGCGCGGCACAGCCGGTCGCGACATCGCTCTTCGGTGCGCCGCAGCCGCAGCCGCAGCCACAAGTGCCCGGCGCTGCCGCGCCCGTCGCAAATCCGCAGCAAAACCTCTTTGCACCGGCCGCGCCTCAGCAGCAGCTCGCACCGCAACCGGCTGCGCCGCAAAACGGTCAGGGCGGCACCGCACTCTTCGCCTCGGGCGGAGCGGTCGCGCCGCAGGCAGTCGCTCCGGCGCAGCAAGCCTCGCAGAGCAGCCTCGATATCTTCACCGGATCGGCGCAGGGCACGACCATTGCGCAGCCGAACGAGGTCGCCGGTCAGTCCCAATAGGCGGCTGGAACCAAAGCCCGCAGGTTGCGAAGGTCATCGGAAGACGCCCGCCATTCAGGCGGGCGCTTTTTATTCCGATGCCGCGCCTTCGGGAGGTTCCGCGTCCTGTGACCCGGCATCGTCGCCTTGCTGCTCTTCGTTCGGTTCCGGCGACGCAGCAGCCGACGCCTCGGGAGCATCTTCGATCGCTGTGAAGCGCCCCCTGAACTGGAACGCGCCGGTCTCGCGCATCTCGCCGCTTGGATCGATTTCCAGAACCACGGCGCGACCTTCGACCGGTGCCACGGACGCCGTGACGTTGTTGAAATCGATCCCGCCGAAGAGCGTCAGGAACCTCTGTGCGCCGGGGTTGTTGCGTAGCCCGCTCACATTGGTCATCAGTTGCGGCGCCGCAATTCGCATGATGAAGCTCGTCGCCCCCACGGCAGCCGAGCCCGAAACCGGATAGGTCGCGCCCACTGTCACGCCAGTGCTGCGCCCCTGCGCCGTGCCGTTTGCCACCGCGCGAAACCCGTCCTGTTCGAACCGCACCGTCGCATCGAGGCTGAGCGGCTCGGACTGGAGCGCCAATTCGCTGGAAATGTCGAGATAACTCGGCTGGCTCAGCGTCGGATGCGCGAAGGTCTTGACCCGCACGACCGCGTTGTCCGACAGGCCGAACAGCTGCGCGTCGGTCGGGATCACCTGCGTGCGATGGGTGCCGTCATTGGCCGCCTGCATCCGGTAGCCGACGATGGAGTAAAGCTGCCGACCGAAGGTTTCGAACAGCGTGCGCGCGTCATTGCTGCTCAGTTGCAGCGTCCGGGTGAAGGGAAAGGCCGGTCCGGCGCGCTGGCCTTCCTCGTTCTCGACGGTGAAATTCCACGGAAACGTGCTGGTATCGACCTCGGTGCCCTGAAGCATCTGGCGCGCGCATTGCTGACCCTGCTGCGCCGTGATGGTCGAGCCGAGCTGTTCCCCGACGCTCTGGATCGACGTGAACGGCAATTGCCCGGTGGTGAAATCATATTGTCCGGTATCGACCTTGTAGCTGACTTCGAACCGCTGGGTGATCGCCTTTCCGGCGATGACCTGCTGCAGCTGCGGCATCACCTCGAAGGAGCGCGTGAAAAAATCGCGCCGCTCGAATTCGTTGGAAAACGCGTCGCGGCAATAATTGTCGAGCTTGGTCGAGATGAGGTAAGACACGAGGCTGACATAAAATTGCGGATCGCTCAGATAATTCGGATTGGCCTTGAGATAGAGGAAGAGGGATCTGGGATAGGCTTCCTGCATCGAAAGGTCGTTCGCGGCGGCCACGATATCGACCTTGGCGGCGCGCCCGGTCTGTGCCGAAAGAACCTGCGCCTCGGCGCCTTGTTGGGCGCCGAAGGCACTCATGAGGACGACGGCCGCCGCCAATCGCCGAAGCGAAGCGCTCGTGTTACGGATTGCACGCATGAACCCCTCCCAGGTTAACCTTGCGTCAAAGGTTATCAGGGATCTCCGTCGGGTCCAGAAATTTCGCGCGCCGGCTCAGGTCCAGCCGACCCAGGTATGGGCCTCCGCCTCGCTTTCGGCATCGAAAAAGCGCATCTCGAAGGGCATCATCGGCGCCATGGTCTGCACGAGCGAGCGCATCCAGCCCGGCGCGCCGACAATGGCATAGCGTTCCATGTGGCCGATCATCCCGAACTTGTTGCTCATCAGGCCGCTATCCATGAATAATGCGGGGTCGAACCCGTCCCAATTCCTGAAGACGGCAAGCAGGTTCACCTTGCGATCGCTCTGCAGCACGCCTTGCAGGGGGGCGAAGACGGCGTCCACATCGCTTTTCGTGATCCGCCCGTCCACTTCGAAGGCCACGACCCCGTCGCTGCCATCGGCGAGAAGACGGATGCCCCGACCGCTTGCATCCGGGCTTGTCCCCGGCAGGTCGGAGGCGAAGGCACGAGCTGCCTCGATCTCGGTCGATGCAAAACTGCGCATGTCGATCATCGGCAGCACAGGGTCTATCCATTTCAGCAGCGCAGAGAAGGCCTGCAGATCCGTGACCATCGCGAGTTTCGCGATCTTGGCCCATTGCGGTAGCTGGCCGAATTCGAACTTCATGTCCTCGGCGATTGCATCCGCGGTGGCATCGGCCCAATCCTCCGCACGGATCACCAGACCGATCGGGCCTTCGCTTTCCAGAACGGGCGTCAGCTCGCGCTTCATCGTGTCGATATCGTCCTTGGTCACGATGCCTTGCAGCGTCACCTCGAACACCTGCGGTTTGAGTTTCTGCACAGTCAGCATGATGTCTCCTTTCCGGCTCTGGGATCAAGATATTCGAAAAAATCTATATGATATTAATCCAGGTCAATGCCCCGTCCGATCCGTATCGCAAGATATTCCGTAATTGGAATTCGATCCGTCGGCAGAGGCTTTGGGTTCACAGCCGAAACGCTTGTCGACCGAACCATGTTCCAGCCTGACGGCAAGAGGAAAGGCACAGGATGACAGCACAGGCCACCGACGCAGCGCCCCATTCGCAATTGGCGCATTTTCCGATCACGTTCTTTGCCATCGGCATGGGAATGATGGGCCTGACGCTCGCCCTGCGCGCGGCGGAGACGAGTTTCGGGCTGGCGCATGGGGCATCGCTCGCTGTGCTGGGCGTGTCGGTTCTGATGCTCTTTGCGGTGTCCGCCGGCTATGTCGCCAAAGCGGTCCGCCATCCGGGGCAGATCGCCGCCGAATGGCACCATCCCGTGCGGATCGCGTTCTTCCCCGCGGTCTCGATCTCGCTTCTCCTGCTTGCGACCGCGCTGCTCGATACGGCGCCGGGGCTCGCCGAAGCGATCTGGGTCTTGGCGAGCGCCCTGCAGGGCGCGCTCGCGCTCGCGGTCCTGTCGGCCTGGATCGGGCACCGCCCGTTCACCTTCGCATCGATGACACCGGCATGGTTCATCCCTGCGGTGGGCAACGTGATCGTCCCGCTCGCCGGTGCGCCGCTCGGCTATTTGGAGATTTCCTGGCTGTTCTTTTCGGCCGGTCTGATCTTCTGGCTTCTGCTGCTGACGCTGGTCATGAACCGGCTGATGTTCCACGATCCTCTGCCCGGAAAGATGGTGCCTACGCTGATGATCCTTGTTGCCCCGCCCGCGGTCGCCTTCACCGCCTGGACACGCATGGCGGGCGATCCGGGCGCGTTCGGGCATTTCCTGCTCAGCGTCGCCTATGTCTTCGCGCTCCTCGTGGCACTGCAAGCGCCCAAGCTGCGCAAGCTGCCCTTCGCGCTGTCTTGGTGGGCGCTATCCTTCCCGCTCGCGGCGCTCTCCATCGCGAGCTTCGGCTACGCCCATGCGAGCGGATCGGAGCCGCATCGCTGGATCGGCGCGGGGCTGCTGGCGCTGCTCGTGGCGGTGGTCGTGCTTCTGGTCATCCGCACCATCGGTGCGATGCGGGCGGGGCGCATCTGCGTGCCCGAATGATTGTCCCAACGCATAAAAGGAGTATCCCCATGCGTATCACGAAATTTCTCGCCGCTTCGGCCCTCGCGCTCGGTCTTGCGACCGGCGCGCAGGCACAGGATGCGAACAAGCTCGTCACGATCCTGACCGCGCCGGAGCCGCAGACGCAGCTCATGGCGATGGTGCTGACCATGAACGCGATGGCCGCCGGGGCCGAAGCCGAGGTTCTGCTCTGCGGCCCTGCCGGCGATATCGCTCTCAAGGACGCGCCCGCATCGGCCACGGCGGGCCAGCCGCCCAAGGACGCCAGCCCGCAAGGTCTCATGAAAATGATGATCGAGAAGAACGCGCTCAAGGTGCAGGTCTGCGCGATCTACCTGCCGGGCAAAGGTGCGGATGCGTCGGTTCTGGTGGACGGCGTGACCGCAGCCGCGCCCGACGCGATGGGGGCGGCGATCGTCGCGCCCGGCACAACGGTGATGAGCTTCTAGGCAATGATCGGCGCTCTGGCCCGGTGGGCCGGGGCGCTAAGAAGGGGAGGGGAACATGACTACCGACAACTACAATACTTCCCGGAGGGCGTTTCTGGGCCTTATGGCCGGTGGTGCCGCGCTTGCCGCATCGCCGCGTCCGGCGCCGGCGCAGCCCATCGACACCCGAGCGCGGATCGTCATCATCGGCGCGGGCGCGGGTGGAACCGCGCTGGCCAATCGTCTGGTGCGGCGGCTCGACGGCGCCAGCATCACGATCCTCGATCCAAGCGCCGATCACCTCTACCAGCCCGGTCTGTCGCTCGTGGCGGCCGGGCTGAAGCCTGCGTCCTATGTCGTGTCCGGCACGGCGGAATGGCTTCCTTCGGGCGTCACGCTGATTGCCGAAGCGGCGGCGGCCATCGATCCCGAGGCCCGAACGGTCAGCACCGAAGGCGGGCAGAGGCTCGATTATGATTTCCTCGTGCTCGCGCCGGGTCTGGTGCTGGATCACGACGCGATAGAGGGCTTCTCGCTCGATCTGGTAGGGCAGAACGGGATCGGCGCGCTTTATGCGGGGCCGGACTATGCCGCGCGAACCTGGCAGGCCGCATCGAAATTCGCCGAAGAGGGCGGCGTCGGTGTGTTCACGCGCCCGGCGACGGAAATGAAATGCGCCGGAGCGCCGCTCAAGCACACGTTCCTGATCGAGGATATCGCGACCCGCACTGCCGGGCCGGGCAAGCACGAGATGCATTACGCCGCCCATGACGGTAATCTCTTCGGCGTGCCCATTGTGTCGGAGAAGGTGCGCATGCTGTTCCAGGATCGCGGGATCGCGGCGCATTACAGCCACGTTCTCAAGGCCGTCGATCCGGGGCGCAAGATCGCGACGTTCGCCACGGCGGATGGCACGACCGAGATGGAATACGACTACCTGCACGTCATCCCGCCGCAGCGCGCGCCCGAGGTGATCCGCCAGTCGGGGCTCAGCTGGCCCGACAAATGGACCGATCAGGGCTGGGTCATGGCCGACATGAAAACCCTGCGCCACCTGCGCCACCCCGAGATTTTCGCGCTGGGCGATGTGGCGGGCGTGCCCAAGGGCAAGACGGCGGCGTCGGTGAAATGGCAGGTGCCGGTGGTCGAGGATCACCTCGTCGCGGCCATCGCGGGCCGGGAGGGCACAGCGGTTTATGATGGCTATACGTCCTGTCCGCTCATTACCCGCGTCGGGCGGGCGATGCTCGTCGAATTCGACTATCACAACAATCTCGTGCCGTCCTTTCCGGGGATCATCGCACCGCTGGAGGAGCTCTGGATTTCCTGGCTGATGAAGGAAATCGCGCTCAAGGCGACCTATAACGCGATGCTGCGCGGCAAGGCATGAGGGAGGACCGACATGCAAGACCTGACATTCGAAACCCTGATCGCCGTCTTCGAGGAGATCTTCGGCACGGCGCTTTTCTGGCTGATGGTCGTCGCGGCCGTCGCTATCACCGCCGGATATCTTTACGTGCTGATCCGCGACCGAGAGATGTCGATGCGGAAATTCCTGCTCGCGCAGCTGTCGATGCCCGTCGGGGCGCTGGTGGCCGTGCTGATCGTCATGCTGGCCACCCATTCGCATCTGCGCGATATCGGCGGGCCGATCGACGTGGTCGTTCTTCTGGGCGTTGCCGCGCTTGGCGCGGTGGGTATGGCGATCCTCGTCTATACGCTGCAATCGCTCTTCTGGCCGCCCTCCGAAGAGCCGCCGCGCAGTTAGCGCACGCTGGGAAAATATTCCGCCGGTGACAGACGCACATCCGCAAGGGCCGGGCTTCGCGGGGTGAGAACCGTGATCTCGGGGCCGGTCCTCTGCGCGGTTGTCGTGCCGTTCAGGGCCATGCGTATGGCAAGGATGCCCTGCTCGACCGGATCGTCGAACACGGCGGCGCGCACCCGGCCGCCCAGAAGCCCGCGCAGGATCGAATGGCCGAAATAGGTCGATACCAGAACCGGGGGATCGGCCCGTTCGGTATTGGCGAAATAGCCCATCGCCGCCTCGATCGCCGGGGCACTGCCGATCAGGTAATCGGTCTCCGGGTAGCGGTCGAGCGCGGTTTCGACGAGTGCGAGTTGCTGGCGAAGCCCGGTATCGGCGCCGAACACCTCCGCGATGCTCACGGCGCTTCCCGCCAGTCCGGCACGCAGCCCGGCCTCGAGCGGGCCGGTCCAGCCCGCCTCGGCGGGTCCGGAGATATAGATCGCCGTTCTGGGATCGCTGCCGGCAGGATGACGGCGCGCCAGATGATCGCCGATGGCGCGGCCCATGTCGCGCCAATCGACGCCGACCCGCCCGGACAAGGCCGGCGCGTCGAGCGCGTTCACCAGACCGAACACCGGCGCGCTTCGGGCCGCGCGCTCGATGGCGGTGGCCAGCTCGGGATCGTCCGACGCCACCGCGCCGATCAGGATGGCATCGACATCTCGCTCGGCGCAGGCCTCCAGCTGGGCGATCTGTGCCGTCAGCGCACGGTAGCCGCCCGCTTCGAAGAACAGCAGATCGGCCCCCTCGCGCGCGGCTTCCTGCTCCAGCCCGTAGGCCACGCTGAGCCAGTATTCATCCTTGAAATGCGGCACCAGCACGCAAAGCACCGGCCCCGCCGCCCGCGCTTGTCCGGCCAGAAACACCGCGAAGCACAACGCAAGAGCGGCGATTGTGCCGCCCGCGCGGCCCCCGTAATGTTCGCCCATGAAGCGCACCCGATTTGATACCCGGCTCATCCAGATCCTTTCGGCCTTGGCGGCGCTTGCCATCATCGTGGGACTGGCCGCAATCGGCGTCAACCGGTATCTCATGCGCAGCCAGAGCGCCATGATCGAGACGGCGTTGCCCGCCGTGCAGACCACCAGCCGTATCGGCGCGTCGGCCGAAGTGGTCGGCTCCCTGGCGGCCGCGTTTGTCGAACAGGCCGATACCGGCGACGATCTCGGCCAGATCACCGGGGCGTTGAGCCGCGCGGTGGGGGAGCTTGAAGCCGGGGCACAACGTCTGTCGGGACTCACGCCGGAAGGCGGGGCGATCACCACGTCCGGTGCGAGCGGCATCGTGGAGCGCATGGCACAGGCCGGACAGGCGCGGCTCGAGCTTTCGGCGCGGATCGACGCGGCTGCCGCCGCGGCCGGGCGCAGGGGCGAGGCGCTCGATGCGGTGATCGCCGCAGCGACCGATCTGGCGCGGGTGCGAATCACCGCCGGTATTGCGCGGCTCTATTCGGGCGCGGAGGACAGCCGCCGCGCCGCGCTCGATGCGCTGGCCGACGAATATGTCTTCGCCTTCGAGCGGTTGACGGAATTCGGGCGGCTCGTTGATGCGATGCGTCTGGAATTGCAACAGGTTCCGGGCATCACGACGCTCGGCGATCTGTCGCGTGCCCGGACCGATCTGGCAAGCCGCCTGGAGGTTGCCGAACGCCGCATCGCCTACCTGCCGACCGAAGCCGCGCAGCGCGATGTGCGCCGGCTGCTGGACGCGCAGCGCACGGTGCTTGCGGGGGGCGGTCTGCTCGATCTGCAACGCGAGCGCATCCTTCTGCGCGATGCGATCGCGTCGGACAGCGCGGCCCTGCGCGACGTGATCGGTCGGTTGACGGAGGAGGCCCGCGCCGCGCGCGACGCGACGCAAGCCGCTGCGCTGGCTCGGATCGCGGATGCCGAACGCCGCGCGGCGCTCATGAGCGCCGCGCTGCTCGCGCTGGTCATCGTCGCTGTCGGGCTCGGTGCGGTGCTGTGGCTCTATGCGCGGCGGCAGCTGGTCGCGCGGCTGGCGGCCCTGTCGCAGCGCATCGTCGCCGTGGCGCGTGGCGATTACGGCGCGCCCATGCCGCTGAGCGGACAGGACGAGATCGGGCGGATGGAAAAGGCGCTCAACATCCTGCGGCGGCGCACGATGGAAGCGGAGCGTCTGCGCGACAGCCTTCAGGACGCCGTGATCGCCCGCACCGGCGATGTCGTCGCGCAGATGAAGGAAGCCGACGCTGCCCGCGACCGCGCGGAAGAGGCCGACCGGAGCAAGACGGAGTTCCTCGCGCGTATGAGCCACGAAATCCGCACGCCGCTCAACGGGATCATCGGGATGCTGTCGCTGCTCGAAAGCGAAACCGACGATCCGGGCCGGCTCGCACGCGTGCGCACGGCCACCGCTTCGGCGCGGGATTTGCTGGAAATCACGAATGACATCCTGGGCTATGCCAGCGGCGAAGTGCGCAGTGGCGGCGAGCCCATCCATTTCGCGCTGCGCGAGCTGGTTGGCCAACTCGGTCATCAACTTCAATCTCTGGCGTCCGACAAGGGGCTCGAAAGCGTCGTCGATCTGGCCAACCCCGAACCGGTCATCCTTTACGGCGATCTGGTCAAGATCCGGCAGATCGTGGGTAATCTCATCTCGAACGCGGTGAAATACACCAGGCATGGCAGCGTGGTTCTGACGGTCGATCACGCGGCAGGCGCGGGCGATGACGAGATCGTCGTGAGCTTCGCCATCGCCGATACAGGGGTCGGCATGACGCCCGAAACCGTCGCGCGGGCGTTTGACGCCTACAGCCGCACCGAAGATGCCCGCCGCGCCGGGATCGAGGGGCTGGGACTCGGCCTAGCCATTTCGCGCAAGCTGACCGAAGCGCTGGGCGGCGCGCTGGATGTCGAGAGCGAGCCGGGCGTGGGCAGCCGGTTCACGCTGACGGTGCCGTTGAAGCGGGGCGACGCGTCCCGTATGGAAGACGCCGGAGCGGTCCTTTCGGCAGAACCGGTGTGCCGCGACGTTTTGGTGATCGACGATCACGCGGTGAACCGCATGGTCGCGCGGGGCTATCTCGAACGGCTGGGGTGCCGGGTGACGGACGCGGCCACAGGCGCCGCCGGGCTTTCCGCGGCGCGGGAGCATCCGGTCGATCTCGTGCTGATCGACATGGACCTGCCGGACATGACCGGCGCCGAGGTCGCGGCGGAACTGGGGGCGTCCGAGAGTGGGCCGGTGCTGGTCGCGCTCACCGCGCATCTGATCGAGGACACGCCTTTTGAACGCGCGCGGCTCGGCGTGGCGCGGGTTCTGGGCAAGCCGATATCCCCCCATGCGCTGATCGAAGCGTTGAAGCTCTGCAACCAAGAGGAGCCGGAGATGGGCGAAACAGACGTGCTGCAAAGCCTGCAAGCCGATATCGAGGATATTGGCCCGGAAATCACCGCGCAGATCGTGACCGAGTTCCTCGGCGATTTGCGGGATGCGACGACGCGCCTTGAAGCGGCTGACCCCGATGCACAGCGCAAGGCGGCGCACAGGCTCAAGGGGGCGGCATCGAATTTTCGGCTGAACGCCCTTTGCGAGGCGCTGGCCCGGATCGAGGCCGGGAAAGGCGCGATCGACCCGAGCCTCGTGGATGCTGCGAAGGCAGAGGCGGAGCGGGCCGAAACGACATTGCGCGATGCTGCGCGCGCGGCGAGGCTTCAGACCGAGGCGGGATCGACGAAGCGATAGCCTTGGCCGTGATCGGTCAAGATCCATTCGGGATCGTTCGGATCGCGCTCGATCTTCTTGCGCAGCCGCCCGACCACCACATCGATCATCCGGTCATTGGCCCGGTGTGCCGGGCGCCCTATCATCTCCGACAGGCGCGCGCGGCTCAATGTCTGGCCGGGGTGATCGGCCAAGGCGCTGAAAACATCGAATTCCTGCGGAGTCAGGCTTTCGGTGCGCGCCGCCGAGACGAGCCTGCGCCGGATGCGGTCAAAACACCAGACGCCGAAATTCTCAACCGGAGGCGGGCCTTGCGGCGCCTGTCCGATATCGGCGATCCGCGCCAGCAGGTTCTTGATCCGCGCGGACAGTTCGCGCTTGTCGAAGGGCTTGGTGACGTAATCGTCGGCCCCCATTTCAAGGCCGACGATCTTGTCGACCTGATCGTCGCGCGCGGTCAGCAGGATGATCCCCACGCGGGATGTCGCGCGTTGTTCGCGGGTGATCGTCAGCCCGTCCTTGCCTTCGAGATTGATATCCACCAGCAGGAGCTCAGGCGGATCGATGGCGATGATCCCTTCCATTTCGTCCGCATCTTCCGCCTCGCTCACCCGGTATCCCAGCGTGCGCAGGTAGGCGGCGAGCCGCATCCGGGACGTCCGGTCGTCTTCGACGATGAGGATATGCTGTGCCATGAGGCGTTATTACAAATCTTTACATCATCGAACAACCCGTCTTGAGCCGCGTCAAGGCCGCAAGGGCATGCCAGTCCTAGATTACGGGCAAGACTTCAAGCCACAGGAGAAAGCCATGTCTTTCATGAAACCCAGCCGCCGCGCGTTCCTTCAGGGGGGCGCTGCCGCGTTCGGCGCGTCCAACCTTCTCGGCACGACCGCGATGGCCGCTCTCGACCCCAACTCCTTTACCGGCCGCACCTTCCATGCGACCCATTTCGGCCCGTTCGAGGCCGTTGTGCGCGACGGCGAGTTGATCGGCATCAACCACATCATGGAAATCGACGCCCGCCCGACCGAGATGCTGGCCCGCGGCGTGATGGACCGGACCTATGACAAGTCCCGCATCAACTATCCGATGGTGCGTAAATCCTATCTCGACGGCTGGGAAAGCGGCGACATCAAGCCCGAGCTTCGCGGCAAGGAGCCTTATGTCAAGGTCGATTGGGACACTGCCTGGAGCCTCGCGGCCAAGGCGCTGCTCGACACGGCAACGAATTACGGCAACGAGGCGATCTTCAGCTCGTCCTATGGCGGCTGGTCGAATGCCGGCACCTTCCGTCCGAACGTGCTGCAAGGCCGTCTTCTCAACCTGATGGGCGGCTGCACGAACACGTCCGGCGACTGGTCCGCCGGCGCCTCGCAGGTATCGCTGCCGCATATCATCGGCGATATGGAGGTTTATTCGGCGCAATCGGCTTGGCAGACCATCCGTGACAACACCGAGGTGTTCGTCCTCGTCGGCTGCGATCCGATCAAGAACAACCGTATCGAATATCGCGTCGCCGATCATGGCATGTATGCCCATTGGGAAGAAATCCGCGACGCCGGCGTCAAGTTCATCTCGATCAACCCGCAGAAAACCGCGTCCGATGAATATCTCGATGCCGAATGGGTCAAGATCGTTCCGAACACCGACGTCGCGCTTTTCCTCGCGATGGCGCATCACGTGCTCGAAAAGGGCCTCGAAGACCGCGCTTACATGGACAAGTATACCGTCGGTGCGGACAAGTGGATCGCCTATGTGAAGGGCGAGGAGGACGGCACCCCCAAGACGCCCGAATGGGCCGCCGAGATCACCGGCATGGATGCCGACAAGATCCGCGAGCTGGCCGAGCTGATGGCGACCTCCAACACCGAAGTCGCCGGCGCATGGTCGCTGCAGCGTGCCCAGCACGGCGAGATGACCCATTGGGCCATCATCAACTTCGCCGCCCTGACCGGCAAGATCGGCAAGCCGGGCTGCGGTGTCGGTTTCTCGTGGCACTACGGCAATGGCGGGATGCCCGCATCGGGCAAATCCACCCCGTCCGGCCTCAGCCAGGGGCGCAACTTCGTCAAGACGGTCTGCCCGGCCAGCCGCATCACCGAGATGCTGGAAAACCCCGGCAAGAACGTCTTCTACAACGGCAACACGCACACCTATCCGGATGTGAAGGTCATCTTCAACTCGGGCAACAACTTCATGTCGCACCAGCAGGACACCAACCGGCTGATCCGCGCATTGGAGAAGGTGGAGACGATCATCAGCGTGGACGTGTGGTGGACCGCCGCCGTGCGCTGGGCCGATATCGTGCTGCCCGCCGCCTCGACGCTGGAGCAGGACGACATCACATCGGGCGGGACCTATTCGAACGACAAGGTCTACGCGATGAAGAAGGTGATCGAACCCGTGGGCGACAGCCTGCCGGATTACGAGATCTTCGAAGGACTCGCCGACAAGCTCGGCCTCTGGATGCAGTTCACCGAGGGTGAAGACAAGATGTATCACATCCAGCAAGCCTATGAGCGTTCCACCGCGGCCAAGCATACGCCGTTCGAGGAGTTCTGGGAAAAGGGCTATGCCCGGATGGAGGTGCCGGAGGAGGCCCGCCACTGGACGCGCCACGGTGAGTTCTATCAGGATCCCGAAGCCAACCCGCTGCACACGACATCGGGCAAGATCGAGATGTTCTGCGAGGATTTCGCGGTCATGGAGATCGACGACATGCCGCCGATGCCGAAATGGATGGAGAAGCACGAATACCTCGGCAATGCCAAGGACGGCCAGTTGCACGTGGTCTCTCCGCACCCGTGGTTCCGCCTGCACAGCCAGATGGACCAGTCCGAGAACCTGCGCAAACTCTACAAGGTGCAGGGCCGCGAGCCGGTGCGGATCAACACCGAAGATGCCGCCGCGCGCGGGATCGAGGATGGCGATCTGGTCGAGCTTTACAACGATCGCGGCACGGTCATCGCCGGTGCGGTGGTCAGCGACGGCATCATGCCGGGCGTGGTCTCGATCTACGAAGGCGCGTGGCCATCGCTCGACAGCAAGGGGCGCTGCAACTCCGGTCTGGTCAACTTCCTGACCTCGACGCAGCGGTCCTCGGGCCTGTCCGAAGCCACAACGGCCAACACCGTCCTGTGTTCGCTGCGCAAATGCGAGGATCCCGAAGGCCCGAACATGGCCTACGAGAAGCCCGAGATCATCGAGGACCAGGAACTGGCCGAGATCGACGAGGACAAGCTGGGGCTCGAACGGCTCGATGCACTGACGGCAAGCCTCTATGCCGACATGGAGCCGGGCGAGAAGATCTTCTTCGAGCGCTGCACCGTCTGCCACGCACCGCGTGAGGTGAGCCACTTCACGCAGCAGCAATGGCGCGGCATCACGCCGTCGATGTTCCCGCGGGCCGGTCTGGACGAGAACGAAGCCGCTCTTGTCACTGACTACCTGATGAAGAACGCCGCTGACGCGATGTAACGCGTCGCAGCACAGCAGGTGGCCGCCCTCCCTCGGCCGCCTGCGAGCTTTCCCAAGATTTCCACAAGAAGGATCAGGCGGATGCATATGGACCGAACCATCGAGGGTTGCGGATGCGACCGCGCAGGGCAGGGCGGCGATCTGATCGCGCTGGGCGATGCGATCACCTGCGCCACCGCTCAGGTTTCACCGATTGCGCAGACCGAAGAGGTGCCGCTGGCCGCCGCCACCGGGCGCACCGCCGCGCAAGATATCCTTGCCCCCGCCGCGATGCCCTTCTTCGACAATTCCGCGATGGACGGGTTCGCCGTTCGGCGCGCCGATCTTGAAGGCCGTTGTTGCCTTCCGGTCGCCGGAACCGTCGCCGCAGGCGATCGGCCGCGCGATCTGCCCGAAGGGGCCGCGCTGCGCATCTTCACCGGCGCGCCGCTGCCGCGCGGCGCCGATACGGTCGCCATGATCGAGGCCTGCGTCGACAAGGGTCACAAGGTTCACTTCGAAGAAAAACCGCCCCTCGGCAGCAATATCCGCCGCAGGGGCAGCGATCAGGCCAAAGGCGCGGTGATCGCCGCCGCGCATACAAAGCTCGCGCCGCATCACATCGGCCTGCTGGCCGCGAACGGGATCACCGGCATCGAGGTGCTGCGCCGCCCGCGCGTGGCCGTCTTTTCGACCGGCGACGAGGTGCAGGCGGGCGTCTGGCGCGACGGACAGATCCCCGATGCCAACCGCCCGATGCTCTGCGCGCTTCTGCGCGGAGCCGGCGCGGAGGTGAGCGATCTGGGGATCCTGCCCGACGATGCCGCCGCGACCGCCGCCGCGCTGGAGGGGCTTGGCGACAGGTTCGATCTGATCGTGACATCCGGCGCGGTGTCTATGGGAGGCAAGGATCACGTCCGCTCGGCCTTCATCGATGCGGGCGGCACGGTCCAGGGGTGGCGCGTCGCGCTGAAGCCGGGCAAGCCGGTGATGTTCGGCAAGCTTGGCCGCGCCGCGTTTACGGGCCTTCCGGGCAATCCCTTCGCCGTGCATGTCGGCTTTCACCTCTTCCTCGCTGCGCAGATCGACCGGCTCATGGGCCGCGCCCCGCGCTCCTTCGCGCGGGTGCCGGCCATCGCGGGTTTCGACTGGTCCCGCACACCCGGTCGTGCAGAGGTGTTTCCCGCGCGCCTTGCGCGCTACGATGCGACTGGCCGCCCCGTTCTCGAACGGCTGGGGCGCAGCGTGTCTGCCACGCTCCTTCCGCTCAGCGCCGCCGATGGCCTGGCGATGGTGCCGGCGGATGCGTCCGAAATCGCGGTTGGTGACGGGCTTGCCTGGCACCCGTTCTGCATGTGAGCCCGATATGCCATTCGATGCCACATCCGCCCCGCTGACCGACGGTTTCGGACGCACCGTCAGCTATCTGCGCCTATCGGTCACCGACCGCTGCGATCTGCGCTGCACCTATTGCATGGCCGAAAAGATGATCTTCCTGCCCAAGCGCGACGTGCTGACGCTGGAAGAACTCGCGCGGCTGAGCGATCTTTTCATCCGCCACGGCGTGCGCAAGCTGCGCCTGACGGGCGGCGAGCCGCTGGTGCGCCGCGACGTGATGGATCTCTTCCGCGATCTGTCCCGTCATCTTTCGAACGGCGCGCTGGACGAGCTGACGCTGACCACGAACGGAACGCTCTTGGCCCGTCACGCAGAGACCCTTGCGGCCTGCGGCGTGCGCCGAGTCAATGTCTCGCTCGATACGCTCGATCCCGAACGCTACCGCGCCATCACCCGGCTGGGCGATATCTCCCGCGTTCTGAGCGGGATCGCCGCCGCGCAGGACGCCGGGCTGAAGGTCAAGCTGAACGCGGTCGCCAGCCGCGGCGCCTTTGAGGGCGAACTCGATACGCTGATCCGTTTCGCCCATGAGCGCGGTATGGATCTGACCCTGATCGAGGAAATGCCGCTCGGCGAGACCGGGCAGGACCGAAGCCGGACGGCGCTGCCGCTGTCCGATCTGCAACGGGATCTTGCCGAACGCTGGACCCTGACGCCGCATCGCCACGCAACCGGCGGGCCGGCCCGCTTCATGCAGGTTCGGGAAACCGGTGGGCTCTTGGGGTTCATCCAGCCGATGTCCTGCAATTTCTGCGCGCTGTGCAACCGCGTCAGGCTCAGCTGCACGGGGCGGCTCTACACCTGCATGGGCGACGAAGGCTCCGTCGATCTGCGTGCGCCGTTGCGGCACTCGGAGGCTGCCGCGCTCGAAGCGATCCGCCGCGCTATCGCGGCGAAACCCGAGCGCCACCGCTTCGACGCGGCCCGCATGGACAGCCCGGCCATCGCGCGTCACATGTCGACGCTTGGCGGCTGACGCATCTGCAGCTAGAAGCCTTTGTTATCGCTACGGCAGTTTCACAAGAAGGAATACGACATGAGCAAAAATCTTCCCGGCGCGGCAGGCGATCTCGCCAAGGCCTATCCCGACGTCTGGTCCGCCTATTCCGATCTGGGCGAAGCCACCGCAAAGGCCGGCGATCTGACCGAACGCGAACGCCGTCTGGTCAAGCTCGCGCTTTCCATCGGCGCGGCCTCCGAAGGCGCGGTGCATTCGCACACCCGCCGCGCGCTGTCCGAAGGGATTCCCGCCGCCGATCTGCACCAGGTCGCGCTCATGGCCATCGGTCCGCTCGGCTTTCCGCGCGCTGTCGCAGCCGGAACCTGGATTTCGGACGAAACCGAGAGCGACTGACCCGGCATGGCGCCGGCTTCGCTCGGCGCCAATTCGGCTTTGGCCCCTTGGCGCTGGAGGGTCGCGGGGCTATCTGCGGTCCATGACGCATCCTCGTTCCGACCCCCCGCCGTCGCGGGCTCCCGAGCCGCAACCGGGCGCGCCCGGCTTTCTCTGGGCGCTTGTCGGCGTGATGGCGGCAATAGAGGCGGTGCTGAGCCTGTCATCGGCCGGTATGTTCGGAAGCGGCGATCTGCGATGGCCGGCCTTCGCACTGGGCGCGTTCTGGGCGCCGCTGCTCTGGGACGCGGCGCCGGCGATCTATCCCGGCCAGACGGTGCTGATGTTCATCACCTATGCGTTCCTGCATGGCGGGCTGCTTCATCTCGCGATGAACAGCGTCGTCCTCCTGTCGCTCGGAAAATTCATCGCCGCGGAGATCGGCGCGCGCCGGACCCTGCTGGTCCTTTTCGCGGCAGCGGTTACCGGCGCGGCCTGTTTCGGCCTGTTGTCGACCAGCCCCGCCCCCATGATCGGCGCCTCCGGAGCCGTCTTCGGCCTGATCGGCCTCTGGCAGGCGATGGATTACCGCGCCCGCAAGCAAGCCGGATTGACCGTTCAGCCGGTCGTCATGGCGATCCTCGGGCTCGCGCTCGCCAATATCGTTCTCTTCGTTATCCTGTCGGGAGGTCTCGCCTGGGAAGCGCATCTCGGCGGATGGATCGCCGGCTGGCTTTACGGCATGCGCACCACCCGGCGGGCATAGATGCCCCAGCGCGCGCTGCTGATGGAGTATTACAAGGCTGAGAGTGTGAATGGCGGAGAGACAGGGATTCGAACCCTGGGACCCCGTGAAGGGTCAACGGTTTTCGAGACCGCCCCGTTCGACCACTCCGGCACCTCTCCGCGGGGGTCTGGTGGGGCGGCGTTTAGCGGCTCCGGGAGGGCTGTGCAACCTCTTTTCTCGGCTGCGGCGGACCGCCGATTTTTGCGTGTCGGCTTGGCAAGCGCCGATGCGCGCCATAGGTAACGGGGGCGCAACACCGGGAGACCCGAAATGATCCGCACTCTGACGAAGGCTGCCGCGGCCGGACTCTTCGTTCTCGCCTCCGCCGGGGCAGGGGCGGCGCAGCAGATCGATGACCTGCTGGGCGCGCTCGGTGTTCCGCAGATCGTCGAGATCATGCGGGCCGAGGGGCTCGATTATGGCAAGACCCTGGGGGACGACATGCTTCCCGGCGGCGCGACCGACAGATGGCGGCAGACCGTCGACCGGATCTATGACGACGCGCGGATGCTGGAGACCGTGAAACGGGGATTTGCCGAGGAGTTCGGGGAAGCGGATGCCGATCCGCTCATCGCGTTCTTCACGTCGGACACGGGTGAGCAGATCGTCGATCTGGAGCTCAGCGCCCGACAGGCAATGCGCGACGAGGAGATAGAGGAGGCCGCGCGCGGCGCTTATCGGGACTTGGTGGGGACGGACTCCGATCTGCTCGAAACGCTGCGCGATTTCGTGACCGTGAACGATCTGGTGGAGGCGAATCTCGTCGGCTCGCTCAACGCCAACTACAAGTTCTATCTCGGCCTCGTGGATGGCGGCGGCATCGACATGTCGGAGGCCGATATCCTGACCGAAGTATGGTCCTCCGAGGAGGACACGCGCGAGGATACGCGCGAATGGGTCTATGCGTTTTTGCTGATGGCCTATCGTCCGCTGCCAGAAGGCGCGATCGAGGACTATACCGCCCTGTCGGAAACTGAGCCCGGCAAGGCGCTCAATCGTGCGCTGTTCGCAGGGTTCAACGAGATGTATGAAGACATCTCATACGCGTTGGGGCTCGCCATCGGGCGGCAGATGCAGGTTCAGGAGCTCTAGCGACGGCGTTCGCACATCTGCTGCGCCGGCGGGGGGCCGGCCCCCCGCACCCCCCGGAGTATTTCCGACGAGAAGAAAGCGGGCATGCCCGGCGGAACGGGCATTGACATGCCGGGCTTGGCGCAGCATAAGCCGCGCAGGAAAGAGCGGGGCTTCGGCCCTGCCTTTCGTTTTTGTGAAACAACGCCATCATGGCGCGCTGTTCGCGGCGGGACGATCCCGAAACGCCCGGTTCTCCGGGGGCCACAGGACGCGGAAGACGAAGGAAGATACAGATGTTCGCGGTGATGAAAACCGGCGGCAAGCAATACAAGGTCCAATCGGGCGATACTTTGCGCGTCGAAAAACTGGCAGCCGATGCAGGCGAAACGGTCCAGTTCAACGAAATCCTGATGCTTGGCGGCGACAGCACCGTCGTGGGCGCGCCTCTTGTGGATGGTGCGGCGGTTCAGGCCGAGGTTCTGGATCAGATCAAGGGCGAGAAGGTCATCAATTTCGTCAAGCGCCGCCGCAAGCACAGCTCGAAGCGGACCAAGGGCCATCGTCAGCAGCTGACGCTGGTGCGCGTTACGGATATCCTTTCCTCCGGCGCCGATAAGTCCGGCGTAAAGGCGGCGCAGGGCGCAGGCATCCTGCCGCGCGGGTTGGGTGAGGATCGCTATACCGCGAACCGGACCGAACAATCCGAGATGAAGGCGCGCGTGGCGGGCAACGCCGCCAAGGCCAAGCCGGCCGCGAAAGCCGGTGTCGCGCCGGGCGCGAAGGACGACCTGAAGAAACTGTCGGGCGTCGGCCCGGCGCTGGAGAAGAAGCTGAACGACGCCGGTATCACGAGCTTTGCGCAGATCGCCGCATGGACCGAGGCCGATATCGAGGAATTCGGCGAGAAACTGTCGTTCAAGGGCCGGATCGAACGTGAAGGCTGGATCGAACAAGCCAAAGACCTGGCATCGAAGTAAGGAGATCTGACCAATGGCACATAAAAAAGCAGGCGGTTCATCCCGCAACGGTCGCGACTCTGCCGGTCGCCGTCTTGGCGTCAAGCTCTATGGCGGGCAGGCCGCGATCCCCGGTAACATTATCGTGCGCCAGCGCGGCACGAAATTCTGGCCGGGTGAAGGCGTCGGCCTCGGCAAGGATCACACGATCTTTGCGACCGTCGATGGCAACGTGACGTTCCACAAGGGCCTCAAGGGCCGCACCTTCGTATCGGTTCTTCCAGAGGCGGAGGCCGCCGAGTAAGCCGACCCGAAGGGTTTTGAAAAATCAGGGGGATCGGCACGCCGCCGGTCCCCCTGTTCTTGTTCTGTCGCGGACCCTTCCATATATCCCATATCTGCCATGAGGAGAGAGCAGATGAGCGTCAACATCCTGAACGCGAGCCAGCCGGTCGTGACGACCGACCGTTTCGCGCTTCGACCTCTGCGCAAGTCGGATATGGGGTTGATCGAGCATTACATGAGCGAGCAACGCATGGCCGCGATGACCTCCACCGTGCCGCACCCCTATCCGCCGGGCGCGGCGCAAGCGTTTGTCGAACGCGTTTCGGCTGCCGAGCGGGACGAGGATGCGTGGGCGATGGACGGCACCGCCGATGGCGGGCCGGAGGTGATGGGGGTGATTTCGCTCAAGCGGATGGACCGCAACCAGTCGGAGATTTCCTACTGGGTCGCGCCGCCCTTCTGGAACACCGGGCTCGCGTCGGATGCGGTGCGCGCATTGGTGAACGCGAACCCCCTGGGAAATCGCACGATCTTTGCCACGGTCTTTCAGGACAACCCGGCATCGGCCCGTGTGTTGACGCATTGCGGCTTCGAATATATCGGCGATGCCGAGTCCTTTTCGGTGGCGCGCGGCGCGAATGTTCCGACCTGGACCTATATCAAGCGGATGGATTGATGCGCCGGACCGGCACCCGGGGCGAGGTGGCGGCATGAGCAGTGGCGTTGCCCTGCGCGCATTGCACGACGGCGATGCCGTCTGGATCGCGCGCGAGATCGTCCGGCCTGCGGTGCATCGCTGGCTGACGGGCGTGCCGCATCCCTACCGGCTCGAGGATGCTGAAGCCTTTTTCGCCCGCTATCGCAGCGATCCGTTCTATCGCGTCATCGAGCAAGCAGGCGCGCCGCGCGGCATTGTGTCGATCGATAGGGGCACCGCAAGGCCGGAGCTTGGCTATTGGTTGGAAGAGCCGGCATGGGGGCGCGGTTTGATGACGACCGCCGCGTCAATGGTGATCGTGCGGTTCACGCGTGCATCGCGTGCGGCGCTGGCGAGCGGTTGGATCGAGGGCAATCACGCGTCCGCGCATGTGCTCGCCAAACTGGGTTTCGTGCCGACCGGCCAAGTGGTCCAGACCTATTCGCATTTCGTGGGCCGCAAGCTCCCGGTTATGCGCGCTCAGCTTGACCGCGCACACCGGACACAGGTAGAGCGCAAGCAGGATGTCACCACGCCCGGCCGGACCGGCTTTGAAAGAGACGCGACATGAAGTTCCTCGATCTGTGTAAGGTCTACATTCGCTCGGGCGCTGGCGGGAATGGCTGCATCAGCTTCCGGCGCGAGAAATATATCGAGTTCGGCGGTCCCGACGGCGGCGATGGCGGCGATGGCGGCGATGTTTGGGCCGAGGCGGTTGATGGGCTCAACACGTTGATCGATTTTCGCTACCAGCAGCATTTCTTCGCCGATAACGGCGTGCCCGGAGCGGGGCGCCAGCGCACCGGCGCGGATGGGAAGGATATCGTTCTGAAAGTGCCGGTCGGCACGGAGGTGCTGGACGAGGATCAGGAGACCGTGATCGCCGACCTCGCGGAACTCGGTCAGCGCGTGTTGCTTGCGAAGGGTGGCAATGGCGGTTGGGGCAACCTGCATTTCAAGACCTCCACCAACCAGGCCCCGCGCCGCGCGAATCCCGGTCAGCCCGGCGTCGAGCGCACGATCTGGCTGCGGCTCAAGCTGATCGCGGATGTGGGGCTTCTCGGCCTGCCGAATGCGGGCAAGTCGACCTTTCTGGCCGCGACCTCGAACGCGCGGCCCAAGGTGGCCGATTACCCTTTTACCACGCTGCACCCGAACCTTGGCGTGGTCGGCGTGGATGATGCCGAATTCGTCGTTGCCGATATTCCGGGCCTGATCGAGGGCGCGCATGAGGGGCGCGGCCTGGGCGATACGTTTCTTGGCCATGTCGAACGCTGTGCGGCGCTGCTGCATCTGGTCGATGGCACGTCGGGCACATTGCTCGAGGATTACCGGACCATCATTCACGAGATCGAGACCTATGGCGCGGGGCTGTCCGAAAAGCCGCGCATCACCGTGCTCAACAAGATCGACGCGCTGGACGAGGAGGAACGCGCCTTCCTCCGCGAAGAGCTCGAACGCGAGGCGGGCCATGAGGTGATGCTCATGTCTGGTGTCTCCGGCGAGGGGCTGACAGAGGTGCTGCGCGCGCTCCGCCGGCATGTTCGATCCGCCAGAAAGCGCGACCTGCCCTCCGCGGAGCATGAACCGTGGCAGCCCTGAGCGAGGCGCGCCGGCTCGTCGTAAAGATCGGCTCCGCGCTGCTTATCGATCGTAACAAGGGCGATTTGCGAAGAGAATGGCTCCTGTCGCTTGCAGAGGATGTGGCGCGGATCAAGGCACGCGGCACCGACGTGATACTTGTTTCTTCGGGATCGATCGCGCTGGGGCGCGGGGTCCTGAAACTGCCGAATACGGCGCTGCCGCTCGAGCAGTCCCAAGCCGCCGCCGCCGTGGGGCAGATCCGTCTGGCGCGCGCCTATGAGGAAGCGCTGGCGCCGCACGGGCTGAATACAGCGCAGGTTCTGGTCACGCTCGAGGACAGTGCCAATCGCCGCCGCTATCTCAACAGTCGCGCGACCCTGGAAACGCTGGTCGGCTTCGGGGTCGTGCCGATCGTCAATGAAAACGATACCGTCGCGACGGATGAAATACGCTATGGCGACAATGACCGGCTGGCCGCACAGGTCGCCGCGACGGTCGGGGCGGACCAGCTTGTTCTGCTCTCCGATGTCGACGGGTTCTACAGCGCCAATCCGATGCAGGATCCGGCGGCGCGCCACTATCCTCTGATCGACCGCATCACACCCGAAATCGAGGCGATGGCCGGCGACGCTGGCTCCGGCCTGTCCAAGGGCGGCATGAAGACCAAGCTGCTGGCGGCGCGAACGGCAACGGCTTCGGGTTGCGCGATGGCGATCACCGAGGGCGCCCGGCCTAATCCCCTGTCCGCCCTGGAACAGGGCGCGCGGGCGACATGGTTTACCCCGCAGCTCGATCCGCATGCTGCGCGCAAACGCTGGATCGCGTCGATGAAGCCGCAAGGCACCCTGACGGTGGACGAGGGCGCGCGTCATGCGTTGATCCAGGGCCGCTCGCTGCTTCCACCCGGCGTGACCCAGGTATTGGGCCGTTTCGGACGCGGCGATCCGGTGACGATCCGCGATGCCGCGGGCGGAGATCTCGGCATCGGGCTCAGCCGCTACACCGCGGATGAAGCCCAGGCGATCAAGGGTCATAATTCCGCGAAGATCGAGGAAATCCTGGGCTATCCCGGCCGCGCCGTGATAATACATCGCGACGATATGGCAATTTGATCTTCTTCTCTTTCCAGATACTTCAATTCCCGGCGGACGAGGGCGATACCGATGAAAGACCATTCCGACATTGCCGCATTGATGCAGGATATCGGCGCGAGGGCGAAGGCGGCCGCTGCGGAGCTTGCCTTTGCGACGCCGCAAAATAAGCAGGCCGCACTGGTCGCCGCGGCCGATACGATCCTCGAGCGCCGTGCGGAGATCATGGAGGCGAATGAACGCGATCTGGCGTTCGGCCGCGACAAGGGACTGAGCGACGCAATGATGGACCGGCTCGCGCTCGATGACGCGCGGATTGACGATATCGAAAAAAGCCTGCGCGCAATTGCCGAACAAGACGATCCGGTCGGGACGGTCATGGCGGAATGGAATCGTCCGAGCGGGCTCGATATCAAGCGCGTGCGCACGCCGCTGGGCGTGATCGGCGTGATCTACGAATCGCGCCCGAACGTGACCGCCGACGCCGGTGCGCTTTGCCTGAAGGCCGGAAACGCCGTGATCCTGCGCGGCGGCTCCGAGAGTTTTCATTCCTCCGCCGCGATCCACGCCTGTCTCGTCCAGGGTCTTGCGGCCGCCGGACTTCCCGAGGACGCGATCCAACGCGTCCCGACGCGGGATCGCGCGGCTGTCAGTGAGATGCTGACCATGACGGATGTGATCGACGTGATCGTGCCGCGCGGCGGCAAGGGGCTCGTCGGGCTCGTGCAGCGCGAGGCGCGGGTGCCGGTTTTTGCCCATCTCGAAGGGATCGTGCATATCTATGTCGACAAGGAGGCCGACCCGGTCAAGGCGCTCGACGTGATCTTGAACGCCAAGACGCGCCGCACCGGGATCTGCGGCGCGGCCGAATGTCTGCTGATCCACCGCGACGTGGTCGATACCATAGGGCAGGGGGTGATCCGCGCCCTGCTCGATGCCGGCGTCGAAGTGCGCGCGGATGCCGAGCTGCGTTCCATCGCGGGCACGGTCGAGGCGAACGAGCCCGATTGGGGCTGCGAATATCTCGATAGTATCATCGCCGCCCGCGTGGTCGAGGATCTGGACGCGGCCATCGCGCATATTCGCCGGTTCGGCTCCAATCACACCGATTGCATCCTGACAGAGGACGATTCGGCAGCCGAACGCTTCATCCAGCGCGTCGACAGCGCGATCGTCATGCGCAATGCCTCCACCCAGTTTGCCGATGGCGGCGAATTCGGTATGGGGGCCGAGATCGGGATCGCCACCGGCAAGCTTCACGCGCGCGGGCCGGTCGGGGCAGAGCAGCTTACCAGTTTCAAATACATCGTCACGGGTGACGGCACGACGCGCGGCTAGGGGCTTGCCGCGAGCGGTGCCGGCTGATACCTGCTGCATGCTAATCCGATCATTTATCTCGGAATAACTGATGAGGCAGGCGTGACCGGATCGCATCCCCGGCTGGAAATCCGCAATATCGTTCGCGATTTCGATGGCAGGCGCGTTGTCGATGACGTGTCTTTGGCGATCGATCCGGGCGATGTGACCTGCCTTCTGGGCCCTTCGGGCTGCGGTAAATCCACGACGCTTCGGATCATCGCCGGTGTCGATATGCAGGACGCGGGAACGATCCATGTCGATGGCGCGCTCGTTTGCGACACGGTGTTTCGCGTCCCTCCCGAGCAGCGGTCCATCGGGCTGATCTTCCAGGATTTCGCGCTCTTTCCCCACCTCACGGTCGGCGACAATGTCGGCTTCGGTCTCAAGGGTTCGCGGCGCGAGAAACTGCCGCGTGTCGGATCGCTTCTCGAACGTGTGGGGCTTTCGCATTACATCGATGAATTTCCGCACCAGTTGTCGGGCGGCGAACAGCAACGCGTCGCTTTGGCGCGCGCCATTGCGCCCGGCCCGTCGATCATGCTGATGGACGAGCCGTTTTCCGGGCTCGACAACCGTCTGCGCGACGGCATCCGCGATGAAACGCTGGCGCTTTTGAAGGAAGAGGGCACGTCCGTCCTTCTTGTCACGCACGAGCCCGAAGAGGCGATGCGCATGGCCGATGAAATCGCCCTCATGCGCAAGGGGAAGATCGTTCAACGCGGCGCGCCATACAACATCTACAACGCCCCTGCCGACAAGGAAGCGGTCGCGTTCTTTTCCGATATCAACCTGCTTGAGGGGACCGTGCGCGGCGCGCTGACCGACACGCCTTTCGGCCAATTCCTCGCGCCGGGTGTTCCCGATGGCGGCGAGGTCGAAATCGTGTTCCGCCCGCAGCATGTCGGTATCGATTTCGACCGTCACGGCCGCGGCCCCAACCCGACGCCGCTTGCCGGAACGCCCGCGAAGGGTGTTGTCGAGCGCGCGCGGTTCATGGGCTCGGAAAGCCTTGTCGATTTCCGCATGGAGCATGACGGCAGCGTGATCCGGGCCACGGTTCCGAACGTGTTTTTGCCGAACGCCGGCACCGTCATGTGGCTGACGGTGCGGCGGGATCGGTGTTTCGTGTTCCGCAAGGATAGTGGCTCGGTCATTCGGGCCTAGTCCTCCTCGCTTTCGGGTTCGACCAAGGTGATTTCGCCGCTATCGGTCAAATCGCGGATCACGCGCACGGCATCTCCCATCGCGGCTTCGGCTTGTTTCGGCTTGACCTCCCCCAGTTCCTCCGCAGCCTCTCGCAAGGCGGTGGCCATGCGGCCCGAGATATTCGACAGGATGAACTCCACCGCCGCGTTGTCCCCCTCCGACGTCGCGCCGGAGATGATCTGCG
Organism: Marivita sp. GX14005; assembly: GCF_023370775.1. Taxonomy (GTDB): domain Bacteria; phylum Pseudomonadota; class Alphaproteobacteria; order Rhodobacterales; family Rhodobacteraceae; genus Marivita. The sequence goes on from NZ_JAMCCQ010000002.1 coordinate 717,527, forward strand.
CGAACACCTCCTGATCCAGATCGCGGGTCAGCTTGGGCACGTCGATCGGTTTCATGCGTTCGGGGATATGCGCGAATGTGAAAATCGATTTGCGCACCTCGCTGGCGAAAGCCTCGTCCTCCTCGTCGAGCGCGGTCAGAATCTCGTCCCGCTTGGCTGCGCGCGAGAAATTCAGGATCGCGCCGACGCGTTCGGAGGGCTGGGCCTTAAATGCCTTTGGCGGTTCGGCATCGATCTGCGCGGCGAGACTCAGGCCGATCCTATCGACCGCATCTGGCGTGACCGCATCGGTCATGGACATCGCGTAGGTGATCCGCCGCGCAACTTCCCCCGGCAGGGAACTGAGAAGCTCCGCCGCCTTTGACACATCGAGCTTGGAGACCATGACAGCAACGACCTGGATCGATTCGGACGCGACCAGCGCCTGAAGCTTGGCGAGCGGGAGGGCGGCGATGCGGGACCAGGGATCGCCGATCTGGCGCACGCCGGCTTCCTTGCGCAGGCGCATCGCCGTGCGGTCGCTGATCTTGCCGTCAAGCGCCGAGAGCGCGCCGGCGATATCGCCGGGAAAGGAGAGGCCAACGGATTCAAGCTCCGTCATGAATTCCTCGATCACAGAATTCATCGTCGCACGGTCGATATAGCGCATCTCGCCCAGAAGTTGGGTCAGTTGAACCTGCAGATCTTCGGGCAATGCGCTGAGCGGCACATCCGCGCCTTCCTTGAGAATGAATTGCACGATAATGGCCGCCTTGGCACGGCGCGGAAGTTGTGCGGCCGCGCCTCGAGCATTGGCGGCGATCTGCGTTCCGGATATTGCGGCAAGCTGCGTCATCGACCCGTCTCCGTTCTTCTGGTTTCGGGATAGGGCCGGGAAGTTAACAAAGGGTCAGCGTGAACAAAAAACGAACAAAAAAAAGACGGCTCAAGCGCCGCCTTCAGGGATGGAGCGCGATAGCGCCAGCTTTCAGCCGCTCAGCGCCTTGCAGCTTTTCGTTTCCGCATCATAAACGGTGCCTTCGGCGCAGGTCATGACGGCCTGCTCATGGCCCCACTTGCACTCAGCCAATCCAGCGGTCGCGGTGGCGACAAGAAGGGCGGAGCTTGCCAGAACTGTCTTGATCATCGGAATTCTCCTCTCTTGTGCGCGAAAAGATAGCACGGTTTGCCCATGCGGCAAAATCACGATGCGTCCGGCCGGTATGTCGTGACCATGCGATAGGATTTGCGCGGGCCGCGTACGATCCATGTGCTGCGCCAGATCGGCCAGTTTTCAAAGTGATAGGTGACGCTATAGCTGTCGGGGTCGCAGAAATGCGCGGCGCGTGGATCGGCGGGATCGAAAGTGTGAAAAGCTGCACCATTCGAGAATTTCACCTCGATGCGATTGCCGCAACTTTGCCAAAGATACTGCCGTTCGGCCCGGATCGGAGCATGGTCTGGCAGGTAAAGCCGCCCCGCCTCGCTATAGTGCAGGCCAAAAGATGTTGATGAAAACTGGGCCGTCCCGTCAAAACGGCAAGGCCCGGCGGTGCGATCCAATATCACCCGCGAGACGGCCCATGAGCCTTCGAAATCGCGCAGTGATGGGAGGTCCGCAATTGTCATGGCAGGGCAAAGCGTCTCATTGATGGCAGGCTCCCTTGCCGGGTCGAATTCTGCAGTCTAGGAGAGCGGACAAAACCCGCAAGCCCGTTTCAAGAAAGGATCGCGCATGATCCCCCGCTATTCTCGCCCCGACATGGTCTCCATCTGGGAACCGGCCACCAAGTTCCGCATCTGGTTCGAGATCGAGGCCCATGCCTGCGACGCGATGGCCGATCTGGGCGTGATCCCGCGAGAGAATGCGCAGGCGGTGTGGAAGGCGAAGGACGTGGAGTTCGACATCGCCCGCATCGACGAGATCGAGCGCGAGACGAAACACGACGTGATCGCCTTTCTGACCCATCTGGCCGAGCATGTGGGCAGCGAAGAGGCGCGGTTCGTGCATCAGGGCATGACATCCTCTGATGTGCTGGACACCACGTTCAACGTTCAACTGGTGCGCGCCGCCGATATCCTGATTGCCGATCTGGAGGCGCTCTTGGCCGCGCTAAAGCGCCGCGCCTATGAGCACAAGGACACGATCCGCATCGGGCGGTCCCATGGTATCCATGCCGAACCCACGACCATGGGCCTGACCTTCGCGCGTTTCTACGCGGAGATGGACCGCAACCTCAGCCGCATGCGCGATGCCCGCGCCGAAGTGGCGACAGGCGCGATTTCCGGTGCGGTCGGCACCTTCGCCAATATCGATCCGGCGGTCGAGGAACATGTCTGCGACAAGCTCGGTCTCGTGCCCGAGCCGATCAGCACCCAGGTGATCCCGCGTGACCGCCACGCCGCCTTCTTCGCCACACTGGGCGTGATCGCCAGCAGCATCGAGAATATCGCCATCGAGATCCGCCATATGCAGCGGACCGAGGTGCTGGAGGCGGCGGAGTTCTTTTCGATGGGGCAAAAGGGCTCCAGCGCGATGCCGCACAAGAAGAACCCGGTGCTGACGGAAAACCTGACCGGGCTCGCGCGCATGGTCCGCTCGGCCGTGATCCCGGCGATGGAAAACGTGGCGCTCTGGCATGAGCGCGATATCTCGCATTCGAGCGTCGAGCGGATGATCGGCCCGGATGCGACGATCACGCTGGATTTCGCGCTCGCCCGTCTGACCGGGGTGATCGATAAGCTGCTGGTCTATCCCGAGAACATGCTGGAGAACATGAACAAGTTTCCCGGCCTCGTCATGTCGCAGCGGGTGCTGCTGGCGTTGACGCAGGCCGGCGTGTCGCGCGAGGATGCCTACCGTCTGGTGCAGCGCAACGCGATGAAGGTCTGGGACAACCGGACCGATTTCCGCGAGGAACTGCTCGCCGATGAGGAAGTGCGCGCGGCACTGTCGGCCGAAGAGATCGAGGAGAAATTCGATCTCGGCTATCACACCAAGCATGTCGACACGATCTTTGCACGCGTGTTCGGGGAGTAAGCCCGTTCCAGCGCGCTTTCAGCTTTTGACGGAGAGTTGGCAAGGCTTTTCGAAGAGCCTTGCCGTCTAGCGCATATGATCGACAACCATCAGATGCTGCGCCAGCGTCTGAACCTCGCCGAGCCAGCGCTGCACCAGTTTCGGATCGCTTGGCGCGGGCGTCACGCCCGGCGCGATCTCGCGGTCAAGCACCGCCTCCACCGCTAGCGACACCGGCACCGACACGAGCCGCGCCATGGCCGTTCCGCGCTCGTCCCCCCAGGCATCCATGACATAGGTCTTGTGCCAGACCGGCGCGCCATCGCGCTCGGCCAGCAGATCGACACAGAGCACGACGCGATCCGCCTCTCCCTCGCCATAGGCGTTCTCGGTCAGAAGCTGATCGGCCATCTCCTGGAGGCGCGCGTCACTTGCGCTGCCGACCTCGGCGAAGATATCGGCCCAGGCCTCGGCCCAGCCGTTCAGGCGCAGCGTGCCGCGCACGAATTCCTTGACCTTCCAGCGCGGATCGAAGCGGTAATCCTCCATGAAGGGCAGGCTGTCGCGGTTGGGATAGACCTCGAAGCTTTCGGGCCGGGGCAAAGGCGCGTCATAGCGGCTGATCGCGTCCCAGGGGCGGGCGACATCGAGCTCGGTGAAATGACGGATCGATTTCGAGGGCGAGCGCAGCGCCTTGAGCACGCCCACCGGCGCCCAGCTGAACTTGTAGCGCCGCGCGTTCGGCTCTTTCGGAACGCCGCCGCAATAGGAGCGGAAGGAGATCACGTTGTCCGCGTCATAGGCGGCGCTTGCGCGGTATTCGGCCACCAGATGATGCGCCATCAGATGATCGATGCCCGGATCGAGCCCCACCTCGTTGACCAGAGCGACGCCGGCGGCGCGCGCCTTGCTGTCGAGCGCGCGCATCTCGGGCGCGATATAGGAGGAGGAGACGAAATGCGCGCCATTGTCGATCGCCATTTCTGCCAGCGGAACATGCCAGTCGCCGGGTAGCATCGAGACGATCACATCGCCCGCCGACACCGCATCGGCAAGCACGTCCAGATCGAAGGCCCGGATGTCATCCGTCAGATCGCCCACCGCTTCGCGCGCCTTCTCCACCGTCCGGTTCCAGACCGTCACCTCATGCTCACCGGCCCCAATCAGCCGACGCAAGCCGGGAACGGTCGAAAGACCTGTGCCGCACCAATGAACCGTCATGTCGTCACCTTCTTCAAATGCTCGTCGAAATAGGTTCGCGCCCGGCCCCAGACGCCGGACTCCAGACGATCCAGCCCTTGCAGATAGGGCAACAGCTGCGCCGCGAAATCCTGCGAGGATTCGCGCGGCAGCAGCGATGGCAGATTGTCGATCGCCATCACGTCGAGCGGGGGATCGTCGCAGGCGCGCACCACCGGCGCATCCCAGCGCGTGACGGCGTCATAGACTTGGATCGGTGAAAAATCGCTGCCCGGATCGCAGGCGATATCGCCGATCACGCGCAGGCCGCGTTCCGCCTCGCAGGCATCGTCGGGCACGAAAACCGGCGTTCCGGGGCGCGCGAGGATGCAGTTGAAGAGAAGCGGATAGTCCAGAACCTCGAAGAACGGGCCGCCATGCGCCGTGTCTTCCATGTCCCAGCGCGTCACGTCCAATCCCATCGCCTCGCAAAGATCGCCCGCGCCGGTGCCGACGCGGCCCAGAGCGCCGATCACCAGCGCCTTGGGGCGCAATTCCCCAAGCGCCGCGCGCACATCCTCCTGCATCGCATATGCGTCATGCCAGGTGGTCACCGGCGGACAAATCCCGCCGCGGTGCTGCGCGGCATAGGCCAAGAGGGTGACGGCCGCTCCGGCATAGCCCGCCCAATAGCCGAAGGCCGCGACACGTCGGCCCTCGCTGTCCTCGAGATATTCCAGATCGTAGAGCGCTCCGCCGCCGGCGGCAAAGCGCTCCAGCAAGCGGCGGCCGTCGGCCTGTCCCTTGTAGGCGTGGCCGAACATGATGTGACGATGGCGCAGCGGCGTTCCGTCTGCCGGCAGTTCCTTGAGACCGAAAACGATGGCGTCATCCGGCGCATCGACCCAGGCCCCGGGCTCCGCGATCTCGGCCCCGGCCTCGCGATAGAGCGCGGTAGGCACCACGCGCGCAGGGCTGTCCTCGACCGTCACGCGCATGCCGCTCTCGATCAAATCGGCCACGCCCTCGGGCATGATGCCCACCCGTTCCTCGTTCTCCCGGCTCTCTGCCCGGACCCATAGGTGCTGCATGCGCTTCCTCCTGCCTCGCCCGGCGCCACCCTAGCCGCGCCGCGCCGAGGACAAAAGCCCGCGATTCTGGTTTCTTTGGGCTCCAAAATACCTCCGCCGGAGGCAATAAAATTCTGGCCCTAGATATGCGTTTGCGCGAAGAGCCGGTCTGGAGCGTCCAGATGCGGCAGGGCGTTGAACTGCGTCAGCGCCAGCTTGTCGTCGATCGGCAGCCAGCTGCTTAGCGAGGTGTTCTGAACCGAAAGGCAGACCGTGCTGAACGCTGCCATATCGAGCCCGAGCGTAACACGCATGGCCATGCCGATCAGCCCGCCTGAGGTGACCACCAGCGAACGGCCGCGCGTCGCGGCGATCTCGCCCAGCACGTCGCGCACGCGGGCTTCGAAATGCTCGAACCGTTCGGGTGCGCCTTCGAGCTTGCCGTCCTTCCAATGCGAAAACAGGGTCGGCAGATGCCGTACGAACCCCTCGCGCGAGTCGGGCAGGGGGATATCGTGTTGCTCGGCCAGAAGGCGGGCCAGAGTGAAATATTCCAACTCGTTGAGCCGTTCGTCGCGGATCGCCGCGGCGGGGCTCTCGGCGTCGATCGCGCCCGCGGTTTCGACATGGCGCTGCAGCGTTCCGGTCCAAATCTGCGCGAAGACATCGCCGCGCTCGCGCAAATGCTCGCCAAGCCATCTCGCCTGACGATGCCCGAGCTCGCTCAGCCGGTCATAGGTGATATCGTCGCGCGCGACGGTATTGGCCTGCCCGTGACGGACCAGAACGATTTGGGACATGAAACCTCTGCACAGGGAAGAAACGCTGTGTGGAAACGCGAACGCGCCCGGCGGGGCGGGCGCGCACAGGACAGGACAAAGAGCTTACGACTCGTCCAGAATCTGTGCCTTGGCCTGTTTCATCAGCTCGGCCATCTTGGCGCGGATCTCGTCATCGCTGGCCTTGTCGCCCAGATCGCCCGACACCTTGCGCACCACGTCCTCGTGACCCGCCTCTTCGAAATCGGCCTTGACGACTTCCTTTGCATAGTCGTTCGCTGCCTCGCCCGTCTTGCCCAGCAGTTCGGCCGCCCAAAGACCCAGAAGCTTGTTCCGCCGCGCTTCGGCCTTGAACTGCATTTCCGCATCATGGGCGTATTTGTTCTCGAAGGCGCTTTCGCGATCGTCGAAAGTGGACATGGGGGCGGTCTCCTGGAAGTGAACTCAAGTCGCTTCAGATATGACGCGCCGCGGCGCGCGGTTCAAGTGCGCGCGTCGCTTGCGGCAGGCAGGCGGTTGCACTAAGAGGCTTCCAACACCGCCGGACCGGGCGGCGTTGCAATTTCTCCCGCGCCACCCGGCGCCGCTGTCAGGATGTAGTCGCATGGCCCGAGGCAAGAAAATCTACGAAGGCAAGGCCAAGATTCTCTACGAGGGCCCCGAGCCGGGAACGATCATCCAGTATTTCAAGGACGATGCGACAGCCTATAACGCCGAAAAGCGGGATGTGATCGACGGCAAGGGCGCGCTGAACAACCGCCTGAGCGAGTTTTTCATGGTCGGCCTGAACACCGTCGGCGTGCCCACGCATTTTCTCAAGCGGTTGAACATGCGCGAACAGCTGGTGCGCGCTTGCGAGATCATTCCCCTGGAAGTGATCGTGCGCAATTTCGCCGCCGGGTCGATGGCCAGCCGCCTGGGAATCGAGGAAGGCACAGCGCTGCCGCGCCCGGTCGTCGAATATTGTCTGAAGGACGACAAGCTGGGCGATCCGCTCGTTACCGAGGAGCATATCGCCGCTTTCGGCTGGGCCAGCCAACAGGACATGGACGATATCCTGAGCCTCGCGCTCAGGGTCAACGATTTCATGTCCGGGCTGATGTATGGCGTCGGGATCAAGCTGGTCGATTTCAAGATCGAGGTCGGGCGTGTCTACGAGGGCGATTTCCAGCGCCTTATCGTGGCCGACGAGATCAGCCCCGACAGTTGCCGCCTGTGGGACATCGAGACCGGACGCAAGCTCGACAAGGATGTGTTCCGGCGCGACCTGGGCAATCTGGCCGATGCCTATACCGAGGTCGCGCGGCGGCTCGGCGTGATGCCGGTCAATGCCACGCGGATGGAGAAGCCGAAGCTCATCAACTGACGGCGCGCCCATGGCGACCGTTCCGTTCGAGTATTTGGAAAGAGAAGAAGCAGGGGCGGCGGCCCCGACCATACGGAGAGCGCGATGAAGGCACGGGTTCATGTGATGCTGAAGGACGGGGTGCTCGATCCACAGGGCGAAGCGGTCCGTCATGCGCTGGGCGCGCTCGGGTTCGAAGGCATCCGGGGAGTGCGGCAGGGTAAGGTGATCGAACTCGATCTGGCCGATGGCACCGGTGAGGACACCGTGCGCGAGATGTGTGACAAGCTGCTGGCCAACACCGTGATCGAAAGCTACCGGATCGAGATGCTCTGATGCGCGCCGCTATCGTCGTTTTCCCCGGATCAAACTGCGACCGCGATCTGGCGGTGGCGTTCCGCGCGGCCGGGTTCCGTGTCGAGATGGTCTGGCACAAGGATACCGCGCTGCCCAAAGGCGTGGATATTGTCGGGATCCCCGGCGGGTTTTCCTTTGGCGATTATCTTCGCTGCGGTGCGATCGCCGCCAATTCGCCCATCTGCGCCGAGATCAAGACGCATGCGGAGCGGGGCGGGCATGTCCTCGGCATCTGCAACGGGTTCCAGATCCTGACCGAGACCGGCATCCTCCCCGGCGCGCTGCTGCGCAATGCGGGGTTGAAATATATCTGCCGCAGCCTTCCGCTCATCGTGGGATCATCGGCGTGCGTTTACACCTCCGGCTATGAGGCCGGCCAGCGGATCGATATTCCCGTTGCCCATCACGACGGCAACTACACCGCCTCGAACGAGATCGTGATGCGGCTGAAGGATGAGGATCGCGTGGCGTTCCGCTATGCCAGCCCGATGAACGGATCGGTGGACGATATCGCCGGCGTGCTGTCCTCCAATCGCCGCGTGCTTGGGATGATGCCGCATCCCGAACGCGCCGCCGAAGAAGCGCATGGCGGCACCGATGGACGGGCGCTCTTTTCCGGTCTGGCGTCGATGTTTGCGGCGGCATAGCGCCGGTTTGCCCGAACCAAATCAGCGCCTTGCTTGAGTGCGCATCGCGATGGGCGTATCCTGAGCGCCATGGCCAGCCGTTTTCCCTTCCTGAGATCCGCCGCGCGTTCGGGCACCGCCTCCTGGCGGGTGCGCTCGGCGCTCGGCGTTCTGCTGATCGTGGCCATTGCGACGGTGTTCTTCACCAATCGCTACCTCACCGACAGGTTCACGGAATCCACCCGCAACCGCGCCGAATTGCGCCTCGCGCTGTATTCGGGGAACCTGATCTCCGAGCTGCGCCGCAATTCCATCGTGCCGCAATTGCTGGCACGCGATCCGGCGCTGATCGGCGCACTCAACTCCGGCGAGTTCACGCAAAGCTCGCAGCGGCTCATCTCCTTCGTCGACGAAATCGGCGCGGCTTCCCTGATGGTTCTGGACCGGGACGGGCGGACGGTGGCCGCCACCAATCGCGAGCGATTGGGTGAGCAACACCGCAACGCGGCCTATTTCGTCGAGGCGCTGCGCTCCAATGCCACGGTCTTCACTTCGCAGCGCGAAGAGGTGGGCAGCTATTCCTTCACCTATTCGCGGCGCATGGAGAGTCAGGGTCAAACCATCGGCGTGATCGTCGTCGAGGTCGACCTGGCCAAGTTCGAGCGCGCCTGGGCGGGCATTTCGGATGCCGTTCTCGTGACGAACAGCGAAGGCGAGATCATTCTGGCGACCGAGCCGCGCTGGCGCGGGCAGACCGTCGCCACCGCGCTGCAGCGCGAGCCGGCCGACAGCGCCATCGAGCGCGCCATTCGCGCGACCGCGGATTGGACGGTGCTGCCGGCCGACGCCTATTTCCAGGGCGAGGCGGTGATGCGGATCGAAGGACGCATCCCGTTTCGCGGCTGGAACATGACCACCTTCACGACCTATTCCAGCGTGCGCGAACGGGTCAACGCGGTGCTGGCGCTCGAGATCATGGGCTTCGCGATTCTGCTGGCGCTGGCCTTCTATGTCCTGAGCCGGCAGGCGGCGTTCCGCATGGCGCTCTTTCAACGCGAGTCGGCAGAGCTTCGCGCATTGAACCAGCGCCTGCAGCGGGAAATCGCCGAGCGCGAGCGGGTGCAGGAGACGCTTGCGGTGGCCGAGCAGACGCTGGCGCAAAGCTCTAAACTGGCCGCCTTGGGCGAGATGTCGGCGGCGGTGAGCCACGAGCTCAACCAGCCGCTGGCAGCGATGAAGACCTATCTCGCGGGCGCCAAGCTGCTCTTGCGGCGCAACCGGCCGGAAGAGGCGTTTTCGGCCTTCAGCCGGATCGACGATCTGATCGAACGCATGGGCGGCATCACGCGGCAGCTCAAGAGCTATGCCCGCAAGGGGCAGGAGGCGTTTTCCCCTGTGAATATGGGCGATGCGCTGGCTGCCTCGCTGACGATGATGGAGCCGCAGCTGAAATCGCGCAAGGTCAAGATCACCAAGATCCTGCCGAGCGAAACGGTTCTCGTAATGGGCGACCGGATGCGGATCGAGCAGGTGATGATCAACCTTCTGCGCAACGCGCTCGATGCCACCAAGACGGTGGACGATCCGCAGATCGAGATCATCCTCGCGGGCGGCGAGACCGCAAATCTGACCATCCGTGACAACGGCCACGGGATCGACGATCTGGATGCGCTCTTCGAGCCCTTCTACACGACCAAGCAACCGGGCGACGGGGTCGGGCTCGGGCTTGCCATTTCCTCGGGGATCGTCAACGACCTCGGCGGGCGGCTGCTGGCCCGCAACGCCGAACAGGGCGGGGCGGTGTTCGAGGTCCAGTTGCCGATATTGAACGACCAAACGCAGGCTGCGGAGTAGAGCCATGGGAAAAGCCATGAAAATCGCGATCGTCGACGACGAGAAGGACATGCGCCAGTCGATCAGCCAATGGCTGGCATTGTCGGGCTATGACACCGAGACTTTCTCCAGCGCCGAAGAGGCCCTGGGGGCGGTCGGTCCGGATTATCCGGGCATCGTCATCTCGGATATCAAGATGCCGGGCATGGACGGGATCGCGCTCTTGCGCAAGCTAATGGGATCGGACAGCGCGCTTCCGGTGATCATGATCACCGGACACGGCGATGTGCCCATCGCCGTCGAAGCCATGCGCATCGGCGCGTTCGACTTCCTGGAAAAGCCGTTCAACCCGGACCGCATGTCGGAACTGGCCAAGAAGGCGACCAATGCGCGCCGCCTGACGCTGGACAACCGCGCGCTGCGGCGCGAGCTTGGCGACGGCACGCAGATGATGCGCAAGCTGATCGGCGCGAGCCCCGCGATGGAGCGGCTTCGCGAGGACATTCTCGATCTCGGTCAGGCGGATGGGCATGTCCTGATCGATGGAGAAACCGGAACCGGCAAGACGCTGGTGGCTCATGCGCTTCATGCCGTGGGCAGCCGGGCGGGCAAGAAATTCGTCCTGCTTTCCTGTGCGGCGATGGATGAGGATACGCTGATCCAGCGGCTCTTCGGCCCGATGCAGCCTGACGATCATCGCCTCCCGGCGATCGAGGAGGCGCGCGGCGGCACCTTGGTTCTGGAGGATATCGAGGCGCTCTCGGACAGCGCGCAGGCGCGGCTGCTGACCGTGATCAACGATCAGGGCAATCCGCCAGAGACGCGGATCGTGGCGATCTGCAACCTTCAGGACGAAGGCCGCACCTGCGAGGACGCGCTGCGCTCCGATCTCTACTACCGGCTGGCCGCGCTCAAGATCACCACACCCCCCTTGCGCAACCGGGGCGAGGATATCCTGACGCTCTTCACCGCGCTCGCCGAGCAGTATGCCGATGAATATGGCTGCGACGCCCCCCAGGTCAGCGCGCAGGAGGCCGCTCAGCTGTTGCAGGCGCCCTGGCCCGGCAATGTGCGCCAGCTCATCAACCTGGCCGAACGCGCGGTTCTCCAGTCGCGTCGCGGCACCGGCACAATCGCGTCGCTGCTGATGTCCGATCATGACGAGATGCAGCCGGTGATGACGACCGAAGGCAAGCCGCTCAAGGAATATGTCGAGGCGTTCGAGCGGATGCTGATCGACAACACGATGCGGCGGCATCGCGGATCGATCTCCTCGGTGATGGACGAGCTGTGCCTGCCGCGCCGGACGCTGAACGAGAAGATGGCGAAATACGGGCTGCAGCGCGCCGATTACCTATAGGCGCGCCCGATGCGTCGACGCATCGGACTGTTTGCGTTGACGCAAACAGGCGCCCGGCGCGGCCCGTTAAGCCGGTTTGCGGGCCGCGGCGATCCAGATCGCGACCAGAACGCAGGACGCGATCATGTTCCAGCTCGCCATCGACAGCCCGAACATCTCCCACGGCACCTCGTCGCAGCGCACCACCGGGGCGGTCATGATGCGGTCGAAAAGCTCGTCGCTGCTCAGCCCGCCGATGGGCTGTGCCGAACAGGAGGTAAAGCCCGGCCACCAGCCGCGTTCCACCCCGGTGTGCAAGCCGGCGATCGCCGCGGAAGTGAACGCCATCGCCGCGCCCAGCCAGGCCAGCGCCGCCTCGCCGTAGCGCAGCGCGATCAGGCCGATGGCGATCGCGATCAGATGCGGATAGCGCTGCCAGAGGCACATCTCGCAAGGCGCCATTCCGCCGATATACTGAAAGCCCCAGGCGCCGATCATCAGCGCGAGCGAGCCTCCGGCGGCAAGCAGCATCAGGGGTTTTCGCGTCCGCGTCACATATACCTCACGATATAGAATCCGCCGATCAACAAACCGATAAACCCGGTGAACACAAGGCCGAGCCGCCGTTCTATGAAATCACGAACCGGTGTGCCGAACGCCCGCAGCAGTCCGGCAACGACGAAGAAGCGCAGCGCCCTGGCGATGATCGACGTGACGAGGAACGTGCCCATCGGCATCGCCGTCCAGCCCGACATGATGGTGATGACCTTGTAGGGAAAGGGCGTAACCCCCGCGATCAGCACCGCCCAGAACCCCACGCCGTTGAACTTGACGTTGAACGCCTCCATCGCCTCGGCCTTGCCGAGCGCGCTCAGGATCGGTGCGCCGATGGTCTCGTAAAAGAAATACCCGATGCCGTAGCCCAGAACGCCGCCCAGCACGGACGCGGCTGTCGCCACCAGCGCGATGAGCCACGCCCGCGACGGGCGCGCGAGGATCATCGGGATCATCAGCACATCTGGCGGTATTGGAAAGACCGAGCTTTCAACGAACGCGACCGCCGCCAGCACCCAGAGCGCACGCGGATGATCCGCCAGCGCCATGGTCCAATCGTAGAGGTTTCTGAGCATCCGGTCCCCGCAAGAAGCAGCACGGCTAGAGCATGCAGGCCCCGATCGGTCAAGGCCAAGCGAAGATTTCGGGATTTTTTACGCTGGACGCGCCCGAAGCGCTTGGATAGGAAAAGCCCGTGGCCCAAGTGGCGGAATGGTAGACGCAGGGGATTCAAAATCCCCCGCCTTTACGGGCGTGTGAGTTCGAGTCTCACCTTGGGCACCACCTTCGCTTTCATCAGTATCTCATCCAGGTTGCGCGAAATTTCCGGCGGGAACTGCTCTTGCTCATCGTCGTTCTTCGAGCATGGCAGGGAGCGCAGGATGATCGAAGGTCAGGGGCAACATGCAAAACAGCCCGATAGCGGCGCAAATCACCCCTCCGCGTGCCGCGTCCGCATCGCGATTGTCGATCCTTGCAGCGCATCGGCGTATGATCTTCCCTCGCTGGGCCAAGGCGGTCTTGGTGGCACCGAGGCCACGATCCTGCGCATGGCCCGCGCGCTTGGCTCGCATTGCGACATCACCCATTTCCAAGGCGGGCGCGCGCAGCCCGGCCGGAGCGCTGCCGGGAGGTTGATGCCCCTGAAGGACGGGCTCGGGGTGCTGGGCTGCGATATCGCCATTGTCATCAATCGCTGGAAGGTTGCGCTGAGGCTGCGCAAACGCAATCCCTCTCTTCCAATCCTGCTTTGGCTGCATGTCTATCCGGGCCGGCACAATCGCAAGATGGGCGCTGCACTGAAGGCGGCGGGTGTTCCTGTGATCTGCGTCTCGCACACCCATGCGCGCACTCTCTCGGCGTTTCTGGGGCGTCGGGACACACCGCCGCTGCGTGTGATCTACAACCCGATCGACGACGATCTGGCGCCCGACGAAACGCCCCGCGACTGCAATCGGCTGCTGTTCGCAAGTTCTCCCCACAAGGGGCTTGCCGAGGTGTTCGCGCAGTTCGAAACGCTGCGCAGCGCGCTGCCCGATCTTGAATTGGCGGTCGCCGATCCCGGTTACCTCGCATGGAGGACCGGGGCGGTGCCGAAGGGCGTCCGCTTTCTGGGCGAGCTGCCTCATCCCGACCTGATCGCCGAGATGCGTCGGTCACTATGTCTGTTCTACCCTCAGACCAGCTTCGCAGAAACCTTCGGGCTGGTGCTCGCCGAAGCGAATGCGGTCGGCATACCCGCGCTCGTTCACGCGGGTCTTGGCGCGAATTCCGAAATTTTGGATGATCCCAAGCAATGTGTGAACGGACACGAGCCTGCGCAGCTTCTGGACAGGGTGCGCGAATGGAGGGAAACACCGCCGCGCATCACCGGGCGGGACGAGTTCCGCCTAAGCCGCGTCGCCGAAAAGTGGCTCGACATGCTTTGCGCGTCGGTGCCAGCGCGAGCGCGTGAGCCCTGAACCCGGCGGAGGTTTACGATTTCCTCACGAATTGGCGGCACTTTAGCGGCATGGCTATGTTTCTTCTCTCCCTGCTCGCTGCGGCGCTTTGTTTGTCTTCGGGCCTTTTTCCCGCCGGGGCCTTTCCATCGCCCGCGGGCGTGATAGCTCACGCGCATGGTTCTGGACGTTCGCGATCTCCAAAAATCCTTCCCGGGCGCCGAGGGCGATGTTCCGGTGCTGCGCGGCATCGATCTGTCGATGCGCGAGGGCGAGACCCTTGCGCTTACCGGAGAATCGGGATCGGGGAAAAGCACTCTGTTGCATCTGATCGGCGGGTTGGACACGCCCGATGCGGGGCGGATCCGCCTAGCCGGTCAGGATATCACCGGCATGAACGATGCCGCGCGTGCCGCGTTGCGCCGCTCGGTCGTCAGCGTGATCTTCCAGCAATTCAATCTCATTCCGTCGCTCACGGTGGGCGCGAATATCGCGTTTCAGGCGCGACTGGCCGGCAGGCTGGACCCTGCGCATGCGGATCGGCTGGCGAACGTTCTCGGTCTCTCGGCGCATCTGGACAAATATCCCGAGGCGCTGTCGGGCGGGCAGCAACAGCGCGTTGCCATCGCGAGGACACTGGCTGCGCGGCCGCAGCTCGTTCTGGCCGATGAGCCGACCGGCAATCTCGATGAGGCGACGGCGGCGAATGTGCTGGATCAGATGCTGGCGCTCGTCACGGAAACCGGGGCCGCGCTTCTTGTCGTGACCCATTCGGAAACGCTGGCATCCCGGATGGAGCGGCGCGCGCACCTCAGCCGGGGGCGGCTTGCATGAGGCGCGCGGCGATGACGGCGCTCCTGTCGCATTGGCGGCGCGCCAAGCTGCAGTTCTTTGCGCTGGTCAGCGGGCTCGCGCTCGCCACCGCGCTCTGGTCTGGCGTTCAGGCGATCAACGCCGAAGCGCGCGCAAGCTACGATGCGGCCGCCGCAAGCGTTGGCGAAGCGCAGTTCGATCAGCTCGTTCCGCGTGCGGGCGACACGGTCGGGCAGGATGTCTTTCTGGCGCTGCGCCTTTCGGGATGGCAGGTGTCACCGGTTCTGGAGGGGCGCATCGGAACGCCGGCGGGTGCGGTGCGCATCCTCGGCCTCGAGCCATTGACGGCGCCCGGCGCGCTTGCGCCGGTGGGCATGACGGATGGAAGCGGGTTGCAAGATTTCCTGACGCCCGGCGTGTTCTTTGCCAGCGCCGAAGTTGCAAATCGCCTTGCGGGCGCGGTCGAGCAGCGTGTCGTCATCGATACCGATATCGCGCCCGGCCTCGCGATCACCGATATCGGAATTGCACAACGGGCGCTGGACCAGCCGGATCGGATAAGCCGTCTGATCGTTGCGCGCGATCAGCCTATGGGCCTTCCACCGATCGATACCATCGCGCCCGATCTGGTCCGGCAAACGGCGCGCGATGCCGGGGCGGGCCGGCTGACCGACAGTTTCCACCTCAACCTGACGGCGTTCGGACTGCTCAGCTTCGCGGTCGGAATTTTCATCGTTCACGGCGCAATCGGCCTCGCCTTCGAGCAACGCCGGAGCCTCGTTCGCACGCTGCGCGCGCTGGGCGTGCCGCTTCGGACACTGGTCGGGCTGATGATCGCTGAACTTGTCGTTCTCGCTCTTGTCGCTGGAGGTATCGGGATCGGACTGGGGTATCTTGTCGCCGCGTTGCTCCTGCCGAACGTCGCGGCGACGCTTCAAGGGCTATACGGCGCGTCGGTGCCGGGTGCCTTGCAGCTGCGCGCGGAATGGGTGCTGTCGGGACTCGCGATCGCGCTCGCCGGCTCCGGGATCGCGGCCTTCGCCGCGCTTTGGAAAATCGCGAGGATGCCGCTTCTCGCGGCCGCGCGGCCGCGGGCTTGGTCTGTCGCCACCGGGCAGGCGGCGTGGCGGTTGGCGGCGCTCTCTGCCGTCCTTCTGGTCACGGCCGGGGGGATCGCCATCTGGGGGCAGGGGCTGATTCTCGGTTTCGCGCTTCTGGCCTGCCTGCTGATCGGTGCGGCGCTCTTCCTGCCGCTCCTGCTGCACGGTGCCGCCCGGACAGGTTCGGCCCTGTCGCGCAGCGCGCTTTGGCAGTGGTTCTGGGCCGACACGCGTCAACAGGTGCCGGGGCTGAGCCTCGCGCTCATGGCGCTGCTTCTGGCGACGGCGGCCAATGTCGGCGTGTCGACCATGGTTTCCAGCTTTCGGCTCACCTTCGTCGAATTTCTCGATCAACGCCTCGCGCCGGAGCTTTATGTCGAGACCGAAGCGGATCGAAGCGCCGAGCTCGAGGCGTTCCTGCAAAGCAGGGCGCGGGAGACACTGCCGCTTCTTTCTATCGAAACCGACATCGCGGGTGTGCCGTCGGAGCTATACGGCGTGCGTGTCGGGCCGACCTATCGCGAGGACTGGCGCCTTCTGGACGGGGGAGCGCAGGCGTGGGACCGTGTCGCGGACGGTTCGGCCGCCGTGGTGAGCGAACAATTCGCGCGGCGCGCCGGATTATGGCTTGGCGATCCCGTGCCGATCGCGCCGGGACAAAGCCCCGTGATCGCAGGGATCGTGGCCGATTACGGCAACCCGCTCGGCCAGATCGTCCTATCCGAGCCGCTGTTCGAAACGCTCTTCCCCGGCGAGGTGCCGACCCGCTTCGGTATCCGCACGAGCACCCCCGAAACCCTGCGACAAGCGCTGATCGACGAGTTCGGCCTGCCGCCGGGCGCGATCACGGACCAGACCCGGATCAAGGCGTTTTCGCTCGATGTGTTCGAGCGGACCTTCGCGGTCACCGGGGCGCTCAACGTGCTGACCCTCGCGGTCGCGGCCTTT
The DNA here is from genome assembly GCF_023370775.1 of Marivita sp. GX14005. Classification (GTDB taxonomy): domain Bacteria; phylum Pseudomonadota; class Alphaproteobacteria; order Rhodobacterales; family Rhodobacteraceae; genus Marivita. Next base: position 734,409 of record NZ_JAMCCQ010000002.1, read on the forward strand.
GCGATCCTGATGAGCCTGCTTACACTGGCCGCGCTGCGCGTGCCGCAGCTGGCGCCGGCCTGGGCGCTGGGCGTGACGCGCACGGCGCTGGGGCAGCTTGAGTTGCTGCGCGCGGTCGCGCTGGCTTTGGTGACGGTGCTTCTGGCGATCCCGCTGGGGCTGGTTCTGGCCTGGGTGCTTTTGTCCTTCGTCAATGTGGAAGCGTTCGGCTGGAAACTTCCGCTCTTCTTCTTTCCGGCGCAATATGCGCTTCTGGCCGGCTTTGCGCTGGGCGCGGCGGCGCTCGCGGCGCTTTGGCCGGCGCGCAGGCTCGCGCGTATGCCGCCCTCCGAGTTGCTCAAGGTGTTTGCCAATGATCGCTAGGATATGCGCGCTCCTGCTATGGCTTCCCTGCACGGTCGCGGCGCAGGGATTTGCCGGGCTCGGCACGGACGCGGAGGGTTTTGCCGTCCCGCAGCCGGATCCGCAGTTCACCTTTCCCGAAGACCACGGTGCCCATCCCGCCTACCGGATCGAATGGTGGTATCTGACGGCAAATCTGCAAAGCGCGGATGGCACGGAATACGGTGTGCAATGGACGCTCTTCCGTTCGGCGCTCGCGCCTGAAACCCGCGAGGGGTGGCAGGACCCGCAGGTCTGGTTCGCCCATGCGGCCGTGACAACGCCCGAGCGCCATCTGGTCGCGGAACGCATCGCACGCGGGGGGATCGGCCAGGCGGGTGTGACCGCGCAGCCCTTTCGCGCGTGGATCGACGATTGGCACATGGCCGGTCCCGATCTCGACGAACTGACGCTGACGGCGAGCGGCGACGGCTTTCGCTACCGGCTCGACCTCGTCGCGCAAGGACCGCTCGTCTTTCACGGGCAGGAGGGCTATTCGGTGAAATCGGCGCTCGGGCAGGCGAGCTATTACTACTCGCAGCCGTTTTTCGAGGTTCAGGGCACGTTGCTCCTCCCAGAGGGGGAGGTCGAGGTGGCGGGCTCGGCCTGGCTTGATCGGGAATGGTCTTCGCAGCCCTTGGCGGAGACACAATCGGGATGGGACTGGTTTTCGCTCTCCTTCGAAAGCGGCGACAAGCTGATGGGGTTCCTGCTGCGCGACGAGGCCGGTACGAGCTATGGATCGGCCAGCTGGATCACCGCCGCGGGGCAACTCACCGCCTATCCCGATGGCGCCTTCGAAGCGGAGCCATTGAGGCTGCATCGCGTGGCAGGTCGCGATGTGCCGGTCGCGTGGTCAGTCCGCTTGCCGGACCGAGGCGTCGATCTGACGGTTGAGGCGCTCAATCCCGATGCCTGGATGGCGGTTGGGATTCCCTATTGGGAAGGCCCGGTGCAGGTGCGCGGCAGTCATCAGGGGCGCGGATATCTGGAAATGACGGGGTATGAGAGCCGTGACTGAACTGAGCGACTTTCTGGATTTCGGGTGGCGGCATCTCGAAAGGGGCGAGGCCGAGCCGGATGCGGCGGCGCGCTATCCCGTTCTGGCAACGGTGTCGCCGGATGGCGCGCCCGAAGCGCGCACCGTTGTGCTGCGCCGGGCCGAGCGCGATTTGGGAGTTGCCGAAATCTATACCGATATCGCGTCGCACAAGATCGCCTCGCTCAGGGCCGAACCGCGCGCGCAACTGCATGTCTGGGACGCAGACAGCCAGTTGCAACTCAGGTTATCCACAAGGGTCACGCTACTGGATGGAGCGGGGCTTGAGGAACGGTGGTCGCAGCTCGGCGGCGAATCGCGTCTGTCCTATGGAGCCGTGCCGGATCCGGGAGTAACCATCCCGAAAGCGGACGCCTATGACAAGCGCGGCCTGTTCGCACATTTCGCCGTTCTGCAATGCCGGATCCTGTCGATTGAGCTTGTTCATCTCGTAACCCCTCACAAACGCGCGGTATTCTGCGAAACGGATGGCTGGCGCGGCGAATGGTGGGTTCCGTAACGGCATGATTTTTCACAATTCCGTCATTTTCGATCTTGCGCAGGGAGCGGCGTTCAGTATCTTTCGCTCAATCGGCGAGCGGCCGGTTGAAAGACAAAGCCGGTTGCGCCCGGTTTCCGGTGGCAGCAACCGATGAAGATGGGACGGCAGGGGAGAGCCGTCCCGTTTTTTATCCGCAATCTTATCCACACCGCGCGGCGGAGTTTCCATCGATGGAAACTCCAAAATGCCTGGAGGCATTTTGGCGCTAGTCCTGACGCAGCGGCCGGATCTTGAGTGCGGTGATGCGGTTGTGATCGCGCGCCATCACCTCGAAGCGAAAGCCGTGGAAGCTGAACACCTGGCCGACCGTCGGGATCATCTGTGCCTCGTGAATGACCAGCCCGGCGACGGTGTTGGCCTCGTCATCCGGCAGGTTCCAGTCCATCGCACGGTTCAGATCACGAATGGTCATCGCACCGTCGATCCAGAAATTACCGTCCTCGGCACGCTCCACGGGATGTTCGGCGTCCGGGTCGAATTCGTCGGTGATCTCGCCGACGATTTCCTCTAGGATATCCTCCAGCGTGATCAGCCCCTGCAAAGCGCCGTATTCGTCCACCACCAGCGCGAAATGTGTGCGGCGGCGCAGGAACTGGCGCATCTGGTCGTCGAGCGAGGTGCTTTCGGGGATGAAATAGGGCTTCATCGCGACATCGGCGAAACGGAACTTCCGCATTTCTTCCATCGGGCGGTCGCTTTCCTGCATGAACTGATACATCGAACGGAAAAGATCCTTGGCGTGCACGACGCCGATGATGTTCTCCGGCTCACCGCGATAGACGGGCAGGCGGGTGTGGTTCGATTGCAGGCATTGCTGCAGGATGTCCTGCGGCTCGTGATCGGCATTGATCATCTCGATCCCCGAACGGTGCAGCATGACCTCCTCGACCGTGCGGTCGCTCAGATCGAGCGCGCCCAGGATGCGGTCGCGATCCTCCTTTTCGACCACGCCCTCGGAATGGCCCAGATGCAGCGCGCCGGCGATTTCTTCGCGCACGGCGAGGATCTGACTGTCTGGATCGGTCTTGACGCCGAAGACGCGCAGCACACCGCGAACCAGAACGCGCACCGCGCCGACGACCGGCGAGAACACCTTCACCACCACCGCGATCACCGGCGAAACGGTGCTGGCGGCAGTTTCGGGATTGGTGATCGCATAAGTCTTCGGCAGCACCTCGGCGAAGATCAGCACCAGCATCGTCATCACCAGAGTCGCGAGAGCCACGCCGGATTCGCCGAACAGTTTGGTAAAAAGTGCCGTCGCCAGCGATGTGGCAAGGATGTTGACGAGATTGTTGCCGAGCAGGACCGAACCGATCAGCCTCTCGTTGTCTTCGGTGATGGCAAGCGCCCGCGCCGCGCCTTTCGAACCCTTGTCCGTCATCGAACGCAGTTTGCCGCGCGATGCGGCCGTCAGCGCGGTTTCCGAGCCGGAAAAGAAGGCCGAGAGGAACAGAAGGCACAAGATTGCGGCGGCGGTGATCCAGAGTGCGGCATCGGCCGCCGATGATGCGGGTTCCATTGGGTCCAACTTATTGACAGGTTTCACACGTTATGGGGCCGAGCGCCGCCGCGTTCAAGATGCCGGGATCAGCCCTTTGCCAACGGGTGATGATCCAGCACCAGCTCGCGCAGCCGTTCTTCGAGCACATGGGTATAAATCTCGGTGGTGGACACATCGGCATGGCCCAGAAAGGTCTGGATCGCGCGCAGATCGGCACCATTGGCCAGCAAATGTGTCGCAAAGGCGTGACGGAGCGTGTGCGGCGTGACCTTGTCCGGCGAGACGCCAGCTCGCACGGCCAAATCCTTGATCAGGATATAGAAGGCATGTCGGGTGAGATGCCCCGATTTGCCACGCGAGGGAAAGAGGAAACCCGATTCCGGCTTGCCCGCCATCCGTGCCGCATCCTCGTCGGCCATCCGCTGCGCAAGCCACTCGCGCAGCGCCATACGCGCCGGCGGAGACAGGGGCACCATGCGTTCCTTGCCGCCCTTGCCCCGGATCAGCAGCATCCTCGGATCGCCCTTGGCCGCGCTCAACGGCAGCGAGACCAACTCGCTCACCCGCATCCCGGTGGCGTAGAGCAGCTCCATCAGACAGGCGTTGCGCAAGCGGTCCGCTGCGCTGCGCCCGTGGGCCCGCGCTGCGTCCAAAAGCCGGTCCACCTCTTCAGTCGACACGGTCTTGGGCAGACGCTTGTCGCGTCCCGGACCGCTGATCTGAACCGCCGGATTGTCGGCGCGCAAGCCTTCCTCGAAACAGAAGCGGTAAAGCTGCTTGATCGCCGAAAGTCGCCGCGCGCGCGTCGATTTCGCCAATCCCTGCGCGTCGCAATGGACGAGATATGCTTCGACATCCGCTTTCTGCGCGGTTGCAAGGTCGGACTTGCTATGCGCAAGCCAAGCGCTGAAATCGGACAGATCGCGCGCGTAGGCAAGCTGAGTGTTGTTCGCCGCGCCCCGCTCAGCGGCTTGAGCTTCAAGAAAGCCCGAGACCAGATGCGCGTCCTTCATCGCCTTGCGCTTTCCATATCGAGGATCACGAGCTGAAGCGCGGCGCGCCGGGCCACGTCCTCCAATCCGAAACTGCGCAGGATGCGAATGGACTCGGTCAAATCGTCATGATTGCCCTCCGCGCCGCTGTCGAACCGTTCGAGCGCAATCAGAAGCGCTTCCCCGATCCGGTCCTGCGCAGCCATGCTGGCAATATCTGAGGGCAGGTCCGCGGCTCTCGTCCAGCCCTGTGCAAGCGCGGTCGCGTAGGGCAAATCCGGCAAATATCCATCCGGTGCGCCGCGGGCGATGCCCGCCAGAAAGGCGAGCGTTGCATCGTCGCTTTGCGCCAATCCGTGCGCCGCGGCTTCATACCCATCCGACAGAAGACCGGCGAAACCGGCAATCCGCGCGGCACGCCCGGCAAGCGGCATATCCTGCAACCGGTCCGCGAAGAGGTTGGAGAAGGGCACCAGCAACCCGGCGCTGCGCATCTGCGGCCAGACCTTTTCCAGAGCGACGGAAATCTTGCCCGCATCTTGCGTCTCCAGCGCAGCCTCGAAACGCTGTAGCGCCTCGACACGGTCCCAGATGCCACCAGACGCCGCGCGCATCTGGTCGGTATAGACGCCAAGAAGCTGGTTGCCGTCGATGGCACCGGCCCGCGCCAGCCGCTCCGCCGCTTGCAACTGCGCCCGCCAGCCCGAATCGCCGCTCAGCTCGACCACGGCGAAGGGCAGGGGCAGCGGTGCGGTCGGCAGCGCCTCTCCGATCGCCTCGAACAGCCGGAACTGCAGCGGGCTCGGACGCACGGGCGGTCGCAAAGGACGCGCTTCTTCGGCATATTCGGGATCGAGGAACCGCAGCAGCAATTCACTGTCGCGCCCGTTCAGATGGCCCAGCGCATGGCCGGTCTGGTAAATCGTCATCGCGCGCGGATAATCGCCGCCGCGCGTCGCGCACCAGATGCGCGCCGCCAGATCGCGGCTCAGGCGCGGGCGCGCGTTGAGCATCCGGCAAAGCGCGTCGTCGGAACCCGTCAGCAGGGCCAGATCGAAGGCGAGCGAGAAAAGCTCCGGCGTCAGCGGTCCGACCCGGTCCAGCAGCGCCTCGGCCGGTGCGACAAGCCCATGATCGTAAAGCGCGGCAACCCGGGCCCGAAGCAGCGCCGTTCCGTCACCGCCCGCAGGCGGCACGGCCTCGGCCAGCAGCAGCGTATGATAGAGCGAATCGAGCGCCGGCACCGAGGGCGCGCGCCCTTGCAGCCGTTCGATCAGATCGATCAGCCGCGCCTCCGAACTGCCCCGCCAGAGCGTTTGCGGCAATCCGGTGACAGAGGTCGGCAAAAGCCCCGCGCCGCCGATCTCGGGCGCGCCGAGCGGGCGCGAATCGACCTTCGGCACCGCCGCGCTCTGCGCCACCGGAGGCTCGAAGGCGCGCGGCGCGATGGTCACGGCGGGTGTGACATCCCGCTGCATCGTCAACCAGTCGATCGCCGAAAGCGGCGCGTCCTGCGCGCTGGCAGCCGAGGTCATCCCGGCCGCGATCAAGAAAGCTCTAATCCGCATCCAACGTCACAGGCTGCCTGATTTCGGTCTGCGGAGGCGAGAAATCCGCGCCGAAAAACGGCCCGACATACGCATAGGCCACCAGCGCCACCGCACCGATGATCGCCAGGTAAATCAACCACTTCAGAATCCGCCCCACGAAACCCTCGCCTGCCTTGTCTGTTTTTTTGCAACTTATAACTGGCAATTCCAACAATATCACGTCATTCAACCGATCACGCCGGAAAATTGGCGGCACTTGGCCGACACTGCGGAACATCACGGGCGCGAATGCAGTCGAGACTGAAAAAAACGGTTGTCTTGGTGGGCATGATGGGGGCGGGGAAAACCGCCGTCGGCAAGGCGCTGGCGGCAGCATTGCATGCGCCATTTATCGATTCGGATGCCGAGATCGAAAAAGCCGCCAACATGACGATCCCCGAGATCTTCGCCCGCGACGGAGAGCCGTTCTTTCGGCGCAAGGAACGTCAGGTGATCTCCCGCCTGCTGAGCTCGGAAAGCTGCATCCTCTCCACCGGAGGCGGTGCGTTTCTCGCGCCCGAGAACCGCACCATCATTTCCGCCAAGGGCGTGTCGGTCTGGCTCGATGCCGATCTCGACCTGCTCTGGAGCCGCGTGAAGCACAAGGATACCCGGCCGTTGCTGCGCGTGCCCGATCCATATGCCGCGCTTGACCGAATCTTTAAGGAGCGCGTTCCGATCTACGCCAAGGCCGATATAAGCGTCCGGTCCGAACCCGGCCTGTCGATCGACGATATGGCTGGCCGCGTCATCGCCGCGCTGCGCAGCCGCCCCGATGTGCTCAAGGAGCCCGCATGATCCAGACCGTCCACGTCCCGCTTCCGGGCCGCGCCTATGACGTCCGCATTGGTCCCGATCTCCTCGCCCGTGCCGGCGCGGAAATCGCCCCCCATCTCGCGCGCCCCCGGGTCGCCGTCGTCACCGATGCCCATGTCGCCGATTTGCATCTGCCGGCGCTCGAACGGGCGCTTTCGGCCGAGGGGATCGCGTCGGTCAGCCTGACCCTGCCGGCGGGAGAGGCGACGAAATCCTGGCCCCATTTCACGCGCTGCGTCGAATGGCTGCTCGATCAGCAGGTCGAACGCCGTGACGTGGTCATCGCACTGGGCGGCGGCGTGATCGGCGATCTCGTCGGCTTCGCCGCCGCCGTCCTGCGCCGCGGCGTGCGTTTCGTGCAGGTGCCGACCTCGCTGCTTGCCCAGGTGGACAGCTCCGTCGGCGGCAAGACGGGGATCAACGCACCGCAGGGCAAGAACCTGATCGGCGCGTTCCACCAGCCCGCTCTGGTGCTGGCCGATATCTCTGTCCTGCAAAGCCTGACCGACCGCGATTTCCTCGCCGGCATGGGCGAGGTGGTGAAATACGGCCTTCTGGGCGATGAGCGCTTTTTCGAATGGCAGGAACGTCATGCCGAGGATCTCAAGACCCGCGATCCGGGTGCGCTCGGTCACGCCGTGCGCCGGTCGGTCGAGATGAAAGCGGATATCGTGCTGCGCGATGAAACTGAACAGGGCGACCGCGCGCTTCTCAATCTCGGCCACACTTTCTGTCATGCTCTCGAAGCCGCGACCGGCTATTCGAACCGCCTGCTGCATGGCGAGGGCGTTGCCATCGGCTGCACACTGGCCTTCGATCTTTCCGCGCAACTCGGCCTCTGCGCGCAGGAAGACCCCAGCCGCCTGCGCGCGCTGTTGGCGCAGACGGGCATGGCCGCGAGCGTCGGCGATATCGACGGCGATCTGCCGGATGCACAAACCCTGCTCGACTTGATGAAACAGGACAAGAAGGTCGTGGATGGCAAGCTGACCTTCATCCTCGCCCGCGCCATCGGAGAGGCCTTCATGACCTCAGATGTCCCGCAGGACGCCGTCGAACAGCTCCTGGAGGATGCGCTCGCCGCGCGCTCCCTTTCTTCTTGCTGAAAATATCCCGGGGGGTCCGGGGGGCTGGCCCCCCGGTGCCGGCGAAATCATCTCGGTCTGCTGCAGGCTGAGCGACTAGAACGGAATCTCGTCATCGATGTCACGCGCTGGCGCGCGCGCCGGTCCGCCGCCACCGCCCGAGCCGCCATAGTCGCCGCCGCCATAATCCCCGCCGTAGTCGCTGCCCGAGCCGCCCCCGCCATAGGTGCTGCCGCCACCGCCATCGCGGCTGTCGAGGAAGGTCAACTCGCCGGCATAGGGCCGCAGCACGACTTCCGTGCTGTAACGATCCTGGCCCGACTGATCCTGCCATTTGCGCGTCTCGAGCTTGCCCTCGATATAGACCTTGGAGCCCTTGCGCAGATATTGCTCGGCCAGGCGCGCGAGATTTTCGTTGAAAATCGCCACACTATGCCATTCGGTGCGCTCGCGCCGCTCCCCGGTATTGCGGTCCTTCCACGTCTCGGACGTGGCGACGCGCAAGTTGCACACCTTGCCGCCATTCTGAAACGTGCGCACCTCGGGGTCGCGCCCGAGATTGCCGATGATAATGACCTTGTTGACTGAACCGGCCATGCTGCCCCCGTTATTATCCAAATCCAAGCCGCCGGCGCGCCGCTTCCCGGCACGCCCGAACCTATGCCTTCGCGTTATATCAACAGCTATAGCTGAAGAAAGCCTTTAAGACGGCGCGGCGGTCCAGCGCCGTTCCAGCTTCTCCAGCGCCGCGACCCGCTCGTCGGTCTTGGGGTGCGACATGAGCCAGGCCGGAACCGCGCCGGAGCGGGCCTGCGTCAGCTTATCCAGCTTAGTGAACAGCGATTTCTGCGCATCGATCCCGATCCCGGCCTTGTGCAGAAGCGCCGCGGCATAGGCATCTGCCTCATATTCGTCCCCGCGCGACAGGCGCGCCGCGAGTAGCGTCGCCAGACCGTTCGCGATCCATACGCCGATTCCGGGCAGGAACCGCGAGAGCACCAGCGCCAGTGCCGTGCGCAGCGCGTTCTGACCGGAGAAATCGATCATCCGCCGCCGTGAATGACCCAGCGCGACATGCCCGAGCTCATGCGCGATCACGCTGGCAAGCTCCTCGCCAGTCACCTCGCCATTCTGATACTTTCGATAGAACCCGCGCGTGATGAAGATGCGCCCATCCGGCGCCGCCAGTCCGTTCACCGGATCGATCTCGTAGATATGCACCCGGATCCGCTCCAGATCGAGCGCCCGCGCCAGACGGTCCGTCAGCGCCTTGAGCCGTGGGTCGGCCAGCTCGGTCGATCGCGCATCGAGCTCGCGCTTCGTGCGCCAGACCGAGAAGTGATACATCGCCAGCGCGTACAGGATCGCCAGCAGGATCGGCGTGAATTTCAGCATGGTCCAGATATGGGGTGTGCCGCGCCGCAGGGCAAGCGCGCCGCCTGCCGGCGGCGCGCTTTTCGATGGAGATCAGCTTTCGAGCGTCGCATCCATCGTGATCTTCGCAGCCTTGAGCAGCTTCGAGACCGGACAATTTTCCTTGGCTGTGTTCGCCGCCTCGTGAAAATCCTCATCGCTGATACCGGGAATTTTCGCTCTCAGGTCGAGGTGAACCGCCGTTATCGCAAATCCCTCGCCCTGTTCTTCCAGCGAAACCGTGGCCTTCGTATCGATATCTTCGGCCACCGCCTCATAATTGTTCAGGATCATCGACAGCGCCATCGAAAAGCACCCGGCATGCGCCGCGCCGATCAATTCCTCGGGATTGGTCCCCGGCTGATCCTCGAAACGGGTGTTGAACCCGTAAGGCTGGTTCTCGAGCGCGCCCGATTGCGTCGAGATCTTGCCCCTGCCGTCCTTCAGCCCGCCGGACCAATGCGCGGATGCGGTTTTCTTGATCATAGCCCCGTCCTTTCCTTGGGTGAACTCGCAAGGGAAACCGGCGCCGGAGCGATGCGGTTCCACGCGGCCCGCCCTTTTCGCCGCATCGGCACTACCGCGCCAGCGCCGCGATCCCGCGCGCGAGGCCATCCAGCGTCATCGGCACCATCGCATCCTCGAAAATCTCGCGAATCATCCCGATGGATTGCGTGTAGGGCCATTGCGCCTCGGGCACCGGATTGATCCACAGATGCGACGGCCATTGCAGCCGCGCACGCTCCAGCCAGACCTGTCCGGGCTCCGGATTCCAATGCTCGTTCGCACCTCCGGCAAAGGCGATCTCGTAGGGCGACATGCTGGCATCGCCGACAAAGATGCACCTGTAATCGGCGCCATAGGTGTTCAGCACCTCGCGCGTGGGCACCTGCGCGTCCCAGCGCCGGCGATTATCGCGCCAGACGCCTTCGTAAAGACAGTTGTGGAAATAGAAATGCTCCAGATGCTTGAACTCGGCCCGCGCGGCCGAAAACAGCTCCTCGACGATCCTGACATGGGCATCCATCGATCCGCCCACGTCCAGAAACAGGATGACCTTGACCGCGTTGCGACGCTCCGGCCGGGTTTTAACGTCGAGATAGCCGTGCTCCGCCGTCGCGCGGATCGTGCCTTGAAGATCAAGCTCGTCCGCGGCCCCGTCACGCGCCCAGCGGCGCAAACGCTTCAGCGCGATCTTGATGTTGCGCGTACCAAGCTCCCGACTGTCGTCGAGATTGCGGAACTCCCGCCTGTCCCAGACCTTGACCGCCCGGCGATGCCGGCTCTCCTGCTGCCCGATCCGCACACCCTCGGGATTATAGCCATACGCCCCGAAAGGCGAGGTACCGGCCGTTCCGATCCACTTGCTCCCGCCCTGATGACGCCCCTGCTGCTCCCTGAGCCGGTCTTTCAGCGTCTCCATCAGCTTGTCGAACCCGCCAAGCGCCTCGACCTCGGCCTGTTCCTCCGCGCTCAGATGCGTCTCGGCCAGCTTGCGCAACCATTCTTCCGGCAGATCGAGCGCCTCCAGAACCTGCTCGCTGCCGATCCGGTCCAGCCCTTCGAAGCTCTCGGCGAAGGCGCGGTCGAAGCGGTCGATATGCCGCTCGTCCTTCACCATGGCGCTGCGCGCAAGGTAATAGAACGCCTCCGGATCATAGGTCACCAGCCCCGCGCGCATCGCGGCGAGAAACTCCAGATACTCGCGCAGGGAGACCGGAACACCCGTCCTGCGCAACGCCTCGAAAAACGGAACGAACATGCGCGATACCTAGCAACGCCAAACCGCCGGGGCCAGCGGTCCTGCCTTCTTCGTTTCATAAATATCTCGGGAGTTTGAGGGCAGAGCCCTCAAGTTCTCAAAGAACGAGTTTCTCGATCGCGATGGTCAGGATGAGACCCAGCAGCGAAAAGAGGATCGCGTAGACCGCCCCGTATTGCAGCATATCGGCGCGGTTGCCCTTGCGCCGCCGCGCGGTCAGCGCGCCGAAGATGGCTCCGAAGATGGCCCCGGCGATGACGATCATGACCTGTCCCTGTTCCTGCTCAGCGGATTGAGCGCGCCGATCTCGCGCAGCTTCGCGCGGACGGCCCAACCCGGGCCGAACCCGTAGCGCGCCCAACCAAGACTGTCCAGACGCACATCCGCCCCTTCCGACGCGCGCCCCGACAAATCGAGCGCTTCGGCCCGAAGCATCAGCAGCGTCGACAGCAGCGCCGCATTCTCATGCCGGGCCGCCAGATCGATCGCGCCGCTCGTCAGGTGCAAGGCCCGCTCCGGCGCGTTGTCCGCCAATGCGAACGCCGCCAGCTGCGCCGCGACATAGGCGCGATGCAGCCGCGTCTCGGGTGTGAGCGCGAAATAATGATCGGCCCTGAGGAACTGCTCGCGCGCCGCCTCGGGACGGTTTGCCTGCAGGATACGGCCCATCGCGTAATGCGAAAACCCGCGCCGGTGGTCCTGCCATCCCATCGCCGAGGCGATGCCGAGCGCTTCGGTTGCCGCCCGTCGCCGCGCCCCGGCAGATGCGCCCGGACCGAGCGCGGTCTGCACCGCCTCGATCCAGGGCCGGGGCGTGCGCACCGCCCGCCGTGCGGCCAGCCCCTCGCCGGCGGGATTGAGCCGCGCCAGGATGCCCGGAATCCGCGCGCGCACTTCGCCCGGGCGCATCCCGTTGCGCAGCGCCGGATCGTAATAGGCGCGCAGGATGAGCATGTCATAGCCCGTCAACACTGTATGGACATTGTCGTCATTGAAGACCGACGACGGCAGCCGATAAAGATCGTTGAGCGGCCCCAGCGCCTGTGCGAGCTCTTCATGCAGGCAATCGCGCGCCTCCTGCGGGCTGGCATCGTTGGGAAGGAAAATCGCCAGCCGCGTGCGGGCCTCGATATGGCTCCAGCTGACCTGCCGACTGCGCCTCGCGCGGCGGTATTCGCGCAGGTTTGTCACGTTCGGCACAACGAAACAGGCCGCCTGCGGCAGAACGCGCCGGATCTCGGCCCGGCTGACAGCATTGATCGTGATATTCGCCGCGTTGCCGCCGGTCGCGCGAATGTCGATCCCCGCTTCGCTGCGCAGCCGGTGCAGCAACCGGTCCAGATCGCGCGGCACCGATGCCGGCGCCTCGCCGACAAGCCGCACCGTGATCGGCCCCTCGAACCTTGTGAAAAGATCGAGCGGACGCCCGGATTCGAGGCTCAGCGCAAGATCCATGAAATCGCGCGCCAGATCGGCGTTGGACAGCCGCACCGGCTCTGTGCGCGGCACCGAAAAGAGTTTCATCGGCGGCAATCCCGGATCCATGACGGCGGCGCGCGTGGCCGGCGCGGACGGTGTGATCGGCATACAGGCATTGAGCACCAGCGCGAGCGGCAACAGCGCGCGGCGCCATCGCATGCGGGCGGGCGCAGAGTAGGATGGCCTGCCGGTGCTGCACAGGGAAAGATCGGTTCGGGACATGGGTAACGCTTGCCTGCTCCGTGCGGTCGGTTCTTGTGATCCGCGATTTATGTGTCCTCTGCCGGGCGAGCTTAGGGCGAAATCATGCTTTATGGCCAGCGCGATCGGCCCCGCCGCCGCATGTATGCCGGATCTTGCGAAAACCGGCTGAAAACACGAGCGAAAACAGGCGGAAAAGGCGGTGCAAATCGGCAACATTCCCCTCGCCTTGCGGCATCAAACCGGATAACCCGCTGTCCATGAGCCATGCCGCCCCCCTCGAGCTTTTCGCCTCGGCCCCGCCGGGGCTTGAACATCTCCTGCGCGAGGAAATTCACGAGCTGGGATTCACGAACCCCCGCAGCGTTCCCGGCGGGGTCACCTTCGACGGCGATTGGCCGGACGCCTGGCGCGCCAACCTGATGCTGCGCGGTGCCGGTCGCATCCTCGCGCGGATCGCCCGATTTCGCGCGATGCATCTTGCGCAGCTCGACAAACGCGCGCGCAAACTGGATTGGGCGGCACTGCTGCGCCCGGGCATCCCCTACCGGATCGAGGCGACCTGCCGCAAATCCCGGATCTACCACCAGGGTGCCGCAAGCCAGCGCATCGCCGGCGCCATCACGGACGCACTGGGGCAGGGGCCGAACGACACCGCGGCGCTCGTGGTGCGCCTGCGCATCGAGGACGATCTCTGCGAGATCAGCCTCGACACCTCCGGCGAGCCGCTGCACAAACGCGGCCACAAACAGGCCATCGGCAAGGCGCCCATGCGCGAGACGCTCGCCGCGCTTTTTCTGCGCGCCTGCGGCTATGACGGCTCCGAGCCGGTGCTTGACCCGATGTGCGGCTCGGGCACGTTCGTGATCGAGGCTGCGGAAACCGCGCTCGGCCTCGCTCCGGGCCGTTCTCGCAGCTTCGCCTTCGAGCATCTGGCGAGCTTCGATCCGCACACCTGGCGCGAGATGAAACAGGCACTTCCGACCCCGGCGAAACCCGCCGCGCAGTTCCACGGCTCGGACCGCGATGCCGGCGCCATCGCCTCGGCAGCCGCCAATGCCGAACGCGCAGGCACGGCCCAGGTTACGGGCTTCACGCAACGCCCCATCGCCGATCTCCCGCGCCCCGGCGGCCCGCCGGGCCTCGTGATCGTCAACCCGCCCTACGGTGCCCGCATCGGCAATCGCAAACTGCTCTTCGCGCTTTACGGCAGTTTCGGCGCGGTGATGAAGGAACGCTTCCAGGGCTGGCGCGTGGGCATCGTCACCTCCGACAAGGGGCTCGCCCGTGCAACCGGCCTGAGCTTCGCGAATGTCAGCGCGCCGATTCCGCATGGCGGCCTCAAGGTCCAACTCTTCCAGACCGGACCGCTGAGATAGCCCCACACCCGTCTTCTCTGTTTCACAAATATCTCGGGGGGATTGGGGGGCTGGCCCCCCGATCGTTTCCGCACGGAAACGCTCAGATGCGTCAACGCATCTGCCGCCTATCGACGCTCCCGCCGCGCCATGAAGGCCAGCCGCTCGAAAAGATGCACATCCTGCTCGTTCTTGAGCAGCGCACCATGCAGCTTCGGCAGCGCACTCGTCCCATCGCGCTTGAGATCGTCGGCCGTCAGGTCCTCGGCCAGCAGCAGCTTTAACCAATCGAGCACTTCCGAGGTGGACGGTTTCTTCTTCAGCCCTGGCGTTTCGCGCAGCTCGTAGAATTGCGTGAGCGCCGTGGTCAGGAGCGCCTCCTTGATGCCGGGGTGATGCACCTCCACGATACGGCGCAGCGTGTCCGGCTCCGGGAAGCGGATATAGTGGAAAAAGCAACGTCGCAGGAACGCGTCGGGCAGTTCCTTTTCGTTGTTCGAGGTGATGATGACGATGGGCCGGTGCCGCGCGCGCACCGTCTCGCCGGTCTCGTAGACGTGAAATTCCATCCGGTCGAGCTCTTGCAGAAGATCGTTCGGAAACTCGATATCCGCCTTGTCGATCTCGTCGATCAGCAGCACGACCTTCTCATCGGCGTCGAAGGCCTGCCACAGCTTGCCGCGCCGGATATAGTTAGACACATCGTTCACCCGGGGATCGCCAAGCTGGCTATCGCGAAGTCGGCTGACGGCGTCGTATTCGTAAAGCCCCTGCTGCGCGCGGGTCGTCGATTTGATCGACCATTCGATCATCTTCAGCCCCAGCCCGTCCGCCACCTGCCGCGCAAGTTCGGTCTTGCCGGTGCCGGGCTCGCCCTTGACCAGAAGCGGTCGCTCCAAAGTCACCGCCGCGTTGACCGCGATCATCAGGTCGGGGGTGGCAACATAGGTATTGGTGCCTTCAAATCTCATCTTTTCAATGCCTCATCCGTCATTGTTCAAGCGCGGGATTTCGCGCTTTTATGGGGGTTTTCGCTAGTGACAACCCCCGGGCCTTCCGTTAAGTGCTGCGCGCAGGGGTGCCAGATTTCGAAAGGATAATCCATGTCGGATACTGGTGTAGGCAAGGGGACGAAAATGAAAGCCGAGAGTTTTCTGCCAGACGATTACATGCCCGCCGAGGACGAGCCGTTCATGAATGAGCGCCAGGTGGAATGGTTCCGCCGCGAGCTTCTGGAGCAGCGGGCAGAGCTTTTGAACGAAAGCAAATCCACCATCGCCGGTTTGCAGGACGGAACGCGCAATATTCCTGACGTGGCAGACCGCGCGTCGGAGGAAACGGATCGCGCGCTCGAATTGCGCATCCGCGACCGTCAGCGCAAGCTGGTCGCCAAGATCGACGCGGCCTTGCGCCGGATCGATGAGGGCGAGTTCGGCTACTGCCAGGCGACCGGGGAGCCGATTTCACTCAAGCGGCTGGTCGCGCGTCCCACGACGACGCTCAGCCTCGAGGCGCAGGAGCGGCACGAACGGCGCGAGAAAGTGCATCGGGACGATTGATCCCGGAGCCATCGACACACATACGCGCCGGGGTCTGATCGCCCCGGCGCGTCCTGTTTGAGGGGACGACATTGGATCTGAAGGGCATGGGTATCGGCGTGATCGGCGGCGGGATCGGCGGGCTCGCCGCCGCGCTGGCCTTCGCGCAGCGCGGCGCATCGGTCACGGTGCTCGAACAGGCCGACGCGATCACCGAGGTCGGCGCCGGGATTCAGGTCTCGCCCAATGGGCTGCGCGTGATCGAGGCGCTTGGCCTGTCCGATATGCTGCAGGCTTGCTCGGTGCGCGGCAGGGCGGTTTCACTGCGCGAGGGGCAAAGCGGTTCCCAAGTGGCGCGGCTCGATCTGCTGCGTTTGCCGGAAGATCAGGCGTATTTCTTCGTTCACCGCGCCGATATCGTCGATCTGCTGGCATCTGCGGCGCGGGCGCATGGGGTGACGATCCGGCTGTTGCAAAAGGCCGATACCGTGCGCCCCGGTCCGCGCCCCGAGATCACGCTTGCCAACGGGGATCGCTTCGGCGCCGATCTGGTCGTCGGCGCCGACGGGATACATTCCGCACTGCGTCCGGTGCTGAACGGGCCGCAAAAGCCGTTTTTCACCGGGCAGGTGGCGTGGCGCTGCATCGTGCCGAACACGGTGGGCCACCCCGATCACGCTCGCGTTCACATGGGCGCGGGGCGCCATGTCGTGACCTATCCGCTGCGTGATCGCACGGTCCTCAATATCGTCGCGGTCGAGGAACGCGCCGGATGGGCGGCGGAAAGCTGGTCGCAATTGGACGATCCGGAGAACCTGCGCCGTGCCTTCTCGGGCTTCGGCGATACGGTCCGCGATCTTCTGGCGCAGGCCGAAGCGCCGGGGATCTGGGGGCTTTTCCGGCACCCCGTCGCCGCCCATTGGCACGGCAAGGGCTGCGCGATAATTGGTGATGCGGCGCATCCGACGCTGCCGTTTCTGGCGCAGGGGGCCAATATGGCACTGGAGGATGCGTGGGTTCTGGCAGACGCCATCGCACGGGCGAGCGATCTGCAAAGTGGCCTGGCCGCCTTTGAGGCGCGGCGCAAGCCGCGCGCCACGCGCGTCATAGACGCGGCGAGCAGGAACGCGCGCAACTACCATCTCTCGCCCGGACCCGTCCGTTTCGCCGCGCATACCGCGCTGCGTCTGGCGAGCCGTGCGGCACCGATGCAATTGCTCGGGCGGTTCGACTGGCTCTATGGCCATGACGTGACCGCGGACTGAGGCACAGCGGATACGAAAAAAGCGGCCCGAAAGCCGCTTTCCGTTTCAGACGATCGAGGCCGCGCTCATTTCGGGAGCGGGCCGATCATCATGACCATCTGACGACCTTCCATCTTGGGCATGTTCTCGACCTTGCCATGCTCCTTGGTGTCTTCCTTGATCCGCTCCAGCAGCTCGCGGCCAAGGTTCTGATGCGCCATTTCCCGGCCGCGGAACCGCAGCGTGACCTTCACCTTGTCACCCGCATCGAGGAACTTGTACACGTTTCGCATCTTCACGTCATAGTCGTGGGTGTCGGTTCCCGGGCGGAACTTCACTTCCTTGACGTCGATGATCTTCTGCTTCTTGCGCGCCTCGGATTCGCGCTTTTGCTGCTCGTACTTATACTTGCCGAAATCCATGATCTTGACGACCGGCGGCTTGGCGTTCGGCGAGATCTCGACAAGGTCGAGCCCGGCTTCAACGGCCATCTCCAGCCCACGCTCGGGCGAGACGACGCCGATATTCTCACCGTCCGCGCCGATCAGGCGGATTTCCGGGGCGCGGATGCGTTCATTGACGCGGGGTCCGGTGTCGCGCGTCGGCGGCGCGTTATGTGGTCTGCGGGCTATGGTGATGCTCCTTCGATGCAATTCCGATCAAGGCTGCAAATTAGACGCGATACCGCGGGCTTTCAACCGCAATTTGAGCGGAACCCGGCGCATCCGGGTGGCGTTGAACAGGTGATGCTGCTCCCGCGGGGCAGTTGATGTTCAATTGGTGAACGCGCCGTGGATTGGCCCGGCGGGACAACAGCAAAAGGGGGTCATTGATCCGATGAGAAACCTGTTAATCCTGATCGTCGTGATTGCCGTCGCTTTCGGCATCTATGCCGTCATGCAAGACGATCTTGACGGACCCGCGCCGGAAGTGGTCGCTCCGACCAACGAGCCTATCGGTGACGAGGTGGTAGGCGACGTGTCAACCGTGGTGGATGAGCCGGGCGCGGAGGCCGATATCGAGATCGACGCCTCCGAGGCGCTGGACGACACGGCCGAAGCGACCGAGGACATGCTCGACAACGCGGCCGATGGAGCGGCCGAGATGGCTGACGATGCCGAAGCGGCTACGGAAGACGCCATGCAGGACGTCTCCGAAGCAGCGGACGATGCGGCTGCCGCTACCGACGAGGCTCTGGACGATGCCGCCGCCGCAACTGAAGACGCGGCAGAGGCGACGGAAGAAGCTGCGGAAGATGCAGCGGCCGCTACAGAGCAGACGCTCGACAACGCTGCGGACGCGACCGAAGAGGCGGTTGAGGACACGGCGGCCGCCACCGAAGATGCAGCCGCCGCGACCGAAGATGCTGCGAACGCCACTGCAGATGCGGTTTCGGACGCGCCGGAATTTCTGACGGCAGAGAATTTCGACTACGATCGCGCGGTTGAATATATCGACAATTCGGATCTTTCGATGACGGCGAAAACAACCGCCAAGGCCGGTCTTGCCGAAATGCGCGATAGCCCGGAGCAACTCGAAAAACTGCTTACCGCGCTGCGCGACGAATTGGGCTTCTGATCGCAGGTCATAAAACAAGCAAAAGCCGCACCGAGAAAGTTCGGCGCGGCTTTTTCGTTGCGCGGCTCAACCGCGTCAGTCCAGAAACGCCTTCTCCACGACATAATGCTTGGGGTCGGAATTGGCGCCTTCCTCCAGCCCGTAACCTTCAAGCATTTCCTTGATCTCCAGATTGAATGCCAGGTTGCCGCACACCATCGCCCGATCCGTTTCGGGGGAAAGCTCCGGCACATCCAGATCGCGGAACACATCGCCCGAACGCATCAAATCGGTGATCCGGCCCATCTTCGTGCTCTGCTCGCGGGTGGTCGTGGGATAATAGCGCAGCTTTTCGTGAAAGCCCTTGCCCATCAGTTCGGCAAGCAATTCGTCACTGCGAATGGTCTCGATCAACTCCTTGCCATAGGCAAGCTCGCCTACCTCGCGGCAGGTATGGGTCAGGATGACCTCGTCGTAATCCTCGTATGTTTGCGGCTCGCGCAGCAGCGAGGCAAAGGGCGCGATGCCGGTGCCGGTGGCAAAAAGCCAAAGCCGCTTGCCCGGCAGCAGCGCGTCATGCACCAACGTGCCGACAGGCTTGGGGCGCAGGATGATCTGGTCGCCCGGCTGAATATGCTGGAGCCGACTGGTCAACGGGCCGTCCTGCACCTTGATCGAGTAGAACTCCAGTTCATCATCCCATGACGGCGACGCGATGGAATAGGCGCGCAGAAGCGGCTTTTCCTTGCCCGTCTTCGGATCGGTCTGCATCAGCCCGATCATGACGAATTCGCCGGACCGGAAGCGCAGCGAAGCCGGCCGCGTCACGCGGAAGGAAAAAAGCTTATCCGTCCAGTGCTTAACGAAAGTGACGGTTTCCGCGTCCGGAACGGCGAGCGTTTTCGTAGCGGGGGCAGCGGTGGCTGAGGCTTGGGTCACGGGCGTCAACTCTGTCATAATGTCCAATCCCGGCCCTTTTAGACCGGTCCTTTCTGTCTAACCTTGATTTGCATCAGACGAAACCCGCGCGGGCAAGCGTCTCAGGCGGCGCGACCGCGCAGGCGGGATTGGTAATCATGCGATTTCCAATCCGCGCGGGCGAGCCATTGCGCCTCTGGCTGGCGCGCTGCCAGATCGGCGTCGATTTCCACGTCATCGAAGCCCGAGCGCCGCGCCATGGTGTATTGATCTGCGATCACATGGCCCTGCGCACGCAGATGGCCGCGATAGCCGCTTTGCCGGACCAGCCGCGCGAGGGTGAAGCCGCGCCCGTCGGCGAAGGAGGGAAAGGAAATGCGCACCAGTTCCATGCCTTGCAGCAGATCGGGCAGCGCGCGCGGATCGGTATCCGGCGCCAGATCGCGCCGCTGCTCCGGCGCAATCCAGGCCGCCGGGTCGGTGCCGCGCAGAAATCCCGTGTCGGTGACGATGATGCTCATGCCGTTGCGCCTTTCGCTTGAGTTGTCTCGGCCCGGTGCAGGCCACATTCGGTTTTCTCCAGTCCGCGCCAGCGCCCGGCGCGGGGGTCTTCCTCCGCGCCCGCGCGGCTGGTGCAGGGTTTGCAGCCGATAGACGGATAGCCGCGCGCCACGAGCGGATGCCGGGGCAGCTCGTGCGCGGCGAGATGCGCCGCGATGCGCGACGGGGTCCAATCGATCAGCGGGTTGATCTTGATCCGCGCCGTTCCGGGATCGAGATCGAAGTAATCCAGCCCCGAGCGCGTGCGCGACTGATGCCGCTTGCGCCCGGTGATCCAGGCGTCATATGGCTCAAGCGCCGCGTCCAGAACGCGGGTCTTGCGCAGATCGCAGCAGGCATCCGGATCGCGCAGATGCAGCGCGCCATAAGGATCCCGGGCCGCAAGCGTTGCCTCCGGCGCGCGGATCACCTGCACATCCGTCAACCCCAGATGCGCCACAAGCTCCGTCTGATATTCGAGCGTTTCGGCGAAAAGCAACCGCGTGTCGATGAACAGCACGGGCAGGCTCCGGTCGATCTGCGCGATGAGGTGCAGCAAAACGGCCGAGTCCGCACCGAAGCTCGACACCATCGCGACACGCTCGAAGATCCCGCGCGTCAGCACCGCTTCGAGGAAATAGGACGTGCCGAAATGCCGGAACCGCGCGTTGAGAGTGCGCACATGGTCCTGCGCTTCGCCCAGCTCCGCCGGCGATGCGGAGCCGATATGGCCGTCGAAATCCGCCATCACGCCGCCTTCGCCCGGCCTGCCTCGCCATAGAGCGCGGTCTTGAACGGCTCCATGCCGACGCGGCGGAACGTGTCCAGAAATGCCTCCTCGCGACTGCTGCGTTGTGCCAGGTAGGTGTCGACGATCCGCTCGATGGCCGGCACGATCTCATCTGCCGAAAAGCCCGGCCCGGTGCGCTGCCCGAGCGCGGCGGTTTCGGTGTGATCGCCGCCCAGCGTGATCTGGTAATTCTCCACCCCCGCGCGGTCGAGCCCGAGAATGCCGATATGCGCGACATGGTGATGCCCGCAGGCATTGATGCAGCCCGAGATCTTGATCTTCAGATCGCCGATCTCGTGCTCCAGCTTCAGCTCGTCGAACCTCGTCGCGATCTCCTGCGCGACCGGGATCGATCGGGCGGTGGCCAGCGCGCAGTAATCCATGCCGGGGCAAGCGATGATATCGGAGATCTTGCCGATATTTGAAGTTGCTAGGCCGGCTTCTTTCAGTGCCGCGTGAATGGCGGGAAGGTCGGATTTATGCACGTGGGGCAGCACGATATTCTGCTCATGGCTCACCCGAAGCTCGTCATGGCCGTAGCGTTCGGCCAGATCGGCCATGACGCGCATCTGGTGCGCGCTCGCATCGCCGGGTGTCGCGCCATGCGCCTTGAGGCTGATTTGCGCGATGGCATAGCCGGGCGCGCGGTGTTCGGCGAGATTGCTGTCGGCCCAGGCGCGGAACACCGGATCGCTATGATAGGAGGTATCGAAGACCTCGGAACCTCGCTCCGCAAAGGCGGGCGCCGCGAAATCGGCGGCGATGCGCGCGAGATGCTGCTGATCGACGCCGGAAAAGCCTGGTGCGATCCGCGCAAACCGCTCCTCGACGCGCGAACGAATCTCATCGATTCCATGCTCATGCACGGTGATCTTGATGCGCGACTTGAACTTGTTGTCGCGTCGGCCCAGCAGGTTCCAGACCGACACGACTGCTTCGATATAGGGCAGCAGATCGGCTTGCGGCAGGAACTCGCGCAGCACCTTGCCGATCATCGGCGTCCGGCCCAGACCGCCACCGACGATCACGCGAAAGCCGATCTCGCCCGTATCGGTCTGCACCATCTGAAGGCCGATATCATGCGCCCGCGTCACCGCGCGGTCGTTCGGGCTGCCGGTGACGGCGACCTTGAACTTGCGCGGCAGGAACTGGAATTCCGGGTGATCGGTGGACCATTGCCGGATCAACTCGGCCACCGGGCGCGGATCGGCGATCTCGTCGGCGGCAGCGCCCGCGAAATGGTCGGCGGTCACGTTTCGAATGGTGTTTCCGCTGGTCTGGATCGCGTGCATCTGCACCTCGGCCAGCGCATCCAGCATATCCGGCACGTCGCGCAGGCGCGGCCAGTTGAACTGGACGTTCTGCCGCGTGGTGAAATGGCCATAGCCCTTGTCCCAGCGCTCCGCGATCATCGCCAACTGCCGCATTTGGCGGCTCGACAGGGTGCCATAGGGCACCGCGACCCGCAGCATGTAGGCATGCAGTTGCAGGTAGAGCCCGTTCATCAGCCGCAGCGGCTTGAACTCGTCCTCGGTCAAGCTGCCGTCGATGCGGCGCTCGACCTGCGCGCGGAACTGCGCGTTGCGGGCGGCCACGAACTCGGCGTCGAAATCGGTGTAGCGATACATTTCAAAGGCTCCCGGCTTGCTTGCCATGCTTGTAGTTTGACGGCCCGCGCGACCGGAACGCCTCGCGGAAATGCACGGGCGCAGGGCCGTTCTCCGTCTGCGTGACCTCGGCGAGGTAAACCCCGACCACTTCGTTGTGCCGTCGGCTTCCGTCGATCAGGCGCAACTGGGCATGCGCCTCGTCGGTCAGTATCTCGGCCTCCGCATGATCGCGCGTCCAGCTGTCATCTTCGGTCAGATAGACGACATCCCCTTCGAGCAGAGCATTCGCGGTGACGATTTTCGGTGTGAACGGTTTGGTCATCGGATCAACTCCTCGAGCAGCGGAAGAATGGGGCGGGCCGCCTCGCGCGGGGCTAGCCCGTAGATCAGCAGTGCAGGCCCGCTGAGCGACGCGGCATCGAGATCGCCGGCAAGCGCGCCGAGCGTGCTGGCGAGTATGCGTTCATCGGGGCGAGAGGCGTTTTCAACGATGCTGACGGGTGTGCCGGGCGCTGCGCCATGCATCAGCAAGCGCCCCTGGATGAACCGTGCCGCACGCTTGCCCATGTAGATCGCCGCAACCTCTCCGGGCGCGGCGAGCGCGCGCCAGTCGTGATCGGCATAGCCTTTCATGTCATGGCCGGTGACAAAGCGCACAGCGGCATTGCGCCCGCGTTTGGTCAGCGATTGGCCGAGCGCGGCCGCGGCGGCGGATGCGGATGTCAGGCCTGGGACGATGGTGAACCCGATCCCGGCATCGCTCAGCGCGTCCAATTCCTCGTCAAGCCGCCCGAACACGGTCGGATCGCCCGATTTCAGCCGCACGACCCGTGCACCGGATCGCGCCTCGGAAACCATCAGTGCATTAATCGCGTTCTGGGCGATGGAGGGGCCGAACCCTTCCTTGCCGACATCGTGCACCCGCGCATCGGGCCCGGCCAATGCGACGATTTCCGCGCTCACGAGCCGATCATGCAAAATGACGTCGGCCTCTTGCAACATGCGCAGCGCCTTGACGGTCAGAAGTTCGGGATCGCCCGGACCGGCACCGATAAAGGCGACCGGGTGCGGGTCTGTCTGGGGCACGGGCTTGGGCATGGCGGGGCCTTTCGGTGACGTTCTCTGGGTTATAGAAGTAGAATTTTATTCCACCCAGATGCTAGTGCCTTGCCAAAATAAGGAATTTCGTTCTAGATGCGCGTCATGCGAGAACGGACGGTTCTGCAAACCGGCAAAAGGTGGAACAATGGCGAAGATCGACGGAACAGACCGGAAAATCCTCATCGAGCTGCAACGCGATGCGGCGCAATCGCTCGACGAGATCGCCCGCGCTGTCGGCTCTTCGAAAACGCCGGTCTGGAACCGGATTCGCAAGATGCGCGAGGCCGGGATCATTGGTGCGCAGACCGTGCGGCTCGACGCGGATGCGCTGGGGTTCGAGGCGTGTTTCTTCGTCCTCATCCGCACCAGCGAGCATGAGGCCGACTGGCAGCGGCGCTTCCTCAAAGCTTTGCAGGACCGGCCCGAAGTGCAGGAGGCACACCGGCTGGCGGGCGATATCGACTATATCCTGAAGGTCCGCGTAAAGAATGCGCGGGCTTATGACGCGTTCTATCAGGCGCTCATCGCCGAGGTGCGGGTGCATAACGTCACCGCGTTGCTGTCGATGGAGGAGATCAAATCGACAAGCGCCTTGCCTCTGTAACGCGCCTTCCACCGAACGGCGGGTTGCGCGGCTGGCGGCGGCGATCGAGTATTTATGACGAGAAGAAGCGCAATACGCGTCTTTCCCGACCGGGCGATTCGACCTTGAGCGGGTTTCGCGGGGTTGAGTGGGCAGGACGCGAAGGTATCGGCTTACGTTTCGTAAAGCGGGTCAAAACGGAGTTTCTGACGCGATTGATAAAGGTGCCGCTTGTCAGAGCGCCGCATTCAAGGTTTCTTGGGGCCACAAGCGCGCCGATGGGGGAACGGCACGCATTCGTTTGACCGAATAAACCCCCGGGAGGAAAACATGAAACAGTTTCTGATGTCCGCAACCGCCATCGCGGCCCTGAGCCTTGGGGCAAGCGCCGCCTCTGCCGCTTGTGACGATGGCGAGATTGTCATCAAGTTCAGCCACGTCACCAATTCGGACAAGCACCCCAAGGGCATTGCTGCTTCGCTTTTGCAGGAGCGCGTCAACGAGGAGATGGACGGCACCGCCTGCATGGAGGTGTTCCCGAATTCCACGCTCTACAATGACGACCAGGTGCTTGAGGCGATGCTGCAGGGCGATGTGCAGATGGCCGCGCCCTCGCTGTCCAAGTTCGAGCAGTTCACCAAGAAGTTCCGCATTTTCGATCTGCCTTTCATGTTCAAGAACATCGAGGCCGTCGACGCGTTCCAGAGTTCCGAGACCGGCGAGGCGATGAAGGAGACGATGACGCGGCGCGGCCTGCTTGGCCTTGCCTTCTGGCATAACGGGATGAAGCAGATGTCGGCGAACAAACCGCTGATGACCCCGGACGATGCCAAGGGGCTGAAATTCCGGGTGCAGAATTCCGATGTACTCAAGGCGCAGATGGCGGCGATGGGCGCAAGCCCGCAGCCGATGGCCTTTTCCGAGGTTTACGGCGCGCTGCAGACCGGCGTCGTGGATGGGCAGGAGAACACCTGGTCCAACATCTATGGTCAGAAATTCTTCGAGGTGCAGGACGGTATCACCGAAACCAATCACGGCATCATCGATTACCTCGTCGTGACGGGCACGGATTGGTGGGACAGCCTCGATGAGGAGGTGCGCAACCAGCTTGCCACGATCATTCAGGAAGTGACCGAAACCCGCAACGCGGAAAGCTACAAGGTGAACCAGGAGGCCAAGCAGGCGATCATCGATGCCGGCGGCACGGTGCGCGAGCTCAGCCCCGAGCAGCGCGAGCAGTGGGTTGCGGTGTTCAAGCCGGTCTGGGATCAGTTCATCGACGATGTCGGTCAGGAGAACATCGACGCGGCGCAGCAGATCAACCAGAACTTCTGAACGCGGCGCAGGGGCGCGCCCGGCCGTCAGACCGGCCGGGCGGCCCGATCCGAGGGGAGGGGACCATCATGACAGCGCAACCGGAAACGCGCAGCGCGCTGGGCCGTGCCGTCGACGAGATCGAGGAGACGGGCATCGCAATCATTCTCGGGCTGATGTGCCTCATCACCTTCATCAACGTGGTGCTGCGCTACGGGTTCAACACCGGCCTGATCTGGGGGCTGGAGGCGACGTCGTTCCTGTTCGCCTGGCTGGTGCTTTTCGGGATCAGCTACGCGGTCAAGGTCACGGCGCATCTGGGGGTCGATGCGATCATCAACATCGTGCCGCGCCCCATGCGGCGGGCGCTCGGGCTTGTCGCGGCGCTGATCTGCGTTGCATACGCGGCACTGCTGATGAAAGGCGCCTGGGATTACTGGGCCAATTTCGCCAATTTGCCGCAGACCACCGGGCGCTGGTTTCCGACCGGGATCGAGGAGATGACGCGAACGTCCTATCGCGGCTGGTACGAAGTGGTGGACATTCCCTTTCCCGAATGGCTCCGCTGGATCGAGCCGATCATGAACGAGGGCGAGCATTACGAGAAACTGCCGCGTTTCATTCCTTACGTCATTCTTCCCTTCGGCATTGCCCTGCTGCTTTTTCGCTTCATTCAGGCGGCGTGGCGCATCTGGACGGGGCGGGCGGAGTCGCTCATCGTCAGCCATGAGGCCGAGGATGCCGTCGACGAGGTTTCTGACATGAACAAGGGGGACTGAGCGCGTGGAAGTCGCCATTCTCTTCGCGATGGTCATCGGCCTGATGCTCATCGGCGTGCCGATCGCGGTCAGCCTGGGGTTTTCGTCGATCCTGTTCCTGCTGGTGCTGAGCGACACCTCGCTCTCGTCCATCGCGCAGACGCTGTTCCAGGCGATGGCGGGGCACTACACGCTGCTTGCCATTCCGTTCTTCATCCTGGCCTCGTCTTTCATGTCCACTGGAGGCGTTGCGCGGCGGATCATCCGGTTCTCCATCGCCATCGTCGGGCATTTTCCCGGCGGGCTGGCGATCGCGGGGGTTTTTGCCTGCATGCTCTTCGCGGCGCTGTCGGGCTCGTCTCCGGCGACGGTGGTGGCCATCGGCTCCATCGTGATCGCCGGAATGCGGCAGGTGGGCTATTCCAAGGATTTTGCGGCCGGGGTGATCGCCAATGCCGGCACGCTCGGCATCCTCATCCCGCCTTCCATCGTGATGGTGGTCTATGCCTCGGCGACCGACGTGTCGGTCGGGCGGATGTTTCTTGCGGGGGTGATCCCGGGGCTGCTGGCCGGCACGATGCTGATGCTTGCGATCTACATCATCGCCCGCATCCGCGATTTGCCGAAGGGCGACTGGAAGGGCTGGGGCGAGGTTTGGGAGGCCGGGCGCGATGCCGGATGGGGGCTGTTCCTGATCGTCATCATCCTGGGCGGAATCTATGGCGGCATCTTCACCCCGACAGAGGCCGCCGCGGTCGCCGCCGTCTATGCCTTCCTGATCGCCAGTTTCGTCTATCGCGACATGGGACCGCTTGCCGGCAAGGACGGGGCGCCGAACCTGAACCTGCTGCAAAAGCCCATCGCGCTCGTCACCGTGTTTTTCCACCGCGACACGAAAGACACGCTGTTCGAGGCGGGCAAGCTTACCGTGACGCTGATGTTCATCATCGCGAACGCGCTGATCCTCAAGCATGTTTTGACGGATGAGCAGATCCCCCAATCCATCGCCGCGGCGATGCTGGATGCCGGGTTCGGGCCTGTGGTGTTCCTGATCATCGTCAACGTGATCCTGCTCATCGGCGGGCAGTTCATGGAGCCGTCGGGGCTCATCGTGATCGTCGCGCCGCTGGTCTTTCCCATCGCCATCGAGCTTGGCATCGATCCCATTCACCTCGGGATCATCATGGTGGTCAACATGGAGATCGGGATGATCACGCCGCCAGTGGGGCTCAACCTCTTCGTCACCTCTGGGGTGGCGGGGATGCCGATGATGCGCGTCGTGCGCGCGGCCTTGCCGTTCCTGGGCGTGATGTTCGTGTTTCTTATCATGGTGACCTATATCCCCTGGCTCTCGACCTTCCTGCCGACCACTTTCATGGGCCCGGAGATCATCACCAACTAGCCGGGCGGCTGGCGCAGCTTTTGCAGGATGCCTGCATCCCAGGCGTCCTTATGCAGCACGCCAAGCTGCGCCGGGATCTTTTCCAGATCGAGCAGATGGGCTATCGCGAACCGGTGCATTCCGCCGCCGTTGCGCAGCGGCGTTCCATCGCGCGCGATATGCACGAGGATGCCGCCATGTTCGCGGCGCGTGTTATTGACGCTGCCATGCGGGCGCAGGGTGCCGCTGCGTTGTGCCTCCTCGTAGATCCGGTCCAGCCGCTCATAGCGCGCAACGAGTTCTTCGCGCGAATGGCAGGAATCGACGCGGCCCTTTTCGGCAAGCTGTTCCAGCATGAAGGCGAAAAGCGGCGTTTCCTGCCATGGCACGCCTTCCTCAAAATGCAGGCGGATGCTGTCGAGCTTGATATGGCTGCCATAGGGCCGGCGCGAAAGATCCCAGTCGCCGCTCGCGATCAAGCCGGAATGGCGCCGGCGGAATACCGGTGCGCCGTTTTCGGGATCGGCCTTATACCAGGCGGGCACGTCGCGCGGGCGGATCCAGATCAACTCGTCGCTCCTCGGCGCCTCCGGCCCGTAGCGCAGGCGGTTCGCGATATCGCGCGCGACCTTGACGGGCACGCCTGCGCTGATGGATTGACGTAGCGCGTTCATGCCGCACCGTCCCGGTAGCGGGCCAGCGCGCCTGCGGCGAATGCCTCGGGGTGCACCACGCCAAGCTGCGCCGGGATCCGCGTCAGGCCGAGCGCGCGGGCGATGCCCATGCGGTGATTGCCGATGGCGCCGAAAATCGGAGCGCCGTTGCGGTCGATATGCACGAACACGCCTTCGGGCAGGCGCGGGGCGCCGAAACGCCAGACGGTTTCGTCGCGATAGCCGTTGCGTTCGATATCCGCAAAAAGCGTGTCGATCCGGGCATAGCGGTCGCGAATGTCCTGGTCCGTGCGGCAGGAATCGAAGCTGCCGCGCAGCGCGATCATTGCCTGCATCTTGGGAAAGGCCTTGGTTTGCGCCCACGGAACGCCATTGCGGAAATGCGCAAGGCAGGCTGCGATCTTCCACGAGCGGTCGAGCGGTTCGATATGCCGGTCCCAATCGCCGCCGATCACCATGCCGGAATGGCGGCGGCGGAAATCGGGCGTGGTGGCCGGGTTGCGCGTATAGATGCGGCTCAGGCGGGAGGGGTCGATCCAGATCCGTTCCTGCGCGCGGGGGGCATCGCTGCCAAGTTGAACCCGGTTCGCCAGATCGCGCAAAGGCCCGCGCAGAAGCGCGTGCGGGGCTTGGGGAACTTTGACGGCAGCTTTGGGCATGGCCGTCAGATGGACGAGACGCGCCATCGTTTCAAGCCCGCGCGGCGGCGGCCTGTCCGGCAGCGACGCCCGAACTCCAGGCCCATTGGAAATTGTAGCCGCCGAGCCAACCCGTGACATCCACAGCCTCGCCGATCACGAAGAGCCCCGGCACATCGCGGGACATCATCGTGCGGCTGTCGATCCGGTCGGATGCGATCCCGCCCAGCGTCACTTCGGCGGTGCGGTAGCCTTCGCTGCCGGTGGGTGTCAGCGTCCAGTCCTTGATCCGTGCGGCGATGGCGTCTATGCGCCGGTCCGCCAGATCGCCGAGATTGCCGTGCAGCGGCAGCTCTTCCGCAAGATGATCGACGAGCCGCTCGGGGAGCATCTCGGCCAGCCCGGTGGTCACGTTGCGTTTGCCGTGCGTCTTGCGCAGTCCGCGCAGGCGGTCGCCCAGATCGATGCCGGGCAGCAGATCGACGCTGATCGGATCGCCTTCGCGCCAGTAGCTCGATACCTGAAGGATCGCCGGGCCGCTGAGCCCGCGATGGGTGAAAAGCATCGCCTCTTCGAACCGCGCACCGCCCGCGCTGGCCGCGACCGGCGTGGCCACGCCTGAGAGCGGTGCGAAACGCTTGTCGGTGAAGGTCAGCGGCACGAGCGCCGGGCGCGTGTCCGTGACGGCATGGCCGAAACGGCGCGCGATATCATAAGCAAGCCCCGTCGCGCCCATCTTGGGAATGGATTTGCCGCCTGTCGCCAGCACCAGATTGCGCGCCGTCACGATGCGGCGCTGTCCGTCCCGGTCCAGCATCATGGTGAACCGCGCCCCGTCATGGTCAAGCGCGGCCAGCGACGTCTGCAACCAAAGCTGGGCGCCCGCGCGGGCCATTTCGCCGCGCAGCATGTCGACGATCTGGGTTGCCTTGCCGTCGCAGAAGAGCTGGCCCAGCGTCTTTTCGTGCCACGCGATCCGGTGACGGTCCACGAGATCGAGAAAATCCCATTGCGTATAGCGGCTGAGGGCGGATTTGTGGAAATGCGGGTTGGTGCCGAGAAAGCAGCCGGGTTCGGTGTGCATGTTGGTGAAATTGCATCGCCCGCCGCCCGAGATGCGGATCTTCTCGCCCGGCGATCCGGCGTGATCGATCACCAGCGTTCCCGGCCCGGCATGGGCCGCGCACATCATGCCGGCGGCTCCGGCTCCGAGGATCAGCGTCTGGAGTTCCATCCGCCGCACCGATCACGGATAGAGTCATTTTGCAAGGCGGCGGATCATTCCACTGGCTTGCATGCAGAAAATCGGCTAGCCTTCCGGCAAGACCCGGAAAACACGGGCGTTCGAGGCAGACAAAGCGGTGATACCATGACGGAAATGGTCTATGGCGCGGTTCCCGCGCGGGTTGGCGAACCTGTTTTGCCGAAATGGTGGCGGACGGTCGACAAATGGTCGCTGTCCTGCATCCTGATCCTGTTCGGCATCGGCATCCTTCTGGGCCTCGCGGCATCGCCCCCGCTGGCAGAGCGCAACGGCTTCGCGCCCTTCCATTACGTGCAGCGGCAAGCGGTCTTCGGCGGCATGGCGATCGCCGCGATGTTCTTCGTCTCGATGCTCGGTCCCGTGCTGGTGCGCCGCATGGCGGTGCTCGGCTTTCTCGCCGCCTTCGTGGCGCTGGCGCTGCTGCCGTTCTTCGGCACCGATTTCGGCAAGGGCGCGGTGCGCTGGTATTCGCTGGGTTTCGCCTCGGTCCAGCCATCGGAATTTCTCAAACCGGCCTTCGTGATCGTCGCGGCGTGGCTTCTCGCCGCAAGCCAGGATCTGGGCGGCCCGCCGGGCAAGACGCTGTCTTTTGCGTTGACGGTGAGCATCGTGCTCATGCTGGCGCTGCAGCCCGATTTCGGACAGGCCTGCCTCGTGCTCTTTGGCTGGGGCGTGATGTATTTCGTCGCCGGCGCGCCGATGCTGCTCCTTCTCGGCATGGCCGGGGCGGTCGTGTTCTTCGGAACCGTGGCCTATCAGAACTCCGAGCATTTCGCGCGCCGGATCGACGGCTTCCTCAGCCCCGAGGTCGATCCCACGACGCAGCTCGGATACGCAACGAACGCCATCCGCGAAGGGGGCTTTCTGGGTGTCGGCGTGGGCGAGGGTCAGGTGAAATGGTCGCTGCCCGACGCGCATACGGATTTCATCATCGCCGTCGCCGCTGAGGAATACGGACTGGCACTGGTGCTGATGGTGATCGCGCTCTACACGGTGATCGTCGTGCGCTCGCTCCTGCGGCTGATGCGCGAGCGGGATCCGTTCATCCGGCTGGCCGGCACCGGGCTTGCCGCGATGTTCGGCGTGCAGGCGATGATCAACATGGGCGTTGCGGTCCGGCTTCTGCCAGCCAAGGGCATGACGCTGCCCTTCGTGAGCTATGGCGGCTCCTCGCTGATCGCGGGAGGCATCGCGGTGGGCATGCTGCTGGCCTTTACCCGCACGCGCCCGCAGGGCGAGATCGGCGATATCTTGCGCGGCCGCTTGCGCTAGGGCCGTTTGCCGGGTGCATCGGGGCGAATGTGTTGACACATTCGGCCCGGTTGCCGCATGTGCGGCGCAAGGAAGGATCGGGCAGGCATGACACAACCCTATCTGGTGATCGCCGCCGGGGGCACCGGCGGGCATATGTTTCCCGCGCAGGCGCTTGCCGAGGTGCTGCTTCGGCGGGGCTGGCGGGTGAAACTATCGACCGACGCGCGTGGCGCGCGCTATACCGGCGGTTTTCCCCATTCCATCGAGATCGAAGAGGTCTCCAGCGCCACCTTCGCGCGCGGCAACGTGCTCGCCAGAGCGGCGGTGCCCTTTCGCGTGGCGGGGGGCGTCGCGGCGATGGCGTCGCGGATGATGCGCGACAAGCCGGATGTGGTGGTCGGGTTCGGCGGCTATCCCTCGATCCCGGCGCTGGGCGCGGCGACGCTGCTCAAGATACCGCGCATGATCCATGAACAGAACGGCGTTCTGGGCCGGGTCAACGCGATCTTCGCCAAGCGGGTCGATTGCGTGGCCTGTGGCACCTGGCCGACCGATCTTCCCGAAGGAGTGGAGGCGGTGCATGTCGGCAACCCTGTCCGCCGCGCCGTCCATGATCGCGCCGGTGCGGCCTATATCTCGCCGGGCGAGTACCCGATGTCGGTGCTGGTGATCGGCGGCAGCCAGGGCGCGCGGATCCTGTCGGATGTGGTGCCGCCCGCGATCGCCGCGCTGCCGCTCGAGATCGTGCGCCATCTGCGCGTCAGCCAACAGGCGCGCGAGGAGGATGCAGAGCGCGTCGCGGGTTTCTACGCCGAACATGACGTGAATGCCGAGGTGCTACCCTTCTTCAACGATATCCCCGCGCGCATGTCCGAAGCGCAGCTTGTCATCTCTCGTTCGGGCGCATCGAGCGTGGCCGATATTTCCGTCATCGGTCGGCCCTCGATCCTGATCCCATACGCCGCTGCAACCGGGGATCACCAGAGCGCCAACGCGCGCGCGCTGGTGGAGGCCGGCGCGGCCATCCGCGTTCCTGAATCCATGCTTAATGTCGAAAGCCTCACCGAGCAAATCCTCGCCGTCCTGCAAAATCCCGAAGGCGCGCTCCAGATGAGCCTCGCCGCGCTGCGCGCCTCAAGGCCGGATGCGGCGCTCGATCTGGCGGGGCTCGTCGAGACGCTGGCCGGACAGACACAGATCTCCCAGACCCATGAAGGAGGGGCCGAATGAACGCCGCCACCAAACTTCCCGTCGATATCGGCGCGATCCATTTCGTCGGCATCGGGGGCATCGGCATGTCCGGCATTGCCGAGGTTCTGGTGACGCTCGGTTACACGGTGCAGGGCTCGGACCTGAAGGCCAGCAAGATCACCGACCGGCTGGCAGGTCTCGGCGTGCAGGTTTTCGAAGGCCAGCGGGCCGAAAACCTCGATGGCGCGGAAGTCGTTGTCGTGTCCACCGCGATCAAGCCGGGCAACCCGGAACTCGATGAGGCGCGCAGGCGCGGCCTGCCGGTCGTGCGCCGTGCCGACATGCTGGCCGAGCTGATGCGGCTCAAATCGAACATCGCAGTGGCCGGAACGCATGGCAAGACGACGACAACGACGATGATGGCGGAACTCATGGTCGCGGGCGGCTTCGATCCGACGGTCATCAACGGTGGCATCATCCATGCCTACGGCTCCAACGCGCGGATGGGGCAGGGCGAATGGATGGTGGTCGAGGCCGATGAGAGCGACGGCTCCTTCAACCGCTTGCCCGCGACCATCGGGATCGTGACCAATATCGATCCCGAGCACATGGAGCATTGGGGCGATTTCGAACGGCTGCGCGACGGATTCCAGGATTTCGTCTCGAACATCCCGTTCTACGGCATCGCGGTCTGCTGCACCGATCACGAGGAAGTGCAGCGTCTGGTCGGCCGTGTGACCGACCGGCGCATCGTCACCTACGGATTCAACGCGCAGGCCGATCTACGCGCGGTGAACCTGCGCTATGAAAAGGGCGTGGCGCGGTTCGATATCGCGCTGCAGGCCGAAGATGACATGATCGAGGGCTGCTCGCTGCCGATGCCGGGCGATCACAACGTATCGAACGCGCTCGCCGCCGTGGCCGTGGCGCGGCATCTGGGGATGAAGAAATCCGAGATCCGCACCGCGCTCGCGCAGTTCGGCGGCGTCAACCGGCGATTCACGCATGTCGGCGATTGGAATGGCGTTACCATCATCGACGATTACGGCCATCACCCGGTTGAAATCGCCGCTGTCCTCAAGGCCGCGCGGCAGGCGTCCGAAGGGCGGGTGATTGCGGTGCATCAGCCGCACCGCTACTCGCGGCTGGCCAGCCTGTTCGACGATTTCTGCGCCTGTTTCAACGAGGCGGATGTGGTTGCCATAGCCGAGGTCTTCGCCGCCGGCGAAGCGCCCATCGAGGGAGCCTCGCGCGACGATCTGGTTGCGGGGCTGGTCCGCCACGGCCATCGTCACGCGCGCGCGCTGCTGTCCGAGGACGATCTGGAACGGCTGGTGCGCGATGAGGCGGTGCCGGGCGATATGGTGGTCTGCCTTGGCGCCGGCACGATTTCGACCTGGGCGAACGCGCTTCCCGAACGGTTGAACGCGCGGAAGGTTGCTGCGCGGGCGCATCGACTTGCTACAATAGACGAAAACGTGTCCTGAGCGGCGGACGACGGGTCTCGATGCGTTGACGCATCGAGATGTTTCCGTGGACGGAAACATGCCACGAGACTTCCCCGATCGCGTCCTTTTTTCGTCGGAAAGGTAGGGTTGTCTCGGGCATGCCGGAACCAGACGGAACATTCAGGATATGAGCCATTCGCTGAGCGCCGCCTTCTGCTGGATCGTCCTTGCCGCGATCCTCGCCGCGATCCCGTCGCGCGACAACCACTGGCGCCGCGCCTATCTGCTGATGATGCTCGGCGCGCCGATCCTGGTCTGGGTCTATCTCAGCGACGGGATCTGGATCGGCCTGCTGCTCACTGCGGCGATCTGTTCCGTGTTCCGATGGCCACTGCGTTATCTTCTGGCCTGGGTCCTGCGCCGCTCGGTGCGATAGGGGGCTTTACCCGCGCGCGGGCTTTCGGCACAAGCGCCGCATGACACAGCTTCCCCAACCGCGCGGTCGCCTTACCGCCGACAAACCGCTCGCCGATCTGACATGGCTGCGTGTCGGCGGCCCGGCGGACCGGCTGTTCCAACCGGCGGATCTCGATGATCTGCGCGCCTTCCTGCGCGAGTTGCCCGCCGGGATCGAGGTCTTCCCCATGGGTGTCGGATCGAACCTGATCGTGCGTGATGGCGGCTTGCGGGCCGTGGTGATCCGGCTGGGGCGCGGGTTCAACGGGATCGGAATCGACGGCGCGCGCGTCACCGCGGGCGCGGCGGCGCTCGATGCGCATGTGGCCCGCAAGGCGGCGGATGTGGGGCGCGATCTGACCTTCCTGCGCACCATTCCCGGCGCCATCGGCGGCGCGGTCGCGATGAATGCGGGGTGCTACGGAACCTATGTTGCGGACCGCCTTGTCGAAATCCGCGCCATCACGCGGACCGGCGATCTCGTGACGATCCCGGCGGCGGATCTTCACCTGTCCTACCGCTCGAGCCGCCTGCCCGAAGGCGCCGTGATCGTAGAGGCCGTGTTCAACGCGCCCGCCGGCGATCCGGACACGCTTGACGCACGGATGGCGGAGCAATTGGCCAAGCGCGATGCGACGCAACCCACCAACGACCGCACGGCCGGCAGCACATTCCGCAACCCGGCCGGGTTCTCCTCGACCGGGGCGCCGGATGATGTGCATGATCTCAAGGCGTGGAAAGTGATCGACGAGGCCGGGCTGCGCGGCGCGCGGCGGGGCGGGGCGCAGATGTCGCCGAAACATCCGAATTTCCTGGTCAATACCGGCGATGCCAGCGCGGCCGATCTCGAAGGTTTGGGCGAAGAGGTGAGAAAAAAGGTTTTCTTGCACTCTGGAATAGAGTTAGAGTGGGAAATCAAGCGCATCGGCGAACCGGGCGCTCCGGACGAGGGATGAACCCTCGCGGATTTGAGGCGTGCAGCGGGCAGCTTGCACATATTAGAACAAGGGGCATGGCCCCGGGGCAGAAGCGGGGAAAATCCCCGTGATTTGAGGCGTTTTGGGTATGTCTGGCACGGCAGGCCCCAAAGTGGCAGTGTTGATGGGGGGGCTCTCGGCGGAGCGCGAGGTGTCCCTGTCCTCCGGGCGCGAATGCGCGGCCGCTTTGCGGGACGAAGGCTTTGAGGTTCACACCGTCGATGCGGGCCGTGATCTTGCGCAGGTGCTATGCGCTCTTTCCCCCGATGTCGTGTTCAACGCGCTGCATGGCCGCTGGGGCGAGGATGGCTGCGTTCAGGGTCTGCTCGAATGGATGGGCCTGCCCTATACCCATTCGGGCGTTCTGGCCTCGGCCCTTGCGATGGACAAGGAGCGCACGAAAGCCGTCTACCGCGAGCGCGGATTGCCCGTTGTGGACAGCCTTCTGGCCCCGCGCGACGAGGTTCGGGCGCGGCATGTGATGGCCCCGCCCTATGTCGTCAAGCCGTTCGACGAAGGCTCTTCGGTCGGGGTGTATCTGGTGCATGAGAGCGCGAACGCGCCGCCGGCGCTCGGTGCGGAAATGCCGCAAACCGTCATGGTCGAAGCCTTCGCGCCGGGGCGGGAACTGACGACGACGGTGGTGGGCGACCGGGCATTGGGCGTGACCGATATCCTGACCGACGGCTGGTATGATTACGACGCGAAATACGCACCCGGCGGCTCGCGCCATGTCGTGCCCGCCGATATCCCGGACGAGATCACGGTTGCCTGCCTAGATTACGCGCTGCGCGCGCATGAGGCGCTTGGCTGCCGGGGCGTCACGCGCACCGATTTCCGATGGGACGAGTCGCGCGGGCTGGACGGTTTGATCCTGCTGGAGACCAACACGCAGCCGGGCATGACGCCGACATCGCTGACGCCCGAACAGGCGGCGCATGCGGGTATGAGCTTCGGCGCATTGTGCCGCTGGATGATCGAGGATGCGTCATGCCGCAGATGAGCCCGCGCCCCGATCCCGCGCCCTCGCGGCTGAAATACCGGATGGAGCGGCTGATGCTGACGCCGCTCTTCCGCCTCGCGCTGCGCTTCGGGTTGCCTTGCCTTCTGACCTTCGCGGCAGCGAGCTGGTGGCTCTCGGTCGATGAGAACAGGCGCATGGTGATCGACGGTTTCGCCGATCTGCGCGCGCAGGTCGAAAGCCGCCCCGAATTCATGGTCAACATGATGGTCGTCGATGGCGCGAGCGAATTGGTGGCGCAGGGCATTCGCGAGATCCTGCCGCTCGAATTTCCGATCAGCTCCTTCGATCTCGATCTGGAGCGGATGCGCGAGGAAGTGGTGGCGCTCGATCCGGTGAAATCGGCGCGGCTTTATGTGCGGCAGGGCAATGTGCTGCAGATCGATGTGACCGAACGCATCCCGGCGGTGCTGTGGCGCAATGACCGGGGTTTGCAGCTTCTCGATGAAGAGGGTGTGCTGGTCGGCCCGGCCTTCCTGCGCGCCGACTGGCCGGATTTGCCGCTCATCGTCGGCGATGGCGCGCAGGCACGGGTCGAGGAAGCGCTGGGTCTGGCCGCCGCCGCCGGCCCTCTGGCGCCGCGTTTGCGCGGTTTCGTGCGGATGGGCGAGCGGCGTTGGGACGTGGTGCTGGATCGCGACCAGCGCATCCTTCTGCCCGAAACGGACGCGGCCCGCGCGCTGGAGCGCGTGATCGCGATGGATCAGGCGGTCGATCTTCTGGAACGCGACTTGCTGGCCGTCGATCTACGGCTGGCGGAGCGTCCGACACTCAGAATGACAGACGGCGCGGTGCAGGAATTGCTGCGCATCCGCGCGATAGAGGCAGGGGAGCCATTGGAATGATCGAGCTTTACGAGTCTCAACGGGCGATGCGCAACATGCGCCGCGCGGCGATGCAGCGGGGGGTGATCGCAATCCTCGACATTGGCAGCTCGAAGATCGGCTGCCTTGTCCTGCGCTTCGACGGCACCGACCGGGGGCTCGAAAGCGAAGGGATCGGTTCTCTGGCCGGACAATCGGGCTTCCGCGTGATCGGCGCGGCGACCACCCGCTCGCGCGGCGTGCGCTTTGGCGAGATCGAGGCGATGACGGAAACCGAACGCGCCATCCGCACGGCGGTGCAGGCGGCGCAGAAGATGGCGCAGATTCGGGTCGATCACGTCATCGCCTGTTTCGCGGGCGCCGACCCGCGCAGCTATGGGCTGGCCGGCAAGGTCGAGGTTGCGGGCACCACGGTGGATGAGCAGGACGTGGCGCGGGTGCTGTCGGCCTGCGACGTGCCCGATTTCGGCCACGGGCGCGAGGTGCTTCACGCCCAGCCTGTGAATTTTGCGCTCGATCACCGCTCGGGGCTGATCGATCCGCGCGGTCAGATCGGGCAGGAACTGGCCACCGACATGCATATGCTGACGGTCGATGCGATGGCGGTGCAGAACCTGGCCCATTGCATGAAGCGCTGCGATCTCGAACTTGCCGGCATCGCAAGCTCGGCCTATGTATCCGGCGTTTCGGCACTGGTCGAGGACGAGCAGGAACTGGGCGCGGCCTGTATCGACATGGGCGGCGGGGCGACCGGCATTTCGATCTTCATGAAGAAACACATGATCTTTGCAGATGCGGTGCGCATGGGCGGCGATCATGTGACGGGCGATATTTCCATGGGTCTGCAAGTGCCGATGGCGGTCGCCGAACGGATCAAGACATTCCACGGCGGCGTTGTCGCCACCGGCATGGACGATCGCGACATGATCGAGATCGGCGGCGATACCGGCGATTGGCACCACGACCGCCGCACCGTCAGCCGCGCCGAACTGATCGGTATCATGCGCCCGCGCGTCGAGGAAATCCTCGAAGAGGTGCGCGCGCGGCTCGACGTGGCGGGGTTCGAACATCTGCCGAGCCAGCAGATCGTGCTGACCGGCGGCGCGAGCCAGATCCCCGGTCTTGACGGGTTGGCGAGCAAGATCCTCGGCCAGCAGGTGCGGCTCGGCCGACCCATGCGGGTGCACGGCTTGCCGCAGGCCGCCACCGGGCCGGGCTTTGCCAGCGCGGTGGGGCTTTGCCTCTTCGCGGCGCATCCGCAGGATGAATGGTGGGATTTCGAGATCCCGGTGGATCGTTATCCGGCCCGTTCGCTCAAACGCGCGGTCAAATGGTTCCGCGACAACTGGTGATAGCAGCAGTCGACGCATGACAAATCCCCGCCGGACTGGCGGGGATTTGCGGTTTTGCGGAGACCCGGAGGATCAGTCGAGATCGACCGGACGGCCGAGGAAGGCACCACCTGCCGCAGCCGCGAGACCGATCAGCGAGGCGAGCGCGGCAAGAAGCGCAGCGGTCGCGATACTGTCGGCCGCCTCATCGGCGGCATCGACGGCAGCGGCCTGAGCGTCTTCGAAAGCCTGTTGCGCCATGTCGAGCGAGGCCTGCATTTCGCCGCGCAGGCGTTCGAGTTCCGCTTCAACCTGATCGACATAATTCGATGCTTCCTGCGGCGTCAGATCGAGACGGCGCTGCATCACGCGTATGGCTTCCTCGCGGTCTTGGTCGTTCAGCACGGCGTTCTCGCCGCCGACCAGAGCGTCGCCGAGCTGTTGCAGCCGATCCTGTGCGTTGGCGGGGTTCTGCAGAATATCGGTCGCCGCGTTGCGCACGAGGTTGCGCGCACGCGCCTGTTCGGAGCGGCTGATCACGTTGCGGAACGCCTCCTGCGCTTCATCCTGGAAGTTCTGCGGCGTGATGCCCGCTTCGCGCAAGCGCGCGGCGACGGGATCGGGCAGGTCTTCAAGACCGATTTCGCTGACCGCGAGGTCGGGCAGATTTACATCGTCGGGAATTGCGGCATCGACGGCATCCGCTGTTGCCGATGCAGTCGTCGAGACGGCGGAGCCCGCCATGCTGATCGCCGAGCCGGCCATGTTGAAGAGCCCCACGCTCGCGCTCACGGCGAGCCACGCGGCGAGCAGGGTAGACAGCCCCCAGACAACGGCGCCGTGCAGGATCGCGCCGATCCCGTGCAGCACACCGGCGAGCCGCCCGGCAACATAACCGCCCGCACCAAGTGCGACGAGTTGACTGAGGAACATCCAGATCGGCGAGGCTGTCGGCACCGCGCCCAGCGGATCGGTCGAATCCACCTCGATCGCCGCGAACCCCAGCCCTGCGCCCAGAAGGGCCAGCATCGCGAAGACGGCAAGTCCGACCACCGTCCCGGCCAGGATCGCACCCCATGAGGCACGCCCCCCGAGATCGAGCCGCGCCTCGGGCGTGTAGGCCGTTGTTGTTCTGACATCCGGCATGATGAAATCCTTTCACGTAAATTTGAGATCGATGGAGAAACGCCTCTGCGATTAATCGGTTCCGCGCCACTGCGCGTCGAAGGCGAGGGCTTGGAAACGCCGATCACGCACGGGGTGGAACCGTCGCGCGGGCTGTGGTAGCATTCATCAAAAGATCGGCCGCAGCGCCGGCATGGCAGAGCAGAGTCAAATTGACCGTGAATCACCCAAAGCGCCTACGGGCGGCCTGTCGGTGTTTCTAGTGCTATGCGGGCCGCGCGCCGCAACATCTCGGTGTTTTGGCGAAATTCCGCGAAAAATCGCGCGAAACGGCCTATATTTGGTGGTCAAACCGCGTTTTTTTCGTGACGTTGCTGTGTCAGATCGGTAATACTGGCCGAAATTGGCGCAGGAAATGCCTCGAACGGGGCGAAAACAGCAGGCGGATTGGAAAATGACTTTGAACCTTTCGGTGCCCGGACACGAAGAACTGAAACCCCGTATCACCGTGTTCGGTGTCGGCGGGGCCGGTGGCAACGCGGTGAACAACATGATCGAAAAGGCGCTGGATGGTGTCGATTTCGTCGTAGCGAATACCGATGCGCAGGCGCTCCAGCAAAGCCAGTCGCAAAGCCGGATCCAGCTTGGCGTGAAGGTGACCGAAGGGTTGGGCGCAGGTGCGCGCGCCTCCGTGGGGGCAGCGGCGGCCGAGGAGAGCATCGAACAGATCGTCGATCACCTGGCGGGCGCGCATATGTGCTTTATCACCGCAGGCATGGGCGGCGGCACCGGCACCGGCGCGGCGCCGATCATCGCGCAGGCGGCGCGGGAATTGGGCGTGCTGACGGTCGGCGTGGTCACCAAGCCGTTCCAGTTCGAAGGCGGCAAGCGGATGCAGCAGGCCGAAGACGGCGTGGAGGCGCTGCAGAAAGTCGTCGATACGCTTATCATCATCCCCAACCAGAACCTCTTCCGTCTGGCGAATGAAAAAACCACATTCACCGAAGCCTTCTCGATGGCCGATGACGTGCTCTATCAGGGCGTGAAGGGCGTGACCGACCTGATGGTGCGTCCCGGTCTTATCAACCTCGATTTCGCCGATGTGCGCGCCGTCATGGACGAGATGGGCAAGGCGATGATGGGCACCGGCGAGGCCGATGGCGAGGATCGCGCGATCCAGGCCGCCGAGAAGGCCATCGCCAACCCGCTGCTCGACGAGATCAGCCTGCGCGGCGCGAAGGGCGTTCTCATCAACATCACCGGCGGGCACGATCTGACCCTGTTCGAGCTGGACGAGGCTGCGAACCGCATCCGCGAGGAAGTGGATAGCGACGCCAACATCATCGTCGGCTCGACGCTTGACGACGGCATGGAAGGCCGGATGCGCGTCAGCGTCGTAGCCACCGGCATCGATGCGACCGATGTGAACACCGAAATCCCGGTGCCGCGCCGTTCGCTGGCAACCCCGCTGACCCAAACCGTCAAGGTCGAGGAGCAGGCGCGGACCGAGCGCGAGGAGCCGATGCCGCAGCCCGCCACCGCGCGGGTCGCCGAGGCGGCGGAAGAGCCGTCGCTCTTCGAGCGAGCCGAGACCGAGCGCGCTGCCGCTGAAGAGCAGATGGAGACCATCTTCGACCGCGACGAGCCGCAATATCAACAGCAGGACGCCGTTGACGACGATGGTCTGCCAATGCCGGCTTATCAGCCGCAGGTCGCCGAGTTCAGCCCGCGCCAGGACAGCATCGAGGCCGATCCCGAACAGTTCGTCGCCCCGCGCGCACCGGCCCCCGGCACACCGAGCGCCGAAACGCTGGCGCGTCTGCAGGCGGCAGCTTCCCGTGCGCGCCCTGCGCCCGGCGCAGCCCGTGCGCCGCAGGTCGAGCCCGAGCCGGCCGACAGCGAGCGGCCGCGCTTCGGAATCAATTCGCTCATCAACCGGATGACCGGCCATCAGCACGGCGCCGAAGGCCAGGTGCGCCGGACCGCGCAGCCTCCAATGCAATCGCGCGCGGCACCTGCTCCGGCGCCGGAACCCGAGGCGGACGAGGATCAGGAACGGATCGAAATCCCGGCCTTCCTGCGGCGACAAGCCAACTGAAACAGCGTTTAATCGCTTGCAAGACGCCCTCGGTTTCGGGGGCGTTTTCTTTTTGGGAACAACAGCTTGATAGGATAGGCAGGATTCCGCTCATGGCGTGCCGAGCCGTGTTTCAGCCCGTTACAATCTTTGATTTGAGGCCGCTCCGGGCGGTTTGATACACCCTCTGCGAAACGGGTCCGACAAAAGCGATCCCGTAACCGCAGAGGGTCTTTTGCAGACAACCGTTCAATCCGCCGTCCAGTTTCAAGGCACCGGTCTGCACACCGGGCGCCCGGTGACGATGACCATATGCCCGGCCCCGGCCGATCATGGCATCGTCTTCGAACGCAGCGACATTCGCCTTGGCAACGCGCGGATTCCGGCGCTTTGGGATCGGGCCCATCATTCGCCGCTCTGCACGATGATCGTGAACGAGGCCGGCCTTTCGGTATCGACCATCGAGCATGTGATGGCAGCGCTCGCGGGCTGCGGGGTCCACAACGCGCTGGTTCGGGTCGATGGCCCGGAAGTGCCGGTGCTCGATGGCAGCGCCGCGCCTTTCGTGCGCCGGATCATGGCCGCCGGTGTGACGCGCCTTTCCGCCCCGATCCGGGTGATCGAGATCCTGAGCACGGTCGAGGTGCATACTGCACAAGGCTGGGCGCGGCTTGCGCCGGGGCCGGGGCTGACGATGGAGTTCCACATCGATTTCGAAGCCCGAGCGATCGGACGGCAAAGCAAGTCGCTCGATCTGCGCAATGGCACTTTCGTGCGCGAGCTGTGCGACAGCCGCACCTTCTGCCGCGCCTCGGATGTGGACGCGATGCGCGCCGCCGGAAAGGCGCTTGGCGGGACGATGGAAAACGCCGTCGTCGTCGATGACGACCGGGTGCTGACGCCCGGCGGTCTGCGCCACGCGGATGAGGCCGTTCGGCACAAGATGCTCGACGCGCTCGGCGATCTGGCACTGGCGGGGGCGCCGATCCTCGGCCATTACGAAGGCCACAAGGCAGGACATACCCTGACGAACATGCTCCTGCGCGAGGTTTTTGCGACGAAGGGCGCCTACCGCGTCCGCGATTGCGATCTGGCGCTCGCGGCGCGCTTGCCGGGTGCCGGTGTCGATATGGCAGAGGTGCCTGCCGCCGTCGCATGAACCGTGCGGCGGGATCGGGGCGGGTTTGCTGTGCAAAGGCGTTTTGCCTCCCGATTTTCTGTGCTAGGACCGGAGCGAACAAGTGGCATCAATAGCCGCGGCGGTTTTGGATAGGTGACGGGCATGGCAGCGGGCAGATACGCGAAAGCTGTGATCGGAGCGGCGCTTCTGGCGGCAACGCTTGCGGCGTGCGGCGACGGGGAGCGTCCGGGCTTCGGCCCCGGCGGCGTGCCGATCGAGAATTTCACCGCCGAACAGATCTACGAACGCGGCGAATTCGAGCTGGAGCGCAAGGATCCCAAGGATGCGGCCTTCTACTTTTCCGAGGTCGAACGGCTCTATCCCTATTCGGAATGGGCCAAGCGCGCGCTCATCATGCAGGCCTATGCCTATCACCAGCATGAAGACTACGAGAGCAGCCGGGGCGCGGCGCAGCGCTACATCGATTTCTACCCGGCGGATGAGGATGCGGCCTATGCGCAATATCTTCTCG
Organism: Marivita sp. GX14005; assembly: GCF_023370775.1. GTDB lineage: Bacteria > Pseudomonadota > Alphaproteobacteria > Rhodobacterales > Rhodobacteraceae > Marivita. The sequence goes on from NZ_JAMCCQ010000002.1 coordinate 777,856, forward strand.
CGCTCAGCTACTATGATCAGATCGAGGAAGTGGGCCGCGATCAGGGGCTGACCTTCCAGGCGCTGCAAGCCTTGCGCACGGTGATCGAACGCTACCCGGACAGCGAATATGCGCGCTCCGCCGTGCTGAAATTCGATCTGGCTTACGATCATCTGGCTGCCAAGGAAATGGAGATCGGACGCTATTACCTGCGCCGCGATCATTACCCGGCGGCGATCAACCGTTTTCGCGTTGTGGTGGAGGATTTCCAGACCACGACCCATACCGCGGAGGCGCTGCACCGTCTCGTCGAAGCCTACCTATCGCTCGGCCTGACGGCAGAGGCGCAGACCGCAGGCGCGATCCTCGGCTATAACTACCGCTCGACTGAATGGTATCAGGACAGCTACGCGCTGCTGACGGGGCAGGGGCTGGAGCTTCGGGCGACGGGCGACAACTGGCTGGCGCAGGTCTATCGTCAGATGGTCCGGGGCGAGTGGTTGTAAGGGGGGCGGGCGCCGCCGCCCGTCCTGCGTTCTATGCTGCGCACGCTTGATATCAGGGACATGCTTATCATCGACCGGCTGGAGCTCGAATTCCAGCCGGGCCTCAACGTGCTGACCGGGGAAACCGGCGCAGGTAAGTCGATCCTGCTCGATTCTCTCGGCTTCGTGCTGGGCTGGCGCGGGCGGGCCGAACTGGTGCGCAGCGGCGCGGCGCAGGGTGAGGTGACGGCCGTGTTCGATCTGCCCGCCGGCCACGCGGCCCGCCGCGTTCTGACCGAGGGCGGCTTCCCCGATAGCGATGAATTGATCCTGCGACGCGTCAACTCCGCCGAGGGGCGCAAGACCGGCTGGATCAATGACCGCCGGGCAAGTGGCGAGATGCTGCGCGCGCTGTCCGAAACGCTGGTTGAGCTGCACGGCCAGCATGACGATCGCGGCCTGCTCGATCCCAAGGGCCATCGCGCGCTTCTGGATGAATTCGCCGGCCATGACGGGTTGCTTGCCGAGACACGTTCGGCTTGGCGCGCCCTGTCGAGCGGTCGCAAGGCCGTGCAGGACGCCGAAGCGGCCTACACCGCCGCGCAGGCGGAAGAGGAATTCCTGCGCCACGCCGTCGCCGAATTGGACAAGCTTTCCCCCGAGCCGGGCGAGGATGCCGAACTCGACGCGCGCCGCCGCATGATGCAAGGGGCGGAGCGAATTCGCGAGGATATCGCCCGCGCGGCGCAGGCAATGGGACTCGACGGCGCGGAAGGCGCGATGGGCGATGCGTTGCGCTGGCTCGAAGGGGCGAGCGATGGCGCGGACGGGCGGCTCGACGCGCCGCTGGGCGCGCTCGCGCGCGCGATGGCGGAGCTTGACGAGGCAACGCGCGGCGTTGCCGATTGTCTCGATGCGCTGGAATTCGATCCGTCAGAGCTGGAAGCGACCGAAGAGCGGCTTTTTGCGCTGCGCGGTCTGGCGCGCAAGCACAGTGTCGCGCCCGACGATCTTGCCGGTCTGGCCGATGAGTTGCGCGGCAGGCTCGATGCGCTCGATCAGGGGGCGGACCGGATGAGCGATCTGCAAGCCACGCTGCGTGCGCTCGAGGCGACCTATGACGAGGCGGCCGAGGCGCTGCATCAAAGCCGAGTTGAAGCCGCCGGGCGGCTCGACAAGGCGGTCTGTGCGGAACTGGCGCCGCTCAAGATGGAACGCGCCGTGTTCGTCACCGAGATCGCGGATGGCCAACCCGGCCCGGACGGGCGCGACAGCGTGGCCTTCGCCGTCGCTCCGAATCCCGGCGCACCGGCTGGCCCCATCGGCAAGATCGCCTCGGGCGGTGAACTCAGCCGCTTCCTGCTGGCGCTCAAGGTTTGCCTGTCGGAACGCCGCGACGCCGGGATCACCATGATCTTCGACGAGATCGACCGCGGCGTCGGCGGCGCGACCGCCGATGCGGTGGGCCGGCGGCTCGCCGCGCTGGCGCGGGACGGGCAGGTGCTCGTCGTCACCCACTCGCCGCAGGTCGCGGCGCTCGGCGCGCATCACTGGCGCGTGGAAAAACGCATCGCGCAGGACCAGACCCTGTCGACCGTCGTGCCGCTCGATGCGCCCGCCCGCGAGGGCGAGATCGCGCGGATGCTCTCGGGCGACACCATCACCGAGGAAGCCCGCGCAGCCGCGCGCGCACTGCTCGCGGGGTAGATCCTCCTTGGAGCCATAGGGCGCTTCGGGTAAGCCTTGAGAAACGATTGGTTTTTCGAAGGACCGCCCGGCATGTCGCAGATCTTGCGGGACCAGTGGCTTTCCCTGCGCCGCCAGGCCGCGCGCGGTTGGGACGTTCTGCGCCGCAAGGGGCCGTCGCAATTCCAGTTCTGGCTCATCGCGCTGATGATCGGCATCGCCGCAGGCGCCGCGGCCACGCTCTTCCGCCTCGCGATCACCGCGTTGCAGACCATCGCATATGGCACGCCAAGCGTGACGACGATCCACAGCTATGCCGAAAACCTGCCTTGGTGGATGTTGCTCGCGATCCCCACACTGGGCGGGCTGGCGGTGGGGATCATCATCCATTACTTCACCCCCGACGGTCGGGTGCGCGCGGTTGCCGACGTCATCGAGGGTGCCGCGCTCAATGATGGGCGCGTCGAAAGCAAGGCGGGGATCGCCTCCGCCATTTGCTCCTGGATCACGCTGTCTACGGGCGGCAGTTCGGGGCGCGAAGGCCCCGTGGTGCATATCGCGGCGCTGATTTCCTCGTGGGTGTCCGACACGATCCGCGCCGATGGCGTGACCGGGCGCGACTTGCTGGGCTGCGCGGTCGCCGCCGCGGTCTCGGCCAGTTTCAACGCCCCCATCGCCGGGGCGCTTTTCGCGCTGGAAGTCATCTTGCGCCACTTCTCGGTGCATGCTTTCGCGCCCATTGTGGTTGCCAGCGCGGCCGGCACTGTCATCAATCGCCTGATGTTCGGCGATGTCACCGAGTTTTCGCTCGCCGGCACGACGACGGTCGAGTTCTATCTCGAATTGCCGGCCTTTTTCCTCCTGGGGCTGGTTTGCGGCCTCGTTGCCGTGGCGATGATGCGCGCGGTGTTTGTCGCCGAGGATTTCGGCACGGACATGCAGCGGCGTCTGTCCTTGCCGCTTCTGCTGCGCCCGGCCTTGGCGGGGGTGCTTCTGGGCGCGCTGGCGGTCTGGTTTCCGCATATCATCGGCGTGGGCTATGAGACGACCTCGCGTGCCCTGACCGGCGCGCTGCTTTGGCACGAAGCCGTGGTCTTCGCCATGCTCAAGGTCGCCGCCGTGGCGATCACGCTCGGCGGGCGGATGGGCGGCGGGGTATTCTCGCCCTCGCTCATGGTCGGCGCGCTGACCGGGCTCGCTTTCGGCCTCGTCGCGACAGGGCTATTCCCGGAGAATTCCGGCAGCGCCACGCTTTACGCGCTCGCCGGCATGGGCGCGGTCGCTGCCGCCGTTCTGGGGGCGCCGATCTCCACGACGCTGATCGTCTTCGAACTGACAGGGGACTGGCAGACCGGGCTGGCGGTGATGGTGTCGGTCTCCATGTCGACGACCGTTTCGGCGCGCCTTGTGGATCGGTCCTTCTTCCTGACGCAACTCGAACGCCGCCGCGTGCGTCTGTCGGCCGGCCCGCAAGCCTATCTGCTGGCCATGTTCCGCGTTCAGGGCGTGATGCGCAAACCCGATGCGCCCAACGCCGCCGACGAGGAAACCTGTCTGACGATGATCGAGCAGGGGCTTTACGTCCAGGCGCAAGCCACGCTGGAAACCGCGCTGCCGCTGCTCGACAAATCGGGTGTGGCCTTCCTGCCGGTGGTTCGGCTCGACGAAGAGGCGGAAAAGCCGGTCCTGCTCGGCGCGCTCTTTCATGTCGATGCGCTCAAGGCCTACAACTGCGCGCTGGCCGCGACTGCGGAGGAAGAGCACCGCTGATCGCGCGCCCGTTTGCGCCCCCGCAAACGGTTTGATGCGTCAGCGCATCAAGCGCCTCAGACCTGCTCCACCGCTACGCCATCGGCATCGAAAGCCAGCATCCCGGCAATGCCGGCCGCCTCGGGCTTCGGCGCCTCGTAACTCCAGACAGCGTTTTGCAGCACCGTGCTTTTCGACACGATATCGTAATACCGCGCCTCCCCCTTGAGCGGGCAGGTCGTCCGATGCTCCGACGCATCGAGAAACGCCATGGCCACATCGGCCTTCGGAAAATAGACAACCGGTTTCAGATCGCCCTCGCTCAGTTTCACCGCGTTCCGGCTTTCCGCGATCACAGCGCCGCCAGCGCGCACGACCCAAGTTCCCGCGGCTTGCGTGATCTCGATCCTGTCATTCATCCTTCGTTCCCCTCGATGATGTTTCTGTCCGGCCCGCTCCGTTCAGATCGCCGCACAGACCCGGCGCAGCCACGTCGCCTCATCACCCCCGACCAGCGGGCCGATCCGGTCCAGAACCTGCGTATGATACGCGTTGAGCCAGTCGCGCTCCGCCGCGCTCAACAGCGCGACATCGATTAACCTCGTGTCGATGGGAGTATAGGTCAGAGTTTCGAAAGACAACATCTCGGGCACCGTTTGCTCCGGCAGGCGCGGGGCAGGGCGCACCGCCACGAGATTCTCGATCCGCACCCCGAAAGCGCCCGGCTTGTAGAACCCCGGCTCGACCGACAGGATCATCCCCGGATCGAGCGCAACCTCGCCCGTCCGGGCAAGCCGCTGCGGTCCTTCATGCACGCTCAGGAACGACCCGACACCATGGCCCGTGCCATGGGCGTAATCCATCCCGTGTTCCCAAAGCGCGGCCCGCGCCAGCGCATCGAGATCACGCCCGGCCAGACCTTTCGGCCAGCGAAGCCGCGACAGGGCGATCAGACCCTTGAGCACGAGCGTGAAGGCGCGCCGCTCCTCCGCACCGGCATCGCCGATCTGCACCGTGCGAGTGATATCGGTCGTGCCATCGACATATTGCCCGCCGCTATCGACAAGCAGCAGCCCAGTGTCCACCTTTCGGTCAGTGCGTTGCGTCACCCGGTAATGCACGATGGCGCCATGTGGCCCGGCGCCCGCGATGGTATCGAAACTGATATCGCGCAACTCCCCGGTTGCCGCGCGCTCGGCCTCGAGCCGCCGGACCACGTCGATCTCGGTCACGCTGCCGAGCGGTTGCGCGTCGAGCCAGCACAGAAACCGCACCATCGCCGCCCCGTCGCGCAGATGCGCGGCCCGCGCGCCGGCAAGCTCCGCCTCGGTCTTGCGCGCCTTCGGCAAGGCGCAGGGATCGCGCCCTTCCACCGTTTCGATCCCCTCTGCGGTCAATGTATCGACCACAAACAGCGGACAGCCCGCCGGATCGACCCGCACCGGCCCCGTCAATGTCGTCAAACCGGCGCGGAACCCCTCTACCGGCAACACCCGCACCTTTGGGCCAAGGTGATCTCGAATCCCCTCGATTTTCGCTTCATCGACGAAAAGATCGACCTCCCCCGAGGCGTAGAGCAGGGCGAAACTCTGAACGAAAGGCGTGCGCGGCAGGTCACCGCCGCGAATGTTGAGCAGCCAGCAAATACTGTCCGGCGCCGTCAGGACCGCGCAGGTGGCCTGACCCAACTCCCCGGCGAGCCGGGCGATCTTTTCCTCGTGCCGCTCACCGGTCAATTCCGGCGGCTGCACGAATGCCGGCTCCGCGGGGCGCGCGGGCCGATCCTGCCAGATGCGATCGACAAGGTTGTCCACGCGCCGCAAACCGATCGTGCCGACCTCCTCCTGCAACGTGCGATATTGCGACAGCGTCACCAGCGCCGGATCGAACCCGATGCTGCTTCCGTCCGGGGCATGCTCGGCAATCCAGGCCCCAAGCGAGACCTCCGGCCAATCGACCGGCGTGAACAGGTCGGCCACCTGATCGCGCACCTGCGTGCGATAGCGCCCGTCAACGAAAACCCCGGCCTCGTCCCGAAGCACGACGCAATGGCCCGCAGACCCGGTGAACCCGGTCAACCAAGCGAGCCGCTCGTCGCGCGCGGCGACATATTCGCCCTGATGCACATCCGCGCGCGGGATGATATAACCGTCCAGCCCTTCACGCTCCATCTCCTCGCGCAGAGCCGCAAGGCGCGGCGGCCCCTGCTCGGGCCGGGCGGTTTCGCTGAAACTCTGAAACATGGCAAGCCTCACTGCAAGGCACCGCGGAAACCGGGTTCCCGTGCCTTCTTCTCTTTATAAATACTCAAACCCCCGCAGGGGCCGGGCGCTCACATCGCCCGCTTGATCCCCATCACCCGCGCGCGCGCCCTCGGATCGCTGTCGAAGAGCGACGCAAGCTGCTCGGTCATCGCACCGGCCAGCTGCTCCACATCGGTGATCGTCACCGCCCGGTCGTAGTACCGGGTCACGTCATGCCCGATCCCGATGGCGAGCAATTCGACCTGCCGGCGCCGTTCGATCATCGCGATCACGTCGCGCAGGTGCTTTTCCAGATAATTCGCGGGGTTGACCGACAAAGTGCTGTCATCCACCGGCGCACCGTCCGAAATCACCATCAGGATCTTGCGCGCCTCTGCGCGATGCGCCATCCGCCGATGCGCCCATTCCAGCGCCTCGCCGTCGATATTCTCCTTGAGCAGCCCCTCTTTCATCATGAGGCCCAGATTGTCGCGCGTGCGCCGCCAGGGCGCGTCGGCGCTCTTGTAGATGATATGCCGCAGATCGTTGAGTCGGCCGGGCTGTTGAGGTCGCCCCTCGTTCAGCCACTTCTCCCGCGCCTGGCCGCCCTTCCACGCCTTGGTGGTAAAGCCGAGGATCTCGACCTTGACCGAGCAGCGCTCCAGCGTGCGCGCGAGAATATCGGCGCAGATCGCGGCGATCGAGATCGGCCGGCCGCGCATCGATCCCGAATTGTCGAGCAGCAGCGTCACCACCGTATCGCGGAACTCGGTATCCTTCTCGACCTTGAAGCTCAGCGGTGTGGTCGGGTTCGCCACCACGCGCGCCAAGCGCCCGGCATCGAGGATCCCCTCCTCCAGATCGAACTCCCAAGACCGGTTCTGCTGCGCCTGAAGCCGGCGTTGAAGCTTGTTGGCCAGACGGCTCACCGCGCCCTTCAGCGGCTCCAACTGCTGGTCGAGATAGGCGCGCAATCGCTCCAGCTCGACCGGCTCGGCCAGCTCCTCGGCGCGGATCTCCTCGTCATGGCTCGAATCGAAGACGGTGTAATCGGGATCGGCCTCCGACACGGCAGGCGGGGGCGGCGGCTCGAGCGGCGCCTCGCCCTCGGGCACCTCGGTCTCCTCGCCCATCTCCTGATCGTCCATCTCGTCCATGGAGACCTGGGCCTGGCTGGGATCCTGCGTCTGTTCCTGGCTGCTTTCGGGGCTGGCCTCGGCGTCCTGATCGTCCTCCTCGTCCTGTCCGGTGCTGTCGGGCTCCTGCGGATCCTCGCCGCCATCCTCCGCCTCGTCCTCGGCCTCGTCATCCAGATCATCCGGATCGTCGCCAAGCTGATCGCCATAGCCCAGATCGGTGATGACCGAGCGGGCAAACCGTGCAAAGGCCGCCTGGTCGGACAGAACGTCCTGAACATCCTCCAGCTTGCCGCCGGCCTGATCCTCGATGAACCCGCGCCAGAGGTTCATGACGTTCTTCGCGCCTTCGGGCAGATCGCGCCCCGTCGCCAAGTGCCGCACCAGGTATCCCGCCGCCATGGCCAGCGGCGCATCGGAGGCATCCGTGATCTGATCGTAACCGCGCCGCTGCGCATCGTGCCCGATCTTGGCGTCGATATTGCCCGCCGTGCCGGGCATGTCGCGCGCGCCCATCGCCTCGCACCGTGCGGTCTCCATCGCCTCGTAAAGCTCGCGCGCGATATCGCCCGGCGGCGCATAGCGCGCATGGGTGCCCGCATCGTGATAGCGCCGATACATCGCCATCGCGTCGGCGGTTCCGCGCGCCAGAAGCACCTCGTCGCGCGTGAGCCGCCTGCTGACCTGCGGCAAGCGCATCGCATCGCCCGAGATCCCCGCCGGATCGACCGAATAGCTGACCGTCAGATCCGCATCGTCGGCCATGACCTTGGTCGCCTCGGCCAACGCCTTCTTGAACGGATCGGCGGGATTGTCAGAGGGTTTTTTCATGCAAGACCGCGCCCCTGCTTCTCTGTTTCGAAAATATCTCGGGGGGTCCGGGGGGCAGCGCCCCCCGGCGGGGCGGATCGGCGAAGCACCACCC
>NZ_JAMCCQ010000003.1 GCF_023370775.1 Marivita sp. GX14005
ACCAGAGTCTTATAATCAGTATTATGTAATTATAAGTGACGGACCACGTCGCATCACACCTTTCCGCTCGCCGATAGTAGAACCGCGATCGGCCGTGTCGTCTTGATTTCCGCCAGCACCAGCACGAGGCTTGCCGTCAGCGGAACCGCCAGAAGCGCCCCCGGCAGACCCCAGAGCGCGCTCCAGACCGCCAGCGCAAGAAGCACGACGAACGGGCTGAGGTTGAAGGCCCGGCCCATCATGCGCGGCTCCAGATAGGCGCCGACGAAGACCTGCGCGGAGGTCAGTGAGATCAGCACGATGCCGACCATCGACAAGGTGCCGAATTGCGCGATGCTCAGAAGCACCGGGAAGATCACGCCGATCAGCGATCCGATATACGGGATATAATTCAGGAACGCGATGAGCACGGCCCAGAACAGCGCGAACTCGATCCCGAGCAGCAGCATGATCGCGAAAGAAATCGCGCCGAGGATCACGTTCAGCACGGTCTTGACGAAAAGATACTGCCCGATGCGTTCGTTGATGCGCGAGAGCAGCGAAATCGCGCGGCTGCCGGCTTCTTCTCCGCCCATCGCGATCATCACCTTGCGCGCCATGACACCGCGCTCCGCGATGAAGAAGCTTGAATAGAGCACGACGAGAAACAGCATCACGCCGAAGCCGCGCAGCGACAGAAGCGCCGGCGCGACCCAAGACCGGAAATCGACCCGGTCGAGCGTCGCGCCGCGCAGGTTCTCCCAGGTCGGTTCGTCCTCGATCCCCAGAAGGCTCGCCGCGCGTGTGACCAGCATCTCGATGTTGGATTCATATCTTGGAAGCGCCAGAGCCACTTGCGCGAGGTTGTTGATGACGAGGATAAAGAACAGAACCACGACGACGGTGAAGACGATGAGGATCACCGCGCGCCGCGCCCAGTCGGGCAATCGCCCGACGATGGGGAGTTTCTTCATGCTCGCCGCCGCGGTCAGCAGGACATAGACCGAGATCGCGGCCGCCAGGACCGGCAGCAGCACGGGCTTGCCGATCCACAAGAGCCATCCCAGCATCAGGGTGAGGGCCACACCATAGGTCACGTTTCTCATGCGTATATCCGGTCTTGTGTCCGGTTGGCCCAAGACCCGCGTGGCCTGCGCGCCCGGCTGTTCCGATCTGTGACCCCTGCCCCTCATCCGGCCCGATGATGCGCATTCACGGCGCGGCTGGCAAGGTGCCGGATACGAAAAACGGCGCAGAAGTGAGCCTCTGCGCCGTTGCTTGCCTGTGACGATATGAAATCGCGCGTCAGCCCTGAGCGGCCTTGGCCACTTCGGCGGCGAAATCCTCGGTCTTCTTCTCGATGCCTTCGCCGACCTCGAGGCGCACGAAACCGGTGATCTCGACACCCGCTTCCTTTGCCGCTTCGCCGACCGTCAGGTCGGGATTGATCACGAAGGACTGGCCCAGCAGCGTGACTTCGCTGAGGAATTTCTTCATGCGGCCTTCGATCATCTTCTCGATGACCTGCTCGGGCTTGCCCGACTCGCGCGCGATGTCGATCTGGATCTGGCGCTCCTTTTCGACCACGGCGGGATCGAGATCGTCTTCGGACAGCGACGCCGGGTTGACGGCGGCGATATGCATCGCGACCTGCTTGCCGAAGCTCTCGTTCTCGCCGGACAGCGCGACCAGAACGCCGATCTTGCCCATGCCGTCGGCCGCGGCATTGTGCACGTAGGACACGACCTGCGTGCCTTCGAGCTTGGCCATACGGCGCAGCGACATATTCTCGCCGATGGTGGCGATCTTGTCGGTGATCGTGTCCTCGACGGTCTTGCCGCCGATATCGGCGGATTTCAGCGCCTCGACATCATCCGCGTTCAGCGCGGCGGTGGCGATGGCATCCACCATGGACTGGAATTCCGCGTTCTTGCCGACGAAATCGGTTTCCGAGTTCACCTCGACGGCGACACCCTTGCCGCCTTCGACCTTCACGGCCACGAGGCCTTCGGCCGCTGTGCGGTCGGATTTCTTGGCCGCCTTGGCCAGACCCTTGGTGCGCAGCCAATCGACGGCGGCTTCCATGTCGCCATCGGTTTCCACCAGCGCCTTCTTGGCATCCATCATGCCGGCGCCGGTCATTTCGCGCAGTTCCTTAACCTGTGCTGCTGTGATCGCCATGTTCGGCTCTCCTTGTCTGAATATCGGGGTGCGGTGCCGCATCCAGGCCGCCCCGCCACGCTAATGCCGAGCGATGCGCGCTCAGCCCTTGTTCTCGAGCTCGTAGGGCGCGTCCTTGGCCTTCACATCGTCGTGGATGGCCTCATCGGAGGGCGCAGCGGCAGGTGCCTCGGTCGTCGCGGGCTCAGCCGGTGCCTCTTCGAGCGCGCCCAGATCGACGCCGGCGGCGCCCAGTTGTGCGGTCATCCCGTCAAGCGCTGCGCGGCTGGCCAGATCGCAATAGAGCGCGATGGCGCGGGCGGCGTCGTCATTGCCCGGAATGATGTAGTCCACGCCATCGGGCGAGCAGTTGGTGTCGACCACGGCCACGACCGGGATGCCGAGCTTGTTGGCTTCGGCCACGGCAAGCGCCTCTTTCTTGACGTCGATGACGAAGAGCAGATCCGGCACACCGCCCATGTCGCGGATCCCGCCGAGCGAGGCTTGCAGCTTGGCCTGATCGCGCTCCATGCCGAGGCGCTCTTTCTTGGTGAGGCCTTCGGCGCCCTGCTCCATCTGCTCATCGATGTTCTTGAGACGCTGGATCGATTTCGACACGGTCTGCCAGTTGGTCAGCGTGCCGCCGAGCCAGCGGTGGTTCATGTAATACTGCGCGCATTTCTCGGCCGCATCGGCAATGGGCTGCTGCGCCTGGCGCTTGGTGCCGACGAAAAGCACGCGGCCGTTCTTGGCGACGGTTTCACGGATCACGTTCAGCGCGGCGTCCAGCATCGGGACGGTTTGCGTCAGATCCATGATGTGGATGCCGTTGCGCGCGCCATAGATGAACTCGCCCATGCGGGGGTTCCAACGCTGCGTCTGGTGGCCGAAGTGAACGCCTGCTTCGAGCAGTTGGCGCATGGAAAACTCTGGAAGAGCCATGTGTCTTTATCCTTTCCGGTTTCAATCCTCGGCGGGGGTATCATCCCGAATGGGACAACCGGTGGACGAACGGGGATGTCTCCCCCGCAGGCCCGACCCCGCCTGCGGTGTCAGTGGCGCGCGTATAGCGCCGGTTATCGCGGGGCGCAAGCCGCGTTTTGCAAAACGCGGGCAAGCGCCTTCGAAGGCGCTTCGCCCCTGTCAGAGGAAAGTGCGTTCGATGAACCACCACGCGCCGATCAGCGCGATGACTGCCGAAGCCGGGCGGGCGGTGAAGCGGCGATAGGCACCCAGCTGATCGACGAGGGTGGCCGAGATCGCGCAAAGCGCCGCAAGTCCGGCCAGCGGCCAGAAGATCATCGGCGCGGGCGCGCCCATCGCGTCGCGGAACATCGGCCCGTCCAACAGCGGCCCGAGCGCCGCAAAACCGATCACGAGCAGAACGTAAAGGAACTGCGCCTTGGTCACATCGCCCTCGCCGCGATCCACCTTGAGCGCATACCAGACCAGCCCGAACGCCAGCGCCAGCACCGCGAGCTGGCCGAATTCGACCCCGATATTGAACCCTGTGAGCGCCGCGATCTCATCGCCCGGTGGCAGGCCGATGGCCATGAGGGCAGCGGCAAGGCCGAGCCCATGCGCCAGACCGAAGCCGAAGATCATCAGCAGCCGCGGCGTGCCGAGCCCTTCCGAACGGTTTCCGGCCGAAAGGACGTTGTCGAGCCCGACATAGACGATGGAGACCGCGATCACCGGCCCCGCGATCTGCACCGGCACCGACCAGAGCCCCAGAACACTCAGCCACAACGCAAGCGAATGGGCGATCGTGAAAGCCGCGATCTGCCGGCCGAGCGGCGCAAGACGGGCGCGGAAAAAGAGAAGCCCGAGAATGAAGAGAATATGATCCAGCCCCTGCGGCAGGATGTGATCGAAGCCGAGCGGGACATAGATGTTCAACGCCTCCGTCCCGTCGCTTGCAGGTGAAGTCGCGATACCTTCTTGCGCCGCTGCGGCGGAAGCCAAGAGTATTGCGCAAACCGTCAGGAGAAGTGGTTTCATCACCCTGTCCTTTGCCCTTTCGCCCTACTCTGCCGCAAGCCGGCACCGGATCAAGGGGTGTCCGCCGCCCGCCCAACGCATCGGGCGTTCAAAGCGGCGTCATGCCATCGCGGAAGCGGCGCATGTTGGCCTGGTAGGCCTTGGCGCTCTGGCGCAGCGCCTCGATGGCGGCCTCGTCGAGCTGTCGCACCACCTTGCCCGGCGCGCCCATGACGAGAGAGCCATCGGGGATTTCCTTGCCCTCGGTGATCAGCGCCCCTGCCCCGATAAGGCAGTTCCTGCCGATCTTCGCGCCGTTGAGCACTGTCGCGCCCATGCCGATCAGGGTGTTTTCGCCGATGGTGCAGCCATGCAGCATGACCTTGTGCCCGATGGTGCACCCTGCTCCTATGGTCAGCGGATAGCCCATATCGGTATGAAGAACGCAGTTTTCCTGGATATTCGTCCCCTCGCCCACGGTGATCGGCTCATTGTCGCCCCGCAGCGTCGCGCCGAACCAGATCCCGACGCCCGCGTTCAGGACGATCCGACCGATCACGTTGGCATCAGGCGCGATCCATGTATCCTCGGCCACCTGCGGGGCGGTGCCGTCAATCGTGTAGAGCGTCATGGCAGATCCTCGAATTCCTGTTGCAGCTTGCGCACATGTTCCACCAGATCCGGCTGCTGCAAGCGCCGGAGCCGCGTGGCGGTGACGATGGTTTTCAAATCCTCGAAGGTGCGATCCAGATCGTCATTGACCAGCACGAAATCATAGCTGCCCCAATGGCTGATCTCGTCCCAGCTTTTCAGCATCCGCTTGCCGATGGTCTCCGCGCTGTCCTGCCCGCGCGCCTCCAGACGGCGGCGCAGCTCGGCGATGGAGGGCGGCAGGATGAAGATCGACAGCGTATGCGGGCCGAGCGAGGAGTTGACGATCTGTTGCGCGCCCTGCCAGTCGATGTCGAAGAGCACGTCGCGGCCCGCCTCGATGGCCGATTGCACCGGCTTGCGGGGCGAGCCGTAGAAATGGCCGAACACATGCGCATGTTCGAGCATGTCGCCCTCGTTCACATCGCGCTTGAAGGCGTCTTCGCTCAGGAAATGGTAGTGCTCACCGTCCACCTCTCCGGGGCGCGGCGCGCGGGTGGTGGCGGAGACCGAAAAGCGCAGGCTCTCGTCCCATTCCAGCAGCCGCCGCGACAGGGTGGACTTCCCCGCCCCCGAGGGCGAGGACAGGATGATCAGAAGGCCGCGCCGGTTTTTCATGTCTCACTCCACATTCTGCACCTGTTCCCTCATCTGCTCGATGACCGATTTGAGATCCAGCCCCACCGCCGTGAGGTCCGACGATTGCGCCTTGGAACACAGCGTGTTGGCCTCGCGGTTGAATTCCTGCATCAGGAAATCGAGCTTGCGCCCCACCGGGCCTTCGGCGGCCAGCAGATCGCGCGCGGCAGCGATATGGGCGCGCAGGCGGTCGATTTCCTCGGTCACGTCGGCCTTGACCGCGATCAGCGCCAGTTCCTGTGCGATGCGCTGCTCGTCGATGCCGTCCTGCGTATCGGTCACCCGCGCGAGCGCGGCGCGCAGGCGGTCCTGTTGCTCCCCGCGCCTCTCCTCGGCGACGCGCGCGGCGGCGGCGGTCAGATGCTCCAACTGGTCCAGTTGATCCGACAGGATCGTTAGCAAAGCCGCACCTTCGGCTTCGCGCGCGGCGATCAAGCTGTCCAGCACAGGGGAAACATCCTCCAGCAGCGCGGCGCGCAGCTTGTCCGGATCGACCTGATCCTGCGGCGCGTCCATCACGCCGCGCAGCGCCAGCAAATCTGCCGCGCTGGACGCGGTCAGGGACAGCCCGCGCATCATCGCCTCCGCCTCGATACGTGACAGCGCATCGAGCACGCGCTCCATCTGCGCGGCGTTCAATTCCAGCGCCGCATCGGCCCCGGCGGACTGCACGCGCAGCGACAGCGTCACGCTGCCGCGCGCCAGGCGCTCGCCCAGCTTCTTGCGCAAGGCCGGCTCCAACCCGTCGATCCAATCCGGCACGCGGATGCGCAGATCGAGCCCGCGCGCATTGACGCTGCGCAGATCCCAGCTCCAGCTCAGCCCCAGCCCCGCGCCCTGCCCCGAGGCGTAGCCTGTCATGGATTGCCGCATCCCACTCTCCTTGCGCTTGCGCCTTCGTGGGTTACGCGCTGGCGCGGGGCGATGCAAGCGAGCGCGGGGCGCTCGGGATTAACCATTTGGGCGATTGGCGCGCGTAAATGCGGCGAATTTGTGTTAATTTGATGGTGGGAAACGGTAAGGGGTGCGGATCATGAGCGGATCGCTTCAGCATGAGATCATCGCCAGACATCAGACGCGGGCGGCACGGATCGTCGAGCGCTATTGGTGCGATCTTGCGGCGCAAGGGGCCATTCCCGAACGCGCGCGGATCGATCCGGCCGAGATACAGGACGCGCTGGAATATGCCTTTATCGCCGAGCATCTCGATTGCGGTCATGCGCGGCTGCGCGTGGCGGGCGGTGCGGTGTCGGCGGTTCTGGGCATGGAAACCACCGGCATGCCGCTTTCGGTCCTGATCGCGCCTGCTGCACGCGATCGGTTCAACGGTCGGGTCGCGCGGGTGTTTCAAGGCCCGGCCCGTCTTGTCCTAAAGCTTCATGCGCATGCCCGCTATGGTCAGCCGCCGCTGGAGGCCGAAATGCGGCTCTACCCGCTCAGGGGCGTTTCAGGCCGGGTGACGCAAAGCCTTGGCACCTTCCTTTGCGGGGGCCAGATCGGCCGCGCCCCGCGCCGTTTCGATCTCGGGTCAGTGACCGAGCAGTCTGCCAGAGCCCCCGCGCCGACCTTTGCGCCGATCCGGCAACACGGCCATTTGCGGCTCGTCGTGTCGAACTGACGCAGGGGCAGGATTCTCGCACCTTGCGCGGAACGGCGGCTTGTCCTGCCGGTTACTCCAACCCAACGCAGGAAAGGAAACGACATGACACGATTGACCGCAACCGGCCTCGTCGCACTCGTCACATGTGCCAGTGCCGCTTCGGCCGAAGACATCTCGACCCATGTTCTCAACATCGCCACCGGCGAAGGCGGCGGCGGGGTTCCGGTCGTATTGCAGATGAAGGAGGGTGACAGCTGGGCCGAAGTCGGCTCCGCCAGCACCCAGGACAACGGCCGCGTCGAGGGCTTCGGTATCACCGCAGAGGACGCGACCTACCGGCTGGTCTTCGACATGACCGGATATGACGCGTTCGAGGGCGATCCCTTCTTTCCCGAGATCACCGTGACCTTCGACATTCAGGACACCGGACGGCATCATCACGTGCCGGTTCTCGTCAGCCCCTACGGATATTCGACTTATCTGGGCAACTGAACGCGCTGCAGAGCCGGCGCTGAGCGGTCATCGCTGGCCGTTTTGAAAGGTCATCGCCGGGCTTGACCCGGCGATCTCCGGGGCCGGGGAGTTCCTCGGGTCAAGCCCGAGGATGACGGAAAACCGCGCCCCTACCCCGCCTTGACTTCTCCTTGCGCCTCGCGCCGGGCGGTCAGTTCCTCGGCAACGAGGAACGCCAGTTCCAGCGATTGGGAGGCGTTGAGGCGCGGATCGCAGGCGGTGTGATAGCGCGCGCTCAGATCCTCCTCGCTGACCGCGCGAACGCCGCCGGTGCATTCGGTCACGTCCTGTCCCGTCATCTCGAAATGCACGCCACCCGGCACCGTGCCTTCGGCATTGTGGACGGCGAAGAACTCCTTGACCTCGCGCAGCACCGCGTCGAAGGGGCGGGTCTTATAGCCGGTCGAGGATTTAATCGTGTTGCCGTGCATCGGGTCGCAGACCCAGGTGACATTCGCCCCCTCCTCGGCAACTGCCTTGACCAGACGCGGCAGATGCTCGCCGACCTTGCCAGCCCCGAACCGCGCGATGAGGGTCAGCTTGCCCTCCTCATTCTCGGGATTGAGGCGCGACATCAACACCTTGAGATCCTCGGCCGTCGTCGTCGGGCCGCATTTCAGGCCGACGGGATTGAGCACGCCGCGCGCGAATTCGACATGCGCGCCATCGGGTTGCCGCGTGCGGTCGCCGATCCAGATCATGTGGCCAGAGCCTGCCAGCCATTTGCCAGACGTCGAATCCTGCCGCGTCAGCGCCTCTTCGTATTCGAGCAGAAGCGATTCATGGCTGGTGAAGAAATCGACCGTCTGCAATGTATGCGCGCGGTCGCTGTCGACGCCGGCGGCCTTCATGAAATCGAGCGTGTCGCTGATGCGGCCGGCCATTTCGCGGTATTTCGCGGCCTTTTCGCCCTCGGTGAAGCCGAGCGTCCATTGATGGACCTTATGCACATCCGCATAGCCGCCCGTCGAGAAGGCGCGCAGCAGGTTCAATGTCGCTGCCGCCTGTGTGTAGGCCTGCAGCATCTTGGCCGGATCGGGGATGCGGGCCTTTGCGGTGAAGGGCAATTCGTTGATGATGTCGCCGCGGTAGCTGGGCAATTCCTGCCCGTTCACCGTTTCGGTCGGCGCAGAGCGCGGCTTGGCGAACTGGCCGGCCATGCGGCCCACCTTGACCACCGGCACCTTGGCGCCGAAGGTCAGGACCATCGCCATTTGCAACATCACCTTGAACGTGTCGCGAATGGCGTTCGCGCTGAACTGGTCGAAGCTCTCGGCGCAATCGCCGCCCTGTAGCAGGAACGCCTCTCCGCGCCCTGCGGCGCCAAGCTCGCGTTGCAGGCGCCGCGCTTCTCCGGCGAAGACGAGCGGCGGATATTTCGCCAACTGGGCCTCGACAGCCTCCAGCCGGTCGGTATCCGTATAGTCAGGCATCTGCACCCGCGGTTTTGCGCGCCAGCCTGATTTTGTCCACTCTGTCATTGTCTCTACTCCGGTCGGGTCCAGTGTCTTTGGTTGCATCGGTCCGCGTGATATACCCAAAGGCGGCCGAGGTGACCAGTCTGGAAATGCCCGGCGGCGCTTGACCCGGCGCGGCAGTTCTGACCATGTGACCGCAACGCGCCGGCATGCGCGGGCAAAGGTCATGGGGAGGGTCTTGATCTATGCTTCCAACACGCCAGAGAGTCGCTCTCGACGATACGCCGGACCGCCCGCGCCGGTTCGTCTTCGTGCTCCTGCCGAATTTCACCATGCTGTGCTTCTGCGCCGCGGTCGAGGCGCTGCGGATCGCCAACCGGATGGCGGAGCGGCAGCTTTACGATTGGACGATCCTCGGCGAAGGCGGCACGGAAATCGCGGCCTCGGCCGGTGTCAGCTTCCGCGTGGAGGACGATCTGATCGAGCTGGCGCGCGACGATACCGTGCTGATCTGCGGCGGGATCGACGTGCAGGCGGCGACCGGCAAGCGCCTGCTGAACTGGATGCGCCGCGAGGCGCGGCGCGGTCTGGTGATGGGCGGGCTGTGCACGGCGGCTCATTCACTGGCGGTGGCCGGGCTGCTCGATGGCAAACGCGCGACGATCCATTGGGAGAACCATGACGGTTTCATCGAGGATTTCCCGGATGTCGAATTGACCAAATCGATCTTCGTGATAGACGGCAACCGGATCACCACGGCGGGCGGCACGGCCTCGGTCGATCTGATGCTCAAGATCATCGCCGACGATCACGGCGAGGAACTTGCGAGCACCGTGGCCGATCAACTCATCTACAACTCGATCCGCACCGATCAGGACACGCAGCGCCTGTCCGTGCCGACCCGCATCGGCGTGCGCCATCCCAAGCTGAGCCGGGTGATCCAAACCATGGAGCAGAATATCGAGGAGCCGATCAGCCCGTCGATCCTCGCTCAACAGGTCGGAATGTCCACGCGGCAGCTCGAACGGCTCTTCCGGCGCTATCTCAACCGCTCGCCAAAGCGCTATTACATGGGGTTGCGCTTGCAGAAGGCGCGCAACCTGCTGATGCAGACCGATATGAGCGTGATCAACGTGGCGCTGGCCTGCGGCTTCGCCTCGCCCTCGCATTTTTCGAAATGCTACCGCGCGCATTACCGCACGACGCCTTACCGCGAACGCGGCGCGCAAGGGGCGCGGATGATGGGTCAGGCCTGAGCGGTCAGCGATCCAGAGTTCGAAAGTGATCGCTGATCGCGCCGGGCGTCGTGAACCAGACGCGGGCATCGGCCCTGTCACGAAGCTCCTGCAGAACGCGCGCAAGATGGTCGAACCGATGCGCCTGCCCCATCAGATAGGGGTGCAGCGCGATCCCCATGACGACCGGCCGCTGCGCGGATTCGCGCAGGTGCAGCGCGAAGGCCGTGCGGATCATGTCGGCGAACGCGCTGGCCTCGCGCTGGCGGGCCATGATCTGCGGCACGTCGTTCAATTCCTGCGGATAGGGCACGGACAGGATCCGGCCGTGTTCGGTCTGCATCCAGACCGGCTGTTCGTCATGCGCCCAGTCGAGCAGATACTCATATCCCGCCTCACAGAGCAGATCGGGCGTGTCGAAGGATTCCGAAATGAGCGGAGCAAGATAGCCCTTTGGGGTCGCTCCAAAAGCATCGGCCAGCCGCGACCGGGCGCGATGGAGCACTTTTGCCTCTTCGGCGGCGGATAGCTGGCCGGGCGCTTGCGTATTTGCATGGCCATGCGCGACGATCTCGTCGCCGCGCGCGCGAAGGCGTTCGATGATCTGCGGGGCATGATCGGCGACGGCGTCATTGACGAGGCCGGCAACTGGAAGGTCGAGCCGGTCGAACAGATCGAACATGCGCCAGATGCCGACGCGATTGCCGTAATCGCGCCACGCGTAATTCATCACGTCCGGCGCCGGTTTGGGCTGCGCGAGCGCGGCACCCTCTTCCGAATCGAAGGAGAACCATTCGATATTCAGCCCGACATAGAGCGCAAGTCGCGCCCCGCCCGGCCAGTCGAAATCGGGCCGCTCGGTGATCGGGGAAAACCCGTAGCGTCCGTGATGTGCGAGATCGGTCAACGCGCGCTCCTTCTTGCGATTTACCGTCCAATGGCGCTTGCCGCCGCATGGTTCCGAAGGCTGAGGTAGAGCTGCGCGCCCGACGCAACGGCAAGCTACCGCAGGTGCGACAGGGCTTTTCTTTTTTTTCTTGCGACTCTAACCTTCGGCTCGAACAGATTGTTGTTCCAACACGGGAGTGAGACATGAAAAAATTGCTGACGGCCACGGCGGCCGGCGCACTGATAACGGGTGCCGCCTTTGCGCAGGATGGCGGCGAGATCAAGATGGGCGTCATTCTGGGCTTTACCGGCCCGATTGAATCCCTGACCCCGGCGATGGCGGCCGGTGCCGAGATGGCGATGCAGGAAGTCACCGAAAGCGGCAAGCTGCTGGGCGGCGCGACAGTGACCCCGGTGCGCGCGGATTCGACCTGCGTGGACAGCGCGGCGGCGACTGCGGCAGCCGAGCGCCTGATCACTTCGGACGGGGTGAAGGCGATCATGGGGGCAGATTGCTCGGGCGTGACGGGCGCGGTGTTGGCCAATGTCGCCGTGCCGAACGGCATGGTGATGATTTCCCCCGCCGCGACCTCCCCCGCCCTGTCGGAGGCCGAGGATAATGGGTTGTTCTTCCGCACCGCACCGTCGGATGCGCGCCAGGGCGAGGTTCTGGCCAATATCCTGATGGAAAAGGGCATCGAGTCGGTCGCGGTCACCTATACGAACAACGATTACGGCAAGGGCTTCGCGGATGCGTTCCAGTCGGCCTATGAAAATGCCGGCGGCAGCGTGACGCTCAGTGCGCCGCACGAGGATGGCAAGGCCGACTATTCCGCCGAAGTGGGCGCGCTCGCATCGGCTGGCGGCGATGCGCTGGTCGTTCTGGGTTATGTCGATCAGGGTGGTGCCGGGATCATCCAGGGCGCACTGGATACCGGCGCGTTCGATCTCTTCGCCTTCGGGGACGGCATGGTCGGTGATCAGCTCACCGCCAATTTCGGCGCCGATCTGGAGGGCAGCATCGGCACCGCGCCGGGCAGCCAGAACGAAGGTGTCGATACATTCGCCGAGATGGCGCAAGGAGCCGGTATCGACGGCACCAGCGTTTATGCCGGCGAAAGCTATGACGCGGCAGCGTTGATGTTGCTGGCGATGGCCGCCGCAGGCTCGTCCGATCCGGCCGATTATGCCGGCAAGATCGAGATGGTCGCGAACGCCCCCGGGGAGCCGATCGGCCCCGGCGAGCTTGACAAGGCGCTCGAAATTCTTGCAGAGGGCGGCGACATCGATTACGGCGGCGCGACCGGCGTGGAGCTTGTCGGCCCCGGCGAGGCCGCCGGCAGCTATGCCGAATACACGATCGAGGATGGCGCCTTGAAAGTGGTCGGCTACCGCTGATCCAACGGCCCATTGGAGGAGATAGGCGGCGCAGGGTTTCCTGCGCCGTTTCAATAGGATGAAGGGCGGAGCTCACGCTTTGAGTAAAGAATGATCGAGGTCAGGAACCTCCACCGGCATTTCGGCGGGTTTCACGCCGTCGATGGCGCGACGCTCAAGATCGAGACCGGCTCGATTACCGGGTTGGTCGGGCCGAACGGGGCCGGAAAGACAACGCTTTTCAACGTGGTGGCGGGCGTTCTTCCACCGACGTCAGGGCAGGTTTTCATGGGCGGCGAGGATATCACCGGCCTGCCGCCGCATGCGCTGTTTCACAAGGGACTGCTGCGCACCTTCCAGATCGCGCATGAATTTGCCTCCATGTCCTGCCGCGAGAACCTGATGATGGTGCCCGGCGGACAGACCGGGGAGACGCTCTGGAACACCTGGTTCGGCCGCAAGCGCATCGCGGACGAGGAACGCGCGCTTCGGGCCAAGGCCGACGAGGTGCTGGAATTTCTGACCATCGAACATCTGGCCGATCACAAGGCGGGCCAAGTCTCGGGCGGGCAGAAGAAGCTGCTGGAGCTGGGCCGCACGATGATGGTCGACGCCAAGGTGGTCTTTCTCGACGAGGTCGGCGCGGGGGTGAACCGCACCCTTCTCAACACCATCGGCGATGCCATCCTGCGGCTCAACCGCGAGCGCGGCTACACGTTCTGCATGATCGAGCATGACATGGATTTCATCGGCCGGCTTTGCGATCCGGTGATCGTCATGGCCGAGGGCAAGGTGCTGTCGAAAGGCACTATCGACGAGATCAAGGCCGATGAGCGGGTGATCGAGGCGTATCTCGGCACCGGATTGAAGAACAAGGATACGGTGGGATGAGCGGCAACCCCTATCAGGACGACCGCGGCAACCGGGACCGGTCCATCACCAACCCGCACGGGCAAGGCACACTGCGCGGAACGGGAACCAAAACGCGCGCCGTTCCGGCGGAGCCGGGCCCCTACCTGATCGGCGAGGCGATGACCGGCGGCTATGGCAAGAGCGGCCCCGATATCCTGCACGGTTGCACCATCGCGGTGGAACGCGGCGAGATCGCCGTGATCGTCGGGCCGAACGGTGCGGGCAAATCCACGGCGATGAAGGCGGTGTTCGGGATGCTCGACCTGCGCGAAGGCCGGGTGCGGCTCGACGGGCAGGATATCACCGAACTGACGCCGCAGGCGCGGGTGCGTGAGGGGATGGGCTTCGTGCCGCAGGTGTCGAATATCTTCACCTCGATGAGCGTCGAGGAAAACCTGGAAATGGGCGCGTTTATCCGCGAGGACGATTTTCGCGGCACGATGGAGCAGGTCTACGAGCTGTTCCCGATCCTGCGCGAGAAGCGACATCAGGCGGCCGGGGAACTGTCGGGCGGGCAGCGCCAACAGGTCGCTGTGGGCCGGGCCCTGATGACACAGCCCAAGGTGCTGATGCTGGACGAGCCGACCGCGGGCGTGTCGCCCATCGTGATGGACGAGCTGTTCGACCGGATCATCGAGGTCGCCCGCACCGGCATCTCGATCCTCATGGTGGAACAGAACGCGCGGCAGGCGCTGGAGATCGCCGACAAGGGTTATGTGCTGGTGCAAGGGCGCAACGGACATACCGGAACGGGCAAGGAACTGCTTGCCGATCCCGAGGTGCGGCGGTCGTTCCTGGGGGGATGACTTTGCCGGACGGGTGCGCGTGAGGGAGATCGGGGATTTGAGTATTTTTGACGAGAAGAAGCAGGGGACGGCACGAATGATCCGAGGCGGGGCGGTCTGATGGACCTTTTGAACGGACTGGTGGCGCTGGCCAATTTCGTGCTGATCCCGGCTATTGCCTATGGCAGCCAACTGGCGCTCGGCGCGCTGGGGGTGACGCTGATCTACGGGATATTGCGGTTTTCGAATTTCGCGCATGGCGACACGATGGCCGTGGGCACGATGTTCGCCGTTCTCGCGACATGGGGCTTGCAAGCCATGGGCGTCGGGTTCGGCCCCCTTCCCACGGCGCTTCTTGCGATCCCATTCGGAATCCTGGGCGCGGCAGCGCTGGTTCTGCTGACGGACCGCTTCGTCTACAGGTTCTACCGCGCGCAGAAGGCCAAACCGGTGATACTGGTGATCGTCTCCATCGGGGTGATGTTCATCTATAACGGCGTCACGCGCATCATCATCGGCCCCGAGGATCAGCGCTTCGCCGATGGCGCGCGTTTCGTGATCTCGGCGCGCGACTTCAAGGAGATGACCGGGCTCGCGGAAGGGCTGGCGCTGCGCACCAGTCAGGTTATCACGGTGATCGCGGCGGTGGCGATCGTGGCCGTGCTGTTCTGGTTTCTCAACAGGACGCGCACCGGCAAGTCGATGCGGGCCTTTTCTGACAACGAGGATCTGGCGCTCCTGTCGGGGATCAATCCCGAGCGCGTGGTGCTGGTCACCTGGCTGATCGTGGCGGCGCTGGCGACGGTGGCGGGCGTGCTGTACGGGCTGGACAAATCCTTTAAGCCGTTCACCTATTTCCAGCTTCTGCTGCCGATCTTCGCCTCCGCCATCGTCGGCGGGCTCGGCAATCCGCTGGGGGCCATTGCCGGCGGTTTCGTGATCGCGTTTTCGGAAGTCGGCATCACCTATGCGTGGAAAAAAGTGTTGGTCTACATGATGCCGCCCGCGCTGGAGCCGGACGGGTTGATGCAGATCCTGAGCACCGAATACAAGTTCGCGGTCAGTTTCGTGATCCTGGTGATCGTGCTGCTGTTCCGGCCGACGGGTCTTTTCCGGGGGAAATCGCTATGAGGGCCTTTCTGCTGTTTGCACTGGTCGCCTGCCTGATCCTCGGCACGGGTGTCCTGCAGAGCTGGAATTCGGCGCTGCTGATCCTCAACATGGGGCTGGTCAGCGCGGTGATGGCGCTGGGTGTGAACCTGCAATGGGGGCTGGCGGGGCTTTTCAATGTCGGCGTGATGGGGTTCGTTGCGCTGGGCGGGCTGGCGGTGGTTCTGGTCTCCATGCCGCCCGTGCCGGCGGCCT
The DNA here is from genome assembly GCF_023370775.1 of Marivita sp. GX14005. Classification (GTDB taxonomy): domain Bacteria; phylum Pseudomonadota; class Alphaproteobacteria; order Rhodobacterales; family Rhodobacteraceae; genus Marivita. The sequence goes on from NZ_JAMCCQ010000003.1 coordinate 15,503, forward strand.
GGGCGGCGGGCGGTGTTCAGATCCTCACGGGGCTGGTGATCGGCGCCGCGTCGATCGTGGCTGCGGTTCTTGTCTGGTCGCGTCTGCGCGGGGCTTTGCGCGGCTGGGCGACGGCGGCGGTGTTGCTGGCGGGCATGGTGATCTACCGCATGGTTCTCGATCCGGCGGTGGATGCGGTGGAAGCCGTCGATCCGGCGCTTGCAGGCTATCTGGGCGGGCTCGGCCTTCCGGTGCTGCTGGCCTGGCCGGTAGGCGGGCTGCTGGCTGCCGGGGTGGCCTTGGTGATCGGCAAGACGGCGCTCGGGCTGCGTTCGGATTATCTGGCCATTGCCACGTTGGGCATCGCGGAGATCATCATCGCGGTGCTCAAGAACGAGGACTGGATGGCGCGCGGCGTCAAGAACGTGATCGGCCTGCCGCGCCCGGTTCCCTATGAGGTCGATCTGCAGGCCGATCCCGCCTTCGTAGAGCGCGCGGCGGGGTTCGGGCTCGATCCGACGACGGCTTCGACGCTTTACGTCAAGCTGGAATACGGAATCCTTTTCGCCGTTGTGCTGATCGCGCTTCTGGTGCTGGCGCAGCTTGCGCTCAAGAGCCCCTGGGGGCGGATGATGCGCGCGATCCGCGACAACGAGACCGCCGCGCGCGCGATGGGCAAGGATGTGACCGCGCGGCATTTGCAGGTGTTCATTCTCGGATCGGCCATTTGCGGGGTCGCCGGCGCGATGATGACGACGCTCGACGGACAGCTTACGCCGGGCACCTACCAGCCGCTGCGCTATACGTTCCTGATCTGGGTGATGGTGATCGTCGGCGGGTCGGGCAACAATCTCGGTGCGGTGCTCGGCGGGTTCCTGATCTGGTTCCTCTGGGTGCAGGTGGAGCCGATGGCGCAGGTGCTGATGGGTCTGGTGACGGCCGGCATGGCGGATGGCAGTTGGCTCAAAGGGCATTTGCTGGATTCCGTGCAGCATATGCGCCTGCTCACCATGGGCGTGATCCTGCTTCTGGTGCTTCGCCTGAACCCGCGCGGGCTCCTGCCCGAACGGTGACGGAGACCGCGCCCGAGCCGCCGGCCGCGCTGGTGATCGACGATCACCCGCTTTTCGCGGAGGCCATGGCGCAACTTCTGCGCGGCTTGCGGGATGGACTGCGGATCGAGATGGCAGCGGATCTGGGCAGCGCGTTGGCGCGCATTGCCGATGGGGGGCCATTCGCGCTCATCATCTGCGATCTGGGTCTGCCCGACGCGTCGGGGCCGGAGGTGGTTGCCCGGTTGCGCGCCTCGGCGCGACAGACGCGGCTTCTGGCGGTTCTGGAGCGACCCGACTGGGTGATGGATGCCGCCGCGATGCGCGCGGGTGCCGATCTGGGCATTGCCAAGACAGCGCCCCTGGCAGCGTTCCGCATGGCGCTCGCCGGGCTGGTTCAGGCCAAGGCGGATGGCCACGCGGATCGGCTTGCGAGTTTGACGCCGCAACAGGCACGCATTCTCGCCCTGATCTGTGAAGGCAAGCTCAACAAGCAGATCGCATACGAGCTTTCGATCGCCGAGCCGACGGTGAAAACCCATGTCACGGCGATTCTGCGCAAGCTCGGTGTGCACCGGCGTACGCAGGCCGTCCTACTGGCGCAGAAGGCCGGGTTCACCTGGCCCGGCAAGGGTTAAAGCGCGAGCACGATATCGGCGCGCAAACCGCCCAGCGTGTCGCTTTCGCCGAGCCGCAGCACACCGCCATGCATCCGCGCAATATCGGCCGCGATGGCAAGACCCAGCCCGACACCCGATCCCTTGTCCTGATTGCGCGCGGGATCGAGCCGCACGAAAGGGCGCAGCGCCATGTCGCGCTGCTCGGGCGGGATGCCCGGCCCGTCATCCTCGATGCGGATGCGCAGCGATTTGTCCGTCAGCGCGACCGAGACGTCGCAGCGCGTGCCGTAGCGCGACGCGTTCGCAATGAGGTTCTCGATAGCCCGCCGCATCGCCGTCTGGCGCATCATCGCCTCGCCCTGCCCGTCCGCCGCCGCAAGCGTCACGGGCAGACCGGCGCGCTGGCAATCCTCGACGATGGTCTGCACGAAATCCGGGATCGCGGTGCGTTCCGGCGCGCCGTTGCCCGCATTTCCCCGCGCGAAATCGAGAAAGGCATCGATCAGCCTTTGCATGTCGTCGATATCGCGCTCGAGCGGCACACGCTCGGCTTCCTCCAGCATCGACACACCCAGCCTGAGCCGCGTGAGCGGCGTGCGCAGATCATGGCTCACACCGGACAGCATCATCGTGCGCTGCTCGATCTGTCGTTCGATCCGGCTGCGCATCTCGAGAAACGCATGGCCCGCAGCCCGCACCTCGACCGCGCCCGAGGGGGAATAGGGCACGTGCCGGCCGCGTCCGAAAGCTTCGGCGGCTTCCGACAGCCGGGTGATCGGACGCAACTGGTTGCGCAGGTAGAGATAGGCGATGAGCGTCATCAGCGCGCCGAACACCACCATGTTCACCAGAAGCTGGTGCGGGTTGGAGGCGGAGGCACGTTCGCGGTTGAACTCGATCTTCATCAGCGGCGCACCCTCGGGCCGGACCCAGACGAACACCGTTCGGTCATCGACGAGATGCACGCGCTGAAAGCCGGCGACGTATTCGGCCAGGGTGCGCGCCACGACGATGCCGGAAAAATCATACCAGCGCCGCAGATCGCGCGGCGGCAATTCGGCGGGCGAGGTTTCGAGGAAATCAAGCCGCAGCGCCTCGGCGAGCTCTGCGTTGCGCGGCCAGTCGAGCGCCATCACGGCGTTGATCTCGCGGGCCACCTCGCGGCTCATCTGTTCGGTCACGCCTTCGAAATGCCGCTGGATGAAGACCACGGAAACGACGAGTTGAAGCGCCACCACGGGCAGGATGAGGATCAGCGCGGCCCGCCCATAGAGCCCGCGCGGCATGTATCGTTTGAGCCAGTCGAATGTCATTCCCCACGCTAACGCAGCGCGGCGGCAAACGGAACGCGCCCCGTTGCAATTCGCGCGTCAAGATGCTGCTCTGACGGTCATGCAGTCCGATCTCCAGCCCGATTTCGACCCCGTTCCCGGCGATGCCGAACCGCTCGCGCCCGGCGTGCGCCGCATCCTCGCGCCGAACCCCTCCCCGATGACGTTTCGCGGCACCAATACCTATCTGTTGGGCTGGCGCGAGCTCGCGGTCATCGATCCGGGGCCGGACGATCCGGCACATCTCCGAGCGATTCTGCGCGCCGCCGAGGGTGGTCGGATCACCGCCATCCTGATCAGCCATGCCCATCTCGATCATTCCGCGCTGGCCCGGCCCCTGGCCGAGAGGGCGGGCGCGCCGGTTTACGCCTTTTCGGATGCCTTGGGCGGGCGCAGCGCGCGGATGCAGAACCTTGCGGCATCCGGCCTTGCGCGCGGCGGCGAAGGCGTCGATCTGGCGTTCCGCCCCGATATTGCTCTGGGCGATAACGACTCCGTGACCGGCGATGGCTGGTGCCTGACCGCGCTGCACACGCCGGGCCATTTCGGCAACCATCTGTGCTTCGCATGGGGCGACACGCTTTTTTGCGGCGATCTCGTCATGGGCTGGGCAAGCTCGCTCGTCTCCCCGCCCGATGGGGATCTGACCGATTTCATGGCCTCCTGCCGCCGTCTTCGCGCCGCTCCGTGGTCCGTCTTTTATCCGGGCCACGGCGCGCCGATCGGCCGCCCCGCCGAGAGACTCGACTGGCTCATCGCACACCGCCTGTCACGCGAAGCCGCCCTGCTGGATGCGCTGTCGCAGGGCGCGGCCACATGCACCGAGCTCGCCGCGCGCGTCTATACCGATACGCCCCCTGCCCTGATCCATGCCGCAACACGCAACATTCTTGCCCATATGATTGATCTTCATGGAAGAAACATGGTCTCGGCAGAGCTGCCCTTATCGGCCGAAACACGCTTTCGCCTGCCCCGAAATTAACCCGATTTTTTTCCCGAATCCCACTGGACGCGCCCGCCCACTATTGCTAAACCCCGCCTCGTGTTCCGGCGTAGCTCAGCGGTAGAGCAGTTGACTGTTAATCAATTGGTCGTAGGTTCGATCCCTACCGCCGGAGCCAATTCTACCGCAAAGTATTGATAATAAAAGAAAGCCTTAAACCGCTCCGGTTCAGGTTTTCTTTGTCACACAAACCGTGACACGGTTTGTCACACAAGATGCCCTTTCCTCGACCGGCTGGCTGAATGCGACCTCGAAAGGGGTCAAGTCATGGAACAGGCGTCATATCTTCTAGTCCGAGGGTCAACATGGCAGTATCGTAGAAGAGTGCCGGGTTCGTCCCGCATGATCCAGATACCGCTTGGAACATCCGACCGCGAAGTTGCGGCAAGGCTTTCCCTGCGCCTGACCGCAGAGTTCGAGATGACGCTAGACCGCCTCCTTCGTGCCGACCGCCTTATTCCCGAGGAATTGATCGCGAAATATTTTGACTTTTGTCTACGACGGATTGTGCTGGACCTGAGCACACGAAGCCGTCGAACGCGCATGTCTGGAAAAATTACGCCGGTTGATCGTCGTCATGAAGAGATCACGCGCAAGGTCGTGCGGGACATGATCCAGGACGGACTTTCGGTTGATCTTCCGCCCCACCGGATTCCGGAATACGCCACACCGGATGACCTCGAAATCGCGATGACGGCGCAACGACAGCAGTTCGCCTTTATCTCCCGATCGGCGCGGCGTCCGCATTTCAAGGCGGCGGCGTCGATGATCGTGGGCACGTCCGAAAGAAGTTCGGATCAAGATTTGCAATTGACCGAGGCGTTTTTGCATGCCCATGCGACTGCACTTGAAATCATTGAAAAAGAGCCGAAGGAGAAAGCAACCATCGCAGCCGCGCGATCTGCAGAAGTTTTGTCAGGACTTTATCGTTCGTCGCCTTCGTATGTTGAACCCGCGCTTTCATCTTACACATCGCCCCCAGGGAACAACCGGATACAGATAGATCCGCCGGTCTTGCTAACCGATGGCGTCTCGCTGATAAGTAACCCCCTAACGCATGCTCTCCTCGATGCCCAATTCGATGCAGCGCGGTCCTCTGACGAGCTGCTGGATCGAAGCCCAAGAACCCAGCCTTTTGGCCATGATCTGGCGGGCGCTTGCGAGCGATCGATCAAAAGGGCACAGGCCGCAGGAAAGATGGACGACAAAACCGCAGATGGCCGCCGGATGTCCATAAAATTATTCATGTTCGTCAGTGGGTTGCAGCTAGTAACGGAAGTAGAGCAGCATCATCTCTCGATTTTCGTCAAGGCGCTGAAGGCTCTACCCAGGAACTTCAACCGATCGCTGCATGACCGGAAAAAGTCTTATTCCCAGGTTGTGGCCGAGGCCAAATCATTACCGGTCGACAAGCTTGGTCGTGATCCTGGCACAATCAATCGCCATCTAGAAACGATTGGCGCCGTCTTGAGCCACGCCCGCGTTCAAGACAAAATCGAAGTCGATCGCGACATCGACACGGCGGCCCTCCGCGTTCCCGAAACGAAAAGGGCGAGGAACAAACGTGATGCGTTTGAGCGAACCGAAGTAATGCAACTATTTGAACACCACATCTGGCGAGGCTGCCGCAGCAATGTCAGGCGCCACGAGGCGGGCGACGTCATTGTTAAAGACGGTCTCTATTGGGTCCCGTTGATCGTCCATTACACGGGCGCACGGCTTGAGGAAATTGCCGGTTTGCCAGTTACCGCAATCATGCCTCATGAAACTGATTGGGGCTTCGATATTAGACCGCATGAGGAGCGAAGGTTGAAAAACCTGCAGAGCGAACGGCTGCTTCCTGTTCACGAGCATCTTCTCGAGCTTGGGCTGGTCGAGCATTGGAACAGCATGATCGCTCAAAAAGATGAATTTCTTTTTCCAGAGCTGCGCCCCAAGAGCCAGAAGCTCCCGTTTCATAAGGCGATGAAATACAATTGGGACAAGGCCCGTCGCATGCAGTTAGGCAGCAAAGCCGAAGGACTGACGATGCATAGCCTCCGCCACTACGTGAATATTACCCTCAAGGACAACAAAGCTATCGAAAAATTTGTGCGCCTGGACATCCTTGGCCACGCTGCGGTAGATCTCAACGAAGAAGTCTATACTGAAGGGTCTTCTTTCGAGCAAAAGATGAGCGCAATTAATTCGATACCACGCGCATTTTAAATTGCTACGCGCCGTTGGATTGTTCGGGATGACCAGTTTATCTCTTTCGTAGTCGTTGAATGATGTCTCGCTTCGCAGAAGGCCATGCAAATACTGCGATCAAGCCAGCATCCGATTGTAGACCGAGAACACTTTTTCTGCGCGCTCAAGGGTAGTGAGGATGGCCGCATCGTCACCTTCAAGGATGGTCGGGTTGCGGATCAACCAATCTGCGGGCCGGAAGTGGCTGTATTCGGGTATGTCCTCTGGTAGGATGCGGAAGTAAGCTTCGGCTTGCTTAACCTGCCTCGGCGCGCCTTCGGATGCCGCGAGCTTCGCCCCCGTGATTTCATGTTCGCCGGTTAGGCCGTAGGTCGCATTGATGATCCCGCAGAACAGATCGGGGTGCATGAGGTCTTCAATATCCGCCTCGCCTTGGTCCAGCAGTTCCGCGACCGTATGCAGGCGCTCTGCCGCGAGAACTTCGCTCCTGCGGAGCCGTTCGATCTTGCTCTTGTCGCCCTGGCCTTGGTCGGACAGCACAGCTACGTTCAGATGATTGCCGTGAAACAGAGAGACGAAGGGGCGAACGTTGTCGATGCCGCCCGCAGGGCACATGGTCCACTTCGGGTTGAGGCCTGTGCGCCCGCGACGTTCGAGTTCGTTCGAGAAGGCTTGAAGATAGAGAATGTCGGACGGACCTTCGACAAGAAGGCTGTTCTCTCCGACGAATAGAGATTGCGTGACGGAATACCCAAGAGCCCCTTGCAACGGGAACAAGGTATCCTTGTCGGTGCTCATTACATCTTCCGTGATCTTGGTTCCGAGCGATTGCGGGCGTGTCGGTTCTTTTAGATCAACCACATCCTCGACGACGCGGCAGTCAGCCAAACGTTTCGGCGGCACCATGAACGGCGAGTGCGTCGAAAAGATAACTTGATGCGATGGAAGCAGCTTTTCTTCGATGTAGCGCAAGAGGTCTTCTTGTGCCTTGCCATGCAGTGTCAAACCCGGCTCGTCTAGCAGAATTATCACATTGTCCGTCTCGCGGCGCATCATCGCGAATTGGACGAGGAATGAGAAGAACCACACGAACCCCGCACTGCGCTCCGAGAAAGGCACGCTTGCTCGATGCAATTGATTATATACCCGCGCTCGCGCTACGGCGCCCGCATTGAACGGGGCGGGGTCCTGAGGACGGCCTTCGTTCAGTTCAACTTTAACCTCGAGATATTTGTTCTGCGACCAATACTGGAATATCTGATCGGTAATGTCAGCCGAAGCGGCCTCGCACTTAGCGTTCAATTCCTCATAGCGTGGAGACTGGTTCAACTCGTCAAGGTCTGTTCCGGCAAGACGAAGAAAGTTCAAGAATATTTCATCGCCCGGATCTACCTGACTATGCTGCTTGTCTTGCGCTATTTTCTGCGCCGACAATTGGCCACTCATGCGGTCGTAGTGGGAAGTGTAAAAGAACTTCGGCACGAGACCAGAAACGAGGTCAATGCCCTTGCAGATGACTGACTCCTTTCGATAGCCTGCGAACGTCTCTGAAAGCGCCGCAAGTTTTTCAGAGGGTGTTTCCTGCGCCTTCACAGCCGCAAGAAGGGCGCTGACCGTTGTTGCCTTCTCGACCACCTTCTTTTCCGCGGCGTTCAGGCGTTGCGCGGAAATTGCGTTCTCAATGGCTTTAGCCTCGTCAATGGCAAGCGTCCAACTTGTGCCATCCTGCCGATAACGCTTGCTAATAGTGAACTCGCGCGACGTGATGGCGTCTTTACCAAACTCGTCGGAAAGTAGTTGATGAGCTTCATCTGATAGCTGCCACCAAGTCTCGACGACGACTGCATCTTGATTTGGATGGCGCTCGTCGTATCGCGTCGCAAAACGCCGAGGATAATCCTCAGTCACGCCAAAGGTCGTCTGTGCTTTTCCGAACGGTCTAATGGATTGTAGCGCGGTAAGGGTTGCTGTCTTGCCAGCTTCATTCTTGCCGACGAGGCAGCACAACTCGCCCATGGAGATTTTTCCCGTGTCGAGAATTGACTTGAAATTTTGAACGCGAATGTGGGTAAGTTTCATTCCGGCCTGCCTTTGCTCGCCCTTAAGGTTCAGAAGTTTGGACTATTTGGTGGCGCGCACAAAATATAACGGCCTTACACACGCTATTGCATACAATTACCCGAGTTTCTCCGTGCGTCAACGCGCCCTACCAGATGCATCACCGGATAACGCTCATCGACCGAGACAAGGCATCAAAACACATTCGTAGCGGCATCCGAAGCCGTATTCACTGGATCAGCACCATGTCCTCGATCTCGAACGGTCCGGCGCTGAAAATTCGATTATATGGCTGGTTCCACACAGCTTTCAGGAAGACTCCTTCCGCTTCCCTGAAAGACCAGAAGACCTTCTTGTATTCGCTATGCTCGGAGCGGATTTTGATCGCATTGCTGTCCGAATGCAGCCGCCCGGTTTCTCCGTCATCCTTGATCTCCACCAGTGCGATGCTGTCGCGGGTGCGCCGTCCGCTGACACCGACAACGAAATCGGGGAAGAACCGCTTGCCGGTCGGCAGGATCAGGCGGGTTGCCCACTTCTCGCTTTCCGGGTTCCGCAGCCACCACTTCACCCGACCCGTGTCATCATTGTCCAGCATTTCAACAAAGGCTCGCTCGGGTCGGTTGTAACGACCGATGAAGGCCCCATAGGCCCCCTTCTTGGCCTTCGGAGCGTCCTTCGGGCCAAACTGTTCTGTCGGGATTGGCTCGTTACTCTCCAGGCGGATATGGTGGCCCTGCGCGATACGGACGGCCTCTTTCAGCGCCTGTGGTTGGCGCAGGATGGCCAAGTTGATCGTTCTGCGAATGTCGCGGCTCGTCGCGGCGATACCCTCCTTCTGGCACAGGCGGGCAAGTTCAGCCTCTACGGCTTCGCGGATGCGGCGGGGGTCGATCCCGTCATTGAACATCAGCTGCGCCTGCGCCTGTTCCGCGATCCGGGCTGCCGACATCCTGACGCTCAGGGCGCGCTGATCCGTCTGGCCTGCGTTGAACAGGTCGCGCATCGACAGTTCGGCGTTACTGTTCACCGCCAACAACATAGAGGTCATGGGCACCATGCGGCAAAACTCGCGGGCGATCTGCGGACAAAGGTCGTCTTCGATGTCGAAAAGATTTGGCAATTCCTCTCGCACAAGCGCCGTCGGAATACCCAGGTCTGTGCGCAGCAGATATTTGACCTGATGCTCTTGCGGTGCGGGCTGCGCAGGCGTGACGCGCGGTGACAGGACATCGGGCAGGTCAGGGAAAAGCGGCGGCGAGGCCGGCGCTGAAAATCCCTCGACCGCACTCAAGGCGCTTTCCTGGCGGACGGTAGAGGCGGTGGCATAGTTCGGGTTCAGCAACCCCATCGAAACCTGTCGTTCAGCCCGGTCGGCCTCGGTCTCACCCGGCACGGCCTGCACGGGCGGGGGCGGAAGGGACGTTGCGCCATAGCTTTCCGCCGCGCGCGTGTCGTTGCCCAACACATTCACGTCGAGCGTATCGGTCAGAACCGCGATCCCCTCGCGCACCGCTTTCAGATCGGCGGCAGCTTCATCCAGCCCGACCTGCAACTCGGGGTCCGACATGAAGACATAACCCCGGTCCAGCAGCGGCTCGGTCCCATGCAATGGGCGCACCAGCGGATGCACCCGCATGATCCTGCCGACGATCTGCAAGCCGAAATCCCTGCCGCGAGACGGGCGCACGGATACCAGCGTCCACGCACGCGGCGCATCAAATCCGGTCGCCACGGCCAGCTTGAAAACCAGAACCTCGATCTCGGGGTCATAGGCGAGCGTATGGAACGCCGGGTCCGGCTCGCCCGAGGTGTGGACGGCGATCGCCTTTTCGGGCACCCCGATCTCGATCAACCGCTCCTTTACCCGCGCAACCGGGTCTTCCTTGCCCTCTTGCTGATCCTCGACCTGCACCAGCATAAGCGGCGTCAGACTAATCCCCTTCTCGGCCAGCTTGTCCTTGATGAACGAATGCTGCGACCAACCTGCCGTCAGGGTCGCCACTTCGGTATCAATCAGCGCCCGGTCCTCTTCCTTGAACCGCAGCACGCCGACCATCAGACCGACCTTGTTCAACCCCGCTTTCACCACCGCATCGCGCGCGAAGGTCACACGGCTGGCCACCTTCAGACCGGCATCTTTCTCGAACTTTTCGAGCTTCGCATCGTTGGGCGTTGCTGTAGCCAAGACAGTGTAATCCGGCGACAGGACATTCAGAAAGAAATCAGCCGTGGCCTTGGCGCCCGAGCCGAAATTCAGGTGCGCCTCGTCAATGACCACGCCGATGCGGAAGCCACGCTCGCGCAGTTCGGCGATCATGCTGTCCACCGACAGCGATGCCTCCTTGTCGCTGCGGACCTTGCGGCTTTCCTTCTTGACCACCGCAACCGAGGCCCAGGTCTGCACGAAAACATCGCCATCACGGGCCGCGCTCGCCTCGCGGTCGGCATAGACATCGCGCTGGCGCAATGCGCCGCATTGGGCGGTCAGGGCGCTGCGGGTCTGCGTCACCAGCCCGGCATAGGGGGCGAACCAGAACCAGACCGTTTTGGCGGAAAGCTGCCCGCGCACAGCTTCCAACGCGCGGCCCAGCATCAGGGTCTTGCCCGATCCGGTGGGCGCTTGCAGCAGGATCACCCCCAGCTCGCGCGAGATACGTTCCCGGTGTTCCGGTTCGCGGTCATGCAAGGCTGAAACGGTGCGCAGCGTTTCGGCCATCGCATTGACGGCGTTCTGCTGATACGTCGCGAGCGACAGGCGGAAATCGGCGTTCATTGGCGGAACCGCCCGACAAGTTCGCTGCGCACCGATCGCACGTCCAGGCCGACGACGGCAGCGGTGATCTGGCCCGGAGCCCAGGCATAGACAAAGGCGTTCTCGCGCCGATCCACCACGCCGCGCAGGTGGTCCAGCAGGTCGGTGCCGACCCGGTCCGCGAAGATCAGGGTCTGTTCTTCCGTCTTGTGCTCCTGCCACGGTGCCTGAGTGTAGCAGGTCATGGGCAGGCGATGCAGGGTTTCCAAGGCCGCCCAAACCTCGGCGGGCGCAAGATCCTGGTCGAGATCCTCGAATTCGATCTCGCGGCAGCGCAGATAGGCGAAACCGGCGGCGAGGTCGGCGAATTTCCTGTCGTCCGAGGCGTTCAGGCGGCGGATGCGCTCTGCCGTCACATCGCGGCAGAGGTTCTTGTCGGGGTCGTCCGCGGTCGCCTCGGTGGAGGACACCATGATGAACCGCCGATCCCCGCCATCCTCGGCGTTCAACTCCATCACGGCCTGGGCGGTGGTCGCGGAGCCTGCGAAGAAATCGAGCACGATGTCGCCGGGCCCGGTGGACTGCCGGACGAGTTCGCGGATCAGGGACACGGGCTTGGCGTAGTCAAATGCACGGGAACCGAAGATCGCTTGAACGGTCTTGGAACCCTCTTGGTTCATCCCAGCCGCGATCACATTGACCTCCGGGCCTATCGCCTCCGCATTTGCCCAACTGGACACAGGTTTGGTGTCTTGTTTCAAGTCTTTGAGAAACAACTTCCGGCGAACGCTACCAAGCCCAATCTTCTGTCCCACCCAGAAATCTAGATCAGGAATGTCCCGCCGCAGAAACCGATGCGCCGTTTCCTCATCAATTGCTTGGAGCAATTCAGGGAGGCTCTGAAACTCCTGAAACTCAGTCCGCTTCGTGAAGATGATTTGGCCACTTTCATATAGGTCTTCAAATGTATCCCCTCGCGCCGACTTCATCGAACGCTTCTGGAAACTCCAGACACGATTGGGGTTGCATGGATACCAAAACCCGGTCTCCGGGTCCTGAACCGGGAAATAACTGTTCGGACGCTCTTTGAAGCTGGCATTCTTCTGAAGTGTAGTGCTAGACCAAGGACCTCTTGGATCATTGTCGTCGTTTGAATACTTGCCGACATCAACCGGCGATCCGCCAAAGCGAAAGGCGGACTTTCCATAAACCAAGACATGCTCGTGGTCTTGGCTCAGATAGGCACCTTCACCCTTTGTGCCCGGTCGAGTTTTCCAAACAAACGACCCCACCCGCATCCCCGGCATGGCCTCGTCCATCAGCAATTCCAGCTTCGCCCGCTGCTCGTCGTTGATCGACACGAGGATCACCCCATCCTCGGCCAGCAAATCCCGCGCCAGGGTCAGGCGGCGGAACAGGAATTCCAGCCAGGTCGAATGGAAATAGGCATCCTCGGGGTTGGCGTAATGGTCGTTATAGACCCAATCCTTGGCCCCGGTGTTATAGGGCGGGTCGATGTAGATGCACTTGATCTGCCCCGCCATCGTCATGCGCAGCCAACGCAGGGCGTCATAGTTGTCGCCCTCGATCACCATGTTCCGCCACGGCGCGGGCTTGTCCGACAGGTCCGGAACGACGGTCGCCGCCACAAAATTGGCGTCCACGGCGTTGTCCGCCTCGATCTCATCCCGCTCCCAGACCAGCCCAAGCTTCTTGGTGCGGTCCCGCTTTTTCAGCAGTTCGATCAAATGCTCGCGAGGAAGATCGTCGTATTTGCTCATGCGCGCGCCCCTGCCTTTTTTTCTTGGGGCACCGCCGCGCCCGGTCGATCCGCGTCAGGCAAATCTGCCCGGCGTTCTGAAAGCGATACACTACCCCCGCCCGCGTCTCAACGCCCGAGGCGTGTGTCCGGGGGCAATTTCGATGCGGATGCATTTCCCGCCTGGCCGTGACAGCGCGGGCTTCTCTCCCCGACAAAACGGGCCACCCCTCCGTGTTCGTAAAACACATGCCATCTACCGCCCCGGGGCCGTTTGAAACGGCAGTGTCGCGATCCGTAAAACAGCGGCCCACACCCCCTCGCCTTAGGTTCTTTGCGACAACCAACCGGCCCAAGGCCAACATGGAACGTTGCAAGTCAAACCCGGCAATACGCTGCGCCTCCCACAGCCGGTTATCCACAATAAAACAACTCTCGGGATTTGCGGGATGTCATTTGCACGGTGACAGGGCGGGCAGTCTCCTTATCTCCCCCGCATCGCAACTGGGAAAGACGCAGACCATGCCCGCCAAACCGAAAGCCATGATGAAGACCCTGAAGATGCACGTCCCGATCGAGACGTTGCGGCGGATCGATGAAGCCCGGATCGTAGCCGGCTACACGACGAGAACGGAATATATGATCGATAGCGCACTCAGTGAAACCCCGGTCCATCTGAGAGAGATTGCGCTGCGCATCGGCCAGCTTGGACTGATCTGCAATACTATTCTGATTGGTGATGAGGAGGTCGGGACGGCAACTCTCCAGGGCGAAGATGCCCGGCGCGCTGTTCGCAAGATTATCAAGACCTGTGACGCGGTCCGGTCCGCTTTGGAGGGGTGACGGATGCGGCCCAATCTTCGGTGGCATAGCGACTTGAACGTAGTCCACGGATACGTCCTTAGGCCCGGATCGGAACCGCTGGGCGGCACGATACCGCTTCTTGGTGCGCGCGACCTGAAAAAGCGGCTCCGCGATCTGGTGTCTACCTGTACGGTCCCAGAACCTTTCATGCACTTGACCTTGTCACTTCCTGAGAGTCGTCGGGCCGCAGGAAAGGTCTGGCTGAGACTGGTCGAGACCGCGCTCCGCCTCGTTGGCTGCGAACCCGATGCAATGCCCTGGGTTGCCGCTCGGCACAAAGACAGCTCTTGCGATCACGTTCATTGCATCGTTGTGCTTCGGGAGTTCTCAGGGCGCGAGGTGGTTATTTCGGGAAATCGGGTAAAGAGCGAATCGACCCACAAAGAGCTTTGCCGAATGACTGGCTTGGTGCTGCCGAATTTCTTCATTCCCGAGTTTGGACCGCGGCTGTTGCCAATTACGCCCACACGGAATCTGAACAGCGTCCGTAAAAAGCAACTCCATTCGGATCTTGAGAAGGTGTTTCTGCTCCATCAACCCGAAAGCCTTAGGGACCTGAATCTGCATCTTTCCAAGCGTCCGGGCAGGTATCACGGGTTCCCTGAAAATACATCGACAGGGCATCCGTCCATCGTCTGGCGCAGTATGGAATATGAGTGCTTTACCGGGACACTCGGGCTTGCGTGGAAACCGCGGCTTTTGAGGAAGCGATTTGATCTGGGTAAGACGCTGCGCGCCGTCCGCAATGAAATCGAGCTCGCCAAGCTGGCGACCATCTTTGAAACCCCAACCATGGAGAAGATCTTTGCCAAAACACTCGACGTCGTCCGAACCTGTGCAGCTTCAAAACGAAGCGGCCATGATTTTGGACCAGCTTTTGCAAACAGATCGGAACGTGACCTTTCTGCACCCTCTGATGGATTTGCTTTCCCGGCCTTCGGATCAAAAGGAAACGCTGGGCGAACGGCTGGCGGCACTGCTGGCGGACCTGATCCAGACGCTGAGCAATTTCCAGTCGGAGCAGGCCACGCTGAGCGATGCGCAGGTGGGTCTGACAGAGGCGGTAAACAATGCGAACGAGCGATCCGAGGAGAGATTGATGCAGCTGGAAACGAAGCTGACCAAAATGATCGAAGCGGAGATCGAATCGAGCAGGGAACGTTACGATCGAATGGAGAAGAAGATCGACCGAATGCTCACACTGCTGAGCCTGCCCCTCGACTGACCTTTGCTGCACTCCTGGCCCGCGTCTGCACCGCTGCGGCAAGCTGTGCGGCGGGCTGGCGCGTGAAACCGATGCGCGGCAACCGTGGCGTCGCAATCATTTTCGTTGACAAAAGCGCGGCGAAAGTCGGTCCTGACATAATGAGCATAGCCGCCGACGGAAAAGAAGTCAGGCGTTTCGAAGCGGCCTACCAACCCTACGTCGTGAAGCCAGTGTTAGCGGATCCAGCCGAAGGAGTGGGAAATGCTCCGGATCAGAATGATGGGCCCGGCTTCTAACCGGGCCGCAAGAAGGGTTTTCAGGTGCCGTCAGGTATCACTTGGTCAACTCTGCGATTTCGCACGCCGAACTGAGTTGAGTCGCGCAACGCTCGCACCTCTGAAGTATTGGCGCCGGTCACAGGTCCAATTTCGAGGGGGCGTCATCACCCGTCCCGGTGATCGCATCAGTGATCTGTTTCGCGGCTTCGATCCTGTCCCTATCACGGAGCGCGTAATCCGTAATCGTGAACCGGATGAGTGTGTGCGTTCCCATCTGTTTGAAAGCGACCTCGTATACGACTGAACAGCCCGTCACGACGGTTTCAGGGTCTACGATTTGGAACTGAGCGGGTCCGCCGCAATTCTCCGGCATTGCAGTTGTCTCGCCCGCGGCGATCTTTTCCCCATCAACGCTGTGAATCCAGATCGCCCGGTCAAACCCCAGGTCTTTATCCATGAAGGTGGGTTCACCGAACTCTTGGATCACTTGTTTTCGCAGGGCGTCCAAGCTGGGTGCTTCGGGCAGCGGAATGCCCATGCTACGCGAGACCGATACTGCGACGTTTCCGGTCGCGTTGGTTGACAGGAATCCTTGCATGAACTCAAATTTGGTCTCGTTTTGATACAGATAGGGGTTGTCGTAACCATGCGTCTGGTAACCATAAGTCACATTGAGCCCGATCTGGGTTCCGTTCATTGTGACCGTCATGATGCCTTCTTGCGGATACAGAGGGATACCGCGCGCTGACGCTGCCGCCTCGAGTTCGTCGTAGCTGGCTCCCGGTGCAAGATCAAGGATACGATACGGGTGGTCAGTGACGATATCCGCGGGATCGACTACGGGCGTCAGGTCAAACGACAAGGCAGGCGACGCGGCTAACACGGCGCAAGCCATCAGTGCAACGCGGTAGAAGGTGGACATTGGGATAGGGGCGGATCTCCGGTTCATGTGTCGTGTTCCTTTTTTGAACCATGTTTGAATGATGAAGCGCGGACGATCGCTGCCGCGGGAATGGTCCGCACCGATAAAAGACCGCGATCAATTACGGTTGGGTCAGCAGCTGAAAGATTGCCACAGCGCGGTCGTATTTGAGATTGCGGGCGAGGGTTATCACCTTGGAGCCATACCGGATTCTGACCCGATACCTACGCTTCGCCGAAGACGACGATATCGCGGCGGACGCGCCTAGCATGGCCGAAGTAGTCGCATTCGCCAGCGTTCCCATGACCGCCATCGACGCCCCAGAAACGCCGGATCCGCCAACGATGAAGCCCGGCTGAGCCGTGTAGGAGACGTCCTTGTCCATCGGGTTGTCGATCAACACCTCCGAGACGCGCGGCAGGTCGTAGGCCGCGCCGTCCTTGATGATCGAACCCTGCGTCAACGTGAAAGTTTGGATCTGATACATTTTGTAGATGACAAACCCAATTCCGGCAAACAGGAGAATTGGAAGGAACCAGTAAGATACCGGCAGGATGGAAAGCGACACCGCTAAAATGATCACCATCGATATCGGCAGGATGACATATGCAGACCATGGCAAGCCATCTCCTTTGAAAGAGATGTGTCGTTTGTCCCCGTCGTCGGTGATCGAGTAACCTAGATCGAAATTTGCCTGCTTTGCCATACGTTGATCCTGTGCAGAGTTGGTCGCCGCGCATCGGAAATGCGGGTCGTTGCACCCGTCGGGGTGCCAGTGGTGTTCGTTATGGATGGAGCGACCGGCGTGAGACGGAGGGGGTCTACACTACCTCAGCCGGTCCGCGTCAGCCAGGCACACGCCTGCATTCGAACGTGTCACCGCTCGCCGGGCTATGCCACGTCAGGCTATTTTTCGTCACATCGAACATGGCGAAACGATAGCCATCCGTCATTTCGGCTCCCCAAGCATCTTCGGCGATCTTCTCGATACTTGCGACCGCAACCTTTTTTCCACTGACGACATAGGTTGATCCATCCAGACTGAACTGCATGATCTCGCAATCCCAGTTCCCGTAAACAGGCGGGGCTGTTTCGGCATGTCCATTCGTGGGGGCGAAGAATGTCGCGGTGGCGATGACGATCAGGCTGTGTTTCATTTCTGGCGCCCTTCAAACGGAAAAGATGTCGAATATTTTTTTACCAAGCGCATAGCTTGGCGGTTGTATTGGACCAGCACGCACCGTCCCGGGTGAGCGTTCCGAGCGGATCATGCGCGCGGTTTTCGCCGATCTCCCCATTCCAATACGCAGATGCCTTGCCGTCGCCTTCAACGTAAAGGTAGGCAAAGTGCATTCCGTTCGCGCCGGTAATCTGAAAACTGCCGTCGTTGCTCGAAAGCGTGTGAAATTCGCAAGACCCATCTATGAAGGTTTTACCCTGAACTTCGAGCAAGCATTTGGCTGGCCGCGCTTGCGCCGTGGCCCCGATCGCGATGCTCAAGGTGGATGCGACAAAGAACAGCGACAGCCTGTTTTTCACAATGAAACCCTCCGGTTAAATCAAACGACACAAGTCAGGTGTCGCACAACCCAAGCACGACGGGAATACCCGAAAAAGACGGTATCGAGCGATTGCACAAGGTTAGTCGGCGTGGCAAGTTCGGATTGCGGGTAGCATATTCTGCTCGTGGGGCGTGGAATCCCCTTGATGCGTAGCTCGGTCGACTTATCGGCCGGGTGACCATTGCGTATGTCCAAGCGAAAGCCAAAGGCAATGGTGCCTCGGGCTACGCACGAGGATTCCAACATCCGGCTTTGACCGGAGCGCCTCTTCAACCTGAGGAGTCGTGGCGATGTTCGATAGTTTTCAAGTGCAGCTTTGTGTGACGTCCCGTGATGCTGGACCCGATGCTGACCGGACGCCCTCTTACGATAGGTCAATCGTCAGCTTCAGCACTCCTTTTAAGTCTGACGCGGCACCCGCTGTTCCGAGCCTCGGGACTACTCAGACATGCAACAACCTTGCTCCGATGGCACGGTCGCTTTCCCGACGAGAGGCCGAGGTGCTGCTCTGGGCCGCGCACGGTAAGTCGGCCTGGGAAACCGCGCAGCTTTTGGGGCTGCGCGAAGCGACGGTCAAATTCTATGTTCGAAAAGCGTGCGTGCGCCTCGGTGTGAAGAACAAGACGCACGCTGTTGCCATCGCGCTAACGCACAATCTCATCGAGATGTGACCTCGATCAGCAGGAGCGTTGTGGCCCAAGATCAAGGTTCATAGGAGGTCTCCCGCTTGAGAAACTCGGCCAGAATGCGCCGAATAACCTCTGGACGGGTTGGTAGATCTTCCAGCGTGCGACGATACTCATCGACGGCCGCGATCATCGCTGGCTGCATGCGGATCATGACCGGTTCTGTGTCCGTCGGCGGACGGCCCATCTTCTTCTTTTCTGCAGGCATACGATTTTCTCCGAAAGCTGCTTGACTATCGGATTACATAGTTACATGATACGCAGACCAAGGCAAGAGCAGCAACTCTCGCCTTGGTCCTGACCAAGGCCAATCTTTCACGGAGATCAACAATGGCTGTTTTGATGCCTATCATGCCGCCCGCGGCATTTGAAGTGACTCGCACGTCCGAATTCGGCTGGCACTTTTGTAGCCACCTGATGCCCGCCCTTGCGGCCTACATCGTCGCGGAGCGGGATCTGGATGACGTTGCTGGCGCATATGACCCGGCGTATCTGCAGTATGAGCAGGAGGCAGATAACGCCCGCGCAACACTCACAGACGCGATTGTCGAAAATCTTTTGGTGCCGATCGCGGTCCCGACTGATCGTCCCATGCGCCGTATGGTGATGCTGATCGATGCACTTGTCCGCGCGGAAGACGTCGGCACGTTTAAGGGCTTGCATCGCAGGATGCACTTTTCTTTTTCTGAGTTGTTCCAATCACACGCGGCAGGTCCTTCCGCTCAAGCGGTAAATTCTGTCTTGGAAGATGCTCGCCGCATGGTCGACGCACTGGTTGCCCTGCCGATTTTCGAACGATGGTTGGATGAGGAACTGAGCATCTACCACGCGTCCACTTTCAATTTGCTTGGCACGGAAAGCGTCTAAGCGCCGCTTCCGATCTTCTTCCGCAGCCCGCCGGCCTGTGCCGTCAGCGCGCCGCACGTCCTGCCCCTGCAGCCGGCCACGCGCCGGATGCCACATTCGCATATTCTTTTTCCTACCCAACGGAGGCCAGCCCATGACCGCGTCCAACACAAACACCATGACCATCAACGGAATTTCCTTTCCGATCCATACCGGCACGATCAAACCGGACTGGATCGCGGAGGCTGCCGGGAAAGGGTTTGATATCGTCACCCGCGTTGCCGATCGCTTCCACCTGGCCTTGCGGTGCCGTGTGTGCGGCGGCATGAGCAAGGTCAAGCTCTTCACACTTCGGACGGCGGCGCGACCGCTGTGCTCTCATTGTCTGACGAAAGAATGGGTTGCCGACGCACAGGCGGCGGGGCTTGAGTTCCTGCGGCGCGACCCCGCGAACCGCCACTACGGAATCTATCTGGCCGAATGCGGGCACGAATTGTCGCGCCAGTTTGCCCTTGTGAAGCAAGCGGCCGAGGGGTCGAAGAGAATCCGATGCGGCACGTGCCAGTCCGCGATCGAACATGCCGAGGCGTGCGCCAGGGGGTGGACGCTCGTTGGCCCCGACCCGGCCGGAAACCCCAACTATAGGGCTTACCGCCATGAAGCATGCGGCCATGTGCAGCGGATGGCGCGGGTAAATTTACAATCCGGGCGGCACTCATGCGGAGGATGCGGCGTGGATTGGCCCGCGGCGCCGAGCCACCTCTATGCCATGATGTTCACTGTCGCGAATGGCCGCGAGCTGGTAAAAATTGGCTACTCGAACGACCCTGAAAAACGCCTGCGTTACCATCTCCAGCGCGACCGCGAGATGCCGTGCGAGATCCTGCGCACCGTCGCTGTGCCCACTGGGCAGGAGGCGATCCGCATCGAAAAGGGCCTGCACGCAAAGCTGCGGCGTGAGCACTCGGAATGCGTCGTCGCCCCGGAAGCGTATCGGGGACAGATCCGTGTTCAGTCCGAGATCTATGATGGCAGCCTCACCAACATCATCCTCGCTGAACTCGCCCAGATCGAAGCGCAGCTTTCTGAAGCCGCCTGATTTTCCAGCGTAGCCATTCTTCTGCCCCCGCCCAGTTAGGTGAGGGCCACCGATCCCGTTTCTTAGGAGTGCCCGATCATGGTCAAAACGAAACACATCAACACCGCGTGGCAGGCATACGCATATAGCTTGATCGCGCGCCTGCGGCAGCAACATGGCGTCCTTCCTGCCGGAGGGCATGAGGAATCGGAACTCGACCACCTCTTCAAAAGGTTCCATACGTCGGACGAGACGGCAGACGACGGACCCCTTGTCCCGTCGCGCTACGTTCCGGCACGCGAGCTCCTGATGGTCATCCGCTTCGCGGCGACCATCGGCTCGATCGGTGCGGGACGCGTTATGCGCCAATGCGGCGCGCTGACCGTGATCAACGATGTTCCGCGCGACGAAATCGTTCTGCTCAAGGATGTGCTCAAGATCTGCTTCCCTCGCGATCAACTGGTGCTGGTTGCACCTGAGATTTCCGAGGGCGCCGTCTCGAAACATGCGCATGACCGCTTCGTTCGGCTTATCGCCGAAAGCCTTGACAGGATCGAACCCGTTTTGATCCTCCAGCCTGAAGGGTTGAGCCTACCGAGGCATCTGAAGGTGACCGCCGTGACGACCTTTCCGATGGCACGTATCACGCAAGATGTCGTCTTGACCTATCTTTGCTCAGGTCATCTGGCGGACGAGATGGCAAGCCAACGCGACCCCAAGACGCTGCTGCCCGAGGATCCGGCACTCCGACGCTTGAGCGCTATAGAACTCTGCGTTGCGCTGCGCGCCCCTGATCTGGCGACAGCCCTGCAGCAGCTAGGTGAACTGGCTCAGCCCGACCCATACACGCTAGGACCGAGACTGGAGGACATGGAGGGCGACAGTCCTGCTTTGGCTGCCGCCCGTCGACTGGTGGCTGACCTCCAACTCTGGCGCGCGGGCACAGCTGGATGGCATGAACTCAGCCGCTCGGTATTGCTGTATGGCCCGCCGGGGACAGGAAAGACACATCTGGCGCGCGCGATGGGAAACAGTGCCGGACTCTCGGTGGTCACTGCCAGCTTTGGTGAGTGGCAAGCCTGTGGCCATCTCGGGGACATGCTGCGGGCGATGCGGACCAGCTTTTCCCAAGCGCGCGCGCAAGCGCCTTGTCTCCTCGTCATCGATGAGATTGACGCGGTCGGATCGCGGTCGGACGATGATCGGCACGCGTCGAATTACCGGATCCAGGTCATCAACTGTTTCTTGGCCGAGATGGATTCGATCGCTCGGCAGGAGGGCGTGATCGTGGTCGGCACGGCCAACCACATCGAACGAATGGATCCTGCCGTTGTTTCTTGGCCGAGATGGATTCGATCGCTCGGCAGGAGGGCGTGATCGTGGTCGGCACGGCCAACCACATCGAACGAATGGATCCTGCCGTCTTGCGCGCCGGGCGGATGGATTTGAAGGTGCAGATGCCGATGCCGGATGCGGAGTCTCTTCTGTTTATCCTGCGCGCGCATTTGCGAGATGACATCGCAGACCCTGACTTGCGCGACCTGTCGCACCTCGCTGTCGGCAACAGCGCTGCAGATATCGATGCGGCGATCCGAGCGGCTCGGTCCGACGCGCGCCATTCGCGCAAACTTCTGAGCATTCCTCTGCTGCAAAAGCATCTAGGGATCTCGACGGCATCTGCCGACGAAAGCGTTATCTATCGGGTGGCGGTCCATGAAGCGGGCCACGCCGTCGCTGCGGCTGCTCTGAGTCTCGGCGTAATCACGAGCATGCAGGTCACTGCTGGCGGGGGCATGATCGCTCGGCAACCAGCGCCGCATCATTGCTTGATCGGCGATGTCGACGCCGAAATCGCCTATTCTCTCGCCGGCCGCGCGGCCGAACGCCTTGTCTTCGGCGAGGTATCTGCCGGGGCGGGAGGGCATAAAGATTCTGATCTCGCGAAAGCGACAAGAGCCGCCCTCGAGATCGAGGCTACCTATGGCCTGGGTTTGCTGGGTCCCGTCTGGCACTCCGATCCGCATCAGATGTATCTGGCAACGCCATCTCTTCGAGATCGTGTGCGACAGCGCATCGAGCGCGCGGAAAAACGTGCTGCCGGTGTCCTCTCAGGTCACAGGCAGGCCCTTGAACGACTTGCAAATGAATTGGCCGCAAGACGGTCATTGCGCACCGCCGATATCCGTCGATTTTTGGAAGGCGCGAGTCCCGATCGACAGCACAACTGAAGCAACGCTCCCATCCGATGGACCCGAGTCCGTCTGACAGCGAACAACCTCCATTCAGGAGACTTGCAGTTCCGGCACGGGAGGTTCAACAATCATGCGACGTTCGGGGGCGTCTCTCTCACCCAGAACGTCACACAAAACGTAACACAATCGGTCGCTCCAGCATCACCCAACGACGAAAAGTGCATATATTATCAATAGCTTGCATAAACGCAGGCAATTTTGCTCCGATCCCTACCGCCGGAGCCAGAAATTCCTAGCATTTCAGCTGGGTTGACGACCTCGGGGGGCTTTTCGGGGTCTCTGGTGTCCGATGAGGGCTCGGGTCCTGTCTCGTATTCGGATGAAGGGCGCCCACCTTTGCGTTGTAGGTGATCTATGTCCTTCAGCGATGCCCGCCTGGCGTCGCGTTTCGGCGGAAACAGGCCGGTTTGACCGCGTTCGGTGCGCGGGCGCACGCAGGGCGTGCGAATCGTGGTATAGTAAGGTTCTGTTATTTTGCAGATTTACCAGTACCTCCTTGTTTTCAAATTATTTCAAATCTGGAAGTCATCTGGATCCTGTTAACCTTTCGAGTCACTTTTCGACTCCTGACGACCCGACATCGCGATCCGTGGTGACTTCGATTCAATTCGAAGGATTGTCATCATGCTTTTTACCCTGGGACACGGACAAAAAATCATACTGTCGAACGATGCGGCGCCCGGTGGGGGGCTTGGCGGGCTTGCGCCTGCGGTCGAGGCCGATGCGGTGTCTTATGCGCAGGCCACCGGCGCTGCGCCTTCGTCAGCGCCTTCCGGCGCGGCGGCGATGCCGCAGGCAGGCGGGATGCCGGGCGGACCGTTCGGCTACTTCTTTCCCGATGCGGATGCGGCCCCGAGCGATGCCGATATGGTCGCCCGGCTCGATGCGCTCGCCGATGCGATGGTCGAGGCGCCGAATGATCCGGTCGATGCCGATAGCGCGATTGCGCCGGTCTTTACCTATCTGGGGCAGTTCATCGATCATGACATCACCGCCAATACCGATCGCAAGGCGGATCAGTCGGTCATCGTGCCGCCCGATGGCGACACGCTCGACCCGCTGCCGCGCGATCATGTCACCTCGGCGCTGGTCAATCTGCGCAAAGGCTCGCTCGGGCTGGATAGCCTTTATGGTGACGGGCCGGATGACGGGCCGGCGGCGACCAAGCTGAAGAACGCCCTCCGCTCGCCGGGGTTCGAGGGGATGATGCGGCTCGGTGAGCCGTCGGATGTACCGCCCGAGGTCGGCGTGCGCCCCGATCTTCCGGCCGACGATGCCTGCGACCTGCTGCGGATCGGCACGCTTCTGGACGAAGGCAGCCTGCAGGAAAGCGACATTCTCGGCACGCCGCTGGAGCCCGCGTTTGCAACGAATGGCGCGATCAATCCGGCCGCTGCCGTCATCGGCGATGCGCGCAACGACGAGAACCTGCTGGTCGCGCAGCTTCACGCGGCCTTCCTGCGCTTTCACAACCGAATTGTCGTCTGGCTGCAGGGCCAGGACGATGCGCCGACGGGCGATGCACTTTTCGAAAAGGCCCGCGAATTGACGCGCTGGCATTATCAATGGCTGGTGCTGAACGTTTTTCTACACAAGATCTGCGATGCGTCCGTTGTCTCTGAGGTCAAGGCGAACGAGGCCAAGGCTTACAAGGCGTTCCGCGACCGGGTGATGAAAGGCGCGGGCGGCTATGCGAAGGAGGATCACCTGCCGCTGCCGCTCGAATTTTCGGTGGCGGCGTTCCGTTTCGGCCACTCGATGGTGCGCGGGGCCTATGATCACAACCGCAATTTCGGGCGCGGCGACAACCCGATCACCGAGCGCGCGTCCTTCGACGATCTCTTCCGCTTCACGGGCGGCGGCGGGATGCGCGGATTGCCGACGCTTCCGATCAACTGGATCATCGAATGGGACCGTTTCGTGCATGACCAGCCGAAGGAGGCCGATCACGTCGCGCGCAAGATCGACACCCAACTCGCGCCGCCGCTGGGCAACATGCTCAAGCAAGCCGACGGCGTGTTCAAACATCTGGCCAAGCGTAACCTGCGGCGCGGGCATCGGCTCAACATCCCGTCTGCGCAGGCCTGCATCGAAGGCTTCAACGGCGCGGGCTATGGCAAGATCACGCCGCTCAGCAAGGAAGAGCTGACCTCCGGCCATACCGGGCAGGCCGTTGCGGATGGGAACTTTGCCTATGCGACACCGCTGTGGTTCTACATCCTGCGCGAGGCCGAGGTTCAGACGGGCGGCGCGCATCTGGGCCAGCTGGGCAGCCGCATCGTCGCGGAAACACTGGTCGGCCTGGCGGTCTGCGATCCGTCCTCCTGCTGGCACCAGTCCGGCTCGGATGACGGGCGCTGGCATCCGCAGGACGGCGCGCAGCCCGAAGGTGAGGTCGTGGACGACATGCCGGCGCTGATGCGCGCGGTTCTGTGGCTCTGAGCGGGCGCGCGCGTGATGGCAGACGAACGTCCCCGCCCCGCCCCGATTCCGGTGGACGAATTGCGCCGGATGCTTTTCGACATCGATGTGCCCGAGGAAGACTGCGCCGCCTATATGCTGGTCGATCCGGCCCATAGCCGCGCCTTCGATCCGGCGGTGCGGGTCAACCCGGCGCTTTTGCAACCGCCCGCGGTGGGCAGTGGGCTCGATACCGCGCTGCAGGGCGCCATTGCGCTGGGCGGGCTGAACGGGATCTCCCGGTGGCGGCGCAACCGCCGCTACCGGTCGCGCATTGCCGGCGGCTGGAACGGACTGAAGCTGGTCTCGGAGGGCGATAGCTGGTTTCAGTTCCCTTTCCTGCTGACGGATGTGATCGACCATCTGTCCGAAGAGCACGCGATCCTCAGCCTCGGCGCGGCGGGCGACACGCTGGACGATCTCATCGCGCAGGACGAGGTGGTGGCCGCTGTCATGGCCGAAGCCCCAGACGCGGTGCTCTTGAGCGGCGGCGGCAACGATCTGGTCGGCGGCGGCAATCTCGCCGCCATCGTCCGGCCCTTCGATCCCGCGCTGGATGCGGCGGGTCATATCACTCCTGCGCTGACGGCCGTGCTGTCGGCGGTGATCGGCCATGTGCGCTCCATTGCGACGGCGGTTTCGGCGGCAGCACCGACCACGCCGGTCCTGATCCATACCTATGACCATGCGATCCCCGACAACGGCAAATGGCTGGGTCGGCCCTTGGCGTCGCAGGGTATCGTCGATCGCGGCTTGCAGCGCGAGATCGTGCGCATCCTCATCGACCGTTGGGCAGAGGCGCTCGCGGCGCTGGCCCGCGAGCCGGGGCTTGCGGGAACGCTGCATGTCGTCGATTGTCGCGGCACCGTGCCGGAGGGTGGCTGGCATGACGAATTGCACCCTGAAAGCGGCCCCTATGGGACTGTCGCGGCAAAATTCCAGAGCGTGATCCAGGCTGTGACAGCCCCGCAGCCGGTGGCGGCGCTCGGCGCGCTTGGCACAGGCCGTGCCGTATCCCGGCGCGATCCCTTGCCTGCCACGATCCAGGATCTTGCAGACCGCTTCGACGACAGCGTTCTTCTGTCCGAGATCGGCAGGCGCGCATCGCTCGAACGCATCCAGCCGGCAGGCGTGATGATGGCGCCGCGGGATCCGGGCGGTGTGCCGTCCTCCAGTCTCGAAGGCGGCTATCCGGCGCTGTCGCAGCTCGGACAGCGCATCCTTGCGCGGGCGCACAGGGAGCTGCACAGGCTGCTTTGCGGCGATGACGAGGCCGACAAGGCCGACCGCCAGAGCCTGCGCGACGCCTTCAACATCGGCCAAGGCGCGACTGCGGCGGCGCTTGCGGGGCTTCTGGCGGGCGGCCCGCTTGGCCTGTCGGCCTTCGTTGCCGCGCCCGTGGCCGCACTCATCCTGCGCCGCTTCCTCGCGCCGAGCTGGGAGGAAACCTGCAAGGCCTGGGGCGACATGCTGGACACGGGCGGCTCCGTTCAGGCCAGCCTCGACACCGCGCAACGCGGGCTCGCGGCGGCGCGCCGGAACCCCGACAGGTTCTGCATTGCCTTCAAGAAAGCGCCCTCTGCCGCCGATGCCGAAGCGATGGCGAATTCCAAGGCGGCGGTTCTGGAAAGCGCGAAATGGCCGTTCAATTCGGTCATCCGCATCCGCTTTCTCGAAGGGTCGGACCATCTGAAGGAGCGCGTGCAGCATCACGCGCGCGCATGGATCGCCGAGGATATGGCCGCGCTCACCTTCGAGTTCATCGACAGCGGCGATGCCGATATCCGCATCGCCTTCATACCGGGTGCGGGATCGTGGTCTCTGCTTGGCACAGATTGCAGGAATGAAACCGATCAGAGCAAGCCGACAATGAATTTCGGCTGGCTCGACGACAGTTCTTCCGAAGAGGAGATCCGCGAGGTCGTGCTGCATGAATTCGGCCATGCGCTGGGGCTCATCCATGAACATCAGAACCCCGATGGCGGCATCGAATGGGACGAAGCGGCGGTCGCGGCCGATCTGACCGGCCCGCCCAACTTCTGGGACAAGGACACGATCCGCCGCAACGTGCTCGACCATTACGATCCCGGCAAGCTGATCGCCACGCAGATCGACCCGCTGTCGATCATGATGTATCCGATCCCGGACAAATGGACGAAGGGCGATTTCCAGACCAGCCTGAACAGCCAGTTGAGCCCGACCGACCGTGCCCTGATCCGGCAGGTCTATCCCTCGATCTGAGGCGGCGAAATGGCGCGAAACGACATGGCCTTCGTGATCGGGATCGCCCGATACCCGACATTCGGCGGCAACGCCTCGGACGCCGCGCGCGATCTACAAGGCCCGGTGAACGATGCCGACGCCTTCGTCGATTGGCTCAAGGCGCCCGATGGCGGCGATGTGCCGGAGGCGCATATCTTTGCCGTCACCTCCGATCATTTCCCAGCGGGCGCGCCCGTCGGTCCGGTGGTCCGCGACGTGACGGACAAGCTCGACGCGCTCAGAACGGCGGCGAAGGCGCCGCCCCGCAAGCGGCGTCTTTATATCTATACCAGCGGCCACGGCTTCGGGCGGCGGCGGCTCGAAGGCGGGCTATACCTCGCCGATGCAGCTCCGGCGAACCTGTCGAATTTCTTTGTGTCCGACTATTTCAACTGGTTTCTCGATGCCGCGTATTTCGACGAATGTATCCTGTTCAGCGATGCCTGCATGGATCAGGGCCGTCTTGCCGCGCCCGCCCAGCCGCATTGGCGGCGCGAGATCGCTCCCGGTCGCGGCACGAGCGCGATGGGTGCCTATGCCGCGCGCTTCGCGGGCCGCGCCGTCGAAGGCAGGATGGCCAACGGGCTGTTCCACGGCGCCTTCTCCTATGCGCTGCGAATGGGCCTGCTCGGCGCGGCGGCGGTTGTCGATCCGCAGGGCAAGCGCAAAGTGACCGGCGACAGCCTGCGCGACTACCTCATCGCCACGATGCAGAAATTGATGACCGAGGCCGAACGGCAGGATCCGCGCATCTCGACCGATCCCGATTTCGGCCCGTTCGATCCGGTCACGCTGGTTGAGGACCCGCCGCCATTCGAGCGCCCGGTGACCGTTCTTTTGCCCGGCGCCGTCGCGGATGCGACGCTCAATCTGGAAAACGCGGCGTTCGACAATCTCGGTCCGGTCACGGCAGCGAATGGCTCGCTCGCGCTGTCCCTCCGCCCTGGCCTTTACGCTCTGACAAGCTCCGGCGGCTGGGAAGGTGCGTTCGAATTTACAGGTGTCGAGCAGGAGATCAGTCTCAGATGAAGGAGGTCGCGCCATGCCGAGGTTGACCGTCGAGGCGGCAGACGAAACCGCCGAGATCTTCGTCGTTGCATCGCATTTCGCGCTGGCCGAACGTGGGGTTCGGCGGCTCGAACGGGAGTTGCCTGCCGGGATCTACAAGGTCCGCGCGGTGTCGGCGCGCAGCGAATGGCAGAAAGTCATCGCCCTGCGCGGCGATACCGATATCTCGATACCGCCCATCGAATTCGGTTCTGCCGCGCCGCTTGCACTGACCAACCGGACCCATGAGACGCATATGGCCGCCGCCGAAGACGCGGCGCCTCCCCCGCCCCCCGCGCCGGAAATCGCCGAAGCGGCCCTGCGCCGGCCCGGCGCGCGCCCGGCCGCCGAACACACCGCGTCGTTCAACTTCATGGCCCGCTGGTGGACCCCCTATTATGACGTCGATCCCAAGGGGTTCGCCGATCCGTCCATCGGAGCCAGCCTTCGAAGCGGTGGAGGACGGCGGCTGTTGAACCTCTGGCGACAGGACGAGGCGCAAGGCACGGCCACCAATGCCGGCCCGCGTATATCGGGCGAAGCGTCGTGGTTCGCGGGCGATCTGGACGAGGATCGTTTTTCCGGCGTGTCGTTCAACGCCGCCGCGGGGCTGTATACGCTGAGCCTGTCCGATGGCGACGGCACGATCGAGCAGACCGTGACCCTGCTTCCGGGATGGCGCACGCATGTCTTCGCGCTCTACGAGCCGGATACCGACGCGTTCGGCCACCCGCGCGAGGATGGCGGCAAGCGGCTGGTCGATCTGTCCATCCATATCGCGCGCGGCAAGCTCGAGATGGGCAGCGAGGTCGCGCGGATCACCGATGCCGCGCGGTTCGCGCTGGCCGATGAGCGCTCCACCGCCACGCAGGAGCTTTTGGGTATCGTGCGCGGGAAGTCGGATGCGCCGATGCTCGGGCTCTACGGGGCACATCTGATGCAGCTTCTGAAAGACAAGACGTCAACGGCAAGCGTCGCGCGCTCTGTCGACTACGATCCGGGGCTTTTCGAAGAGGTCGCGCAGAACACCGCCGATTTGTTCGGCCGGAACCATCCCGATATCGTCGCGCTGCTCGGGCCGGAGCCCGGGGCGAAGGCGCAGGTGGTGCCGCCGATGCTCTGGCGGGGCTGGACCGCGCTTCTGGAGCGGTCGCTGGACGCGCCGGCGCTCGTGTCACCGCCGATGTGGCGGCGCACCGCGCTGCGCTCGCACAGCCGGCCGTTCTTTGCCTGGCGCACGCCGCAATATGCCGGAACCGCGACGATGATGCGCGATATCGAACTGACCCGTTCGGTGTTGCAATTTGCAGGCGAGACAGCGGCACTGGAGCCCGATTTCGCCGGGCTGCTCGACGGCACCGTGCCGGATACCCGCCGCCGAGAATTTACCCGGCGTTGCATCACCCGGTTCGAGGCGCCGCGCTCCGTCATCGACATGGTTCTGGGCTAACCGGCCGATTTCATGCCCGCATCGCCCGGTTCGGGCGCAAAGAGCGTTGGCGGGCATTTGCGCAGCCTCGACAGGAAAGCGTCGGCCCATTGCGCGACGTCCGTGCGCTCTACCACCTCCATCAAGGCGGCGTTGCGCTCCTGCCGTTCGGCAAGCGGCATTTCGAAGGCGCGGCCGATGGCGCGGGCCATGTCCTCGATATCGTGCGGGTTGACCAGCAGCGCCGCGCTCATGTCCTCCGCCGCGCCGGCAAAGCGCGACAGGATCAGAACGCCGGGATCATCCGCATCCTGCGCGGCGACGAATTCCTTGGCCACAAGGTTCATGCCATCCGCCAATGACGTGACCGCGCAGGCTTCGGCCATGCGGTAAAGCCGCGCCAATTTCGCGCGCTCCACCTTGCGGTGGATATAGCGGAAAGGTGTCCAATCAAGCTCCGCGAAAGCCCCGTTGAGATGCCCCGCGATGCTTTCCAGCTCGTTCGTGATGTCCTGATAGGCTTTCACCGTGTCACGCGTCGGCGGCGCGATCTGCACAAGGCAGGGGCGCGTGCCTTCGGGCCGGGTTTCAAGATAGCGTCCGAACGCGCGGAAGCGGCCGGGGATGCCCTTGGAGTAATCCAACCGGTCCACCCCGATGATGAACCACTCCGGCGCTTCGCGGCCAAAGGGGTTCGGACCGCCCTCCTGTGCCTGCGCGCGGAAATCCTCGGTCTCGATGCCGATGGGAAAGGCCGCGACCGATGTGATCCGGCTGCCCATCTTGACGGTGCCGTCCATCATGAACTCGGCGCGCGGATCGGCGCGATACATCTCCAGACACCGTGCGACATCGCCCTGCGTCTGAAACCCCAGCAGATCGAAATCGGCCAGCCAATCGGCGAAATCGTCCGGCTTCGGCAGCACCGACAGATCCCCAAGCGAAGGGAACGGGACATGCAGGAAAAACCCGATACGGTTGGTCAGCCCAAGTGCGCGCAATTCCTGCGCAAGAGGGAAGAAATGGTAATCATGCACCCAGATCACGTCATCCGGCCTGGCCATTTGTGCCACGAGCCGCGCCACCCGCGCATTGACCGCGCGATAGCTGCGCTCATAGGCGGCCTGCATGTCCACCAGATCGACCCGGCGATGGCAAAGCGGCCAAAGAACGGAGTTGGCAAAGCCAAGGTAATAGTCGGACATTTCCTCTTCGGTCAGCCGGAAGGCCATCCGCGTCTCCGCCCCGCCCTCCACCGGTTCGAGCCTCTCCTCTCCCGCGCCGGGGTCCGGATGCGCGCCGATCCAGATGCCTTTCGATTGCGCCAGCGCCTCGCGCAGCGCGACGACGAGCCCGCCGGATGCATTTGCGCCGATGGGAATACGGTTGGAAATGGCGATCAGTCTTGATGACATGAATGGTCCTGCGGGCGGGGGTCTGAACGTCTCGGGGCATCAACAATCGCCATCCGCGCTTGTTCCCGCACGCAACGACGCAGAGAGCCAGCCAAGCGCGTCCTGCATGGTGTCCACGCGGTAGCAGGCGCAGGTTTCGCTGCCACCGATGCGCAGCCCGAACCCGCCAAGCGCCTGCGCGGCGGCGATGGCGTCCTCGTCGGTCGTGTCGTCGCCGATCATCACCGGGATACGGCCCTTGAACGGGGAACGGTCCATAAACCCCCGCAGCGCCCGCCCCTTGTCGATCATCGGTAGCGTCGCCTCGCTCACCATATTGCCATGCAGCGCCCGCAGCCCCGTGCCACCGGCGATACGCTCGACAATGGCGCGGCAGTCGGTTTCCATAGATGGCCGCGCCCGATAATGCAGCGCCAACGCGCCCGGCTTGCGTTCGAGCAACAGAGCGTGTTCGGCCGCGAAGGGCCGGAGCGTTTCCCATGCGCGGTCGAGCGCCTCTGTGGACGCCCCTTCGCCTCCCAAAGTCGATCCGTCCGCAGCGCGGCACTCCAGCCCGTGCGAGCCGGAGAGCGCGACGGGAACGCCGCTCAGATGCTGTTCCAGATCCGCCAGCGCGCGCCCGGACAGGATCGCGACCGCGCCGCCGGCGTGTTCGAACAAGGAGAGCAGCAGCGCACGCACCTCGCCGCTCAGGCGGACGTCCTCGGGCTGCGTCACGATGGGGGTCAGCGTTCCGTCGAAATCGAGAAAGAGCGCATGGCGCGACCAGTCGGGGCGCGGCAGCGGTTCCGCCATCTCGTTGATTGTCTCGCCGGACATGGCCGCCCCCCTCTATCACGCCTTTTTGGATGGAGCGGAAACGGGCGGTCGGCGGAATTGTTCCGAACGCGCCGATACGCCCTGCGCCATTCGCTTTATGCGGGAACAATCCCCCCGCGCCCCTGTTCTGTATTCCGACTGACAGCCTGAACGAGGGGAAACCACAATGACACAGCTCGACACGGTGATCCTGCCGATCGCGGGCAACGGCTCGCGGATGCGCCCTGCGACCGATGCGATCGCCAAGGAATTGCTGCCGATCTACGACACGCCGCTCCTGCAATTCGCGCTCGAAGAGGCGGTGGATGCAGGCGCGCGGCGCATCGTTCTCGTCACGCGGGACGACAAGCCGGGGATCCCGGAGTATATCGACAAGCTGCGTGCAAGGCCGGGCGGCCTGCTGGACGGTGTCGAGGTGGTTTTTGCCGATCAGCCCGAACCGCTCGGTCTCGGTCATGCTGTGCTTTGTGCGCGGGGTGATGCCCTGCCCGGCGCCGTGGGTGTCATCCTGCCGGACGATCTGATCCTGGGTGCGCCCGCGCTGGCCGAGATGTGCGGCGTGTATGATCCTGCCTCAATGTCTTGCCTGATCGCGGCGCAGAAGGTGGACCCCGCCGAAGTCGGCAGCTACGGGATTTTCGATCCCGAGGGGGCCGAAAGCCTGTCCGGCCTGCTTCCGGCGCGCGGGCTGATCGAAAAGCCCGCGCCGGAGGACGCCCCGTCGCATTATGCCGCTGTCGGACGTTACATCCTGTCCGATGCGATCTGGGACGTTCTTGAGCAAACGCGCCCAGGCGCTGGCGACGAGATTCAGCTGACCGATGCCATCGCCGCGCTTGGCGGGATCAGCGGGTTCCGCTTCTCGGGATGCCGCTTCGATTGCGGCAACAAGGAAGGCTGGTTCGCGGCGACGGAACGGTTCCGCCGAACCAAGTTCGAGGCCGAAGCAATGGCCGCGGAATAGCCCCGGCGGAGCTGGAGGTGCTTGTAGGGGGAGAATAAGATGAGGATCGCGCAAGTCGCGCCGCTGTTCGAAAGCGTGCCGCCCAGGAAATACGGCGGCACGGAGCGGGTAATTTCAGTTCTGACCCAAGAGCTTAGCTATCTTGGACATGAGGTCACGGTCTTTGCCACCGCCGATAGCGTCGTTCACGGCGAATTGGTGCCTTGTCGCCAGACGCCGCTGGTCGCCGGCGCAGGTGACAGCAGCGAAGCGGCCGATCACATTCTGGAATTCGACCGCGTCCGCAGACGGTTGGACGATTTCGACGTCATCCACTTCCACACCCGGTTTTCGCATTTTCCGATGTTTGAGGATATCGCCCAGCGCACGGTAACCACCTGTCACAACCGTGTCGATTTTCCCGAACTGACGCGGTTTTACACGCGGTTTCGCCATTTCCCGCTGATCGCCCTGTCGCGGGCGCAGCGCAATTCGCGCCCCCATGCCAACTGGGCGGACGTGATCCATCACGGCTACCCGCTCGATTACCTGCCGGCCTATGACCGCCCCAATGCTCGGGACGGGTATCTGGCCTTTCTGGGCCGCATCTGCGCGGAAAAAGGCGTGCTGGATGCGATCCGCATCGCGCGAATGACCGGCAAGCAACTCAAGATCGCGGCGCGGATCAACAATCTCGATCGCGAATTCTGGGATCGCCATGTGCGCAAGCTGGTGGATGGCGAGCAGATCCAGTTCGTGGGCGAGATCTCGGATGCCGAAAAGCCCGAATTCCTCAACTGCGCGTCGGCCCTGCTCTTTCCGATTCAATGGCCCGAACCGTTCGGGCTGGTGATGATCGAGGCCATGGCCTGCGGCACGCCCGTCATCGGCTACGCCACCGGCTCGGTGCCGGAGGTGATCGACAACGGGCAAAGCGGCTTTGTCGTTGCGGATGTCGACAGCGCAGCGGAGGCGGTGCGCCGGCTCGGCGAGATCGACCGCGCCACGGTCCGCGCCTGTTTCGAGGCGCGATTCTCGTCCCGGCGGATGGCCGAACGTCATGTTGCGCTGTATGAAAAGCTCGGTGCGGCAGGCACGAAAAGGAGCGCGAGGGCCATGGTTCAACATCGCGGCGCATTGGATGCCATCACGAACAGTCAAAGCCGCCTACCCGCGCGCGACGAACGACCGCTCGCGAAACCGATCTGATGGCGCATGCAAACAGCACAGAGGCGGTGCCGAACGATTTCGGCCCCGACACGCGCGAGGATTTTCACGTCCTGAAATACCAAAGCGCCTTCGCGGTCTTCACCGGCACCGGCTGCATGAACGGGCCGGAAACCGAATTGCCCGAGATCAACTGCAAGGACGGTCTTTTCGTCGGCGATACGCGGGTTCTGTCGCGGCTGATCCTGCGGCTCAACCGAACGCCCGTGACCACGATGGGCGCGGTCGTCGGGGAAGAAGAAGCGGTGTTTCGCGCCAGCATGGCGAACCGTCAATTTCACGACACGCGCGGACGTCTGGTTGCGCCCTATTCGATCCATCTCGACCGCGAGCGGTTCCTGCGCAACTCGCTGCATGACCGCATGAGCATCACCAATTACAGCGGCGACGAGGTCGAACTGGATCTTTCGCTCGATTGCTGGGCCGATTTTCGCGACATCTTTGAAGTGCGCGGCGTGGAACGCGAGCGGCGGGGCACGCTGCATGCACCGCAAATCGACGACACGCGGCTGATCTTCGGCTATCGCACGCTGGACGATATCGAGATCCGCACGACGCTGGAATTCGACCGTGCGTTCGAGACGCAGGGCGGAAAGGTGCATTTCCGTCTGAAGCTCGCGCCGGGCGCATCGCAGCGCATCGGTGCGGCTGTGCATGTCGAGATGCAACGCGGCGACGCGGTCGTGACCCCGCCGAGCGACGCCTTGGGCGATTTCGAGCGCTGCAAGCGCCACACGGTCGAGGAGTATCGCAACCGCCGCAACCGGCTCAACCTGGTGCGCACAAATCGCCCGGCCTATGATGCATGGCTTGCCAATTCGGCTTCGAACCTCGCATTGCTCGTCACCGAGTTGGATACCGGCCCCTACCCGTTCGCGGGTCTGCCGTGGTTCGCCGCCCCGTTCGGGCGCGATGCGATCATTACCGCGATGCAGGTCTGCTGGCTCTATCCCGAACTGGCGCGCGGCGTGCTCGATTATCTTGCCGCAACGCAGGCAGGCAGCGTCGATCCGCCGAACGAAAGCGCGCCGGGGAAGATTCTGCACGAGGCGCGCGACGGCGAAATGGCCCGCTTGGGCGAAGTGCCGTATCACCGCTATTACGGAGGCATCGACCAGACGCTGCTGTTCGTCATGCTGGCGGAGGAATATTATCGCCGCACCGGCGATCTGGACTGGCTCAGTGGCTTTCGCCCGGCCATCGACAAGGCGCTGGCATGGGCGGCGGAATATGGCGATACCGATGGCGACGGGCTGATCGAGTATCTGCGCAGCACGGATCGCGGGTTGCGCAACCAAGGCTGGAAGGACAGCGGCAACGCGATGTTCCATGCCGATGGCGAGATGGCCTCCGGCCCCATCGCGCTTGTCGAGGTGCAGGCCTATCACCACGCCGCGCAGCGCGCCGCCGGGGCGCTTTATCGGGCGCTGGGCGATGAGGAAGCGGCGCGGCGCTGCGAAGACGACGCGGCGGCGATTGCCGGCAGGCTCGACGCGCTGTTCTGGGATGCCGATCTTGGCGCCTGGGCGATGGGACTGGACGGCGAGAAGCGCCCGATGCGCGTGCTCAGCTCCAATGCCGGGCATGTGCTCTTCGCCGGCGCAACGGATAAGGACCGCGCGGCGCGGTTCGCCGCGGCGTTCGACAGCGCAGACTTCGTCGTCAGGTGGGGCATGCGGACGATCGCCGAAGGCGCGGTGCAGTTCAACCCGATGGGCTATCACAATGGCAGCGTTTGGCCGCATGACAATAGCCTGGTCTGCGCCGGGCTTTGCCGCTACGGCGAAAAGCGCCGCGCCGCGCGGCTGGCAGAGGGGCTCTTCGCCGCCGCGCAGGACTTGTTCGAGCGCGGATTGCCCGAGCTCTATTGCGGCTTCGATGCAAAGGTGATGCCGCATCTTGTGTCCTATCCATCGGCCTGCTCTCCGCAATCCTGGGCCGCCGGCAGCCCGTTCCTGTGCCTCAAATCGCTGATCGGCCTCCAGATCGACGCGACGCGTTTCGAGGGCCGGATCACCCTCTCCGATCCCTGGCTTCCGGCCGATCTCGAACGGCTGGTGGTCCGCGATCTGCGCATTGGGGATGACGCGGCGTCGGTCACGGTGGAGCGTCTTGGACCCGAACGGTTCGAGGCGCGGATCGACTGGGCCTCAGGTGACGGGCACATCGCAGGCCCCGTGCAAAAGCTTGACAGCGCCGGGACTTATGCCGAGCATGCACGCGAGTGACCAGCCGCTGTAAAAGCGGGGGGAACCAATAGGGAGAACCACAATGAGACCATTGAAATACGCGCTGGCCGCGCTGGCGACCGTTGCGAGTGCCGCGTCGGCTCAGGATCTGTCAATCGCCACAGGTGGCACCGGAGGGACATATTACCCATATGGCGGCGGGCTTGCCGAACTGATCGGGCGGCATGTCGAAGGTGCCTCAGCCACAGCGGAGGTGACGGGCGCGTCGGTCGAGAACATGGCCCTGATCGCGCGGCAGGAAAGCGATCTGGCCATCGCGCTCGCCGATACGGTTTACGCCGCCTATAACGGCACCATCGATCCCTTCACCGGCCGCGCGGTCGAAGACGCCCGCGCGCTGGCGTCGATCTATCCCAACGCCGTGCAGATCGTCACGCTTGCCGATAGCGGCATCGAAAGCCTGTCCGATCTTGCGGGCAAGCGGGTGTCGGTCGGTGCGCCCGGATCGGGCACCGAGGTGAATGCGCAGGCGCTTCTCGAGGCGAACGGTATCACCTATGACGATATCGAGGAGCAGCGGCTCAACTTCAACGAAACCGCCGATGCGCTGCGCGACGGCGATATCGACGCGGGCTTCTGGAGCGTCGGGCCGCCCACCTCCTCGATCATGAACCTTGCGGCGACCCGAGATATCCGCCTCATCCCGCTCGCCGAGGCCGAGATCACCAAGGCGGTCGAGATGCAGCCGGTCTTCGCGCCCTACACGCTGCGCGAGGGTATCTATGACGGCGTGGGCGAGCCGGTGCCGACGATCTCGATCCCGAACGTTCTGGTCGTCAATGCCGCGATGGACGAGGAACTGGCCTACCAGATCACCAAGAACATGTTCGAACATGTCGACGAGTTGATCGCCGTGCATCCGGCCGCCAACGATACAACGCCCGATTTCGCGCTCTCCTCCACGCCGATCCCGCTTCATCCCGGCGCGCTGCGCTATTACGAGGAAGCGGGCCATACCGTGCCGGACAAGCTCAAGCCTTGAGCCCGGCGCATTGGGGGCGGCCCTTTATGGCCGCCCTTTTCGTTCTGGCCGGTCCGGCCGCCCCGGACATATTGCGCGTGACCGGCCCGGACGGCACGGCGCTGTTTACCCATCCGGCCCCCGAACGCACGCAGTGGTGCCTGACATGGAACCATTCCGTCACCGGCGGGCCGGTGGCCGATTGCTTTGCCAATCGCGGTGGGCGGATGATCCTGACGCGCAGCTACCTGCATGATTTCGCCGCCGGTCTGGGCGAGGTCGAGGGTCGCGGCCGCTTGCGCAGCGCGGCGGAGGGCGGCTATTGGATCGAAAGCATCGATGAGCCGATAAAGGGCAATACACTGCCCTTGCGCGTTGGCAGCGCGTCGACGGATCATCGGCTGCGCATCGGCGGCACGCAATATGTCTTGTCGCAGATGGCCGCCGGCGCGCGCGTGGCGATCCACCTGACTGACGAGGACTGAGACCTGATGAGCCTGCCCCCTTCCTCCGGCCCCGACACGCCCATCACGGAGCGCGAACAGCCGCGCAGCTTCGGCACCGGGCCAGTGGCGATAACGGTCATGGTGATCGGCGTCGCGCTGTCGCTCTTTCAGCTCTACAGCGCCGGGATCGAGCCACTGGGCCTTTTCTACCAGCGCTCCATCCACCTTGCCTTCATCATGGTTCTGGCGTTCCTGATCTTCCCGGTCTTCGGCCAGCGCCGAAAGCGCGGGGTCATCGGCTGGGCGGTCGATCTGGCGTTCCTCGCCGCCTCGATCGCAAGCGGCGGCTATATCGTCTGGAACCTCGACGCGATCTTCGCCCGCGCGGGGTTCTGGAGCGAGATGGATATCTGGATGGGCATCCTCACCACCGTCACCGTGCTCGAGGCCAGCCGCCGCGCCATCGGGCTCGGGATGACGCTGATCGGCGTGGCCGCCATCCTCTATGCGCTCGCCGGGCCGCGCGGTGCCCTGCCCTGGCTGGGCGAGTGGCTGCCGGGGATCCTGTCGCACCGGGGCAACAGCCTCGACCGGCTGGTGGGGCAGCTTTACCTCGGGCAGGAAGGAATTTTCGGCCTGCCGCTGGGTGTGGCGGCGACCTATATCTTCGTTTTCGTGCTGTTCGGCGCGTTTCTCGAAGTCACCGGTGCGGGCAAGTTCTTCATCGATCTGGCCTATGCCGCGACGGGCCGCAAGCCGGGCGGGCCGGCCAAGGCGGCGGTGCTGGCCTCCGCCGGGATGGGCTCGATCTCCGGCTCGGCGCTGGCCAATGTGGTGACGACGGGCGCCTTCACCATCCCGCTGATGAAAAAGCTGGGCTACCGCCCCGCGCAGGCCGGCGGGATCGAGGCTGCGGCCTCAACCGGGGGGCAGATCACGCCGCCCCTGATGGGCGCGGGCGCGTTCCTGATCTCGGAATACACGCGGATCCCCTATATCGACATCGTGCTTATCTCGATCTTTCCGGCGGTGCTCTACCTCGGGACGGTCTATCTGTTCGTGCATATCGTCGCGATGAAGGCCGGCATGAAAGGCATGCCGCAGGCCGAGCTACCCAATGTCCGGGATGTGCTGGCGGCGGGATGGCAATTCATACTGCCGCTTTTCCTGCTGATCTGGCTGCTGGCCAACAATCTCTCACCAATGCGTGTAGGGTTCTGGGCCATTGTATCGGTCGTCGTCGTCGCGGGGCTGCGCGCCGGGGTCGAGATGATCTGGCTTGATCCGAAACGCGGCAAACCCCTCACGGCGGAGCGTCTGGCGACGGCCGGGCGGCGCGGCGCGGCGCTGCTGATCGAGGCATTGTCGCTCGGCGCGCGCAATGCCGTCGCGGTCTCGATGGCATGCGCGGTGGCGGGGATCATCGTCGGCGTTGTCGGTTTGACGGGACTGGGGCTCAAGTTCTCGTCGATGATGGTGGCGTTCTCGGGCGGCAACCTGGTGCTCGCGCTCATTCTTGTGCTGATCGCCAGCCTGATCCTCGGCATGGGCCTGCCCGTGACGGCCTCCTATATCGTTCTCATCGTATTGGTCGGCCCCGCGCTGTCGCAGGAGTTCGGCATTCCGCTGCTGATCGCGCATCTGGTCGTGTTCTGGTATTCGCAGGACAGCAATGTCACGCCGCCCGTTGCGCTTGCGGGATTCGCCGGGGCGGCCATCGCGAATGCAAAACCGATGGAGACGAGCGTTCAGGCGTGGAAATTCGCCAAGGGTCTCTACCTCATCCCGCTTTTCATGGTTTACAATCCAGAGATGATCCTCGGCGGGCCAATCCTGCTTGTGTTGTGGACGGGGTTCATCGCCATTCTGGCGCTCGCCGCCTTCGCCGCCGCCATCGAAGGCTGGCTGTTCGCACCGATGGATTGGCTCTCCCGTGCTTTGATCGTGCCGGCAACGATTGCGGTATTCCACCCCGATCACGTGATCGAGGCAGCCGGTGCTGCGCTACTCCTCGCGATCCTGGCGGTCAACTGGTGGCGCGGACGCGCGGGCGGCACGCCGCAGGTCGCGCCACGCCGGGCGGAAGGCTAAAGCTCATCCGCCCAGGGCGGGTTCGCCCCGGCGCGGGACACGGTCACCGCCGCCACACGCGCCCCGAAGGCCAGCGCCGCGCGGCCGGCATCGGGCGGCAGGTCGCGCAGCGCCGATTTCGTGAGGAGACCTCGCCCGGCCAGATGCGCCAGAACACCGGCATTGAAGGTATCGCCAGCGCCGATCGTATCGACCACGCGCGCCCGCTCTGCCGGAACATTGAGCCTCGCGCCGCCGCGCAGATAGAGCCGCGCCCCGGCGCTGCCGCGCGTGACGATGAGGAGCGACGGTCCGCGTTCCAGCAGGGTTTCGGCCTGTGCGTCGAGACTGGTGCCGTTGGCCATGATCCACGCCAGATCCTCATCGGACACCTTCACGATATCGGCGAGCGCGATCATTGCCTCCAGCCGGTCGCGATAGCGGGCCTCATCGGCGATGAAACCGGGGCGGATATTCGGATCGAGCATCACGGCCCGCCCCTCCGCGCCCCGTTCGGCCAGTGCGCGATAGGCCTCCGCGCCCGGCTCGCAGGCAAGGCTGATGCCGCCGAAGAACAGCGCCGTCACATCCTTCGGCAGCCTCGGCATGTCGCCGGCGGAGAGCATCCGCCCGGCCGAATTCTCGTCGTAGAACGTGTAGCTGGCTTGACCGTCATCCAGTGCGACGAAGGCCAGCGTCGTCGGCCGGTCGGTCCTGAGGATGAAGCGGCGGTCGACATTGCTGCCTGCCAGCGCTTCATCAAGCTGTTGCCCGAAAAGATCGCGGGACAGTCCGGTGAGCATTCCGGCCGCGGCGCCCAGACGCCCAAGCGCGATGGCGGTGTTGAACACCGCGCCGCCGGGCCGCGGCACATAGCCGAACGCGCCCGATGCGATCCGCTCCGGGACCATGTCGATCAACGCCTCGCCGCAGCACAGGATCATGAAAAGCTCCCTTGTCGCCTCGCGTCGCGCCCCGAGCGGCCGCGAGAGGCAGATCGCACGCGAAAGCCACCGAGTTCAAGCCGGACCGCCCCCATGCCCATCGATTCCGCTTGAAGAGCCCGGCGCCCGAATGATACCACTCCCCTCGCGGCGGGTATGGTGAAAAGGTATCACGCGAGCTTCCCAAGCTTAAGTTACGGGTTCGATTCCCGTTACCCGCTCCAATCTTTCGATCAAGGCAAAAAAACCGCGCCCGAAGGCGCGGCCAGCCAGGGAGGTATCGAAGCTGCGATCCACGATCCTCGCGGTCGATCCCGTTGCCCTGCGCTTCGGTTTCGGTCAGCCGAACAAGTTGGGCAGCCAAAGCGCGATATTCGTGTAAAGCAGCAGCAGGGCGATCATTGTCACGAGTGCCAACAGGAAGGGCAGCGAGCCGATGATCACATCGTTGATCGACCCGCGCGCCCGCACGCCCTGAATGACGTAGAGATTGACCCCGATGGGCGGTGTGATCAGCGCGGTTTCCAGCATCAGCATCATCAGTATACCGAACCAGATCAGATCGAATCCCAGATCAGCCACGATGGGCGCGAGAAGCGGCGTCGCGATCAAGAGGAGGGAAAACGCCTCCATGAAGCAGCCCAGGATCATGAAGGCGATGACGATCACGATCATCGTCTGCATCGGGCTGAGACCCAGACCGTTGATGAAGGCGCTCAGCAGATCGGTCAGCCCGACGACTGCCAGCACGAAATTCAAAAAGATCGCGGCGAAGACGATCAGCATCACCATCGCCGTGGTGCGCATCGTGCTTTCCAGCGCGAGGCGCAGCATCTCGATCTTGAGCGTTCCGGTCCAGGCCGCGAGGCCGAGCGACGCGACGACGCCCAGCGAGGCCGCCTCCGTGGGCGTGGCGATGCCCGCGTAGATCGAACCGACGACAACGAGAAAGATGCCGAGCGGCGGCAAGAGGTCCGGCAGACAGGCCAGACGGGCGCGCCATGTCGTCTTGTCCCGCCGTCCTCCCCAGGCGGGCCTGATCAGACAGGCGACAAGGACCGTCAGCATGAAAAGGAGCGCCAGCATCAGCCCGGGAACGAAGCCCGCGAGGTAAAGCTTGGGCACCGACGTGTCGGTCAGGAGAGCATAAACGATCATGTTGATCGATGGCGGAATGAGGATGCCCAGCGTGCCGCCCGCCGCCAGCGTGCCCATGAAGAGCCGCGGGTTGTATCCGTTCTTCTCGATCTCCGGCATGGCGACGGTGCCGACCGTCGCGGCGGTCGCGATGGACGAGCCGGAGGTGGCGGCAAAGAGCGTGCTTGCGCCGATGTTGGAGTGCATAAGGCCGCCCGGCAGCCACGAGATCCAATGCGTCAGCGCGTTATACATTCGCTCTGCGATCCCCGCGCGGAGCAGGATTTCTCCCATCAGAATGAAAAGCGGCACCGCGATCAGGATAAAATCGATGCTGTTGGTCCAGAAGATATCCCCGGCGGCCAGGTGCAGCGGCATGGGCGAATAGAGATAGGCCAGCACGAAGGCGAGGATGCCGACGACAGCGGCAATCGGAACGCTGAGCGCGATCAATCCGAAAAGAATCCCGGTGGCCGATCCGAGCATGATCTATTCTCCTGCCGATAAGGATGCCGCGCGCGGCGCGGGAGGTGTTACGCCCTTTGTCTCGCCCTCGATCTCTTCCTCCATCGACATTGCGCCGCCCAGTTTCTGAACCTGCCGCGCATCGCCGCGCAGATAGGCGGAGATCAGGCTGACAAGGATGAAGAGAAGCGTCAGGCTGAAAAGGCACCAACCCAGAACCCAGATGCCCTGTGGAATGATGAGCGGTGTTTGCAACGGTGTGATGGAGTGCGATCCGTTTTCCCAAGTGACGCTGACGGTCGCCAGCGCGCGCCAGGTGACGATGACCGCGAAACCGGCGAGCAGCGTGAGCCCAAGAATATCGAGAAGCCCGCGCAGGCGGCGGGGAAAGCGCATGTAAAGCACGTCGATCCGAACATTCGCGCGGTGCAGTGCGGCGTAAGGAAAGGCAAAGGCGGTCGCGATGGCGAACAGATAACCCGAAATCTCGTCCGATCCGCCGAGCGTGACCCCCAGAACCTTTCGGGCGATCACGTCCGCCGACACCATGATCGCCGATAACAGCATCATCGATCCACCGATCCAGACGGCGAATTGCGAGAGGCGGAAGATATAGGCGAAAAGGGTCTGATACATGGACGATCC
Organism: Marivita sp. GX14005; assembly: GCF_023370775.1. Taxonomy (GTDB): domain Bacteria; phylum Pseudomonadota; class Alphaproteobacteria; order Rhodobacterales; family Rhodobacteraceae; genus Marivita. Next base: position 58,464 of record NZ_JAMCCQ010000003.1, read on the forward strand.
TTGTCAGGAGGACGCGGGTGGCAGCGCTCCGGTCATCGCCGGAACGCCGCGCGCTTCGGTTCAGCTTTCGGGCGACGGCGCGGTAAAGCCCGCAGCATCCCCGGCGCTTGCGTTCCATGTCTCGACACAATCGGCGCCGCAGCGCGCAGCCCAGCGTTTCAGGACGAAGTTATCGAGGATGGCCTGCCGCGCAGCGGTGTCGCTCTCGCGCGGCTGGTGAAGTTCCGCATCGCCCACGGTGCCCATCGTGCACTCATCCACCGTTCCGGTGAGACAACCGACACCCATCGCCTGTTCGCTCTCGGCGATCTTCCAGCCGCTTGCTTCCATTTCGTCGAAGGCGGTCTGCATGGCGTTGCGCGTGGCCTCATCGAGCCCGTCCCAGAGCTTGGCATTCACGGCAGTGAAGGTGATCGAATAGCCAACCGGCAGCGCGAAGACATGGTTGATAACCTCGTGCCAGCTGGCCTTGAAAGCCGAAACCGGATCGGTGATGGCGCAATCGGCAACGCCTTTTTCGAGCGCCGGAACGACCTCGGCAAAGGGCAATGTAACGGTCACGCCCCCTGCCCCTTCGACAAAATCGCCGAGTGTGGCGGAATGCACGCGCACCTTGCGGCCATCGAGATCGGAAATGCTCTCGATTTTGTCCCGGCAGTAGATCATCGATGCCGGCCAGGGATGGAGCGATTCCGCGCGAGAGGCGCGCAATGTCGCGGAAGGGCGCACGGGGCGTGTCACTGTCGGCTACATGGCCTTCGCGGCCACCGAACTGATGCTGCAAGCGGTCGCTCTATTCGAGCGGCGTCACCCCGAAATCGCGTTGGAGCTTCACTATATTCGCACGCAGGGCCAGAAAATCGCGCTTGCCAATGACGAGATCGATGTCGGCTACTTGATCGGCCCGTATGACAGCAGCGAATGTCACAGCGTCCTGCTCGCTTCAGAGCCGCTTTATGCGGTCACGCCCAAAGGTCACCCGTTGTTGCGCAAGGCGCAGGTCACGCTGGCCGATATCGGCGCGGCGGAGTTGATCCTCGGCGATATGTCGGAATGGGGAGAATTCCGCTACCGGCTGAACGATCTTTTCAACAAGGCCGGTATCGCGCTTGCTCCGAAGCTGGAGGCGTCGAACACGCTGGCGCTGATCGGTCTGGTGACGGCGGGGCTCGGCATCACCGTCTATCCCGAAAGCCTGATCAAGTTTCTGGGCCGCGGGGTCGAAACGCGGCCCATCGCGCAGGCCGGGTATCGCAGCGAGACCGTTCTGGCGTGGAAGCGCAACAACCGCTCCCGCGCTGTGTTGAATTTCATCGAGATCGCAAAGCGGGGTGCCGTCGCGCGCTGAGGCCCGGCCAGATCCGCACAGGGCGGATCATTGGCCTTTTCTTCCGAAAACAGGCATGATTTGAAACGCTCCAATTCGACCAACTTCGTCACAGGACGTCTTAGCCATGGTTCAAAGCCAAGATCGCCGCATCGCCGAAGAGTCCATCCTGATGCGCAACCTGCCCGAAGATGTCAGGGCCGCGCTATTGAAAGAAGCCGTCACGCTCGAATACGGGCGCGGGGAGACGGTGTTCCTTCAGGGCGAACGAGCCGAGGTCATTCACATCGTGCTGGATGGCTGGGTAAAACTTTATCGCATCGCGCCCAACGGCAATGAGGCGGTCGTCAATGTCTTCACACGCAGCGCCAGTTTCGGCGAGGCGGTCGCCTTCAAGCACGAGGATTACCCTGTCTCTGCCGAAGCGGTGACGGAGTGCAAGCTGATGCTCATTCCCGCGCGGATGCTCGTTGCGCTGATGAGAAAGGAGCCGGAGCTTTGCATCGCGGTTCTCGGCTCGACTTTCCAGCACCTGCACGAGATGGTCTCGCAACTCGAACAGATCAAGGCGCAGACCGGGGCGCAGCGGGTGGCCGATTTCCTGGCCGAGCTGAGCACCTGCGACAGCGGCAGCTGCATCGTGACCCTGCCCTATGACAAGGTGCTGATCGCCGGGCGGCTGGGCATGAAGCCCGAAAGCCTGTCGCGCGCCTTTTCGCGGCTGCGCGAGGTGGGTGTGAAAGTAGCGCGCAACCACGCCTCGATCAGCGATATCGACGCGTTGCGCGACTATGCGAATATCGATCCGGCAACAGCTTGGAACAAGGCGCTATGAGCAAGAGAGACACGGCGTTCGACGCCATCGACACCGCCAATGCCCGCGATCCCGATCTCGAGGACGGCCAGCCCGCGAGTTTGCTTTACGGCCAGCGCATGACCGAGGAGCAGCGGCGGCTGTTCCCGGATGCCAGCGAGGCGTTGCAAATCGCGGCGCGCGGGCAGCATATCGAACGCTGGGTGTTGCGCCGCGCCGAATATCCCGAGGGCCGCGAGGGCTATCTGACATGGCGGCGCGATCTGGCGAAGCACCACGCCGAGCGCGTTGCGGCGATCATGGCGGATGCCGGTTACCCGGAGGCGGACAGGGATGCAGCGCGGCGGATGCTGCTCAAGCAGGGGATCAAGCGCGATGCCGAGGTTCAGGCGCTGGAGGACGTGATCTGTTTCGTGTTCCTCAAATGGTATTTCGCGCCCTTCTCGACGACGCAGGATCCCGACAAGCTGTTGCGCATCGTGCAGAAGACCGCGCGGAAGATGTCGCCCGAGGCGCGGGCGCGCGTGCTGCGCGAGTTCGATCTGCCGGACGCGCTTGCGGACTGTTTCAAAGAACCTGCGGCATGAGGTAGAGCCCCAGCAACAGCAGGCACAGCGCGGCGAGTGCGACGTCGAAGCCGCGCTGCCACTCCGGCGCGGTGGCGAGTTCGAGATATTGCGACAGGATGATCCGCGCTTTCCACCAGGCGAGCAGCAGGACCGCAACCCCGGCAACGATCGGCCCCACGGCCCAGACCGCCGAAAGCGACAGCGCGGTCGAGCCGAGGCTGAGCGCGATCAGCGCGGCCCATGCGGTATAGAGCGCGCGCCGGGTCATTGCAGCAGATAGATCACTGGGAAGAGCAGCACCCAGACCAGATCGACCATGTGCCAGAACATCGTTGCATCCTCTATATTGCTGGGGCTGTCGCGCCAGGACACCAGCAGGAGCAGCACTACTCCGGCGGCGACATGCGCGGCGTGAAAGCCGGTGAGCATGTAGTAGAAGTTGAAAAAGGCGTGTGTGTCCCAGACGATGCCCAGGGCGGCCTTGTCGGCATATTCGGCGATCTTGATCCACAGGAACGCCACCCCGAGGCCGGACGCGCCGAACAGCGCCATGCGCGCCTTGCCGCGCTGACCGGCCTTGCGCAGCTGCATCGCCAGCGCGGCAAGAAATCCGCTGGTGATGAGGATGACCGTGTTGATCCCCGCTGCGGTGCGGTTCAGCATGTCCTGCGCCTCGGCAAAGCCGGCCACATCGATGGCCCGCACGGCAAGGAACACGAGCAACCCCGCCCCGAACACCGCGACTTCGCTGATGATGAGGATCCACATCAGCAATTCGCCGGGCAGATCCTCGAACGCGCTTTTTTCGCTCACGCCACTCTCCTCACGCCGCCGTCTTGCGCGCCCTGCGCTTGAGCACCGGGCAGGTTTCCGGATCGTTCAGGATCACCTGGCAGCGCATGCAGAGCACACATTCATTCGGGTTGATCCGCCCCAGCGGGTCGATTGCGCCGACTGTGCATTTGGTCTCGCACAGCCTGCACTCCCGACCACATTGCGGCCGCCGGCGCAACCAGTCGAAGATCTTGAGCTTCGAGGGAATCGCGAGCGCCGCCCCGAGCGGGCAGAGATAGCGGCAATAGAAGCGCTCGATAAAGAGCCCGGCAAGAAGCAGCACAAGTACGAAGGCGACGAACGGCCAGGCCCGCATCATCCGCATGGAGATCGCCGTCTTGAACGGCTCCACTTCAGCGAGGATGAGCGCATCGGTCATCGAATAGAAAGAGACCGCGAGAATTGCCATGAAGAGCGTGTATTTGATGATCCAGAGCCGTTCATGCAGCGCATGCGGCACCGCGATCTGCGGCACGCCGAAGCGCTTCGCGATCATGTTGGTCAGTTCCTGGAGCGCTCCGAACGGGCAGAGCCAGCCGCAAAAGACACCCCTGCCCCAGAAAAGCAGCCCCAGCGCCACGCCCGCCCAGAGGATGAAGATCACCGGCTCGATCAGGAAGGTTTCCCAGCGGAATCCCGTCAGCAGCGATTGCACGAAGGCGATCACCTGAACGACCGAAAGCTGCCCGCCAAGGATCCAGCCCAGATAGACAAGCGTGAGCGTCAAGAAACCGATCCGCAGATACATCCATTGCCGCTTGCGCCGCACCAGCGGTTCCTGAAAGAGCAGGATCAGTGTGAGCGCGATCTGCATGGCCGCGACGGACGCGATGGCGAAGGTGCTGTCCTGCCATGTCTGATGCCAGAGCGGCGCGGCCTCGGGCGGCGGTTTGCGCACGAATTGCGCGGGCAACTGGTAGTCGAGCACCGTGTCGAAGGACACCTCCTCGCCGCTCCCGCCCGCGCGGCTCGCCGTCAGGGTCAACTCGAAGGGTTGCGCGGGGTCGAACCCCTCGCCGCCGATCTGAAACAGACTGCGTTCGCGCAAGGGCGGAGCATCCTCCGGCGCGACCTCGTCGATGCGGGTATAGCCCGCGTCGGTCAGCGGAAAGACAAGGCCGTTCTGACTCAGTTGCAGGCGGTCGAACACGCCGCTGCGCCGCCAGTCGATACCGCGATGCGAATAGACGCCTTGCGATCCGACGAACAGCAGATGCCGGCCCGCGCCCAGTTCGGCGATGGCCTTGTTATAGGCATACTCCCCCAGGATGTTCCGCCCGATGGTCGGCGGGTCCATCAGCCCGGCCCAGAGCGTGATGAAAGGCGCGTCGCCTTCGGGAATCGGCGGGTCGGCCTCGGTCAGCGCGGCGCGCGCCTCGCTCAGGCTCACGCTGCGTTCCTGCACCGCTCCGATGGCGGCCAGTTCCGCCCAGCTTTGCGGCTCGAAACTCAGCTGGTCGATCCCGCCGCCGCCCACCAGACCGCGCCCGATGGCCAGAAGCCGCGCCGTGCGCAGGATCGAATCGCGGATCACGCCTGTCGTGACGGTGGCACGGGAGATGATTTCCGGCATCTCCGGCCCTGCGCCGCGCCCTTCGGGATCGGCCAGATCGATACCCGCGAACCCTCCGACGAAGCGCGAGATGTCCTGGTCCGACAGTCCCAGCGTCAGGATCGGCTCGCTGTGGCGCACCAGTTCCGCGCCTGCGATCCGGCCGTCCATCGAGAGGGCAACCAAAATGTCGATGGGCCGCCCGGAATAGCCGACCGAGCGGATCACCTCCCAGGTGGAGGCGATATGTCCGACTGTCTCCCCGCCCTGCGATATGGCCCAGCCGGGCACCGGCGCGTCGGTGCGCACCACTCCGGGCAGAGTGTCCAGATCGAAGAGGGCCGCCGCGAGAGGCCGCGTGGGCGCAAGCACCGCTGCCTCGTCGCGGGTGGTCGAGGTCGCATCCTGCGCGGGCGCGCCGCCGGGCAAGATGCCGGCGCCAAGGAAGAGCCCGTAAAACAATGCGGAAAGAAGCATTTTTCTGATCATTGCCCCTTTTCGACCCACAACCGGCACGGTGCCTTGACAGAAGTCAAGGAACCGGCGCGCGGCATGGGTCACATTCCCGTCAGGCTCACTTGCTGAATGGAGAAAACCTGATGAAAGCAACGAAAACCAGACGCCACGCCTCGCTTTATGCGGGTGCAGCCATGGCGCTGGGCCTGGCTGTTACTGGCGCATTTGCGCAGGACGCCCCCAAGGAACATGCTGACCAGCCGCAGGATCAATATGTCGGATCGATGACCACGCTCGGCGAGCTTCAGGTCGAGATTCCGGGCCGCAAACCCGGCGATCCCGTCATGACCGACGAGGAATTCCAGAACGCCACGACGATCTATTTCGAGCGTTGCGCGGGTTGTCACGGTGTGCTCCGCAAGGGCGCGACGGGAAAGGCCCTGACCACCGACCTCACGCGCGAGAACGGTTTCGAATACCTGCGCGACTTCATCGTCTACGGCTCCCCGGCCGGTATGCCGAACTGGGGCACCTCGGGTGATCTGTCCGAAGCCGAAGTCGACATGATGGCACGCTACCTGCTGCTCGAGCCGCCCACGCCGCCGGAATGGGGCATGGACAAGATGCGCGAGACCTGGAACGTCGTCGTCGCGCCTGAGGATCGTCCGACCGAGAAGATGAACGATATCGACATCGATAACCTGATGTCCGTGACGCTTCGCGACGCTGGCCAGATCGCGCTGATCGACGGAGCGAACTACAAGATCCACTCGATCATCGATACCGGCTACGCCGTGCACATCTCGCGGATCTCGGCCTCGGGCCGGTATCTCTTCGTGATCGGCCGTGATGCCAAGGTCAACATGATCGACCTGTGGATGGAAGAGCCTGCCACCGTCGCCGAGATCAAGATCGGCATGGAAGCGCGCTCTGTCGAGACTTCCAAGTTCGAAGGCTATGAGGACAAATACGCCATTGCCGGTGCCTACTGGCCGCCGCAATACGTCATCATGGACGGCGACACGCTGGAGCCGCTGCGCATCCAGTCCACACGCGGCACCACCTATGACGAGCAGCTCTACCACCCCGAGCCGCGCGTTGCTGCGATCCTGTCCTCGCACTACCGGCCGGAGTTCATCGTCAACGTCAAGGAAACCGGCAAGATCCTTCTCGTCGACTATTCCGACCTGAAGGCGCTGACCGTGACCGAGATCGACGCCGAACGCTTCCTGCATGATGGCGGTCTCGACCACACGCAGCGGTATTTCATCACCGCCGCGAACGCCCGCAACAAGCTCGTGGTGATCGACACCAAGGAAGGCGAGCTGGAGGCGATCACCGACTCCGAAGGCCTCACGCCGCACCCGGGCCGGGGCGCGAATTTCGAACACCCCGATCACGGTTGGGTCTGGGCGACTTCGCACCTGGGCGACGATTCGGTCGCGCTCATCTCGACCGATCCGGAAGGCGAAAACGCTTGGCAGGTCGTCGAAAGCTTCTACGCTCTCGGTGGCGGGTCGCTCTTCGTCAAGACGCACCCGGAATCGAACCACCTTTACGTCGATGCGACGCTGAACCCCGATCCCGAAATCTCGGCTTCGGTCGCGGTCTACAAGATCGACGAGATGAAGGCGGGCGAAGAGCCGGAAATGATCGTTCTTCCGATCGGCGAATGGGCCGGTATCCCCGAAGGTCAGCCGCGCATCGTGCAGCCTGAATTCAACAAGGCCGGCACCGAAGTGTGGTTCTCCGTCTGGAACGCGAAGGACAAGGTCTCGGCCATCGTCGTCGTGGACGACAAGACGCTGGAGCTGAAGGAAGTGATCAAGGACGAACGCCTTGTCACCCCGACCGGCAAGTTCAACGTCTACAACACGCGCGCCGACGTTTACTAAACCTCTCGCCGGGGGCTGCACAGCGCCGCCCCCGGCACCCCTCACAAGAATTCAAAGGCAGCTTCAGGGATGCGACCTATGACAGTTACGGGCAAAGTTTTTCTCATCGGTTCAGGCCCCGGTGATCCCGATCTGATGACCATGCGCGCCATCAGGATGCTGCAGGAGGCCGATGTCATCGTCTATGACCGGCTCGTTTCCGAAGAAATCCTCGCGCTCGTTCCCGAAGGGGCCGATATGGTTCCCGTCGGCAAGGCGCCCAAACACCACACCGTGCCGCAGGACCGTATCAACAAAATCCTCGCCGAACGCGCGCTCGCGGGCCAGACCGTTGCGCGGCTCAAGGGGGGCGATCCGATGATCTTCGGGCGCGGCTCCGAAGAGGCGGCATATCTCGAAGCGCGCGGCATCGAAGTCGCCTATTGTCCCGGCATTTCCGCAGCGCAGGGCATGGCCGCTTCCACCGGCGTGCCGCTCACCCATCGAGGGCTGGCGACCGGCGTGCGCTATGTCACCGGCCATATGGCCGCCGACCGGACGCTCAACCTCAACTGGGACAGCCTTGCCGATATCGACACCACGCTTGTCGTCTATATGGGCGCATCCAGCATTTCCGAGATTGCCCTGCGCCTGATGCGCGCCGGGATGCCTTCCAGCTTGCCTGTGCTGGCGGTCTCCAGCGTGACCACCCCGCGTGAGACACGGCTTGTCTCCAGCCTGGGGCAGATCGGCGTCGATGCGCAAAGCGCGGAGCTCGAAACGCCGGTGCTGTTCGTGATCGGCCGTGTCGTCTCGCTTTATCAATCGCAGGCGATTCCCGATGAAATTCTGCAAACCATGGCCATCGCCGGTGAATAGACCGCTCGTCCTATCCCTCGTTGCCGCGCTTGCCACCGGGGCCGGCGCGGCCGAGACGCCCCGCGATGCGGAGGCGCTCAAGCATTTCGTGCACCAGGATTGCGGCTCCTGCCACGGGCTGAGCTTGAAAGGCGGGCTCGGCCCCGATATCCGTGCCAAGGCGCTTGAGCATTACGACCCCGAGGTTCTGCGGGAGGTCATTCTCGGCGGGATCCCCGGAACCGCGATGCCCCCCTGGCGCCCGCTCCTGACCGATCCCGAAATCGACTGGATCGTCGACTATCTAATGACCGGAGAAGAATGATGACAATCCGCACAACCGCCGCCGCGCTGGCGCTTGCGCTGATGGGAACCGGCGCGTTCTCGCAGGCCACGGGCGATCTTGGCCTCGTGGTGGAACGCGCGGACGGCGCGCTTCTGGTGGTCGATCAGTCCGACCGCGCCAGCATCGGCCGGATCGAGGGGCTGGGCGATCTTTCCCATGCGTCGCTCGTCTATTCGCCCGACCAGCGCTTTGCTTATGTGTTCGGCCGCGATGGCGGGCTGACCAAGGTGGATATCCTCGAACAGAAGGTGGTGAACCGGGTCATTCAAGGGGGCAATTCCATCGGCGGCGCGATCTCGGATGACGGGCGCTTTGTCGCTGTGTCGAATTACGAGCCGGGCGGCGTGAAGATCTTCGACGCAGACACGCTCGATCTGCTGCACGACATTCCGGCCGAATCCAAGACCGTCGGTCTGGTCGATATCCCCGGAACCCGCTTCGTGTTCAGCCTGTGGGACAAGGGCGAGACATGGATCGTCGATCTGTCCGAAGCCGAGCCCGAAATCACGAAGATCGAAGGCACCGGCACCAACCCTTATGACGCGCTGGTCACGGGCGACGGTCGCACCTATATCGCCGGGCTTTTCGGCGAGGATCACCTGACCGCCTTCGATCTGTGGCAGGACAATCCCGAAGCGCAGGCGATTCTCGATGGCTACTCTGCGGGCCGCGAAGGGCTGCCGGTCTACAAGATGCCGCATCTGGAAGGCTGGGCGCTCGCGGGCGGCGAGTTCGTCTTGCCTGCTGTCGGCCAGCACGAGGTGCTGTGGGTCGATGCGAAGACGTTCGAGCAGACCGGCAAGACCGAGACCCACGGCCAGCCCATCTTTGCCATGGCCCGCCCCGACGGGCGGCAGGTCTGGGTCAACTTCGCGCATCCGCTCAATGACACGATTCAGGTTATCGATACCGTTACGAAAGAGATCATTCACGAATTCAAACCCGGCCCCGGCGTCCTGCACATGGAATTCACCCCGCGCGGGCGCGAAGTGTGGATGTCGGTGCGCGATGCGGACAAGATCATGGTCTATGACACCCAGACCTTCGAAAAGCTGCGCGAGATCGACGCGCGCAGCCCGTCTGGCATCTTCTTTACCGCCCGCGCGCACAAGCTGGGGCTGTGACATGGACGGCGTGACGGATCCCATCACCTCGGCGCTTCTGGACGACTGGCAGCGCGATTTCCCCGTGGAGCCGCGCCCGTTCGACCGGATCGCGGCGGCGCTCGGCATCGAATCGAGCGAGGTGCTGGCGCGCCTGTCGGCTCAGATGCAGGACGGGCGCATCACGCGCGTGGGCGCGACCTGCGCGCCGAACACGGTCTCGGCCAGCACGCTTGCCGCCATCGCCGCGCCGGAAGGCCGGATCGAGGAGGTCGCCGCGATCATCGGTGCGCAGGAGGGCGTCAACCACTCCTATCTGCGCGAGGATGAATGGAACCTCTGGTTCGTCGTCACTGGCCCGGATCGCGCGCATGTGAAGGCAACGATCGCGCGGATCGAGGCGCAGACCGGGCTGCGGGTTCTCGATTTGTATCTGGTGCGGCCGTTCAACGTCGATCTGGGCTTTTCCATGCGCGGCGCGGCGGCTCCGCTCAGCAGTTCGCGCGTGGTGGATATGAGCGCGTTTAAGGATCGCGATAGGCCGATCCTGCAAGCGCTGACCAAGGGGCTGCCGCTGGTGCCCCGACCCTATGTGCAAATAGCGGATGAACTGGGGCGGACCGAACCGGACGTGCTGCACCGCATCGCCGCGCTGGTGCGGGCCAACATCATCTCGCGCCTTGGCGTCATCGTCCGCCACCGCGCACTTGGCTGGCGGGCCAATGCCATGGTCGTCTGGGACATGCCGCATGAGGCGATCACCGAGGCCGGCCCCTTGCTGGCGCGCCAGCCGGGCATTACGTTATGCTACGAACGTGTCACCGTGCCGGGCATCTGGCCCTACCGGCTTTATTCGATGATCCACGCGCGCAGCCGCAAGGACGCTTTCGCCGTTCTGGACCGCGTGCGCGCCCTGCCGGAGTTCGCCGGTGTGGACTACAAACCGCTCTTCTCGACCCGCTGCTTCAAGCAAACCGGCGCGATGATCGACGCAGGCAAGCAGAGGGAAACCGCATGACGCTCGACGAGACAGACCGCCGGATCCTCAACCGGCTGCAAGACGGCTTTCCGATCACCGAACGGCCCTTTGCGCAAGTGGCCGAGGAATTCGGCATCCCCGAGGACGATCTGATCGCGCGGCTGGAGGCAATGAAAGAGGCGCGCGTCATCACCCGTTTCGGCCCCTTCTTCGACGCCGCCGCGATGGGCGGGGCGTTCTGCCTGTGCGCCATGGCGGTGCCGGAGGAGGAGTTCGACGCCGTGGCCGAAAAGGTCAACGCGCATCCCGAGGTCGCCCATAACTATGCGCGCACCCACCGGCTCAATATGTGGTTCGTTCTGGCCACTGAATCCGAGGCCGAGATCGCGCAGACGGCCGAACGGATCGAGCAGGAGACCGGCATCGCGGTGCTGCAATTTCCCAAACTTCAGGAATTCTTCATTCGCTTCCGGGTGGCCGCATGAAACTCGACACGATCGATCGCAGCATCATCACCGCCACGCAATCGGGCCTTCCGCTCGTGCCGCAGCCCTATGCGCAGATCGCCACCGATCTGGGGCTGGACGAGGCAGAGCTGCGCGCGCGCATGCAGGCGATGCAGGAGAGCGGCATCATCCGCCGCATCGCGGTTGCGCCGAACCATTACAAGCTGGGCATGACCGCCAACGGCATGTCCGTCTGGGATGTCGAGGATGCGCGGATTGCAGAACTGGGCCAGCAGGTCGGCAATCTGGACTTCGTCAGCCATTGCTACGAGCGCCCCCGCGCCCTGCCCGACTGGCCCTACAACCTGTTTGCGATGATCCACGGATCGTCGCGCGACGAGGTCGAAACGCTGCGCTCCGAGATCGCCGCCCTTCTGGGCGATGCGTGCCGCGGCGGCGATATTCTGTACTCGACCCGTATTCTCAAGAAATCCGGGCTGCGGCTTCGGCAACAGAAAGGATAGCCCATGTTTCGCATGTCAGAATATATGGAGCAATTGGTTCACCCCACGCCGGTGCGCAAGCGCCGCGGCGCAGGGCCGGTCAAGCCGGTGGTGATCTGGAACCTGACCCGGCGCTGCAACCTCAAGTGCCGCCATTGCTACACGGTGTCTGCCGATGTGCATTTCCCCGGCGAGCTGACGCATGAACAGGCCATGGCCAATGTCGAGGACATGAAGAATTACGGCGTCTTCGCGCTGATCCTGTCGGGCGGGGAGCCGCTGGACCGGTTCGATTTCTTCGATATCGCGCGCGCCGCGCGCCCCCATACGCGGATGCTGGCGCTCTCGACCAACGGCACCAAGATCCATGGCGAAAACGCCGACAAGATCGCCGAGATCGGCTTTGACTATGTCGGCATCTCCATCGACGGGATCGGCGCGACGAATGACTGGTTCCGCGGCGTCGAAGGTGCGTTCGACGATGCCGTGCGCGGGGTGCGCGAATGCAAATCGCGCGGCATCAAGGTCGGATTGCGCTTCACGCTGACCAAGGACAATGCCGAACACCTGCCGGGCCTCTTGCAGCTTTGCGAAGATGAGGGCGTGGACAAGTTCTACCTCTCGCACCTCGTCTATGCCGGGCGCGGGGACAAGAACCGGGGCGAGGATGCGATGCACGCCCATACGCGCAAGGCGCTCGATCTGCTGATCGACCATGCCTGGGCGGGCGCGTCGGGGGCGGGCTACAAGCTCGATATCGTCACCGGCAACAACGACGCCGATGCGGTCTATTTCACCAACTGGGCGCGGCAGCATTTCGACGAGGACACGGTCGAGAACCTGGTGGATCACCTCGAAGCCTGGGGCGGCAATTCCTCGGGGCTGGGCGTCGCCAATATCGACCCGCAGGGCAAGGTGCATCCCGACACCTACTGGTCCGATTACACCATCGGCAGCGTCAAGGACACGCCCTTCTCCGCGCTCTGGAGCGGCGACGATCCGATGCTGGCGCAGCTGCGCACCCGTCCGCGCCCCTTGAAGGGCCGTTGCGGGGCCTGCGCGCATCAATCCATCTGCGGCGGCAACACCCGTATCCGGGCGCTACAACTGACGGGCGATCCCTGGGCCGAAGATCCGGCCTGCTATCTCAGCAACGAGGAGATCGGCATCACGGATGCCGATGCCGACCGCCTGACCGTCACTCCATTCCGAGGAAAACGCCATGATCCGGCGCATCGTTTTACCTAGTCTTCTGGCGCTCGGCGCTATCGCGGCGCAGGCCGATCCGGCGCAGAACTACATCGATTATTGCGCCGAATGTCACGGCGACGACCGCCTTGGCGGGATCGGCCCCGCGCTCATTCCCGAAACGCTAGGCCGGATGCGTGGGCCGAACCTGCACAGCGTGATCGCCGAAGGGCGCGCGGCCACGCAGATGCCCGGCTTTGCCGAGGATCTGGACGAGGTGCAGATTGCCGCCATCGGCGACTACTTGAAAACCCCGCTGGCCGAAACGCCGGTCTGGGAGCCGGACCAAATCGCCGCCACGCGCGAGATGAACCCCGATTACACCCCGGCAGACGCGCCGGTCTTCGACGCCGACCCGATGAACATCACGCTGGTGGTGGAAACCGGCGATCACCATGTCAGCGTTCTGGATGGCGATACGTTCGAGGTGCTCGACCGGTTCGAGACCCCCTTCGCCGTGCATGGCGGGCCGAAATTCAGCCCCGATGGGCGCTATGTCTTCATCATGTCGCGTGACGGCTTCGTGCAGAAATACGACATCTGGTCCCTGCAGGAGGTCGGCCGCGTCCGCGCCGGGCTCAACAGCCGCAACATCGCGATCAGCGCGGATGGCAAGCATCTGGCCGTTGCCAATTACCTGCCGATGACGCTGACGCTGCTATCGGCCGAGGATCTGAGCGTCGAGAAGGTGATGCCGGTGATCGCCAAGTCGGGCGAGCCGAGCCGCGTGTCCGCCGTCTACCAGGCACCGCAACGCAACAGCTTCATCCTCGCGCTCAAGGATGCGCCCGAGATCTGGGAAGTCGCCACCGATCCGAACGCGGAGCCGGTCTACGAGGGCTTCATCCACAGCCGCGAGAAAGGCCGGGTAGAGGCGATCCCCTCATCCGAAGGGCTTTTTGCGCGCCGCCGGATCGTCATTGCCGAACCGCTGGACGATTTTTTCTTCACCGACGATTACCGCCACCTGATCGGCGCGTCGCGCGACGGCGCGCGGGGCGTGGTCGTGAACCTCAATGTCGGGCGCGAGGTCGCCGAGCTTCCACTGCCCGGCATGCCGCATCTTGGCTCGGGCATCAGCTGGGAACTCGATGGCCGCCGCGTCATGGCGACGCCGCATCTGAAGGAAGGCAAGCTGTCGGTGATCGACACGGACGATTGGAGCGTTCTCAAGACCATCGATACCGAGGGGCCGGGCTTCTTCCTGCGCAGCCATGAAAAAACGCCTTATTTCTGGGCCGATGTCTTCTTCGGGCCGAACAAGGACGTGATGCATGTGATCGACAAGGAAAGCCTCGAGATCGTCAAGACGATGCGCCCCGAACCGGGCGCGACCGTGGCGCATGTCGAGTTCACGCGCGACGGGGAATACGCGCTCGTGTCGGTCTGGGAAGACGATGGCGCGGTGATTGTCTATGACGCCGAAACGCTGGAAGAGGTTCGCCGCCTGCCGATGCGCAAGCCCTCGGGGAAATACAACGTCTTCAACAAGATCACATTTTCAGAAGGCACCAGCCACTAGCGCCGTAGCGGTTAAACCAGTGCCTCCAGCCGGGCTTCGGGAAACCGGGCCAGGCTGGCGGCGATCGACGGTTTCGGCATCAGGCAGAACGCGGTCGACAGCCCGTCCGCCACTGCCGCCGAGGGCGCGGAGACGGAAACCAGTTCGTGCAGCGGTTCCGTCTTGCCGCGTGGATCGACGATATGGCCCTGCCCGCCGATCATGCTTCCGCGCGGCGCAGAGGTCGCAAGCGCGCGATCCGAAAGCGTGATCCGCTCCACCAGCTTGCCGCCCGGTGCAGCGATGCCGACGGGCCAACGCCCGCCAGCGGCGATTTCGCCCATATCGACCAGGACGGTGCCAAAGCCACGCGCGCGCAGCAAATCGGCGATCCGGTCAGTGATATATCCCTGCGCGATGCCGTTCAGCGTCAGCGCGCGCCCGGCCCCGATGAAGCGAAGCTCCGCCGGATCGCGCTGCAGCGCCTGCCAGCCGACGCGTCCGATCGAGGCGCGGCGATCCGGCTCGGAAAGCGCGCGGCCTTGCGCGGCGGCCTCCGCCCGCGCGCGCCAGAACGGCTGCACAGCGGGATCGAACAGCCCGCCACTCACCTCGTGCAGCCTGTCGCAAAGGGCCAGCAACTCGGTCAGCTCGGGCGCAGGTGCCCGCAGCACGCCCGTTCGGTTGAGCCGGGCGATCTGCGAGCCGCTATCGTAAAGGCTGAAGATGCGCTCCAGCCGCGCGAGTTCACGCTCCACCGCGCGGAACGTGGCGCGCGCCTCGCGTTCGGTCAGACCGCCGGAGATCGTCAGCCGTGCATCCGCGCCCATCGCGCGGCCGCTCCAGACATGCGGCGCGGCGGCCCCGGCAGGCAGGGCCGCGCAGGCGGCGGTAGAAGCCAGAACGGTCAGAAAACGGCGGCGGGTCGCGGGTTGTGTCATGGTGCCTCAAATCGCATCGGTGTTGCCTCACCATAGGCAGCGGCAGATCGATCCTCCTTGACCGATATCAACCCGCACGGGGATGAAAATAGGGGTCGGCTTTCCCAGTCCGCTCCGCTATCACATGCCGAAAAATCGAACGGGACGGACGCCGTGCGCAAACTCGATGAAAGCCTCTTGTCACATCTTGCCCCTTTCGAAGGCATGGGCCCGGCAGAGATCCGCGAAGTGCTCGATCAATCCATCTCGCACCGGATCAAGAGCGGCGACACCGTGTTTCACGAGGGCGACGCGGCGGAGCGGTTCTTTGTGCTGCTCGACGGATATATCCGCGTCATGCGCATCACCTCTGAAGGCGAGCATGTCACTGTGCTGCATATCCCGCCCGGAGAATTATTCGGCATCGCCAAGGCCTTCGGCCGCAGCCAATATCCCGCCACGGCCGTCGCCGCCTCCGAATCGATCGCGCTGTCCTGGCCGATGCGCCTTTGGTCGGAATTCGCCAAGCGTTTCGAGAATTTCCAGGCTTCCAGCAATCTGGTGATGGGCAAACGCGTCCAGGAAATGAACGACCGGATCATGGAGCTGGCCACCCAACAGGTCGAACAGCGTGTCGCCAATGCGCTCTTGCGCCTGATCCGGCAGACGGGGCGCAAGACCGAAACCGGGATCGAGGTCGATTTTCCCATCACCCGGCAGGATCTGTCAGAGCTCACGGGCACCACGCTGCACACGGTCTCGCGGCTGCTGAGCGCCTGGGAAAAGCGCGGGATCGTGGAAAGCCGGCGCAAGCGGATCATGGTCAGCCGCCCGCACGAGCTTGTCATCCTGGCCGAGAACGCGGCGCTTCGCTGACAGCCTGCGCCAGTTCGCGGCGAAACCTGTCTTCGTTCAGGCGGTATTCCTCGCACGCGTCCGAAATCGTGTGGAACGGGCCCACCTGGCAACCGACGCAGAGCATCCGGCGGCGCAGGAAAACGCGCACCGTGTCCGGGTAGCGCTTCATGATATCCGATAGCGAATCGTCCGTGGTGCGAAAATACTGAAATGTGTCGTCCAAACAGGTGCCCCCCTTTCGTGACGAATTGGAGTTTTTCACACCTATTCAGCGCGAACATTGCGTTCGATCAAAGTGTGCGCAGCCGATCACGAATAGTTTGCCGGCGATAGCAACCAGACAAGGGGGGCCCGTGAATGGCCGAATTCCTGACCAAGTCGCGGGCGCGAAACATCTTTTACGGCGGGTCGATCTTTTTCGTCGTCGTATTTGTCGCGCTGACCGCACATAGCCACAGATATGTGGTCAAAGTATCCACCGCGGGCGCGCCACTGACCGACGAGGTCATTCACGGCAAGCACGTTTGGGAACGCAACAGCTGCATCAACTGCCACACGCTGCATGGCGAGGGCGCCTATTTCGCCCCCGAGCTCGGCAACGTGATGACCCGCTGGGGCGTGCAGGACGATCCCGAGGCCGCCTTCGAGATGATGGACGCCTGGATCGAGGCACAGCCCAGCGGCATCGAGGGGCGCCGCCAGATGCCCTATTTCGAGCTGTCCGAAGAGGACAAGCGCGGACTGGCCGAATTCCTGCGGTGGGCCGATCAGACCGATACCCAGGGCTGGCCGCCCAATGATGCCGGCTAAGGAGGCAGACACATGAAATACAAGACACAACAGATTGCCTATTGGTACTTCTCCGTCGCGATGCTGCTCTTTGGCGTGCAGGTGCTCGGCGGGCTCACGGCGGGCTGGGTTTACGTTCAGCCGAACTTCCTGTCCGAGATCTTCCCTTTCCATATCATCCGCATGGTGCACACCAACGCGCTTATCGTCTGGTTGCTGCTGGGCTTCTTCGGCGCAGCCTATTTCCTCATTCCCGAGGAATCGGAGCGCGAGATCTGGTCTCCGACGCTGGCCTATGTCCAGCTTGCGATCCTGCTTGTCGGCACGCTCGGCGCGGTCATCAGCTATGGCTTCAAGGTGCATGGCGGGCGCGAGTTCCTCGAACAGCCCCTTTGGGTCAAGTTCGGCATCCTCGTTGCCGCGGTAATGTTCCTCGTCAACATCTCCATGACGGTGCTCTCGGGCCGCAAGACCGCCATCACCGGCGTTCTGCTCATGGGTCTCTGGCTGCTCTCGCTGCTGTGGATCTTCGCCTTCATCAATCCGGGCAACCTGTCGCTCGACAAGATGTACTGGTGGTATATCGTCCATCTCTGGGTCGAAGCCACTTGGGAGCTGGTGATGGCCGCGGTTCTGGCCTTTCTGCTGCTCAAGCTGACGGGCGTCGACCGCGAGGTGATCGAGAAATGGCTCTATGTCATCGTCGCCACCGCGCTTTTCTCGGGCATCCTGGGCACCGGGCACCATTTCTACTGGATCGGCCTGCCGGGCTACTGGCAGTGGATCGGCTCGATTTTCTCGACGCTCGAAGTGGTTCCGTTCTTCCTGATGATGGCCTTTGCCTTCGTCATGGTCTGGAAGGGCCGCCGCAACCACCCCAACAAGGCCGCGCTGCTGTGGTCGCTGGGCGCGTCCACCATCGCGTTCTTCGGCGCCGGTGTCTGGGGCTTCCTGCACACGCTGCACGGGGTCAACTTCTATAGCCACGGCACGCAGATCACCGCCGCGCACGGGCACCTTGCCTTCTTCGGCGCCTATGTGGCGATGAACCTTGCGATCATCACCTATGCCATGCCGATCCTGCGGAACCGCCAGCCCTATAACCAGGTGCTGAACATGGCGTCCTTCTGGCTGATGACGGGCGGGATGTCGTTCATGACCTTCACCCTGACCTTCGCAGGCGTCATCCAGACGCACATGCAGCGGGTTCTGGGCGAATACTACATGAGCGTTCAGGACGAGCTTGTGCTCTTCTATGTCATGCGCTTCGGCTCCGGCCTTGCGGTGGTCGTCGGTGCGCTGCTGTTCATCTACTCGATCTTCGTCGTGCGCAAGAAAGAGGTGGTCGAGCCCGGCACGGCCAACCCGGCGCCGGCGGAAACCGACCCGATCCCGGGAGAATGACGATGAACGCCCACACCCAACCGCATGCAGCGCCCTTCTATGCCGCCACCGGCAATGAATGCGCGCTCTTCGATGCGGCTCATAAAAACGGTTTGCCCCTTCTTCTGAAGGGGCCGACCGGCTGCGGTAAGACGCGCTTTGTCGAACACATGGCCGCACGGGCGGGGCGCAAGCTCTATACCGTGGCCTGTCATGACGATTTGTCGGCGGCCGACCTGATCGGCCGTTACCTGCTGCGCGGCGGCGAGACCGAATGGGTCGATGGCCCGCTGACCCGCGCCGTGCGCGAGGGCGGCATCTGCTATCTAGACGAGGTGGTCGAGGCGCGCAAGGACGTCACCGTCGTTTTGCACCCGCTGACCGACAACCGCCGCACGCTGATGATCGACCGCACCGGCGAGGAACTTGTCGCCCCGCCGGGCTTCATGCTGATCGCCAGCTACAACCCCGGCTATCAGAACGTGCTCAAGCGGATGAAACCCTCGACCCGGCAACGGTTCCTGTCCATTACCTTCGATTTCCCCGACCCGGAAACCGAGATCGAGGTTGTGTCGCAGGAAAGCGGCCTTGAAAAAGGGCGCGTGGCACCCTTGGTCAGGCTTGGCGGACATATCCGCAACCTGTCGGGCATGGATCTCGAAGAAGGCGTTTCGACCCGCTTGCTGATCTATGCGGCCACGTTGATGGCGGGCGGCATGGGCGTCGAGAAGGCGCTCGAGGCAGCGGTGATCGAACCGCTGAGCGATGACAAGGACATTCAGACCGCCCTGCGCGATCTGATCACAACTGTATACGGGTAGGACATCATGGCGCTGCATCCTCTTGACCTGATGGAGCCGGAAGAAACCGTCGGCAACCTCTGGCACGACTACGCCAAGGGGATCGGCGCCGAGGCGTCCTTTCCCGATGCGGCGGTCACGCTGTCCGCGCTGCGGCCCAGCCTGACCATGATGTTCCGCGCGCTTGGCGGCGCTCCGGGGGTGGAATTCACCGAAAGCCCCGAGATCGTCGCCAGGCACCGCCGGTCGCAGGCGCGCAAGATGGCCATCGAACGCGACAAGGTCTACCTGCCGATGTTCGACGGCGAACGGCTGCGCTTGCCCCCGGTGATCGAGGCCTTCCCCGATCCCCGTCTCAACCGCAGCGCCTATTTCTGGCTGAGCGGCCTTGCCGCGTTATGCCCGCCCGAGGTGTTCGAGACCGACCACGACACCGGCCCCGCGCGCGATGCGGAAATGATCCGCGCCAATACCGAAACCGGCCAGCGCGTCTTTGCCGCGTGCCCCGGACTGCGCGAGGATTACGCGGCGATGGCGGTGCATATCCTTTCGGCCCGCCCGCGCGTCCGATTGCCCAAGGCCGAGGCACGGATCGAGGAAGCGCTGCGCCGCGCGCTTGGCGGCACCGCACCGACGCTCGCTGCGGATACCGAAGCGTCCCGCCGGTTCATGCCGTTCGCTCCCGTGCCGATCTGGCTCGACTTCAGCCGCGCCGCGCCGGGGGATGCACCCGCCGAAGCGCAGGACGAAACCGCCCCGATACCCGCAGCGGCCGCGACCACAAAGCGCAAGCTGGGGTTCCGCAAGGACCGCGACCAGGCGGGGCGCAAGGACAGTTTCATCATGCACCGTTTCGAATCGATCCTGTCCTGGGTCGAATCGATGAACCTGCATCGCTCCATCCACGATGACGACGACGAGAACGCGCAGAAGGCGGCAGAGGATCACGACAACATCACCCTGTCGAAGAATTCGCGCCGCGCGGCGACGCGGTTGCGGCTGCATCTCGATCTGTCTCCGGCCGATGCCGATCACGAACGGCTTTCGGCGACGCATACCTATCCCGAATGGAACCACCGCTCGCGCGACTACATGCCCGATCATTGCCGCGTTCTCGAAGCGCCGATCGAGCCGGATCCGAACAATGGGTTCGTGCCGAACGCCAAGCGCATGGCCGAGGTGCGCCGCCAGTTCGAAACGCTCCGCCCGCGCCGCATCATGCAGACGCGGCAGATCGACGGATCGGAGCTCGATCTCGACGCGCTGATTTCCGCGCGGGTCGACCTCAAGGCCACCGGGCGCTGCGACGATCGCGTATTCATGGCCTCGCGCCAGACCCAGCGGGATCTGACCGTCGCTTTCCTGGTCGATACCTCCCGCTCCACCGAATCCGCCGTGGGCGATACCTGCGTCATCGACGTGGCGCGCGACGCGCTCGCGGCGCTGGCCTGCGGGATCGATGCGGCGGGCGACAGGCTGGGCATCTGGGGCTTTTCCTCGCTCAAGCGGGATCGCGTGTTCGTCTCGCGGTGCAAGGGCTTCGCCGATCCGATGAACGGTGACGTGATCGACAATATCTGCGCGCTCAAACCCGGCCATTACACGCGACTCGGCCCCGCAATCCGCCATGTCAGCGCGCAGCTGGCCGAAGAATCCTCGGCCCGCAAGCTGCTCATCGTTCTGACCGACGGCAAACCGAACGATCTGGACCATTACGAAGGCCAGCACGGCATCGAGGACAGCCATATGGCCGTCGCCGAAGCGCGGCGCATGGGGCAAACGGTGCACGGCATCGTCATCGACGAGGACGGGCAGGACTGGTTCGCACGTATCTTCGGGCGCGGCGGGTTCCACCTTCTGCCAAGCCCGTCCCGGCTGACCCGCGTGCTGCCGGATATCTATCGCACACTCACTCAGGAGAGCTGACATGCTTCGACTTCTCTGCGCCCTTCTGGTCGCCTTCCCGTCCCTCGCCCTGGCCGAGGAATTCGACCGCCCGATCCCCCAGGCACAATCGGCAACCGCCGAATGGCTGTTCTTCCTCGCCTCGCTGGCACTGGTGGCCGCGCTCGTCGCGGTTCAGATGCTGGTGCGCCGGCGATGACACGCGAAGGCTGGGGCGTCGGGAAGATCGCGCTGGTGCTCTATCCGTTCGGATGGGGCGCGGTCGCGGTCAACCTGTTCTTCTTCAATCTGATCGTCAGCTGGGTCGGCGTTCCGGTCCTGCCGCTGCACTGGGCGCTCTGGGGCGGCGCGGTGCTGGGCGTCCCGGTGACATATGTCTTCGCCCGGCATATCCGCCTGTTGATGGACCGCGCCGATAGCTGACCCATCGGTCACACCGGCGGGCCTGCGCGCGCGGCGCGTCTTGCGCGCGCGGCCGCCGGCTGGCACTGCTGCGCCATCACCAGCGGAGCGGCGCGATGTCCCGGACTGTCTTTCTCATCAACGGCCCCAATCTCAACCTGCTCGGCAAGCGCGAGCCCGAGATCTACGGCATCGAAACGCTGGAGGATGTGACCGCGCGCTGCACCGCGCTGGCGCAGGACGCGGGCCTTGCGCTGGAGGCGATGCAGTCCAACCACGAGGGCGCGATCATCGACATGATCCACCGCGCGCGGAACGAGGCGGCGGCGATCATCATCAATCCCGGTGCCTTCACGCATACATCAATCGCCATTTTGGACGCGCTGAACGCCTATGACGGGCTGGTCTTCGAGGTGCATATCTCGAATGTCCACAAGCGCGAGCCCTTCCGGCATCACTCCTATGTCTCCGCCCGCGCCGATGGCATGCTGGCGGGGTTCGGCGTGCAGGGCTATGAACTGGCGCTGCGCCGGGCCATCAGCCTGCTCGGCTAGAACCCGTCCTCCAGCACCCCGTCCGCCGACATCTGCGCATAGAGAAGCCCCTCGCGCAGCCCCCTGTCGGCCACCGACAGCCGGTCGGTCGGCCAGCAGCGCAAAAGCGCCTGCAGGATCGCCGCGCCGGACATGATGAGCGCCTGCCGGTCGAGCCCGATCCGCGGATCGCGCCGCCGCCCCTCGGGGCCGAGTTCGAGGTAATTGGTGATCACCTTCTCGATCTGGTCCGAGGTCATGCGGAGCCCATCCACCTTGTTGCGATCGTAGCGCCGAAGGCCGAGGTGGCTGGCCGCAACCGTGGTGACGGTGCCGGATGTGCCGACGATCTGGAATCCCTCGCGGGTCTGCTCGTCCTTGTAGGGCGCAAATTCGGTCAGGTTCTCCTCGAAGAACCAGCTCATCAGCGCATAGCGCGCGGAATCGCTTTCGACATCCGAGAACTGGTCGCGCAGCGTCGCCACGCCGAGCGGAACGCTGATCCAATCCACGACGCGGGCCGCCGGGAACGGGCTGTCATTCATGTGAAACCCGGCATGAAGCCGCATCAGCGCGCGTGGGCGTTCAATGGACGGCACCGCGCTCAGGTCGATCCAGACAAGCTCGGTGGAGCCGCCGCCGATATCGACGACAAGCAATTGCTCGGTCTTGGTGCTCACCAGCGGCGCGCAGGAAATCACCGCCAGGCGCGCCTCTTCCTCGGGCTGGATGATCTCGAGCGTCAGGCCGGTCTCGCGCTTGACCTGCCGGATGAACTCGCGCGCGTTCTGCGCGCGGCGGCAGGCTTCGGTCGCCACCAGCCGCATCCGCCGCACCTCGTGCCGGCGCAGCTTTTGCTGGCACACGCGCAGCGCCGAAATCGTCCGGTTCATCGAAGTCCGGCTCAACCGGCCGTATTTTTCAAGTCCGGCGCCAAGCTGCACCGATTTGGAAAAGCTGTCGACCACATGGAACTGGCTGCCCTTTGGCTGGGCCACCAGCATGCGACAGGAATTTGTGCCCAGATCCAGCGCGGCATAAAGCTCGCTCGGATCGGGCCGGGACGGCGCGGGGCTCTCTACCGGTTTCGGGAATGCGCCCGCACCTTTGGGACGCTTTGGCGCCATGACTACGCGCCTTCCGAATATCTAAGTTGCCTTCAACTTAGTGGCGCTTGCGCCTCGGCGCAAGATTCATCGCCAAGAATGCGCGATTATGAAACGCCCTCATGCAAAGCCTTAGAATTTTGGGGCCGCCGCGCCATCGCCTTCGGATCGGGCCTGACGTAATGTGAACCTCGGGTCGCGGAAACGGGCGCAGATGTCGAAATTCGACCCTGCAGCCGCGCCGCGCTCGCATAGGAAGGCACAAGGGATATGAGGGAACGCGAAGTCATGGCGGATGTCACAATCGTCTATTGGCGCGATATTCCGGCGCAGGTCATCGTCGGCAAGGGCCGCCGGGGCGCGAAGGCGCAGCTGGCCGAACGGTTCGAGCAGGCCATCGACCGCGCCGCGATGAAGATCGGCGCATCGGATACCGACAGCTACCTCGCCGAATGGCGCAAGGCGCCGCCCTATGCGGTCGACGGCGACGCGCAGGAGATCTGCGCCGCCGAAGTGGCCCGGATCGAGGCGGAATACGACAAGGCGCGGCTGATCGCGCTGATCGAGAACGAAGGCTGGGCGTGACCGCCCCATGAGGCTGAGGGAGACCATCATGGCATTGCTGAATTTCCGCAAACGCGAGACAGAGCCCGCCGCCACAGGGCTTGAGGCGATGCTTCGCGGCCATTCCATCGAGGTGATGCCCCGCACGGCGGAAAAGATCGCCGATTTCCGCGCCCTGCTGGCCCCCGGCACCCGTGTGTATATCGCCCATATCGACGGCACGCCGATCGAGGACATGGTCGCCACCGCGCGCCGTCTGGCCGAAGACGGATACCCCGTCATGCCCCATTTCCCCGCGCGCATCATCGACAGCCGCGCCACGCTTGCCGATTGGATCGCGCGCTATCAGGGCGAGGCGGGCGTCGATCAGGCGCTCGTGCTGGCGGGCGGCGTGGCCGAGCCGCGCGGCGCCTATCACAGTTCCATGCAGCTTCTGGAGACGGGGCTTTTCGACAAGGCGGGCTTCACGCGCCTGCATGTCGCAGGTCATCCCGAAGGCAACCGGGATATCGACCCGGAAGGCGGAACACGCAATGTCGAGGACGCGCTGCGCTGGAAACAGGCCTTCTCCGAGCGCACCGACGCGCGCATGGCGCTCGCGACGCAATTCGCCTTCGACGCGAAAGCGATCATCGATTGGGCCGATTCGCTTCGGGCCAGCGGGATCACCCTGCCGATCCATGTCGGCGTGGCCGGGCCGGCGAAACTGCAAACGCTGATCAAGTTCGCCATCGCCTGCGGTGTCGGCCCGTCGCTGCGCGTGTTGCAGAAACGGGCGATGGATGTCTCCAAACTGCTCCTGCCCTACGAGCCGACCGAAGTGCTGACGCAGCTTGCGGCGCATAAGGCCGCGAATCCGGAAAGCCTGATCGAACAGGTGCATCTCTTCCCACTGGGCGGTATCCGGGCGACCGCCGATTGGACCGCGGCGCATGGCGGGGCAGATGCTGCTCCGGTTGCGGCGCGCTGACATGCCGGCGCTTCTTTTCGATCTCGACGGCACGATGCTGAATTCGGACGCCATTCACGAGCAGGTCTATCGCGAGCTATGGGCCGCGCGCGGCATGGTGATGGAAGACGGGTTCTACATGGCCCATGTCCACGGTCGGCTCAATGTCGATGTGTTCGCCGAGTTTTTGCCCGAGGAGCCCGACCCGCAAGGCCTGAGCGAATGGAAGGAGGCGCAGTTCCGCGCGCGCCTGCCGCACTCCTACCCCGCTATGCCGGGGTTGCCCGCGTTCCTGACCCGCGCGCGCCGCGCAGGCTGGCCCATTGCTGTCGTCACCAACGCCATGCGCCTCAATGCCGAAGCGATGCTGTCGGCCATCGGCGCGCGCGATGCCGTGCAAACACTCGTGATCGGCGAGGAATGCGCGCGGGGCAAACCGCATCCCGATCCCTATCTGCAGGCGATGACGGCCCTCGGCGTTGCGCCGGACGCCTGCATCGCCTTCGAGGACAGCCCGACCGGAGTGCGATCCGCGTCCCGCTCCGGCGCCTATACCATCGGCATCCGCTCCGCGCTGAGCGATGCCGACCTGCGCCGCCACGGCGCGCAAGCCACGATCGAAGATTTCACAGACCCCGCGCTGCCGGTCCTGCTGGAGCGCCTGAAAGGACAAGCCGCATGACCCGCACGATCATCGAATCCAGAACCAAAACCGCCATCATCGGCTTTGACGAGCCGTTCTGCGTCATCGGAGAGCGCATCAATCCGACCGGCCGCAAGATCCTAAACGAGGAACTGGAGCGCGGCGATTTCTCGCGCGTGGAGGCGGATGCGCTCGCGCAGGTCGCGGCCGGTGCCAATGTGCTCGACATCAACTCCGGCGCGGTCTTCTCGAACAAGATGGCCGAGGACCCGCGCTATGCGGACAACAATTTCGTCGAACCGACGCTGATGCCCGAACTGGTCAAACGCGTGCAGGCCGTGACCGATTGCCCGCTTTGCATCGACAGCTCGGTGCCCGGCGCGCTGGAAAACGGGCTGGCGGCGGCCGAAGGGCGACCGCTTTTGAATTCGGTGACCGGAGAAGAAGAGCGGCTCGAGCTCGTGCTGCCGCTGGTCAAGAAATACAACGTGCCGGTGGTGGCGATCTCGAACGACGACACAGGGATCAGCGAAGACCCGGATGTGCGCTTCGCTGTGGCGAAGAAGATCGTGGAACGCGCCGCCGATTTCGGCATCCCGGCGCATGACATCGTGGTCGATCCGCTTGTCATGCCCGTCGGCGCAATGGGCACCGCCGGCTTGCAGGTGTTCGCGCTCGTGCGCCGCCTGCGCGACGAGCTTGGCGTGAACACCACCTGCGGCGCATCCAATATCAGCTTCGGCCTGCCCAACCGCCATGGGATCAACAATGCCTTCCTGCCCATGGCGATCACCGCGGGCATGACATCGGCGATCATGAATCCGGTCGCGGTGCCGATCGGGCCGAAACGGCTTGCCGAGAAACGGGCGGAGGTCGAAGCAGCGGGTATCGTGCTGCCGGAAGGTATGGACGACGAGACCTTCTGCCGGCTCTTCGGTCTCGGCTCGACCAAGCCGCGCGCGGGCAAGGAAATGGAAGCGATCCGGGCGGCGAATTTCCTGATGAACAACGACGATGGCGGCGCCGCCTGGATCGAGTTCAACAAGCAGCCGCCGAAAGCAGGCCAGGAATCGCGCGGCCGCGCCGGACGCACCGGAGGCCGCCGCCGGCGTGCATGAGGCGACCGGTATCGGGGGACCAGTCCCCCGAACCCCCTGGGATATTTATGGCAAGAAGAAAGGGGGCATGGCCGCGATTTCGGCCATGTGCGCATATGACGGAAGCGGGGATGGTGGGTGATGAGAGACTCGAACTCCCGACATCTTCGGTGTAAACGAAGCGCTCTACCAACTGAGCTAATCACCCGTGCGCTGCGGTTTAGCCAAGGCGTGCCTGGCGCGCAAGGGGATTTTCGGGGGCGATTGCGGCGATGTGAATGCAAAACGCGCGGCCGCTGATCGCGCCGCGCGTTCGCTGTCATGGTGGGTGATAAGAGATTTGAACTCCTGACATCTTCGATGTGAACGAAGCGCTCTACCACTGAGCTAATCACCCGTTGAGGGAGGTCTTAGCGCTACTCGGCAGCTTGTGCAAGAGGCTCCGGGCCATCGGATTGCGCCTGTTCGTTGCGCCTCAGCCGAGTGGTGATGACCTGCGCTTTCGATGTCTTTTTCATTCGCGTGATCTTGAGTTTGCCCATCGGTGCGAGGTTCAGCTCGCGCCCGTCCGCGATCGTTTCTCCGAGCACGGCGAGCATCGCCTCGACCACCGGTTTTGCGTCGCGTTTCTTGACACCGCTGCGCGCAACGACGGTGTCGATCAGCTCTTTCTTCTTCAGGGGCGGCGCGGTGACGGTGGGCGTTTCGCTCACGACCACTTCGGGCGCGGGCGCCGCCGGGGGCTTGCCGCGGGCTTCGCGGCGCTCGTGCGGGTCGTCTTCCGGCTCGTCGCCATATCTTTATCCTTTTGACTGCTCATTCATTCCGCGAATAAATCCCATGATACAGAAAATTCGCACACGATCCAGTGTTCACTCGGACGTGCGCCGCGAAATCTGGGATCGACGCGCAGCGAGCTCAGCCCGCGAACCACTCTGCCAGCATCCAGACACCCATGCCGAACATCACCAGATCCTCGGTCAGGGAGGTGAAGCCGAGCGGCACCTTGGAGCCGCCCCCCACGCAGGCGCAGGTCAGTTCGCGCTTGTCGATATAGGCGGCCTTGATCACCCCAACCGAGCCGACACCACCGATGAAGATCGCAACAGGCGCGACGAGCCAGATGAGCCAGCTGCCAGAGCCGATCAGGGCCATCATGCCGATACCGGAGTAAAGCTCCGCGAAAGGATAAGCGTAGCCATAAGGCACGTAATGTCGCGCCAGGAGGTCGTAGCCGAGAAAGCCGTTCACAAAACCTTCGACATCCTGCAGCTTCTGAATCGCGAGCGC
This sequence comes from Marivita sp. GX14005, assembly GCF_023370775.1. Taxonomy (GTDB): domain Bacteria; phylum Pseudomonadota; class Alphaproteobacteria; order Rhodobacterales; family Rhodobacteraceae; genus Marivita. The sequence continues at coordinate 86,113 of NZ_JAMCCQ010000003.1, forward strand.
GACCATCGAGGTCGCAAAGAACCATTTCAGCCATGTCAGGACCGGAAAGCCATCATAGAGGTTCAGAACGATGGCAAGGGCCATCAGCGCCGTCGAAGAGAAGATGGCTATGATCGGACGATAGGTCGTGTCGTCCTCATCCAGCACGGTGTAGCCGAAATATTCCTTGAGATCGGTATAGCCGCCGATCCGCTTCCCCGCGATGAAGGTTTGCGGGGTCTCGTCAACGCCATGTTCGCGCTGAAACGCATCGGTTTCCTCGCGCGTGGTCAGGTGCTTGTCGGTCACCTCGAAGCCCTTGCGCTTGAGCAGCGACAGGGATTTCAACCCGAAGGGACAGAGGTGATCGGGCATGACCATGCGGTAGAGAACCGCCGTGTTCTCATCGCTCTTGCTGCGGGCCTGGCGCGGTGTGTCTACGGGATCCGTGGTTGTGTCCGTCATGACCCGTCCTCCTTGCGGCGTTCGGTTCCGGGGGGCGCATCGCCATTGGCTTCGATGTCGGAGATGTAGAATTTCATTTCGGCGATCTCATCGCGCTGCACCTCAATGATGGCTTCGGCCAAGGCCGCGACGCGCGGATCGGACAGTTCGGCGCGCTCGCTTGTCAGGATGGCAATGGAATGGTGAGGGATCATCGCCTTCATCCAGGCGATATCGCCGATTGTGGCCTGCGAACGCACCATCCCGACACCGAGTGCAAAGGCAAGCGCAGCACCGATGAATATCGCGACGTTCATGGTCCTGTTCGAATACATGCCGAGCATGAAAGCGAGCATGATCACCGCCATCGCGCCGCCCATGTAGAGCGCCATCCAGGCGCGGGTTTGCGAGAAGAAGACGTGATCGAGCGCGTAGGTGTTCAGATACATCAGCCCGAACATCACCACGGTCGAGGTTCCGATCATTGCGAAGAAGCGGCCGTAGCCCATGCCGCCTTCGCTGCGTCGTGTCTCAGAATGTTCGGACATCGTTTCCTCCGCTATCGGGTTGATACGTCTTGAAAACGCGATGTGATGCGTGCGGTTCCAATGCCTCCGAAACGAAAATCCCCCGCGCCGTTTAGCGCGGGGGCCATTTCGTTCACGCCGGATCGCGGATCAGTGCGCGATCGTGCCGGCGCTTTGCCCTTCCTTGGACAGTGCGGCAGCGGCGGCGGCCTCCTCGGCGGCCTCGTCCCATTCGATGGGCTCGGGCGTGTCGACCAGTGCCAGCTTTAGCACGTCAGAGACGTGTTTGACGGGGATGATCTCCAACCCCTCCTTCACGTTGTCCGGCAATTCGGCCAGATCCTTCTCATTCTCTTCGGGGATGAGAACCGTCTTGATCCCGCCGCGCAGCGCCGCGAGCAGCTTTTCCTTCAGCCCGCCGATGGGCATCGCGTTGCCGCGCAGGGATACCTCGCCCGTCATGGCGATGTCGCGCCGCACCGGGATCTGCGTGAGGACCGACACGATGGAGGTGACCATCGCCAACCCGGCCGAGGGGCCATCTTTGGGCGTGGCGCCATCGGGGACGTGCACGTGAATGTCCATCTTGTCGAATTTCGGCGGCTTCACCCCGATCTCAGGCGCGATGGAGCGCACGTAGCTGGCGGCGGCGTCGATGGATTCCTTCATCACATCGCCCAACTTGCCCGTGGTCTTCATCCGGCCCTTGCCCGGCAGTTTCAGCGCCTCGATATGCAGCAGATCGCCGCCGACCGATGTATAGGCCAGCCCGGTGACGACACCGATCTGGTTCTCGTCCTCGGCCAGACCGTAGCGGTATTTGCGCACGCCAAGATACTCGCCGAGATTGTCCGGCGTGATCACGACCTTTTCGGCCTCCTTCTTGACGATCTGCGTCACCGCCTTGCGCGCCAGCTTGGAGATCTCGCGTTCGAGATTCCGTACCCCCGCTTCGCGCGTATAGTAGCGGATCACGTCGGTCAGCGCCTCGTCGGTCAGCTCGAACTCGCCCTTTTTCAGGCCGTGGTTCTTGACCTGCTTGGACAGCAGGTGCCGCTTGGCGATCTCTGCCTTTTCATCCTCGGTGTAGCCGGCGAGCGGAATGATCTCCATCCGGTCCAGAAGCGGGCCGGGCATGTTGTAGCTGTTGGCCGTGGTCAGGAACATGACGTTCGACAGGTCGTATTCGACTTCGAGATAGTGATCCACGAATGTCGAGTTCTGTTCCGGGTCGAGCACTTCGAGCATGGCCGATGCCGGGTCGCCCCGGAAATCCTGGCCCATCTTGTCGATCTCGTCGAGCAGGATCAGCGGGTTCGTCGTCTTGGCCTTTTTCAGCGCCTGGATGATCTTGCCCGGCATGGAGCCGATATAGGTCCGGCGGTGGCCGCGGATCTCGCTCTCGTCGCGCACGCCGCCAAGCGAGATGCGGATGAACTCGCGCCCAGTGGCCTTGGCAACCGATTTACCCAAGCTGGTCTTGCCCACGCCGGGAGGGCCGACAAGGCACATGATCGGGCCTTTCAGCTTCTTGCTGCGCTGCTGCACGGCGAGATATTCGACGATGCGTTCCTTGACCTTCTCAAGGCTGTAGTGATCCTCGTCCAGAATACGCTCTGCGCGTCCCAGATCCTTTTTCACGCGGGATTTGGTGCCCCACGGGATCGACAACATCCAGTCGAGATAGTTGCGCACCACGGTCGCCTCGGCGCTCATCGGGCTCATGTTCTTGAGCTTCTTGAGCTCCGCCTCGGCCTTTTCGCGGGCTTCCTTACTCAGCTTGGCCTCGTTGATCCGCGCTTCAAGCTCGGCCACTTCGTTCTGGCCGTCCTCGCCATCGCCCAACTCTTTCTGAATGGCTTTCATCTGCTCGTTCAGATAATATTCGCGCTGGGTGCGCTCCATCTGGGATTTTACGCGCGTCTTGATTTTCTTCTCGACCTGCAGAACGCTCATTTCGCCCTGCATCAAGCCGTAGACCTTCTCCAGCCGCTCACTCACCGCCAGCGTCTCGAGCAGATCCTGTTTCTGCTTTACATCGATGCCGAGATGCCCGGCCACGAGATCGGCCAGCTTGGCCGGCTCATCCGCATCCGAGACCGCGCCGAGCGCTTCGTCGGGAACGTTCTTCTTGACCTTGGCATAGCGCTCGAACTCGGCCGCGACGGTGCGCACCAGCGCCTCGATCGCGGCGGGATCGCCCGGCATTTCGGTCAGATATTCGGCCTTCGCCTCGAAAAACGTGTCGTTGTCGAGATATTCGGTGATGCGCACACGGTTCTGCCCCTCGACCAGCACCTTCACGGTGCCATCGGGCAGCTTGAGCAGTTGCAGCACGTTGGCCAGCACGCCGGCCTTGTAGATGCCATCGGTATTGGGGTCGTCCTCGGCCGGATCGATCTGGCTGGCTAGCAGGATCTGCTTGTCATCGGCCATGACCTCTTCCAGCGCCTGGACGGATTTGTCGCGCCCCACGAAAAGCGGCACAATCATATGAGGGAAAACCACGATGTCGCGCAGCGGCAGCACCGGGTAGGAGGCGTTCAGAGGCTCTTGCATGCTCATATCCTTATCGTTGGCAAGATGGCACCGGCCCCGCTTGGCGGCAGCCCCGGCCATCTCCGGTATCGAAGGTTTAGTTGGGGCGCGCGCGCCCGGATTTCAACCTTGTCCTGTCCGGCCACAATATCTTGATGCGCCGCCATCGCAAGACGGATTGCCCCGTGAATTTTAGCAAATTCACCTGCGGCGCATGTGCAAACGAAAAAAGGGCCGCCCGGAAAGGCGGCCCCCATGGACGTCAGTGTTTCGCGTCAGGCATTACTCGTTGCCCGGAAGCAGATCGCCCAGACGTGTATCCGGCTCCGTCAGGCGCACCTCGTCCTCTGCGTATTCGGGCAGGTTCTCGAGATCGTCCTGCGTGCGGTTCGGCACCATGTAGCCGTTATCGACACGCTGCAGACGGTCGAGCGGCAGGGCGACGTTATGCTCGCCAAGGCCCAGGAATCCGCCGACACCGACGATCGCGACGATGGTTTCACCGCGCACACCGACCTGATCGATCTCGCCGATGGTCTCGCCGTTTTCGCCGTAGACGATCATGCCGACGAAATCGGCAGGCGTCATATCGGCCATCGGGTTGGCAGCGAAACCGGTGACATAGGCTTCACGCTCTTCCTCGGAGGCCATGTTACCGGATTCATCCGTCTCGTAATCGAGAATACGGACTTCGGCTTCGCCCTGCATCACATCGACATCGGCGCTTTCGGCTTCCTCGATATTGACCTCGGGATCGGCCTGGCTGACCTCGACATTGGCATCGCCGCTCTGCTCGATGTTCACATCCGGCTCCGCCTGTTCGACCGAGATATTCGCGTCCTGCGTTTCCTCGACCTGAACGTTGGCGTCAGCCTGCTCGACGCTCACGCGCGGCTCGGCTTCCTCGATGGTGATCTTCGGCTCGGGGCGGATGAAACGCACCTGCGGCTCGGGCGTTTCGACCTGAACATCGGGGTTGGCCTGATCCACATCGACGCTCGGGCGCGGCACGCGGATGGTGATGATCGGCTCGGGGATGCGCACTGTCACTTCGGGCTGCGCCTGCTCGACCGTGATGATCGGCGCCTGCTGCTGCACGCGGACATTCGGCTCCGGCACCTGAACGGTGATTTCCGGCTGCGGCTGCTCGACGGTTACTTCGGGCGCGGCCTGATCGACATCGACATTCGGCTCGTCGATGGTCACGGTGACCTTCGGCTCGCCCTGCTCGACCAAGACCTGGCCGTCGGTCGGGGTGACATCGGCAGTCGTGGTCGTGGTGTCCTGAGCCATTGTCGCGGTGCCGAGCGCAATGGCCGATACCGCACCCAGGATCGAGGATTTCATCGTGATGGTCATAGTGATCTCCTTGTTCTCCAATTCTGGCCAGCGCAGCGCGCCGCCTCATGGAAACAAGGGGTTTGGCCCGTCACAGGTTCCTGAAATAATTCAGGGAACAAAAGCCGCGATCAGCTGTTATGACCCTCTTGTCGCATCGCGTGAAACTCCGCTTCGAACGCCGCGAAAGCGCCTTGTGCAATCGCATCCCGCATCCCCTGCATCAGCTCCTGATAATAATGCAGGTTGTGCCAGGTCAGCAGCATCCCCGAAATCATCTCCTGCGCGCGGAAGACGTGGTGTAGATAGGCGCGGCTATAATTGCGGCAGGCGGGGCAAGTGCATCTTTCGTCGAGCGGGCGCGGGTCGTCCTTGTGCCGCGCGTTCTTGATGTTCATCTGCCCGTAGCGCGTCCAGGCCTGACCTGTCCGGCCCGAGCGCGAGGGCAGAACGCAATCCATCATGTCGATGCCGCGCTTGACCGCGCCGACGATATCGTCGGGCTTGCCGACCCCCATCAGGTAGCGTGGCTTGTCCTGCGGTAACTGACCGGGCGCGTAGTCGAGGCAGCCGAACATCGCCTCCTGCCTCTCGCCCACGGCCAGCCCGCCCACGGCGTAGCCGTCGAAACCGATGGCCTTGAGCGCCTCCGCGCTTTCGGCCCGCAGATCCTCTTCCAGCCCGCCCTGCTGGATCCCGAAGAGCATATGCCCCGGCCGATCCCCGAACGCATCGCGCGACCGCTGCGCCCACCGCATCGACAGGCGCATGGAGGCGGCAATCCGCTCGCGATCGGCCGGCAGCGCCGGGCATTCGTCGAAACACATCACGATATCCGATCCCAGCAGGCGCTGGATCTCCATCGACCGCTCGGGCGTCAACTCGTGTTTCGACCCGTCGATATGGCTGCGGAAGGTCACACCGTCTTCGGTCAGCTTACGCAGTTCGGACAGGCTCATCACCTGGAACCCGCCCGAATCCGTCAGGATCGGCTTTTGCCAGTTCATGAAATCGTGAAGTCCGCCCAGCTTCGCGATCCGCTCCGCCGTGGGGCGCAGCATGAGGTGATAGGTATTGCCGAGAAGGATATCGGCCCCCGTCGCCGCCACGCTTTCGGGCATCATCGCCTTGACGGTCGCCGCAGTGCCCACGGGCATGAAGGCCGGCGTGCGGATCGTGCCGCGCGGCGTGTCGATCTGCCCGGTGCGGGCGGTGCCATCCGTGGCGTGCAGGGTGAAGGAGGTGCTGCTCATGGCGCTGCAATGCCCCAGCCGTGCGGCTTTGCCAACCCTTTACCCGGCGCGCCGCTTTCCCTATATATTTGCTCAGGAACTCACGGGAAGAACAGACATGACCAATGCGAGCCCCAAGATCGAAGGCGCACCGCTGATCGCTCCTTCCAGCACCGACCACCCGCTCCACGAACAGATCGTGGAGGCGTGCCGGTCGGTTTATGACCCGGAAATTCCGGTGAATATCTACGATCTGGGCCTGATCTACACCATCGACATCAATGCCGAGAACGAGGTGAACATAATCATGACCCTCACCGCGCCGGGCTGCCCGGTTGCCGGCGAAATGCCCGGCTGGGTGGCCGAAGCGATCGAACCGCTGCCCGGCGTCAAGCAGGTCGATGTCGAACTCACCTGGGAGCCGCCCTGGGGCATGGACATGATGTCCGACGAGGCGCGGCTCGAACTGGGGTTCATGTAGGCCGGTGGCCGTCAGCGCGGAACAAATCGTCCACCTGCGCGACCTGTTTCGCGATGTGCCGGACCTGTCCATGCGCAAGATGTTCGGCGGGCTGGGCATCTACTCCGAAGGGCGCATCTTCGCCGTGCTCGGCCCCGACGAGGCGCTGCTCATCAAGGCGCGCGGGGCGCTCGCCGAAACCCTCGCCGCCGAAGGCGCAACGCAATGGGTCTATGCAGGCAAATCGGGGAAACGCTCCACGATGCCCTACTGGACCCTGCCCGAAGACGCGCTCGACGATCCTGAAGCGGCCTGCGACTGGGCCCGCCGCGCCTTGGCAGAACTGGATGGCGCACCTATCTGAAACGACACAGCAAACCGAAGGACCAGACCGATGTTCGGCATTCCCGGCAAGCAAGCCGTCACCCTGACACCCAAAGCCGCCGCACAAGTGCGCAAGCTGATGGACGCCAAGGGCCATGCCGGCCTGCGCATCGGCGTCAAGAAAGGCGGCTGCGCGGGCATGGAATACACCATGGATTACGTCGATACCGCCGATCCCAATGACGAGGTGGTCGAACAGGACGGCGCGACCGTGATGATCGCGTCTATGGCGCAGATGTTCCTCTTCGGCACCGAGATTGACTACCAGACCTCGCTCCTGGAATCGGGCTTCCACTTCAACAACCCCAATGTCGCCGATGCCTGTGGTTGCGGCGAATCCATCAAGTTCAAGGACGTGGACGAGTTGGCCGCCGAGCACGGAAACGGCGCGCCGGACCTCAAGTCCTGACGGCTCAGGTCCGCCCCTTCAGGTGCAGATATGTCTCGCCATACCGCCTGGCGAGGTGATCGCCGGCGCTTATGGGCGCGTCCCCCTCGGGCGCGACATTCGTGTCGACATTCGGATTGAAGAAGAGCGGCACCGAGATCCGCTCTCCCGCGCCGCCCGTGACCCGGTGCAGCGTCGCGACGACGCGCCCGCCGGTCCACATCTCCAGCATTTCGCCGAAATTGATGATGAATTCGCCCGGCGCCGCCTGAAGCGGCAGCCAGCCCTCCTGCCCGCGCGGCTTCACCTCCAGCCCGGCCTGCCCATCGGTGGCGAGCAGCGTCAGGCAGCCGTAATCGGTATGAGCTGCGATGCCGAAATCGCGGCCCCCCGCCCAATCGGGGCGCGGCGGATAGTAATTGCCGCGCAACAGCGCCATCGGGCAATCGAACTTGCCTTCGAAGTAATCGGCATCCGCGCCGATCGACAGCGCGATCCCGCGAAGAACGCCGCGCGCCACGATCAGCGCATCGTCGTAGTAGGCCCGGATGACCGGCTCGAAACCGACTGGACGCACCGGCCAGTGGTTGGGCGCATAGACCGGCAGCGCGGCGCGCGGATCGCCCGGCGGCAGGGCAAAGCCGCAATCGAACACTTCCTTGTAATCGGGATTGGCCTCCGGATCGACCTGCTCGGACCCCGGCGCGCCCCAGCCCCGGTTCGAGCCCGTCCGCGCCATGTCGACCTGCGCCTTGACCTCGGCAGGCTGCGCGAAGAACGCGCCATAGGCGGCCAGTACGAACCGTATCCGCGCCGCCGAGAGCGGTGTGTTGAAGAGCACGGCAAATCCGATCTCCTCGGCGGCCCGCCGCATCTCGCGAAGCGTCGGCGGATCGCCGGCGGCCAATGCCTGCATATCGAGTCTGGGGATCATCGCGTGGCCTCCTTGCCCGTTCACACGGCTTTTGCCAGCAGGTGCAGCGCTCCGCAACAACCCTTGACCTCGCGCCGCGCGAAGCGATGATGCACCGAAGCGAAACCCAGACAGGATGACCGTCATGCGCCGCAAACTCGCCGCCGGAAACTGGAAGATGAACGGGCTGCGCGCCGCGCTGTCGGAACTGCAAGCACTGAACGACGCCGCGCCGGACGGGGTCGAGATGCTCATCTGTCCGCCCGCCACGCTTCTGGCCGCCGCGCGGGAACAAGCGGGGTCCCTGTCCCTCGGCGGCCAGGATTGCCACAGCGCGGAAACCGGCGCGCATACCGGTGATATCTCCGCCGAAATGCTCAAGGATGCCGGGGCGAGCTACGTCATCCTCGGCCATTCGGAGCGCCGCGCGGATCACGGCGAAACGAATGAAATCGTTGTAGAAAAGACTAAGGCGGCCTGGCGCGCCGGACTGACCGCGATCGTCTGCATCGGAGAGACGCTGGCCGATCGCGAGGCCGGACAAACGCTCGACGTCATCGGCACGCAGCTCGCCGGCTCCCTGCCGGAGGGGGCGAATGGCGACAACACGGTCATCGCCTATGAGCCCGTCTGGGCCATCGGCACCGGGCATATCCCCGCCATGGAGCAGATCACCGAAGTGCACGATTTCATCCGCGCCGCGCTGGTGGCGCGTTTGGGGGAAACGGACGCCGCCGCGATCCGCCTGCTCTATGGCGGCAGCGTCAAGCCCGACAATGCCGCCGAGATTTTCCGCGTGAGCAATGTGGATGGCGCCCTCGTCGGCGGCGCCAGCCTGAAAGCCTCGGATTTCGCGCCCATCGCAAAGGCGCTGGAGAGCGCATAGCCACCTGCCGGTCGATCCGGGGAAGGCGCTGCGAAATGAGTATTTACCAACGAGAAGAAGGAGTTGTCTCTGCTCCCTTCTTCTCGTTCCAAATACTCAAATTCAACGCCAGCATCCGGCACCCGCTCCCATGGCCTGCGGTGCCTTCTGACAAAAGCGCCTTCAAACCGTCAGATTGGTCCCGCCCCCGTCGATGAGCAGGTTCTGCCCGACGATGAACCCTGCATGTTGCGAGCAGAGGAACGCGCAGGCCTGTCCGAATTCCTCGGGCGTGCCGTAGCGCCGCGCGGGAATCCCCTCCTGACGCTTGCGGCGGGCCTGCTCGATCGAGATGCCCTGCGCCTCGGAGACGTCGCGATCGAGTTGATCGGCGCGGTCGGTTGCGTGAATGCCCGGAAGGAGATTGTTGACGATCACGCCATGCTCGGCGACCTGCCGGGCCGTGCCGGCGACATAACCCGTAAGGCCGGTCCGCGCGGAATTCGACAGACCCAGCTGCGGGATGGGCGCGCGCACCGATTGCGAGGTGATGTTGACCACCCGCCCCCAGCCGCGATCGATCATGCCGGGCATGAGTTCCGACATCAGCGCGATTGGCGTGAGCATGTTGGCATCGAGCGCCTTGATGAAGTTCTCGCGTTGCCAGTCTTGCCAGGATCCGGGCGGCGGCCCGCCCGCATTCGTCACGAGGATATCGACCGCGTCGGCCGCTTCGAGCACGCTGGCGCGCCCGTCTTCGGACGTGATATCGGCCGCGACGGCCCGCACATCGACGCCGTAGCGATCGCGAATTTCCGCCGCCGCCGCTTCGAGCATCTCAGCGCCGCGCGCGTTCATCACGAGCGAAACGCCCGCCGCCGCGAGGGCTTCGGCACAGCCGCGCCCGAGCCCCTTGCTCGACGCGCAAACCAAGGCGCGTTTTCCGCTGATCCCGAGATCCATTCCGACCCTCCCAAAGTTGAATCAAATCGTCTGTATAAAGCCACGCGGCGTTCACGAACCTGACACATTTATCAATGATTTTAAAGATCTGACGTCCCTTCGGGGTCAATTCGGGATCAAGGTGAAAACGGGCCTGCCATGACGTGCCAAACCGCCCTTCTGTCGTTCAAAGCCTACCCCGTTCACGGGTTTCGGACCGAATTCGGTCTTTGCCGCGGCGAACGGATGCACCGGCTGGACGATCTCAACCCCGGCGAGATTTACCAGATACGCCATGACGCTCCTTGCTCTGACGTGTCGGCTGCCGGTGACGCCAGCGTCTTTTACCGTATCAAGGCCGCGAACCTGCCGCTTGAGATATTGACGACCTGCGCGCGGCTTATCTTCATGACGACGACCGGGCGGCGCGTGGACATGCAGGCGGCGCTCTGTCATGGACAATTGCATCTGGTTTCCGAAACGCCCCTGCAGACGGGAACCGAATATGTGCTGATCGAAAAGACGCCCGTCGAAAACCCGCAAGCACCTGCATTGGTGCCCGCCGCGTCAGAGCGTTGCGCACCCCGGCGCTCCAACGTGATCCCGCTCCGCGCCATTGGCTAGCGGCGCCTTATGGACAAGCCGCAGCGCCCCGCCTATACGCGCGACCATGCCCGATACCGCATCAAATCGCCCCGCCCTGCCCGCCGAAATCGCCCGGCGTCGCACCTTTGCCATCATCTCGCATCCCGATGCAGGCAAGACCACGCTGACCGAGAAATTCCTGCTTTATGGCGGCGCGATCCAGATGGCCGGGCAGGTCCGAGCCAAGGGCGAGGCGCGGCGCACGCGGTCGGATTTCATGAAGATGGAGCAGGATCGCGGCATCTCCGTTTCGGCGTCCGCCATGTCCTTCGATTTCAAGGCATACCGCTTCAACCTCGTGGACACGCCCGGCCATAGCGATTTTTCCGAGGACACCTACCGCACGCTGACCGCCGTGGATGCCGCTGTCATGGTGATCGACGGCGCGAAAGGCGTGGAAAGCCAGACCCAGAAGCTCTTCGAGGTCTGCCGGCTGCGCGATCTGCCGATCCTGACCTTCTGCAACAAGATGGACCGAGAGAGCCGGGACACCTTCGACATCATCGACGAAATCCAGGAAAATCTTGCCATCGACGTCACGCCCGCAAGCTGGCCCATCGGCATGGGGCGCGATTTTCTGGGCTGCTACGATCTGCTGCGCGACCGGCTGGAGTTGATGGACCGCGCGGATCGCAACAAGGTCGCCGAAAGCGTCGAGATCAACGGCCTCGACGATCCGGAGCTCGCGGAACACATCCCCGAACACCTGCTCGAACAGCTGCGCGAAGAGGTCGAGATGGCGCGTGAACTGCTGCCCAAGCTCGACCCGAAAGCGGTGCTCGAAGGGCATATGACGCCGATCTGGTTCGGCTCAGCGATCAATTCCTTCGGCGTGCAGGAATTGATGAACGGCATCGGCACATACGGGCCGGAGCCGCAACCGCAATCGGCGACGCCGCGGCAGATCTTGCCGGACGAAACAAAGGTATCGGGGTTCGTCTTCAAGGTTCAGGCGAACATGGATCCCAAGCACCGCGACCGCGTGGCCTTCCTGCGCATGGCATCGGGCCATTTCAAACGCGGCATGAAGCTGACCCATGTGCGGACCAAGAAACCGATGACCGTGTCCAACCCCGTTCTGTTTCTCGCCGCCGACCGCGAACTGGCGGAGGAAGCCTGGGCCGGCGATATCATCGGCATCCCGAACCATGGCCAGCTCCGCATCGGCGACACGCTGACCGAGGGCGAGGCGCTGAAGGTCACGGGCATCCCGTCCTTCGCGCCCGAACTCCTGCAATCGGTGCGCGCGGGCGATCCGCTCAAATCCAAGCACCTGGAAAAGGCGCTCATGCAATTTGCCGAGGAAGGCGCGGCCAAGGTGTTCAAGCCGATGATCGGCTCGGGCTTCATCGTGGGCGTCGTCGGCGCGCTGCAATTCGAGGTGCTGGGCAGCCGGATCGAACTGGAATACGGTCTGCCGGTCCGGTTCGAGCCGTCGCAATTTACCTCCGCCCGCTGGGTGCATGGGCCGAAGGACGCGGTGGACAAGCTCGCGCAGGCCAACAAGCAGCATATGGCGACAGATAATGATGGCGACGCGGTTTATCTCACGCGGTTGCAATGGGACATTGATCGCATCGCACGCGATTATCCCGATGTGACCCTGTCCGCGACCAAGGAAATGATGGTGTAGCGCGAGCGCGTTCGAACGCGCTTCACGGCTTTTCGAAAAGCCGTGTTGCCCGCAAGGCGGCAACGCGGCACTCTGCCCCCATGAGCAGCACGCCCTCCGACACTCCAGCCTATCCCGGCGGTCTGCCCGGTTTGCTTCGCCATTGGGACAAGCGCCGCGATCCGCTGGGCTTCGCGCCGGGTGAAACCCTGCCGCCGCTCGATTGCGATCTCGCTGCAATCGCCGCCACCCGCGTGGCGCCGCCGCCAGAAGACCCGCCCTCGTCCGAAAACATGCGCAAATCGCGCGAACTCGCGCGCGAGCTTCAGGGCGGCAACGCGCTTGTGCATCTCAACGCGCTCCTGATTGCGCATCTGCGCAAGCGCAGCCACCCCGAGCACACGGCTGCGCTGTTCCACCGGATCTGGGCCGAACAATCCGACCTCCTCCTGCGCGAGATGGATTTGCGCTGGAAAGTCTCGAGCCTGACGACCTTCGGCGATCACGGCGTCACGCAAGCGCAGCGCAGTGCCGGACTCGGTCTTTCGACGCTTTTCAACATGATGAAACTCTACGAAAGCGAACGGCTCTATTCAGGGCGCGAAGCGGATCGGCCGTTCACGCTGGACCGGCGCGCGACCGGCCCCCTTCCGCTTGACATGAACGCCTTCTCGCTCACGAATGGCGGGCTCGATGTGAACCTTATCGCAAGCCTGTGGCAGGCCGCCGATGCCGATGCGGTGATCCGGCCGCTGGCGCATGACATGCTGACGCGGCTGGTCGAGGACCCGCGCACCGTGTTCCGCCGATTGCACCGCCTGCGCGCCCGAAAGCTGCGACAGGCGAATGGCAGGGATGTCGAAGGGACCGGCCGCCACGTTCCTGTGCCGACCCCGCTACGGCACCCGCCGCGTTGGGGGCTCGTTTGCACAACAAATGCCCCCCCGCTCGACGTGGCGCGTTTCGCGGCGCATCATCTCGATCTCGGCGCGGCGCGCATCCATGTCTTCCTCGATACGCCCGATCCGGAAACCGCAACGCTCCTGCGCCGGGACAAGCGCATCACCGTGACCCAATGCGATGCCGCCTATTGGAGCCGGCTTGGCCGGGCGCGGCCCGAAACGCATCAGCAAAGGCAGATTTTCAATGCCACGCGCACGCTGGCCGAAGTGTCCGATCTCGACTGGCTCGGTCATATCGATGTGGACGAGTTCATCCTGACGCCCCGCCCCTTCGGCGATCTGCTTGCCGCGCTGCCGGACGGCATGGCGGGCGCCCGTCTGTATCCCGCCGAAGCCCTTGCCACTGCTCCGGGCGCCCTGCCGCAGGGGTTCAAGCTGCGCTGCCTGCCGCCCGCCGTTCCGGCCCGCGCCATTCACGACATCTACCCGACCTTCGGCAGCTACCTGCGCGGCGGGTTTCTCAGCCATCTCGCCGGAAAACTCTTCGCTCGCCCCGGGTTTGGCGGTATGCGCCTTGCCATTCACCGTTTGCGCGCCGCAGGTGAGGATATCACCAATATCGCCGTGATCGATGACGCCCATCTCGGCCATCTTCATGCCCCGGATTGGGAGAGCTTCCGCGCAAAGCTCGAATTTCGCCAGCAGCACGGCTCCTATCGCATTCGCGACGACGCGCCCAAATCCGCGGGGCGTCTGCTCGCCTATCTGCGCGCGCACGAGGGCGAGGCGGGCTTGCGGCAGGCCTTTGACGAGGTTTGTCTCGACACGCCGGGGCTGCGCGAAAGACTGGCTCGGCACGAGCTGCTTTTAACGCCAGAGTTCAATCCCCGCGCGGCGATGGTGCGCGTCTTCGGCCCTTCGGCGTAGACCACCTGCCTGTTGCCCAATCGGCGCCGAAACACGGCGCGCATAGGGCAATTCGCCCTCGAATCGGGGCCGTCATTGACGCCCGCACAGAACGGCGTTACACACGCGCGAGATCTCTACTGTGGGTTGACACAGGGCCGAACGGGCCGGATCGCATCAGACGCACGGGCGCAGTCAGTCCGTGAAAAGCGGATACACATGACAAAATTCTCCGAGCTGAACCTCAATCCCAAAGTCCTCAAGGCCGTGGAAGAAGCGGGTTACGACACGCCGACGCCGATCCAGGCGGGGGCCATCCCGCCCGCCCTCGAAGGGCGCGACGTGCTGGGCATCGCGCAAACCGGCACGGGCAAGACCGCAAGCTTTACGCTGCCGATGATCACGCTTCTGGCCCGCGGGCGGGCGCGCGCGCGCATGCCGCGCAGCCTTGTTCTGTGCCCGACGCGGGAACTGGCCGCGCAGGTGGCCGAAAACTTCGACACCTACAGCAAGCATGTCAAGCTCACCAAGGCGCTGCTCATCGGCGGGGTCAGCTTCAAGGAACAGGACGCGCTGATCGACAAGGGCGTCGACGTGCTCATCGCCACGCCGGGCCGCCTGCTCGATCATTTCGAGCGCGGCAAGCTGCTGCTGACCGGGGTTCAGGTCATGGTCGTCGATGAGGCCGACCGGATGCTCGACATGGGCTTCATCCCCGATATCGAGCGCATCTTCAGCCTCACGCCCTTCACCCGCCAGACGCTCTTCTTTTCCGCCACAATGGCGCCCGAGATCGAGCGCATCACCAACACGTTCCTTTCCGCCCCTGCAAGGATCGAAGTCGCCCGTCAAGCCTCGGCTTCGGAAACGATCGAACAGGGCGTCGTGATGTTCAAACCCTCGCGGCGGGATCGCGAAGGCACGGAGAAACGCAAGCTGCTTCGCGCCCTGATCGACGCGGAGGGCGAGAAATGCACCAATGCCATCGTCTTCTGCAACCGCAAATCGGACGTGGATATCGTTGCGAAATCGCTCAGGAAATACGGCTATGACGCGGCGCCGATCCATGGCGATCTCGACCAGTCGCAGCGCACGCGCACGCTTGAAGGTTTCCGGGAGGGCGCGCTGCGCTTTTTGATCGCGTCGGACGTGGCGGCCCGCGGGCTCGATGTGCCAAGCGTCAGCCATGTCTTCAATTACGATGTGCCGAGCCATGCCGAAGATTACGTCCACCGCATCGGCCGCACCGGCCGCGCGGGGCGGGACGGCAAGGCGATGATGATCTGCGCGCCGAAGGACGAAAAGAACTTCGACGCGATCGAGCGGCTTCTGCAAAAGGAAATCCCGCGCATCGAAAATCCGCTCGGCACAAGCGGCAACGAAGCGCCACCCGAAGACGCCCCGTCCGAAAAGACCGATAAACCGCGCCGAAGCCGCGGCGGACGCGGACGCGGCAAGCAATCTGCCTCGCAGGACACGGCGCAGGAGCAAGCCAAACCGGCCCAAGCCGAAAACGCGCCAGGCAAACCGCGCGCCGAGAAACCCGCGAAGTCCGACAAATCGCGCAGCAGCGGTAGCCGCGGGCGCGGAAATGACCGAGACAACAAAGTCGTCGGCATGGGCGATCATCTGCCCGGCTTCATCGCCAAGAGCTTCGACGAACGCCGCACCGGATAGAGTGCGCCGCACCGTCGAAAAGCGACCCGCACTTCTTCGTTTCAAAAATATCTTGGGGGGAGGCGCCCTGCGCCGGGGGGCAAAGCCCCCCTTCATCGTCAGCCGCGGGCGCAGTTCAAAACGCCTATCGCCCTAAAGCGGGCGCATCGCCCCGAGGCAAATTCCCGGAAGATCGGCGAAATTGTCGAACCGCCGATCATGCGCGATCTCCTCGATCGTTGCGGTTCGGATTCCCTCAGTGAAGAACACGAACGGAACGCCCGCATTCGTCGCCGTTTCCGCATCGACCTCGCTATCGCCGACATAGACCCCCTGCGTCGCTCCGAGTTCCTCGAAGGCAAGGCGCAGCGGCTCCGCATGGGGCTTTCGCAAAGGCAAGCGATCCCCGGCCACGATCGCGTCGAACCATTTCGCGAGATCGAGCGTATCCATCACCGCCGCCAGCGGCTCGCCCGGCTTGTTGGTGCACAGCCCAAGCGCCACACCCGCATCCCGCAACCCCGCCAGCGCCTCCAGCACACCGGGAAAAAGCCGCGTTCGCACGGTGCTGCGTTTATAATGCTCCATGAAACCGTGCAGCAGCTGGTCGAACGCCGCCGGATCGAGAGCCGTTGCCGCGATCAACCGCTCCAGAAAGACACGCTCGCCCATCCCGACGAAGCCGCCGATCCGGGCCTCGGGCAAGGGCGGCAATCCGCGATCCGACAAAACCGCGTTCGCCGCCGCTGCAATGTCCGGCAGACTGTCGATCAACGTGCCGTCGAGATCGAAAACGACAGCGCGGCTCATGCGAGGCGGCTGATAACGACGGTCACTTCCGGTTTCTTGCCGATCTCGTTCATCGCGGTCTGCCGCGCCACGCGCCGAAGTCCGTCCTCGAGCTTGTCATCATCGGTCAGCGTCTTGTCGCCCGCCCGCCCGATGAATTGCGACAGGTCCTCTTCCAGAGCCTCCACGAACGACGCGTTGCCGCGCCCTGTCTCAGGCAGTCCCATGATGTCGCACCACGGCTCGCCCAGCATCTCGTCGTCCTCATCCAGAATGACGGTCACGGTCACATGCCCATTGAGCGCCATGCGAATCCGGTCGCGCACGATTCCGTCCAGCGCACCGATCTGCACGGTTCCATCGACATAGGTGCGCCCGGTATCGACATATTCCGCCACTTGTGCCTCATCGCCGGACAGATCGAGCATCATCCCGTTCACCGCCAGCGCCCCCTTGCGCCCCAGCGTCTCGGCAAGTTTCACATGCTCGCGCAGATGGCGATGCTCGCCATGCATCGGGATGACCACGCCCGGATTTGTGAGCCGGTGCATCACCTCGATATCCGGCCGGTTGGCATGGCCCGAAACGTGATAGGTGCCCGAGCTGTCATCGACCACATCGACGCCCTGCTCGGAAAACTGGTTCATGATCGAAATCACGCCGCGCTCGTTGCCCGGAATGGTCTTGGAGGAAAAGAGAAAAAGATCCCCCTCCTTCATCACCATGCCGTTGTACTTGCCCCGCGCCAGCTGGGCCGAAGCTGCGCGCCGTTCGCCCTGGCTGCCGGTCACGATCAGCATCAGGTTTTCGCGCGGCAGCTGCGCTGCCTCCTCCGGGCTGATGGTCGAGGGAAAATCCTCCAGCACGCCGGTCTTGACCGACGCCTCGATCATCCGCCGCATGGCGCGACCCAGAAGGCAGACCGACCGCCCGGCGCGCACGCCCGCCTCTGCCAGCGTCTTCACCCGGGCCACGTTCGAGGCGAAAGTGGTCGTGACGACCATGCCGCGCGCCTGCCCCACCAGTTCCTCGATCTGAGGTCCGAGCGTCGCCTCCGATCGGCCGGGATGCGGCGAGAAGACATTTGTGGAATCGCAGATCAGCGCCTTCACGCCCGGCTTGCTCACCTCTTCCCAAAGCGCGGTGTCGAACGGCTCCCCCACAAGCGGCGTCGCGTCGATCTTGAAATCTCCCGTATGCACCAGCCGCCCCTGCGGCGTGTCGATGGCCAGACCGGAGCTTTCCGGGATCGAATGCGAGATCGGCACAAAGCCGACCTTGAACGGGCCAGCCTCCACCATATACGGCCAGGGCTGCACGGTCTTGACCGTTTGCGCGGAATGGCCGTGATCCTCCATCTTGAGCCGCGCGATATGGGCGGTGAAGGCTCGCGCGTAGATCGGTGCGCCCAGACGTTCCCAGAAATGCCCCACCGCGCCGACATGGTCTTCATGTGCGTGGGTGATGAAGATCGCCTCCAGCCGGTCGCGCCGCTCGGCCAGCCAGGCGATGTCGGGCAGGATCAGATCGACGCCGGGCGTGCTGTCCATATCGGGAAAGGTCACGCCCAGATCGACGAGGATCAGCCGCTCCTTGCCCGGCTTGCCGTAGCCATAGACATAGGCGTTCATGCCGATTTCGCCGGCCCCGCCAAGCGGCAGGTAGATGATGCGGTCACTGCTCATGAGTTTTCCAATTTCTTGTTATGTGCATATATGACCGTCAACCCGTGCATGGTCAGGTCATCCTCGATCACGTCAAATAGCATCTCGCCCTGCGCGAACAAGGGGGCAAGCCCGCCGGTGCCGATCACCTTCATCGGCTTGCCATATTCCTCGCGGATGCGCCGGGTGATCCCCTGGATCAAGCCGACATAGCCCCAGAACACGCCGGACTGGATACAGGCAACCGTGTTCGTGCCGATCACCCGTTCCGGCTGGGAGACATCCACGTGAGGCAGCGCGGCGGCGCCCTGATGCAGCGCTTCGAGACTCAGGTTCACGCCCGGCGCGATCACCCCGCCGACATAGGCGCCATCCTCGGCGACAACGTCGAAATTCGTCGCGGTGCCGAAATCCACGACCACCACATCCCCGCCATGGCGCTGATGCGCGCCCGCCGCATTGGCGAGCCTGTCCGGCCCGACGCTGACCCCCTCGTCAACGCGCGGCGGCACCGGCAGGGCGCAATCGAGCTTGCCCACCACCCAGGGGCGCAATCCGAAAAAGCGATCGGAAAAGACGCGCAGGTTGAACACGACGCGCGGCACGGTCGAGGAAATAATCACATCCGTTATGTTCGGCTCGATCCCGTAATGCCGGATCAGCGTCGAGAACCAGGTGAAATAGGCATCCGCCGTGCGCCCGTGATGGGTCGAGGTGCGCAGCGTGCACAAGAACCGCGTGCCGTCCCAGATCGAGAAAACCGTATTCGTGTTGCCGCAATCAATCGTCAGAAGCATCGCTTGCCCCTCTCAAAAGAAAATCTCCGCCGCCGCAATCGCCTGCCGGCCCGCGCCCGTCCGCAAGACCATACGTCCTTCGGCATCCACCGTTTCGAAAATGCCGCTGACCTCGCGATCCCCCATCCGCGCCGTCACCTCTTCGCCGCGCCGCGCCGCCCGCGCGAGCCATGCCTCGCGGATCGGATCGAACCCGAATGCGGCAAATGTCGCTTCCTGCGCCGCATAGCTGCTGGCGAGCGCGGCAAGGAACGCCTCGACACCGATCTCGCACCCCGTCACCGACAGTACCGAAACCGGTCGCACCGCCCCCGGCTCGACCTCTGCACCGGAGGGCGCATCCAGCAGGTTGACCCCGATCCCGATCGCTAGATGATCACCGAGGCTTTCCAGGAGGATACCCGCGACCTTGCCGCCTGCGAGAAGCACGTCATTCGGCCATTTGAGCGCCAGCGCATCCGCCCGCCCCGTCAGCGCGACCAGCGCATCGAAAAGCGCCAGCGCCGCCACGAAGCTGCGCAGGGCCCGGAGCTGCGGCTCTTCGCGAGTCGGCAAAACCAGCGTCGCCGAGAAATTCCCCTGCGGATTTTCCCAGACTCGACCGCGCCGTCCGCGGGCCGCGCTTTGATGTCGCGCGCAAATCCATGTCGGCCCGGAAAGATGCGGCGCCTGCCGCGCGGCCTCCAGCATCGTGCTGTCCACCGTGCCAAGCACCTGCCGGTCATATCCCTCCGGCCAATCCATCATCGCGCCATGCGGGCTTCTTTGGGCCACAAATACCTGCGCCGCAGGCACCGCGGCCCGCGCAGCGGGGCGCAAAACAAAAAGCGACGCGCCGAAGGCGCGCCACTTTTTTCACATCCGCACATCGCTCTACTGGACAAGCGTGGCCGCAGCGGCCGCCGCCGCGCCTTCGATCCCGAAGAGGTTGATCACGCCGACCACCATAATGACCGCACTGGCCATCAACATGCCCCACAGCACCGGGGATTTCCCGCCATCGAGCGCCTCGTCCCGTTCTTCGCCGAAATACATGTAATAGACGATCCGCAGATAATAGAACGCGCCGATCACCGACGCGATCACACCGGCCACGGCCAGCCAGGCAAGCCCCGCCTCATAGGCCGCCCGCAGCACGTAGAACTTGGCGAAAAAGCCGACAAGCGGCGGCACACCCGCAAGGCTGAAAAGCAGCACCAGCATCGCCAGCGCCTTCCCCGGTTCACGCTTTGCATACATGTTGAGCGACGAGATACGCGAAACCGGTTTGCCGTCCCGCTCCATCGACAGGATGAAGGCGAAGGTGCCGATATTCATCGTCACGTAGATCGCCATGTAGATCAGCATCGATTGCACGCCGAACGCGGTGCCGGCCGCCAGCCCCATCATCGCGTACCCCATATGCGCGATCGAGGAATAGCCCATCAGCCGCTTGATGTCGGTTTGCCCGATCCCGGCGATCGCGCCGAGGAACATCGACAAAAGCGACAGGAGCGCGATCACCTGGCTCCAATCGCCGACCGCACCGCCGAACGCGTCGAACAGCATCCGCGCGAACAGCGCCATCGCCGCGACCTTGGGCGCCGTGGCGAAAAACGCCGTGACCGGCGTCGGCGAGCCTTCGTAGACATCGGGCGTCCACATATGGAACGGCACGGCCGAGATCTTGAACGCCAGCCCCGAGATCAGGAAGACCAGTCCGAAGAGCAGCCCGAGCGAGACATCGCCCGCCGTCGCTGTCTGGATGATCCCGACGAAAAGCGTCGTGCCGGCATAGCCGTAAACGAGCGACGCACCGTAAAGCAGCAAGCCCGAGCTGAGCGCGCCCAGAACGAAATACTTCAGACCCGCTTCGGTCGATTTCACACTGTCGCGCCGCAGGGAGGCCACGACATAAAGCGCCAGCGATTGCAGCTCCAGCCCCATGTAAAGCGCCATCAGATCGCCGGCGGAGACCATCATCATCATGCCGGTCGCCGCCAGCGCGATCAGCACCGGATATTCGAAGCGCAAGAGCCCGCGCCGGGACATGTAGCCTTCGGACATGAGCAGCACCGCCGCCGCCGAAAGCAGGATCGTGATCTTGGCGAACCGCGCGAAGCCGTCATCGATGAACATCCCGCCAAAAGCGATCCGCGTGCCCGCACCGTTGAGCCCGATCCATACCGCCAGCGCGAGGAACAGCCCGGTTGTCATCCAGACGAGAAGCGAGGCCGCGCGGTCCTTCGTGGTGTAGACAGCGCCGAGAAGCGCCAGCATTGCATAGACCGCGAGAACGATCTCCGGCAGGATTACGTTCAGATCATCCGAGAGCATAATCGCCCCCCCCTTACTGGTTGACGGCGACTTGCGTGGCCGTCTCGGCCGCCGCAAGCGCGGTCTGGTAGTTGGAAACAAGCGCCTCGACCGACGGGCCGATCATATCGAGGATCGGAGCGGGATAGACGCCGAAAAGCAGCGTCGCGATCACCAGCGGAGCGAAGATCGCGCGCTCGCGGCGGCTCATGTCGGTGATGGTCCTGAGGCTTTCCTTGATCAGATCGCCCATCACGACGCGGCGATAGAGCCAAAGCGCATAGGCAGCCGACAGGATCACACCCGTCGTCGCAACCAAAGCGACCCAGGTGTTGATCTGGAACACGCCCACCAGCGTCAGGAATTCGCCAATGAACCCAGACGTGCCGGGAAGGCCCACATTCGCCATGGTAAAGAGCATGAAGATCAGCGCATAGGCCGGCATCCGGTTCACCAGCCCGCCGTAAGCGTCGATATCGCGCGTATGCATCCGGTCATAGATCACGCCGACGCAGAGAAAGAGCGCACCCGAGACGAAACCGTGACTGATCATCTGGAAGATCGCGCCATCGACGCCCTGCTGGTTGGCCGCGAAAATTCCCATCGTGACATAGCCCATATGCGCGACCGAAGAATAGGCGATCAGTTTCTTCATATCCTCCTGCACCAGCGCCACGAGCGACGTGTAGACAATCGCGATGGCCGACAGCCACAGGATCAGCGGGGTGAGCACTTCGGCTCCGACAGGGAACATCGGCAAGCTGAACCGCAGGAAGCCGTAGCCCCCCATTTTCAGCAGGATCGCGGCCAGAACGACAGAGCCGGCGGTCGGCGCCTGAACGTGCGCATCCGGCAACCATGTATGCACCGGCCACATCGGCATCTTCACAGCGAAGCTGGCGAAGAAGGCGAGGAAAAGCAGCGTCTGCAATCCGCCGACGATTTGAATACCGAGGATGCTGAATGTCTCCGACCCGAACTGATGCACCATCAGTTGTTCGATATCGGTCGTTCCGGCCTCGGCGAACATGGCCACCATGGCCACCAGCATCAACACCGAACCGAGGAACGTGTAGAGGAAGAACTTGAACGACGCATAAACGCGGTTCGCCCCACCCCAGACGCCGATGATGAGGAACATCGGAATGAGGCCCGCTTCGAAGAAGAGGTAGAACAGCACCAGATCGAGCGCCATGAAAACGCCGAGCATCAGCGTTTCCAGCAGCAGGAAGGCGATCATGTATTCCTTGACGCGCACGGTCACGTTCCAGGACGCCCCGATCACCAGCGGCATCATGAAGGTTGTGAGCATCACGAACAGCACGGAAATGCCGTCGACACCCATTTTGTATTGCAGCCCGAGCAGCCAGTCGGCTTCCTCGACCATCTGGAAGCCGGTGTTCTGCGGGTCGAACTGGAACAGGATGAAGAGCGAGATCAGGAATGTCGCCGACGTCGCGATCAGCGCGAGCCACTTCGCGTTTCGATTGGCCGCCTCGTCGCTGCCACGCAGGAACACCAGCAGGATCACCGCCGCCAGCGCCGGAAGGAAGGTGACAATGGAAAGAAGGTTATCCATCAGTTTGCTCCTGCGCTGAGCGTCATCCAGGTGATGAGCGCGGCAATGCCGATCACCATGAAGAAGGCATAGGTAAAGATGTAACCCGATTGCGCGCGTGCTGCCGCGCGCGTGAGCCGGGGGATCAGACCCATCGCCAGGCCGTTGATCGACCCGTCGATGACATCCCCGTCACCGCGCCGCCACAGCACGCGGCCGACGCCCTTGGCCGGTTGAACGAAGATGAAATTGTAGATCTCGTCGAAATACCACTTGTTCAGAAGGAAGAGGTAAAGCGGGCGCTGGTTCTCGGCCAGAGACTTCGGCAAGGACGGGTTCGCGATGTAGAAAAGGTAAGACAGGCCGAACCCGATCAGCATCGCCACGAACGGACTCACCTTGACCCAGACCGGCGCGTGATGCGCATCGTCCATCACCGTGTTGTCCGCCGCCGTATAGATCGCACCGTCACCGGGCGCGTAGACATGCGCCACATCCGCCCCGTGATCGGTCTCCGTCGGCTCGGTCACATCGGCGACCGCGCCTTCGACATCGCCCTCGGCCAGTTCCTCGATCGCCTCGCCGACGCCTTCGCCGGCGTCGTCGTCATGCAGGGCCGCTTCGGAATGGGCGCCATTCGCGCCGACACCGAAGAAGGAATTGACGCTGTCATGATTGCCGAAGAAGGAGCCATACCAGACCATTCCCGAAAACACCGCGCCAAGCGCCAGAACACCGAGCGGGGCGAGCATGACCATCGGACTTTCATGCGCGTGCTCATGCGTATGCTTGTCGCCGCGCGGCTTGCCGTAGAACGTCAGGAACATCAGCCGCCAGGAATAGAAACTCGTGAAGAGCGCTGCAATCACAAGCATCCAGAAGGCATAGCCGCCCTGGCTGCCCGCCCAGGCACTCTCGATCACCGCGTCCTTGGACAGGAAGCCGGCAAAGCCGATATGTGTGAGCGGGATGCCGACACCGGTGATCGCCAGCGTGCCGATCATCATCGCCCAGAACGTATAGGGGATCTTCTTGCGAAGCCCGCCATAGTTCCGCATGTCCTGCTCATGATGCATCGCATGGATCACCGAGCCGGCGCCAAGAAACAGCATCGCCTTGAAGAACGCGTGCGTGAAGAGGTGGAACATCGCCACCGAATAGACGCCCACGCCGGCCGCGACGAACATGTAGCCGAGCTGCGAACAGGTCGAATAGGCGATCACGCGCTTGATGTCGTTCTGCACAAGACCCACGGTCGCCGCGAAGAAGGCTGTGGTGGCGCCGATGAAGACGACGAACATCTTGGCCTCGGGCGCGAATTCCATGATCGGCGACATGCGGCAAACAAGGAACACGCCCGCCGTGACCATGGTTGCCGCGTGAATGAGGGCCGACACCGGGGTCGGGCCTTCCATCGCGTCCGGCAACCATGTGTGCAGGAAAAGCTGCGCCGATTTGCCCATCGCGCCGATGAACAGCAGGAAGGCGATCAGGTTCGCCGCGTTCCATTCCGTCCAGAGGAAGGTCAGCTGGGTTTCCGCCAGCGTCGGTGCGGCGGCGAAAATGTCATCGAAGCGGATGCTGTCGACAAGGAAATAGATCGCGAAGATGCCCAGCAGGAAGCCGAAATCGCCCACACGGTTGACGATGAACGCCTTCATCGCGGCGGCATTGGCGCTCGGCTTGCGGTAGTAGAAGCCGATCAGCAGATAGGACGCGACGCCCACGCCTTCCCAACCGAAGAACATCTGCAGCAGGTTATCGGCGGTCACCAGCATCAGCATGGTGAAGGTGAAGAAGGACAGGTAGGCGAAGAAGCGCGGCTTGTAGACCTCGCCCTTCTTGAACTGCGGATCGTCGGCCATGTAGCCGAAGCTGTAAAGATGCACGAGCGCCGAAACGGTCGTCACCACGATCAGCATGATCGCCGTCAGCCGGTCGAGCCGGATCGCCCATTCGGTGCTCAGCGTGCCGCTCTCGATCCAGCGCAGGATATCGACGGTTTCCGTCACGCCATCATGCGCCAGGAACACGATCCAGGACAGGATGCAGGCGAAGAACAGCAGCCCCGTGGCCACCCACATCGCCGCTTTTTCACCGATGAACTTCCAGCCGAAGCCGCAGATGATGGCCCCGACCAGCGGAGAGAACAGGATAAGCGTTTCCATGTCGTCAGCCCTTCATCACGTTGACATCTTCGACCGCGATGGAGCCGCGGTTGCGGAAGAAACAGACGAGGATCGCCAGCCCGATCGCGGCCTCGGCGGCGGCGACGGTCAGCACGAACATGGTGAAGACCTGCCCCACCAGATCGCCCAGATGGGCCGAGAACGCCACGAAGTTGATATTTACCGCGAGCAGCATCAATTCGATGCTCATCAGCAGGATGATCACGTTCTTGCGGTTCAGAAACAGCCCGAAAATACCGGTGACGAACAGCACCGCTGCGACCGTCAGGTAATGCTCAATTCCTATCATCACGTCCCTCCGGGTCTACTGCCCGCTAAAGTATCCGTTCGCCACCGCGACGGCGGTTGCAATGCCGATAGCGACGGCGATCCAGCCGCCCCGGCTCAAAGCCCCTGTCCGGGCTTAACGTCTTTGAGTTCCATCGCCTTCGCCGGATCGCGATACATCTGCGCCAGCACGTTCTGCCGCTTCACATCCGACCGGTGCCGCAGCGTCAGCACGATGGCGCCGATCATCGCGACCAGCAGGATCAGGCCCGCCAGCTGGAACAGCAGGAAGAACTGGTCATACATGATGAGCCCCAGCGCCTCCGTATTGTGCCGGTCGAGCGGCACGATCTGAGTGCGCAGCCCTTCAGCCGCCGCATTGCTTTCCCATGCGCCGAAGGCCAGCGCGAATTGCATCAGGATGATGACCCCGAACAAGAGCGCGAGCGGCACATAGCGCGCCATCTCGGCCTTCAGTTCGGCGAAATCCACATCCAGCATCATCACGACGAACAGGAACAAGACCGCAACCGCGCCTACATAGACGATTACCAGAAGCATCGCCACGAACTCCGCCCCCAGCAGCACGAAAAGCCCCGCCGAGGACAGGAACGCCAGAATGAGCCACAGCACCGAATGCACCGGGTTGCGGCTGATCACCGTGAACAGCCCGCCCGTGATCGTGCTCAGGGCAAAGAGGTAGAAGGCAAAGACGCTCATGTCTCGTCATCCTTTTCGTCGTCTTCCATGACATCGCGCGCAAGCTCCATGGCGCGGGTCATGGCGGGAATACCGGCGAACATCGACATTTGCGCGATGGTCTCGGCGATCTCGTCGCGGGTCGCGCCGGCGGCGATGGCGTGGCGCACGGTCATACGCACCTGCGTTTCGGCCTGCGCGCCCTGCATGGTCAGGCCCGCCAATGTCAAGAGCAGCCGCGTCTTGGCATCGAGCCCGTCCTTGCTGAGCCCCTTGCCGAACCACATCTCCATCGCGTCCTTCGGCATCGTCGGCCACAGCTTCTCGAACCCCTTGGGATCGAAGGAGGATAAAGCCGGGTTGAACGCCCGCGCCATTTCCTGCGCCTGCGCCATCATCAGCTCGAAAGGGGTTTTGCCTTCGCTCATCGGTAGGGCGCATCCAGTTCGAGGTTGCGGGCGATCTCGGCTTCCCAGCGCTCGCCGTTGTCGAGCAGCTTTTCCTTGTTGTAGTAAAGCTCCTCGCGAGTCTCTGTGGAGAACTCGAAACTCGGTCCCTCGACGATGGCGTCGACTGGGCACGCCTCCTGGCAGAAACCGCAATAGATGCATTTCGTCATGTCGATGTCATAGCGCGTCGTGCGGCGCGAGCCGTCGTCGCGCGGCTCGGCATCGATGGTGATCGCCTGCGCCGGGCAGATCGCCTCGCAGAGCTTGCACGCAATGCAGCGTTCCTCGCCGTTGGGATAGCGACGCAGCGCGTGTTCGCCCCGGAAGCGCGGGCTGAGATAGCCCTTCTCATGCGGATAGTTCAGCGTCGCCTTCGGGCCGAAAAAGTATTTCAGGCCAAGCTTCATGCCTTGGTAGAAATCCTGCAGCAGGAAATACTTGGCTGCACGTCCGTAGTCGATAGTCGCCATGTCAGATCTCCTTACACCCAGCGCGCGAATGCGCCCCAGAACCAGTCGAATTTCGCCGCGAAGGACACGAACACCACCCAGAAGAGGCTCAGCGGCAGGAACACCTTCCAGCCGATCCGCATCAGCTGGTCATAGCGGTAGCGCGGCGTGATCGCCTTCACCATCGCGAAGAGGAAGAAGAAGAATGCCATCTTCGCCACCATCCACAGCGCGCCATCGGGAATGCCCGGAATGGGCGACAGCCAGCCGCCGAAGAAGAGCAGCGAGGTCAGCGCACACATCAGGAAGATCGCGATATACTCGCCCGCCATGAAAAGCAGGAAGGGCGTTGCCGAATATTCCACCTGGTAGCCCGCGACCAGTTCGGATTCCGCTTCGGGAAGATCGAAGGGCGGGCGGTTGGTTTCGGCGAGGCACGAGATGAAGAACAGGAAGACCATCGGGAAATGCGGCAGCCAATACCACGAGAAGAAGCCGAAATCGCCGTCCTGCGCGCGCACGATATCGCCGAAATTCAGCGATCCGGTGGTGATGATCACGCCGATGATGATGAGCCCGAGCGAGACCTCGTATGAGATCATCTGCGCCGCCGAGCGCAGCGAGCCGAGGAACGGGTATTTCGAGTTCGACGCCCAGCCGCCCATGATCACGCCGTAGACCTCCAGCGAGGAGACCGCGAAGATATAGAGCACCGCGACGTTGATATCCGACAGAACCCAGGTTTCGTTGAACGGGATCACCGCCCAGGCGATCATCGCCAGCACGAAACTGGTCATCGGCGCGAGGATGAAGACCGTCTTGTCGGCGCCCGCCGGCACGACGACTTCCTTGACGACATATTTCAGCGCATCGGCCACCGATTGCAGCAGCCCGTAAGGCCCGACGACGTTCGGGCCGCGCCGCATCTGCACGGCCGCCCAGATCTTGCGGTCGCCATAGACGAGGAACAGCAGGCTGATCATCACGAAGGCCAGCACCGCAAGGCACTGGGCGACGATAATAATGCCGATCCCGGCAGTCGTGGTAAAGAATTGAGCCATCACGTCCTCAAACCATCGGTATTCCGTTTTCAGCGCAGGCGGCGGTCACGACTTCGGCGTCGATGGTCCGCACTCCGCGCGGCAGCGCCGGCGAGACGGTGTAAACCGCATCTCCCCGCCAGAGGCCAGCCTCTTCCTCGACTTTTGTGCGCAAATGCCGCGCAAATCCGTAGCCCCGGATCAGCGCATATTGGGCCGCCGCACATTCGGCGTAGCGTTCCACGTCCCCCGGCCCGCGCGCGCCGCGCATGGCGACGTCGAACTTCACCAGATCGTCCTCCATCAGCGCGGTCCTGACCCCTTCATAGCTCGGCGCGAAGGGCAGGTTCGCGGGCGCCGGCGCCTCGCAGGCCGAAAGCCCGCCGACGACCATCAGCGCCATGGGAGATATGACCGCAACGCCGCGCATACCGGACTATTCCGCCGCCAGCCGCGTGGTCCTGCGCGCCTTGGCATTGGCCGAAAGCTCCGCCATGAGCGTGCTCGCGCGAGCGATGGGGTTGGTCAGGTAGAAATCCTTGATAGCCGGGCGAAAATCGGCATCTCCCAGCTTGTCCATCGGCTCCGCCTGCCAGTCATTCTCGGGCACGGTGTCGATCTCGGCCAGATGCGGCACCTCGGCAACCAGAAGCTGGCGCAGCTGCGCGAGGCTGTCATAGGGCAACGTCGCATCCAACTCGGCCGAGAGCGCGCGGAGGATGGCCCAGTTTTCCTTGGCCTCGCCGGGGGCGAAACTGGCGCGCAGGGCGAGCTGCGGACGCCCTTCGGTGTTGACGAAAAGCCCCTGCTCTTCGGTATAGGCCGCGCCGGGCAGGATGATGTCAGCGCGATGCGCGCCCCGGTCGCCATGGCTGCCCTGGTAGATCACCAAGGGGCCGGGATCGATCTCGACCTCATCCGCGCCGAGGTTGTAGATCACATCCGCCCCATCGGTCGCGGCCTCCATGCCGCCTTGCGTGGTGCATCCCGCGTCCATCGCGCCGACGCGGCCCGCAGCGGTGTGCAGCACCAGAAGCTTGCCGCCAAGAAGTTCGGTCATCTTCTGCGCCGCCGCCAGAACCGCCGCGCCATCGGCCTCGCGCAAAGCGCCCTGCCCGACGATCACGATGGACGGCGCTTCCTCGTCCGGCGCGCCCTTGTCGATCAGCCCCTGCAGCGCCGCGCGGCCTGTGCCGACATGCGCATAGTCATAGGTCAGATCCACCGGCTCGCCGATCAGCGCGACCTCGGCCCCGGCCGCCCAGGCCTTACGGATGCGCGCATTGAGCACCGGCGCTTCGTCGCGCGGGTTGGTGCCGATCAGCAGTACGCGCTTGGCGGTGTCGATCTCCTCGATCCGGGCGGTGCCGACATAGCCCGAGCGGTTGCCCGCCGGAAGCCGGGCATTGTCGGTGCGGCATTCGACGGAACCGCCCTGCCCCTCGACAAGCTGCTTGAGCGCGAAGGCCGCCTCGACCGGGACGAGATCGCCCACCAGTCCGGCGATCTTCTTGCCCTTCATCGCTTCGGCGGCCTTGTTCAGCGCCTCGGGCCATGTGGCCGGGCGCAGCTTGCCGTTCTCGCGGACATAGGGCCGATCGAGCCGCTGGCGGCGGAGCCCGTCCCAGACGAAGCGCGTCTTGTCGGAAATCCATTCCTCGTTCACTCCGTCATGGTTGCGCGGCAGAAAGCGCATCACTTCGCGCCCCTTGGTATCCACGCGAATGGAGGAACAGAGCGCATCCATCACATCGATGGATTCGGTCTTGCTCAACTCCCAGGGCCGCGCGGTGAAGGCATAGGGCTTGGACACGAGCGCGCCGACGGGGCACAGATCGATGATATTGCCCTGCATGTTGCTGTCGAGCGTCTTGCCGAGGTAATTGGTGATCTCGGAATCCTCGCCGCGTCCGGTCTGGCCCAGATCGGGCACACCGGCCACCTCGGTGATGAAGCGCACGCAGCGGGTGCAGGAGATGCAGCGCGTCATATGCGTCTCGACCAGCGGGCCGAGATCCATATCGACAGCGGCGCGCTTGGGCTCGCGGAAGCGGCTGAAATCGACGCCATAGGCCATCGCCTGATCCTGCAGATCGCACTCGCCGCCCTGATCGCAGATCGGGCAATCGAGCGGGTGGTTGATGAGCAGGAACTCCATCACCCCCTCGCGCGCCTTCTTGACCATGGGCGAATTGGTGCGCACTTGCGGCGGCTGGCCCTCGGGGCCGGGGCGCAGATCGCGCACCTGCATGGCGCAGGAGGCGGCGGGCTTGGGCGGGCCGCCGACAATTTCGACAAGGCACATCCGGCAATTGCCGGCAATGGACAGGCGCTCGTGATAGCAGAAGCGCGGGATCTCGATGCCGGCCATCTCGCAAGCCTGGATCAGCGTCATCGCGCCGTCGGCTTCCACTTCTTTCCCGTCGATGATGATCTTGCGCAAGTCAGACATGCCCGAGCCCTTCAGTTCGCATTTGGCTGGCGCAACCGATGCCTTGCGTGACATGCTGGCGAACGGCTGACGTCGCCTGCCTTCTAGCGCGGCTCTTGGCCGGACGCCAGAGTTAGGGCGAAAAGAAAACGGGAAAATTCGACGCGGGGGCCACCCCTGCGCGGGGCTTATTTCAGAAGCCGCCCAATCGCCGTCTCCGCCGCGATTTCCGCCTTTCCAAAGGCACAAAGCGCCCCGGTGTCCTCGGGCGCGACGCCCTTGGCCTGCAGATAGCGCTCGGCCTTCTGCCGCATCCGCGCCTTTTCGGATTTCGACGTCACGTAAGCCTCGACCTCCTCATCCGAATAGCCCCGCTCCCGCGCCAGCGCCTTGAGCGCTGAAAGCTCGGTATAGGCGCGGATGAGCCGCGCATTGATATTCTTGCAGGACTTGCGGATCTCATCGGCGATCGCGACGGCCATCACAGCATCGTCGATCTCGGCGATGTCGCGCAGCGGCGGCTTTGCCAAGACAGGGCCAGCCGTGATGGCGGCAAGGCAGATAGTCCCGATCAAGACGCGCATGTTTCGACATCCTTCACACTCTTTCGCCTGAATATGGGGGCCGAAGCGCGCATGTTTCAAGCGCCGGTATCGGGAACCGGGCTCCGCGGCGGTTTATGGCTCGTTGCAGCGACCCATCAGGACGAGCATGTCGCCATCGGCGACCAGCACATCCTCGCCCGTGCGCGCCCAGGCGATATCGGAAGTGCCGAGATAGGCGATGCAATGCTGGTTCGCTTGGTAGACCGCAGCCCGGCGCGCGCCTTCCACGCTGACCGAAACCGGCCCGCCGGTGGCGACAAAGGACGCCCTGTCGCTGCGTTCGGCCGTCAGATCGCCATGGAAGACCGCGCCCTCATGGGTGATCGTGTCGAGCGAGCCGCGCCCGCAGGCGGACAGAACCACAAGCGCCGCGATGCCTGCCCAAACCGATCTCATGCCCGTTCCTTTCCTGGTGCATCCGCAGTTTCGAAACTGCGGAAACGCCGCGTCAACGCGGCGTTACTCCGCCGCGACCGCGCTCACCCGGCCGGATTTCTGCGCCTTGATGCGATCCTCGATCTCGTCGCGGAAATTCTTGATCAGACCCTGGATCGGCCAGGCCGCCGCGTCGCCGAGGGCGCAGATCGTGTGGCCCTCGACCTGTTTGGACACGTCGAACAGCATGTCGATTTCCTCGACCTCCGCCTCGCCGCGCACCAGCCGGTCCATCACGCGCATCATCCAGCCCGTGCCTTCGCGGCAGGGCGTGCATTGCCCGCAGCTTTCGTGCTTGTAGAAGGCAGAGAGCCGCCAGATCGCCTTGATGATATCCGTGCTCTGATCCATCACGATCACCGCGGCGGTGCCGAGGCCGGAGCCGAGCTCGTTGCGCAGGTAGTCGAAATCCATGACCGCATCGCGCATATGTTCGCCGCGCACGCACGGCACCGAAGAGCCGCCGGGAATCACCGCCTTGAGATTGTCCCAGCCGCCGCGGATGCCGCCGCAATGCTTGTCGATCAATTCCTCGAAGGAAATGCTCATCGCCTCTTCGACGACGCAGGGATTGTTCACATGGCCCGAGATCGCAAAAAGCTTCGTGCCGGCGTTGTTCTGCCGCCCGAAGCTGGAGAACCATTCGCCGCCCCGGCGCAGGATCGTCGGCACCACGGCGATCGATTCCACGTTGTTCACCGTGGTCGGGCAGCCGTAAAGCCCCGCGCCCGCCGGGAAGGGCGGCTTCATGCGCGGCATGCCTTTCTTGCCTTCGAGCGATTCCAGCAGCGCGGTTTCCTCGCCGCAGATGTAAGCGCCCGCGCCGTGATGCAGATAAAGATCGAAATCCCAGCCCGATTTGGCCGCGTTCTTGCCGAGGAGCCCCGCATCGTAGGCCTCGTCGATGGCGGCCTGCAGCGCCTCGCGTTCGCGGATATATTCACCGCGCAGATAGATGTAGCAAGCATGCGCCTGCATGGCGAAACTGGCGATCAGGCAGCCTTCGATCAGCGTGTGCGGATCGTGGCGCATGATCTCCCGATCCTTGCAGGTGCCGGGCTCGGATTCGTCCGCGTTGACCACCAGATAGGACGGGCGGCCATCGCTTTCCTTCGGCATGAAGGACCATTTCAGGCCTGTCGGGAAGCCCGCGCCGCCACGGCCGCGCAGACCGCTGGACTTCATCTCGTCAATGATCCAGTCGCGACCCTTTTCCATCAGCTTGGCGGTGCCGTCCCAATGGCCGCGCGACTGCGCGCCCTTCAGGCTGCGGTCATGCATCCCGTAGATATTGGTAAAGATCCGGTCCTTGTCGGTCAGCATCGCTCAATCCTCGTCATTCCGGCGCGCGCGCCAGAGTTGGTATGTCATCCATATCCCCAATCCGAAGCCCGCCAGCGCGGCGAGGTCGAACAGGGCGCGGGTGCGCTGGCTCCAGCCATATTGCGCCCCGATCATCGTAATCAGGATCCAGAACACGCCCACTCCGGCGATCAGCAGCCCCACGCGCCGCCCCTTGCGTGCCAGTTCCGAATTGCGGTCCATCTCGTGATCTGTCCTTATCGACGGCGCTGTCAATAGACATCGCCCTTGTCCACCCGCCGCGAGAAATCGGTATCCTCACCGGAGGCCAGGATTCTCGCCTGTGCGACCCAGTCGTCGCGGGTCACGCGTCCCTTGAAGCCTGCGAGATTGTCATTCACCCAAGCGATCTCATCCGCGTTCCAATTCGCGATCTGATCGAAATGGTAGAAGCCCATCCCGTTCAGCATCGCCTCCAGTTTGGGGCCGATCCCCTTGATTTCCTTGAGATTGTCTGGCACTCCATCGCGTGCGCCGTCCAGCGTCTGCGGCTTGGTGCCTTCACCGCCCTCTGTGGGCGCGGACGCGTCCGGCATCTCCAACGGTGCCGGCGGCTGGGTTGCCGGAACGTCGCGGAGTTGCTTCTCGCCCTCCGCTTCGGGCTCGGCATCCGCGCGCGGGGTTTCGGCCTTTGGCGATGCGTCCACCTCATCCTTTCGCGACGGTGTCACCTGCGCGCCGGCCTCCGCATCGGCTACGGCGGGCGCGGCGTGAACGTCGGGCAAGGCATCCTGCGTCTCGGGCGCGGTTTGCGATGGCGCGGGCTTTTCGACGGCCGGGGAGTCCATCGGGCTCGCAGCGGCCTGGTTCGCGGGCACCGCCGAAGAGGCAGCGGCGGCGGTTGCCGGGCTCGGGGCCTGCGACACGCTGCCCTTCGCCTCCGGCGCAGGGTCCGCTTCCCCACCGCCGGTGTCAGGACAAAGCACCTTGACGAGGCCGAACCCCGCCCCGGCCAGCACGATCAGGCCGATGAGGAGCGAGGCAAAAAAACCCCAGCCAGCAGCCAGGAGCAGGATGAACACGATCAATCCCGCGCCCGCGGCGATGATCCATGATTTTCGCTCGCAGCTTATCCCGGTGTTCTGTTGCATATGGCCTCTCCCGATTCCGTGTTACACGGATCACGTCTCGTAGACGTCACCCGTCTTGACACGGGAAGAAAACTCGGTCTCGCCGCCTGACGCAAGGGTCTTGGCCTGCTCGACCCAGTTGTCGCGCGACACGCGGCCCCTGAAACCCTGCAGGTTCTCATCGACCCAAGCGATTTCGGCCTCTGTCCAGCCGGCGATCTGGTCGAAATGATAAAAGCCCAGTTCGTGACAAAGCGCCTCCAGTTTTGGCCCGATCCCCTTGATCTGCTTGAGATCGTCCGGCGTTCCGCCGCGCGGCGCGTCCAGCGCTTCGGGCTTTTGCGCATCCGCAGACGCGGCTTCGGTGCCGGCGGTGCCGTGCGTATAGGTCTCATCGGCCGGAACGGTGGTGCGGTCCGCCTCGACATCGACCTCGGGATCGGTGTTCGGCTTGTTCCCGCTCGTATCGACCGGCGGCTTGCCCTTGGCCGCCACATCCGGAGCCTCGCCGGGCGCTTCGGAGTGCTTGTCCGACGCCTCGCCCACATCGCGCGGCGCGGGCGTGTCGCCTTCGAGCCGTCCGCCCTGCCGGCCATCGGGGCCATCGGGCGGCATCAGATCGTCCTTGCCGGGTTTCGGCGGCTCGGCCTGTTTCACGCCATCACCCAGCCAGGGCGTCAGCAGCGGAACTTCGGTCCCGTCGATCCGCTTGATCGTGTCTGCAAGATCGACGGCGAGTTGCACAGAGGCGTTATATTCATACTCGCCCGACTTGTAGTCCTCCAGGCTCGTCAGGCCCGATTTCGGCTCCGAAGCGAAGCGTCCGTTCTGCGGACCGGGCGTCGGCACCTCGCCGGCGCGAAGCGCGTCGATGATCTCGCCCATGCGCTCGGCCGTCAGATCCTCGTAGTAATCCTTGCCAATCTGCGCCATCGGCGCATTGGCACAGGCGCCGAGACACTCGACCTCTTCCCAGCTCAGCTTGCCATCCTCGGACAGCATATGCGGTTTCGGCGCGATCTTCTCCTTGCAGACGGAGACCAGATCCTCGGCCCCGCAGATCATGCAGGAGGTGGTGCCGCAAATCTGGATATTGGCCACGCTGCCAACGGGTTGCAGCTGATACATGAAGTAGAAGGACGCCACTTCGAGCGCCCGCATATAGGCCATCCCGAGCATATCCGCGACCGCCTCGATCGCCGGGCGGGTCAGCCAACCCTCCTGCTCCTGCGCGCGCCACAGAAGCGGAATGATCGCGCTGGCCTGGCGGCCTTCGGGGTATTTCGTGATCTGCGCTTCGGCCCAGGCCTGGTTGGCCGGGGTGAACGCAAAGCTGTCGGGTTGGTCAAGATGCAGGCGTCGTAACATATCAGATCCTATTGCGTCAGCACGCAGACTACAGGAATGTTGGGAAGGGTGCGGCTCTCGGGCGTGCCGCTCAATTCGGACAGAAGGACGGATTGGCGTTCGGCCTGATCTCCGGCGGTGTCGAGGATGAAGCACAGATAGATCTCGCGCCCCTTGCTCATGCCGAACAGCGTATTGCCCGACCCGCCGGTGCCAAAGGGGATGAACCCGTCGGCGGTCAGTTCGGAGACGAAGCGATACTCCGACTGGCCCACTTCGACGGCAGGAAGGACGCTCGCGGCGCAGGCCATCAGACCGGATATCGCGGCAGCGCGGATCATTCGGCAGCGCATGGCCCCGAGGTCAGGCGGAACCCGCCGCCTTCCAGCGCGACGGCATCCTCCGTCGCAACGCGATATTGCGCCGTTTCGATCACCTGCTCCCAGCTCAGGCCGGTTTGCAACTCGACCGGAAGATAATCGGATTCGCTGACCAGATCGCAGCCGATGGAAGCGACCGCCTCGTCGAAGCTCGCCAGTTCCTCCTGTCCGACACCCTCGGGGGGCATCGCGCAGGCGGCCAGCATGCAGAGCGCGCCGGCCGAAATGATGAAACGCGGCGTCATCGGTCGATCTC
This sequence comes from Marivita sp. GX14005, assembly GCF_023370775.1. GTDB lineage: Bacteria > Pseudomonadota > Alphaproteobacteria > Rhodobacterales > Rhodobacteraceae > Marivita. Next base: position 121,926 of record NZ_JAMCCQ010000003.1, read on the forward strand.
CCCGAACACGACATCCATCGTCCCGATGATCGCGGCGACATCGGCAAGCTGGTGCCCCGTCGCGACGTAATCCATCGCCTGCAGATGCAGATAGCCCGGTGCACGAAGCTTGGCGCGATAAGGCCGGTTGCTGCCATCGGCCACCATGTAAACGCCGAATTCGCCCTTGGGCGCCTCGACAGCGGCGTAAACCTCGCCCTCGGGAACGTGGAAACCCTCGGTATAAAGCTTGAAGTGATGGATCAACGCTTCCATCGAGGTTTTCATGTCACCGCGCGTTGGCGGAGTGATCTTGCCGCGCGCAAGGATATCGCCCTGCCCTTCGGGCGCGCGCAGCTTCTCGATCGCCTGCAACATGATCTTCACGCTCTCGCGCATCTCGGCCATGCGGACGAGATAGCGGTCGAAGCAATCGCCATGCTTGCCGACGGGGATCTTGAACTCGAACTCGTCGTAACACTCGTAAGGCTGCGCCCGGCGCAGATCCCAGGCAAGGCCCGAGCCGCGCACCATCACGCCGGAAAAGCCCCAGTCCAGAATGTCCTGCTCCGTCACCACGCCGATATCGGCATTGCGCTGCTTGAACACGCGGTTCTCGCTGAGCAATCCGTCAATATCGTCGATCACCGAGGGGAAATGCGCGCACCATTCCTCGATATCGTCGATCAGGTCGGGTGGCAGATCGGCATGCACCCCGCCGGGGCGGAAATAGGCCGCATGAAGCCGCGCGCCGCAGGCCCGCTCGTAGAAGACCATCAGCTTCTCGCGTTCCTCGAACCCCCAAAGCGGCGGCGTCAGCGCGCCGACATCCATCGCCTGCGTGGTGATGTTGAGCAGATGGCTCAGGATGCGTCCGATCTCGGAATAGAGCACCCGGATCAGCGACGCGCGGCGCGGCACTTCCACGCCGGTCAGCTTCTCGATCGCCAGGCACCAGGCATGTTCCTGGTTCATCGGCGCGACGTAATCGAGCCTGTCGAGATAGGGCAGGTTTTGCAGATAGGTCCGGCTTTCCATCAACTTCTCGGTGCCCCGGTGCAGCAAGCCGATATGCGGATCGCAACGCTCCACGATCTCGCCGTCAAGCTCCAGAACCAGCCGCAACACCCCATGCGCCGCAGGGTGCTGCGGGCCGAAATTGATGTTGAAGTTGCGAATCTTCTGTTCGCCCTGCAGCGCGTCCACGCTGCCATCGTCAAACTTGGAGCCGTCCATCATCGTCTCTCCAATTCCTGCAGTTTCGTGGCCATGACCCAAAGGAGGATCAGGGCACCAAAGGGGATGATCACGCCATACGCCCAGTTCTTGTTAACGCCGAAATGGGGCAGCAGCCTGAGCATCGGAATGATCGTCGCGATCGTGACCGCGACCCAGATCAAAAAGCCCATCAATCCTTGCCTTTCGACACATGACCGTCCGCTGCGGCTTTGTCGTCTCCCGGAAGCACGTATTCCGCGCCTTCCCAGGGCGACATGAAATCGAACTGCCGATATTCCTGAACGAGGCTGACCGGCTCATAGACGACGCGTTTCTTCTCTTCGTCGTAACGGACTTCGGTATAGCCCGTTGTCGGGAAATCCTTGCGCAGCGGATAGCCGCGGAAGCCATAATCGGTGAGGATGCGGCGCAGATCCGGGTGACCGGAAAAGAGGATGCCGAACATGTCGAACACCTCGCGCTCGAACCAGTTGGCGCTGGGATGCACCGAGGTGATCGAAGGCACCATCTCATCCTCGCGGATGGCCAGTTTCAGCCGGATCCGCTGGTTCTGATACATCGACAGGAAGTGATAGACGACGTCGAACCGCTTGGGCCGCTGGGGGTAATCCACCGCCGTGATGTCGATCAGCGACGAGAACTTGCAGGTCGGATCGGTTTTCAGGAAATCCACGAACCCCACGATATTCGACGGCGCGACAGATAGCGTCAACTCGTCCAGAGTGACCTCCCAGCCCAGAACGCAATCGGGCCGCTTCGTTTCGATATGTTCGCCAAGCTCTTGCAAGGTCTCGGTCATGTCGGTGTCCTCACTCGCGCCCGCTCAGCGCACTATCGTTCCGGTGCGGCGGATCTTCCGCTGCAGCGCCATGATGCCGTAAACCAGCGCTTCGGCGGTCGGCGGACAGCCCGGCACGTAGATATCCACCGGCACGATCCGGTCGCAGCCGCGCACCACGGAATAGCTGTAATGATAATACCCGCCGCCATTGGCGCAGCTGCCCATGGAAATCACATAGCGCGGCTCGGGCATCTGGTCATAGACCTTGCGCAGCGCGGGCGCCATCTTGTTCGTGAGCGTGCCTGCGACGATCATCAGATCGGACTGGCGCGGGGAGGCGCGCGGCGCGGTGCCGAAACGCTCCAGATCGTAGCGCGGCATGGAGCTTTGCATCATCTCCACGGCGCAGCAGGCCAGACCGAAGGTCATCCAGTGCAAGCTGCCGGTGCGCGCCCAGTTGACGATATCCTCCGTCGAGGTCAGCAGAAAACCCTTGTCCTGAAGCTCGGCGTTGAGCTTCTGGGTGGCGAATTCGCGGTCCGCTCCGGCGGTGTTGGCGCCTGTCATCACTCCCATTCCAGGGCTCCCTTCTTCCATTCATAGGCGAAGCCGATGGTCAGAACGCCAAGGAACACCATCATCGACCAGAACCCGGTCATGCTCATGTCCTGGAACGCGACCGCCCACGGAAAGAGGAACGCGATCTCCAGATCGAAGATGATGAACAGGATCGCCACGAGATAGAACCGCACGTCGAATTTCATCCGCGCATCGTCGAAGGCGTTGAAGCCGCATTCATAGGCCGAGACCTTTTCCGGGTCCGGCGCCCGCACGGCGAGGATCACCGCCGCCAGGATCAGGACGAGGCCGAGCCCGATGGCTATGACCAGAAACACCAGAATCGGCAGGTATTCGCGCAACATGTCTTCCAAGACGAGGCTCCTTTTCCTTCGCGCCCGGTGGCGCGCCGTCAAGTGGCGAGGTTGACTTCGCCGTGACTTACTCCCGCCGCACGGCGGGGTCAACCATTCGGCCCCCTGCCCGGCCCATGCCGAAGCGCGTTATTTCTAACAGCAATCGCGCCGCTTTTCGATCAGATCCCGTCGGCATGCGGCAATCGGTCAGGGCCATATGGGGCGACATAGCGCAAAGCCACGCCGCCGCCAGCGGATCAGGCCGTCATCACCGCCAGACACAGCGCCGCCAGAACCCAGGTGATCGGCGCCCAGACCGCCCGTTCGCGCCGCGACGGCGTGATGGTGTTGAGCAGCGCCGAGACAAGCTGCACGCCGCTGGCCAGCCATCCGGTCCAACGCGGCCATCCGAGCCCCGGAAACCCCGCCGCCGACAGGATCGCCAGCGCCATGAAGACAAGCACCGGGATCGACAGCGCCGCGATCAGTCGTCCACCGAGCGGCAAGACACCCTCATACCGGCCGCCTTGCGTATAGGCTCCGAGCGGCGCACCGGCGATCAGCGCGATCTGGAAGAACACGATGGCAAGACAGGCCGTGGCGTAGAAATGCGCAAGGTGAACCGTCACGCCCAGCCCGGCTTGCGCTTGCCGAAAAACGCGTTCACCCCCTCGCGAGCCTCCTCGCTCTGCCACCGCGCAGCGAGCGCGTCTATGGCCCGATCCACCTGCGCCTGCGTGACCGGACCGGTCAACTCGCGCATGAGCGCCTTGGCCTCGGCGACGGCACCTGGCGCGCAAGCGAGGTAAGGCGCAACCTCCGCCTCGATGGCGGCATCCAGATCGCCGGCCTCGACCGTACGGGCCAGCAGATTGAGCCGTACGGCTTCCTGCGCGTCAAAGACGCGCCCTGACATGAATATTTCGGACGCCCGCGTCCGCCCCATCCGCGCAAGCACATATGGCCCGATATTGGCCGGGATCAGCCCGAGCCTCACCTCGGTCAGCCCCAGCTTCGCCCCCTGCACGCCGATCGCCACGTCACAAACCGATACCAGCCCGACCCCGCCGCCCAGCGCATTGCCGTGAATCCGCCCGATCAGAGGCTGCGGCAACTCGTAAAGCGCGCCCAGCATGGTCGCGATGCGCCGGCTTTCCGCCTTGCGGGTTTCGGCACCCATCTCGAACTGCTCCCGCATCCAGGCCAGATCGCCGCCGGCGCAAAAGCTCTTGCCTTCCGCCGCCAGCACCACGACCCGCACCGACGCATCCCGCGCCAGATCGCGCGCCGCCGCCTCGATCTCGCCCATCATGCGCGCCGAAAGCGCATTGTGCTTCTCCGCCCGCGCCAGCCACAGCGTCGCCACCCCGCGCGCGTCGGTCTCGCATCTGATCAGGCTCATCCCTGCGCCCCCTGCACATGCGGCCCGGCCACGCACCCCGGGCACGCCCTGTCGCATCTTCTCTTCAAAAATACTCGAACACCCACGCTCACGCCGCCTCCCAGGCCGGGTAGAAGTCCCTCTCGTAGAGCCGCGCGCCGCCCGGCTCGGGCAGGGATTTGACGAACGCCTCCCGCTCGGTGATCCGCCCATACCACTCAGCCACGGCCGGATGCGCATCGAGCCGCTTGAAATGCCGCGCCATGTAAACCGCCTGCCCGACGCAAATATCGGCCGCCGAGAACCCGCTGGTTAAAAGGTAGTCGCGGTTCTCCACCGGGGTCGACAGCCGCGCCTCGATCGCGTCATAACACTTGCCCAGCCGCGCCGCTTCGAGCTTCATCACCACGGGGCTGCGCATCTCGTCCTCGTAAAGCGCGATATGCTGCTGCGTCAGCGCCGCGACATGCTGGCTGATCGTTTCGGCGAAATGCACCCAGACGAGCCAGGCCATCCGGTCGGGCTCGGTCGGCAACCGGCCCATATTCGCCTCGGGAAACCGCTCGCAGAGATAGATCGTGATCGCCCCGCTCTCGAACATCCGCTCGCCATCGATCTCGAGCGCCGGAACCCGCCCGGCGGGCGACAGGCTCAGGTAATCCGGCGCGCGCAGCGACCGGTCGAAGGCACGCACCACCACGTCGAACTCGAGCTCCAATTCGTGCAACAGCCAGAGGATCCGCATCGAACGCGTCTGCGGGCAGTGATGCAACCGGATCATGTCTCTTCCGCCTCCAGCCGAATGAGCGCCGCTCCCGCCGCGACCTGACCGCCGGGCTCGGCCAGCACTTCCGCCACGACACCGTCGCGCGCCGCGCGCAGCGCATGTTCCATCTTCATCGCCTCCAGAATGGCCAGCCTGTCGCCTTTTGCAACCCTGGCACCCGCCGCCACGAAAATCTCGCGCACCAGCCCCGGCATCGGCGCCTCGATCAGATCGCCGCCCGCCCCGGCCTCGCCCGCCTGCTCGAGCGGATCGATCCGCACCACCTCGAGCGGCACCGCCCCGAACAGCGTCACGCGCCCATCCTCGACATGCGCGGCCCGCGCGGCCTGCCCGTTGAACCGCCAGCCGCGCGATCCGAGCCGTGCCGCGACAACCTGGCCCGCGATCGCAACATCGACCCGCCCGGCGCCAAGGACGCAAAGCTCGGCCATCACCTTCTTGTCGCCGACGCACAGCGCGATCCGCTGGCTGAGCGGCTGCCAGAGCGTGAACCCGCTCAACCAGTCACGCGCATCCTGCAGCCCGGCGAGCATCACCGCCGCCTGTGCCAGCGCCGCCGGCTCCGTATCCTCGACCGCGATCAAAATCTCCAGATCGCGCCCGATCAACCCGGTATCGACCTCGCCGCGCGAAAACCCCTCATGCTGCGCCAGCGCGCCCAGAAAGGCAAGATTGGTCACGGTGCCGGCGACCTCGGTTTCCTCCAGCGCGCGCCGCAAACGCCTCAGCGCGACATCCCGGTCCGGCCCATGCACGATCACCTTGGCGATCATCGGATCGTAATGCGGTGAAACCTCGTCCCCGCTGCGCACCCCGGTATCGGCCCGCGCGCCTTCCGGAAACGCCAAGTGCGCCAGCCGCCCGGTGGCGGGCAAGAACCCCGCCGGCACATCCTCGGCATAAAGCCGCGCCTCGAAGGCATGCCCGCGTATCGACAAATCCTCTTGCGCGCAGGGCAACGGCTCACCCGCGGCGACGCGCAACTGCCATTCGACGAGATCGACACCGGTGATCGCCTCGGTCACGGGATGCTCGACCTGAAGACGCGTGTTCATCTCCATGAACCAGAACCCGTCCGGGCGCAGCCCGCCCGATCCGTCGACGATGAACTCCACCGTCCCGGCGCCCCGGTAGCCGATCGCCTCCGCGGCACGCACAGCCGCCTGTCCCATCGCCGCGCGCATCTCGGCGCTCATACCCGGGGCCGGCGCTTCCTCGATCACCTTCTGATGCCGCCGTTGCAGCGAACAATCCCGCTCGAAAAGATGCACGGCGCGCGTGCCATCGCCGAACACCTGCATCTCGATATGGCGCGGCGAGGTGATGAACTTCTCGATCAGCACATGGCCGTTGCCGAACGCGGCCAAAGCCTCCGATTGCGCCGCCTTCAAGGCATCGGCGAACTCTCCCGCATTCTCGACCAGCCGCATCCCCTTGCCGCCGCCGCCCGCCACGGCCTTGATCAAAACAGGATAGCCGATCTTCGCAGCCTCCGATGCCAACAGCCCGGGCGATTGATCGGAGCCCTGATAGCCCGGCACCACCGGCACACCCGCGCGTGCCATCACGTCCTTCGCCGCATCCTTCAGCCCCATCGCCCGGATCGCCGAGGCCGGCGGGCCGATGAAGACAAGCCCCGCCGCCTCGACCGCCTCGACGAAGTCCGGGTTCTCGGACAGGAACCCATATCCGGGATGGATCGCCTGCGCGCCCGTCGCCTGCGCGGCGGCGATGATCGCGTCGCCCCGCAGGTAGCTTTCGGCGGGCGACGCCCCGCCCAGCGACACCGCGACATCCGCCATCTCGACGTGCCGCGCCTGCGCGTCCACATCGGAATGCACCGCAACCGTGCGCACCCCCAACCGGCGGCAGGTCTCCATCACCCGGCAGGCAATTTCACCGCGATTGGCTATCAGGACCGTGTCAAACATAAAGCGCGCCCTTCCTTGCTTCTTTGGGCCTCAAATACCTCGGGGGGCTTGGGGGGCTGGCCCCCCAATCACATGCGGAACACACCGAACCGCGTCTCCCCAACAGGCGCATTGAGCGCCGCCTCCAGCGACAGCGACAGCACCGCACGCGACTTGCGCGGGTCGATGATGCCGTCATCCCAAAGCCGGGCGGCGGCGTAGAGCGGATGCGCCTGCTCCTCGAACATCTCGATCGTGGGCCGCTTGAACGCCGCTTCCTCCTCGTCCGACCAACTCTCCCCCCGCTTTTCCATCGCATCGCGCTTGACGGTCGCCAGCACGCCCGCCGCCTGTTCGCCGCCCATCACGGAAATCCGGCTGTTCGGCCAGGTCCAGAGAAATCGCGGCTGGTAGGCGCGGCCGGCCATGCCGTAATTGCCCGCCCCGAAAGAGCCGCCCACGAGCATGGTGATCTTGGGAACCGAGGTGCAGGCGACCGCCGTCACCATCTTGGCGCCGTGCCGCGCGATGCCTTCGTTCTCGTATTTCCGGCCCACCATGAAACCGGTGATGTTCTGCAAAAAGACCAACGGGATCTTGCGCTGCGAGCAAAGCTCCACGAAATGCGCGCCTTTCTGCGCGGCCTCGCTGAAGAGCACGCCGTTATTGGCGACGATCCCCACCGGCCAGCCATCGACATGCGCGAAGCCCGTCACCAGCGTCTCTCCGAAGCGCGGCTTGAACTCGTCGAAATAGGAGCCGTCCACAACCCGCGCAATCACCTCGCGGATGTCGTAGGGCGTGCGCAGATCGCCCGGAACGACACCGAGGATCTCGTCCGGGTCATAGGCCGGGTCTTCCGATGTCTGACGTATGCCGGGCGCGAATCCGGCGCCGAGCGAGCCGACCGCGCGCCGCGCGAGGGCCAGCGCATGCGCGTCATCCTCCGCCAGATAATCGGCGACACCCGACAGACGCGTGTGCACGTCGCCGCCGCCCAGATCCTCGGCCGTAACCACTTCGCCCGTCGCCGCCTTCACCAAGGGCGGGCCAGCGAGGAAGATCGTACCCTGTTCCTTCACGATGATCGTCACGTCCGACATGGCGGGCACATAGGCACCGCCTGCGGTGCAGGAGCCCATGACCACCGCGATCTGCGCGATGCCCTTCGCGCTCATCCGCGCCTGATTGTAGAAGATGCGCCCGAAATGGTCGCGGTCGGGAAAGACCTCGTCCTGATTGGGCAGGTTCGCGCCGCCGCTATCGACAAGGTAGATGCAGGGCAGATGGTTTTCCTCGGCGATCTCCTGCGCGCGCAGGTGCTTCTTGACCGTCATCGGATAATAGGTGCCGCCCTTCACGGTTGCGTCGTTGCACACCACCATGACCTGCCGCCCCATCACCCTTCCCACACCGGCGATCACGCCGGCGGCAGGGGCTGCATCGTCATACATGCCATGCGCCGCCGTTGCCCCGATCTCCAAGAAAGGCGATCCTAGATCGAGCAGGTTCGCCACACGCTCGCGCGGCAGCATCTTGCCGCGCGCCACATGACGCTCGCGCGCCCGTTCACCGCCGCCGGCAGCCGCCTGTTCCGCCGCCTCGCGCACGACGCGCAAGGCCTCTTCATGCGCGGCGCGGTTGGCCTTGAACGCCTCCGAGCACGGAACGGCTTGCGAGTGCAGCTTCATTGCATCCCCCCCGTCATGTCGCGCAATTCCAGCGCCCTCTGCGCGGTCATCGTCAGGTGGCAATTCGCAGCGACGATACTGCGCATCGTGCCGTCCTGCCAAAGCGCGTAGCGCGCGGCGCAATCGGCATCGCGAAAGGCGATCCAGGCGCGTTGCGCATCGCGCAGCGCGTCGGTTCGGTCCATCACCGGAGAGGCGCCTTGCGCATCCTGCATGGCGTTGAAATCCTGCGTCCGCCCGTATTGTTCGTTCAGGATCGCATCCCAATGCGCGGTTTCGGCCTGGATGCACTCCATCATCCCGATGGTGGTGGAGCCGCCGGGAAGCTGCTGGCACTGGCCGGAGGCCTGCCCGAGACAGGGCGGATAGACGCTTCCCGGCGGGGTGCTGGCGAAACAGCCGCGCACGATCTGCGGATCGGCCCCGAGATTTTGCGCGGCGGCCATGCCGGGAAACGCCAGAGCCGCGATCACGACCATTTTAATTCTCATTCTTCCACCTCCCGCGCCGCGCGCGCCTTGAGTTCCTTGCGGATCACCTTGCCGGTGACGGTCATCGGCAAATTTTCGACAAAGGCGATCTCGCGGGGATAGGAATGGCCCGCCAGCCGCGTTTTGACCCAGTCGCGCAACACGTCTTCGCTGGCCTGCGCGCCGGTCTTGAGCACGACATAGGCCTTCACGATCTCGGTGCGCAGCGCGCACGGCTTGCCGACCACGCCGCAGGTGGCGACGGCGGGATGGGTGAGCAGGCAATCCTCGATCTCGCCCGGCCCGATGCGGTAGCCCGACGAGGTGATGACATCGTCATCGCGCCCGACGAAGCGGATCGTCTCGCCGGTCTGAACGCCCCGGTCGCCGGTCAGCATCCAGTCGCCGCGAAACTTGGCCGCCGTCGCTTCGGGCTTGCGCCAGTATTCGAGAAACATCGCCGCCGATCCGCGCCGGATCGCGATATCGCCCTCACCGTCGCAAATCTGCCCGCCCGCGCCGATCACCGCCACCTGATGCCCCGGCACCGGGCGACCGATGGCACCGGGGACGGTGTCGAAGGATGCGCCGCAGGAAGACAGAACCATGTTGCACTCGGTCTGACCGTAGAATTCGTTGATCGTCACCCCGAACGCCTCCCGGCCCCAATCGAGCATCTCCGCACCCAGCGCCTCGCCGCCGCTGGCGACCGAGCGCAGCCCGCCGATCCGCGCGCCCCCGGCCTTCAGCATCCGCAGCGCGGTGGGCGGGAAGAACACGTTGCGCACGCCGCCCTCGTGGCAGATGCGGGCGCAGTCGGGCGCGCTGAACTTGGCCATGCGCGCCGCGACCACCGGCACACCGATCGCCAGCCCCGACATCAGCACGTTGAAAAGCCCCCCGATCCAGGCCCAATCGGCTGGCGTCCAGATCACATCGCCCGGCTGGCCGAGGAAATCATGGCTCATTTCCACGCCCGGAAAATGGCCGGTCAACACGCGATGCCCGTGCAGCACGCCCTTGGGGGCGCCCGTCGTGCCGCTGGTATAGGACAGCAGCGCGGCATCCTCCGGCCCGGTCTCGACCATCGCGCGGGTGCCGCCCGATGCGCCCAGATCGCTGCGCGTGATGCAGGCGACGCCCAGACCGGCAAGCTGCGCCACCCCTTCGAGATCGGTCACGACGACGCCAAGCCCGGCATCCTCGATCCGGCTGCGCAGCGCGTCCGTCTGGAACAGCTTGAACAGCGGCACCGAGATCGCGCCCAGCCGCCATGCCGCGATATGGGCGGCGGCGCAAAGCGGCGATTGCGAGAGCAGCACGCCCACCCGGTCGCCCTTCATCACGCCGCGTTCGATCAGCGCCGCCTCGACCTGCCGCGAGCGATACCACAGATCGCCATAGGTGATCCGCCGCGCCCGCTCCGGCGTGACCTCGATGATCGCCGTGCGGTCCGGTTCGGTCGCGGCCCAGCCGTCGCAGACCTGATGCGCCATGTTGAGCGATGCGGGCAGATCCCAGTCGAACCCCTTGCGCAACGCGTCATAGGGCGCCGGTCGTAACATGGTGCGGTATGTCATATCGCCGGCCTTTCGCGCACGGGTTCGGTGGAGATCACGCCGCCGAAGCGATTGACGTGATAGGACAGCGCGCCGCAGCGCACGGTGATCCACGCGCCGCGCACCTGCCCCGGCAATCCCGTGCAATCGCTCTGGCGTGCGCCTCCATCCTCCGTGACATAGCGGCGCGACATGGTGTCGATCACATCGCTTTCCGTGAGCGTGGCGGCGATCCAGCCATAGCGAAAGGCCAAGAGCGCACCCAGAACGGTCGCCAGAGCCAGTGGGAGGAACCAGATCCAATGTGCCGTCATTCCCGCTCCACCTCATGCTTGAGCTGTTCGAGTTCGCGATCGAGAAAGTAGGAGGTGATAGAACGGATCACCACCAGAAGCAGCAGGAAGATCAGATCGAGAAACGCAAGGCTGAGCGCGGTGTGGACGACATCCGACACGATGAAGAGCTCCAGCCCGGCGAGGATATAGCGCCCCAGCTCGATCCGCTCGCGGTTCATGCCGCGCACCCTTTCGACGCTCTCGCGCCTGATCTCGGAGCGCGCCACACCGATGATGAACCGCAATGCGCCGATCAGAAGCAGCGCGATGGCAAAGAGATCGACCACCGCCGCCGCCCATTCGAGCCCGTGCACGAGCGCCCCGAATTCGGAATGAAGGATCGTCTCCTCAGTCGCGCTGTTCAGCAGGCTTTCCACCCTCGGTCCCTCCGGTGCCGCTCAGGCGCTCTTAGCCCATCGCCGCCATCATCTCGCGGCCCACAAGCATGCGCCGGATCTCGGACGTGCCCGCGCCGATCTCCATCAGCTTGGCATCGCGGAACAGCCGCGCGACCGGCGCGTCGGCCAGAAAGCCCGCGCCGCCCATCGCCTGCACCGCCTGATGCGCCTGAACCATCGCCTGTTCGCTGGCGTAAAGGCAACAGGCGGCGGCGTCCTGCCGGGTCACATCGCCCCGGTCGCAGGCCTTGGCGACCTCGTAGACATAGGCGCGGGCGGAATTCATCGCGGTATACATATCGGCCATCTTGCCCTGCATCAGCTGGAAGCTGCCGATCGGCTGACCGAACTGTCGGCGCTCGGCCATGTAGGGCATGATCTCGTCAAGACAGGCGGCCATGATGCCCAGCCCGATCCCGGCCAGCACAACGCGTTCGTAGTCGAGACCGGACATCAGAACACGCACGCCCTTGCCCTCTTCACCGAGGATGTTGTCGAACGGCACCTCCACCCCGTCGAAGATCAACTCGGCGGTGTTCGAGCCGCGCATGCCCAGCTTGTCGAAATGCGGGCTTGTGCTGAAGCCCTCCATGTCCTTTTCGATCAGAAAGGCCGTGATGCCCTTGCTGCCCGCGTCCGGGTCGGTCTTGGCGTAAACCACCAGAGTGTCGGCGTCCGGCCCGTTGGTGATCCAGTATTTGTTGCCGCTCAGCCGGTAATGGTCGTTGCGCTTTTCCGCGCGCAGCTTCATCGACACGACGTCCGATCCCGACCCCGGCTCGGACATCGCCAGCGCGCCGACATGCTCGCCCGAAATCAGGCCCGGCAGGTATTTGCGCTTCTGCGCGTCGGTGCCGTTCAGCTTGATCTGGTTGACGCATAGATTGCTATGAGCGCCATAGGACAGCGACACAGAGGCGGACGCCCTTGCGATCTCCTCAATGGCGACGGTATGGGCAAGGTAGCTCATCCCCGCGCCGCCGTAATCCTCATCCACGGTAATGCCGAGCAGGCCCAGCTCGCCCATCTCGGTCCAGAGCTCGGGCGGGAATTCATTGCTCGTGTCGATCTCATGCGCCATCGGCTTGACGCGCTCCTGCGCCCAGCGGTGCACCATCTCGCGCAGCGCGTTCACATCCTCGCCCAGATCGAATTGCATGGCAGCGGTGAACATCGGCTTCTCCCCAGAGCTAATGAGTCCGTTCGAATTTATTGAACGCTTGTTCAAATCGTAACGGCAACCCTTCGCGCCGGTCAAGCGTTGTCAGCCCGGCGTCACGATGAAACACTCGCGACAGGACACAAATCAACCGAAAAGGAATTGCCATGCGCATCGCCCTTGCCGCCGCCCTGATCGGCCTCGCCGCCCCGACCTTCGCCGAAGAGATCGGCGAGGTCGGCGTCGATTGGGTCGGCAATGACATCATCATCGAAGCGGTCTCGGACCCGGAGGTCGAGGGCGTGACCTGCCACATCGCCTATTTCGAGCGCGGCCTGTTCGACCGGCTCAGCAAGGGCAACTGGTTCGAGGACCCCTCCAACGCCTCCATCGCCTGCCGCCAGACCGGCCCGATCACCATCGGCGACATCGACCGGGACGAGGATGGCGAGGACGTGTTCAAGACCTCGCGCTCGATCATCCTGAAATCGCTCCGGGTAAAACGGATCTTCGATGAGAAAAACCAGACGCTCGTTTACCTCGCCCATGCGGCGGAACTGACGGACGGCTCGGCGAAACTGGCGATCTCGACCGTGCCGCTTTATCAGCCGTAAGGGGGCTTTGCCGTCATTTGAGCAACCGTTCCGCCAGCGGCGGCAGGTCGTCGTAGTGATCGAGGATCGCATCCGGCTCCAGCGCGGCCATGTCGCCGCCCGACGGGCCGAACCCCACCAGCACGCAAGGCACGTTCGCGGCGCGGGCCGTGTCGCGGTCGGTGACGGTATCACCGATCAGGCAGCTTCGGCTCACAGCCCCCCCGGCCAGTTCGACGGCGCGCAGATAGGGCGCCGCATCGGGTTTGCGTGTCGGCAGGGTATCCGCGCCGATCAGAGAGCCGAAGGCGCTCCTTACGCCGAGCCGCATCATCAGCGTCTGCGCCAGCGCCTCTGGCTTGTTGGTGCAGATGCCGACGCGGATATCGGCCCGGCGCAGCGCCTCGACCGCGTCCATCGCTCCGGGATAGAGGACCGTATGCACATCGAGCGCCTCGCCATAGGCGCCGAGCAGTTCGGGATACCATTCATCGACCAGCGCCTCGTCGCGCCGGCCCTCGCGCTCCAGTCCGAGCGTCAGCATCGCCCGCCCGCCCTTGAGCGCCGTGCCGGCATCGCGCGCCGGATCGAGCCGCGCGGCAAACCCCATACGCTCGAAGCAATGGTTCGCCGCCGCGATCAGATCGCCGCTGGTATCAGCGAGCGTGCCGTCGAGGTCGAATATCACCGTTTTCACTGCGTCCCTCCTGTCACAACCCGCAATCTTGTGTGAACGTAGTCGGCTTGCGGCACCCGGCCAGAGCGATAAAAGGGCCGTGCGGAAAACACAAAGAGAAACGTGATGAGCCTTGCCCTGATCGTCCTTGCCGCCGGCAAGGGCACGCGGATGGAATCGGACCTGCCCAAAGTGCTGCACAAGATCGGCGGTGCGCCGCTGCTGCATCACGCGATGCTGCCCGCCTCCGCGCTGGAGCCGGAACGCATCGTGGTCGTGACGGGGCATGGCGCCCAGGCGGTGGAGACCGCCGCACGGATCTTCGACGAGAGCGCCATGTGCGTGCGGCAGACCGAGCAGCTCGGCACCGCCCATGCGGTCGCGCAGGCGCGCGGGGCGCTGGACGGGCTTGAGGGCGATGCGATCGTGCTTTACGGCGACACGCCCTTCATCACCACCGAAACGCTGGAGGCGATGCGCGAGGCGCGGCGCGCGCATGATGTGGTCGTGCTGGGCTTCGAGGCGCGCGATCCGGGGCGCTACGGTCGGTTGGTGATGCAGGGCGATACGCTTGAACGGATCGTCGAATACAAGGATGCAACGGATGAGGAACGCGGCATAACGCTCTGCAACTCCGGCGTTATCTGTGCGGATTGCGGCGCGCTTTTCGACCTGATCGATGCGGTGGGCAACGACAACGCATCGGGCGAATACTACCTCACCGACATCATCGCCATCGCCCGCGCGCGCGGACTGTCGGCCACCGCCGTCACCTGCGACGAGGCCGAAACGCTGGGCATCAATTCGCGCGCCGAACTGGCCGCTGCCGAGGCAGCTTTCCAGACCCGCGCGCGGCAAACGCTGATCGAGACCGGCGTGCAGATGCAGGCGCCCGATACGGTGTTCCTCTCCTTCGACACCACCATCGGCCGCGACGCGGAAATCGAGCCGAATGTCGTCTTCGCCCCAGGCGTCACGGTCGAATCCGGCGCGCGGATTCGCGCCTTCAGCCATCTCGAAGGCGCTCATGTCAGCCGCGGCGCGACCGTCGGCCCCTATGCCCGCCTGCGCCCCGGCGCGGAACTCGCAGAGGATGTGCATGTCGGCAATTTCGTCGAGATCAAGAACGCCGCGCTGGATGAGGGCGCCAAGGTCAACCACCTGAGCTATATCGGCGATGCCGATGTCGGCGCGAACAGCAATATCGGCGCGGGCACCATCACCTGCAATTATGACGGCGTGATGAAGCACCGAACGACAATCGGGCGTGACGTGTTCATCGGCTCGAACACGATGCTGGTCGCGCCCGTCACCGTGGGCGATGAGGCGATGACCGCAACGTCAACGACCGTCACGCGCGACGTGCCCGAAGGCGCGATGGCGATTGCGCGGTGCGAGCAGACGAACAAACCCGGCTTCGTGCGCAAGTTCTTTGCCATGCTTCGCGCGAAGAAGGCCGGTCAAGCGAAAGGATAAGCCATGTGCGGGATCGTCGGCGTTCTGGGGAAACACGAAGCCGCCCCGCTTCTGGTCGAGGCGCTGAAACGGCTCGAATATCGCGGCTATGACAGCGCCGGGATCGCGACGGTCAATGACGGCCATCTGGATCGCCGCCGCGCGGTCGGCAAGTTGGTGAACCTGTCGGACCTGCTCGTGCATGACCCGCTGCCCGGAAAGGCCGGGATCGGGCATACCCGCTGGGCCACGCATGGCGCGCCCAACACCGAAAACGCGCATCCGCACCGTTCCGGTCCGGTCGCCGTCGTTCACAATGGAATCATCGAGAATTTCAAGGAGTTGCGCAGCGAACTTGCCGCGCATGGGATCGCACCCCAAACCGACACCGATACCGAAACCATCGCGCTTTTGACGCATCACCTGATCGCGCAGGGCATGTCCCACGTCGATGCCGCGCGCGCCTGCCTTGCAAGGCTCGAAGGCGCCTTCGCGCTGGCTTTCCTCTTCGACGGTCAGGACGATCTGATCGTCGCCGCGCGCCGAGGCAGTCCGCTGGCCATCGGGCATGGCGACGGGGAGATGTTCGTCGGCTCCGATGCCATAGCGCTCGCACCCCTGACCGATACGATCACCTATCTGGAGGAAGGCGATTGCGCGGTCGTCACCCGGGCGACGCTCGACATTTTCGACGCGTCCGGCGCGCCCGTATCGCGCTCGAAAACCCGGATCGACACCACCGCAGCGCGCGTGGACAAGGCCGGGCACAAGCATTTCATGGCCAAGGAAATCGCCGAACAACCGACGGTTCTGGCCGATGCGCTGCGCGCCTATCTGAATGGCGACAGGATCGTGATGCCGGACGCCCTGCCCGATTTCGGCAAGATCGACCGGCTGGTGATGGTCGCTTGCGGAACCGCCTATTACGCCTGCCTGACGGCGAAATACTGGTTCGAGCAAATCGCCCGCCTGCCCGTCGAGGTCGATATCGCGTCCGAATTCCGCTACCGCGAGCCGCCCGTCACCGGGGGCACGGTGGCGATCTTCGTCAGCCAGTCGGGCGAGACAGCGGACACGCTCGCGGCGCTGCGCTATTGCACCGGCAAGGCGAGGAGCATCCTTTCGGTCGTCAATGTCGCCGAAAGCTCCATCGCGCGCGAGAGCGATGTGGCGCTGCCGATCCATGCCGGGGTCGAGGTCGGTGTGGCTTCGACCAAAGCCTTCACATGTCAGCTCAACACGTTGTTCCTGCTGGCTATGCACGCTGCGGAAGCGCGCGGCTGCATCACCGGGGCGGATCGCGGCGCGACGCTCGATCTGCTGCGCGCGCTGCCCGGCGTGTTCAATGCCGCGCTCGACCGCGAGCCGATTTTCGCCGAGGCCGCGCGCCAGATCGCGGAGGCGCGCGATGTGCTGTTCCTGGGGCGCGGGCTGATGTATCCTCTGGCGCTTGAAGGTGCGCTGAAACTCAAGGAAATCAGCTATATCCACGCCGAGGCTTATGCAGCAGGCGAATTGAAGCACGGCCCCATCGCGCTGATCGACAAGTCGGTTCCGGTGGTGGTCATGGCCCCGCATGACGCGCTGTTCGACAAGACGGTGTCGAACATGCACGAGGTCATGGCACGCGGCGGCAGGGTCTGTCTGATCACCGATGCCGCGGGCGCGGCGGAGGCCGGGGCGGACGCCTGGCAAACGCTCGTTCTGCCCGAATTGCATCCCTGGCTCACCCCACTGCTCTACGCGCTGCCGGCGCAGCTTCTGGCCTATCACGCCGCCATCGCGAAGGGCACGGATGTGGATCAGCCGCGCAACCTCGCGAAATCGGTCACGGTGGAATGATCCGGCCTAGCCGCCGGAAAATACCTGCACCTCGGCCAGATCGGTGAGCGGCACCTCCAGAAGACGCATCGCGGCTAGCGACAGGCGGCTGCCTGCGGTTTTCGGACCGTCGATGGGGATGAGATCGACCTGCGACGATTTCCCCGTCTTGGGCGAGACCACCCGCCCGGTTCCCGGATCCGAGACAAGCGGCGTTTCGATCCAGAAGCCCGGCCGTGCGGGATCGCCCAGAGAGGCGGTCGTCGTGCCGAGCGATGCGCCGCCGGCGCTCGCAGGTTGCGCGGCGGCGGCGCGCTCCTGCTCGGTCGTGGTGTCGAATTGCTCGGCCGTGCGCGCCGATGCAGGCGGCCGGCGTTCCGCCGCCGGGCGCGATTGCGGGCGCGTGGCCGCGTCGACCGGCGCCTCAGGCTCGGGTGCGAGCTGCGCGCAGCCGGTGAGGATCACCGCAACCCCCAGAATTCCAATCCTATTTCGCATGGTCCCTCCCGCTCGGTTTCGTTGCCTATCGCGCCGCCATACTTGCCCAGCCCGGCCCGAATGACTAGTCTCATGCGCATGACACCGCTTATCGATCCCTTCCAGCGCGCGATCACCTATCTGCGCGTCTCCGTCACCGATCGCTGCGATTTCCGCTGCGTCTATTGCATGTCCGAAAACATGACCTTCCTGCCGAAGAAAGAGCTTCTGACGCTGGAGGAGCTCGACCGGCTTTGCTCGACCTTCGTGCGGTTGGGTGTGGAGAAACTGCGCATCACGGGCGGGGAGCCTTTGGTGCGGCGCGATATCATGACATTCTTCCGCGCCATGTCTCGCCATCTGGAGTCCGGCGATCTCAAGGAATTGACGCTCACGACGAACGGCTCGCAACTCGCCCGTTTCGCGGATGATCTTTACGCCGCTGGCGTGCGGCGGGTGAATGTCTCGCTCGACACGCTGAACGAGGCGAAATTCGCGGATGTGACGCGCTGGGGGCGCTTGCCGCAGGTCTTGCGGGGCATCGACGCGGCGCAGCGGGCGGGGCTTCGGGTCAAGATCAACACGGTCGCGCTCAAGGGGTTCAACGAGGACGAGCTGTTCACCCTCACCGAATGGTGCGCGGCACGCGACATGGATCTGACCTTCATCGAAGTCATGCCGATGGGCGATATCGGCAATGAGGACCGGCTGGGCCAATACTGGAAACTGAGCGATCTGCGCGATGAGTTACGGCAGCGATATACGCTCACCGATCTGCCCGAACGCACCGGGGGGCCGGCGCGCTATGTGCGGATCGAGGAAACGGGTCAGAAGATCGGCTTCATCACGCCGCTGACCCATAATTTCTGCGAAAGCTGCAACAGGGTGCGGCTGACCTGCACGGGCGAGCTTTTCATGTGCCTGGGCCAGGAGGACAATGCCGATCTGCGCGCGGCGCTTCGCAACCATCCGGGCAGCGATGCGCCGCTCGAAGAGGCGATCCGGGCCGCGATCGCGCTGAAGCCGAAAGGGCATGATTTCGACTATTCGCGGCAAAGCGTCGATGGGCGTGTCTCGCGCCACATGAGCCACACCGGCGGCTGACCTCTTGCCAGCGAGGGGCCAGCCCCTCGCGCTCCCCGAGATATTTTTGAAACAGAGAAGGGACGCGGCTCAGGCTGCGTTCTCGCGCGCGAAGCTGTTGAGACGTTCGATCATCGCGCGCAGGCCGTTGGAGCGCTGCGCCGAGAGATGTTCATTGAGGCCGAGCCGCGCCAGTTCGGCGCGCGCATCGGTGGCGATGACATCCGGGACGGGCTGGCCGTCATAGAGCTTGCGCAGCACCGCGATCAGCCCGTTGACGATCATCGCGTCCGACTCGCCCTCGAAATGCAGCGCGCCCTCTTCGACCCTCGGGTGCAGCCAGACCTGACTGGCGCAGCCTTCGACCTTGGTCGCCGGCACTTTCAGCGCCTCGGGCAGCGGATCCATCGCCTTGCCGAGTTCGATCACCATGCGATAGCGATCTTCCCAATCGTCGAGAAATTCGAAATCCTCCACGATCTCTTCGAAAGCTGGGCTGGCCATGACACTCTCCGGTTTATTTCGCCGTTCGGGCGAGACGTAGTGAGCCGCGGCGCAAAGGTCCAGAGCGGGCAAGGCGCTTTTCAACGCGCGCGCAATCGGTTACGGCTGGGGCGGTTCGGCGGAGGGAAGAGCGATGCGCAAAACGGGGATGCTTGCGATGGTGGCCGTGGTCGCCCTGACCGGGTGCGGCACGATCAGCGAGTCGCGGTTCAACCCGGTCAACTGGTTCGGCCCGTCCGAGCCCGACCCGGCGGCGCTGAACCCGGCGGAGAGCGCGACCAATCCGCTCATTCCAGCGCGCCGGATGTCGATTTTCCGGCGCACACAGCCGGACGCGTTTACCGGGCGGCATATCGCCGATATCGCCGAGCTGTCGATCGAGCCGCGCCCGGGTGGGGCCATCATCCGGGCGACCGGCGTGGCCAGCCGGGCCGGTCCGTTCGATGTGAGGCTGATTGTCGATGAGGCGGCGAGCACGGAAGATGCGATCGTTCTGGACATGCGCGCCCTGCAACAGGCCGGGCCGCGCGGCGTGGGACCGCAGGCACGGCAGGTGACGGCGGCGCGCTGGATCACCGATCAGGATCTGCGCGGCATTCGCAGCATCACCGTGCGCGGCGCACAGAGCGCGCGGACGGTGCGCCGATAAGGACCGGCGCGATCACAGATCGACGATCTGGACCTGTTTGCCCTTGGCGGCAAGTCCGACGCGCCCTTCGCACAGGCGCAGCGCATCGGCGCCGAAAACCTCGCGCCGCCAGCCCCTGAGCGCGGCGATATTGCGGTCTCCCGAAGCCAACGCATCGAGATCCGACGCCGTTGCCACGAGTTTCGAGGCAACGCCCGAGGCATCCGTCTTGGCCTTGAGCAGCACGCGCAGCAGATCGGCGAGCGCCGGGTTCACCTGAACCGATTGCTTGCCATTGTCGATTTCGGGCAAGTCGTCCTTCGGCAGATCCTGCGCGCGTTGCACCGCCTCCAGAATGCCCTTGGCGATATCGCCCTTGCGCGCCTCGCGCAGCAGCAGGCGCGATTTGCCGAGATCGCTCATGTCCTTCGGTTTGGTCGAGGCCAGCTCGACCAGCGCGTCATCCTTGAACACTCGGTTGCGGGGGATGTTGCGCTCCTGCGCGTAGGATTCGCGGAACCGCGCGAGTTCGCGGACAATGGCAAGGAAGCGCGGCGAATTGGAGCGGGTCTTGACGCGCTTCCAGGCATCTTCGGGGTGCGTCACATAGGTTTCCGGTGCCAGAAGCGTGGCGATTTCCTCGGCCACCCATTTGTCGCGGCTTGTATCGGCCAGCTTCTTGCGCAGAAACTCGTAGATCTGCCGAAGATGCGTCACATCCGCCAGCGCATAGGCTTTCTGGCTGTCCGATAGCGGCCGGCGCGACCAGTCGGTGAAGCGCGAGGATTTGTCGAGCGGCTGTTTGGCGATCTTGCGCACCAGCGTCTCGTAGCCGGCCTGTTCGCCGAAACCGGCGACCATCGCGGCGACCTGCGTGTCGAAGAGGGGCTGCGGGATGACGCCGTGGTCGATATAGAAGATTTCCAGATCCTGTCGCGCGGCGTGGAACACCTTGACCGTGCCGGGATCGCGAAAGAGATCGAGCAGCGGCTCGAGCGACAGCTCGCCTTCCAGCGGATCGACGAGGACCGCATCGGTTTCGCCATCTCCCCGGTAGGCCAACTGGATCAGGCAGAGCTTGGAATAATAGGTCCGTTCGCGCAGGAATTCCGTATCCACGGTGATGTAATCGGTTTCGCCCGCGCGGGCGCAGAACTCGGCCAGTTCGGACGTGGTCTTTATGGTTTTCATAATGGGATCGTTCGCTCGGATATGATTTTTCGAGCTTCCCTATCGCGAAACCGGCGCAGTGAAAAGCGCGGCGCGCGGGATCAGCGCAATTCGACGCGCGCCGTGTCACCGGTGGCGAAGCGCCGCAGGACCAGCGGGTAAAGCCGATGCTCTTGCACCAGCACCCGCGCGGCGAGCGTGTCGGGGGTGTCGCCGGGAAGGATCGGCACGCGCGCCTGCCCCAGGACGCGCCCGCCATCGAGTTCCGCCGTGACCTCATGCACCGAACAGCCCGCCTCGGTGTCGCCTGCCGCGATGGCGCGGGCGTGGGTGTCCAGCCCCTTGTATTTCGGCAGCAGCGAGGGGTGGATGTTGAGCATCCGCCCCCGCCAGCGGGTCACGAAACCTTCGGTCAGGACGCGCATGAATCCGGCGAGGCAGATGATGTCGGGGCTGGCTTGCTCCAGCACATGGGTCAGTTCGGCCTCGAACGCGGCGCGATCCGCGCCGAAGCGGCGGTGATCGACGACACAAGTGGAAATGCCGCGCGCGCGGGCCTTCCCCAACCCGCCTGCATCGGGCCGGTTCGACAGCACCAGAACCGGGCGCGCGGGATGATCGCCGGTCATGTCATCAGCCAGCGCGACCATGTTTGACCCGCCGCCGGAGATCAGGATCGCGACCCGTTTGGTCACAAAAGCGTGCCGGAATAGTGGATGCCCTGCCCTTCGGTCACCGTGCCGATGCGGTGGACCGTTTCGCCGGTATCGCGCAGCAGGTTTGTCAGGGCGTCCGCGCGGTCCTCTGCGACGATGAGCACCATGCCGATGCCGCAATTGAAGGTTTTGAGCATTTCCGCCTCGTCCAGCGATCCGCTGCGCGCGAGCCAGTCGAAGACCGGCGGGGCGTCCCATGCCGACAGGTCGATCTGCGCGCCGAGGCCTTGCGGCAACACGCGCGGCAGGTTTTCCGTCAGCCCGCCGCCGGTGATATGCGCAAGCGCATGAACGCCGCCTGCGCGGATCGCCGCCAGAACCTGCGTCACATAAAGCCGCGTCGGCGTCAGCAGCGCGGCGCCGAGGCTGCCCTCGCCCCAGGGGCAATGCGCGTCCCAGCCGAGGCCGGAGACCTCGACCAGCTTGCGCACGAGGCTGTAGCCGTTGGAATGAACGCCGCTGGAGGCAAGGCCAATGAGCACATCGCCTTCGCACACGCCCTTTGGCAGATCCGCGCCGCGCTCCATCGCGCCGACGGCAAAGCCCGCAAGATCGAAATCGCCCGCGGGATACATGCCCGGCATCTCGGCGGTCTCTCCGCCGATGAGCGCGCAGCCCGAGGCGGCGCAGCCTTCGGCGATGCCTTCGATCACTTGCGCCGCGCTGTCGGTGTCGAGCTTGCCGGTTGCGAAATAATCGAGGAAAAACAGCGGCTCCGCGCCCTGGCACACCAGGTCGTTGACGCACATGGCGACCAGATCGATCCCCACGCCGCCAACATGGCCGGTGTCGATGGCGATGCGCAGCTTAGTGCCGACACCATCGGTGGCCGCAACGAGGATCGGATCGCGGTAGCCCGCGCCCTTCAGATCGAAAAGCGCGCCGAAGCCGCCAAGACCGGCCATCACGCCGGGCCGCGCAGTGCGCTTTGCCGCCGGTTTGATCCGCTCGACCAGAGCGTTGCCCGCGTCGATATCGACGCCCGCCTGCCTGTAGGTGATCCCGCCAGTTTCGTCCGTCATCGCGCCACCTTTCGAAAGTTGCGCAGCCCTTAGCGCAGCGGCGCGGGCAAGTCCATCGCCGCGCCCGGCCCTCTTGACGCGCGCGGGCACTCTGCTAGGGAAACGGGCATGGCGGGCCTGTAGCTCAATTGGTTAGAGCAGAGCGCTCATAACGCTTTGGTTGCGGGTTCAAGTCCTGCCGGGCCTACCATTTTCGCCGATTTCACGCGTCCTGCCGCGTGGCGCGCCATGCCAGCGCATCGGCGATCAGCTTCGGCACATCGGGGTGGAGTCCGATGGGATCGAGCACGGTGCCGGTGAACCGGGCCGCCTCCACGGCTTCGGGCAGATCATCGAGCACATGGCCGCGCCGTGCGGCGAAGAACGGCAGGCAGATCGCGGTCTCGTCCAGCCCGGTGAGGGCCGATTCGAGCGACGGCTCCTCCTCGACATAGCCGCAGCGGATGGAGCGCGGGTTCAGGTCCGCCGCCACCTTGTCGGCGAAAGCCTCCGTGGCCTGCGACACGCGGCGCGATTTCCCCGATCCGTGACCGGCGATGACGAGATCGGTTTCCTGCGGCGAGCGCCCGTTGGACGCCGCGACCTCGCGCACCCAGCGCGCCGCCAGCGCCGGCAGGGTGCAATCCATGCCGAAGCTGGGAAGCTGCGGGCCTGCCCCGGGCGCGAGGCGTTTGGGCAGTTGGACTTGCGTGAACCAGCCATCGGCCATGAACAGCGGGTAGATCATCGCGCCGGGGCGCGCCGCGCTCGCCTCTTCCATGCGGCCCGGCGCGGCGAGGGTCACGCCCTCGATCCGCGCCCGCGGAACGTGCCGCGCCACCGCCTCGGCAAGCAGCTTGATTTCAGCCTCGCCGGTTTCGGGATCGGAAGGCTGGCCGTGGCTGACGATGATCGCGTCGAAGGACATGGGAAGGCTCGCTTTCGTGGTTTGGACGGAACTTAGCGCGGCGCCATGCGGATGGCACCATCGAGGCGAATCACCTCCCCGTTCAGCATCGGGTTTTCGACGATATGTCGCACCAGCTGCGCGAATTCCGGCGCGGCGCCCAGCCGCGAGGGGAACGGCACCTGCGCGCCGAGGCTGTCCTGCACCTCCTGCGGCAATGCTTCGAGCATCGGCGTGCGGAAAAGCCCCGGCGCGATGGCGCAGACGCGGATGCCGGTTTGCGCCAGATCGCGCGCCATCGGCAGCGTCATGCCCGCCACGCCAGCCTTGGAGGCGGCATAGGCGATCTGGCCGACCTGCCCTTCATAGGCGGCGACCGAGGCGGTGTTGACGATGACGCCGCGCGTGCCGTCCGCATCGAGCGGGTCGTTCCGCGCCATCATCGCGGCGGCCTGGCTGGCGACGTTGAACGTGCCGATCAGGTTGACCCCGATTGTTTTGGCGAAGAGCGCGGGATCATGCGCCGCGCCTTTCGAGACGGTCTTGGCAGCGGGCGCGAGCCCGGCGCAGTTGACGGCGATGTGCAGCGCGCCCCGCTCATCCGCGATCCGCTCCAGCGCGGCGCGGACGGCTCCGGCATCGCTGACATCGGTTTCGATGAACGTGCCGCGCAGGGCATTGGCGCGCTCCTCCCCGGCCGCCCTGTCACGATCCAGAAGCACCACATGCGCGCCCGCGCCGGCGAGCATCTCGGCCGTCGCCGCGCCAAGCCCCGACGCGCCTCCGGTCACCAGCGCGACCGTGTCCGATCCGATCTTCATCGCAGTTCCTCCCCGTTATTGTCGCCTGTCATATGCCCGCCCGCGCCGCGCTTGCAAGCCGGGGCTTTGACACGCGATTCCGAAATCGCGTATCAAGTGCCTTCGAAGGCGCTTGGCGCCCAGGTTTCAGACGTGGTTTCAGTGGCAAAGAAGAACAAACGGCCCCCCGGCGGTTGGCAGGACTGGCTGACGGATCGCCTTTTGCGCGCCGCGATTTGGGGCGCCCTGCGCCTGCCCCTTCGGGCGCGGCTTTGGCTGATGGGGCGGTTGGTGCGGCATCTCTTGGCGCCGCTGGCGGGCTACCGTAAGCGGGCGATGGACAATCTGGCCCATATCTGGCCGGACATGCCCGAGGCCAAGCGCCGGCGGATCGCCGATCTGGTGGCCGACAATGCCGGACGCACGATGATCGATAATTACGATCCCGAAGGGCTTATGGCCCGAATGGAGACTGCGCCGATCACCGGTGCGGGCGTCGCTGAGATCGAAAAGGCCCGCGCCGAGGGGCGGCCCGTGCTCTTCGTGACCGGCCATTTCGGCAATTTCGAAGCGCCGCGCGCGGCGCTGGTGGCGCGGGGATACCGGATCGGCGGGCTATACCGCCCCATGGCCAACCCCTTCTTCAACGCCCACTACGCCGCCAATATGCACGCGCTGTCCGATCCGGTCTTCGAACAGGGGAGGCGCGGAACGATGGGCCTGATCCGCCATATTCGCGGCGGCGGCATGGGCGTGCTGCTGTTCGATGTCTATGACAGCGCGGGCGTGCCGATCGATTTCATGGGCCAACCCGCTCCGACCTTGACCTCGGCGGCCGATATCGCGATCAAGACCGGCGCGCTGCTGGTGCCGTTCTTCGGCATCCGCAAACCCGACGGCATTTCTTTCGAGGCGGTGTTCGAAGCGCCCGTGCCGCATGGCGACCCGGCGGAAATGATGCGCGAGGTGACGCGGCGGCTCGAGGCCCAGATCCGCGCCCATCCCGAACAATGGTTCTGGATTCACCGCCGCTGGAAACCGCGCCGTCAGCGCAAGCGGGCGGCGGCGAAGATGGGGCCGTGATTCTTGGCCTGCACCAGAACGACGATGGGCTGATCGCCAGAGATCGGAACCGACAGGGACAGATCGTCCAGACCGTTCCAATCGCCGATATCGTGCCATTCCGTGACGATATGGGTATAGGTGATGGATTTGCCCGCATTCTCGCCGCGCGGAATGTCCACGGTCTGGCTGGGGATATAGCGCAGCACGAACACATCGGCGTCGGGCAATCCGCCATTCGCCGGGGCCGCCACAGACAGCGCGCCGCCCGATCGCGTCAGATCGAGCGAGACCGGGAGGCCGCGCTCGGCCTGCGCCTGCACCAGATCGGCCACCTCCAGCGGGCGGTTGCCGACCACATCGGCGGTGCCGTTCACAACCATCTGCGGCGTGTAGATCGAACGATTACCGAAGGCGCGCGCATAGCCCTTCTGGCGCTTCGTAAAGGCGGAGTGGGCAAACTTGTCCTTCCAGCCGATGTAATCCCAGTAATCGACATGCAGCGCGAGCGCGATCACGTTCTCCTTCGCACCCAGATGCGCCAGCATCTCGTCCGCCGAGGGACAGGAGGAGCAGCCCTGCGAGGTGAAAAGCTCGACCACCACCGGCGTGTCGCCTGCGCGCAACTGCGCCCCGCCCATGCCAAGCGTCAGAGCCATCATTGCCGCAAGGATCGTCCTCATGCCGTCCGTGTCCCGTCCCGTTTCGCCCAAGCAGACTTAGCCAGAGCGCGCTGAAATAACCAATCAAGGTTTTGCGAGAGCCTGCGAACTGCGCGACGAACGATGCATCGGCGAAATTGTGTGCAATAGTATACCAAAATCGCCGCACCCCCCTTGATCGGCGCGGGGGCATGAGGCACATAGCTGGCAGATCGCCCTTTTATCCATAGCTTTGAGGAGCCCTGTCATGCCCATCACAGTTGGTCAGGACACAGCCAAGACCCGCAAGTCCCTGACAGCGGGCGGCACGTCCGTCGCCTATTATTCGATCCCGGCAGCCGAGGAGGCGGGGCTGGGAACATTCTCCAGATTGCCGGCCTGCCTGAAGGTCGTGCTCGAAAACATGCTGCGTTTCGAGGATGGCAAGACGGTTACCGTGGACGATATCAAGGCCTTCTCCGACTGGGCCGAGAATGGCGGCAAGGGTGAGGTCGAACTGGCCTACCGCCCTGCCCGCGTGCTGATGCAGGATTTCACCGGCGTTCCGGCGGTAGTGGATCTGGCCGCGATGCGCGACGGGATCGTGGCGCTCGGCGGTGATGCGGAAAAGATCAATCCGCTCAACCCGGTCGATCTGGTGATCGACCATTCGGTGATGATCGACGAATTCGGCAATCCGCGCGCCTTCCAGATGAACGTGGACCGCGAATACGAGCGCAACATGGAGCGCTATACCTTCCTCAAATGGGGCCAAAAGGCGTTCAACAATTTCCGCGTCGTGCCGCCGGGCACCGGGATTTGCCACCAGGTGAACCTCGAATATCTGGCGCAGACAGTCTGGACCGACGAGGACCAGAACGGCGAGCAGGTCGCCTATCCCGACACGCTGGTCGGCACCGACAGCCACACCACCATGGTCAACGGCGCCGCCGTTCTGGGCTGGGGTGTCGGCGGGATCGAGGCAGAGGCCGCGATGCTGGGCCAGCCGATTTCCATGCTCATTCCCGAAGTCGTCGGCTTCGAGCTGACCGGAGAGATGACCGAAGGCACCACCGGCACCGATCTGGTGCTCAAGGTCGTGGAAATGCTGCGCGAGAAGGGCGTGGTCGGCAAGTTCGTCGAATTCTACGGCAAGGGGCTCGACAACCTGCCGCTGGCCGATCGCGCGACCATCGCCAACATGGCGCCCGAATACGGCGCAACCTGCGGTTTCTTCCCGATCGACGACGAGACGCTGCGCTATCTCAAGACCACGGGCCGCGACATGGAACGGATCGAGCTTGTCGAAGCCTATGCCAAGGCGAACGGCATGTGGCGCGATGCCGATTACGCGCCGGTCTATACCGACACGCTGCATCTCGACATGGGCACCATCGTGCCGGCGATTTCCGGGCCGAAACGTCCGCAGGATTACATTGCGCTGGACAAGGCCTCCAAGGCGTTCGGGGAATACGTAAAGGGTATTCGCGAGGGCAAGGACGCGACCGAAACCGCCGAGATCCGCTGGGAAGGCGAAGGCGGCCAGCCCGAACCCACCGAAATTCCGGGCGACGAGGGCCATCACAAGCGCGGTTTCGTGCAGTCCGAGGATGGCAATTACCAGTTGCATGACGGCTCCATCGTGATCGCCTCGATCACGTCCTGCACCAACACGTCGAACCCTTACGTGATGATCGGCGCCGGGCTTGTCGCGCGCAAGGCACGCGAGAAGGGTCTGAACCGCAAGCCCTGGGTCAAGACCTCGCTCGCGCCCGGCTCTCAGGTCGTGTCGGCCTATCTCGAAGCGGCCGAGCTTCAGGACGATCTCGATGCCATCGGGTTCAACCTCGTCGGTTATGGCTGCACCACCTGTATCGGCAACTCCGGCCCCTTGGCCGAGGAAATCAGCAAGTGCATCAACGACAATGACCTAATCGCCACGTCCGTCCTGTCCGGCAACCGCAACTTCGAAGGGCGGATTTCGCCCGACGTGCGCGCCAACTACCTCGCCTCGCCGCCGCTCGTCGTGGCCTATGCGCTGGTCGGCGATATGAATGTCGATATCGCCAATGAACCGCTGGGGCAGGACCAGGACGGCAACGATGTCTATCTCAAGGACATCTGGCCGAGCCAGTCCGAAATTGCCGAGCTGGTCGAAAAGACCGTCACCCGCGAGGCGTTCCAGAGCAAATATGCCGATGTGTTCAAGGGCGACGAGAAATGGCAGAGCGTGGAGACCACGGATGCCAAGACCTATGATTGGCCGCCCTCCTCGACCTACGTTCAGAACCCGCCCTATTTCCAGGGTATCACGATGGAGACCCGCGATATCGAGAATATCGAGGGCGCGAAGGTTCTGGCGCTTCTGGGCGACATGATCACGACCGACCACATCAGCCCTGCCGGGTCGTTCAAGGAAAGCACGCCCGCCGGCGTCTACCTGCGCGAACGGCAAGTGCCGGTGCGGGAGTTCAACTCCTATGGCTCTCGGCGCGGCAATCACGAGGTGATGATGCGCGGCACCTTCGCCAATATCCGCATCCGTAACGAGATGCTCGACAATGTCGAAGGCGGCTACACCAAGGGTCCGAATGGCGATCAGATGTCGATCTTCGATGCGGCGATGGCCTATCAGGAGCAGGGCACGCCGCTCGTGATCTTCGGCGGCGAGCAATACGGCGCCGGCTCCTCCCGCGACTGGGCGGCCAAGGGCACCGCGCTGCTGGGCGTCAAGGCGGTGATCGCCGAAAGCTTCGAGCGCATCCACCGCTCCAACCTCGTCGGTATGGGCGTCATCCCGTTCGAATTCACCGGCGGCGACACGCGCAAGACGCTGGAGCTGACCGGCGAGGAAACCGTCTCGATCCACGGGCTGGACACGATCAAGCCTTTGGCCGAAGTGCCTTGCACGATCACCTATGCCGATGGCACGGAAAAGGAGATCACGCTCAAGTGCCGGATCGATACCGGGATCGAGATCGAATATATCGAAAACGGCGGCGTGCTGCATTACGTGCTGCGCAACCTCGCCAGCGAGGACAAGATCGCGGCGGAGTGATCCGCGCCACAACTCGAAACGTCAAAGGCGGGCCGCGCGGCTCGCCTTTTTCTTTGGAACCGCGCGGGGCGTTGGTGGTTCATCCTGTCGCAGGACGATCCTGTCGCATGTGACAGACTGCCCTCTTCGCATAGCCTGCGTCAACAGGCATGAAAGGTTCGTCAAACCCGACAAAAATATACAGGTATTATCGTGAAACTTTTGACACTCATCCAGACGGCAGCCCTGCTGCTGATCGCAGGCGCAAGCGTCCTTGCGGCGACGCCGGATCCGGCTTTGCTGATCCTGCATTGAGGCGCGTGGCTACTTGACCATCGCCTGTTCGAGGGCCGGCAGGAACCGTTGCTCGTAATCGGACCCCACCAATGGCCCCGCGAAACGGTAAAGCACCGTTCCATCCCCATCGACGATGAATGTCTCCGGCGGCGCGGTCACGCCCCAGTCGATCGACGTGCGCCCTTTCGGATCGAAGGGAACGGCGGCGAAGGGGTTGCCCTCGTCTTTCAGATAGCCCGTCGCATTGGCGACCTGATCGCGGATATTCACGCCGACGATCTCCATGCCCTCGGCCTGCATTTCCAGCAGCTTGGGGTGTTCGGCGCGGCAGGGCGGGCACCAGCTGGCCCAGAAATTGACCAGCGTCACCTCTCCGTCGCCCAGCATATCAGGCGTGAAGGCGGCGTAGCCGGGAAGCGGCTCTTGCGTGATCTCAGGCGCGGGTTGCCCCACACGAGTCGAAGGCAGGCCCTGCGGATCCTCGCGAAACATGCCGACATAAGCCAGCACGGCGAACGCGCCGAAGATCACCGGGGGCAGCACCATCAGCGGCGAAACCCTAGCCACGTTTTCCCCTCCGCTGTTCAACCTCGTCGAGTGCCGTGCGCACCTTGCGCGCCCGGCGCAGGCTGACGAAGACCACCGCGCAGAGCAGCAGCAGCGTCACGCCATAGGAACTGAGCACCTCGAAGGCGTATTTCCCGAGATCCGGCATCATGCCTGCCCCTCCCGCGCCAGCAAGGCGCGCGTCCGGCGGGCGCGAATTTCGGTCTGCGTGCGCAGGAAGACCAGCGCTATGAACAGCAGGACGAACCCCGCGATGCAGACCAGCAGAGGATACCAGAACACGTCCGAAATGTTCTCCTCGGCATCGAGGCTGAGCGTCGCGCCCTGGTGCAGGCCCTGGTTCCAGAAATTGACCGCATAGCGGCTGAGCACCGCAAAGACCGAGCCAACGAGGCACAGGATCGATGTCAGGTCGGCGGCGGTGTCGTCATTTTCGATCGCCTCCCACAAAGCCATGTAGCCGAGATAGAAGAGGAACAGGATCAAAAAGGAGGTCAGGCGCGGATCCCATGCCCACCACGTGCCCCACATCGGCTGCCCCCAGAAGGCGCCGGTGGCCAGCGCGATCAGCGTCATCACCGCGCCGACCGGCGCAGCCGCGCGTGCGGCGAGGGCGGAGACGTGATGCCGCCGCACAATCCAGATGAGCGAGGCGACAAGCATCATCATCCAGGCATTGATCGCCATCAGCGCGGACGGCACATGCAGATAGATGATCTTGACGGTGGAGCCCTGGCGGTAATCGTCCGGCGTCAGGAAGAACCCCCAGACGAGGCCGATGACGAGACAGGCCACCGCCGCGATCCAGAGCCACGGCAGCAGCTTGTCCGTCGTGCGGATGAATTTGACGGGGTTTGCGTATTCCCAAAGCGACATGGCCGTCAGGTAGGCTCTTTTCCGGGCGGCTTCAATTCAAAAAGCCGCATGAGACGCGTTATCGCAGGTTGATCCTCAGCACCGCAGCGCTGGCGAAGGGCAAAAGCGCGATGACCCCGAAACTGATCCCCGCCAGAAGCAGCAGCGGTGTCTGAACCGTCAGCCCTTCGGCCCCGCGCCGCGCCACTTCGGCACCGAAGATCAATGTCGGCACATAGAGCGGCAGAACGAGCAGCGACATGAGCAGCCCGCCGCGCTTGAGTCCGACGGTGAGAGATGCGCCGAAAGTGCCGATGACGCTGAGCGCGGGGGTGCCGACGGCAAGGCTGATGAGAACCCATTGATAGGCCGGAAGCGGCAGCGACAGCAGCACGCCCAGAACCGGTGCCGCAAGAACCAGCGGAAGGCCCGTGGTGATCCAGTGGGCCAGCGCCTTGACGGTCACGATACTTTCCACCGGCAGGGGCGCGGTTGCCAGCAGGTCGAGCGATCCGTCCTCCCAATCGAGCGCAAGGATGCGGTCGAGCGACAGGAGGCAGGCCAGAAGCGCGCCGATCCACAGGATGCCGGGCGCAATTCGCGCCAGCAGTTCGGTTTGCGGCCCGACGCCAAAAGGCACCAGAACCGTGACGATCAGGAAGAACGCAAGCCCCAGCCCGAAGCCGCCGCCCGCGCGAACCGAAAGGATGAGATCGCGGTAAAGAAGCGCTTTCATAGAAAGGCCTCGTCCATCGCGCGCGCCCGCGGTCCGGCCTTGAACGGCGTCAGATCGAGCACCCGTGCCTCCGCAAGACCGAGATCGATATGCGTGGCCATCAGCGCGCTGCCGCCGCGCGCCAGATGCGCCCGCACCGCTTCGGCAAAAAGCGCGACAGAGGCCGCGTCGAGCGATACGGTCGGCTCGTCCAGCACCCAGATCGGCCGGCCCGTCACCATGAGCCGCGCAAGGCCAAGCCGCCGCTTTTGCCCCGCCGACAAGGTGCCGGCCATCCGGTCCCGAAGTTCCAGAAGATCGAAGGCGGCCAGCGCGGGTTCGATATCGGACGTGCCGAAAACCGAGGCCCAGAACCGCAGGTTCTCGGTGACGCTCAACATCGCCTTGAGCCCGTCGGAATGGCCCGCATGCGCAATCCGGTCCTCCGCGCCCGTTACCGTGCCGGCCTCGGCGGGCTGCAGGCCGGCCACGCTGCGCAGCAAGGTTGTCTTGCCGATGCCGTTCGGCCCGCGCAGGACGAGCGCTTCGCGGGGGGAAAGATCGAAGGACACCCCTTCGAGGATGGCAATGCCGCCGCGCGTGACGGCCAGATCTCGGACGGTCAGATTCATGCCCTTCGCTTAGACCAGCAGCGCGCGGGCCGAAAGCGGGAAATGGTCGCCGATCCCGGAGCGCGCTTTTCCGTCAACGGGAAAGCCATGATGCGTCGACGCATCATGCCCCGGCCCGGGCGCTTTTCCGTGGGCAGGAGTGTCTGAGCCGAGCGAAATCGACTTCTGACCCGGACCGGTCTTTCGACCCAACATCCGCGAAAGTGGGTTGTGCGGAGGATCCTGGCTTTCGCTGCGCCGGATTTGTAGGACCAATCGACAAGGGCATGGTTGACGAAAACCTTCCTTGAAACAGCATCACTCCGGCTGCTAGCATTCGGTCATGCCGACCCTCGAACAATTCCTTCTTTTCCTTGCCGCCGACCTCGTTCTGAAGCTCTCGCCCGGACCGGACATGGCGGCCGTCATAGCGCGAGGAATTACTCAAGGACACCGTGCCGGAATTGCATGTGCTATGGGTGTCGGCGCCGCTGGAATCATACAGGTTCCGGCCGCCGCTTTCGGGCTCGGTGCGGTCTTCGCAGCGTCGCCAGTTCTCTACGAGTCGGTGAAGCTGGTTGGGGTATTTTACCTCGTTTGGATCGGGGTCAAAGCGCTGCGCAGGTGCTGGATGGGGGATGTGAGCCTCGGCCAAGCAAACATCGAGAACGCCGCGTTCAAACAGGGCTTTATCACCAATCTGCTAAATCCGAAGATCTACATCTTCCTCATTGCCTTTATACCGCAGTTCGTGTCGCCGGAGACCGGATCTGTTTGGCTGCAAACACTCGTTCTGGTCACGGTGATGAAGCTTAAAGGCACGGCTCTCCTATCTGTCATCGGTTGGGGAGCATCGCGTGTCCGCGGTTGGGTCGCACAGCACTCGTGGTTCCTCCGTGCCCAAAACGGACTTCTGGGAAGCGTAATGCTTGCGCTCGCGGGCTACGTCGCGTTCGGGCCAGACCCACGTTCTGCGCGGTAAATTACGCGCGCGCATAAAGTTCCCCGTGGTGCATCCGTGCAGCTTGACTTTACAGAACAGATTGCCCGTTCCAAGATGCTCAGTTTTCCGCTTTGGAACGGAGAAGGTGGCGAGTCTGACCAGATGAAACGCTCAAACCAGCCGTTCCTGTCCGCCCCGGTAGCATTGAAGGTTTCGGGCTCTTCCAGCCATTCGCTGCCCTGGCCGTAATATCCCATATTCCGAGCCCGCACCCGCGTCGGGTCAAATACGTGTCGCAAAAGTCAGTTTCGCCTGCCTCCGGCAGAAGAAGCCGCGATGCGCCCACGCATCGCGCCGCGCTCAGGTGACAGGAAGCACGGCCAGCCCGACGCGGCGGCCTTCGGAGAGCAGCACGTTATAGGTGCGGCAGGCGGCGGGGGAACTCATCACCTCGACGCCCGTGCCGGCCTGCTCCAGCGCCGCGCGCAGGGCGGCGGGGATATGCGCGATATCGCTGCCGGTGCCGATGAAGAGCACGTCGATCTCGCCCGAGATGTCGAGCAGTGTCGCGACATCCTCGTATCCGCCCCAGGCGCGCGTTCCTCCGGGGCTCGTCAGCAGCGGCGCTTCGCGCTTCTTGCCGCCGATGCGGAAAAAGCCCGCGCCATAGCCGTCGACGGGTTCGGCATCGGTATAGACGACCTCGTTCAATCGCATCGCGTTTCCTTCCTTCCGGGCGGATGATAGCGCAGCCGCGCGGCGAATCAAAACCGTGCCTTGGGGCGATCAGGCATCCACATTCGAGAACTGGTTGCCCGTCGTGTCCGTCGGCTTGGTCCAGTCGCGCTTGACGCCGAGCCAGAGCAGGATCACCGACGCCACGAAGATCGACGAATAGGTGCCGACGATCACGCCCCAGATCATGGCAAAGACGAAGCCCCGGATCACATCGCCGCCGAGCACGAAGAGCGAGATGAGCGCCACCAGCGTGGTGGCCGATGTCATGAAGGTCCGGCTCAGCGTTTCGTTGATCGACAGGTTCAGGACCTCCTTGAGATCCTTCTGCTTGAACTTGATCAGGTTCTCGCGCACCCGGTCGAACACTACGACCGTGTCGTTGAGCGAATAGCCCACGATGGTCAGCAGCGCCGCGATGATCGCCAGATCGAACTTGATCTGCAGCTCGGAGAAGATGCCGATTGTCAGGATCACGTCGTGAAACAGCGCGACAACAGCGCCGACGGCGAACTGCCATTCGAAGCGCAGCCAGATATAGATCAGCACCGCCGCCATCGCCAGCGCCACCGCAATGGCGGCGGTCTGGATCAATTCGCCCGACACTTTGGGACCGACCGATTCGACGGAGACGAACTCGATATCCGGCACCGCCTCGGCGAGTGCGGCCTCGACCTGCTCGATCAACTCGGCGCTGACCGCTTCCATGTCGTCCTGCGCTTGAATCCGCACCATGGAGACATTCTGGTCAGGCCCGAATGTGGGATCGAACACTTCCGAAATGGTCACATCACCGAGCCCTTCGGAGGCGATGGCGTCGCGGTAAAGGCCAACATCCACCGGCTCCGCGCTTTGCGTGCGGATCGTGGTGCCGCCGCGAAAGTCGATGCCGTAATTGAGCCCCTGCAGGATAAAGGACCCGAACGCCACCGTCATCAGAACGATGGAAATTCCGATCCACAGCTTCCAGCGCGAGAAGAAATCGAACGAGGTATCCTGTTTGACCAGTCGCAAACGCATATCGGACCGAACCTTCCTAAACTTCGATTGTCTTGGGGCGGCGGCGCTCGAACCACATCACGATCAGCAGCCGCGTGACGAAGATCGCGGTGAAGACCGAGGTGAGGATGCCCAGACCGAGGGTGATGGCGAAGCCGCGCACCGGGCCGGAGCCCATGACGAAGAGGATCACGGCGGTGATGAAGGTGGTGATGTTCGCATCCAGAATGGCCGAAAGCGCCTTTTCATAGCCAAGCTCGGTGGCCCGCGCAGGACCGCGCGCGGTTTTCAACTCTTCGCGAATACGCTCGAAGATCAGCACATTGGCATCGACCGCCATGCCGACCGTCAGCACGATCCCGGCGATCCCCGGCAGCGTCAGCGTCGCGCCGATCAGGCTCAGCAAGCCGAACACGAGCGCCACGTTGATGATCAGCGCGACATTGGCAAAAAGGCCGAACAGGCCATAGCTCAGCGCCATGAAGATGAGCACGCCCGCAAAGGCCACGATCGTCGCGATCTTGCCCGCGTCGATGCTGTCCTGCCCAAGCTCGGGCCCGATGGTCCGCTCTTCAAGGAATTCCAGACCGGCGGGCAAGGCGCCCGCGCGCAGCAGCACGGCAAGTTGCGTCGATTCCTCGACCGTGAAGCGCCCGGTGATGATGCCCGAGCCGCCGGGGATATGGCTCTGGATCACGGGTGCGCTGATCACTTCGCCGTCCAGAACGATGGCGAAGGGATTGCCGATATTGGCTGCCGTGTAATCGCCGAACTTGCGCGCGCCCGCCGGGTTGAAGCGGAAATTCACCGCCGGGCGGCCGTTCTGATCGAAGGCCGGTTGCGCATCCACCAGCTCCTCGCCGGTGACGACGGGGGCCTGTTCGAGAATGTAATAGGTGTTGGGCTCATCGAGCGATGGCAGAACCTCGTTGCCGACGCCCGCCGATGCGCCCGGATCGTCGGTGCGGCCCACCACCGGCTGAAAGGTCAGCTGCGCGGTGGTGCCGATGATTTCCTTGAGCTCGGCGGCGGAGCCGATGCCCGGAACCTGGATGAGAATCCGGTCCGCGCCCTGACGCTGAATCGTCGGCTCGCGCGTGCCGACCTCGTCGATCCGGCGGCGGATGATTTCGAGACTCTGCATCATCGTGCGCCGATCCGTCGCCGCGCGTTCGGCTTCCGACAGGGTGACGACGATGTCCGATCCGTCCGCCGTCACTTCGAGATCGTTGCTCATCGCGCCGGTGACCGACGCGGTCGGCTGCGCCAGACCGCGCACCAGTTCAAGCGCGCGCTGCATTCCCTCGGGCCGCGAGATGCGCACCCGAAGGCTATCGCCCTGCGACGGTTGAAGCCGGATCGTGCCGACCGTATCACGCGCGTCGCGCAGCACGTCGCGCACCTCCGGCCAAAGCGCCTTGAGCCGCGCGGCATAGACATCCTCGACCTGCACTTCGGCAAGAAGATGCGCGCCGCCCCTCAGATCGAGACCGAGATTGACCAGACCGGACGGCAGGTAGGACGGCCAGCCGTCCCGCTCCGCCAACAGCGCCGGTGTCTCGCCTTGCAACTCGATTGCGGCAACCGCGTCGTTATGTTGCTCGACCCTCGGGTAGAACAGGTTGGGCAGCGCCAGAAACAGTCCCACCGCCACAGTGGTCCAGATCAGGATGCGCTTCCAGAGGTCGATCTGAAGCATGTGCGAAAGGTCCGGCTTTGGGCGAAAGGATCAGGAATTGGCGGCAGGTTCGGTCTTGGACTTCACGGCGGCAATCGTGCTTTGCACGACGCGGACCTTCACGCCTTCGGCGATTTCCACATCCAGCTCGTTATCGTCCTTGACCTTCACGACCTTGCCGATCAGCCCGCCCTGCGTGACCACGACATCGCCCCGGCGCAGCGCCTCGACCATCTTCTGATGTTCCTTGATCTTCTTCTGCTGCGGACGGATCAGCAGGAAATACATGATCGCGAAGATCAGAATGAGGGGAATGAACTGGGCGATTGCGCTACCATCCATGGGCGTGTTCCTTCTCGCTACGCGCGGGTTGCCCCGCATCAAGGGCCGCCCTTGGGGGGCCGTGAAAGTTGCCGTTACCTAAGTCGGCAGATCGCGCAATGCAAGGCGATCCGGCGCCGCGCCCGGCATGGGCCGTATCGCCGGGTCCGACGCGGCGGGGAAGACGCCTTGCGGATCGCACCCGAATGGGCCTTAGCTGCGCTCATGCGCGCCGTTCTCCGCCTCATCACCCTGTGCATTGCCACCGCCGCCCCGGCGCAGGATCTGCCGCTGCTGCCGCTGGAGGATCACGCCGACTGGCAGGCCATCGGGCGCGTCAATGCCGCCGGCTACCGCAAGCGCGAGATGTGTTCGGGCACGCTGATCGCGCCCGACAAGGTTCTCACGGCGGCGCATTGCGTCTCCGGGCTAGACGGGATCGGCCCCGCGCCGGAGCGGATCACATTCGTCGCCGGCTGGCTGCGCGGCACGGCCGCCGACAGCGTGCAGGGGCGGTCGGTCTGGGTGCATCCGAAGGCCTATGCGCGAGGGCGGCTCGATCTGCATTACGATATCGCGGTCATCACGCTGAAGCGCGAGGCCGAGGTCGCGCCGCTGGATCTCTCGCGGCAAGGCCCACGCGCGCCCTTCGCGCTGATCGGCTACTCGGCGAGCCGGCCGCATATGCTCGGGGCGGATTTCGACTGCGGCGGCCGCGAAACCGCGAACCTGCTCAGGCTCGATTGTGCCGTGAATGCGGGGAATTCTGGCGGCCCGGTCCTGGCGCAATCCGGCTCGCGCTGGTCCGTCATCGGCGTCGTCAGCGCGATGGGGGAAACCGGCGCGCTCGCGGTTCCGGTCACACGCCTGCCCGCGCGCGCGCCCTCTACCCATTCCCGGCCATAAGGTGCATAACGCCGCCCGAAAGACGAGTCAGAAGGACAAGACCCATGCATGACATCCGCGCCATCCGCGAGAATCCCGCCGCGTTCGACGCCGCGCTGGCCCGCCGTGGATCGGAGCCGGTCTCGTCCGAGATCCTCGCGCTCGACGAAGCGCGCCGCGCCGCCATCCTCGAAGCGGAAACCGCGCAGGCCGACCAGAACCGCGCCGCAAAGGAGATCGGCAAGGCCAAGGCCGCCGGCGATGACGCGCAATTCGCCCGGCTGCGCGACGAGGTATCGGCCAAGAAGGCCGAGGTCGCCCGGATGCAGGCCCGCGCCAAGGAGCTCGATGCCGAGTTGCAGACCCTTCTGATGGGCCTGCCCAACCTGCCCTACGAGGACGTGCCCGAGGGCGTGGACGAGGAGGACAATGTCGAGATCCACCGCTGGGGCACACCGCGCGAGTTCGCTTTCGCTCCGAAGGAACATTTCGAGATCACGGGCGTTCAGCCGGGAATGGATTTCGAAACCGCCGCCAAACTCTCCGGATCGCGTTTCGTCGTGATGTCGGGCGCTGTCGCGCGGCTCCACCGGGCGCTGGCGCAATTCATGCTGGACACACATATCACTGAAAACGGGCTGACCGAGACATGGACGCCCGTTCTGGTCCGCGACGAGATGATGTATGGCACCGGGCAATTGCCCAAGTTCGGCGAGGACAGCTACCAGACGACGAATGGCTGGTGGCTCGTGCCCACCGCCGAGGTGCCGCTGACCAATATCGTCAATGGCGAGACCCTGGACGAAAGTTACCTGCCCCGCCGCTATGTCGCGCATACGCAGTGCTTCCGCTCCGAAGCGGGCAGCGCGGGGCGCGATACGTCGGGCATGCTGCGCCAGCACCAGTTCGAGAAGGTCGAGATGGTCTCCATCACCCGCCCCGGCGAGAGCCGCGATGAGCTGGACCGCATGACCGGCTGCGCCCAGGGCATCCTGGAAAGGCTCGGCCTGCCCTATCGCACCGTCGTGCTCTGCACCTGCGACATGGGATTCGGCGCGCGGCGCACGCATGACATCGAGGTCTGGCTGCCCGGTCAGAACACTTATCGCGAGATCAGCTCGGTCTCGGTCTGCGGCGATTTCCAGGCGCGCCGGATGAACGCCCGCTTCAAGCCGGCGGATGGCGGCAAGCCCGAATTCCTGCACACGCTGAACGGATCGGGGCTCGCCGTGGGTCGCTGCCTGATCGCGGTGCTGGAGAACGGGCAGGAAGAGGACGGCTCCGTCACCCTGCCGGAGGCGTTGCATCCCTGGCTCGGCGGCAAGAGCCGCATCACGCCCGAAGGAGCTCTGGTCTGATCCGATGACACGCCTCTGGTCCGCCCTCGTCCTTCTGGCCGCGCTCGCCTTCGCGGCCTCGCCGCTGATCTCGGACGGGTTCAACGGGTTCGATCCGAACCTTTTCCCGATCCCGCAAGAGGATCCACCCGTGCAGCCGGCCGGCTATGCCTTCTTGATCTGGGGGCTGATCTATGTCTGGCTCATCATCGGCGCGGGTTTCGGGCTGATCAAACGCAGCGACGATCCCGATTGGCAGCCGATGCGCCCCGCGCTCGCGCTCAGCCTCGCCATCGGGGCGACATGGCTGCCCATCGCCAATATCTCGCCCATCGCAGCGACGATCCTGATCTGGGCGATGCTGGCCTCCGCCTTCGCGAGCCTCTTCCGCGTCGGCGATACCGACCGCTGGCTGCAACAGGCGCCGGTGGCGATCTATGCGGGCTGGCTCACCGCCGCCTCCTGCGTCTCCATCGGCCTGCTGCTGGCGGGCTACGGGCTGCTGGGCGAGACCGTCGCGGCGCTGGTGGCGCTTGCGCTGGCGTTGGTCATCGCCCTGACCGCGCAATACCGCCTGCACCGCGCCCCGGAATACGGCGTGACGGTGATCTGGGCGCTGATCGGCGTGATCGTCGCCAACTCCTCCCCGCTCAATATCGCCGTGGTGGGGCTCTGCGTGCTCGGCATCGTCGCGATCCTCGCGCTGCGCGGCACGGATACCGAATAGCAAAAGGGCCCCGGTTTCCCGAGGCCCGATTGAGCTGCGCTGCAATCCGCGTCAGTTGGCAACGAGGATCTCGGCCTCCTGTGCCGCGCTGAGTTCATCCGCGCTGACCTCGCCGTCGCCATCGGCATCCACTTCGCCGAAAACATCCTCGGTCAGATCGGGATAGGCCACCATCAGCTCTTCCATCGAATAGCTGCCATTGCCATCCGTATCTTCGACGGTCACCTGCGCCTGTGCCAGACCGGCACTCAGCACAGCCACGGTTGTCAGGGTTCCAAAGAAGGTTTTCATGTCGTTCAACACTCCAATGCGGCCTCGCCGCAAACAACGGCTCCATGCCGCCGTCAAAAGAGATACGACAACCGCCCGCGCTTGCAAGATGGCGGGCATCACGGCAACCCACCGCATCGGCAAAGCTCCGCTCATCCTTTCTTCTTGCTGAAAATATCCCGGGGTTTGGGGCAGCGCCCCAATCCGCCCTACCCCATCGCGCGCAAACGCTTGATGAGGCTCGAGGTATCCCAGCGCCCGCCGCCCAGCTTCTGCACGTCCTTGTAGAACTGATCGACGAGCGCAGTCACCGGCAAAGACGCTCCGACCTCGTCCCCGGTATCGAGGCAGATGCCGAGATCCTTTCGCATCCAGTCCACCGCGAAGCCGTGATCGAACTTGCCGTCCAGCATCGTTTCGTAGCGGTTCTCCATTTGCCATGACCCGGCCGCGCCCTGGCTGATCACCTCGACCACCGCGCGCCCGTCGAGCCCGGCCTTCTCGGCGAAATGCAGCGCCTCGCTGAGCCCCTGCACCAGGCCGGCGATGGCGATCTGGTTGCACATCTTGGTCATCTGCCCCGCGCCGCTGCTTCCGATGCGGCGGCAGAGCTTGGCATAGGCATCGATCACCGGCTCTGCGCTGGCATAGGCGCCTTCGTCGCCGCCGCACATGACAGAGAGCGCGCCGTTCTCCGCCCCCGCCTGCCCGCCCGAGATCGGCGCATCGACGAACCCGATGCCCTTCTTGTGCGCCGCCTGGTAAAGCTCGCGCGTGACCTTGGCCGAAACCGTGGTGTGATCGACGAAGATCGCCCCCGCCTTCATGCCGGCGAAGGCGCCATCCGGACCGAGGCACACGCTGCGCAGATCATCGTCATTGCCGACGCAGGCCATCACGAAATCGCATCCCTCGGCTGCCTCGGCCGGCGTGTCCGCCTTGCCGCCGCCATGTTCGGACACCCAGTCCGCCGCTTTCGACGCCGTGCGGTTGTAGACCGTCACGTCATGGCCGGCCTTGGCCAGATGCCCCGCCATGGGATAGCCCATCACGCCAAGTCCCAGAAATGCGATCTTTGCCATCGTCTCGTCTCCTCGCCCTGTCATCAAATTTCAGTCAGTTTTCGCTGCCCTTACCTGCCCGCAAGCCTGCCGTCTTGGCAAGGGGGCGCGTGTTGTGTAGGCCCGGCATCGTTCCCGAGTGCGAAAGGCGATTTGCCGGTGGCGTCCATTTTCAGAGTTCTCGTCTGGCTGACGACGGCCCTTCTGGTGTCCGGCATCGTTATGGTGCTCACGGCCTACTACCTCGCCTCGCGGTCGCTGCCCGATTACGACAAGACGGTTCCCGCACGCGGGATCGCGGCCGAAGTCGAGATCGTGCGCGACAACTCGGCGGTGCCGCACATCCTCGCCTCCGGCGACGCGGATGCGTTCTACGGGTTGGGATATGCGCATGCGCAGGACAGGCTCTGGCAGATGACGATACTGCGTCGCACCGTGCAGGGGCGGCTTTCGGAGATCTTCGGCGCGCGCACGGTCGAAACCGACAAGCTGATGCGCCGGCTCGATCTGAACGCGCTCGCGGTGCAATCGCTGGAGGCGCAGGATGCGGGCGCGATGCGCGCGCTGGACGCTTACGCCGCCGGCGTCAACGCGCGCATCGCCGAGATCAACCGAGACAGCCTGGGCCGCGGCGCGCCGGAGTTCTTCCTGTTCGGCGGTCCGCTTCCACCATGGCAACCCTCCGATTCCATCGCTTTGATCAAGCTGATGGCGCTGCAGCTGACGGGCCATCTTCGGCAGGAGGTGCTGCGCGCGCGCGTCTCGCTGGCGCTGCCCGACGAGGACAGGCTGGCCGATATCCTGCCCGATTATCCCGGACCGGGGATTGCCGCACTGCCCGAATATGCCGCGCTGGTTCCGGGCGCGGGAACGGGCGGGACGCAATTCGCCGCGGCTGGCCGGCCC
This sequence comes from Marivita sp. GX14005, assembly GCF_023370775.1. Lineage (GTDB taxonomy): Bacteria > Pseudomonadota > Alphaproteobacteria > Rhodobacterales > Rhodobacteraceae > Marivita. Next base: position 164,007 of record NZ_JAMCCQ010000003.1, read on the forward strand.
GGACCGGGCTTGTCGCCGGTTCGGCCCCTGGGGCTCGCCGGCGCATCCAACGCCTGGGCCGCCGATGCCAGCCGTTCGGCCACCGGCTCGACGCTTCTGGCCAGCGATCCGCATCTGCAATTCACGGCGCCGGCGATCTGGTATCTGGCGCGGCTGGAGCTTGAAAGCGGCGGCGTGATCGGAGCCACGATCCCCGGAATCCCGGCGATCCTCGCCGGGCGCTCGGAACGTATCGCATGGGGGCTGACCTCGTCCTATCTCGACGATCAGGATGTGATGATCGAGGAACTGAACCCCGACGATCCCGAACTTTATCGCACGCCCGAGGGTTACCGGCGGTTCGAGACACGCAATTCGATTATCAGGATCAAGGATGCCGCGCCGATCACGCTGACCGCCCGATGGACCGAAAACGGCCCCGTCCTGCCCGGCACGCGCTTCGATCTGGCCTCCGTCACGCCGCCGGGCCATGTCGCGGCGCTGTCCTGGACGGCGCTCGATCCGCAGGATACGTCGGTCTCGGCGGCGATTGCGCTGATGTCCGCCGGATCGGTCGATGAGGCTCTGGAGGCTTCCAGAGCCTATGTCGCGCCGTCGATGAACCTGACGGTGATCGACAAGGACCGCATCGCCATGAAGCTGATCGGCGCGATGCCCCGGCGCGATGCGGATCACGAAAGCCAGGGGCGGCTTCCGGCGCTCGGCTGGCGCGAGCAGAACCGCTGGGACGGGGTTTTCCCGGGCGATGCGAGCCCGGTTTTTCGCGATCCCGAAGGCGGGATCGTCGGCAATACCAACAACAAGCTTCTGGACCGGCCTTTCCCGCTGCATGTCAGCTATCACTGGGGCGACAGCCAGCGCGTGATGCGCTGGCGCCGCATGATGCAGGGGCGCGAGGTGCATACCCGCGACAGTTTCATCGAGGCGCAGCTCGACACTGTCTCCGTCGCTGCGCGCACGCTTCTGCCGTTGATCGGCGCCGATCTGTGGTTCACCGGCGAGGCCGCGCCCGAGGGCACGCCCGAGCGGCTTCGCCAGCGCGCGCTCGATCTGCTCGCCGACTGGAACGGCGAGATGAACGAGCATCTGCCCGAGCCGCTGATCTATGCCGCCTGGCTCCGGGCGCTGCAGGACAGGCTGATCCGCGACGATCTCGGTCCGCTCGCGGACCAGTTCACCCATGTCGAGCCGCTCTTCATAGAGCGGGTCTTCCGCGATATCGATGGGGCTGCCGCGTGGTGCGACGTGATCCGCTCGGCGGTGGTGGAAAGCTGTTCGGATATCTCGCGCCAGGCACTTGACGAGGCGTTGATCTGGATTTCCGAAACCTACGGAACCGCGCTGGAATCGCTCCGCTGGGGGGACGCACATCAGGCCACGCATGATCATCCGGTGCTCGGAGAGGTGCCGATCCTGCGCTATTTCGTCAATATAAGGCAAAGCACGTCGGGCGGGGATTTCACGTTGATGCGCGGGCGCAGCGCCGGGACCGGCGCCGATCCGTTCCGCAACGTGCATGGCGCGGCCTATCGCGGGGTCTATGATTTCGCCGACCCCGATTCGTCGGTCTTCATCCTGTCCACGGGGCAATCGGGGCATTTCCTGTCGCGGCATTATGACGACATGGGCGTGCTCTGGCGGCGCGGGGAGTATATTCCGATGTCGCTTGATGTGGATTTGGCGCGGGCGGCCTCGGTCGGGGTGACGCGACTGGTGCCGGAATAGGTTTCTTCGGACAGCGCATTTCGGGGGCTTTGCCCCCGCGCGCCGGGGGCGCGCTCCCCCAGGATATTTTCGGCAAGAAGAAAGAGAGATCAGGCTTTCATCGCGGCGATGAGCCGGGACAGCGCGTGTTCGGGGGCATCCGAGCGCCAGATCTCCTCGCCGATGCCAAAGAAATCGGTGACCGGAGCGAGGGCGCGGATCGTCTCCTCGTCGAGCCCGCCTTCGGCCACCACCGGCACTTCGATCATCTGCGACCACCATTCGAAGAGCTCGGGCCCGGCGCGCGAGCCGTCGCCGAGCGCGGTTTGCCCGGCCGGGCCGAAGCTGATGTAGTCGGCGCCCGCCTCGCCCGCGGTCATGCCGTCATGGCGGGATTGGCCGCAGAACGCGCCGACGATGGCATCGGCGCCCAGTTCCTTGCGCGCCATGCGCACCGAGCGGGACCCATCGGTCAGGTGCACGCCGTCGAGCCCGAGTCGCTGCGCGAGCACCACATGGGTGTCGATCACCAGCGCCACGTCGTAGCGATGCGCCACCTCGCGCACCGCATCGGCGGCGCGCAGGATCAAATCCTCGTCGCGGCTGGCCAGCGACAGGCGGATACAGGCGATCTCGGCGCTGTCCAGAACGCGGGCCAGCGCGCCGGGAAAATGGCTCAGTTCGAGCTCCGGCGGGGTGATGAGATAGAGTTGCGGCTGCTCCGGTGCGGACATCTGGCGCCCCTTTCCTTGATCTGCGCTCCCTATATCGCGATTTCCCGGCGCGGGCCAAGAGCTTGCGCCGCCTTGAATGGCTTGCCCTCGGAGCGGGGGCGCAATAGTCAGGCGCAACGCCAGCAAGCCGGAGCCCCCAAGTGATGCCGAACGATCTGCCGCAGCTCAGTTTCGTGCTGGTGCGCCCGCAAATGGGCGAGAATATCGGCGCAGCGGCGCGGGCGATGTGGAATTTCGGGCTGGACCGGATGCGGCTGGTCACGCCGCGCGACGGCTGGCCGAACCCGAAGGCGGTGGCGATGGCCTCGGGGGCGGGCCGGCTTCTGGACGAGGCGCAGCTGGTGGAGCGGACGGTCGATGCCGTGGCCGATTGCGCCTTTGTCTTTGCCACCACGGCGCGGCCGCGCGGCATGACAAAGCCGGTCGTCACGCCCGAGCGCGCGATGCAGATGGCGCGCGAGAAAATCGGCGCCGGGCAGAAGGTCGCGGTGTTGTTCGGGCCCGAGCGCGCGGGGCTGGAGAACGAGGATATCGCGCTGGCCAATGCGATCATCTCGGTGCCGGTCAATCCCGAATTCGCCTCGCTCAACCTGGCGCAATGCGTCCTTCTGACGGCCTATGAATGGCGCCGGCAAAGCGTGGATGTGCCGGCGGAGAGTGTGGAGATGGCCGGCACCGATTGGGCCTCGGCGATCGAGATGGACCGGCTGGCACAGCACTACGAGGAGAGGCTCGATCAGGCGGGGTTCTTCTTTCCGCCCGACAAGGCGCCGAACATGAAGCGCAACCTGCGCAATATGTGGAGCCGGATGCCGCTCACACGCGCCGATGTGCAGATGCTGCACGGGGTGCTGCGGCAAATGGTGCGCTGGAAAGACCGGTCCGGCTGACTGGACGGGCCGCGCCACCGGGCCTAGCTTCGGGGCGAGTGAACGGAGAGGGGCATGAGCAGCAAACGCAGTATTTTCGAAGAGGTCGAGGCGCGCGACGCGACCCCGCCTGCCCCGCAGGGCGGAATGATCGACAAGGGCCGCGGCGGCGCGCGCGGGGCGATCCGCATCTGGCTGATGGTGCTTTTCGCGCTTGTCGTGGTGATGATCGCCGTGGGGGGGCTGACGCGGCTGACCGATAGCGGGCTGTCGATCACCGAATGGCGCCCGGTGACGGGGGCGATTCCGCCGCTGAACGCGGAGGACTGGCAACGCGAATTCGACCTTTACCGCGCGATCCCCGAATACCAGTTGCAGAACAAAGGCATGAGCCTGCCCGAGTTCCAGTTCATCTATTGGTGGGAATGGGGGCACCGGCAGCTTGGCCGGGTGATCGGGCTGGTCTGGGCGCTCGGGTTCTTCGGCTTCCTGCTGGCGCGCAAGATCCCCGCGGGCTGGACCGGGCGGCTCGTGTTCATCGGCGCGCTTGGCGCGCTGCAGGGGGCGATCGGCTGGTGGATGGTCGCCTCGGGCCTGACGGGGGCAATGCTGGATGTGGCGTCCTACCGGCTGGCCACGCATCTGGGGCTGGCCTTCGTGATCCTTGGCTTCATCGCCTGGTATGTGTTCCTGCTGGGGCGCGAGGAGCGCGATCTCATGCAGGCGCGGCGGGCGCGCGACGGCAAGCTCTTCGGGCTCGGCACGGGGCTGCTGCATTTCTCGTTCCTGCAAATCCTGATCGGCGCCCTGGTGGCGGGGATCGATGCGGGACGCACATACAACGACTGGCCGCTGATGGCCGGCGGTGTGCTGCCGCCCTACCCTTTCGATATCGACCCCCTGTGGCGCAACTTCTTCGAAAACGCGGGGCTTGTGCAGTTCATGCACCGCGTGGCGGGATACCTGCTTTTGGCCTTCGGCATCGTCGTCTGGCTCCGGGCGCGTAAATCGGCCAATGCCGACACGCGGTTCAGGTTCAACGCGGTCTTCGCAATGCTCTGGCTTCAGATGGTGCTGGGGATCGTCACCGTGCTTTACATGGCGCCCTGGCAGATCGCCATCGCGCATCAATTCGGGGCGGTGATCCTCTGGGTGTTGATCCTGCGCGCACGGTTCGCGGCCGGCTACCCGGTCGCGCAATCGGTTCGGGGGGTGCGGGCATGAGCCGAGCGTATGACGCATTGATGGCCCATGCGCGCCAGACCGAAGCACTGGCGCAGATCGCGGGGCGGCTTGGCTGGGATCAGGAAACGGTCATGCCGCGCGGAGCTGCGGCGCAGCGGGGCGAGGAGATGGCGGCGCTGGAAGCGGTGCTGCACGCGCGGCGCACCGATCCGCGTGTCGGAGAATGGCTCGAGGCGGCAGAGCCCGACGGAGCGGAGGCCGAGGCCAATCTGCGCCTCATCCGCCGCAGCCATGACCGGGCGCGCAAGGTGCCGGGCGAGCTTGCCGCCGAGCTTGCGCGCACAACCTCGGTCGCGCAGGGCATTTGGGCCGAGGCGCGGGCGGCGGACGATTTCACCGCCTTCGCGCCGACGCTGGAACGCGTGCTCGATCTCAAGCGGCAGGAAGGTGCGGCACTCGCGAATGGCGGCGATCCGTATGATGCGCTGCTGCAGGATTACGAACCCGGCATGACCGCAGGCGAGCTCGATGCGATGTTCGGCGCCCTGCGCCCGCGCCTTGCGACCTTGCGCGACAGGCTTTTGGAACGGCCGGCTCCGGCGGGACTTCAGGGCCGTTTCGACGAGGCGGCGCAGATGAAGCTGACGCGTCTGATCGCCAGGATTTTCGGCTACGACATGAGCCGGGGCCGCGTGGACAAGGCGGTGCATCCGTTCAGCTCCGGCTCGGGCAACGATGTGCGCATCACCACGCGCACCGATCCGGCCGATCCGTTCAACTGTCTGTATTCGACCATTCACGAGGTCGGCCATGCGGCCTATGAGCAGAATATCGATCCGGCCTATCTGCTGACGCCCTTGGGCGCGGGCGCATCGATGGGTGTGCATGAAAGCCAGAGCCGCATCTACGAGAACCAGCTGGGCCGCTCGCGCGGGTTCACGAATTGGCTCTTCACGCAGATGCAGGAAGCGTTCGGCGATTTCGGCATCGCGGATGCCGAGGCGTTCTATGCCACGGTAAACCGCGTGCATCGCGGCTTCATCCGCACCGAAGCCGACGAGGTGCAATACAATCTGCATGTGCTGATGCGGTTCGATCTGGAGCGCGAGCTCATCGCCGGAACGCTGGACGTCGCCGATCTCGAAGAGGCGTGGAACAGCCGCTTCGAGGCGGATTTCGGCTATCCGGTGGACAGGCCGTCGAACGGCGTGCTGCAGGATGTGCATTGGTCGGTCGGGCTCTTCGGCTATTTCGCGACCTATACGCTCGGCAATGTCTATGCCGGCTGTCTCCATGAGGCGATACGCCGCGCGGTGCCCGAGCTCGATGCGCAGCTGGCGGCAGGCGATCTGTCGGCGGCGACGGGCTGGCTGCGCGACAACGTGCAGCGGCATGGCGGGCTCTATGAGCCGCGCGAGGTGATCGAACGCGCCTGTGGATTCGTCCCGAACGAGGGGCCGCTTCTGGACTATCTCGACGCGAAGTTCGGCGGGATTTACGGTCTTTGATATTCGCTGACCGCCTTGGGCGAGCTTGATCCGAGGCTCCGATCACTCGTCATCACCGGGTCAAGCCCGGTAATGCTGGCGTTTGCGCAAGCGCCGCCAGCTCAATGGAGCGTGAATTCGCCCACCACCTGCCGCCATTCGCCGGGCGCGATCATCTTGCGATGCGTGAATTGCACCGAATGGAGCGGACCCTCGATTTCCGCCTGCCAGAATTCGATGAAGCCGAAGAGCTTCTCGTGATCGGGGGCGATGTCGTAATCCTGCCAGACAAACGTGTTCAACACGTTCTGGTAATCCGGCATCCTGTAGAACAATTGCGCCGTGGTCAGGCCGTAGCCTTTCAGCAGCATTTCCGTCTCGGTCATCTCACTCATGCCAACCTCATGTTTTTCTTGTATTTCCAAGACTGCCATTCTTTTGTGAAATTTCAATAAATACAATTTGTTAGCCATATCTTTCGGTGAGTGCCAAACGCTTGGACACGAATAATCGGGCTATGTGATTGCGGGCTACATGCTGCATCTGATATAGGTTCGGGTAACAAAATATAGGTCCGAAGACAGCAGGTCATCCACGTGAGCGACACGCCAGAAACTCCTGAAAACGCTGAAGATATGCCGCCCGAGCGTCCGCGCTACGATGGCCCGCAAGTGTCCATCGCGGAGGAGATGAAATCCTCCTATCTCGATTATGCCATGAGCGTGATCGTGTCCCGCGCCATTCCCGATTTGCGCGACGGGCTGAAACCCGTGCATCGGCGGATTCTCTACGCGATGCACGAATCGGGCAACAGCCACGACAAGCCCTATCGCAAATCGGCGCGGCCCGTTGGGGACGTGATGGGCAAATACCATCCGCACGGCGACAGCGCGATCTATGACGCGCTTGTGCGCATGGCGCAGGATTTCTCGATGTCGCTGCCGCTTCTGGACGGTCAGGGCAATTTCGGCTCCATGGACGGCGATAACCCGGCGGCGATGCGCTATACCGAAGTGCGCATGGACAAGCCGGCCGCCTATCTGCTGGCGGATATCGACAAGGAAACCGTCGATTTTCAGGACAATTACGACGGCAAGGACCGCGAGCCGACGGTCCTTCCGGCGCGCTTTCCCAACATGCTGGTCAATGGCGCTGGCGGCATCGCCGTCGGCATGGCCACGAATATCCCACCACATAACCTTGGCGAGGTGGTCGATGCCACGCTCGCCTTGATCGAGCAGCCGGATCTCAGCTCCGAACAGTTGATCGACTATATCCCCGGCCCCGATTTTCCCACGGGCGGCATCATGCTGGGCCGTTCGGGCGCGCGCAAAGCCTATCTCGAAGGGCGCGGCTCGGTCATCATTCGCGCCAAGACGCGGGTGGAGGAAATTCGCCGTGACCGCTGGGCCATCGTGATCGACGAGATTCCCTATCAAGTGAACAAATCCACCATGATCGAACGCATTGCCGAGGCCGCACGCGAAAAGCGGATCGAGGGGATCGCCCATGTGCAGGACGAGAGCGACCGCAACGGCGTGCGCGTCGTGGTGGAACTTAAGCGCGATGCGACGGCCGAGGTGGTTCTGAACCAGCTTTTCCGCTTCACCCCGATGCAGACGAGTTTCGGCTGCAACATGCTGGCGCTCAATGGCGGCCGGCCCGAGCAGTTGACGCTGCGCAAGTTCCTGAACGCCTTCATCGATTTCCGCGAGGATGTCGTGGCGCGGCGCACCGCCTACCTGCTCCGCAAGGCGCGCGAGCGCAGCCATATCCTCTGCGGTCTGGCCGTCGCCGTCACCAATATCGACGAGGTGGTGGCGACCATTCGTTCCTCCGCCGACGCCGCCGAGGCGCGCGAGCGGCTGATGACGCGGCGCTGGCCCGCCGCCGATATCCTGCCCTATATCAAGCTGATCGATGATCCGACCCATACCGCGAACGAGGACGGCACCTATAACCTGTCCGAAGCGCAAGCCCGCGCGATCCTTGAACTGCGCCTGCAACGGCTGACGCAGATCGGTGTCAAGGAAGTCACCGACGAGTTGGAAGAACTCGCCGGCAAGATCCGGGAATACCTCGAAATCCTGGGCAGCCGCGACCGGATCATGGGCATCATCGCCGACGAGCTGCGAGAGGTGCGAGAGCTTTTCGCCGTGCCGCGCCGCACCGAGATCGTCGATTGGTCCGGCGATATGGAGGACGAAGACCTCATCGAGCGCGAAGACATGGTCGTGACCGTCACCCAGTCCGGCTATATCAAGCGCACGCCGCTGGCCGATTTCCGCGCCCAGAAGCGCGGCGGCAAGGGGCTGTCGGGGATGTCGACCAAGGATGACGACGTTGTCACGACGCTTTTCGTCGCCAACACGCACACGCAGCTTTTGTTCTTCACCACCGAAGGCATGGTCTACAAGCTCAAGACTTGGCGTCTGCCGCAGGGCGGGCGCACGGCCAAGGGCAAGGCCATCGTCAACATCCTGCCGATCCCGACCGGCGTGTCCATCGCGGCAATCATGCCGGTCGATCGGGACGAGAAGGATTGGGCCGATCTTCAGATCGTCTTCGCCACCAGCGCGGGCGACGTGCGGCGCAATGCGCTGTCGGATTTCACCAACGTGATGCGCAACGGCAAGATCGCGATGGACCTGCCCGAGGGCGTGGAACTGGTGAACGCGCGCATCGCCTCCGAGGAGGACGACGTGATGCTAGTGACGGATTCAGGCCGTGCAATTCGCTTCCCCACAACGGCGGTCCGGGTTTTCAAGGGCCGCAAATCCACCGGCGTGCGGGGCATCCGGCTCAACAATGGCGACCGCGTGGTCAGCATGTCGATCATCAGGCACACCGACTACACGCCCGAGCAACGCGCAGCCTATCTCAAGATGCGCCGCCTGATGGCCGGCATCGCGGAGGATGACGCCGGGGACGAGGACGCCGTGGCCGATCCAAATTTCTCCACCGAACTTTACGCCGAGATGTCGGCGGCCGAGAACCTGATCCTGACGATCACCGCAAAGGGCGCGGGCAAGCTGTCCTCCAGCCATGACTACCCCGTGCGCGGGCGCGGCGGTCAGGGCGTGCAGGCCATCGACAAAGGCTTGCGCAGCGGCGCGATCGTCGCATCCTTCCCCGTCGAGATGGATGACCAGATCATGCTCGCAACATCGAACGGTCAATCAATTCGCGTACCGGTTGATGGAATCTCGTTCCGCTCCCGCAGCGCGGGCGGAGTTCGGGTGTTCAACACCGGAAAAGGCGAAGAAGTTGTCTCTGTCGCGTGGATTGCAGACCAAGGCGGCGAGAACGAAATCGAAGAGCCGTGACAATGAGCCGACCGCGCTAACCTGTTGATCCGAAGGCGGTTATCCACAGTGACATTCGGGTGACAAAACCTTCGTTCTTCCGAATATGTGCTTCCGTTTGCAGTTGACACAAATTCGGTCAGCGAATTCACGCCATTTTCACACCCGATTCGGCGCCGAATCGCTTATCAAGGTAATGCGCTTACCCGGCGTAATGTGCAGAAAGGCGGTAAAAGGACGAACCACGCAGCACTTGCAACCGAAGTTATTGTCTCTCCCGGTCGGTTGCTGCGACGATATTACCCAGGTCGAAAGCGTGGTCGTATTTGTTGAAGCTATTTTTAAGCAGACCTTTTCAATTCGCGTCGGCGGCGATCCTCATCCGTTGTCGGAGCACCTTTTCAGCACCAGAGCCCGATCGCCCACCTCGCGGTCGGGCTTATTCGGCGACCGATGCTCGGCTTCCATGTGCCGCGCGAACTTGTGTTTCGACATGGCGGGCCAGCGCCTTTCGGTTCGAAAACTCGCGCACCCGCACAGGTTCGTGATAGGTCAAGCGAACCGCACCCTGTCGCTTCTGGGCGAGCACCTTGAGCAGATGAGGACTGAATGCCATATCTCCCCACCATGCATAAAACCGTGGGTCCGAGGCTGCGGGTGTGTCATATGACACAGTCACGGCCTGTATCTTGAAATCCTGCCCCAATCCGCCCGAAAGGAACGCCTCGAATAGCGTCGGTTTGAACGGCAGAACGCGCAGCCCGTCGCTCGACGTGCCTTCGGGAAAGAAAAGCAGCCTGTGACCCTGTGTCAAACGGTCCTCGAAAAGCCGCGCCTGCGCGCGCGCCTCGCGCCTGTCGCGCGCGATGAAGACGGTTCCCGTCGCGCGGGCAAGCCAGCCGATAAACGGCCAATGCGCGACCTCGGATTTCGAGACGAAATAGACGTTCTCGCGCGCGTTGAGCGCGAAGATATCGAGCCACGACGCATGGTTGGCCACCACCGCCCCCGGCCCCGTCATGCGCTGGCCTTCCATACGAAGCGGAAGACGCAGGATCACGAAGGTCAGGCGACAGACGGCTTGCGTGATATAGGGTGTGATCGGTCGCCTCATTCCAAAGAGAGGGCGCTCCACCAAACGCAGCACGAGCATCAGCGTGAGCCCTGCGATCAGAACGACGCCCAGGGCGCCACCGCGCCACGCAACGCGCAACCAGCCGCCAGCCGAGATGCGCCCGACCTCGGGCGGCCCATCGCCGTGCCAGGTCGGCGTCACGCCCCGGCGCGCAACCGGCGCGCGACCGCATTCGGCTGAAGGCGGTTCACCGGCAGGATGAGGCACAGATCGGTCGTGTTGAACGCATGGTCGGGATAGACCCCCTGCCCGATCATGCCGCCGAGCTTAAGATAGGATTTGATGAGAGGCGGCACCTCGCGCATCGCCGCCTTGGAGTCGATCTGCTCGAGAGCAAGGAGCGGCAGGCAATCGGGCGCAAGGGTCCGCACACGAAGCGGTTCGGGCGCAAGATGAAGGTTGTGCAGATGCGAGAGCGCATTCTGCAAGCGCGCCAGATCCGTGCCATGAAAGCTGGCCACGCCGAACAGCGTCTCGATGCCGCGCGCCTCGACATAGCGCGCGAGACCCTGCCAGAGCTTCATCAAGGCTCCGCTGCCGCGATAGGCCGGGTGCAGACAGGATCGTCCCAGCTCCCCCAATGCTCCGCCGTTCCGCATCAGCGGTTCGAGATCGAATTCCGAGGCCGAATAGAACCCTCCGGCCGTCACCGCCTGCTCTCGTGTCATCAGACGGTAGACGCCCACGACGCCATCTGTATCGTCGCCCCTGCGGGCCGGATCGCGCAGGAGAAGGTGATCGGCATGTGCATCGAAACGGTCGGTCTCAAGTCCGGCCGCGGCATCCACGCCCGGCCCGGCACCGCCCAATTCCTCCACGAAGACGCGATAGCGCAGCCGCTGCGCCGCGCGGATATCGTCTTGGCTATGGGCCAGCGTCAGTTCGAGATCCAGAGGAGCATGCAGCATGGAAACGGTCGCAATCTTCAGATCTCGGGTTATGTAAGCTTTGACGCGCAGACGCGCAATAACGTCGCCCTGATCGGAAAACAGCCTAAATCGTCACGAAGTTAAGCCTTCATCAACCTTTGGCTGTGATGTTCAGTCATCGAATACAGGAAGGAGACCGATGCGCGACCCGTCGATCACGACCTTGCCGGCCTCGCGGAAATTCACCGTGATGCGGCCGCCGATATTGGACTGCACCTGCCCGATCCCCCATTCGGGACAGTCCGGATGCCGCACCAGCGATCCGGGTTCCAGCACACCATTCAGATCGGACATTCCCTGCCTCCCACGACAGATTGGAGGATTTCGTGCAGCATGACAAGGCGTCACTCGCCGCGCTCATCGGATCGCGGATTTGTCACGACCTGATCAGTCCCATCGGCGCGATCTCGAACGGGCTGGAGCTCGTCGCGATGACGACGCCCGATCCGGCCAGCCCCGAAATGTCGCTCATTCAGCAAAGCTGCGACAACGCGGCGGCGCGCATCCGGTTCTTCCGCATCGCGTTCGGCAGCGGCGGCGATAGGCAGCCCGTCGAAAGCGCCGAGGCGGCGCGCACTTTGGCCGATCATTACGCCGGAACGCGCATCGCGCCCGAATGGCGGATGAGCAGCGACGTTGCACGCGGGACGGTTCAACTGGCCTACCTGGCCGCGCTCTGCCTCGAAGCGGCGCTTCCCCAGGGGGGAAATATCGCCCTTTCGATCGAAGAGAATATGCTCGTCGCGCAGGCCCAGGGCATGACGGTCCGTCTGGACGAGGATCTGTGGTCGATGCTGCAAGAGGGTGCACCGCATGCGCCGCGCGATTTGCGCCCCGCCCATGTCCAGTTCGCCCTTCTGGCCCAACTTTGCGCGGATGCCGGGATCGTTCCCGATCTTCGCCACGCCGCGCAAACCGCCGAGGTTCGACTCCCGCTAGGACAAGCTTGAACGCATCGTGCAGACCTTTGCGACGTGACGGACCTCTTCCGAGATTGGCCCCGGCCGCGGGGGATCAAGCAAAGTGGTGAGCATGGCCTCCGACGGTTGCGCCTTGCGCGCCCATCGAAGGCCGCGCAAAATGACTTCGGCCTCGGGTGGCAAACGCTCCGGTATCTCCCGCCCGGCCAGCACGGCCCAGGCACAGGCCCAGGCGCGCCCAACGGACCAGGGGTTGTAGCCGCCGCCGCCCGATACGATCAGGCGCGGCGACATTTGGCGCAATGCCGTGATCGCGCGTATATGACATCGGTTCGACAGCGCGAGCCGCGATAGCGGATCTTCGGACACGGCGTCCGCGCCGCATTGCAGGTAGATCGCCTCCGGTGCATGCGCTTCGACGGCAGGCAGGATCACCTCTTCAAGCAGCAGGTCGAATTCGCTGTCATTGAAGCCGCGCGGCACGGGCAGGTTGATCGCCGCGCCGCCCGCATCCTCTCCAAGCGCGCCGGTGAACGGCCAGCGTCGCGCCTCGTGCACCGAGATCATGCGCACCGCGCGCGAGCCGCGAAACGCCACCTCCACCCCGTCGCAGTGATGTGCATCGATATCGACATAGGCGACGCGGCGCAGGCCCATTTCCAACAGATGCCGGATGGTCAGAACCGGCTCGTTGATATAGCAAAACCCGTTCGCCCGATCGGGCAACCCGTGATGCGTGCCGCCGCCGGGGTTGTATGCGACGCCGCCATGACGCACCCATTCCGCCGCCAGGAACCCGCCGCCGGCAGCCGTCGCCGGGCGGCGATACACCTCCGGAAAAACCGGGTTGGACAGGCTGCCGAGATCAAAGCGCGGATTGGCGCGCTGCGTCGCCTCCGCCTCGATGAGCGCGGCAATATACGCCTCGGTATGAAAGGCGCGGAGCGCGGCGGGCTTGGCGCAGGGGCTCGTGCGGTAGCGTTCGGCCGGCAACCAGCCAAGCGCCCGGCAGAGATCCGTGACCGTCGGAACACGCGGGATCGAGAGCGGATGACGCGGACCGTAGCTCGATCCACGGTAGATGCGCGCGCCGATGAAGATGGGATCGTTCATGGCAGAGCAGCCACGGCAGGTCCGGGCGGGCAAAACGCGATGTCGCGTTTTATCACATCCTTGCAAGGATGTGTCACCCGGCTTCGGCCTTTTCCGACAGATCGAGCCACAGATCCTCCGCCTCGGACAGCGCCGTTTGCCGTTCGGCCAGCGCCTCGGACGCCTTGCGGAATTTCATTGGCTCGCGTGTGAAGAGATCGGGATCGGCCAGCAGCGTTTCGAGCTTGGCGATCTCGGCCGTCAGCCGATCGATCTCGGCCGGGAGTTCCTCGAGCCGGTGCTTTTCGGTGAAACTGAGCCCCGATTTCGGTTTCGCCGCCGGGGCGGATGGCTTGGCTGGTTTGGCTGCGGGTTTCGCTTCCGCCACGGGGGCCGGCCCATCTTCGCCGCGCTGCGCGCGATAATCGCTCCAGCCGCCGGCATAGACGATGGCGCGCCCCTGCCCCTCCATCGCAACCGTGGTGGTCGCGACGCGGTCGAGGAAATCGCGGTCATGGCTGATCAGCAGCACCGTGCCGTCATACTCGCCCAGCAGATCCTGCAGAAGATCGAGCGTTTCGACATCGAGATCGTTGGTCGGTTCGTCCAGTACCAGAAGGTTCGATTCCCGCGCCATGATCTTGGCAAGCAAGAGCCGCGCCTTTTCACCGCCCGATAGCGAGCGCACGGGCGCGCGGGCCTGCGCCTCATCGAACAGAAATTCCTTGAGGTAGCCGACCACATGCTTCGGTGCGCCGCGCACCATGATCTGATCGGCCTTGCCGGACACGCGCATTTCGGGATCGCCGGTGAGGTTCTCCCACAAGCTGAGATCGCCATCGAGCCGGGCGCGGGTCTGATCGAACACCGCAGGCACCAGGTTGGTGCCCAGCTTCACCGTTCCGGCATCCGGCTCGATCTCGCCCATCAGGATGCGGATCACCGTCGTCTTGCCGACGCCATTCGGGCCGACGAAGGCGACCCGGTCGCCGCGCTGTACGGTGAGCGAGAAATCACGCAGGATCACCGTGTCGCCGAAGCGCTTGGCCAGCCCCTTGGCCTCGATCACCTTGCGCCCGGATTTCGGCCCCGATGCCAGCGCCATCGCCGCCGTGTCGGGCCGTGCGATCATCGCCGCACGCTCGCTGCGCAGATCCTGCAAGGCGCGCACACGGCCCATGTTGCGCTTGCGCCGCGCGCTGATGCCTTCGACCGCCCATCTGGCCTCGGCCTTGATCTTGCGGTTCAGCTTGTGGCGCTGCTGGTCCTCCTCCTCCCAGACCCGGTCACGCCAGGCTTCGAAGGCGTCGAACCCCTTTTCCTGCCGCCGCACCTGCCCCCGGTCGATCCAGAGCGTCGCGCGGGTCAGTTCGGACAGGAAACGCCGGTCGTGGCTGATCAGCACGAAGGCTTTGCGGGTGCGCTTGAGTTCGTCCTCCAGCCAGCCGATCGCCTCGATATCAAGATGGTTCGTCGGCTCGTCCAGCAGCATGAGTTCGGGATCCTGTGCCATCAGGCGGGCCAGCGCCGCGCGGCGCCGCTCGCCGCCAGAGGCGGTGCCGACCGGGCGCGCAGGGTCGAATTTCAGCCCTTCGCCGGCGCGTTCGACCTTGTAGAACTCCGCAGGGTCCAGCCCGTGCATTGCGTAATCGCCCAGCGTCTCGAAGGAAAACAGGTCGGGATCCTGCTCCATATAGCCGGTGCTGGCGCCCTGCGGCACGATGCGCTCGCCGCTGTCGGGCTCGACCAGCCCGGCCATCACCTTCATCAGCGTCGATTTTCCCGACCCGTTCCGCCCCACCAGCGCCACGCGGTCGCCCGGTTGCACCACGAGGTTCAGACCGTCGAACACCGGATCTCCGCCGAAGGTGAGCGAGATGTCGTTGAGTTGCAAAAGAGGGATCACAGCCATGATGTGGCGCTACGGCGCGGCGTTTGCAAGGTCAAGGGGGCGGGCCATCTGCGCCAGCGCGCGCACGCGGGCCTTGCGCCGGGGCGGGATGGCATTGATGTTCAGCGCGGTGAAGATGTGCAGCCGGTCGAGATCCGTGTCGCGCACGGCATGATCGCCGACCCATCCGCCCAGGTTGAGATAGCTCCGCATGAGGCGCGGAAGCCCGGCGGGATCGGCCGCGGCCCTGGGAAGTTCCACCGCGTCCGCTGACTTGCGGCGCGGGCGTAACCCCGCAGGCCCCAAACGGTGTGCGCCAAGCCAGGCAAGCGCGGCGGCGTGACGTTGCGGGTCCGCGCCGGGAAAGGAGCTGCAACCGAAGATCATCCGCACGCCCGCTTGCTCCGCCGCCGCGCCGATTGCTGCCCAGCCGAGCCGCAGCGCGTCCGGTCCGGCGGTGCCCGATTGGCAAAAACGCCCCAGTTCGAGGAACGGGCCGCGCGCGGCCATCAGGGGAGCCAGATCGTAGTCCTGTCCGGTATAACAGGCCGGCAACTCCGCCGGTGTCTCTATGAGTGTCAACCGGAAGGCCAGCACCGCCGCGCCGCCGGGGCTTTCGACCAGCCCGTGCAGGCACTGATCGTCATGGGCATCGCGATCCATCGCCCCCGCGCGGAATGCGGCAGAACGCAGCTTAAGCGCGGTGCGCGCGAGCCCCGGCGCCGAGCCGATCCGCGCGCGATAGCCCGCCAGCGCGAGCGAGACCGCCGGAGCGCGCCGCGCAAGCGCCGGGCAAGCCAGGGTCATCAGTTGAGGAAATCCGCCGCGTTCAGACCGCCGATATTGCCGAACAGCTTGCGGATGAAGCCGATATCGCCGTCGCCCGACCGGGTGATACGGCGCGTCAGAGGCACCACGCGGCCATCGCGCAGCCCGTAGCGTTCGATATTCTGAACCACGCCCGCACCATCGAAGGTGATCGCGAGAACCTCCCGGTTCACCACTTCAGGGCGCTGCCACGCGAAATGGCGCACATCGCTTTCGACATAATAGAAGCCCGAATCCTTCAGCGTGCCGGAGGTCGACGGCACGCCGATCATGTCCTCGACCGTCGCCCGTGTATCGACGCCGGGCACGATCTGTTGCAAATCGGCATCCGAGGGCACATATCCGTGCGAGCGGATACGCTCGGAACAGCCCGCAAGCGCGACGAGCGCAAGCGCTGCCACCCCGATCCTCAGCGTCGATCCGAAACCCTGCATGGCGCCTCTCTTGCGTTGGCGTTCTCTGCCTTTTATCCCGATTACACGGCCTTTGGCCGGCGTTCAAGCAAAGGGTTCGTTTCATCCATGTCCCAGCAAACCCCGAAATCGGCCGAGTTCCGCGTCAGCGCGCTATCCACCCGGCAACCGACCGCCTTCGATCTCGACCCGAGCCCCGAGGAGCGGCAGGCCATCGCCGAAGAGCTTGGCATCTCCGCGCTGAAGAAGTTGCGGTTTCAGGGGCAGATCGCCGCCGATGGCGCGCGCGGCTGGCTGCTGACCGCGCAGCTTGGCGCGACGGTCGTTCAGCCCTGTGTCGTCACGCTGGCCCTGGTGACCACGCGGCTCGACGAAGACGTGCGGCGTAGTTTCGTGCCGCCCGAGCAGATCGCCGAGCCGGAGGACGGATCGGAGACCGAGATGCCCGAGGACACGACGCTGGAACCTTTGGGCCGCAGCATCTCCGTCTGGGCGGTGATGATGGAATCGCTCTCGCTCGCCCTGCCCGATTATCCCCGCGCTCCCGATGCCGAGCTTGGCGAAGCGGTCTTTGCCGAAGAGGGCGTGGCGCCGATGCGCGACGAGGAGACCAAACCCTTTTCCGGCCTTGCCGCGCTGCGCGAAAAGCTCGATAAGAACGGCGGCTGAAAGGCAGCAGAAAAGGCTTGCGCATTTCGCGTTTGCCCCTATGTTCGCGCCTTCATCTGAGGTGGGGTTGCACCCCGGCACGGTTTCCCCGTATGAGGCGGACACACCCTGAAACGCGGCATGGCGCACATGCCAGTGATTATAGACAATTGAGGTTGAGACATGGCTGTCCAACAGAACAAAGTATCCAAGTCGCGTCGTAACAACCGCCGCGCACATGACGCCCTGAGCGCCGCGAATCCGAACGAATGTTCGAACTGCGGTGAACTCAAGCGCCCGCATCACGTCTGCCCGTCCTGCGGCCATTACGCCGATCGCGAAGTGATCGCGCAGGCCGACGAAATCGACCTGGACGAAGACGCGGCATAAGCGACGATAAGGCGTATCCCTCCGCATGACCTCCTCGCAGGATCATAACCAGGTGGGTGATGCGCCGATCATGCTATCGATCGACGCGATGGGCGGCGATCTGGGGCCGGCGGCTGTTGTCGCCGGCATGGCGCTGTCTGCGAAGGCACATTCCGAAATCCGCTTTCTGGTCCACGGGCCGGAGGCGGAATTGTCGCGTCTGATCGCGCGGCGCGATACGCTGTCGGGCCGCTGCACCATTCGCGATGTCGAAGGCGTCGTGTCGATGGAAGACAAGCCGGCGCAGGTGCTGCGCAACGGGCAAGGCACCTCCATGTGGTCCGCCATCGACGCCGTGCGCGATGGCGAAGCGACGGTCGCGGTGTCCTGCGGCAACACCGGCGCGCTGATGGCGCTGTCGACGATCCGGCTGCGCAAGCTGCCCGGCGTCAATCGCCCTGCCATCGCGATTCTCTGGCCCTCGCGCAATCCGCAGGGCTTTAACGTCATGCTGGATGTCGGGGCCGATATCCGCGCCGATGCCCGCGATCTTTTGCAATACGCGCTGATGGGCGTGTCCTATGCCCGCAACGGGCTCGATCTGATGCGCCCGCGCGTCGGCTTGCTCAATGTCGGGACCGAGGAACACAAGGGCCGCGCCGAGCTCAAGGAAGCGCATGAGCTAATCGGCAAGGCGGCCGACCGAGCAGAGTTCGATTTCGTCGGTTTCCTCGAGGGCGGCGATCTGCCCGGTTCGGTCTGCGACGTGATCGTCACCGACGGTTTTACCGGCAATGTCGCGCTGAAAACCGGCGAAGGCACGGCCCAGATGATCGGGGAGCGGCTGCGCGAGGCCTTCGGGCATTCGATCCTGTCGCGCCTCGGCTCGGTCGTGGCCCTGCCCTCGCTGCGCCGCTTCCAGCGCCGGATCGATCCGCGGCGCAAGAATGGCGGTGTCTTTCTCGGGCTCAATGGCACGGTCGTCAAATCGCACGGATCGGCGGATGAAACCGGCGTATCGGCCGCCATAGAACTGGCGCTGCAACTGGCGCAGACCGGGTTTTCCGAACGGCTCGCCGCACGTCTGGAATCGATCACCGACATCACCGCCGACGCCATCGCGGAAGCGGATCCCGGCGAGGAGGGCCAGGCATGACCATGCGCGCAACCGTCACTGGGGTCGGTCATTACCTGCCCGAACGGATCATCCCGAACTCCGAGTTCGAAACCTCGCTCGATACGTCGGACGAATGGATCCGCTCCCGCTCGGGCATCGAGCGGCGGCATTTCGCGGCCGAGGACGAAACCACCTCGGATCTGGCGACCCATGCCGCCCGGCGTGCGCTTGAGAACGCGGGACTCGCGGCAAATGATCTCGATGCGATCATACTCGCGACCTCCACCCCCGATCTGACCTTCCCGTCGGCGGCCACGATGGTGCAATCGGCACTCGGCATGACACGCGGCTTTGCCTTCGACGTGCAGGCGGTCTGCGCCGGTTTCATCTATGCGATGAGCACCGCCAACGCGATGATCCTGTCCGGACAGGCCCGGCGGATCATGGTGATCGGGGCCGAAACCTTCAGCCGCATCATGGACTGGACCGACCGCAGCACCTGCGTTCTCTTCGGCGATGGCGCCGGCGCGGTCATCCTTGAAGCGCAGGACGGGCACGGCGACAAGGCCGATCGCGGCATCCTGTCGGTCGATCTTCATTCGGACGGCCAGCACCGCGATATCCTCTATGTCGATGGCGGCGTGAGCACGCAAAGCACCGGGCATCTGCGGATGCAGGGCAAGGAAGTGTTCCGCCACGCGGTCGAAAAGCTCGCCAAGACGGCAACGAGCGCGATGGACAAGGCCGGCATATCGCCCGATGAGGTGGATTGGATCGTGCCGCATCAGGCCAATATCCGCATCATCCAGGGCACCGCGCGCAAGCTCGGCCTGCCGATGGAACGCGTGGTCGTGACCGTTCAGGATCACGGCAACACCTCGGCGGCCTCGATACCACTGGCGCTGTCGGTCGGGGTGGAAAACGGCCAGATCCGCAAGGGCGATGTCATCGTGACCGAGGCCATCGGCGGCGGGCTGGCCTGGGGCGCCATCGTCCTGCGCTGGTAGGCGGGAAACCCCGTAAATCGCGGGCTCCAAGCCGTTGATATTGACTCGGAAAATCGCACGCCCCATGCTATCGCAAACGAACGGGGGGTGCCGCATGGGGCAAAATACACTGACTCGCATGGATCTCAGCGAAGCGGTCTTTCGGGAAGTGGGCCTGTCGCGCAATGAAAGCGCGGAGCTTGTGGAAAGCGTGCTGAACTACATGTCCGACGCGCTCGTCGCCGGGGAGCAGGTGAAGATCTCGTCTTTCGGCACCTTCTCCACCCGCGACAAGGCGGCGCGTGTCGGCCGCAATCCCAAGACCGGGGAGGAAGTGCCGATCAATCCGCGCCGGGTGCTGACCTTCCGGCCCTCGCATCTGATGAAAGACCGGGTTGCCGCAGGCAACAAGAGGTAGCCCGATGAACAAATCGGCAGATGCGTTCCGCACCATCAGCGAGGTTGCCGACTGGCTGGAGACCCCCGCGCATGTGCTGCGGTTCTGGGAAAGCAAGTTCACGCAGGTCAAGCCGGTCAAGCGCGCCGGCGGGCGCCGCTATTACCGCCCTGCGGATATGCGGCTTCTCGGCGGGATCAAGAAATTGCTGCACGAGGATGGCATGACCATCAAGGGCGTGCAGAAGATCCTTCGCGAACAGGGGATCCGGCATGTCGCGGGGCTCTGCCCGCTCAACGTCGCAGAGGACGAGGAAACCGGCGAGGAGATCGATCTGATCGATGCGCCTGCGGCCGATCCCGTGGATACGGTCGTGCCCTTCGCCAAACGCGCGCCGGAAAGCCAGCCGCAGCTTCCCATCGAACCCGAACCCGCTGCTGCGCCGGAAATGGCCGAGGCGGCTTGCGAAGACCAACCCGAACCGGAGAGGCAACCGGCAGAGAGGCCCGAGCCGGTGGCCGAGCAACTCACCCCGGAGCCGGAAATCGCCGAGCCCATGCCGGAGGTGGAACGCACCGCCGCCGAAGCAGAGGACACCGAACCTGCCGAGGCCGCGCCGGATACCGGTGCAATCGCAACCGACGCGCCCGTCGAGGTCGCTGAAACCCCTCCGCCGCCCGCCGACGAACCGGACGCAGCGCCAATAAACGGCACTCCGGCACCCTCGCCCGCCAAGCAGCCCGATCAGTCCGAACCGCGCCCCGGCGCGCTCAGTCATTTGTCGAAACTGGTGCATTTGTCGCCCGACACGGCCCGGCGCATCGCACCGCTCGCCGAACAGCTCCGGCAGCGTATCCGCTGACGCGAAAGCTGAAATTCGCACTTGCGGCGCGGGTCAGATCCGTTATGACAGGCGGCAGTCGGGCTATGGCGCAGCCTGGTAGCGCGTCCGTCTGGGGGACGGAAGGTCGCAGGTTCGAGTCCTGCTAGCCCGACCAATTCAGCCTACCACATTCCCTATCGTCACGCTGCGAAACCCTTGCTATGCAAATCAAAAGGGGAATCGCGCGACATGACAGGCGTTTTGGCCAACCAGCAGATTCGTGGCCTGATCGATGGCGGAATGATCTCGGCGGAGGCGTCCTTTGTCGACGGCCAGGTCCAACCGGCCAGCCTCGATCTGCGGCTCGGCGAGACCGCCTATCGCATCCGTGCCTCCTTTTTGCCCGGCAAGGGACGCCGGATCGAGGATCGCCTGCCCGATCTGGAAATGCACCGCATACCGCTATCCGGCGGCGCGGTTCTTGAGAAAGGCTGCGTCTATCTCGTGCCTCTGATGGAACGGCTCGCCCTGCCCTCCGGCATCAGCGCGGTGGCCAATGCGAAAAGTTCGACCGGACGGCTCGATCTGCTGACCCGAACGATCACCGATGACGGCACCGAGTTCGACCGCATTGCGCCCGGCTATGCCGGCCCGCTTTATGCCGAGATTTGCCCGCGCTCCTTTTCGGTTCTCGTGCGCCCCGGCATGCGGCTCAACCAGATCCGGTTCCGCAACGGGCAATCGGTGCTGAGCGACGACGCGCTGCGCGCCTTGCACGAGGCGGAAACGCTGGTCACCGGCGGTCCGCCGACCATCGGCGACGGGCTGGGCTTTTCCGTCGATCTGCGCCCAGAGCGGGGCAATCTCGTGGGATATCGCGCCAAGCCGCATACCGGGGTGATCGATCTCGACAAGCTGAACCACTACGCGCCGCAGGAGTTCTGGGAAGAGCTGCGCAGCGACGATGGCCGGCTCATTCTCGATCCGGATGCGTTCTATATTCTCGTCAGCCGCGAGGCGGTGCATATCCCGCCCAATTACGCCGCCGAAATGGCCCCGTTCCTGGCGATGGTCGGCGAATTTCGCGTGCATTACGCCGGCTTCTTCGATCCCGGTTTCGGCCATGACGCGGCGGGCGGGCTGGGCTCGCGCGGTGTGCTGGAAGTGCGCTGCCATGAGGCGCCGTTTGTTCTGGAGCATGGCCAGATCGTCGGACGGCTGGTCTATGAGCAGATGGACGAAGCCCCGAGCCAGCTATACGGCGCGGGAATCGCGTCGAATTATCAGGGACAGGGGCTCAAGCTGTCCAAGCATTTCGCCAGCGCCTAACGGCGGGGCGCATCCTTTGGCGGCGCGGGCTTGCGGCGCTTGGTGATGGCCTTGTGCCCGGCGTTCATTCCGGCGTTGATCCCCGAATTGACGACCCGGCGCATCACCGTGCGCAGAACCATGTTGATGATCTGGTTGACGTTCATCGCGTCCTCCTGCCTGTCCTGACTGCTTTCTTTTTAGCTTATCGGACAATTAAGACGATTTTCTGACATTGTGCGCGCTTTCGATGCATCGATGCATCGAAGGCTTTCCGTCAACGGAAAGCCTCGCGTCAGTCTTCGAAAAGTTCCGATTGCCCGGTATCCGGTGCCTCCTGCGCGTCGACATCCCCCTCACCCGGCTGAGGCAAGGTTCCCGGCGGTGGTCGATTTTCGAGCAGACCGGCAGAGCGCAATTCCTTCAGTCCCGGCAGGTCGCGCGCCGATTCGAGTCCGAAATGATCGAGGAAATCCTGCGTCACCACGAATGTCACAGGCCGCCCCGGCGTCATCCGCCGCCGGCCGAAACGCACCCATTCCATCTCCAGGAGCTGATCCACCGTGCCGCGGCTCACCGACACGCCGCGGATCTCCTCGATCTCGGCGCGGGTGACGGGCTGGTGATAGGCGATGATCGCCAGCGTTTCGATCGCCGCACGGCTCAGCTTGCGGGTCTCGACGGTTTCCTTTTGCATCAGGAAACCCAGATCGGCCGCCGTGCGGATCGCCCAGGCATCGCCGACCCGCACGACGTTGACGCCGCGCCCCGCATAGCGGTTGCGCAGATGCCGCAGCGCCTCGGCGGCATCGCTGCCATGCGGCAGGCGCGCGTTCAGCTCGGCCACGCTGACCGGCTCGGCGGTGGCGAAGAGGATGGCCTCGACCATCCGCTCCTGTTCGCTGAGCGGTGGAGCCTCGAAAAGGCTCTTTTCGGTCGCATCGTCCTTACTCACCTCGCGGCTCCCTCCGGCGCAGCTCGATCGGGGCGAAAGTGTCTGTCTGGCGCAGTTCGACCTTGCCCTCCTTCGCCAGTTCGAGAGAGGCGGCGAAGGTCGACGCCGTGGCCGAGCGCCAGCGCGCCGGATCGGCGGTCCAGCCCTCGGGCATGTAGGTCGCGATATCGGTCCAGGTGCCGGCGAACCCGATCAACCCGCGCATCCGCTCCAGCGCCTCTTCCATCGTGAAGACCGCATCGCGATCCATCACGAAGGGGCGGAATTCATCGCGCGTGCGGATGCGCGCATAGCCCTGCATCAGATCGAGCAGCGTGGCGGTGTATCGCACCTTGCGCACGCGCTCCACCTGTTCGGGCAGGCCGCGCGCGAAGAAATCGCGCCCCAGCCGGTCGCGCGCCATCAGCCGCGCCGCCACATCGCGCATGGCCTGGAGCCGTTCGAGTTGAAAGGCGAGATGCGCGGCCAATTCCTCGCCGGACGGTCCGTCTTCTTCGGGATCGGGCGGCAGGAGCAAGCGCGATTTGAGAAAGGCGAGCCAAGCCGCCATGACAAGGTAATCGGCGGCCAGCTCGATCCGAAGTTCCTTGGCCTTTTCGACGAAGCTGAGATACTGGCGTGCCAGTTGCAGCACCGAGATCTTGCGCAGATCGACCTTCTGCGTGCGGCTCAGGCTCAAAAGCAGGTCGAGCGGGCCTTCGAACCCGTCAACATCGACGATCAGCGCCTCGGCGGCAAGCCGTTCGGCCACCGCGTTCCCGATTGTCTCCACGCTCCCGCCGGTCATGCGCGCGGCTCCTGTTCCAGTGCTGCCAGCTTGGCGGCGCAGGCGCTGATGTCAACCTGAGCGGGCTGCGGGCGTGCGCGCAAAGCCGCCTCGGCGCGGATCTGGCCCGCCTCGCTCATGGAGCCGATCCGCGCCATCAGTGCCACCCGCTCTGCCAGATCGCCGTTGCAATGCAGCACCAGATCGCAGCCCGCCGCGAGCGCCGCCGCGCCGCGTTCGGGGATCGTGCCGGTGAGCGCCTGCATGGAGATATCGTCTGTCATCAAAAGCCCGCCGAAACCCAGATCGCGGCGGATGCGGGCGATCATCGAAGGCGAGGTCGTGGCCGGTTCGGTTTCCCCCAACGCGCTGTAGACCAAATGTGCGGTCATGCCCATCGTCAGGTCGGCGAAGGGGCGAAATGCGGCGAAATCGGTGGAGGCCAGAACCTCTGCCGGCGCGTCGATCCGGGGCAGGTCGAGATGGCTGTCCATCTGCGCGCGCCCGTGGCCGGGCAGGTGTTTGAGCACGGGCGCCGCACCGCCCGCCAGCAGCCCGTCCGCGACGGCGCGGCCGATCCTGATGACGGTGTCCACATCCGAGCCGTAGCAGCGGTTGCGCAGGAACGGATGCGTTTCAGGCCGCGCGACATCCAGCATCGGGGCGCAGTTCACATCGATGCCGAGCGCGCGAAGCTCGGCGGCGATGATCGTATAGCGTAGCGCCATGCCCTCGGCGGCGTTCGGGCCAAGTCGTTCGACATGATCCAGCGGCGGCAGCCAATCGCGCGCGAGCGGCGGGCGCAGGCGTTGCACCCGCCCGCCCTCCTGATCGATGAGGATCGGCGCATCGCGCCCCAGAGCCGCGCGCAGATCTGAGGTCAGCGCGCGGATCTGATCCGGCGTTTCGAGGTTCCGGTCGAAGAGAATGAAGCCGAACGGGTTCGCATCCGCGAAAAACGCGCGCTCGTCCGGGGACAGGCGCGCGCCATCGCAGCCGAAGATCGCGGCTCCGAAAGACCGGTGGCTCACCGGCTGACCACGGGGATACAATCGGCCCCTTCCGCCAGCAGCGCGGCGCAGAAGCGGCGCGAGTCGCTCAGATCGGCAAAGCCATGCGCCCGCAGCCGGTAGAACACGCGCCCGCCGGAGCTGGCCTTTTCGATCACGCGGCTTTTCTCATCGAGATATTCGTCGAAGCGGGCATCGAGCTTGGCCCATTGCTCGCGCGCGATCTCCGCGCTGTCATAGGCGCCGAACTGGACCAGCCGCGTGCCGGCGGGAATGTTGTCCGGCGAAAGCTCCGCCGCTGCGGATGGGGCGGGCTCGGGGGCCGAAAGCGCAGCTTGGCGCAATCCGCTCGGGCGCAGGGAGGGGCGCAGCGAACGCGCTACACCGGGAACGGAGGCCGGAATGAGCGCGGCGACCTCTATACCTTCGGAGAAACCGCCAGATGCCGCGTCAATCTCGCCCAAAGGTTCGGCCTTCGCGGCGATCTGATCGGCCAGTGCCTTGATCGGGTCCTCGGCATTGGCGATATCGGCCTCTGCCAGCGGCATCGGATCGCCTGCGGCATCCTGCTGGAAGGACGCGAGCGCGACCTGTTCGGTATCCTCGAGATCGATCCCGGCAGCCTCGCGCGCGGCGGCCAGCTGCGCGACCGGCACATCCTCGTCGGTGATATCGAGCGGTTGCGGTGCGAGGACCAGTTGATCGGGCGGCGGCGCGGAGGTGCTGGTTCCGGCGATATCGTTCACCGCCAGCCCATTATGCCGCGCGATCTTGCCGCCCGGATCGTCGGGTGCCACGCGCATCGGCCCTTCGATGGCGCGCACCACCGGCACGCCCGAGACGTCGCGCATGATGAGCCTGTATCCCCAGACCGCAACGCCGACGATCAGCGCCAGCGACATCGCCGCGCCAAGCCAATTGGCCGCCGATGCCAGATTTCGGGGCGCCCCGCCGGCATGGACGGGGCCCGTCATGTGAATGTCTGCCATGTCTGCCTCACTGCCCGGTGCGTTTGCGTACCGGTCGTTTCTTGCCTTTGCCTCGGCCAGCCACGGCGCTTTTGATCAGCGCATTTCTTCGGCTGGCGTGACACCCAAAATACCAAGACCGGCGGAAATAACAACCGACACAGCCTTAGCGAGGGCGATTTTCGCCTGCGACGCTTCTGTGTTGCCTTCCTGCAAAAACCGCAACTCGGGCACGTCATTGCCCTTGTTCCAGAGCGCATGCAGCTCGGAGGCCAGTTCGTAGAGGTAGAAAGCGATCCGGTGCGGCTCGTTGCTGCGCGCCGCGATCTCCACCAGGCGCGGCCATTCGGCGAGTTTCCGCGCGACCGCCAGTTCGCTCTCATGCGTCATGCCGGACAGATCGGCACCCTTTAGCGCGGCGTCGCTCACATCCATACCGGCCTCGTGCGCCTTGCGCAGCACCGAGTTCACCCGCGCATTGGCGTATTGCACGTAGAAAACGGGGTTGTCCTTGGATTGCTCCAGCACCTTGTCGAAATCGAAATCGAGCGGCGCGTCGTTCTTGCGCGTCAGCATGACGAAGCGCGTCACGTCCGGGCCGACCTGTTCGACCACGTCCGACAGGGTCACGAATGTCCCTGCCCGCTTGGACATCTTGTAGGGCTCACCGTTCTTGTAGAGCTTGACCAGCTGCGTCAGCTTGATGTCGAGCGGTGTCTTGCCGTCCGACAGTGCCGAAACGGCGGCCTTCATGCGTTTGACGTAGCCGCCGTGATCGGCGCCGAAAACGTCGATCAGCAGGTCATAGCCGCGCTGGATCTTGTCGTAGTGATAGGCGATGTCGGGGGCGAAATAAGTCCAGCTTCCGTCGGATTTCTTGATCGGCCGGTCCACGTCATCGCCGTGCGCGGTCGACTTGAACAGCGTCTGCTCGCGCGGCTCCCAGTCCTCGGGGGTCTTGCCCTTGGGCGGCTCCAGCACGCCGGTATAGATCAGGCCCTTGTCATCGAGCGCCTGAATCGCGGCTTCGATCTTGCCGGTGCCGTAGAGCGATTTTTCGCTGAAGTAATTGTCCATCTCGACGCCCAGAAGCCCGAGATCGACCTTTATGAGCATCATCATCGCGTCGGTCGCGTAGTCGCGCACCTCTTCGAGCCAGACCTCTTCGGGCTGTCCGATATACGCATCCCCGACGCGATCCTTGAGCGCCTCCCCGACCTCGATGAGATAGTCGCCGGGATAGGTGCCCTCCTCGAACGCAACTTCCTGCCCGTGCGCTTCGAGATAGCGCAGATACACCGACCGCGCGAGCACATCGACCTGCGCGCCGCCGTCGTTGATGTAATATTCCCGCGTGACCTCGTAGCCCGCGTATTGGAGCAGCGATGCCAGCGAATCCCCGAAAACCGCGCCCCGAGTATGCCCGACATGGATCGGCCCTGTCGGGTTGGTGCTGACGAACTCGACATTGACGCGCTTGCCCTGCCCGATGACGGAGCGGCCGAAGTCGGCACCGTTGGACAGGATCGTTGCGGGCAATCCCTGCCAAACGCTGTTTTCCAGCCGCAGGTTCAGAAACCCCGGTCCGGCCACCTCGGCGCTTGCCACGCGCGGATCGGCGGTCAACCGGCCCGCCAGAGCCTCCGCAATCTCGCGTGGTTTGCAGCCGGATGGCTTGGCCAGCACCATCGCGGCGTTGGTTGCCATGTCGCCATGCAGCGGATCGCGCGGCGGCTCGACCGTCACGTTCTCGAAGCCAAGCCCGTCCGGCAGATCGCCATCCGCAACCATCGCGTTCAAACTGTCGATCACCAGCGCCCGAATGTCGGAAAAGAGGTTCATGTCATGCGTCCTTTGTCTCGCATGTCCTCTATCATTCTGGCGCGCGGCGTCAAACGCTGCTCAGGCCTGCCCCTCGGCCCGCGCCCGCTTCTCGCGCATCGGCACCATGGCGATGATCCTCGTGCCGTCCTCGTCCTTCGGTTCGCTTTCAGGGCCGAGGATGCGCAGCGTGCCTTTCGGTCCGATATCGGCCAGCAAGATGCCCTTGGGGTTCTTCTCGCGCCAATCGTCTATGGTGAACTCCTCCGACAGCGTGGTCGCGCGGATTTCCCAGTTGTCCCACATGCGGTTCTGCACCTCGAGGAAGGTCTCGCCCGCGCCGATGGGACGCCCGCCCAGCTTGGGCGGCAAGGCATAGCGTTCGCTGTCCGAGGTCTCGCGGGTGATCTGAAACACGTTCTCGCGCCCGAATTCGGGGGCCAGATCGGTCGCGACGAGCGTGTTATAGGCATCGTTCCCGGTTGCGGCGATCACCGTTTGATAGGCCATAAGATCGAGCCTGTGTTCGGCCCCTTCCGAAAGAATATCGCCCGTATAGACGCGCAGCCCCGCCTTGCGCGCGTCGCGCAGATGGCGGTGGTTGGGATCGGAGATCATCACCGGGAACTCCAGCTTGTCGAGGATCTTGCCGAACTCGACGCTCCAGCGGTTGCCGCCCACGATCAGCACGCCCGGAGAGGACGCCGCCGTCAATCCGAAATAGCTGGCCAGCGGTTTGAGCGTGAAGCCGTGAAGCACCACCGTTCCGGCGACCAGCGCAAAGGCAAGCGGCGCGATACCGGCGGCATCCTCGATCCCCGCCTGCACAAGACGGTCGCCGAAAAGCCCCGCCACCGCGACGAGCACGACCCCGCGCGGGCCGGTGAAGGCGATGAGCAGGCGTTCGGAGTAAGGCACGTTCGAGAACGCGAGGGAGGCGACCACCGTGACCGGACGCGCGATGACGATCACCGCCAGCACCGTCGCCACCGTTTGCCAGTTCAGGCTGGCCAGCGTCTCGCGGCTCAGGTTCGAGGCGAGCAGGATGAACACGCCCGAGACGAGAAGGATCGTCGCATGTTCCTTGAAACGGTGCATTTCGGCATGGCTCGGCAGGTTCGCGTTGGCGATCCAGACGCCCATGATCGTCACCGCCAAAAGCCCGCTTTCGTGCAAGACCGCATCCGTTGCGGCGAAGGTGCCCAATACGGTCACGAAAAGCACCGGAACCTTCATGTATTCCGGCACCCATCCCTGTTTGAAGGATTGCGCCAGCCCCCAACCCGCGAGAACCCCAACGATCACCGCCACGACGAGGCCGACACCGAGATCGAAGGCCGCCTCGCCGAGCGTTTCGGAGGCTTGCCAGACCAGAACCACCTCGAAGGCGAACACCGCCGCAAGCGCGCCGAGCGGATCGTTGACGATCGCCTCCCACTGCAAGAGCGCCGCCGGCCGCCGTTTCAGCCGTGCCTGGCGCAGGAGCGGCGAGATCACCGTCGGTCCGGTCACGATCATGATGCCGCCGAACACCGCCGATGTGGCCCAGCTCAGCCCGCCGATGAAGTGCAGCACCAGGGTCGAGACCAGCCAGCCCATCGGCGCGCCGACATAGACGAGCCGCCGCACTCCGACCGCCGCATCGGCAAGGCGCCTGAAGTTCAGCGTGAGCCCGCCCTCGAAGAGAATGATCGCCACGGCGATCGCGATGATGGGTTGCAGCAGATCGCCGAGCGCCGCGGAGGGATCGAGGATTCCGAGCACCGGGCCGACCACCAGACCGGCCCCCAGCATCAGCACGATGGCCGGCAGGTTCAGCCGCCAGGCGAGCCACTGCGCGCCCACGCCAAGAACGCCGACAAGAGCGAAAGCGGTCACCGGGCTCAGGCCGGCCTCTGCGGGTGTTGCCATGTATCTCTTTCCTTCAGGGTCGGTTCATCAGCACATCCGATCCTGTCAGGCGTGCATGTTCCTGCAGGGCGAACCTGTCGGTCATCCCGGCGATGTAATCCGCGACGATGCGCGCAAGTTCCGTGTCCGAGCGAATTTCGGCGACATCCTTGCGCCATTGTTTCGGCAGAAGCGCCGGATCGGCCATGTAGAGCGGGAAAAGCGTCTCGATCACCTGCGTGACCTGCGCGCGCATCTCGACGACATCCGGCGCGCGATACATCCGATGAAAGAGGAAGCTGCGGATCGTTTGCAGATCGGACCAGAGCGCGGGCGAGAATTGCACCATCATGCGCCCCGCGCGGCGCACATCGCCGGGGCTTTGCGGTTCGAGTTCGGCAAGATTGCCGTGCGTGACGGCGATCACGTCAGAGACCAGTATGCCGAAGAACCGCCGCAATGCCTCGTGCCGGCGCCGGTAATAATTGAGGTCGGGATAGAGGCGATCCACCTCCGCAAAGCAGTCCGCGACAATGGGAAGCCCGGCCAGCTCGTCCGTTGAGAACAACTCGGCCCGCAACCCGTCATGCAGATCGTGATGATTATAGGCGATGTCATCGGCCAGGGCCGCCACCTGTGCCTCGGCACTGGCATGGGTGGAAAGCTCCAGATCGTGCCGCGCGTTGTAATCGGCGAGAGCATAGGGCACCGGATCCCCGACAGGCCCGTTATGCTTGGCGATCCCCTCCAGCGTTTCCCAGGTCAGGTTCAGACCGTCGAAATCGGCGTAATGGCGTTCCAGCGAGGTGACGATGCGAATGGCCTGCGCGTTGTGATCGAAACCGCCATAGGGCTGCATGAGTGCATTGAGCGCGTCCTCGCCGGTATGGCCAAAGGGCGTGTGGCCGAGATCATGCGCCAGCGCGACCGCCTCTGTCAGTTCCAGATCGAGGCCAAGCACCTTGGCGATGGTGCGCGCCACCTGTCCGACCTCGATGGAATGGGTCAGCCGGGTGCGGAAGTAATCGCCCTCGTGTTCGATGAAGACCTGTGTCTTGTGTTTCAGCCGCCGGAAGGCCGAAGCGTGGATGATCCGATCCCGGTCGCGTTGAAAGCAGGAGCGGAAGGCGCTTTCCTCCTCAGGATGGAGCCTGCCTCGTGATCCGCCCGGATCGCACGCAAATCGCGCTGTCATCGCAGCCCCGCCTGTTCTTGTCGCCTGTCCCGACTGCCCTTATATTCGGGGTTGGACGCGAATTAAAGCAAACCCGAGGACAAGATGCAGTTGCCGCCCAAAGTCACCGACCGCGCCTTCGAACGGCTTTCCGAAATCGGCGCCAGCGCCGAGGGCAAGGCCCTGCGCGTCGCCGTCGAAGGGGGCGGGTGTTCGGGGTTTCAATACGAGATCAAGCTCGATGCGCCGGCGGAGGACGATCTGGTTCTCGAAGGGCGCGGCGAAAAGGTGGTGGTGGATTCGGTATCCCTGCCCTTCCTGGCCGATGCGGTGATCGATTTCTCCGAAGAGATCATCGGCGCGCGTTTCGTGATCGAGAACCCGAACGCCGCGTCCTCCTGCGGCTGCGGCACCAGTTTCTCGATGTAGGGAAAAAGGGGGGCGCTGCCCCCCGGCGCGATGCGCCTCCCCCCGAGATATTTTTGAAACAGAGAAGCCGGGATCAGGTGCCGCGGGCGAAACCGTGGAAGAAATCCTCGAAATGACGCGATGAGAGTTCGGCCTGCGCCAGAACGTCCATGGCCTGCGGGGAAAGCGCGTCTTCCATATAGGGCCGCATCGACAACCAGTCGCCGCTGCGCCCTTCGTCGAGATTGAACATCGCCTCGGACATCTCGCGCATGGGCGTGGCGCGGGCGTCACTGCGGTCAAAGCGCATCCGGCCTTGCGTGAAGCCCTTGGCGAAGGCGGCATCGCCTGCGGTGGCCTGGTGCCAGTTGCAGACCAGGAATTCGTGGTAGTCGTCCTGGATGCTCACGTCTTCCCCCGGCGTGACCGCAAAGAGCGCGGTTTCGCGTTTCAGCCAATCGGTCCACATCGGCGGCGGCGTATCGCCGGCGTGGCGCAGCGCGATGCAGATTTCCGACAGAAGATCGGCATTCTGCTCGATGAAGGCCAGAAGCCCGGCGAAATGCAGGCTGCGCTTCGCCGCTTCGTCGAGTTGCGGATCGCGGCGGCCGTATTCGCTGAGATAGAAGACGATATGTGTCAGCTCATAGGCCGCCTTCTTGTTCGGCAGCGCGAATGTGTCGGAACGCGCCATGAACTCGCGCACGCGGCTGTGCAGCGCCGGAATGTCGCCCCTGGGCGTGATGCCGCGCCGCGCCATCAGGCGCACCGCTTCAAGCCGCTGCAGATCGGAAAGCTCCGCCTGCGGAAGGTTTTGCGCCTCCGTCCAGCGCACCAGCGCCTCCGCCGTGTCCCCGGCCATGCCGAGATCTTCCAGATCGAGCGCGATGGACAGGAAGAAGCGGTAATATTGCGGGAAAAAGCGCATCCGCTTTTCGATGCTGCGGTAGAATTCGACATAGGGCGCGAGCGCAGCCTCGCCCGGTGCGGCCCCCGTGCATTCCAGGATATTCAGGATCTCGGCGTTTTCCTTGAGCCAGAACACATCGTCGCCAAAGCGCCGGTGATCGGCAAAGCAGCCCAGAAGCGCGCCGAGACGCGCTTCGGGAGTGTCGATCCGGGACGGGGGGGTAAGTTGAATGACATTAGTCATATCCGTGCCTCCATTTGGGTCGAAGGACGGGCCGCCCCGTCCCGGGTCGGTTCCGATCAGGACGCCGAGGTGAAGAGCGCGCAGCCTTCGCCCTGATGCGTCTTCTCGAGCGTGACCGGACCGGACGCCGAAGTGAACGCTTCGACCGCGTTGCCGGTGCTGGCGCCGGAGGTCGTCGGCATGGACGCGGAGGTGAACGCTTCGACCGCGTTGCCGGTGCTGGCGTCGGAGGTCGTTGGCATGGACGCGGAGGTGAAGGCCTCGACAGCGTCGCCGGTGCTGGCGCCGGAGGTCGTCGGCATGGACGCGGAGGTGAACGCTTCGACCGCGTTGCCGGTGCTGGCGACGGAGGTCGTCGGCATGGACGCGGAGGTGAACGCCTCTACGGCGCTGCCCAGGAACGCGCAGCTGCCGAGCGGGCCCGAGGCCGAGGTGTAGAGCGCGGTCGCATCGCCCTCGTGAATATCGCTGTGGCCGGCAATATTGCGCTGATCCTGCACGAAGAATTCGGTAGTCTGGATTTTACGAACTGCGGTCATTGGTGCCTCCTTTGGCGTGGTTGATGGAGACAGGCTGGCACGCAAAAATTGAAGTTGAGAAGATAAATTCTTGCTTAGGATGTGTTGCCGCAGGTTATCCACATGAACACTCTCCTATAGGTTGTTTTGACGTCAGGTGAGTTTTGGTTATCCACATGAGCGAAAAAACTGGGGATAAGTTTTCGGTGCCCTAACAACCCACAGGCGAGCCGTGAAAAGCGGTATCACTTTCGGGCTGATCCGCCTCGCGAGGCCCGGAATCACCGCCCCTCGATTCGCGGCTTTGCGCCTTGCAGGCGGGCTGGCCAGTTGGGATAGAGAGGCAAAAGCCCCGGAGATGCCCGATGAAGATCGCGACGTTCAATATCAACGGAATCAAGGCCCGCCTGCCCGCCCTGATCGATTGGCTGCAGGGTAGCGCGCCCGACGTGGTGCTTTTGCAGGAGATCAAGTCGGTCGATGAAGGCTTCCCGCGCGAGGCGATCGAGGATCTGGGCTACCGGGTCGAAACCCACGGGCAGAAGGGCTTCAACGGGGTCGCGATCCTGTCGAAGCTGCCGCTCGAGGATATCGTGCGCGGCTTGCCCGGCGATTCCAGCGACGAACAGGCGCGCTGGATCGAGGCGACGGTGATCGGAGACAAGGACGCGGTGCGGCTCTGCGGGCTCTACCTGCCCAATGGCAACCCGGCGCCGGGGCCGAAATACGACTACAAGCTGGCCTGGATGGCGCGGCTGAAGGCGCGGGCCGAGGCGCTGCTGGCCGATGAGATGCCGGCGCTGATGGCAGGCGATTACAATGTCATCCCGCAGCCCGAGGATGCCGCGCATCCTGAAAGATGGGTGGATGACGCGCTCTTTCTGCCGCAAACGCGCGCGGCGTTCCGCGAGATCCTCAACCTTGGATTCACCGAAGCCTTCCGCGCCCGCACCCAGGGCGGCGGGCATTACTCCTTCTGGGATTACCAGGCCGGCGCATGGGAGCGGAACAACGGGATCCGCATCGATCATTTTCTGCTCACGCCGGGCTGCGCCGACATGATGACCGATTGCTGGATCGAGAAAGAGGTTCGCGCCGGTGAGAAACCGTCGGATCACGTGCCGGTCTGGGTGACGCTCGACGCCTGACCTCGCGCCGCCTTGCGCTACATGGCGCGGCGGCATACATGCATTTGCAATACCAATAACGGAGGGCGCCACATGGCCATGCAAGCGCAGGAGATCGAGGATCTGATCCGCGCCGAGTTTCCCGACGCGAAGATCACCATCACCGATCTTGCCGGAGACGGGAACCACTATGCCGCCGAGGTCGTGGACGAGAGCTTTCGCGGCAAGAACCGGGTGCAGCAGCAGCGCGCGGTCTATGCGGCGCTCAAGGGCAAGATGGACGGCTCGCAGGGCGAGCTGCACGCGCTTGCGCTGACCACGAAGGCGCCGGAGTGATCCGTTGGACCGGGTGCTGAGCATCCTCGCCAACAGCTGGCCGGTTCTTGCCGCGCTGGCGATCGTGGGGGTGATTACCTTTGGGGCGACGATGCCCTACATTCGGCGTGATCGGAAACGCCGCGAAGAGATGGAGCAAGACAATGACTGACGCCAAACAGCAGATCGAGGACACCGTCAAAGCGAACGATGTGGTGCTGTATATGAAGGGCACAAAGGCGATGCCGCAATGCGGGTTCTCGAGCCGCGTGGCCGGGGTGCTCAACTACATGGCCATCGACTACAAGGATGTGAACGTGCTCGAGGACGAGGCGATCCGGCAGGGCATCAAGGACTATTCGGACTGGCCGACCATTCCGCAGCTTTACGTCAAGGGCGAGTTCGTCGGCGGGTGCGACATCATCACAGAAATGACGCTCTCGGGCGAGCTCGACAAACTGTTCGAGGAAAACGGCGTGGCCTATGACAAGGACGCCGCCGAGAAAATCCGCGAAGCGAACGCCTGAACGGACCGCTCCCCGAAACGACGAACGGCGCCCAACGAGGCGCCGTTTTTTGTATCTGAGCCCTCGCGGGTCTGTGGATCAGGACGGCTCCTGCCCGGCCTTCTCCTCGACATCGCGGGCAAGCGCCTCGGTCCGAGCGGCGATCTCCTGCAGGGTCTCGGTGACTTCGGTGGGCACCACGGGCACCTCGATGCGATCCGGCTCGGGCGGCGGCGCGTCCTTCAGACTTCGCAGCTCGGCCTGATAGGCGGCGGCGCGGTCTTCCAGTTCGCGCAATTTGTCCTCCAGCCCGGCGGTCTTGTCGGCAAGCATGAGCCCGGCCATCAAGAGCATCCGCGATTCCGGGATGCGCCCGACCTGCTGGCCCAGCACCTGCGCCTCGATATCCAGCATCCGCGCGGCAGAGAGCAGATATTGTTCCTCGCCTTCCTGGCAGGCCACGTCGAAATTGCGGCCGCCGATGGTGATCTCGATCTCCGGCATCACGTCGCCTCCTGTTCAATTGCCGCCTCTTCGAGCAACGGCGCGAGCGAGGCAAGGACCGCTTGCGTCTCGGCCGCCTCGACCGCGCGCTCGGCGCGCAGCCCTTCGAGCTCGGCCAGCATCGCCTTGTTGATCAGATGCGGCTCGCCGACATTCTCGGCCAGCGCGCTGCGCAATTCCTCATTCGTGGCGCGCAGCATCTCGTTGGCCTTGCGCAACCGCTGCATTTCCTGATCGAGCGCCGCGATGTCCATTGCCGGCGCCGCTTCGCTCGAAGGCTGAGGTGCGGCCTCGGCCCGCGCCGCGTCGAGTTCCTGCCGATGCGTCTCGCGCAGCTTGCGCACCCGTTCCTCGAGCTGCGCATTGGCAAGCTTCTCTTCCTCGAGCGCCTCGCGCAGCCGTGACACCTCCTCGGCATCCGGCTCCGATGCCTGCCCGGCCGGGGCGGGAGACGCTTCGGCCGCGCGCGCCTCGATCCGTGCGACGCCTTGCGCCACACGGTCCAGCGCCGCGGTGATGCGGTGTTGCAAATCGTCGATCTGGGTCATCTGCCTGATCCCTGCTTTTCCGGCGCGCCGCCGCGGTCTGGCGCGGCAATCCGGGATTTTTTCCGTTCTTCCGAAACGAATCGCTCGGTTCTCTTGATGTGAAAGTTTAACAACCCGGCGGCAGAAATGCGCCCCCCTTCGCGCGCCATGCGCGGGGCTGCGCCTTGAACTCTGCCGCGACGCTGCTATTGAGCGCCGTGACTGACCTTCCTCTCCTGACGACAAGGACGTATGGCACGTGGATATCGAGACCCTCAAAGCGCAGAACCCTGACCACTGGACCAAGGCCGCCGCGATCCGCGCCCTTACGCTGGATGCCGTGGCCGAAGCAAATTCGGGCCATTCCGGAATGCCGATCGGCATGGCCGATGTTGCCACCGTTCTTTACCAGAACCACCTGAAATTCGACGCCGCCCATCCCGATTGGCACGACCGCGACCGGTTCATCCTTTCGGCGGGCCACGGCTCGATGCTGCTGTATTCCCTGCTTTACCTGACGGGCGATCCGGAGATCACGCTGGAGGAAATCAGGAACTTCCGCCAATGGGGCGCGAAAACCGCCGGGCACCCCGAGAATTTCCTCGCCCGCGCCATCGAGACGACGACCGGCCCGCTCGGTCAGGGCATCGCAAATTCCGTCGGCTTCGCGATGGCCGAAGAAGCCCTGCGCGCGCGGTTCGGCAAGAAGCTGGTCGATCACCATACCTATGTGATCGCAGGTGACGGTTGCCTGATGGAAGGTATCAGCCACGAGGCCATCGGCATCGCCGGACGGCAGAAACTCTCGCGGCTGATCGTCTTCTGGGACAACAACAACATCACCATCGACGGCAAGGTCGATCTGTCCGATTGCACCGATCAGGTGACGCGGTTCGAAGCCTCCGGCTGGCATGTCCAGGAGATCGACGGGCATGACCCCGCCGCCATCGACGCTGCGATCACGGCGGCCAAAAAGGACGATCGCCCCTCGATGATCGCTTGCAAGACGCATATCGCGCTCGGCCATGCGGCGCAGGACACCTCTAAGGGCCACGGCGCGCTTACCGATGCCGACCAGAACGCCGCCGCAAAGGCCGAATGGGGCTGGACCACCGGCCCGTTCGAAGTGCCCTCGGAGATCAAATCCGCCTGGGAAGAGATTGGCCGCCGCGGCGCGGACGCGCGCAAGGCGTGGCAGGAACGGCTGGAGGGCATGTCTTCCTCGAAACAGGCGGAATTCGCCCGCACGATGGCCGGCGACGCGCCGAAAAAGCTGTCCTCGACAATCAAGGCACTGAAAAAGCAGGTCAGCGAAACGGCGCCCAAGGTGGCAACGCGCAAGTCCTCGGAAATGGTGCTGGAGGTCGTCAACCCGATCCTGCCGGAAACCTTCGGCGGCTCGGCCGATCTGACCGGCTCGAACAACACGAAAACCGGCGATCTGGATGTGTTCGATGTGGGCAACCGCAAGGGCCGCTACATGTATTGGGGCATCCGCGAACATGGCATGGCCTCGGCGATGAACGGCATGGCGCTGCATGGCGGCATCCGGCCCTATGGCGGCACGTTCATGTGCTTTACCGACTACGCCCGCCCCGCAATGCGCCTTGCCGCGCTGATGAAG
The DNA here is from genome assembly GCF_023370775.1 of Marivita sp. GX14005. Lineage (GTDB taxonomy): Bacteria > Pseudomonadota > Alphaproteobacteria > Rhodobacterales > Rhodobacteraceae > Marivita. The sequence goes on from NZ_JAMCCQ010000003.1 coordinate 201,413, forward strand.
GTGCCGACGGTCTTCGTGATGACCCATGACAGCATCGGCCTTGGCGAGGACGGCCCGACGCACCAGCCGGTCGAGCATCTGGCGATCAGCCGCGCGACGCCGAACACGCTTGTCTTCCGCCCCGCCGACACGGTGGAAACGGCGGAGGCCTGGGAAATCGCGCTGACGCAGAAGGCCACGCCTTCGGTGCTGTCGCTCACCCGGCAGGGGCTGTCGACGGTGCGGACCGAGCACAAGACCAAGAATCTCACCGCGCAGGGCGCCTATGTTCTGGCCGATGCGGAGGGCAAGCGGCAGGCGATCCTGATGGCGACAGGCTCCGAGGTCGAGATCGCGATGGCCGCGCGGGACATTCTGCAGGATGAAGGGATCGGCACGCGCGTGGTCTCGATGCCGTGCTGGGAGCTCTTCGAGGAACAGGACGAGAAGTATCGCAAGCGCGTGCTGCCCGGCGGCCCGGTTCGCGTGGCCATCGAGGCCGGCATGCGCTTCGGCTGGGATCGCTGGCTCTTCGGCGAGCGCGGCAAGCGCGAGAAATCGGGCTTCGTCGGGATGCACGGCTTCGGTGCCTCGGCCCCGGCGGACAAGCTCTATGAAGAGTTCGGGATCACGGCGGACGCTGTCGCTCAAAAAGTGCGCGACCTCGTCGCCGGACATTGGCAACCCGATCCGCGCGTTTGACTTCGGGCGCCGCGATGGGCCCAGGGTGTCGATGCGTCAACGCATCGAAGAAAATGCGTCGCCGCATTTTTGCGCTTGCTTCGCCGAAGCGCTGACCGTGACCCGCTCGCATGTCGCGCGGGATGCGGAAGCGCAATTCGGTCTGGCCCGCCTTGCCGCTCAGCGGTGAGGCGCGGCGCCCTCCGGCGCGGCCCGCCGGAAGACCGGCCGCGCCCGTTCCGACAGTGGCGGAGGGTCACGGTCCACGATCAGGCGCACGGGATCGCGGTTGCAGAAGATGACGAATTGATCGCCGTTTTCGACAAGTGTGAAGCCGCGTTTGAGCACTTCCTGAGCGAACGCCTCGCGCCCGACATAGCGTTCCACATCGCGCACCGCGCGATGCAGGACGCCGCCCCGGCCCACCGCCTTGGCGGAGAAGACGTTGCGGACCCAGTTTTCCGATTCGAGATAAGCAGGTATGGTCATGACGCGATCTAACCGCGCGAAGATTTAGGATCGGTTAATGCGCGTTCTAGATCCCCGAGGGCATGATCGCGCGCCAGATCGGGGCGACCAACTTCGTGCCGATGGGGATGAGCACAAGCCCCAGCGCCAGCCCCAGAACGCCGTCCATCGCCGCGATCGCCGCCCATTGGCCGAACCCGCCGCCGCCGCCCGAAATCGCGACCGCGATGTCGTGGATGACGTGCTCCGGCGCGGCCCAGCCCAGTTCGGCCAGACCGTGCACGATGATATTGCCGCCCACCCAGAGCATTGCCGCCGTGCCGATCACCGTCAGCGCCTTGAGCAGTTTCGGCATCGCGCGCACGACCCCCCGGCCGAACCCGCGCGTCGCGCCGAGCCGTCCGTTCTGCGCCAGCCAAAGCCCGATATCGTCGAGTTTCACGATCAAGGCGACGCTGCCATAGACCGCCAGCGTGATCATCACCGCCACCGCGGCAAGTGTCGCGGCCTCCATCCAGAACGTGCTTTGCGGGATGGCCGACAGCGCGATGGTCATGATCTCGGCCGACAGGATGAAATCGGTCTTGATCGCGCCCTTGATCTTCTGTTCCTCCAGATGGGCCGGATCTCCGATGGCGTGGCTGCCATCCGGCCCCGGATCGTGACCGCCGCTGGAGAAAAGCGCATGCGCGATCTTCTCCGCGCCTTCGAAACAAAGATACGCCCCGCCGAGCATCAGCAGCGGCGGAATGGCCCAGGGCGCGAAGTTGGAAAGCGCGAGCCCCACCGGCAAAAGAAACACCAGCTTGTTGATGATCGACCCGCGCCCGATGCGCCAGATGATCGGCAGCTCGCGGCTCGCCTCGAAGCCCGAGACATATTTCGGCGTCACCGCGGCATCGTCGATCACCGCGCCGGCGGCCTTCGATCCGGCCTTCATCGCCTGCCCCATCACATCGTCCACCGAGGCCGCCGCGATCTTCGCGATCCCGGCCACATCGTCCAAAAGGGCAAGCAATCCGCTCATCTTCGTCTCCCGTCCATGCGCCTCAAAGCCTAACGTCTCGGCGCGCGCGCCGCCAGCGTGCAGCATCCTGCACCCAACGCCGGACGTGCCGATCCGTTTCCGCAGATCACGCGCGCGTGTTAGCGCAAGCAGGCGCCGGCGCGCGACGTTTATCGCTAACATCCTGTAGAAAAACGGTTTTTGCCTTTCGCCACCCAATCTCCGACGCTATAGCGGGCGGAGAATCTTGCAGGAGAGATGGGTCATGACAGTCACACTTGGGATCAACGGGTTCGGGCGGATCGGCCGCTCCACGCTGGCACATATCGCCGAAAGCTCGCGCAATGACGTTCAGGTGGTGAAGATCAACGCCACCGGCCCGATCGAGACCAACGCCCATCTTTTGCGCTATGACAGCGTGCATGGCCGGTTCGGCGGCGACGTGAAGGTGAGCGGCGACACGATGGATCTCGGGCGCGGCCCGATGAAGGTGTTCTCGACCTACGATCCGTCCGAGCTCGACTGGTCCGGCTGCGACGTGGTGCTGGAATGCACGGGCAAGTTCAACGATGGCGACAAGGCCGGCATCCATATGGAGCGCGGCGCGAAATCGGTTCTGATCTCGGCACCTGCGAAAAACGTGCAGAAAACCGTTGTCTACGGCGTCAACCACCGCGATCTTGCGGCGGGGGACGTGATGATCTCGAACGGCTCCTGCACGACGAATTGCCTTGCACCGCTGGCCAAGGTGCTGGACGAGGCCATCGGCATCGAGAGCGGCGTCATGACGACGATCCATTCCTATACCGGCGATCAGCCGACGCTGGACCGGCGTCACAAGGATCTCTACCGCGCCCGCGCCGCTGCGATGGCGATGATTCCGACCTCGACCGGCGCGGCAAAGGCGCTTGGCGAAGTGCTGCCGAACCTCAGGGGCAAGCTCGACGGTTCCGCCATGCGTGTGCCGACGCCGAATGTCTCGGCGGTCGATCTGACCTTCTATGCAGGCAAGGACGTGACCGTCGAGAACGTCAACGAGGTGGTTCGCGAGGCTGCGGCGACGCATATGGGCACGGTGCTGTCCTATGATCCCGAACCCAAGGTCTCGATCGATTTCAACCACACCACGCACAGCTCGATCTTCGCGCCGGACCAGACCAAGGTCGTCGGCAAGCGCATGGTGCGCGTGCTGGCCTGGTATGACAACGAATGGGGCTTCTCGGCGCGCATGGCCGATGTCGCCGGTGCAATGGGTCGGCTTCTGCACTGACTCTGTCCAAACCGAGCCACGGTGATCGCGGGCCCGGATGCGTCGACGCATCCGGGTCTTTTCTTTGAAGAAAAGACCCTGCGCAGCGGCCCGGATCGGGCGTGACAATACGGCGGCGCTCTGTCAGGATCGTGCCAAACGCAGGACCGAGGGCTTCATGACCAACAGTATCGCGATCGGGCTGGGAACGCTGATCCTTGCGGGCATCGCGGTCGATCTTGCCGTCAGCGGCGGCGATGGCGCGCTGTTTCTTGCGGCCAAGGGTCTCGATCTGCTCGATTGGGTGGCGTTCTGGCGCTAGGCCGGATCCGGTCTTGACTTGCATGCGCCGCGCGCGATTGTTAGCGGTAACGCAACCGGCGGCTCCGCCGATCAAGCGAGGAAAGAGGATATGACCACGAAAGTTGCCATCAACGGATTTGGCCGCATCGGCCGCAACATCCTGCGCGCGATCATCGAATCCGGCCGCACGGATATCGAGGTGGTCGCGATCAACGATCTCGGCCCCGTCGAGACGAATGCCCATCTGCTGCAATTCGACAGCGTTCACGGCCGGTTTCCCGCCGAGGTCAAAACCTCGGAAGACAGCATCGATGTGGGGCGCGGCCCGATCAAGGTCACGGCAGAGCGCAATCCCGCCGATCTGCCTTGGTCCGACGTGGATGTGGTGCTGGAATGCACCGGCATCTTCACCTCGAAAGACGCGGCGCAGGCGCATCTGGAAAACGGCGCCAGTCGCGTTTTGATTTCGGCTCCGGGCAAGGATGCGGACAAGACCATTGTCTATGGCGTCAACCACGAGACGCTGACCGCCGATGACCATATCGTCTCGAACGCCTCCTGCACGACCAATTGCCTCGCGCCGGTGGCTTATGTCCTGAACGAGGCCATCGGGATCGAGCGCGGCTTCATGACGACGATCCATTCCTATACCGGCGACCAGCCGACGCTCGACACGATGCACAAGGATCTCTACCGCGCCCGCGCCGCCGCGCTCAGCATGATCCCGACTTCCACCGGCGCGGCCAAGGCGGTGGGGCTTGTCCTGCCCGAGTTGAACGGCAAGCTCGACGGCGTGGCGATCCGCGTGCCGACGCCGAATGTCTCGGTCGTCGATCTGACCTTCACCGCGTCGCGCGACACCAGCCTGGATGAGATCAACGACGCGATCCGCAGCGCGGCGGATGGCAAGCTCAAGGGCATTCTCGGCTATACCGACCGCAAGCTGGTCTCCTCGGATTTCAACCACGATCCCCATTCCTCGATCTTCGCCACCGATCAGACCAAGGTGATGGACGGCACGATGGTGCGAATCCTGACCTGGTATGACAATGAATGGGGCTTCTCCAATCGCATGGCCGATACCGCCGTGGCGATGGGCAAGCTCATCTGATCCGGGCAGGGGCGGTTTCGCGCCGCCCCTCCTGACCCTTGCATCAATTGCAACCCGCCTATTCGGTCCGGGCGCTTGTGCTGCGCCGCAGCATGGTTATCTGTCTCGCGTGTTCGTTAGCGCGAACATATGACGCCAGAGCAAGAAAGGACTGACGATGGCCCAATTCATGTCTTCCCTGCGCGCCCGGCTGAACAAGCGGGCCGCCTATAACCGCACGGTTCGCGAGATCCGGGCGATGCCCCGCGATGTCGCGCTCGATCTGGACATCTATCCGGGCGATGCGGAAAAAATCGCGCGCAAGGCTGTTTACGGGATCTGACCCAAGCGGCCTCGCCGACGCCACCCTGCCGCGCGTCTTCGCGCGGCTTTGTCGTTCAAGACGCCCGGTTCAGGTTCCGAACTTCCCCGCCAACGCATCTTGCACGGGTTTCGTGACGAACTTGCTGACATCGCCGCCCAGTCGCGCGATTTCCTTGACTAGTTTCGAGGCGATCGCCTGGTGCCGCGCTTCGGCCATGAGAAAGACGGTTTCGATATCGTCGTCCAGTGCACGGTTCATGCCGACCATCTGGAACTCGTATTCGAAATCCGAGACCGCCCTCAGCCCGCGCACGATCAGCGTCGCGTTCACGTCATTGGCGCAATCGATCAGCAGGTTCTCGAACGGATGCACGACAAGCTCGATCCCGGTCTGCCCGGACAGGGTCCGGCATTCGGCCTCGATCATCTCGACCCGCTCTTCGAGATCGAAGAGCGGACCCTTGTCACGGTTGATCGCAACGCCGATCACAAGGCGATCCACCAGAACGCTGGCGCGGCGGATGATATCCACATGGCCCAGGGTGATCGGATCGAACGTTCCGGGATAAAGACCGATGCGCATGGGCGCCCTCCGAATAGTGCCGTCTCGCGCCTGAATGGCACCGGAGCGGGCGGCGGATCAAGCCGATCCGCCGAAAAACCCGTTCAATGGCCCATGATCATGCCTTCGAGGGCACTCTTTTCCATCGCGAGTTCCGTTAGCCGCGCCTTGACCACGTCGCCGATGGTGATGAGCCCGACCATCTTGCCCTCCTCGACCACCGGCATATGGCGAAAGCGGCCTTCGGTCATCTGCGCGAGGATGTGGTCTGCGTCGTCATTGCGTGCGCAGGTCACAAGTTCCGATGTCATATAGGCCTTCGCCGGTTCGGAAAGGCACCCCGCGCCCTGCCGCGAAAGCTCGCGCACGATATCGCGCTCCGAGAGGATGCCGAGCGCCTTTTCGCCATCATCGGAGATCACCACCGTGCCGATACGCTTTTCAGCGAGGATCTTCGCTACCTCCGCGATGGCGGTGTCGGACTTGACCGAAACGACCGCATCCGTGGCCTTGCTTTTGAGAATGTGGTGCACTTGCATTGTGGTGGTCCTCCGATCCCGTGTCACCCCAGCGTTCCCAGAGCGCGGGAGCATGTCAAGTGTTTCCAGCCAGAGCCTCAAGCCGCGACACCTCGCTGCGGACCGCCTGCACCAATGCGCGCGCGAAGCGGCTGATCCGGTCGAGCCGCCGATCCTCGGCATGGCGCACCAGATAGAAGCTGCGCTTGAAGGAGACTTCACCGGCAAGAACCCGCTCGACCCCCGGCGCGAAGGGCAGCGCGAAATCATGCGCGACCCCGATGCCGCCATGCCGGCGCAGCAGGTTCAATTGCACCGAGGCGGAGTTCGACGCGAGCGCCACGCGGTCCAGCCCCAGATCGCTGAGATAGTCGAGCTCCTTGTCGAAGATCATGTCGGGGATGTAGCCGACGATGCGATGCGCGCGCAGATCGGCCGGCGCCTTCAGGGGCGGCGCACCGGAGAGATAAGTCCGGCTGGCGGCGAGGTGCAGGTGGTAATCGGAGATCCGCTGGAAGGACAGCCGCGCGGCGGCGGGCGGGCTGACGGTGATCGCCATATCCGCTTCGCGTCGTGACAGGTTGACCACACGCGGCAGGGCGACGATCTGCAAATCCAGCCCCCTATGCGCCTGCCCCAGATCGGCCAGCACCCTCGGCAGGACGAAATTCGCACAGCCATCCGGCGCGCCGATGCGGATCTGGCCCGAAAGCGTTTCCGCATCACCGTCCAGCGCGGAAGCCGCGCCCTGCATCGCGCGCTCGGCATCCTCGGCAGGGGCGACGAGCCGCGTTCCTGCATCCGTCAGCGCATAGCCGCGCGGGCTTTTGACGAAAAGCGCCTGCCCTACTCTCTCTTCAAGCCGGGCGATGCGCCGCCCCACCGTCGCGGCATCCATCCGCAAGGCGCGCCCCGCGCCCGAGAGCGTTTCGCTCCGCAGAACCGCGAGGAAAATGCGCAGATCGTCCCAGCTTTCCATCGGCATCCTTTGCAAAAACGCAAAACCTCTTTGGAAGATTGCCCCTTTTCCCCGCATTTTTGCAAGACTAACCTGCGCCCGAAGCCCCAAAGGAGGATCCCATGCATGAGTTGACCCATTACATCGACGGCGCCCATGTCGAAGGCACATCAGGCCGCACATCGGACGTCTTCAATCCGGCGACGGGCGAGGTGCAGGCCAAATGCCCCCTCGCCTCGAAGGACGAAGTCGCAAAGGCGGTCGAGATCGCCGCCGCCGCGCAGCCTGCCTGGGCCGCCACCAACCCACAGCGCCGCGCGCGTGTGATGATGGAGTTCGTTCGCCTGCTCAACCGCGACATGGACAAGCTCGCCGAGGCGCTGAGCCGCGAGCATGGCAAGACCCTGCCCGATGCCAAGGGCGATGTGCAGCGCGGGCTGGAAGTTGTGGAATACTGCATCGGCGCGCCGCAGATGCTGAAGGGCGAGTATACCGACAGCGCCGGGCCTGGCATCGATATGTATTCGATGAAACAGCCCCTGGGCGTTACCGCCGGCATCACGCCCTTCAACTTCCCCGCCATGATCCCGATGTGGATGTTCGCGCCCGCCATCGTCTGCGGCAATGCCTTCATCCTCAAACCCTCCGAGCGCGATCCCTCGGTGCCGCTGATGCTGGCCGAGCTGATGGAGGAAGCCGGCCTGCCCAAGGGCATTCTACAAGTTGTCAATGGCGACAAGGAAGCGGTCGATGCGCTGCTCGATCACCCGGTGGTGCAAAGCATCGGTTTCGTCGGCTCGACCCCGATCGCCGAATATATCTACGGCAAGGGCTGTTCCAACGGCAAGCGCGTGCAGTGCTTCGGCGGTGCCAAGAACCACATGATCATCATGCCCGACGCCGATATGGACCAGGCCGCCGACGCGCTGGTCGGTGCCGGTTACGGCGCGGCGGGCGAGCGTTGCATGGCGATCTCGGTCGCGGTCCCGGTGGGCGAGGAAACCGCCGACAAGCTGATCGAAAAGCTGGTGCCGCGCATCGAGAAGCTGAAGGTCGGCCCCTACACGGCGGGCGACGACGTAGATTACGGCCCGGTCGTCACCGCCGCCGCCAAGCAGAACATCCTGGGCCTGATCCAGTCCGGTGTCGATCAGGGCGCGGAACTGGTGGTCGATGGGCGCGATTTCAGCCTGCAAGGCTATGAAGACGGGTTTTTCCTCGGCCCGCACCTCTTTGACCGCGTCACGCCCGATATGGACATCTACCGCAAGGAAATCTTCGGCCCCGTCCTGTCGACCGTGCGCGCAGGCTCGTACGAAGAGGCCATCCAACTGGCCATGGATCACGAATACGGCAACGGCACAGCGATCTTCACCCGCGACGGCGATGCGGCCCGCGATTTCGCCAACCGCATCAACATCGGCATGGTCGGTGTGAATGTGCCCATCCCGGTGCCGCTGGCCTATCACACCTTCGGCGGTTGGAAGAAATCCATGTTCGGTGACCTGAACCAGCACGGGCCGGATGCCTTCAAGTTCTACACCCGGACCAAGACCGTCACCTCGCGCTGGCCCTCCGGCATCAAGGAAGGCGGAGAGTTCAACTTCAAGGCAATGGACTGATCTGCGAGGGATCGGCGCGATAGCGCCGATCCTGCCCGTACCGGCGCCAAGGCTCCGGGAAATGGGTCGTTACGTGGTATGATAGGCTCCTTCAATCAAGGATTTCATATCATGGTCTTTTCAAATCATTTCCGGGCAGCCGCCCTCGCTGCAGTCAGCCTTTTCGCTTTCGGCCCTGCTGCCGACGCACAATCGGCAGATACCGGCGCCTCCCTGCTCTCCAGACTCGACACGCTCGCCGCCAAGACCACCGAAGAGGATCTTGCCCTGTCGGATTATCTTTCGCGCATCCGGCACTGGGCCGCTTTGGCGGAGCGGGGGGACGACATGCAACCGGCAGAGCGCAGCCTGCTCACCGCCGTGACATCTCCGATCAACACCGCCCCAGCGGCGTTCGCCATAGAACCGAACCTTCCCAAAAGTTGCACCAACGATTGCTACAAGGAGCTTCAGGACAACGACGCGGAAAGCTGCGGTGACGATGCGGGTATTTTCGATTCCTGCCATACCGGCCCGAATATCGTATTCGCGGCCTGTCTGGCCGATTGCATCCTGGATTAAGCCTATCTGAACCGCTGGCCGGGCATAGCGGGCGCGGAATACTGGCGTGTAAATAGGATCGAGGACGCGTCGCCCGACGCACTCGATTGATTGCCATGCGAATTTCGTAAAGACTGGGCGGGTTTCGACCTGCCCATTTTTTTCGTGAGATTTATGCCTGTCAGCTTCCAGATCCTGCCCCTGTTCAACCTCGTTTACACCCGGTATTCCGTTACGATGAAGGTTTCCGAAAGCCTCGTTTCGTTTCGCGAATACATGGATCACCCCCACATGCGACCCGGCCAGCGGCATGTGATCGATCTGCGCGGGATCGTCGAGATGGATCCCGATCTCGCTGCCGTCATGGCGCTCGAGGCGAACAAGGCCGAAAATCTTGTCCTGCAGGAAGCCGACACGATGGTCATCTACCTCGCCGATTGTCCGCTGTCGCGCCGGGCGGCGTCCCTTGCCTGTAATGCGTGGGAAGCGGAGCATTACGTGACTGCCGTCATCCTTGAGACGGAAGAGGCCGCACTCAACGTCCTCGGGCTTCCGCACCGCGCGCTTTGCGAGATTTTCCCGAATGCCAGCTCGCCGACGTCGCAGCACGGGTGACAGGCATCACGAAACGGCTAAACTGCGAACATCCAGCCTGAGGAGAGAAGATGCAGGAGCCGGAATTCAGCCTTGGAATCGAAGAGGAATACCTGCTTGTCGATCTCGACAGTTTCGAGCTGGCGGAAGCTCCAGAGGAGTTGATGCGCGCCTGCACGGCGGAACTCGAAGATCAGGTCAGCCCCGAATTCCTGCAATGCCAGATCGAGATCGGCACCAAGGTCTGCGCCGATATCGATGCGGCTCGCGACGATCTCAAGCGCCTGCGCAGCACGGTCGCCCGCTGCGCCGCCCAGCATAACCTCGCCCCGATCGCCGCCTCATGCCATCCGTTCGGCGACTGGAAAACCCAGGCCCGCACCGAGAAGGACCGCTACGAGGATCTCGACAATTCGCTTGCCGGGGTGGTGCGACGCATGCTGATCTGCGGCATGCATGTGCATGTCGGGCTTGGCGACGATGCGCTGCGTGCCGATCTGATGGGGCAACTGGCCTATTTCCTGCCGCACCTGCTGGCACTGTCCACCTCCTCGCCCTTCTGGCAGGGGCAGGATAGCGGGCTCGCCTCCTACCGCATTTCGGTCTTCGACAACCTGCCCCGCACCGGCCTGCCGCCGCAATTCGACAATTGGGCGGATTTCGAACGCTCGGTCTCCGCACTGGTCGATCTGGGGCTGATCGAGGACGCCTCGAAAATCTGGTGGGATCTGCGCCCCTCTTGCCGCTTCCCGACGCTGGAGACGCGCATCATGGATGTGCAGCCCCGGCTCGAGGATACGTTGACGCTCGCCGCGCTGAACCAGTGCCTGCTGCGGATGCTTTGGCGGCTGCGCATCCGCAACCAGCGCTGGCGGCGCTACGACCCGTTCCTGATCGACGAAAACCGCTGGCGCGCGCAACGCTATGGGGTCACCGACGGGCTGATCGATTTCGGCCGCGGCGCCATCGTCCCGATGGACGAGTTGGTAGGTGAAATCATCGCCTTGGTCGAAGAGGATGCCGGTATCCTCGGCTGCGCCCGCGAGATCGAACGGGCGCGCGATCTCGTCCGGAAGGGCAATGCCAGCATCCATCAGCGCGCGGCCCATGCCCGCGCGAAAGAGGCCGGCGCCGATGCGGCGGGGCAGATGCAGGCGGTGGTGCGCCACCTTGTGGAAGCCTTTCACGAGGGGCTGTGAAAGCCGCTTGCAAATCTTCTGCAACAATTGAAAATTAAACAGGCGTTCAATTCACCACATCCAGAGGGGAGCGCCGCGATGGATTTCGCCCTGACCGAGGAACAATCCGCGATCTTCGACATGGCCCACGCCTTCGGGCAGGAGCACATCGCGCCCCATGCGCGCGACTGGGAGGCGCAGGGCACCATCCCCAAGAAGCTTTGGCCGAAGGTGGGCGAGTTGGGACTTGCCGGCATCTATGTCTCCGAAGACAGCGGCGGCACCGGGCTCTCGCGGCTCGACGCCACGCTGGTTTTCGAGGCGCTCAGCATGGCCTGCCCGTCGGTCGCGGCTTTCCTGTCGATCCACAACATGTGCGCCAGGATGATCGACGCCTATGGCTCGGATGAGATGAAGGCTCGCGTCCTTCCGAAGGCACTGACGATGGAAACGGTGCTCGGCTATTGCCTGACCGAACCCGGCAGCGGATCGGACGCCGCCGCGCTGAAAACCCGCGCGGATCGCACCAATGAAGGCTACACGCTGAACGGCACCAAGGCGTTCATCTCGGGCGGCGGCTATTCGGATGCCTATATCGTCATGGCCCGCACCGGCGAGGACGGCCCGCGCGGCATCTCGGCCCTGCTGGTCGAGGACGGCGCGCCGGGGCTGAGTTTTGGCGGGCTGGAAGACAAGATGGGCTGGCGGTCACAGCCGACGCGGCAGGTGCAGTTCGACGATTGCCGCGTCGCATCAGCCAACCTGCTGGGCGAGGAAGGGCGCGGCTTCAAATACGCGATGGCGGGGCTCGATGGCGGGCGGCTCAACATCGCCGCCTGTTCGCTGGGCGCGGCGCAAGCTGGGCTGGATGCCACCCTGGCCTACATGGCCGAACGCCGCGCCTTCGGCAAATCTATCGACCAGTTCCAGGCGCTGCAATTCCGCCTTGCCGACATGGAGATCGAATTGCAGGCCGCACGCACCTTTCTGCGCCAGGCCGCCTGGAAGCTCGACAACGCCGCACCGGACGCGACGAAGTTCTGCGCCATGGCCAAGAAATTCGTCACCGAAACCGGCAGCCGCGTTGTCGATCAATGCCTGCAACTGCATGGCGGCTACGGCTATCTCGCGGATTACGGCATTGAGAAACTCGTCCGCGACCTGCGTGTTCACCAGATCCTCGAAGGCACGAACGAGATCATGCGCCTGATCGTCGCGCGCGAGATGCTTGCGACCTAGCCGTTCGCGCGCTTCTCTGTTTCAAAAATATCTCGGGGGAGTCGCGCTTGCGCGACGGGGGCAGCGCCCCCCGCCCCGCTCAATACAGGCAAAGGCATATGACAGATATCGATATCCGCCAGGACGGCCATGCCGGTCGTATCACGCTGAACCGCCCCAAGGCTCTGAACGCGCTCACGCATGAAATGTGCCTGTCCATCGAAAGCGCGCTCTGGGACTGGCGGGCCGATCCCCGGATCAAGCTCGTGCTGATCGATGCCGCCGGCGACAAGGCGTTCTGCGCGGGTGGCGATATCGCCGAGATGTATGCCACCGGCATGGCCGGCGATTACGCCTATGGCCGCAGCTTCTGGCGCGACGAATACCGCATGAACGCCCTCATCGCCGAATATCCCAAGCCCGTGGTCAGCTTTTTGCAGGGCTACACGATGGGCGGCGGGGTCGGGATCGGCTGTCACGGCTCGCATCGCGTCGTCGGCGAAAGCGCGCGGATCGCCATGCCGGAATGTGGCATCGGGCTCATCCCGGATGTGGGAGGCTCGCTGCTACTGGCGAACGCGCCGGGGCGGATCGGCGACTATCTCGCCCTGACCGCCGAGCGGATGGGGCCGGCGGATGCGATCCATGCCGGTTTTGCCGATCTCTTCATTCCCGAGGCGGATTGGAACGGGATCAAGGCGCGGCTTTGCGTCTCCGGCGAGGTCGCCGGACTGGCCCGCGCCGCCGCCGAGCCGCCCGCTTCCCAATTGCGCGAAAAGCGCGCGCAGGTCGACAGGCTCTTCAAAGCCGGCACCTATGCGGACCTCATCCGAACCTTGCGCACCAGCGACGCGGACGGCGCGGGCGAGATCCACGGCGCGCTCTCGCGCAATTCGCCGCTTTCGATGGCCTGCGCGCTCGCGATCCTCAGCCGCCTGCGCCGCGAGGGGGCCGGGATGCGCCGGGCGCTGGAATTGGAATATCGCTTCACCTCGCGCGCGATGGAACATGGCGATTTCCTCGAAGGCATCCGCGCCGCGATCATCGACAAGGACAAATCGCCGAAATGGCGGCATGATCCGGGCGATGTACCGCAAGGCGACATTGCGGCGATGCTGGCCCCGGTGGAGGGCACGCCGCTGACATTCGAACGACAGGAGTAAGGCCATGAAGATCGGGTTTATCGGGCTGGGAAACATGGGCGCGCCGATGGCGGCCAATCTGGCGCTGGCGGGTCACGAGGTCACGGGGTTCGACACCGCCGGGATCGCGGTCGACGGCGTGCACCTCGCCGGCAGCGCCGCCGAGGCGGCCCGCGATGCAGCAATCGTCGTGACCATGCTGCCCAATGGCGAGATCCTGCGCGATGTGGCCGCGCAGGTGATCCCCGAAATGCAGCGCGGCGCCGTGTTGCTCGATTGCTCGACGGTCGATGTGCAAAGCGCGCGCGCGGTCGCGCAGGAGGCGGAAAAGGCCGGGCTGCTGTCGCTCGACGCGCCGGTTTCGGGCGGGATCGGCGGCGCGCAGGCCGGCAGCCTGACCTTCATGGTGGGCGGGCCGGCGGACGCCTATCGCACCGCCCTGCCCCTGTTCGAGATCATGGGACAAAAATCGGTCCATTGCGGCGCTTCAGGCAACGGGCAGGCGGCGAAGATCTGCAACAACATGATCCTTGGCGCGACGATGATCGTGACCTGCGAAGCCTTCGCGCTGGCCGACAAGCTGGGTCTGGATCGGCAGGCGATGTTCGACGTAGTGAGCACGTCCTCGGGCTATAGCTGGTCGTTGAACGCCTATTGCCCTGCGCCCGGTATCGGCCCGCAGAGCCCTGCCGACAACGACTACAGGCCGGGCTTTGCTGCGGAACTGATGCTCAAGGATCTGCGCCTGAGCCAGCAGGCCGCCGAAAGCGCGGATGCCGACACGCCGATCGGTGCGGCGGCGACCGATCTCTATGCCCGGTTCGTCGAGGAAGAAGGCGGCAAGGGCCGCGATTTTTCCGCCATGCTTCCGCGCTTCGAAACCCGCCGCAGGGGCTGAAGGCGAGTTGATCCAGATCATATGCCGTTTTTCGAAGATGTCATAACCTGAACGAGATCACATGATTCAGGAGTTTGACATGCTGAAGAAAAACATGGGCACGACCGATCGCGTGTTGCGCGTCATCGTCGGGCTGGCGCTGCTTCTGGCCTTCTTCATGGGCGTGGGCGGCGATCTGAACTGGCTTTTCTTGATCGGGATCATCCCGGTCCTCACCGGGCTGGTGGGCTCTTGCCCGGCCTATACGCTGTTCGGGATCAACTCCTGCCCCAGATCGCGATGAAATTGTGGCGGCGCAGGAAACAGTCGCCGCCCGACTTGCTAAAATTAACCTAAATTTCAGCGCATTAAGGCCGTCTTGCCCGGCGATACCGAGGTAAATCCTTGGTTAACGGCAAGACGGTCCCATCATGCCCATCGCGCAAGAACTGCCGATCAATACCTCCGCCAGCGCGCTCGACATGGCGAACACGATCTTCGGCGCGGGCATCACGGTCAACAGCGCCAGCTATACGGGCGATTCGCGCTCATCGGGCGTCTACACCAACGGCGACAGCGTTTCGCCCGATCTGACCCCCGGCGATACCGGTGTGATCCTGTCGACGGGCCGCGCGGAGGACGTGACGAACGACCCGCGCTGGTGGCAGCCGTCGAACACGAATTTCAGAGGAAACACCTCCACCAACACCTCCGGCACCGGCGACAGCGATTTCACCGCGATTGCGGGCGCCAGCACCTTCGATGCCTCGTTCCTCGAAGTCACCTTCACGCCGAACGGCAACACGCTGACGCTCGATTTCGTCATCGCGTCCGAGGAATATCCCGAATATATCAGCTCGCAATTTCTTGACGTGGTCGGCATCTGGGTCAATGGCACGCAGGCGACGGTGAATGTCGGATCGGGGCAGGTGTCGGTCGGGAATATCAACGGCAACACCGCCAACAACCTGTATCGCGACAATACGAACGATCAATACAACACCGAAATGGACGGTTTCACCGTCACATTGAGCGTCGTCGCGCCGGTCAATGCAGGGGTTCAGAACACGATCAAGATCGGCATCGCCGATGTGCAGGACAGCAACTACGATTCCAACCTTCTCATTGCCGGCGGCTCGGCGCAATCGAGCCTCGTGGCGGATGACGACACGCTCAATATCGGGCTGAACAGCACCAAGATTGTCGACGTTCTGGCCAATGACAGCACCACCGCCGGGACGATGACGATCACCCAGATCAACGGCATTGCGGTTGTCGCGGGCGATTCGGTCACCCTCACCTCCGGGCAAGTGGTGACGCTCAATCCCGATGGCACGCTGAGCGTGCAATCCGATGGCGATACCGAAACCGCGTATTTCAATTACACGGTCGAGAACGGGCTGGGCAATTCCGACACGGGCGTTGTGCAGGTCACGCAGATGCCCTGCTTCGTCGCTGGAACGCTGATCGACACGCCGCGCGGGCCGGTGGCGGTGGAAACGCTCCGCCCCGGCGATCTGGTGTTGACGCTCGACGATGGCGCGATGCCCGTTCGCTGGGCGGGGGCCCGCGAAACGGTGGCGGAGGGGCGGTTCGCCCCGATCCTCATCAGCGCCGGAAGCTTTGGCGCAGAGCGCGACGTTCTGCTTTCGCCGCAGCACCGCGTGCTGATCCGCGACATTTGGGCTGAATTGCTTTTTGGCGAGGCGGAGGTGCTCATCAAGGCGCGCGATCTGGTCAATGGCTGCACCGTGCGGCAGGTGACGACAGGCGCGCCGGTGACCTATGTTCACCTGCTCTTCGACCGGCATGAAATCCTGACATCCTCGGGGCTTGCCTCGGAAAGCTATCTTCCCGGCCCGATGATGGCACAGAGTTTCGACGCCGAAGCCCAGGCCGAGATCATCACGCTCTTCCCGGAGCTTGCCGATCACGCTGCGCGCAACTGGACTGCCGCACGACCGATCCTGAAAAGCCACGAGGCGCGCGCCTTGCAAGCCCGCGCTGCCTGATCCCTATTCCGCCGCCATCGGTTTTTTCGCCTCCAGCATCGGCTTGAGGTAGCGGCCGGTATGGCTCTCGACCACCTCGGCAACCTGCTCCGGCGTGCCGGTCGCCACAATCCGCCCGCCGCCGTCGCCGCCTTCGGGGCCGATATCGATGAGCCAATCGGCTGTCTTGATGACGTCGAGGTTATGTTCGATCACCACGACCGAATTGCCCTGCTCGACGAGTTCATGCAGCACTTCAAGAAGCTTGCGCACATCCTCGAAATGCAAGCCGGTTGTCGGCTCGTCCAGGATATAAAGCGTCCGCCCGGTGGACCGTTTCGCCAGTTCCTTCGACAGCTTGACGCGCTGCGCTTCGCCGCCTGAAAGCGTTGTCGCCTGCTGACCGACCTTGATATAGCCAAGACCCACGCGGCATAGCGCGTCCATCTTCTCGCGAATGGACGGCACCGCCTTGAAGAACTCCTGCGCATCTTCAACCGTCATATCAAGAACGTCGGCTATGCTCTTGCCTTTGAACTTGATTTCCAATGTCTCACGGTTGTAGCGCGCGCCCTTGCAGGTCTCGCAGGTGACGTAAACGTCGGGCAAAAAATGCATCTCGATCTTGATGACACCATCACCCTGACACGCCTCACAGCGCCCGCCCTTTACGTTGAAGCTGAACCGCCCCGGCTTATAGCCGCGCGCCTTGGCCTCGGGCAGCCCCGCGAACCAGTCGCGGATCGGGGTGAAGGCACCGGTATAGGTCGCCGGGTTCGAGCGCGGCGTGCGCCCGATAGGCCGCTGATCGATGTCGATCACCTTGTCCAGATGCTCCAGCCCCTTGATCGTCTCGCAGGGCGCGGGCGTCTGCCGCGCACCATTGAGCCGCATCGAGGCGGTCTTGAACAATGTCTCGATGGTCAGCGTCGACTTGCCCCCGCCCGACACACCCGTCACGCAAACGAACTTGCCGAGCGGAAATTCGGCAGTCACGTTCTGCAAATTGTTGCCTGTCGCCTTCACGACCTTGAGCGCCTTCCGGTTCCCCTTGCGGCGCTTCGCCGGCACCGCGATCTTGCGCGCGCCGCTCAGATATTGCCCAGTCAGCGAGGCCGGATCGTCCGCGACCTCCTGCGGTGTGCCCTTGGAGACGACCTGCCCGCCATGCACCCCCGCGCCGGGGCCGATATCGAAAACGTAATCGGCCTCGCGGATCGCTTCCTCGTCATGTTCGACCACGATCACCGTATTGCCCTGATCGCGCAGGTTCTTGAGCGTTCCGAGCAAACGGTCATTGTCGCGCTGGTGCAGCCCGATGGACGGCTCGTCGAGCACGTAAAGCACGCCGGTCAAGCCGCTGCCGATCTGGCTGGCGAGCCGGATCCGCTGACTCTCGCCGCCCGACAGCGTGCCGGCATTGCGCGACAGGGTCAGGTATTCGAGCCCGACATTGTTCAGAAATCCAAGCCTCTCGCGGATCTCCTTGAGGATCGCCACGGCAATCTCGTTCTTCTGCTGGCTCAGATGATCGGGCACGGTCTTGCACCAGTCGAACGCCTCGCGGATCGACATCTGCACAACCTGGCCGACATGCAGACCCGCGATCTTGACCGCCAGCGCCTCCTGCCGCAGACGGTAGCCGTCGCAAGTGCCGCAAGGGCGGTTGTTCTGGTAGCGCTCGAATTCCTCGCGAATCCAGCTTGAATCCGTTTCGCGGTAGCGGCGTTCCATATTGGGAATCACGCCCTCGAATGTCCGCGTGACGTTGTAGATGCGGCCCCCTTCGTCATAGCGGAAGGGGATCTCCTCATCGCCCGATCCGTAAAGGAAGACCTGCTGCACATGCGCATCCAGATCCTTCCAGCGCGCATTCTTGTTGAACTCGTAATGCCGCGCGATGGCATCGATGGTCTGCAGGAAATACGGTGATTTCCCCTTGCGCCACGGTGCCAGCGCGCCATCGGAGATCTTGAGCGTCGTGTCGGGAACAACGAGGTTGGGATCGAAGAAGAGCTCAACCCCAAGCCCATCGCATTCCGGGCAAGCTCCGAACGGCGCGTTGAAGGAAAAGAGGCGCGGTTCGATTTCGGGGATGGTGAATCCGCTGACCGGGCAGGCGAATTTCTCGGAGAACGTATGCCGTTCCGGCTCGCCTTCACTCGGCGCGGTTTCAAGGATCGCAATGCCGTCAGCCAGATCGAGCGCGGTGCGGAAACTGTCCGCGAGTCGTGTCTCAATTCCCTCTTTCACGACAAGACGGTCCACCACCACATCAATGTCATGGCGGAACTTCTTGTCGAGCGTCGGGGGCTCGTCCAACTCGTAGAACTGCCCGTCCACCTTGACCCGCTGGAACCCCTGCTTGCGCAGCTCCAAGAACTCCTTGCGATACTCGCCCTTGCGGTCGCGCACGATGGGCGCGAGCAGGTAGGCGCGCGTGCCCTCCTCCATCGCCATGACACGGTCGACCATATCCTGCACCTGCTGCGCCTCGATGGGCAGACCGGTGGCGGGGCTGTAGGGGGTGCCGACGCGCGCGAAGAGCAGCCGCATGTAATCGTAGATCTCCGTCACCGTGCCGACGGTCGAGCGCGGGTTCTTGGAGGTCGTCTTCTGTTCGATGGAGATCGCGGGAGACAGCCCGGTGATGTGATCCACATCCGGCTTTTCCATCATGTCGAGGAACTGCCGCGCATAGGCCGACAGCGATTCGACATAGCGGCGCTGTCCCTCGGCATAGATCGTATCGAAAGCGAGGCTCGACTTGCCCGAGCCACTGAGCCCGGTGATGACCACAAGCTGGTCGCGCGGAATATCCACGTCGATATTCTTGAGGTTATGCTCGCGCGCGCCGCGCACTTCGATGTTCTTCAATTCGGCCATTCTGCCCCCCGGCTCTTGCAAGGGTAACACATAGGGGGTCCGGCCGGTTTCGCCAATGGCTAAATGAGAACGAAGATGGAACAGAACCGCAAGCTCAAGAAAACGGGAACGAACCCCGCAACGAACAGGGCCGCAAGGTTCCGGACTTTCCCGTTTACTTCAAGGCGACGCCGCAGCTGCGGAAAAAGGCCAGGATTTCATCCGTGAGGAATCCTTCTCCTGTTGCCATCTGGATCAACTCGAAGGCGCAGCCG
The DNA here is from genome assembly GCF_023370775.1 of Marivita sp. GX14005. Classification (GTDB taxonomy): domain Bacteria; phylum Pseudomonadota; class Alphaproteobacteria; order Rhodobacterales; family Rhodobacteraceae; genus Marivita. Next base: position 220,853 of record NZ_JAMCCQ010000003.1, read on the forward strand.
TTATTCACCTCGACGATCACGGGGCCGTCATCCGTCAGGGCGATATCGGTCGATCCGAACCGATTCGCACCATGTATCAGGGCGACAGTCTCGTTCATCGCGCGCAGCGCCTCCCAATGCGGCAGCGTTTCGCCCAGCAGCTTGCGATCCGAACCGGGCAGACCGTCCAGTTCCGTCAGGTCGCCATCATGGTTCGCAACGATCCGCAACACCTTTCCGCTTTCGGGATCGAGCAGACAAAGCAGATTGCCCTTGCGCCAGAAATTGTCGGCGATATTCCCGGCCATCGGCAGCTTGAGCAGCGTGAACGGAGTTTGCAGACCCTCATCGCCGATGAGATTGAGGCAGCGCACCGTCGCGACCGAGTCGGTGATACCATCGAAGAACCGATGCGGCCGAACGCAATGCTGGATGAGATAGCTGCGATCGGAAAAAATGTCGCTCGCCAACTCGTCGAACGTGACCGGCGCGCGGCCATCGATGAGAACATGCGTATCCGTGCAGCCCGAAAGCCGAACCGCGCCCGCGCTCCACATGCCATTAAGGTTCTTCGCGAAAAGCGGAAACGCATCGCAACGCGTCAGGAAGTCCCTGAGCGCTGCGGCATCATGCAGCTTCGGCACGTCCGGATAAAGCCTCGGCCCCGCATCATAAACCGCAGCATTGCGCGGCTGCGCGATGCCATGCGCCGCCAGGATCGAGGACGAGAGCCATTTGTCTTCCGTTACCGACCACCATTGCGGATCGTTACAGGGCGCGATCGTCGGCCAATGAACATGCGCGGAAATGAAACGCGACCGATCGTCGTCGGAAAACCTGTCCCGGTCATAAAGGCCATACATCAGGTATTCGTAAAAGCGCAGCCGGCCGCGGGTCTTGCGCAGCTTGAAAAAATCGAAAGCGATCGACAAAGGGCTGCGCCCGCTGGCTTTGGCCGCAGCCGCCAACCGGCCGGCGATATTCCCGCCGGCTTTTCCTTCGATAAGCGCGATATCTTCAACGTATACCGACATGCCCGATCCCATCCGCTTGTTTCCGATCACGCTACTCGGCCTTGGTGATGACAATATGGCAAAGGCGGATCGTTTTGCGGGCGTCCGAATTCTCTGTTTCGAAAATATCTCGGGGGGCGGCGCGCAGCGCCGGGGGGGGGGCTGGCCCCCCTGGCCCGGCGGGCAAGAAAAACCCCCGCAGCGGAGCGCTACGGGGGGGATGTCATCGGATTGTGAAAGGCTCAGCCGCGCCGCGACGCCAGTGCGCGCCATGCGCCTGTGACGATCAACGCCGCAAGAACCGATTTGACCGCATCGCCGATGACGAAAGGTGCAACGAAATGGGTCCAGTAGAACCCGATCTCCTGACCGGCCCAACCGGCGTCGATCCCGGCCAGTTGCGAGAGCGCCATTGGCCAGACGGTGCCGGGAACGTAAAGCAACGCCGAAACGCCGAGGGCAACGGCTGCCGCCGGCACGACGCCACGTGTCCAGCCTCGATCGGCCGCCAACCCGGCAAGACCGGCCATCAGCACGAAACCGAACAAAAAGCCCGCGGTCGGCCCGGCGAAGGCCAGCCCGTTCATGCCGCCGGCAAAGACGGGCAGGCCCATCGCGCCATAGCCCAGATAGGTCAGCAGCGTCGCCGTGCCGAGCCGCGCGCCGAAACCGAGCCCGACGATCAGGATCGCCATTGTCTGCAGCGTCATGGGCACGGGGAAAAACGGCACGGAGACCTGCGTGGCAAGCGCGATGAAGGCCGCACCGCCAAGCGCCAGCAGCGTCTGACCGAAAAGCGTCGTTTTGCCGAAAGCGGCTTGGGATAGCGTCATGGGGATATGTCCTTCGACTGTCGCGATTTGTCACAGCCGTTAAACCGGCAAATACGGGGCCAAGTCAAGCGCCGCCCCTTGCGGCAGAGCCCGCAAGAAGGCATGTCACGCGCCATGACAGATCATCCCGGCTCCGCCCCCCGCCCCATTGCCCTCGTGACAGGCGCTTCGCGCGGCCTCGGCTTTGCCTTGGCCGAGGCGCTCGCCGACACGCATCACATCGTCGCCGTCGCCCGCACCGTCGGCGGGCTGGAAGAGCTTGACGACCGCATTCAGGCGAAGGGCGGCAGCGCGACGCTCGCGCCGATGGACATCACCAAGGCGGACGCAATGGCGCAGCTCTGCCGGTCGGTGCATGAGCGTTGGGGACAGATCGCGCTCTGGGTGCATACGGCGATCCATGCCGGACCGCTGACGCCGGCGCATCACATCGACGCCAAGGACTGGGATCGTTCCGTCTCGATCAACCTCGCCGCGATGGGGCATCTCGTTCCCTATATCGGTGCGCTTTTGGCCCGGGACGGGCGCGCAATCTTCTTCGAGGACGACCACGCGGGGGAAAAGTTCTACGGCCATTACGGCACCACCAAATCGGCGCAGATCGCTCTGGCGCGCAGCTGGCAGGCCGAAACCGTCTCCACCGGCCCCAACGTCAGGATACTGGCGCCACATCCCATGGCAACTGCGGTGCGGGCGCGGTTTCACCCCGGAGAGGATCGCGGCGCGCTGGCCAGCCCCGCCGATGAGGCCGCACGGCTTGTGCCGGACATCCTGAACGGCTGACAAGGATCCGGATGCGTCGACGCATCCGGGATTTTCCGTCAACGGAAAATCGCGCTGCACCGGCGCGGCGCGGACTTGCTGCATGTTGGGGCTTGGCCTATTCAGGGGCAAAGCAAGGCAGGGCGGATGCGCATACTCATCACCAATGACGACGGAATCAACGCTCCGGGGCTGGAGGTTCTGCTCGAAATCGCGACCGAGCTTGCCGGGCGGCGCGGCGAGGTCTGGACGGTCGCGCCGGCCTTCGAGCAATCGGGCGTCGGCCATTGCATCAGCTACACCCATCCGATGATGATCTCCAAGATGGGCGAGCGCCGCTACGCTGCGGAGGGAAGCCCCGCGGATTGCGTGCTGGCCGGCCTGCACGACATGCTGCGCGGCGCGCCGCCTGATCTGGTGCTTTCGGGCGTCAATCGGGGCAACAATTCGGCCGAGAACGCGCTTTATTCCGGCACGCTGGGCGGCGCGATGGAAGCGGCGCTTCAGGGCATCCCGGCCATCGCGCTGTCGCAATATTACGGCCCCGCCAATGCGCAGGTGGATGACCCGTTCGAGGCTGCGCGCGTTCACGGCTGCGAGGTGATCCGCCGCATCGTGGATCACGATCCGGGCGGACAATCGGGCTACCGGCTGTTCTACAACGTCAATTTCCCGCCCGTCCCGGCAGAGGCGGTCAAGGGTACGCGTATCACCCCGCAGGGCATTCGCGAAGGCACCGGCTTTTCGGTGGAGCCGCACAGCTCGCCCTCGGGGCGGCGTTTCCTCTGGATCAAGGGCGGCGATCAGCGCGCGCCCACCGCGCCGGGCAGCGATGCGGCGCTCAATCTCGAAGGCTATATCAGCGTCACGCCGATGCGCGCGGATCTGACCGCGTCCGATCATCTCGACGCGATGCGGGATGCGTTTTCCTGATGGTCGATCCGGAGCTCAAGATGCAGTTCCTCTACGCGCTGCGCTCGCGCGGCGTGACAAACGCCGCCGTTCTGGGCGCGATGGAAAAGATCGACCGCGGGCCCTTCATTCGCGGCTATTTCGCCGAGCGTGCCTATGAGGATACGCCACTGCCCATCGCCTGCGGACAGACGATCAGCCAGCCTTCGGTCGTAGGGCTGATGACGCAGGCGCTCGATATCAGCCCGCGCGACACCGTTCTGGAGGTCGGCACCGGGTCGGGCTACCAGGCCGCGATCCTGAGCCAGCTGGCGCGGCGCGTCTATACCGTGGACCGCCATGCGCGGCTCGTCCGAGAGGCGCGCGCGGTGTTCGACGATCTCGGCCTGACCAACATCACCGCCTTTACCGCCGATGGCAGTTTCGGCCTGCCCGATCAGGCGCCCTTCGATCGTATCCTCGTGACCGCGGCCGCCGAAGACCCTCCGGGGCCGCTGCTCGGGCAGCTCAAGGTAGGCGGGATCATGGTTTTGCCTGTCGGGCAGTCGGACGCCGTGCAGCATCTCATTCGGGTGCGGCGCACGCCGGAGGGGCTCGACTATGACGAATTGCGCGCAGTGCGCTTCGTGCCTTTGGTCGAAGGGCTGGCCCGTGAGGGGTAAACGGGGCATACTGCATGACGTGACGCCGGGCCGATAACAGGCGCATATTGAGGATATCGACATGACGACCGCTCCATTTCCGAACCGTTCCGCCGCCGGGCTTTTCGCCGGTCTTTCCACGCTCGCGCTGCTCGGCGCCTGTTCGGAGCCGCTCGATCTCGATCTGCGCGGGATGATGAATGGCGGCTTCAACACCGCCGACGCCGCGCGCGCCGCCACCGCGCCCCGGCCCGATCCGGACGATCGCGGCGTGATTTCCTATCCCAATTATCAGGTCGCCGTCGCGCGGCGCGGCGATACGCTGGGCAGTCTGGCACGCCGCATCGGTCTGCCGCCCGAAGAGCTGGCCAGCTATAACGGTATCCAGACCGGCGACACGCTCCGCGCCGGGGAGATCGTTGCCCTGCCCCGCCGCGTGGCAGAACCGTCACCGGCCACCGGGGCCATCGCCACCGGCCCGATCCGGCCCGCTTCGGATATCGACATCACCACCCTGGCGAGCGATGCCATCGACCGCTCTGCCCCGACGCCGCGCAGCGCGCCCGCGCCGCAGCCGCAGACCGGCGCGGAGCCCGTGCGCCACCGGGTCGAGCGCGGAGAGACCGCCTTCACCATCGCGCGGCTCTACGATGTCTCGGTGCGCTCGTTGGCCGAATGGAACAGCCTCGACGCGAATTTCACCCTGCGCGAGGGGCAGTTCCTGCTGATCCCCGTCGCGACACAGGCCCCGCCCGCCCGCGAGGTCGCCGCGACCCAGCCACCGGGGCGCGGATCGCCGACGCCCGAGCCGCCGTCGGCCTCCAAACCCTTGCCGGCAGCCGTGCCGAAACCCGCTGCCGCTCCGGCCGCCGAGCCGGAAAAGAAGGCCGAGCCGGTCGCTGATGTCGGCAAGCAGACCGAAGCCAGCGCATCTGGCGCGGCGATGATCTTTCCCGTGCAGGGCAATATCATCCGCGAATACGCCAAGGGCCGCAATGACGGCATCGATATCGGCGCTTCGGTCGGAACGCCGGTCAAGGCCGCGGCAAGCGGACAGGTCGCCGCGATCACCACCAACACGGACGGGATCAACATTCTCGTTGTGCGGCACCCCGACAACCTGCTGACGGTCTATACCCATGTCGATCAGATCACCGTCGCGAAAGGCGACGCGGTCAGCCGGGGGCAGGCCATTGCCAAGATCGCAAAGGCCGATCCTCCGCGCGTCCATTTTGAAGTGCGCAAGGGGTTCGAGAGCGTCGATCCGATGCAATATCTGCGCTAGGCGGTCAGCGCCTTTCCCAGTCTCGGGAGCCGCGCTTTCTTGAGCAGCCTGCGCAACTCCCAAGTTTCGCCGGACAGCCGTTCGGCCTCAGCATGCACGGCGCGAACCGCCTCCTCTATCGGGTCGGGTGCGCTGGCGTAAAGGCCGATCATGAAGCTGTCGGGATCGGCACGCGACAGACCTTCCTCGGCCAGTATCCCGCGCGGGAAATCCTTGGCATTCATCGTCAGGATCACATCCGCATGGCCCGCGATGGCGGCGGCGAGAACGTGAATGTCGTTCGGATCGGGGAGCCAGAGCCGATCCTCCAGTGCCGCACCCCAGGTGACGGAGGCTTTGGGCCACGCCGCTGAGACCATCGCGATTTCGCCCGCCGCCTGCGCCTCGCCCGCTGGCCCCAGCTTGGCGGCAGCGCGTGCCCATTCATTGAGGATCCGCTCGGACCAGAGCGGCGTGAACAGGCCCCGCCCCGCGATTTCCAGCAGGATCTGCCGCATCACCGTTGGATAGATGACGCAAGTGTCGAGCAGGACCTTCACAGCCGGAAGAACAGCGCCTTGAGATAGCCCGATTCCGCCAGTTGAGGCAGCAGCGGATGGTCCGGGCCGGCCTGCCCTGTATGGATAAGCTGCGCGCGCCGCCCCGCACGGCCGATGCCACGCAGGCAGGCGCCGGTGAAGGCGCTCAGATCGGCGGCGTGGGAGCAGGAGCAGAGCACAAGATAGCCTCCTGGTGCCACCAGCGGCGCGGAAAGCCGCGCGATGCGCTCATAGGCGCGCAGTCCGGCCTCCTTCGCCTTGTTCGACGGGGCGAAAGCGGGCGGATCGCAGATGACGAGATCGAAGCTCTGTCCCGCCTCGCCCAGTTCGGTCAGCTGCGCGAAAGCGTCGCCCCGCGACGTGCGCAGCCGGTCCAGCGCGCCCATGCGCGCCGCGCCTTCCTCGGCCAGCGTCAGCGCCGCCTCGGAGCCATCGACGCAAAGCGCGCTCTGCGCATCACCCGCGAGCGCCGCTAGGCCGAAACCGCCCACATGGGAGAACACATCGAGCACGTTCGCGCCCTGCGCCAGCCGCGCGGCGAAGGCGTGGTTCGGGCGTTGGTCGAAGAAGAGCCCGGTTTTCTGTCCGCCCGTGAGATCGGCCATGTAAGTCGCGCCGTTCATCGTCACCGGCACCGGCGCAGTTGGCGCATCGCCCAGCAGAACCGCGTCCTGATCATCCAGCCCTTCGAGCGCCCGCCCCCGCCCGCCGGCATTCTTGAGGATCGTGCGCACACCCGTCACCTCCGCCAGCGCGTCAGCCAGTTCGGGAAGCAGCGCATCGGCCCAGGCGGCGTTTGGCTGGATCACCGCGATATCGCCGAAACGGTCGATGATGACGCCGGGGAGCCCGTCGGCCTCCGCATGGACCAGCCTATAGAAGGGCGCATCGAAAAGCCGCTCGCGCAGCGCCAGCGCGCGGGTCAGGCGGGCGGCGAACCAGCCCCGATCCGGCGCGGCGGCATCCGGCGCATCCAGAACACGCCCGATGATCTTGGAGTTGGGGTTCACGCCCACCAGCGCGAGCGGCTGGCGCTCGGCGTCTTCGAGAACCGCGATCGCCCCCGGAGTGATCGCACGGGTGCGGCGGTCGGTGACGACCTCGTTGGCATAAACCCAAGGGTAGCCGCGGCGGATGGCCTGCGGCTTGGTCTTGGGCTTGAGGCGAAGGACGGGCAAGGAAGTCGGTGTCATGCCGCTCCCCTTACGCGCCCTTCACGTCTTGCGAAAGATCAAAGCTCGTTGATCGCCTGCAAAAGCCCCAGTCTTGCGTTTTCGTGACCGCCCGGAACCGTCAGTTCCTCGGCGATGACACGCGCCAGATGCGCTGTGATGCGGGCCTTTTGCGTGCGGCCCTGCGCATCGGCGGCCATCGCCGCCTGACCCGAGAGCGCTTCGAGATCGGCCTTGACATGACGCATCTCGCCGATCTGCGCCCCTGTCGCGGTGTCGATCAGGCGATAGCGGAAATCGATATCGTGCACGCCGCCCACGCTGTAGCGCGCCTTTTCGGACAGGCCGTGAAAGCGCGTGACCTGGATATCCATCCGCACCGGACGCGTGCCCGCGATTTGCGGCGCGGCGCGGCGCAGGCTTTCCTCGAAGATCGCCTTCACCTGCGCATGGCGGTCGCCATAGGGATCGCCCCGCCAGACGATATCGCCGCGCGGGTAATAGGTGTTGCGCTCGTTCACGCTGAGCGATCGGGGCACGGAGACGGTGAAGCTGGCAAGGGCCATGCCCGGCCGCGCCATTCCGGGCAGCCCGGCGTCCGGCATCGCGGCGCGGCTGGCGGTCTGCGGCGCGGCGCAGGCGCTTACGCCAAGGGCCAGCGCAAACGCCATGCAGGCTTTGAAAAACGGTTTCATTATGGGTATCCTCTGCGCGAATTGATCTTGATCCTCGGGCCGTGCCTATTCGCGCAACTTGGCCGGAACGCGGCGCAAAGCTGACAATTCGGGGAAACCGGCACGACGTTCCCGGGGCGACGCCCCTTTACTGTTAGCGCTAACCTAGCTACATGATCCACATACCGACGGCTGAAATCGCGCGGAGGCATTATGGCACAGGCTCTCAACGACATCATCAAACGCGTCACCGAACGGGTGCAGGAACGCTCCGAAGCGTCACGCGGCACCTATATGGAGCGGATGCGCATGGCCGCCGAAGACGGACCGCGCCGCGCCCATCTGACCTGCGGCAACCAGGCCCACGCCTATGCCGCCGCCGGCGAGGATCAGCACAAACTCGCGACCGAGCGCGCGCCGAATATCGGCATCGTCACGGCCTATAACGATATGCTCTCCGCCCATCAGCCTTTCGAGCGCTTCCCCGATATCATCCGCGACGCCGCCCGCGCGGCAGGTGGCACCGCGCAGGTGGCAGGCGGCGTTCCGGCGATGTGCGACGGGGTCACGCAAGGCCAAGTCGGCATGGAGCTTTCGCTTTTCTCGCGCGATGTGATCGCGCTGGCGACGGGCATCGCGCTGAGCCACAACACCTACGATTCCGCGCTCTATCTCGGCGTATGCGACAAGATCGTGCCGGGGCTGGTGATCGCCGCAGGCACGTTCGGCTATATCCCCGGCATCTTCCTGCCTGCCGGGCCGATGCCCTCGGGCCTGCCGAACGACGAAAAGGCCAAGGTGCGCCAGCAATTCGCTGCCGGGGAGGTGGACCGCGCCGCGCTCATGCAGGCCGAGATGGCATCGTATCATAGCCCCGGCACCTGCACCTTCTATGGCACGGCGAACAGCAACCAGATGCTGATGGAGTTCATGGGCCTGCACCTGCCTGGCGCGTCCTTCGTCAATCCGAACACGCCGATGCGCGACGCGTTGACCGTCGCGGGCACCGAACGCGCGCTTGAGATCACGCAGCTGGGCAATGATTATCGCCCGGTCTGCGACATCCTCGACGAACGCGCCTTCGTGAACGGCATCGTCGGGCTGATGGCGACGGGCGGCTCGACCAATCTGGTGCTTCACCTGCCCGCGATGGCCCGCGCCGCGGGGGTCGAGTTGCGGCTGGAGGATTTCGACGAGATTTCGTCCGTCACGCCGCTTATGGCGAAGGTTTATCCGAACGGTCTGGCGGACGTGAACCATTTCCACGCCGCGGGCGGGCTCGGCTTCATGATCGGAGAGTTGCTTAAGGCCGGTCTGTTGCACGAGGAGGTCAAGACGGTGGCCGGCGACGGCCTCTCGCTTTACACGCAGGAACCGAAACTGGAGGACGGCCGTGTCGTCTACCATCCCGGCGCGGGAGAAACGCAGAACGACAAGATCCTGCGCCCGGCTGCCGATCCGTTCCAGAAAACCGGCGGGCTGAAGCAACTGGCGGGCAATTTGGGGCGCGGCATGATGAAAACCTCCGCCGTCGCGCCCGAGCGGCATGTAATCGAGGCGAAAGCCCGGATCTTCAACGATCAGGCGGATGTCAAAACCGCGTTCAAGAATGGCGAGTTCACCGAGGATACGGTCGTCGTCGTGCGCTTTCAGGGGCCAAGCTCGAACGGGATGCCGGAGCTTCATTCGCTCACCCCGACGCTTGCGGTCTTGCAGGATCGCGGGTTGAAGGTCGCGCTCGTCACCGACGGGCGCATGTCGGGCGCGTCGGGCAAGGTGCCCTCGGCGATCCATGTCAGCCCGGAAGCGGCCAAGGGCGGCCCGCTGGCGAAACTGCGTGACGGCGATCTGGTGCGGGTCGATGCGGTTCAGGGCACGCTCGATTGCCTTGAGGAGGAGTTCGACAGCCGCGCGGCGGTCGAGCCCGATCTGGCGCAGAACGGCCACGGCGTCGGGCGCGAGCTCTTCGCCGCGTTCCGCGCCAATGTCGGGCTGGCCGAGACCGGCGCCGGCGTCGTTGTCTGAGGAATTCCCGCGATGACCCCTGAAAAGATGAGCGAAAAGACCGAAGAGCTCTGCCGGCTCGCGCCGATCATACCGGTTCTGGTGGTGGATGATGCGCGCCATGCCCGGCCTCTGGCCGAAGCGCTGGTGGCTGGCGGCTTGCCCGTCCTCGAAGTGACGCTTCGCACACCCGCCGCACTCGACGCGATCCGCGAGATGGCGGGCGTTGACGGCGGCGTGGTCGGTGCCGGCACGTTGCTCACGCCGGAGGATGTCCGGGCGGCCAAGGAGGCCGGCGCGCGGTTCGGTGTCTCCCCCGGCGCGACGGACAGGCTGTTGACGGCCTGCGAAAACGCCGATCTGCCGCTCTTGCCGGGCGCGGCGACGGCGAGCGAGGCCTTGGCGCTGCTGGAGCGCGGCTATCGCGTGCAGAAGTTCTTCCCCGCCGAGGCCAGTGGCGGCGCGCCCGCACTCAAGGCCATCGGCGCGCCGATCCCGCAGGTGCGCTTTTGCCCGACGGGCGGCGTTTCATTGGCGAATGCGTCGGACTACCTGTCCCTGCCGAACGTGCTGTGCGCCGGCGGCAGCTGGGTCGCGCCAAAAGATCTGGTGCAGCGCGGCGACTGGTCGGGCATCGAAGCGCTCGCCAAGGAGGCAAGCGCCCTGTCGCGCTGAGCGGAACGCCCTGCCCCGTCATGCTAGGGCTTGGCCGGAGACGCTACAAACGGCACCGCGTCCGCGAGACCCTAGAGCACCCCCTGGAGCGCGGAGAGCAGTTCCACGTCCTGTATCGGCTTGGAGAGGCGGCGGACATCTCGCAGATCGTCGGGAAAGCCGCCGGTCTCCGCCGAATAGCCGGTCAGGAACACCACCGGCACATTCAGTTCTCGCAGCCTGCGCGCCAGAGGCAGGCTGGTCTCGCCGCGCCCGAGGTTGACATCGAGCAAAGCGAGCGATGGTCGGTCTTGGCCGAGCGCCTCTTCGGCGGCATCGCTGGTCAGGAACGGGCCGATGACGGAATATCCGTTCTCTTCCAGCGTCATCTGCAAATCCAATCCGATCAGGGCTTCGTCTTCGAGCAGGAGAATGGACCGCGCCGTCATTCATGCCTCCTTGGAAATGTCAAAACGAACCTCAAACCTTCCTCAGCGTAATGGACCTGCGCATCTCCATCAAGATCGCTTGCGACCACCTGGTTGAGAACCACGCTGCCGAAGCCGCGCCGTTCGGGCGGCGCTTCGATTTTCGGGCCGCCCGTTTCGATCCATTCGATCCGCACCGTTTCGCCCGTTTCGGAGACCTTCAGCACGATCCGGCCTTCGGAGTCGGACAGCGCTCCGTATTTGGCCGAATTGGTCGCAAGTTCATGAAACGCCATGCCCAGCGATTGCGCCTGCGAGGCGGCGATCGGAACATCCGGCCCGTCGATCGTGAATGCGGCACCTCCCTCGGGGCGATAGGGGCTGAGTTCGGCTTCGACGAGCGCCGACAGCGGAACGGTGCGCCATTCCTGCGCCGTCAGCAGATCATGCGTCCGGGCCAGAGCGTTGAGCCGGGACGCAAGACGCTTCTGGTAATCCTCGGGCGAGCTGGCGGTGCGCAGCAGGAGTTTGGAGACCGCATTGATCGTCGCCAGCGTGTTCTTGACGCGGTGCTGCAACTCGCGCAGCAGGATGGTCTGACGTTCGGATTGCGCCTCGATGCGGTCTATCAGCCGTTTCTGTTCGGTCACTTCGCGCACACAGGTGCCGACTGCGAAGACCTCGCCATTCGATCGGATCGGATAGAAATCGCATAGCCAATGCCGCTCGACGCCCGGCTGGCTTGCGGTTTCGCCGCTGATCGGTGTGTCCAGGATCGCCTCGCCCGTGTCAAAGACGTGGCGGTATTTCGGCTCGAGCGTATCGGCGAGATCGGGCAGAAGCTCGCGCAACGTCTTGCCTTCGTAATGTTCGGCGGTGATGCCGTTGATTTCAGCCAGATGAGCGTTGATCCTCAACCATCGCAGGTCACGCGACATGAGCGACAGGCCAACCGGCGTGGTATCGTAGAGGTTTTCGAGCTCGGCATATTGCCGGGCCATCTGTTCCTCGTGCGCGATAAGCTGGTTTTCACTGCGCTTCCGGTTGGTGATATCGATGAAGGACAGCACGTACCCGTCGATCTGGTTCTGAACGGTGCGATACGGCTTGATGCGCAGAAGAAAGGTCTCGTCCGTCGCCGCGATGTTCAACTCCCGTTCGAGCGATTGCAGGGTTTCATCGACGCGCTGCGCATCCTCCTTCAAGCCCGGATAGTCGAAACGCGAGGACAGATCGAAGATCGGGCGCCCGATATCGCGTTCGCGGATGCCGAAGATCTCGGTCGTGGCCGGGGTGTAGCTGCGCACGCAAAAGGCGCGATCGAGAAACAACACCGCGATATCGGTCGAATCGAAAAGGTTCTTGAGATCGGAATTCGCGCGGTGCAGCTGGCGATTGTTTTCCTGCAGCTCGGCATTGACCGTTTCCAGCTCCTCATTGATCGATTGCAGCTCCTCGCGGCTGGTTTCGAGCTCTTCGTTGGAGCTTTGCAGCTCCTCGTTCATCGACAGCAATTCCTCGTTGGAGCTTTTCAACTCCTGCCCTGATGTCTCGAACTCCTGCAGGGCGGCAGCCAGCTGTCGGCGCAGGTTGAAATTCTCGACCTCCAGCATGTCGCGATCGATGTCCTGGCGCGCGGTGATCGCCACATCCACCGATGAGGTATCGACGGCATTCACCTCGTTCAGCGTCAGCAGGAACTGATCGCCATCATGCAAGGTCGGTGCAAGCCGGATGTCGAAGAAGCGCACGATCCCGTCATCCTCGACGAGCACGCTGTCGCTGCGCACATTCGCGCCGCTGTCCTTGGCCTCCTTCAACGCCGCGCGGACGGGAACGCGCAACTCGCGTGCGAGATAGGCATCGATGTCCGTGGACGGCGTTCCGTGCGAGGGCTTGATGAACCGCGCCATCTTTTCGCTGAGATAGATCACCTCGCCATCGCCGGAAATCAGCGCGAACGGGGCGGCGTGCTGCCTGAGGAATTCCCGCTCCGCGCTGGCCTCGCGTGAATATTCCGGTGCCGCAATCTGCGCCGAGGCGATCCGCCCGCCGGTCCATGGGCGCGCGCTGACCCCCTTCTGGGGCAACGGATCGCGCAGCGCCGAATAGCGCGTCTCGGCATCGGGGTTCTTGACAAAGATGCGATGTGTCTTGTCCAGTGTCCTGAACAGATCGTCCCCTCCCGAAATCCCTTCGGATGGGCCGAGGAACAAGACGCCCTCCGGCTTGAGCGAGAAATGCAGTCTTGGCATCACGCGGGCCTGCAGATCGCTCGTCATGTAGATCAGCAGATTTCGGCAGGAAATCAGATCGAGACGTGAAAAGGGCGGATCCTGAACGAGGTTATGCGGCGCGAAAACGCAACATTCGCGCAATGACGGAACGGCGCGGAACTGGCCGTTTTCGGGGGTGAAATACTTGTCGCGCAGATCGCGCGGAATCCGCTCCAGCGCGGCCGAGGTATAAAGCCCCCCTCGCGCCGCCATGAGCGCGGGCGAGTCGATATCGGTGCCGAAGAGCTGCAGAACCTGCCGGCCCTCGGCACGCTCCAATTCCTCGTTGAGCAGGATCGCCAGGGAATAGACCTCTTCCCCGGTGGAGCAGCCGGGCACCCAGACGCGGATATTGCGCTGATCGCGCGCGACGATCTGGCAAAGCACCTTCTCGCGCAACGCTTCGAAGCTGGCGGGATCGCGGAAGAACTGGGTGACGCCGATCAGAAATTCCTGAGCGAGGATGCGGGCCTGCGCTTCGTCCTCGTCCAGAAGCGCGAGAAACCTGTCGAGATCCGCGATCCGAAGCAACGCCATCCGCCGCTCAATTCGCCGGACCAGCGTTCCGGGCTTGTAGTCGGAAAAATCGTTGCCCGACACGGCGGCCAGCCGTTCCGTGATGCGTTCGATATTGTTCTTGATCGCGTCTTGAAGCCGGTCGCGCGCAGTGTCGCCCTGCAGGGCCGCGCGGTGAGACATGATCTCTTGCAGCCGTTCCACGATCCGTTCGGCCGGCAGGACGAAATCGACAAGCCCGGTGGCGACCGCGCTGTCGGGCATCCCCGGAAACCGCGCCGAGGCGCTTTCCTGCACCAGCGCGAAGCCGCCCGCCGATTTGACGGCCCGCAAGCCTTCCGCTCCGTCAGAGCCGGAGCCCGAGAGGACGACGCAATAGGCGTCGCGGCCCCGCGCGTCAGCGAGCGAGGCGAAGAAACTGTCGATGGGTCGGTGCAGATGGCCATCGCCCTCGCGCGGGGTCAGACGGAAGCGGTCATGCTCGACCGTCAGGGTCATCCCCGGCGGCACCACGTAAACCCTCCCTGCGCGCACATGGTCGCCATCCTCGATCTGCGCCACCGGGATATCCGTCTCGGCTTGCAGAAGCTGATCCATCACCGATTTCTGGTCGGGCGCGAAATGCTGCATCACCACATAGCACGCCCCCGAATGACGCGGGATCGCGGCAGTCAGCGCGCGCAGTGCCTCCAGACCTCCGGCAGAGGCTCCGATACCGACAATGGGAATGACGCTATCCGCCGAATCTCTCATCACATCGGTGTCCTTGTTCAACAGCCTGTGCAGCCGGAATGTCATGGCAGTGACGTAGAATCTATATCCACTTGCGCGGTTCAGTCGATAAGGAATTCGCCTTTTGCGGGCGGACCGCTGGATTGCCGGATGATGAGTTCCGGCGCGCAATCGATGCCCGGGACAGGCTCCGCACCGGGAGCGGTGATCATCGCGGCAAGCAGCTGCCCGGCCTTGCGGCCGATGCGACGAGCCGGCAACCGAACCGTTGTCAGCGCGGGTTCGATCTCGGACGCGCCTTTGAAATCGCCGATTCCGACGATGGAAATATCGCCCGGAACGTCCAGCCCGCTGGCCTGCGCGGCATAGAGCGCGCCCATCGCGAGAATGTCATTGCCGCAGATCAACACGGTTGGTCTTTGGGTGCCGGCGAAAAGGCGCGTGGCGTCCTCTTTCGACTCGGAAATGCTGTAAACGGTCGTCAGCTGCCAGGGTTCGGGAACGGCGATACCGGCCGCCGCCAGAGTCGCGTAGACGATATCGCGCCGCGCAAGCGCGCGGTCGTTGCCGTCGGTCGGGGGAAACATGCACGCCACACGCGCATGACCGAGCGCGATCACATGCTCCGCAATCATCCGTCCGGCCTCTTCGTTATCAGCGCCGATGGACGGGTAGCGCGCGCCTGCGGCGTAGTTCCACATCAACACACACGGGATTTGCTGGCTGTCGATCAACTGGAACACCGCCGCGTCATGGTCGAGCCCGGTCAGCACCACGCCATCGACCCGGTGTTCGAGGAACTTGCGCAGGATCGCGTATTCGCGCTCCAGATCATAGCCATGCGAGGCCAGAAGGATGGTGAACCCCTGCTCGGCCACCGTATCCGAGAAGGCCTGCACGACCTCGGCGAAGATCGCATGATCGAGCGTCGGGATCAGAACGCCGATGGTCGCAGAGCGAATCCCATGGATCGTCTGCGCGGCGCGATTGCGGATATAGCCGGTCTTCCGAACCGCCGACTCGATGCGCTTGCGGGTCGCGGGTTTGAGCAATTCGGGATGGTTGAAATAGCGAGATACAGTCGATGCAGAAACGCGCGCTGCCTTTGCAACAGCGATGATATCGGCTTTTTTCGACTTGAATTCAGGCATTTGGAACCCGTTTCGACAAAATTTATGAAAACATTTGCAATACTATTTTCATGACTTAGCGTAACTGTTCAAGCCTGAGTTCGGGAGGCATGGGCGAGATGGATTTTCTGTTCTACATGGGCGACGTCTTCAGCCCGATCAATTTCGGGCTCTTGATGCTGGGAACGATCGGCGGCCTGATCCTCGGGGCGACACCCGGTCTTTCGCCGACGATGGCGGTGGCGCTGCTCATTCCGTTCACGTTCCAACTCGAGCCGCAGCAAGGCCTGATCCTGCTCGGCGCGGCCTATACCTCGACCGTCGCGGGCGGCGCGGTCAGTGCGATCCTGCTCAAGATTCCCGGCGCGCCGGCAAATATCGCCACGACGCTCGACGGCCATACGATGGCGCTGAAGGGCGAAGGCGCAAAGGCGCTGCAACTGTCCTTCCTCGCTTCGGCCATCGGCGGGGTGTTCGGCGTGCTGCTGCTGATCTTCCTCACCCCGGTGCTGGCGCAATGGGCGCTGGCCTTCGGGCCGTCGCATCTGTTCTGGCTCGCGATCCTCGGGGTGACGGTGATCGGCACGCTCGATTCCAGCTCGGTCGTGAAGGGTCTGCTTTCGGGCTGTATCGGACTCTGGCTCGCGACCATCGGCTTTGACGACATCATGGGAGCGCAGCGGTTCATCTTTCACCCGGCGGTCAGCGGCGGGATCAACGTCATTCCCGCGCTGATCGGGCTTTTCGCCATTCCACAGGTCATCACGATGTTCACCAAGGGCCGCTCCAGCGACGATGCGGAGGTGATCGGCGTCAAGAAACATCCCATCCGCCTTGCCGTTCTCGAAGTGCTCAAGCGCCGCACGGCGCTGGCGATCGGAACGATCACCGGCTCCGTCATCGGCCTGATCCCCGGCGTCGGCGGGCAGATCGCGGGGCTTGTCGCCTATGACCAGTCGCGCAAGGCCAGCCGCGAAAGCGCGAAATTCGGCACCGGGCACAGCGAAGGCGTGATCGCGGCGGAAAGCGCCAATAACGCGATGGTCGGGCCGTCGCTGGTGCCGCTTCTGACGCTCTCGATCCCCGGCTCGCCGACGGCGGCGGTGCTGCTGGGCGGGCTGCTGATCCACGGCATCTTCCCCGGCCCCGATCTGTTCATGAACTATCCGCAGGTCGCCTGGACTTTCATCGACTCGATGCTGATCGGGCAAATTCTGATGTGCATCTTCGGGCTCTATGTCGCCGGCCTTGCCGCCAGCGTCGCGCGGGTGCCGCATGGCGTGATGGCGGCGGTCGTGCTGGGCCTTGCGGTCTTCGGCAGCTACTCGGTGCAGAACTCGATGGGCGATGTCTATGTCATGGCCTCGCTCGGCCTTGCGATGTATTTCCTCGAACGCTTCGGCTTCTCGGCAGCCCCGCTCGTGCTCGGCCTGATCCTAGGCCCGATCGCGGAAGCGAACTTCATCCAGGGTTCGATGATCGCCGACGCCACCATCGGAAAGACGGCCTATTTCTTCACCGGATGGCTCAACTGGCTGCTGATCGGGATCGTTCTGGCCTCTGTGGGCTACTCCATCTGGATGGAGTTGATGCACCGCCGCTACACCACGAAGGACGACGCCGTCGCCAAGGAGGAAGCCCTGTCATGACCGACCTGCCGCGCAGCCAGCATATCGTCGCCTCGGGCCTCGTTGCCGCCATCGGCATCGCCATCGCCTGGGTCAGCTTCACCCAGGAACCCGCGCAGGCTTTCGTCTTTCCGCGCCTCATATCCTCGATTTTCGCCGTGCTCGCGGTCTGGACCTTCGGCAAGGCACTGATGGGCAAGACGAAGGTCGGCAACGGGATCAGCGCGGCGTCGATGCGCAAGATGCTGCCGGGGCTGATCGTGGCCATCGTCTATGTCTTCTGGGCGGCGAAGTTCCTCGGCTTCTACACCGCCACGGCAATTGCTTTTTTCGTACTGCTATCGCTCTATGATCCGGCGCCGCATACGGCGGCGAAAAGCTGGATCAAGCGCATCGCCATCACCGCCGGGTTCATGGCGGTGATGTATGGTCTCTTCGCGCTTTTGCTGAACGTGTTCACACCGCGAGAGATCCTTTTCTGAATCGCAACAGCGACAGGCTCAACCCAAGGGAGGACAAGATGAAGACATGGATTGCAGGGGCCGCGATGGCTCTGGCCGCGATGGCCGGAATGGCGCAGGCGGACGGGCATGGCGATTACCCCGAACGGCCCGTGATGCTGATGGTCAGCTACGGCGCGGGCGGCGCGACCGATTTCCAGGCGCGCATCGTGACGATGACCGCCGGCAATGAGGATGCGCTCGGCGTTCCCATCGCCATCGTGAACCGCCCCGGTGCCGGAGGCCGCGTCGGCTGGAACTGGCTGGCGAGCGAAGCGGATGCCGATGGCTACACGCTGGGCGCCTATAACGTGCCGCATTTTATCGCGCAGTCGATCGAAGGCGGCGTGTCCTATTCAACCGACAGTTTCGAGCCCATCGCCAACTGGGGTGCCGATCCGGCGGTCTTCGTCGTCGGCGCGGACAGCGAGTTCAATTCGATGGAGGACGTGATCGCCTATGCGAAGGAAAACCCCGGCGGGCTGACCTTTTCGGGCGCGGGGCTCTTTGTCGGGCATCATATCGCAGCGCTCCAGCTTGAAAAGGCCGCCGATGTGAAGATGGCCTATATCCCGAACAACGCCGGCGGCGCGGGCGCCATGCGGGCCGTGATCGCGGGCGAAGTGATGGGCGGGGTCAACAACCTGTCCGACGCGTTTCGCGCGCAGAACGCGGGCAATGTGAAGATCCTCGGCATCTTCGACACCGAACGCAGCGATTTCCTGCCCGACGTGCCGACGATGCAGGAACAGGGCTACGATATCGACAACGCGTCGGTGAATTATCGCGGCGTCATGGTGCCCAAGGGCACGCCGCAGCCGATCATCGACCATCTGGCCGAAACCGTGCCCGCGATGTTCGACAATGACCGCGTCAAGAGCCGCATGGAGGCGGGCGGATCGCCCATGCGCATCATGTCACGCGACGAGGTGATCGAGATGTGGGCGGCCCGCGAGGAAACGCTCAAGGAGCTTCTCGCCGGGCTTTGATGCAACAGCGCGGCGCCCAGAGGTGCGCCGCGCGCCATGAACGCAGGACCAAAGACATGAACACCGTCGATCCCATCACCGAGGTTGAAGCCATCGTCGCGCGCGCCCGCACCGCGCAGGCCGCGTTCGAACGGGCCGGATCGCAGCGCGCCTATGACCGCGCGGCGCAGGCTGCGGCCTGGGCGATCATGGAACCGGCGCGCAACCGGCATCTGGCGGAACTCGCGGTCGAGACGACCGGGCTCGGCAATGTGCCGGACAAGATCACCAAGAACCACCGCAAGACGCTGGGACTGATGCGCGACATACGCGGCGCCAGGACCTATGGCGTGGTCAGGGACGACCCGGCAACCGGCATCACCGAAATCGCCCGCCCGATGGGCGTGATCGGTGCCGTCGTGCCCTCGACCAATCCCGGCGCGACGCCGGCCAACAACATCATCAACGCGCTGAAATGCGGCAATGCCATCGTCGTATCGCCCTCGCCAAAGGGCGTGCCGACCTGCGAGGCGCTTCTGCGCTATATCCATGCCGAATTCGACAAGCTGGGAATCGACCGCGATCTGGTGCAGATGATCCCCGGACGCGGCTCCAAGGAAAAGACGCAAAGGCTGCTTGAGATCTCGGATCTGATCGTGGTCACCGGAAGCCAGAACAACGTCAGGCGCGCCTATACATCCGGCACCCCGGCGCTCGCCGTCGGCGCAGGCAATGTGACCGTCATCGTCGATGAAACCGCCGATCTGGCCGCCGCCGCCGAGAAGATCCGCGCCTCCAAGACCTTCGACAACGCGACCTCCTGTTCATCGGAGAACGCCGTCGTCGTCGTCGATTCCGTCTACGACGCCTTCGTCGCCGAAATGAACGGTCACGGCGGAGCGCTCGTCTCGGACGAACGGCGCGTGACCTCGCGGCTCTGGGTCAAGGGACATCTCAATCCAGAAGCCATCGCGCAGGATGCCGGAAAACTGATCGATGCGCTCGGCCTGACCGGCGACGTGCCGGAGGGCACCGAATATATCGCCGTGGAAACGAATGGCATCGGCCCCGACCATCCGCTGTCGGGCGAAAAACTCAGCCGCGTTCTCGCGCTCTACCGCGCGCGCGATTTCGACGATGCGGTGCGCCGGACGCGCGAGATCCAGCTTCACCAGGGCGCGGGCCATTCCGTCGGGCTGCACAGTGCGGACCCGGAGCGCCCGATGACGCTGGCCCACGCGATCCCGACCAGCCGGGTCATCGTCAATCAGGCCCATACCTTCGCCACCGGCGGCGCGTTCACCAACGGGATGCCGTTCTCGCTCTCCATGGGTTGTGGCTCGTGGGGCGGCAATTCCATCGACACGAACCTGCATTGGCGCCATTTCATGCAAACCACGAAGATCGTTCGGGAAATTCCGCCGAACGAGCCGACTGTCGAAGAGATCTTCGCCGATTACTGGAGCGAGGCTGGGAAATGATCTTCGACAGGGCGGTGCCACCCGAAGGCACGGTAAGGGATTGGCTCGATGCGCGCGCGCAGACCGCTGACACGGCCATCGTCTTCCCGGAAAACGGCGATACCCTGAGCTGGCGCGACTTGCGTGATGAGGCCCGCACCGTGGCCGAAGGTCTGATCGGGCTTGGCATCGCGCAAGGCGAAAGCGTCGCCATCGTGCATCCGAACGGGCGCGAAGGCGTGCTGGCGCTCTATGCCGCGCTCTATGGCGGGTTTCGCGCGACGATGATCAACCTTGCAGCCGGGCCGGATGCGATGGGCTTCGCGCTCCATCACAGCGGCGCGCCCGTGGCCTTCGTTCACGCGTCGCAAACCGATCTGATCCGCTCCATCGCGCCGGACGGGCTGCGCGTGCTGACACCGGAGATGCTGACCGAGCGCCGGGAAATCCCGCCCTTCGATAGCGGCGCACATGCGCTCTTGATGTATACCTCCGGCACCACCGGTCAGCCCAAGGGCGTCGTTCACAGCCATGCCAGCCTTCTGGCCGGCGGCTGGACCACCGCCATCGCGCATGAGCTTTCGCCAAGGGATCGCGGATTTTGCGTGCTGCCGATCTATCACATCAACGGGCTTTGCGTGACGGTCATGGGCGCTCTGGTTTCCGGCGGATCGCTGGGAATGGTTTCGCGCTTCTCCGCGCGCAACTTCTGGGATCAGGCGGACAGCGCCGGGATCACCTGGTTCTCGGTCGTGCCGACGATCATCAGCCATCTGCTGCACAGCAACACGGAGCCGAGCGCGGCTGCCCGCACCCGGTTGCGCTTCGGCCGCTCCGCGTCTTCGGCATTGGCCGTAGAGACGCAATCTGCCTTCGAGGAGCGTTTCGGCGTGCCGATCATCGAAACGATGGGGCTGACGGAAACAGCGGCACAGATCCTGTCGAACCCGCTGCCGCCCGGCACCCGCAAGATCGGCTCTCCCGGCATCGCTTACGGCAACGAGGTGCGGATCCTGGCTTCCGATTTGACCCCTGCTCCGCCCCTTCAGGAAGGCGAGATCGCCGTGCGGGGGCCGAATGTAATGCTCGAATACCTGGACAATCCCGAGGCGACGGCAAAGACCTTTGCAGGAGACTGGCTGCGCACCGGCGATCTGGGCCATATCGATGAGGACGGCTATGTGTTCGTGACAGGCCGGCTCAAGGAATTGATCATCAAGGGCGGCGAAAACATCGCCCCGCGCGAGATCGACGAGGTGCTCTATTCCCAGCCGGACATCATCGAGGCCGCCGCCTTTGGCCGCCCCTGCGCGAGCTATGGCGAAACCATCGAAGCCGCAGTCGCCGTGCGCCCCGGATCGAGCCTGTCCGAAACCGCGCTGATCGAGCTTTGCGGACAACGGCTCGGCAAGTTCAAGGCGCCCGACTGCATTCATTTCCTCGACGAGTTGCCCAAGGGACCATCGGGCAAGATCCAGCGTCTGAAACTGGCGGGCATGATCGAACCGCGTATCGTCAACCAACGCTCCAGCGCTTGAAATTTTGCGCTATCCCACTGTTTCGAGACGAGGATCTTCCTTGCCAACGGAGCACCGGATCAAACCCGAGGAAACACGCAACCGCTTTACGCTTCCAACTCCGCGTCCCAGTAAAGGAAATCCATCCAGCTATCGTGCAGATGGTTGGGCGGGAATTTACGGCCCATGTTCAGAAGCTCCTGCGCACCGGGCCGTCGGGGCGGTTTGCGCAGGGACAGCCCGGCGCGCCGCAGGCTTTTCGACCCCTTGCGCAGGTTGCAGGGGGCACAGGCAGCGACGACGTTTTCCCAGGAGGTGATCCCGCCGGAAGCGCGCGGGACGACGTGATCGAAGGTCAGATCGCCCTGCGCGCCGCAATATTGACAGCGAAATTCGTCCCTCAGAAAAAGATTAAAGCGCGTGAAGGCCACGCGCTTTTGGGGTTTTACGTAATCTTTCAGCACAACGACGCTCGGTATCCTGAGCGTCATCGAGGGGCTTCGCACCACCTCGTCATATTCGGCGACGATATCCACCCTGTCGAGGAACGCCGCCTTGACTGCATCCTGCCAAGGCCAGAGCGACAGCGGATAATACGACAAGGGCCTGTAATCCGCGTTCAGCACCAACGCCGGGTGGTGCCGCAGCGCACCTGGCTCACGCACGAATGCCGTTCTGAAATTGCCGTCCATCGAACGCCCTGTCTCCCGATCGTCTGTCCTTTGGAGGCATCAGGGCGAGCGCGTCACCCCGCTACCGTAAACCGACTATATATCGCGGAGGGCATCCGGCAACCCTCTAAATGTGCATAAACCGCCCGCGGCTCACACCCGATTTTGCGCGACGGCTCATTCCGGGATCGAGAACACCTGTCCGGGATAAATCAGATCGGGATCGCGGATGCGGTCCCGATTGGCTTCAAACACTTTTACATAGGCCGGTCCTGCGCCGTATCGGTCGCGCGCAATGGCCCAGAGCGTGTTTCCCGGCTGCACCGTGACTGCCTGCACCGGCAGCCCCGCGGGTTCGACGGCGGCCAGGATCTCCGGGTCGGCCCGCTGGAACGGGCTTTCGACGCGGGATGTCACTTCGCCCGTGTCATCCACCGCATCGACGCGCAGTGTATAGGTGCCGCTATCGACCTGCGGCAGGTCGGCGCGCCAATGCCCGTCCGTGCCGATTTGGGCCGTGCCGACGGATCGATTGTCGAGATAGATCCGCGCGAACCCGTTGGCATCGCCGCGACCGCTCAGTGTGACCGTCGCCGCGTCCTCGTAGCTGATCGCATCGAGCGCGATCTGGCCCGAAGCGGGCAGCGCGCCGGGGCTCTGCAGCACGTCGATCCCCTCCTTGCTCGACAGGATCACGGCCGGCACGGGCGGCTCCGCCTCCTCGGCATTCAGCGCACTGTCGGTTTCGATCTCATGCGCGGGCGTTCCGATCAATCCCTCAATATCAACCACCTCGGCAGGCGCCGCGCCGACCTCCGGCAACTCGGGCGCGGCGCCGGACGGAGCAAGTATCACGCGGTCGCGGCTTTCCCATCGCGATTCCCGCTTTAGCGAAACAAGGCTGATCTCGCGGGGCGCGGAGGCGAAGGGCAGATCGAGGAAGGCGACGAACTTGCCCGTTCCGTCCACCGAGGCCGATCCCGCCTCCAGACCATCGACCATGATGAGAACATCGCTCGCTCCGGGCGCCGATCCCGCGATCACGGTTTGTCCATCCGGTGCGGCGCGCACCACGTCAAAGCCCGGAGCGACCTGCTGCGCTGATGCTGGCGGCGCTGGGGTGGGCTGCGGCGTGGCAGCCGGTTCCGGCGCAACGGCAACGGCTTCCCGATCCGGCATCGGGACCGGCACGATACGCCCGGTGAGATAAAGCAATACGGCAACGCCGAGCGCGACGGCCATGCCGCCCAGCATCCACCCTGTTTTGCCTCGTGCCGCCACGTCCGCATTACACTCCGAAAATTTCCGTCAGGGCGAGTATACACCATGAGCGGTTGAGAGAGGGTAACAACGCGGATATGAGGTGACAATTCCCACGCTCTTCTCAGGACGACGCCTCATGTCATTGAAATCCATATGTGTCTATTGCGGCTCACGTTCCGGAGCGAACCCCGCCTTCGCCCGCGAGGCCGAGGCTTTGGGGCGCGGTATCGCCGGCGAGGATTGGCGGCTCGTCTACGGCGCGGGCGATATAGGGTTGATGGGTCTGGTTGCGCGCGCGGCGCAGACCGCCGGGGCCGATACGTTCGGTGTGATCCCGACCCATTTGCTCGATCGCGAAGTCGGCAAGAGGGATTTGAGCCGCTTTGTCGTGACCGAGACGATGCACGAGCGCAAGAAGGTCATGCTGATGAATGCCGATGCCATTGTCATGTTGCCCGGCGGGGCCGGATCGCTCGACGAATTCTTCGAGGCGTTGACATGGCGGCAGTTGGGACTGCATGCGAAGCCGATCGTCCTGATGAGCGTCGATGGCTATTGGGACAAGCTGCTGGAGCTTGTGCGGCAGGTCGTCGATCAGGGCTTCGCCGATGCCTCGCTGCTCGATTTCGTCGAAACGACGATTTCGGCTTCCGACACCATCCGCGCCCTGCGCCGTGCCTTGTCCTGACGGAACGCGCTGGCCGAATAGAGCGCCAGTGCCGTCCAGATCAGCGCGAATGCGGCGAGGTGGACCGCGCCGAACGGCTCTCCGAAGATCGCCACGGCGACGGTGAATTGCAGCGTCGGGTTGATATATTGCACCACGCCGACCGTCGCCATCGCCAGCCGCCGCGCGCCATAGGCGAAAAGCATCAGCGGCATGCCCGTCAGCGGGCCGGAGAACATCAGCATCGCGCTTTGCACCGGATCGGTGCCATAGACCCCGCCGCCGCCCATATGGACCGCGCCCAGCCAGGCAAGCGCAATGGGCGCAAGCAGGAACACCTCGGCCGTGACGGACACGACCGGGCCGAGATCGAGCCGCTTTTTCAGCACACCGTAGAAGCCGAAGGTCGACGCCAGCACAAGCGGCACGAAAGGGACGATGCGCAGCCCGAATGTCAGCGTCAGAACGGCGGCCCCGGCAAGCCCGACGGCGACCCATTGAGCGCGTGACAAGCGCTCGGAAAAGAAGACCCGGCCGAAGAGCACCGCGACGAGCGGGAAGATATAATAGCCCATCGACGCTTCGGTCGCGCGGCCGATCTGGATCGACCAGATGAAGAAGAACCAGTTGGTCGAGATCGTCACCGCCGCCAGCGCGATCACGCCCAGCGAAGCGCGGCCGGTCACGGCGGCCCAGAGCGCGGAGAGCCGCCCCTGCACCATCAGCACGCCGGAGAAGAAGACCAGCGACCAGAGCGTGCGATGGGCCAGAACCTCTGCCGGAGGCACGTCGCTGAGCGCCTTGTAGAAAATCGAGGAAAGGCCCCAGGTCACACAGGCGGTGACAAGCGCGAGAACGCCCTTCTGAGCCTCCGTCATCGCGCGGCTCCCTCAGAACGAACGGCTGGCTGTTTTAAGGTCAAAGCGCGCCAACCCGCTCCAGAACGCGCCGCACCGCCTCCACCTGATCGGAGACGAGCGGGGCTTGCGGGTGGGCCGGATCGCCGCAATCGAAGCCCTGCAGCTTCAGCCCCGCCTTGACCGCACCGGCAAGGTTGAATTTCGCGAAGACCTGATTGACTGCCCAGAGCTCACGCTGCAGTTCCATCGCCTCGGCCCATCGGCCCGTCTCGCAAAGATCGAAAAGCCGCACGCTTTGGCGCGGGATCAGGCAGGACGGGCCGGCGAGCCAGCCGCGCCCGCCGATCAGCATGACCGCAGTTGTGATATGCGACGACGCGGCGAATACACCGATCCGGCCTTCTGTGCGGTTGAGGACCGACAGGAGCCGCCCTGTATTGGTCGAGGCATCTTTCAGAAACAGGATGTTGGGGTGATGCGACAGCTGATCGATCGCGTCGAGCGACAGATCGGATCGCTGGAAGTTGGGGTTGGTGTAGAGCGTGACCGGCAGGTCGGTCGCATCTGCGATGGCCGTGAAATACGCGACGACGCCCTTTTCGGAAACCGGGAAATACGCTTCCAAGACCGCCAATATGCCGTCGGCCCCCTGCGCCGCCCATGCCTTGGCCTGCCGCACCGCATCATGCGTCGCAGTAGCCGCGACCCCGGCGATCACCGGCACGCGCCCCGCCGCAGCCTCCACCGTCGCGGCGACGACCCGTTCCTTGGCCGCAAAATCCAGATAGGCGAATTCCCCGGTCGAGCCGAGCGGCGTCAGCCCGTGAACGCCCGAGGCGATGAGATGCCGCGAAAGGCGCTTCAACGCGGCTTCGTCCACGCCGCCGCCTGATGTGAAGGGGGTCGGCAGGTAGGGAACCACGCCGCGAAGGGTGCGAAGATCATGCATCTGGCCCATCTCCATTTGTGCGGATCATGTGCCGATCCCTACACCGAAAAAGCCCCGCCGGAACAGCGGGGCTTCTGGTTACGGTCAAGCGGCTCAGGCTTTGGACAGCCGCTCCGCCACGTTTTCCCAATTGACGAGGTTGTCGAGGAAGTTGGTCAGATAGGCCGGACGCTTGTTGCGGAAATCAATGTAGTAGCTGTGCTCCCAGACATCGCAGCCCAGAAGTGCCGTTTGATCGAAGCAGACCGGGTTCACGCCATTCTCGGTGTTCGTCACCTTGAGCGAGCCGTCCTTGTCCACGACAAGCCATGCCCAGCCCGAACCGAACTGGCCGCCGCCGGCTGCGGAGAATTTGTTCTTGAACTCATCGACCGACCCGAACGCATCCTTGATGCGACTTTCGAGCTCACCGGGCATCTTGTGCTCGTCGGGGCTCATCATCTCCCAGAACTGGTTGTGGTTCCAGAGCTGGCTGATGTTGTTGAAGATACCGCTTTGCGCCACCGCGTTGGGATCGTAGGTGCCCTTGATGATCTCTTCGAGCGACTTGCCTTCCCATTCGGTGCCTTCGATGGCTTTGTTGCCATTATCGACATAGGCCTTGTGGTGAATGTCGTGATGATATTCGAGCGTTTCCTTCGACATGCCCTTGGGCGCAAGCGCATCATGGGCATAGGGAAGGTCGGGAAGTTCGAAAGCCATTGGGTGTCCCCCTTTCAAGGTATGTCACAGTACATGGGGCCATAGGTGGAGCGATGGCGGGGCAAGGTCAAGCTCGCTTTGCCGACTGCCGCCCGTCAGCGGCCCTCTTGAGTGACAACGCGTCAGTTGGCGAAATGGTTCACCGCCGCGTTTTCATCCGCCGCGGAGCTCAGGATGCCGAACATATAGGCCGCGACCGAGCGGAAGCAGACCACGCGCGCCGTGCCGGCATCGTCCATCCAGAATGCCGCCGCCACCTGCGCCATCCGGGTGCGCCGCACCTCGCCCGGCTCGAAGGTGCCGGGGCTCATGTCGACCGGCGCGAGCTTGGCCAGAACCTCGCGCAGCGCGCGGCCCTTGAGGCGGAACACCGACCGTGCATCCGAGGTGTTGACCACCAGCGCGTGAACATCCGACAGCTTGGCCGCCAGATCATCCGCCAGCTTTTGAGCCTCGTCATAGTCGCAGAGCAAAAGCGCCTCGTCCGGCGACATCCAGAGCGCGCCCTTGCCGTCTGCGAAGGCGGTGCCGCGCTGGCCCGGCATATCTACGCCGAACACCTCCCGCACTGGGCCGGTAATCGCTGTGTCGCCCAGATCGCCGCGCAGGGTGATCATACCCTGCCCGGCCAGTTCCTCGATCTTCACCAGACCGTCGAAGCTCGCGCCGCCAAGCGCCAGTTGCACGTCAGACATTCTGCTTTTCTCCTTCGCGGTCAAAGAACACCGGATCGACGATCTTCGCTTCAACGGTGCCGCCATCGCCCTTGGTGAATTTCAGCACATCGCCCATCCGGTCCGGCCCGTTCAGCACCAGACCCATCGCGATACCGCGCCCGAGCGTCGGGCTGTGATAGGTTGAGGTCACACGCCCTTCGGTTGCCGCCTGCCCGTTGGCATTGGTGCCGGGCGCGACGGCATAGGCGCCATCGGGCAGAACCGAGCCGTCAAGCGTCTCCAGCCCCACCAGTTTCCAGCGGCGCGGATCGGTCATGTGGCTGCGGGCTTGCGCGCGTTTGCCAAGGTAATCCTCTTTCTTTTTCGAGATCGCCCAGTTGAGACCCAGATCCTGCGGAATCACCGTGCCGTCGGTTTCGTCGCCGATCATGATGAAGCCCTTTTCGGCGCGCATGATATGCAACGCCTCGGTGCCGTAGGGGGTGATGTTCCACTCTCCGCCCGCATCCAGCAGCTTGTCCCAGAAGGCGCGGCCGAGATTGGCGGGCGTTGCGATTTCGAAGCTCAGCTCGCCCGAGAAGGAAATGCGGAAGATGCGCACCGGGAAGCCGCCCAGCGTGCCGTCGGCCCAGCCCATGAAGGGCAAAGTCTCTGCGCTGACATCCATGCCGCCCAGCTTTTCAAGCAGCTTGCGCGCGTTCGGGCCGACCACGGCAACCTGCGCGAACTGCTCGGTCGCGTTGACGGTCCAGACTTTCCAGTCCCACCATTCGGTTTGCAGCCATTCCTCCATATGGGCATGGATACGGTCCGCGCCGCCGGTGGTGGTGTGGCACAGGAACGTATCCTCATCGAGCCGCGCGACCACGCCGTCATCGGTGAGAAAGCCGTTCTCGGTGCACATCAGCCCGTAGCGGCATTTGCCGGGTTTCAGGGTGCTCATCATGTTGGTGTAGAGCATGTCGAGGAACTTGCCCGCATCCGGCCCCTTGACGATGATCTTGCCCAGCGTCGAGGCGTCGAGCAGCCCGAGGCTCTTGCGCGTCGCGTTCACCTCGCGCTGCACCGCGTCATGCACGCTTTCGCCGTCGTTCGGGAACGCATAGGGGCGGCGCCAATGGCCGACCGGCTCCCAATGCGCGCCCTTGGCGTCGATCCAGTCATGTATCGGCGTGCGGCGAAGCGGCTGGAAGATGTCGCCGCGCGCCTCCCCGGCGATGGCACCGAAGGAGATCGGGGTGAAAGGCGGGCGGAACGTGGTGGTGCCGACCTGTGGAATGTTCTCACCCAAAGCATTCGCCAGCGTCGCCAATCCGTTGATATTGCTGAGCTTGCCCTGATCCGTCGCCATGCCGAGCGTGGTGTAGCGCTTGGTATGTTCCACCGATTCGAACCCCTCGCGGGCGGCCAGTTGCACGTCGGAGACCTTCACGTCGTTCTGGTAATCCAGCCAGGCCTTCGAGCGCAGCTTGTAATCGGCCCCCTTCGGCATCATCCAGACCGGGGTGATTGGCGCTTCGTCGGGCGCCTCGCCCTTCGCGGCCTCGCCAGCCTGTTTTTCGAAGCCGGCACGACCTGCTGCGCTTTGTCCGGCAGCGGCGGCGTTTTCGAGCACCTTTGCGAGAGCCATTTCCCCATCGGCGCTGCCTGCGGGGATCACGAATGCCTCGCCATCCGCACCGGTCGGCGCGCGTTTGGCATCGGGGCGGAACGCGGCCTGCGCCTCGTCCCAGGTCAGCTTACCGCCGCAATGGGACCACAGATGCACCACCGGCGACCAGCCGCCCGACATGGCGACCGCATCGCAGAAGATCTCCTCCTCGACCGTGCCATCGCCCGATTGCTTGCCGCGCAGCACGCTGAGCACGCGTTTCATGCCCTTGACCTTGACCACCGCCGCATCGAGCTCGACCCGGATGCCCAGCGCTTTTGCCTCCTCCATCAGCGCGCCGCCACCCTGCGGGCGCGCATCGAGGATCGCCGGCACGTCGAGCCCGGCCTCGACCAGCGCGATGGCGGTGCGGTAGGCATCGTCGTTGTTGGTAACGATTACGGTACGCTCGCCCGGGGCGACACCGTAATTGACAAGATAGTCGCGCGCGGCGGAGGCCAGCAGGACTCCGGGGACATCGTTGCCCGAAAAACAAAGCGGTCGTTCGATCGCGCCCGTCGCGGTGACGATCTGCTTGGCACGGATGCGCCAGAGCCGATGGCGCGGGCCGGGCGTTTGCGGGGCGTGATCGGTCAGGCGCTCATAGCCCAGGACATAGCCGTGATCGTAAACGCCGGCGCCCATCACCCGGTTACGCAGCGTGACGTTCGGCATCTCCTGCAGCGCGGCGACCGCCTCGGCGACCCAGACATCGGGAGCCATCCCGTCGATGGTCCCACCATCGACCGGCGCGCGGCCGCCCCAATGGGCGGTCTGCTCCAGCAGCAGCACCTTGGCCCCGGCCCGGCCAGCGCTCAGCGCGGCCTGAAGCCCCGCCACGCCGCCGCCGATGATCGCAACATCCGTAAAGGCGTAGAAATGCTCATAGGTATCGGGATCGCGCGCATCCGCCCTGGGCGCCTTGCCGAGACCGGCGGAGTGCCGGATGATCGGCTCGTAGACATGTTTCCAGAAGGCGCGCGGCTGGATGAAGGTCTTGTAGTAGAACCCCGCCGGCAGGAACCGCGACAGCGAGTTGTTCACCACACCGATATCGCGGTTCAGCGACGGCCAGTGGTTCTGGCTGGTCGCCTTGAGGCCCGGGAAAAGTTCGGTCGTGGTGGCGCGCTGGTTCGGCTCCAGCCGGTCGCCCTCGCCCAGGTTGACCAGCGCGTTCGGCTCTTCCGAGCCGGAGGCCACAACGCCACGCGGGCGGTGATACTTGAAGCTGCGCCCCATCAGCATCTGGTCATTGGCCAGAAGCGCGGAGGCGAGCGTGTCGCCCTCAAAGCCTGTCATCCGTGTGTTGTTGAAGCTGAACGAGATCTGCTTGCCACGGTTGATCAGGCGGCCATGTGTCGAAAGTCGGGTGCTCATGGGTCAGACCTCGGCGCTGGCGGAAGCGTCGGAGCCTCCGGCGGGGATATTTTTGGCAAGAAGAAAGATCACGCGATGTCCCTCCACTCGAAGCCGGGGCGCTTGTCGCGAATCTTTTTCAGCAGGTCTTCGGGCGGCTCCAGCGTTTGCGCGCTGTAGGTGCCGAAAACTTCGAGCGTCACCGTATCGCGCGCGGCGTGGAACCACTTGCCGCAGCCATTTGCATGGCGCCAGCGTTCGAAGTGAACGCCGCGTGGGTTTTCGCGCTGGAAGAGGTAGGTCTGGAACTCTTCATCGGTCGAGCCGGGGCCGAAGCGCTTGAGATGCGCCTCGCCGCCGGCATGAAGTTCGGTTTCCTCGGCGGCCACGCCGCAATAGGGGCAGGTCAGGAGAAGCATGTCGCGCCTCCCCCGGCCTGCGGTTCGGTTGGACGGTCAGTCGACGACAGGAGGCTCAGTCGCGGGTTCCTCGACCACGGGCGCGTCGATGGCCGCTGGCGCCGCAGGCTCCACGCCCGTGCCGTCCGCGGACATGAAGAGCCAGATGCCGATAAGCACGACGACGACGGCTCCGACGATGATCCAGACTGTATTTCCCATTGGCCTCGCTCCCTTTGCTGCGATGCACGGAGGGTGGGCTGCGCGGCGCGGCTTGGCAACTGCACGGCCCCGCCGGTCGGCAGGGCTTCGCCGGAGGCATCGGCGGAAAGCTGCGCTTGGTCGGTGCGGAATGTCATTTGGTGATTGCCGTTTTGGAGGGTGCGCTCGCGCTCCTGCTTAGAGCGGAAAATATCTTCGGACCCGTCCAAGTGCTGCCACAACTTTGTGCGAACACCCATGTTGCTTGGTTCTACGCGGTTCATATGCCTTACATTCTTGAACATTTGCTTTTCGAGGCCCTGATATTTGGTCTGTTCTGGGTTATTTTTCGTCGTTGCCAGAGCAAACTGCGTAAGTCGAAAGGCGATGGGGGCGGCATTAGAAACGTCGATTATCTGAGCAGCCGTTTCGACGATGATGGGCGGTAAGCGGTCGGGAACCTTCATGAAGCTGGCCATCAATGCGCGACCCCCGCTGCAACGGATTCGTCGATGAACCGGCCTTCGGCGAAGCGGTTCAGGCCGAAAGCGTCGGTCAGGGGTGAGTGGCCCTTTGCCATCAGTTCGGCGAAGCCGAAGCCCGAGCCCGGGATCGCCTTGAAGCCGCCTGTGCCCCAGCCGCAATTGATGAAGCAATTGCCGAGCGGCGTTTTGGACAGGATCGGCGAGCGGTCGCCGGTGACATCGACGATGCCGCCCCACTGGCGCAGCATTTTCAGCCGCGAGATCATCGGGAAGGTCTCGACCAGCGCACGCACGGTTTCCTCGATATGGTGGAAGGAGCCGCGCTGGGTGTAGTTGTTGTACCCGTCGGTACCGCCGCCGATGACCATCTCGCCCTTGTCGGATTGGCTCATGTAACCATGCACGGTGTTCGCCATGACGACGACGTCCATGCAGGGCTTGATCGGCTCCGACACCAACGCCTGCAGCGCGACGCTTTCGATCGGCAGGCGGAAGCCGGCCATATCGGCCAGCACGCCGGAATGGCCGGCGACGACGATGCCGAGCTTGTCGCAATCGATCTCGCCTTTGGTGGTGCTCACGCCCTGCACACGGCCATCCGCTTGGCGGATGCCGGTGACCTCGCATTTCTGGATGATGTCCATGCCCATGTCGGAGCAGGCGCGCGCATAGCCCCAGGCGACGGCATCGTGGCGCGCGGTGCCGGCGCGGTCCTGCCAGAGCGCGCCCAGAACGGGATAGCGCGGCCCGTCGATATTCATGATCGGGCACAGTTCCTTGACGCGCTGCGGGCTGATGAATTCGGTCTTCACCCCCTGCAGCGTGTTGGCATGCGCGGTGCGCTTGTAGCCGCGCACCTCGTGTTCGGTCTGCGCCAGCATCATCACGCCGCGCGGCGAATACATGACGTTGTAGTTCAGATCCTGGCTCATCGTCTCGTAGAGCGAGCGCGATTTCTCGTAGATCGCGGCGGAGGGATCCTGCAGGTAGTTCGAGCGGATGATGGTCGTGTTGCGCCCGGTATTGCCGCCGCCCAGCCAGCCCTTTTCGAGGATCGCGACGTTTTTTATGCCGAAGCGCTTGCCGAGGTAATAGGCGGTGGCGAGCCCGTGGCCGCCCGCGCCGATGATAATGACATCGTATTTTTTCTTCGGCTCTGGCCTGCGCCAGGCGCGCTCCCAGCCGGTATGGTGGCGGAAGGCTTCGCGGGCGACGGCGAATGCGGAATAGCGTTTCATATGGCGCGACTCAAAGCTGGATCGGGTTCTGATCCCATCTGCCTTATTCCGTCCCCTCGCCTGCGTTGCGGCGGCGGCGTATTTTCACGGGTTTGCGACATGTCGGTTTGTCACGCCGTCTTGGCCTTTTTTTGCGCCGCATGACGCGATACATGGCAGGGGGCAGCTTGAGGATACCCGTTCGATGACCTTTTTCTGGATCGCCAGCATTTTCCTGGCCCTTGCGATGGCCGCGCTTCTGGTGCTGGCGCTCATGCGCACACGGCACGATGCCGCACCGGCCGAAGCGTTCGATTTGCAGGTCTATCGCGACCAGTTGCAGGAGGTCGACCGCGACCTGCAGCGCGGCGTGCTGTCGGCTGAGGATGCCGAGCGGCTGCGCACGGAAATCTCGCGCCGAATCCTGGCGGCGGATGCGAAGCTGCAGGCCAAGGGCGGCCGTGATACTGCGCCGCGCGGGCTCGGTTGGGCGATGTCGGTGCTGATCGTCTGCATCGTTCTGGGGGGCAGCTTCGGGCTTTACGCGATGCTCGGCGCGCCGGGTTACGGCGATCTGGCGCTTTCGGCGCGGATCGAACGGGCCGAGCAGGCGCGCGAGGAGCGCCCGTCGCAGGCGGAGGCCGAAGCGCAGGTTCCGGCGTCGGCCGCGCCGGAGGTGCAGCCCGAATATGCAGAACTCGTCGAGCGCCTGCGCGCCGCCGTGGCGGAGCGGCCGAACGATATTCAGGGCCACGTCCTGCTTGCCCGGTCCGAAGCCGCGCTGGGCAATCTGCAGGCCGCCTATGCCGCGCAGGAGCGGGTTCTCACGCTCAAGGGCGACGGCGCCAGCGCCGCCGATTATGCCGATCTGGCCGATATGATGATCCTGGCGGCGGGCGGTTATGTGTCGCCCGAGGCCGAGCGCGCGCTGGAGGCGGCGCTTGCGCGCGATCGCAGCAACGGGGTGGCGCGCTACTACACGGGTCTTTCGATGGCGCAGACGGGGCGGCCGGATGTGGCCTTTCGCATCTGGGATACGCTTCTGCGCAGTTCGCAAGCCGATGACAAATGGGTCGCGCCGATCATGGCGCAGATCGAGGAAATGGCCTATCGCGCCGGCGTGAACGACTATCGCCCACCGGAATTCGCCGCCACCACAGCTCCCGGCCCCAGCGCCGAGGATCTGGAACGCGCCGAGGAGCTGAGCCCCGAGGACCGGCAGGAAATGATCCGGGGCATGGTCGCGCGCCTGTCGGACCGGCTGGCGACCGAAGGCGGCACGCCGGAGGAATGGGCGCGGCTCATCTCCTCGCTCGGCGCCTTGGGCGACGAGGCGCAGGCGATCGCGGTCTGGAACAATGCGCAGGAGGTTTTCGCCGACAATCCCTATGCGCTCGAGATCGTGCGCGATGGCGCACGCAAGGCCGGGCTGACGATCTGAGATGATCCACGACGATATCGCCGAATTCGCCGCCGCGCTGCCGCCGATGCGCGCCATTGCCGGGCTCGATCTGGGCACGCGGACCATCGGCGTCGCGGTGTCCGACGGGATGCGTTCGGTGGCGACGCCGCTCGAAACGATCCGGCGGCGCAAGTTCGGACAGGACGCGCAGGCGCTTCTCGCGCTGCTGGAGGCGCGGCGGATTGCCGGGATCGTGCTCGGCCTGCCGCGCAACATGGATGGCAGCGAGGGGCCGCGCTGCCAATCGACGCGCGCCTTCGCCCGCAACTTCGCCGCGCTCTGGGACGGGCCGATCGCGTTTTGGGATGAACGACTCTCGACCGTGGCCGCCGAACGCGCGCTACTTGAGGCGGATACGTCCCGAAAACGTCGCGCGGAGGTGATCGACCATGTGGCGGCGTCCTATATCCTGCAAGGGGCGCTGGACCGGTTGCAGTATATCGGATCGCAAGGATGAAGGGGACCGAGCCTGTGAAGGACGACATCTGGCAGCGCGACGAGATCGAAAGCCCCTGCGTGCAGGTCTGCGTGATCGAGCCTGAAAGCCGGCTTTGCACCGGCTGTCTGCGCAGCATAGACGAGATCGGCGCATGGCCAACCATGACACCGGACCTGCGCCGCGAGATCATGGCCGAGTTGCCGTCGCGCGCCGGAACGCTGACCAAGCGGCGCGGCGGGCGCGCGGCGCGGCTCAAGCGCCGCGGCGCATAGGAAAAGGCCGGAGCGACAGCCCCGGCCCATCTTCACTTCGGCGCAGCCAGCCTTGTCTCAGTCAAGCTCCAGCACGCAGGTGCAGAATTGCTTGGCTTTCCAATGCGCCTTCTTGCTGACCGGCACGTTG
The DNA here is from genome assembly GCF_023370775.1 of Marivita sp. GX14005. Lineage (GTDB taxonomy): Bacteria > Pseudomonadota > Alphaproteobacteria > Rhodobacterales > Rhodobacteraceae > Marivita. The sequence goes on from NZ_JAMCCQ010000003.1 coordinate 255,876, forward strand.
TAATGAATCTGGTATTTGTCATCGAGTGTCACGCAGCATGCCGTCACCTCGCTGACATCCTCGGGCACGGATTTGCAGAAATTCCGGCCGAGGTAATACATGTCCTTCTGCACATCGGCTGTGAACATCGCACGGCGTGCGCCGGTCTCGTCGGTGACGCATTTGACCATCGGCGTGCAGGGTTTCGGCTTGGGCTTGGCCGCCACTACGGGCACGCGCCGCTCGGTTTCCTCGTCCTGATCGCGCGGGCGCTCCGGGCGCGTCGGCCGTTCCGGCCTCTCGAAGCTCGGCTTTTCGTAGCTCGGCTCCTCGGGCGGCAGATCCCGCGCCAGTGCCGGGGCCGCGATCAGGGCGAAAATCAGCAGGGCTAGTCTCATATCGTTTCCCTCATGGGACCGCGCGGGGCGCGGCAAGAAATCAGTATTATCCCTTGCGCGCCGCAGGTCGACCGCCCGGAGCGCGCTCGGCTTTCAAATTCCGGCGCCCGATCAGGCCGCCGCGTCGGGTTGCGCGATGGAGACACTTTCCACCACAAGAATCTGGTCGAGCGAAACCGTTCCCGCACCCGACGCGATGCGCGCGACGGTCTGGCCATTGGCCTGCACCAGAGTGTCGCCGTTGTCATCATCGGTTTCAAGGTCGATGGACGTATCCGCCGAGGTTCCCACCGGCACGGAGACGATCACGACCTCATCCTCCTCCAGATCGAAGATCCGCGGCGCGTTGGCGGGATCGACCCATGTGCCGGTGTAGAAAATATCGGCCCCGTCCTCGCCATAGGCGGTATCGCCGCTGCCGACATGGATCTCGTCGTCGCCGTCGCCGCCGATCAGCGTATCGGGATCGTCGAGATCGCGCGCCTCGGTCACGTCGTCATTGTTGCCGTCCCAAACGCCGAACAGCTGATCGTCGCCCTCATCACCATCGAGGAGATCCGCGCCCGCCTGACCGACAAGGGAATCGTCGCCTTCCCCGCCCGACAGGCTGTCATCGCCATCGCCGCCGAACAGCGTATCGTTCTGCGCGCCGCCCGTCAGGGCGTCATCGCCGGTTCCGCCTGACAGCACATCCACCCCGGTGTGACCATCGAGCGTGTCGTCGCCTTCATCGCCGAACAGGGTGTCGTCGCCATGGCTGCCGAACACCTCGTCATCACCGCTGCCGCCGGCGACCAGATCATCGCCCGGATTGCCGTTCAGGCTGTCATTGCCCTCGCTGCCGAAGACCTGATCGTCGCCGTCGCCGCCCAGAACGACATCGTCGCCTTCCTGACCGTCGAGGATATCATCTCCGCCAAGCCCGTTGATCACGTCGTCGCCCGCGCCGCCGGCGATGGTGTCGGTGCCGTTGCTGCCGGTGATGGTGTCCGCACCGTCTGTGCCGAAGAACACCTCGTCAGAGCCGCCCGGCACCTCGGTGCCGTCGCCGGTATCGCCCCCGTCTTCGGACTCGCCCCCTCCTCCACCGGAGCCGCCGCCGGATGTGGAATCGTCATCGTCATCGCCGCTATCGGCGAACACGGAGGCGGAAACGCCCAAGAGCACGAGGGCCAGAATTGCTGCGATTTCCATAGCACGTTCATCCCGAAATAACCGATTTGAGGTCAATCTACCGGTTCGGGCCGCAGCGTTCATAAGGAAATCGTTAATTCAGCCGATATTGTGCGGCGATCAAAAACAGTTCCACAAGGTCCGCCGGTATTGTCGCCATTCCGCATCGGGATTGTGACGCTGCCTTATTTTCGCCGCAACAGAATCGCAGCCGACGCGCCCGCCCGGCGCGCTCGGGCACGCCTGTCAGACAGTATCGAGCCTGCGCATCCGGTCAAGCGCTTCGTCCAGCAGCGCGCTGGTCTGGCCGGGCAAATTGGCCTGCTCCGACAGGACCCGCCGCCAGAGCCGCGCGCCGGGCTGGCCGGCAAAAAGGCCCAGCATGTGCCGCGTGACCTGATGCAGCTTGCCGCCGTTCGCCAGATGCGCATCTATATAGGGGCGCATGGCGCGGATCACATCCTCGCGGGTGGTGCCTGCCGGAGCGCCGAAAAGGCGCGCATCGACCCCGGACAGCACATCCCAGGGCCGGTGATAGGCCGCCCGTCCGATCATCGCCCCGTCGAGCCCGCGCGCGATCAGCGCCTCCGCCGCATCAAGGCTCTCGATTCCGCCATTCACGGAAATCGGCATGTCAGGAAACCGCTCCTTCATCCGCACGACCAGATCGTAATCGAGCGGCGGGACATCGCGGTTCTCCTTCGGCGAAAGCCCCTTGAGCCAAGCCTTGCGCGCATGAACGATCAGGTAATCGCAACCGGCATCCTTCACGCGGCCGATGAACTCCGGCAGCACCGTTTCGGGATCCTGATCGTCCACCCCGATGCGGCATTTCACCGTGACCGGAACCGAAACCGCCCGCTTCATCGCTTGCACGCAATCGGCCACGAGATCCGGCGTTTTCATGAGAACCGCGCCGAACGTGCCAGATTGCACGCGATCGGACGGACAGCCGACATTGAGATTGATCTCGTCATAGCCCGCATCCGCCCCCATCCGCGCGGCCTCAGCCAACTCGGCCGGATCCGATCCGCCGAGCTGCAGCGCCACCGGATGCTCGGACGCATCGAACGCAAGCAAATGCACCGCCCCGCCCCGCACCAAAGCCGGCGCGGTCACCATCTCGGTGTAGAGCAGCGCATGCCGGCTGATCTGACGATGGAAGTAGCGGCAATGCCGGTCGGTCCAATCCATCATGGGCGCAATGGATAGTCTTGAGCTTTGAGATGTCTGCTTCATTCGTATCTTCAAACTGTCGCCAGCGGGGTGGCTTGATGGCTGCGCATCGTTTTCGCGCGTTGCCGACTTATGACACATGAGAGTGGCACAGGAAAATGGCCTTGGTCGCCAAGCGTCTCCGCGCTTTTGACGGCGACCGCGCTGATCCTTTTGAGGTTGTCCGCGCATCTTATGTCGCAGGAAGACCTCTGGCCCGCGACGCGGGATCGTGCCGTCGTTCCGCCAGGGTTTGATACGGGTTAAGGCGCGGCGCCGGGAAATATAGCAAGATTGCAGGGCGGCTTACCCGTTCAGGGCACTGCCGCCCGACAAGCCTGGCGCATGGTCGCACGCCGCAGCGTTCAACTGACTGGATCGATCCTATGAAATTTCTTCGCCCCGTGGTCGCCGCGATCATCATCATAGCGGCGCTTGCCGCAATTGGCTGGTATCTCTGGGATCGGACGAATGACGGCCTGCCGGACGGCTTCGCCACCGGTAACGGACGTCTCGAAGCCGATCAGATCGATATTGCCACAAAGTCACCGGGGCGCGTCGCGCGGATACTCGTCAACGAGGGCGAACTCGTGGAGGCCGGCGATGTGCTGGCGATCATGGATACACGCGAACTGGAGGCGCAGCTTGCGCGCGGCAAGGCCGATGCGGCGAGCGCGGCAAGTCAGGTCGACGAGGTGCGCGCGCTGATCGAACAGCGCCGCGCCGAGGTGAACATGGCCGAGGACGATTTCGGCCGCGCCAGCACGCTGGTTGACCGGGGGGTCAATCCACAGGTTCTGGCCGATCAGCAAATGACCCGGCTCAAAAGCGCCGAAGCCGCCCTGCATGCCGCGCAGGCCAGCCTGACCACGGCCGAACGCCGCGTCGAGGCAGCAAACGCGCTGGTTGCGCTTTATGAAACGCAGATTGCCGATGCGACGCTGACGGCACCGGTCCTGGGGCGCATCCTCTACCGGCTCGCGCAACCCGGAGAAGTGTTGGGCGGCGGCGGCAAGATCATCACGCTGCTCGATCTCAGCCAGGTCTACATGGAGATTTTCCTGCCCGCCGACGAAGCGCTGCGCACCGGGCTCGGCGCTGAGGCGCGGATTCGGATCGACAGCATCCCCTACGCGATCCCCGCCTATGTCAGCTTCGTATCGCCCGAGGCGCAGTTCACGCCGAAACAGGTCGAGACCGCGAAAGAACGCGAAAAGCTGATGTTCCGCGTCAAGGTGCGCCTGCCCGAAGAACTGGTCGAGGCCTATATCGAACAGGTCAAGACCGGTGTGCGGGGTGTCGCCTATATCCGGCTGGCCGGCGCCGGGGGAACGCCGTGGCCGGCCGCCTTCGTCGGCGAGCCGATCCCGGCCGACGCCCTGCCGGATCATTGAGCCATGCCCGCCGAATGTATCGCCCGCGTTCGGGCGCTAACCCATCGCTATGGCGCGGAACCGGCGGTCGATGATGTGACCCTCGACTTGCCCGCCGGGCGGATGCTGGGGCTGATCGGGCCGGATGGCGTGGGCAAATCGACCCTGTTGTCGCTCTTAGCCGGCGTGCGTCGGATCCAGTCGGGCAGCGTGACCGTGCTGGGCGGCGATATGGCCGACGCCGGGCATCGCGAAGCGGTGTTCGACCGCATCGCCTATATGCCGCAGGGACTGGGCAAGAACCTTTATCAGGAGCTGAGTGTTCAGGAGAACCTCGATTTCTTCGGTCGGCTGTTCGGCCACGGGACCGATGAAAGGCGGCAGCGCATCGACCGACTGACAAAGGCAACCGGGCTCGATCCGTTTCTGGACCGCCCGGCCGGAAAGCTCTCGGGCGGAATGAAGCAGAAGCTGGGCCTGTGCTGCGCGCTGATCCACGATCCCGATTTCCTGATCCTCGACGAGCCGACAACAGGGGTCGATCCGCTGGCGCGCGAACAGTTCTGGGATCTGATCGACGATATCCGCGCGGACCGGCCCGGCATGAGCGTGCTGGTGGCCACGGCCTATATGGAGGAGGCCGAGCGTTTCGACTGGCTCGCCGCGATGAATGACGGGGCGATCCTCGCGACCGCCAGCCCGTCCGAGATGCGCCGCCGGGCCGGGGCCACGACTTTGGAGGAGGCCTTCATCGCGCTCCTGCCCGAGGCAAAACGTCGACAGAGCGCGCCGTCCGACATGGTCCCGCTGGAAGACACCGGCGAGGATCACGCCATCGTCGCAAAGGGGCTGACCAAGCGCTTCGGCGATTTCACCGCTGCGAAAGACGTCAGTTTCGAGATCCGCCGCGGCGAGATCTTCGGCTTTCTGGGCTCCAACGGGTCGGGCAAGACCACCGTGATGAAGATGCTCACCGGGCTGCTACCCGCCACCGAGGGCGAGGCATGGCTCTTCGGCAAGAAGGTCGACGCGTCGAACATCGAAACGCGGATGCGCGTCGGCTACATGTCGCAGCTTTTCTCGCTCTATGGCGAATTGACGGTGCGGCAGAACCTCAGGCTTCACGCCCGTCTCTTCGATCTGCCGAAAGGCGAAATCGAACCGCGCATCGACGCGCTTCTGTCCGATCTCGGACTCGACCGCTACGGGTCTACCTTCGCCGGGGATCTGCCACTGGGCCAGAAACAGCGCCTGTCGCTCGGATGCGCGATCATCCACAGGCCCGACATTCTCATCCTTGATGAGCCGACATCGGGCGTCGACCCCGTCGCGCGAGACGAGTTTTTCGATCTTCTCGCAGGTCTGTCGCGCGATGACGGGGTGACGATCTTCATCTCGACGCATTTCATGAATGAAGGCATGCGCTGCGACCGCATCAGCCTGATGCATGCAGGCGAAGTGCTGGTCTACGACACGCCGGAAAACCTCGCGGCGCAAAGCGCGTCGGGAACGCTGAACGAGACATTCATCGACTATATCACCGATGCGATGGACGGCCCCGACACCGCCCCTGAAAAGCTCAAGGCAATTGCGCCGGAGAGCGCATCGCGCTCGCGCGGCGCCCGGATGATGCGGCTTTTCGCGGTCAGCCGGCGCGAGACGCTGGAGGTCATCCGCGATCCGGTCCGACTGGCCTTCGGGCTGCTGGGCACGATGCTGCTGATGCTGCTTTTCGCCTATGGCATCTCAACGGATGTGACCGGGTTGACCTTCGCCGCCTACGATCAGGACCGCACACCGGAAAGCCGCGCCTATCTGGCGAATTTCCGGGGCTCGCAATATTTCGACGAAGCGCCGGAGGTCTATAGCGAGGACGAGTTGCAGCGCCGTCTGGTTGCGGGGGAAATAGCGCTTGCCATCGAGATCCCCGCAGGCTTCGGCCGCGCCGTCGCCACCCTGTCCCAGACAAGCGTGGCGGCGTGGATCGACGGCGCCAACACGATCCGCGCCTCGACCATCGAAGGCTATGTGCAAGGCGCACATGCCAGCTTTCTGGCAACCCGCGCGCAGGAGGCCGGGCTTTCGGGAATGTTGCAGCCCGCCGTCGATATCGAGCCGCGCTATCGCTACAATCCGGGTTTCGAATCCCTGCCGGCAATGGCCGCTTCGGTGCCGGCGATCCTGCTCATGCTCTTTCCCGCGATCCTCATGGCGGTGAGCATCAGCCGCGAATACGAAATCGGCACGATCACCAATTTTTATGTTACGCCAACGAGCAAGCTCGAATACCTGCTGGGCAAGCAACTGCCCTATATCGGGCTGGGCGTGCTCAACTGGGTGATCCTGACGGCGATGGCGGTCTTTCTTTTCGACGTGCCGCTCAAGGGGTCGGCCGTCGCGCTGGCGCTGGGATCGGCCGCCTATGTGGCGGCCTCCACCGGGCTTGGCATGATGGTTGCGGTCTTCATGCGCACGCAGGTCGCGGCGGTGTTCGCAACCGTGGTTGTCGCCATGATGCCGACGGTGCAGTTCTCGGGCCTTATGCAGCCTGTCTCGACGCTCGAAGGCGCGGGGCGCATCCTCGGGCAGCTCTGGCCGACCAATTATTTCATGCAGATGAGCGTGGGCGTGTTCAACAAGGGGCTCGGGTTCGAACAGCTCGGCCCGAACATCCTGTTGATCCTGCCCTTTGCCCCGGTCTTCGTCACCATTGCGGTGCTCTTCATGCGCAAGCAGGAGGCCTAGGAAATGCGGCGGATCAGGAACGTTCTCTGGCTCATCGGCAAGGAATTCCGAACGCTCTGGCGCGAGGCGATCCTGCTTTTGCTGGTGATCTATTCCTTCGGGCCGAGCATGTATATCGAAAGCTCCGGCGCCGGCGGGCCGCTCAACAATGCGGCCGTCACCTTCGTCGACGAGGACCGCTCCGCGCTCAGCCGCGCGCTACAGAACGCGCTGCTGCCACCGCGTTACCTGCCGCCGGGCGAAGCGCGGGCCGGCGAGATCGACCGCATGATGGATTGGGGCGAAACGATCTTCGTCGTGGTGATCCCCGCCGGGTTCGAGGCCGATGTGCGCGCCGGGCGCACGCCTTCGCTGCAGCTCAATATCGACGCGACCAAGACAATGGCCGCCGCCGTCGGCACCGGCTACCTGACCGCCACCTTCAACGAGGAGATCGCCCGTTTCGCTGCCGACCAGAACGCCCGGCCCGCCTCGCCAATCGATCTGGTGCTGCGACGCTCCTTCAATCCGGCGGGAGAAACGCTCTGGCTGCGGTCGGTCGCCGCGCTGCTGAACCAGCTGTCGATCCTGACCATCGTTCTGACCGGCGCGTCGCTGATCCGCGAGCGGGAACACGGCACGATCGAGCATCTCATGGTCATGCCGCTGAGCGCCACGGAGATCGCGCTGGCCAAGATCGTCGCGAACAGCGCTGTGGTTTTCGCCGGTTTCACCTTCGCGCTTTTCGTCATGGTCGAGGGGTTTCTGGACGTGCCCTTCGCGGGCTCCGAAGGGCTGTTGCTGCTCGGCACGGCGGTCTACCTCTTCGCCGCCGCCTCCATCGGCGTGCTGCTCGGCATACTGGCACGCAGCATGGCGCAATTCGCGCTGCTGCTGATCCTGACGATCACGCCGATCATGATCCTGTCGGGCGGTATGACACCGATCGAAAGCCAGCCGCTCTGGCTGCAACCGATCACGTGGCTGCTGCCCTCGCGGCATTTCATGGAATTCGCCGTCGCCATCAGCTTCCGCGGCGCGGATTTCAGCATCGTCTGGCCGGAATTCCTCTGGACCTTCCTGCTGGGTGCGGGGGTGCTTGTCGCCAGTCTGCTGCTCTTTCGCCGGTCGGTCGCAAGCGGGTGATCGACCCGCCCGCGTTGATCGCCGTCAATGCGGGCGGACCGATCCGCGCTAGGGTTGGCGCAAACCCAAGGCATGCAAAGGACAGATCACATGGAAGAGCAAGTCATCATCGTCACGGGCGGCGCGGCCGGGATCGGCGGCGCGATCACGTCGGAGCTGGCGCAGCGGGGCGCCAGCGTCGTGGCCGTCGATCTGAACGAGGAAGCGGGCCAAGCGCTCGCCGAAGACAGTTCGGGCCGCATCGCGTTTCTGCAGGGCGATATTTCGAAATCCGAAACCGCAAAGCAGGCCGTCGATCTTGCCCTGTCGCGCTTCGGCAAGCTGACGGGGCTTGTCAACAACGCCCATGCCTCGCGGCAAAAACCGCTGCTGGAGCATACGCCGGAAGATTGGGATCTCTCCATGGGAACCGGCTTTCAGGGTACGCTGAACTTCATGCTCGCCGCCCATGACGCGCTTGCCGGAACGGGCGGTGCCATCGTCAATTTCGGCTCGGGCGCGGCGCTTGAGGGGCAGAGGAAACAGGCCAGCTACGCCGCTGCGAAAGAGGCCATTCGCGGGCTGAGCCGGGTCGCCGCGCATGAATGGGCCGAGGACGGCATCCGCGTCAACATCGTCTGTCCACTCGCCCTCACCGAGGGCGTGGCAAAATGGAAAGAGGCGCATGGCGATCAATATGACGAGGTTGCCGCGAAAATCCCGCTTGGCCGTTTCGGCGATCCCCAGAAGGACGTGGCACCGGTCGTCGCCTTCCTGCTGAGCGAGGAAAGCCGCTACATGACAGGCCAGACCGTCATGGCCGATGGCGGCACGATCATGCTGCGCTGACGCTCACGCGGCGGCCGGCGTCTATGCGCTGGCCACCCGCGCCTTCCCCGCGCTGTCGCGGCGCAGGTCCTGCGCCAGATCGCGCAGGGTGTTTTCGTCCAGTGTCTCGACCTCCAGCAGATGCTCCGCCGCACGGTCGAGGATATCGCGGTTGCGAGTGAGGATCTCCAGCGCCTGCGCGAAGACCTCGTCCAGAACGCCGCGCACGGCCACGTCCATCGCCTCCGCCGTCGCCTCGGAATAGCTGCGCTCGATATAGCTCGGCGCGCGGTTGTCGAGAAATCGCGTCCGCTCGGCCTCGTAGCTGACATTTCCGAGCCCCGCATCCATGCCGTAGCGCGCCACCATCGACCGGGCGATATCGGTCGCCTTGGCGAGATCGTCGGCAGCCCCGGTCGAGAGGTGATCGAAGATCAGCTTCTCCGCCGCGCGTCCGCCCATCAGAACGGCGATCTTGTCGCGCAGTTCCGCTTCGGTCATCAGAAAGCGGTCCTCGGTCGGGCGCTGGATGGTGTAGCCAAGAGCACCGATCCCGCGCGGGATGATCGAAACCTTGTGCACCGTATCCACCCCCGGCAGCGCCATCGAGACAAGCGCATGGCCCATCTCGTGATAGGCCACGATGCGCCGCTCGCGCGGGTTGATGAGCCGGTTGCGTTTCTCCAGCCCCGCGACGATGCGTTCGATGGCGCGGGTGAAATCGGCCATGCGCACCGCGTCGCCGCGCCTGCGTGTTGCCAGCAAAGCTGCCTCGTTGACGAGGTTCGCCAGATCGGCACCGGAAAATCCGGTGGTCAGAGCGGCGATGTCGTCCAGTTCGATATCGGGTGCCAGCACGATCTTCTGCATATGCACCTTGAGAATCTGCGCCCGCCCCTTGCGGTCGGGCCGGTCCACCAGCACCTGCCGGTCGAACCGCCCCGCGCGCAACAGCGCGGGATCGAGGATCTCGGGCCGGTTGGTGGCCGAGAGCAGCACCACGCCTTCGGACGGGTCGAACCCGTCGAGTTCGGACAGAAGCTGGTTCAGCGTCTGTTCGCGCTCGTCATTGCCGCCCTGCATCTGGCCAGCGCCCCGCGCGCGGCCCAGAGCGTCCAGCTCGTCGATGAAGATGATCGCGGGCGCGGCCTGTCTCGCCTGCTCGAAAAGGTCGCGCACGCGGGCCGCACCGACGCCCACGAACATCTCGACGAATTCGGAGCCCGAGATCGAAAAGAACGGCACCCCCGCCTCGCCGGCAACAGCGCGGGCCAGCAGCGTCTTGCCCGTCCCCGGTGGGCCGACCAGCAGAATGCCCTTGGGCATCCGCGCGCCGAGGCTGCCATATTCTTTAGGGTTCTTCAGAAAGTCGATGACCTCCTGCAATTCGGTCTTGGCCTCGTCCACTCCAGCCACGTTGTCGAACGTGACCTTGGTGTCCGTTTCGACATAGATCTTGGCCTTGCTCTTGCCGACAGACATGAGCCCGCCCATGCCCTGCGAGCGGCCCAGCCGGCGCAGCGCGAAGATCCAGATGCCGACGAAAACCAGCGCCGGCAGAACCCAGGACAGAAGCGTCGTGAACCAGGTGTTTTCGACCGCGCCGGTATAGGTCACGCCGGTGCCATCCAGCCGTTCTGCCAGATCGGGCGCGACGGGCGTGGTGACGAACCCGGTCTTGCCGTCCTGCGCTTCCGTGAAGCTGCCGGTGATCCGCGTGCTGCCGATGGTGATCTCATCGACGACGCCCTTGTCCACATAGCTTTCGAACTGGCTGTAGGGAATCGCCTCGATGGTCTGGCTCTGCACCCAGAGATCGCGGATGAACACGACCGCGAGGATGGCGAAAAAGACATACCAGATGCTGATTTGAGTTTCTTTTCTCACCGTCCCGCTCCTTGCCCGCAGCCATGCCAATCCGACAGGTGGAGCAAAGCGTGACCCGGCGCATTAACCGGCGGCAAAGAGCCGGACGCATGATGCGTTGCCCGAAAGCCGCCGTCAGAGCAGCCATTCCACGGGCAACCAGCCGATCACCGTCAGACCGACGGACTTGAGCATATTCGATCCCGGCTCGCGGTGCGTGACCTCTTCGCCGCTGGTCCAGGTCAGATCGCCATCCTGAAGGGAAACGCGCCAGGCGACCCCCTCGAAGCCGTCATCGAAGGCGTCATGCATCCGCATCGCCATGGACGGGCTGTCGATCAAAAGCCCCATCTCGGTATTCAGGCTGGTCGATCTGGGATCGAAATTGAACGATCCGACGAAGATCCGCGCGCCGTCCACCGCGAAGGTCTTGGCGTGCAGGCTCGATCCCGATGAACCGAACGGCCCCGCATCCCCGCGCGGGGTGCGGATGGTGGCGCGTCGGCGCAGCTCGAAAATCCCGACGCCGGCCTGCAACAGATCGCGGCGGCGTTTTGCGTAACCGGCATGGACCGGGAACACGTCCGTCGCCTCCAGCGCATTGGTGAGTATCCGCACCTGCACCCCGCGGGCCTCCAGTTCAGCAAAGGCTTCGGTTCCCGCGGCACCGGGCACGAAATAGGGCGAGATGCCGTCGAAACGTTCCTCGATTTCCCCGACGGCCTCGGTCAGCCGCGCCGCCAGAAGATCATTGCGCGGAACGGCGCCCTGCCCCTTTGCCGGATCGTCGCTGACCAGCACCGCGCCCGTCCATTCCAGATCGAAGGTGCCTGTGGCAAGTTCGGCGACGATCTGCGATTGTTCGACGATCTCGCGATATTCCTCGGCCTGCGGATCGCGCCGCAATCGCTGCAGCCGGTCGCCGATAGGATCGCCCGAAGGCACCGGCCCGACGATCGGTCCCGCGGGGTAGACCGAAGGCGCGGCCCAATAGCGGTCGAAATCGGCAGCAACCTCCGGGACGACCTCGCCCACCGCTAGAACGTCGAGATCGACGTAAAGCGCCGTCGGTCCGGTGTCGAAATACTCGTCCCCGATATTGCGCCCGCCAAGGATCGTCGCTGCGCCGTCGACGGTGAAGGATTTATTGTGCATCCTTCGGTTCAGCCGGAAGAAATCGAACCCGTAGGACAGCATCTTGAATCGGCGCAGGTTGAAGGGATTGTAGATCCGCACCTCCACATTGGGATGAGCGTTCAGGCTCGCGAGTTCCGGGTCCAGCCCGGAGGTTCCATTGTCATCCACCAAAAGGCGCACCCGCACACCGCGTTCCGCCGCGCGGCGAAGCGCGTCGAGAAGCAACATACCGGTTAGGTCGTGGTGCCAGATGTAATACTGCGCATCGATGGATGTCTCGGCGGCATCGGCGAGGATCATCCGCGCGGCAAAGGCCTCCGCCCCGGTGCCGAGCGGTGCGATGCCGGTCTGTCCCGGATGGGCGGCGTGCAGGCGGCTGACGGCGCCCGCAAGCGCGGTGCTCTCGTCCGCAGGCAAAGCGCGGCTATCGATACGGTTTTCCGGGTCCGGCAGCGCAAACAGCGCCCGTGCGAGCAGGATCGCGAGAAGGAGACCGCCAATGATCCAAAGACCGATCTTCAATATTGTCATAAGGTAAAATGTCTTTCGGTTGTCAGAAGGTTGCATCCGCAATGCGCGTTGCGGCCTGCAGGTTATCCGATCAGGCGGAAAGCGTCATTAACCTTCATCGAAGCGCCTGCACCATTCGCCCGCCGGAGCGGGGCCGAGCGAGTCGCGCAGCGTGATCGTCACGTCGAGCCGGTGCGGCCGGCCGGCATGGCGCCCCTCGATCATGCCGATCAGCGCTTCGGCTGCCTCGGCGCCCATTTCGCGATGCGGGACGTGCACGGTGGTCAGTCCGGGCTCCGCAATGCCGGCAAGTTCGATATCGTCGAAGCCCGTGATCGAGACATTGCCCGGAACCTCGATCCCCAGTGCCTTCGCGCGGGTGAGCGCGCCGACCGCCAGCACGTCATTGCCGCACATCACCGCGCTTGGCGGCGCGCCGGATCGCATCAGCTCGGCAAAGGCAGCGCCGCCCGCCTCGATCTCGTAGGGCGCCTCGATCACTGTCAGATCGGCGGGATCGCGCCCATGCGCCCGGAGCGCATCGCGCATCCCGACAAGCCGCCCCGCCGCGCGGTCATTGCCAGCGATGATGCCAGAGATCAGCGCAATGCGCCGATGGCCGAATGAGAGCACCTTTTCGGTCAATGCGCGCATCGCCGCGCGGTTGTCGAACCCGACCGAGGCATGCGGGCGCTCCGGCGAATAGGCCCAGGCGAGCATCGTCGGCACGCTGCGCCGTTCGAGATAATCGTAGATCGCGTCATCGCGCTCGTAGCCGATCAGCAAAAGTCCATCGACCCCGCGCGCGACCAGCGCCTTGATCTGTTCGGCCTCCAGATCCGGGCGATAGGCACTGCTGGCAAGCAGCAAAGTGTAGCCATGGGCGTGCAACCCCTCCTGAAACGCCTGCAGGCAGCGCGCGAAGATCGCGTTCTCCATCGTCGGGATGATCGCGCCGATCGTGAAGGACCGCCGCGCCGCCATCGCGCGGGCCGAGAAATTCGGAACATAGCCCAGCTCCTCGACAGCGCGCAGAACGCGGATGCGGGTCTTTTCCACCACGCGCTCGGGCGCGTTGAGACAGCGCGACACCGTCGCCGTGGAGACCCCCGCTGCCCGCGCCACATCGCTCAGTGTCGGCGCGCCGCGCGGCAAATCCGGCATTGTCATGGCGGTGACCTCCTGCAAGGGCGGATACCCGACAATGCGGGCTTGTCTCAATGTAAGCGCTTGCATTAAATTTGCAAGCGCTTACACTCCATTCCCAGAGCCGATTCCCAAGGGAGAGATGCCGATGTTCCTGATCGCCGCCATTCTGACCTTCGCGGTGTTCTTCGCGAATGTCGCGATGGGCGCCTTCACCGGAACCACGTTCATCGGCGATTTGGGGGAAATGCTGGTTCTGCTCGCCGCATCGATATTCTTCGTGGTGGCGATCCTGAAACGGGAAGCCGACCGGGAAAACAGAAAAAACGGCTGAGCCACGTCACGCGCCATGTCAACGGGAGGAAACACATGAGCACCGAAAAGACCGAACTGGCCTCTGAAGAGCGCCGCAATTTCCTGAAGATCGCCGCAACCGGAGGCTTCACCGCCGCCATCGTCGCCGGTGCGGCCGGTACGCTGGTGTCATCCGAAGCGGCGGCGCAAACCGCCAATGAGGAACGCGAGCGCGAAAAGGCGGCCGATCACGTCATGACGCTGGCCACCGAATATGTCATCGGCACGACGCGCAGCTATCCGATGATGCAACTCGACGTGAAGGAAAACCTGCAAAACGCCTCGAACGGCAAGATCTACGTCAAGCTCGCCCCCGGCGGGCAGCTCGGCACCGGCTCGGCGCTGGCGCAGAAGGTGCAGGGCGGCACGATCAATGCCGGCCAGTTCTCGCTGTCGAATTTCGCGCCCTTCGCGCCTGCGGTCGATCTTATCAACATGCCGTATTTCTGCGGCTCCAATCAGCGCTTCGTGAACCTCGTCACCTCCGACATCTGGAAGTCCGAGGTGAATGCGCTGGTCGAGCAGCGCGGCTTCAAGCCGATGTTCTATTTCTGCATCGATCCGCGCGTGATGGCGGTGCGCAAGGGCGGCGGCGGTCCGATCATGACGCCGGGCGATCTGCAGGGCATCAAGTTCCGCGTGCCCGGATCGAAGATGCTACAGCAATTCTACCGCATGGGCGGCGCCAATCCGACGCCCGTGGCCTGGGGCGAAACCCCGTCTGCGATCAAGCAGGGCGTGGCCGACGCGCTCGACCCGGCGGTCGGCGCGCTTTATGCCTTCGGCTTCAAGGACATCCTGAGCCACGTCACCTTCACCCAGGCGGTGCCGGACAGCCAGACCTATGCCTGCAACATCGAATGGTACAACACCCTGCCCGCCGATGTGCAGGAGGCGATCGAATGGGCCTCCGAGATGAGCTTCCATCAGAACCTCGCCAAGGTGCCTTCGGCCCGCGCCTACGCGATGGCCGAGATGAACAAGAGCGGCGTGGAGTTCCATTCGCTGAACGAGGACCAGCTTGCCGAATGGCAGGACACGGTCGGTTATCAACGCTCCGAATGGGACGATTTCAAGACCGAGCTCGCCGGTTCGATGGAGACCTTCGACAAGCTGGTCGAGGCCGCCGGCACGCGCGGGCAATACTACGTCCACGACGCGTGAACGCGCGGCGGCGGTGCCTGTGGCGCCGCCGCTGTCATGCGATACCCCCTGACGCTCCGGCCAACGCGGCCCGGATACCAGCGTCGTGACCTGCCGGAGAGCCCATGGACACCCTGCGCCTGATAGACCGCAATGCCGAACGCTGGATGCTTCTCGTCTTCTATGTGATGCTCGTCATCACCATGGCCATAGAGGTGCTGCGCCGCGAGGTGTTCTCCTATTCCTCGATCTGGGGCGAAGAGGTGGTGCGCTATGCGTTCATCTATCTGGCTTGGATCGGCGCCTCGGCGGCGGTCAAGGACCGCGCCCATATCCGCATCGATGTCATCATGCATTACCTCGGTCGGCGCATGAAGGCGCTGCTCTACATGCTGGGCGATATCGTGATGTTCGCCGTCGCGATCGTCGCGCTCTACTGGTCGCTCGAAACGGTGCATGTCTCGCTTAACTTCGGATCGGTCACGGCGGGGCTGCGCGTGTCGCAGGCCTGGGCGCTGATGGCGGTGCCGCTTGGCTTCGCGCTGATGATGTGGCGGCTCATTCAATCCTTCATCCGCGATTTCAAGGCTCTTCGGGACGGCACGGACGTCTACGAAGGCGATACGCTATTCGACTGAGGATTCCCGGCAATGTGGCAACAGATCAATCAGACGGTCGAGCTCGGCTGGGATTTCTACGTTCCGGTGATCCTTTTCGTGTCGCTTATCGCGCTGGCGGTTCCCGTATGGGCGGCGATCGGCGCGGCGGCGATCATAATGCTTGTGATGTCGGGCGATCTGCCGCTGAGCGCGGTGGGCGAGAGTCTCTTCACCGGGATCGACGCCTTCGCACTGACCGCCGTGCCGCTCTTCATCCTGACCGGCGACGTGCTGGTGCGCACCGGGCTCAGCCGCAAGTTCCTCGACGTGGCTGAAGCCTTGACAAATTTCGCCAAGGGCGGGTTCGGCTCGGCCACGGTGCTGGTCTGCGGCATGTTCGCCGCGATCTCGGGCTCCGACGCGGCCGGCGCGGCGGCGGTGGGGCGCATGACCATCGCGCGGCTGGTGGAATCGGGCTACCCGCGCCCCTATGCCTGCGCGCTGGTGGCGGCGGGCGCCTGCACGGGCATCCTGATTCCGCCCTCCATCGCCTATATCATCATCGGTCTCGTGCTCGGCATCTCGGCCTCCACCTTGTTTCTGGCCGCGCTCATTCCCGGCCTGTGCATTCTCTTCGCGATCCTCATCACCAACCTGATCGTCAACCGCATCTACGGCTACGAGGGCGGCGGCAACCTGTCGATGGGCGAATGGGCGGGCAATCTGGGCCGTGCGCTGAAAAGCGGCTGGTATGCGTTCATCGTGCCGGGCATCATTTTCTACGGCATCTTTTCGGGTCGCCTGACTCCGACCGAAGCCGGGGCCACGGCGGTCGTCGTCACGATCCTCATGGGCTTCATCCTGCGCACGCTCACGCTGGCGGACTTCCCCTCCATGCTCATCAGCTCTGCAAAGGTCAACGGAGTGATCCTGCCGATCATCGCCTTCTCCGCCCCGCTGGCCGAAGCGCTCGCGATCATGGGCGTGCCGCAGGGCTTCGTGACCTCCGCCACCAGCCTTAGCGACGAGCCGTGGGTTCTGATCCTGCTGATGATCGGCATCCTGATCGCCGCCGGATGCGTGATGGAGACAACGCCGAACATCGTGATCCTCGCGCCGATCCTCTATCCGCTGGCGCAAAATATCGGCATGAACGAGATCCAGTTCTGCATCATGATGATAACCGCCCTCGGCGTCGGCTTCATCACGCCGCCGCTCGGGCTCAATCTCTTCGTCGTCTCCGGCATCACGGGCGAGTCGATCCTCAAGATCGCGGCGCGGGCGGGACCGTTCGTGCTGTGTATGTTCGTGGTCGTTCTCTTCATCGCCTACGTCCCCGCCGTTTCGACGACGCTTCTCCCAGATATCTACCGATAGGACCGTGACATGACCCGTGAATATCTCAAGAAGGCCACGATGACCTCGACCACCGATGCGACCGAAACGCATCGGATCGTGACCGGCATCCTGAACGACATCGAAGCGGGCGGCGACGAAAAGGCGCTGGAATACGCTGCCAAGTTCGACCGCTATGATGGCAACGTCCTGCTGACAAAAGACGAGATCGACGCCGCCATCGCGCAGGTGCCGGACAAGCTCAAGGCCGATATCGACTTCGCCCATGACAACGTCAAACGCTTTGCCGAGCTGCAGAAAAGCACCGTTGCGGATGTCGAGATGGAGATCCTGCCCGGTTTCGTCGCCGGCCAGAAGGCGATCCCCGTGGAGGCGGCGGGCTGCTATGTGCCCGGCGGGCGCTACAGCCATATCGCCTCGGCGATCATGACGGTGACGACGGCCAAGGTCGCCGGTTGCAAGCACATCACCGCCTGTTCCCCGCCCCGCCCCGGCACCGGCATCGCGCCCGCCATCGTCTACGCCGCGCATATTTGCGGCGCCGACCGGATCATGGCGATGGGCGGCGTGCAGGGCGTGGCCGCGATGACCTTCGGCCTTTTCGGACTGCCCAAGGCCAACATCCTCGTCGGCCCCGGCAACCAGTTCGTCGCCGAAGCCAAGCGCATCCTCTTCGGGCGTGTCGGCATCGACATGATCGCCGGCCCGACCGACAGCCTCATCATCGCCGACAAGACCGCCGATGCGCATATCGTGGCGACCGATCTCGTGAGCCAGGCGGAGCATGGCTACAACTCGCCCGTCTGGCTCGTCACCGACGACCGCACACTGGCCGAGGACGTGATGGCCCGCTTGCCCGAGCTGATCGAGGATCTGCCGGAGGTGAACCGCGACAACGCCGCCGCCGCCTGGCGCGACTATGCCGAGGTGATCCTTTGCGACAGCCGCGAGGAGATGGCCGCCTGCTCGGACGAATATGCCCCGGAGCATCTCACGGTTCAGGCCGGTGATCTGGATTGGTGGCTTGGTCGTCTTTCCTGCTACGGCTCGCTCTTTCTGGGTGAGGAAACGACCGTGTCCTATGGCGACAAGGCGTCAGGCACGAACCACGTCCTGCCAACCTCGGGCGCGGCGGGCTATACCGGCGGGCTGAGCGTGCACAAATACATGAAGATCGTCACCTGGCAGCGCAGCACGCGCGAGGCGTCGAAGGATGTGGCCATCGCCACCGCCCGGATCTCGCGGCTCGAAGGGATGGAGGGCCATGCCCGCGCCGCAGATGTGCGGCTGGCAAAGTATTTCCCCGGCGAAACCTTCGATCTGACCCCTCATGCGTGATCCGTTCTCCCTGTTCGATCTGACCGGCAAGGTCGCCTGCATCACCGGCTCAAGCTCCGGCCTCGGGCGCCGCGCGGCGCACGTGCTGGCGGCGGCGGGCGCGTACGTGGTCGGCGTGGCGCGGCGCGCCGAGGCGCTGGATTCGCTTTGCGCCGAGATCGGCGATGCGGCCGCAGGCGTCGCGGCGGATGTCGCGGACCGCTCGAATATCGCCGCGCTCGTCGCGCAGGTTTCCGACCCGTTCGGCGCGCCCGACATCCTGATCCACGCCGCCGGGATCAACACGCGCGAGACCGCCGATGACGTGACGGCGGAAGGCTGGGACAAGACGCTCGCGCTCAATCTCACCGCGCCGTTCTTTCTCAGCCAAGCGATGGTCCCCGCGATGAAGCGCAAGGGCTGGGGCCGGATCGTCAACTTCGCCTCGCTCCAGACCACCCGCGCCTTCCCCGGCGGAATCGCCTATGGCGCAACGAAAGGCGGCATCGCGCAGCTGACGCGCGCCATGGCCGAAGCCTGGTCGCCCATTGGGATCACCGCGAACGCCATCGGGCCGGGCTTTTTCCCGACCGAACTGACGGCGGCGGTGTTCGGGGACGAGGAGCGTGCGGCGCGCAATGCGGCCCAGACCTGCATCGGTCGCAATGGCAGGATGGAGGACATGGACGGGCCGATCCTGTTCCTGTGCTCGGAGGCGTCCTCCTACGTGACCGGGCAGGTCCTGATGGTCGATGGGGGGTTCACGGCGAAATGAAGGCTCTGGTCTATGACGGCATCGAAACGCTGGCCTTCCGCGATGTGCCGGCTGCGGTGCCTCGGGATGGCGAACATCTCATCAAGGTAGCCGCCGTGGGCATCTGCGGCTCGGACATGCACGCCTACCTGGGGCACGACCCACGCCGCCCCGCACCGCTGATCCTCGGCCACGAGGCCGCCGGCACGATCACCGGCGGCGCGCGGGACGGCGCGCGCGTGACGGTCAATCCGCTTGTCACCTGCATGGCCTGCCCCGCCTGCAAGGCGGGCCGGGAAAACCTTTGCCCGGAGCGGCAGATCATCTCCATGCCGCCCCGCGCAGGCGCGTTCGCGCAATATATCGCCATGCCGGAGCGCAACCTCGTCGATGTGCCCGGCGACGTGCCGCTGGAAAAGGCGGCACTGGCCGAACCGCTCGCCGTCAGCTGGCATGCCGCCCGGCTGGCGCTGGAAGCGCTGCACGGCACGATGGAGCGCCGCGCGCTGGTGATCGGTGGCGGGACCATCGGACTTGCCGCCGCGCTGGCGCTTCAGGCGATGGGGCTGGAGGACGTTGTTGTCATCGAGCCGAACGACGCACGCCGCGCGTTTCTCGCAAAGCACTGCGATCAGGACGCCCGCGAGACGCCGGACGGGCTCTATCCCGTCGTCATCGACGCGGTCGGCTTCGGTGCGACCCGCGCGCTCGCCTCCGCCTCGGTTTGTCCGGGCGGCGTGATCGCGCATGTCGGACTGGGCGATGACGCGCCCGGCTTCGACATACGCCGCGCGACGCTGCAGGAGATCACCCTGATCGGAACCTATACCTACACCGCCCGTGATTTCCGCGACACCGCGCAAGCAATCTTCGATGGCCGGCTCGGGCCGCTGGACTGGACCGAGCAACGTCCGCTATCGGAAGGGGCGCGGGCCTTCCGCGATCTGCACGCCGGCGCGGTTGCGACGCCGAAGATCGTTCTGGACCCGTGGACCTGAAACCGACCGATAACGGAGACCACAATGTACAAGAAAATCCTCGTTCCGATGGCGCTCGATCACGGCATCTCGCCCAAGACGCTCGAAATTGCCCGCATCCTCGCCGCCGGCAAGGGCGAGATCGTCGCGCTCCACGTCTATGAAGCGCCGCGCGGATCGGTTGCCGCCTATCTCGACGATGCCACCGTCAACGCCGCAATCGAGCGCGCGAAGGACGAGTTGCGGGACAAGACTGCGGGACTGGACGGAGTGACGCCCGTGATGGTCACCGGCCACACCTATCGCTCGATCATCGAATATGCCGAAGATCACGATATCGACTGCATCGTCATGGGCTCTCACCGCCCTGGCTTCAGCGATTACCTGCTCGGCTCCACCGCCGCCCGTGTCGTGCGCCACGCGCCCTGCGCCGTGCATGTCTACCGCAGCTCCTGAGCTGCTTTTCGCCCTCTCTACCAGGAAAGGCCCCTATGCAATGAATATCGACAGGAAGATCACCGAGGATCTCGTCGCCAACGATATCTCCTTCGTGACCACCGTGCCCTGCAAGCAGCTGGCCGGTGTGATCGAGGAGATCGACCGGCATGACAGCATCTTCCACATCCCCTCCAACAAGGAAGACGAAGGCATGGGGCTTTGCGCGGGGGCGTGGATGGGGGGCAAGCGCCCGGCCATCATCATGCAGAACACCGCCATCGGGGTCACGATCAACACGCTGGCCACGCTGACGCAGTTCTACCGCATGCCGCTACCGATGCTGATTTCCTATCGCGGCGAGCTGCGCGAGCCCGTGGCCTGCCAGGTGGAGATGGCGGTGCATACCAAGGCGCTGCTGAACCAGCTGCATATCCCGACCTATCATTTCCACCGCCAGTCGGATGTCGAGGAGTTCGACATGATCCTGAAATACACCTTCATGTGCAACAAACCCGTGGCGATCCTCACCGACGCCAATTTCTGGGGAGGCTATGGCGACCAATGATCCGTTCTGAAATTCTCAAGGAAATCGCCCCGATCCTGCGCGACCGGCTCGTTGTCTGCAATATCGGCATCCCGAGCCAGGAACTCCACGCCATCGACGATCAGCCGACCAATTTCTACATGCTGGGCACGATGGGGCTGGCCTCGTCGATCGGGCTGGGGCTGGCGCTGGCGCAGGACAAGACGGTCATCGTGATCGACGGCGACGGCTCGGTGCTGACCAATCTCGGCACGCTGCCCACCATCGGCAACAACGCGCCCGGCAATTACATCCTGATGATCATCGACAACGGCTCCTACGGCTCCACCGGCGATCAGCCGACCTATACGGGGCGCAAGACCGACCTGGCCGGCATGGCCCGTGCCGCCGGCTGCGACACTGTCGTCGAAGTGCAGGATGTGGATACCGGCGAGGCGCTGCAAGCGGCCATCGACAGCGGCAAACCGACAGTCATGGTCGTAAAATGCGACAGCGGCAATGCCAAGATGCCGGTCATCACCATGGATCCGGTCGTCATCAAGGATCGCTTCATGAAAGCGGTCGCAAGCTGACATGAGCGCCGCCGCGCATATCCATTCGGCCGGGGATGCGCGGCGACTGGCAAAGAAACGACTGCCCTGGATGGTGTTCGATTACATCGACGGCGCGGCCGGTGACGAAAGCGGCGCCGCGCGCCACCGCGCCGCGATGGATGCCGTCACGCTGGAGCCGCGCATCCTGCGCGATGTGTCCCAGCGTGACCTGTCGGCACGCATCTTCGGTCAGACCGCAGACCGCCCCTTCGGCATCGCGCCGATGGGCATGTGCAACCTCGCCGCCCCCGGCGCCGATCTGATGCTGGCGCGGCTGGCAGCGAAATACAGTGTGCCGCATGGCGTCTCCACCGTCGCCTCGACTCCGCTCGAACGGATCATCGAGGTGGCCGAGGGTCACGCCTGGTTCCAGCTCTATTTCAGCGGCGACGGCACCGGCACGTTCAAGCTGGTGGAGCGCGCGCACGCGGCGGGATATCAAACGCTTGTCCTCACCGTCGATGTGCCGGAGGTCGGCCGCCGCCCGCGCGAATTGCGCCACGGTTTCAAGATGCCCTTCCGCATCGGTCCGCGCCAGTTCCTCGATTTTGCACTTCACCCGCGCTGGTCGCTGACCTCGCTTGTCGCGGGCAAGCCGCAAATGGCCAACTTCCAGATGGACGGGTTCACCTTCGATCGCACCGAAAGCCGTGCCCGCGCCACTTGGGACACGCTGGCGCGCCTGCGCGAGGCTTGGCCCGGCAAGCTGGTGGTCAAGGGCGTGCTGAACCCCGAGGATGCCGCCGCGCTGCGATCCGCCGGCGTCGATGCGATCCAGGTCTCCAGCCACGGCGCGCGGCAACTGCAAAGCGCGCCCGCCCCGATCACCGCCCTGCCCCGCATCCGCGCCGCCGTCGGCCCCGATTTCCCGCTCTTTTACGACAGCGGGCTGCGCTCCGGTGAAGACGTGCTGAAAGCCTTGTGCCAGGGTGCCGATTTCGCCTTCTTCGGCCGCATCCTGCAATTTGCCATCGCAGCCGCAGGTGAGCCCGGCCTGCACCGCATGTGGGATATCCTGACCGAGGAGCTATCGAGCGCGATGGCCCAAACAGGCATTACGCAGATCGGCCGTTCGGTCGCGGATCCGTGACGGAACGGATCGACGCGCGCCGCCGTTCCCTCGCTGAACACCACGTAGCGAATGGAGAGCATCATGGCACGTTTGCAAGGCAAGAAAGCCGTCATCACCGGCGGCGCGGGAGAGATCGGAACCGAAACCGCGCGTCTTTTCCTGCGCGAGGGCGCGCAAGTGGCGCTGGTCGATATGGATCAGGGTGCGCTCGATAAGGCCGCGAGTTCATTGCGGGGCGACGGCGAGGTTGTCACGATCACAGCCGATGTCACGAAGGAAGAGGATGTCAAAAAATATGTCGCCAAGGCGAAGGACACGCTCGGCGGGATCGACATTTTCTTCAACAATGCCGGGATCGAAGGCAAGGTCGCACCGCTCGTCGAACAATCGGTCGAGAATTTCGACAAGGTGATGGCGGTCAACGCGCGCGGCATATTTTTGGGCCTGAAACATGTGATGAAGGCGATGGCCGATACGGGCGGCAGCATCGTCAATACGTCGTCGGTGGCCGGACTCATGGGGTCTCCGGGTCTGACGCCCTATGTCACTTCCAAACACGCCGTCATCGGCCTGACGCGCAACGCCGCTGCCGAGGGGGCGAAGCAGAAGATCCGTGTCAATTCGGTGCATCCCGCGCCGGTGGACAGCCGCATGATGCGCTCCATCGAGGAAGGGGCAAATCCGGGCAAGGCGGACGAGGCGAAAGATCAGTTCGAAAGCCAGATTCCGCTCGGACGCTACGCGCAGTCGGAGGATGTTGCCAAACTGGTTCTGTTTCTCGTTTCTGACGACGCCAGCTACATCACCGGCGCGCAATATACCGTCGATGGCGGTATGACGAGCTAGGCACCCCGGCGCGCCCCTGGCGGGCGCGTCATCCGTTCCGGCTCCATTTCTCAAGCCGCGCGACGGTGTCCTGCGTCAGCGATTGCAGATCGTCCATCGCGTCCAGATAGGGGCACGGCTCTTCCAGCCGCTCCCGCATCGCGCCCATGCTGAACACGTTCGGCGCTTTCAGCCGCTCCAGTTCATCCCACGTCACCGGCACCGCAACCGGCGCGCCGGTTCGGGCGCGCAGGCTGTAGGGCGCCACTGCCGTCTGCCCGCGCTCATTGCGCAGCCAGTCGACGAAGATGCGCCCCTCGCGCTTGGCCTTCGACATCGTGGCGACATAGCGCTTCGGCGCCGCCGCCGCCATCACATGCGCGAGCGTCTTGGCGAAACCCTTGACGAAATCCCAGTCGTGACTGCGCCGCAGATGCAGGCAGACATGCACACCCTTGCCGCCCGTCACCATCGGCACCGAGGCAAGCCCGAGATCGGCGAGCGCATCGCGCATTTCCACCGCCGCGCCGCGCACCTCCGGCCAGCCGAGCCCTTCATCGGGATCGAGATCGAAGACCAACCGGTCGGGCCGCTCCAGCCGGTCCACCTTCGCGCCCCAGATATGGAATTCAATCGTGCCCATCTGCGCCGCCGCGACCAAAGCTTCGGTGCGGGTGGCATAGAGGTAATCTGCGGTCTTGCCGTCCTTCTCCTCGATCGCGACCCGTTGCAGCGCGTCCGGCCATCCCTTGCCGGCGTGTTTCTGGAAAAAGCAATCGCCCGCGATCCCGTCCGGGCAGCGAAGCAGCGACAAGGGCCTGCGTCCCGCGATCTCGATCATGCGTTCGCCAACGCGGTCGTAATGGCAGGCTACGTCGCGTTTCGTGCAGCCCGCTTCGGGAAAAACCTCGCGATCGGGGCTTGAAATACGGACACCCGAGATATCGCTGTCTCCCTTGGGGCGTTCCATGCTGACCTCCCGCGCGGCCTTGTCCTCGCGCAGGCCCAGATAGCTGCCATGCCTGATATGCCCGTCGGCGGTAAATTCGGTGAAATCGACCTCAGCCACCAGTTCGGGGCGCAGCCATGTCGCATGTTTCGCCACGTCTTTTGGCACATCGTCGAAGGGCGGCGTCTTGCGCGGCGTGAAGGCTGCGGCCAGCGTCTCGAATGCCTCCGCATCGAACCCGGTGCCGACCCGCCCGCGATAGCGCAGCGTTTCGTCTTCCCATGTTCCGAGCAGCAGCGAGGCAAACGGCCGGTCCTTGTCCGACGGGGAATAGCCGCCGATCACGAATTCCTGCCGCCGCGTGCATTTGACCTTGCGCCAGTTCCTCGTGCGCTTGCCGCGATAGGGCGCATCGATCCGTTTGGAGATGATCCCCTCCGCGCCGGCCTCGCACGCCTTGGCAAACACCTCCGGCCCATGCCCCTCGACATGCTCGCTCATTCGCAAAGGGCCGTCCTTGGGCACGCCCGACAGGAGCCGCGCCAGCCGTTCCCGGCGGTCCATCTGCGGCGCGCCGGTCAGGTCCTCACCGTCGAGCGACAGCAGATCGAAAGCGAAGAACACCAGCGGATCGCCCTCCGACAAAGCCTTTTGCAGCGAGGAGAACGCCGAGCCGGACACCTTGCGCGCCATCACCTCGCCATCGATCAGCGCCGCATCGCAAGGCAGCGGATCGAACGCATGTTCCAAAGCAGCGAAACGGTCCGACCAGTCCTTGCCCGACCGCGTATAGAGCCGCGTGCCGCCCTTGCCCAAGGCGGCAAGGCAGCGATAGCCGTCGAATTTCGTCTCGTGGATCCAGTCCTCGCCTTCGGGCGCTTCATCAACCAGCGTCGCAAGCTGAGGCTTTTGAAATTTCGGCAAGGCTTTGCCGCGCTCAGGGGCGGCGTCCGCAATATCGCTCACCTCCTTTTCATCAGCAATATCAGACATTTCACGCCCGGTCTTCACAGACCGGTCGAACCCGCCGGTCAACGCGTCGGGATCGTCCTGCGCGTAGTCATCCCGCTCCTTGATAAGCAGCCAGTTCTCGCGCTTCTCGCCGCCGCGCATCCGAACCATCGCCCAGCCGCCGCGCATCCGCTCGCCCTGCAACGTCAGCTTCAACTTGCCCTTTTCCAGCCCTTCCGCCACGTCGCCTTGCGGCTCCCAAGTGCCGCGATCCCAAAGCATGACGGTGCCGCCGCCATATTGGCCCTTTGGGATGGTGCCCTCGAAACTGCCGTAATCGAGCGGGTGTTCCTCCGTCCGCACGGCCAAGCGCTTCTCGCCCGGATCGGGGCTCGGCCCTTTCGTCACCGCCCAGCTGAGCAGCACGCCGTCCCATTCCAGCCGGAAGTCGTAATGCAGCCGCGTGGCCGCGTGTTTCTGCACCACGAAGGCCAGCCCGTCCTTTCGCAGCTTGCCCGGCTTACCGGCGGGTTCGCCTGTCTGGTTGAAATCGCGCTTGGCGTTATAAGCGGCCAGCCTGTCGGGGGTCTTCGCCATCTAGCTTGCCTTCTTCTTCGCGCGCCCACCCTTTTTCTTGCCACTGTCGGCTTTCTTCAGGCTCTCCTTCAGCGCCGCCATCAGGTCGACGACATTCTCGCCCTCGGCGGCCTTTTCGCCCTTGGCGGTGGTGCGCGGGGTTTTCTTGTCCTTGCGCTTGGCTTCGATCAGATCGCGCAGGGCGGCCTCATAGCTGTCGGTGAAAGCCGACGCATCGAAGGGCGCGGTCTTGCGGTCGATCAGGGAGGTGGCGACCTCCAGAAGATCGTCATCAGCCTCGGCATCCTCGATGGCGGAGAACATCGGTTCGGCCTCGCGGATTTCCTCGGCGTAATGCAAAGTCTCCAGCAGCAACCCATCACCGCAGGGACGGATCGCGACAAGCTGTTCCTTGCCGCGCATCGTGAGTTGCCCGAGCCCGACCTTTTCCGCCTGCCGCAGCGCGTCACGCACAACGCGATAGGCATCCTGCGCCAGCTCATCGGTGGGAACGAGGTAATAGGGCCGGTCGAAATAGAGCGGCGGTATCTCGCACACGCCGACGAATTGAACGATTTCGAGCGTTTTCTTCGACTCCAGCTTGATCTCGTCAATCTCTTGGGGATCGAGAAGGATATACTCGTCGTCCCCGACCTCGTACCCCTTCACGATATCGTCGCGATCCACCGGCCCAACGCCCTGCACCGTCTTTTCGTAATGCACCCGTTTGCCGGATGGCTTGTGGATCTGCCGGAACGAGACTTTCGAGCCTGTCTTCGTTGCGGAATAGAGCTCCACCGGGATGGAGACCAGAGACAGACGCAATTGCCCCTTCCACGTGGCGCGCGGAGCCATGCCCTACCCTCCGACCAGATCGCCGCCATTGGGATGCAGCACCTGGCCCGTCATGTAGGACGCGTCCTCGCAAGCCAGAAACAGCATCGCGGGCGCTACCTCGTTCGGCTGGCCGGGCCGGCCCAGCGGCGCGGATTTGCCGAAGTCCTCGACCTTGTCGGGCGGAAAGCTTGCCGGGATGAGCGGCGTCCAGATCGGCCCCGGCGCCACGCCGTTGACGCGGATGCCGTCCGGCGCCAGCTTGCTCGACAATGCGCGCACCATCGACAGGATCGCACCTTTGCTCGACGCATAATCGACCAGCAGATCCTGCCCGCGATACGCCGTCACCGAGGTTGTGCACACGATCGACGCGCCGCGTTCCAGATGCGGCAGCGCGGCCTGCACCATGAAGAACTGCCCGCCCAGATTGGTGCGGAACGTATGAAAAAGCTGCTCCTCGGAAATGTCCGTCACGTCCTCGCGGGCGTGCTGTTCGGCGGCGTTGTTCACCAAAACGTCGAGTTTGCCGAACTTATCGACGGTTTTCGACACAACCTCCTCGCAAAAGGACTTGTGCCCTAGATCGCCGCTCAGGCAAAGCACCCTCCCGCCTTCCTCGCGGATGGCCTCGGCGGTCGTTTCGGCATCCTCGCCCTCATCCAGGTAAACGATGATCACATCCGCGCCTTCGCGCGCAAACAACACTGCCGTTGCCCGCCCGATCCCGGAATCGCCCCCGGTGATGATTGCGCTTTTTCCCTTGAGCCGCCCGGAGCCGGGATAGCGCGGCATGAATTCAGGCGGCGGGTCCATGCGGCTTTCGACCCCCGGCTGGCGGTCCTTGGTTTGCAGCTTGTCCAGATCGTCTGTCTGCATTGTCTGTCTCCGGCTTTGGACTGTCTCGAAAGGCAAACGCCGGTTGAAGGCGGGGGTTCCGCGCGGTCAACGGATGAAGCGATCCCAGTCCCCAAAACTGCCCTTGACCGTCCCGCGCGGGATGCTCAGCCCGATCAGGGCCAGTCCGCAGAGCACCGAAAAGGCCAGCCCCGCAAGAGACGCGCCCGCCACCATCGGCGCGAAGATCAGCACCACGCCCATCAGAGTATTGAGGAACCGGCCCAGCCGCGCGACAGGCGCAAGCGCCGCGACCGTCACGGTGATGACCAACGCGCCGACGATATGGTTCGTTGCGGCAACGCCGCTGCCCCAGGGAAAGACGAGCGGCGACAGCATCAACACCACGCCAATCCCGATCATCGCCACGAAGGTCCAGGGGAAACTCATCCCGCCGCCCAGCATCTCGCCCAGAAGAACGCGCGGGGAGCGTTCGAAATCGTCCTGCCGAAGATCGGTCTCGCCCTCATCGGTATCGCCGGTGAAGAACACGCGCAGCCATGGTTGGCCCGCCTTGTGACGGCGGCGCAGGAATTGGTAGGTCGCGACCAGTTCATCCAACGAATAGGGGATCTGCCAGACCATCGCGGCGGCGGCGATCAGCGCCAGCGTCGAATAGGTGCCGATCACGATGGGCTGGATGACGATGAAGAAGATCGAAATCGCCCCAAGCGGCACGATCATGATCCCGAAGAGCACCACCAGCCAGGGCATCGTGCGCCAGCGCCGCGCCGAGCCGACGGCCCCGACGATGATCTCCAGTGCATAGGTCAGCGCGCCGACGCCCGCGTCGGGGACCGGCCAGGCCTCGGAGACCGAGGAGGTGATGATCTGCTCGGTCCCGTTCTTGCCTTCGAGTGTGCCGGGAAAGAACGGCTCCCACACGCCGTCGATGGTTTCGAGCTGGTAGCCCGTCAGGTAACGCGAGACGAGCAGGCCGACGACGGCCAGAACGATCACCGGCAGGCGCTGGAACCAGTCCGAGGGCGAATAGCTCCAGCCCTTCGGAATGGTCGGGCCGGTTTGCGCGGCCACGGGCGAAACGCCCGGCGATGGCGGCAAGCAGAGTGCCAGCGCGGTTGCGAGCATCCCGACCAGCGTGCCGTTCAGATAGGCCGCGCCGTTGTCGGTCCAGAAAACCAGCGGCGCGAACATGATCCAGACACCGACCGCCGCCGCCGCGAACCGTGCCCAGGGCGCGCGCCATGACAGCGACATCAGCCCGAAGGCGAAAAGCAGCAGTCCGGCCAGAACGTCGCTCGCGATCATCCACGGATCGTCCAGCCCCAGAAGCGGCGGCGAGGTCACCATCCAGACGCCCAGCCCGGCATTGGCCCATCCGGCCCAGAGATTGCGACGGTGCTGCGTGCGATACTCTTCCTCGTGCCGCGCGCGCAGCGCCTCGACATCGTCCGTGCGCGCATCGGCGGCTTCGAGCCAGGGCGGCGGCGTGATGCCGTTCGCCCGATACCATTCCAGTGGATCGTCCTTCAGTTTGTCGATCAGAACCGGCAGCTTGTCCGCGATCCGCTCCTTCGGCTCCCAATCCAGAAGATGCCGCGCCTTCGAGATGTCGAGCGCGTAGTGATCGCTCGCCATGTCGATCATGAAGGGCCGGATGAACGGCTTTTCGCCCTGATCGAAAGCGTCGGGCACCACCGGCTCCGCATCCGTCTCCAGCTTGGCGCCCAGCTTTGCGACCGGGGCGGGCAGAACGAGCGTGCGCCATGTGTCCTCTCCGTGGATCAGCGCGCCGATGCGGTTCTGCAGCGCCGTGTAACTCATCGTGTCCGGCTCGCCGGCAAGGATCACCTCGCCCGGCTCCAGATCGCCCCGGCGGTCCACCACTTGCCGGAACAGGCGCATCATGTCGTTCAGGTGAATGAACGCCTGCCCCGCATGCGTATCGCCCGAATAGACATGCGACTTGAAATCGCGCTCGTAGATCCGCGCGATCTGGTGGCTCAGCGTGGGAACGGCGGTTTCGTCGTCGTAGAGCCCAGCAAGGCGCAGGAACACGGTTTTCATGCCCTCCGCTTCCTCGCGGATGATCCTTTCGGTGCGCGCCTTGGATTGCGGATAGGCCCAAGCGGGCGCAAGTGGCGCGTCTTCGGTGATCCGCTCGCCCGGAACGCCGGGTTCGTGCACCAGCATCGTGCCGGAATAGACGAATTGCTCGACCTCGACCTTTTGCAACGCCCGCAGCAGGTTGCGCGTGCCCTCCTCGTTGACGGCCTCGTATTGCGGGCGTTCCTTGCCGCTGAAATCGAAATAGGCCGCCAGATGGACGACCGATGCCACGTTCCTTTCGCCAAGCATCTCGCGCAACGTATCGACAGCGTGCTCGCAGGATTTCGCATCCGTGATATCGCAGCCGATCATGTCCTCGCGATCCTCGCAAAGCTGCGGCAGATCGAACCCGATGACCCGATACGCCCCGGACAATTCGCGGCTCAGGGCCGAGCCGATATTCCCCGCGGCGCCGGTGATGATGACAACTGATTTGTCCTGCGTGCTCATGTGCGTCCCCTCATATCTTACCCGCCCAACGAACGACTTTGCCGATGGTTCACCGCGGCGCGGCGTCGGCCGTTGCGCGAATTTCCGCTCATGCGCTGTTGAGAACGGCTGAAACCGCGGGCAGGATCGCTTAGAAGTTGTGCAACGCGTCAAGACGGGACAGATTCATGACCCTGCCGATCCCATCCGGCACCGGCATCGCGCCGGCCCGTTTTTCATCCATTGTGGACGAATACCTCAACCTCTGGCCGCATCTGCCCGTCCAGCACGCCGCAAAAGGGCAGTTCATCGTCGATGAGGGCGATTTCGCCGACAGCTCGATCCTGCTGCTCGATGGCTGGATGGCGCTCTCCAAGACGCTGCCCGACGGCGAGCGGCAGATCATAGACGTGCTGCTGCCCGGCGATTTCGTGCTGCTCGGGGCCAGTGTCGCGCCGGTCGCCGCCTGTTCGGTGGAGGCACTGAGCGATGCCAGCTACACCGTGCTCACGCCCGAACGCGCCAACGGGCCCGAGCCGGTGATGGCGCGGCTACGCACCCTTCTGGCGGCGGTGCTGGTGACGACGCAGGCGCGCACCGCCGAATTGCTGCTTCGGCTCGGCAAGAGCAGCGCGGCCAGCCGAACCGCCTATGCGCTGCTCGAACTCTACGTCCGGCTGGAGCCGCTCGGCCTTGCCAGCGATGGCCGGTTCAGCCTGCCGATGACACAACAGAAGATCGGCGAATTCGTCGGGCTGAGCAACGTCCATGTCTGCCGCACGATGCGCCGGCTCGAACGCGACGGGATTATCAGCCATCCGGCACCCGGCGAGATTCGCATCGACGATCTGGAGGCGCTCAGCCGGATCGCCGATATCGATCTTGCGCTTTTCCGCGAGGAAATCCTGCTGCGCCGTCCGAGTTGACGGTCTCGCGCAGTTCCACGATCTCGCCCAGCGTCTGGCCGGCCATTTCCTCGCTGGCATCTTGGGCGATATCGCCCAGCGTCACGATCCCGGCCAGGGCGCCCTGCGCATCGAGCACGACCAGTCGGCGCAGTTGCAGATCGCCCATGAGCGCCGCGGCTTCGGCCAGCGGCTGATCGGTGCGGCAGGTGAAGACCTTGCGGGTCATGATCGTCTCGATCGCCCCGTCGCCACCGCCCGCGCAGGCCTTCGGACACCACCGCGTGACGATATCGCGATCGGTGACGACGCCCAGCACGCGGCCCGCCTCGCAGATCGGAACGAACCCGATGTCGAGCTTGCCCATCAGGGCCGCGACCGCCCGGATCGAGGTATCGCCTGTCACCGTGGTGATGGGCCTGCGCATGATGGTTTCGACCTTCATTTCATCCTCCGCCTGCAATATTCCGCCGCGCGCCGCGCCGGTCGTGTTTCAGCGCCTCGAAACCGATGATGACGTCCATCAACTCGGTCGTGATCTCGGACTGCCGCAGCATCCGCATGTCGCCCGTCAGCCCCTCCAGCCGTTCGTCGATGGAGCGTTCGGCCTGCTGCATCCGCGCCAGACGCGCCGCGTTCTCGGTCACCAGCGCCTCTGCTGCGGCGTGGAAAATCTCGGCAAAGAGATAGCCGCGGATCAATGCGGCGAGCAGCGGCGCGGGCGCCATGCGGGCAAAGGGCAGGCTGCGCGACGCCCAGCTTTGCCGCGTGAAACCGCGCAGTAGGTCCGGATCGAAGGGCAAAAGCCGCTGCAGCGCGGGCGCCTGCCGGCCATGATCGCCCCGCTGCATGAAGATCAGCGCAACAGGCGCATCGGGCGCCCCGCGCAGATCGTCCAGCGCCGAGATAGCCCGCCCCGCGAGCCGCCCCAGCCCGTCCGCGCTGGCCGGCGGCATCAGCACCCGCTCCAGCACGATCCCTTCGGCGCTCAGCGCGTCCTCCATCCGTGCGCCGACGCAAAGCACGCGGGCGGGCGCGTCCGCC
This sequence comes from Marivita sp. GX14005, assembly GCF_023370775.1. Classification (GTDB taxonomy): domain Bacteria; phylum Pseudomonadota; class Alphaproteobacteria; order Rhodobacterales; family Rhodobacteraceae; genus Marivita. Next base: position 287,977 of record NZ_JAMCCQ010000003.1, read on the forward strand.
ACCGCGCGCAGCACGCGCGCCGCGACCGTTTCGTTGTAATTGCCGCACAGCCCGTGATCGGATCCGAAGGCGATCATTACCGGCGCCGCGTCCCCGGCCTGGGCTTGCGGCAAAGGCCCATGTGCCAGCACATGCGCGTGCAGCCCGGCCAGAACCGTGCGGCGGTAATCGCCGATCGCGTCGGCAGCCTCCTCGTAGGGCAGCGCGTTGATCGCCGACATGGTTTTCATCGTGCGCACGATACCCCGAATGCTTTGCATCGTGTCGCCGCGGCGGGTGAGCTGTTCAAGCGTCTGCGTCATCGCCGCCCCCGCGCACCGCCGCCCTGGCTGATGCGATCACCTGCTCGCGCAGATCAGCCTCCAGCGCCTCGCCTGCGGCAATGCGCTCGGCCAGCCCGTGATCCTCCTGCCCGAGCGCCGAGCGCACGGCCTGCATCGCCGCTGCGGCGCGCGCCTCGTCCATACCGTCGAACACGCCCTCCATCGCGGCCAGTAGCACGCCAAGCTGTTCGCCCGCCGGGATCGGATCGCGCTCGGGCTGGCGTAGCGCGCTGCGCACCGCCGCGCCGCGCGCGAGCCGCTGGCGTGTAGCCTCGTCCAGACGGGTGCCGAACCGGGCGAAGTCCTCGAGTTCTTCGAATTGCGACAGCGTGACCCGCAGGTTGCCCGCCACCTCGCGAAACGCCCGCGCCTGCGCCTTGCCGCCCACGCGGCTGGCCGAGACGCCCAGATCGACCGCCGGGAACTGGTTGCGCCGCACCAGACGCGGCGAAAGGTAGATCTGTCCATCGGTGATCGAGATGAGGTTCGTCGGGATATAGGCCGACAGGTTCTCCGCCTGCGTCTCCACCACCGGCAGCGCGGTGATCGAGCCATGCCCTTCGGCGAACTGGCCCGCCCGTTCGAGCAATCGCGCATGGACATAGAAGATATCGCCCGGAAACGCCTCCCGTCCCGGCGGGCGGCGCAGCAGCAGCGACAATTCGCGATAGGCATGGGCATGGCGCGTCAGATCGTCGAAGACGATCAGCACATCGCGCCCCTCGGCGGCGAAGGCTTCGGCGACGGTCATCGCGGCATAGGGCGCGACATAGGCCAGACCGGGTGCATCCTCGTCGCCGGCAACGACGATCACGCTGCGATCCATCATGCCGCCATCCCCGATGGCGCCGATCACCTTGGCGACAGCATCGCCGCGCTGACCGATGGCGCAATAGACGCAAGCGACCTGCGTGTCGCGCTGGTTGAGGATGGCATCGACGGCGATGGAAGTCTTGCCGGTCTGGCGATCCCCGATGATCAACTCGCGCTGGCCCAGTCCGACCGGCACCGCGGCATCGATGGCCTTCAGCCCCGTCGCCAGCGGGCGCGACACCGCGCGGCGTGCGCGGATGGGGGGCGCATCCGCCTCGATCGGGCGGCGCGTCTGCGCCCCGAGCGCGCCTTGGCCGTCGCGCGGACGGCCCAGCGCGTCGACCACGCGGCCCAGCAACTCCGCACCCACCGGCACGCCGATCACGCGCCCGGTGCGCCGCACGTCCTCGCCGGGCGCGACGCGTTCGGACGGGCCGAGCAGCACAACGCCGAGCCGGTCCGGCTCCAGATCGAAGACGACGCCCTGCACGCCCGACGCGAACTCCAGAACCTCGTCGGCCAGCGCGCGCGCCAGACCGGAGACGATGGCCACGCCATCGGCCACTTCCGCAACGCGGCCGATCTCCCGGACCACCGGGGCGGGCGCGGGACTGGTGATGAGCGCCTCCAACAACGCGCCGGTGCCGGTGTCAGGACGCATCGCGCATCTCCTCGGCAAGCGTGTCGAGCGTGGCGTCCAACTGCGACAGGTAACTTTCGACAGTCCACTCGATCTCCGTCGCGCCAAGCGTCAGGCGCAGGCCCGGCGACATGGCGGGATCGACGTCAAAACGCAACGCAGCGTCCGGCACGAGATCGGTCACGGCTGCCTGCACAGCCTCCCGCGTCTCAGGCGGTAGCGCTTCACGGCTGATTGCGGTGATCGCGGCGCCGCCCTCGGCCGCGCCCGCCAGATCGCCCGAGGCCGTGCGGAGCCGCTCCGCCCCGCGCTCCACGATCCGCCGTTCGAGCGTTTCATCGGCCAGATCGGCCAGCGCTTTGCGCGTCAGTGCCAGAATGGCGGCGGCCCCATCGCGCTCCAGCCCGGCCCGCATCTCCTGCGCGGCCCGCTCGCGCTCTTTCAGGCGCTCCGCTTCCTCGGCCCGCGCCGCTTCGCGTGCCTTCTGCAGAAGCTCCGCGCGCTCGGCTTCCGCATCGAGCCGCGCGGCGGCGAGCACATCGGCGCGGCTGGCGCTCAGTGCGGCGATCTCGGCGCGGTATTCCGCCTCGCGCGCTTCGGCTTCGGCACGAATCTGGCCGGCCTCGCCCATGCGCTCGGCAATCTCGGCCTCGCGTGCATCGATGCCGTCCAGGATGGGACGGTAGAGAAACCGTTTCAGAAGCCAGACCAGCACGAGGAAATTGGCGATCTGCGCCCCGACGGTGATCCAGTCGATCGACATCGCGTCAGCCTCCGGCTCCCTGCCCGGCCGCTTCGAGCGCTGCGTTCCAGAACGGGTTGGCGAAAAGCAGGATCATCGCGACGACGAAGCAGTAGATCGCGGTGGATTCGATCATCGCCAGCGAGACGAAGAGCGTGCGCGACAGCGTACCGGCGGCATCCGGCTGCTGCGCAATCGCGCTGAGCGCGGTGGCCGCGGCGCGGCCCTCGCCCAGCGCGGGGCCGATGGCGCCAAGCGCCACGGTCAGACCGGCGGTAAAGATCGAGATCATGGCGATGAGGGAAAGATCGGTCATGCACTGTCCTTTCGTGGCACGGATTCGCCCGGCGGCGGCGTGGCCGTGGCCGAAGAGATGTAGACGGTTGCGAGGATGGCGAAGATATAGGCCTGGATCACGCCGGTCAGCAGGCCGAGCATGTTCATCAGCACCGGGAAGAAGAACGGCGCGATGGCAAGCAGGATCGCCGCGATCACCGCGCCCGACATGATGTTGCCGTAAAGGCGGATCGCCAGCGACACGCCGCGCGACACCTCGCCGATGATGTTGAAGGGCAGCATGATCGGCGACGGCTCGATATAGCTGCGCAGATAGCCCGCAAACCCCCGGTTGCCGATCCCGAACAGCGGCACCGCGACGAGCACCGCCAGCGCCAGCGCCACCGTGGTCGAGAGCGACGCGGTCGGCGTGTCGAAGCCCGGAACGACCGTCAGAAGGTTGGCGGTCACGATGAAGAGAAACAGCGTGCCGACGAAATAGAGGATGCGCGGATCGCGGTTGCCCGTGATCTCGGCGATCTGGTCCACGATCCCGCCCACGGTGACTTCGAGCGCGGTGCGCCAGCGGTTCGGCGGCACATCGGGCTTGAGGTTGCGCGTGACGATGGCCGCGATGCCGGTCAGCAGCGCCATGATCACCCAGGTGTTCACGATGGTGGCGTTTATCGCCACACCGGCAAGCGTGAAGAGGATCGTATCGTCCGGCGTCAGTTGCATGGCGCGCGCTCCGTGCTTGCCGGCAGCCGCCGGCGGGCGATCAGCAGAATGAGCAGCCTTGCGGCCAGGAATCCCGCCATGAACCCGCCGAGCATGGGCGCGCCCTGCAGCGCGACAAGCCAGCCCGCGCCGAGCAGCGCTGCGAGCCGCAAGGCCGCGCTGGCGAAAAGAACCGCGCCGGGCCGAGCGCTGCGCAGCGCGAGCCGAAGGCCGACGGCGAGACCGCCGAAGAAGAGCATGGCGGCCAGCCCGCCCGCAGCCGCGCCCAGCGCGAGCGCCGTCCAGTCCAGAGCCATCACTTCCCGCCTCCTTCCCTGTCGATCCAACCCCAGGCGATCAGCCCCCCGATCACGACCCCCGCCAGCAGGAGCGCCAGCGTCCAGGAGAAGTCCTGCGGCAGGGTCCGGTCGAGCCAGAACCCCAGCAAGGCGCCCCCCACCGTCGGCACCGCCACGGACCAGCCGACCATCCCGAAGGTGCCGATCCCGCGCAGCGGGCTCGGGGCTGGATCGTCGCGCGCGGTTTTCATCCGCCGCGCGCCATGTCCGATCCGCTCGGCGCGTCGCTTGTCATCCTCGCTCATGGCTGTGCCTTCCTCAGATTGGCGAAGCTGCGCACCATGTCCGCTTCGAGCCGCGACAACGCGGCGCGTGCCATGCGTTCCTCGTCCTCGGCAGCCGCGAAGCTGTCCGAAACCCGCGCGGCCACGCTGTCCAGATCATCGCTCTCGATCCCGCGCCGCACCGCGATCTCGACAAGATCGCCCGTCTTGACGAGCACTCCTTCATCGATCCCGAAAACACGCTCGCGCCCGCCCTCATCGGTGAGCAACAGCACGGAGGGCACCAGCGCCGTGACGAAATCGGCATGGTTCGGCAGGATCCCGAAACGGCCATCCTCCGCCTCGGCGGTCAGGCGGAGCGCGCGGCCGTGATATAGGACCGAGGAGGGCTGGCGCAGGTGGATCTGCATGTCGCTCGCCATGCTCATGCCGCCGCCTCCTCAAGCTCCGAAAGCGCGCCGATCATGTAATAGTCGGTCTCCGGCCGCTCGAACGTGGTTTGCGACAGGATCGCCTCGCAGCCGTCCAGCGTCTCGGCGATCGGGACCAGCCGCCCTGTCGTTCCGGCCGACGCGCCGACGGTAAAGAAGGGCTGCGTCAGGAACCGCTCCAGCCGCCGGGCGCGCGCGACCACGGCGCGGTCATGCGCCGACAGTTCCTCGATCCCCAGCATGGCGATGATGTCGCGCAAATCCTCGTATTCGGCCAGCGTGCGACGCACGCCGCGGGCGATGTCGTAATGCCGCTGCCCCACCACGTTGGGCGTCAGCATCACCGAAGTGGAGGCCAGCGGATCGACCGCCGGATAAAGCCCCTCGGACGCCCGTTTGCGCGACAGCACGACCGATGCCGACAAATGCGAGAAGATATGCGCCGCCGCCGGATCGGTGAAATCGTCCGCCGGCACATAGACCGCCTGGATCGAGGTGATCGCGCCGCGCCGGGTCGAGGCGATGCGCTCCTCCAGTTCGGCCAGTTCGGTGGCCAGCGTCGGCTGATAGCCCACGCGGGAGGGCATGCGCCCCAGAAGGCCCGAAAGTTCCGAGCCGGCCTGCACGAAGCGGAAAATATTGTCGATCAGCACCAGAACGTCCTGCCCGCGCGTGTCGCGAAAATACTCGGCCATTGTCAGCGCGGATTTGCCGACGAGAAAGCGCACGCCCGGTGCCTCGTTCATCTGGCCGAAAAGCATCACCATGCGCTCGCGCACCCCCGCCTCGCCCATCTCGCGCCAAAGCTCCTCGGCCTCGCGGGAGCGCTCGCCGATGCCGCAGAACAGGCTGACTCCGGAATGATGCTCGACCGTGTTGTGAATGAGCTCGCTCAGCAGGACGGTCTTGCCGACACCAGCACCACCGAAAAGCCCCGTCTTGCCGCCGCGCTCGATGGGCGAAAGCAGGTCGATGGCCTTGATCCCGGTTTCCAGCACTTCCGCGCGCAGCACACGGTCGGCCAGATCCGGCGGGGCGCGGTGGATCGGATCGCGCCGAACAGCCTCGGGCGGCGCGGCGCCGTCGAGCGGCGCACCGAAAAGATCAAGCATCCGGCCCAGAACGCCCTCGCCCACCGGAACCGTGATCGGCCCGCCACTGCTTTTCACCTTGGCGCCAAGGCCAAGCCCGCGCACCGGGGCAAGCGCGATGCAGCGCACGGCGTTCGGCCCGATGATCGCCGCCGCCTCAAGCGGCAGGTCGCCCGCGTGCAAAAGCGTGCCGATCTTCGGGCAGGCCTGCGCGAAGGCGACATCGACGATGCCGCCGCGAATGGCGGTGATCCGGCCCTCGGCAGGCGCGTCATGCGCGATATCGGGGTCTGCGTTCATATCGAAAGCTCCGGCGCTCAGACCGTCGCGGTCTCATCGGGATCCATCCCCTTCAGACGGAAGGCGAGGATCACGAAAAGCACGCCGAAGAGCACCGCGTAGAGACCGATCAGCCATGTGACCGAAATCAGACCCGCAACCGGCATCGCGATCAGCAACCCGCCGAAAAGGATCGACAGCACGCCGCCGAGGATCAAGAGCCACTCGCCGGTGATCTCGTGCCGGATCTGGAAGGCCAGCACGATCCGCAGCACCCCGCCGATCACCGCCCAGGCTGCGATGAACATCAGCAGAACGAAAGCGGTCACACCGGGCATGAGAAGCGTCAGCAGGCCGAAGACGATCCCGAGGATCGATTCCAGCACCAGCGGCCAGATCCGCTTGAACCGCTCGCGATAGCGCACCGTGTCGATCAGCCCGAAGACGCCATCGACCAGCACATAAGCCCCGAGCATCACCACAAGGACCGCCATGGTCAAAGCGGGCCAGAAAAACGCTGCAAGGCCAAGCAGGATTGCGGCGATGCCCCGCAGAAGGAAAATCCACCAGTTGCGCTGCATTCGTTGTAAAATCGGCTCCATTTGAAATCTCCTTACTCTTATGTCGGCATTGCGATTGCCCCATGTCTATCGGACGCCCATGCGGCTGCATTAACGCCCGTTAAGCCGGCTGCCGCGCGGCTCGCCGCCGGTCTTGACGAAAGTTAATGCAGTCCCGCGCGGATCGCGCCATGCTGCCTGCGCAATCATGAAAGGAAACCTGACATGCCCGCTGCCAAATCCCTTCCGCTCAACGATCTCCAGCAACAGGCGCTCGACGCCGCGCAGGTGATGTTCTCGATGAATCCGGCCTATGCGCCCCAGGTCACCCATTTCTGGGAGGCACAGGATCTCATGCTCAAGGAAGCCGAGAAATTCGCCTCTTCCTGGTTCGAACGCCGCCACGAGGCGACGCAGTCCGCGCTCAAGGCCGCAACCGACGCCGACAATACCGATCTTCGCCATCCAGCCGTCGCCATGCAGGCGATGCTCGATTGGCAAAAGAACTCGATGGAACGCATGGCCGAGGACTTGAGCGAATGGTCCGCGATGATGTCGCGTTGCGCCGGCATCTGGACCAGCAACGAGACCGAAGCGATGGAAGAGACCGAAGCCAACGCCAAACGCACCGCCAAACCGGCCAAATCCACCGCGCTTTGAATGCTTATTCAGGAGAAATGACATGGACAGGCAACAGGATTACCAAGCCAAGCTCGATGCCCAACTCGCCGAATGGAAGGCAGATATCGCCAAGCTTCAGGCGAAGGCCGAAGCGGCCGGTGCCGAAGCACGCGAAGACGTCCGCGAAGCGGTGGAGGGCCTGCAAAAACGCCGCGAGACGCTCAAGGTGCAACTGAAGGAAATGCGCAAGGCTCAGGATAGCGCGTGGGACGACATCAAGAAAGGCGCCGATGACGCTTGGGACGATATAGAGCGCGCCTTCAACCGTGCATGGAGCCGGTTCTCCTGACCAGAAACGCCGCCCTGCCGTCGGCTCGGGCTCGGGCGCGGGTTCGCGCTCGACCCGAGGATCTCGCAGCTCACCAGACCCGGTCAAGCCCGCTGAACACGCCCCTCCGCCCCGGCGCCGACGAGGGCAGCCGCCCCGCGGGCGAGGATCTGTTCCTCATCCGTGGGGATCATCCACACCGGCAGGCGGCTGCTTGCCGTGGTCAATCGCGGACCACCGGCGGCGTTCGCGCCGGGGTCGAGTTCGGCTCCGGCCCAGCCGATCGCCTCGACAAGACGGGCGCGCAGGGGGGCGATGTATTTGCCCATGCCGCCGGTCAGGACGACGCCGTCCACCCCGCCCAGTGCGGCGATCAACGAGCCGGTCCAGCGGCTGAAGCGATAGGCGAAATAGGCCACCGCCTCCTGCGCCTCGGGGCGCTCGCTGGCAATGAGATCGTTCATCTCCCCGCTGATCCCCGACACGCCGAGCAGGCCCGAGCGCGTATAAAGCATCTCGCGCACCTCCGAGGCGCTCATGCCGCGATCCTCGATCAGATGCAGCACCGCGCCGGGATCGACCGCGCCGCAGCGCTCGCCCATCGGCATTCCGGCAAGCGCGGTGAGACCCATCGTCGTCGCCACGCTCTGCCCGTCCTTCATCGCGCAAAGGCTCACCCCGTGGCCCAGATGCGCGACGATCACGCGGCCACCCGCGACCTCCGGCCAATCGCGGCGCAGGGCGCTGGCGATGTAATCGTAGGACAGGCCGTGAAAGCCGTAGCGCAGGATCCCGGCATCGGTCAGCTCGCGCGGCAGGGCGTAGATCTGCGCGACGCGCGGCGCGGTGCGGTGGAACGCGGTGTCGAAACAGGCGACCTGCACCGCGTCCGGGTAATGTGCTGAAAACTCGCGGATCGGGCGCAGGTTGTGAAGCTGATGGCTCGGCGCGAGCGGGGCCAGTGCTTCGAGCGTTGTCAGAACCTCGTCCGTCACGCGCACCGGCTCTGCGAAATGCTCCCCGCCATGCACGACCCGGTGCGAGAAGGCCGCGATGCCCTGTTCGCGCATCACCGGATCCAGACGCGCGAACACCTGCGCGAGCGCCGCCTTGTGCGCAGCGTCCGCTCCCCGGTGCCGCCCCAGCGCGGTTTCGTCTTCGGTGCCGCGCACCAGATCGCGGTCGGCCAGGACCATCTCGCCGGTCAAACCCCGAATGGAGAAGCTGCGAACCGGCTTCGGATCGCCGCCGGACAGTTCAAACACACCGCAACGCAGGCTCGACGAGCCCGCGTTTATCGTCACGATCAATTTCTCAGACATATCCATCCGTTCTCATCTTGCGTCATCGCCCGCAGGCTCGCCCAATCACCTTTGATGCACGTAAATTCCCGGCGCATCATTCGACGGCAGATCCGGCGCGCCCGGCACCCCGAGCTGCGGCGGCTCCTTGGGCTTGCCCGACCGCTGACCGAGCCAGCGCACGAGTTCCGGCCACCAAGAGCCGTCCTGTTCGGGTACCCGCGCGCGCCAATCCTCCGGCGCGGTATAGGGATCATCCTCACGGGCCATGGCGATCCGGTAGCTGCGGCCCTTGTGGCCCGGCTCGCTGACGATGCCGGCATTATGGCCGCCCGAAGTCAGGACGAAGGTGACATCGGTATCGGTCAGAAGATGCAGCTTGTAGACCGATTGCCAAGGCGCGACGTGATCCCCGGTGGTCGACACGCAAAAGATCGGCGCGTCGATATCGGTGATCGCCACCGGCTTTCCGCCAATCCGGTATTGCCCCTTGGCCAGTTCGTTATCGAGGAAGATCTGCCGGAGATATTCGCTGTGCATCCGGTAGGGCATCCGCGTGGCATCGGCGTTCCAGGCCATCAGATCGAACATCGGCTGCCGCCGACCCATCAGGTATTCATGCACATAGCGCGACCAGATCAGATCCTTTGAGCGCAGAAGCTGAAACGCCCCGGCCATCTGGCTCGTGTCGAGATAGCCCTGATCCCACATCATGTGTTCGAGGAAAGACACCTCGCTTTCGCTGATGAAAAGCTGCAATTCGCCCGGATCCTCGAAATCGGTCTGCGCCGCGAAGAGCGACAGCGTCTTGAGCCGGTCGTCGCCGTCGCGCGCCATCTGCGCCGCCTTCGCAGTCAGCAGAGTGCCGCCGAGGCAATAGCCGATGCCGTGGACCCTCTCATCCGGCACGATCCGGCCGATCACGTCCAGCGCCTCCTCGACGGCGCCGAGGTAGTCGGCCATGCCGAGGTCACGATCCTCCGCATCGGGGTTGCGCCAAGAGATCATGAAGACGGTGAAGCCCTGCTCCACCAGATACTGGACCAGCGAATTATGCGGGCTCAGATCGAGGATGTAATATTTCATGATCCAGGCCGGCACGATCAGGAGCGGCTCGGGGCGGGCGGTATCGGTTTGCGGCGCATATTGGATGAGTTCCATCAGATGCGAGCGCCAGACAACCTTGCCCGGCGTGACGGCGACCTCGCGTCCGGGCAGGTAGTCCTCGGCCCCGACAGGCGGCTTGCGCGACGCGGCGCGCTGCCAATCCTCCATCAGGTTCTGCATCCCCCGCACAAGGTTCGCCCCACCCTCGCGAGCGGTATGGGCCAGAACCTCCGGATTGGTCCAGATCGCGTTCGACGGCGACATCATGTCGAGCATCTGCCGCGCGACGAAAGAAATTACCTTCTCGTCCTTGGCCGACATGCCGTCGATATTGTTGGTGGCGTTATACCACCATTGCTGCGCCATCAGAAAGCTCTGGTAGATCATGTTATAGGGCCAGCGCTGCCATTCCGGCGCGTCGAACCGCTTGTCGTAATCGAGCGGCAGGATACAGGGATCGCCGCGCCCGCTCAGCGCCGGCGAGGCATGCGCCATGGCGAAACGGGTCGCCTTGTTCACAGCCTTTTCCGCCAGTTGCAACTGCTTGCCCGGCGATCCTGCCAGATGCACCCACCAATTGAACATCCGCGAGGACAGCCCGAACGGGGTCACGCCCCGCGTGAAGCGCGCCATATGGGCCTTGATCGCGCGGTCGAGCATCTGCGTGCTGTAGCCGTCGGGTTCGGTTGCCGCGCAAGGCGGCGAGAGTTCGGGCGAGACATGACGGCTGCTTGCGGGCGGCGCCGCAGTCCCCGGCCCCGGCCCCGGCGCGTCAGGAACCGCGCGCAGCGGCGGCAGCGTATCGCGAGCCCCATCCTTTCGATCGGGCCTGGGCGTTTTCCGGCGGGTCTTGCGTTGTTCAGCCATGGCGGCCTCCTTTCGACCGGCCCATCGCTAGGCGGCCCGTAAGACAAGCGCATTAACGGACGTTAAGTTTCCACCTGCCCCGCCCGCGCCGCCTGCGCCGCTACGTCCCTCGCCACAGCCTCATGATACAGCGCGCGCAGATGCGTCGTTAGCGGTCGTGCGCCAGTGCCGACGGCCTTGCCGTCAATCGACGCCACGGGCGTCAGCGCGCCGAAACTTCCGGTCAGGAACGCCTCATCCGCCGAATAGGCCTCGTAGAGCGAGAAATTCTTTTCATGCACCGGAACCCCGTTGCGGCGGCACAGATCGATCACGTTGGCCCGCGTCACCCCGTTCATGCAGTAATCGCCCGTCGAGGTCCAAACCTCGCCCTTGCGCACGACGAAGAAATTGCAGGCGTTGGTGGTGTTCACAAACCCGTGCGGGTCGAGCATCAAGCCTTCATCCGCCCCCGCCGCCTCGGCCTGAAGGCAGGCGATCACGCAGTTGAGCTTGGAATGGCTGTTGAACTTGGCGTCCTGGCTATGCGGCAGCCCGCGCACCTGCGGCACGGACGCAAGGCGGATGCCCTTGTCCTGAAGGCCGCTCGCGGGCCGCGAATGTTCCATGATGATCACCAGCGTCGGGCCTGAGCGCGACAGGCGCGGGTGCTGGAACGGCTTGTCCTTGATCCCGCGCGTCAGCATGAGCCGGCAATGCACATCGGTCGTCATCCCGTTCGCCTCCGCCGTGCGGCGCAGCGCGTCGGCAATGCCGTTCCGGTCCATCCCGACATCGAGGCTGACCGCATGGCAGCTGTCGAAAAAGCGGTCCATATGCGCGTCGAAAAACGCCCAATAACCGTCATAGAGCCGCATCCCTTCCCACATGCCGTCGCCAAGCAGGAAGCCGGAATCGTAGACCGACACTTTCGCCTCGTCCCGGTGCACCAGATCGCCATTGATGTAGATCTTGATATCGCGGTTGCGCGCGTCCTCTTCGGCGTCATGGGTGGTGAGTTCGGATTTGCTCATCTGGCCTGCTCCATCAGGTTTGAAAGGTCTGCGCGGCTCAAGGCCACAGGGTTCGCCTTCATCGACGACGACTGCACCGCCGCGTCCGCCGCCTGCGCACGCATCTCCTCGGTGATGCCCTGCGCGTCCAGCCCCGGCAGCCCCGCCGCGCGGGACCAGCGGTGCAATGTGTCGAAGGCATCGGGGGCCGCACCGCCAAGTGCCTGCGCGATCCAGCCCCGGACCTCGCCCATACGCAACTGCAGCCGCGCATCGCCTTGCCCGGCTCGGGCGTTCGCCCTCAGACCGGCAGGCAAAAGCGCGCCGCAGATCGTGCCATGCGCCGCGCCCGACAGCCCGCCCAGCGGCCCGGCCAGCCCATGCACGACGCCCAACCCCGAATTGGCCAACGCCAGCCCGCCGCACAGGCTCACCCAGGCCATCGCATCGCGCGCGCCGGCCTGCTCGCCGCCCATCAGATCGCGCAGCGCGGCCAGCCCTTTCGGGATCGCATCGCGGCACAGCGCGTCGGTCATCACATTCGCGCGGCTGCTCAGATAGGGTTCGATCACCTGCGTGATCGCATCGAGCCCCGACGCCAGCGTCACCCCGCGCGGGCAACCATCGGTGAGCGCGGGATCGACAATCGCCAGCTTCGGCAACATCCGCGCGTCTCTCAAGCTGACCTTGCGCCGCGCCTCGGGCACGGCAATCACCGCGTTGCGAGTGACCTCCGCGCCGGTTCCGGCGGTTGTCGGAATGGCGGCAAAGGGCAAGGGATCGTGCTCAAGCGTCAGCCCCTTGCCGACCACCTCCAGATGATCGCGCACCGGGCGCACCGCCGGCAACAGCGCCGCGATGGCCTTGCCCGCATCGATCGCCGCGCCGCCGCCCAGGGCGATGACGCTTTGCGCAGCGCTCGCACGCGCCGCAGCCATTCCGCGTTCGATCAAGGGCAAATCCGGCTCGCCAGGAACGGCGAAGACCGTCACGCGCACGCCCGCTTGCTCCAACGCCGCGCGCAGCCAATCGGCGCGTTCGGGCGTGCCGCCAGTGACGAGCAGCGCCGCATCGCCCATCGCGGCCAGCGCCGGCACCGCCTCGCGCGCCGCGCCGCGTCCGAAGCGGATGTCCCCCGCCGTGGCAAAGGCGAATGGCCCGGTCATGACGCTTTCAGCTTGTCCATCCATCCAAGGCTCTCCTCCGTTGCGCCCTCTGGCCGGTATTCCGCCCCGACCGGCCGCGTCCAGCCCAGCCCCGCCAGATGGCGCAGCACATGGGCATAATCGAGCTCCCCATGATCCGGCGCGCCCCTGTCCGGCACAGCAGCGATCTGCACATGCCCGATATGGGGCAACAGCCGCGTCAGACGGCGCGACACGTCGCCTTCGGTGATCTGCACATGGTAGCAATCGAACATCAGCCGCAGATGCGCGTCGCCCACCTCCTCGATGATCCGCGCCGCCTGATCGGTGCTGCGCAGGAAATACCCCGGCGCGTCATAGACGTTGAGCGGCTCGATCAGTAGCGTGATCCCGAGCTCCCGCGCCGCGTGCAGCCCGTAGCGCAGATTGCCGAGAAACACCTCTCGCGCCGCCGCGCCTTGCGCCTTGCCCGCCATCACATGCACCGCCTGCGCGCCAATCTGAGCCGCATAGCCCAGCGCCTCGTCGATGGACGCCCGCGCGCCCGACTCGCGGCCCGGCACGGCGCAGAGGCCGAACTCGCCAGCATCGCCCTTGCGCGTGTTGATCCCCAGCATCGGCAGGCCGGTTTCCATCAGGGCGTCGCGCACCGCACCCGCATCTTCGGGGTAGGGCCAATGACATTCGACCGCCGCGAAACCCGCCGCCTTCGCCCGGCGGATCGCGTCGGGCAGGGGCAGGTTCGCCCAGAGCATCCCCAGATTGGCCGAAAAGTCCATCGCGCGCCCTCCTGACATCTCGCATAGCCGCCCCGTGCGCCCGTGAGAACCCGTATTTGCGATTGCCCCGCGCGGCAAATGCCGTAAACCGACGCGCGACAGCTGTGAAGGAGCCGCCATGTCTTTGCCCGTCGCCCGGATCGCCCCCGTCGCCGCCGCCCTCACCGGCGCGGTCACGCTGCCCGGCTCGAAATCCGTCACCAACCGCGCGCTTCTCGTGGCGGCGCTGGCGCGCGGCACGTCAACGCTCACCGGCATCCTGCGCAGCGATGACACGCGCTACATGATGGCCGCCCTGCGCGCGATGGGCGTGCGGATCGAGGAGGTGGACGACACGACCGTGCGCGTCACCGGCACAGGCACGCTGGACGTTCCGGCAGAGCCGCTGTTCATCGGCAATGCCGGCACAGCGATGCGCTTTCTTACCGCCGCCGTCGCATTGGTGCGTGGCCGCGTGATCCTGACCGGCGACGAACATATGCAGAAACGCCCCATCGCGCCGCTGCTGGAGACGCTGCGCGCCATGGGCGTCGACGCGGCCTCGCCCACCGGATGCCCGCCCGTCACCGTGAACGGAACAGGCCATTTCGACGCGGGCGAGATCGAGGTGAGCGGCACGTTGTCGAGCCAGTATATCTCTGCCATCATGATGCTCGCCGCGATGGGGGATGCGCCCACCCGCATCCGCATTGGCGGCGGCAAGATCGGCGCGGTCGGCTACCTGCAGATCACCGCCGCCGTCATGCGCGCCTTCGGGGTGCGGGTGGACTTTCCGTCAGAGGCCGAGATCACCATCCAGCCCACCGGCTACACCGCCGCCGATTACGCCATCGAACCCGATGCCAGCGCCGCGACTTACCTTTGGGCCGCCGAGGCGCTCACCGGCGGGCGGATCGACATCGGCACCGCGCCCAAGAACATGAACCAGCCCGACGCGCACGCGCACGCGCTCATCGCCGCCTTCCCGAACATGCCGGCAGAGATTTACGGTGCGCAGATGCAGGACGCCATCCCGACGCTCGCCGTGCTGGCCGCGTTCAACAAAACGCCCGTCCGCTTTACGGGCATCGAGAACCTGCGCGTGAAGGAGTGCGACCGCATCGCCGCCGTGCATCAGGGGCTGACGCGGATCGACCCCGATCTGTCCAGCGTCGAGGGCGACGATCTGATCGTTCACGCCCGCCCCGATCTTGCCGGGCAAACCCGCGACTGCCTGATCGACAGCCATGCCGATCACCGCATCGCCATGAGTTTCGCCCTCGCCGCCTTGCGCATCAACGGTGTGACGATCGAAGACCCGGATTGCGTCTCCAAGACCTTCCCCGCCTATTGGGACGTGCTGGGCGACCTTGGCGTTCAGGTGGAGATCACGCGATAATCTCGAACTTCGTTACATCGACCATCCCCCGGTCGGTGATCTTGAGCGCGGGAATGACCGGCAGCGCCAGAAAGGCAAGTTGCAGGAACGGCTCGTTCAGCGTCACGCCCAGCCCCCGCGCGGCGCGGCGCAGATGCTCCAGCGCATCGCGCACTGTCTCGAACGGCTCAAGGCTCATCAGCCCCGCCACCGGCAGCGCCAGTTCCGCCAGCACCTCGCCGCCCGCCGCGACAACAAAGCCGCCCTCGATCTCGCCCAGCCTGTTCGCGGCCAGTGCCATATCGGCGTAATCGATCCCGACGCAGGCGATGTTGTGATGATCATGGCACACGGTCGAGGCAATGGCCCCGCGCTGCAATCCGAAGCCGCGCACAAAGCCGGTGGCGATATTGCCGTTCTTTCCATGCCGCTCGATCACCGCGATGCGCACCAGATCGCGCGCCGGATCGGGGCGCTTGTCGCCATCCTCCACCGCGATTTCCTCGCGCAGATGCTCGGTGAGGATCTTGCCCTCCATGATCCCGATCACATCCGTCTCCGTCTTGTTGGCCTTGGCGCGGAAATCCTCCGCCAGCAGCTTGCGCGCATGAACCGACCCTCGCGCCACCGGATCGACCGTGCGACGCGCCGCAAACGCCTCCGGTGTCGCCTCGACGCCGCCGCAGAACACCGTCTGCACGTCGCAACCCTCCAGCGATCCGACAGCCACGATATCGGCGCGCTTGCCGGGCGCGATCAGCCCGCGATCCTTCAGCCCGAACGCCTCCGCCGCCGACAGCGACGCGGCGCGGTAAGCGGCCAGAGGCGGCGTTCCCAGCGCGATCA
This sequence comes from Marivita sp. GX14005, assembly GCF_023370775.1. Taxonomy (GTDB): domain Bacteria; phylum Pseudomonadota; class Alphaproteobacteria; order Rhodobacterales; family Rhodobacteraceae; genus Marivita. Next base: position 303,775 of record NZ_JAMCCQ010000003.1, read on the forward strand.
GCGTGCGGATCATGTAATCGAGATGCCCCTCCTCGCCGATATCCAGCGGATTGCGGTCATCGGTGCACAGGCACATGTAGGGCGCGGTCCGTTCCGTCAGCAGAGGTTGCAGCGCGTGCAGATCCTTGGACACCGACCCCTCGCGGATCAGCACCCGCATCCCCTTTTGCAGTTTCTCGCGCGCTTCCCCGGCGGTGGTCGCCTCATGCTCGGTCGAGATTCCGGCGGCGATATAGGCGTTCAGCCCGCGCCCCGAAAGCTGCGGACAATGGCCGTCGATATGGCCGCCCTCGAAGAGCGCGAGTTTCTCCATCACCCCCGGATCGCGATGGATCACGCCGGGATAATTCATGAACTCGGCCAGCCCGATCCCCGAAGGATGCCCGCACAGGTCGGCCAGATCGTCGGCGGACAACTTTGCGCCGGCGGTCTCCATATGGGTCGAGGGCACGCAGGAGGACAGCTGCACGCGAATATCCATTAGCGTGTGCTCGCTGGCGCGCTGGAAATAGCGGATGCCGTCCGCGCCGATCACATTGGCGATTTCGTGCGGATCGCAGATCGCCGTGGTCACGCCATGCGGCGCCACGCAGCGGTCGAACTCGAAGGGCGTGACCAGCGAACTTTCGATATGCAGATGCGTGTCGATGAAGCCGGGAACGAGCGTCAGGCCCGACATGTCGCGGATTTGCGCGCCGTCGTAGCGCTCGCAAATGCCCGCGATCACGCCATCCACGATCGCGACATCCCCCTTCAGCAGATCGCCCGTCACCAGATCGAGGATTTGACCGCCCCGAAGCACGATATCGGCAGGGACGTCGCCCAGCCCGGCGGCGATGCGTCGCTCCAATGGGGATCGGTCTGTCATATCGCTGTCTCCTTCGCGAGGGTTTGCCGATTGATAGCGCGGCGACGACCCGCTTTGCCACCGCAATGTCATGCGCTAACGGTTCGGGAGCGATTCGCGACTTTTATGCGCCGCTTTGCATACGATCGCATACCGGTTCAAAATGTCGCAGAGCCCCCACCGAAAGCCCCAAGCCGAAAGGCGACATATTCGCGCCACACTATACGATCGACCAACGCGCCAAGTTTCGTGGCAAAAGAACGCTTTACCTAGCGTCTTGTTAATTTCTTTTCTTTTTTGCAGCCGTTCTTGAAAATTTTTTACATCTAAGCCTCTGTTTTAATTTTACTTATTTATTTGTTTTCAGTTTCGCGTATCATCCCGACAAGCCGCGATAACACGCCTGTGATCGCAGTCAGGAGCGCCCGACCCGGTCGGGCGAAGTGAGGGAGATCGAAAACATGACCGACAAATCCACCACCGAATTCACCGCCGGCAGCTACCCGCCTTCGGCCGAACTGGCCAAGAATGCCCATGTCGATGCGGCGCGCTACGAGGAAATGTATGCGCGTTCGGTCTCCGATCCCGAGGGGTTCTGGGCGGAAGCTGCGGAGCGTCTGGACTGGATCAAGAAGCCGACGCAGATTCAGGATGTGGATTTCACGCTCGGTCAGGTCAAGATCAACTGGTATGCCGACGGCACGCTGAATGTGGCGGCCAACTGCATCGACCGGCACCTGGAAAAGCGCGCCGATCAGACCGCGATCATCTTCGAGCCGGACGATCCCAACGAGGAGGCCCAGCACATCACCTATGCCGAGCTGCACCGCCGCGTGTGCCGCATGGCCAACATCCTCGAAACGCTGGGCGTGCGCCGCGGCGACCGGGTGGTGATCTACCTGCCGATGATCCCCGAGGCGGCCTATGCCATGCTCGCCTGCGCGCGCATCGGCGCGATCCATTCCATCGTCTTCGCCGGCTTCTCGCCCGACGCGCTCAGCGCCCGCATCAACGGCTCGGATGCCAAGGTTCTCATCACCGCCGACGAAGCCCCGCGCGGCGGGCGCAAGACGCCGCTCAAGTCCAATGCAGATGCCGCCCTGCTGCATTGCAAGGACACGGTGAAATGCCTCGTGGTGAAGCGCACCGGCGGTCAGACCACATGGATCGCGGATCGCGACTACGACTATAACGAGATGGCCCTGGAAGCGGAGGACTATTCCGCCCCCGCCGAGATGAATGCCGAAGACCCGCTTTTCATCCTCTACACATCCGGCAGCACCGGGCAGCCCAAGGGCGTCGTGCACAGCAGCGGCGGGTATCTGACCTACGCCAGTCTGACGCATGAGATCGTGTTCGATTACCATGAGGGCGATGTCTACTGGTGCACCGCCGATGTCGGCTGGGTCACCGGCCACAGCTATATCGTCTACGGCCCGCTGGCCAACGGGGCGACGACCGTGATGTTCGAGGGTGTGCCAACCTATCCCGATGCCAGCCGCTTCTGGCAGGTCTGCGAAAAGCACAAGGTCAACCAGTTCTACACCGCCCCCACCGCGATCCGCGCGCTGATGGGCCAGGGCAATGACTATGTCACGAATTGCGATCTGTCCTCTCTGCGCATCCTCGGCACGGTGGGCGAGCCCATCAACCCCGAGGCGTGGAACTGGTATAACGATGTCGTCGGCGGCGGGCGCTGCCCGATCGTCGATACGTGGTGGCAGACCGAAACCGGCGGGCATTTGCTGACCCCCCTGCCCGGCGCCCACGCGACCAAGCCCGGCGCTGCGATGAAGCCGTTCTTCGGCATCTGCCCTGTCGTGCTCGATCCGCAATCGGGCGAGGAGATCCACATCTCCCCGACCGAGGGCGTGCTGGCGCTCAAAAGCAGCTGGCCGGGCCAGATGCGCACCGTCTGGGGCGATCACGAGCGGTTCGAGAAGACGTATTTCTCGGATTACAAGGGCTATTACTTCACCGGCGACGGCTGCAAGCGCGATGCCGATGGCGATTACTGGATCACCGGGCGCGTCGATGACGTGATCAACGTATCGGGTCACCGGATGGGCACCGCCGAGGTGGAATCCGCCCTTGTCGCCCATTCGAAGGTCGCCGAGGCTGCGGTTGTCGGCTATCCGCACGACATCAAGGGCCAGGGCATCTATTGCTATGTCACGCTGATGAACGGCGTGGAGCCTTCGGACGAGCTGACCAAGGAATTGCGCAACTGGGTCCGCACCGAGATCGGCCCCATCGCCTCCCCGGACGTGATCCAGTGGGCGCCGGGCCTGCCGAAGACCCGTTCGGGCAAGATCATGCGCCGCATCCTGCGCAAGATCGCCGAGAACGATTACGGCTCGCTGGGCGATACATCAACCCTCGCCGATCCGTCGGTCGTCGACAATCTCATCGAAAACCGCGCGAACAAGGGGTGAGGGACATGGACGGAACCACCACACAGACCGCAGCGCCCGTTCTCATTCTGCTTGGCCCTCCGGGGGCCGGCAAGGGCACGCAGGCGCGGATGCTGGAGGAAACCTTCGGTCTCGTGCAGCTTTCCACCGGCGATCTGTTGCGCGATGCCGTGGCGCAGGGCACCGAAGCCGGACAGCAGGCCAAGGCCGTGATGGAGGCCGGGCAGCTGGTGAGTGACGATATCGTCATCGCCATCCTGCGCGACCGGCTCGCGCAGCCCGATTGCGCGCGCGGCGTCATCCTCGACGGCTTCCCCCGCACTGCGGGACAGGCCGAGGCGCTCGACGCGCTGCTGGCCGAGAATGGCCAGAAGATCAACGCCGCCATCAGTCTCGATGTAGACGATGCGGCGATGGTAACGCGCATTTCCGGCCGCTACACCTGCGCGGCCTGCGGCGAAGGCTATCACGACAGTTTCAAGACGCCTGCCGCGGAAGGCCGCTGCGACAAGTGCGACAGCACCGAGTTCAAGCGCCGCGCCGATGACAACGCCGAAACCGTCGCGGCCCGGCTCGACGCCTATCACGAACAGACCGCCCCGCTGATCGACTATTACGCGGCGCAGGCGGCGCTCATGCGGATCAATGCGATGGGCCAGATCGACGAGATCGCGAACAAGATGGGCGCGATCGTCAAGGCGGCCACCCGCTAGGGCGGGGGCTGAAAAGGGATGCGCGCATCGCCCCTCGATGCGCGTTCAAGGAGAAAAAAAGGAGGAGCCGCATCATGGCGGACCATTCGACACACACGCCGCACGCGGTCTCGGAAGCCGACAAGGGCTACTGGGCCGCAAACGTGCGCATCATTCTGATAAGCCTCGTGATCTGGGCGCTTTGCTCGTTCGGATTCGCGATCCTGCTGCGTCCGTTGCTCTCGGGCATCAGCGTTGGCGGAACCGATCTGGGCTTCTGGTTCGCCCAGCAGGGATCGATCCTCGTCTTTCTGGCGCTGATCTTCTTTTACGCCTGGCGGATGAACAAGCTGGACCGTGAATACGGCGTCGAGGAGGAATAAGAATGGATCAATTCACAATCAACCTGCTGTTTGTGGGCGCGAGTTTCGCGATCTACATCGGCATCGCGATCTGGGCCCGCGCGGGCTCTACATCCGAATTCTATGCCGCCGGCCGCGGCGTTCACCCCGTCACGAACGGCATGGCGACCGCGGCGGACTGGATGTCGGCGGCCTCCTTCATCTCGATGGCCGGTCTCATCGCCTTCACCGGCTATGACAACTCGACCTACCTGATGGGTTGGACCGGCGGCTATGTGCTGCTTGCGCTGCTGCTTGCGCCCTATCTGCGCAAGTTCGGCAAATTCACCGTTTCCGAATTCATCGGCGACCGCTTCTATTCGCCCACCGCACGGCTCGTTGCGGTCATCGCGCTTCTGGTGGCCTCGCTCACCTATGTGATCGGGCAAATGACCGGCGTCGGCGTGGCCTTCGGCCGTTTCCTCGAAGTCAGCAACACGGCGGGACTGCTGATCGGTGCGGTGATCGTCTTTGCCTATGCCGTGTTCGGCGGCATGAAGGGCGTGACCTACACGCAGGTGGCGCAATATGTCGTGCTGATCATGGCCTACACGATCCCGGCCGTGTTCATCTCGCTGCAGCTGACGGGCAACCCGGTTCCCGGTCTCGGCCTGTTCGGCGAGCATCAGGCGAGCGGCGAGCCGCTTCTGGCCAAGCTTGACCAGATTGTCTCCGAGCTGGGCTTCAACGAATACACCGCGCATCACGGCGATACATTCAACATGGTGCTCTTCACCCTGTCGCTGATGATCGGCACCGCGGGTCTGCCGCACGTCATCATGCGCTTCTTCACCGTGCCGAAAGTGGCCGATGCCCGTTGGTCAGCCGGCTGGGCGCTGGTCTTTATCGCCCTGCTCTATCTCACCGCTCCGGCGGTCGGAGCGATGGCACGTCTCAACATCACCGAACAGTTCTGGCCGAACGGCACCGGCGCCGAAGCGGTCAGCGTCGAGACCATCGCCACCGATCCCGATTACGACTGGATGGGAACATGGCAGCAGACCGGCCTTCTGGGCTGGGAAGACAAGAATGGCGACGGGCGCATCCAGTATTACAACGACGAGAACCCGGCGATGCAGGAACGTGCGGCCGCCGAAGGCTGGGAAGGCAACGAACTGACCAACTTCAACCGCGACATTTTGGTTCTGGCCAATCCCGAGATCGCCAACCTGCCCGGCTGGGTGGTCGGCCTGATCGCGGCAGGCGGCATCGCGGCCGCGCTTTCGACCGCGGCGGGCCTGCTTCTGGCGATTTCCTCAGCGGTCAGCCATGATCTCATCAAGGGTCAGATCAATCCGCAAATCTCCGAAAAGGGCGAACTTCTGTCGGCCCGGATCGCGATGGCGGTGGCGATTGCCGTGGCAACCTATCTGGGCCTCAACCCTCCGGGCTTCGCGGCGCAAACCGTGGCGCTGGCCTTTGGCCTCGCGGCGGCGTCGATCTTCCCGGCGCTGATGATGGGCATCTTCACCAAGGTGAACAACAAGGGTGCCGTGGCCGGTATGCTGTCGGGCCTGATCGTGACCGTCATCTATATCTTCCTGCACAAGGGGTGGTTCTTCATCCCCGACACCAACAGCTTCACCGACGCCGATCCGCTGCTCGGCACGATCAAGTCGACAAGCTTCGGTGCGGTCGGTGCAGCGATCAACTTCGCGGTGGCCTTCACGGTTTCGAAGATGACCGCATCGATCCCGCAAGAGATCGAGGAGCTGGTCGAAAGCGTCCGCGTGCCGCGCGGTGCGGGTGCCGCACAGGACCACTAAGCACCGGGAGGCGCCGCTTGCGCGGCGCGCCCCTTCACCATCGGTCCCGCGCCGGATAACCGGGGCGGGACTTTTCATTCCCGGACGGGCCAGACCATGACGCTTTCCAACGCCGCGCGGCTTCAGTTTCTCTCCGCGATCCACCCTTACGATTCGATGGAGCCCGCCCTGCTGCAATCCATCGCGGAGGCCATCGAGCCGCAACATTTCGCGCCCGGTGCGCAAATTTACGGCCTGTCGGTTCCGCTGAGCGGGCTCTATATCGTGCATGACGGCGAGGTGGAGGTTCGCGACGAACATGGCGTTCCGGTCTCGCTGCTCGGCCCGCGCAACAGTTTCGGAGAACGCGGGCTGTTGCGCGACGGGGTCAGCCTGACCTCGGCACGCGCGATCACCGACAGCACGCTTTTGCTGCTGCCCGCCGACCACTTCCACCGCGCGATGGCGCAGAGCCCCGCCTTCCGCCGCTTCTTCGACCGCAGCCGTGCGCCCCGCCCCGGCAAACCCGATCTCGCCACCATCCGCGTCGAAGAGCTGATGGCGCGCGCGCCGCTCACCTGCGCGCCCGAAACCCATGTGCAGCACGCGGCAGAGCAGATGCGCGATGCGCATGTCTCCTCGATCTGCGTCACCGAAAGCGGCAGCCTGCGCGGGATCGCCACGATCCGCGATATGTCGGGCAAGGTCGTGGCCGGCGGGCTGTCGGGCAATACGCCGATCGCACAGGTGATGACCGCCGATCCCCTGACCCTGCCGCCCTCGGCCATCGGCTCGGATGTGCTGCACATGATGATGGAGCGGCGGATCGGCCATATTCCGGTCTGCCATGGCGATACGCTCGTCGGCATCGTCACGCAGACCGATCTCACCCGTTTTCAGGCCGTCAGCTCGGCCGAACTCGTCGCCGAGATCGCCCATTCCGGCAGCGCCGCCGAGATGGCGACTGTCACCGCGCGCATCCCGCAACTGCTCGCGCAGCTTGTCGCGGGCGGCAACCGGCACGAGGTCATCACCCGGCTCATCACCGACATCGCCGACACGGCGACCCGCCGCCTTCTGGCCTTGGCCGAAGCCGAACTGGGCGCGCCGCCGGTGCCCTATCTCTGGCTCGCTTGCGGATCGCAGGGCCGGCAGGAACAGACCGGCATCAGCGATCAGGACAATTGCCTTTTCATCGATGATACGATGACGGATGCGGATGCGCCCTATTTTGCCGCGCTGGCGCAATTCGTCTGCGACGGGCTGAACACCTGCGGCTATGTCTATTGCCCCGGCGACATGATGGCGAGCAATCCGCGCTGGCGGCAGCCCGTGCGCGTCTGGCGCGAGTATTTCAATGGCTGGATCAAGACCCCGAACCCCGAAGCGCAGATGCTCGCCAGTGTCATGTTCGACCTGCGCCCCATCGGCGGCACGACCCGGCTTTTCGAGGATCTGCAGGCCGAAACGCTGGCAAAGGCGTCGGCCAATTCGATCTTCGTGGCGCATATGGTGTCGAACTCGCTCAAGCACACCCCGCCGCTGGGCCTTTTGCGCGGCTTCGCGACGATCCGGTCGGGCGAGCACAAGAACCATATCGATCTCAAGCTGAACGGCGTCGTGCCGGTGGTCGATCTGGCGCGTATCTATGCGCTTCAGGGCCGGCTGACGCAGGCCAACACCGCCGCGCGGCTGGAGGCGGCGACCGCGTCGGGCGTTCTCAGCAAATCGGGCGGGCGCGATCTGCGCGATGCCTATGACCTGATCGCGGAGACGCGGCTCGAACATCAGGCGGCGCAGGTGCGCAGCGGCGCACGGCCGGACAATTTCCTGAGCCTCGCCGATCTGTCGGACTTTGAGCGAAGTCATCTGCGCGATGCGTTCGTGGTGATAAAATCCATGCAATCGGCCGTTGGCCACGGGCGCGGGATGCTCGGCTGACGCGCCAACTCGGGGAGGAGTTGCGATGTTTCTGGAATTGATCGGCGTCATCGTGGCGGGCATTGCGGGCGCGGGCGTCATGCTCATCGTCTCGCGCCTGACGGGCGGGCGGCTGCCGAAATGGCTGGTGCCGCTCGCGGCCGGGGCGGCGATGCTGGGCACTGCGATCAGCAGCGAATACAGCTGGTTCTCGCGCACTTCCGAAGCGATGCCCGACGGGCTGGAAGTGGTGCAGAGCGTCGAATCTACGGCCTTCTACCGCCCATGGACCTACCTTGCGCCCTATACCGACCGCTTCATCGCGCTCGATACCGAAGGGTTGCGCAGCAACGCGAACGATCCCGATCTGCACATGGCCGATCTCTATCTCTTCCGCCGCTGGGGGACGGTGCAATCGGTCCAGGTGATGGTCAATTGCCTCACCGGGCAGCGCGCCGATCCCGCGGGCGGCGATGGCGGCGCGCCCGTCTGGCGCGACGTGCCGCCGGACGATCCGCTCGTGCGGGCCGTCTGCGACAGGGTGTGATGCCATGCCGAAACTCACCCTGCGCCTGCGCGTGTTCCTCTTCTTCTGCCTCATCGCCCTCGGCTCGCTCTGTTCGGTGCTCGCGGCGATCTGGCTCGGTCATGCCCGCGCGCTGGAGACCGGCCCGGCGGATGGCTTTCTCTTCGCGGCCATCGTCGCGGGGTTTCTGATCCTCGGCATCACCGCCGGGGTTTGGCTGCTTTTCGACGAGAATGTCGCCAAGCCCATCGAACGGCTCGCCGCGCAGATGCGCAGCCGCGCCCATGCCGGGGTCGAGGCCGATCTTGACACGAAAGCCGCGCGCTATCTCGGCGATCTCGCCCCGGCCGCCTCCGCCGTGGCGCGCCAGCTCGGCGACAGCGCGCTGAGCACCGCGCAGGCCGTCGCCTCCGAAACGGCCCGGCTGGAGGCTGAAAAGGCCCGCCTGACCGCGCTTCTGACGGAAATCCCGGTGGCGACGATCCTCGTCACGCCCGGCGGGCAGATCGCGCTTTACGACGCGCAGGCGGCCGAGATCCTCTCGCAGATCGGCGTGCCGCGTCTCAATGCGCGGATCTCCGAGTATTTCGCCGCGAAGAGCCTCGATGCGGCGGTCGGCAAGCTGCACAAATCCGGCAAGGATGTCCGCTTTACCGCCCAGTCACCCGATGGCACGCAAAGCTTCGACGCGCGGCTCAAGCCGATGCGGGACGGCGGCTATCTCATGGTGATCGACAGCCAGACGCTCGACATATCGCCCGAGGCCGAACGCCCGCTGGTCTATGATTTCGACCTCCTCGATCAGGGCGATGCCGGGTCCGATTTCGCCGAGCGCCCGCTGCGGCAGCTTTGCTTTTCGGTCTTCGACACCGAAACCACGGGCCTTCTGCCGCATAAGGACGAGATCGTGCAGCTCGGTGCGGTGCGGGTGCTCAACGGGCGTATCGTTCCGGGCGAGCGGATCGACCAGCTGGTCGATCCCGGCCGCCCGATCCCGCCGGGCGCGACGCGCGTGCATCGCATCTCGGATGCGATGGTGCGCGGCAAGCCGCGTATCGCAGAGGTTGCCCGGCGCTTTCACGACTTCTCGCGAGAGGCCGTGATCGTCGCCCATAACGCGCCGTTCGACATGGCCTTCCTGCACCGTCACGCGCACACCACCGGCCTGACCTGGGATCATCCGATCCTCGACACCGTGCTGCTCTCCGCCGTGCTGTTCGGCGCGAGCGAGAAACACACGCTCGACGCGCTGTGCGAACGGCTCGGCGTCACGATCCCCGACGCGATGCGCCATACGGCCATCGGCGATGCGCAGGCCACCGCCGAGGTGCTGGTGCGCATGTTGCCGATGCTGGAGGCGCAGGGCCTGACCACCTTCGGCGCGGTGATCGAGGAAACCCGCCGCCATGGCCGCCTGCTCGAAGACCTCAACTGAGCGGCACGCGTTTTCGCAACGTGCTGCGCGTGATCGCGAAGACCGTCAGCCCGGTCAGCGCCCAGAAGAACCATGTGATCGGCCCCCGGAAGAGGATCACCGGGTCACTGCCCGACATCAGCATCGCCTGACGGAAATTGTCCTCCAGCAGCGGACCGAGGATGAAGGCGATCAGGAACGGCGCGGCCGGGATGCGCGCGCGCATCATCAGGTAGCCGACCCATCCCATTACGAGCATCACCCCGACATCGAAGATATTGTTGTTCACAGCAAAGACCCCGTAAATGCACAGCACCAGAACCGCGGGCATCAGCAGGCGCTTGGGCACATCGGCCACGAACCTGAACCCCCGGATCGCCACCGATCCGACGATCAGCAGCAGAACCGAGCTTATGATGAGCCCGATGAACAATCCGTAAATGATATCGACATTGAGGATGAACATCATCGGCCCCGGCTGCAGACCGTGCACCATGAAGGCGCCGATGATGATGGCGGTGATCACATCGCCGGGCACGCCCAGCGCCAGCAGCGGGATCAGCGTGGCCCCGGCGACGCCGTTATTGCCGGCTTCGGACGCCGCGACGCCCTCGATCTCGCCCTTGCCGAAATTGGCCTTGTTCTTCGATGTGCGCCGCGCCTCCGAATAGCTCAGAAAGGCGCTCGGCGCCGCACCGATACCGGGGATGGAGCCGAGAAACACGCCGATCAGGCTGCCGCGCAGGATGCTCTTGATGCTGCCGAGGTAATCGGCCAGCGTGCAGCGCGTCTTGCCCAGCGACCGGGTCTTGCCCAGATGCGCCACCGGGTTCCATGCCATCGCGATAATCTCGGGAATCGCGAAAAGCCCGATCAGCACGGCGATGAAATTCAGCCCGCCCATCATGTTCGGATTGCCGAAGGTGAACCGGTTGGTGCCATAGACCAGATCGAGCCCGATCGTCGCCAGCAGCAGCCCCGCCAGCGCCGAGAGCGCGCCGCGCAGCAGGCTTTCGCCCGACACGCCGGCGATGATCGTCAGCGAAAAGAGGATCAGCGCAAAGAACTCCGGCGGGCCGAAATTCATCGCGAACGACGCCAGCCAGCCCGCGAAGAGGATCAGCGCGAGGTTCGACACTGCATCCGCCGTGCAGGAGGCATAGAGCGCCATGCCCAGCGCGCGGCCCGCCTCGCCGCGTTCCGCCATCGGGTGCCCGTCGAGGATTGTGGCCGAAGAGGCCGGCGTGCCGGGCGTCTTGATCAGGATCGCCGGGATGGAGCCGCCGAAGATACCGCCCTTGTAGACGCCCAGCAGCAGAAGGATCCCGTTGATCGGCGCCATCGAAAAGGTGAAGGGCAGCGCCAGCGCAACCGCCATCGTTGCCGACAGACCGGGGATCGCGCCTCCGATTACACCCACGATCAACCCGCAAAACAGCATCAGGAACGCTTCGATGTTTCCGACCAGCGCGAAGCCGGCCGCGAGGGACTCTATCAGGCTCATGGCAATCTCACGAAATTGCCCTGCGGCACCGCAACCCCCGCGACATGCGCAAAGAAGCCGTAAAGCACGAGCGGGATTAGAACGGCGCAAATCACTGCCGCCACCGGATGCCGCGTGCGGAACAGGAAGGCGGTTGCCAGAAAGGCCAGCATCGAGGTCCAGACCATGCCCAGCGCCGGCAGGAGCAGGAAAGTGGCCGCCATGATGAGCGCAAGCGCCGCCAGCCGCCCCCATTTGGGCAGCATCGGCCCCGGTTCGGCGAAACCGTCTTCTTCCGGTTCACCAGTGATGGACACCGCGATCAGCCCCAGACCGACCAGCGCCGTCAACACCGACAGGATGTAGGGCCAAAAGAGCGGCGAGAGCACGATATTGTTGATATTGCTGGGCGCGGAGACGAAACGCGGGATCGCGTAGAAGAACAGGAAACCTGACGCCAGTAGGGACGCGATCCCGAGGCGCAGGTTGAGGGCGGTGCTGTCAGGCATGGGGCAGAAGGCTCCTTTGAAGGCCCGCGCCGGCGCATGCCCGGCGCGGCGGTCTGGCAAGGTCCGGCGCGCGGCTCACCCCTCGACGCGCATCCCCAGCTCGTCGACCAGCGCCTTGAAGACCTTGTATTGCCCTTCGATGAAGTCGTTCGCCGCTTCCGGGTCCATCAGCTCGATCACCGATCCGCGCGCCTGCATCGTATCGAGGAATTCCTGATCCTGAACCGCCTGGGCCATCCAGTCGCCCCATTTGGCGGCCACATCGTCCGGCAGGCCCGCCGGCCCCGCGATCCCGGTCCAGCCGACAAGCTGGTTGAGCCGCGGCTTGCCAAGCTCGTTCGCGGTGGGCGCATCGAAACCGACGACCGGCTCTTCGGTCGTGACCATCAGCGGGGTCAGCTGATCGTTGGCGACGAAACTCGCCACCGCGGAGGAATTCGTGCACAGGAACGTCGCCGTGCCGTTCAGAACCGCCGTCGCCGCCGCGCCGCCGCCCTTTTGCGGGATATGCGTCGCCTGCTCGAGCGGGTTTTCCACGCCGAACTCCTTGAGCACCATCGCGCCGGCGAGATGCAGCAGCGATCCCACGCCCGAGGAGGCATAGCTGACGCCGCCTTCCTTCACCCTGGCGATCAGATCGTCCATCGTCTCGATCCCGCTGCCCGCGCGCACGGCGCAGGCAACCGGGTTGATCTCGTAGACTGTGACGAAACGAAAATCATCGAGCGTATAGGGCAGCGTCGCCTTCATCGCCGGGTTCACCGAATGCGATCCCACGCGCGCGAAGAGCATGGTGTAACCATCCGGCTTGGCATTCTGGGCAGCGACCGATCCCGTCGCGCCGCCCGCGCCGGTGACATTCGCCATCACCAGCGGTTTGCCGACCGCCTTGCCCAGCGGCTCCGCGATGGTGCGCGCCGAGATATCCGTTGCCCCGCCGGCGCCATAGGGGATGATCATGTTGATCGGCCGCTCCGGGTACTCCGCCAGCGCCCCCGTCGCGGCCAGACCCGCGCAGAGCGCGATTGTGGCGCCCATTCTTTGATATGTCATAAATCCTCTCCTCCCGTGTTTCATTTCGGCCCTTCACAGGCTCTTGCATCACCGTAACCTTAAGATAAGCTTAGATGAAGAATTAAAATCTTACATCTTCCGTAAGCCCTGCGAACAATACCCCGGTGCGAGATGTCCATTCGCCTTCTCAAGACACTGATCGCCGTCGCCGATCACAAGACCTTCAGCGAAGCCGCCGACGCGGTGTTCATCACCCATGCGGCCGTCAGTCAGCAGATGCGCACGCTTGAGGGTGAACTTGGCCTTGACCTCTTCGACCGCAGCCACCGCACCCCGGAACTGACCCCGGTGGGGCGCGCCATCACGGAAAAGGCGCGCAAACTTGTGCGCGATTACGACAATCTCGTGCCGTCCGTGCTTGGCGACGAAGGTTTCTCGGGCGAAGTGACGCTCGGCGCGGTGCCGACGACGATGACCGGCCTTGCGCCCCGCGCCATGTCGATCCTGCGCGCGACATATGCCGACCTGCGCATCCGCATCCACCCCGCGCTGACCGGCGCACTACTGGCCGATATCGACCGCGGGCAGCTCGATCTTGCCATCGTCACGCGCCCGGTGCTGATGCCGCCCGGCATGGGGTTTCTCGATATCGCCGAAGAACCGCTTCACCTGATCGCCAGCCGGGAATTGCCGGATGACGACCCCATCGCGATCCTTCAGACGCAACCGTTCATCCGTTTCAACCGCGATGCCGTTGTCGGAACGCTGATCGAGACATGGCTGCAGGCGCGGGATATCCGCGTGAGCGAGACGATGGAGCTCGAAAATCTGGAAGCGATCGCAAGCATGGTTCACGCCAATCTCGGCGTTTCCATCGTGCCGCGCGCTTGCGTGGTCAACGATTATGCGCTGCCGGTCAAACGCCTGCCCCTGCCCGACGGCGCGCCATCGCGCAGATTGGGGCTGGTCTTTCGCAAGAACCATCCGAAACAGCGCGTGATCGAGGAGATCCACAACGCGCTGCTGAGCGCTGTAGCACAATCGCAGCAGCGCCCGAAATGAGCGGGCAGGCCGCGATCTTCATCCTTCTTGGCGCCTGCGCAGGAGGCTTCGTGAACGGGCTTGCCGGAACGGGCACCGCGCTGTTCGCACTGGGGTTCTTCCTCGTGGCGCTCGATCCGGTTTCGGCGGTGGCGGTCGTTTCGCTCATGTCGGTCGTGACGGGGTTGCAGGGGCTTTGGGAGGTGCGCAGCGCGCTCAAGGTGGATGTTCCGCGCCTTGCGCGCTTTACGGTGCCGGGGCTCGTCGGTGTGCCGGTCGGCATTTCGCTCCTTGGCGCGATCGACGCCGACATGCTCAAGCTGCTGGTCGCTGCGCTGCTTATCCTTTATGGCGGATTTTTCAGCTTCCGCGCCGACCTGCCGAAGTTCGAACGCCGCACGCCGCTTCTGGATAGCGCCATTGGCCTTGTCAGCGGCGTTCTGGGCGGCATGGCGTCGCTCTCGGGCGCATTGCCGACGATCTGGTGCTCGATGCGTCCCTGGCCCAAGCGGGAAACCCGCGCCGTGCTCCAGCCCTTCAACGTGACTGTCTTGTCAGCGACCACCGCGATGCTCTGGTGGCGCGGCGCCTATGACGGCCCGACGATCACCGCCTTCCTGATCGCCCTGCCCGCCGCGATGCTGGCGGCGCAGATCGGCCTTCTGGTATTTCGCCGCCTAAGGGACGACACGTTCCGCCGGCTCCTGATCGGGCTTGCGCTGTTCCTTGGTGTCGGGATCGCCCTGCGCGCGGCGGTCTAATCCGGCAGCGGCGCGGGGTGGCCCTCGATCTCGACATCGATGCAGGCCGGCTTGCCGCTCGACAATGCGGACGCCAATGCGTTCGGCAGGTCCGCCGGATCGGAAACATGCGCGCCGAAGCCGCCAAGCGCCGCCACCGCCAGATCATAGCGCGCGCCGCTGAGCGCGCAGCCGTGCACGCGGTCGGCGCCGAAATCGCGCATCTGGATCTGATGCTCGGCGTTCCAGCGGCGGTCATTGCCGATCACCGCCACGAACGGCAGATCCTCGCGCAGCGCGGTTTCGAACTCGGCAAGGTGAAACCCCGCCGTGCCATCGCCCATCATGGCGATCACGGTCGCTTGCCGATCCGCCGCGCGCGCGCCCATCGCGTAGCAGAGCCCGCCGCCGATGGCACCCGACACCCCGTTGACGATCCGGCGCGGTGCGGTGATGCCCGCTTGCGCCCATTGGCCGAACTCCCCGCCATCGCAGATCAGGACCGGGTTCGGCACGGACTGAAGCGCTGCATCAACTGAGGCGCATAACATTCCGGGATCTATGACGGTTTTCGTTCCGCATGATACCATCCGGCGATTGCAGGCTGCGTGCAGTCGAGCCGCCCAGCCGGATATCGGCGCTTGGTCGGTCCAAGCGCAAAGAGCTTCGGCACAGGCCCGCGCGTCGCCCTCGATCTCCAGCGCCAGACGCGCCCCGACATTCCGCCTCGCGCGGGCGATCTCTGCTGCATCGGCCGTCACGATCGCCCAGTCCGCACCCGGTGCCGCTTCGCCGAAACGCAAGGTGAAATCGAGCGGCTTGCCTAAAAGCGCGATGCGGTCTGCCTCCGCGATGACAGGGCCGGCGGCCCCGAGCGACGGATCGGCAATTCCGCGCGGGCTTTCCATGACGATCACCGGCGCGCCGGTTGCGGCTTTCAGCCGTTCGGCCAGGCCGGGCGCGCGTGTTGCATTGAGCGCGGGGCCGAGGATGATGACCGGCCGTTCCGTGCCCGCCAGAAAGTCGCGCAGCGCCCCGGTGTCCGGGGTATCAGGCGATGCAACAGCCTGCGCTTGCACAGCACGCGACTCCGCCGCCAGCAGATCCGCCGGAAGCGACACGTGCACCGGGCCGGGCCGTCCCTCTTGCGCCACGCGCATCGCCTCGTGGATGGTTCTGGCCAACTCCTCCGGCTGCGTCGGGCGCACCGACCATTTCGTCAGGCTGCGCGTCAGCGCGACCTGGTCCATCTCCTGAAACGCGCCCTTGCCGTCCTGCGCCGCCGGGCTGTCACCGCTCAACAGCACAACGGGCGTGTCGGACGTCCGCGCCGTCAGCAGCGTTGCGATGGCATTGCCCAGCCCCGCCCCCGCCGTCACCAGCGCAACACCGACGCCACCCGCGATTTGTGCATAACCTTCGGCCATATAGACCGCCGCCGCCTCGTGCCGCGTGTGGTAAAGACGTATCCCGGCATCGAGGCTCGCATCGAATAGCGGCATGATCTGGTTGCCCGACAGGGCGAAGATGTCCTTGACCCCCTGCGCCGCGAGCGTCTGCATAACCGCATCCGCACCCCGCATCAGGCCGCCGCCACATGCACGGTGATCCGGTGCACCGCATTGTTTGCAAAGCCCGCCATATCGAACGGCGCGTCGAGCGGCTGTGTATTGCCCTCGGCATCGGTTGCGCGGCAGGCCAGCTCATGCACTCCCGGCGGCGCGTCCCAGTCGATCTGCCAGCCGGTCCATGCATAGGTGTCCGCGCGGCCCGTCAGTTCCGCCTCCTTCCACGCGCCGTTCAGCAGCACCTCGACCCGTTCGATGGGAACCCCGCCACCGGACCATGCCCGCCCCTGAAGCGTCACCTTGCCTGCCTGCATCCAGCGTTGCCGCGTGACCCAATCGGGCACGCCCGGCGGCACCATCAGCGATTTGACGCGGATCGTCGTGATCGGCCGGCCGGGGTCGTCCTCGCTCGCGCGAAAACGATAGGTCTGCACCTGCTGGAAGCCCTGATACCGTTCGGTCAGCGCCTCGATCCGCGACAGCCATTTCACCGACGCCATGCCGTACCAACCCGGCACGATGATCCGCAAAGGCGCGCCGTGCTGCGGCAAGAGCGGCTGGCCGTTCATGCCCCAGACCAGCATCACGTCGAGGTCAGCCACCTGCTCCGGCGTGAGCGAACGCCCGAAATGATGCGGCTCGCCCTTGTCGAAGCCGTAATCCGCGCCAAGAAAGGCGAAATCCTGCACGTCCGCCTGCGGTTTCGCGCGTTCCAGCAAGGGCGCGATCGGCGTTCCCGTCCATTCCGAGGTGCCGACCGCCTCATAGGCCCAGGGCATCGAGAAACAGCGCGGGCTGACCCCGATCCGCCCGTTGCCCGCACATTCCAGCGTTACCGGGCGCGTGACCTCTGGCAGCGCGCGGATCTCGTCCATCGTGAGGCTGTAGGGCGCATCGAACGCGCCTTCAAAACGCAGCACATGATCGGCCCCGGACAGGATCGGGACGTCGAAATGATTGAGCAGGTAATGCGTGCCGGTGGGCGTGATATCGAGCGCCAGCGTTTCCAGCAAGGCACCGGAGTTGCGGTTGGCCAGCGCCACCTCTTCGCGCGAAAACACGCCCTCGGTCACGGGCGGGCGCTTCGCGTCGGGCGCAAAAGGATTGGTCGTCATATCACCTCGTCGGAACGGTCATCGCTTTCGCCATAGCGTTTGAGCACAGCGGGTTTCGTGCCTTCGTAGACCCGGTCGATATTCTGCGCGATCTTGGCGTTCTCGCGCTCGAACAGGCAATCGCCATTGAGGTCGGACGCCACGATGAACGGCCCCATCCGGTTGCACTTGATGACCCACATCGCCTGCGCAAGGCCCAGTTCCTCGTGCCAATGCACGGCTTCCACATTCTCGACCCCCCGCCCCAGAAGCGCGCCGGTGCCGTAGCCGACGGTTGAGAGATAGACCGCGCCGTTCGGGACGAAATAGCTCTTGTAATCCTTCGAGGTCATGCCCCCCTTGCCGATGATGAGCTTCGCGCCGGTCTTCTCCATCCATTCGGGCAGCCATTTGGCAAAGCGGAACGAGGCGGTGGCGGTGACGGCCCCCATGTCGAAACTGCCATCGGCATTGATCCGAGCGGCGGGAGAGCAGTGGAAATTCGCGGCGCTCTGGGCGGGCAGCTCCATCGGGATATTCGCGCGCTCCTCCAGGGCGCGCATATAGACGCCTTCGCGAGCGGTATACATCAGTCCGTCGAGGTAAACGATATCGCCGAGGCGCAGCTTGGCGATGTCCTCCTCGGTCGGCGTGGTGGACAGGCGGATTTCACGCGGGCTCATGCGAAGGCTCCTTCACCGAATCCCATTCCACGGTTTCGCGGCGCATATAGGGGGTGAACCAGTCGGGATCGGTGCGATATTCGACGCGGCCATCGGGCCAGAGCCGGGCCACTGCGCGGCGCGAGGACAGGCAGAAGGCATGCACCGACATGGGCATACCGCCGGTATGGCAATAGCCCACTTCGATATTGCACTGCACCACCATGTTCTTGCCGACGAACCCCATCGCGCCCATGCCGATGGAGTTGCCCAGCTCCTTGAACTCCTCCTCCATCTCGGCGATGCGCGGATCGGGGTTGCGGCTGCCCACGGTGCGCAGCACCGAGGCGCGTTTGCCGAGCGTCATGCAAATATCCTTTGAGCCGCCAAGGCCGATACCGATGATCGCCGGCTGGCAGGTCAGACCGCGCTTGCCGAAGGCCATCAGGCTGTCGAGATAGAACCGCTTGATCCCCTGTATGCCGTCGCTGGGAAAAAGCATCCGGTAATCGGTGCCGAAGAGCCCGCCCTTGTGCACGGTGATGAGGTCGATCCACTCGCCCTCGGGCTCGAAGGCGTATTCGATCTCTGGCGCATTGATGCCGACATTGTTGTCGTGATCGGTGCGCCAGAGCGGATGCACCCGGTTGGGGCGCAGCGGCACGCCGTTGGTGGCGCTCGCCGTCGCGCGGCGCAGCGCGGTCTCAAGCGCGCACATGCCGCCTTCGACCGATGCATCGTTGCCCATCTTGACGAACCAGCGCGGCACGCCGGTGTCGCCGCACATGGCGCGCCGGTCCTCCTTGGCGGCCTCGTAGTTTTCCAGCATCGCCTTGAGAACGAAGCTGGACAGATCACCGTCCTCGGTTTCGGCGGCTTTTTGCAAGCCGTTGAGGTAATCCTCGGGAATGTCGATGGCCGCCTTGTCCATCAGGGTTTCCGCGGTGGACTGGATGAGGGATAGGGGGATCATGGGGTCTGCCCTCCGAAAAGGTGTGGCTGCGCCAAGCCCGACCTCGGGAGGGCGGTTGCATCACGGGCTGTTGGTCGTTCTACAAAGCACCAGCGCCGTGCGTGCATCGGGCCGATCGACGAAAGCCCTCCCGTGGGGGAGGTCGGGCTTGGCGCAGTCGCGCCGGGTTGCGCTGTCCGTCGCATTTCGCTCTTTTGCTTTAACCGTCTCATTGCGCCGCCACCAATGTCTCCGGCTCCCCCTCCGGCAGCACCGTTTCCCCCGGTCGCACGATGGTGAACTGCACGTCCTTGCGCCCCACCTCGACCTTGCCATCGACCTGCCGGGCGACGGTGAAATAGCTGTCCTCCATCGCGCCGGGATCGGGGAAATCCTCGCGGTAATGAGCGCCGCGCGAGTTTTCGCGAGCCAATGCGGCCTTGGTGATGACCTCGGAAACTTCGCAGAGCGACGCCAGATTGAGCCAATCATGCCATGTCAGATTGAACGCAAGGTTGTCGGCGGACAATCCGGTTTCCATCAAGGATTCCCGTATGTTGTAGATACGTGTTAACCCCCTCACAAGGCCGGTTTCGGTGCGCATCACGCCGACCTCGTCCCACATGGCGTTCTGCAAGTCCTGGCGCAGCGGCATTACCAGACCGGGGCTGCGCGTGAACGGGTGACAGGCGCGGGCAAGCTCGGCCTCCATCACGTCCATGTCCGGCTCGCGCAGGCCGAAGCCTGCCACGTCGCGCCCCATCACATCGCCCGCGATGCCGCCGTAAACCGTGGAGTTCGCCACCCCGTTGCCGCCCAGCCGGTTCGACCCATGCGCCCCGCCCGCATCCTCTCCGGCGACGTAAAGCCCCTCCATCGCCGTGCGCGTGTCCACATCGACGACGACGCCGCCCATGAAGTAATGCGCGGTCGGCACCACCTCGACCTTGCCCGCCGCCAGATCGAACCCGCAATCGGCGCAGCGTTTGACCATGCCCTTGAACTTCTCGGACACGAAATCCGGCTCGAGATGCGCCATGCTGATGAAAACGCCCTCCTGCTCGGGATCGTTGTTCTTGCGCATCTCGGCATAGATGCCCCGGCTGACCACATCGCGCGTGGCGCGTTCGCCCTTGGCGTCGTAGTCGAACATGAAGCGTTGACCCGCGTGATTCACAAGCTGCCCGCCCGCGCCGCGCAGGCCCTCTTCCAGCACCGTGCCGGTCATCCGCGTATGATCGCCGGCCAAGAGCCCGGTGGGATGGAACTGCACCATCTCCATGTCGCGCAGCGGAAAACCGGCGCGCAGGGCCATCGCCAGCCCGTCCATCGTCTTGTCGCCGGATGGCGTGTGGTACTTGTACATCGACGGGCCGCCGCCCGTCGCCATCAGCACCGTCTTCGCGCGGACGAAGCGAAACTTGCCAGTGCGCATGTCGATCATCAGAACGCCCGCCAGCGCGCTGCCATCCTTCGTCGGGATCAACCCGATGGCGCGGTGTTCCTGCAACTTCTCGACTGGGCGGGACAGCACCTGCTCCATAAGGCGGTTGATGATCTCGATCCCCGTCAGGTCGCCCTTGTGCACCGTGCGGTCCGCGGTCTGCCCGGCAAAGGCCTTCTGGTGCAGCGTGCCGTCGGGGTTGCGGTCGAAGAAGCAGCCGACCTCGTTCTCCAACTCGCGGATGCGCACCACCGCCTGCTCGCACAGCCGCCAGGCCATGTCCTGATTGGGCAGCCATTTGCCGCCCTGGACCGTGTCCATGAAATGCCGCTCGACGGAATCTCCGTGGCCCAAGGCGACGTTGTAGCCGCCCTGCACCATCCGGGTGCAGCCGCTCTTGCCGATCAGGCCCTTGACGGCGATCGTCACCTTCGTGCCCTCGGGCGCGGTCTGCATCGCGTGAAGGGCGGCGAACATGCCTGCCCCGCCGGTGCCGAGAATCAGGATGTCGGTATCGTGCCGGTCGATGTCGCGCGTGGTGAACATCAGATCGCCCTCAGCAGGAAGGTGGTGGACACAAGGAACGACCCCGCGACCGCCGCCGCCGCCCATGTCTTTTGCGGCGCGGACCACGGCAGCCATTCCAGCGCGAGGAGGCGCAGCCCGCCGAAGACATGCACGGCCAGCAGGAAGACGAGGCCGAATTCCGCCAGCTTGACCAGCGGCATGTCGGTCAGGGTCAGGAAGGCATCCAGCCGCGCGGCATCGGTGACGGCCATCGACAACACCCAGAAATGCAGCGGCAGGAACAGGGCCAAAGCGAGGCCCGACAGCCGGTGCAGGATATAGGCCAGCCAAAGCGGATGGGCGCGCGCGACGATCATAGCGTCACCGCCAAGACCGCTTGCGCGCCAAGCGCGAAGAGGCCCACTCCGATCAGCGCCGCCGCAGCGTTCAGTAGCGTGCCGCGCAGGCCCGCCCATTCCAGCAGGATGGTCCGCAGGCCGATGGCGGCATGGATCGACACGGCGATCACGAACATGCCGTAAAACGCGAACCACAGCGCGGACCCTTGGGTGCGCCCCAGGATTTCAGCCGCCGATAGCCCGCCCTGAATCGCATAGATCATCACGCCGATATGCACGAGCACGAAAGGCGCCATCACCAACGCGCTCAGGCGTTGCGCCATGTAAAGACGGAACTCCATCACTTCGCTCCTTTGAAAAAGCGCCGTGTCGTGGCGCGTTTCAGCCCGAGGATCGCAGACAGCGGATCAAGGTCGTTGGGGCAGTATTGCGTGCACGATCCCATCGAGTGACAGGAATGACACCCGCCCTTTCCAGACACGGCATCGAGGATCGCACCCTTGTTGGCGTCCTTGGCATCATTATACACCGTCCACGCCCGTTGCAGCGCGGCAGGGCCGAGGTAGTCGGGATTGCCCGCGACCGTATCGCAGGCGGAATAGCAGATCGCACAGTTGATGCATTCGATCCCGGCGCTGGCGGTCTGCCGCTCCGGGGCTGCCGGATCGACGGGCTGGATCTCCTCCTCGCGGCTGCGCGTCGGATGATGGCGCCCTTCGGCGGCGACCCATTTGTCGAAGAACGGATCCATGTCCGCGGCCAAATCCTTGATGACCGGCAGGTTGCGCAGCGGGCCGACATGCAGCGCGCCATCCTTCAGCACCCGGCTCACATGGGTGCGACAGGTCCAGCGCGGCACACCGTTGACCATCATGGCGCAGCTTCCGCACATGCCGACGCGGCAGGCGAAGCGATAGGTAAGCGTCGGATCGGCGTTCTGCTGAATCCAGGAAACGACATCGAGAACGGTCTGGTTCTCGTAAGCCGGAACATCGAAACTTTGGCGATGCGACTCTGTGCCCGCCCCACCACGCTCGACCGTTACCTTCATCGCCGTCGCTTGAGCCGCCACGTTGCACCTTGGTTCAATTCCGGGTTTGAGCGAAAAGGTAAACGTCAGAAATGATAACGGAAAGCCAAAAATAGCTACCGTTTATGTAAGAGAAATTTTCACTTTCAGGCGCGCGTCGTCTCTGGCAGCGTGATGTGCACGGCGTAGATGTCGCCTTTGGTATCGGTGTCGATATGCGCGCCGAAGTCATTGGCAAGTTGCTGGATCAGCATAGAGCCGACTCGGGTCGAGCTGATGGCCTCTATCGGTTGCGCGCTTTCGATCCTGTTTTCCACGGCGATGACCGTGCCATCCGCAGAGCTTTGCGCCGCGACCTCGATATCGGCCGAGCCGTCCTTGCTGAGCCCGTATTTCAGCGTATTGGTCAGCAACTCGTTCAGGATCATGGCGAGCGTCGTCGCCATGTCGCTGTGAAGGCGCCGGTCGGCGCCGTCGATGATGAGCCGGAGATCGGTTTCGCCCAGCCCGACGCTGGAACGGGTCTGGGAAACCAGACGGTCGAGCAGTACGTGCAGCGAAACATCCGTCTTGTCGCCAGCCAGTTCCATCATGCCATGCACCCCGGAGATCGCATTGATCCGCGCTTCCAGCGAGACAAGCGCTGACATCGCGCTCTGCGCGCTGCCTTCGCCCGATCTTGCGATCTCCTGCTTCTCCACGCGCAGCATCGCCAAGGCAATGGCAAGAGAGTTCTTGATCCGGTGGTTGGCTTCGTTGACGAGTGCCTCGCGCAGGGACAATTCGCGGCGCAGCTGCCTGCGGTTGGTTTCCACATCGGTCAGGTCGATGAAGGTGCCGACAAGCTTTTCGCGCCGGTCGGCGGGATCGACACTGACCTCGGCGCGGATGCGCAGGAACCGTTCGCTGCCGTCGGTTTGCGGCACGCGGTAATCGAATGCCGCCACCTCGCCGCGCGGAGCAGCGAAGATACGTTCGACCTCGTCGTAAACGCCTTGAACGTCTTCGGGATGCACGCGTTCGAAGAACGGAGTTGCATGTTCCCCGGCCTCGCCCTCGGCGAAGCCGAACATCCGGTCCACGGCAGGCGAGCGGATGAAGAGATCGGTTTCCGGATCGTATCGGAAATAGCTCAGCGCAGCGGTCGACACAGCGGTGCGCTGCAGGCTTTCGGAGAAGTTCTTGTCGAGAATTTCGCGGGTCACATCCTGCGCGATCTGCAGGATCGCGACGACCTTGTCGTCTTCGATCACGGGCGACATGCGCATCCGCCAGTGATGCTCGACGAAACCGCCGGTTTCGGCGATCAGGTCGTATCGGTAGGGGCCGATATCGACGGTGTTCCTTGTGTCCACGATGACGGCCACCGCATCCTCGATAGCGCTCTTCGCGGCGTCGCCGCCTTCGTTGGGCGGGAACGCATCGAACATGCCCCTGCCGGCCACATCCAACCCGGTCGATTGCGTCATGGCCTCATGCGCAGCGTTACGCCAGAGCAGGGTAAACCTGTCATCAGGAAGGAAAAGCAGCGCCGCGGCGGGGGCTTGCTCAACCGCGCTTTTGACAAGCGCGCCAAGGTTCGTGGGTGTCGCGTGATGTTCAGAGATATCAACCACGACGTGCGACCACCCGGTTCCGATTCGATCAAGGAAAAGAATTAACTAGCAAGCTCAACATCCTATACCCTGCGGGGCGGTGTCAAACAAGACAAAGGCTGTGCGGGTCGGATATGTGAAATGTCATTCGACATAGGTCCGGCTGTCTGCGGGAACGTGTTCGGACGCCAAGAAAAAGGCCCGCCTTTCGGAGCGGGCCTTCGTGCTGTGTTCGCTCAGGCGGCCTTGCGGGCGCGGCTTCGGCGGCGGCGGTTGCCACCCGGTTTCGCCTTGGTGCCCTGCCCGCCATTCTGTCCGCCCCCATGCCCGCGCGCACGCCCGCGCGATTGCGCCTTGCGGGGGACCGGATCTTTCGGCGCGGTGCCGCTGGCGACGGGCACCTCGATCTTCATCAGCTTTTCGATCTGACGCAGCAGGTCGGCCTCGTCCGGCGCGCAGAAGGCGATCGCCTCGCCCTCGCGGCCCGCGCGGGCGGTGCGACCGATGCGGTGGACGTAATTATCCGGCACTTCGGGCAGATCGTAGTTGACCACATAGGCCACGCCGGGAATGTCGATGCCGCGCGCGGCGACATCGGTCGCCACCAGCACGGTGATCGTGCCGTCGCGGAACGCCTTGATCGCGCGGTCGCGCTGGCCCTGGCTCTTGTTGCCGTGGATCGAAGCCGCGTTGTAGCCATCCGCGACCAGCCCCTTCATCAGCTTCTCCGCGCCGTGCTTGGTGCGCGAGAAAACCAGCGTGAGCGCATCCATGTCCTGCGACAGGATCTCGCGAAGCTTGGCCTGTTTGGCGGATTTGTCGGCAAGGTGATGCACCGATTGGGTGATCTTGTCGGCGGCCTTGCCCGGCGGGGCGACCTGAACCTTCTTGGGGTTCGTCAGGTAGGCGCGGCTCAGATCCTCCATCTGTTTCGGCATTGTGGCCGAAAAGAGCATCGTCTGGCGCGGCGTGCCCAGCTTGGGCGCGATCCGGCGCAGCGCGTGGATGAAGCCCATGTCGAGCATCTGGTCGGCCTCGTCCAGCACGAGATGCTTGACGGTGCGCAGATCGACGGCCTTGCGGTCCATCAGGTCGATCAGCCGGCCCGGCGTGGCGACGAGGATGTCGGTGCCTTTCAGAAGCTGGTGGATCTGCTTGTTGATGGATTGCCCGCCGACGACGACATTGACCTTGAGTTGGGTCTTTTTCGTTAGGGTCCGCAGCGACTCGGCGATCTGGTTCACCAATTCGCGCGTCGGCGCGAGGATCAGCGATTTCGCGGTGCGCGCGGCGGGGCGTTCGGAACTGTCGAGAAGGTGGCTGACCAGAGGCAGGCCGAAGGCCATCGTCTTGCCGGTGCCGGTCTGGGCGAGACCCAGCACGTCATGGCCCGCCAAGGCGAGCGGCACGGCCTGCGCCTGAATGGGGGTAGGTGTCGTAAGGCCGGCGTCTTGAAGCGCGGCGAGGAGAACGGGCTTGAGGCCCAGTGTGTCAAAATCGGACAAGAAATTTCCTTTGCAGCCCGACGCATCCTGCGCAGGGCATGGGGGCGGGCCGCATCACGCGGCCAACGAGGGTGTCCGCAGCGCGTTCAGGACGAGACGAAAGAGCCCCGTGCCGTCCGGCACTACGTCAGGGACCCTGCGTGATGGGGAACTGAATTGCTTTATCGCCGATGCACCCATGATGACGGGCGCGGCAAGCTCACGCGGCTGCGCGGCGATGGAGAGCAGATGGGGGCTTGCGGCAAACAAGTCAAGCAGGAAAGCGCCCCGCGACCGGCATCGGTCGCGAAGGCGCGGGATTTGTGGGCTCAGAGCAATGCGGGTTCCTCGCTTGCCATACGGTCGAAGGCGAAGCCGACGAGCGAAAAGGCGGTATCGCCCAGCGCGGTGATCCCGACCGCATCAAAGCCCTGCCCGTCCAGCCCGACCGACAGCGTGCCCGCCGATGCGCTCTCGACGCTCGATCCGATCTGCGTGCCGCCATCGAAGAAGGACAGCTCGACATCTCCCGATCCGCGCAGAGTGGCGAAATCGAACATCGCCATGAGCGCATCGCCGAACGCGCCCTCCTCCAGCTCGAACACCAGCGTTTCACCGTCATTGACGAGGACCGTCTCGCCCCGGAACAGATCGTCGGCGCGCGACAGGACACCGATTTCACCCCGGAAGCTGGTGACATACTCACGGCCCGGTGCGCTGGCCCCGAGCTCGATGCCGACATCGTCAAATGCGATGTCGTTGCGGATCACCGGCACGCGGTCGGTATCGACGACGCTGCCCTCCACGCTTT
This sequence comes from Marivita sp. GX14005, assembly GCF_023370775.1. GTDB lineage: Bacteria > Pseudomonadota > Alphaproteobacteria > Rhodobacterales > Rhodobacteraceae > Marivita. Next base: position 330,027 of record NZ_JAMCCQ010000003.1, read on the forward strand.
CCACCGCGCGCGTGCCGAGGAACCACGCCTTTTCCAGCGCGACCGACACGGTGACGGTTTCAGGCTCCGGCGCGCCGAAATCGAGCAGCGCGATAAGCGGGTCGTGATCGCTGGCGCGGCTTTCGGTTTCGGCGAATTCGGAATTCACATGCACCACGTCGAACTGCGCGCCCGCGATAAGCGCGTCAGAAACGAGAATGTGATCGAGCGACTGGCTGTTGCCCTGGAAATTGAACGTGTAGCGTTCATCGGGGTCCAGCGTGTTCGTCAGGTTGGTCAGCCCGGCGGCTTCCAGCCCCGTCAGCGGGGAGACGAATTCGAACTCGTTGAAATCGCCCAAAACGACGATATTGGCGTCTTCGTCCTGCGCCAATTCTGCCGAGACGAAACCTGCCACCGCTTCCGATTGTGCCTGCCGTTCATCGAGCGAGCCGTTGACGGTCACGTCCTCCTGCCGGTCCGCGAAATTCTGCTCCACGCCGAAAATGGGGGCGCTGCCGCCCTTGGACGAGAAGTGGTTGTTGACCACCGTCACCTCTTCGCCATTGAAATCGAAACGCGCGAGGAGCGGCAGGCGCGCGCCGTCGAAGGCGGCCCCCGGGTCCTGGCTTCCGATAGTCGCGACAGAGCCGTCGATCAGCGACACGCGGTTCTCGTTATAGAGGAACCCGGTGCGGATATTGCCTCCGGGCTGGCCGCCGCTGGTGTTGTCGCCGATGAACGGGTTGTCGATATAGGCATATCCGGTGCTGCCGTTCAGCGTGCCGTCATCGGCCAGATCGATGGCGTCGATCAACGCGGCGAAGGTGCCCGCCGCCGAAACCGTGCCGTCATCGGCGGAACCGGAGCCGTCCTGCACTTCCTGAAGCGCGATGATATCGGGGCTGGCGAGGTTGGTCAGGATCTGCTCGGCGATCGCATCGAAGCGGCCATCGGCCAGATCGGCGTCGCCATCGGCGTCGTTCGGATCGAGGTTGAGCACGTTGTAGCTGGCGATGCTGAGCGCGCCCTCGGAGCCGTCCAGATCGGTTGTTTCAGGCTCAAGCGCCGAGGGTTCGATCACCGTAACGGTTTCCGTCGGTACGATCTCGTAATTGCCGAAGCTGTAGGATACCACGCCCATCACATCGTCGAAGGCCGCGCCGGTGCTGACCTGAACGGCATCGCCGGGGCTGACCGTGGAATCCCAGTCGATCTGGACTTTCTCGGGGTTGAAATCGTCCGGCGAGATATTGAGCGTTCCGCGATCCGACAGGCCGGACGCCCCCGCGCCGCCATCGACGGCGATAAAGACCTCTCCGAAGCGGTTGGTGCCGGAGATGGCGACGGGTTGCGGCACGGTGACGAGCATCGCCTCAAGGCTTTCGTAGAAATCGATCCCGTCGGTCTGCGGATCGAAGGACGCGAAGGCATCGTCGTCGATATTCACATCGGGCAGCGGCCGACCGGAGGCGCCGAGCACCACCGAGGCAGGCAGTGGATTGCCCGAGGACAGGACCGTGATCTCGGGCGATCCGGCAAGCTGCGTCGTGCTGAGATTGCCCGATCCCGCGCCGCCGGGATAAAACTCGGAAACCGTGCCCGTCACGTCCACCGCATCGCCGACGCTCACGCCCGGCGCCGAGGAGGTGAAGACGAAGATCGCATCGGAGGTGGCGATATTGCCGTCGCCATCCGGATCCTGAAGGTAGAACCCGTTGGAATCGACCGCCGTCACGATCCCGGAGGTCGTCACCCGCGCGCCGTTTCCTCCGCTGGTCGGATCGAGCGGGGTGTCGCTGACAAAGCCGGAGACATGGCCGGCGCCCTGAATCTCCATGATGGTGACGCGCTCGGGCCCGGTCGTCTGGGCATTGGTTTGCCCCGGCGTATCGGCGGAAAGATCGGAGAAATCGAGCAGCGTGAAGGCACCGGTGCCATCGGGCAGACGCGCCGCGCCGGCCGGGGCGAACCCGCCGGACGATGCGACGACCAGATCGGAATAGCTCAGATCGGGGGTGGCATCCGCATCCTCGATGGACAGGCTGGCGAGGATGCTGTCCCAGGGCGTGCTGTCGAAACTGCCGTCATCATCGGTGTCCAGATCTTCGCCCGTCAGCGCGGTAAAGCCGTCCACCAAGAGGAAGGTCTGCGGAGAGCCGAAGAAGTCTAGCGCCGGAACGCCCACATCGCCCGGCTCCAGCGCGGGATTTTCGCTATTCGCGATCAGCAGAAAGCCGTTCTCATCCGCGACCGCGCCATCGAGACTGATCGCGGCGTCAATATTGCCGGGCGCGAATTCGCCCGAAATCGCAAGCAACGTCTTGCCATCGAAGGATTGCCCCGGCGCGGCCAGCAGTTCGACGAAATCATCCGTGTCCGGGCCGGACTGCGCCACGCGAAACTCGTTGATCGCGATATCGCCGCCGCCGGTGCCGTTCGGGATCGGAAAGGGGCTGGCGGCGCTCGCGTTGCTCGTCTCGCCATCGAGCGCGTTCGGGCCGCTGAATCTCCATTCAGCCGGATCGAAAACGGCGCTCGCCCCTTCGGACGGGTCGCGCGACGCCCAGCCGTCGAGATACTCCCAGACCTCGCCATTGCCGTCGACGTCGATATCGCCGAACAGGTCGATCACCGCGCCGTTCTCGAAAAGCTCGATCGCGTCATCGCCGTTGATCGAGGCCGCGGCGCTCGTGTAATCGGGCGCAAAGCCGAAATATTCGGTGAACCCCGTGCTTTCGCTGGCGACATGGATGGTCGACCCGGCGGCGAGCGGCCCGGCGGGAAAGGTAAATTCCTGCCCGTCGCTGCCACCGCCGTTATTGGCCGAGCCGAGGCCGAAAACCGACAGATCGGAAATGTCGGGCAGCGCGAAAAGCTGGATCGCCTTGGGCAGCCCGCCCGGAAGCGGGCCGTCGATCACGCCGGTTATCATCAATGTCATGTCGGGAACCTCCTGTTGCCGGCCGGGTGCCTTCATCGCCCCGGTCCTTCCGCCCGACGTTACCCGCCGACGTTGAAATAGCCTGGAGAAAATTCACCCCGTCTGCCGCACATGGCGATTTTCCGCCCATCGCCGGATGGAACCTGCGCGCGCGCAGCTGTTGGTGACGGGGGTGATGGTGGCGGAGGCTCAGTCCGCTCACCACAAGTTGCAGAAAGCTGCATGAAGCCGAATTTACTATTGTGATTGCAAAGACTTAAGAAATACCCCCAATCTTCACCCTTGCAAATGGACGCACGAAACTGCACTCAATTGCACATCTTTTGGTGGCAAGGATGGTGGCAATAAATGCCTAAAAAGGCGACTGAACTCAAGGACCTCCAAGTGCGTCGCCTGACTCAGCCTGGCCGACATCCGGTCGGAGGCACACCTCCGGGTTTGAATCTGAACATCACCGAGAACGGCGCTCGGTCTTGGATATTCAGAGTCACCGTTGGCCGCAACAGACGACATATCGGTCTCGGCCCCTACCCTGAAGTCTCCCTGGCCGAAGCACGCCAGAAAGCCTTGGACATGAAACGGTCCATTGCCTCTGGAAGCGACCCAGTGGAAGACCGTAGAGCACGGCGAGAAGCACTCATGGCGGAAGTGCGAAAGCGCACGTCCTTCGAAGAGGCCTTCAATCGTTTTTACGAAGAGAAGGTCCAAGGCGAGCTGCGAAATGCGAAACACATCAAACAGTGGCAATCGACGTTGAGCACATATGCCTTTCCGACAATCGGCGATAAATCCGTCGCCGACATCACCGTCGAGGACATCCTCTCTGTCCTTCGCCCGATCTGGTTGGCGAAGAACGAAACAGCATCCCGGGTGCGCCAAAGGCTTGAAGCGGTCTTAGACTGGTCAACGGTGATGAAACTGCGCGAAGGCGACAACCCGGCGCGCTGGAAAGGCAACCTGCAGCAATTGCTCCCATCGCCGGGCAAGGTTCAAAAGGAAAAAAAGAGCCCAGCAGTGGCGTTGGATCAGATTGCTGTCTGGTTTGCGCTCGTTCGATCGAGAGACGGCATATCCGCTAGGGCGCTGGAGTTCCTGGCGTTGACGGCAACCCGGTCAGGCGAGGTGCGTGGCGCGCGCTGGGACGAGATCGATTTTGCATCTGCCATTTGGACAATACCTGCCGACCGAATGAAAGCCTCACGAGAGCATCGGGTTCCGCTCTCCAAGTCGGCAGTCGCGTTGCTTGAGAACCTCCCGCGGATGGTCGATTGTGAACTCCTCTTCCCCTCGTCCAAGAATGGCATCATTTCTGATATGAGTATTTCTGCCGTGATGCGGCGGATACAGGAAAGCGAGGAGAAGGCTGGCAGGACGGGATTTCTGGACCAGAGGTCCCGTCGGCGGGCGGTTCCTCACGGTTTACGCTCGAGCTTCCGGGATTGGGCGGCAGAACGCACCAACTATCCGCGCGAGATGGCAGAACTCGCTCTTGCCCATTCGGTCGGAAACGCCGTCGAACAGGCTTACAGACGCAGCGATATGGTGGAGCGACGGCGCAATATGATGGAAGACTGGGCCGAGTATCTTGCACCGCTCATCAGAGCGAAATCATAATGAATGAAGCATTGTCACACAATTCTGATACCGGATTCAATCCCACACCGAATACACACCAGCTTGCAATCACCTCACCGGGCCCGCCAACAAGAAGGTGATTAAGCCACTTCCTTAACGATAGCCATCAATTCGGCGTAACTAGTCACAACATCATATTTAACGCGGTCTTCATTGATCCGGCGACCGATTTCGTCAAAAAACTTCCTCGCGCATTTGATCTTGGTCTGTTCCAATTCGCGCATTTTCATTGAGGGTAGGTCAGACTTCGTCTCAGCAACAAAGTAAAGGTGCTTGATACCGCCCTCTTTGAACGCGATCGCCCAATCTGGGTTATAGTCACCAACAGGCGTTGGGATCAGGAAACCACGTGGTAGTTTGGAGTAAACGACGACCTCTTCGCTGGTATCAAGATCCATGACGAAGTCCCGCTCAACCTTTGAATCGACGATCGCGTGATCGTAAACGTGGTTCTTCAGCTTGTCGGTTGCCTTCTTGAAATCATTGCCGGTTTCGCCCGCAGTAAACAGCTCTGAATCATAGCGCTCTTCAACCGCATCGTAAGTGAGCTTTTCAATGATGGCTGTCGCTTTTTGTTCTTGGATCAAGTGCGACGCATCGGCGATGAACTGTTCGGGGTTCTTGGCAAACTCGGCAAATTTTACTGGCTGAAGCCGGGCCAGAATTTCGCCCACGGTCTTGCGGGTCAGATCGGTATTCTGGGCGATGGATCCGATTACGTCGTATGACACGCGAGAATGCGCGCTCTTGCCACTCTCAGATTGAATTTTCCCCTGCACGAAGGCACTGCCAGCACGTAGGCTCTCATCGGTTACGTCATCTGACAAAGCACCCTCGGTCACAAGATATTGCAGTGGTGCCACCTGCAAATCTTTTTCTAACCGGTCAATGCAGCTTTTGATCAGTGCGGGGCTATCGAACTCGACCTGATAGACGGCTTTTCGGTTAATCCTACGCCATAGTTCTTGAAATTCCTTGCGATGGAAATTCTCATTTAACCGGTTTCTCTTAGGTTTGCGCCCATCGCTGAACATGTCGTCTACGGCCTTGCCGTTGAAAACGGTGTCAATCAGCGCGAAGACCGCATCGCCATGAACTTCCAGCTCCTCGGGAAGCGCTGCCAAATCCTCCAACTTGCGGGCCTCATGATAGCTGGCGGTGATATGGCCATCTTCATCCACATAATCGCTCTTGATCAGGAAGCGCTCCAGCTTCTTGGCCAGTGATTTGTCTAAGACCAGTTCCAGATCGCCGGTTTTCAACGTTTTGCCCTCGAAATACTCGGCATCCGCCTGCTTCGACCGAGCCGAAAGGTTCTCGACGATCTCCTTCTGCAGCGCCGTCACGAATCCCTTGTAGCTTTCCGATGCGACCACGGTCAGCACGTTGATGTCATGCACGGTAACCGGATGATCCATCCGCTCACCATTGCGATTGACCGCGATCCGCAAACCTCGTCCAACCTCCTGACGCCGTGAGATCGTGTTCTGGCTTTCATTGTGCTTTAGCATGCACATCACGAAGACATTGGGGTTGTCCCACCCTTCACGCAGGGCCGAGTGGGAAAAGATGAACCGAGTAGGTTCATCAAACGACAGCAACCGCTCCTTGTCTTTCAGGATCAGATCATAATCACTCGGTTCGGTCGACTGGCCCGCCAACTCGCCACGAACGACGGCCTTGGGGTCCGTCATCCGACCCTTCTTGTCGATCGAGAAATACCCGCGATGGGTCTTGGCTACCTCGATACCGGCGAGATAGTCGCGATATTCCACATTCTCCAAGGGCAACTCAGCCAGCAGTTCGTCAACCGCCAGAGCATATTCTTCTTCGAATACCCGGGCATATTCGCCTTGCTCGTCAGCCTGATCGTAATCGCGATACTTTACCACCTCATCGATGAAAAACAGCGATAGCACCTTGATCCCGCGCGCAAACAGCACCTGTTCGCGCTCCAGATGAGCCGAGATAGTCTCGCGAATCTGTATCCGCCGGATGTCGCGTTCCGTAACATCGCCAGACGCTTCACCAGCGTGCAGCACATCACCATTGGTAAAATGCACCGTGTCATCGCGGGCGTCGATATTGCTCACAACGAAATCCTTGTAGACTTCCAGCCCCTTGGACAGATCGAACAGGTTGCGTCCCTGTTCCAGCTTTCGGGCGACACGTTTGATCCCGCTCTGCATCTTGACCTCGATATCCACCCAGGCGACCGGCGCGGCGCTTGAGGTCTCGATCCGGTGCAGGAACAGATACGGGTTCGTCCCGCTCAGGCCTTTGGTTTCCACACCGCGCACCTTGATCTTTTTGACCAGCTTCCGATTGAAGGCGTCCACGGCGTCCAGACGATGCACCTTGTTGTGGACTGTCCTATGTGTCGCCGAATAGCGCAGGATGAAGAGTGGGTTGAACAGCGGTAAGCTTTTTTGTGTCGCCGGCCCTTCCATCTTCTGCGGCTCGTCCAGGATCAGAATGGGGCGGTTCTTGGCGATCACGTCAATGGGCTTGCGCGACTGGAAATCGTCCAGCTCGTCATAGATCCGCCGGTTATCTGCACCTGACGCGTTGAACGCCTGAACGTTGATCACCATCACATTGATCCCTGCGTCTGAAGAAAAGCTCTCCAGCTCGTGCAGCCGCTTGGAATTATAGACGAACGCCCGGACCTTTTTGCCGTATTCCTGCTGGAAATGCTCAGCCGTAATCTGGATCGACTTGGCCACCCCTTCGCGGATCGCAACGCTAGGCACCATGATGATGAACTTGGACCAGCCATAGCGCTTGTGCATCTCGAACATGGTCTTGATGTAGACATAGGTCTTGCCCGTGCCCGTCTCCATCTCGACATCGAGGTTGATCTGCGCGCCGGGCTTGTAGCTGGCGGGCTTCTTTCTGCCCTTGTCATCGGTGTAATGCGTCAGGCTCTCTGACAGGGGCAACAAGGCGGCGCGCTGCACCTTGTGAATGTTCCCCAGAATGACATCCTCGGGCAGCTTAACAGGGGCGTTGCCGAAGCCGTCCAACTCCAACCTCGACTGCGCGCCTGCACCGGGATCGATGGTGTATTTCAGAACATCCTGCTGGGGCTGGCCTTCAAAGCAGTCGACCACGGCATCGACAGCATCGGTCTGATAGGGTTGCGACTTGAACTTGATCTTCATAACGGTCGCTTTCTTAAATCCAGCACTTCTTTCTTAGATGCTTTCTTAGGATGTTCGCGTTTCATTCGCTTGCCTTCCACTCCGGGGCGGCTCGTGATCCTGCATTGAAGATCACTCCATCCACACGTAACTTAGTGAGAATATTGCCTATTTTGCTCTTTTTCTGCGCATCGCTCAGGGCGTCACTGAGCTTATCCCAAAGAAGATCGTCGATTTCCTTTCTTGAAGCACTGCCGAACTTGCTTAGAAACTTGAGCACAAGATCGGCATAATGCTGATCGTCGAAGGCGCTGGTCTTGATATACTCGGCCTGCCGGGAAGACGCGGCAGCTACGGCAGCAGACACACGAAGGTTCGGCCTGCGCCCCTCAACCAGCCCCTTGCGCTTCAGCGCCTGGATCGCCGCATCCGGCACCTCTAGCCCTTTCTGCACCCGGTCCAGCGCCAGCACATCCGTGAGCTGCAAGCCGCCGTTTTCCATCAGCACGCGCGTATAGGCCGGATCAACCACCCCACCATAGACTGTCATCACCACCGCATCGCCCGCCACCTCGTAATCCGGCATTGGCAGATAGCGCCGACGCTGCGTTTCATACATCCGCTGGATGCCATAGCCCATCTGGTCGATCATGTTCAGCTCGACCATGGCCTGCACCAGATAGGGGTTGCGATAGCCCCTTGGTGTCTTGTCGCCGCGCACATAGTCCTCAGGGGCGCCTTCAAAGAAACGACCAGCGTTCTCGAACACCAAGCGATCCGGACGCTCGGTCACGATGATCCGCTGATTCTGGCGATAATCCTGATGGGCGATGCAATTGTGCAGTGCTTCGAGCACCACCTTCTGATCGTATTTCGACACCTCATGCGGCAGCAATTCGTCATCGGGCAAAAGGCGCAGCTGGATGTTGCGGATGCGTTGATAGAGTTGTGTCGTCGTCAGCAGGAACGGTGGGCCGAAATGTTCGTAGGCTGTTTCCGGTCCGACCAGCTTCCATGTCATCTGAGCGGGCTGCGGGGACAGCAGGTAAGCGCTTTCCGCTTTGCCCAGTAGCAACAGAGCGGCGCGGGTCACTTCACCGCGCTGGGTGACCTTGGCGCGATCCAGAAGGGTAGCCACCGGCCATCCACGCACCTCATCCGCGTCGATCCGGTTTTGGTGTTTCAGCGCAAAGCCACTTCGCGCACGGTCCAAAGCCTGCGGGTCCAGATCATCAAGCGTGGCGCCGTCCACCACCTGCGCGCTCCAGTCGGTGTTCAGCGTCTGCGCGCGAATTTCATCCAGCTTGGCCAATCCCAAGGGAGACAGGCTTTCACCGGCCCGGGAGAAATAATGGCCCTGCCAGGCAATCGGAATGCCACGGGGGGCGGGTGGGATTTCCATCATCACCACGCGGTGACCATTCACCTCCACCTCATGGATATGTCGAAAGGTCGTGGTGGGGTCCGAGCCTTCCGCAATCTGCTGCTTCAGGCTTTGCAGGTGTTCCGGAGCGATGCGGTAGTCTGTCCCCACAACGGCCCTGCTCTTGTTGTTCACACCGAACACAAGCCAGCCCGCATCCACGTCCTTCAGGTTCGCCTCGTTCGACAGAGCGGAGAAGTATTTCCCGATATCGCCCGTGGAGTAGGAATTGGACGCCTCCTTGAACTCGACCACCTCGTTTTCCCAGGTGTTGATCAGGTCTGTCAGTTTGAGGCGCAGCGCGGCGGGGGTCATCAGATCGCTTTGACCTCGGTATCCGGCGACAGAGCCTTGAAGATCTGTTTCACGTTGATCTTGGTCGCGTCATTTTTGAAGCCCGTGTCCTTGAACACCACGCGCAGGGGGTGGCGGGCGGCGAGCGTCTTGACCAGGGCCTCGTCCACTCCGTTGTCGAAACAGGCGATCAAGGCGGCGCCAGCGACGGTGAAAACGGTCTTGCCCTCAACCGTCTCACGCGTGATGGGCAGGGTCAGGTCAACGCCCCAGTCGAGCAGCACCTGGAACAGCAGGTCTTCGGGTGAGCGGTCGGGTTTGATGTTGTCCACGTTGGTAAGCAGGTCGGCCTGATTGGTGGCGTCAGGGGTGTAATAGACATCGGCCATGTTCGAGCTGTCGATTTTCAGCACGCGAAAGCCCACATCCCCGTTCCAGTCGTCCGAAACGCTGGAAGTCAACACAGCTGCGCCAGCGCGGCGGATGCGTTCCTTCGATACCTCGGACAGCACCAGTGGCCTATCAAGCTTCTTCATCAGCTTAATCGCAGCCTGAACGGTCTTCTTTGCAGTTCCTGTCGTATTACGTTCTGCCTCTTCGAGGCTCTCTGGTAGCTGCACCATGATAAATCGGTGATTGCTTCCATAGGTAGAGTTAGCTCTAAGAACAGCCTCGGCGGTGCTGGCTGAACCCGCAAAGAAATCCATGATGATCCCAGAACGATCATTCGGGGTTACGTATTCTATCAATCTTGCAAGCTCGTCATGGTCTTTCGGGTTCGTAAAGACTTTGCCCTCCATTAGCTTTCGCAAGTATTTAACAGACACTTGGGATTGCTTGTAGAAATAGGCCCCGCGAACCTGAGTTGCAAATTCAGCGTCTTCGGTTACTTCTTCCTCTTCCGTTTCCGAATCTTGATCGTCAAGCGGACCCTCTGCTTCGCCGGGTGCAGGGCGAATGTGGGCTTTGCGAAAGGGTGGCTCTGAGTGGTCTTCACGAAACTCGACTAAACCAAGTTTAATTTGCCTTTGCATCTCGTCTGGCGAAGCGTAGATCCAGCCGCGTTCTGGAACGGCACAAGGCTTCTTAGTTAATGGATGGATTACATCATACCGAGGGCCATCACCGCCTGGCCATGAGATATCACGATCACGCCACGGCCCATACTTATCCACTCGTTTGTATCGCGCCCATTTCTTCGCAGGGTGACCTTTGGGCAGGTCAGAATACCACTGCGTTAAATTCGTCTCGATGGCCTTGAAGTCGTCACCGTGTATAGCTCGAAGTCTCGTGAATTCATCCCAAATATCGCGGGCACCGGGTTTCTCTTCTCGCCAAGCCTCGTTTCGCTCTCTCAGCTTGGTGACGTTCTTTCCGAACACCAGCATATATTCGTGGCCAACCGAGAAGAACTTGGCATCGTTCTTCCGACCTTTTTCCCAAGTAAGCTGAGCGACAAAATTTCGCTCCCCAAAGACTTCGTCCAACAGTTTACGCAGGGACGCTTGTTCATAGTCGTCGATACTGACAAGGATTATACCCTCATCCATCAAAAGACGTTTTGCCACGGACAAGCGGGAATACATCATCGACATCCAGTCAGAATGAAACCGCCCTCTGGTTTCGGGGTTTGATACAAGTTGCCCACCTTGGGCGTCGCGTTCGCCCGCCTTTTCTTCTTGCTCTTTTTGGCTACTCGCGAAGTTATCCTTATAGATGAAGTCCTTCCCCGTATTATAGGGCGGATCGATATAGATCATCTTGACCTTGCCCAAATATGTCTCTTGCAACAGCTTGAGCGCCTCAAGATTGTCGCCCTCAATGAAAAGGTTGCGGGTGGTGTCGAAATTTACGGATTCCGCCCGCGAGGGCCGCAGGGTTTTCGCAATCGGCGCATTGGCCGTAATCAACGCCTGCCGCTTGCCCGGCCAGTCCAGATGATACCGCTCTTGCGGCCCTTCCACGATGCTGTCCGACAATTCCTGCCGCAGCAGGTCAAAATCCACCGCGCGGCGCAGCGTGCCGTCTGGCCCGATGCTTTCCGTCACGCAACCCGGAAACAGCGCCGCGATCTTGTCCACATTCTGCGCGGTCAGGTCGGGGCTGTGCAGTTTCAGCTTTTCGATCTCGTCACTCATGGTTTCCCCCGCCCGTTTTTCCCGGGTCTTTCATATGATCAAAGGCCGCCTGTGCCTCAGCCAGTTGGCCGTGCAGCGTCACCTTGATACTGAACTGGCTTTCGCGTTTCAGCTTCGATTGAAGCTGCGCAATCTCACGTTCTTTTGCCCTGATTGCCGCCAGCCGTTCAAGTCGGGTTTCGACATCTTCGCCTGGGACAGGTGTGATTGGCATGAGCGCAGACAGCATCCTGTAGTAGAGCGCGCCCAGGTTGACCGCCACCGGCAAGGGCTTGCGCGGACTGTCCTGCGCGACCCAGTCGCCGTGCAGGTGATCACATAGCACCCATTTGCCGCGCTCCGCCTCGGACGGGCGTTTGTAGGCGGCGGCGGTTTGAATGTGTTCGCCGACCAACAGCTCGAACACAATCGGGAAGGGAACAGCGCGGTCAATGGCGCGCAGAACATCATCATGCAGCGCATCGCCCTTGAGCGTGACGCGGAACACCTGAATTTCCGGCACGGCAGATGTGGCTGGCAGATTCAGCGTTTCGGGGGCGAGCTTGTGTTCCCAAGTGATCTGGTCCACCTCGCGCACGAAACGGTCACGCAACGCCGTGTTGACGGATGCCCCGTCGTAGATGCGGGATTTCGGGATCACGCGTTTCAGCGTGGTCTGGGGTGGGTATTGATACAGCGTCATGGATCTCGCACCACGATGAAGGCGATGAGTTCGAAATCCTCCAGCCCCGCGATGGTTTGCGTCAGGGCTGTTGTATGCCCACCTGAGAACAGGCTGTCGATGTCGCGTTCTTCCTTGACCTCGATCATCGAGCGGATCGCGTCATTCAGCAGGCCTGAATAGGTGCCCATCTTGCGCCCATCCTGCGTTTCCGCGTTGAAGGCGGCGCAGAGGTCACGAATGGGCTGTGTGACGCCCTTGCAGCCCGACCGGATCAGATCGAGCAGACGTTTGACCTGCGTCTGATCCGCGATGATCTGCCCGTCCTGACCGATGTAGATCAGGTAATAGGGGTGCAGCCGGTTCTGCTGGTTGACGTTGATGCTGTCGTGGATGTTGCGCAGCGTGAAGATCACACCGGGATGTAGGCCACGTTTGGGGTCGGATGGGATAACTGTGTGAAGCCCATGCGGCATGCGCGGCAAGTCGTCATGGGTCTTGAGGTAATTGAGCAGATCCATGCGGAAGTCATTCAGCCCAAGGTCGGTGATGGAAATGCCGGTCTTTACGTCTTCGAGCTCAATCACCTCGTTCTGGAGGCGCTGAAGCTGGTCCCTGCGGTAGGCTACATCAGAGCTTTTGGCGGTGAGCACGTTATCCTCACCGGTGCCCGCCATGTCGACGATGTGCATGCGGTTTTCGACCCGCTCCTTGAGGTTGATGTATTCGTCGAGGCTGATGTCAGGCCAGTAGTTCGAAAGCTGGATCTTGGTATTGGGTGATCCGATCCGGTCGATCCGCCCGAACCGCTGGACGATACGAACCGGGTTCCAGTGGATGTCATAGTTGATCAAGTAGTCGCAATCCTGAAGGTTCTGCCCCTCAGAAATGCAATCGGTGCCGATCAGAATGTCCAGTTCAGCCGGATCATCGGGAATGATCTTGTCCTTTTCCTTGGCACGAGGGGCGAAGAGCGTCAGGACGGACTGGAAGTCATAGTATTTCTTGAGTGTTGTGCGGGGATTGCCCGATCCGGTGACAATGCCGCTGTGCGTGTTCTGCGCTTCTGCGAAATGCGGCGCGAGCCGATCGAACAGGTAGTTCGCGGTATCGGCATAGGCTGTGAAGACGACTACTTTGCGATTGCCGGGGTTCAGCTGGTTGCCCATCTTGCCCGCGATCTCGGCGATGAGGTGCTGTAGCTTCGCATCGTCGTCGGGAGTGACCTTTTCCATCTCTGCAATCAGGCCGTCGATGATGATCTTGTCGACCGATAGCTCCTGCTTCCAGGCGGTGATATCCATGTCGGCGAGATCGATCTTGATCTTCTTGCCAACCGAGAAATCGGCGAAGTCTTCATCTTCGTCCGCAACAGCCTCCAGGTCGATATCCAGGTCCTCCACAGTCGCAGCACCGCCCGAGGCCTCGAATTGGGCGATGGCTTCCAGCGTCCGGCCGATATTTGCGGACAGCGCGCCAAGCGTCTTGCGGAATGCATGGACGGAGCTTTCCAACCGCTTGAGCAGGTTTGTTGTCATCAAGGCTTGCAGGCTCTTCTCGCGGTCAGCCTGTTTCAGCGTGCCTTTGCCGCCCTCCGTCTTGGTATCGTAGAGGTCTTCATATTTCTTCAAACAACTGGGCTGGATGTAGTTGACCGGTGCATAGACGGCCATCTTCAGCTCGCTCAGCTTGGCGAAGATCTCGTTGAACCCGATGACATCCTCGCGGTGCGTAATCGGCAGATGATGTGACAACGGTTTCAATCGCGTTGGAAACTTCCCGATGTCCGCTGTGTCGTAGAATGTTTCGATATGCTTGCGGGATCGCGCGATGGTCACCGCATCGAGCAGCTCGAAGAAATCAAAATCCAGTGCCTTCAGGATTGAGGCCGGCGTCCTTTGATCCGCGGGCAAGTTGGACCAGACGTTGAACGCAGTTTGCGCGCGGCGGAATATTTCTTCCACGCTTGCCCGGGTCTTGAGGTTCTTGCTCAGCGCGTCCGAATGCCCTTCATATGCGAGGGCCAGCTGATTCTTGAGGTCTGTGAACCGGTTGTTTACTGGGGTCGCCGATAACATCAGAACCTTGGTCTTGACTCCCGCCTTGATCACTTGGTTCATCAAACGCTGGTAACGAGTCTCGCGGTCCTTGTAGACATCGTTGTTCCGGAAGTTGTGGGATTCGTCGATTACAACCAGGTCGTAGTTACCCCAGTTCACGCGATCGAGCCGCATCCCGAATGACTCGCCAGACTTTCGTGAAAGGTCCGTATGGCACAACACGTCGTATCGAAACCGGTCCTTGGCGAATATGTTGGTGGTCAGGTTTGCGTTATAGTTGCGCCAATTGTCAGCTAACTTTTTTGGACACAGGACCAGAACGTCCTTATTGCGCAGCTCGTAATACTTCACGACCGCCAGAGCCGTGAAGGTTTTGCCCAACCCTACACTGTCTGCAAGGATGCAGCCATTATATGTTTCCAGCTTGTTGATGACGCCGACTGCCGCGTCACGCTGAAAATTGAACAGCTTCTTCCACACAAGGCTTTCAAGATAACCGGTTCGATCCTTGGGCAAAACGTCCTCATCGATTTCGCTCAGGAAATCGCTGAAGAGGTTGAACAGGATCATGAAGTAAACCCGCTCGGCTGGGTTCTCCTGATAAACGGACTCGATGTGCTCAAGCACCTCCGCCGTGACATCGCGCAGCTTTTCGTCGTCATGCCAGATCTGATCAAAGAGATTCAGGTAGGTCTGCGCGAACTGCGGCTCCTCCATGACCTGTGTGTAGCTCGAGACGGCGTCACCGCGCTGATACCCCAGGTCAACGGCAGTGAAGCCGGAGAGAGGCATGTAAGCGACTTCTGCGTCTGGCTTTTGAATATGCGCGAATTGCTGCATCGGCGCCGTCGTTGAGTTGGACTTGAAGCGAACCTTTTTTCTGATCCAGTCAGCGCATTCGCGAGCCACAGCTCTCTGAGTCATCCGGTTTCTAAGTTGGATTTCGAACTCACTCCCGGACAATACCCCCCCGGACCGTATCGTGGGAATGAAGAACTCTCTCCGCTCTTTCTTGATCCTGTCGATCGCTCCAGCCGGGACGAATGTTGGTGATGTGAAAATAAAATCGAGTTCATCCAAGCCGTTCAGCTCTGACTTGAGCGCGTCATATGCGTAGATGGAGAAGCAGGGAGCGGCGATTCTAAATTTACCTGCTCCGGCTAGCTCCTTCTTGAGATCGTCGCCAAGCAGGTGAGTAGCGTTGTCCAAGATCCGCAATTACACATCTCCCAGTTCAATTTAACGCATGTGACACAACCTACTTCCTCCACGAAGATGTGCAACGCCGTCCAATATTTTTCGCTGCGCCGTCTCAAAGCAGGTCGGTTCTCCTCGATCTGCTCGATCCGAGCTCGGCACAACCAATTGCTTGGGATCATAGATCGCTTGGCAAGTCAGTCGTGCAGGAGGCCACAGAAGGCTCTCCTGAGCGCTGGTTAACCCAGAGTCGCGAACACTAGCCTCTTTGTTGCTCCGCCCTTCCTGATGCCCTCCCAAAGCGTCAGCGGACCCGGCAAACATCAACAATGGCAGAGTCCCTTGCGCACCGCAGTTTCTTGAACTGTGACAGCACCCAAGACATGCACCGCTTGCAAGTTGACACCGCTCTCAAGCCGGGACCATGGATACACAGGCATAAGCTCCCGCTGATTCTGAAAACGACCCTCCAGGATCAGGAAATCCCGGTTCGCGACGCCATCCTGAAATTCAGCTCCGCTTAGAAACTCGAAGCGTTACGTGCAATGGGATGCACAAGATTGCCATCTGACACGACCAACATCCTACATCAGGCTGAACTCTACTACGAGCGGCACCTGCCGAGCGGCATTGGATTGTTTGAACGCGGCAAGCCTAACGACGCACTGGACGATACAGGCTTCATTCTTCGCTTGAACCGGGAAGTCTTTCTTCGCGGAGTGCTGCCAAGAACCGGTAGGGCTCACCACAAAGTGCGTATGATAGGGGCCGACGGGCGCCTTGGCCCACATGCAGAATTGGTCGTCTTTGGAACTTGGTTGATCCTTCACCAGATGCCCGGCAGCATGAAACGGTCGGGAAAGCGCCCAGATCTGCGAAAGGTTCTCAATGTGACGGCAGCAGCGTTTGCGGCATTGCTGTCGCGCGAGAAACCCCGCACCGATGATCCGGTCACAACAAAGGATGTGGCCAGGCTCTGGCGCATCTGTTTTCGGGAGGCGACCACAACCGCGGCACATTCTTCGTCACTGCGTTCCTTGCGCATCATCCTCCCTGAATACCTGGTGCACCTCAAAGCCGGTCATGTCGTTTTCAAAGGCGTGCAGATCACAGGATCACCTGGTCTGAAGCGCTTGGCCAAAGCGCTGGAGACCGGGATCCCAGCTGCCAAGGTCCCTGCCCCAGCACCGACGCCCGCCGCTGCTGCACCGGGGGTGACCCAGCCAGGTGTTTTCGCTGTATCACATGTTGAGTCCAGCCACGCCGGTGCGCCCGTTACTTCGTTCGAGATCACGTTGGCGTATTCTTCGCCGGCTGCCGAGGTGGAATACCGCAGCCTCCCACAGGGATCAGTGCCAGCGACTAGACTGCACTACGACATTGAATCCGTTCAAGCGACAAACCATGGGCACCAGCTTCGTGCAGATCGCGCAGGCCGGGTTGTGTTTGTCCCCGATTTCGACATCGGGCAGGTCAGGGTCAAAGCACTGCTAGACAGGATCGCCTTCACGTTCACAGCGAGGAGCAAGGTAGACCACAACACCCTGCAGAAAGCGATCCAGGCCGCAAACGGACACGGGGTCTATGTTGCAGACAGAACCAGCCGCGCGAACGACGATAGCGACTGGCTCGCCTGTCTGCCGGAGCTCGATCTCAGCAAAACGACCGGATATCATTTCGCAGTGCACCTGCAGGACCCGACACCGACACGCCTCCGTGCCGCGCTTGATGCTGCTAACAGCGTCGCCGGGATAGACGGTGCAGTGCGGCCGTGCATGCTGGAACTCGCCATCGACTTCTATCCGCGATCGACAAACGATCCGACTGACGCCCTCCTCACACGGGAGCAAATCGTCGGTCTGGCGCAACGGCATATCTGGTCAGACGGGAGCAGACTTGCATCCCCGGACAGCAGGCCGCCGCGCCAAGAGGACCCCCGCCAAGTCTACCAAGAAGGCACACCTGGTCAGATGCGTTACCTGTTTCCTGACAAAGCTGACCGATACCATTCGGACCGTGAACTCAAGGAAACGGGTGTTAGAAAACGGCTCCTTACCGCCCGGTCAGGGAATGACCTATACCTGAACGCAACAACCTATCGCGGAGACAAGGGCGCGCCTCTCCGTGTCAACATTCAGCACAAAATCGCTGACCGGAGGCACATCGCCAAGGGTGCGAAATACGATCTGGCCGCCGAACAGCGCCGGACGCGGGTTGAGGTGACACTGACATCGCTTGAAGAATTGCAGAACGTCGGACTGAAGACTTTGGATGATCTCTCGAACGCCCCATTCCGGAAGATGATCCGCAAGCTGCTCACGTTTCGCCTCGCCACGTGTGGGTCCGACAATCACGCAATCAATGAGGGGTCAGCATTCGAGTCAATTATCGCCGCGACCTGTTTCACGCCACTGGCAACTGTCGAGCAGATTGACGGCAGACACGTCGCGAAGGGTGTGACCAGAGCAGCCTGTTGCTCCACTTCAGTTGTCTGCGTTCAAGGCGTTTGCGTATATCCAGCACATGACTTGCCGGACGACACAGGCAGATTTGATCCAGGCTATCTGCCGGCGTCGGAATGGATCGGGATGAGGACTGTCGCCGCTTTCTAGGATTTCCATCCTACCTGACTCGGAACGCTTGAAAGCTACAGCATCTTCGGACGCCCACCTCGTGTCCAGGTCGGTCAAATGACCTGTTCATGATTATTCCCGGGTGGAAATAGTCATGAACAGAAGAAGCGGGACAAGGGGGCGGTCGTGTCGCGGAGTTGGTGGAAATTCGAGGGCGGCGTAATCTCCGGGTGAACTGACACCCACCCAACCGGCGGCGGCAACCGCCAGGGAGATCACGCCATGAACCAGATTACCGACACCGCGAGCTTTGGGCTACTGACCGAAGAGGCCGGGTTCGATCCGATCGAAGAGCGACTTCGAGCCAACGTGCGCGCGACCATCGAAGCCGTGGTCGAAGAGGAGCTGGCCAGCTTCCTCGGCCGCCTTCGCTACGGCCGGGGTGACAGCGCTGCAAAGGGCTATCGCCACGGGCACCGGGAGCGGCAACTCACGGGCACCTTCGGCACCGAGACGGTGCGGGTGCCGCGGGCCCGGATCGCGGATGAAGCAGGCAAGGCGACGGAATGGCGGTCGAAGGCGCTGCCCCGTTACCAGCGCTTGACCAAGAAGGCCGAGGCCCTGATCGCGGCGGTTTACCTGGCCGGCACTAACACCCGACGCGTCAAGCGAGCGCTGTTCGGGCTGTTCGAGGGTGCCGTCAGCAAGGACGTGGTCAGCCGAGCCTGGCGCAAGGTGAAGGTGGACTGGGACGCCTGGTGCGCCCGCAGCCTCGCGGATGAGGACATCGTCCGGCTCATTCTCGACGGCACCGTGATCAAGACCCGGATCGACAAGAAGGCAACGAACATCTCGGTGCTGGCCGCTATTGGCGTGCGGCGCGACGGCCAGAAGGTGCTGCTTTCCATCAGGAATATGGGTGGGGAGAGCACGGCAGCCTGGCGCCAGTTCCTGGATGACCTCGATGCCCGCGGCCTGACGAGGCCCGAATTCGTGATCGTCGACGGCGCCCCGGGCCTCGAAGCCGCGCTGGCAGCGCTCTGGGGCGAGGATCTGCCAATCCAGCGCTGCACAGTTCACAAACACCGCAACCTCTTGGCCCATTCGCCGAAGCACCTCCACGACGAACTGATAGAGGAGTATCGCGACATGATCTACGCGGACACCGCGGCCGAGATCGAGACGCGCTGCAAGGCGTTCCTGCGCAAATGGCGCCTGAAGTGCCGAGCGGTGGCCGACAGCTTGGAAGAAGCGGGCGACCGGCTATTCACCTTCACACGGCTCGATCCGTCGCAATGGAAATCCGCGCGCACGACCAACGCCATCGAACGGCTGAACGGCGAATTTCGCCGCCGGATCAAGACGCAGACCGTGCTGCCATGCGCAGGGACCGTGCCCATGCTGCTTTGGGCGCTGCTCGCCTCCGGCCAAATCCAGATGCGCAAGGTCGACGGATGGGAGACCCTCTCTCAGCCCCTCGAACCCATGTCCCTTGACCTCGCCGCCTGAGAGGCCGAACCTTCACATGTCCGGAGCACGCTGCCAGGGAATTTCCACAGCATTCGCGACACGACCAAGGGGGCGTCGCCAAACCAGTCATTCGAAGCGCAAGTCCGCACGAAGGTGAAAATACCTTTTAACCGCCAATAGTTCGATCTTCGGGCGGCCGGGATTCAAGCCAAGCGCCCCGGGTCTCAGATCAGGAAACGCCGAGGGTCGCTACCCTAATTCATGAAAACCGGCACAAAGATGATCAAGGCTCCCGCACCGACCAGTCCGAAGCGCATCTTACCGAGGCGTCGTCGGATCATTCCGATAGACATCATTGCGAGGCCGAGCGCGATCTGTAGCGCAGTTGCCACTGCCGCTATGGGCGAGGCGGCGAGGTCAATCAGGGCTGGGTTCGCAATCATCGCCAATGGTATGATGTAGAGCCCGAAACCAAGCGACATCGCGGTGATCGCGACTTTCAGCCAGTTTTCTCCGATCATCCCGGCTGCGATAAAAACCGCGCCGCAGACCGGCGGCGTGATCGTCGATAAAAGCGCGAACCAGAAGACGAAGAGATGTGCCTGAATCGTGTCGAGGCCAAGCTCGCGCAGCGCAGGCCCCGCGACTGAGACACAGATCACGTATGCGGCTGTGGTTGGCACCTCCATGCCAAGGACAAGGCACGCGAGCGCAGTCAGAAGGAGCGCGGGCCAGAGCATGCCGCCCGCCCCTGACAGGATCAGAGATGTGATCTTCACGCCGAGTCCAGTGATCGCAAGAACGCCGATGATGATCGAGGCGCAGATGATGATCGCGGCGATCATGGACACCTGACGCGCCGCATTGAGGCAGGCCTCCTCGATCCGCGCCGCCGTGTCACGCCAAGAGCCGATGCCGCGTGCGTTGAAAAACAGAAGAACGAAGGCCGAGAGGATCGCCACGCTGGCGGCATATTGCGGCGTGACACGGATGATGAATAGACCGGCCAGCAGCACAACGAAGGGCACCGCAAAGAAGGCCGAGGTCACAGCGACGGTGCGCCAGCCCGGCGAGTCTTCTGCGGCGATGCCCTTCAGATCGTAGCGGCTGGCGTAGGCATCGACGCCGATCCAGACGGCAACGAAATAGAGGATCGCAGGCAGAAGCGCCGCCGCCATGATCTGGGTGTAGGGCACGCCGGTCAGTTCGACCATGACGAAGGCCCCTGCCCCCATCAAAGGCGGCATGATCTGTCCGCCCGACGAGGCGACCGCCTCGACTGCGGCCGCCAGCCGCTTTGGATAGCCGAGACGCGTCATGGCCGGCAATGTGATAGCGCCGGTCGAGGCAACGTTGGCCGAGGCCGAACCAGAGATCGAGCCGAAGAGCGCCGAGGACAAGACCGACATCTTGGCCGCCCCGCCCTTGAGCCGGCCGGCAGCGGCCGAGGCGAGGTTCATGAATCCTTGACCGGCTTCGCCGGCATTCAGGACCGCGCCGAAGATCACGAAGATCGCCACGACGCTGACCGACACGCCAGTCAGACTGCCCCAAATTCCCCCTTCGGCGATCGTCAGCGTGCCGATAAAACTGGCCAGCGGCGTGCCGGAATGGCCGAACTCGCCCGGAATATACTGGCCGAAAAGGCCGTAGAGCAACGCCAGAAGCGCCACCAGCGGCAGCGGCCATCCAATCGCGCGGCGCGCCGCCTCAAGCGCAACACCAAGAAGCACGAAACCGACGGCCATCTGAAACGGGCTTTCGATGAAGCCATACTGGTTTGCCAGCCTCCGGTGCATCACCGCGACCCAGAGTGTTGCAGCGATGCCAATCACCGTCAGGGTAATCCCGCTGATCCGCAGCCAACCCGTCTGCCCTGGGACGAGAAGGATCCATGGCAGCGCCAGAGCGAGGTGCACGGGACGGCTGATCAGGTTCGGCACGAGGCCGAAGAACACCAGCGTCAAGTGAAAGGCGACGAGAGCCGCCGCCAGAAGGAAGGCGAGAAGACGCATGTGTCAGGCCTTTAGGAAACTGAAATGGGCCGGGGGAGGTTTCCCGGCCCGGTCGTGGCGCTACTTCTGCGCGTCGCTCAGCGCGATGCCCGCTTCTTCGTAATAGCGGACCGCGCCGGGGTGGAAGGCAACGTTGACGTTTTCCATCAGCCCGGCATCGACCCCCGCCCACCAGGGCGCGCTTTCGGCCATCTTCTCACGCTCCTCCCAGAAGGTCTTGGTCAGCTGATAGGCAGCGTCATCGCTCATCTTGGTGGTCGTGAAAGCCGCCACAGGCAGCGATGTCGTCACGATGTCGCTGTCCTGACCGGCATAGGTCCCTGCCGGGATCACCAGCTTTGCGCGCCCGGTTTCGGCGATTTGCTCGTCGCTCATCGACAGGACGTTCACCCCCATGCTGGCCGCCGCTTCGATCACGTTGGGCGCCGGGAACGATCCTGCGGTCACAAAGCCATCGATCTGACCGTTCTTCAGTGCAGCCACCGCGTTCGAAAGTTCGGCATCCGCCAGGGTGACCTTGCCCTCCAGACCAAAGAGGCCGAGGTATTTAGCACCTTCTGTTGCTCCGAACGAGCCCGAGCCGAGCAGGATCGTTTTGCCCTCCATGCCAGCAAAGTCGGTCACACCGCTGTCGGTGGACATTACGAAATGCATGGTCAGCGAGGGGATCGGGAAAAGCGCTCGAATCTCGCCGAAGGCCGCATCGCCCTTTCCGTCGAACGGCCCGGTCGCCTTTTGCGCGGCGCCGACCAGCGCAGGCGGCGTGGTGAAGACATAGTCACCGCCCCGGGCGCGCACTTCCATGACGTTCTGGGTCGACCCCTGGCTTTCCTCGATCGTGACAATCATTCCGCCATCCGTGCCCGCCTTCACCGCCTCGGCGATCTCGACGCCCATCTGGTAATAGGACGTGCCGGATTTGGCGGATTTGTAGGTGATGCGCTCCTGTGCCTGGGTGGCCGTTGCTGCAACGAGCGCCAGAGCGGCGAGTGGAACGAAGTGTATGAGTTTCATGGTATCCTCCCTTGAGATTGGTTTTTTGCTTTCGGACTATCCGACCGACTTCGTGCCAGAGAAGCAATGGCGTTTTGTATCACGCGGTGCAACTAAATCGGCTCGGCGCGACGCATGTCACTGAGGAAGAATTGATCCCCCGGCACTTCTGGCAACACGACGCATCGGGATGGCGTCGTTCACCCTTTTCTAGGCCATCTGTGGGAGCCGCCGCATGTCACCAGTCAACCGGTGCCGCTCTGGCCATTCCTGGGGCAAGGTCAGTGCAAATGACCAAGTGGCAGCGACTGGATCTTGTGGCGAGCGCAGGTTCCCCGGTCCTCGCTAGACTGCGTTGCTCGGAAACACAGGTAAATGACCCAACGAAACAAGCTCGTCGCCACGCACCACAATACCCTCGTGACTGGTCACAACACGTCCCGCTGCACCCTCTAAGCTGATTACATGACATCAGGTGATTGGTCAGATTCAGCAAACGAGGCTGTCGTGGAGACCTATTTCGCGATGCTGAGCGACGAGTTGTCGGGGCGCGCTTACAACAAGGCGGCCAACAATCGAGCGCTTCAAGAACAGACCGGTCGCAGCCGTGGATCAATAGAATTCAAGATGTGCAACGTTTCCGCTGTCTTTCGAGGGTTCGGTTTACCCATGGTCGCTGGTTATCAACCGCGCTTCAATTTTCAGATGTCGCTGGCGGAAGCGGTCTCCAATTGGTTGGCCCGTCATCCGGAATGGGAAATGGCGCTACATCGACCACCTCCGAAACACGTCGCCGAACCGGAACCCTTGTTTGTCGGAACAGCACCAACTCTGAAGAACACAACGCCTCCCGACGAAATGGAGCAGATGCAGCATATTGCCCGGCATTTTGATGTGGCTGGACGAGACGCGCGCAACCGCAGCCTGGGACGCGCCGGTGAAGAACGGGTCTTGCAGCACGAACGAACAATTCTTCAACAACATGACCGAGCCGACCTTGCAAGCCGCGTCCGATGGGTTGCGGCCGAAGTCGGCGATGGCGCTGGATATGACATCGCCAGTTTCACACCTGACGGTGAGGACCGGTTGATAGAAGTGAAAACCACCAATGGCTGGGAGCGCACACCGTTCTACATCTCTTGCAACGAATTGGCCGTCGCCGACGAGCGACGAGAGCATTGGTGTCTTTTCCGACTGTATGAGTTTGCGCAAACGCCCAAAGCGTTCGAATTGCGGCCGCCTCTCGAGGCGCATGTCTCGCTGACAGCGACTGCCGTTCAGGCAAGTTTTCAGTGAATTAGGAGAACGAAGCATCCCGTTTGTGCACAGCAGCAGCTTGGCTTGACCGGCCAGGATGATTAGCTGACTGCTACCGGAGGCGATCATGCAGAAATTCTCACTCCTCGACCTATCACCCATCCCGGAAGGCAAATCCGCCGCGGATGCACTGGCGTCGATGGTCGACCTAGCCAAGGCCGCTGAGCTGTTCGGCTATCACCGCTACTGGCTGGCCGAGCACCACAACATGCCCGGCATTGCCAGTGCAGCCACCGCACTCGTGATCGGGCATGTGGCAGCAGCGACTTCGACCATCCGCGTCGGTGCCGGGGGCATCATGCTGCCCAATCATGCACCGCTGGTCATTGCCGAACAGTTCGGAACTCTGGCGACGCTTTACCCCGGTCGGATTGACCTCGGTCTGGGCCGCGCACCGGGAAGCGACATGGCCACCGCGCGGGCGCTGCGACGGCATATGGCTCCGGAAGACAGTTTCCCGCAGGATGTGCATGAGTTGATCGGCTATTTCGACGAAACATCGGAGGAAACTCCGGTGCGCGCTATCCCCGGCAGCGGCACCCATGTTCCCGTCTGGGTCCTCGGCTCAAGCCTCTATGGCGCGCAACTGGCCGCGTGGCTTGGACTGCCCTATGCCTTCGCGTCGCATTTCGCACCCGCCCTGCTGAAAGAGGCATTGAGCATCTACCGCAACACGTTCCAACCGTCCGAACGGCTTGCCAAGCCCTATGTGATGATGGCCGCAGGGGTCTGTGCCGCACCAACCGATGACGAGGCCGCATTCCTGCGATCTTCACAGCTCTTGGCCTTTGCCCGCCTGCGCACCGGCAGACCGGGCAAGCTCCCCCACCCGACCCGTGATCTGCACAAGGAGATACCGGCACCGGTCATGGCACAGGTCCAGAACGCCCTGTCCTGCTCTGCCACGGGATCGGCGAAAACTGTGCACCGCCAGCTGCGATCATTTGTCGACAGCTTTCAGCCGGATGAACTGATCATCACCGCCATGATCCATGATCACGCCGCGCGCCTGAGGTCGTTCGAGATCACGGCGGAGGTTCTTGGTGATCTCGTTGAGGGTTCGGCCGCTTCTTGAAACGGCCCAAGAGAGACATCCGCCTGATGGTTGCATTCCTGCGGCCGCAACCCGCTTTACGATCATTCGCAGCATGTGCGAAATCACGATACCCGCGAAATACCAGTCTGCTGACAAAGTGGGCGTTCGCTGCACTCGAACAGCAACCCCTTTTGGAGGCAGGAGCGTAATGTCGCCCGCAACACTAACTCGACTGACCCCGCTAGCCCAATAGTCTAGGGCACTTTGATCCGAAGAGATTGGAGATAAACAGCATCCGCCCGATTTGGCCATTTCATAGTGCAATAATCGCGGTGCTCTTCCGGAATATAAAGAATACCAGCGCCAGTTTCAAACGAGGTTTCTAGTCTAGCAATTTTAAGCCAAATACTCATCGCATCCAATTCCGCGTGTGCTTCCCGAAACTGGCAATACCAACTCAACTCATGTAGTTCTAGCTCGTCGAATCGACGTGGCAAATCAAGCGACTTGGCATAGTCCGGAAAGCCGTCATAGAGTCCAAGCAAACCATCAAGGCCGGCTAACGAATAGGTGTCTCCCCTAACAACCATCTTCAGTATTTGATCAACATCCAGCCTGTCGCCAAATCGCCGAGTGAGGTCGACCAGAACTTTTCCAAATTCTTGCGAGTCTACACGCGAAAGGTGCGGGCCTCGCTTGATAAGTTTGTCGATGGCACCATTGAAGATCGCGATGTGGCCGTTCTTGCCGAGATGCTCGAGGAGCTCAGAAGCAAGCGCCAATGCCGTCGCATCATACTTTAATGAAAACACCTCGAAAAGCTTTTGAACGGCCATCAACTGAGAGCCTTCGGTTACGCCAAGCGCGATCTCTGGTAGCTGATGCTGGAACGACAGGTCTAGCCGGTTCTCTTCCGGGACCTTCACCAGAACGCTTTTGGCCCCGTATAAGATGTCCTCTCGGCCAATTAGGTAATCCTGGAGCCACAAGTAGTGGATTTCGTTGCTCCGGACATTCACCAAGAGAAGTAGAACTGGGACTCGGAACTGATTCGCATAACTCAGGTATTCAGTCCTTAGTCGAACGTAGTAGCCACGGTTCTTATGGATAGGACTGAGTGTTCCCTTGACCTGAAGTTTGACGAGGGCGCCAGATAATTCTTCAACACCATCAGTGACCTCAACAAGCTCTGCCTCCAAATCAATTCCGAAGTCATGCGATTGACTTCGGCAAATCCAATTCGGAGCATTAAGGAACGCACCTTGGGCAATATGCTCAGCTTGATCTCCGATCCTCTGCGAAATTGATCGTTTAGGCAACGTGCTGCTCCAATTTTAATCTGCAAGTGGTTTTTATTGCCTTCAGTGTAAAGCAAGCTTTTGCACGAAATGACTATCTCCTCGTAGCATTCACTCACCACGCAAACTCGAAATCAACCATCAACCATCAACCATCAACCATCAACCAAATAGCCATTTTGCTCACGTCCCCAATACGATTGATAGTTTGGACCGTGGCTTTCCGGCTGCTGTCCTTTTTCAGGTCTACTCATTATGATCGGCAGAGGGGCCGGTAAATCGGGGCCGACGATGATCGCTTCGCCCTGTGATAGGGATGGAATGAATGCGGCTGCGCTGCGATCCAGATCACCACAAGCTCGTTCGATGGTCTCGCGGTCTCGGTCATTTGTGAGCCTGTGAACAAACAAGGTTCCAAGTTGACTGAGAACATCCTGCGGCACATCTCTGGGACGCTGGGTCGCAATCACGGTCGTCAGCCCATACTTCCGACCTTCCTTTGCAATCAGGCCAAATGCATCAAGGTTCACACTATTGAATTCATCGCCAACAGTCCGGCCAATAAATTGATGCGCTTCATCCAGACAACAAACGAGCGGATTCTGGCGAAACTGGCCTCGCCGTGCAAGGCCGAGCAGGTAACGCCCCAGTGCATTCAAAAGCAATTCTCTGGTGTTGTGCTTAAAGCTCACCTTCTCGAAGGAAAGCACCATTGCATTGGAATTTGAATCGGCCAAGAAACGCTCAATCTCTCGACAAATATCCAGACCCGTGTCTGAGAACAGACAGGATAATTCGGGGGAGGTCAAAAAGGTTTCAATGCGAATGATCAGTGAGTTGCAGTATCCAACTGCATTGTTTTCGATTTGACCATATCTCGATGCATCGTTGTTATGCACTGGCCTCACGCACTCGTTTCGCACTTGCCGAGACAGCGCTTTGAAATCAAACTGGCAAGTCTCAACTGCCAACTCGTCTGCAAGTATCAACTCAGCTTGACCGTATGCGAGGCGGCTCTGATTTGCTTTTTCAATGGAACCTTGATCTTCCACAACCACGTGCCCAACCAGCTCGTCGTCTCTGCGAATTAATATATTTCGCCTCGAACCGTTCTCCTCGACGGGGAACCGTTCCGCATCGGCCGCCAAAACTCGAGCCATACGAAGGCTCTTCGTTGCACTCCTCAGGGCTGGACCCTGACTTTGACCGGTTGGAGTAAGAAGAGCGTGCAGGTCCAATTCCGACAAGTTTTCACTCGGGAACCGAACCAAGGGCTGATCGTCATTGTCGGTTTCGCTAAACGAATACTGCCATGCGCCAGCCACCTTTCCTGTGAATTCTCCCGTGGGATCAAACAGTATACACTTCCCACCGATACGCACGATCTCATTGACGAGGCGGGAAACGGTCCAGCTCTTTCCCCCGCCCGTCGCGCCAAATACACCGCAATGACGACCGAACAGCTTCTCCGGCGGAATGCTGAGGGTAGCATCGTCCAGCCCGGAAAGGTGTCCCAGCTCGACGACCAGTTGCCTACCGCCTCCCTTTATGTCGCCTTCCAAGGCATCCTTGATGGAATTGGAAAGCGCTCCACCCTCTGCGAGGTAGACCCCATCACCTACCCTTGGTTGCGTGTTGATGCCTCGTGTCGCTTTCCGAGTGGTTTTGCTAACGGTGGCCAAGAGCTGGACTCGCCCCTGCGGCTCTACCGTGGGGTCGGTTTCGATCTGGTGCTCAAGAACATTTCGTTGCCTTTCGGGAATGCCGACCTCCGTCACGCGCCCCAAGATCGCTGAGCGGTCGCAATCGACAAACACGAAATCGCCAACCGAACCTTTGGCCAACCCGCGCCGACCAAGGGCTGCAAGTGCATTCGGCAAGGTGAGTTCAACGGCACTTGCCGTCACCCTTGTAACCGTTCCGATGCGCTTGGACGGGTCGATCAGAGAGGCAAGTTCGCTCATGCGCCGTCGCCCTCGCGTAGCTTTTCAAGCCGATCCTGCAAGAGCTGACGATCCGTCTTGCCCGATATCATCGGCAAGGCGTCGGCAAGGTCTTCGAAGCGGCCATTCAACATCGTGATGCGCGTATCACCCTGCTGCACAAGTCGCGCGATCTTGCTCTGGTAAGGGCGTTGTGCCGCCAGATCGAGGTCGATCTCCTGCGCGTCTTCATCAAATAGCTTTTGATGCTCCACGAACCCGCGATCACAAAGGACCAGGTGCAGCGACAGGTTCGTTTCGATAGCTGACCAGATCGGGGCGCTGATATGGTCGTCTGCAAAGCCGAAGCCGGAGACGATCAACGTTGTATCGGGTTCCCGCAAAGCTGCCTGAAAGGCTGCGAACATGTCGAGATAAGGGGTTTCGAACGCCTCCTGATACTTAGAAGATCGAGGATAGATCAGGACTGGTTTGCGGTCTTCGGCGGTATCATCGACGCTTCGAATGACGACTTCATCCGACCGTCGCCGCCAATCCACCGAACCATGCAGCTTGTAGAGGTGGAACACACCGTCAAGGTAGTCCGCCTTCGTGCTTGAAGCGGCCCGCCGCACGATATCATGGTCGAAGTGGTCACGGTTGAACCTTTGCTCTGCGCTGTGGGAAAATCCGTCTATCAGCACGACTCCGAGACGCAAGCCAGCCGTTTCGATGCAGAGATCGTAATTCGTGGTGAACAGCCTCACTCTGGGCTTTTCCGGTGATCGGCGGGCGAACTTCTTCAAGAACGCCCAGTGTGCTGGCAAATCAGTTTCCGCACCAACGAAACCCACTTTGCCCAAGATCGTGTTCTCAGCAACGCGAACGAACTCAATCAGCTCTTCCAACCAAGGCCAATCAGCGAAATCAGGATCGTTCCTTGACCGAATACTGAGCAACTCGATTTGCATTTTGCAGAGGCTCAAAAGGCTTTCGATATCTCCGGCTTTCTGCTTCCCATCACTGTCATTCTGCGGCAAGTTGCCCGTTATTTTCTTCGCCAGATCGTCGAACTCTTTGTTGTCAACCAAATTGTCTTCTGAAACAGCGTCCCGAACGGCATGCCAAAGGTCGCCCATCCCCGGAGCATGCGGCCCGCGATCGTTGTTGGCCGAAAAGGACGCTCCAGACCCCAAAAGCACCGCGACATTGGTCGAATGCAGAGCGGCCAGTAGAGCTTCCTCAACCTGATCCTTGCATCCTGCCTTGGGTTTCTTGCTGGGCTCTTGAGAATCCTCGTTCTCACCCTCCCAGCGCAGCCACTTTCCGTCGCGCGTCAACAGGCGCAGCAACTCTTTTTTGCCAACCGGCTGCCCATCCCAAAAGTTGTTCAATTTTAACACCCGAAAATACAATCCTAAGGCGAGGCTAGTTTAGTTTGACTGCCTGGTAAATCGTTCAAAAAACACGGTGCTCAAATGGGTTCGCACTTTGAGGCCACTGGCAAACGAATGGCAGCTTTTTGTAACTCTGTCGTTTCAACTTGCTCCTGCTCCAAACGACTGGAACCCGCCCGGTCCGGCAAAACGAGGACTACACCAGTTCAGCGTGTGAAACGAAAAATCATGAAAAGCTCGGCCCCACGTCGCATCGCCAATACTACATGTAGATCTGGGCTACTGTGAAACCTACTGAAAACGGCAACTTCCGGCGGGAAATCTGGGAAAACCGCGGTCACATTTCGTCTCAATTTTTCCTCTAAGCACACAATCCCTCAGATTTACAAACGCACGCCTCGCAAGCCATTGAAAAGATTAGATTGGAAGTCATCGAGGATCACGCAGACTGCGTCGGAACCTTTACGTCCCTGCCTTCAACCTTTCCCACACCAGGAATGGGGTAATAAAATACCTTTAACTATAACCGACCCCGCGCAAGGTCATGCAAGGCGCACGCAAGGCACAACTCCCACACCAGAAAGGCAACGCAAGGATCAGACACGGAGAGCGGCAAATCTAGATTTGGTGTTTGCGCTCAACATGAACTGACCGAAATCTCGCTCAATACCTCAACGATTAGAGATCTTAACACCTGGGATGAAAAGAACACGCATACCGCAAAGGACGGATTGCCTGCGCTACCCTGACGTGAAATGATCACATCATGTCATGCGATGAATCTAAGAGTTCCGTTGGCAGGTCGCCACCTTAGGTGAGGAGCATCCACGCCGCATTTCCCCCTAGAAACATCCGGCTACACACTCCGACTGCCACCATAAAATCCCGAGTTTCACCTATGAGTTTTCGCTTCATCCATTCCAGCGACCTGCATCTCGGCCGCCGCTTTCTCAACCTGCCTGAAGCGCAGGACGGCAACCTCCGCGGTCGGCTCATGGAGGCCCGCTTCGACAAGATCCAGCGCCTCGCCGCTGCAGCGCGCGAACACGGCGCTGCGCATGTTCTGCTGGCCGGTGACACTTTCGACTCGGCAACCCCTTCTCCCCAAGTGCTGCGTCAGGCGCTGGCGGCAATGCGGGACGAGGGCGAGGTCACGTGGTGGCTTCTGCCCGGCAACCACGACAATATGCGCAATGCGGAACCCATCTGGAATCAGATCAGTCGTGATGGACCGGACAACGTCCGTGCGCTGCTTGATGAAGCCTCTACCGATCTCGCTGAGGGTGTCACCCTACTCCCGTGTCCGGTTCCGGTGCGTGCGACAGGGCGCGACCTGACGGACGCTCTACCACGCATGGATACACCAGAAGGCACGATCCGTATCGGCCTTGCCCATGGAGGCGTCGTGGATTTCTCTGACCGTGGCGATCACATTCCGCCGGACAGAGACCGAACCGCAGGTCTGGACTACCTTGCGCTCGGTGACTGGCATGGTCGCATGAAGGTGTCGAGCCGAACCCAGTATTCCGGGTCGCCGGAGCAGGATCAGTTCAAGCATGGGATTCGCGGTCGCTGCCTTGCCGTCACTATTTCCGCTCAAGGAGCACAGCCAGAAGTCACCGAGATCGAAACCGGCAGCTTCCTGTGGCAGGAAACTGAGCTGGCACTCCACGAAGGCGAAGATGCAGCCACCGCATTAGAAGCCCTTCTGCCCTCTCAGGATTGGCGAAACACGCTGCTCAAGGTCCGTGCGTCCGGTTGGGCTCCCATGTCTGGACATGCTGGGCTCAACATCACTGCGGAGCGTCACGCGCCCGAGTTTGCCTATCTTGAACTTGATGCAGCCAGCCTCGGCACCTTGCACAGTGTTGCCGACCTCGACGAGATCGACCACGCAGGTGCCATGCGGCTCGCTGCAGAACAATTGATGACCGAAGCCGAAGATCCGGCCCTCTCAGAAGACGATCGCGCCGTCGCTGCCGCTGCGCTCAACCGCCTCTATGCCTATGCACAGGAGGCGGCGAAATGAGGCTGCGTTCCATCACCCTGAAAGACGTTCGACGTTTCATTGAACCTGTCCGCATCGATGGGATCACCGATGGCGTGAATGTGCTGTGCGCTCCGAACGAATTCGGGAAATCGACCGTCTTCGATGCGCTCCGAGCGCTGTTCTTCGTCCCTCACGGGTCGACCAAGAAAGACATCAAGCATCTCCGGCCGCATGCCGGCGGTGCACCTGAGGTCTCCGTCGAGGTGCAAACCCCGGATGGACTGTTCGTGATCTCCAAGCGCTGGTTCGGCAAGTCCGCGGCGAAGGTCATGCGTGGCGATGTCCTGATCGCGCAAGCGGACGAGGCTGAAGCCTGGATCTCTCGCCTGCTCGGCGGTGGTGATGGCGGTCCTTCCGGCCTCCTCTGGGTGCGACAAGGGCTTCTTGGCCTGTCAGATGGTGAAAAGAGCGAGCAGACGACGGCTCTTGAAGCGCGCCGGGACCTTTTGTCTTCGGTGACAGGCGAAGTGGAGACGATGACCGGTGGTCGCCGAATGGATGCCGCGCTGGCGCGTTGTCATGAAGAACTGTTTGCCTATGCCACTGCGACCGGACGCCCTAAAGCGGGCGGCCCTTGGTCGGATGCCATTCAGGAAGTCGAAACGCTCTCCGCAGACCGCGACAAGCTCGCAAGTCAGGTTGAGCTCCTCCAGTCTGCCCTCGACGAGCGCAGACGCCACCGCGATGAGCTTGCAGACCTGGAAGCCCCGGACGCCGTCGCCGAGCGCAAGTCGCGCCTTGACGCAGCAGAGGCAGCTTTCGCGGCCGCGGAGGCCTATACAGGCAAGGTCAAGGCAGCAGAGCAGGCACTGCAGACGGCCACCTTGGTTGCGGATCGCGCGCGACAGGAACTTAAGGTTCTCCGTGACGCCCGGATAGAGAAGTCGGCAAGTGAAACGGCCGAGCGGCTAGCCTCCGAACATCTCGTTAAGGCGCAGGACGAACTTGCGAGGCATGAGAAGGCGCTTGCCGAAGCCACAAAGGCACACGATGAGGCGGAAGAAGAACGCAAACATGCAGACACCCTCGTGCGCAGGATCCAGGCCCAAACGTCCGCCACCGCCGCGCGCGAACGCCGCGCTGAGCTGGAGGAACGGATTGAAAAAGCACGGTCCTGCCGGGAAAAGGTTGAAGCCGCCAAGGCCACTGCATCGGTCGGACCTGATGACAGGCAAATGGAGAAACTACGAGGGCTCTCAGCTGCCCTCACAACGGCGCGCGCACTCAGGGATAGCACGGCGACACGGGTGACCATGCGCTACGCTCCAAACCGCGCAGGGCATGTTCAGCAGGCCGGTAAAGCCCTTGCCGACGGCCGAGAGCTTGCGATCCACACAGACACGGTATTGCACCTCGAGGGTCTTGGCGAGTTGACTGTGCATCCCGGCGAGAGACCTGCTGATATTGGAGATGTCTCTCAAGCCGAAGCCGATCTCGCTGAGGCCCTGACTTGGCTTGGGGTCTCGTCGGTCGAGGATGCCGCACGTGCGCACCAGAAGCGCCAGGAAGCAAAAAGCAAGCTGCTGCAGTTGGAGGCTGAGTTCCGGGGCCACGCGCCAAGAGGCATCGAAGATCTGCAGAAACAGATCGCAGCACTCCCGGATGCACCGGCACAGGACATCGAAGAGCTGCCTCCGCTGGATGAGGCAGAGGTCAAGCTTCAGTCGGCCAGTAGAATGGTCCTGGAACTGCGTGCCAGAATGAATGCCGCGCGGGATCAACGGGACAAGGCGCGCACCGCACACACAACAGCACTCGTGCGCAAGGAAGAGGCAGAGCGGCGGCTGAACTCGGCAATAGAGGCTTTGGGGCGCTTGGCGCAGCAGGACGAAGATGCACTGGCGGCTGTCGCCGCCCAAGCTAACGAGAAACGCCTTGAAGCAGAAAATGACCTCGCCGAGGCGCAGTCTGGTGCACCCGACATCGCCGCGGCCAAGGCTGCGTTGACGCGTGCGCAGTCGATCGAGGATGCAGCACGCATCAGGATTGAAGAACTGCGACCAACCATCGCTGCACTGGATGAACGGATCCGGGGGAGCGCTGGTGAAGCGGTCGAGGAGCGGCTTCAGGAAACCGAGGAGAAGCTTGAGGCGGCCGAGATGCGGTTGGCTTGCATCGCGCGCGAGGTCAAGGTGCTGGAGCGTTTACAGGCAACTCTCGAAGCGGCCCGTTCGGCGGCACGAGACCGTTATTTCGAACCGGTCGCCGGAGAATTGCGCCCCCTGCTCCACCTCCTTTGGCCAGATGCCGAGCTGAACTGGGCAGACGACACGCTTCTTCCGCAGTCGCTGATCAGAAACGGTCAGGAAGAGACCGTGGACATCCTGTCAGCTGGCACGCAGGAGCAGATCGCGCTCCTGGTTCGGTTGGCCTTTGCCAGGCTCCTGTCAAAGGACGGACGCCACGCTCCGGTCATCCTAGACGACGCGCTGGTCTTCACCGATGACGACCGGATCGAGCGCATGTTCGACGCTCTGCACCGCCAGGCTAGCGACCTGCAGATCATCGTGCTGAGCTGCCGACAGCGCGCGTTCCGGGACTTGGGTGGAAAAGCGCTTCAGATTTCTACCACCGACTGACAAACGAAATGGACGACTTGTTCATCAAGCCAACATGCGTTGTGCGCGTCCTCTCAGCGGCCCGGAGAGAGTCGCTGAGAGGCAGCTTGCGCTTGGCGCTACCGACCCAGCCTGGGTGCGCTGAGACTCGCCCTGAGGGCCTGCACAGCGTGCAGCGAAGGGCTGCGGACTTTGCCGCCGTAGAGATCTCGCAGGAAGGTCAGCCACGCCAGTTCCGCGTCTGTGACAACCGGCGATCTTTCGGGAAGTTTTATGCCCAAATTCATGATCAAGCTCCAAAGATGGCACGAAGGGACGTGCGCAGCCGGTTGGTGAGGCGGGGATCCGAATGACCGGACGCATCACGGATTTCATTCAGCCAGTCGATCTCGTTGTCAGTCACGATGGTCTTGAAGATGTCATCCACTGCGGCGCGCGTCGTCTCGAAACCGGCCTGGTCCAATGCGAGGACGAAAAGGAATTTCGGGTCAACCTCGAGCGCCTTGGCCATCGCCGGGACACGGTCCAGCGGTAGCTTGGAACTGCCCGCCTTGATCATGCTGACGTAGTTCGGGTTCGGAAATCCGGCCTGTATGGCAATCTCGCGCTGGCTCTTTTTACCGGCCAGTTCAAGTATCCGACGGTCAAGGAACTTCGCCAGCTTGCTGTTTTCATAGGGTGTATTTTTCAATGGACGCTCCATAGCCTCCGTCACATCATGCGACGTTTCATGCTTCAGCTATAGCGAGCGCAACGTTGGGGAGACGTTGGGTTCTTTCGTCCGCAGACTTAAAGCTTAAGGCTGTCTTGGTGGTCGAAAAGACATCTTTGCCGGTTTTTCACTGGGACCGGTGGGTCAGTGGGACCAGATGTGACTTCGCGCAGACGATGGCACCGCAGTATTTCCCTGCGTTTGTCGCAAGCATCTGAGACACGGGCCAACCGAAAAAGTTGGCCCGCTTGTTACTCACTCAGAGGGCATCAGGTTCGCCCTGCGGACGCCCGGAGGCCTCCATGCTCGCAAGTTCCATCAAAACTGTCTTCAACGGCTTGCGCAGCGAACCAGGCGTCCAGGGAACCGGTAGCGTGTAATTCGAACGCTCAGTATTGGGATGTTCGAGATTTTGAGCGGCCGGTAGTGGGTGCAAGCAATTGTTCCTTGCCTCGCGTCAGACGAGTTCTGAACCGGAGATATCATCCTCGGTCAGAAGCGCAATCTCGAGCTCGATCGCGGGCCAGCGCTTGCGAAAGGCCTCACGATCCCAGGGCTTCGTTTCGCCAGTCTTGGTGTTCATCAACCGGACGATGTTGGCAGAGCGGAGACTGGCCACGCGCTGCTCGTGTGTCAGACAATCGACACCGGGAACGTTTGCCAGGTGAGCCGCCGCTTTCCGGATGTTGTCGTCACTGCGCAACGCATTGTTAACGATGCCGGTCCTCCTCATCTCATTCGTGAGCGTGCTGCGAGGATTGCGGATATTATGCAATGCACGGCTTGCCTTCTGTGCCTTGGACTTCGCCTCAGACTCGGCCTCGGCTTTTGCGACCTCTGAGCGAAGTCTCTGGATCGAGACATAGCCAATGTCGCACGAATAGACGCGGAGCTTGCACGCACGAATAATAGCGATAGTGGGCAGCCAGCGGCTAAGCCGGTTAACCTTGAACACGAGGAGGGATGCACCGAGGCGTTCGGCGGCCCGCATCGCTGCCTGGAAGCCGGGACGCTTTTCGGAACCGGGACCAAAGGCAGAGGCTTCGTCAAAATCCTGACCGACGACCTCCATCTTCCTGGCACGGGCGAACTGACTCATGGCGATAAACTGCTCTTCGATACTGGGACCATCGCTCTGGGCCAGGGTGGAGACACGTGCGTATAGGAACACGCGACGGCGCGGCGCGCGGGAATTTTTCGTCGTTTCGGAGGTGGGCTCATACATCGTTAAAGGCCTTATCCTATTGGGTTATTGTGACTGAGAGAGGGGTGGTCATGCGTGTATTAGCGCGAGCCCATCCGAGGCCTTCTTCAGCAGGCGCTGCGCATGCCAGTTGCAACTCGGATCACATGGACCGCATGGGACACTCGAAGAGCTGCGCACCTTTGCCACCGTTGCTTGATTGTGGACGCCACCGCACCGAATAAGTGAATGGCAGCATCGGCACAGCAACCAGGACCGTGTGCCCACCAGGACCACCACAGGTTTGGACAAGTGGTCTGGAGGCAGGTTTGAGGAATTCGGGCTTGGTTTCATGCTGTGACCGTCGGGACCACCATGACCAGAACATTGAAGAATGGTCATGGTGGTCCCAGCGGTCCACTTCGGTGCGTGGTCAGCCTTGTTGTGCAACGTCGGCGTCAGCTCTCCAAGATGCTGGAATTAACCGCGTATACCTTGGGCCGACCCGGAGTGCTACGACCCATCCGAAGCTGCAAGGTCTCTCCTTTGTCTGTCTTCAGAAGACTCGCTGCCTTATGCAACCTCGCCGCCTGTTGAGCATTCTCGGACCCGTGGATACGCCACCACGTTTCCGGGCGAATATAAACCCATGCGCTGTCCAGCCAGCCATCCACATCTCCATCAGACCCGATCGGTTCAAAACGTTCCATGTGCGCCGTCAGATATGTGCGGGTCCTCTCAACCATGTTGCGCATCAGCTCCAGATTACGTTCGGACCGGATAAGATGATCCAAAAAAGCCGTGCCAGCATGGCCATGATGGTCGACAGCGCCGCGATGCAGTTTCTCCGCAAACAGCATCGATGTTGTCTCGCCGTGCAAATCATCGAATGCGCCATACAAGCGTCCGTCAGATTCGATATCGACAAAACGGATCTCCTGACCCGCGTGGATTTTCTTACCGGCCGATGCCATGTGGTCTGCAAGAGAGATTTCGCCACTCGAGAGAACGGCGATGGTCCAGGACTCGCTGGACTTCAGCGCGCCATTCGATGTCATCCGGCTCTTACCCCTGCCATTGGCCAACATGTAAACGATGTCGCCTGCAATCTTTGGCGACACTTCATGCAATTCGTTGAGCGCAAGAAGACCTCCGCTGCAACCTGATGCAACGGACTCCAGTGCATTGTCTGTTGCGCGCCAGCTCTGGACAAAACCAATTGCACCCCAGACAGAAGCCGCAACTTCAAGAAGTGTCGTTTTCCCCCGTGATGTCAGACCACGAAAATGAAACCCCCCGCTTTCCATTGACAAAATCTGCAACAGCGGACCCGCGAAGGCCTGTGAGACAGCCAGCAACATCAGCGGGTTCCCGATGCATTTCGCGGCAATAGCCTTCCGCCACTCGTCAAGTGATCCCTTCGTGGTCACTGACGCTCCAAGATCACCTGTATCGCGATCGAAAACGGCGTTCTTTTGACCGATGGTTACGCCATTTCCAAGGACAAACGTGTCCGCATCTGCGTCAAGCCATCCAGACTTTGACACGCGCACAAACCGCTCCTGAGGCCGCCATTCTCTCAGAAAGTCGGCAACCTCTTTCCGCACGTCGCTGCCCTTTCCCAGCTGCAAGCCACAGTCGAGCAAAGGCCGCAACAAGGCCGCCGGTGAACCGGAAAAATCGACTTCGTCGATCAAGCGCCGATGGGTATGACCGTCAGCGTCGACGATGTCCAACACGCGGCTCCAACCTGTGCTGTCGACACGGCGACAGATGCCAACAACCCTGACCGGGCTGCAAATCCACGTGGGATGCTCATCGCCGGCCTCGTCCGGTTCCAAATGATAGATTCCCTCCGACCTCCAAAAATACCTGTCAAGAATACCCTTGGCATCAAGCGGAACAGACTTCGAAGCACTAGACGCCGAGGTGGTCAGTCCTTCACCGTGAAGCTTGATGATATTTGAAGAGGTCTCAGAAGGACCTTTGGGCACGTGAAGTTCGTTGTTCATGTTTCATCCTTTGAAAGCGCACGACTTCGGCTGCCGCGAAAAGTGTTTCGCCGCCTTCGGTTGATTTGCCGGTTTTGAGAAAATTCAGACGCCGGAATGAAGGAGGTCAGGTTCCGGCAGACTGCCTTATGTTAAGATGACAGCCGACCCAGACGCGACAAAGCCAAACGCGCATGTCGCCTCCCATGCCTCGATATCCGCCAAGCGCCAACGAGAGGTCTTGCCACCAAGCTTAACTGGCTTCGGGAAATCGCCCTCGCGGCGCCAGCGCCAGATCGTGTCCTTCGAGACGTTGTAGCGAAGCGCCACCTGTTCCACCGACAAGTAGACACCTGCAGGGACTGCATTCATTCGAGATCACTCCATGAAGACTGCGCACGAAATTGATCCCGTTGCCTTAAGAGGCTACGGGATTCATTTTTATATTGCAGTGGTTTAAGCCTGAGCAGTAGACCACACTTTGCGGGAAAAATCAAGCGGCTTCATGCCGTGCAGCATGAGATCTTGTAGGCGATTATCTGGGTCACTGGCTTGCGGCCCGCGTTCGCTGTTGCCGCTAGAAAGCTTCTGGCAGAAATGCCCCACTTATGGAGGCAAGGATGGTGGCAAGAAATCTCTAATAGATGAAAAAACAATAAAATCAGAGGCTTAATAAAAAAATTGGCGGAGGCTCAGGGATTCGAACCCTGGGGACGCTTTCACGCCCAACGGTTTTCAAGACCGCCGCATTCGACCACTCTGCCAAACCTCCGATAGGGCGGGACATAGCGGGGCGGGTGCGATTCTGGAAGGCGCGGGCGGGAAAATCTGCCGCGGCGTGTGAGCGGACTTTTCTTGCGGCGCGCAAGACTGTAGGCTTCGCGCAAAACGAGGACGAGGCTGCGGACAGGCGCAATGGGACGCCTCCAGCGGCATATCGGAGAGGCGAGCAGGCGATGAAAGTGACGAACCCCCACCTTTGGTTGCGGCGCGGGCCGCGGACGTTCCTGCTCTGCAGCGGCGCTGCCCTCGCTCTGGCGGGATGCGAGGGGGGCGGCATGCCGGGCTTTTTGCAAGGCGCCGAGAGCGACGCCGCACCGGCAAGCACCGGCGGCGCGGCCCGGTCCACACGGCTGGTGGAGCGCGATGTGGAGGCGCCGGAGGTGTTCCAGGTGTCCGAGCCGGGGCTTTGGGATGGGCGGCCCTCGCTGGGGGGCGTCTGGGCGGCGCATCCCGATGTGACCGAACCGGAGCGCGTCATCATCCGCAACGAGACCAATGGCAAGTTCGTGATCGGCGCGCTTTTCCGCAAGGAACGCGAGACGCCGGGGCCGAAGCTGCAGATTTCCTCGGATGCGGCGGCGGCGCTCGATGTGCTGGCCGGCGCGCCGACACAGCTCAACGTCGTGGCGCTCAGGCGAGAGGAAGTGCCGGGCGAGGCCACCGCCGCGCCGGCGCAGGATGCGCCGGGTGTCGATGGCGGGCTGGGCGGGCCGAGCGATGTGTCCGAAACCGCGCTCGATCCGGTGACGGAAAGCGCGGCGGCGGCGCTGGACGCGGCGCCCGCACCGGCGACGCAACCCCCTGCCCCGGCTCAGGCACCCGCACCGAAACCGGCAGCGCGGGCGCTCGACAAGCCGTTCATCCAGATCGGCATTTTCAGCATAGAGCAGAACGCCGAGAACACCGCGACCGCGATGCGGCAGGCCGGCATGGTGCCGACGGTGCTCAAGCAATCCTCGAGCGGCAAGACCTTCTGGCGCGTCGTCGTCGGCCCGGCACAGACCCGCGCAGAGCGCAGCGCGTTGCTTGAAAAGATCAAGGCATCGGGCTTTACAGACGCCTATGCCGTCACCAACTGACCTGCCGCGCTGCATCGCAAAGCGGGCCGCCTGACCGGAGA
Source organism: Marivita sp. GX14005 (assembly GCF_023370775.1). GTDB lineage: Bacteria > Pseudomonadota > Alphaproteobacteria > Rhodobacterales > Rhodobacteraceae > Marivita. The sequence continues at coordinate 369,919 of NZ_JAMCCQ010000003.1, forward strand.
GCTGCCATGATCCGCCGCCCCAGAACCCTTCTTGCCGCAGGGCTTGCCGCGCTGCTGCTGACCAGCGCGCCGCTCGCCGCGTTCGACACAAATGCGCGCGCGGCTTTCGTTCTGGACGAGACCACCGGCACGGTGCTTCTGTCCAAGAACGCCGATGAGCCGCTGCCGCCCGCCTCCATGTCCAAGCTGATGACGCTTTACATCGCCTTCGAGGCGGTGCGCGACGGGCGGTTGCAGATGGACGAGAAACTGCCCGTTTCGGCCCATGCCAATTCCTTCGGCGGCTCGACGCTGTTCCTGCGCGAGGGCGAGCGCGTTTCAGTCGAGGATCTGCTGCGCGGGATCATCGTTCTGTCGGGCAACGATGCCTGTGTGGTGATCGCCGAGGCGCTGTCGCCCGATGGGACCGAGGCCGGATTCGCGCAACTGATGACGCAGCGCGCGCAGCAACTCGGGCTGACCAGTTCAACCTTCAAGAACGCCAGCGGCTGGCCCGCCGAGGGTCATCTGATGTCGATGCGCGACCTGACGCTTCTTGCGCAGCGCATCATCGAGGATTTCCCCGAATTCTACGAGATGTTTGCGGAAAAGGAATTCCTCTTCGACGAGGAGGAGGCGCAGAACCGCTACAACCGCAATCCGCTTCTGGGGCTGGGTATCGGCGCGGACGGGCTCAAGACAGGGCATACGCAGGAGGCCGGCTACGGGCTTGTAGGCTCGGCCAAGCAGGGAGAGCGGCGGGTGATCTTCTCGATCACGGGGCTCGACTCGACGCAGGCGCGCGCACAGGAATCCGAAGCGATCGTCAACTGGGCCTTTCGGCAATTCGCCGAAAAAACCGTGACGCGCGCAGGCGCGGTGATCGCGGAGGCCGATGTCTGGATGGGCGCGCAAGGCAAAGTCGGACTGGCAGCGAAGGAGGACGTGACGCTGCTTCTGCCCAATACGCCGGGGCGCGGCGTGACGGCGGAGGTGGTCTATACCGGCCCGATCGAGGCGCCTGTCACCGAAGGGCGGCAGCTGGCCGAGCTCATCATCAGCCCCGAGGGGCTGCCCGAACACCGCATCCCGCTTTTCGCGGCGTCGAGCGTGCCGGCGAGCGGCTTTGTCGACCGGATGATGAATGTCTCGCAGGTGTTGATCGGACGGCTCCGGCCGGCATCGGCAGAGGTGGCACCTGCCGAGGGCGCGATGTGAGCCGAAGCGGGCTTTTCCTCAGTTTCGAGGGCATAGACGGGTCGGGAAAATCCACGCAGGCGCGGCTTCTGGCGGATCGTCTGCGCGGCGCCGGGCGCGAGGTGGTGCTGACGCGCGAGCCGGGCGGCAGCGCAGGGGCCGAGGAGATCCGCGCGCTGGTGCTGCAGGGCGATCCCGACCGCTGGTCGGCGGAGACCGAGCTTCTTCTTTTCACCGCCGCGCGCCGCGATCATCTGGAGCGCACCATTCGCCCGGCATTGGAGGCCGGCAAGATCGTGATCTGCGACCGTTTCGCCGACAGCACGCGGATGTATCAGGGTCTGTCGCGCGGCGATCTGCGCGGCAAGGTCGATGCGCTGCACGATCTGATGATCGGGGTCGAGCCCGATCTGACGCTTCTGATCGACATGGATCCGGCCATCGGGCTTGCCCGCGCCAAGGCGCGCAACACGGCCGAGGAGCGGTTCGAGGATTTCGGCCAGCCGTTGCAGGAGCGGATGCGCGCGGGCTTTCTCGAACTGGCCAAGGAATTCGCGCCCCGGTTCCACGTGATAGACGGCGCGAGATCGCCGGAGGCGGTGGCCGAAAGCATCTGGGCCACGGTGAGCGCGCGTCTGCCATGAGCGAGAACAGACCAGAGCCGGACCGCATCGACGGTGCGCCCCATCCGCGCGAGACCGAAGCGCTATTCGGGCAGGACGCGGCACAAGAGGGGTTCCTGCAAGCCTTCGCGTCTGGGCGTCTGCATCACGGCTGGCTCATCACCGGGCCGCGCGGGGTCGGCAAGGCGACGCTGGCATGGCGCATCGCACGGTTCCTGCTGGCGACGCCGCCGGAAGATGGCGGGATGTTCGATGCCCCGCCCCCGCCGGTCGATCTCAACATCGCCGCCGATCATCCGGTCGCGCGGCGGATGTTGGCCGGATCGGAGCCGGGGCTTTTCGTCCTGCGCCGTCCCTATGACGAGAAGGCCAAGCGGCTCAAGGCGCAGATCACTGTCGATGAGGTGCGGCGGCTCAAGAATTTCTTCGCCCTATCGGCCGCCGATGGCGGGCGGCGGGTGGTGATCGTCGACACCGCCGATGACATGAATGTCAACGCGGCCAATGCCTTGCTCAAGCTTCTTGAAGAGCCACCAGACCGCACGGTGCTGCTTCTCGTCAGTCATCAGCCGTCACGCCTCCTGCCGACGATCCGCTCGCGCTGCCGGGAATTGCGGCTTTCGCCGCTCGGACCGCCCGACATGGCGCAGGCGCTGGCGACAGCGGATATCGATCCGGCGGGGGCGGATCCGGCGGCGCTTGCCGCGCTGTCGGGCGGATCGGTCGGCGCGGCGGTGCGGCTGCTCGAACAGGACGGGCTGACGCTCTACGCCGATCTGGTCAAGCTGCTGGGCACCCTGCCCGACCTGAGCCGCCCGCTGGCCATCGCGCTGGCCGAAAGCGCGGCGGGGCGCGGGACGGAGGATCGGCTCGATCTGCTGCTGACACTGCTCGATCGCGCATTGGCACGGCTTGCCCGCACCGGCGCGACGGGCAAGCCGCCCGATCCCCCTGCTGCCCCGAAGGAGGCGGAAATCCTCGCGCGGCTCTCGCCCGGCCCACAGGCCGCGCGCATCTGGGCGCAGCTCGCGCAAAGCGAGGGCGACCGGCTGCGCCACGGGCGCGCGGTGAACGTGGAAACCGGCTCGCTCCTGCTCGGCACGTTCCTCGCGTTTTCGCAAGCCTGCCCCAGATAGGGCGGATGGCTTGACGCCACTCTTCGCATTGCCGATATCTCGGCCATGAGCATAGAGCAGATCACCGACAGCCACTGTCACCTCGACTTTCCCGATTTCGACGATGAACGCCCCGAGGTGATCGCCCGGGCGCTGGACGCCGGCGTGCGGCGCATGGTGACGATCTGCACCCGGCTCCGGGTGGAGCCGCAGGTGCGCGCCATCGCCGAAGCGCATGAGCCGGTGTTCTACGCCGCCGGCACCCATCCGATGAGCGCCGCCGAGGAGCCGATGACGACGGTCGAGGACCTTGTCGCGCTGGCGCGGCATCCGAAATTCGTCGGGATCGGCGAGACCGGGCTGGATTACCACTATACCAGCGACAGCGCCGACGTGCAGAAGCAATCGCTGCGCGTGCATATCGAGGCGGCGCAGGAAACCGGACTGCCGCTCATCATCCATGCCCGCGCCGCCGATGAGGACATGGCGCGCATCCTGACCGAAGGGTTCAGGGCACGGCCCTATAGCTGCGTCATGCACTGCTTTTCATCCTCGGCCGAACTGGCGCGTGCCGCTCTCGATCTGGGGTTCTACCTGTCGATGTCGGGCATCGCGACTTTCCCCAAGAGCGGGGAGCTGCGCAACATTTTCGCGGCCGCCCCGGTCGATCGGATCCTGGTGGAGACCGACAGCCCCTATCTCGCCCCGCCGCCCCATCGCGGCAAGCGCAACGAGCCGGCCTATACCGCCCACACCGCGCGCATGGGGGCGGAGATCTTCGGCATGGACTACGCCGATTTCGCCGCGCAGACGGAGGCCAATTTCGAACGGCTCTTCACCAAGGCCGCGCAATACAAGGCCGCCGCGTGATGAGCGAGCTGCGCTTCACCATTCTGGGCTGCGGCTCTTCGGGCGGTGTGCCGCGGCTCGGCGGGATCTGGGGCGATTGCGATCCGGCCAATCCGCGCAACATCCGCCGCCGCTGCTCCATGCTGGTGGAGCGTGTGGAGGACGGCCGCGCCACGCGGGTTCTCATCGACACCTCGCCGGACATGCGCGCGCAGCTTCTCGACGCCGGGGTCGGCACTCTCGACGCGGTGGTCTACACGCATAGCCATGCCGATCACGTCCACGGGCTCGACGATCTGCGCATGGTGGTTTTCAACATGAAGCACCGCCTGCAGGTCTGGGCCGATGGCGACACGCAGAACGATCTCTTCTCGCGCTTCGGCTATGCGTTCGTGCAACCTTCGGACAGCCCCTATCCGCCGATCCTCGAAATGAACACGATCGACGGGCCTGTGACGGTCGCCGGCGATGGCGGACCGCTCACGCTCGATCCGTTCCGCGTGGGTCACGGCAGTATCGACGCGCTGGGGTTCCGCATCGGCGATCTGGCCTATCTGCCGGATGTCGCCGAGATCCCCGAGCCGGTCTGGCACAGCCATCTTTCCGGGCTCGATACCTGGGTGCTCGACGCGCTGCGCCGCAAGCCGCATCCAACGCACGCGCATTTGGCGCAGGCGCTCGAATGGATGGAGCGGGCAAAACCGCGCCGTGGCGTTCTGACGAATATGCATATCGATCTCGACTACGCGACGGTCTCGGCCGAAACGCCCGAGCACATCACCCCGGCTTATGACGGTATGGTGATCACGCTGCCGCTTTGATCGAAAGGCTGCGGTGATGCAGGCGCTGATCGAGATCATCCTGCCGGTCTTCGTCCTTGTCGGCTTTGGCTATGCGGTCGCCTGGCGCGGTATCCTCAGCGCCGGAACGGTGGATGGGTTGATGATGTTCACCCAGAAGATCGCGATACCCTGCCTTCTGTTCCACGCGATCTGGACGCTCGATTTCGAGGGCAGCTTTTCGATCCCGCTGCTGATGAGCTTCTATTCCGGCTCGCTTACGGGGTTCTTCGCCGGCCTTCTCGGCGCGCGCTTCCTCTTTGGCCGCGATTGGGAGGATTCGGTGGCGATCGGCTTTTGCTGCCTTTTCGCCAATTCGGTCCTGCTTGGTCTCGCGATCACCGAACGGGCGTATGGCGCGGATGCGCTGGATGCGAATTTCGCCATCGTCGCTCTGCATTCGCCCTTCTGCTACGGGCTGGGCATCACGGCCATGGAGATCGTCCGCGCGCGCGCCGCGCGCCAGCCGAATCGAAATGTGCCGAGGCTCGTTCTCAAGGCGATGTTCCGCAACGCGCTGGTGATCGGCATCGTGCTGGGCGCGCTCTTCAACCTGGCCGGGCTGTCCCTGGCAGCGCCGCTGTCGGACGCGCTCGACATGATGGTGCGCACCGCCCTGCCGACGGCGCTTTTCGCGATGGGCGGGGTGCTCTTTCGCTACCGGCCCGAGGGCGATATGCGCGTAATCCTGTTCGTGTGCGCGGTCAGCCTCGTGCTGCATCCCGCGATCACCTGGTCACTCGGCTCTGCCTTCGCGCTGGAGGACGGCGCTTTCCGCAGCGCCGTTCTGACGGCCGCAATGGCGCCCGGGATCAACAGCTACGTCTTCGCCGACATGTACGGCCGCGCCCGCCGCGTCGCGGCCTCCTCGGTCCTGCTGGCCCATGCGCTCTGTGTGGTGACCGTCTGGCTCTGGCTCGCTGCCCTGCCGTGACCGTCGCTCACGGTTCCGTCCCCGCGGTTGCGGGGAACGCGCGGCGGTGATGATTGCTGCGTTGGTCATTGCCGGGTCATCCCCGCGGGTGCGGGGAACGCGGCAGCATGACTTGGCGCGGATACCTATGCGTAGGGTCATCCCCGCGGGTGCGGGGAACGCGCGATCCGCGCGGGCATCTGGGACGTGTCCGGCGGGTCATCCCCGCGGGTGCGGGGAACGCTGGCTTTCGGGCCTCGGCCTATGGATCGTGATCGGGTCATCCCCGCGGGTGCGGGGAACGCTGTTTAGCGGCATCGGCGGCTTCAGTCTCGGCCGGGTCATCCCCGCGGGTGCGGGGAACGCAGGCGGCGGCGGGGCCAATTCGACTAGTGATACGGGTCATCCCCGCGGGTGCGGGGAACGCGTTACCCTGCGCTACTGAACCTCGCCTCAATTCGGGTCATCCCCGCGGGTGCGGGGAACGCGTCGAGCGCAATTTGTTCGTCGCAGATGTTCGCGGGTCATCCCCGCGGGTGCGGGGAACGCTTCCACGCATCGACCGATAGCAGCGCGATGCCCGGGTCATCCCCGCGGGTGCGGGGAACGCACATGCGATCACCGGCTTGACATGCAAGCCGCCGGGTCATCCCCGCGGGTGCGGGGAACGCGAAAGCCGCTCGAACCCATCCGTTCCGAGCCGCGGGTCATCCCCGCGGGTGCGGGGAACGCCAGAACGCGCGACATGGGGCGAGGCAACGCGCCGGGTCATCCCCGCGGGTGCGGGGAACGCCATGTTAAGCAAGTTCGCACCAACACGGCGGGCGGGTCATCCCCGCGGGTGCGGGGAACGCGTGACGTTCGAGGTCAGCCCCGAGGCTTGCACCGGGTCATCCCCGCGGGTGCGGGGAACGCGGCCCCGCTGATGGGTCGGAGGTCAGCGAGGCCGGGTCATCCCCGCGGGTGCGGGGAACGCATTCCGACCGCAAAGCGCTTGGCGTGATTTGCCGGGTCATCCCCGCGGGTGCGGGGAACGCAGGTGGCAGAATTTGCCGAGTGGGACATTGATCGGGTCATCCCCGCGGGTGCGGGGAACGCGGCCCAGCCCTCCACAAGAACCTCGCGGGTCACGGGTCATCCCCGCGGGTGCGGGGAACGCAGGTTGCGGACCATGCTAACGCCAACCCAATCCGGGTCATCCCCGCGGGTGCGGGGAACGCTGCCCCATAATGCGCCGCCGTCTGGCCTCCGCCGGGTCATCCCCGCGGGTGCGGGGAACGCACGCCATCGAAGGCACATTCGACCTATCCGGCCGGGTCATCCCCGCGGGTGCGGGGAACGCCAAGGCAGCTTTAGCGAGCTATTGCAGACGTCCGGGTCATCCCCGCGGGTGCGGGGAACGCTCTGCCGCCTCGTCAATCACCCACTTGATGACCGGGTCATCCCCGCGGGTGCGGGGAACGCGGGTGTATTGGAGCATCCGTGGGGCAGTCATGCGGGTCATCCCCGCGGGTGCGGGGAACGCTTGGCCTTCCAGTTGTAGAAGCTCTGCGGCGTCGGGTCATCCCCGCGGGTGCGGGGAACGCTCATTCCATGCGGCGTCACGTTCCGCCTCTGCCGGGTCATCCCCGCGGGTGCGGGGAACGCCCTGTGTGTGAAAGATCGTTACTGGACCGCAGCGGGTCATCCCCGCGGGTGCGGGGAACGCTCGAGCGCAACAAACCCGCTTGGCCCCTTCCACGGGTCATCCCCGCGGGTGCGGGGAACGCGGGTTCCGCATTCCGGCTATATCGGTCAGGATCGGGTCATCCCCGCGGGTGCGGGGAACGCTGGGAATTGCGCGGCCCGCGCGGTGGCGTTCACGGGTCATCCCCGCGGGTGCGGGGAACGCGTGACAAAGAACCGGCCCGGAACCTGATTGCCCGGGTCATCCCCGCGGGTGCGGGGAACGCCTACTTCGTTGGGCTGGAATGTGAGCCTGACGCGGGTCATCCCCGCGGGTGCGGGGAACGCGATTATGGACGATCCGAAATACGGCGAGCCATCGGGTCATCCCCGCGGGTGCGGGGAACGCATTGATTGGCTCGTGACAGAAGCTGGCGCAGACGGGTCATCCCCGCGGGTGCGGGGAACGCCATGGTGCCGTCCGATGACTGGTGGTCTACCTCGGGTCATCCCCGCGGGTGCGGGGAACGCGTCCGGTTTCGGGAACCAGAACGTGCCGTTCGCGGGTCATCCCCGCGGGTGCGGGGAACGCTCTCTCTGAGGATTGGATAACATGACATTCGACGGGTCATCCCCGCGGGTGCGGGGAACGCTCGACCAGACGCGGCAGCAGCGCTTCACGCGCCGGGTCATCCCCGCGGGTGCGGGGAACGCCCGTGCAAGGCGATGGTCCGTTCCAGTGGGGCCGGGTCATCCCCGCGGGTGCGGGGAACGCTTGCCAGCTACGAAGCGCAATTCCAGACCGACCGGGTCATCCCCGCGGGTGCGGGGAACGCCCAGCGATTTGACCCATGCCCGCCGCACCTCGCGGGTCATCCCCGCGGGTGCGGGGAACGCCGGGCGGGCGCTGCTGGCACGAAGGAACGTCGCGGGTCATCCCCGCGGGTGCGGGGAACGCGGCCGGATTTCCCGCCCGTAAGACCGCACGGCCGGGTCATCCCCGCGGGTGCGGGGAACGCGGAGACAAGCACGCTCGCAATGATGGCTGACGCGGGTCATCCCCGCGGGTGCGGGGAACGCTTGTAAAGGGGTCTGGTTTCTGGATGGGTATACGGGTCATCCCCGCGGGTGCGGGGAACGCTCTTGCTGTAAGCAATTGATGCACCACGAAAATCACAATGTCAAAGAACGTACCGGGGATTTCACCCTTCTCGGGGTAGAAAACTCACCAGTTTCAACCCGTCGAAATCCACCGGCATACGCCGGTTGCGTCCGGCGGTGCGAAAGTCGAAGCCCTGATCGGTTGGCGCCTTCCAGACCATCACTGCGTCGCCGGTTTCGATCCAGGCCTCGACCTGCTCCCAGATGCGCTCGCGGGTGCGGGCCGAATAAGCGCCGACGAACACACCGGCGCGCACCTCGAGCAGCCATGCGGCGAGGCGGCCGCGCAGGCGGGGCGGCGCGTTGGAGACGACCACGACCATCATCCGCGATGGCCCGCGTCGCCGCCCGGCGTGTCGTCCTCGAAGGCCGGGCCGAGCGCCTCTTTCGGCGGATCGGGGCGCGGCAGTTCTCCGGCGGCCAGAACGGCTTCGATCTGCGGGATGATCCGGTCGAGCAGCCGCGTTCGGCGGAACGCATCGCGACAGGCCAGCCGCACGGCGCGGTCCGGCGGCATGTCGAGCTTGCCGCGCGCGTGTTGCCCGGCAACGCGGAACGCCTACGGCACGACCGTGTCCAGCTTGTAGAGGTCGGCGATGTCATAGACGAAGCTGAGTGGCTTTCCGGTGTGCAGAAAGCCGATGGCGGGTGCGTAGCCCGCGGCGAGCACAGCGGCCTCGGTCAACCCGTGCAGGCAGGCGGTCGCCGCCGAGAGACAGCGGTTGGGCACATCGCCTGCCTCCCAGTCGGAGGGATCGTAGCGGCGGCGCTTCCAGTCCACGCCGTGCTGCCGCGCCAGAAGCGCATAGGTTTCGCGCACCCGCACGCCCTCGATCCCGCGCAGCTGGTCGATGGACCGGCGCTGGGGGGCATCCTCGCCGAACCGCATCCGGTACATCTCGCGCACCACGCGCAGCCGTGCGGCAGGATCGAGCGCGATGGACGCTTGCCAGAGCAGCCTATCGGAGCGCGCCCCGCCCGGTTGTCCGGCGGAATAGAGCCGCACGCCGGCCTCCCCGACCCAGGTGACGAGCGTTCCGGTGCGCGCGGCCAGCGCGACGGCCGCATGACTGATCCGAGCACCCGGCTCCAGCATCACGCCCGCCAAGCCGCCGACCGGGATATGGGTGCGCGTGCCATCGGCATTGACGGCGACGAAAGCCCCGTCCCGCACATCGAGTTGCGCCCGCTCCACGAACACGAGCGAGGAACGATCCTTGAGCGGGATCGGCTTGGGCGGCGGCAACCCTTTCATCGGTCAGGCGCGCCGGATCAGCATGAGTCCGCAGCCGAACGCCTTGGCCCGGCCGAAGCCTTGGCCGAGCCGGGCGAGAAACGTCTCGGGATCGTTGACGTTAAGCGTTCCCACGAGATCCAGCACACCGAAGCGGGGGCGCCCCTTTCGGTTGGGCAATCGCGGCATCTGGAGGACCGAATAGTCCTCTACCGAAACCTCGTCCGGGGCAAAGCCGCCGCGCTGCCCCTGCCCCTCCAGCCAGGTTTGTGCCGCCTGCCGGGCAAGGTCCATGCGCTGCGCGGCGCGCTGATCCTTCGGCACGCCGTGCAGCGCGTCCATCACCACGTCGACGCGGCGGCCCCTGCCGTTGCCCGCCCGATCCTTCGTCGCATTGGCGCGCAGTTGAAAGGCCAGCCGGTCGCCCGCGCGCAGATCGGGGGCAAAAGCGCGCGTTTCGGGCGGCTCGAAGAAAGGGGCGTTGCCGGGGGGGCGCGCCGAGAGGACGAGATAGCCGCCTTGCCCGTCCGCGCGCCAGAGGAAATCACGTTCGGCCGCGGGATCACCGGCGAAAAGCGACCAAAGCAGGCGGTGATCGGCATCGCTGCGCCGCCCCGCCTCCGGCGGTTCGATGAGCGCGCGCACGGCGTCGAGCGACACGTCCCGGCGCTTTTGAAGCCGCGAGAGATAGAGCGTCATGGCGCGGCCTCCGCATGGGGCGCGGGTCGGATCTCGACCGGGGCGATGGAGACCTGGCGCGGGCCGAAATGCCAGAGTTCGCGGTCCAGCGGCATATCGTTGCGCCGCTCGGTCACAGCGCCTTGCAGCGTGCCTTCATCGGCCACGAGCTGCCGCGCGACGGCTCCTTCGCGCCAGGGCGGCAGGCGCAGCTGCGCCAGCGCATCCTCCAGCTCGCCGGCTTCGATGCGGCGCGGGGCGAGCGGGGCCGAGAGCGGGCAGGATTTGCGCCCGAGATACAGCTGGAATACCGGCCTTTCCAGCGCGGCCTTGATCTCGTCCAGGGGTCCGTCCCAGAGCGCCACGCCATAAAGCGGCGCCATGCGATAGTCGCGGCTTGTCAGCACGGTGTTGAGTCGGGTGCGCCCACGCCTGAGGGCTTCGGGGCGCGATTGTGGATGCTTGACGGCGGCGCTCGGCACGGTCTGCGCGGTGTGGTAGTCGCGCAGTGGCGTGCCGGCGTCGAAGATGGCGACCGCCATGCCCAGATCATCGAGCGCGGAGAAATCGCCGTTGCGCCGGATGCCCATCGCCGCGCCGATCAGGCCGAGGATCGCGGAGCGTCCCGGCCATGCAAGCGATCCGCGCCGTTCGTGACCTGCGAACTCCCCCATCGCGCCGAGCGTCGCCGACAGGGTAAAGACCAGCATGTCAGCCATCCTGCACCGCCTTGCGGGCGAAACCGGCGACCTCGTCAAGACTGCCGCTGCCCTCGTGCACATCCATCACTGCGCAGGCATCGCAGCATGCACCATAGGCGCGGTCGATCTTTTGGGCCATCTCTTCCAGCGCGCGCACCGATCCGGTTTCGAGATTGTTCGCCTTGACCGGTGTAAAGAACGCCCCCGACAGATCGCGCGGCTGTTGGCTGCCTGTCTCGGCGCGCAGGTAGATCGCGCGGGGATGATGGGCGAAACTGTTCTGCTTGCCGCGCGGCGTCGCCGTCGCCAGCGCCCGGACCAGCGAGTCTACGCCCCGCGCGGCCAGCTCGCGATCTCCGGCGAGGTTTTCTGTCAGCAAATCGACATTGACGCACGCATATAGGTAAAACACACCGGAGCCGAACGGGTTGTCTCCCAAATGTCCCGCTCCGGTATCCTCGCGCTTGTTGAGATCGTCCACGGCGGTGAACCAGTCATCCTGCACCATCGCCGCGTGGGTCGTGATCGCATGACTGACCTGCACCGCCGCGTCGCGGTTGAAGTCCGCATTTGCAGCCAGCATGCGCCCGAACATCGCGATATCCACCGCCCCGTCGGCATGACGAAGGACCATCTTCTTCAAGTCTTTTTCCTTGGGCAGGTCGTCGCCCCTCGCATGGGCGGCGGCGAGATCCTCGGCCAGTTTCCACTCGTCGGGAGAAATGAACGCCAATGTGCTGGCGACCCTGTCGTCGGGGTGATCCTTGGGCGCATCCTCCAGCTTGCCGAAGATCTCCGCCACCGCCCCGGCGGCTTTCGTCGCCGTGTCGCCCTCAATCCCGTCGGCGATCAGCGCCTCGCGCAGCTTTTCATGGAGCCGCTTCGTCCGCGTGCCGCGATGACCCGCCAGATCGGACATGAAATAACTGCTTTCCCGAAGCGCCCGCTTGACCGATTGGGAGGACAACCGAAGGCGAGGCGCGCCGCCGACATGGGCCTGCTTGGGCTGGCCGGCATCGTCACGGTTCGGATTCGAGGGCGGATAGGCGGTCAGCACATGGAATTGCAGAAAGGTCGTCATTCGGTCGTCTCCTGTGAAACCCGGCTCGCCGTTCCGGGCATGTCGGTGTGGTAGTAGTCGAAGGTCCAACGGATGCGGGTATCTTCGTTCCAATAAAGCAGGTCCGCCCCGAGCCGGCCGACATTGCAACGCCGATCCACCGCGGGAAGAACACGCCGCAGCGCCGAAACGAGCGCGTCATGCTCGCTACGGATCAGCCGTTCGAACCGCGCATTCGAGATAGCCGGCTCTTTCAGTCCCGGTCCCAGACGGCGCGCCAGCGTTTCCTTCGTATCGCCCCGGATTTCGGCCAGAATGCGCGCAACGGGGATAACCTGCTCTTGCTTGCGCAGCCTTTGGGCCAGCACATGAACCGCGGGTTCCGCGGCCACATCGACCGGGGAAGCCGCGCGCCTGAGCCGTGCCGCCAGCCCCCGCGCGGCGGCATCCTCGCGCTTGCCCAGATAGCTGTGCCACCAGCTTGAAATGGTGTCTTGGGTGCTCATGCCGGTTCCTCTTGCTGCAATTGGCCGACCGTAGATACGAAATCGGGAAACTTCTTCGGACCGAGGGCCAGCAGGTTGCGGCGCGCCCTGACGATCTCTGCCTGTTGCTTTGAACTGCGCGCATCAATGGTGGGAACGGCGCGCGCGTCGAAAAGCGCCAGCGCCGTGCGGCGCAGATCGGCGATATAGGTTTCGGCGAAATCCTCCGGCAGCCGTTCTTTCGCCAGATCGCCGATCCGCGCGAGGAAGCCCGGCTCCGTGCGGACAAAGAACTCCTCCCGGACCGCGTCGCGCGCCTCGCCCGATGCAATCACCGCACCCATCGCGCCGCGCAATACCTGGGCGACCTTGTCGGCCACGGAGATCATCTGCTCAACCGGTCGTTCGCGCCCGTTCGGCAGATCGAGCAGCGGCTGGACCGAGTGGAGAAAGCTGCGCGGGGTGGCGTTCTTCATCGCCCAGCCCGCCACGATCAGGGTTGACTTCGGCCCGCGCCGCAGACGCGCGCGCTCCTGCCAAGTTTCGACCGCCTGCGCACGACGCTTCTCGTCCTTGGCGTCCCTGACATTGGCGACCACCCCAAGCCAGTTGCGATAGCCGAACCCGCCGGGTTTGGGATGGACCGGCAAAAGCTCGGCCCCCTCTTTCACCCGGTAATAGGGGGAGAGGGGATGCTGCCAGCCGGCGTAATTCGTGCCCGAAGGTTTTTGAATCGCGCCCGTGATGGCACCGTCTTCGTCCTGCATCAGCCAAAGCCGACGCGGCATACCGAAAAACGCTTCGACCTTGTGGCCGTGTTCGGGATAGGTCTGCGTATCGCCCTTGCCATCCGACAGGCGCGTGGGGCGCATCCAGGGCAGATCCTCCGGGCTGGCCGGAATGCCGTAAGGCACGTTCGCCCAAACGAGCGGCCAGAGCCCTTCTCCCGGATCGACCAACGTGACCATCGGCCCTCCGCCGCGCATCGACGTGCGGATACCCGCCCCGCCGGCCGGTGCAAACGCCTGAAGTGTGTAAAGCGTCATGGCAGCGAGCGTCGGTTGCAGCGCGGCATAGCGACCCTGCCGCACCATGAGATCGGCGTTCTTTCTTGCCGAACTTGCCCCGGCCGAGTCGATGAAAAGCTTGTCGGCCGGAATCGCTTCACCCTCCAGCCCGCCCAGTTCCTGCAAGAAGCGCGGGCCATCCCCGGTCAGGTTGAAGGCCGGGGCGAAGGGCGATAGCGCGTCGCGCAGCGCTTCGGCGGTCAGCCCGGCGCGCCAGGCGTTCAAATCCTCGGGCGGGGCGGCCATCAAAATCAGCCCGATCAGCAATTCGTAACAGGCCAGATCGAGATCGGCGCGCGGCCAGTCCGGCGCGGCGATTGCGGGATCGATCATTTCCCAAGGCGCGATCACCCGCGATGCGCCGTCTTTGAGACGCACGGGAATCCAGCGATCGTTCAGAAGATTAAGACCTGTTCCTTGCTCCATGCTCCAACCCGGACCCTTGCATTTTTGTGGACATCAGGCCATACACGACATGGTTGTGTCAACAGGCTAGTGAGTTCTTTCTAAAAGAATAATAGCCCTGCATCTTTGTCATATCGCAACCCCTCGCATATCGTCCCATCCTGGGCCACGGGGCAGATCGTGACGCTGTTGTGCTTCCAGTCGGGCCAGTCGGCACTCAGCGCGGCGATTGCGCTGTCTGTCTGATCCGGCAGATCCAGCGCGGCGAGCCGGCGTTCGGAGGCTTGCACTTCGGACAGCGGCAGCGCACCGAGGGAGGCGTCTTCGGCCCATGGCGCCAATGCGCCGTCCTGCCAGCGCACCAGCAGCAGGATACGTTGCGGCTGACCGAGACGCGTGGGGTAATCGGTGTCCGCCGCGCCTGCGGCGGCTGCGCGAAACCCGTCCTCCAGCGAGACGAGGTTCTGCCGCGCGTGATTGGCCTGGGCAAAGCCCGCGCCGCGCCGCTCGGATTCCGCCGCCTCGATGGGTTCCGGCACCGGGCAATCCGCCTCGCCCGCCTCGATCAGAGCGCGCAAACCTGACGGGGCACGGATCTCGCCCGCCTCGAAGATCGCCTTGGCGGAACGCCATTGCACCGCCGCGTTGTAAGTCCAGGCTCCGCCCTCCAGAACCTGTGACAGCCAATGCGGGCTATCGACCTTTTCCGGATCAGGCGCGAGCACATGCAACACCGGCGCGGCAACCGGGCGCGTTTTTGCCGGGCGGCGGTCCATGTGACGCCAGAGCCGGCCGGCCCGCTGCACCAGGGCCGCCACCGGGGCAAGATCGCTAACCATCACATCGAAATCGAGATCGAGCGAGCTTTCCACCACTTGAGTAGCGACCAGCACCCGGCCGGGGCGATCCGCGCGGTTCTTGCCGAAACGCTCCAGCGCTTCCTCCTCCAGACGCTTGCGATCAATCAGTGCAAAGCGGGCGTGAAGCAGGTCGGCCTCCACCCCTGCGGCACGCAGCGCCTCGGCCCCGGCGATGGCATCATCCACCGCATTGCGCACCCAGACGCAGGCGGCCCCCATGCGCGCCGCCTCGGCCAGATACGCCACCGTTTCGCCGGCCGATGACATGCGCTGGATTTGCACCGGACCACGCGGCCCGGTTTCTTGCGGAAAATCACGTCGCGCCGTGCCGCCCGCGATGCTCAGCGCGGGAAACGCCGGATCGCTTTCTACGCCGCCATAGGTGCTCATCAGCCTCGCGCGCAAGGCAAGGGGCAGCGTCGCCGTCAGCAGGATCGCGGAGCCGCCCGCCATCCGGTGCGCTTGCAACAGGCGCACCACTTCCTCGGTCATGTATGGATCGCCGGTTTCGTGCACCTCGTCGATGATGAGGATCTTGGAGGACAGCCCGTAAAGCCTGAGCGTCGAGAATTTCGTCGGCAACACGCCGAGCAATGCCTGATCGACAGTGCCGACGCCGACATCGGCCAGCAGCGCGCGCCGGCGATTGTCGGCCAGCCACAACGCACAGGCCGGACCGCCCGAACCGGATGCGTCACGCCCTACAAGATCGGCGAACGCTTTGGACAGGCCGGACCGGCCATGCGCGAGGGTCAGGCTGGGCGCGCCGTTATAAAGCCTTCCGATCGCCTCGGCCGCCCGGCCGAACATCGCGTCCGCCGTCGCCATGGTCGGCAGCGCGATGTAGAGCCCCCTGCCCTTGCCCGCCGCCATCATCCTCTGCGCCAGCATCAGGGCGGCCTCGGTCTTGCCCGCGCCGGTTTCGTCCTCGATCACCGCCAGCATCGGACCCTCCGGCATGGCGATTTCGCTGCAGGCAAGCTGCATCGGGCGCGGTTTCGGGAAATCGAATAGCGGTTCGGTTGCCAGCGATGGACATTCCAACCCCGCTTCGGCGACCGCGCGGCGCGCTTTCTTGCGCGCAAGTCCGAGATAGGCCGAAGGATCGGGGCCCGGAGCGCAGGCGGGAAACCACTGTGTATTTGAGCCGATCCAGTCCGCGGCCGTCACAAGGCCCGGCACCCACCAGCTGAGCGCGACCGCATCATGAGCGCTCAAGCCCCCCAGCGACGCTCTGGGCCAAAGTTCGAAAAACGCGTCGATTACCGCACCGGAATCGCTGCGCGCCTTACCGCCCGCGTCAAACGCAATATCGACCAGGTCTTCGGTATTTGCCGAAGGTGGCCTTCCATGGTGACCGGCGGTTGCGGCGTAGAGTTGGAAATGCGCATCGGGATCGCCGCCGAGCCGATCGAAGAGCTTGTCCCTGTGATGGTCGAGCAAGGCTTCGGTCACTTGCCAATGGCGATAGGCGCCCTGCGGCGCGCCGGTTTGGATCATGGCGCGAAACTTCGCGCCGATCTTGCCCAGATCGTGTAACGCGACAAAGAGGACCACCGCATCGCGCAGATCGCCCGAAAACGCTTCGCTCTCCAGCAAAACCTCCGCCACGGCCGCGATATCGAGCATGTGATAGACAGCCGGATGCGCCGGCCCGCCCGGCGTATCGCTGCTTTTTCCCGGCCAGTCGTTTAAGATTTGTTCCATATCGTCCGAGACTTCCAGCAAGGCAGACCCGGTGGAAAAGATCGCAGGTTTCGAAAAGGTTCAACCCCGGCAATGGCCCCCCGCGCAACCTCGCATCGACAGGTTCGGCAACCGTCGATCAGCGAGCCGGAGACGCAGGAGCGGACGCGATGAGCGTTGCGATACTTTTGAAGATGAATGGTGCGGTCGAGAAGACTCGAACTTCCACGGGAGTTACCCCACAGCGACCTCAACGCTGCGCGTCTACCAATTCCGCCACGACCGCACTGCCGATGACTTGGTAGGCGGGTGATTAGCGAATGGGGCAAAGCGGGGCAAGAGCAAAAACGCACCGAATTTTGGCACTCGCTTTCATCGGCGTCGAATATTGCAAAATGGCGCCCGACATGGTGAGAAGGACCGAGCAAATCCAATGCGACAGGCGCGACAGTGGTTGAATGGCGGATTTCCGGCGGGCTGACTGAATATGACGAGGCGGTTGCCGCGATGGAGGCGCGCGCGGCGGCGATTGCGGCGGGCAAGGCCGAGGAATTGATCTGGCTTCTGGAGCATCCGCCTCTCTATACCGCCGGCACAAGCGCGAAACCGGCCGATCTGAAGGATCCGGAGCGGTTTCCGGTGTTCGAGACCAAGCGCGGCGGGCAATATACCTATCACGGTCCGGGGCAGCGCGTTGTCTACGTGATGCTCGATGTGGGCGCGCGCGGGCGCGATGTGCGGTGCTTCGTTCAGGATCTCGAACGGTGGGTGATCGCCACGCTCGCAGAGTTCGGGCTGACGGGGCATATCCGCGACGGGCGCGTCGGCGTCTGGATCGAGCGGCCGGACAAACCGGCGCTGGGGGACGGCACGCGGGCCGAGGACAAGATCGCGGCAATCGGTATCCGGTTGCGCAAATGGGTCAGCTTTCATGGCATCTCGATCAATGTCGAGCCGGATCTGGAACATTTCGACGGGATCGTGCCATGCGGCATCACGCAATACGGGGTCACGTCGCTTGTCGATCTGGGATTGCCGGTGACGATGGAAGACGTCGATGTCGCGCTGCGGCGAACATTCGAGGATGTGTTCGGCGATGGCGCGACAGGCGCGTCGCACTGTGTCAGGGACGCCGCATTGCAGCGTTGACGCAACGGCACTGCTGCACATCAACCGTTCCTTCATCTTCCAAACCCAGTTTGGCCGAAGCGAATCGAAATCGAGAGGCTGCAAGGCATGAACTGCGACAATAAAGTTTGATCTGCGTCAAATACATCCGTTGCCGCTGCGGATCGCCCGCTCTAAAAAGAGCATCGGAGTGACAGGTTCAGCCCGCCAGAGCTGTGCCTCATCGATATCATTTGCAGGAGGCAGATATGGCAGACGCCGCCATTCACGGCCATGAACACGAAGATCAGCGCAGTTTCTTCACGCGCTGGTTCATGTCCACCAACCATAAAGACATCGGGATTCTTTACCTGATCGTCGCCGGTCTCGCGGGTTTCATCTCCGTGGCTTTCACCGTCTACATGCGCATGGAGCTGATGCATCCGGGTGTGCAATACATGTGCATGGAAGGCGCACGCCTGACCGCCGCTGCCGTGGGCGATTGTACTCCCAACGGGCATCTGTGGAACGTGCTGATTACCGGTCACGGCATCCTGATGATGTTCTTTGTGGTGATCCCGGCGCTGTTCGGCGGTTTCGGCAATTATTTCATGCCCCTGCAGATCGGCGCGCCCGATATGGCGTTCCCGCGCCTGAACAATCTCAGCTTCTGGCTCTTCGTCGCCGGCACCACGCTGGCGGTCTGCTCGGTCTTTGCGCCGGGGGGCAACGGGCAACTCGGCTCCGGCGTCGGCTGGGTGCTTTATCCGCCGCTTTCCACCACTGAGGGCGGGCTGTCGATGGATCTGGCGATCTTCGCGGTGCATGTCTCCGGCGCATCCTCGATCCTCGGTTCGATCAACGTGATCACCACCTTCCTGAACATGCGCGCGCCGGGCATGACGCTCTTCAAGGTGCCGCTGTTCTCATGGTCGATCTTCATCACCGCGTGGATGATTCTGCTGGCGCTGCCGGTTCTGGCGGGTGCAATCACGATGCTGCTGACCGACCGCAATTTCGGAACGACCTTTTTCGACCCCGCAGGCGGCGGCGATCCGGTGCTCTATCAGCACATCCTGTGGTTCTTCGGGCACCCGGAAGTCTACATCGTGATCCTGCCGGCCTTCGGCATCATCAGCCATGTCGTCGCCACATTCAGCCGCAAGCCGATCTTCGGCTATTTGCCGATGGTCTGGGCGATCATCGCGATCGGTGCTCTGGGCTTCGTCGTGTGGGCGCACCATATGTATACGGTGGGCATGTCGCTGACGCAGCAGAGCTATTTCATGCTGGCCACGATGGTTATCGCGGTTCCGACGGGCGTGAAGATCTTCTCCTGGATCGCGACCATGTGGGGCGGCTCGATCGAGTTCAAGACGCCGATGCTCTGGGCCTTCGGCTTCCTGTTCCTCTTCACCGTCGGCGGTGTGACGGGCGTTGTGCTCGCGCAAGCATCGGTGGACCGGGCCTATCACGACACCTACTACGTTGTAGCGCATTTCCACTACGTGATGAGCCTCGGCGCGGTGTTCGGCATCTTTGCGGGCATCTACTTCTACTTCCCGAAGATGACCGGAAAAATGTATCCCGAATGGGCCGGCAAGCTGCATTTCTGGGCGTTCTTCATCGGCGCCAACCTGACCTTCTTCCCGCAGCATTTCCTGGGCCGTCAGGGTATGCCGCGGCGCTATATCGACTATCCCGAGGCGTTCGCCTTCTGGAACTACGTGTCGAGCTGGGGTGCCTTCCTGTCCTTCGCATCGTTCCTTTTCTTTATCGGCGTGATGGTGTGGAGCCTCGCCAAGGGCCGTGCCGAGACGGCGAAGAACCCGTGGAACGAATACGCGGATACGCTGGAATGGACCCTGCCCTCCCCGCCGCCCGAGCACACGTTCGAGCAGCTGCCGAAACGGGAGGACTGGGAAAAGACCCACGCCCATTGACGGCAGGGCCGAACGCTGTCGAAAAACCCCGGTGCATGCATCGGGGTTTTTTACGTGGAAGCTCCTGTTGTCCGGCGGTATGTTTCTTCTAGTTTCGCATCCGAGAGGAGCGGCGCATGTCCCGCAAGTTCAGATCGCACCCATGATGGCTTCGTCCCCGGCTTTCCATATCGCCCCAGCCGCCCCGCCGCCTCAGGCGTGCGTGCGGGGCTGCGACACCCGGATGACAAGACCCTGACGCACACATGCCCTACACATGGACGGAAACTTCCCGGAACACCGCCGAGCTTCGATTATGGCCGCATCAATCGCTGCCCGCCCGGGGTTTCGCCGCCACGATTCTGGGCATCTTTACACTGTGGACAATCCCGCTTTACGGCTTGCTCGGCACGCTTGCGCTCTGGGGCGTGCTGCCTTTCGTCCTGATCGCGCTCGCGGCGATGTGGTATGCGCTCAGGCGCAATGATCGTGACCGCCAAATCCTCGAAACGCTGCGCCTGAACGAAAGCGATTTTCACCTCATCCGCGAGGCGCCGAACGTGCCCGTGCAGGAGTGGCATTGCAATCCCTACTGGACCCGCGTGAACCTGCATGCGAAAGGCGGGCCGGTGCCGCATTACGTGACCCTGTCCGGCGCAGGGCGCGAGGTTGAGATCGGCGCGTTTTTGAGCGAAGAGGAACGCAAGGCGCTCTTCGCGGAATTGAGCGATACGATCCGGCGCATCGCCGCCCCCTGATCCAGAGGTGCCATGGCACAGGTTCCCGCCGTTCCCAAAACGACCCGCGCGCGCCATCTGCTGCGCGCGCGCCTCTCGGCCAGCCCGACACCCGCCGCTGCGATGGTCGCGTCCGAACGCGCGGCGCTGGCGCTGCGCGCGGCGTGCCTTCGGCAGAAGCGCGCCGGTCAGGTCACGTTCCTGCTGCCGCTCGTCGGTCCCGATCAGGTCGGCAATTGGGGCGCCGTCATCGATCGCCTGCAAGCAACGCTGCGGGCGTTCCAGCGCCAGCGAAACCCGAACTGGTCCGCTGCGATCTGCTGTCAGGAACGGCCGGACATCCCCGACGATCCACGGCTCACCTTCCTGCGCTTCACTGATCGCGCACCGGGCAACGACAAGTGGCGTAAGCTTCGGATGCTGGCCGAAGCACTGCCGGATCTCGCACAGGGGCCGGGATACGCGATGTCCTTCGATGCCGACGATCTGCTCCACCCCGCTGCGGTGGACGAGATGCTGAGCCGGCAGGCGCGAGGCGGTTATCTGGCGCAAACGGGGTATGTGATGGACGCCGCGACCGGCGATATTGCGCTTTCCGCGCGGCCCTCCGTCACCGCACCGATGCGCAAACCGTTCTGGAAACTCTGCGGCAGTTGCTGCGCGATGTATCACGACCCCTCGGAGCCCGCCTCCACCCGCTTTCTGGCCGAGATGACGCAGCACGAACACCGCATGTTCCCCTATCTCGCCAAGCTGGCCGGGCAAGATACGGCCCCGCTGTCGCAGCCCTTGGTTCTATATATCATTAACCACGGAGAGAATTTCGGCGCGCGGCGTGGCCGAACCGGATACAAGACCCGTTTCGTGCAGCGCTACCGGATCACCGATCCCGACGCACTGACTGCGATCCGCCGGGATTTCGCGTTGGACCGGGCGCGCGATGCGTCGACGCATCGCTGATTTTCCGTGGATCGGAAAATCACGCCTGTGCCAGACGGTCCTTCACCATCGGGCCGACTGCGCCGAAATCCATCTGCCCGGTATATTTCGCCTTCAGCGCGCCCATCACCTTGCCCATGTCCCGGATCGAGGTCGCTCCGGTCTCGACGATCGCCGCATCCACGGCCTGCGCAACTTCTTTGTCCGAAAGTCTGCGCGGCAGAAACTCCTCGATCACCTTGATTTCCGCAAGCTCACGCTCGGCCAGATCGAGCCGCCCCGCCTCCTCATAGGTGCGCGCGGTATCCTTTCGTTGCTTGACCATCTTACCAAGGATCGCAAGCAGTTCGCTGTCATCGACGCCGGTGTCATCGGCATTCGCGCGAGCCGCGATATCGCGGTCCTTGATGGCGGCGTTGATCAGCCGCAATGTCGAGAGCCGCGCGCTGTCCTTGTCGCGCATGGCCTGTTTGATTGACGAGGTGATCCTAGTGCGCAGATCCATGACATGCCATCCAGATGATTGAACGAAGATACAGCCTAAGCGAGGAACGGCATCGGCGCAACCGCCCCTGACTAGCGCCAAGCCATTGATATAAATCATGAAATTAATTTCCGCTTTTGCTTGACCGCGCCGCCCGCTCCCCCTAGTTTCCGTCCGATTTGACCTTTGCGGAGTCGCGCCATGCCACAGTCCCCCACTGCTTCCCCGACCGCCTGCCTCGTTCTTGCCGATGGCACGGTGTTTTATGGTCAGGGTTTCGGCGCAACCGGCGTGACGGTGGCTGAGCTTTGCTTCAACACTGCGATGACCGGGTATCAGGAGATCATGACCGATCCGTCCTATGCCGGGCAGATCGTGACCTTCACCTTCCCGCATATCGGCAATGTCGGAGTGAACCCCGATGATGACGAGAGCAACGATCCGGTGGCCGAGGGTATGGTGGTCAAATGGATGCCGACGCAGAGCGCGAACTGGCGCGCGGCGCAGGAGCTTGGCGATTGGCTCGCCTCGCGCGGACGCATCGCGATCGGCGGCGTCGACACGCGGCGTCTGACCCGCTCGATCCGCCAGTCGGGCGCGCCGCATGTCGCGCTGGCGCATGATCCCGAGGGCGCATTCGATATCGAGGACCTGCTCGCCCGCGCGCGGGGATTTCCCGGGCTCGAAGGGCTGGATCTGGCGAAACAGGTGACCTGCGCGCAGAGCTACCGCTGGGACGAGATGCGCTGGGCCTGGCCCGACGGCTATGCGCGACAGGAGAACGGGAGATACAAGGTCGTCGCCGTGGATTACGGCGCGAAACGCAACATCCTGCGCAGCCTCGCCAGCGCTGGATGCGATGTGACGGTGCTGCCCGCGAGCGCAACTGCCGAGGAGGTGTTGGCGCATGACCCCGATGGCGTGTTCCTGACCAATGGCCCCGGCGATCCGGCAGCGACCGGCGAATACGCCGTGCCGATGATCCGGGAAATACTCGACAAGACCGATCTGCCGATGTTCGGGATTTGTCTTGGGCATCAGATGCTTGCGCTGGCGCTCGGCGCGAAGACGGTCAAGATGAACCACGGTCATCACGGTGCCAATCACCCGGTCAAGGATACCGAAACCGGCAAGGTGGAGATCACATCGATGAACCATGGCTTCGCCGTGGACAGCCAGACGCTGCCGGAGGGTGTGATCGAAACGCATGTCTCGCTTTTCGACGGTTCGAATTGCGGGATCCGCATGGCCGATCGCCCCGTCTTCTCGGTGCAGCAGCACCCCGAGGCAAGCCCCGGCCCGCAAGACAGTTTCTATCTCTTCGAACGGTTCGCGGCGTCGATGGAAAAGGCGAAAACTGCCAAGGTCTGACGCGCGTTAACCGCCGCTTAACGGTTTGCGCTCTAGGATGCCCCGAACAGTCTCTTCGGGGGTGCCATGGGCCAGGCCGAACTCAAACCGCACATGCCATTCCTGCGTGCAGACGACGCGCATGTCGCACCTGTGCAAAACGCCGATGTCGTTCTGCGAAATGCGCGTGATCTGGCTGCGTCGCGCCGGCGGCTCGATCCCGACACCCATGCGCCCGATCCGGCGCTCGACGGACTTCTGCCCCCGGAATTCTGCGCCGAACACCGCGTTTTTCCGTGGTCCACTTTGGGCGATGCGACGCTGATCGGGATCGCGCATGAGGGTGACCGGACACAGCTGCGCGACATGCTGGAGGCGCAGATCGGCCCGGTTCTCTTTGGCGATGCGACCGAGGAGGTGATCCTGCGCCTTGTCAACGAACGGCACGGCGACTACCTCGCCAACTTGGCCGAAACGCAGGTCGCGAAGGACTACAGCTGCCGCGACATAAACAAGCTCACTCCGCGCCGCGCCATTCTGGCTACGCTGTTCTTCGGAGTCAGCCTCGCGCTCATCTTCCTCTTCCCCGAAGCGTTCTTCATCGGCGTCACCGCGGTCGCCGTGTCGAACGTGCTGGCCTGCGCGGTGTTCAAGATGGCCGTTCTCCTTGCCGGCTACACCAAGCCGCCCGGCAAACCCATTCACGTTCCGCTTGCCGAAAAACCGCTGGTCAGCCTGATGGTGCCGATGTTCAAGGAAGCGGCGATCGCGAATGAACTGGTGCGGCGTCTGTCACGGCTGAGCTATCCGAAAGCGCTGCTCGATGTGGTTCTGGTGCTGGAGGCGTCGGACAAGGCGACGCGTCAGATGATCCGCGCGCAAACGCTGCCGGCCTGGATGCGCGTGATCGAAGTGCCCGATGGCGCCCTGAAGACCAAACCGCGCGCATTGAATTACGCGCTGCGGCACACGCGCGGCGATATCATCGGTGTCCTCGACGCCGAAGATGCCCCCGCCACCGACCAGATCGAACGCGTCGTCGAGGCGTTTCATATCTCCCCCAAGGAGGTGGCCTGCGTTCAGGGAATCCTCGATTTCTACAACACGCATTCCAACTGGATTTCGCGGTGTTTCTCCGTCGAGTATGCCACATGGTTCCGCGTCGTTCTGGCCGGCGCGGCGCGGCTCGGCTTTTCGATCCCGCTGGGCGGCACCACTGTCTACCTGCGCCGCGCCGCGCTTGAGCATGTGGGCGGATGGGATGCGCATAACGTGACCGAAGACGCCGATCTCGGCGTCCGGCTCGCGCGCTTCGGATACCGCACGATCCTTGTGCCCACCGTCACAAGGGAAGAGGCGAACAACCGCATGATCGCGTGGATCAAGCAGCGCTCGCGCTGGCTCAAGGGATACATGATCACCTATCTTGTCCATATGCGCCGCCCGTTCCGGCTTGTCCGCGAAATGGGGCCGTGGAAATTTCTCGGCTTTCAGTTCTTCTTCCTGACCACGATCCTGCAATTCACGCTGGCACCGGCGCTCTGGTGTTTCTGGCTCGTGCTCTTCGGGTTCTCGACACCCTTTACCGAAGCGCTGCCGCAAGGCTGGCTCGGGGGCCTTCTGGCCCTCTTTCTCGTTTCGGAACTGGTCTCGCTGCTGGTCGGTTTCGTGGGCGTCGCTCGCACGCAGCATGAAAAACTCATGCAATGGGTGCCGATGATGATGTTCTACTATCCGCTCGGTGTGTTCGCGGTCTACAAGGCGCTGTCGGAACTGGTGTTCAAACCCTTCTATTGGGACAAGACGCAGCACGGGCTTTCCGCGCCAGACATTGCCGGCGGGGATATTCACATCACCCGGCGGTAGCTCCGCAGACTCTTCTGGGCGGCCGGCCGCCTCACTCCTCCTGCGCCATCGAATCCAGCTTGAGCCGGGTGACGAAGGCGACCGAAATGTGATCGCGCAGCGCGTTATAGGCGGCGTCCTCGTCCCGCTGTGCAATCGCGGTCACGATCGCCTCATGCTCGCTCAGGGCCTTCTCGCCGCGCCCCTCGGCCGCAAGCGAAGTCGTCGCCATGAGCGCCATCGACCGGTGCACGAGATCGAGCTGCTGGACCAGGAACCGATTGTGTGAGGCAAGATGGATCTGCTTGTGAAATCGCCGGTTGGCGCGCGCGAGCACCGCCGGTTGACCCAGAAAGGCGCGATCCTCTTCGACCATGTCGCGCAGCACCTGCACCTCCTCCTCCGTCGCGTGCCGCGCCGCGAGACGGGCGGCCAGCCCCTCGAGCTCCGTGCGCACGACGTAAAGCTCGGCCATCTGGTTGTGATCGAGCGAGGCCACGATCAGCGACCGCCCGTCACGCGCCAGAAGCGATTGCGTCTCAAGCCGCTGCAGCGCCTCGCGGATGGGGGTGCGCGACATGCCGAACCGATCGGCCAGATCGCTTTCGACCAGACGGTCGCCGGGGCGGTAGATCCCGACATCGATCGCCTCCAAAATCGAGGAATAGGCATCCTTCTGCGGAGGCTTGTCATCACTCATGTCGGTCCGTCCCTCGTGGCTTGGCCGAACGATAGCGCCGCCGGACCAAAAGACGCAAGCCGCGCCATTGCCAGCGGCGCCGTCCCGGCTTACCTGTGCCACATGGTAAAGGCAGCTTTCGATCACGTGCGGCACTGGGTTTTCGACCTCGACAACACGCTCTATCCGCCTGCTGTTCGGCTTTTCGACCAGATCGAGGTGCGAATGACGCGCTTCGTGATGGACGCGGTCGGGGTCGGCGAGGCTGAAGCGAACGATCTGCGGCTGAGCTACTGGCGCAGCTACGGCACGACGCTGGCCGGGCTGATGCGCGAGCATGGCGTCGACCCCGATCCCTATCTGCACAGCGTGCATGACATCGATTTCTCGGTCCTGCCAGAAGACCCGCAGCTTGCCGCGCTGATCGATGGGCTGCCGGGGCGCAAGATCGTTTATACCAACGGCTCGGCGCCTTATGCGCAAAACGTCCTTGAAGCGCGCGGTCTGAGCGGAATTTTCGACGCGGTTTACGGCGTCGAGCACGCGGATTTCAAACCCAAGCCCGAACGGGCCGCCTTCGAACGGGTCTTCGGGCGCGACGGAACCGATCCGGCGAGCGCCGCGATGTTCGAGGACGATCCGCGCAATCTGGCCGAACCGCATGCGATGGGCATGCGGACCGTGCATGTCGCCGAGGCCGAAATCGAGGCCGAACACATCCACCACCACACTCCGGATCTGGCGGCGTTCCTCGCGCGCCTTACCTGACCGGCGCAAGGGAGAGAGCCTTCATGCACTATGACATCGTGGTCTCGGGCGGCGGCATCGCCGGGCTGGCGGCGGCGGCCGCATTCGGCAACGAGGGGGTCTCGGTCCTCTGTGTCGACCCTGCCCCGCCGATCACGGAGCGCGACGCGGAAGGCTCGGATCTGCGCAGCACGGCTTTCCTGCAACCGGCGCAGGCGTTTCTGAGCGAGATAGGGCTCTGGCCGCGTCTTGCCGCTCATGCGATGCCGCTGCAGGTCATGCGGATCGTGGATGCCGGCGGAGAGACGTGCGAGCCGCGCGTGACCAAGGCGTTCGACGCCTCTGATATCTCGGAGCAGCCATTCGGCTGGAACCTGCCGAACTGGCTGCTGCGCCGCGAATTTGCCGCGCATCTGGAGGCGCTGGACAACGTCACCTTTCGCCCCGGCACCGCAACGACATCGCTTTTCACGCGCGAAAGCGAAGCGCGCGTCGGGCTGAGCGATGGCGGCACTGTGCGCTGCAAGCTGGTTGTCGCCGCCGATGGACGCAATTCGCCAATGCGCGAGGCGGCCGGGATCAAGGTGCGCACGACACGGTTCGGGCAAAAGGCGCTGGCTTTCGCCGTCACGCATACGGTCCCGCATGAAAACGTATCGACAGAAATTCACCGCACCGGCGGGCCGTTTACGTTCGTTCCCTTGCCGGATTACGAGGGAAAGCCGTCCTCGGCGATCGTGTGGATGGAGGAAGGCCCGAAAGCGGAGGCACTTGCCGCGATGCCTAAAGGCGCTTTCGAGGCCGCGATGACCGAACGATCCTGCGGGCTGTTCGGACCGCTCAGCCTCGCCTCCCGGCGCACGATCTGGCCGATCATCAGCCAACATGCCGAAAGGCTGAGCGGGCAGCGGCTGGCGCTGGTGGCCGAGGCGGCGCATGTCGTGCCGCCGATCGGGGCGCAGGGGCTCAACATGAGCCTGATGGATTTGCGCGTCTTGCTGGAACTGGCGCACAAGACGCCCGAGGATATCGGCTCGCGCGCGATGCTGGACGCCTATCACCGGCGGCGTATCGCGGATGTGCGAGCGCGGGTCGCGGGCATCACCCTGCTCAACCGCACCTCGATGCTGAGTGCAAGACCGCTGCGCGATCTCAGGGCACGGGGGCTCGATGCGCTTTATACTCTGCCGCCGGTGCGTAAAACGCTGATGCAGCTCGGGCTGGGCGCGCGCGGCGCCTGAGGCGCCGAAACGCGTATACGTGTCTTGCAAGGCTGTTCGAACAGCCTTGCACCTTGCGCGTCAGGCCGCGCGGAAGGTCAGGCTGACGCCGTTGATGCAATGGCGCTTGCCCGTCGGCTCCGGCCCGTCGTCGAAGATGTGACCCATATGGCTACCGCAGCGGCGGCAGTGGCATTCGGTGCGGGTCATGAAGAAGGACCGATCCGGTTTCGTATCGATATTCCCTTCCTGCGCCTGCCAGAAGCTGGGCCAGCCGGTGCCGCTGTCATATTTGTGCTCGGACGAATAGAGCGGCAGATCGCACCCTTTGCAGTGGAACATGCCGGCGCGTTTTTCGTCGTTGAGCGGTGAACTGAAGGCGCGTTCCGTGCCTTCCTCCCGCATGACCTTGTATTCGAGAGGCGACAACATGTCCTTCCATTCGGCCTCGCTGCGCATCACTTCGAACTCGCCCTCGGAAGCGCTTGCGTTCCGGCCAAGCCCGACCGTGGCCGCCGCGCCGGCGAGCATGGCTGTTCCCTGAAGAAAGCTGCGTCTCAACATAGAAAATCTCCTTGATCTGCCGTCAATTTGTGGCTCCGACCCTGCGTTTCGCAAGGCCGGAGCGCACACTTTTGCGCGATCCCGAAACCCCGAATGGGGGGGTCAGGGCTTACTGGGCCGGCAAAAGCACGCGGTCGATGACGTGGATCACGCCGTTCGACTGTCTTACATCGGCAATGGTGACGCTTGCCGCGCGGCCGTTTTCATCGGTCAGGGTGATGGTGTCTCCCATCATCTCGGCCTTCAGAGTGCACCCGCCCACGGTGGGAACGGGATGCATCCCGCCGTCATCGGCGATCATGCCGGCAATCGCGTCCGACATCGCGTTCGCCGCGACGACATGGCAGGTCAGGATCTGTTGCAACTGCGCCTTGTTTTCCGGCTGCATCAGCGCATTAAGGGACTCGTCGGAGATCATGTCGAAGGCCGCATCGGTGGGCGCGAAGACAGTGAACGGGCCTGCGCCCGAAAGCGTGTCCACCAGATCCGCGGCCTTGACGGCAGCTACGAGCGTCGTGTGGTCTGCGGAATTGACAGCGTTTTCCACGATGGTCCTGTCGGCGAACATCGCCGCGCCGCCCACCATCGGATTTTCACTTTCGCCGTGGGAGTCGGCAAGCGCAGCTGCCGTAAACGTCGTGGCCATCGCAAAGGCGGTTGTCAGTGTCTTGAATGTCATGTCGTCCTCCTGATTTGCCCGCAACGGGTTCGATGCGGATCAGGCTTAGACACGGGAGCGCGGCGCGAGCAGTTTCAGCGCAGCGATCACATTGCGGTCACGACGCGGTGAGCGTCCCGGCCGCGCGCACTGAGCCCGTGGGTGCGCCGGTCGGCGATCCGCCCGGCGGCTCGTCGGAAATCGCCAGCGTCGCCCCCGCGAGGTCGGCGCGCCGGGTTTCGGGAAGATCGAGCAGCGCAGTGTCACCCTCCAGCACACCGAGCGATACCGGCGCGCTATCCCCGACGATCAGCCAAAGCTCGAACACCCTGCCTTCTGGCGGCGCGCCGTCCAGACGGACGATTTCCAATCGTCCGGTCGCACTGTCCACGGCGGCAAGGACCGACAGATTGCCGCCCTCGGGTGTCGCGGCCAGTTCAGATCGCAGATCGGGGCGCAGAGGCGTATCCGGCAGAAGAAGATCGCTTGCGACCGCGGCCCAGAGAACCAGCGCGGCGGCGACGCCGCCAGCCGCGTAGGGCCAGAGCGATTGCCACAGCGACGCACGCGGTGCCGCGAACAGCTGCGCTTCGAGCCGTTTGCGCAATTGGGGCGACGGGGCGGCCGGCGCCACCTCGCTTTCCGCAAGATCCGCCAGCGCGGTCTGCCATGCGGCCAGTTCCGCGCGCAGGTCGGCGTCCTCCACAAGGCGCGCTTCGAATTCGGCGCGTTCGTTTTCGGTCATCAGGCCGAGCGCGTATTCGGCTGCATCGGCAGACGGCGCGCCGCCCGGCGGTGGATTGGATGGAGGCTTGCGGCTCATCGGCTCAAACACTCCCTGAGCGAGATCAGGCTGCGGCGCAGCCATGTGCGGACCGTATTGAGCTTCACCCCAGTCGCCTGCGCGAGATCGGCATAGCTGTCGCCATCAAGATAAGCCCGGCGCACCAAATGCGCCCGCGCGCGCGGCAACTCTCCCAGACAGGCGAGAATGCGCGCCTGTTCCGAACGCGCCATCGCCGCCGCTTCGGGCCCGGGGCGGCGGTCCGGGACAAGATCGGCGGTCTCGATCGGCGCGGGCGGCAGTTTGCGGGCACGCCGGCGGTCCACCGCCCTGTTGCGGGTGATCGTGATCAGCCAGGTCATCGGCGACAGACCGTTCACACGGTAGCTGTCGGCCTTGTTCCATACGGTCACGAATACCTCCTGCAACACCTCTTCGGCCTCCTCGCGATCATTCAAGACACGCAGGCAAACACCGAAGAGTTTCGCCGATGTGCGATCATAGAGCTTTCCGAACGCCCGGCGATCCGCCATTGCCACGCGTGCCAGCAGATCCTCGATCTCCTCAAGTGGCGTCATATGGGCGTTCCCGCTGCCTTTCCCTTGCCCCTTCCGCCATTATGTTGCACCACACGGCACGAGACGCGCAGCAAGGAAGGATGTCCGCAACATGGCCGACGGCACGATTGACATCAACGCCAAACCGACCGAGGAAATTTCGGTGCGGGAGGTTTTCGGGATCGACACCGACATGGTCGTGCACGGGTTTCCCGAGCGCACCGAACGGGTGCCGGATATCGACAGCACCTACAAGTTCGATCCCGACACCACGATGGCGATCCTGGCGGGTTTTCGCAACAATCGCCGGGTGATGATCCAGGGCTATCACGGCACCGGCAAATCGACCCATATCGAACAGGTGGCCAGCCGGCTCAACTGGCCCTGCGTGCGGGTCAATCTCGACAGCCATATCAGCCGGATCGACCTGATCGGCAAGGATGCGATCAAGCTGGTGGACGGCAAGCAGGTCACGCAATTCCAGGAAGGCATCCTGCCCTGGGCGCTGCGCAACCCCACCGCGATCGTGTTCGACGAATACGATGCGGGCCGCGCCGACGTGATGTTCGTGATCCAGCGGGTGCTGGAGACTGACGGCAAGCTGACATTGCTCGATCAGAACGAGGTCATCACCCCGCACAAGTATTTCCGCATCTTCGCCACGGCCAACACCGTCGGGCTCGGCGACACGACCGGGCTTTACCACGGCACGCAGCAGATCAACCAGGGCCAGATGGACCGCTGGAGCCTCGTGGCTACGCTCAATTACCTCAGCATCGACGCCGAGACCTCCATCGTTCTGAGCAAGGCGCCGCATTACAACACCGCCGCCGGGCGCAAGACCGTGCGCCAGATGGTCACCGTGGCCGATCTGACGCGCACGGCCTTCATGGCCGGCGATCTGTCCACGGTCATGAGCCCGCGCACGGTGATCGCCTGGGCGCAGAATGCCGAGATTTTCCGCGATGTGGGCTACGCGTTCCGCGTGTCGTTCCTCAACAAATGCGACGAGCTGGAGCGGCAGACCGTGGCCGAGTTCTACCAGCGCTGTTTCGACGAGGAACTGCCCGAAAGCGCGGCCAGCCTGAGCGTGG
>NZ_JAMCCQ010000004.1 GCF_023370775.1 Marivita sp. GX14005
TACATTTACAATTTGCAAGCGGGAGCGCGCTGGCAGCCGCAGCAACCGGGGTTCGACCGCTGCGCAGATGAGCGAAGCGGTCGTTCAAGGCTGCGCCGGATCGAAGAATTTGAAACCCATCACTCGCTGAAGCACCATAGTGCTGTCTTGCCGTCCCGATTGAGCCGGCGAGACGATGCCATGCTCGGCCTGCCCGGTACAGCGCGTTCGCGGCAGCGCTTATTGTTGGGGGCTTTGTCACCGGAACCGATACCCACAATTGTGGCACGCGGAATCGGTAGCCCCAATATGGGGATAACCGAAGTGGACGAGGGGTGCTTTACCCGAAGCATCGAAAAGGATGCCGCCGATGTTCACACTCGTACAATCCCGCACCTACCAAAGCGACATGCCGCTGCTGGAAGCGGCGTTCCGGCTTCGCAAGCGGGTGTTTCATGACCGGCTCGGCTGGGATGTGCGCGCCACCGGGGACATGGAGTTCGACGCCTATGACGACAAGCTTGCGCAATACCTGATATGGTGCAGCCCCGACCGGCGCAAGCTATACGGCACAATCCGGTTGCGCCCGACCAGCGCGCCGACGCTGCTCTATGACGTGTTCGGCGCGACACATGGTCATACGCCGACGCTGCGCGGCGACACGATCCTCGAAGGCACGCGGATGTGCATCGACGAGGCTGCGATCGCCCGCGATTTTCCGACGCTCGATGCGGGCGCCGGGTTCAACCAGCTCTTTCTGGCGCTTTGCGAGGTCGGTTTGGCCATCGGCGCAACGCGCATGGTGTCGAATTTCGAACCCGGGATGAGCCGCCTCTACCGCCGCGCGGGGCTGGATTGCGTGCTGCACGGGGAAGCCGATGGATATGGCAAGCGTCCCGTGCGCTGCGCGTCGTTCGAAGTGTCCATGCCGGTGCTTGCGCAAATGCGCCGGACCATCGGCATAGACCTGCCCATCGCGACCCTGCCGCGTGGCTTTTGCCGACTGCCGACACCCACCGCTTCGGCGCCGCCCGCCCTGGCCGCCCGCGCCTGACGGGCGTTGGTAACGAGTGATCGCAATGTCTGTGCTCCATCCTTATCCGCTCGGGCTATTCCTGCACGCCCATATCAACGGCGCCGCCGAAGCCGAGAGATGCCTTGGGATGATCGAACGGCTGCTTCTGCGCGCGCCGGCGGACGCGCTGCTCTTGGGGAGCAAATCCGCGCTGATGCTCATCGTGCAGGGCGATAGCGGCCTGCCTCGCAACGATCCGGTCTACCGGCGCAATGCGCTGGCTCTGGCCCGGGCCGCGCTGCGAAAGGCCGGGCCGGCCACGGCGCTACGGGTGCGTGTCATCAATGGTCTGGCCTGGGCCCGGCTTGGCCCGCACAGGGCCGAAAGGCAGACTGCGCTTGGGTTCCTGCAAGCGCTGGAGCGGCCCTATGCGCCGCGCGACCTGCCTCAGTTGATCGAGATTGACGGGCTGGCCGCCCTCGCGGCGCTCTATCATGAAGAAGGCCGGTGGCCGGAGAGTGCGGGTTGCTACCGCCGGGCCTCGCGGATCGACCGGCTATTGGCGCGCCTGCGCTATGCCGCGTTGCGCGTCGCCCGGCAGGACGCACCATAGGCGTCAGATGATGCGCAGGCGAACGGCCTTGGCGACCGCTTGCGCCAGCGAAACGCAATCCAGCTTGATCCGCGCAAGTTTGAGATAGCTGCGCACCGTATGATCCGACAGCGACAGGATGATGGCGATTTCGGAATAGGATTTGCCCTCCGAGGATAAGCGCAGACATTCGTATTCCCGCCGCGTTAACACCGGCGCGCCGCTGGTTTCCGACGTCGCCTCGGACACCGCCTTGGAGTGCAGGATCGGCAGCATGGTTTCAAACTGGTCCACCAGCGGCGTGATGTAGCGTATCCACGCCGCCTGTTCCATTCCGGAGTTGAGGCTGAACACCCCGCGCCGCCCCCGGCGGTCCTCGTAGACGAAACTGTAGCCCGACGCACCGATCCCGAACCGCGCGGCGGCCTTGAACATCATCCGCGTATTGGCCGAAGGCTCCAGCTCATGCCAGCCGAAGGAGTCCCCTTCGCTCAGCGCGCGCTCCAGGATCGGGTCGATTCCGGCGTAGTTGTTGAGCAGGTAATGCGTGACCCAGGCATCGGGGTAGGTCGTCCGCACGAACGGATTGTCGAGCTTTTCGGCGGGGTTCACCAGCAGGTGAAACGTGGTGAAGTCGTGGTCATAGGCATCTTGGACGATCCTAATCGCATCGCGCGTGGAATTGGACGCGACGATCGCATCGAGGATCTTGTCGAAGACAAAAGACATGATGATGGGCTTTCCGCAAATCAGGGTTGAGCTCGCGCCGGTTTACCAAGGGTAAAGTGGGAAATTCAGAAAGCGGGCGGCAGTATCCCGCCGAAGTCAATCCCACAATTGCGAACCTCGATTTCGACACCACCGACGGGGGGATACCGGGACTGTGGGGCTCGGGGCATGCTTTTTTCGGATAGTCACGATAACTCCCGAAAGGATCACCTCCGTGCTCGATATTCTATCGCTAGACCGAACCAAGCTCATCGAACAGGCCATCGAGGATTTCAGGAAGGGCAAGTTCCTTCTCGTGTCCGATGACGAGGACCGCGAGAACGAGGGCGATCTCGTCATCGCCGCCGAACACGCGACGCCTGAGGCAATCAACTTCATGATCACCGAAGGCAAGGGACTCGTCTGCCTGACCGTCTCCGAAGAGATCGCGCGTCAGAAGGGGCTTGCCCCGATGGTGGAGCGCAATGGCGATCACCTCGGCACTGCGTTTACCGCCAGTGTCGATGCGACCCCAGCGCAAGGCGTGACCACCGGGATTTCCGCGCATGACCGCGCCAAGACAATCGAGGTCGTCATCGACAGCCAATATGGCCCCGAGGATCTTCAGGCGCCTGGCCACATGTTTCCGCTGGTCGCCAAGGCGGGTTATCTCAAGGCCCGGCGCGGCCATACTGAAGCGGGTGCGGAGCTGTGCCGTCTCGCGGGGCTGAAGCACGATGCGGCCGTCATCGTCGAGGTGATCCGTCAGGACGGGGAAATGGCCCGCCGGCCCGAGCTTTTGGCGATGGCCGAGAAATTCGGTATTACCTATGTCACCATCGACGATCTCTGCAAATACGTCGCTCAACTCGAACTCGAGCCGGCGTAAGCGGGATGACATCGCCGATGACCTCTCCCACCACCGGCGATGCCAGCCGCATCGCCCGTCAGGCGCAAGCGGTGTTCCGCCGCTTGTTCCTGTCGTGGCTCGACGGCAAGCTGATCACACATCTCGATCACTTCGAGGGCTCCGAGCACCTGCCCGAGCGTGGGCCGGTGATCCTGGTTCCCAACCATGAAAGCTATTTCGACGGGTTCGCGATCACCGCGCTTATGTGGAAGATCGCGGGGCGCCACGTGCGTATTCCCACGAACGTAAAGGCGCTGGGAAATCCGTTCGTCGCGTTCTGCCAGACTGCCGGCGGCGCGGTGCCGATCGACCCTGCGGATCGGGAACAGACCTATGCCCGCCTTTCCGCGCTGCTGGAACGGGGCGAAGCGGTTGTTCTTTTCCCTGAGGGCACGCGATCAGACGGAACCGCAATGCACCCGTTCAAGCTCGGTGCGTTCAATCTCGCGGTGGCGCATGGCGTTCCCATCCTGCCGGTCGCGCTGCGCGGGTTTGCGGGGATACTGCCCAAGGGCCAACTGCGCTTTCGTCGCGGAGCGAGGGGCGGCCTTGTCTTCGGCCCGCCTGTCGATCCTGCCGATTCGCGTTTTGCCGGACGCGATGCGCAGGAAACGGCGCGCCACCTGCGCGCGCATGTGCGCGGCTGGCTGGAAGAGGCTGCGCTGGATCCCCCGGCGGTAGAGCGGAAGACGCGGGAGATCGCTGCCCTCGCGCGCCGCGCCGATGTCGCTCTGGAAGCGCTGCTTGACGGCAATGCCGAACTCATCACGCGCCGCGATGCCGCCCGCGTGCGCCGGATCGTCTCGGCTTGCGCCATTCTGGGCCAGTTTAGCTTCGATCTCGATCTGCAGGATGTGCGCGCGCAGGGGTTCCAGCTTGCCGATCTGCCGCCGTATCGCGCAGTCTTCGCTCTGCCGCGCTACCGCGCGCGCCTGTCCGCCTTGCTGCGACAGCGCGAAAACCATTCTTATCTCAACTACTGCGCCGGATTGCTTCAACTCAGGCTGCCCCGACTGCTCGGCGGCGGCGATGCGCAAGAGGCTTTGCGCCGGTTCAAGGCCGCGCATGATGCCGCCGCGCGAGACGGCTACCCGCAAGCGCGGTTCGCGCACGGGCTTGCCACCGCCCTTGCCCGGACGGGTGCACGCAAACACGCCATCGCGCTTTTGCAGGACACATTCGACGGCCCCCAGACAATCAACGGCCCGCGCGCCTTAAGGCGGCGGGAAAGAGGAATGGCACTGATGAGCAAATTGCAGCGATCCGACCCGAGCACACCCGATCTGCCCAGCCGGCCGCTGCGCGGCTTCGAACTGGTCATGGCGCAAACGCGCATCTCCGATATCATCGTCGGGCAAATCGAGGGCGTTCTTGATTTCGCGCAGGTCTTCGACGCGGCAAGCGCGCTGCAACAGCGCCACCCCGGATTGCGCGCCCGTGTCGTGTGGCCAGAAGGGCGCGATGCGCGGTCGGTCTTCGAATACCTTCCAGCCGATCAGACCCGGCTCCATGTGACAGAAGCCCGCCCGCCAAAGGGCGCGCGGCCCGTTGACCGGCCATTCTGGCAAGAAGTGGCCGAGCGCGAGGTCAACCATCTCTTCGATCTGTCGGATGGCTACATGTTTCGCGTCACCTGGCTGCCCGAAAGCGGGCATGTCATTTTGAACGCGCAGCATTCCGTGATTGACGGCGTGTCGCTGATGCGCCTGCTGCACGATTTCGCACGACACTGCGCCGGTCAGGAGCTTGGCCCCAACCTGCCGCCGACGCCGCCCGCGCTGCGAAGCGCGCCGAAGCTGTCGTTGCTGGAAAAGGCGGTCGGCTTGGTGCACCGCGAGAGTTTCCTGCGGGCGCGCAGCCGTTTTGCCGAATGGTCTCCGCTTCCAATCGCCGGGCGGCTTGAAAAGGGCGAGACCCCCGCGACCGAGTGCTATTTCGCCGAAGGCGATAGCGCGTCCTTCGATGCGATCACTGCCGCCTGCCATGCGCATGGCGTCACGGTCGGCGGTGCATATGCGGCAGCGATCCAATGTGCGATGCTCCATATTTCCGGCGCATCCTTCGGGGGAAAACAGAAATATTACGTCCCCATGGATTTCAGCCTGCGTCGTTTCATCGCCGGAGCGGATGCGGCGCAGGAGGCGGTCGGGCTTTTTTCCGGCGTTGCGCCGGTGATCTTCGACGGTGATCCGTCAGCCAGCTTCTGGGAGCTTGCGGCAAGCTTCACCGAAACCTCGCGGGGCGAGATCAAGCACAAGTCGCCGGTGATCTTTCATCAGGTGTTCGACCGCTTCTTCAACCTCGAAAAGGCCTACGCCAGATACCGGCTCGGGCGAGAGGACGGCGGGGGCGCGGGCGGGCCGCTGACCATGAGCAATGTGGGCAAGTTTCCCTTCCCGCCGCAAACCGGCGCAGTGCGGATCAACGCGGTGCACGGGATGAGCGCGTCGCAAAAGGGCGGCTCGATGCTCTACTTCTGGCTGCGGTCGGTGAACGGGCGGCTATTCTATAGCGCCACCTCGATGGCCCCCGCTGCCACGCGGGATTTCGGTGCCGCGTTTTTCGACCTCGTGGTGTTCCTGATGGAGCGCAGCACGGGTGCCGATGCATCGAACCTTCCGCTGCGCGACTATATCCCGCGCGCCGCCGCTGAGCATCGCGCCAAGGCGAATACTCGCCTTGTGCCCGAACCCGAACCGGTGGTCTGACATGGCGCTGCATGACGATCTTCGCCGCGCCGCGCGCGATTTTCCGGAGCAAGCCGCGCTTGAGTTCGAAGGCGCGACAATCACCTACGGCGCGCTTCACGCGCAAGCGCAGGCAGTTGCGGCGGGGTTGCAGGGCAGAGGGCATCGACGGGGCTGCGCCATTGCGATCATGCTGCCGAATTGCCCCGAATTCATTGCCATTGCCTGCGGGGCGTTTACCGCCGGCCATGTCGCCACGCCGCTGAGCGTCCTGCTGACTCCGTTCGAGGCCAGGCACATCCTGCGCGACAGCGCGCCGGAGGTTCTGTTCGTCGATGCCGTGCTGGTGCCGGTGATCGAGGCGGCGATGGTCGATCTTGACCGGACACCGGACCTTGTGGTTCTCGGCGGCGATGCCGGGGCGCATACGGATTTCGGCGCGTTCCTGGCATCTTGCGCGACCGCAACGCCCCTGACCATCGCGCCGGACGATCATCTTCTGACGCTCTACACCTCCGGAACGACCGGGCCGGCCAAGGGGGTGATGCTGTCACCGGCCTGTCTGCGCGCGCAGGTCGATATGATTCTCGGCACCTTCAAGCCGGGGCCGGATACGCGTATCCTTTGCGCGTTGCCACTCTTTCACGCCTACGCGCTCAATGCGCTTGTCGGCACAGCCTTTCGCACCCGCGCAACCATCGTTCTGCACCCTCGCTTCGACGCCGCCGCCTGTGCACGCAGTCTTGCGCAGGGCGGCATCACCTGGTTCGCCGGCGTGCCGACCATGTATGCGCTGCTGCTCGAGGAGGGCGACAGGCGCCCCGGTCTGCGCTTTCCCGATCTCGACATCTGTCTTGCCGGCGGCGCGGCGATGAGTTCTGCGGTGCTGAGCGGGTTCGAGCGGCGCTTCGGGCCTGCGATCCTCGAAGGCTACGGGCTCACCGAAACGACGGTGAGCGTTGCCAGCAATGCCGCCGCACCCGACGGGCGCAAGCCCGGTTCGGTCGGGCGTCCCTATGCAGGGATCGAGGCGCGCGCCATCGACAAGGCGGGCCGAACCCTGCCGGCCGGCACCACCGGAGAGCTCGTCTTTCGCGGCGCGAATGTCATGCTCGGTTATCTGAACCGGCCCGATGACACGGCGCAGGTGCTCGAGGATGGCTGGCTGCGTAGCGGCGATCTGGGCCATGTCGATGCCGATGGATTCTGCTTCATCGCCGGGCGGCTCAAGGACCTGATCGTCAAGAGCGGCTACAATATCGTTCCGTCCGAAGTCGAGACAGCGATCCGGTGCGCCGGGCTGGTGCGTGATGCGGCGGTGCTCGGCCTGCCCGATCCGGTGCGCGGGGAACGTATCCTGGCCGCCGTGATCCTGAAGGACGGGGCCGATCCGGCGCTCGCCCGCCGCCAGATCGACGCCGCAGTGAAGGCGCGGCTGTCTCGCTACAAACACCCCTCCGCGGTCTGGTTCATCGACCGTTTTCCGCTTGGCCCGTCGGGCAAGATCCTCAAACCGATCCTCCGCGACACATGGCTTGCCACGTCCGACACCAGAAAGGATGACGTCTATGCGCCCGTCCCCGCTTGATCCGAAACGAAACATCGGCCCCGGCATCGCTGCAACTGCGATAGAGAGATTGGCGCGATACCCGAAAACCGCGCTGCTGTGCGGGCTGCTGCTGGCGATGTCCGCACTCACCGGGTTAGCGCGGCTTCAGGCCGATTTCAGCTATGCCGGCTATTTCCACAAGGACGATGCCTGGCTTCAGGAATTCGATGAATTCGAGCGGGTCTTCGGCAACGACGATTCCATCATCGTCGCGGTCGAGACACCCGGCGGGCTTTTCAACCCGGACTCCATCGCACTGCTGCATGAACTGACCGAGCGACTGTGGCAACTGCCCGATGTGATCCGCGTCGATACGCTGACCAATTACCAGCATGTCTTTGCCGAAGGCGACGAGATCATCGTCGCGCCGCTGATCGCGCCCGACGCGGCGCTGACGGCGGAGTATCTGCAGGACCGCAAGGATGTCGCCCTGTCGCATGAGACGCTGCCGGGCTATCTGGTTTCCCCGGACGGCACGATGACGATGCTGTTCGGCACGCTGCGGCCCGCCGGTGACGCGCCGCCCGATGCGGCCGAGGTCGCGAACGCCGCGCGAGCGCTCATTGCGAGCATCGATGCAAAAGGCCACGAGTTGCACCTTGTCGGCGCGCCGATGATCGTCGCCTCCTTCGCCGAGATAGCGGCAGCGGACAACGCCAGGATCATTCCGCTGCTTCTGCTCTGCGTCACCTTGTTGATGTATGCCGTGCTGCGCAGCGTGTGGTGCGTAGCATACGGCGTTGCAATCGTGGTGCTGTCGGCGGTGTCGGTGCTCGGGCTGGCCGGGTGGCTGGGCGTGCAGATGACTTCGATCACGACGGTATTGCCGCAAATCATGATCGGTGTCGCGGTCGCCGATTGCCTGCACATCCTGTCCACCTATCGGCTGGTGCAGCGCGATATTCCCGAACGGCGCGAGGCCGCGCTCTATGCGCTGAAGAAGAACGCCTTGCCGACGCTCCTGACCACGCTGACGACTGCCATCGGGTTTCTGGGCTTCACGCTGTCCGATATCAAGACGATTGCCGATCTGGGCCTTGCCGCCGCGGCCGGCGTGATTCTGGCCTGGGCGCTGTCCTACCTGCTGCTTGGTCCGGCGCTGTTGCTGCTGCCCTTCGGCGGGCCGCGCGCCGGCGAGCCGATGCGCCTTGCTCCCGGCGCGGCGCGGGCGATGGTCGCAGCCCTCGGACGGTATCGAAGGCCGGTTCTGGCCGGGTTCGCCGCCTTCGCGCTGCTTGGTGTCTATGCCGGGACGCGGGTTCAGGTCGATGCCGACCCGGTCGCCTATTTTTCCCAAGGACACGAATTGCGCGACGGGGTGGAGGCCATCGACGCCGGTATCGGTTCGGCCCGCAATATCGAGATCATGATCGACGCCGGCTGCGCCGATTGTGCCAAGGCGCCCGATTTTCTGCGCCGCGTCGATACGTTCGAGCGCTGGATCGAAGGGCGCGAGGATGTGGTTCAGGTCATCTCAATCGTCGATCTGCTCAAGGCATCGCGCCGCGCGCTGCAAGGCGGGGCGCGGGAAGAATACCGTCTCGCCGACAGCCAGAGCGAGATCGCGCAGGAACTGCTGTTCTACACGATGGGTTTGCCGCAGGGGCTTTCGGTGAACAACCGCATCGCCACGGCAAACGACGCCGTGCGGCTGACCGTCATGTGGCGCGTCAGCAGCTCCTCCCGCGCACTGACCGAAATCGCGGCGATAGAGACACGCGCCGCCGTGCTTGGCCTCGATGCCACGGTGACGGGCAAATACGCGCTCTATCAGCGGCAGGAAAGCTATGTCGTGGCATCGTTCCTGTCGTCGGTCGGGCTGGCCCTGCTCCTGATCTGCGCGGTTCTGGCGCTTGCTTTCGGCTCACTGCGGCTTGGCGCGCTGGCTCTGCTTCCGAACCTGACACCGCTGCTCGTCGGCGGGCTTGGGCTGTGGGCTCTCGGGGCCAATCTCAATGTCGGCACGGTTCTCGTTGTCAGCATCACGCTCGGCATCGCGGTCGATGACACGGTGCATATCCTTGCCGAATACCGGCGCTTGCGCCGCAACGGGCAAGGCGCGGCCGCAGCCTTCGAAGGCGTGTTCTCGGAAACCGGGATTGCCCTGGCTTCGACCACGCTGGTCCTGATGGCCGCCTTCGGCGTGTCGATCCTGGCGTCCTTCGCGCCCTATCAGGTGTTCGGTGTGCTGGCCGCAGCGGTGCTGCTGGTGGCGCTGATCGTCGACTGTGCGCTTCTGCCAGCGCTGCTGCTTCGCGGGGAGAGCGGGCGTCGCGCGCCGAAGCTTCGCCTGTTCGCTCGTTCGCCGGGCGCCCGGTAACCCGTTTGCGCAACCACTCCCAATCAAGAAGAGGCTCTGAAAATGCTCCAGGACTTGTCGAGACCCGACCCGGTGCAGATCAACTGCGCTTCGACGCTGGAAATGCCGGCCTGTATTCCCGAAGTGGTCGATGGCGTGATGCGAAGCCGTAAATCGACCCGGGCTTTCCTGCCGCATCCGGTCAGTGCGGGCGCCGTGCGCGACATTCTCGAAATCGCCGCGCGCGCCCCGTCGGGCACGAATATCCAGCCGTGGAAAGCCTATTGGGTCGATCGGGCCGGGGTGGACAAGGTTTACGGCGCCATCGCGCAAAGTGGCATCAAGCCCGAGCGCGCGCGATGGACCGAATACCAGTATTACCCGGAGAATTTCGTCGATCCCTTCCTGTCGCGTCGCCGCGCGCTCGGTAAGGCGCTCTACAACCTGCTGGGCATCTCCAAGCGCGACATTCCGGCGATGCGGGCGCAGTTCATGCGCAACTACAGGTTCTTCGATGCGCCGGTGGGGATCTTCGTGACCATCGATCGCGATCTTGCGGTCGGCTCCCGGCTCGATCTGGGAATGTTCATTCAGAACGTTCTGCTGGCGGCGCAAGCGCGCGGGATCGCATCCTGCCCGATTGCCGCCTTCGCACCGTTTCACACGCAGGTGCGCAGCGTTGTCGGGATCCCCGATCAGGAGATCCTCGTCTGCGGCATCGCGCTTGGCTACGCCGACCCGACGAAACCCGAAAACGCGCTGCAAACGCCGCGGGCGCGGCTGGAGGAGTGGATCACCCCTCCGCCGGCCACCGACTGACCGTTTCCAACCTCTGCTCAACCGAAAAGGACATCATCATGACCTATACCCCTTCCCGCCGCTTCATCCTTGCCGCCGGCATTGCCGCGCTGGTAGCGCCCCGCATTGCGCTCGCCGGACCGGCGGACGCGATGCACAAGAGCCGCGAGCTGCGACGCGGGCTGACCAATTCGATGGCCGATGTGACCATGACGATCACCGCGCAGGGCCGCGCCAGCGTGCGCAAGATGCGACAATACGTGCTGGAAACGCCCAATTCAGGCAACCAGACGATCAATGTGTTCTCCAGCCCGGCGGATGTGCAAGGCGTGTCGATACTCACCCATTCGGCGCTGAACGGAGATGACCGGCAATGGCTGTTCCTCCCGTCTGTCGGGCGGGTCAAACGCATTTCCTCGTCCAACCGCAGCGGCGCGTTTGTCGGGAGCGATTTCGCCTATGAGGACCTGTCCTCACTGGAACTGGAGAAATACGAGTTCACCGCCGCCGGAACCTCCGCTGTCGGTGGGGTGAACGCGATCGAGGTGACGTATACGCCGCGCTATTCCGGCACCGGCTATTCGGCCATCCGCTCCTATCTCGATCCGTCGCATTACCAGCCGATCCAGAACCACTATTTCAACCGGCGCGGCGAACATATGAAGACGCTGCATCTGGGCGGATACAAATCCTATGGCGGCGGGGCGATCTGGCGGCCGCACCATCTTGTGATGACCGATCATGCCAAGGGCAGCACGACCGAAATCGTCTTTTCAGCCTTCCGGTCGAACGGAACGGCTGCGGCGAATTTCAGCGCCAACCGTTTCGAGCGGGTGAGCTGATGCAACGGGCGGGCCTGCTGACCTGCGCGCTTGCGCTACATGGCGCGGCGGTGCTTCCGGCGGCGGCGCAATCCATCGATGTCGGCGGTTTCGTCGGCATCGAGGCGCTGCGTTTCGCCGATAGCGATCTGGAGCCGGACAGCATCGACAGTCTGACCGCGGAGTTACGCGCGCGCGGCGATCTGAGCGAGAGCCTGTCCTTCGATCTGCGCCTCTACGGGCGCGCGACACCAGGCGAGCCGGAGGGCAGCTATGTCGATCCGACGGTCGCCAAGCTCACCTGGCGCCGCGGCCCCTGGCAACTCGATGTCGGATACGATCTTGTATTCTGGGGCGTCGCCGAAGGGCGCAACGTGGTCAATGTGCTCAACCAGCGCGACCAGATCCGCGATCTGTTCTTTGATCGAGGTCTCGGACAAAGCATGATTGCCGCGCGCTGGTTCGGGTCCTCCGTCACCATCGAAGCCTTTGTTCTGCCCCGCTTCGAAGAGCTCGATTTCGGGGCGGAGGGGCGGCCGTGGGGGCTTGGCCTGCCGGTGGACGGCGATGCCGCCACCTTTGAGTCCGCCAAGGGGGCCGATCACATCGATTACGCATTGCGGCTGTCGGGGGTCGCGGGTGATCTGGAATATGGCGTTTTTGCCTTCGACGGCACCCTGCGCGAGCCGCAATACCGGCTCGGCCCGCAGGGCCAAACGCTGGTCCCGCATTACCGGCTGGGCCGGCAGATCGGCGCGGAAGCGCAATACACCGCTGGCCCCGCGCTCTATAAATTCGAGGGCGTGCGGGTCTGGCCCGACAGCGATGACAGCTATTGGTCCACCATCTTCGGCGTAGAATACCTGCTGGGCGAAACCTTCGGCCAGCCTTGGGACACGTCGCTTTTCGCCGAATACTACCACGATTCGCGGCGGGACGATTCATCGGTCCTGTTCCAGAACGATCTGTTCCTCGGCACCCAGATCCGGCTGCCGGGAACGCGCGATACCGAGTTCGAGATCGGCGCAATCTTCGATCTTGAGCATGATGGCGTGATCGGATCGGTCAGTCTCAGCTCGCGGCTGACCCGCAATCTGCGCGCTTCGGCTGAATACATCTACGCTGACGCGTCCGATCCCGACGACGCGCTCTTCAATGCCCGCGACTTCGATCAGGCTTCGTTCGGGCTGGAATGGCACTTCTGAAACTTGGCGGACTTCACCAACTGGAAAGGACAGGCACATGGCGCAACTGCAAACCCCAAAGCGGCCGGCCCCATACCGGCCCAAAGACCCGCCGCGCGAACGACGCGTCGCGATCTTCGATCTCTACGGCACTCTGATCGAGCTTGAGACCCGCTCGCTCCTGCGCGCACTGTCGCGCTACCTGAACCTGCGCATCTCGCCCGACATGCTGCGGCAATCTCTGACGCTCAGCTATCCCGACGAGAACGCCGCCATCGCGGGCTTTCT
Organism: Marivita sp. GX14005; assembly: GCF_023370775.1. Classification (GTDB taxonomy): domain Bacteria; phylum Pseudomonadota; class Alphaproteobacteria; order Rhodobacterales; family Rhodobacteraceae; genus Marivita. Next base: position 12,891 of record NZ_JAMCCQ010000004.1, read on the forward strand.
CGAACTTCTGCTGGGCCGACCGGCAACGCAGGAACAGCTGACCCATACGCGGGAGATGCTTGATGCGCATCTGGCAAAAGCCCGGCTTTATCCCGGCGTGCGTCCGCTTCTGGCGTTCCTGCGCCGGCGCGGTATGAAGCTGGCGGTGCTGTCGAATGTCGCACAGATCTTCCGCAGGCCGTTCGCCGATCTGGGGCTGGAGCAGTATTTCGACGTTGTTCACTTCTCCAGCGATACCGGCCACCGCAAGCCGGAACGCGCGGCATATCTCGGCGTTTGCACGGCGCTCGATGTTGCGCCCGGCGATTGCCTTTTCTTCGGCGATGATGCGCGCAACGATTATGACGGTCCGTTGTCGCTGGCGATGCGCCCGGTCCACATCGGCTCCGCCCCGCGCGCCGAAACGGTTGGAGCGCTTAGCGATCTGCTTTGGGTTTCGCAGACCGGGCAGACGCTGCTGCGACCCGGCCAGAAGATAAAGACGCCGCTGGGGCGGTTCACCATTTCCCGGATCGAGCCGCTGGCGGAAGATGATCTGGGGCTCTACAACATCGTCTCGCGGGTGCATGGCGTCGATGCAGGCGGCAACGCGCAGATGTGGTATGCCAAGCGGTTTCTTGACGGAGCCAGCATCCATGCTGAACTCACGGCGCATGAGTTGATGGCGCTGATCGGAATCACCGTGCCGCGCGCCTTCATCACCGACACCGAAGAACCGCTGCTCTTCACCTCGCCCGCGGAGGGCGCGCCGTGGAAGGAGGGCGATTACGATCTCTCCATCGCTGAGGAAGTCGGCGCGCAGGCGGCGGCGGCCTATATCGTCAGCAATGCCGACTGGCGCCCTCGCAACACCTTGCTTTGCTCCGAAACGGGCGTTCTGACCTGCATCGACCTTGAACATTGCCTGTTCGACCGGGTGCTGACGCTGGCCGGAACGGGGCTCGATGTGACCGACCCGGTCGCGATCGACGCTTTGGGGGTTCAAACCCCGTTTTTCACCCGCACGCGCGTTCTGTCCACCGGGGCGGTGCGTCGCGCGCGGCGCAGCTTTACCCGCAACGAAGATCGCGCAAGCCCGGAAATCCAGACCTTCATCAAGGGATGGGAGCGCACTTTCTCGCTGGCGGCACGGAACAAGCAAGCCATCGCCGACATCCTGCGCAAGCGCATGGATGCCGGGCATCTGATCATCGGCACCAAGGCGCATCGCCGCGCTTTTGCCGCCGTCGATCTTCACGATCTGCTCGAACGCATCGATCTGGGACGATCGGTCGTCTACAGCGACACCCATTGGAGCATTGCGACATGACCCCTTCATTCTACGACTTTCCCGACACGTTTCCCGACCGCCAGCTCCTGACGGCCGATGGCGTTCTGACCAAAGGTCAGATGCGGTATTTCAACCCCAAGTCGGATCACATCCTGAACCGCTTCGACGGGCTGGAGGGCTATCTGCGCCGCCGCCTCGAAGCGGGGGTGTTCAGCCACCGGATGCAAGTTGTCGGCGATCCCGGCACAAGGGCGACGGTCCGCGATCTGGCCGGGCGAGAATTCACAGGCATCAACCTCTCGACGGTTGATTACATGGGGCTATCCGATCACCCGAAGATCAAGAATGCCGCGCGCCGCACGCTCGACACAAGCCGGCTCCATAGCGTCAATACTGGCCCGCTTCTGGGAAATTCGCCCGAATCCGGCGCGCTCGAGACATGGATGGCACGGCATATGGGGCATGAGTTCGGGATGCTCTTTCCGACCGGATGGGCTGCCTCCTTCAGCGGTGTGGCCGCCCTCGCGCGGCCCGGCGACCATGTGCTGATCGACGAATACGCGCATCAGAGCCTCAAGCAGGGCGCCAATGCCGCCTGCGACAGCGTCATCAAGTTTCGCCATCTCGACAATTCGGAGGTCGCAAACCGCCTGGTCGCACTGCGCAAGGCTGATCCCGATGCGGGCGTCCTTGTCGTTACCGAAGGGCTCTACTCAATGGATGGCGATGCGCCGGATATCCGCGAATTGCTGCAGATTTGCAAGGATCACCGCGCCGCGCTGCTGGTCGATATCTGCCACGATCTCGGCTGCACCGGTCCCCGCGGAACGGGCACGCTGGGACTGCAAGGCATTCTTGGCGATCCCGACCTGATCGTCGTCGGGGCGTTTTCGAAGGCCTTTGCGACCAATGGCGGTTTCCTGACCACGTCCAATCTGGGTGTGATCTTCGCGGCCTATTGCTTTGCCGGGCCGTATACCTATTCAACCTCACTCTCGCCGATGCAGATCTCGATCGCGCAAACGGGGCTCGAGATCGCCGCCGGCCCCGAGGGCGCTGCCCGCCGGGCCAAGCTGGAGGCGAACATCGCGGCCACGCGCGGACGGGCGGCGGAGCATGGCATCCTCGCCTATGGGGCGCCGTCGCCCATCGTGTCGCTGCATGTCGGATCGGAAAAGATCGCCCGTTTGGCCTGCGCCAGGGCATTCCGCAACGGGCTGGTGACGACGATCCTCGAATATCCCGTCGTCTCGCGCGGCAAGGCGCGTTTTCGCCTGTCAATGAGCCCTGAACATGACGAAGCCGTGCTGATCGCCGCGGTCGATATCATTGCCGAGTCGATCGACTGGGCGCGCGCCTATCAGGCCGAGATCGATGCAGGCGCCGATGCGTTATCGCTGGAACCTGCGGAGTAGTACAGGCGGGCGGCGCCACGGCGGCGTCGCTATCGCACCCGACTTTCGCGCCGGGTAACCTTCGACCCTCGGTTGGGGCGACCCTGATCGTTCTGTCATAGGCAACACAGACGTTGCGTTTATCGCAGATCGTAATCGGGTAAAGGAAACCGGTGGACACCGGACGAGGCTATTCGGCAGCGGCGAGAAGGTCGGCATGGGGGGCGTCCGCAGGGGCTGTCTGCGGTGCGTCCATCGGCGCGGCGAGCATATAGCGCCAGAATACCGACAGCCAGGCCCCGAATCCGCCGGCCCAAAGAAGCGCGGCGGCGGCGTGTAGCGGGCCGGGCAGCGCGATCCCCAGATCCGGCGCGATGCGCAGAAGCACCGACACCCCGAGCGCGAGCGCCCCCGCTCGCACCGTCAGGCTCAGGCCAAGTCCGCGGCCCGTGTGCAAAAGCCCCGCGATGCAGAACACCGCGTAAACACCAAGGCCCAGCCCGCCCATGAAGGCGACATGCAGCCCAGTCACCGCAGGCCATTGTGCACCGAGTTCGGCGGCGCCGGTCATCATCAGCCCCGTTCCGGCCAGCGCGCTGGCGCCGGCCAGCATCACGATCTCCGACCGCAGCGCGGCGCGACCGATGAAGGCCTCGGCCACCCGGTCCATGAAAGCGGCCCCGGCGGCGAGCAGAAGATACCCGTTCACCGCAGGCGAAAGCCCGGACACCTGCCCGGCCATCGCCACCAGCACCAGCCCGGGCGCGAGGTTGAGCCGCCCCGGATGCGGGCGGAAAGGCGAGTCGTTTTCCGTCGGATCGAGCACGAGATTCGTCACCGGCACCGTGATCCGCGCGAGCGCGAGGCCGAGCAATCCTAGAAAGGCGAAACCCGCCAAGTGCAGCGCATGTTGCGCGAGCGCGATATCGCCCGCAACGAAGCCGAACCGCGCCGCCGCCGTGCAGGCCAGCAGCATCGCGAGCCACAGGGCGAAGACGAGCAGTCGATCGGTGTGCTTTAGCCATGAGAGCCGCAGCAGGTAGACCAGAAGCGCCGCGATCCAGACCAGATCGGCGAGCGCGCCAACCGCGCCCAGCCCGTCCCAGCCAAGCAAGCCGACCGCACGCCCCGCGCCCCAGAGCGCCGCCAATGCCCAGAGCGGCCACCCGCGCATTGGCTCGGTATCCGTCCATTCCGGTGCGGCGGTGGTCAGAAACCCGATCAAGGCCGCGCCGAACGCGCCGATCAACATCTCGTGCGCATGCCAGAGCGCGGGCGGCACAGTCTCTGTCAGGGGCAGATCGAAGCCCATCGCCAGCACCCAGAACAGCGGAAAAAATGCCGCATAAACCGCGCCCAGCGGAAAGAAGAGCCGGAAGCCCTCATCACCGAGCATTCCGAGGCGCGAGGCAGGCCAGGGGCGGCTGCGGGACGAACAGCTGGAACAGCTCATGCGATGCGCCTTTCATCGACATCGTGGATATGCCGGAAGAGTGGATCCCCCGCCAGCGCGGCACGGACCCAGTCCTGCACCGCGCTATCGCTCCGCTCGGCAGGTGCACCGGGCAGCGCACGGCTGCCCAGGATGCCGCGCCCGTAGGTGTCGAGCACCGCAACCCGGTGTGCAACCCGCGCCGCCTCGTGCAGGTCATGGGTGATGAAAAGACCCGCGAGCCCCGCTTCGCTGCACGTGCCGATCACCAGATCCTGCATCCGCCGTCGCAGCGCCACGTCGAGCGCAGTAAAAGGCTCGTCGAAAAAGATGAAATCGGGCTGCACCGCAAGCGCACGCGCGATGGCCACGCGCTGGCGCATCCCGCCTGAAAGTTCGACAGGGTATTTATCGAGATCGCCGGGCTGAAGCTCGGCCTGCGCCGCCGCTTCGGCGACGCGGGCGCCGCGCATCGTGCGCGGGACGCGGGCCAGACGCAGGCCGAGGGCGATATTCTGCGACGCCGTGGCCCAGGGCATCAGCGACGGGTCCTGAAAGATCATCGCGTGGCGCTCGTACCCGCGCGAAAGTCGCCCCGATTTGGGCGCGATCAAGCCGGCAGCGACATGCGCCAGCGTCGATTTCCCGCATCCCGAAGGTCCGACGAGTGCGACGATCTCACCCGCATCGATGCGCAGGTCGATCCCCGACAGCACGGAGCGGCCGAGATAGGCGTGCTCGATGGCCTTCAGCGCAAGGATGCTCATCGCTTCACCCCCCAGGGCTGCGCCGCCCGGCGCCAGCGGTCGATCTCTGCCTTGACGGGGTGCACCAACGCGTATTCCACCGCGATCAGCAGCCCGACCGCGATCACAACCCAAGCCAGCGCCGTGGCGATATCGAGATTGATCCGTGCATTCGCCAGTGCGCCGCCGATGCCGCCCGCATTGGCCAGAAGCTCGGCCATCACCGCCACCTTGAACGCGGTGCCGAGCGCCAGCGCCAGTGCGGGAAAGAGCGTTGTCGTGGTCTGGCGTAGACCGATCACCAGAAAGCGCCGCACCGGACCGGCGCCGAAGGCTTGGGCCATCCGGTCCAGACTGCGGTCGCGGGTGGCGATGCCCTGCGCCGCGCCGAGGAACACCACCGGCAGCGCCGAGACCACGATCACCGTGCGCACCGTAGCGTCCGATCCGCCGAACCAGATCATTGCCAGAACGATCCAGGCAATCGGCGGCACCCCCATCAGCACCGTGATGAGCGGCCGCGCGAGCCGCAGCGTGGCGGGCGAATAGCCCGCGATCAGCCCGAGCGCAGTGCCTGCGGCGGCGACGACGGCAAAGCCGGTAATCGCCCGCTGCAGCGTCAGCCCTGCCAGCGCCCAGGACGCCGGATCGCCCGCGAGGCGCGCGACAGCGGCCAGCGTGTCCTGCGGAGAGGTCAGGATGAAAGGCCCATAGGCCTCGTGCCCCGCCTGCCAAAGCGCGGCGAGCAGAAAGAGCGCCGCAAGGCCGGCCCAGCCGGACCAGAGGAATTCAAGAATGCGCCCGGCGCGTCCCGGCAGGCTGGCAGACATGGCTCGCCCCTTTCACAGTCACAGATAGAATCCGTCATCTGGCAGCTTGCCGTTGATCGCGCCCATGTCCGGCCCGGTCATCGCCGTGAGCATCCGTTCGATATCGCCCCGAGCCTCGCTGGCCGGGCGGGCAACCAGATTGGAATGGGTGATCGACGCCGCCAGAAGCGGTGCGGGCATGTCCAGGGCCGCGCTGGCATGGCGCGCCGCCGCTTCGGGATCGGCCAGAACATCGGCATTCGCCGCGTCCAGTGCGGACAGGATCGCCGGAACGGCATCGTCATGCGCCGTCAGGAAATCGCCCGCAACTGCCAGCCCGGCTTGCGGCAGCACCGGCGCGGCGCCCGTCATCTCGCCCCAGGCGGTCTGAAGGTCAACCACCCGGCGAATATCCTTGCCCGCCGTCCTGCCCATCGCCACGGCGGCCGATGTGCTCGGCTCTGTCGTGAGTGCCGCCTCGACACGGCCGGCCAGCAAAAGCTGCATCGCCTCGACCGGCGTGGCGGCATAGGTGATATCGGGATCGCCCGCGATGCCATGATGCGCCAGAAGCTGCGCGAAGAGGATCTCCGGGGTATCGCCGCGGAACGGCACGGCCAGGCCGCGCCCCTTGAGATCGCCGATGGACCCGATCTCGGCATCGCTTGACGCGATATAGAGCAGCCCATCCGTCATCACGTTGGCGAGCCGGATCGGAAAGCCGCGATTGTAAAGGTTGGCCGCCGCCTGAACCGGCACGATGGAAAGTTGGATCGACCCGGAGGTCAGCCCCGCGCGCAATTCGTCGGGGCTGCGCCAAGCGGTCATGCTTGCCGCCTGCGCGAGATCGTCGAAGCGCCCGGTGGCGACCGCATGTGCGAGCGTGATCGATGGGCCGGCCGGCGGGCCGTAGAAGTCAAGTGCGGCGATCCCGCCCTGCGCGCGAAGCGGAAGGGGGCAAGCCAGCGCGGCTGCGCTGGCGGCTGCCCCGGCAAGGATGGCGCGACGGGTTGGATGCGTGGGGTGCAAGGGAACTGTCATGAAACGCTCCTTTTCGGCGGGATGCGGACCGATAATTCGGTATTCGCCTTACCGATTACGCCGCCGATACGCGCACCGCAAGAAAAGACTGATTGTTTCAGTCAGAAATAATGTCGCAGCGCCTTATCGCAGTTGCGTCGGTGCCATGGATGGCAGCCATCCATCACGCCATCCGGCAAACTCATCGATCCCATCAACTTCCGCCGATCAAAAGGACTTCGGCAGTGACCAGAACCGGGTTTTCGCCCTTGCGCAGAACGCCCCACCCATAGCCTCCGTCAATGCCGACCGACAGGGCTTCCAAAGGGTCTGCGTTGCCTCCGGCTTGCCCTCCGGTCAACAGAACTTCGGTCGCGTAGGAAGAAATGGCGGAGGTCTCGAAATGCGTGCCGATCAGGCTTCCGATGCCCTCGACCTTGACCGGCGTCGAGACATGCGTATCGGCAAGCATGTCGAGCGCGCGCGTGATGTCCTCGTGCGGGCGCAGCATGCAAAGCAGCGCGTTCGGCGGCGTATCCGGGGCTTCCGTCGGTTCAGGCGTAAAAAGGGTGAATTGCGTTTCCGGATCGGGCCGGGCAACCAGATGCGCGCCTGTCAGCGCCCAGCCTTCCACCTGCGTATCACCCGCGATTACGCTGCTGTCGGGCAACAGATGGCCTGCGTGGCGGGTGCCGTCCGGTCCGTGCCAAAGCCCATGGGTATGCGTGAAGGGCGCGCCGTCGCGCAATCCCAGATGTGTGCCGCCTGTTTCGATCACCGCCGCGCCGGGTGCCTCATGCGTGTCGCTATACCATGCGACATGGCCATCGCCCGGTGCAGGGGCCGGCATGACGAAGCAGAGCCGCTTCATCGGGATATTGCACAGCCGCAGGTAGCCGGCCTTTGCCCCCTGCTCCGCAAAACCCTGCGCCACCGCCTCGCCGAAACGCAACCCTTCGCGCAATGTGATCGACACACGCCGCGCATGACAGGGCAGAGCCACATGGCGCGCGGAATGAGCCGGGCCGGGATGAACGATCGGCGTCATGAGGGCGCAAGTTCGCCCTCGATCTCCTTGCGTGCAAGCAGCTCGTCGCGGATCGTCTTTTTGGTGATCTTGCCATAAGCCGATTTCGGCATCTCGTCCCAGAAGACCATGCGGCGGGGCAATTTGTAGCGCGCGATCCGATCGGCCAGCCAGTCGAGAACCTCCTGCGGCTCGGGCTGTTTGCCGTCTTTGGCAACGCAAACGGCAATGCCGACTTCGCCCCAGACCGGATCCGGCACCCCCAGAACAGCCGCTTCGGACAGCGCGGGGTGCATCAGCAGCTTCTCCTCGATCTCGCGCGGATAGATGTTGGAGCCGCCCGAGATATACATATCGGAGGCCCGCCCCGTCAGGTAGACGAACCCCTCTTCATCCATATGGCCAAGATCGCCGGTCAGGAACCAGCCGTTGCGAAAACTTTCGGCATTGGCCTTGGGGTTGTCGTGATAGCCGGCAAACACCGCCGGCCCGATCACCGCGATCTCCCCGGTTTCGAAGGGCGCGCATTCCTCTCCGCTCGGGGTCTGGATTTGAACCTGCATCCCGGTGCGGGCGAAACCGCAGGTGCCCACGCGCATAGCGCCATCCTCGATATGATGCTGCGCGGGTGGCAAGACGGTGATGTTACCGGTCACTTCGCCAAGGCCGAAATACTGCACCAGAACCGGCCCGAGCGCTTTGAGCGCGCGCACCTGATCGGCGCGATACATCGGGGCGCCGGCATAGATGACGTATCGCAGGCTGGAATGATCGAACCGGCCAAGGCTTTCGTGCTCCACCAGCAGCTTCACGATGGTCGGCACGGTGAACATATTGGTGACGCGCCATTTCTCGACCAGATGCCAGATCTCCGCCGGATCGAACTTGTCCTGCGCCGGAAGAATGGTTTTCACCCCATGCGCCACCTGCGCCAACTGGTGAACGCCCGCGCCATGCGACAGGGGCGCAACCACCAGCGATGCGTCCTTCGGGCCGGTGGCCGGCATCAGATCGCAAAGGTGGTTCGTCACCACAAAGGCCATCTGCCCATGCGTGAGAACCGCCGCCTTGGGCCGCCCCGTCGTCCCGGAGGTAAAGAAGAACCACGCGGGATCGTCACGGTCCACCGGCTCTGTCGAGCAGCTTTGCCCGGTATGGCGCGCCAGTATGGTCTCGTAATCCTCCGCGAAATCCGCACTGCCGATGGAGATGGTGAACTCCACCGATGGCGCACAGGCCGCCGCGTGCTCCTCGAACCGCGCACCGCAGATCAATCCGCGCGCGCCGGACGATGCGGCCAGCCAGGCGATGTCTTGCGGCGATTGCCGGAAATTGGCGGGAACCCAGACCGCGCCGAGCCGCCAGCAGGCGAACATCGCCTCGAACATCTGGTTGCAGTTTTCCGACTGCACCAAAATCCGGTCACCCTTCGACACCCCGAACTCGGTTTGAAGCGCGCGGGCGAAGGCCGCGGCGCGGGCTTCCATTTCGGCCCATGTCCAGCTTTGCGCGCCCCAGACGAACCCAGCCTCGGCGCTGTGACGCCGGGCCGTTTCGGTCAGGAAATGCGACAGGTTCATCACGCGCGTCGATGCCGGGACCATGCCGCCGCTGGCCGCCATCAGCGCACCTTTTCCATGATCGAAACGTAGTTGGCGACCGAGGCGCCGCCCATGTTGAACACGCCCGCCATCTCGGCGCCGGGGATCTGCATATCGCCGGCCTCGCCTTCGAGCTGCATCGCGGCCATCACATGCATCGACACGCCGGTCGCGCCGATGGGATGGCCCTTGGATTTCAGCCCGCCCGAGGGGTTCACCGGCAAGCGCCCGTCTTTGGCCGTGATTCCTTCGCGGATCACGCGGCCCCCCTGCCCCGGTTCCGCAAGGCCCATCGCCTCGTATTCCAGAAGCTCGGCGATGGTGAAACAATCGTGGCTCTCCACGAAGGACAGATCGTCCAGCGTGATCCCGGCATCGCCAAGCGCGGCCTTCCACGCCATCGCCGCGCCTCGGAACTGCAGGGCATCGCGATGCGACAGTGCCATGATGTCGTTGACATGCGCCCGCGCGCGGAACCCGATGGCACGCTTCATCTGCGCCGCGGTGTCCTCGTCGGCCAGAACGAGCGCCGCCGCCCCGTCGGAAATCAGCGAACAATCCGTGCGCCGGAGCGGGCCGGCGACATAGGGGTTCTTGTCGCTGACGCGATTGCAGAAATCGGTGCCGAAATCCTTGCGCATATGCGCAAGCGGATTGTCCATGCCGTTGCGGTGGTTCTTGGCGGCGATCATCGCAAGCTCTTCGGACTTGTCGCCGTAGCGCTGGAAATATCCCGCGGCGATCTGCCCGAAGAGGCCGGCGAAGCCGCCCTCGATATCGGCCTCTTCCTTGCGATAGGATGCGCTGAGCAGAATGTCTCCGACCTCGGCGGTCGGGGTGGCCGTCATTTTTTCGGCCCCGACGACCAGCGCGATCCGGCCGCGACCGGATTCGATGAAATCCATCGCGCCGTGCAATGCCGCCGATCCTGTCGCGCAGGCATTCTCGTAGCGCGTGGCGGGCGTATGTGCGAAGCGTTCGTCGCCCATCGCGACGAGCGCGCCCTGAAAGTCCTGTTTCGAAAACCCGTTGTTGAAGACGCCGACGAAGATGCCATCCACATCCTCCGCGTCGATCCCGGCATGCTCGAGCGCATCCGGAACGGTGGCCCGCATCAGGTTCTCGGTATCGGGATGATCCGACTTGCCGAACGCGCTATGCGCCCAGCCGACGATCTGTGCCTTGCTCATATTGCTGTCCTTTCGGTTGATCTCGTTTCACTGGAGCCGCTGCGCGCCAATTCTTGTTCCATGATCTTGTCAGAGGAAAGTCAATCGGTCCATGATGGGAAAGTCATCTGGGGTAATGACCGGCGCGGGCCGGTCAATGAAGGAGAATCACCATGAGTTTCATCAATTTCGGTCGCGCAGCGGCCGTCGCTCTTTTTGCGGGCGCCACTCTGGCCGTTCCGGCAGGTGCGGAAACGCTTCGCCTGTCGCACAATACCGGCGATGCGACGACATGGCATCAGGGTGCCGAAAAGTTCGGCGAATTGTTGAGCGAGAAGACCGATGGCGCCTTTGACGTGCGCGTGTTCCCCAACGCACAGCTTTCGGGCGGCGACCAGATGAAACAGGCTGAAATGGTCGGGCGCGGCGCGCTCGATCTGGTGCTGACCTCGGCCATCAACGTCACGCCGCTCGTTCCTGAAATGGCGGTCTTCTCGCTGCCGTATCTGTACGCGAATTACGATCAGGTCGACGCCACGACCCAAGGCGCGCCGGGCGAGACGCTGTCGGAGATCCTGGCCGAAAAAGGCATCAAGGTTCTGGCCTGGGGCGAAAACGGGTTTCGCGAGGTGACGAACAACGTGCGCCCGATCAAGACGCCGGAGGATATGAAAGGCCTCAACATGCGCGTTGCCGGGCCGATGTATATCGACGTGATGAACGCCCTGGGCGCGAACCCGCAGCAGATGCAATGGGTCGAGACAATGACCGCGCTGCAACAAGGCGTCGTCGACGGTCAGGAAAATCCGATCGGCGCGGTGATCATTCCGCAGCAGGTCTACGAGGTGCAGAAATACCTCACGACATGGCACTATTCCTACGATCCGATCTTCCTCGGCGTCGCGCAGTCGAAATGGGACGAGATGGACGCCGACACACAAGCCGCCATGCAGGAGGCCGCAGACGAAGCGATGGCCTATCAGCGGCAGATCACACGCGAGGGCACGGAAAACGGGATCGCCTTCCTGCAGGAAAAAGGCATGGAGGTCTACGAGCCGACAGCCGAGGAGCTGGACGCGTTCCGGGCAGCCACACAGCCCGCCTTCGACGAATGGGCGCAGAAAGTCGGAACCGATATCGTCGAGACATTCCAGACCACGATTGCCGATAGCCAGTAACGGTGTGCTGGAAGGCAAGCCCGGTGCACGGGCTTGCCCCTATCGCTTCATTCCCGAAGGGCCCTGACCATGCGTCTTGTCTTGCTCGATGCGGAAAAGATCATCTGCGCGGCGCTGTTTCTTGCCATGACGGCGCTTGGCTTCGCCAATGTCTTCGTGCGCTACGCAACGAACATGTCGCTGGCCGCGACCGAGGAATTGCTGACCAACGGCTTTCTCATCCTGACGGTTTTCGGTGCTGCAGTGGCGGCAAGGCGGGGGGAACATCTGGCGGTTACGCTCGTGCATGACAGCTTGCCGCGCATCCTGTGGCGCCCCGTCTTCCTCCTGTCCGCGGCGCTATCGGTCGGGTTGCTGGCCATTTCGGCATGGTTTTCATGGGCGTCCCTGGCCAACCTATACTCGAACGGCATGCGATCCTACGCGCTCGGTGTTCCGGCATGGTATTATCAGGCGGCCGTTCCCTTCGGGTTCGCCCTCATCATTCTGCGCTATGTCCAGCACGCCGCCGAGGTTCTGAAAGGCCGGGAGCGCGACGCGGTCCCGGATGTCTGAGCTTCTTCCCGACATTCCCGCCGGCACGCAAATGGTGATCGCGTTCTTTTTGCTCATGGCGCTGCGCGTTCCCGTCGCCTTCTCGCTGGGTCTTTCGGCGATCTATGCGATGTGGCTGATCGGCTTCGGCTTCGATCTCGCCGGTGATCTGATCGCTGCCGGCATCACCAAGTTCTCCCTTCTGGCGATCCCCTTTTTCATCCTGGCCGGAACGCTGATGGGCCGCCTTGGCATTGCCGAGCGGATGATCCGTTTCTTTCGCGTGCTGGTCGGAAACCTGCCGGGCGGTATGGGCGCGGTCGGCACGGTCGTGTGCCTGTTCTGGGGCGCGGTCAGCGGGTCCGGACCGGCCTCGGTCGCGGCAATCGGTCCGATGATCATCAAGGGCATGGAACAGGATGGCTATCCACGTGGCTACGCGGCGGGGCTTGTCTGCACCGGCGCCGCGCTGTCCATCGTCATCCCGCCATCGATCGGGCTGGTGATCTATGGCGTGATTGCGGAAACGTCGATTTCCCAGCTTTTCATCGCCGCAATCTTGCCGGGGCTGGTGATGGGCGCGGCGATGATCGCGGTGCTGCCCTTCGCCGCGCGAACGGCCGCCCTGCCGGCGCATAGCCCAAGCCTCGACGCTTTGAGCCCGATTGTTCAGCCCGGAAACAGCTACGGAACGCGCCTCTGGCAGTCCTTCCGCGACAGTTTCTGGGGGCTGATGACGCCCGTTGTGATCCTGGGCGGCATCTACTCCGGCATCTTCACCCCGACCGAAGCCGCGCTCGTGGCAACCGTGTATGCGCTTGTCGTGGGCGCCTTTGCCTACCGGACGCTGACATTGAGCGGCCTATACGACGCGCTTGGCGATGCCGCCGCATCCTCGGCGGTGGTCATGCTCGTGGTGGCCTATGCCAGCCTCTTCGGCTGGGTGGTCACGGTCGAGGATCTCGTCGCAAACTACTCGACCGCGCTGCTCGGGCTGAGCGGGAACGAATTCGTCATCCTCGCCGTGATCATGCTCATTCTGCTCATCGCCGGGATGTTCATGGACGCAGTCACCGTCATGTTCATCACCCTGCCGATCATCCTGCCGGTTGTCCGCGAACTGGGGTGGAATCCGGTCTGGTTCGGCGTTCTGGTCATGGTCAACCTGGCCATCGGCCTGATCACGCCGCCGGTCGGGATCAATCTCTACGTCGCGGCGAATGTCACCCGCCTCCCCATCGAACGTATTGCGCGCAGCGTCATGCCGTTCCTTGCCGCAAGCCTCGTCGGCCTCACCATCATCGCGGTCTTTCCCGGCCTCTCCGAATTCCTGCTTGCGTGGATGGAGTGACACACCCGCCCTGCCCGGCGAACGCCGCTGCCCGTCCTACCGCCCGAACCCAAGACTTTGGCCAAGATCGCTCGCCGGGCCAGTGCCCGGGTCAAGATCGAGACGGCTTTCGATGCCGAGCAGATGCGTCTTCATCAAGGCGGCCGCTTCTTCGCCACGGCCGGAGAGCACCAGATCGGTCAACCGGCGGTGCTCGTCGGCTTCGCATTCGCGCGGCGCGGCGGCCTCGTAAATCGCGATGATGAGCGAGGAACGCGCGATCAATTCGCGCACGAACTGCGCCATGATCGGGCTATCCGCCTGCTCGGCAAGGACCTGGTGATAGCGGCCGCAGCGGCGGATCACGCGCGCCGTATCTCCGGCCTCGCGGGCGGCATCCTCACCGCAAAGGTGATCGCTCAGCGCCTTGCGCATCGCCTCATCCGGCCGTTCGGCGGCGCGATGCACCAAATGACATTCGGTCACGCGGCGGGCGCGAAACACCTCGCGGGCCTCTTCGATCGTCGGGCGCGCGACGAAAGCTCCGCGATTGGCTTGCTGCACAATGACGTGATCGGCCGCCAGTCTCGATAGCGCTGAGCGCACCCGAGTGCGTCCGACACCGAAAAGGTCGCAAAGCTCGTCCTCTTTCAGATGTGTTCCGGGGGTAAGCTTGTGATCGACAATGGCGTCGAAAATGCGCCGGTAGATCGTATCGCTATCGACACGTCCGGCCTGCGGGTCGGTGACATTGGCCGCTTTGCTCCGGGGTAGGGACATCAAGATCGCGCCCTCCGTGGGCTATGGCCGGCATGGGGATCGAGCGCACGAAATTGGCGCCTTGCTGTCGTATACGAATTTTCACACAAAAAAAAGATTGAACGTATACGAAGATTGTATACGACGCGCGCACCGTGCTCACCGTCAATGACAACTGGTGGGACGAGCCGCAGCACAACCTGACCCGGATCGAATTCAGCCCCATCGGCTCGGACGCAACCCGCATCGCAGCGCTGCTTTCGGGCGAGCTGGATTTCATCACCCCTGCCCCTTTGCAGGATATCGACCGCATCAACCGCTCCGATGGTGCATCGGTGATCGTTGCGCCCGCGCTGCGCACCATCATGCTGGGCCTGAACCATGGCGACAAGCTGCATGATTCCAACGTGACGGACGCCAATCCGCTTGCCGATAAGCGTGTGCGGCAGGCACTCAACATGGCCATCGACATGGATCTGATCCGCAAGAAGATCATGCGCGAGCGGTCCCGCAATGCCGGGCTTCTGGTTGCCCCGCCCGTTCCGGGCCATGATCCCGACCTCGACAGTCGCCCCGCGCCAGATTTGGAGAAGGCCCGCGCATTGCTGACTGAAGCAGGTTATCCGGACGGTTTCGAGGTCGGTCTGGATTGTCCGAACGATCGCTACGTCAATGACGAAGAAATCTGTCAGGCGATCACCTCCATGTGGGCGCGGATCGGTGTGGATGCGAACCTGACGGCGCAGACTAAATCCAAGCATTTCGAAAAGGCGCTGGCGGGCGGCTCCGATATCTTCATGGTCGGCTGGGCGACACTACCGATGCTCGACAGCTACAGCGTGCTCTCTGCGCTGCTCCATACGCCCGGTGAGCGCATGGGCGCCTGGAACCCGGGCGGCTATTCGAACCCGAAGATCGACGAGTTGACAAGCAAGGTGGCAACCGAACTCGATAAGGAGGCGCGTCTTGCCATGATGACCGAGGCGCTGAAGATCGCGCGCGACGATGTGGCGATGATCCCCCTGCATCAACAGCCCTTGGCTTGGGCGGTTCGCGATGGCGTGGACATCCCGATCACCGCCGATAACAAACCGCGGCTCTGGTACGCGACGGTCGAGTAAGCCTCCCGCTCGGCCAGCCGGGCCTGCGCCCCCTCCCGGCGCGGGCCCGGACAACCCGGTCCAGACGCTGACAAGCCAAGGATAGACCCATGATCGCCTTCGTTCTGAGACGGTTGATACAATCCGTCATCGTGATGCTCGCCGTTGCCCTGATCGCCTTTTCGATGTTTCGCTTCATCGGCGATCCGGTGAACAGCATGCTTCCCGAAAACGCCTCTGCCGAAGATCGCCAGCTTTTGCGCGACCGACTCGGTCTCAATGAATCCGTCCCGGTGCAATTCGCACGCTTCGTCTCCGGCGCAGTTCAGGGCGAATTCGGAATTTCCTATCGCAACAAGCGCCCCGTCGCCGCGATGATTGCCGAACGGCTCCCCGCGACGCTGGAGCTTGTCGCCGCAGCTGCCATCTTCGCGCTGCTGCTGGGCGTCCCTATGGGAATTTACGCGGCGCTTTACCCCAAGGGGGTGCTGAGCAACTTGCTCAATGTCGTCTCGCTCATCGGCATATCGGTGCCGACCTTCGTGACCGGCATCCTGCTCATCCTCGTCTTTTCCGTCTGGCTGAACTGGCTGCCTTCTTTCGGGCGCGGCGATACGGTGCAGATCGGCTGGTGGAGCACGGGCCTACTGACCGCCAGCGGGTTGAAATCGCTGATCCTGCCGGCGGTCATGCTGGGGCTTTTTCAGGTCACTCTCATCATGCGGCTGGTCCGTGCCGAGATGATGGAGGTTCTGCGCTCCGATTTCGTGCGCTTCGCGCGTGCACGCGGATTGACCAATCGGGCAGTGAATTTCGGCCACGCGCTTGGCAATACGCTGATGCCGGTCGTGACAATCGTCGGACTGCAACTCGGTGCGATGATCGCCTTTGCCATCATCACCGAAACGGTCTTCCAGTGGCCTGGAATGGGGCTGCTCTTCATCCAGGCCGTGAGCTTCGGAGACATCCCGGTGATGTCCGCCTACCTGGTTCTGGTCGCGCTGGTTTTTGTGGCGATCAACATGATCGTCGATCTTCTCTATTTCGCAATCGACCCGCGCCTGTCGGTGCGGGCATGACGGAGGCATCATAATGACGCTCGAAGTCTATCCCCAATCCCGCCTCGCCGCAGTCCTGCGCAGCGATCTGTTCTACAAGTTCCGCACGTCCTATGTCACGCTCGCCGCGGCGCTGGTTACACTGGCGATCGTTCTGGCGGCCCTGCTGGCGCCGTGGATCGCACCGCACGATCCATTCGATGTCTCAACGCTCAGTCTGTGGGACAGCGAATTGCCACCCGTCTGGGCCGAGGGCGGCGATCCGCGCTTTCTGCTCGGCACTGACAATCAAGGGCGCGACGTGCTGTCGGCCATCCTCTACGGCTCGCGCATCTCGCTCGCGGTGGGGTTCATCAGCGTCGCTTTCGCGATGGCGATCGGTATCGTGATCGGCCTGGTCTCGGGCTATTTCGGCGGCAAGGTGGATGCGTTCTTCATGCGCATCGCCGATGTCATGCTGAGCTTTCCAACCATTCTGGTGGCGCTACTGGTCAGCGGGATCGTGCGCGGCGCCCTGCCTCGCGAAATGCATGACAGCGCGGCGCTGATTGTGCTGGTTTTTGCCATCACCGTGACCACCTGGGTGCAATATGCGCGGACCGTGCGCAGCTCGACCATGGTCGAGCGCGGGCGCGAATACGTCTATGCCGCGCAGCTCGTCGGGCGGCGTCCCTTCGCGATCCTGTTCCGCCACATCCTGCCCAACGTGATGGGCCCGGTTCTCGTGATCGCCACGATCAACCTCGCGATGGCGATCCTGATCGAGGCGACGCTGTCTTTCCTCGGGGTCGGCATGCCGCCCACCAACCCCTCGCTCGGCACGCTGATCCGCGTCGGCAACGAATACCTCTTCTCGGGCGTCTGGTGGGTGGTGATCTTCCCCTCGCTGACTCTGGTGGCGCTGGTGCTGGCGGTGAACCTGCTGGGCGACTGGCTGCGCGACGCGCTGAACCCCAAGCTGCGCTGAAAGGAATGAAGATGACCTTTTCTACATCCTCCCCCCCTGCCCCGCTGCTGAGCGTGCGCGACCTGTCCATCTGCTTCGACACGCGGCATGGACCTCTGCGCGCGGTGGACGGGATCACCTTCGATCTTGCGCCCGGCGAAATCCTCGGAATGGTGGGCGAATCCGGAGCCGGAAAATCCCTGACCGGTACCGCGATCACCGGGCTTCTGGAACGACCCGGACGTATTGATCGCGGTGAGATCCATTTCGAGGGCCAGCGTATCGACACGCTGGGCGCCGAAGAAATGCGCCGCCTGCGCGGGCGCAAGATCGGCGCGATCTTCCAGGATCCATTGACCAGCCTCAATCCGCTGATGACGGTCGGGCAACAACTTGTTCAAACGATCCGCACACATATGCCGCTCAGCCGGGAGGCGGCGCGCAAGCGGGCGATCTCGTTTCTCGAAGAGGTCGGGATCCCGGCACCCGAGGCGCGGATCGACCAGTATCCACACCAGTTCTCCGGCGGGATGCGGCAGCGCGTGGTGATCGCGCTGGCGCTTTGCGCCGAGCCGTCGCTGGTCATCGCCGACGAGCCGACAACGGCGCTTGACGTGTCGATCCAGGCGCAGATCCTCGATCTGCTCAAACGGATGTGCCGCGATCACGGCGCGGCGGTGATCCTGGTGACGCATGACATGGGCGTGATCGCGGAAACCGCCGACCGTGTGGCGGTGATGTATTCCGGCCGCGTGGTCGAGATCGGGCCGGTCGAAAAGGTCGTGCGAGATCCGCATCATCCCTACACGACCGGCCTGATGCAATCCATTCCACGCGTCGGCTCGGGCGCTGAGCGTCTGACCCAGATCGACGGCGCTATGCCGCGGCTCACCGCCCTACCGGACGGCTGCGCCTTTCACCCCCGCTGTCCGCGCGCCTTTGCCGAATGCAGCAGGAGCAAACCGGCATCCTTGCCGGTCGAGGGCGGCCATGTCGCCTGTCACCTCTATCAGGGAGAACCGGCATGACCATGACCGACGCAAGCCAACCCGAACCGCTCGTTTCGGTGCGCGGATTGTCCAAGACATTCGATCTGTCCGCGCCTTTCCTCAACCGGCTGATCGAACGCAAGGGCATGCAACATCTGCGTGCCGTCGATGGGCTCGATATCGAAATACCGCGTGGCAAGACCTTCAGCCTCGTCGGTGAATCGGGCTGCGGCAAATCCACCGTCGCCAAGCTGGTGGTGGGTCTACACGTCGCCACCGCCGGCGAAGTCCGCTTCGACGGCACCGATCTGACAGCGCTTCCCGCTGCCGAGCGTGGCACGTTCCGCAAGCGCATCCAGATGATCTTCCAGGACCCTTACGCCAGCCTCAACCCGCGCTGGCGCGTACGCGATATCATCGCGGAACCGCTGCGCAGTTTCGGCATCACGAACAGCCGCGCGGAAGAACGCGAAGAGGTGGGGCGCCTGCTCGAGATGGTGGGCCTGTCCGCGCAGGATGGCGAGAAGTTCCCGCACCAGTTCTCGGGGGGGCAACGCCAGCGCATCTCCATTGCGCGAGCGATCTCCTCTCGGCCCGAATTCCTGGTATGCGACGAGCCGACCTCTGCGCTCGATGTGTCGGTGCAAAGCCAGGTGCTCAACCTCATGCGCGACCTGCAGGACGAGCTGGGGCTGACCTATCTCTTCATCAGCCACGATCTTGCTGTGGTCGATTTCATGTCCGATTATGTTGGCGTGATGTATTTGGGCCGTCTGGTCGAGGCCGGCCCGGCAGAGCGTATCTTTTCCGCGCCCGAACATCCCTATACGCGCCTGCTGATGGACACCGTGCCGGATATCGCCATGGGCCGGCGCGACCGTGCGCCGGTCACGGGCGAGGTGCCAAACCCGATCAACCCGCCGCCCGGCTGTTCGTTCAACCCGCGCTGCCCGCTCGCCAATGCGCGCTGCCGCGAAAGCGCACCCGAGCTGATCGCCCGCGCGGGCGGCACCGTGGTCGCCTGTCATGCGGTGGCCGAGGGGCGCGCCGATCTGACCGGCACGGCGCCCGCCGGGATCGTGGGCCGCGATGAGCCGACCGCCTGCCGGGGGGCCGCGTGATGCAGTTCGATTTCGAAGCCCTGCCTGCGCCGGATCGCTACCGCTTGCTGTGCAGCTTTGTTGCCCCGCGCCCCATCGCGCTGGTTACGACGCTTGGCGCGGACGGCACGCCCAACGCCGCGCCGATGAGCTTTTTCAACGTCTTTTCCCAGGATCCTCCGATCGTCATCCTCGGCATCCAGGCCAAGCCGGACGGGACCGAAAAGGAAACGATGCGCAATATCCGTCGCAGCGGGGAATTCACCGTCAACCTGTGCGACATGGCCATCGCGCAGCGAATGGTCGATTGCGGCATCGCTTTCCCCGACGAGGTGGACGAGATCGCGCTGACCGGTCTGAACCACGCGCCCTCGCTCAAGATCGCGCCTGCGCGCGTAGCCGAGGCACCGGCTTCGATGGAATGTCGCGTTAGCCAGATCATCGATTACCCGCGCCGCGCCATCGTGCTGGGCGAAGTGGTGCAAATGCATGTGCGCGATACCTGTCTCGATGCCGAGGGCCGCTATGTCCGCCCCGAAAACTATCAGCCGGTCGCGCGGCTTCATGCCGACAACTACATCGTGTCCGACCGACAATTCGAACTGAAGGCGTCTGCACTTCCGGCGGCGGCTCAAGGCGGATGAGGCTGCTATGACAAGCGATATCGTTCTGAGAAACCTGCGCCCGATGGGCGGCGATACAGTGGATATGCTGATCCAGAAGGGACGCATCATCCAGATTGCGCCGAACCTGTCCGCGCCTGATGGACTGCCCGAGGAAGAGTGCGGCGGCGCGCTGGCCCTGCCCGGTCTTGTCGATGCGCATACGCATCTCGACAAGACGCTTTGGGGCATGGGCTGGCGCGAGCACCAGGCCGGCCCGTCCCTGCGCGAGAAGATCGACACCGAACGGCGGTTGCGCCGCGAATGGGATATCGACCCGCATCGCCAGTCGATGCGCCAAGCGCTTCTGTCGCTCGGTCACGGTACCACCGCGATCCGCAGCCATGTCGATATCGACACTGAGGTCGGGCTTGCGGGGCTTGAAGGCGTGATGCAGACCGCAGAGGCACTTTCCGACCTGATCGACATAGAAACCGTCGCCTTTCCGCAATCGGGGCTGATGAGCCGCCCCGGCACGGCGGAGCTTATGAACGAGGCGCTGCGTATGGGCGCGGATGTGGTCGGCGGGCTCGACCCGTGCGGCATCGATGCCGATCCAAAGGGTCAGCTCGACACCGTGTTCGACATGGCCGAGCGCTATGGCAAACCCATCGACATCCATCTGCACGAGCCGGGCGAACTTGGTGCGTTCAGCATGGAGATGATCCTCGACCGCACGCAGGCGCTGGGGATGCAGGGGCGCGTGACGATCAGCCATGCCTTCTGTCTCGGCATGCCGGACCGGGACCGCGTCCGCGATCTGATCGCCCGGCTGGCTGAGTTGCGCATCGATATCGCCACCGTCGCCACCCCGTCGCGCCCCGTGCCGCTGGCCGAGGATCTGCGCGCGGCGGGCGTCACGCTCTGCGCCGGAACCGACGGGATCCGCGATACATGGGGGCCTTACGGCAACGGCGACATGCTGGAGCGCGCCATGCTGCTTGGCCTGCGCAACAATTTGCGCGCCGATGCCGATGTCGAACATGCTTTCGCCTGTTGCAGCACGAATGGCGCCGCTGTCATGGGACTGGACGGGCACGGGCTGGACGTCGGCTGCAGTGCCGATCTGGTGTTGATCGAGGCCGAAACCGTGACCCATGCGGTCGTATCGCACCCGCCGCGCAAGGCCGTGCTGAAGGCCGGGCGCATCGTCGCGCGGAATGGCCAATCGCTAAAGGAGGCGCCGTGATGACCAAGCGTGAGAAGGGCCGCGTCCTTATGACCGCCGATTGGGTGGTGGGACACGAGAACGGACGGCATGTTCTGCTGCCCGGCGGTGAAGTGGTGTTCGAGAATGGCAGGATCGTCTTTGTCGGGCACGGCTTCGATGGCGAGATTGCCCGCCGCATCGATTGCGGCGCGGCGCTCATCGGTCCCGGTTTCGTCGATCTTGACGCGCTGGCCGATCTCGACACGACGGTTCTGGGCTTCGACAACCAGCCGGCCTGGAAAAAGGGCCGCGTGTGGCCCGAGAGCTATATGCAGGCTGGCCCGCGCGAGATGTACTCGCCGCAGGATTTGGTCTGGCAAAAACGCTACGCGTTCACGCGGCTGATCCGCAACGGGATCACTACCGCGCTGCCCATCGCCTCGCTCTTCTACCGCGAATGGGGGGAGACATGGCACGAGTTTGCCGGCGCTGCGGAGGCGGCCGAGGAACTGGGTCTGCGCGTCTATCTCGGCCCGGCCTATCGCAGCGGCAATACTTATGTGAACGCATTGGGCCAGATCGCCTTTCATTTCGACGAGGCGCGCGGTCTGGACGGACTGGCCGAGGCGCGGCGCTTCTGCGAAACATTCGAGGGGCGCGCGGGCGGGCTGATCCGCACCATGCTCGCGCCCGACCGGATCGAGACCTGCACTGAAACGCTTTTAACCCGGACCGCAGAGGTGGTGCGTGATCTGGATGTGCCGGTGCGGCTGCATTGCTGCCAATCCGCCTTCGAATACAACAGCGTCGTAGAGATGCACGGCGCAAGCCCGCCGCAATGGCTGGAACGTCTTGGATTTCTGTCGCCGCGCGCGATCCTGCCGCATCTGACCTATCTGTCGGGTGTGAACGGCATCGAATACGATTCGCCCGACCTTGCCATTCTGGCCGATAGCGGAGCGGCGCTGGCGCATTGCCCGTTGGTGATGGCGCGCGGCGGCACGATGTTGCAATCATTCGCGCGCTACCGCGATGCGGGGCTGACCATCGGTATGGGAACCGACACGCATCCGCCCGACATGATCCTGAACATGCAGATCGGGCTGATGACCGCGCGGCTGGCCGAACGCGATGCCGGGGCGGTCAGCGCGGGCGATCTTTACGATGCCGCCACGCTGGGCGGCGCGCAGGCGCTGGGGCGCGACGATCTGGGGCGGCTCGCCCCCGGTGCAGCGGCCGATATCACAGTGATCGCGCTCGACGATCCGGCCATCGGACAGATCATCGATCCGATCCAGACCGTTTGTCTCAACGGCTCCGGACGCGATGTGCGCGCAGTGATCGTGGACGGGCGGATCGTGATGGAGAACGGGCGCATTCCCGGCGTCGATCACGATACGCTGCGCCAAGGCGCGCAACAGCGGTTCGATGGCATGGTCGCACAATATCCCGACCGCACCTTCGGCCATCCTCCGCTGAAACGCATCTTTCCGCCCACCTACCCGATCCGTCCCGCCCCTGAGCGGACAAGAGAGCCATCCAAACGGAGTCAGCCGGCATGAGGCTTCTCGTCATCAACCCGAACACGACCCGCTCGATGACCGCCAAGATCGCACTTGCTGCGCGTGCTGTCGCGCGCTCCGGCACCGAGATCGTCGCTACGCAGCCGAAAACTGGACCCGAGAGCATTCAGGGCTTTCTCGATATCGCGCGCAGCCATCACGGCCTGCTCGAAATTGCCGAAAGTCATCGCGATGTCGATGCGACGGTCGTAGCCTGTTTCGACGATACCGGGGTCGATGCGCTTCGCTGTATAATGGAGGGGCCGGTCATCGGCATCGGCGAAGCAGCGTTTCACGCGGCTTCACTCGTTTCCTCACGCTTTTCGGTGGTTACGACACTCGCCCGCGCGATCCCGGGCCTGAAGGACAATCTCGATCGCTATGGGCTTTCGCGTCGCTGCGCCGGCGTGCGGGCAGCAGATGTGCCGGTGCTGCAACTCGAATGCGACCCGGGCGCTACGGAGCAACGCATTGCCACCGAGATCGCCGCGGCCATCGCCGACGACGGGGCGGATGCGATCGTGTTGGGCTGCGCCGGCATGGCCGATCTCAACCGCCGACTTTCGGGACGTTTCGGCTTGCCGATTATCGACGGCGTCTCCTGCGCGGTGACGATGGCCGAAGCGCTTTGCGCCGCAGGCCTCTCGACATCGAAAGCGGGCGCCTACGCACCGCCAGAGATGCCACCCCCTGCCCTGCGAGAAACATTGTTGCGAAGTTGAAGATCGGCGCGCTCAGGCGACTGCGCGGGCGATGGCGCATTGTTTCCACAGCATGACCAGCGCGCTGATGAGGTAATCGATATCGGCATCGCTGTGCAGCGGGGACGGCGTGATGCGCAGCCGTTCGGTGCCCTTGGGAACCGTCGGATAGTTGATCGGCTGAACGTAGATCCCCCATTCCTCCATGAGGTAATCGGCCAGCATTTTCGTTTTGACCGGATCCTTGATGAGCACCGGGATGATGTGGCTGTCGTTGCGCATATGGGGAATCCCGGCATTGTCGAGATACGCGCGCACCCTGGCGACCTGTCGGCGCTGCATTTTCCGTTCGACGTCCGATCGTTTCAGATGCGCGACCGACACCCGAGCGGCTGCGGCGACGGCGGGGGGAAGGGCCGTGGTGAAGATGAACCCGCTGGCGAAGGAGCGGATGAAATCGCACAGCGCCGCCGAGCCGGTGACATAGCCGCCGACAACGCCGAAAGCCTTGCCCAGCGTCCCCTCGATCAGCGTGATCCGTTCCGCCAACCCCTCGCGTTCGGAAATACCTCCGCCGCGCGGGCCGTAAAGACCGACAGCATGCACCTCGTCAAGATAGGTCATCGCGCCGTATTTCTCGGCGACCTCGACGATCTCGCGCATGGGGCAGATATCGCCATCCATCGAATAGACCGACTCGAACGCGACGATCTTCGGCACATTCGCCGGCAAGGCGCGCAGCTTGGCTTCCAGATCTGCGACATCGTTGTGCTTCCAGATGACCTTGGTGGCGCGCGAATGGCGGATGCCCTCGATCATGCTGGCATGGTTTCCCGCGTCCGACAGGATCACGCAATCCTTGAGCCGGCTGCCCAGTGTCGACAGGGCCGCCCAGTTCGACACGTAACCGGAAGTGAACAGCAGCGCCGCCTCCTTGCCGTGCAGATCGGCCAGTTCCGCCTCGAGCAAAACGTGATCATGCGTCGTGCCCGAGATATTACGCGTGCCCCCCGCGCCGGCGCCGCAGCGCGTGACCGCTTCGCACATGGCGCCCGTCACTTTCGGGTGCTGACCCATGCCCAGATAATCGTTCGAGCACCAGACCGTCACATCGCGCACCGTCGCGGCATCATGGCTGGCAGCGCGGGGAAACTGGCCGCATTTGCGTTCAAGTTCGGCAAAGACGCGGTAATTGCCCTCGGTCCTGAGCGCATCGAGTTGCGTTTGAAAGAGCGCGTCAAAATCCATTGGTCTTGCTTTCTTTGGGTCGGCGTGAGGGCGGTGCAGGCAGCATCCAGCGCCACAGGCGGGCATCGGGAAGCGGCACGATCATCAGCCAATGCTCGACCAGCGCCAGCGTGGAGAGCGCGCAAAGAAGCGTCGCCGCAACGATGGCGGCATCGGTTTCGGCCTGCGTCAGCATCTGGAAGAAATACGCCGCGCCGAGCGTGAGCACGGTGATCGACAGCGGAAACATCAGCGTCACGGGCCGCTGGCGGAAATAGCTGGGCAGATGCGCCAGCGGGATCGGCACGAATTCGGTATTGATGCGCGGGATGCCGAAAAAGAGGTTCATCTTGGCCGAAATGCGCGCAACGAAGAGGATGAGATAGGTCCAGAGCGCCACATCCGTCTGCCGCGAAAAGCACAGCGCGGCGACGACCAAAAGCCCCAGAAGAAGCGCGATTTCGTGGTAGGCCACGGTCCACCACGCGCGAGCGAAGCGTTCGGGCGGGCGCAGGCCATCGGGGCAGGACCGCCGTTCCGGGCCGCAAACGATGCCAGACAGGAACGTCAGCTCGATCCAGCCCCAGATCGCCAGCGCCCCCAGAAAGCCGCCATAAGCCGCTTCGATGCCCGTGCCGGAGGCCAAGACATGGACGGCCGCCAGCCCAAGCACCAGCACCGGCACGCTGGCAACGACATTCATCGCATGCGCCGCCGGCCCGCGCCTGTCGGCCCGGCGCACCGCGATCAGGATCGCGCCGGTGGAGAACCACCAGACGAAAATGGCCACACCGGCCGCGATCCAGATCTCGGTGAACATCAGTATGCAGGCTCCAGACGGCTGGTTTCGGGAACGTCATGGCGAATGACAGGGATCGTATAGAGCGCGGCGAAGCCGAACGCCGCCTTGGCCATTCCGGCCAGCCGCGAGACCGTGCCGGCAATGCCGCCCCGCTCCTTGCCCTTGGCGACCTGAACCGAAGCACGCTCCAGCCGGTCGAGATTGGGCCGCCAGCGCGGATGGTCGATATCCAGAGTGAACGGAAACACCTGCCGCGAGATCTCGGAGGTCTTGCGGAACACTTCCTGCCCATACCATGTGGTATCGACGCCGAGCGCTTCGTGGAACACCGGGCGCTGATGGTCGCGCACCCACATGGTGCTGTAAACCGCCGTCAGGAAGAACTTGATCCAGAACTTGTTGCCCCAGCTTTGCGTCAGCCTGGGATCGGTGCGTAGCAGCAAGGCAAAGGCCTCGCCGTGGCTGAACTCGTCATTGCACCATTCGCGGAACCATTTGAAGATCGGATGGAAGCGATGCTCGGGGTTTGCCTCCAGATGGCGATAGATCGTGATGTATCGCGCATAGCCGATCTTTTCGCTGAGATAGGTCGCGTAATAGATGAATTTCGGGCGGAAATAGGTGTATTTCTTCTGCTTCGTCAGAAAGCCCAGGTTGACGGCGATGCCCGCCTCGCGCAGCGCGTCGTTGATGAAACCGGCATGGCGCGCCTCGTCGCGGGCCATAAGTTGGAAAAGCGTCGTGATATCCTCGTTCGAGCCGCGACGCTTCATTTCCTTGTAAAGCACGCAGCCCGAAAATTCGGCGGTGCAGGAGGAGATCAGGAAATCGATGAACTCGCGCTTGAGCCGCGGCTCCATCCCCTCCCAATCGACATCGTCCCAGTCCTCGTTCTTCTTGAAATGGCCCCGGTTCGGATCGGCCTTCATTGCCGCGATGAGCCGGTCCCATTCCTCGCGCACGGGGGTGACGTCAATGGCGTCCATCTCGTCGAAATCGGTCGTGTAGAAACGCGGCGTCAGAAGCGTGTTCTGCATCGCCACATCGGTCGCGGCCTCGTTGCTGAGCGGGGGCAGCGCCTCCTGCCGGGCAATCGCTTCCTCTGCGGTGGCAGCGGTGGAGGAATGGGGAAGCTGCGCGTTCATGTCATCACCTCGTCGGAAAAGGAAAATTCGCAAAGCTCCATAAATTCCAGATCGCCGGTCGCGCGGGTCCAGAGCCGTTCGAGCGCGCTCGCCCGCGTGATCGTCGCCTCGCGCTTTTCCTCCACGACCTCGCCGTAAGGGGCCATGATCTCGCTGCCATGCACCAGCACGCTGTCGCCGGGGTGGATCACCGCGCCATTGTCGAGCCGCAGATGCGCGCTCAGCTCGTCGAAACGGTGCGACACCCGCACGGTGCAGGGGGCGGTTTCCGTCGTTCTTGTCAGCAGTCCCATCAGGTTCCCTCCTTCGATGGTATCAGTCGACCAGCCTGGCGAAGGCGGCGACATTGTCGGCCCCGTAGCCGATCAGCTCGATCGACCAGTCGGTGGCGGTGTCTTCGATGGCGATATGCCCGTTCTGGCGGCGCAGCACGCGGATCGGGGCGGTATCGGGCACCCCATGCGTGGCCCGGTCGCGCGCGAGCACGCGCCAGACGACGCCGATGAAGCCGTTTTTCTCCTCGCTCGAATGGGCGATGAGCGCATTATCGGCGCCGCGCACCTCGACCGCGCCGTCGCGCCCGCCGATCAGCCTCACGCTGCGTTCGGCGGCGACGGGCGCCTTGACCACGGCACCGGCCAGCGGCGCATCGATCAGCCGTGCGAACCCGGCGATGGCGAGCGCCAGGCCCATCAGAATGAACATCGCGATCACCATGACGCGCGGAACAAGTTCGGGCTCGCGCTGGTGGTTGGTGGTTTGGGTGGTCATCTCCGTCACTCCGCTGCAAGGGCTATGGGGTGAGCCGGCGCAACCTGCGGCACGCTCTGACGGCACTCTGCCGCCTCCGCGAAGATCTCGGCGACGGCGGCCGCCTCGGGAATGGAGCGCAGCGACGGCTGCGTGCGCGCCATGATCCATGGGCGCACATGCGGCCAGGTCATCAGGTAGGACAGGCGCGTTTCTCCCAGAAGCTCGAAGGCGATTGTGCCGTGGCCGGATTTGCGCAGATCGATGCTGGCGCTGCCGATCTGGGTATAGGGCAGGTTCAGCGTCACCGTCAGCGCCGCGCCGATGCGCATGGCCACCCGCTTGTTGGTGAGCGTATAGACCGTGCCGCGCGCCTGGACCGCCGCGATGCCGAGCAAGAGCGCGCAGCACACCGCCCCCAGAACAAGGAACGGAACCGCGTGTCCCGCCGCCACGGCCAGCGGCAGCTCAACCGATGAAACGCCGAGCCGCCAGATCGCCAATACTGCGAAATAGCCCGCCACCCAGGGCAGCATCAGCGCTTCGCAGGCCAGCCGCCATGCCGAAGGGCTGCCTTGCCACAGGATATGCTCATCTGGCGGCAGGGCTTCGGGCAATCCGCGAACCGGCTCGAATTTGAAATCGTCATGCATGATGCATCCCCCGTGTCGCGGATCGGCTCAAAGCTGCGCTTCCAGCCGTTTCGGATCGGCGTAAAGCGTGCCGCCGGCATACCAGGCCATGATCTTCTCCTCTTCGAGCAGCGTGATCCTGTCCTCCGCCTTGATCTGCGGCACCCCGGCGAATTGCGCGCCATAGAGCGAGCGAACGGCGACGCGGTCGGATTTGATCCGGCACAGGTTGATGGGGATGAGCCGGGTCTGCCCCGTCCCTTCGGGATTGAGATCGACCGTCAGGAACCGCACGAGGCTTTCCGGCACATCGATCCACATATCGATCACGCGTCCGACAACCTCGCCGTCGCCGGCAACGACCGCCTTGCCGCGCGGATCGCGCCCGCCGCTGACCTTGAATTCCGGCAAGGTCGAGAGCGGGCGGATCTTGGGATGGCCCAGCCCGTCCAGTTCCGGCACATCGCGGCGATTGGCCCAGGACGCCGGTCCGACGCCGTCCTGCATCGGGTCGCCCGTCGGAAGATAGGGAAAGCCGGAGGTTTCGGAGCTGCGTTCTAGCGCGACGTTGTGCCGGTCTCCGCGCTGCTGCGACGGCACGCTGACGCTGCCGCGCCCATGCGGCAGGTGGAAGGTCTTGTCACTCGGCAGCGAAAACAGCCCGGACCAGAAGCGCCCCTTTTTGGTTTCCTCCTCCAGCGGATAACCTTCGCGCATGTTTTCGGTTTGCAGGTAATAGACGAGCAAGGCGAAAAAGACCCAGAACGCCCAGATGGCGGCGCTTGCCAGATCGAAATCACCGAAGAATGTATGGCCCAGCATGATGGTTTCCTTTCGGTGTCAGGTCGGAAAATCCGCAAGACCGATCGGCCCTGCCGGTTTGCGAATGCCGCGCGTCCGCACGAGCGGACCCAAGGCGACGAGGGTGATGAAGAGCAGAAGGATCTCGAGGTGATAGACGAAGGAATAGCCCGTCGTCGGCGAGGTCAGCGCCTCTCCGAGCCGGCCCGACATGGCGAGCGATCCGACCGCATCGCGCAGCGCGCCGCCCAGGAAGATCGCCAGCCCGGCCGCCGTCGCCTGCGCCGCGCCCCAGGCCCCCAGCGCCAGTCCGCGCCGGGCCGCGCCGCGCGCGGGCATCGTCATCGCCGCGTTGAGCGTGGAGACGGCAAAGAGCCCGCCGCCGAAACCGATCCCGAACGCGCCTGCGAAGAAGACCGCCGGGGCGCCGAGCGGCGGCGCGAAGACGACCGCCGAGAACCCCGCCAGCCCCACCAGAATACCGCGCCCGGCAAGCCGATGGGGATCGCGCGCACGCGCCAGCCACCTGGCGGCGCAACCGAAGGCGCAAAGCGCGCCGATGGCCCATATGGCGGTAAGCAGCGTTGTCGCCGACACGCTCAGGCCGAGGATCTCGCCGCCGAACGGCTCCAGCAGGATATCCTGCATGTTGAAGGCCAGCGTGCCTAGAAACACCACCGCAAGCAGCCGTCCCGCATCGCCGCCCGACATGAAGTCGGCCCAGGCATCGCGAAAGAGCGGCCTTGGCGCGGCGCGCGCCTCGCGGCTCATGGGGTTGACCTTTTCCTGCTTCCAGAGCGCCAGCAGGTTGAGAACAATGGTCATCACCGCCGCCCCCTGAACCACCTGGATCAGCCGCAATTCGCTGAAATCGCGCAGCAGCGTGCCGATGATGATCGACGACAGCAGCATCCCGACAAGGAACATGACATAAAGCAGCGCCACGACCCTCGGGCGCGTTTCGTCATCGGCCCGGTCGGCGGCCAGCGCCAGCCCCGCCGTCTGCGTCATGTGCATCCCGATACCCGTCAGCAGGAACGCGAGGCCCGATCCGATCTCGGCGCTGAACGGCACGTCGAGCGCCTGCCGCCCGGTGAAAAGGACCAGCCCCATGGGCATGATCGCCAGCCCGCCGAACTGCCACAGCGTGCCGAACCAGAGGTAAGGCACCCGCTTCCAGCCGATGGCGGAGCGGTGGGTGTCCGAGCGAAAGCCCAGAAGCGCGCGGAACGGGGCAGACAGGACGGGAATGGCGATGAAGAACGCAACGATCATCGCCGGCACCGAAAGCTCCACGATCATCACCCGGTTGAGCGTGCCGAGCAGCAGCACCGCCGCCATGCCGACCGCCACCTGAAAGAGCGACAGGCGCAGCAGCTGGCCCATCGGAAGCCCCTCGCTGGCCGCATCCGCGAAGGGCAGCAGGTTGGCCGTCAGGCTCTTGAGCGATTTGGCACGGAAGATCATGGGCGGAACTCCATGGCCGAGGAAATGTAGAAACCCGATGTGACGCGATCCACCGGGACCAGGGCGCCTCCGACCCCGGCGCGCCGCATCGCGCGGGTGATGCCCTTGTGCGAATGGGGCACCATCGTCGGCGCGCGGTTGGAGCGCGGGAACATCTGGCCGGCGCGCCACATCGCCATGAGAAGCGGAGTGCGCGGCGCAAGGGTGAACACGAAGCTTTCGGCAAGCCGGGGCCGCAGACGCGCGAGGCATCCGGCCACGTCTTCGGCGCCGTAATAGATCATGCTGTCCATCGCCAGCGCGTAATCGAAACGCCCCAGCTCGGGGGCGAGCATGTCGCCCGCCCGAAAGGTGATCCGCCCCGCCAGATTGGCCGGGCAGCGCCGCTGCGCGATGCCGATCAGCGCCGGCGATATGTCGATCGCCACCACATCGGCCCCGCGCCGGGCAAGCTCCACGGCCATCGCGCCCGTGCCGCAACCGGCATCCAGAACGCGCGCGCCGTTCAGTTCCGAGGGGAGCCGGGAGAGCATCAGATGGCGCATCCGGTCGCGCCCAGCCCGCACGGTGGCGCGAATGCCCGAAACAGGCGCATCCGAGGTCAGCCGTTCCCAGGTGCGCGTGGCCGTGCGGTCGAAGTAATCCTCGACCCTCGCGCGGGTGCGCTCATATGTCGGGGTCGCGTCCATCAATCGAACCCCAGCAATTCGAAGATATCGCGGTCTTCCATCGGCGCGGGGGCCAGCGGTTCGGTCCCGTTCCAGAGCGTTTCGGCGAGCCGGATATATTCCTTGCGCACCTGCACGATTTCCTCGTCATCCTCCATCTCGAACAGCGTCTTCTTCTTGAGCCGCGACCGGCGAATGGCGTCGAGATCGGGCATATGCGCGATGCGGTTGAAACCGACGGTCCGGCAATAGCGGTCCACCTCGTCTGTCTCGCGCGAGCGGTTGGCGACGCAGCCGGCCAGCCGCACCTTGTAGTTCTTCGATTTGGCCTGCACGGCGGCGATGATCCGGTTCATCGCGTAGATGCTGTCGAAATCATTGGCCGTGACGATCAGCGCGCGGTCGGCATGTTGCAGCGGCGCGGCAAAGCCGCCGCAGACCACGTCGCCCAGAACGTCGAAGATCACGACATCGGTGTCCTCCAGCATGTGATGCTGCTTGAGCAGTTTGACCGTTTGCCCGACCACATAGCCGCCGCAGCCCGTCCCGGCGGGCGGTCCGCCCGCCTCGACGCATTTCACGCCGCCCCACCCCTCGAACACGAAATCCTCGGCGCGCAGTTCCTCGGGGTGGAAATCGACCTCCTTGAGAATGTCGATCACCGTCGGCACCAAGGTGCCGGTCAGGGTGAAGGTGCTGTCATGCTTTGGATCGCACCCGATCTGAAGCACGCGCCGGCCCAGCATCGTGAAAGCCGCGCTCAGGTTGGACGAGGTGGTCGATTTGCCGATCCCGCCCTTGCCATAGACGGAAAAGACCTTGGCCCCGGTGATGGCGGCGCTCGCGTCCTGATGCACCTGGACGGATCCTTCTCCGTCTTCGCCGCGCAGGATCGGTGCGGTTCTGTCCAATGCCATCTGTTTCTCCTTCCGGGCCTATTCGGCCGCAATGCCTTCGAGCCGATCTTCGAGCGCGTAGGCGGCGTTCTGAAGATCGTTCAACATGTCCTCGTCCGGGCTCCAGTAAGAGCGGTCCGACGCTTCGAGCAGCCGGCTCGCCATGCGCATCGACGCCTGCGGATTGAGCGCCGCCAGCCTTTCGCGCATCGTCTCGTCCAGAACGAATGTCTCGGTCAGCCGCTGGTAGACCCAAGGCTCCACCTGCCCCGCCGTCGCGGACCAGCCGACGGTGTTGGTGATATGCGCCTCGATCTGGCGCACGCCCTCGTGACCGTGTTCCAGCAGCGCTTCGTAGAATTTCGGATTGAGGCTCCGCGAGCGCGTCTCGAGCGTGACCTGTTCGGCGAGCGTGCGCACCTTGGTGCCGCCCAGCGTCTGATCGCCGATATAAACCGGCGTGTCCGCCCCGCCCCGCGCCCGCTTGACCGCGCGGGCGATGCCGCCCAGCGTGTCGAAATAGTGATCCACCGTGGTCACGCCCAACTCGACGCTTTCGAGGTTCTGATAGGCCAGATCCACATCGCTCAGCGCGGCCTGCAGCAGCGCGGCGTTCTGCGCCGGCTTGCCATTGACGCCATAGGCGAAGGATTTGCGCGCCTGATAGGCGTCGGCCAGCTCGTCCTCATCGCCGAAGGCGGAGCTGTCCACCAGCAGATTGACATTCGAGCCATACGCCCCTTCGGCATTGGAAAAGACGCGCAGCGCGGCGGTCTGCAAATCGCAGCCCATCGCCTCGGCGTAGCGCAGCGCATGAGCGCGGATGAAGTTTTGCGAGACGGGTTCGTCCGCTTCGGCGCATTTCAATGCGGCCTCGGCCAGCATCCTTGTTTGCAACGGCAGCAGATCGCGGAAGATGCCTGACAGCGTCATGATCACGTCGATGCGCGGGCGGCCCAGTTCGCCAAGCGGCACTAGATCGGCACCGCAGAGCCGCCCATAGGCGTCAAAGCGCGGCGCGCATCCCATCAACGCGAGCGCTTGGGCGATCGGGCCGCCGTCGGATTTGATGTTGTCCGAGCCCCAAAGCACCAGCGCGATTGATTGCGGCAATGCCGGATGCGCCTCGAGCAGCGCCTGCGCCTGTCTTGCGCCATCTTGCATCGCAAATGCCGTGGGCATGCGGAACGGATCGAACGCATGGATGTTGCGCCCGGTCGGCAGGATCGCGGGGTTGCGTATCAGATCGCCGCCCGGCACCGGGGCCATGAAACGGCCGCCAAGGGCGCGCATCAGCCCGGTCAATTCGCTGTCCTGCTGCAAGAGATGATCGGCGCGCGCACGTTCCGCCTCCTTGGCGTGCTGCATCAGCGCGATGGTATCGGCGCGCTGTTCGGCGGTCATGCCGCGCCCGACGACGTGCAGACCGCTGGGGATCAGCGCCGCCTCGGCCTCCAGCAGCGTCAGCCAGAGCCGCGCGGGGTCGGTGCCGTCAAGATCCACCGCTTCGGCCTGATCGCGGATGAGCGCTTCCAACTCACCTTGCGCCGCATCGCCGCCCCGCATCTCGCGCCAGCGCGTCAGGCTGTCCTTAAGCGCGGCAAGCCCTTTATAAAGCCCCGCCTGCGCCAAAGGCGGCGTCAGATGGGTCACGGTCACGGCGTTCGAGCGCCGCTTCGCCAGCGTCGCTTCGGACGGGTTGTTGGCGGCATAAAGGTAGATGTTCGGCAGCGCACCGATCAGCCGTTCGGGCCAATCGGCCCCCGACAGGCCGGATTGCTTGCCCGGCATGAATTCCAGCGCGCCGTGCATGCCGAAATGCAGCACTGCATCCGCGCGCAGATGGTGCTTGAGCCAGTGATAGAAGCCGGAGAACGCGTGGGTCGGGGCGAAGCCATGCTCGAAAAGCAGGCGCATCGGATCGCCCTCATAGCCGAAGCCCGGCTGGATGCCGACGAAAACCTTGCCGAACTGCGCACCAAGGATAAACACGCCGCGCCCGTCCGATTGCAGCTTGCCGGGTGCCGGGCCCCAGACCGCCTCGATCTCGTCCAGCCAAGGGGTCTCCGCGACGATCCGGTCGGCGGGCAACGACGCGGCGACATTGGCCTCTTGGCCCAATGCGGCGGAATTCCCCCCCAGAACGGCCTCGCGTAGTGCGTCGACACTGGCGGGCGGGGACAGGTCGTAGCCTTCCGCTTTCATCCGGTGAAGCGTGTTGAACAGGGATTCGAACACGCTGAGATAAGCGGCGGTGCCGATGGCACCGGCATTGGGCGGAAAGCCGAACAGGACGATTGCGATTGTCTTGTCGGCATTGCGAGCGCGGCGCAGGCGGGCCAGACGCCGCGTCTTTTCCGAAAGCGCGCCAACCCGGTCGGGGCAAGGCGCCATCGCCCGGTCGCAGCCTATCGCCTGGCATCGCTGCGCGCAGCCGGTGCAACCCGCCGCGCCATGCCGCCCCGCGAACACGGTGGGGTTGGTCGCGCCGTCGATCTCGGGCAGCGCGACGAGCATCGTCGTCTCGACCGGGCCAAGCCCCTGCCGCGAGCAGGCCCATTGATCGAGCGTCTGAAATTCGAGCGGCTGCGCGGCGATATACGGCACGTCGAGCCGGGAGAGCACGGCGACCGCCGCGTCGCTGTCATTATAGGCCGGCCCGCCCACGAGGCTGAACCCGGTGAGCGAGACCAGCGCATCGATCCTGTCGAAATAGGCGTCGATCGCGGGGCGCGCATCCAGTCCGCCGGCAAAGGCGGGGATCACCCGAAGACCATCCGCTTCAAGCCGGCGAATGACGGCATCGTAATGCGCGGTATCCCCGGCAAGGATATAGGAACGCAGCATCACCAGCCCGACCGTGCCATGCGTGGCAGGGCGCTCCGGCAGCGCGGCGGGATCGGTGACGATCCGCTTGGGAAGATCGGGATGATAGAGCCCGACCTCGGGATACTCCACCGGCGGCGCGGCATCGGTATCGCGCCAGAGCGGGTTCGACGCGTAGCGCGACACAAGGCTGCGCACCATGTTCTCGATATTGTCGTCCGACCCGCCAAGCCAGTATTGCATCGACAGGAACCATTGCCGCAGATCCTGCGCGCGTCCCGGCACCAACTTGAGGATCTTCGGAATTCGGCGCAGCATCTTCATCTGCGACGCGCCGGTGCCGCCCTTGGCCTTCGGCGCGGGCTTGAGCTTTTTCAGCAGCGCCATCGCACCCGAGGCCGGCTTGGACATGTCCAGATCGCCCATTTTCGTCAGCCGGACGATCTGCGCATCCGCGACCATGCCGACAAAGGCGTCGCAGACCTCTCGCCGGGCGGTCAGATCGGGGAGGATCGCGTTGATGTGCTCTTCGAGGAAAAGGATGTTGACGATGATGATATCGGCCCGCGCGATATCGGCTTTCGCAGCGGCCAGCGCGGCGGGATCCTCGCCCCATTCGGCGGCGGCATGCACGCAAAGCTGAAGCCCCGGATAATCCGCTGCCAGCCGCGGCGCGACCCGCGCGGCAGGGCCGGCGGCGTGCCGGTCGAGCGTCAGGATGACGACGCGGTAGCTATGGATCGCCTCATCGCGCATAATGGGCCTTCGCCTCGTAAAGCGTATCGACGGAGATCTCGCGCAGGTCTTTCGATTGCGCGAAGGTTTCGGTGTTCCGGCGCGCCTTGCCGCGCACGAAAAACGGTATTTTCTTTAGCTCGCGCTCTGCCGCATCGAGCCAGATGACATCCCCGGCGCTTGCCGGCGCGCGGGGCGTCTCGGGCGTCGCGGCGGCGCCGTGATGGCTCGGCCCGGCGGCGTCGTGAAACTCGAAATCCTCGCGGAACATGTGCAGCAGATGTTCTTCCAAACCCATGACGAGCGGGTGCACCCAGGTGTCGAAGATGACATTCGCGCCTTCGAAGCCGACCTGCGGGGAATAGCGGGCCGGGAAATCCTGCACATGCACCGGGGCGGAGATCACGGCGCAGGGAATGCCCAAGCGCTTGCCGATATGGCGCTCCATCTGGGTTCCGAGGATCATTTCGGGCTGCAGCGCTTCGATGGTTTGCTCGACCTCGAGATAATCGTCGGTGATCAGCGCCTCGACACCGAACTCCCGTGCCAATGCCCTGATGCCGCGCGCGAATTCGCGGTTGTAGCAGCCCATCCCCGCCACCTCGAAGCCCATCTCGTCGCGCGCGATATAGGCGGCGGCGCGCACATGGGTCGCGTCGCCGAAGATGAAGACGCGCTTGCCGGTCAGGTAGGTGCTGTCGACCGATTGCGCGTACCACGGCAGGCGCAACCGCTCTTCGCCGGCGCGGCATGGCAAGCCGGTGAGGGTTGCCAGCTCGGCCAGAAAATCGCGCGTGGCCGTCACGCCTATCGGAACAATGGTGGTGTGCGGTTGGTCGAATTCCCGCTTCAGCCAGCGCGCCGCGCTTTCGGCGGTTTCGGGATAGAGCAGGATGTTGAAATGCGCAGCCCCGAGCCGGGCGATATCGGACGGAGTGGCCCCCATCGGCGCCACCACATTCACGTCGATGCCGATCTCGTGCAGCATCGCCGTCAATTCGGTGATGTCATCGCGGTGGCGAAAGCCCAGAGCCGCGGGCCCAAGGATATTGCACGAAATGCGCGCCGTCCGCTCACAGGGCTTCGCCAGCGTGCGGACGATCTGAAAGAAGGTCTCGTCCGCGCCGAAATTCTCCTTGCGCTGGTAGCTCGGCAATTCAAGCGGGATCACGGGCACCGGCAGGCCCATCAACTCTGACAGCCCGCCCGGATCGTCCTGGATCAATTCGGCGGTGCAGGACGCGCCGACGATGATCGCCTCGGGCTTGAAACGTGCATAGGCGTCGCAGCAAGCGTCCTGGAAAAGTTGCGCTGTATCGGAGCCGAGA
Source organism: Marivita sp. GX14005 (assembly GCF_023370775.1). GTDB lineage: Bacteria > Pseudomonadota > Alphaproteobacteria > Rhodobacterales > Rhodobacteraceae > Marivita. The sequence continues at coordinate 49,705 of NZ_JAMCCQ010000004.1, forward strand.
TCGCGCGCCTGGAAGGTGGTGTAGCTGACCGGCGGGCGGTGATCGCGGCGCTCGATCATGGTGAACAGCAGATCGGCATAGGTGTCGCCCTGCGGGGCGTGCAGAACGTAGTGCAGCCCTTTCATCGCGGTCGCCACGCGCATCGCGCCGACATGAGGCGGGCCTTCATATGTCCAGACGGTCAGCTTCATTCCGCCGCCCTCAGCCTTGGGGAAAGCCCGGCGATCAGCCCCTTGCGGCGCAGCGGACGCGAGAAAAGCCCGGCCAGATCGCCCGCCTGTTCGTAGAAATGGACCGGCGTGAACACGAGCTCTATGGCCCATTTCGTCGTCAGCCCCTCGGCCTCCAGCGGATTGGCGAGACCGAGGCCGCAGACTGTCAGATCGGGCCGCGCAGCGCGGGCGCGGTCCAGTTGCAGATCGACATCCTGCCCTTCGGAGATCATCGGCCCGGCCTCGAGCAGATCGAGATCGGGGCCGTGGATGGCGTCGTGGATATAGGGGCTGCCGACCTCGATCGCGGTCATGCCGCATTCGCGGGTGAGAAAGCGCGCCAGCGGGATTTCAAGCTGGCTGTCGGGGAAGAAGAACACCGACCGGCCGGCCAGATCCTGCGCCGCCTGCGCCACGGCCCGCTCGGCCCGCTTGCGCGGTGCGTCTGTAACGGCGGCAAAACGGTCCGCCCCTATACCGAACTCCTGCGCGATGGCGCGAAGCCAGGCGGTCGTGCCATCAGCGCCGAAGGGGAACGGTGCCGCGATATGACGCGCGCCGCGGCGCTCCAGCGCGGCACAGGTATCGCTGAGGAAAGGTTGCGTCAGGGCGAAGACGGTATTCGGCCCCACGGCCACACCGCTCTCCACACCCCGCGCCGGAAGGCAGCGGACGTTCTCGATCCCCAGGCCCGACAAAAGCCCGAGCATCTGATCCTCGACCACATCGGGCAACGCGCCGATCACCAGCAACTCGCGGCGGTCCGTTTTCGGCAGCACCGGGACCATGGATGCAAGGCAGGTGTCCTCGCCCTGGGTAAAGGTCGTCTCGATCCCCGAGCCGGAATAGTTCAGCACGCGCACACGCGGCGCGTGGATTTGTGTCAAACGCTCCGCAGCGCGGGCAAGATCGAGCTTGATGACCTCGGACGGGCAGGATCCGACAAGGAAGAGCTGGCGGATACCGGGCCGCCGCTCCAATAGGCGGGCGACCTCGCGGTCGAGCTCGTCATGCGCGTCGTTCATGCCGGCCAGATCGCCCTCTTCTAGGATCGCCGTGGCGAAACGTGGCTCGGCGAAGATCATGACGCCGGCGGCCGATTGCAGCAGATGGGCACAGGTGCGGCTGCCGACGATGAGAAAGAACGCGTCCTGCATCTTGCGATGCAGCCAGATGATGCTGGTCAGCCCGCAAAACACCTCGCGCTGGCCGCGCTGCTTGAGCACCGGCGTGTTGCGGCATCCGGAGGAAGGGGCAAGGCCGGGCGCGCTCATGACGCCACCTCCGCCTGCAGCCGCGCCGTGCGCAGCTTGAGAAGGAATTGCCCCGCATTGATCGCGTATCCGGCATAGGCGGCAAGTGCGATCCACATGAGCCCCGCCGGACCCGTCGATCCCTCGAAAAGCGCAGCGAGGTAGAGCGTGTGCAGGAAGATCACCGCGAAGCTGAACACGTCCTCCCAGAAGAACGCGGGCGCAAAAAGATACTGACCGAACACGACCTTTTCCCAGATCGCCCCGGTGATCATGATGAGATAAAGCAGCGCGGTCTTGAGCAGCACCGAAACCGTCGCCGCCGCGTATCCCTCGCCCGTGCCGAGATAGCGCAGCACCAGAACCAGCGAGACGAGGAAGACCGCGAACTGCGTCGGCGCGAGAATCGCCTGCACCAGGGTCCAACGCGATCCATCCCGGCGCTGTCTCTGCTCCGCGGTATAGAGCGGACGCGTGTTCGGTGCTGTCAGAGAATCGCGTTGCATGGTCCACCTTGGCGAAGATGTCTCAACCAAAGGTAATCCGGCATCTTTCCGTGTGTCAACTTTGATTTACAACCTTGCTGTCAGCAAAATGACGAAATATGCGCAATCCATTGGAGCATTTCAGCAATTCTACGCTTCCCGTGAAAGGCTGCCGAAATTACCGGGACGAGAATGTCAATAATATTTGACATTTTTGGCAATGACGCGGATGATTTCTGCGGACATGCGTTTCCTGCCGGGAGGACTTGACGGAGCGGAATCGGATGCGGAACAGAGGGGGAGTGCCACCATGAATGGAAGACCCGATCGTGAACCGCAGCATGCTGATACGCACCGAAAAACCGCGGTCGACAGGATCGCCTCTCTCGCGCTCGACGAGGTGTCTCTCATGGCCAAGACCCTGAGAGGCAACTCGGACGAAAAGAATGCGCAGCTGCTGCTCCGCGCCGCCGTCAGCGAGGATCCCAAAGCCGTCCTGCGGTTGTCGCGCCGGATGCTCGACAGCGGGATTCCGGCCGAGATGATCTGCGAACAGTTCATTCCCGACGTAGCGCGGCTGCTGGGGCAAGGCTGGTGCGAGGACGACATCACATTCACGACGGTCACCATCGGCTCATCGCGGTTGCAGCGCATCCTGCGCGAGATCGGTTCGGGCAAGTCGGACGATTGCAACGGCCCGATCGATGCGCCCGAGACATCGGTGCTGCTGCTGATGTCGCACGATGCCGATCACACGCTCGGCGTGATGGTCCTGGCAAGCAAGCTCCGTCGCGCCGGCATCTCGGTAAAGCTGTCCATCGGCGAGACGACGGCAGCCCTTCTAGACACGATGAACAGCACCCGGTTCGGCGCGATTTTCATGTCGGCCTGCGTTGAAGGTGACCTGCCCGCGCTGCGCGACCTGGTGGGCGAGATACGGAAATTCGAAACCCCGACGCCGCCGATCGTGCTGGGCGGCCAGATAGTGACGCAAGATAACCACAGTCTCGACGTCGCCGGTGTTGACAAAATCACGAACGACCTAGATCAAGCGCTTTTGTTTTGCGACATACATTGCAAAGCCAAAATATAACACCGATGTGTCGTGGATAAAAATGACAATCGGGCAACTGGGCAACGGTCATGACATCTCGCGGCACGAAATATTGGGACAGCGGTGCAGTTCCTCTCATAGCGCCCGAGATCCTCGGTAACATCATTGCATCCCTTGCCGATCTGGCCATCGTCATCACGGCGGAGGGCCAGATCCTTTCGGTTCTGACCAATCCCAGCCAACGCAGCTATGGTGATCTCAAAGCCTGGGAGCACGGTAATTTTCGCCAGTTTCTGACCAGCGAAAGCGTCCCGAAATTCGAACGTGCGCTGAAACGCTTTCTCGATGCGGATGGCGCGGCCCGGCCGGTCGAGCTCAACCATTCCGATCATCGCAAGAAGTGGCAGTTTCCGGTCAAATACTCCTTCCACACCATCGGGCCGGACAAGACCCTTCTGATGCTGGGCCGCGACATGCAGCCGGTTGCGGAGATGCAGCAGCAACTGGTCAAGGCGCAGATCGCGCTCGAGAAGGATTACGAGAAGAAACGCGAGTTCGACACGCATTTTCACGTGCTGCTCGGTCAGGTGTCGGATGCCGTGCTGTTCGTCAGCATGAGCGATGGGCGGATCACCGAAGCGAACGAAGCCGCCGCGCGCATGCTCGGCACCAATCGCGAATCGATCCTCGGCAGCCGGTTCGCCCAGCAGCTGCAGGGGATCGCCCATGCCGATCTCATGGACCGGCTCGCCGCCTCAGCATTGAGTGAGGATGCGCTCGGGATCGAGATCAGGACATCCCTGAAGGGTGATGCCCTGCGCGTGCTGCCGACCCTGTTCCGCGCCGCCGGAGAGCGCATCTTTTTGTGCCGCCTGAACCACAACGACACGGCTCCGCCAAAGCTCGACGATTTCAGCCGCCATCTGGTCGCCCTTTTCGAGAACGGCCCGGACGGTGTGGTGATGACGGACGAGACCGGCGCGATCACCTCCGTCAACGAGGCGTTTCTCGATTTCGTCGATGCGGCGGATGGGCGCGGTGTGCATGGTCGCCTGATTTCAGATTTCCTCGCCCGCGGGATGCTTGACCAGAAGGTATTGATGGATCACGCGGCGCAGGCCGGGAACATGCGCCTCTATACCACGCGGGTGGTCGGCGAATATGGCGGCGAGCGGTCCGTGACCATCGCCACGACGCGGCTTTCGGCCGATCGCAGATCCTGCTTCGCATTCGTGCTGCGCGATGCGCAGACCCGCGACACGCCGCTGCCGAGCGGGCTTTTGGTGCCCGAGAAGGACAGCAAGCCGCTGGTCGAACTCGTCGGGAGCGCCTCGCTCAAGGACATCGTCGCACAGACGACCGACGTGATCGAAAAGATGTGCATCGAAACGGCGATCGAGTTGACGAACAACAACCGCGTCGCGGCGGCGAACATGCTGGGGCTTTCGCGGCAATCGCTCTACGTCAAGCTGCGGAAATACGATCTGCTGGCGAAGGACGGCTGATCTATCCGTAAACTATAGTTTACACTTGGCGACTCGCTTATTGTCAGGCTATCCTGACAATATGGCGGACACGATTTCCATTCCACAGGCAGCATATCCCAAACCGCTCGCGGTTCTGCGGCTCCTCAAGCCTGTGACATGGTTCCCGCCGATCTTTGCCTTCGCCATCGGTTGCGTCTCGGCCAGCGGAACGGCGGAGGTCCAATGGCCGCTCGTGCTGCTCGGAATTCTGCTTGCCGGGCCAATCGTCTGCGGCATGAGCCAAGCGGCGAATGACTGGTGCGATAGGCATGTCGATGCCATCAACGAGCCGAACCGGGGGATCCCGTCAGGCCGGATACCCGGCCGCTGGGGGCTCTGGATCGCCTGGGCGATGACGGGCCTCGCGCTCCTCGTCGGTTGGCAACTCGGGCCATGGGGGTTCGGCGCGACGCTGGTGGGCATCGCGGCTGCCTGGGCCTATTCGGCCGAGCCGGTGCGGCTCAAGCGGTCGGGCATCTGGGGTCCGGGGCTGGTCGGGCTGTGCTATGAGGGCCTGCCATGGTTCACCGGCGCCGCCGTGATCTCTGCCGGAGCGCCGTCTGTTCCTGTCGTGATCGTCGCGCTTCTCTATTCCATCGGTGCGCATGGCATCATGACACTCAACGATTTCAAGGCGCTGAAGGGCGACAAGCACATGGGCGTCAACTCCCTGCCCGTTACGCTCGGCCCGCGGCGTGCAGGGCAAGTGGCGTGTCTCGTCATGGCGCTGCCGCAGGTCGCGGTGATCGCGCTGCTGCTCGGCTGGGATCGCCCGCTTCACGCTGCCGGGATCACCGTTTTGCTCGGCTTGCAAGGCTTGGCGATGCGCCGTCTGCTTCGCGATCCGAAGACCTTTGCGCCGTGGTATAACGGCACCGGGGTTGCGCTCTATGTCGCCGGGATGCTTGTCGCCGCTCTCGCCATCCGCACATTGGGAGGCGCCTGATGACTCTCACATGGGTCCAGATTTTCCGGCTCGGCCTCGTTCAAGCCGCGCTTGGCGCGATCGTCGTGCTGACAACCTCGACGTTGAACCGGCTGATGGTGGTCGAACTGGCGCTGCCCGCCGTTCTGCCCGGCTTTCTCGTCGCGCTGCACTACGGCATTCAACTCACGCGCCCGCAATGGGGGTTCCGCTCGGACACGGGCGGCAACCGCACCCGCTGGATCGTCGGAGGCATGGCGGTGCTGTCTTTGGGCGGCGTCGCGGCGGCGGTCGGTGTCGTCACGATGCAGGCCGCCTATTGGCCGGGGCTCATCCTGTCGCTGCTGGCCTATTCCGCCATCGGCCTCGGTGTCGGTGCGTCGGGCACCTCGCTGCTCGCGCTTCTGGCATCGAGCACCGCGCCCCATCGCCGCGCCGCATCCGCCACCATCACCTGGCTGATGATGATCTTCGGCATCGCCGTCACCGCCGGCGGCGTCGGCGCGATGCTGCACCCCTATTCGCCCGCGCTGCTGCTTCGGATCGTCTGCAGCGTGGCGTTCGGCGCTTTCGCTCTCACCGTCCTTGCGACATGGGGCATCGAACGCGGCCTTACCGTCCTGCCGCAGCCCGAAAGCCAGCCGTTCCGGCAGGGGCTGACCGAAATCTGGGCCGAGCCGCGCGCGCGGAATTTCACCTTGTTCGTGTTCCTGTCGATGACCGCCTATTTCATGCAGGAACTCATCCTGGAGCCCTTCGGCGGGCTCGTTTTCGGCCTCACACCCGGCCAGACAACGAGCCTGAGCGGCGCGCAGAATGGCGGCATGTTCATCGGGATGCTGACCGTCGGCATCGCCGCGACAGGGTTCAAGATCGGCTCCTTGCGCGCCTGGGTGATCGCCGGCTGCCTTGGCTCGTGCAGCGCGCTGTGCCTGATCGCCGCCGCCGGCGCGCTCGGCGCGGCCGGGCTCTTTGCGCCATTCGTGGTGATGCTGGGCGTGTTCAACGGGATGTTCGCGGTCGCGGCCATCGGCTCGATGATGGCGCTGGCCGGCGCGGGGCGCGGACGGCGCGAAGGCACGCGGATGGGCCTGTGGGGCGCCGCGCAAGCCGTCGCGGCGGGTTTCGGCGGGCTGACCGGCGCGGCGCTGGTCGATCTGTTCCGCCTCGCACAGTTAAGCGATGCGCAGGCGTTCGGAACCGTCTTTTTGATCGAGGCGGCGATCTTCGTCGCGGCAGCCGTCATGGCACTGAAAATCTTGGAGCGCCCCCTGCCGGGGGCGTTCGCCATCGCAGGAGAATAATCATGTTCGATGTCGTCGTCGTTGGAGGAGGCCCAAGCGGCGCAACCGCCGCCGAAGACCTCGCGCGCTCTGGCCACAAGGTCGCTTTCATCGACCGGGCCGGCAAGATCAAACCCTGCGGCGGAGCCATCCCGCCGCGCCTCATGCGCGATTTCAACATCCCGGACGATCAGATCGTCGCGAAAATCAACACCGCCCGCATGATCTCACCGACCCGGCGCCGCGTCGACATGGCGATCGAGAACGGCTTTGTCGGCATGGTGGACCGCGAGCATTTCGACGAGTTCCTGCGCATGCGTGCCGCGAAGGCCGGGGCGGAGCGGATCACCGGCACCTACGTCGCCATCGCCCGCGACGAGGCCGGAACGCATGTCTCCTATCGCTGCAAGGCCAGCGGAGAGACGCGGAAGGTCACCGCCCGCATCGTGATCGGCGCCGATGGCGCGCGCTCGAATGTGGGGCGGCACGAGGTGCCGGGGGGCGACAGGATCCCCTATGTAATCGCCTATCACGAGGTGATCGAAGCGCCGCGGGGCGATGTGCCCTCCTACGATCCGGCGCGCTGCGACGTCGTGTATGACGGCCGCATCTCGCCCGATTTCTATGGCTGGGTCTTTCCGCATGGCGCGCAGGCCAGCGTCGGCATGGGAACGGAAGTGCAAGGCGTCGATCTCAAGAAGGCCACCGCTGCCCTGCGCCTCGCCTCGGGGCTCGACCAGTGCCGCACCATCCGCCGCGAAGGCGCGCCGATCCCGCTCAAGCCGCTGGAGCGGTGGGACAACGGGCGCGACGTGGTGCTGGCGGGCGATGCGGCGGGCGTTGTCGCGCCCTCCTCCGGCGAGGGCATCTATTACGCCATGGTCGGCGGGCGCGTCGCGGCCACGGCAGCGGCGGCCTGCCTTGCTTCGGGCCGCACCGGCGATCTGAAACTGGCGCGCAAGCTCTTCATGCGCGAGCACAAGGGTGTCTTCAAGGTTCTGGGCGCGATGCAGCGCGCCTATTACCGCAGCGACATGCGGCGCGAACGGTTCGTGTCGCTCTGCCACGATATCGACGTGCAGCGCCTGACCTTCGAGGCGTATATGAACAAGGAACTGGTCAAGGCGCGTCCGCTTGCGCATTTGAAGATCGGGATCAAGAACCTCGCGCATCTGACCGGGATGGTCGCTGCGACGCGGATTTAGCGCTTCGCCAGCGCGTCCTGTCCGACGGCCTGCGCGGCGGTGGCCGCGATGTCGAGCGCGGTCAGCCCCGCATCGGCATACATCGCATCCGGCGCGGCCTGTTCGATGAACCGGTCCGGCAGCGTCATCGTCCGCAGCTGACACCGGCCATCAAGCAAGCCGTCATTCGCCAGATCGTGCAGCACCATCGCCCCGAAACCGCCCCTTGCGCCCTGCTCCACGGTGACAAGCGCCTTGTGATGGCGCAGCAATTGCCGGATCAGCGCGCGGTCCAGAGGTTTGGCGAAACGCGCATCGGCAATCGTGACCGATAGTCCCTGCGCTTTCAGAATGGTCGCTGCCTCCCGGCACACCGCCAGATGCGCGCCGAAGCTCAGAATGGCAACATCGCTGCCCTCCCGGATCACCCGGCCCTTGCCGATATCGAGCACCTCACCGCGCTCGGGCAGATCGACCCCGGTGCCTTCCCCGCGGGGAAAGCGGAACGCGATCGGCCCGGCATCATACGCGGCAGCGGTGGCGACCATGTGAACAAGCTCCGCCTCGTCTCCGGCAGCCATGACGGTCATGTTGGGGAGCGCCGACAGATAGCCGATATCGAAGGCGCCCGCATGGGTCGCGCCATCCGCGCCGACCAGCCCGGCGCGGTCGATGGCAAAGCGGACGGGCAGGTTTTGCAGCGCCACGTCATGCACGACCTGGTCGTAGCCGCGCTGCAGGAAGGTCGAATAGATCGCGCAGAACGGCCTCAGCCCGCTCGCGGCAAGCCCGGCGGCGAAGGTGACGGCGTGCTGCTCGGCGATGCCGACATCGAAGACGCGCGCCGGGAACGTGTCGGCCAGGATATCCATCCCGGTCCCCGACGGCATCGCCGCCGTGATCCCGACGATCCGCGCATCGCGCGATGCCGCGTCTGCGAGCGCCCGGCCGAACACCTTGGTATAGCTGGGCATTGGGCCGCTTTTTGGCCTGCGCGCCGCTCGGCACGTCGAACGTGCCGACGCCGTGATACTTGTCCGCAGCGGTCTCCGCCGGCGCATAGCCCTTGCCCTTGACGGTGCAGCAATGAATGAGCACCGGCCCCGTCGCCCTTGTCCTTGCGCTGCGCAGCACGGCCAGAAGCTGGTGCATGTCATGCCCGTCGATCGGCCCCATATAGTCGAAACCCAGCTCTTCGAACAGCGTTCCAGTGCCTGCGCTCCGCCCCGTCACCAGCGCCCGCGCGCGCCGTGCGTGATCGCGCAGCGGGCCGGGAAGTGCCGCTTCGAGATCTTCGCCCAGCTTGCCCAGAGGAGTCTCGGAGAGCCGCGACATGTAGCGCGACATCGCCCCGACGGGCGGCGCGATGGACATCTCGTTGTCGTTCAGGATCACGAAAAGCCGCCGCCCTTCGACACCGGCATTGTTGAGCGCCTCATAGGCCATGCCCGCGCTGATCGCGCCGTCGCCTATGACGGCGATGGCGTCGCCCGTGTCCATCCCCATATCGCGCCCGACAGTGAATCCCAGCGCGGCGGAGATCGAGGTCGAGGAATGGGCCGCGCCGAACGGATCGAATTCGCTTTCGCTGCGCTTGGTGAACCCGCTGAGCCCGCGTTCCTGTCGCAGCGTGCGGATGCGATCCCGGCGGCCGGTCAGGATCTTGTGCGGATAGCATTGATGCCCGACATCCCAGATCAACTTGTCGCGCGGCGTGTCGAACACCGCATGCAGCGCCACCGCGATCTCGACCACGCCGAGCGAGGAGCCCAGATGGCCGCCGGTCACCGCAACCGCTTCGATCACCTCGCGGCGCAGCTCGTTGGCGAGTGCGGCAAGATCCGCGTCCGGCAACAGGCGAAGATCGGATGGCCCGGCGATGCGGTCGAGGGTCGGTGTCTCTGATACGGTCATGGCGGCGCTCCTGCCCTTGGGGGCATCCGGTGGGTCATCCGGCACCGCAGGGCTTTGCCCGCGGTGCCGGTCTCCTGTCGCCAACAGGAAGGGAACCGGGAGCGCGGCTCGTGCCGCCTCTCCCTTTACCGGGAACCGCAAGGCCCCCGATACGGCGGCAGCGCGCGGCAGCGGGTGCCGCCGCGCGCCACATGCTCATACCTGTGCGCGCTCCACCTGTTCGATCAGAAGGAACGAGCGGTTGATCGGATCGGGCGCGAACTTGGAATCCTCGGGCAGAAGCCGCGACAGGGCGAGCAGGGCCCAACCGGCAAGCAGAACCGCGAGACAGAAGAGCGCGGCATAGCCCGCGCCCTTGAGCATCAGCGCTGTGATGTCCGCGGTCAGCCGAAACTTGCGATCGCCGGTGCGCAGGTAGTCGTGATGTTCACTCATGGCTTCATTCCTCAATCGAGCGGCGCGTAGTCGTGGATCTGCGCCCAGATAAACCAGTTTTCGACGACGGTGCCCGACAGCAGTATTCCGATTCCCCCCGTCAGCGGCGTGAGCACCGCGAACCACCAGGCCCAGCGATGGATGCCCTCCATCGTCGCGTTGAACCCCATCGTCCAGCGCCAGAAGAGCGCCGCGCGTTCCGAGGCCGTGCCGCGATCCACGATCTGCTCGATCTCGCGTTCTCCGCCGAACCGGCTGACCGCGAGGATGGTTGCGCCATGCATCGCGAAGAGCAGCGCCGAGCCATAGAGAAACGCGATCGAAAGCGCGTGGAACGGGTTGTAGAACAGATTGCCCCAGGTCAGCGAAAAGAGGTTCGTCCAGTCCAGATGGGGGAAGATCCCGTAAGGGACCGCCTCGGACCACGATCCCATCAGGATCGGTCGAAAGAGGTTCAGCACGAAGATCAGCCACAGCAGCGCCGCGAAGGCCCAGGCGACATGCTTGCCCATGCCCAGGTCCTCGGCCCGCCGGTACGTCCGCACCCACCAGGCGCAGCAGCCGACCAGGAAGAAGAAACTGGCGATGAGCCACCAGCCGCCTTCATTGAGCGGCGCGAAGCCGAGCCCGTATTCCGGCCCCGGCGGCTCCAGCGCCATCCAGAAGAGATCGCGCAGGAACACGCCCGGCGAATAGCCCGCCTGCGCCCAGAAATTCATCCCGATGATGAAGAACCACATCCCGAACCCGATCACGCCGATCAGCCCGTAGGTGCCGTAATGCACCGGCCCGAGCTGCGCATTGCCGATGGTTCCGAAGAGCCGGTTGAACCGCGTGCGGTTCGCGCGGCCGCGCACCGGCAGCCCGTCGATGGTCATGCCCAGCTCCGGCGGACCCTGAACCTGCACCTGGGTAAAGATGTTCTGATACTCGGCCATTGTTCATCCCCTCCTCAAAGGTCCACCCACCAGGGCAGTTCGTAATACCAATCCCACCAGACGATCCATTGATCGAACCAGATGGTGCCTGAAATGACGATGCACACCGCGCTCCAGAAGCCCGACATCAGCGCCAGGAAAAGCCCCAGCCGGTGAATGCCGAGCGGGCCGATGGAATAGCCGATCAGGTCGCGGAAATAGGTGTCCTCGTGATCGGGCGAGCGGATCTCGCGCCCCTTGCCGGGATTGACCGCCGACAGCACGAGCGAGCCATGCAGCGCCAGCGCGACCGCGGTGATCCAGAAGAAGCTGATCGCCACCATATGCGCGGGGTTGTAATGGAAATTGCCATAGGCATAGCCCACGTTGTTCACCCAATCGAGATGGCTGAAGATCCCGTAGGGAAAGCCATGCCCCCAGGCGCCCATCAGAACGGGGCGGATGATGACGAGCGTGACATAGGCGAGGATCGCGACGCTGAAGGCGAAGGGCACATGGTAGCCAATCCCCAGCTTGCGGCAGATTTCGACCTGCCGCAGCGCCCAGCTGACAAAGGCGATGGTGGCGCAGATGGTGATGATCTGCCAAAGCCCGCCCTCGGCCAGCGGCGCCATGCCGAGCCCGACCTCCAGCGGCGGCGGATCGATGGAGATCAGCCAGGGGTTCCAGGTATCGCCGAGCGAGGCGCCGTAGAAGATGAGCGCCGATCCGAGCACCGCGAAAAAGAAGGTCACGACCCCGAAAAAGCCCACATAGAACGGGCCGACCCAGAAATCGAACAGATCGCCGCCCACGAGCGTCCCGCCCCGGACGCGATATTTCCTTTCGAAACTGAGTAGCGCCATGATCCGTCTCCAATCCTGTCTTCAGCGGCGCCGGGCCGCACCCGGCCGGGCCGTCGGTTTGCCGGGGCGGGACGCGCCCGCCCGCGGCTGTCTTTATGCAGCAGGCGCGGCCTTATTCGGCCACGATGATTTCCGTTCCGAACGCCCGGGTGAACCAATTGGTGTTCGGGTTGCTGAGCAGGACGAGGTGAATCATCACCGCCAGCAGGAACAGAAAGACCCCTTGCGCCACGAACACGCGGCGCGGATCGAAGATCAGCCAGATCTTGTAAAACTGTGCCATGTGATCCCCTCTACCAGGCAAACCACGGGAGCTTGATGTATGTCAGGATATGAGCGACGACCGCGATCGCCGTGAAGACCGCGAAGCCGCTCATATACACTGAATGCAGCTCCTGGGCCTGCTCGTCAGTGAGACCTGTGAAGGACAGGTCGGTTTTATCAGCCATGATTTTCCTCCGGAAAATTGAACTGATGCCGCAGCGCCCCGCGGCCAGGTACGACAGGGGCTCGCCCCCTGCCCTTCTCACGCGCCCCGGCCCGGCCGGTTCGCGCGATTCCTCAGGCCGAGAAGATCCTCGGCGTGATGATGGCGGCATCGCTCAGCGCCGCGCGCAGCGGCGATCTGCCGGGTCTGCGCCGGTGCCGGATGACATGCGCGCCCCAGCCCGCGGCGGCGAACGGCAGCGCCGTCAGGAAGACAAGCGCGAAATAGACCGAGTATTCCCGCCTGTGATGCGGTTTGTGCCGCACGGGTCCAAGCCCCGTGGCATTGCTCGTGACATCGCTCATGATACACCTCCTTTGGCAGGTTGCAGACGCTCGACGGTTTCCAGAACGACGCGTTCGGCCCCGTCGGCAAGGGCGGCTTTCTCGGCTGCGTCGCGCAGCGATTTGGCCGCGGAAATACGGGTCAGGATCGGATGGCTGGCAACGATCTCATCGAGTCGCGCCTGCGCATCCGCATCCCATGGAAAATCCCGGCGCAGCGCGGTCGGCGTCGCCTCGGCCGCATCCATCTCGCTGCCCAGCGGCAGGATATGAAACAGCGCATCGAACAGCGCGTTGCAGACTTCCTGCAAAAGATAGGTCGCGCCGGCATAGCCCATGAACGGCGTGCCGGTGGCCCTGCGGATCGCGGCGCCGGGGAAACTGGCGGGAATGAAACAGGGCGCGGGGCCATGACCCGATGCCAGCTCGGCCAGATAGATCTTTTCGTTGATCGACCCCAGCACCACCAGCGGCCGCTTGGCCTGAAGCTGCGCGCGCACCGCGTCATTGTCGGTCTTGACACCGCGCTTGCGCTCCACCGCAAAAGCGCAGGGAAAGCCCAGATCATCCTCGAGATATTTGCGAATGCCGCGCGTATAGGTCTCGTTCGCCACCACCGCAAAGGAGGCGGTGGCAAAGAAATCCTGCGTGACCGACCGCCACAGATCCCAGACCGGCTTGATCGTCGAGTGTTTCTCGCGCTCGATGAACGGCTCGGGATCGAGCCCCAGCAACGCGCCCAGCTTGCGCAGGAACTTCGTCGTGCTGTCGATCCCGATGGGCGCCTGCAGATAGGGCTTGCCCAGAACCTCCGCCAGCCCGCGCCCGAATTCGCGGTAAAGGCAGACATTCACATCCGCGTTCACCAGCCCCCGCATCTCGGCCACATGCGCGCCCAGCGGCATCACCATGTTGACCTCGGCCCCGATCCCTTCGATCAGACGCCGCATCTCGGCCAGATCGGAGGCCATATTGAACGTGCCATACATCGGCCCCAGGATATTGACCCGGGGCGCCGCGCCCTCTTCGCGCTTGGCCTCCTTCGGCATCCGGCCCTTGGTCATGCCGAACTCGGTGAAGATCCAGGTCATCGCACGATCCGCCGATTCCCACTGATCCTCATCGATCGTGCGCGGCAGGAAGCGCTGGATGTTGGTGCCCTGCGGCGTGACCCCGCCGCCGATCATCTCCGCGATGGAGCCGGTCACGACCACCGCCGGCAGCGCCGGGTCGAGAACGCCCCAGGCGCGCTTCATCGCCTCCTCGGTGCCCGATCCCATCTCCGCCTCGGCAAGCCCCGTGACAACGATCGGCAATTCATGCGGCGGCAACGCATCGGTGTAATGCAGCACCGAGGTCACCGGCAGGTTCTCGCAGCCTACCGGCCCGTCGATCACCACCTGCAAGCCCTTGACGGCGCAAAAGGAATAGACAGCGCCCCAATAGCCTCCGGCCCGGTCGTGATCCTGAACCAGCATCAGCCCCGCCCCCTGCTTTCTTCTTGCTCAAAATATCCCGGGGGGCCGTTCATTTGGCGCCATTGGTTCAAGCCCAATGGACGGCGGGCTGGCCCCCATATCGACGGCAGATGCCGGGAACGCGTGAAAATCGTAGCGCTGCTCATATCATCTGCTCCGCCTGGGCTGCCCGGGCCGCCTTGGCCAGCTTCTTCGCATTCAGCGCGCGGAACTGCGGCTGCACATTCGGCGCGGCTTCCCAGATGCCGGCGGTATCGCCTCCGCCCACGCCATCGAAAAACTCCCGCATCTCCGCCATCCGCGCGCGATTGCCGATGGCCGCATTGATTACCTCGGCCAGCGATCCGGCCCCGGCCGCGCCCATCAGCGGGCGGGCAGAAATCAGGTTGGTGAAATAAAGCGCGGGAATGCCAAGCTCCTTGGCCTTCTGCACCACGGGCGTTGTGCCGATGGCAAGATCGGGACGCACGGCCTCCATCGCGGCGCAATCTTCCTCGAGCGAGGCGCGGTATTTCACCGTCACGCCGCGCGAGCGCAGCCAGTCCGCATCGGCCGCCGACCAGGGCGTTTTCGGGCAGGCGGTGCCGACATAGGGCACATCCGCGCCGCTCTCGATCAAGAGCCGCGCGACCAGCAGTTCGGAGCCTTCATAACCCGACAGCGTGATTGTTCCGGTGATCGGCGCACCGGCCAGCGCATCGCGGATGCCCGGCAAAACCGCGTTCTGCGCCACCGCGACTTTCTCGGCAGGCAAACCGAATGCCTCCCCGACGCAGGCCAGCCACTCCGCCGTGCCGTCATGGCCCACCGGGGCCGAGCCGATCACAGGCCGGCCGGCGGCCTGAAATTCGCGGATACTGGCGGTGTAGAACGGATGAATCGCCGCCACCGCGCCGCAATCGAGCGCGGCGTAAAGTTCGCGCCATTCGCGGCAGGGCACCACCGGCCCGGCGGCGAGGCCCATCGGCGCCAGCATCGCGCCGATCATCATCGGATCGGCGGGGAACATCTCTCCCAGCAGGGTCACTGTCGGGCGGTCCGACTTGCCGGAGGCGGGGCGTTGCACCGGCCCGGCTTCGGCTTCGCTGCGCGCGTAGTTCAGCATCGCGCCCGCCAGAACATCCTTCGCCTCTGCATGGGTCGGCACTCCGAAGCCCGGCACGTCGATGCCGATGATCCGCACGCCGTCTATTTCCGGCGGCAAAAGCCGCAGCGGCACGCCGGACGCCGTCGGCACGCACAGATTCGTCACCACGATCGCATCGAGCTGCGCCGGATCGGCCATATCATGCGCCGCCGCGCGGATATCCTCGAAGAGCTTGCCGGTGACGAGCGTTTCAGAATCGAAAGGCACATACCCCACCGACCGCCGCGCGCCGTAGAAATGCGACACGAAAGACAACCCGTAAACACAGCAGGCCGAGCCCGACAGCAGGGTCGCCACCCGCTTCATGCGCAGCCCGACGCGCAGGCTGCCGAAGGCGGGACACATGGATTGCGGCTTGTCATGCGGGCCGGCCGGGTAATCGGCAGCGTATTGGTCGAGGATTTCCAAGGCCCCGGCGCGCCGTGCCGCTGCCTGCATCGTCTCCGCACCCGCCGAACAGCCGCCCGCAAGCGCGGTTGCCTTGACATCGGGCGCGTCCGCTTCGGTCACGATCACCGCGCCGGACGCGTCATAGCCGACCTCGTAGCCCTGTTTGCCATCCGCCCCGGAGGCGAGGTTATGCCGCTCAAGCGTCGTCATAGATGACCTCAAGGCTCTCGCGCAGAACCGCGTTCTTGCCGCGCATGTCGGCATCGGTGGCGGGCACCAGCTGGTAATCGCCGCCCGTATCCTTGCTGTCGAACAGCGCCAGCAGCCCGTCCTGATCGAGCGGCACTGGACGTGTCGGCGGCGCGCCGGCGACGGCATCGCCGAGCCCCGCGAACAGATCGCCCCATTGCGATTTCGCCGTGCCGACGATCTGGTAATTCGCCGATTTCTTGCGCAGGTCGTCGTCCTGCGGGATGGCGGCCAGCACGGGAATGTTCACCGCTTCAGCAAAGGCAGCCGCCTCTCCGGTGCCGTCATCCTTGTTGATGACCAGCCCGGCCACACCGACATTACCGCCCAGCTTGCGGAAGTAATCGACCGCCGAGCAGACATTGTTGGCCACATAAAGCGATTGCAGATCGTTCGACGCGACCAGGATCACCTTCTGCGCCATGTCCCGCGCGATGGGCAAGCCGAAGCCGCCGCAGACCACGTCGCCCAGGAAATCGAGCAGGACGTAATCGAAATCCCAATCGAGAAAGCCGAGCTTTTCCAGCAGTTCGAAGCCGTGGATGATCCCGCGTCCGCCGCAGCCGCGCCCGACTTCGGGACCGCCCAGCTCCATCGCGAAAACGCCGCCGTGCTTGAAGCAGACATCGCCGATGGCCACTTCCTCGCCGGAGTCCTTCTTGCGGGCGGAGGTGTCGATGATCGTCGGGCATGCCTTGCCGCCGAAGAGCAGCGAAGTGGTGTCGGATTTCGGATCGCATCCGATCAGCAGCACGCGCTTGCCCTGTTCGGCCATCATGTGGCTGAGATTGGCCAGCGTAAAGCTCTTGCCGATACCGCCCTTGCCGTAGATCGCGATGATCTGCGTCTTGCTCGTGGGCGCGTCCTGCGGCACGTCGAGGCTTGGATCTACCGCCGCCTCGTCGCGCAGCCGCTGGTCGAACTCCCTAAGGTTTGGCATGTCGTCCTTCACGCGGCATCCTTCCAGTTGAGTATCATCTTGAGGCACTCCGGGTCGGTGAATGCCGTCTCGTAGGCGTTAGGCGCATCGGCGCTTGCGGCTTGGTGCGTGATGAGGCCGGCCAGCGACAGCGCGCCGCTTTCGACGAGCGCGCGCGTGGCCGCCAGATCGCCTTGCGTCCATTCGGCGGCGATGCGCAGCCGCGCTTCCTTCATGAAGGCGGGCGGAAAGGCAAAGCCGAGCGGCGCGGTATAGAACCCCGCCAAGACAATCTCGCCGCCGCGCGCGATGCGCCCGATCAGCGTATCGAGCAGGTCCGCCGCGCCGGAGGCGTCATAGACCGACATGTAATCGCGGCGCGGATCGGCGTCGGGGTGCAGCACCTCGTAGCCTTCACTGCCCGATTCGCGGGAGGTATCCGTTTCCCAGACCATCGGCGCGGGCGCTCCGGCGGCCAGCGTCAGCCGTGCGAGGAGTCGGCCGAGAACGCCATGCCCGACGATCAGATCCGGCACCGCCTTGCCCGGCCCTGCCATCGCATGCCGCGCCGTTGCGGCAAGCGCCAGCAACGCGCCCTGCGGCCCGAGCGCAGAATCGATCCGCGTCACGCGCGCCGCATCGGTAACCAGACGCCGCGCGGCGCCACCGAACAGGCCGAATGCGCCTTCGAACCCGCTCGATCCGGGCACGAACACCGTCTCGCCGACGCGGTAGCCGCATTCGGGGCCAGCCTCGACCACCTCGCCGGCGGCCTCATAGCCGGGCACCAGCGGATAGCCCATGCCGGGGAAGGGTGGCATGTCTCCGCTCCAGAACAATTTTTCGGTGCCTGTGGAAATGCCCGAATAGGCCACGTCGACGACGATATCGCCCGCTCCGGGTGCTGTGAGGCCCAGTGCCTGCACGTCCAGCACCTTGGGAGCCTTCAGGATGACTGCTTCGGTATGCACAACCACCTCCCTCGTCGCGGCATGTCGGACACGGAATCAAATCCCGGTTGTGTGTAAGTTTACTCTTACACAATAATCTGTCAATTTATTCTGACAGTTTTTCAGCGATCACGACGCTGGTGACGAAGGGGCGCGGCATTTTGGGTGTATCGACCCTGTCAAATCCCGCCGCTTTGCAAAGCGCGGCAATCTCGGAGGCCGAGCGCGCCTTGCCGGTGCGCATCGCCAAAGTGTAAAGCGCGAAATACACATCGCCCGGAACGGTCGGCACCGCGCCGCCGGTCATCGGCTCCGACAGGATCAACCGCCCGGCATCCGGAAGGATCGCATGCACGCGCTGCAAGATCGCCGCGACGGTGCTGTCTTCATGGTCATAGGCCACGCGCACGAGGCTGATCGTATCAGCGCCCGACGGCAGCGGATCGGTGTGGAACGATCCGGCAGCGATCCCGATCCGCCCGGCCAGCCCGGCCTCTTCGATGCGCGTCCGCGCGCCCTCCGCCACCTGCGGCAGATCGAACAGGATACCGCGCAGACGCGGCGCGGCGCGGCAGGCGGCGCAAAGAAACGTGCCCGTGCCGCCACCGATATCGAGCAGCACGCGCGCGTGGCGCAGATCGACCGCCGCCAGCGTATCCTCGGCGACCAGCCGCTGGCTCTGCGCCATCAGTTCCGAATAGCGGGCGGCAAGCGCCGCATCGCCAGCCTCCGCCGCGCCGAACACATAGGGCCAGAACCGCGCGAGTTCGGTCTTCGCCTCGCCGCGAAACACCGCCACCGGATCGGCCAGATCGCGGTAAAGCACCTTGTGATGCAGGATCATCTCCCGAAGCCCCGGCACGCCGGCCATCGCCGCACCGCGCCGCGTCAGCGCCACGCGATCGCCGCGCCGGAGCTTCAGAAGCCCCGTTGCGACATTCGCGCGCAAGAGAACCCGCAGGCCCGCCTCGGGCATGTCGCACCGCGCGGCAAGCTGCTCGACCGTCAGCGCGCCATCCATCAGGCGCTCGGGAATGCGCAGGTCTACCAGCGCCATCAGCGCCTGCGACGCGCAGAATCCCGCCACGATGTCGAAGATCGCCTCCCCGTCCCGCCGGGCGAGGCGGCGCAAAACCGGCGTGCGCGCGGCAAGGGACTGAACGCGCGGATCGGCCAGCAGCCGGTTGATCCGTCCGGCTGGTCCGAACCCGACAAGGCGCCGCGCACGGCCGGGTGCCGGCGCGTCGCTCATGGTTATTCGCCCGGAACGCTGTGCCCGGCGGCGGGCACGGGCGAGAGCCGTTCGGCGTAGTGCTGCACCATCCGCGCGAGAGCGGCCTCTCCGGGGCAGGAGGGGATCGAGGCGATTGCCCCGGCGAGGCTGTCCTTCAGACGCTCGGTCGCGCCACGCACACCGAATTGCGCGACCGCGTTGGGCCGCCCGTTCAGATCGTCCTGCCCGGCGGGCTTGCCCAGTTCCTCAACGCTCAGCAGCGTGTCGCGCAGATCGTCGGCGATCTGGAAGGCCGCGCCGATCCGCGCGCCCAGCTCTTCCCAGGGGGCGGGATCCTGACCGCCGGCAATGGCGCCCATCTGCGTCGCCGCGATGAAAAGCGCCGCCGTCTTGGCGTTGTGATAGGCCGCGAGATCGATCTCGCCCTCGCTTTCCCACCCCTGCCCCGCGCAAATGCCGCCGGGCATCCCGGTGCGGCGCGCAAGGCTGAGGACAAGGCGCGAGGACAGCGCGGGATCGAGAGCGCCGATCCGCGCCAGTTCCTCGAAGGCGAGGATGATCAGGCTATCACCGGCCAGCACCGCGAGAGGCTGCGAATAGGCGCGATGCACCGAAGGCTTGCCGCGCCTCGTGTCGGCATCGTCGAAACAGGGCAGGTCGTCATGCACGAGCGAGGCGCAATGGATCAGCTCCAGCGCGGCGGCGGCGGCATCCTCGATCTCCGCCCGCCCGCCGGCGCAGGCGGTCGCAACGCCGAGCAGGATCGTGGGCCGAATCCGGGCGCCGCCCGGCATCACCGCATAGTCGATGGCCGCGCCCAGACGCTGCGGCGCGGCCGGATCGCGGCATCGCGCAACGGCACGCGCCACGGCGCTTTCGATCCGTTCGGAAAAATCCATATCGCTCCTCCTCGTCGGGGAAATGTCAGACAAAGCAAACATCCATGTGTAAACTACACTGGACAGTTTGTCCCTGGCTGTCAATAATCCAGAGTCGAAAGGCGGGCCGAACGCATGGTCACACAACATCCCATCGTGATCGTCGGCGCCGGGATCGGCGGGCTGGCGGCGGCGCTGCGGCTGGCGTATGCCGGCTGCGACGTCACTGTGCTCGAGCGCCACGCCACCCCCGGCGGCAAGCTCCGCACGACGCCGTCGTCCGCCGGGCCTGTCGATGCGGGGCCGACCGTGCTGACCCTGCGCCCGGTTTTCGAGGCGCTTTTCGCCGATGTGGGGGAAAGGCTGGAGGACCATCTGACGCTTCAAGCAGATGCCGTGCTCGCGCGGCACTATTGGCCCGATGGCACCGGGCTTGATCTTTGCGCCGATCACGCGCAGAGCGCCGCCAATGTCGAAGTTGCTTTCGGCGCGCGGGCGCGGTCCGATTTCCTCGCCTTCTCCGCCCGCGCGAAACGGTTGTTCGAGGGGTTCGACGCGCCGGTGATGCAAGCGCCGTCGCTGCGGCTTTCCGCGCTGACCCGCCATGCCCTTCGCAACCCGGCGTTGGCGCTGTCGGCTGCGCCGATGCGCACTCTGGCCGGATTGCTGCGCAATGCCTTCAGCGAACCGCGCCTTGCGCAGCTTTTCGGGCGATACGCCACCTATGTCGGCGGCTCGCCCTATGCCGCGCCGGCTTTGCTGGCACTGATCTGGCATGCCGAACGCTCCGGCGTCTGGCGGATCGAGGGCGGGATGCACCGGCTGGCAAGCGTGCTTGAGGCTCTGGCAAAGGCGCGGGGCGCGGTGTTCCACTACGGCGCCCATGTCACCGGGATCGGCTGGGAGAGCGACCGGCCCGCCCGCGTCACCACCAGCGCCGGCACGGTCCCGGCGCGCACGGTGCTGTTCAATGGCGATCCGAATGCGCTGCTTGCCGGGGCGCTCGGGAAGCGCGCGATGGCCGCCGTGCCGCCCAAGGCGGCGCAGCCGCGCAGCCTTTCGGCCAACGTGCTGAGCTTCGCCGCCCGCGTGGAAGGCCCGCCTCTTGCGCATCACACGGTATTTTTCAGCGCCGACCCGCGTGCGGAATTCGACGCGCTGGCAAAGGGGCGGATGCCGGAGGACCCGACGCTCTATATCTGCGCGCAGGATCGCGGCGGAGGGCCTTCGCCCTGCGGGATCGAACGCTTCGAAATCATCGCCAACGCCGCCCCCGGCACGAAAACGGACAAGACGCTATGCCGACAGATCATCCTGACCACATTGCGCCGCTTCGGGCTGAGCCTTCACCCCGCGCCGGGGGAGGACCATCTGACGACGCCCGAGATGTTCGACACGCTCTCCCCGCACAGTCGCGGATCGCTTTACGGGCGATCCCCGCAGGGGATGATGGCCGCCTTCGCCCGCCCGGCGGCGCGCAGCCGTCTGCCGGGGCTCTACCTCGTCGGCGGCAGCGCGCATCCGGGAGCGGGCCTACCGATGGCGACGCTCTCCGCCCGGCATGCGGCAGAGGCGATTCTGACCGACCTAACTTCGACCTCGATATCCCGCCCGGCGGCTATGCGTGGTGGTATATCGACGGGATCGCCGACGGCGGCGCAAAGGCGATCTCGATCATCGGCTTCATAGGAACGGTCTTTTCGCCCTGGTATGCGTGGTCGGGGCGGGGCGATCCCGAAGATCACTGCTGCATCAACGTCGTGACCAGCGGCCCGGGCGCACGGTTCGCCATGACCGATCGGGGGCGCGGAGCGCTGCGCCGGTCGCGCGATTGTCTGACCATCGGCCCCTCCTCGATGCGATGGGACGGCGCACGGCTCATCATCGATCTGAACGAGATATCCGGCCTGCCGCGCGTTGCGCGCCTGCGCGGGCGAGTCACGGTCACGCCATCGGCGCTCACCTCAGTGGAGCTTCCGCTGACGGCGGATGGGGCGCATGTCTGGCGGCCCTTCGCGCCGATCTGCCGGATCGATGTCGATTTGGACGCGCCGGAGCGGGCGTGGTCGGGCCATGGCTATTTCGATGCCAATTTCGGCACCCGCCCGCTGGAGCGCGATTTCCGGTTCTGGACATGGGGCCGCTTCCCCGCAAGGGACGGGGCGCTCTGCGTTTATGACGCGCATCTGCGCGGCGGCGCATCCGCCGAACGGGCGTTTCATTTCAATCCCAACGGAAGCGCGGAGGAAACCGCCGCCCCGCCCCGAACCCGCTTCGGACATAGCGGCTGGCGGTTGCCGCTGGAGATGCGGGCCGATGCGGGCCATGCGCCAAGGATCGTGACATCGATGCTCGATGCGCCGTTCTATGCCCGCTCGGTCGTCGAAACGCGGCTGGGCGGCGAGACCGTCACCGGCATGCACGAGGCACTCGATCTGGACCGTTACGCCTCCGCGCTCATCAAGCCGATGCTCGCCATGCGCGTGCCGCGCCGCAAGCGGTGGCGCTTCGGATAGGCTCAGACGTCGATCTCGGAGGGGCGCAGCGGGGTCACGTCCGGGTTCATCCGCGCGACCGTCAGGTTCAGCGCGAAGGCGATCGTGACCCAGACGAGATAGGGCACGAAGGCCAGACCGGCCCAGAGGTCGAGCTGGAAATGCGTCACCGTTGCCCCCAGCACGGCGAGCCAAAGACAGCCGATCACCGGCAGCGCGCCCTTGAGCCGCCGCAACCCGAAGAAGATCGGCGTCCAAAGCGCGTTGAGCGCGATCTGCGCCGCCCAGAAGGCCATCGCGAGGTCATTGCCCGGCAGCACCGACGCCCGTGCCCCGGCAAAGGCGATGAGCAGATAGATCGTCGTCCACATCACGGGGAACACCCAGTTGGGCGGCGTCCATGAGGGTTTGTTCAGCTTCTCATACCAGCGCCCCGGCGGGAAGGCCGCTCCGGTGACGCCTGCGCCGAAACAGGCGGCGAGGAAGATGAAGAAGTTGAGTAATTCCATGCGTCACACCCCTGCCCGACCGCGCGTCAGTATCAGGCCCGCCTGCCCTCTTGTCCAGCCACCGGATCGCGCGATCTGAGTTCCGCCAGCGCGCGCAGCACCGATCCGGCGCGCCCGGCGCCCCAGAAGGGCGCAGTGCCATCCCGCTCCGCGACCGCATCGACAAGGAACGCCGTTTCCGCGAGCGGCGGCGCATAGAGCGTGGCCGGTTGCGGCATGACGAAAGAGCCCGCCGCATAGCCTGCCGATTTGCCCAGCAGCGCGGCCTTGCGCAGCCGCCCGGTGCTTGCGCGGGCGGTGATCGGATCGAAGCCCTGCCGCCGAAGCGCACCGCCGATGGCGGCATAGATGAACCGCGCGGCATAGATGCCGACGCGTGCGCCCGGCGGCAGGCGCGGCACGCCCGATTGCGCGCGCAGGTAAAGCCGCCGCGCCTCGGCCAGAAGCCGCGCGACGAGAACGCGCAATTCCGGGCTGGCACGCGGATCGGCAAGGAACGCCTCGGCGCTCAGGCCCGCCTCCTCCATCCAGTCCAGCGGCAGGTAAAGCCGCCCGGCGGCGGCATCCTCGCCGACATCGCGCGCTATATTGGTCAGCTGCATCGCGACGCCCAGATCGCAGGCACGCGCCAGCGCATGTCGGTCGCGCACGCCCATCAGCACGCACATCATCGCCCCCACCGCGCTCGCGACGCGTGCGGAATAGGCGCAGAGCCCGGAGAAATCGTCATACCGCCGCTCGGCCGCATCCCAGGCCAGCCCTTCCAGCAGCGCCTCGGGCAGGGCGCGGGGCATCCGGTGCTGCGCGACGATGGCGCAAAACGCCCGGTCCTCGGGCGCATCGCGCGGCGCCATGGCATAGACGCGGTCCAGCCGCTCGCTCAGCGCCAGCACCGCAGCGGCCTTGTCGCGGCCCTCGTCCACCTCGTCATCGACCAGCCGGCAGAAGGCATAAAGCGCGAGCGCAGGATCGCGGATCGAGGCGGGCAGGACACGCGAAGCGGTGTGGAACGACAGCGATCCGCTGCGGATCGCCTGCCGGCAATGGGCCAGATCGGCGGGATGGATCGCCCCGCTCATTCCGCCGCCAATCGCTGCGCCGCCGCCGGTGCGTCGGGCACCAGACGGGCCAGCACCTCGGCGCTGGAGATCACGCCGGGCAGGCCCGCGCCGGGATGCGTTCCCGCACCCACAAGGTAAAGACCGCGCGCTTCTTCGCTGATGTTATGCGGGCGGAACCACGCGCTTTGCAGGATGCGCGGCTCGATGGAGAAGCCCGCCCCGTAGGGCGACAGATACCTGTCGCGGAAATCTTCGGGGGTGAACACTTCCGAGGCCGACAGATGCGCCTCGAAACCGGGGATCACCTTGTCGAGCGCGGCGGCGACCATGGCGCGGTAGCGGTCCGCCTCCCGCGCCCAATCGACCGGGTGCGCACCGCCCAGATGCGGCACCGGAGAGAGCGCGTAGAACGTATCATCCCCCGCCGGTGCGACGCCCGGATCGGTGACGGAGGGGCGGTGCAGGTAAAGGCTCATGTCGTCCGACAGCCGGCCCTTCATGAAGATGTCCCGCACCAGCCCCTTGTAGCGCGGACCGTTGAGGATCGTGTGATGCCCCACATCGCGCCATTTCATCGCCGTGCCGCGCGTGCCGAAATACCAGACGAAGAGCCCCATCGACCACCGCTTGCGCGCTAGTTTGGCAGGCGTCCAGCGGCGTTTCGGCAGGTTGCGCAAGAGGCGCGTGTAGGTGTGCCCGGCATCGGCGTTACTGACGACGATATCGGCCTGCTCATGCGCTCCGCCGGCCAGCCGCACACCGGTTGCCGCGCCGTTCTGCACGGTGATCTCGTCCACCTCCACGCCTTGCCGCACCGCGCCGCTTTGGCTGCGGATCACCCGGACCATCGCATCGGCAATCGCCTGCACCCCGCCCATCGCGTAATGGACGCCAAAGGCCTTCTCCAGATGGCAGACGAGCGCGTAGATCGATGTAACGTGAAACGGATCGCCGCCGATGAAGAGCGGATGGAACGACAGCGCCATGCGCAGGCGCTCGTCCTTCACCCTCGCGGCGGCATGGGCATAGACAGACCTGTCGGCGCGGAGCCTCGCGAAGGTAGGCAGCACCTTGACGATATCCATCAGCTTGTTCATCGGACGCCGGCCCAGCTCCTCGAAGCCGAAGGCATAGCGTGCCTCGCTGTCCTTGAGGAACTGCCGGTAGCCGGCCACATCGCCGGGGCTGAGCCGCGCGACCTCGGCCGCCATGCGCTCGCTATCGCCGGTGGCGGTAAAGCGCGTGCCATCGGGCCAGCGGATTTCATAAAACGGATCGAGCGGGCGCAGATCGACCTCCTTGCGGAAATCGGCATCGCAGGCGGCGAACAGCTCCTCGAAAAGCTGCGGCACCGTCACGATGGTCGGGCCGAGATCGAACCTGTGGCCATCGCGCAGGATCGAAGTGCCGCGCCCGCCTGCGCGGTCCAGCCTGTCGAGCACCGTGACGCGATAGCCTTTCGCCCCGAGCCGCATGGCGGCGGCGAGCCCGCCCAGCCCTGCGCCGATCACTATTGCCGTGCTGCCTGCGCCTGCCATGGCTCACCTCGTGACTCGTTCCGTCTCAGCCTACAGGTGTAAACCTGCTTTTACAACAAAACTCCGCCGGATGCGCAAAATCCAATATTCTTTTCGCGAACAATTGATACTTTACCCATCGCCGGAAGATGTGTCAGACTAAGTTGACGCCACCGGGAGTCGCCTCATGGGGCAAATCGTGTCACTCAGCTTCCATCGCTTCGACAGCCTGCGCAGTCGCGCCTGGGCCTTCGCGATGATGGGCCTCGCGCGCGGCGCGATGGCGCGGGTGCCGGGGATCGGTTTCTGGAAGCTTTGCGGATCGGGCACCGGCGAAGGGTTCACGCCAAGGCCGAACCTGTCCGTCTACGCGATCCTCGCGACATGGCCGGACGCGGAAACCGCCCGCGCGCAAATCTGCGGCGCGGATATCTTCGCCCGCTACCGCGACCGCGCTGCCGAAAGCTGGACCGTGTTCCTCAGCCCGACCTCCGTGCGCGGCAAATGGTCGGACAGAACGCCCTTCGCGGTCAGCCATGATGGCCCGCCCCCCACCGCGCTCGCCGCGCTCACGCGCGCCGCGATCCGTCCCGCCATCGCGGCGCGGTTCTGGCGGCGGGTGCCGGATATCTCATCGGTGATCGGGGCCGATACAGGGGTTCTGTTCAAGATCGGCATCGGCGAGGTGCCGTGGCTGCATCAGGTGACCTTCTCCATTTGGCCGGATACCAGAGCGATGGCCGCTTTCGCCCGCACCGGCCCCCATGCCGAGGCGATCGAGGCCGTTCGGCGCGAAAACTGGTTCCGCGAAGAGCTTTACGCGCGCTTCGCCATTCACTCCGATATCGGCACCTGGAACGGTGTCTCCCCGCTCAAGGCTGCTGCATGACCCAACCCTTTCCCTTCTCCGCCATCGTCGGGCAAGACGACATGAAACTGGCGATGATCCTGACGGCGGTGGACCCGTCCATCGGCGGCGTGCTGGTCTTCGGCGACAGGGGCACCGGCAAATCGACCGCCGTGCGCGCGCTGGCCGCGCTCTTGCCGCCGATCACCGCCATCGAGGGCTGCCCCGTCAATTCGGCCAGCCCTGCGGATTGCCCCGACTGGGCCGGCATAACGACCAACCGGACGCATGAGATCCCGACCCCGGTCGTCGATCTGCCGCTCGGCGCGAGCGAGGATCGCGTGACCGGCGCGCTCGATATCGAGCGGGCGCTGGTGGACGGGCAAAAGGCGTTCCAGCCGGGGCTGCTGGCGCGGGCCAATCGCGGGTATCTTTATATCGACGAGGTCAACCTGCTGGAGGATCACATCGTCGATCTGCTGCTCGACGTGGCGCAATCGGGCGAGAACATGGTGGAGCGCGAGGGGCTGTCGATCCGCCATCCGGCGCGCTTCGTGCTGGTCGGATCGGGCAACCCCGAGGAGGGCGAGCTGCGCCCGCAACTGCTCGACCGGTTCGGCCTGTCGGTCGATGTGACCTCGCCCGCCGATATCGACCTGCGGATCGAGGTTCTGCGCCGGCGCGATGCGTTCGAGAACGACAACGCGGCTTTCATGCTGCGCTGGCAGGCCGAGGATGCGACGATCCGCGATCAGATCCTCTCTGCTCGCAAGGCGCTTCGGGATCTCGCGCCCGACGAAGCGGCGCTGCGCGATGTGGCCGAGCTCTGCCTTGCGCTGGGATCGGACGGGATACGCGGCGAATTGGCGCTCCTGAAAGCGGCGCGCGCCTATGCCGCGTTCCGCGACGATACCGCGATCACCCGCACCCATATCCGCGCCGCCGCGCCGCTGGCGCTGAGCCACCGGATGCGCCGCGATCCGCTCGACGAGGCGGGCTCGGAGGCGCGCGTGGGGCGGGTCATTGAAACCGTGCTCGGCTGATGGGCGCCGAAGCGCAATGGGCGCGCGCGGTGATCGCGCTGCATCTGGCCTGCGCCGATCCCGGCGGATTGGGCGGTGTGCTCCTGCGCGCCCGCGCCGGTCCCGCGCGGGAGGCGTTTTTGCGCGCGCTGGAGCACGGATCGGCGCGGCTGCATCCCGCGATGCCGGAGGATGCGCTTTTCGGCGGGCTGGATATCGATGCTACGCTGGCGACGGGGCGGATCGAACTGCGCGCCGGGCTCGATGCGCATGACGGCCCGCTCATCCTGCCAATGGCCGAACGCACGCCGCCGCGACTGGCCGCGCGTTTCGCCGGGATGCTGGACGCGCGGCGGGCGCATCCGCTGATCGCGCTCGATGAAAGCGCCGGCGATGAAGAGCGCGTGCCGCCCGCGCTGGCCGACCGGCTGGCGCTTCATGTCGATCTCGAGGCCGTGCCGCTGGCGGCGATCGGCCCGGTGGAGACACCCCTGCCCGGCCCCGCCGCCCTGCCGCGCGCGCAGGATGCGCAGATCGCCGAGATTGCCGGGCTGGCCGAAGCCTTCGGCGTTCCGGGCGCGCGTGCCGGATGGCTGGCGCTGCGCGCGGCGGCGGCCCATGCCGCGCTGAAGGGCCGCGCGGTGATCGCGGCGGAGGATATCGAACTGGCCTGCCTGCTGGTGCTCGCCCCGCGCGCCACGCACCTGCCCGAGCCCGGCGCGCCCCCGGCCCCGCCCCAGCCCGAGGAGACGCGCGACCCCGGCAGCGAGGCCGAGAGCCTTCCCGAGGACAACCCACCAACCGATCTGCCCATCGAGGCGGTTCTGGCGCAGCTGCCCGAGGGGATGCTGGCCCGGATCGCCGCCCGCAAGGCGCGCGCCGCGCGCGGCACCGGCACGGGCGATGCGCGGATCGGCAACCGCCGGGGGCGTCCGGTGCCGCCGCGCAAGGGGCGGCTGGGCGGCACGGCGCGGCTCGATCTGGTGGCAACGCTGCGCGCCGCCGCGCCATGGCAGGCCGCGCGCGGCAGGCCGAAAGGCGGGCCGCTGCGCATCCGCCCCGCCGACATTCACCTGCGCCGCTACGAACAGCCCTCCGACCGGCTGTTGATCTTCGTCGTGGATGCGTCGGGCTCCGCCGCGATGACCCGGCTGGCCGAGGCCAAGGGCGCGGTGGAACTGATGCTCGCCGCCGCCTATGCGCGGCGCGATCACGTCGCGCTGATCGCCTTTCGAAAGGCCGAAGCCGAGGTGCTGCTCGCGCCCACCCGCTCGCTCTTGCGCACCAAGCGGCAGCTCGCCGGCCTTCCCGGCGGCGGGGCGACGCCGCTGGCGCGCGGGCTGCGCGAGGCGCTCGAAATGGCGAAATCCGCCCGGCGGCGCGGCATGACGCCCACCCTTGCGATCCTCACCGACGGGCGCGCGAATATCGCGCTCGACGGCACGGCGGATCGCGGCGCCGCCGCGTCCGATGCACTGGACATGGCGCGCGCCATCCGCGCCTCAGGCATGGAGGCGCTGGTGATCGATAGCGGCACACGGCCCGAACCCGCGCTGCGCGCCCTGGCGGATGCGATGCAGGGGCACCACTTCGCGCTCCCGCGTGCCGATGCGGGCCGGATTTCCGCGGCCGTCAGCGCCGCGCTGGACGCCTGATGCGCTGGCCCGAGGATGCCGAAGGCTGGCCGATGAGCGAGCATTCGCGCCTCGTGCCGCATCGCCCGCATCGCTGGCATGTGCAGGAGATGGGCATCGGCCCCACGCTCCTGCTGATTCACGGCGCGGGCGGCGCGAGCCATAGCTGGCGCGGGCTGGCCCCCATCCTCGCGCGCAGCTTCCACGTCGTCACAATCGATCTGCCGGGCCAGGGCTTCACCCGATCCGGCGCGCGGCAGCGCAGCGGGCTGGAGGGTATGACCAACGATCTGGCATCGCTCATCGACGCCGAAGGATGGGTGCTGCACGGGGTGATCGGCCATTCTGCCGGCGGCGCCATCGCGATGAACCTGGCGCTGCAATCGGGCGATCCCGCGCTTCGGGTGGTGACGATCAACGCCGCGCTGTCGCGGTTCGAGGGCGTGGCCGGATGGCTCTTTCCAAGGCTGGCGAAGCTTCTGGCCGCCACGCCCTTCACCGCCGATCTCTTTGCCGCCGCCGCCTCCAGCCGGTCGAATGTCGCGCGGCTGATCGCCGGGACGGGCTCCGCGCTCCCGGATGAGGATATCGCGCTTTATCGCCGGCTCGTGGCCGACCGGGCGCATGTCGATGGCACGCTGTCGATGATGGCGCAATGGGATCTGGACGGGCTGCTGCCCCGGCTGGGGGAGTTGCGCAATCCGGTGCTGATGCTGACAGGCGAGAGAGACAGCGCCGTGCCGCCCGAGGTTTCGGATCGTGCCGCGAAGCGCCTTCCGAACGCCGAGGTGCAGCGCCTGCCCGGTCTGGGCCATCTGATGCACGAGGAAAACCCGCAGGCCGTCGCGGGCGCGATCCTGCCGTTTCTGCAAGCGTGACAGCTAGGCCGTCGCGCCGGACCGGCGAATGTCGAAGCGGCACATGCCGCGGCCGGGCTGCGCCGTGCAATGCGTCTCCACGCAGGTGCAACCGGGCGCCACGAGGCAGGCATAGAGCCGCGCGAACACCGCCGCATGCCAATGGCAGAGCGGCACCGCGCTGACCTCGCCGCGCACGATGGGGTTCTGCGCGATCTCGAACCGCCAGGGCGAGAGGGCGCGGAAGCGGCCCGATCCGGCAAAAGTCCAGGCATGTCTGACGATGGCGCGCGACAAGCCGCGCGCGGCAAGCGGCGCGGGCAGCAGCTTCAGCATCGTTCGGGCCGGCACCGGGATGCGATACGCGAGGATGTAATCCGCCGTTGCCCGCCCTGCCCGTGCGGCAAGCGCGGGGGCCAGATCGGGCGCGTCGCGGCGCAACACCTGATGCAAGCGCATGGCCTGCGTTTCGGGGATCATGCGTCTGCCATCGGGCACCTCGAAAATCCCCGCCTCGGCGAGCATCCGCGCCACCCGCGCCGCGCCGCCGATACGTTCGATCTGCGGCAGGAGTTGCAACACGGCGTTTGGGCCGATCACGGCCCCGGCGGCCTCGTCAGACATCTTCCATCTGCTCGCTTCCGCCGCCGCAGGCACGCACCTGCGCGCCATTGGGCATCTTGAAATCCTGCGTGCGGACGATGGACCGCTCCTTCATCTGCGCCTTTACCGCCTCGCGCCGCTCTGCCGCCTTGGCGGCCTTGTCGGCGCTGGCTTCCCAATCCTCCATCTGCGCCTCGGCGATGGTGCGCGTCTCGTCGAACTGGAAGTCGAGCTTGTGCTTGGATTGCGGCCCGGTATAGCCGACCTTGCCCAGATCGTAGAAGGTCCGCCCCACGCCCGCCTTGAGGAAGGCGTAAAGACAGCCCAGCAGATACCGCCGCCGGAACCCGGTGCCGCGCCACGGGTAGTGGAACAGCGCCTTTTTCATGTAGAAGCGCCGGTAGTTGTTCATCACCCCGTCGAGCAATTCCCCCCGCTCCATCGCGGCGGGCTTCATGATGGGGGTGACGAAGTTATACCGGCTGAAATCAAAGACTTCGACTTGGTCTTTCATCTCTTGGAACAAGGGTGTGAAGGGCCAGGGCGTATACATCGACCAATTGGCAAGGTCGGGCTGCCAATCCCAGGCCATCTTGTAGGTCTCTTCCAGCGTTTCGGGCGTTTCGTTGTCGAGCCCGACGATGAACTGCGCCTCGACCAGAATGTCGGCCTCGCGCAGCAAGCGGATCGCTTCCTTGTTCTCCTCGACCTTGGTTTCCTTGTTGAAGATATCGAGCTTCATCTGCGCCGCCGCCTCGGTGCCCAAGGATACATGCACCAGCCCCGCCTCGCGGTAGAATTTCAGCAGATC
Source organism: Marivita sp. GX14005 (assembly GCF_023370775.1). Lineage (GTDB taxonomy): Bacteria > Pseudomonadota > Alphaproteobacteria > Rhodobacterales > Rhodobacteraceae > Marivita. The sequence goes on from NZ_JAMCCQ010000004.1 coordinate 81,131, forward strand.
GCGGTCGCGGTAGATGTCCGTCACGCGGGTGTTGATGCCCCATTTGACGCGGTCCGGCAGGCGCCGGTCGATCAGCTCCTGACAGAAGGCGACGAATTTCTTCTTGTTGATCGACGGCTCCTCATCGGCAAGGATGAAGAACCCGACGCCGTGATTGTCCACCAGATCCTCGATCTCGTCGACAACATCCTTGGGATCGCGCACGCGGTAATCGCGCCAGAATTTCCATTGCGAACAGAAGGAGCAGGTGAAGGGGCACCCGCGCGCAAGGTTCGGGATGGCGACGCGCGTACCGAGCGGGATGTAGATGTATTTCTCCCAATCGAGGATGGACCAGTCGGGTTTGATCTTCTTCAGATCCTTGACGGTGCTCGCCGCCGGGGTGGCGATGATCCGGTCGCCCTCTTTGAAGGCGAGTCCCCTGATCTTCTGCCGATCCTCCGGCCAGCGTCCGTCCGCGATGGCGCGCATCAGCTCGGCGCAGATCTCCTCGCCCTCGCCGCGCACGATCACGTCGATCCAGGGCGCTTCGGAGAGCACCTGCTTATACATGAAGGTCGCGTGAACCCCGCCCATGACCCGCACCGCGCCGGGCACCAAATCGCGTGCGATCTTGAGCACATCCTCCGCGCGGTAGATCGACGGGGTGATGGCGGTCACGGCCACCACATCGGGCGACAGCGCCTCCATCCTCTGCGCCAGATCGGCATCGGTCAGGTTGTCGGTCATCGCGTCGATGAAATGGATATCGTCGAAGCCTTCCTGTCGCAGATGGCCGGTCAGATAGGCGACCCAGGCGGGCGGCCATGTTCCCGCGATCTCGGCTCCGCCGGAGCGATAGTTGGGGTGGACAAATAGAATCCGCATATCGAGCCTCGCCAATGTGTAACGTTAGGCTTACACATACCATGTCCGTTCTGTTTGACATAGATCAAATACGGCGCGATCCCGCCCGCGCCCTATTCGCCGGGCGCGGCGATCAATTCGCGCAAGAGCGGGTTGGGAAAGCGCCGTTCCGTCGTGATCGCGTAGAAGGTCTCGACGATCCCCTCGATCTGCCCGGCCGTCCTCAGCCGTCCGTTGTCCAACTCGTCCCGGACCACGATGGGCGGCAGGATGGCCAGCCCGATCCCCTCGCGCACGAGCAGACGGAGCATCGCCATGTCATCGGCTTCGGCCACGATGGTCGGGCGCAGGCCAAGCCGGTCGGCTCGCGCATCGAAATCGACGCGGATGCCGCTTTCGGCTGTCGGCAGGATCAGCGGGCGGGTGTTCAGCAGTTCCTCGACCGGCACGCCTTCGGGGATATGCGCGGGCGCTCCGATGAGGCTTACGGGCTGATCGGCGAGCCGGTGCGAAACGAACGGCGTGATCGCATCCTTGCCCGCCGGACGGTTAAGCAGGACAACATCGAGATTGGTCGCCTCCAGCGCGGCCAGCAGATCGGAGGGCGCGCCGGAACGCAGGATCACCTCGACATCCGCGCGCCCGAGGATGGGGCGCAGGAAATTGATCTGGAAGTTCCGCGACAACGTGGCCAGAGCGCCCACCCGAAGCGCCCGGCGCGGGCGGCCGGTGTCCTGCAACGAGGCCATCAGATCGGCCCCGGCGGCAAAGATCGCATCCGCATGATCAAGCGCGATGCGCCCCGCCTCCGTCAGGTGCAATTGCCGCCCGCGCCTCTCGAAAAGCGCATGGCCCAGCTGGTCCTCAAGCTGCTTGATCTGCACGGAAAGCGCCGATTGCGACAGGTTCAGCCCCCGCGCCGTGCGCGTCAGGTTGCCGTCATGCGCGACGGCCCAGAAATAGCGCAGGTGGTGATAGTTGAGCTGGGGCATTGATTTATTAAACAGAACGATTGCCCCAGAACAATGAATTTTTCTTGGCGTTCCATTGCCTCTATCTCCTGATGCGGTCCGCTATTTCCAAGAGGTTCATCATGCTCCACACGATTGCCCTGCTCGCCCCCGTCGCGCTTGTCGCCGCTGCTGCAGCGGCCTTTCTGGGCGCGCCCTTCCGGCCCCGCCTGACACCGCGCCTTGCCGAAGGCGCGGCGCTGGTGGCGCTGGCCGCTGCGCTGGTCGCGAGCGGCGCGCTCATCTCCGGCGGCGCGGCGACCGTCGGCCCGATGGGGCCCGACGGTTTCGGCCTCGGCATCCGCGTCGATGTCGTCAGCGCGGTCATGCTGACGCTGGTGGCCGGTGTCGGTTGGGTCGTCCTGCGTTTCACGCATAGCTATCTGGACGGCGAGTCGCGGCAAGGCCCGTTCACCGGCTGGATGTGCCTGACGCTGGCGGCGGTGCTGACGCTGGTGCAGGCAGGCACGCTGCTTGTGCTGGTGCTGGCCTGGATCGCGGCGAGCGTCTGCCTGCACCGGCTGCTTCTGTTCTATCCGCACCGTGCCGGGGCACAGCGGGCGGCGCGCAAGAAATTCGTCACCGCCCGCGCCGGGGACGCGGCGCTGATCGCCGCGGCGCTGCTTCTGGGCTGGGGCTATGGCACCGGCGTCATCGCCGATATCCTCACCGCCGCGCGTGCGGGCATCGCCCCGGCGGGGCTCCATTGGGCCGCCGGCTTTCTCGCCCTCGCGGCGCTATTGAAATCGGCGCAATTTCCCACCCATGGCTGGCTCACCGAGGTGATGGAAACGCCGACCCCGGTTTCCGCGCTGCTCCATGCGGGCGTGATCAACGCGGGCGGTTTCCTGCTCATCCGCTTTGCCGATGTGATGCTGCTGTCGCCCGGCATGCTCGCGGTGCTGGCGATGATCGGCGGGCTGACCGCCATTGTCGGAGCGGCGGCGATGCTGGCGCAATCGGCGGTCAAGACATCGCTCGCATGGTCCACTATCGCGCAGATGGGGTTCATGATCCTGCAATGCGGCCTTGCGCTCTTTCCGCTGGCGCTGCTGCATATCGTGGCCCATTCGCTCTACAAGGCGCATGCGTTCCTCTCCTCCGGCAGCGCGGTCGAGCTTGTCACCTCGGTCCGCCGGCCCGGACCGATCGCGGTGCCGGGGGTAGGTGCGGTGTCCAAAGCCTTCGCGGTGGCGCTGGCGATCTATGCCGTTATCGGGTTCGCCTTCGGCTTCGTCGATAAATCCCCGCAGGCCATTGCGCTCGGGGCGATCCTGATCTTCGGCGTGGCCTATCTGCTTGCGCAGGGCTTTGCCGATGCCGCCCCGCGCGCGCTCACCCGGATCACCGCGATCTATTCCGTGGCCGCCGCGATCGGATATTTCGCCCTGCACCGCGCCGCCGAATGGCTCACGCGCGGCACGCTGCCGCCCGCCCCGGCGCCGCAATCGCTGGAATGGGCGTTGATGATCCTCGCCGTGGCGAGCTTCGGGCTGGTCGCGCTGGCGCAGGCGATGTTCCCGCTTTGGGCGCATCACCCGGCGGCGGCGGGACTGCGCGTGCATCTGGCCAACGGGCTTTACGCCAACGCGCTCTTCGACCGGTTGCTGGGCGGCTGGCGCGCGGCGAGGCCGCAATCGCAGACCCTTTTCCAGACGGAGGACCGGACATGAAAGACACCGCCTACAGCTACACCTGCGCCGCTGCGACCGAACGCGCCATCCGCGCGGTTCCGCCGGTCTGGCCGCTGGCCACATCGGTCGCCGTCAACCCCTATCTTGGCCAGTCCGACCTGACGCTGGCACAGGCCGCCGCGCGTCTCGAACGGGTGGCCGGTGCGCCGATGACGATGCCGCGCGCATGGTATGCCGAGCGGATCGCGGATGGGCGGATCACCGAGGCCGATCTGGCCGCCGCGCTGGCTGCGACACGGGGGCCGCATGTGCCGGCGGGGCCGGATGCGCTCCGCGCCGCCGCGCTGCAGGAGCGACCGGCCCCTGCCACGCTGCCGACGCTGGCCGATCTGGCGGCGGAGGCCACCGGCATGGATTGGCCCGCGATCATCGCCCACCGGATCGGCGCCTGGGCCGCCGGGCAGTTCGACGAGGGGCAGGCGCTCTGGGCCGCTCCGCAACGGCGCGGGCCCTATTCGGCCTGGCGCGCCACCGCGAGCCATGATCTGACGCCGGAAATCGCCGGGCTTTCCGGCTTTGCCGCCCATGCCGAAGCCGCCCCGACCGAGGCGCGCGACGCTATCGTGCGAGCCGCACAGCGGCTCGCCCTGCCCGAGGCCGCGCTGGAACTCTACTTTCACCGCCTGCTGATGACGCTGGGCGGATGGAGCCAATACGCGCGTTACCTGCATTGGCAGGCCGAACTGTCGGAAAAGACGGATGCGAGCGCCGTGGACCTTCTGGCCATCCGCATGATCTGGGAAGAGGCGCTTTTGCTGCGGTTCGGGCCGCAGATTGGGGATCGTTGGGAAAAGGTGGTGCAGGACTATGCCCGCCCGGCCGAGCCGGATGCCGACCACGTGATCGACGCGATCCTGCAAACCGCCGCCGAGCGCGCCGCGCAGCGCGAGATCGCCGGGGCATTGGCCCAGGACGCGACGCCGCCGCGCACCGCGCGCCCTGCCTTGCAGGCGGCGTTCTGCATCGATGTGCGTTCCGAAGTGTTCCGCCGCAGCCTCGAAGCCGTCGCACCGGATGCGCAAACCATTGGTTTTGCGGGATTCTTCGGCCTTCCCCTCGAACATCGCGGCTTTGCCTCGGACATTCCGGAGGCGCATCTGCCGGTCCTGCTGCGCCCCGCGCTCAAGAGCCGCTCGGGCAACGCGCCGCCCGAGGACGCCGAGACCGCCGCGTGCATCAAGGCGCGCGGCAGCCGCGCCTGGAACAGGTTCAAATTCGCCGCCGTCTCGTCCTTCGCTTTCGTGGAGGCGGCCGGGCCGATCTATGTCGGCAAGCTGCTGCGCGACGCGCTCGGCCTGCCCCGTCCTGCGCCGGAGCCTGAGCCTGCGCCCGTGCTCAACCCCGATCCCGGCCCTGAGGCGCGGGTGGATCTGGCCGAACAGGTGCTGCGCGCCATGTCGCTCACCGGCCCCTTCGCGCGGGTCGTTCTGCTGGCCGGTCATGGCGCGAGTGCGGTGAACAACCCGCATCTGAGCGCGCTGCATTGCGGCGCCTGCGGCGGCCATACCGGCGCTGTCAGCGCGCGCGTGCTGGCCGGGCTTCTCAACGATCAGGCGGTTCGGGAGGGGCTGCGTCCGCGCGGGCTGGACGTGCCGGGCGATACGCTCTTTCTCGGCGCGCTGCACGACACGACGACCGATGAGGTGACGCTCTTCGAAGACGGGCACGCCGCGCCCGGCCATGAAGACGATCTACGAAAGGCACGGGGCTGGCTCGCGCAAGCCGGCAAGCTGGCGCGCACCGAACGCGCCCTGCGCCTGCCCCGCGCCGCCGGGCCGGGGGCAATCGAAAAGCGCAGCCGCGACTGGGCCGAAACGCGCCCCGAATGGGCGCTTGCCGGCTGCCGCGCCTTCATCGCCGCGCCGCGCCATCGTACCGCCGGCAAAGCGCTGAACGGGCGCGCCTTCCTGCACGATTACGACTGGAGGCAGGACCGCGATTTCGGCGTGCTGGAGCTGATCCTGACCGCCCCGGTGGTGGTGGCAAGCTGGATCAGCCTGCAATATTACGGCTCCACCGTCGCGCCGGACGTGTTCGGCGGGGGCAACAAGCTACTGCACAACGTCACCGGCGGGATCGGCGTGGTCGAGGGCAATGGCGGCGTGCTGCGGGCCGGACTGCCTTGGCAATCGGTGCATAACGGCAACGTTCCGATGCATGAGCCGCTCAGGCTGAGCGTCTGTATCGAAGCGCCTTGCGAGGCGATGAACGATATCCTGCGTCGCCACGCCTCGGTGCGCGATCTCTTCGACAACGGCTGGCTGCATCTCTTCGCGCTCGATGAGGCCGGGCAGATGGCGCAGCGCTATATCGGCGATCTGGAGTGGTCCTGTATGGAAAGCGCGACGGAGCCGCGCAAGCTGGCGTCATGAGATGAAGCCATTCGTGCCGCCATGCTTAATCATCCACTCCGCGCGCGAGAGATCCTGCGGCAGGGTAATCTTGAAATTCTGCTCGTCTCCTTCGACAACGCGGACCGAAAGACCGGCGCGGCGTGCAATCTCGACATCGTCGGCGGCATCCGTCTCGGCCCCTTGATGCGCCTGGCGGATCGCGTCAAAACGAAAGGCCTGTGGCGTTTGCGCGCGCCAGAGCCCGGCGCGCTCGACCGGGCGTGCGGCGCTGCCATCCGTGATTTGCCAGAGCGCATCGACAACCGGAAGCGCCGCAAAGGCGCCGCCGGTATGCCGCGCGCTTTCCAGAACACGCGCGATCAAGTCGACGCTGCAGAACGGACGCGCGGCATCGTGGATCAAAACGATTTCCGGCGCATCGTCAGCCAGTGCTTCGAGCCCGCGCCGAACGGAGGCCGATCGCGTCTCGCCTCCGATGACCGGCGGAAGCAAGCGGGCATCGGATTGCCCGGCCGCCGCCTCGTTATAAAGCGCGTGATCGTCGGGGTGTATCACAACGCGCAACAGATCGATTTCCCGCGCGAGCAGAAGTGCGTCGATGGTGCGGCGCAGAACCGGAATGCCGGCCAAAGCCGTGAACTGCTTGGGTCGATCCATTCCCATGCGGCGACCGCGTCCCGCGGCAACGATGAGGGCAGCGGTGGTCAAGGGCGCCTCCGAATGCGATTTGCCGCGGCAGATATCACGGCAAGACAGATGAACTCCATATGGCGCCGCCTCAAAGGATCGGCCCGACCGTCGCGACGACGTTGTTCCAGATCCGGCGCGGATAGGGCCAATTCAGAACGTCCCGCAAGGGCACCCGGACGGAACGCGCGATATAGGTCTCCTGCCGCTGGCAAATCGCCTCGGTGACGGCTTCGTCCTGCAGCAGGATGTTGTTTTCGTAGTTCAGATCGAAACTGCGCAGATCGAGATTGGAGGAGCCGATCAGCGTCACCTTGCCGTCGATCGTTAGCGTCTTGGCGTGCAGCAGCCCGCCGCGAAATTCGTATATCGCGCAACCTGCCTCGACCAGCTGGCGATAATAGCTGTGACTGGCGGCGGCAACGACCCAGCTGTCGTTCTTCTGCGGGAAGATCAGCGTCACCCGAACGCCGCGATGCGCGGCGGCGCAAAGCGCTTCGAGCACGGTGGCATCCGGCACGAAATAGGGTGTCGTCAAGGTCAGGTGGTCCGCGGCGCAGGCGATCAGGTTGGCGAAAAGATGCGGCGTCGCGCGGTGCCGTTCGGTCGGCCCGACGGCCATCGCCTGCGCGGGAAAGCCGCCTTCCTCGGGTGCCGCGGAAACCTTGATCCCGCCCAGCCCCTCACCGGTCGCCAGCATCCAGTCGCTGGCGAAGATCAGTTGGTTCTGCGCGACGACAGGACCGGTGAGGCGCAGCATGATATCGACCCAGGGCGCATATCTTGCCTTGATGCGGAATTCCGGATCGGCCGAATTGCGGCTGCCGCAATAGGTCACGCGGCTGTCGATCACGGTGATCTTGCGATGGTTGCGCAGATCGATGCGGCTGGTGGCCAGAACGCGCAGGATGTTGCGAAACGGCAGGGCGACAGCCAATTGCACGCCCGCCGCGCCCATCCGTTTCCAGAGATCGGATTTGATCATCCGGCGCGAGCCCATCGCATCGGCCATCGCCCGGCAGGTCACCCCGCGCTCGGCGGCGCGGATCAATGCCTCGGCGATATCGGTGCCGGTGCCGTCATTCAGCCAGATATAATATAGCACGTGCACGTGATCCTGCGCCGCGTCGATATCGGCGATCATGCGCGCGCGCGTCTCGTCGCCATCGGCCATCAACTCGGCGTGGTTTCCCGCCACAGGATGAAAGCCATTGATGGACGCGGCATATTTGAACCCCGGCCGGTAGACTGGATCGATGAGCGCATCGGCGTTTCCCGGCGCGCCCATATGGGGCGCGGCCTTTGCCGCGATCTCATCGAAAATCTCGGCATGGCGGCGGTTGACGCTGTTGCCGATGTCGATCTCGCCGAAGAGGAAATAGACCAGCGAGCCGAAATAGGGCAGGATATTCAGGACGATGAACCAAGCCAGCCGCGCGGGCGGCGACAGGTCATCGCGCAGCAGGATGCGCGCGGTGAAGGTGATCACCAATAGCGCATGCAGGGCCAGCGCGACGGTCATGGGCGGCGAATATCAGGCATCCCGAAAGGGATAGAACGCCCGCGTCCGATATGCAAAGCCCAAGCGTTCAGCAACGCGCGGCTAGACCCGTTCCAGCGCCCGATGCTCGCCTTCGGGAAGATGGACGACGATCGGATCGTCCGGGCGCACCTTGCCAGAGGCCAGAACGATCCCCATCACCCCCGTCCGGCGCATCAGCTTGCCATTCGCATCGCGGCAAATGAAGGCGCTCAGCAGGCCAGGCTGGAACGCGTCGATCTGCGCGCAGGGATTGCGCAGCCCGGTGATCTCGACGCGTGCCTCCCGCCCCAGTTCGAGAACGGCGCCTTTTGGCAGAGCCAGAAGATCGATGCCGCGCGTGGTGATATTCTCTCCCAGATCGGCCGGCCCGACGGTAAAGCCTTTCTCCGCGTATTCGTCGAAAAGCTCGGCCTGATATAGATGCACCTGGCGCAGGTTGGGCTGTGTCGGATCGGCCTTCACGCGCGAGCGATGTTTGACCGTTTCACCGCAATGCGCATCCCCTTCGACGCCCAGCCCCTTCAGCAGGGTGATCTCCTCTGCCGGAACCTTAGAAAAGCGGTGGGTGTCGTCGCGGGCAACAGCAATGACATGAGGGGTCATCGGGCAGTTCCTTCTGGGCGTGTGTGTCCGGCCAGCGCGAGGCTTTGCCAGAGGGTTGCATCGAAAGCGTCGATCACGCGCACGCCGGGCGGCGGCGTCAGCGCAGCGGCGCGGCCGGCCAAGGGTCCACCGCCCAGGATGACGGCCTCTGCTCCGCCAAGGCGCGCATCCCGTTCAAGCGCCGCGTCAAGCGCCGGGCGCCATATCGTTTCCTCGTCACGCATCGCGTCATCCGGCAGGGCGGTGATCCGCATCACACGCCCGCGCAGACCGTAGAGGTCAAGCAGATCGTCGATCTGCGCCGGCCAATCCTGCCCGGACGTCAGGATCGATACCCGGCGCCCCAGCTGAAAGGCGGTATGCAGCGACGCTTCGACCATGCCGGTGACGGGCATGGGAAGCACCTGTCGGAGCGCGGCAAGCCCCGGTTCGCCGAAACAGGCCAGCATCACTGCATCCGGGCGCGGCGCGTCCGGTTCCTCGATGCGGCCTTGAAGCGCTGTCAGAATGGCGCTGGCCGCGTGGACCCCTTCGGCGCGGTTCGAGATATATGGCGGCGCGGCGCTTATGGTCATTGGCTCGACCCTCGCCAATCCATCCAGCCTCTTGCGCGCCAGCCCGGCCATCCGCGCGGTCAGCTCCTCGCGGCTGTTGCCGTTGACGAGAAGGATCAAGGGTGCGCTCATGTCACATCCCGAACGATGGGCGCGAAACGATGCGCAAAGCCTGCTTTTTCGAGCCGCATCGCCGCTCCCCAGAGCAGCGCCTCGCGGCCCGGCCGTGCGACGATCTGAAGGCCGAAAGGCAGATCGCCCTCGCCGGTGGGCGCGGGAAGCGAGAGACAGGGAAAACCGATCAGAGAGATCAGGAAGGTGCAGGCCAGATAGTCGATGATCGTTTCGCATTCGGCATCGCCGACCTGCATCACCTCGCCGCCATCGTTGCGGAAGGGCGGCACGGAGGCTGCGGGCATGAGCAGCAAATCATGCGTCTCGAAGAAGCGCAGCGCAGCGCGCTGCATCGCGGTGCGCGTCGCTTCGGCAGCGAGGTAGCGTTCGGCGGAAATCTCGCGCCCCTGCCGGACGTTCCAGACATAGGACGGGGTGAGCTGATCCTCGTGCCTGTCTACCATCGCGCCGAACTTGAACCAGGATTCCGCCGCCCGCAGCGTCTTGAACGCTTGCACGCCATCCTTGAGATCGGGCGCGGCCCGTTCCACCGGGCCAAGCGCGGCGGCCACATCGCTGCAAGCTGCCTCGAACCGGTCGCGCACCCAGGGATCGACGGGAAACGCTCCGTCCAGATCGACCGATGCCGCGATGCGCGGTGTGGCCTGACTGTCAGGCTTTGGCGGCAACGGAACTCCGCGCGAGGCAGGATCGAGCGGATGCGGCCCGGCCATCGCGCGCAGCATCATGAGCGCATCGGCAGTCGAGCGGGCCAGAACGCCTTGCGTGGCCAATCGCGCTTCGCCGAGCTTTCGCTCGGGTTCCGCGATGGTGCCGGGCTGAGGGCGCAGCCCGACCGCACCGCAGAAGGAAGCGGGCGTGCGCACCGAGCCGCCGAAATCGGTGCCTTGCGCCAGCGGCACCATGCCGGTCGCCACCGCGACCGCCGATCCGCCGCTGGAGCCGCCGGAGCTTCGCGCGGTGTCCCAGGGGTTTGCCGTCGGCCCGCAAAGCGCGTTGGTGCAGATCGCGCCGAAGGCAAATTCGGGTGTGTTGGTCTTGCCGAGGATGATCGCGCCGGCGTCGCGCAGCCGCGCGACCGAGCCCGCATCTTCCTCGGGAACGGTATCGGCGTGGATGCGCGAGCCTTGGGTTGTGCGCAGGCCCTTGGTCGCGGTCACGTCCTTTATCGCCACCGGCATGCCATGCAGCGCGAGGAGCTCTCCGCCCGACCGGCGATGCGCGTCCGCCGCCCGCGCGGCGTCGAGTGCCGCATCCGCATCGACGGTGATAAAGGCGCGCAGCGTGCCGTCCAGCGCCTCGATCCGTGCAAGGGAGGCGGTGACGAGCTGTTCGGAGGACAGCGCGCCGCTGCGCAGATGCTCGGCCAGCGTGACAGCCGGCCAATCGCAGATCGCCGTATCCGTCATGGCCTAGAACATCCTGTAGGGCAGCCAGGTCACGATCCCCGGCACCGCCACGATGAGCGCCACCGCGAACAGCACAACGGCGACGAAGGGGATGATGCCGTAGAACACATCCACCACCGAACCCGTGCGGCGGACGCCCTGGACCACGAAGAGATTCATGCCAACCGGCGGCGTGATCAGCGCCAGCTCCATCATCAGAACGAGGAAGATGCCGAACCAGACCGGATCGAGCCCCATATGCACCACCAGGGGGAACACGATGGGAATGGTGCCGACCATCATCGACAGCGTTTCGATGAAACAGCCCAGGATGAGGTAGAACACCACCAGCACGAGAATGAAGCCAAGCGGCGTCAGGTCCATCGCGGCGACAAAACTCGTCATCGCCTGCGGCACGCCGAGGATGCCGATGATGAACTTGAGGTAAAAGGCCGCGATGATGATGAGCAGGATCATCGCCGTCGTTCGCACGGTGCTCAGAAACGCGTCATGCAGCATCGAGATGCTCAGCGCCTTGTTCATCGCCGCCAGCGCGACGGCCATCAGAACGCCGACCGCAGCCGCTTCGGTCGGGGTGGCCCAGCCGGTATAGATCGCGCCCATCACGACGACGAAGATCGACAGGGGCGGAACGAGGTGACGCAGGCTGCGCATCTTTTCCGACCACGGCGCGGCCTCGTCGAGCGCTCCTGCAGAGCCGGGCAGCAAAACCGAGATGATCGCGATGAAAAGCATGAACAGCCCGATGAGCAGCAGCCCCGGCACGATCCCGGCGGCAAAAAGCTGGCCGATGGAGGTGCCGGTCAGCGCGCCGTAGATGATCAGGTTCACCGAAGGCGGGATCAGGATGCCCAGGGTCGCGCCTGCGGCGATGGAGCCGAGCACCAGCCGTTCGTTATAACCGCGTGCGCGCAATTCCGGCAGCGCCACGGTCGAGATCGTCGCCGCCGTCGCCACCGATGAGCCGGAGACCGCCGCGAAAAGCCCGCTTGCGCCGATATTGGTGTGCAACAGACCGCCCGGAAGCCGTCCGAGCCAGGTGGAGAGCCCGCTATACATGCGCTGGGTCACGCCGGCGCGCATGAGCAGTTCGCCCAGAAGAACGAATAGCGGGATCGCCGTGAGGATGAAATCGTTCATCACCGCCCAAAGCTGGGTGGCGAACGTGTCCAGAAGCCCCGGCCCGAAATAGACGATCGCGCCCAGAACGGAGGTGAGAAAGATGGCAACGGCGACGTGAAGCCCCAGCGCCATCATGCCGAGCATGAGGACAAAGCCGATGGTTGCGCCTGTGAAATCGATCATTTTACCGCTTCCTTGATGGTTGCATCGGCGCTCGAATGGGGCGCGGTGACCTTGAGGCTGGCCTCGGTTTCCTCATCGATGGAGGGCGGGCCGTATTGCGTGTTGAGCACCCCGATCTGTCCGCGCAACAGAAGCCAGACGGTGTGGACCGCCATTGCGGTGGAAATCAGCGCGAAAAGGCCAATTCCGAAGATCCAGAGGCTTTGCGGAATCCAGAGCGGCGTTTGCAGCGGCGTGGAGGCGCGCGCGCCGAATTCCAGCGTTTCCATCAGCGTGGCCCAGGCCTTCTGCGTCATGAAGATGGCGAACCCGGCAAGCGCGATCGATGCAAGCGCGTTCATTACCGCGCGCAGGGGCGCGGGCATGATCATCAGCCCCAGGTCGATCCGCGTGTGCATCCGGTTCAACAGTGCGGCGGCGAATCCGACAGAAGCCGTGATGGCGAGGATATAGCCGCCGATCTCGTCGACCCCCTGCACCGAATGGCCCAGCAGGCGCCGCGCAACGATGTCATATCCGGTCAGCGCGCATAGCGCGAGCAGCGCCCAGCCACAGGCGAGCGCAACTGCGCTGACCATCTTGTCCAGTGCCGCGAATGTTGAATTGCCAGGCTGCATTGGTTCCTCCCTTGCCTTGGCAGGCCGCCCGCGTCCTTTCGGGCGGCCCTTGTCGTCAGGCCCTGATCATTCGATCCTGAGGCCGCGCACCTCGCCGATGGTCTCGTTCCAGATCTTCGAGCAATCGGCATAGTTCGCGTTGCACGTTTCCGCCCAGGTCGGCAGGATCACCTTTTCGACGGATGCGTTGAGCTGTTTCAGATCGGCTTCCGAGGGTGTCACTTCGGTCATGTCGAACGGCAGGTATTCGTCACATTCCTGACCCGTCGAACAGGCGACCGCCTTGCCATTATTGACGCGCGCCATTTCCCAATACTGCTCTTCGAGATCGGAGAAGGCCTCCATCAATTCGGTCTGCGCCTCTTCGGACAGACCGTTCCAGGTGTCCAGATTCATCAGATGGGTCTGCACCGACCAGGAGATCGAGAGCATCACAAGGCTGTCGGTCACTTCGGGCCAGTTGCCGGTATTGCCCGAGGTCGGCGAGGTGATCGCGCATTCGGCGACCCCGCGTTGCAGGGCCGGGTAGACTTCGGCGAATTGCAGCGTCACCGGCGTTGCGCCGAAGCTTTCGACCAGCGCGGACATGGTCGGCGTGTAGGAACGGATCCGCAGACCTTCCATATCCTCGATGCCGGACACATCGCCCTTGCAGTAGAAAATCTGCGGGCCGAAGGGCCAGAGGGTCAGAACCTTGGCATTGAACTTCTCTTCCACGCGCTTTGAGAAGGGCTCGCGGTAGGCATCGACCACCTCCCTGAGCGTATCGATATCCGGCGACACGCCGATCAGGTCGAGCCCCTCGAGAAAAGGGTCGTCGCGCGAGGCCGAACCGATGGTCGTCTCGACGATATCGAAAGTGCCGGCCCGGACGACGCGCATGGTGTCCTGCATGTTCACGCCCAGCACGTCGAGCGGGTTGAAATTGACATTGATATCCAGCCCGGTCTTTTCGCCGAGGCTCTCGTAGAATGATTTTTCCAGCGCGGTATGGCTCTTGTGCGTGGAAACGAGCCCGAGTGCGCGCAGGTTGATTTGTTCGGCCAGTGCCGGTCCTGCCATCAGCGCGGCGGCGGTCGCCGCGCCCGCGAGGTATCTGGTAATGGATTTGGTGTTCATCGTCTTGTCCCTGTTGGTTGCCGTTTTCGACAGCGCCGGGTCGGCGCGGTCACTCCAGGAAGGCAAGCGCCCTCACCGGAGACCCGGATGCGCCCTTGATGCGCAGCGGGATGCCCTGAAACTGAAATTCACCGGCCCCAAGAACCGCTTCGAGGTTCCAGAGCCATTCGTAATGCACCATCCCGAGATCGCGGCAGATGCGGTGATTGACGAAAAGGTTTTCATCCACCCGGTCGGTCGATGGTCCTTCGACCCCATGCACCCGGCTGCCGCGTTCATGCAGCCAATATGTCGCCTCGGCCGTCACCTGCGGGTTCATGCGCACGATCTCGTCGTTCGGCCAGTGGCGTTCGTTGATCCCGGTGCACATCAGCACGATATGCCCGTCCACGGTGACGCCCGCTTCCTTCTCGGCCGCTTCCATATCCTCGCGGGTAATATCGCCCCTATCGCCGACATGGCGCAGATCGAGACAGACCGCCTTGCCCATGAACATCTCGATCGGCATCTCGTCGATCGGAGCGCCGTCCGGGTTGTTGTGAATGAGCGCGTCGATATGGGTTCCGGAATGATCGAGCATTCCCATATAGGTCGTCGTGAAGGTCAAAAGATCGTCAGGCGTGCCCTGCTTGAGCTTCTTTGAACCCTCGTGCGTGGTATGCGGAATGATAACCGGACGGGCCAGGCGCCCTAGCGCGGGCGCTCCGTCTTCGAGCGGCAGGGTGAGGTCTACGATGCGGGTCATTGGGTGGTCTCCGGTTCCTTGATCTTGAGTTCGGCCAGCTTCGGCCCCCAGGGGGCGAGCGCACCCGTTCGAGCGCCGATCCGGTTGAGCGCGCCCCACATCGTCACCGAAATCGAATCGAGGATCGGCACGCCGGTTTCTTCCTCGATGCGGCGGGCGACGGGCGCGCCCGCGAGATTTGTGCAAAGCACGATCACCGCATCCGGTTTCGCGCCGCACACGTCGCGCAGCGCGGATTCGATCCGGTCCTGCGGCACGGTGCCAAAGCTGAAATTGTCGGATATGTCGAAATGCGCTTCGGCGGTGCAGCGCAGACCGTGCGCGGCAAAATTGTCGATGATCTTCTGCTGCACATCATCGGTATATGGCGTGACCAAGCCAATGGTCTTTGCGCCGAGCGCATCGAGCGCATCCATCACCGACAGAACGCAGGTCGCAGCGGGCACGCCGGCTTCGCTCTCGATCTCGCGCACCAGCTTGCGATCCGAATCGAGGCCGAGCCAGCTGGCCGAGGTGCCATTCCACGCGATCGCATCGACCTTTGCATCGGCCAGCAGCTTGGCGGCATTCACCATCGGACTGGTATCGAACTGCCCCAGCGCCGCGTCATCCATTGCGATCCGCGTGACCGTGAAACGGCTGAAATGCACGCTGGTATCGGGAAGGGCCGCCGCCATCTCGGCGCAGACCGGCTCCAGCACGGTGTTGGAGGAAGGCGTCAACATGCCCAGCCGGGTGGTCATCTACAGTCTCCATTCGGATTGTTTACAATTCTCGCGCCATTTCCCAACAAAATGCCTTCTCATGTCAAACAAAAACTTGTGCCACTCTTCAAAAAGGTGCCAATATACCGGCAACGGCAACCCCTGAAGGATGGCTTGGAACTTCTATGGACGCTCAACCGGATCGCGCAATGGATCGGCCAAAGCGCAGGGCCACGCGCCCCGAAGCCCTGCTGGAGAAGCTGCGCGCGGCGATTGAAGACGGCCGCCTGCCTCCCGGTGCACGGCTTCCCGAGGAAAAGCTCGCGCGTGCGCTCGATGCGAGCCGCGCACGCGTGCGCGAAGTCCTGTCGCTACTGGCAAATGAACGATTGGTTGAATTGCAAACAAACCGGGGCGCTTTTGTCGCCAAGCCAACCGTCGAGGAAGCGCGCCATATTTGCGAAGCGCGGCTGATGGCCGAACGCACGACGGCACGGCTTGCAGCGGAACGCGCGACGCCCGACGCCGTGCGGAAGATGCGCGAGATGGTGGCCGAAGAACAGATCGCCTGGGACAGCGACGATGTGCGCAACGCGGTGGCCAAGTCGCGCGGGTTCCACCGCGCCATTGCGGAGGCCGCTGCGAACCCGGTTCTGGCGGATATCCTGGCCTCTTTGCTCTCGCGCAGCGCGCTGACGCAGGCGGTCTACGCGGCGCGCGGGGCCGCCGGATGCCTGTGCCACGATCATTCCGCCCTGATCGACGCGATCGAGGCGGGCGATCCCGATACCGCCGAAGCGGCGATGAAAACCCATATGGACAACATCATCAGCCGGCTCGATCTGGAGCCGCTGGCACAGGAAGTGGATATAGAAGATGCCCTCCGCGATACGCTTTGACGCTGCAGAACGCCTCTCCGATCTTCGCGGCTATGGCGAAACCCCGCCCGATCCCCGCTGGCCGGACGGCGCGCGTATGGCCCTGTCTCTGGTGCTGAATATCGAGGAAGGCTCGGAGCGACATATCGACGATGGCGATTCGGCGTCGGAACACCTGAATACGGATATGGTGTGCGAGCCCATTCCCGGACAGCGAAACCTCAACCTCGAATCGCATTACGAATACGGATCGCGCGTCGGCGTGTGGCGGCTGCTCGATCTTTTCCGGGATCGCGGATTGCCGATCACAGCCTTCGCCGTCGGCCAGGCGCTCGAACGGGTGCCGCAGATCGGGCACCGGCTCGTTGCCGATGGGCACGAGATCGCCGCGCATGGCTGGCGCTGGATCGACTATCGCGACATGAAGCCGGAGGAGGAGGCCGAGCACATCGCCAAGACGATTCAGACCATCGCGAAATTCACCGGGGCGCCCCCCGCCGGCTGGTATACCGGGCGTGTATCGGCACAGACCCGCAAGCTGGTCCTGGAACGGGGCGGATTCCTCTACGACAGCGATGCTTATAACGACGATTTGCCCTACTGGATCGAACATGGCGGCGGGCGGCATCTGGTTCTGCCCTACGCGTTCGACACGAATGATATGCGTTTCGCCGCTGCGCCCGGTTTCGTTTCGGGCCGCGACTGGTGCGACTATCTCATCGACAGTTTCGACCAGCTTTGGTCCGACGGCGCGCGCCGGCCGGGTATGATGTCGGTCGGGCTGCATTGCCGGCTGGCCGGGCGGCCCGGACGGCTGCGCGCACTGGCGCGGTTCCTCGATCATGTCGCGAAACATGAGGGCGTCTGGATCGCGCGGCGTGTGGACATCGCCCATCATTGGCACAAGCATCATGCCCCGGTTGCCGAACCTGTCACCGCCTAGAGAGTCTTGATCGGTCGCGGCGCCTCACAGATCGGGGAATGCACGTTGCGCGCCGCAGCCGCATCGCCGATGCGGCCGAGCGAGCGCCTTGCCGATCAGGCAGGCTCGATCAGCAAATCCTGAGCGCCCTTCCATAGCACATCATGCCCGAGCCTGGGCAGATCATCGAGGTCGCTTGTTATCGTCAGGAAATGATTTCCCGCCAATTGGCCTATCTTGGACGAGAAATCGAGCCCGCCATAGGCGAGGATGATCTCGGTTTCGCTGATCCCGCCGGGATAGAGCAGCATGTGGCCCGGCGCCGGGTGGCTGGTGTGGTTCTCGTATCCGACACCGAAATCCGTATCGCCCAGCGGCACCCAGACACCCTCCCCGCTCCAGCGGACGTGAACCAGCTGCCCGCGGTAGGGAAGACGTTTGCGAATGGCCGCGACCGTGTCAGGGGCTGCCGCGCTTTCGAAACGCGCGTCGAACCGGTAGCGCCCGGCGGTGATCCGAACTGTGTCAGACATTGCAGAGGTCTCCTTTGCGTAAGTTATATGCTTCAATAATTATTTGAAAACAACGTTTTGTATATCTTATAATTTTTTATAAAAAATATCTTGATATTTTCACGCTTCCGCATGACCCTACGGCACACGATATGGGCGGCCCGTCCGGTCGTCGCAAAAGGGGAGATATGACATGAAGACTTTTTTCGCCACGGCCGCGGCCGGCGCCACTGCGCTCGCGTTGCTATCCGCCTCACCGGCGCTTGCCGAAACCCTGCGCATCGCGGGGAATTTTCCCGTTGAGCATTCCAGTTCGGTTGCGATGGAACGCTTTGCCGATGCGGTGGCCAAAAAGACCGGCGGGGAAGTGGAGATCGCGAATTTCCCCGCGATGCAGCTTGGCGGCGCCAAGGAGAATGTCGATCAGGTCCGCTCGGGCGTGGTCTTCGGCACATGGATCGGCTCGGCCTATCTTTCGCGCACCGTCCCCGAACTCGAAGCGGTGTCCCTTCCCTTCGCCTATCCCGACCGCGAAACCGCGTTCCGCGTCATCGACGGGCCGGCTGGTGATCTGCTGGAGGAGAAGCTTGCCGAACGCGGTTTCGTTCCACTCGGCTGGATGGAACTCGGCTCGCGCAACGTCACCAACAACGAGCGCGCCATCGAAACGGTAGAGGATTTCGAAGGTCTGAAGATCCGCCTGCAACCCAATGAAACGCATCTTGCCACCTTCCGCGCCATCGGGGCCAGCCCGGTGAGCATGGGTATTTCCGAGGTGTATTCGGCGCTTCAGCAAGGGGTGCTGGACGGGCAGGAAAACCCCTACTCGATCATCGCGTCCCGCAATTTCGATGAGGTGCAGAGCCACCTGTCCGACAGCGGCCATTTCTTCGATTACATCGTTCTGGTCGCCAACAAGCGCAAGTTCGATGCGCTCAGCGAAGAACACAAGGCCGCCATCCGCGAGGCTGCCGATGAGGCCATCGAATGGCAACGCGGCAAGGCGGCCGAGGAAGACGAGGCCTCCAAGCAGGCGCTCATCGATGCCGGCATGACCTTTACCCCGATCAGTGACGAAACCCGCGCGGCGCTTCGCGAGCGCAGCCAGCCGGTGATCGGAGAGCTGAAAGACCGTATCGGCGCCGATCTGATCGACATGGTGCTCAAGGAAGCCTCCGCGCAATGAACGCGACCGGACAAGATTCCGGCCCCCCGACCGGGGGCCGGGCCTTCGAGCGCGCCCGCGCGGGGCTCGAACGCGTCGATGGCGTCACGCGCTATGCGGTGATTGCCGCGATGGGGGTCATGGCGGTTCTCGTGGTCACGCAGGTCGTCTTCCGCTATGCCTTTTCCAGCGCGATAGACTGGTCCGAAGAGGTGGCACGGCTCGCCTTCGTCTGGGCGATGTTCCTCGCCATTCCGCATGGCATACGTCGCGGCATTCATGTCGGGATCGACGCTCTGGTGGTCAAGTTTCCGCTGCGGCTCCAGGAAGGGCTGTTCCGTGCTACCGCGCTGCTTGGCGCGCTGCTCATGGCGGTGATCTTCTGGTTCGCCTGGGATGTGACCGCGTATACCTGGCCCGACAAGATGCCGACACTGAACCTCACGGCTGCGGTCTATTATATCGCGGTGCTCGTCGCCGCCGTTCACGCGCTCGCGCATCTGGTGCTTCTGGCCTGGGGCGGGAGCCGCACTTGGGACAAGGACATGACGGCATGACGCTCGCGGCCATCACGATCTTCTTCATCCTTGCCCTTCTGGGCATGCCGCTGGCCTTCGCGCTCGGGTTCGCATCGCTCGGCGGATTGATTGTCGGCGGGATTGAACTGAGTGTTCTGCCGCAGCGCATGATGCATGCGGTCGACAGCTTTCCGCTGATGGCAATTCCACTTTTCATGCTGGCGGGCGAATTGATGGTGCGGGCCGGGATCATGACGCGCATGATCCATTTCGCCAACGCGCTGGTCGGGCGCGTTCACGGCGGGCTGGCGCATGTCGCCATCGTCGCCGGAATGATGCTCGCCGCCGTTTCTGGCGCTGCCGTCGCTTCCGCCTCCGCGCTCGGCTCGACGCTGGTGCCGGCCATGCGCAAGACCTATGACGACGGCTATTCGAGTGCCGTCGTGGCCTCGGCCGCAAATCTGGGCGCGATCATTCCGCCGTCGAATGCGATGATCGTTTACGCGCTGATGGCCGGGTCCGCCGTATCGGTTGGCGGGCTTTTCATGGCCGGTGTGGTGCCCGGGATTCTCCTCACCATCGGCTTCATGGCGGTCGCCTCCCTCCTTTCGGTGCGGCGCGGCTTCAAGCTGAGCGGCGATGCGTTCTCGCTACGCCGCGCCGCGATCGAGGCCTGGCGCGCGCTGCCGGTTCTGGCGATGCCCGTCGTCGTCGTCGGCGGGATCGTCGGCGGTGTCTTCACCCCGACGGAGGGCGCGGGGATCGCGGTCGCTTATGCGGTGATCGTCGGCTTCTTCGTCACGCGGGAGCTCAAGATTTCCGATCTTTTCCCAGCCCTCTTTCAAGCCGCCATCGGTGCCGCGATGGTCGGGGCGCTTATCGCCTTTGCGGCCGGTGTGACCTTCATCTTCACGATCGACATGGTGCCCGCCGCCATGGCCGGTTTCCTGCAATCGATCACCGCCAGCCCGACGATTTTCCTGCTGCTGGTGATGTCGCTCCTGATCGTCGTCGGCATGTTCATCGAATCGAACGCGGCCTACATCATGCTGGTGCCGCTCTTTGCGCCGGTCGCTGCGAATTTCGGGATCGATCCGCTGCTCTTCGGGTTCCTGTTCGTTTTCAACCTCGTGATCGGCATGATGACCCCGCCCGTCGGCGTCGTGCTTTTCGTGATGAGCGGCATCACCCGCGTCGCGATGGTCGATCTCATCCGCAATGTCTGGCCCTATGTCGCCGTGCAATATGTCGTGCTGATCCTCTGCCTGCTCTTTCCCGGCATCGTCACATGGCTGCCGCGCGCGCTTGGGTACTGAACAAAGGTCGTGTCAATGAAAATTCTGCTTATCAATCCCAACACGACGCAGGCGCTGACCGATCTTCTGGATGCCTCCGCGCGCTCTGTCCTTCCGCATGGCGTGACGCTCGACAGCGTGACGGCCGAAACCGGCGTGCCCTATATCTCCACCCGGAGTGAGGCCGTCGTCGGCGGGCTTTCGGTTCTGGAAATTCTGGCCGAGGCACATTGTGCCTACGATGCAGCCATCGTTGCGGCTTTCGGCGATCCGGGTCTCGGTGCTGCGCGAGAGCTTTTCGACATTCCTGTCGTCGGTCTGGCCGAGGCCGGGATGCTGACCGCCTGCATGCTCGGCGGCAAGTTCTCAATCGTCACCTTCGCGCGGGCGCTTGGGCCGTGGTACCGCGAATGCGTTGATTGGCATGGCCTGTCCGGGCGCTGCGCCGGGGTGCGGATGCTTGACGGCGCGTTCAGGGATATATCCGACGTGCAAGGCGAAAAAGCCGACTTGCTTGTCGATCTGGCCAACCGCGCCGTGGAAGAGGACGATGCCGACGTGATCGTCCTCGCCGGCGCGCCGCTTTCGGGGCTTGCACCTCTGGTCAAGGACCGTATCCCGGTGCCTGTCGTCGACTGCGCGCAGGCGGCGGTGCGGCAGGCGACAACATTGGCCGCGCTGCGGCCGGTTGGGGCACGGCGCGGCAGTTTCGCGCGGCCTGCACCGAAGGGATCGGTCGGACTTTCCCCCGCGCTTGCCGCACGGATTGCGCATGAAGACGCACTCTGAGAAGGTGCCGGCATGACATCGCCCTCTTCCCAAACCGCCGCTGCGCCAGTGCGCAAGATGCGGCTCAGCCGCGAGCCCCTGCACGAGCGCGTCGCGGGCGATCTGCGTGACCGGATCATCACAGGCGATCTCGCCCCGGGCGAGAAGATCGCGGTGAACGCGCTGGCCGAGGATATCGGCGTCTCGCTCACACCCCTGCGCGAGGCGCTCAAGCTGCTGGCGGCCGAGGGGCTGGTGGATCTCACCCCCAACCGCGGCGCCTTCGTCTCCGAAGTCACGGTCGAACAGACCCGCAACCTTTTCGAGGTCATCGCCGGGATCGAGGGACTGGCGGCAGAGCTTGCCTGCAAACGGATGAGCGAAGCGGATCTGGCCGAACTTGCCAGCCTGCACGAAGAAATGAAAAGCCATGCCGCCGATGCCGCGAGGGACAGGTATTTCGCGCTCAACCGGACGATTCATGACAGGATCGTCGAATACGCGCGCAATCCGATCCTCACGATGCAGCGCAACCTTCTTGCGCAGCAAGCCGAACGTGTCCGCTTCATCGCGCTGGAGCGCGATTCGCGGCGCGACTCGGCGATGCAGGAGCACGAGGATCTGATGGCCGCCTTCGCCGCGCGTGACCCCGATCTGGCGCGCCGGACATGGCGGAAGCACCTTATCGCCTCGGGCGAGCAGACAATCGCCCTTCTGGCGCGGGCCGAAACCGGCTGAGCAGAAAACTTCCCATAAAGAGGACCTTCATGACGCAGCAATTCGATCTGGTAATCCGCGGCGGCACGATCGCCACCGCGGCGGATATCTTCGAAGCCGATATCGGCATCTCGGACGGCAGGATCACCGCGCTTGCCGCCGATCTGCCGCGCGGGACCGATGAGATCGACGCGACCGGAAAGCTGGTTCTGCCCGGCGGCGTCGATGCGCATTGCCATTTCGATCAGCCCACCTCGGACGGATCGAAAATGGCCGATGATTTCGACAGCGGCCCGCGCTCGGCGGCGTTCGGCGGCACGACGACGGTGATCCCCTTCGCCTGCCAGCAAAAAGGCCAATCGCTGCGCGCGGCGGTGGACGATTACCACCGGCGCGCGGAGGGCAAGTCGGTGATCGACTACGCTTTCCACCTCATCGTCACGGACCCGACGCCGCAGGTGTTGGGCCAGGAATTGCCGGCGCTGATCCGAGAGGGCTACACCTCGTTCAAGATCTACACCACCTATGACGATCTGAAACTGAACGACCGGGAGATCATCGAGGTTCTGGCGCTCGCCAAGCGCGAAGGCGCGCTCACGATGATCCATGCGGAGAATTCCGACGCCATCGCTTGGCTGACCGAGGCTTTGGAGAAGGCCGGCCAGACTGCACCGCGCCACCACGCCGATGCGCGTCCCGCCATCGCCGAACGCGAGGCCACGCATCGCGCCATTTCGCTCGCCGAAATCGTCGATGTGCCGATGCTCGTCGTGCATGTGTCAGGCGGCGAGGCGATGGAGCAGATCGCCCATGCGCGTTCGAAGGGGCTCAAGGTCTTTGCCGAAACCTGCCCGCAATACATTCTGCTGACCGCAGACGATCTGAACCTGGACGGGTTCGAGGGCGCCAAGCACATCTGCTCCCCGCCCCCGCGCGATAGCGCGTCGCAGCGATCGGTCTGGCGCGGGCTCGCGAATGGCACGTTCCAGGTGTTCTCCTCGGACCACGCGCCGTTCCGGTTCGACGATCCACAAGGCAAGAAGGTGCGCGGCGATGGGGCCAGCTTTACCCATGTGCCGAACGGAATTCCGGGCGTTGAAACGCGGCTGGCGCTGCTCTTTTCCGAAGGTGTCGGCAAGGGGCGCATCTCGCTCAACCGGTTCGTCGCGCTCACCGCGACGAACCCGGCGCGGCTTTACGGGCTCTACCCGCGCAAGGGCACCATTGCGGTCGGCGCGGATGCCGATCTGGCGATCTGGAACACGACGCGCGAGGTGACGATCACCAACGACGCGCTGCATCACAATGTCGATTACACACCCTATGAGGGCCGGCGCGTGACGGGTTGGCCCGAAACCGTCCTCTCGCGCGGTGAGGTCGTTGTCCAGGGCGGCACGCTAGAGGCAAAACCGGGGCGCGGCGCGTTCCTGGAATGTGGAGCGCCGGATACGCAACTCTGACAAGCGGGCGGCGAAACGAAAAAGGGGCGCATGTCAGCGCCCCTTTTCCATTCTTTGCGAGATCGCAACTCAGACGTGATTGTCCGGAACGAGCGATCCTTTCGCATGGCCGGCATGACCGCCGGAGACTTCCTCCGTCGCTTCGTCCGCCAGTTCTTCGGGCAGGATGAGGTTCAGCACGATTGCGATCAGCGCGGCGGGCAGAAGACCGGAGGTCATGAAGATGCGCAGCGTGTCGGGCAGGCCCTGCACCGCATCGGGCTCCAGCTGGAGGCCAAGCCCGACAGAGAGCGAGATGGCGAAGATCACCATGTTGCGGCGATTCCAGGCCACATCGGACAGCATCGAGATACCGGCCGCAACGACCATTCCGAACATCACGATCACGCCGCCGCCCAGAACCTCGATCGGAACGGTGCGGATGACGCCGCCGACCTTCGGGATTAACCCGCAGATGATCAGGAAGATCGCACCGCAGGTCACGACGTGGCGGCTCATCACGCCGGTCATCGCGATCAGGCCGACGTTCTGGCTGAAGGAGGTGTTCGGGAAGCCGCCGAAGATGCCCGCGATCGCCGTGCCGATACCATCGGCATAGGTCGCGCCCTCGATTTCCTTGTCGGTCGCTTCGCGGCCTGCGCCACCCTTGGTGATCCCGCTGACATCGCCGACCGTTTCGATGGCCGAGATGAAGGCCATCAGGCAGAAGCCGATAACCGCGGCGATGGAGAATTCGAAGCCATATTTAAACGGCACCGGCAGGGCAAAGGCCGCCGCGCGATCCCAAGAGGACGCAACCGCTTCCCAGGTCAGCATGGCCGGAATTTCCGGCGTCGCGAACATCGGCGTGACGAAAAGCGCATAGAGGTAGCCGACGATCAGGCCGATCAGAACCGCCGAGACGGAGATCATGCCCTTGGCGAAGAACTTGAGCCCGAGCGTGACCAGAACCACGACCAGAGCGGCCGACCAGTTGAGCATCGAGCCGTATTCAGCCGCGCCGGATGCCTTGGCCGGAACGCCGCCCGCGGCGTATTGGATGCCCACATCGACGAGCGCGAGACCGATCATCGTCACCACGAGCCCGGTCACGAGCGGCGGAAGGGCAAAGCGAATCTTGCCGATGAAGAGCGCAAGGAACGCGTGGAATATGCCGCCGATGATGATACCGCCGAAAAGCGCCGCAAGGGCATCGACACCCTTACCCGCAACGAGCGGGATCATGATCGGAATGAAGGCGAAGGACGTGCCTTGAACGATGGGCAGCGCCGCGCCGACCGGGCCGACCGTGATGGTCTGAAGCAGCGTGGCGACGCCCGCGAAGAGCATCGACATCTGGATCAGGTAAAGCAATTCCGGAAAATCCGGCGAATTCGATCCAAAGCCGAAGCCCGCCGCCCCGGCGACGATGATCGCCGGCGTGACGTTGGAGACGAACATCGCCAGAACATGCTGGATTCCCAGCGGAATGGCGCGGCGAAGCGCCGGTGTGTAGTTGGGATCCCGGAGCTGTTCCGGTGTCCCGATGGATGTATCTGCCATTCTGTTTCCCTTCCCTACAGATAACATGTGCCGGCTCCTCCACCGACGAAAATTACTCGACGATCGTGAATTCCTGCTCGAACCAGTGTTCTTCCAGATTGGGGCCGTCGCCGATGCGATCTATCACGGCGAAAAGCCCCGGCTCCGACAATGGCGTCAGAACGCCGTGCCATGTGCCGCGATGAAAATTGATTGCCTGTCCCGGCTCGGTGATGAAGGCAATCGGATCGACGGGCGTGCCGCCCTCGTCCCGCGCGACGACCACCAGGAACGGATCGGCCGACATGGGCACGAAGGCCTGGCTGCCGTCGGGGTGGCGCTCCACCAGCTTGAGCGGCAGCGGCAGGGTTTCCTTTTCGCCCTTGAATATGCTGATCCCCGCGCGGCCATCGGAAAAATCGAGCGTCGCCTTGTCATGGTGCCGCGCGCAGCGCCCTTGATTGATGAATTTGTCGGGCGTGCCGCTGGCATCCAGGATATCGCCATAGGGCGCGAAGGCGTCTGCTGTCAGCTTTTGCGTTCTGATCTCGGTCATGATGCGAATTTCTCCAGCAGGCGCAGCTCGGCGATGCGTTCCACCTGACGGCACGCCTCGGCGAATTCGGTGTCGCGGTCGTTGTCGATGCGACGCTGGAACGTGTCGATGATCGACTGCTTGGAGTTGTCGCGCACCGCGATGATGAAAGGAAAACCGAATTTGCCGGTGTAGGTCTCGTTCATCTTCGTCAGCCCCTCGCGCTCCTCGTCGGTCAGCTGGTCGAGCCCGACAGAGGCCTGCTCCGCTGTCGATTCCGCCGTCAGCCGCTTGGCCTGCGCGAGCTTGCCGGCCAGATCGGGGTGCGCCGTCAGCACGCCCAGCCGCTCGTCCTCGGATGCGGCGCGGAACTGGCGCGCGAGCGCCTGATGCACGCCCTGCGCGGTGTCGTGGGTCGGCCCGAGCTCGCTGTCATAGGCGCGCTCCGCGATCCACGGGCTATGCTCGAACACGCCGCCGAATTCGGAAACGAAGGTTTCGCGGTCCATCTCGGAAGGTCTGGTCTTGTGCACGGGGGGATGCTCCTTGGCCCAATGCTCTGCGATCTGCAGGCGGGTGGCGAACCAGACGCCCTCATGCGACTGGAAATGCTCGATCGCGCGGCGCAGCGCGGCGGCGCGGCCGGGGCGGCCGATGATGCGGCAATGCAGGCCGATCGACAGAATCTTCGGCGCGCCTTCGGCCCCTTCCTGATAGAGAACGTCGAAACTGTCCTTGAGATAGGATTCGAACTGCTCCCCGGTGGTGAACCCCGCCTGGATCGAAAAGCGCATGTCGTTGCAATCCATCGTGTAGGGCACGATCAGCTGATCGCGGCCATCGAACTGCATCCAGTAGGGCAGATCGTCGGAAATGCTGTCGGCGACATAAGCGAACTGTCCGGTTTCGGCGGCGAGCCGGACAGTGTTGTTGGAACAGCGCCCCGTATACCAGCCGCGCGGCATCTCGCCCGTGGCTTCATAGTGAAGCTGGATCGCCTGGGCGATGGCCTCGCGCTCCTCCTCCTCGGGCATGTCCTTGTGTTCGACCCATTTCAGCCCGTGGCTGGCGATTTCCCAACCCGATTGCTTCATCGCGGCGACCTGCTCGGGCGCGCGGGCCAAGGCGCTGGCAACGCCGTAGACGGTGATCGGCAGATCGCCCAGCATCCGGTGAACGCGCCAGAACCCGGCTCGGCTGCCGTATTCGTAATTCGATTCCATGTTCCAGTGGCGCTGCCCCGGCCAAGGTTGCGCGCCGGTGATTTCCGACAGGAAAGCTTCGGAAGCGGCATCGCCGTGCAGGATGTTGTTCTCGCCGCCTTCTTCGTAGTTCAGCACGATCTGCACTGCGATCTTGGCACCGTTCGGCCAGTTGGCGGCGGGCGGGTTGGAACCGTATCCGGTCATGTCGCGGGGATAACGAGTCACAAAGATGTCCTTTTTTGGTTTGTGTCCTCAATAATCCAAAACAATCCAAACTTTTTTCAAAAAAAGCAGAAAGGAGCATTTTGGCCGTCGCGCTTTACTGTCGCGCGTCTTCCTGCCCTATACAGCGACAAACCCGAAAACCGAAAGAGGCTCCAATGACCGGATACCTGACGACCCATGTTCTCGACACCGCGCGCGGCTGCCCGGCGGAAGGGCTGAAGATCGACCTTTACAAGATCGACGGCGAGTCCCGCACGCATCTCAAAACGCTCGTGACGAACGATGACGGGCGCACGGACGAGCAGATCCTCCCGGCCGAGAAATTCGAGACCGGCACCTATGAGCTTGTCTTTCACGCCGGCGACTACCTGACCGCCACCGGCACGCCGCCCGAGGAGCCGCGCTTTCTCGATGTCGTGCCACTGCGGTTCGGCATGTCCGAGGCGTCGCACTATCATGTGCCGCTACTGCTGTCGCCCTTCGGATATTCGACCTACCGGGGCAGCTGAACCTGCATTGAACTGTCGCGGACGGCTTCGCCGATCCTTTCGATGACGAACTCCATGAAGAGCCGCGTCTTGGGATCCTGCCGTCTGCGATGGGTGAAAAGACACGCCATCTGGATCGGCTCGGGCGGTGTGTGCGTTGCCACCGGCATCAGCCGCCCGGCCTCGATATGGGCGGCGACCTCGAAGATCGGCTTCATCGCGATACCATGCCCACCGAGCGCCCAATCGGTCAGCACATCGCCATCGTCCGACTCGTATCGCCCCGATACGCGGTATTTCTTGACGCCGTCCTCGGTCATCAGCCGCCAGTGAAATTCGGTCGCGCCGGGATAGCGCAGGTTCAGGCATTCATGCCCCTGCTCCACGATCTCGTCGCCACTTTCGGGATGGCCATGCGCCTCGATATATTCGGGCGAGGCGCAAAGCACGCGCTGCACATCCGCGATCTTTCGGATGCGCAGGTTGCTGTCCTCCGGCTGACCGAGAAAGAACGCCAGATCGAGCCCCTCCGTCGTCAAATCGACCTTACGATCCGTCAGGCGCAGACGCATCTTGACCTCGGGATATTGCGCCAGAAAGGCCGGGATCTCGGGCGCGATCAGCCGCCGCCCGACACCCAGGGGTGCTGCGACATATAAAGACCCCTTCGGATTTTCGGTGATGTTGATCACCTGCGCCTCGGCGCTTTCGACCGATTCCAGGATCTCGCAGGCTCCACCATAGAACGCCTTGCCCTGTTCGGTGGGCGTCAGACTGCGCGTCGTGCGCTGGAAAAGGCGCACGCTCAGATGTTCCTCAAGCTGCGAGATGCGCGAGGACGTCACCGCCGGGGATATGCGCAGATCGCGCCCGGCGGCCGACATGCTGCCGAGCTCATAGACGCGCACGAAGGTTCGGATATTGTCGAGATAAGACATTATTCGGAAATTTTTGATGCTGCTTGGTTCTTTGCGACGATAGCAGAAGAATATTGGGTCGCATAGGGTGACCTATACGCGAATCTAGGGAGGCTGAACCTGATGTATGATTTTTCCGTCATGTGGGACTGGATCGCATTTTCCGTGCGCTGGCTCCACCTGATAACCGCGATGGCCTGGATCGGCGCATCGTTCTATTTCGTCGCGCTCGATCTCATGCTGAAACCGAACAAGGATCTCCCCGAGGGCGCCTATGGCGAGGAATGGGAAGTGCATGGCGGCGGTTTTTACCACACCGTCAAATATCTCGTCGCCCCTGCGCGGATGCCTGAGCATCTGACCTGGCACAAATGGCAAAGCTACACGACATGGCTGTCGGGCGCCGCGCTTTTGATGATCATCTACTGGGTCGGCGGAGAGCTGTTCCTGATCGATCCCTCGAAAGCCGATCTCGCATTGTGGCAGGCCATCCTGATCTCCGGCGGCTCGCTCACCATCGGCTGGCTCCTCTACGACCAGCTTTGCAAATCCAAGCTCAGCGACAACCCGACGCTGCTCATGCTGATCCTTTTCGTGATCCTCGTCGTGATGGCATGGGGCTACAACCAGATCTTCACCGGACGCGCCGCGCTGCTGCATCTGGGCGCCTTCACCGCGACGATCATGACCGCCAACGTGTTCTTCCAAATCATGCCGAACCAGCGCATTGTCGTCGAGGATCTCAAGGCCGGTCGCAAGCCCGATCCGAAATACGGCAAGATCGCCAAGGTGCGCTCGACGCATAACAACTACCTGACGCTGCCGGTCGTGTTCCTGATGCTGTCGAACCACTACCCGCTGGCTTACGGGACGGAATTCGCCTGGATCATCGCGTCGCTCATCTTCCTGACCGGCGTGACCATCCGCCACTACTTCAACACGATGCACGCGACCGGCAAGGGGCCGGCCTGGACCTGGGCCGTCACGGTGCTGATCATGGTGGTGATCGCATGGCTATCCTCGGTGCGCCCGACCGAGACCTACGATGAGGCCGCCGAAGTGCCGCTTACCGATTACGAGCAGCAATTCGCGTCCGCCGCCGGGTTCGAGGATGCCTATGACACGGTGCTGGGCAATTGCTCCATGTGCCATGCCCGCGAGCCGGTCTGGGGCAGCATGAAATGGGCCCCCAAGAAGGTCTATCTGGAAACCGAAGGCGATGTCGCGCGCCATGCCGAGCAGATTTACCTGCAGGCCGGGATCAGCCACGCGATGCCGCCGCCCAACGCCGTTGAAATGCCGCAAGAGGCGCGCGAGACCATCATCGCGTGGGTGAAAAACGCCCGGAACGGCGAGTGATACAAAAGCGGAGGCCAAGGTGCCTCCGCTTTATCGTTCAGATCTCCTCGCGCCGCTCCGATTCAAGGCTGATATCGCTGATGGGCCGCACCATGGAGGCTTGCGGCCCCATCGCGCCCTCGCCCTCGGCGACGGTCAGCTCGACCGCCGATCCGACCTCGAGCGCATCGAACCCCTCGTTCAGAACGGCATTGGTGGAAAAGTAGATCTCCTGCCCATCGCTCATGCGCACAAAGCCGTAATCGTCGAACTTGCGCACCACGGTGCCATGAGGCGGGCCGGAAAGCGTCTTGACCTCGCCGCGCACCTTTTGCGAATGCGCTTCGAGCCGCCGCTCCATCGCGTCGAACGCGTCGCGGATGGTCAGATCGGCGTCGAAGTGATCGCGCCGGTTGCCCGGATCGTCGCTGATGACGATCTCGCGCCCGGGCACGCGCACTTCGATACGCAAATGAAACTCGTAGCCGTGATACTGGCTGCGATGCGGCCGCTCGACTGCGATATGGCAACTGTTGATCCGGTCGAAATACCGGTGCAGCTTGTCGACCCTCTCGCGGATACGCGTTTCGAGCCGTTCCGATTTCTCGACATTGTGCCAGACGATTTCGAGTGGGCTATCCATGAGACGATCCTCTTTGCTACTGCACCGGCCCGGCCCGATATGGCCCAGCCGCATCTGCCAAACCAACGCGGCGAAGGCAGGCGGTGTTCCTTGCGCAGGCCCAGTTGCCGCGCGGGAAATTGCAGCGCATAATGCCGCCATGAACGCCTCAGCCCCCGCCAGCACAGCCGCTCTTGCCCCGGATGTCATCCCGGAGGGCGCGTTTTTCTTCCCTGTGGATACCTTCACCGAAACGCGGCATCTGGGCTTTCTGCTCTTGCCGCAATTCACGCTTCTGGCCTTCAGTTCCGCGCTCGATCCTCTGCGGATCGCCAACCAGCTGTCGCAGAAGCCGCTTTACCGCTGGTCCGTGCTGTCGGAAACCGGGGCGCCGGTCGCTTCGTCCTCGGGGATCGACGTGGGCGTGCACGGTGCGCTCACCGATCTGCCGCGCGACATGCGGCTTCTCGTCTGCTCGGGCAATCGCGGCTTGCAGGTGGCGAGCGATGCGGTCCTGTCGATCTTGCGCAGACATGTGCGCTTCGGCGGCAAGGTGGGCGGCATCTGCACCGGCGCCTCGACGCTGGCGCGGGCCGGGCTGCTGGGCACCCGCGCCTTCACCCTCCATTGGGAGAACCAACCGGGATTCATCGAGAAATTCCCGGATCTGGCCCCCTCCCCCCGCCGGTTCGAGATCGACGGCGATCTGTGGACCTGCGGCGGCGGCGCGGCGGCGACGGAGATGATGCTGTCGATCATCCGCCGCGATCACGGGCGCGAGTTCGCCATCGTCGTCTCGGATATGTGCCTGAACAGCGGCGATCTGGAGCCGCGCACCGCGCAGCGTTCCTCCCTCGCCAGCGCGCTGAGCACGCGGAACACGCGGCTGATCCAGATCGTGCAGAAGATGCACCAGAATATCGAGGATCCGCTCACGCTCGACGATCTGAGCGAGGAGACCGGCCTGTCGCGCCGCCAGATCGAACGGCATTTCCGGCAGTTCCTGAACGAAAGCCCGATGACGACCTATCGCAATATCCGGCTCGACCGCGCGCGCACGCTCTTCATCGAGACAGACATGACCGTTGCGGAAATCGCCATCGCCTGCGGCTTCAACTCCAGCGGTGTCTTTTCGCGCCATTACAAGGAACGGTTCGGCGCCTCCCCGTCCGCGCATCTGCGCAAGTTGAAGCAGGGTTGACCGGGACCGCCTGCGCCGCCCCGGCCCGCCTGATTATCCGACGATGTTGAAGTCCGGCCCGTAAGGATAGCCGGTGATGTTTTCGTTGCCATCCTCGGTGATGATGAGAATGTCATGCTCGCGGTAGCCGCCCGCGCCGGGCTGGCCTTCGGGGATCGTCAGCATCGGCTCCATCGAGATCACCATGCCCGGCTCAAGAACCGTGTCGATATCCTCGCGCAGCTCCAGCCCCGCCTCGCGTCCGAAATAATGCGACAGCACGCCGAAGGAATGGCCATAGCCGAAGGTGCGGTATTGCAGCAGGTCACGTTCGGCGAAGAATTCGTTGATCTTCTGCGTGACCTCCGAACAGCTTGCGCCGGGCTTGAGCAGGCTCATCCCGTATTCATGCGCGCCGACATTGGCCTCCCAGATCTTGCGGCTCGCGTCGTCCACCTCCTGCACGAACATGGTGCGTTCCAGCGCCGTGTAATAGCCCGAGATCATCGGGAAGGTGTTGAGGCTCAGGATATCGCCGCGTTCCAGCTTGCGGCTGGTGACGGGGTTGTGGGCGCCATCGGTGTTGATGCCCGACTGGAACCAGACCCATGTGTCACGGTATTCGGCATCCGGGAACCGCTTGGCGATCTCCAGTTCCATCGCATCGCGCCCGGCCATCGCCACGTCGATCTCGCGCGCACCCAGCTTTGCCGCCTCCTTGATCGCATAGCCACCCACATCGGCCACCTGCGCACCGTGGCGGATCAGGTCGAGCTCGGCCTGCGACTTGTGCATCCGCTGCACCATCGTCATCGGCGCGATATCAAGGCTGCCGGACGGCATCAGAAACTCATCGAGCAGCGCCTTCTGCGCAAGGCTGATATGATCGCCCTCATAGCCGATCACCTTGCCGGCGCCGGTGACGGATTCGATGGCGCGCCAGTAATTGTTTCGCTGCCAATCGGTATAGGTGATGTTGTCGCCATGGCTGCGCCGCCAGGGCTGCGCCGCGTCGATCCCGGCGCTGATGGTCACACTTTCGCTCGGTGTCACGACAAGCCCGTAAGGCCGCCCGAAGCTGCAATAGAGAAAGCCCGAATAATAGGCGATATTGTGCATCGAGGTCATGACGCAGGCATCGACGCCCTTTTCGGCCATGCCTGCGCGCAGCTTGGACAGGCGCGCATCGTATTCGGACGGATCGAAGGGCAGAACCTTCTCGCCCTGGTGAAAACGGTAGAACTGCGGACGCTCCATGAGACAGATCCCTCTCCTGTGCCTGCCGATGGCACGGGAAAGGGAAACCCCTCACCGGGTCAGCGGCAAAGCAGTATCCCGGCGTTCAGGACGGTTGAAACATGAATGATGTGATGAAGGGCGACGCCATCGCCCCGTCAGTAACGATGTATTGGCCCGAAAAATCACGCTCTGGCAAGAAAAAACTCGCGCCGCCCGTGGGAGCGGCGCGAGCAAAACGTCAATCGAATATCGCGATCACGCCCAGCAGGACGAGAATGAACAGCACCAGAACGATTCCGATCAGAATTTTCGCGCCGGTCAGGGCTGCGCCCGAAATGGTGCCGAAGCCCAGAAGCGCCGCGATGGCGGCAACGGCGAGAAGGATGAAAATCCACTTGATCATAGCTTGGTCCTTTCCTGTTTCTCCGGCGCGCGCCGGTTTCGCAAGGCAAACGCGCCAGATCACGAAAGGATCCGCACCGGCGCGCCCTTATAGGCCGGGGTTTGCGAATTGCGCTCGTGATAGGAGAGCGGAACCAGCGGATTGAGTTCGGGATAGTAGCCCGCCACGCATCCGGCGGGCAGATCGAAGGCGGTGATCTTCAGCGGTCCGACCTTGCGCGTGACGCCATCTTCGATCGCCGATTGCAATGTCACCTCCTGCCCTTCGGTCAGGCCAAGCCGCGCGATCTCGTCCCGGTTGATGAGCACGACATCCCGGCTGCCTTCAAGGCCGCGCAGGCGGTCAGAAAAACCGTAGATGGTGGTATTGAACTGATCGTTCGAGCGCAGCGTGACCAGCGTCATCTCGGCCCCATCCGTGTTTCGCCCAAGCGCGGAGACCGTGGTCGGGGCGACGAACTTGGCGCGCCCGCTATCGGTTTGCCAGTCGCGTTCCCGCGCGGCATTGCCGCGATAGAAGCCTCCTGGCTCCATCATGCGGGCATTGAAATCGCGAAAATCGTCCGGATAGGTCTCTTCGATCAGATCGCGGACCAGATCGTAATTCCTCGTCCACTCCCCCCATTTCAGCTGCGGGTTGGGATCGAGCGTCGCTTCGGCGATGCCGGCGATGATCGCAAGCTCCGATTTGCAGGTCTTGGCTGGCGGGTCCGCCCGCCCGATGGAGCCGTAGATATGGCTGAGCGAATCCTCCATCGTGACGGCCTGCGGCACCCCGTTCTGCTCGTCGCGATCCGTGCGGCCAAGACAGGGCAGGATATAGGACACCTCGCCCGGCGTCAGATGCGAGCGGTTGGGCTTCGTGGCGATGGACACCGTCAGCCGCAGCTTCGGCCACGCGTCCTCCATCCGCGCGCGGTCCGGCAGGGCGCGCACGAGATTGCCGCCAAGCTGGATCATCGCCTTGACCGATCCATCGAGGATGCCGTCGCAGGCATGAACCGCGTTCAGCCCGTTCTTCTCAGGCGGCTCGAAGCCGAACATCTCGCGCAGCTTGTCCAGCGGCACGCTGCCCGTCCGCTCTGCGATGCCGACGGTGCGCTGGCCCTGCACGTTGGAATGGCCCCGCACCGGGGAAATCCCCGCGCCGGGGCGCCCTATATTGCCGCGCATCATCAAGAGGTTCACCAGCATCCCGAGGTTCAGCCAGCCTTCGACATGCTGCGTGAGACCCATGCCGTAGATGCCGATCACCTTTTCGGACGACAGGTAGATATCCGCAGCCCGTTGCAGCATCTCCCGCGTAAGTCCGGAATGGCGTTCGATCTCCTCCCAGCCGATGGCGCGCACGGCCTTTTCGGTGGCCTCGAACCCTTCGGTATGATCGCGGATGAACGCGTGATCGAGCACCGTGCCGGGGGCGGCATCCTCGGCGGCCAGAACGCATTTCATCAGCCCGGCCAGTGCCGCGATATCGCCGCCGGGGCGGACCTGGAAATATTCCTCGGAGATTTTCGTAGGCTTGCCGACCGTCATCTGCGCGGGGTTTTGCGGATCGACGAATTCGATCAGCCCGCGCTCCCGCACCGGGTTGAAGGTGACGATCCGGCAGCCGCGCTCCACCGCCGCCTTGAGCGGATGCAAAAAGCGCGGCGAATTGGTGCCGGTGTTCTGCCCGAAAAAGAAGATCGCGTCGCATTCCTCGAAATCGTCGAGCGTGCAGGTGCCGACCGGCACGCCGATCTGGTTCTTGAGGTTCACCGATGTCGTCTCGTGGCACATGTTAGACGATTGCGGCAGGTTGTTATGCCCCATCGCCCTTGCAAAAAGCGCGTAGAGGTAGCTTGCCTCCAGCCCGGCATGGCCCGAGGAATAGAACACCGCCTCCTCGGGCCGCATCGCGCGCAACTCGGCGCCGATCTCTGCAAAGGCGTCCTTCCAGGGGATCGGCAGATAGCGGTCGCTGCCCGGATCGTAGCGGAGCGGGTGCGTCAGCCGGCCCGCCTTCTCAAGCTCGTGGTCATGCCAGCCGCGCAATTCGCTTAGCGTGTGCTCGGCGAAGAACTCTGGCGTCGCGCGCTCCGGGGTCAACTCCCAGAGCGTTGCCTTCGCGCCGTTTTCGCAGAATTCGAACGCGTGCGGCTTGGCCGGTTTGGCCCAGGCGCAGGAGGTGCACATGACGCCGCCCGGCTTGTTCTGTTTGGCCAGGATCGACAGCGCGACCGGCGTGGCATGGGTTTCGCCGAAGATGCGCGCCACGCCCTTCAGCGAGCCCCAACCGCCCGTAGAGTTGTCGTATTCGGGTGTATCGCTATCGTGAGCGGTCTTGCGATGTCTGTCCTCTGCCATGTCGTTTCTCCCGCGAGAAGGTCAAGATTGCACGGAACCCCGCACCGGCGCGCCTCGTTAAAGGCGAAGAGCCGCCCGGTTGTGCGGCGTCACCGCCGCGCCGAACGTAAGGAGCGACCCCATGACCGGACCCGCCATTGCCCCCGTGCTTCCGTCTGACAATAGCGATCGGCAGCCGCGATGGTTCCACGAGAGTTCGCAAGCCCGCGCCGATGCCACTGTCTCGCGCGCCGTCGCTGCCGAAGAGCCGGTCGCGATCGAGGTCAACGGCTTCGGCCTTGCGGTGATGATGGCCACGCCGACCGATCTCGACGATTTCGCCACCGGCTTTGCCGTGGCCGAAGGGTTGCTTTGCCCCGATGAGACCCCCCGCTTCACCGAAGTCGCGCGCGTTCCGGGCGGAGTGATCGTGCGGCTTGGCCTTGCGCCGGGTGCCGAGGGCGCAACGCATTTGGCGGCGCGGGTGCGCACGCGCGTGTCGGAAAGCGCGTGCGGGCTTTGCGGAATGGAAAGCCTTAATTCGCTCGCCAAGCCGTTGCCGCGCGTCGTGCATCCCGTGCGCCCCGATGACACGGCGGTGCGCCGCGTGCTGCGCGATCTGCGCGCCCATCAGCCGCTTTCGCGCGAGACGGCCGCCGCCCACGCCGCCACGCTGTGCGACATGCACGGACGTATCCTCTTGGTGCGCGAGGATGTCGGGCGGCACAATGCGCTCGACAAGCTCGTCGGCGGAGCGATGCGAAGCGGCATCGCGTTGCGCGGGCGGTTCGCACTGATGACCTCGCGGCTTTCTTTCGAACTGGTGGAAAAGGCCGTCCGCGCCGGGATCGGTGGGCTGGTGTCGATCTCGGCCCCCACTTCCATGGCGCTTCACCGGGCGGAGGAGGCCGGCCTTCCGGTCATCGTCCGCGCGCGCCCCGGCGGCATGCGCCGCCCCGCCCCCGCGCCGGACGATCACGCCGACCGCATCGCCGCGCAATGACGCGGCTCATCGTCATATCCGCGCTCGCGCTGGTCGCGGGCAGCGCGGGTGCGGAGATCAGCTTTCTCGATCCGGCCGGCCCGGTCGCCGAAGCGCAGCGCGATCACCTCATCAAGGTGACAGCTATCACCATGATCGCCATCGTTCCGGTGCTTATCGGCGTGCCGCTGATCCTGTGGCGCTATCACCGGGTGCATGGCAGCGGGCGCTACAAGCCGCATGACGGGCTCTATCGCCCCGATTGGCAATTCTCCGGCCCGCTGGAGGCGGCCATGTGGGGCGTGCCGTTTCTCATCATCGTTTTTCTGGGCTGGACGCTCTGGAATGAAACCGACCGTTTCGATCCCTACCGCGCGCTTGGTCCCGATCCGGTGGAGGTGCAGGCCATCGGCCTCGATTGGAAATGGCTTTTTCTCTACCCCGATCAGGGGCTTGCCACGCTCGACCGGCTTGTCCTTCCCGAAAACCGGCCCGTGAGGATCGCGCTGACCACCGATACCGTGATGCAGAGCTTCCGTGTCTCGGCGCTGGCGGGGCAGATCTATGCGATGCCGGGGATGCGCACCGAAGTGAACCTGATCGCCGACCGGCCCGGCCGGTTGCGCGGCGAGAACCTGCAATATAACGGCACAGGCTTTGCCGGGCAGACCTTCGCCGTCGATGTGCTGAGCGACGAGGATTGGCAAGGCTGGGCCGCCGAGACCCCTGAACGAACACTGGACGCGCGTGCTTATCGCCTTATCGCCCGGCGCGGCACGGCGCAGGAGGCGCGCGAGGCGCTTGGCCTTGCGGGTGGCAGCGCGGCGCGGTTCCGGCTGGACCGTCCCGATCTCTTCGATGCGGTGATCGCCCGGTATCACACCGGCGAGCCGCTTCCCGCCGCGGAGCAACCCGGCGCGCCGACCTACGAGGTGCCTGATGAGAACTGACCCGATCTTCGGGCGGCTCGACTGGAGCGTCACGCCCTTCGACGATTTTGCCGCCGATCCTTCTCTCAACGAATTCGTTGCGACCGCTGCTGCGGCGATGGTTCCGCTCGGCGCGCTGGCGGTCATCGCGTTCCTGACGTGGAAGCGCCTTTGGGGGCCGCTCTGGCGCGATTGGCTGACAAGCGCGGATCACAAGAAGATCGGTATCATGTATATCGTTCTGGCCGGCGTGATGCTGCTGCGCGGAGTGGCCGAGGGCGCGGTGATGCGCACGCATCAGGTCACGGCGCTCGATGGCGGGATGCTGTCGGCCGAGCATTTCGCGCAGCTTTTCTCCACCCATGGCACGATCATGATCTTCTTCGTCGCAACGCCGCTGGTGACGGGGCTGATGAATTTCGCCGTCCCGCTCCAGATCGGCGCGCGCGATGTCGCGTTCCCGGTGCTCAACCAGGTCAGCCTGGGTCTGACGGCGGCCGGCGCGGGGCTGGTGATGGTCTCGCTCGTGATCGGCAAGTTCGGCACCGGTGGCTGGACGATGTATCCGCCTTATACCGGCAAGGCCTTCAGCCCCGGCCCCGGCGTCGATTACTGGGTCTGGGCGATCTTCATCTCCGGCATAGGCTCCACGCTTGCGGGGCTGAATATCGCCGTGACGATCTACAAGAACCGCGCGCCGGGGATGCGGTTCCTGCGGATGCCGATGTTCACGTGGACGGCGCTTTGCACCTCGATCATGATGGTCTACGCCTTCCCCGCGCTGACCGTCGCCAGCGCGATGCTGATGCTCGATCGCTATCTCGACTTCCGGTTCTTCACCAACGATCTGGGCGGGAACATGATGCAATATGCCAACATCTTCTGGATGTTCGGCCACCCGGAGGTCTATATCGTCGTGCTGCCCGCCTATGGCGTCTTTTCCGAAGTCTCGGCGACCTTTTCGGCCAAGCGGCTCTATGGCTACAATTCCCTCGTCATCGCAACGATGGCGATTGCGGTGATTTCCTTCACCGTCTGGCTGCATCACTTCTTCACCATGGGTCAGGGCGCGAATGTGAACGCGGCCTTCGGCATCGCCACGATGATCATCGCGGTGCCGACCGGCGTGAAGGTCTATGACTGGATGGCGACGATGTTCCGGGGCCGGGTGAGGCTTTCGGTGCCGATCATCTACCTTGTCGGGTTCTTTTTCCTCTTCGTCTTCGGGGGGCTGACCGGCGTGATCCTGGCGAACCCGACCATCGACTACCAGGTGCACAATTCGCAATTCCTCGTTGCGCATTTTCACAACGTGCTGATCCCCGGCGTGCTGTTCGGCGTCTTGGCAGGCATCCATTACTGGTTCCCCAAGGCCTTCGGCTTCCGCCTGCATGAACGTCACGCGCGATGGGCCGCTTATTTGTGGTTCGCCGGGTTCTCGCTCGCCTTCCTGCCGCTCTACTGGCTGGGGCTGATGGGCATGCCGCGCCGGGCGGCGAGCTATGACAACCCGGCCTTCGAGCCGGTGATGTGGGTTGCCGCCGGTGGCGCGATGCTTGTCGTCGCGGCGCTTCTGCTCACGCTCTGGACCTTCTACTCCAGCGCGCGCGACCGCGCGGAACTGGCCTGCCCGCTTGGCGATCCGTGGGACGGGCGCAGCCTCGAATGGGCCATGCCCGCGCCCCCGCCACCCTACAACTTTCACGCGCTGCCCTACGTGAAGGCCCTCGATCCCTTCACCATCGAAAAGGCCGAAGGCACGCCCTATTGCGCCGCCGAGCGATACGAGGATGTCGAACTGCCGCGCAATTCCGCGCTCGGCCTCTGGATCGGCGCGGCCTCCGGCATCATGGGTTTCGCGATGGTCTGGTGGATCTGGTGGCTCGCGGCGCTCGGCGCTTTGGCCATCATCGGAGGGCTCATCGCCCGTGCCTTCGTCACCGACACGACCCGCACGATCCCGGCGGCCCAGGTGAAACGCGATCACATGGCCTTCCTGAGCCGCGTCCGCCGCGCCCGCCCGGTCGACCGGGACAAGGAAACCGCGCCCGCAAACATGGGCCTCGCCGATCCCGAGGTGCCGGCATGACACAGGCGAAGCATCCCGGCCTGAACCTCGGCGCGACGCATCCCGAAGCGCATGAAAGCAGCGAGACGCCCGCCTTCGGCTTCTGGGTCTTCCTGATGAGCGATCTCATCATCTTCGCGATCCTCTTCGCGCATTACGTCGTCATGCAGGACGCGCGCGCAGGCGGGCCCGGCCCGGAAGAGCTGTTCGATCTTAAAAGCGTGGCGATGCAAACCGCGCTTCTGCTCGCCAGTTCCTTCACCTATGGCATGGTCAGCCTGTCGATGAAGCATCACGACCGTCCTGCGCCCGTCATGCTTTGGCTCGTGGTCACGGCCCTGCTCGGGGCTGCGTTCCTCGGGCTGGAGCTGCGCGATTTCGCCAGCATGATCGACGAGGGCGCGCCGCCGCAGCGCAGTGGCTATCTCTCCGCGCTCTGGGCGCTGGTTGGGTTGCACGGGCTTCATGTCACCGCGGGCATGATCTGGATCGGCCTGATGCTGGCGCTGCTCGCCCTTCGCGGGCTGACCGCTCAGATCAAGACGCGGCTCCTGCTGCTCGGGCTCTACTGGCATTTCCTCGACCTGATCTGGATCGGCATCCTTTCGGTCGTCTATCTTGGAGGTCTGGCATGAAAACGGACGCCCGCAGCGAGCTTCGCCGCTACATCACCGGCGCCGCGCTGTCTGCCCTGCTGACGGCAGCGGCGTTCTGGGCGGTTGTCTCCGATGGCGTGACGCGCGGAACGGCGCTCTGGATCGTCGGTCTTTGCGCTCTGGCGCAGATCGCGGCGCAGCTTCGGTTCTTTCTGCATATCGGGGCCCATACCAAACGCGAGGATCTCTATCTCATCCTCTTTTCGGTGCTGCTGGCCGGACTGATGATCGGCGGGACGATCTGGATCATGGCCAGCCTGCAGACGCGGATGCACTGACCCAGGGTCAACCCTGTGCCCGCCCGGCCCATGTCCTTGACAATAGGAGCCGGGAGGAACAGTTGATCCTCAACCGATGACCGGCCATCAAGACGGGCCGATGAAAAAGGACCGGACATGATCAAGCGCCTCGTTATCGCCATCATCCTTCTCGCAGCGATCGCCGGGGGCGTAATCTGGTTCAACCTGTTCCGCGACAACATGATCGCCCAGATCTTCTCGGGTCGCACTGCCCCCGCCGTGCCGGTTGCAACGGTCGAAGCGACGCCGGGCGAATGGGTTCCCGCGCTCGAAGCCATCGGCACGATCTATGCGGCACGCGGCATCGAGCTTTCCGTCGAAGCGGGCGGCGTGGTCGAGGCGGTGAATTTCGAGGGCAACGACAAGGTGGAGGAAGGCCAGATCCTGGTCCGCATTTCGGATTCCATCGAACTGGCACAGAAGAACGCCGCCGAAGCGCGCGCCAATCTGGCGCGCCAATCGCTCGACCGGGTGCAATCGCTCGGCGAACGCGGTGTCGCCGCCGATGCCTCTGTGCAGGAGGCGCAGGCCAACCTCTCCGCCGCGACAGCGGATGTGGAGCGGATCCAGGCGCAGATCGACCAGAAGGTCATCCGCGCACCCTTCAGCGGCGAAATCGGTATTCCCGAGGTCGAGATCGGCGAATTCGTCGCCCCCGGCGCGCCGATCGCCACGCTGCAGGATCTGTCGATGCTGCGCGTCGAATTCTCGCTGCCCGAACAGCAGCGCCCGCGCCTCTCCATTGGCCAGAGCGTGACCGTCACCTCCGAAGAGGGCGTGCGGGCAGAAGGCCGGATCACCGCCATCGAGCCGCGCATCGATCCCGTGACGCGCCTCGTCTCAGTCCGGGCGGAGCTCGAGAACCCGCAAGGGCGGCTCAATCCCGGCCAGTTCGTGCGCGTGCGCATCGCGCTTCCGGCGCAGGACGGGGTGATCGCGCTGCCGCAAACCGCCGTCGTGACAAGCCTTTACGGCGACTACGTCTACGCGGTCAGGCCGGCCGAAGACGATAGCGAGTCGCTCGTCGCGCGGCAGGTCTTCGTGCGCACCGGGTTGCGGCAGGATACGCTCGTCGAAGTGACCGAGGGCGTGAAGGCCGGAGATCTCATCGTCACCGCCGGACAGAACCGGCTGTCGAACGGCTCGCCCGTGACGCTCGAGGAAGAGACCGAAGCCGCCGATGCCGGAGATGCGCAATGAGCCTGCCGGAGCTATTCACCCGCCGCCCGGTCCTCTCGACGGTCCTCGGCGCGCTGATCATGCTGGTGGGCCTGCAAGGGCTCTTCGATCTTCCGATCCGGCAATATCCCGAGGTCGAAGAGACCGTCATCACCATCAACACGGTCTATCCCGGCGCCAGCGCCGACCTGATGCAGGGCTTCGTGACCGCGCCCATCGCCTCCGCCGTCGCCACGACCGAGGATCTGGCCTATGTCACCTCGGCAAGCCGGCCCTCCTCCTCGACCGTGACCGTCAACATGAAGCTCGGCGCCGATCCCGATATCGCGCTGACCGAGGTGATGTCCAAGGTGCAGCAGGTGCGCGGCTCGCTGCCCAGCGAGGCCGAGGATCCGGTGATAGTGAAAGGCACCGGGCAGCAATTCGCGATCATGTATCTCGCCTTCCAGAACGAGAACATGACACCCGAGGAACTGACCGAATATCTCGAAC
Organism: Marivita sp. GX14005; assembly: GCF_023370775.1. Classification (GTDB taxonomy): domain Bacteria; phylum Pseudomonadota; class Alphaproteobacteria; order Rhodobacterales; family Rhodobacteraceae; genus Marivita. The sequence continues at coordinate 123,296 of NZ_JAMCCQ010000004.1, forward strand.
GGGTGATCCGGCCGCGCATGTCGACCATCAACGGCGTGGCCGAGGTGCAGATCCTAGGCGCCGCGAACTACGCGATGCGCGTATGGATCGATCCCGTACGACTTGCCAGCCGGGGTGTGACCGCCTCCGAAGTGCTGGCGGCGATCAATTCGTCCAACTTCCTCTCTGCGCCGGGCCGCACGCGCAACGAGGACGTGACCTATTCGATCACCCTGCGCTCCACCTTGCAGACCCCCGAAGCCTTCGGCGCGCTGCCGATCACCGGCAAGGGCGACGATGTGGTGCGCCTGCGCGATGTGGCGGATGTGGAGCTTGCGGCTGAAAGCACCGATACGGTTGTCCGGTTCAACGGCGATCCCGGCACATTCGTCGGCATTTTCCCGACGCCCTCCGCCAACCCGCTCGACGTGGCGGGCGGCGTGCTCGACGAATTGCCCGAGATCCGCGACAGCCTTCCGCAAGGCATGACCGTCTCCATGGTCTATGACGCGACCGAAACGATCAGCGCATCCATCGAGGAAGTGTTCAAGACCATCGCCGAAGCGGTGGTGATCGTGATCGTGGTGATCCTGCTCTTCCTCGGCTCCTTCCGCTCGGTGCTGATGCCGATGGTCACGCTGCCGCTCTCGCTTGTCGGGGTGGCGTTCTTCCTGTCGGTGATGGGCTATTCGATCAACCTTCTGTCGCTGCTGGCGATGGTTCTGGCCATCGGTCTCGTGGTCGATGACGCGATCATCGTGGTCGAGAACATCCATCGCCATATCGAGGACGGGATGAAACCGCTTGCCGCCGCGATCAAGGGGATGCAGGAGATCTGGCTTGCCATCGTTGCCATGTCGCTGACGCTGGTTGCGGTGTTCGTGCCCATCGGCTTCGCCGGCGGGCTGACCGGATCGCTTTTCCGCGAATTCGCCTTCACGCTGGCCGGATCGGTGCTCATCTCCGGTGTCGTCGCGCTGACCATCACGCCGATGATGTCGGCGCGGCTGCTCAAGGCGGGTGAGCATAGCCAGTTTCAGAAGATCGTCGATCGCACCTCGGACAGGGTGTCCAACTGGTTCGCCCGGCGCGTCGATGGCTCGCTCGATTACCGCCCCGTCACGCTGCTCATCGTTGCGGTGCTGACCGGGCTGACCGGCTATATGTTCCTCAAGACATCGAGCGAGCTTGCCCCCGAGGAAGATGCCGGCGCGCTCTTCTCGCTCATCACCGCACCGCGCTACGCGACAAGCGACTATACCAGCCGCTATGCCGCCGAGATCGACGCGCGCACCGCCGGTATCGAGGAGGTCCGCGACCGCTTCCATATCGTTGGCATGGGCGGGGCCACCAATACCGGCTTCGCGGTCTGGGCGCTCAAGGATTGGGCGGATCGCGAGCGCAGCCAGAAACAGGTGCAGGAAGACATCCAGGCGCGCGTTGCCGCCGTCGACGGGGTCGAGGCGCTCGTCTTCGCGCCGCCGTCGCTGCCGGGTGCGGGGGGCGGCTTGCCGATCTCCGTGGTCATTCAATCCACCGACGACGCCAGCCGCGTCTACGAGGTCGCCGAGGAAATCCGCCTCAAGGCACAGGCGTCGGGACGGTTCATCGTCGTGCAGAATTCCTTGTCCTTCGACGCGCCGCAGGTGACCGTGACCATAGACCGCGAAAGGGCCGCCGCGCTCAACGTGCCGATCCGCGATGTCGGAACAACGCTTGCCGTGCTTGTCGGCGGCGGCGCGGTCAGCAAGTTCGACCGCGATTCCCAAAGCTATGACGTCATTACCCAGGTGCCGCAGAATTTCCGCGAAAACCCCGAACGGCTGGGCGATTACTTCATCCGCTCGGCCAGCGGCGACATGATCCCGCTGTCGTCGGTCATCACCGTCTCGACCAACGCGGCCCCCGCCGCGATCGAGCAGTTCGACCAGCTCAACAGCGCGACCATTTCGGCGCTGCCGCTGCCGGGCGTGACGACGGGCGCCGGGCTCGATACAATCGTGGAGATCGCGCGCGAGAACCTGCCCGAGAGTTTCTTCATCGACTATGCGGGCCAGTCCCGGCTCGAAGTCGAGGAGGGCAACACGATCCTCGTCGCCTTTGCCGCCGCGCTCGTCGTGATCTACCTGCTGCTCGCCGCGCAGTTCGAAAGCTTCCGCGATCCGCTCATCATCCTGATGTCTGTGCCGCTGTCGATCTTCGGCGCTATCCTGCCGCTCAATCTCGGGCTCGGCACGCTCAACATCTATACGCAGGTCGGGCTGATTACGCTGATTGGGATCATCACGAAACATGGCATCCTTCTGGTCGAATTCGCCAACCAGCGGCGTGACGGCGGCATGACGATCCGCGAAGCCATCGTCGATTCCGCCCGAACGCGTCTGCGCCCCATCCTGATGACGACAGCGGCGCTCGCCGTTGCGATGGTGCCGCTGATGACCGCCGACGGCGCGGGCGCCGCGGCGCGTCAGGCGATGGGTCTGGTGATCTTCACCGGTCTGGTGATCGGCACGCTTTTCACGCTGTTCGTCGTGCCGATGTTCTACACCTACTTCACCGCCAAGGAGCGTAGGCCCGTCGAGCCGGAGAGCACCGAAAGCGAGCCGCGCCGCGCCTAGATCGGGCCGGCGCTACTGCGCCGGACCCTGCGCCGAGATGGTGCAGTATTCGCCCGCGCCATCGGCTGTGCAGGCACCGGAATCCGTTTTGCGGAGCGTAAAGCCGTCCGTCAGCGCCGCGCCCTTCAATGCGACGTGATAGTGCCAGCGATAATCCTCGGGATGGTGCTCATGCGTGTAGGGCGTGAACATCATATCGGTCTGCCCGCAGCGCATCGCCTCGATCGTGTATCCGGCGCCGGAAAGGATCTGGCTCACGACCTCGGCCTTGCCCTCGCAGTCGGCCATTGTCTCGGCTTCGCTGACCGCGAGATGGATGGCGTCGCCCTGTCCGAGCGTCAGAACGATCAGAACGGTGTGCAACATGGTCTCGCCTTTCGATACGGTATCGCCCGCACCCTTGGCGGTTTCGCCGGGATCGTCAAACGGTCTTGCATCAACCGGCACGCGGTCGCGCCGCGACATTTCGCGCGCCGCGCCCGCCAGGTGGGAACCCAAACGCGCGACAAGCGTCTTACTCCAAAGCTCACAACGGGATGAAAAGGAGATCCGTGCGCCTGAAACCCGCAATCGACCGCCTGCCGCAATCCTGGCTCCTGGTCGGGCTCATCCTCGTTTCCGCGCTGGCCTGGGGCTTCATCGAGCTTGCCGATGAGGTCGCCGAAGGCGCGACGCATCGATACGACGCCTATCTCATGCGCGCGCTCCTCGACATCACGGGGGTGGCCGCCGGCACCTCGTCGCCGCTGATGGGCGAGATCATGCGCGACACGACCGCCCTGGGCGGAATTGCGGTGCTTGGCTTTGTCGTGATCGCGGTGTCGGGTTTCCTATGGCTCGCAGGCAAGCGCCGGTCCACGGTGTTCCTGCTGATCTCCGTGGCGACGGGCCTTGCGATGAGCCAATGGTTCAAGGGGCTTTTCGACAGGCCTCGACCGGATTTCATCACGCACGGCTCTTACGTGCATACCGCCAGCTTCCCGAGCGGTCATTCGCTGATGGCCGCGCTCGTCTACATGACGCTCGCGGTCATGCTGGCCCGGTCGCTCAAGCAGCGGGCGGCCAAGGTCTATGTCACCGCGCTGGCGATTCTGCTCGCGCTGTCGGTCGGCTTCAGCCGCATCTGGCTCGGCGTTCACTGGCCGACGGACGTTCTCGCGGGCTGGATGCTGGGCACGGGATGGGCGCTGGCCTGCGCGGTGCTTGCGGGATGGCTCGACCGGCGCGGAGTGATCGAGCCCGAGGAAGGCGCACCACCCGCGCGGTGATCGGCATCAAGACGACGCTTTCGTTCCGCCATCTTCTGACGTTAGCACATAGCCGAAGCCGCGAACGGTGCGCAGCGCCCCTTCAGCCCCGGCGCGATCCAGCTTGCGCCGCAGATAGGCGACATACACTTCGACGATATTGGTATGCGGATCGAAATCGTAGCCCCAGACCGCACGCAGGATGTCAGGTCGGCTGACGACCCGTCCCGCGTTTTCGGCGAAATAGATGAGCAGCGCGAATTCCGTCGCCGTCAGGCCAAGCTCCGCATCCCGGTAATACGCCACCTTGCGCGGCAGATCGAGCCGGATATCGCCCACGGAAATTTCCTCCTGCACGGGCTGGGAACGGTTGGCATGGCGCAGCAGCACTTCGAGCCGCACCAGCAATTCCTCGAAGGCGAAGGGCTTGGTCATGTAATCGTCGGCGCCCGCGCGAAGCCCCTCCAGCTTGTCGTCCAGCGCATCCTTGGCCGTGAGCATCAGGATCATCACATCCTCGCCCGCCGCACGTAGCTTCTGGCACAGATCGGCGCCTTCGGCATCGGGCAGCATCCGGTCGAGGATCACGGCAGAAAAGCTTCCATCCCGCACGGTATCGAGCAGCCCCGCCCCTTCGGAACGAACGGTCACCTCATAGCCCTCGGCCGAGAGGCCGGCGGCGAGGAACCCGGCGATCTCGGTGTCATCCTCGACGATCAGAAGACGCGGCGCTGTCATGTGTTCCCCGGTGTTTCAAGCGGTGTATCAAGCGGCAATGCGATCGTGATCGCAGCGCCCCCGCCGGGGGCGGAGCCGATCTCGATCCGGCCGGAATGACGGTCGATGATCCACTTGGCAATGGCAAGCCCCAGCCCCGCACCGCGCCGCGATTCGCCGCGCCTGATCTCGCCGCGATAAAACCGCGCGAAGGCGTTTTCACGTTCCGTTGCGGTAAAGCCCGGCCCTTCATCGCTCACTTCGATGATGGCGCATCCTGCCTCCGATGTGAGCGTGATCGTCACCGCACTGCGTTCCGGGCTGAACTTGATCGCGTTGTCGAGCAGGATCAGCAAAACCTGCCGCAGCCGGTCTGCATCCGCACGCACGATCAGCGGATCGATGGGCTGGCGCGGCGCGATCACGATCCCCTTGGCGCGGGCCAGCGCCTGACTGTCGAGAAGCACGTCGCCGATGAAATCCTGAAGCACGACAGGGCGCAGATCGATCTCGATCGCACCATGTTCGGACCGGGCGAGAAACAGCAGATCCTCGACCAGCCGCGACATCTGCCCGACCTTGCGCACCACCGCCTCCAGTGTTTCGCGCAGCTGCTCCGGGTCCGGCTCGCGGCGGCGCAGCGCGACCTCGGCCTGCCCGCGCAGGATCGTCAGCGGCGTGCGCAATTCGTGGCTGATATCGGCGAAGAACTTGGTGCGGGTGCTGTCGATCTCACGCAGACGGCTGTTCACGCGCTCCAGCTCTTCGGAGCGGTCCAGAAGCTCGCGCGTGCGCTCGGCCACCTGCCGCTCCAGCGTCTCGTTCGAGCGTTTGAGCGCATCGCGCTGCTCGCGGATCTGCGCCGTCATGCGGTTGAGCCTGCGCGCCAGATTGCCAAGCTCGTCCCGGCTTCCCGTTTCGACGATTTGCGAAAGCTCTCCGCGGCCCACGGCATCGGCGGCTTCGGCAAGGTCGGTCACGGGGCGCAGCACCGTCCGGTTGAGCATCAGGACCACCCCCGTCCCGACCCCGGCGACGACGAAGATCACGCCAATCGCCAAGGTCATGGATTGACGCGACAGGCGTTCGGATTCCGCAAGGCTTTGTTCGACCTCGCGCAACTCGCGGTTCAGGATCGCCTCGATCACGTCGCCCAGCTCCTCATCGAGCCGCTCTTCCACCTCGTCGCGATAGATGGCATCGGCGGTTTCGCGATTGCCCTGCTGCAATTCGCTGGACAGGCGCAGATACACGCCGTCAAGCTCGGACACCAGATCCTCGATCCGGTTGATGAGCCGCAGCTCCTCCACCTCCTCGGCCCGCGCATCGAACGCGTCGAGCCAGTCGATCTCGGCCGTGATCAGCCGCTTTTGTGTTTCGATATGATCCTGAAGCGCGCTGCGCGCATGGTCGATATCGGCGGCTTGCGGACCGATGATGATGAGCTCGGCGATCTGTTCGATATAGTGGTTCGCCTCCGTTGCGATCAGGTCGATATTGCGCAACTGCTCGTAGGAGGCGCCAAGCTCGCGCCGGTTATGATCGGCCGCGCTCAGCATGACGATGATGACCGCCGAGATCAGCGCCACGCTGAGCGCGAGCACCGCGTGACTGAGCAGGATTTTCGTTCGGATGCGCATGGGGCCGGTCCGGTCGGTGGCAAAGGGCGATAGCTGCCCGGTGCTACCATCTCGGGAGCCGGTGGGGAACGCGGCGCGTCCTCTCTAATGAAATTCTAATGGCGATTAGTGGGTTCTAATTTGAAGAAACGCGCCCGCCCCGCCACCTATGAGGCGCAGTCCCGATGCATGTGCATCGGCCGAACCGGGGAAACGCGATGTTGGATATCAGGCATTGGAATGGTGCAGAGCCCGCAATCGGCGCGGCGCCGCGCATCGTGCTTTACTCGCATGACACGCTCGGCTTCGGCCATCTGCGGCGCAACCTCCTGATCGCGGATGCCCTGCGTGCCATGAGCCCTGCGCCGCAGATCCTGATGATCGCCGGCATGCGCGAGGCCGGCGCGTTCGAGTTGCCCGAGGGCGTCGATTGCCTGACCCTGCCCGCGTATGAAAAGCGCGCCGACGGCAGCTATGCGCCCCGCGATCTGGGCGGCGATCTGTCCGCGCTTGTCGCGCTGCGCGCCGCGACGATCAAGGCGGCGGTGCTCGCCTTCGATCCCGATCTGATGATTGTGGACAACGTCCCGCGCGGCGCGCAGGAGGAGCTTGATCCGTTGCTGAACGCGCTGTCCGCGCAGGGGCGCACCCATTTGGTTCTGGGCCTGCGCGACGTGATCGACCGCCGCGATGCGGTGCAGAAGCAATGGGCGCAGCAACGCAATTTCGAGGCGGTGCGGCGGCACTATGACGATGTCTGGGTCTACGGCGATCCGGTGTTCTACAACCTTCTGGAGGATTGCGCGCTCGCGCCGCAGCTTGGCGGCAAGGGCCGCTTCGCCGGCTATCTCGACCACCGCGCGCGGCTTGCGCTGCCCTCTGCCGCACCCGCCCGCGACGCAATGCTGGGTGATGACCCCCGCCCCTATGTGCTTTGCGCCGTGGGCGGCGGGCGCGACGGGATCGCGCTTTGCGAGGCGTTCGTGCAGGCCAAACTCCCCGAGGGCCATCGCGGCATCCTCATTACCGGCAGCCAGATGCCCGGCCTGATGCGCGACGGGATCCGCGGCATCGCCGAAGCGCGCGCGGACATGACCATCGTCGATTTCATGGCCGAACCCATCGCGCTGATGGCGGGCGCGGAGAAGATCGTTGCGATGGGCGGCTACAACACCACTTGCGAAATCCTCTCGCTGGGCCGCCCCGCGCTGATCGTGCCGCGCGTGCGCCCCCGTGCCGAACAACTCATCCGCGCCGAGATGCTGGCGGACAAGGGGCTGGTGTCGGTTCTGCATCCCGACCGGCTGGATGCAAAGGCGCTCGGTGCATGGCTGGCCCAAGACGCCCCCGCCCCCGCACTGCCCGATATCGACATGGGCGCGTGCGAAAGCGTGCGCCGCTTTGCGCAGGCGTTTCTGACAGAGCGCACCCCCCTGCGCGCTGCCGTTTGATCAAAGGAATTCTCCATGACTCATTCACCCGCAGGCAAGATCGGCTACGTTCTCAAGCGCTATCCCCGCTTTTCCGAAACCTTCATCGTGACCGAGATCCTCGCCCATGAGGCAGCGGGACAGGAGATCGAGATCTTCGCCCTGCGCCCCGTCGAGGAGACGCATTTTCAGGACATGCTGGGCCGCGTCCGCGCGCCGGTGACGCGGGTGCCCGACAGTTTCCGCAACGCCGATGCGCTCTGGTCCTTGATCGAACGCGCGCGCGATACGCTGCCCAGCGGCTGGACGGCGCTGCACGCCATGACCGGCGCGGCAGGGCGCGACGTGGCGCAGGCGATCATCGTCGCGCTAACCGCGCATGAGCGCGGTATCACGCATCTGCACGCGCATTTCGGAACCGTGTCCACCTCCGTTGCGCGGCTCGCGGCCGCTCTGGCGGGGATCACCTACAGCTTCACCATGCATGCCAAGGATATCTACCACGATTACGACACCCCGGTTCACCTCGACGAGAAACTGCGCGATGCCGCCGGGGCCGTCACCGTGTCGGATTACAACCGCGCCTATCTGCGCGACCGGTTCGGCGCCGATGCGGCGCATGTGGCGCGCATCTATAACGGGCTCGATCTGACCCGCCTGCCCTATGCCGCGCCGAACTCGGGCGGCGAGATCCTCGCCATTGGCCGGTTGGTCGAAAAGAAAGGCTTTGACGTTCTCATCGACGCGATGGCGCTCATGCGCGATGCGGGCCATACCGTGCCCTGCCGCATCATCGGCTCCGGCGATCAGGAAGCGGCGCTGCGCGCCCGGATCGACGCCGCCGGCCTGCAGAACGTGGTGCGCCTGGACGGCCCGCGCCCGCAAGCCGAGGTGTTCGACGCGCTGCGCCGGGCGTCGATGCTCGTCTGCCCCTGCGTGGTGGGCGCGGATGGCAACCGCGATGGCCTGCCGACCGTGCTGCTTGAAGCGATGGCGCTTGGAACGCCCTGCATCTCGACCGATGTCGTCGGCATCCCCGAGCTGGTGCGCGACAACGATACCGGGCTTTGCGTTCCCGAACGCGACGCAGAGGCGCTGGCGGACGCGATGGCGCGGCTTTCCGGCGATCCGGCGCTCGCCGCGAGGCTTTCGCGCTCCGCACGCGCGCTGATCGAAGCGGAGTTCGACATCACCCGTAACGCGGCGCATCTGCGCGATCTCTTCGCCGCCTGCATCGCCTCGCAAACCCCGCAAAAAGGAGCCGCCTGATGCGTATCGCCTATGTCTGCACCGACCCCGGCATCCCCTGCTTCGGCACCAAAGGCGCGTCGATCCACGTTCAGGAAATGCTGCGCGCCTTCGTTTCGCGCGGGGCCGAGGTCACGCTGATCTCGCCCAACCTCTCGGGCACCGTGCCCGCCGACCTGCGAGCCGTTCGGCACGTAGCGCTGTCCGGGCTGCCCAAGGGCGACCGCGCCGCACGCGAGCGCGCGCTGATCGAGCTGAACGGCGCTGTCGAGGCCGCGCTGATTGCGCAGGGGCCGTTCGATATGGTTTACGAGCGCCACGCGCTCTTTGCCCACGCGGCGATGGAATGGGCCTCGCAAAGCGGGATTCCCGGCATTCTCGAAATCAACGCGCCGCTGATCGAGGAACAACAGCGCCATCGCTCGCTTGCCCTCCCGTCGGAGGCAGAAGCCAGCGCCCGCCGCGCGATCACGGCGGCGGAGACGGTCTCCGCCGTCTCTCCCGAAGTGGGGCGCTATGCGCGCAGCCTCGGCTCTCTCAATGTGCGGGTGATCCCCAATGCGGTGAACCCGGCGCGGTTTCCGGCGCGCCAGCCGGCAGAGGGGCCATTCACCGTGGGCTTTCTCGGCACGCTCAAGCCCTGGCATGACGTCGCCACCCTGATCGACGCCTTCGCGCTCTTGCGCGCGGGGCCGGCGCCGGACGCGCGTTTGCTCATCGTCGGCGACGGGCCGGAGCGCGCAGGCTACGAGGCGCGGCTCGCCGCGCTGGGGCTGGCGCATGCCGCCGAGTTCACCGGCGCGCTTGGCGCGGCTGAGGTGCCGGAGGCACTGTCGCGGATGCATGTTGCCGCAGCGCCCTATTCCGGCGCGCAGGAGTTCTATTTCTCCCCGCTCAAGCTTTATGAATACATGGCCGCCGGCCTTCCGGTGGTGGCGAGCCGCGTCGGCCATCTGGACGAGGTCGTCGCGCATGGACGGACCGGACTACTTTGTCCGCCCGACGATGCGGACGCGCTGGCCGCTGCGTTCACCCGTCTGGCCGAAGCTCCCGACATGCGCGCCCGGCTCGGTCGCACCGCGCGGGCCGAAGTTCTGGCGCACCACACGTGGGACAACGTCGCCGCGCAGATCTTCCGCTGCGCGGGGTTCTTCATGGCAGAGGCGGCATGAGCACGGGGCGCAAGGACAAGATGTCAGAGGTCTTTCCGAGCCTCGGACGTATCATGGCACGGCTCGCGCCCTACATGCGCGGGCACCGCGCAACGCTGGCCGGTTCCGTTCTTGCGCTTCTCGCCGCAACGGCGATGAAGCTTCTGGAGCCGTGGCCGCTCAAATTCGTGATCGACCGCATCGTGCCATCGACTGCCGGTGAAACCGCCGAGCTGGGCGCGCTCGAACCGACGACATTGCTGGCGCTCTGCGCGCTCGGGCTGATTGCGGTGATCGGGCTGAAAGCGCTCTTTCAGTATCTCTCCACGGTCGGCTTCGCCATTGTTGGCAACCGCGTTCTGACGGCCGTGCGGGGCGATCTTTTTCGACACCTGCAAACCCTGTCGCCGGGGTTTCACGCGCGTTCGCGCACCGGCGATCTGACGATGCGGCTGGTCAGCGATGTGGGCATGCTCAAGGAAACCGCCGTCACCGCCGCGCTGCCGCTGGCGGCGAACCTGCTGGTGCTGTGCGGAATGCTCGGCGTCATGCTGTGGCTCGACTGGCGGCTGGCGCTGCTGGCGCTGTCGCCGCTGCCGATCCTCTGGATCGTCTCGCTAAAACTGACGCGCCGCATCCGGGAGGTCAGCCGCAGCCAGCGCAAGCGTGAGGGCGAGCTGGCCGCGACAGGGGCCGAAACGATGGCCGGCATCCGCACCGTTCAGGCGCTCGGCCTCGAAGAGCGCGCGGCGCAGGATTTCGGCGCTGCCAACGCCCGCGACCTGCGCGCCGGCGTGAAGGGCAAGCGGCTGGCGGCGGGGATGGAACGCTCCGTCGATCTGCTGACCGGGATCGGGCTGGCGATCGTTCTGTGGTTCGGCACGCTTCAGGTGATGAAGGGCCGGATCAGCCCCGGCGATCTGCTGGTGTTCATCACCTACCTGAAAAACACCTTCCGCCCGGTGCGCGAATACGCCAAATACACCGCGCGTCTGGCCAAAGCGGCGGCGGCGGGCGAACGCGTGGTCACGCTGCTCGACGAGATGCCGGAAGTGCGCGATGCGGACGGAGCCAAGCGCTTGCCGCACGGCACGCCGGGGGCGGTCAGGTTCGAGGATGTCACCTTCGGCTATGACACCGCCCGGCCAACGCTGACGGGGCTTTGCGCCGATATCGCGCCGGGGCAATCGGTGGCGATCACCGGCCCTTCGGGGGCGGGCAAATCGACCTTCATCAGCCTGCTCCTGCGCCTTTACGATCCGGCTCAGGGGCGCATCACCATCGACGGGCAGGATCTGCGCGATGTCACGCTGTCCAGCCTGCGCGCCAATATCGCGCTGGTGCCGCAGGAAACGCTGATCTTTCGCGGCACGCTGGCCGAGAATATCGCCCTTGGCGTGGGGCGGGAGGTGACGCGGGACGAAATCGTCGCCGCCGCCAAGCTGGCCAATGCGCATGCGTTCATCATGGCGCAGCCTGAGGGCTTCGACACCGAGATCGCCGAACGCGGCGCGACACTGTCGGCCGGTCAGCGCCAGCGCATCGCCATCGCCCGCGCCGCGCTGCGCCGCGCGCCGATCCTCGTGCTGGACGAGCCGACCGTGGGCCTCGATCGCGAAAGCGAGGCCGCCGTGGTGGATGCCATTCGCAAGCTGGCGCAGGGGCGCACGACGTTCCTTGTCACGCATGATCTTGCGCTCGCCGCGCGGGCAGGGCGCATCCTGCACCTGACCGGCGGTCGTATCGCCGAGGACGGCTCGCATGATGCGCTGATGCGCAAGGGTGGCGCCTATTCCACGATGTTCCGCGCCAGCCACGGGGGCGGTGCGGATGCTGCCTGACTCGGATCTCGCGCTCATCGCCCGCGATGCCGCGCTGCCTGGCCTGCGCCTTGCGCTCGATGCAAGCGCGCTGGCTTCGCGCTGCGATCTGCCGCCGATGCGCGCGGCCTATCTGCGCTACAAGCCCGGCACGAGTTGCGTGGCGTCGTTGATCCCCGAGAATGGCGGTTTGGACGCGCTGGCCGTTATGGCCTACACGCCACCGCGCTTTGCGGAAGCCCGTTCGCGGCCCGAGTGGCTGGATGGGCCGAACCCTGCGGTGTTGCTGGAAGATGCCTGCGTCGCGCTGGTGCCGCTGGCGCGGGACAGGGCGCTCAAGGGAGCGCGACGGCTTGCCGATCCTGACCGCGCGCCGCGCCTGTTGCGCAGACTACTGGGAAGCCAGCCCGGCACCCCGCCACGCCTGCTGCGCTACAAGGCCGGTCGGCGAGCGGTTCTGCGCGCGGGCGACGCGCTGATCAAATGCTACACGGCAGAGGACTACGGCCCGGCATATGAGGCCGCGCGTCTGGCCGAAACGCTGGGCAGCGCGCCGCTCATCGGCGCGTCGGAGCGGCATCATTGCCTTGCCTGGCGCTGGCTGGACGGCGCATCGCTTTGCCCCGAAGAGGGCAGCGCGCAGCCTTGCGTCGCGTGGCGTATGGCCGGTGAGGCGCTGGCGAAGGCACAGAGTGCTGCTATTGCGCCACACCGGCGCGCTCCCGATGCATCGGTCGAAATCGCGGCGCAGGTGGAAATGCTCGCCGCGCTCGATCCCGATCTGGCTTCCCTCGCGCAGAGCGTCGCTTCGCGCTTAGCCGCGGCCCTTGACGATGCCCCGGCAACGCTGATCCACGGCGATTTCAGCGCCGATCAGGTGATCATTCACGACGCGCGGGCCACGATCATCGACTGGGATCGCGCCGCCAGCGGCGATCCGGCGCGTGATGTGGGCAGTTTCCTCGCCCGGCTCGACGCGCAGGTGATCGGCGGCACACTTGAGCCGGATCGGCGCGACGCCGCGGCAGATGCGTTCCTGAACGGCTACCGGAACGCGGATGGCCCGGCCCGCTCGCGAGCCATCCCCGCCCAACACGCCCGCGCGCTCATCGCGCTTGCGCCGGAGGCGTTTCGCAGCCGCCGGGCGGATTGGCCGGATCAAGCCGCCGCCCTGTTGCGCCGCGCCGAAGCCTTGTTGCGCGATCCAAAATTACCCCGGCTCGCCACCGCGCTCGATCCGGTTGCCATGCGCTTGCGGCTCACCGATGCGCTGGGGTACCATCCGGGCAGCGTCAGCGCCGAATTGCTGCGTCACAAACCGGGGCGGCGGGCCTTGATCCGGTATCGCATCGACGGCCGCGCGCCCACGCTTGGCAAGCTGCGTGCCAAGGGGGCCGACACGCGCACGCCTGCGCTGCATGACGCTTTGCGCGCGGCCGGGTTCGATGGCTCCGCGCCTATGCGTGTCGGCGTGCCGGCCACTCGGGGCATCGTTTCCGATCCCGCGCTGTGGCTGCAGGACGAGGTGCCGGGCCGGGTGCTGACCGATTGCCTTGCTCCGAATGGCGCCACCGCTCCGCTGCGCCAAACCGGCGCGGCGCTCGCGGAACTGCACAAGGCGCAGGTTCCGGCTCGGCGCGACTGGTCGATGCAGGATGAACGCGAGGTGCTGGAGCGCGCGTTGTCAGAAGCGATAGAGCATCTGCCGAACGAGGCGGACGAGATCGCGCACGTCCTTCACGGCTTGTCCGACATCCTCTCAACCCTGCCGCCGGTCGCGCCAACCGGCATCCACCGCGACTTTTATCCCGATCAGATCCTGATCGACGGGCAGACAACCTGGCTCCTCGATCTGGATCTTTATGCAAACGGCGATCCGGCCATCGATCTGGGCAACTTCCTCGCCCATCTCGATGAACACAGCTTGCGCTTTCACGGCAATATCGGCGCGTTGAAGATGCAAGCGGAGGCGTTTCTGCAAGGTTATGCCAGCCGGGCACCGCTGAACCGGGCGCGGGTGGAGAGCCTCCGGCTCATTTCCCTCGCCCGGCACATCGCGATCAGCCTCAGGCTGCCGGGCCGCGAGCAGACGACCCGACCGCTGATCGCGCATTGCAGCGCCGCGCTGGCCGATCTCGCGGCCTGAGCTTGGCGCCTATTGCTCTACATCGGCGCGAGCTTCCATCGGCTTGCCATCGGGGCCGTAGAACACGATTTCGATCTCGTCCTGCAGGTCGGATTTGATCCCCTGCAAGGCCTGCTGCCGCAGCTGCTGCGCAATCTGAAGGCGCACGTCCTCGAAAGGCGGCAGTTCGGTATCGGAATTCTCCTGAAGCGCGTCATACATCTCGCGCACCTTTTCGTCCGACGCGCGCGTGTCGAGTTCGCGCTGGAGGTAGACCTGCAACATGGCGTCCTCCTCGGCCATCTCGCTCTTTTCTGCGACAAGGCTCTTCACTTCCGGATCGTCGGCAAGATCGGTCGTGCGCGCCTTCTGGAGCACCAGTTCGCGCAAGATCAGCGAATCCAGCGCCATCGGCACGAGCATGTCCTGCGGCTGCGATCTGAGCCGTTCGGGCAGCCCGTCGATCACCGCCTGGACATCCTCGCCGGTGATTTCGGAATTGCCGACCGTAACCAGCAGAACGCTCGGAATCCCGCCGCTGGTGTCGTCCGCGACGGCGTTGCCGGTATCCGCCTGGGCGTCTTCGCTTTGCGCTTGCGCGAGCGGCGCAAGCGCGATCAGTGCGGTGGCCGTGGTCAGTGCGAGATATCGCATGGGTATCCTCCTGTCGTTCAAGCGCCGGGGATCGGCACCTTGGGTAAGAAACACGAGCGCCGTTTTCATGTTCCAGAGTTCACGCGGGCGGCAAAGGCCGCCGAGATAGCCGAGTTAAATTGTCGGGTTGACATTTCCGACAAATTCACTCAGGAGTCAGGCACGTTCAGCCATCCCGAATCCAAGCGCTGGGAAAGCCCGACATGAGAGACCGAACCGAATTTCATGCGAGGATGTCGCCATGCAGCACACCGCCCAGCCCAGGTCCGAAAGGGATCGCACGACGGACCGGACACACCAGAACGACGCTTTCGAATTGCTGGCCTGCCAGCCTGCGTCGGATCAGAACGATCTGGTCTGGCTTCTCGATCGGGCACAGACCCGAGAGGAGGGCCGGACATGACCTTCCATTCCACCCCGCCCAAGCAAACCCCCGCGCCGGTTCTGCCGACCTATGCGGCGCGCGATCTGACGGAAGGGGGCGATCTGGCGCAGATCACCCTCGGCGATCAGACCTACGTTCTGCGCATCACCCGCGCCGGGAAACTCATTCTGACGAAATAGCGCCCTGCGCCGCAGGCAGCGCCCGTGCGCCGCGGTCATTCCCTTCCGCTTCCGGGCAGCCCCCGGCTCCAGCGCGCATGCCCCGAACGGCATCGCGCTGATCCCAATTCACCACTTCAAACCAACAGGATACTTCATGACAAGACACATGCTGCTTTCGACCGCCCTCACCTGCGTTCTGGCCGCCCCGGCCTTCGCCGTCGAGACGGCCGAGGTGCTGGACACCTATGCCGATATCGCCGCCGCCGGTTACGGGGACAGCCTGACCGGCGCCAAGCGGCTGCAAGACGCGGTGAACCAGCTGATCTCCGATCCGTCGGCCGAGAACCTGACCGCCGCGCGGCAGGCCTGGCTCGAAGCACGCGTGCCGTATCAGCAGACCGAGGTTTACCGTTTCGGCAATCCGATCGTCGATGATTGGGAGGGCAAGGTGAATGCCTGGCCGCTCGATGAGGGCCTGATCGACTATGTCGACAGCAGCGCCTATGGCGGGCCGTCGGATGAAAACGAACTCGCCGCGCTCAACGTGATCGCCAACCCGACATTCACCCTTTCCGGCGAGGAGATCGACGCGACCGAGATCACGCCCGAGCTTCTGGCCGAAACGCTGCACGAGGCCGATGGCGTGGAGGCGAATGTCGCCACCGGCTATCACGCGGTGGAATTCCTGCTCTGGGGGCAGGACAAGCATCCGCATGGCGACGGCGCGGGCGAACGCCCCTGGACCGATTACGCCTCCGGCGAGGCCTGCACCAACGGCAATTGCGACCGCCGCGCCGAATATTTGTCGGCGGCGACCGATCTTCTGGTCTCCGACCTGGAATGGATGGTCGCGCAATGGCAGGACGGCGGCGCGGCGCGCGAGGCGCTGCTCTCCGATCCGGATGCCGGGTTGTCGGCGATGCTGACCCGCATGGGCTCGCTCTCCTATGGCGAAACCGCGGGCGAACGGATGCGCCTTGGCGTGATGCTCAACGATCCCGAGGAGGAACATTCCTGCTTTGCGGACAACACGCATAACGATCACTACTACAACGGTATCGGCATCCGGAACGTCTATGACGGCGTCTATGTGCGCACCGATGGCACCGTCGTGTCCGGCCCGTCGCTCTCCGATCTGGTGCGCGATACCGACAGCGATCTCGACGCGGAAATGCGGGCGAAGCTGAACGACGCGGTCAACGCGCTTGGCCGGATCAAGATCGCGGCGGAATCGGGCATGGCCTATGACCAGATGCTCGAACGCGGCAACGCGGCGGGCGAAGCGCTCATCATGGGCGGCGTCAATGGGCTGATCGATCAGACGCGTTCCATCGAGCGGGTGGTCTCCGCGCTTGGCGTCGATCAGATCACCATCGAAGGCTCCGACAGCCTCGACAATCCGGACGCCGTGTTCCAGTAACGCGCTCCGACATGGCCGGGGGCGGATGCGTCCGCCCTGCCCCGGCGCCACCTCCACGGCAAGACGGCTGAGACCCATGCGCAAGACATTCCCCCCAAAACGGATGAAACCCCTCGGAGCCGCCGCGCTTGCGCTCTTTGCGGGCGCGGCGCTCGCCGCCGATACCGGCGCACCGGCTTGGAATCTGGGCGATCCGCATCTGAACGTCGTCCCGCGCACCGACGCCGAGAAGAAGCGCATCGCCGCCGCGCTCGCGCCGCCCACCGATTTCACCGCGCCGCAGACATTCGAGGAACGCCCCGCCGGCGCAGCCACGGTGCGCGTTTTTCCCAATGCCGATGCGTTCTCGCAACCTTCGGCGAACATCCCCTTCGAGGGACAGCTCGATTTTCGCGTCGGCAACGGGCTGTTTCGCAAGCTGTGGGTGTCCTCCCCGTCCTCGACCCTCGCCTCGGACGGGCTGGGCCCGCTCTACAATGCCCGCTCCTGCCAGCGCTGCCACCTGAAGGACGGGCGCGGCCATCCGCCCGAAGGGCCGGAGGATAACGCGATCTCGGTGTTCCTGCGCATCTCGATCCCGGGCGACGATGCGGCGCTCGGGCATGAGATAGAGGACTACATCGCCACGCTCCCCGATCCGAATTACGGCACCCAGCTTCAGGATTTCGCGGTGCAGGGCCATCCGGCGGAATACCGGCTGTCGATCACCTATGAGGAAGAGCCCGTCACGCTGGCCGATGGCACCGAGGTATCGCTCCGCCGCCCGACCTATGAGGCCGCCGATCTGGGCTACGGGCCGCTGCACCCGAATGCGATGCTCAGCCCGCGCGTGGCCCCGCAGATGATCGGCCTCGGCCTGCTCGAAGCGATCCCGGCGGCCGACATCCTCGCAAAGGCCGACCCCGAGGACGCCGATGGCGACGGGATCTCCGGGCGGCCGAATGTCGTCTGGTCCAAGGAATTCGAACAGCCCATGCTGGGCCGCTTCGGACACAAGGCCGGTAATCCGACGATCAAGGAACAATCCGCCTCGGCCTTCGTGGGCGATATCGGCATCTCCAACCCGCTCTTCACCGCCGGCAGCGGCGAATGCACCGATCTTCAGGCCGATTGCATCGCCGCGCTGCACGGCGATGGCGATGAGCGCGAATTCGAGATCGATGCGGAGGGGCTCGATCTGGTGACATTCTATTCGCGCAACCTCGCCGTGCCGGCGCGGCGCGATCTGGACGATCCGCAGGTCTTGCGGGGCAAGCAGGTGTTCTACGAGACCGGCTGCACCTCCTGCCATACGCCGAGCTACGTCACCCACAGGCTCGAAGATCAGCCCGAACAGAGCTTCCAGCTGATCTGGCCCTATACCGACCTGCTGCTGCATGACATGGGGCCGGGGCTGGCCGATAATCGCCCTGAAGCGCGGGCGACCGGGCAGGAATGGCGCACGCCGCCTCTTTGGGGGATCGGTTTGACGCAGCAGGTCAGCGGGCATACCTATTTCCTGCATGACGGCCGCGCCCGCTCGCTTCTGGAGGCGATCCTGTGGCATGGCGGGGAGGCCGCGCCGCATCGCGAAGCGGTGGTTCATATGGCCACCGAGGATCGCGAGGCGCTGATCCGTTATCTGGAGAGCCTATGATCCGCACGCTTTTTGCCGCCGCCCTGACCTGCCTGCCGATGCTCGCCGGGGCGGAGGAACCCGATCCGCTGCTGCCGCGCGTGATCGATACCCATGTGCTGCCGCGCATCGATGCGCTGGCGCTAGAGAGTCGCGATCTGGCCGAGGCCGCTGAGGCCGATTGCGCGCCCGATGCATTTGCGCTGCGCGAGGCATATCACGAAGCGTTCGACGCATGGGTCAAGGCCAGCCACCTGCGCTTCGGCCCGACCGAGGAGGGCGACCGCGCCTTCGCATTGGCTTTCTGGCCCGATAGCCGGGGCGCGACGCCGCGCACGCTGGGGCAACTGATCGAGAGCCGCGATCCGGTGGCGCAATCGGCGGACACCTATGCCGATATGTCCATCGCGGCGCGGGGCTTCTATGCGCTGGAATACCTGCTTTACGACGATACGCTGATGGCCGCTGGCGATCCCGATTACCGCTGCATGCTGGTGCGCACCGTCACTGCCGACATCGCGCAAACCGCCGCCGATATCGCCGCCGACTGGCATGACGGCTTCCGCGACACGATGCTCACGCCGGGGCCGGAGGCGCGCTATCGCAGCGGCGAGGAAACGGTGCAGGAGCTGTTCAAGACCCTTACCGCCGGGCTGCAATTCACCTCCGAAACGCGGCTCGGCCGGCCCCTGGGCAGTTTCGACCGACCCCGCCCCACCCGCGCCGAAGCGCGCCGCTCCATGCGTTCGGCCCGCCATGTGCGGCTCAGCCTGACATCGCTGCGCGATCTGGCGCTGATGCTGTCGGCGGGCAATGAGACGCTGCGAACCCGATTCGAGGAAGAGTTTCAAACCGCACTCGACAGGCTCGACGCGGCAGACGATCCGGTCTTCGCCGGTGTCGCCGATCCCCAGTCGCGGCTCAGGCTCGAAATCGTGCAGCAGGCGATAGACGCGATCCGCGAAACGGCCGAGCAGGACCTCGGCCCGTCGCTCGGCGTTGCCGCCGGGTTCAATTCGCTCGACGGAGATTGAGATGACGACGCACCGAACCGGACGGCGCGGCTTTCTCGGCGGCTTGCTTGCGGCCGGGATCGTGCCAAAACCCTCTTGGGCGGACGCGGGCGCGCCGCGCTATCTCTCCGCCGCCGCGCTGAGCGATGGGCGCTATGTGCTCTGCGGTATCCGCGCGGATCTGGATCTTGCGTTCCAGCTTCCGCTTCCCGAACGCGGCCATGCCGCCGCCGCCCATCCCGCGCGTCCCGAAGCCGTCGCCTTTGCCCGTCGCCCCGGCACCTTCGCATTGGTGATCGATTGCGCACTCGGCATGCGCATTGCCACGCTGACCGCACCGGAGGGCCGGCATTTCTACGGCCACGGCGCGTTTTCGGCGGATGGCACGCGGCTCTTCACCACCGAAAACGACTACGAGGCCGGAGAAGGGCGCATCGGCATCTGGGATGCGGAAAAGGGCTATCGCCGCATCGGCGAATGGGCCAGCGGAGGGATTGGCCCGCATGAAATTCGCCGCCTGCCCGGCAGCGATGTGCTGGTCGTCGCCAATGGCGGGATCGACACGCATCCCGACAGCGGTCGCGCCAAGCTCAACATTCCTACGATGCGCCCGAACCTGAGCTACATCTCGGACGGCGCTATCGTGGAAACGGTCGAACTCGACGCTGCCTTGCACAAGAATTCAATCCGGCATCTCGATGTCAGCCGCTCGGGGCAGGTGGCGATCGGGATGCAATGGCAGGGCGATCGAGACCCGTCGGCGCTGGTCGCCACACATGAGCGCGGCGCGTCGATCCGGCTGCTGGAGGCACCCGAGGACAGGGTGCGCGCGATGAACGGCTATGTCGGCAGCATCGCCTTCTCGGAAGACGGCACCCGCATCGCCGCCACCTCCCCGCGCGGCGGGCAGGTGCAGATCTTCGATGCGCGGGACGGCCGCTTCGCCAGCGCGCAGAGCATCGCCGATGCCTGCGGTATCGCACGCGGCGGCGCGGGTTTCACGGCGACGTCCGGCACCGGCGCAGTGGCGCGGATCGGCAGCGGCCCCGGCGCGGCCGCGCATGACGGGCTGCGCTGGGACAATCACCTCGTCAGCCTGTCCTAGACGATCCGACGATCCGCCTTGGCCGCCTCGATGGTGAGCGCGGCCATGCGGTAGAACCCGTGCGCCATCTTCGAAAACGGCGTGAGCAGGAAGAAAGTCAGCACCAGCCCCAGATGCAGCGCGAGCAGCGCGCCGACCGCGGAGGTGCCGGCAGCCGCATAAAGCGCGAGCCCCGAAAGCCCCGTTCCCTCGAGCAGCAGGATAAAAGCCATTTCCCCGCCCCAGACATGCGCCGCGCCCAGTTCGGGGTCGGCCTGCGTCTTGAGCCATGCCAGCGCGGCGCAGCCCAGAGCGAGCAGGATGCCGCCGGGAATCCCGAAGAGCTTGGGTAGACTGAAGAGGCTGTAAGGCGCCGGCATGTCGAACACATAATGCAGGATCGTGCCGCTGCTGGTGGCCGCAAAGCACAGAAGGAAGCCGTAAAGCACCGCCTGATGCGCGATGCGCCGGGCGTGGCTGAAGCGATCCTCTTCCTCGAAATTGCAACCGTCGCCATGCCCGCCTTCGAGGTTGCGCATCCGTCCGGCAGAACGCAGCGCGGCCCAGAGATCGCGCGGCCGCAGGCGGGTGGCGCCGGTGGTTTTCCAATAGCCACGCAGCGACACGGCCAGCGCCGCCAGCGGCAGCAGAAAGGCCGGAGCGAAGATCGCCACCATCAGCGAATGGGACATGTAGGCATAAAACCCCTCGCCGCTTTCGGGCCGCATCATCTGCGCCAGCGCGAAGAGCGTGGCGAAGGACAGCGTCAGCAGCACCGCCATCGCAACGCCCGCGCGGTCGAAAAGCTCGGCGAAGGGGCGGGGCCAGGCGTGGGCCTTCCAGCTGTCCTGCCGCACTTCGGCCAAGGCGCGCGGCAGGTTGTGGTCGAACTCGTGCGGCGCGGTGTATTGGCAGGCATAGTAGCAGCCCCGGCAATTGTGGCACAGGTTCGCCAGATGGGTCAGATCGCCATCCGCAAAGGCGCGCTCGCGGTGCAATGACGGAAAGACCGAGCAATAGCCCTCGCAATAGCGGCAGGCATTGCAGATCTCGGCCTGCCGGCGGGCTTCCCGAAGAAGATCAGTTTGCATTTGCATGGGAAGCGGCCTCCTTGCCTGCGATGCGTCCGAAGACGGTTCCGATGGTCATGCCGAACCCGGCCAAATAGCCCTGCCCGAGGATCGAGCCGGCCATCGTCTCGCCCGCCGCCCAGAGGTTTGACACGGGGCGGTTGCCCACCGAACATTGCGCGCGCTCGTCGACCTTGAGCCCCAGATAGGTGAAGGTCACGCCGGTTCTGAGCGAGTAGCCATAGAAGGGCGGCTCGGTGATCGGACGGGCCCAGTTCGTCTTGGGCGGGGTGATGCCGGTCGTGGCAACGCCATCGAGCTCGGTCGGGTGGAAGCCCGATGTATCGCCGCACGCGGCGTTGAACTCGGCCACGGTCCGGGCCAGCTTGTCCGGCGGCAGGTCCATCTGCACCGCCAGATTCTCGATCGTATCGGCCTTGATCGGCGGGAAGAGCGAGGGCATGAAAAGCTCCAGCGATTTCGCGTCGATGATGACATAGCCCACCTGATCGGGCTGCGCCGCCACCAGCCTGCCCCAGATCGCGTAGCGTTTGGGCCAGACATCCTCGCCCTCGTCATAGAAGCGCTCGGCCTCCTTGTTCACGACGATGGAGAACGGCACGCAATCGAGCCGTGTGACGATGCCGCCATCGAATTTCGGCGCGCGCCCGTCGATGGCGACGGCGTGGCACTGCGTCGGATCGCCGACCTGCTCGACCCCCTGATCCAGAAGATCGGCCAGCACGACACCGCGATTGTAGGGCGTGCCCCGGATGAGAAAGTTCTTCGCCGCCGGCCCCCAGGCGCGGGCGAGCCAATCGGTATCGGCCTGGAACCCGCCCGAGGCGACGATCACCGATTTCGGCGCGACGCGGCGGGTTTCGCCCTCGCAGGTATAGTCGAGAAAGGCGATGCGGTCGTCCTCAAGCTCTAGGTGGGTGACGGGCGCGTCGTATTTCGCCACGACGCCCAGAGCTTCGGCGGTGCGGTAATAGGCGTTCACCAGCCCCTTGCCGCCGCCCAGAAAGAAGGCGTTGGTGCGCGCGAGCGACAGCGTGCCCGACAGCGAGGGCTGAAAGCGCACGCCATGTTCTTCCATCCACGGCAGACACTCCTCGGAGGTTCGGATCGCGAGCCGGGCGAGATATTCATCGGTCTTGCCGCCTGTGACCTTCATCAGATCGGCGAAATATTCCTCCTCGGTATAGCTTTCGACAAGCGGGCCGAGCGGGCCGTGATGCATGCAGCGGAAGTTGCGCGTGTGGCGCGAATTGCCGCCGCGATAGGGCTTCGGCGCAGCTTCGAGAATGAGCACGCGCGCGCCGGCCTCCGCAGCAGTGATCGCGGCGCAAAGCGCGGCATTGCCGCCGCCGATGATGACGATATCGGGGTCGGTCATAACAGGTCTCCGTCATAGCTGGGCCGCGAGCGAAGCGCGCGGACGCGAACGCGCTGCGCGCCCTCGATATGCGCGCGCATTGCCGCCTCGGCGGCCGCGCCGTCGCGCGCCTCTATGGCGCTGAGCACGGCACGATGTTCCTCCACCGCCCGCTCGGCGCGATCGGGTTCGGTCAGGGTGGTCGGCCCCAGGATCATCAGCGCCTTTTGCAGCGCGGTGATCGAGCGGGTCAGAAACCGGTTCTTGGCCGCATCGAGCAGCGCCGCATGAAACTGCCGGTTGAGCGCGAAGGCGTCCGGCCTGCTGCCCTTTTCGGCCAGTGCGTGGTTCATGTCGATCAGTTCCGCGATCTCGATATCCGAGGCCGCGCGGGCGGCGAGACGGGCCGCGGTGCCTTCGAGCACGGCGCGCATTTCATAAAGGTCCATCACCTCGGCATAGTCGAGCGTGCGGATGCTCGCCCCCTGACGCGGCACATGGGTGACGATGCCATCCGCTTCCATCTGGCGGATCGCCTCGCGCACCGGGGTTCTGGAGACGCCCAGCCGCTCGGCCAGTTCGGTCTCGCGCAACCGGTCGCCGGGATTGAGAACGCCCTCGCGCAGCTCGTCCATCAGGCGCAGGTAAACAGCGTTGCCTTGCGGCGTATGATCTTCGTCATGGGCCATGGCGGGGGCTCCGGTCGCTACCAATCGATTGTTGTATCCGCGTGGATACAAACGTATACAATAGCTGTCAACCCGAGGAGGAACCACGCTTGATCCCTCTTTTGCCTACCCGGCATCGCCCCCGCATGGCGACTTTTGCACTGGCCGCGACCGGCACCGGGGTCTTCTGGTTGCTCGGCGTGCCCCTGCCCTTCCTTTTCGGCCCGATGGCCTTCTGTCTCGCCGGCGCATTGCTTCACGTTCCGCTCAAGGGGTTCGGCCAAATCTCCGTCGCCGCGCGCACGATCCTCGGCGTAGCCGTCGGCGCGTCGATCACGCCTGAAGTCGTCGGACAATTGCCGCGTATGGCGCTATCGGTGGCGCTGATCCCGATCTTCATCGGTCTGATCGCCCTGATCGGTGTGCCGTTTTTCCGCCGGATCTGGGGCTTCGACGCTCCGACAGCCTATTACGCGGCCATGCCCGGAGGGTTGCAGGACATGATCCTCTTCGGCATCGAAGCGGGCGGCGATCCGCGCGCGCTGTCGCTCATCCATGCCACGCGGGTTCTGATCGTCGTGACGCTGGCGCCGATCCTGCTCACGCAGGTCTACGGCGCAGCGCTGAGCAATCCGATCGGTGTGCCGACCGCGTCGCTGCCGCTGCACGAATTGGCTCTGATGGCCGCCGCCGCGTTCGTCGGCTGGAAGGGCGGCGAGCGGCTGGGCCTGTTCGGTGCGGCGATCCTGGGCCCGATGATCGTGACGTCGGCGCTGTCGCTGGCGGATGTCATCCATTTTCGCCCACCCGCCGAAGCGATCCTCTTCGCGCAATTCTTCATCGGCTGCGGCATCGGCGTGCAGTTTCTCGGCGTGACGTGGGGCGAGCTGACGCGGATCGTCGCGGCGGGGATGGCCTATGTGCTCGTGCTTGCCGTGCTCGCGGCGGGCTTCGCGGCGGCGGTGACGGGGCTGGGGCTGGCCGTGCCGGTCGATGCGTTTCTCGCCTTCGCGCCGGGCGGACAGGCGGAGATGACGGTGCTCGCCATCGTCACCGGGGCCGATCTGGGCTTCGTCATCACCCATCACCTGACGCGGATCGTTCTGGTCATCATCGGCGCGCCGGTGGCGGCGCGGTTCATGCGGGGCGCAAAGCCTCCGGATTGACGAGATTGATCGGCGCGCCTGCCGCGAAGGCGTTGATCTGGGCGTATATATCGGTGAACTGCCGGTCGAACTCGTCTTCGGTGACGAACCCGATATGCGGCGTGCAGATCAGGTTCGGATGCGCCAGCAACGGATCGGCGGGATCGCGCATCGGCTCGGTGTCGAAAACGTCAATTGCCGCGATCAGACCGGCGTTCAGCGCCCCCAGCAACGCGCCCGGTGCGATCAGCCCGGCGCGCGACGTGTTCACCAGAACCGCGCCTTGCGGCATGAGGGCAAGATCGGCTGCCGTCACGATCCCGCGCGTCTGGGGCGCAAGGCGCACATGCAGCGAGGTCACGTCGCAGCTTTCGAAAAACGCCTCCCGGCTCTTGGCCACGCGCTGCCCTTCCGACACAGCCCGCGCGCGCCCTGCTTGGGAAGCCCACCAGAGCACCTCCATCCCGAAAGCGCGCGCCAGATCCGCCACAGCCCGCCCGATCCGGCCATAGCCGTAGATCCCCAGCCGCCGCCCGCGCAGCGTCTTGCCGACGCCGATCTGCCAGTTGCCGGCCTTGGCAGAGGCCATCTGCTGCGGAATCTGACGCATCGCCGACAGGATCAGCGCCATCGTCAGTTCCGCTGCCGCATGGTTCGCGCCCTCCCCGCCCGTCTTGGAGCAAAACGCGACGCCGTGATCGGTGCAGGCCGCCACGTCGACATGCGGATAGGCTCCGCGCTGCGAGATCAGGCGCAGCTTCGGTAGCCGTTCGAGCAGTGCGCGGGTCACAGGCGTGCGCTCGCGGAACAGCACCAGCGCCTCGGCATCGGCGATCCGTCCGGCCAGCGCATGTCCTTCCATGTGATCGGTCCAGACGGTCACGTCATGCCCGTCCAGCATCCCGAATGATGGCAACCCGCGCAGCGTGTGGAACCAGTCATCGAGGATATGAACCCGCATCAACCCGCCCAGACGGCGCGCGGCACAAAGACGTGACCTTCGGCCAGTTTGCGCGCGGTGCGGATGAGACCGGCCGATTTCAGATCGAACCCGCCTTCGGTCTCGTAATCCACCAGCACCTCGATGGTGCCCGAGGCGTGTTCCAGCACCACTTCGGCGGGCCCGCTTTCGGGCCGTTGCAACAGCCCATCGGCCACCGTCCCCGGCGTCAGCGCGCAGGAGGCAAGGCATTGCGCGCCGGTGACGGCCATGGACGGATGCGTCTTCCACGGCATGAAATAGCGCGCGGCGATGGTGCCGCCGCCCTGCGCCGGGGCGAGCAGAGCGAATTTCGGCGTCACCGACTGGCTTACATCGCCCATTTCCATGCGCGCGCCCGCCTCGATGCGGATGGCTTCCATCCGCGCAAAGAAGGCGGCATCGCCGTCCAGAGCCGATACGCTTTCATGCCCCGTCAGCCCGAAATCCGACGCTCGGGCGATGACGATGGGCATGGCGACATCCATGCATGTCACCTCCAGCCCATCAATGGTATCGCGCAGGTTGCCGGTGGGCAGGAACGCCCCGGTCGACGATCCGACCACCCCCATGAAGTTGAGCGCAATCGGCGCGGCACTGCCGGGGACGCCGGCAATCGCCGCCTCGCCCTCATAGGTCAGCGCGCCGCCGGGGGTCTTCACCTCGGCCACCACGCGCGCGCCGGTGTTGACCGCGCGGATCTTCACCTGCGTCACATCGCCTTGCGGCGCGACCAGCCCCATCTCGATGGCGGCGGGGCCGACTCCCGAGAGGATATTCCCGCAGGTCGGGCGGTAATCGACCAGCCGATCCTCCACCGACACCTGCGCGAAGAAGTAATCCACATCGGCCCAACCGTCCTCGGAGGGTGACAGCATCGCCACCTTGGTCGTCACCGCCGCGCCGCCGCCGATGCCGTCGATATTGAGCGGATGGCCCGCACCGAGCGCGGCGATCAGAACGTCCGACAGCGTTTCCCGATCGCCGGGCAGATCGGAGCGCCGGAAATACGGCCCGCGCGATGTGCCGCCGCGCATGAAGAGGAAGGGAATGGCGGTCTGGCTCATCTCGGTGCCTTTTCGATCAGGGTGCAGAGCGTTTCGGTATACCCGGCAGTTCCGAGCGCGCCGCCCAGATCGCCGGTGCGGGTTTCGGGCGCGGCCAGCGCGCGCGCGACGGCGGCCTCTATCGCATCGGCGGCGGGCGCTTCGCCAAGGTGGCGCAGCAGCATCGCGGCCGAAAGGATCAGCGACGTCGGATTGGCGCGGTCCTGCCCGGCGATATCGGGCGCGGAGCCGTGCTGCGCCTGCGCCACCGCGTGGGTGCCTCCGACATTGAGCGAGCCGGCAAGGCCCAGCCCGCCCGACAGCTCGGATGCCAGATCGGACAGGATATCACCGAACATATTGGTGCAGAGCAGCACGTCGAACCGGTCCGGGTGGCGCACCAGATGGGCGGCGGCGGCATCGACCAGAAGCTCGTCATAGGCGATCTTCGGATGCCGCGCCGCTTCCTCGCGGCAGACGCGCAGGAAAAGCCCATCGGTGATCCGCATCACGTTCGCCTTGTGAATGGCCGTCACGCGACCCTGCCGTTCGGCGGCAAGGCGGAACGCGGCGCGGGCGATCCGGCGCGATCCCTCTTCGGTGATCTTGCGCATCGCCAGCGCGACGCCGGGCACCGGGCAGAACTCGCCGCCGCCCTCGTGCATGTTGCGGTCGGCATAGAACCCTTCGAGGTTCTCGCGCGCGACGACCAGATCGAAGGGGCGGCGCGTGGGTGCATCGAGCCCGTCATAGGTCCGCGCCGGCCGAATGTTGGCGTATAGCTCAAGCCCGACGCGCAGCACGCCGGACGGGTTGCGCCCGCCTTCGGCGACGGGCGGGTAGTCGTTATGCGACACGGGGCCGAGGATCACGCCATCGGCGGCTTTGGCCTGTGCGATCACGTCATCGGGGATCGTCGTGCCCGACGCGGCCAACGCAGCGAAGCCGATCTGCGCTTCCGCGATTTCCAACTCGCGCGACATCAGCGGCGCGGCGGCGCGCAGCACCTGCTGCGTGGCGG
This sequence comes from Marivita sp. GX14005, assembly GCF_023370775.1. Classification (GTDB taxonomy): domain Bacteria; phylum Pseudomonadota; class Alphaproteobacteria; order Rhodobacterales; family Rhodobacteraceae; genus Marivita. The sequence continues at coordinate 150,889 of NZ_JAMCCQ010000004.1, forward strand.
CGGTGATTTCCGGGCCGATCCCGTCGCCGGGCAAGGCAAGCAGACGCAGCGGGCTCATCCGAGCGGCCATGGCAGATCCACCATCCCCTGAAGCAGCCCCGGCGGGAAGTCACGGCCGAGCGCACCGGCCATGACGCACATCAGCGCGATACCGGCAGCGGTCAAAATCAGCGTCTTGCCCCACCCCGCCCCGGCACGGAACCGGAAGAAGGCGATGAGAAAGCCCAGCAGCGCGAGGATGAAGCCGACCACATAGGTCGCCGCGATAAGGCCGGCGAACCATGCCAATGTGCCCCACAGGCCAAAGGGCGCTTCGGCCTCCTCCCCGGCGATTTCCTTGTCGGCAAAAATGGGATCCGTCTCGGGCCGCAGGATCATCTGCGCCAGCAGGATCAGACAGGCCGCCAATGTGATGCCTCCGATCACCAGAGGCACGATCTTGTCGGTCATATTGTAGTCGGGGATCATGGACGCATTGATCAGCGCGGCGGTGACATAGGCGGTGATCGCCAGCAGGAACACCATCGGCGCGCGCTTGGAGCCGGAGGCCACATCGCCCTCGGCCATGATCTTCTTGGATTGCCGGATGCCCAAAACGATCGACACGAGCGTGATGATGAGCAGGACGATCACGATGGGCGAGAAAATATAGTTCAGACCTTCCTCGACGCTGCTGCGGAACCGGAAGGACGCGATCTGGAACGCCTGGTTGGAGAATTTCTCGACCGGGTTGGACAGCACGAAACCGATCAGGAAAGCCGGGCGCGACCAGTCGAAGCGGCGCAGAAAAATGCCGATCAGCCCGATCACGAAGAGCGCGAGAATGTCCTCGAAATTCTGCCCCGACTGGAACGCGGCGAAGGAGATCAGCATGAAAAGGAACGGCGCGAGATAGGTGAAGCGGATCGTCGTCAGCCGCGCGATCCCGCCCGAGGCGGCGATGCAAAGCAGCGTGCCGACGACATTGGCCAGCGCCAGCAGCCAGACGATGGAATAGGTGATGTCGAGATTGTCGCGCAGCATGGTCGGGCCGACCTCGATATCGCCCGATCCCAAGAGCGCGATGGCCCCGATGAAGATCGCCATGGACCCCGAGCCGGGGATCCCGAAAAGCAGTGTCGGCACCAGCCCGCCGCCTTCCTTGGCGTTATTGGAGCTTTCCGGCCCGATCACGCCGCGAATCTCGCCCTTGCCGAAATTCGATTTGTCCTTGGTCGTCTGCACCGAATGGCCATAGGCGATCCAGTCCACGACCGACCCGCCAAGGCCGGGGATCACCCCGACCACCACGCCGATCAGCGAGCATCGGATCGAAAGCCATTTGTTCGCCGCCCAGTCGCGCACACCGGCGCCCCAGCCCGCGCCCAGCCTCGCGTCCTTGGCGATGGAGCTGTCCTGCCGCAGCAGGCTGACGATTTCCGGCACGGCGAAGATGCCAAGACCGACGATCACAAGCTTGAGACCGTCCGTCAGGTAGGGAATGTCATAGGTCGCCATGCGCAGCGAGCCGCCCGCATCGGCCTCTCCGATGGTGCCGATCAGCATGCCGAGTCCCGCCGCAGCCAACCCCTTGAGCGCAATGCGCCCGGCGAGGATGGCGACCATCGACAGGCCGAGGATCGAGATCATCAGCATCTCGGGCAGCCCGAAGGCCAGCACCAGCGGCCGCGCAACCACGATGAAAAGCGTCAGGAACACCGCGCCGACCAGCCCGCCGAAGAGTGACGAGGTGAAGGCCGCCGAAAGCGCCCGCGCCGCCTGCCCCTTCTTGGCGAGCGGAAAGCCGTCGAGCACGGTCGCCTGGCTGGCCGAGGATCCGGGGATGCCCATCAGCACCGAAGCGAAGGTGTCCGAAGTGGGCACGACCGCCACCATGCCGATCATCAGCGCAAGGCCGAGCACCGGCTCCATCCCGAACATGAAGGGCAACAGCAATGACAGGCCGGCGATCCCGCCGAGCCCCGGAAAGACCCCGACGGCCAGCCCCATCACGACGCCGAGCACGAGATAGCCCAGCACAAGGGGTTGCAGGATCAAGGCCCAGGCATCGGCAAGGGCCGGCAGGGCGGTGGCGAAGAGGTCCATCGCGTGGCGTCCTTATGTGGGGGGCGGAAACGGAACGGCCCCGAAGTTCCCTCCGGGGCCGCGCAAGAAAGGCTTATTGCAGCGATACGCCGTAGGCGTCCTGCAGCCAGTCCTTCACATATGCCTTCGCCTCCGGCGACACGCTGGTGCCGGCTTTCGTCGCCTTCTGCGCGCCTTCGCCGATGAACACGTCATACTTGCCGACGCGCTTGGCGGCGATCTGCGGGAAATCCTCGCGCTTGCGCACGGCATCGAAGGCGGCGGTGTAGGTGTCGATCACCTCCTGCGGCGTGCCCTGGGGCAAGAAGGCGATCTTCTGCACCGGGAAGCCGGCGATGAAAAACGCCTTCCACGCGTCCCATGCCTCGCCGCTGGTCTCGCAGCCATCGGTGGCCTCGCAGACTTCCTTGAAGGTCGGAATGTCGGGGAAGGTCGGATCGCGCACGATCTCGCCATCCTCGTTCAACGCACCCCAGGTCATCATCGGCACGGCCTTGCCCTGCTCGACCAGATCGGCGGAGGCACCGAGATAGCTGGACGAGGTCTGGTAATCGATCGTCGCCTCGCCGCGCTCGAACATCAGGCGGCCATCGCCCCGGCCCTTGATGCCGAAGACAGGCTCCACGTTCATGCCAAGCATCTTCCAGGCCAGCAGCGGCACCAGGTCGAGCCGCGTCGCGCCTTGCGAGCCGTAGATGAAATCCTTGTCCTGAAGGTTGTTGGCCGAGCCGTCGAACTTCTCGCCATCCTCGGGGCGCAGATAGGCCACGCCACCCGTGCCCGTCGCCATGACGGGATTCCAATCGCTGTATTCATAACGCACGCGCGGATCGTCGAGCAGATAGGGAAACTGCGTCGATCCCGATGTGCCGAAAAGCAGCGTGCCGTCCTCGTGTTCCTGCTCCTGGAACCAGTTGGCTCCCTTGGTGGAGCCGGCGCCTGGCATGAACTTGACCACGACAGTCGGATTGCCGGGCAGCTCCTCGGACAGCAGCGGCGCGAAGAAGTTTGCCCATTTGGCCGATCCACCGGTTTCCGAGAACGGGATCACCCATTCGATGGTTTCGCCCGAGAAATCGACCTCGGCGGCGGCGGGCGATGCGATCATCGCGGCGGCGGCAAGGGATGTTGCGATTTGCTTGATGGTCATTGGTGTCCTCCCGTAGACCTTGAGTCCGGTCGGGCACCGACCCGCCGGAATTTTCGATTCTGTCAAAAGGGATCGAATCCCTCCTCCAACGCGGGGCAGTCTGCCGTGCCAACCTTGCGCGAAACTTGCGCAACATGAGAAAGAGCGTCCATGCGCATCGCGGTGATCGAAGACAACAGCGAACTGGCGGACGGGATCGCCTACCGTCTGCGCGACCGGGGACATTCCGTCGATATCCTGCACGACGGGCTGGAGGCCGCCGATTTCCTGTCGCGCGAAGGGGCCGATCTTGTCGTGCTCGACATCAACCTGCCGGGGCAGAGCGGGCTCGATGTGCTGCGCTCACTGCGCGGCCGGGGAGATGGCGTGCCGGTGATCCTGCTCACCGCGCGCTCCGATACGCAGGACAGGGTGGCCGGGCTCGATGCGGGGGCGGACGACTACCTCGTCAAACCCTTCGAGATGGACGAGCTCGAAGCGCGGCTGAGGGCGCTGGCCCGTCGGCGCGATCTGGTCTTCGTCGCGCGCGAGCCGCTGGGCCGCCTTGTCTTCGACAGGGGCAGCCGGCAGGTGATGGACGGCGAAAGCGCGCTCGATCTGCCCCGGCGCGAGGTCGCGCTGCTGGAATGTCTGATCGAACGCCGCGGCCGGATCGTGTCGAAACCCGCGCTGACCGCGCATGTCTACGGCACCGGCGCCGACGTTGAGGAAAGCGCGATAGAGCCGCATGTCTCGCGGCTGCGCCGGCGGCTCGATGGCTACGGCGTGCGGATCAAGACCGCGCGGGGGCTCGGCTACATGCTGGAATCGCAGGAATGACCGCCACGTCGCTACGGCTCCGGCTCTTCGCGCTGATCCTCACTCCGCTGCTTGCCGTCGCGCTGCTGCTGGGGTTCTGGCGCTACTCCGTCGCACAGCAAACCGCCGAAGCGCTCTTCGACCGCGGCCTCCTGGCCGCCGCGCTCGCGATCTCGCGCGATGTGGCCGGCTCGGGCGGCGATGCGCTGTCACCGAAAACCCGTGCGCTTGTCTCGGATGCGGGGGGCGGCGAAGTGTTCTACCATGTCGCCGCGCCCGATGGCATCTATGTCACCGGCTATGCCTACCCGCCCGCCTTCCGCCCGACCGCTGGGCTGGGCGAGCCGGAATACCGCATCGCCGAATATCGCGGCGAGCCGGTGCGCGTGCTGCGGCTGGCCGAAACCGCGACCATCGGCAATCTGACCGGCGAGTCGGTCGTCACCGTCTGGCAGCGAGTCGCCGACCGCAGCGGCTTTGCCGCCGATCTGGCATGGCGCGCCTTCGCGCTGATCGGGGCCTTGATGCTGACGCTGGCGCTGGTGGTGTGGTTCGGCGTCAAGCGCGGCCTGCGCCCGCTGAGCGATCTGCAGGACGCGATCGAGCGGCGCACGCCCGACGATCTCAGCCGCATCCGCCGCCCCGTTCCCGTCGAGGTGTCCGGGATCGTCGCCACGCTCAACCGGCTCTTCGGGCAGGTCGAGCAGAGCATCCAATCGCATCAGGCCTTCATCTCCGACGCGGCGCACCAGTTGCGCAACCCGGCATCGGCCTTGCTATCACTGGCCGAAAGCCTGCCCGGCACGCATGATCCCGCAGAGCGCCAGCGCCGCGAGCGCGCGTTGATCGGGGCAGCGCGCAAATCGGCACGTCTGGCGAACCAGCTTCTGTCGATGGAACGGCTGCGTTACGGCGACACGATCCCGAAAACCGCGTTCGACGCGGTCGATATGGCCAAGGAGGTGTGCCACGACCTTGCGCCGCAGGCGATGGAGGCGGGCATCGAGTTCTCCTTCGTCGCGCCCCCGGACCGGCTCGATGTGCGCGGAAACCGCACCCTGCTTGCCGAGGCGCTCGGAAATCTTGTCGACAACGCCATCCGACATGGCGGCGCGAGGCTGGGCCGGATCGACGTTTCGATCGCCGAAGCCGGACGGGATGTCGTGCTCACCGTCACGGATGACGGCAAGGGCATCCCCGCCGATCAGGTCGATCTCGCGCTCGGCCGGTTCAGCCAGCTACAGCCGGGGGAGGGCAGCGGGCTTGGCCTTGCCTTCGCCGATCAGGTCGCGCGGCGGCATGGCGGCGCGGTCATCATCGAGGCGACCGGCCCCGGCGCCTCGGTCAGCCTGCGCATGCGGCGCTAGAGTTCCTGCCGCCCGTCGACGATCACGCCGGCGACACCCAGATCGCCGGTCAGGCAGGTGAAGCTGGCGCGCGCCCCTTCGGAGATGGTGCCGACGCTGCGCTCCAGCCCCAGCGCGCGGGCGGGATTGCCGCTCGCCATGGCAATGATCCTTTCGAGCGGCACACCTGTATGATCGTGCATGTTGCGGACACATTCGATCATGCTGACATGCGCCCCGGCCAGGGTGCCCGCCGCATTGGTCAGGCGGCCCCCGCTTTGCGTGATTACCTCGCCGTGCAGCTCGAACTGCGTCAGATTCCCGGCCAATGTCAGCATCGCATCGGTCACGAGGCAAAGCCGATCCGGCATGAGCCGCGCCGCGACGGCGATATTGCGCCAATCGACATGGTGCCCGTCCGCGATGATACCGGCGAAAAGCGTCTCGGACGCGAACGCCGCGCCGACAACGCCGGGCGCGCGGCCAGTCATCTGGGACATCGCGTTGAACAGATGCGTGACACCAACAAGCCCCTCGGCCTCTGCCTGCGCGATCTGGTCCGCTGTCGCTTCGGTGTGCCCGGCAAAGACGCGCAGACCGGCCTGCGTCAGCCGTTTGAGCATACCGGCGGGCAACGCTTCGGGCGCGAGGGTGAGCAGCACCGTGCCGACATCCGCCGCCGTGAGCCGGTCCAGATCGCTTTCGTCCATCTGCCGGATCGCAACGGGATCGTGGATGCCGGGCCGCAGATGCGACAGGAACGGGCCTTCGAGATGAAGACCGAGAATCCCCGGAACGCCCTCTTCGACGGCGCTGTGCACCGCATCCAGCGCGCGGGCGTAATCGGTTCCCGCCGCTGTGATGAAGGTCGGCAGGATATAGGCCGTCCCGCCCTCGCGTGAACCGTGGGCGATCCGCCGCAGCGCCGCCGCGCTGGGATCGAAGTTGAACTGCGTGTCGGCGGCACCGTTGATCTGCATGTCGATGAAGCCGGGCGCGAGGATATCGACCTCGGGGGCGTCGTCCCTTGCGCTGGCTGGCCGGATTTCGGTGATCCGTCCGCCATCGAAATGGACGATCCGATCCCTGAGCGCCGGCCCCCCTGTCCCGTCGAACAGGTCGCGCGCGAAAATGCGGCCGCTGCGGCCCTGGTCAGTCGAAGACACTGTCTTGCCCCCTCGGATGCACGGTTTCGTAGTAATCCCTCAACGTCAGCTCCGCCGCCGCCTCTTCGTCGAGCACGACCGTCGCCCGCGCGTGAAGCTGCAGCGCGGAGGCCGGGCAAACCGCGCTCACCGGCCCTTCGACCATCTGGCGCACGGCCCGCGCCTTGGCGGCGCCCGTCGCGATCAGCAGGCATTTGCGCGATTCCAGGATCGTCGCGACGCCCGTGGTGATCGCATATTGCGGAGTGTCCTCGAAAGACGCGAAATACCGCTGGTTGGCGCGGCGCGTGCTTTGCGTCAGCGTCTTGATCCGCGTCCGCGAGCCGAGGCTGGCGGTCGGTTCGTTGAAGCCGATATGCCCGTTCTGCCCGATCCCGAGAAGCTGCAGATCGATCCCGCCGGCGTCTGCGATCAGCGCCTCATAGGCCTCCGATGCCGCCTGCGGATCGGGCGCATCGCCCTTGGGCAAATGCGCGCGCGCGCGGTCGATATCGACATGGGAAAAGAACGCCTTTTCCATGTAGTGATGATACGAACAGGGATGATCCGGCGCGAGGCCGATATATTCGTCGAGATTGAAGCTGGTCACGCCGGCAAAGGACAGACCCTCCTCGCGGTGCCGGCGCGCCAGTTCCTCATAAAGCGGCAGCATCGTGCCGCCGGTCGCCAGCCCCAGAACGGCCTTCGGTTGCGCCGCCACCGTTCGCGCGACGATATCGGCGGCGCGCAGGATCGCCGCGCCTTCATCCGGCAGGATCAAGACTTTCATGCGTGTTTCCTTCCAGTCTCGGCGGCAAGCGCACCGATCAGCGGCGCGTCATGCGCCAGTTCAGCCGCCAAGACGCGCGGGCGGAACGGTTCGGGCTCTTGCGCAAGCGCGCTGCGCACGCGGTCCAGATAGCCCGGCGCAAGCCCGATGCTGCCGCCAAGCGCGACCGTGTCGAGCCCGAGAATGGCCCCCAGATCGGCGATCAGGCAGGCGATGGCCTCGGCCGAGTGGCCGATGATCTCCTCCGCCCAGCCCGCCCCGTCCGCTGCGGCGGCAAAGACGGCACGCGCATCGCAGCCCTCATTGCCCGCAGCGGCGGCGGCGGCGGCAATCGCCCGCCCGCCGGCCACGCTCTCGACCGTGCCGCGCCGCCCGCTGCCGCAAGGCCCGCGCCCGAGCGGGCTGGAGGCGAAACCGACATGCCCGGCCAACCCGTTCGCGCTGGTGACAAGCCGCTTGCCCAGCACCAGCCCGCCGCCGACACCGGTGGAGACGGTGATATAGGCGAATGCCTCGCTGTCGCGCCCCGCGCCGAACAGCCCCTCGCCAAGCGCGGCGGCGGCGGCATCGTTTACGCAACTCGCGCCGCCGAACGCCGTTTCGGCAGCTGCGCCCAGATCGAAATCGCGGATCGCGGAGAAGGTGCCGTGATTGACGGCGTGCCACTTGCCTGCCGCGTCGATCCGCCCGGCAACGGCAATCCCCAGCGGTGCGCCGCGCGCATGGCCGAGCCCGGTCAGCAACTCGCGCATCGCGGCAAGCTGCGCCTCCGGCCCGGCGCTGCCATCGGTCGGCATCTGACGGCGGCCCACGACCTCGCCCCGCTCGATCCGCGCGGCGGCGATCTTCGTGCCGCCAAGATCGGCGGCGAACCCCGTCAGGTCTTGCTTGTGCAGCGCGGTCATGCCCCGCGCTCCTTCGCCTCGGCAATGCTTTGCGCGAACCAGCCCGTCATGATCTCCAGCCGGGTGAGCGCCGTTCCGACCGTCACCGCATCCGCTCCGGCGCCAAGCGCGCGCGCCGCCAGATCGGGCGTGTTCACCCGCCCTTCAGCCATGACGAACCCGCCAAGCGCGCGGAATCCCGCGATCAACTCGTAATCGACGCCGTCGCCCCGGCCCTCGGTTTCGGCGGTATAGCCCGACAGCGTCGTGCCGAGGATCGCCGCCCCTTCGGCCTGCGCCCGGCTTCCATCGGCCAGCGTCGCGCAATCGGCCATCGCCAGCGCACCGGCCTCGCGGATCGCCCGCACGAGCGCCGCGCTGGTTTCGGGGCGCGCGCGGTCCGTCGCGTCATAGGCGATGACATCCGCGCCCGCCTCGGCCAGCGCGGCGACATCTTCAAGATAAGGCGTGATCCGCACCGGGCTGCGTTCAAGATCGCGCTTCACGATGCCGATGATCGGCACATCGACATGCGGGCGCACGGCGCGCAGGTTTTCCACCCCCTCGATCCGTATCGCATGCGCCCCGCCGGCCGCGGCGGCCTGCGCCATCGCGGCGACGATCTCGGGGCGGTCCATCGGGCCGTCATCGACGGGCTGGCACGACACGACGAGCCCGCCGCGCAAAAGGGTCAAGGCATCCATCATCGTCACTCCATCAGGCTCGGCAAGCCGGTCACGAGGATCGGGAAGGCACAGATCAGGATGAGCACCACGAAGGGCGGGATCAGCCAGGGCAGGATCGCCTTGGCGAGCCGCTGGTAGGGAATTTCTCCCACCTGCGCGACAACGAACAGCGCCATGCCCATCGGCGGGGTGAGAATCGAGATCATCAGGTTCAGAACCGTGATGATGCCGAAATGCACCGGGTCGATGCCGAAGCCCATCGCCACCGGCACGAGGATCGGCACCACGACGAGCAGGATCACCAGCGCCTCGATGAAGCAGCCGAGAAAGAAGATCATCACATTGACCGCGATCAGGAAGGTGATCGGGCTGTCGGCGATGGACAGGAAGAAGGTGGCGATCTGCTGCGGCGCCTGTTCGCGCGCCATGATGAAGCTGAGAAGCGCAACGCCCGCCACGATGGTCGCGATGGAGGCGGAGGTCACTGTTGTCTCGTAGATCGAATCCCAGAGCTTGCGCCATGTCAGTTCGCGGTAGAACACCAGATCGATGAGGATCGCGTAAAGCACCGTGATCGCCGCCGCCTCGGTCGGGGAGAAGAGCCCCGAGAAGATGCCGCCGACGATGACGACCGGAGTTAGGAGCGCCGGCAGCGATTTGACGAAGAGCGTTCCGATCTCGCCCGCGCTGCTGCGCGTGTCGGTCGGATAGCCGCGCTTGCGGGCGATGAACCAGACCATGCTCATGAGTGCGATGGCGCAAAGAACGCCGGGCACGATCCCGCCCAGGAACAGCTTGCCGATGGAGACATTGGCGATCACGCCATACAGCACCATCGTGATCGACGGCGGCACAAGCGGGCCGATCATCGACGACGCGGCGGTCACCGCTCCGGCGAAATCGTCGTCATAGCCGGCCTTGCGCATCGCCTCGATCTCCATTTTGCCGAGACCCCCCGCATCGGCGAGCGCCGAGCCGGACATGCCCGAGAAAAAGAGCGAGGCCAGCACGTTCACATGCCCCAGCCCGCCGGTGATATGCCCGACAAGCGAACGGGCGAAACCGAAGAGATGGTTCGTGATCCCGGCCGAATTGAGCACCCCGGCGGCGAGGATGAAAAGCGGCACGGCGAGCAGGGGAAAGCTGTTGAGCCCATCCACCATCCGCTGCGCGGCAAAGCTGATGCCCATGCCGGTATAATAGAAATACCCCATCGACACGAAGATCATCGCGATACCGATGGGAACGCCGATCAGGACGAAGATCAGCCACAGGATCCCGACAGCGGCAAGCGTCATAGCGTCGGCTCCCGTTTGACCGTCACTTCTCGGCGCGAGATGAGGCGGCGCACGATCCGGTGCAGGATCAGCACGAACCCGACCAGCGCGGAGGCATAGAGCACCGCATCAACGGTCGGCAGCGTGACGGTGATGTTGTTCGATGTACGCAGAACCGTCTTGTAGCTGATCCAGATCAGGTGGCCGACGATCCAGAGGAACACCAGATCGATCAGCGTATAAAGCACCAGCCGGACCTTGCCCGGCATCAGATCGGCCAGGAAGGCCATCTTGAGCTGCCCGTCCTTCCGCTCGACCTCGGCAATCGCCACGAAGGCCATCCAGACCCAGATCCAGCGCGCGGCTTCCTCCGTCCAGACCGGGCCGCGAAAGAGCGGCGTGCGACCAAAGACCTGGATCAGCACTATGCCGATCAACGCGATGAAGAGGATCGAGGCGACGATCCCTTCGACACTGTATTTACCTTGCGGTTTCATCGGGGATCGCCTCCTGATCCGAGCGGGACAGGCGGGCGCGAACGCCCGCCCTGGGGTGGCTTACTCGCCGCGCACGCGGGCGATGGCGCCTTCGCCGAACTCCGCTTCCAGCGTGTCGTAGTAGGGCTGCATCGCCTCGCGGAACGGTGCAAGATCGGGGCGCGTGATGGTCAGCCCGCGCTCCTCGAAAGTCGCGATCAGATCCTGCTCGGCCTGCTCGGTGCGTTCGTTGTTGACGGTGCCGCCGGCGGCGACTGCCTCATCGATCCAGCCCTTTTCCTCATCGCTCAGGCTGTCCCAGAGATCGTCCGAGATCTGCACGGCGGCGGAAGCGACGAAATGGTTGGTCATCGCGACATGGCTCTGCACTTCGTAGAACTTCATCGCGTCGATGGTCGGCAGCGGGTTCTCCTGCGCATCGACCTGGTTGGTCTGCAGCGCAAGATACACCTCGGCGAAAGCCACCGGCGCGGGCGTCGCGCCGACATTCTCGGCATAGGCGATCAGGAAAGGCACGTTCGGAGTGCGCAGGCGCAGGCCTTCCATGTCCTCGATGCTTTCGATGGCGCGGTTCGCGGTGGTCTGGCGCGTGCCGTAATACCAGACGTCGAGCAGATGCACGCCCTGCTCCTCGAACTTGGCAGCCATCTCCTGACCCCAATCGCCGGCGATGATCTGCTGAAGGTGATCGAAATCATCGGCCACATAGGGCGCGCCGATCAGGTTCAGCTCGGGGATGATGTAGCTCATGTCGGGATAGCCGGTGATGACCATGTCCAGCTCGCCGGCCTGAAGCTGCGCGACCATCGCCTTGAAATCGCCGAGGGTGGAGGACGGAAACAGGTTAACCGTCAATTCGCCGCCCGATACGTCTTCGAGCGTCTGGGCGAATTCCTGCGCGCCGGCAAAGACGTTGCTCGCCTCGTTGTCCTGCATCCCGAGCGTCAGCTCCCGCTCGGCCATCACCGGCGCGGCCAGCGCGAGCGTTGCCGCCCCCGCGAGAAGTGTTGTCTTGAATGTCATCGGTTCCTCCTTGGTTGTCGATGAATGGCCGGTTCGGCCCTTTGCCGTGTCACTCCGCGCCCGGCGAAAGCTCCGGTGCCTGAAGCCGCGCGCGATAGGAGCGGATCAGGTGTCGATCCATCACGTCCGTCGCGGCCAGAACGTCGCCATCGAGGATCGCCTGGTAGATCTGCCGGTGCTCGTCATAGGCGATCCGGTCATAGCGCAGCGCGTCATCCGTTGCCGGGCGGTGCGCGATCATGGTGCTGACGAACATATCGTGCAGCGTCAGGATCACCGGGTTGCCGACGACCGAAACCAGCGCGCGGTGAAAGGCGATATCGGTGCGGGCGAACTCCGCCTCGCCGATGGCGCGGAAATTGTCTTCCAGCGCGGTTTGCAGTTTGGCCAGCTGCGCGTTGTCGGCCCGCTTGGCCGCCTCGCGCGCCGCGCCGGTTTCGATGAATTGCCGCATCTGTTCGAGATGCGCGCCGCTTTCGGCATCGCCCAGAATCTCGCGGATATGATCGCCCGTTCCCTTCAGGACGCTGGCGATGGACGGCAATGACGCGCGCGGCCGCCTGCCCGCGCCTGCGGTCGCATAGCCCCGCATCTGCAACTGGGCCAGCGCTTCGCGCACCGTCGGGCGGGATGCGGAAAAGCGTTCGCAAAGGTCGCGCTCGGTCGGAAGGGGCGTCTCGGGCGGGAAGCCGCCCTCGCGGATATCGGCGATCAGCGCCTCCGCAATCACGTCCGGCGTGCGCTTCTGGGCGGTTTCCGCAATGCCAGTCTGTGCCATCGGCCCATCCTCCTGCAATTTTGGTATTACCAAAAAAATTTCTTGTCAAACGAAATTCCCCGGCTGTATTTGTGGGACCGAAAAACAAGCGCGTTTTGTCAGGCCAAACTCCGACACCGCGCCGGGATCGACAAAGGGAAGACCGCGATGACCAAGACACTGACCGGGATGTATGCCGCGCTGATGACCGGGCTTGCGGATAACGGCGGCTTCGATGAGACGCGCCAGCGCGGGCTGACCGACTATGTTCTCAAACAGGATCTCGCCGGGCTCTATGTCGGCGGCAGCAGCGGTGAGGCCGGGCTGCTCAATGTCGAGGAGCTTCTGGCGCAGCAGGCCATCGTCGCCGATTGCGCCAAGGGGCGCGGCACCACGCTCATCGCGCATGTCGGCGCGCCCAACCTGCGCGATTCGATCCGCCTTGCCGAACGCGCCCGCGATCTGGGCTATCACGCCCTGTCGGCGCTGCCGCCCCATTCCTACCCGTTCAGCGATGCGGAAATCGAAACCTACTACCGCGATCTCGCTGCGGCGACGGAGCTGCCGCTCATCGTCTACGAAGTGCCGATCCGCACCGGACGGCCCATTCCGCTCCCGTCGCTCGAACGGATCCTGAATTTCCCCAATGTTTCGGGGATCAAGTTCACCTCGACCGACATGTTCAAGTTCTCCATGCTGCGCCGCCGCTGCCCGGAGGCGACCTATTTCTTCGGCTTCGACGAGATCTACACCACCGGCGCGGTGCTTGGCGCGGATGGCGGGATCGGCACCACCTACAACATTCTGGGCAAGCTCTATGTCGCGCTCCATGCGGCGATGCGGCAGGGCGATCTTCCGCGCGCGCAGGAATTGCAGGAGGCCTCGCAAATCTTCGTCGAGGCGCTTCTGGACACCGGCGTTCTTCCCGGCATGAAAGCGGCGCTGCGCCTTCGCGGCATCGAATGCGGCCCCACCCGCGCGCCGATGGCGCTGCGCATGTCCGAAAACGACGCCGAGGCGCAGATGCGCGCGGTGCTGGAGCGGCCCGAGATCGCGCCCTGGCTGATCTGACGCGCCCGCGCGTCGGCTTGGCTGGAATGTCTCGACAAACCGCGTGCAATTCGGTCTCTTGCACGGTGCACATGATGTTGCGCGGATGAGGTCTCTGAGAGGTTCCCATGTCCGATCCCGCCCCCAACCCGCACGATCCCGGTGCCGCGCGGCGATTTGCTGAAACCGGCCGTCCGGTCGATGTGGCGGTCTGGCTGTCGCGCCTTGCACCCGAGGACGCGCTGCCCTTCATTCTGCCGCTCGCACCGGCCCGTCAGGCCAGGATTTTCGGTCATCTGCCGCTCGATATGCAGAGCGCTCTGGCCCGCGCGCTTCCCGGCGCGGTGCTGGCCGGGATCGTCACCCGGATGGATGCCGATGACCGCGCCGATCTCTTCGGCGCGCTGCCGCCGGAGGACCAGAACGGCCTGATCGGCGATTTGCCTGCCGAGGACCGCGAGGATATCCGCCGTCTTGCCGCGCATCCCGGCGAAAGCGCCGGGGCGATCATGACCTCCGATTACGCGGTCCTGAACGCCGAAATCTCCGCGGCCGAGGCGATCGACGCCCTGCGCGAACAAGCGCCCGGGGCGGAGACGATCTACCGCTCCTATGTCGTCGATGCGCATCACCGGCTGACCGGCTCCGTCCGGCTGCACGCGCTGATCCTGGCGGAGGCGGATACCCCAATCGCCGCGCTGATGGAGGAGGCGCCCGTTTCCGTTTCGGTTCACACCGATCAGGAGGACGTCGCCAAGCTGATCGCGCGATACGATCTGCTGGCGATCCCGGTGGTCGACGATGGCGGGCGGCTGGTGGGTATCGTCACCCATGACGACGCCGCCGATGTGATGCAGCAGGAGGCGACCGAGGATTTCCAGAAGATCTCGCATGTCCTGCCCTTCAAGCAGACGATGCGGGACGCCGGGATCGGGATGCTCTATTCGCGCCGCGTCGTCTGGCTGGCGCTGCTCATCGTCGGGAACCTCTTTTCCGGCGCGGGGATCGCCCATTTCGAGGATGTGATCCTCGCCTATGTCTCGCTCGTGTTCTTCCTGCCGCTTCTGATCGACAGCAGCGGCAACGCCGGCTCGCAATCGGCCACGCTGATGGTGCGCGCATTGGCGACAGGGGATGTGGAGATGTCGGATTGGGGGCGGCTGCTCGTGCGGGAGTTGGTCGTCGCCGCCGCTCTGGGCGCGACCATGGCGGCGGTCGTTGTGCCGCTCGGCGCGTGGCGTGGCGGCTGGGATGTCGCCATGACCGTCGGGCTGACGATGTTCGTCGTCGTTCTCATCGGCTCGGTCGTGGGCATGTCCCTGCCGTTCCTGCTCAGCCGGTTGAAGCTCGATCCGGCGACGGCCAGCGGCCCGCTGGTCACGACGATCTCGGACGCGACGGGCGTCTTGATCTATTTCACCATCGCGTCCGCCCTGCTGGACCTCTGACCGCCGTCAGGCCGCTGGCCGCAAGTCCTCATCGTCATTGCCGGCCGCATCGTCGGCGCGAAAAGGCTCCGGCTCCTGCGGCGCGGCGTTCATGGCGGCACGCGGCTGCTCCGGTTCGTCCTCCGGTATGTCAGGCTTGAAGATGTGGGGGAAAAGCTCTTCGAAATCGGCCTTGCAGATCATCATGGGTCCATCTCCTTCGGATCGTTCGCTACGCAAGATCGGCCGCCGCGCGGGATGAGCCCCGCGCGGCGGCGTGGCGCTATGCGGCGCGGCGGTAAAGATCGTCCATCGTTCCCGCCGCCTTCGGCGCCCGCGCGACCGGCACCATGCGCAACTCGCGATCGTCGAGGCTGTCGACGACACGGGGAATGTCGCTGCGCGAGATGCCGATATCGCGCAGGAGGCGGTCGTCCATTGCGGCGAAGGCTGCGATCATGCGCTGCCTCTGCCAGCGGCGGAACGCGCGGCCCAGCCAGCGGCGCAGGGTGCCCGCCTTGCGGGGCTGCTCATGGCGGGGCAACGCGTGGGCCGGCGAAGCGGAAAGGTAATCGTGATGGGAGAGGAAAGGATGCATGTCATACTCCATGAAGATACTGAAGCCATGACGACCGCGCCCGCGCTGCGCCGCCCGGAATGCAAGGATGCGCATCGCAGGCGGCACGGCGCATGGGCCGTCGTCTGTTCGTGATCGTGTGAGATCAGGAAGAACCCCGAGGCGTGAGGCGGCACGCAACGGCCTGCCCCGCCCGGGGCTACCGGCGGTTCAGTA
Source organism: Marivita sp. GX14005 (assembly GCF_023370775.1). Classification (GTDB taxonomy): domain Bacteria; phylum Pseudomonadota; class Alphaproteobacteria; order Rhodobacterales; family Rhodobacteraceae; genus Marivita. Next base: position 166,597 of record NZ_JAMCCQ010000004.1, read on the forward strand.
GATTTCCCGCGAAGCGCAGGAACCTCTTATGAAGGCTGAACATCGTCATGCCCTTGATATGGCCGTTTGCCGCGCGGCTTTCAATGGGCTGCCCCGGCTTCGGTGCGCGCTCGGCGCGAAAGCGCCGATGGCGGCTCAACCATCGGCCTTTTGCGCCCGCCCGGCGATATAGGTCTGCACGACCGCACGGTCATCGCCCATCATCTGCAACGCGAAAAGCTCCTCGGCCAGCGTTTCCGCGCGCTCCATGCGCAGGGCCATCGCAGGTGTCGCCCGGCTGTCGAGAACGACGATATCCGCCTCCGTTCCAGCCGCAAGCGTGCCGATCCTGTCCGCCATGCCCAGCATTTCGGCATTGCCTCGCGTGATCCAGTGAAAGGCGCGCAGCGTGTGCAGCGTCTGATTCTGCAATTGCAGGATCTTGTAGCCTTCGTTCAGCGTCTGGAGCATCGAGAAACTGGTGCCTGCCCCGACATCCGTGGCGATCCCGCTATGGATCTTGCTCGCGCGCAGCCCGGCATCGTCGAAAAGCCCGCTGCCCAGAAAGAGGTTCGACGTCGGGCAGAAGACCGGATGCGCGCCGGTGGCGGCAATCGCGTCGATCTCGCGCGGCCTGAGGTGGATCGCATGGCCCAGAAGCGTGCGCGGCCCCAGCAGGCCGCGGGCTTCATAGACGTCGAGATAATCGCGGGCATCGGGGTAAAGTTCGGCGGTATAGGCGATCTCGTCATGGTTTTCGGACAGATGCGTCTGCACGAAACAACCCGGATGCTCGCCCACAAGCGCGCCCGCGATCTCAAGCTGCTCGGGCGTCGACGTGATGGCGAAGCGCGGGGTGATCGCGTAGGAGAGCCGCCCCGTCCCGTGCCATTCGGCGATGAGCGCCTTGCTGTCGTCATAGGCCGATTGCGGCGTGTCGAGCACCGCTTCCGGCGCGTTCCGGTCCATCATCGTCTTGCCGGCGATCATGCGCATGTCGCGGCTCTGCGCTTCGGCGAAAAGCGCCTCGGCAGAGGCGCGATGAGAAGAGCAGAAGGCAACCGCCGTGGTCGTGCCATGCGCCGCCAGCATGTCGCAGAAGCGCCGGGCCATCGCGCGCGCGTGCTGCGCATCGGCGAAATCGGCTTCGGCCGGGAAGGTATAGCCGTTGAGCCAATCGAGAAGCTGGCTGCCCCAGCTCGCCATGATCTGAAGCTGCGGGAAATGGATATGCGCATCGATGAACCCAGCCATCAGCAGATGCGGCCGGTGATCCACGATCTGCGCGTCCTGCGCGCGTTCCTGCACCTCGGCGAAAGCCCCGGAAGCGGCGATCCGCCCGCCCTCGATCAGCAGCGCACCGTCCTCGATGTAATCGAACGCGCCCGTGTCGTCAGGCGCCTCCGGCTCGCGGTGGAAGGTCAGGATACGTCCGCGCAGAAGGGTCTGTGTCATTCTCGGCTCTTTTCGGCAAGGAAAGGCGGGGCGCCGCGGTGATCGCTCAGGCCCGGTCGAAGGCGGGTGTGTCGTCATCGATCATGTCCGGCTCGTCCGGCACGATGATGCGATGCTTCAGGTCTTCCTCGGGCGCGATCATCGGATAGAAGATCATGAACGCGCCGGTGATGAGATAGCCAATGGTGATCCCGTCAAGCTGCGGCGCCTGAAGCGTGAAGCTGTGGATGATCCCGACCGAGGACATCGCCGCCGCGCCGAGCGCGAAGAACCCCGCCACGCGGAAACGCCCGTCGATCACATCGGCCACGATGGCGCCCCAGACCAGCCCGGTGATGATGGCTCCTTGGCTCAGCGCCAGATGCCCCTCGTAATGTGCGCCCTCCATCAGCAGCGCGGAGGTGAGATCGGCATTGCCGAGATCGGGCAGCCCCTCGACACCCACGCTGCGCAGCGCGTTCATCATCGAGCCCCATTTCGTCATCAGGAAGGCCGAGATATGCGGCAGGATGGCGAAGGCAACGGCGGCCATATGCGCCGGTTTCACCGCATAGCCGGTATTGGTGATCAGGCTGACCGCCACGAAAACCAGAACCGGCGCTGCCGCCGCGATCGGGATGAGACCGGCGAGGAAGGACAGGAACCCCATGAACGCCGCCGCCCCGATGACGAGCGCGACCGCGATGATATAGCCCGCATGACCGTTCAGCCGCTTGTATGCCGGATGCCCGATATAGACCGTCGTCGGAAACGGCGATCCGAAGAGCGCGCCCAGCATCGTGCCCGCCCCGTCCGTGACCTGGCACAGACCGACCGGATAGCTGTCGCCCGCCGCCTCGGCCGATTCCACGTTGTTCATCGTTTCGATGAAATTGTAGATTTGCACCGGGATCAGCACGAGGAACAGCTCGGGATTGGCGAAGAGATACTGGATACCGGCGATCATGTCGCCCAGATACGGGACCGGCGGATAGAACCCGATGCCGTCGGTGGTGAAGGACGATTTACCAAGGAAAATCGCGATGATCGTGCCGGCGGCGATGGCCACCAGCCCCGCAGGCACGTTGCCCGGCAGCCGGAAGCGCCCGATCAGCCCCCAGAGGATGAACAGCAGCGAGGTGAAACCGATGATCGGGTTTTCGAAGATCTCGGCCAGCGGCACGGCGCCGATGAAGACGAGCGCGATCCCGCAAAGCGTGCCGAGCATCCCTGCGCGCGGGGTGATGCGCTTGAGGAACGGGCCGACCACCGCGCCGAGCGCCGCGACGATCCCGCCCATGAAGCCCGCGCCGATGCCGACCTGCCAGGCCAGAAGCGGATCGTCGGTTGCCCAGTAGATCGGACCGATCACGCCGAAGAGATAGACGAACATCACCGGCGTCGAGATCCCGTAAGGCAGCGCGGTCACATCGCGGCCCAGCCGCTCCGCCGCGCGCTTGGCCAGCAGCGTGTAGACCGCAACGCCCGCGATGATCGCAATCGCGGCACCCGGCACGATCCGCCCGAAGACGATCTCCGCCGGCATCTGGAAGACGAACTGGCAGACCCCCGACAGGATCAGCAGGTTGACGAGGTTATCGGTGAAAAGCGCCCAGAAGGCGCTGGAATCGCCCCTGCTGAACAGGTTGTAGCGATAGGTTGTGTCAGGCATGTCTGTCCCTCCCGTTTTTGTTCTATCGGGTTTGGCGCCGCCCTCCTCCGGCGGCGCGTTTCAGCGATCCGCCGCTATCCGGCGGGCTGTTTGGCTCCGTTCTCGTGCCGCGTCAGCGCGGTCATCACTTCGGATGCAACGAAGGCGGCGATCACTTCGGGGCGCTTGTCGGCGCTGCCGGTCGCGCCGATCGGGCAGACCAGCCGCGACAGGCTCCCGGCGCAACCCTGCGCCTTGAAATAGCTGTTGAACCGCGCGCGTTTCGTGGCCGATCCGATCAGCCCGACATAGGCCGCGTCGGGCCGCGCCAGCGCCTCGGCAGTAAGCAGGTAATCCAGCGCGTGATCATGCGTCAGGACGATGAAGGCCGATCCCGGCGGCGCGGCGCGTATCTCCGCCTCCGGCAGCGGCGTCAGGATTTTGCGCACATCCGCCTCGCACAGCGCCAGTTCTTCGGCGCGGCTGTCCAGCAGCATCGCCTGCACCGGAAGCAGCGCGAAGAACCCCGCCAATGCGCGCCCGACATGGCCCGCCCCGCAGATATAGACCGAGGGGCGCGCCGCCCGTTCCGCCGCCTGGCGCGCAATGGCCTCCTGCCGCGCGGCGCGGCTCAACCGATCGAAGGCCAGTTCGACACGCCCGCCGCAGCATTGGCCGATATCGGGGCCGAGCGCGACATCCTCGCGCGCCTTAGCCTCACCGTTGCGCAGCATCGCGCGCGCCCGGTCGATCGCCATATATTCGAGCTGCCCGCCGCCTATGGTGCCGAACACCGCGTCCGGCGCCACATAGAGCACCGCATCGGTGTTGCGCGGGGTGGAGCCGCGCACCGACACGATCCGCACCCGCACCACATCGGGCGCAGCGTCCAGGAAGCGTTCGAACCGCTCCACCGGCTCAATCCTCGCCGCGCAGCCGCTGCACGGCCATGAGCACACGCTCCGGCGTCGCCGGCGCATCGAGACGCGGACATATGCGGTAATCGGCGACGCTGGCCACGGCATGACTCAGCGCTTCGAAGACTGAAATGCCGAGCATGAAAGGCGGCTCGCCCACCGCCTTGGAGCGTTTGATCGTCTTCTCGCGGTTCTCGGACCAACTGGCCAGTTCGACGTTGAAAACGCGTGGCCGGTCGGAGGCGAGCGGGATCTTGTAGGTCGAGGGCGCATGGGTGCGCAGCTGGCCTTTTTCGTCCCACCACAGTTCCTCGGTGGTCAGCCAGCCCATCCCCTGGATGAACGCGCCTTCCACCTGCCCGCGGTCAATGGCCGGGTTCAGCGAACGGCCGACATCGTGCAGAATATCCGTGCGCTCCACCCGGTATTCGCCCGTCAGCGTATCGACAGACACTTCCGAACAGGCCGCGCCATAGGCGTAATAGTAGAAGGGCCGCCCCTTCCCGGTCGCGCGATCCCAGTGGATCTTGGGCGTCTTGTAGAACCCCGCCGCCGACAGATGCACCCGCGCCATATAGGCCTCGCGGATGAAATCGGCGAAGGGGATTGTCTCCGTTCCGATCTCGATGGCATTGGGCACGAACCGCACCTTGGACGGTTCCGTCTGCCAACGCTCGGCGGCGAATTCGATCAGCCGCTCCTTGATCTGAAGCGCCGCGTCCTGCGCCGCCATCCCGTTGAGATCCGAACCGGACGAGGCCGCGGTGGCCGAGGTGTTCGGCACTTTCTCGGTCGTCGTCTTCGTGATCTTGATCTTGCCGACATCGACCTGAAGCTCGTCCGCCACCACCTGCGCGACCTTGGTGTTGAGCCCCTGCCCCATCTCGGTACCGCCGTGGTTCAGATGGATGGAGCCGTCCGAGTAGATATGCAGCAGCGCGCCGGCCTGGTTATACCAGGTCGCGGTGAAGGAGATGCCGAATTTCACCGGCGTCAGCGCGATCCCCTTGCGGATGATCCCGCCTTTCGCGTTCCAATCAAGAATGGCCTGCCGGCGCGCGCGGTATTCCGCACCGGCCTCCAGTTCCTCGACAACGCGGCCCACGATATTGTCCTCGACCGTCTGGTGATAGGGCGTGACATTGCGATCTTCGGTGCCGTAGAAATTGCGCTTGCGCACATCGAGCGTGTCGAGCCCGAGGGTATAGGCGATCTCCTCGATCATCCGCTCCGCCGCGATCACGCCTTGCGGGCCGCCGAAGCCGCGAAAGGCGGTGTTCGACACGGTGTTCGTCTTCATCGGATGCGAGTTGAGCAGCACATCGGGGTAGAAATACGCGTTGTCGGCATGAAACAGCGCCCGATCCGTCACCGGGCCGGACAGATCCGAGGAAAACCCGCAGCGTGCGGCGAAATCGCCCGAAACGGCAAGGATACGGCCCTCATCGTCAAAGCCGACCTCGTAATCGATCACGAAATCATGCCGCTTGCCCGTCGCGGTCATGTCGTCGTCGCGGTCGGGGCGGATCTTGACCGGGCGGTTCCATTTCTTCGCGGCCACCGCAGCGACCGCGCAGAAAAGGTTCATCTGCGTTTCCTTGCCGCCGAACCCCCCGCCCATGCGCCGCACGTTCACCGTGACGGCGTTTGACGGCACGCCCAGCACATGGGCCACCATATGCTGCGCCTCGCTCGGGTGCTGGGTCGAGGAATGGACGATCACATCCTCATCCTCGCCCGGAATGGCAAAGGCGATATGCCCTTCGAGGTAAAGGTGATCCTGCCCGCCGACCTTCATCCGGCTCTTGATGCGATGCGGCGCCCGCTCCATCGCGGCTTTCGCATCCCCGCGCCTCAGCGTCAGGGGCGGTGTGACGTAACCCATATCGGCGGCGCGCGCCGCATCGGGATCGAGCGCGTGGGGCAGGTCCTCGTAGGTGATATCCGCCAGCTTGGCGGCCCGCCGCGCGGCATCGCGCGTCTCGGCGATCACGGCAAAGATCGGCTGGCCCCAGAACTCCACCTTGTCTTCGGCAAAGATCGGCTCGTCATCGCGCCCGGTGGGCGAGACATCGTTGACGCCCGGAATATCGCGCACGGTCAGCACGCCAAGCACGCCCGGCGCCGCCTCCACCGCCGAAAGATCGATGTTGCTCAGCCGTGCATGGGCGCGCGTGGAAAGGCCCAGATAGGCATGAACGGTGCCCGCCGGTTCGGGAATATCGTCGCAATATTCCGCCCGCCCGGTCACGTGCTTGACGGCGCTGTCATGTTTCAAATCGACATGAACGGCACCCTCGATCCGGCCTCTGCCCTGCTCCGCGCGGGCAAGCTCCTGCGTGACGGGCGGATCGCGGCGCTTGTCGGTCTCAAGCGGAGCATCGACGGTTTGATCTGTCATCTGGTATCCTCCCTTCACGCGCTCAGCCGCACGGGCGCATCGCCCTGCTGCGCTTCGAGCCAGAAACGCCGGAACAGGTTTTGCGACACGCGCATCCGGTATTCGGCGGACGCACGCCAATCGGTGAGCGGTTTGAAATCCTCCGGCAGCTTGCCCGCCGCCGCCTGCAACGCCTCTTCGCTCCAGCGCTGGCCGACAAGCGCGGCTTCCGCCGCCGCCGCGCGTTTCGGAGTTGCCGCCATGCCGCCAAAGGCGATCCGCGCCGCGGTGATTGCCTCGCCCTCCAGCGTGACGGCAAAACCGGCGGCGACGGAGGAAATATCTTCGTCCCGGCGCTTGGAAATCTTGTAGGCTGCGTGGCGCGTTTCGGCGCGGGGCAGCGGGATGCGGATCGTCTCGACGAACTCGCCTTCGGCACGGTCCTGCTTGCCGTAATCGATGAAGAACTCCTCCACCGGCAGCGTCCGTCGCGCATCGCCCTTGCGCAGCACGATCTCGGCCCCGAGCGCGATCAGCACCGGCGGCGTATCCCCGATGGGCGAGCCATTGGCGACATTGCCGCCGATCGTGCCCATCGCCCGGATCTGCCAACCCGCGATGCGGTTCCAGTAGTCCGCCAGATGCGGGAAATGCTCGCACAGCACCTCTTGCGCGCCGCTATAGCTGACACCGGCGCCCATCTCGATGGCCTCGCCCGTCACCTCGATCCGGCGCAACCCGTCCAGATGACCGAGGAAGATCGCCGGGGAAATATCGCGCAGGAATTTCGTGACCCAGAGCCCCGCATCGGTGGCCCCCGCAACCAGCGTGGCCTTCGGATTGTCCGCATAAACCTGCGCCAGATCATCGACGGAGGCCGGCAGGATCGCCCGGCTGCCGCCTTTTTGCAGCTCCACCCGCGCGCCATCGGCCAGCGCCTTCAGACGGTCCGTGACACTCTCGCGCTCGGTGTTGAGCACATCCTCGGCCGGGCTTCCCAAGGCGGTCATCGCCTTCGCCGCGCGGATGATCGGCTCATAGCCGGTGCAACGGCAAAGGTTGCCCTGGATCGCGGTCTCGATCTCCGCCTCGGTGGGATCGGCATTCTCCATCCAGAGCGCATAAAGCGACATGACGAACCCCGGCGTGCAGAACCCGCATTGACTGCCGTGATGCTCGACCATCGCCTGTTGAACGGGGTGCAGCCGCCCGTCCGGGCCGGAGAGATATTCGACCGTCACGACATGACAGCCATCGAGCGTCGCCAGAAAGCGGATGCAGGCATTGACCGGTTCATAGCGCAGCACGCCATTCCTCAGCCGCCCGACCAGCACCGTGCACGCGCCGCAATCGCCTTCCGCGCAGCCTTCCTTGGTGCCGGTGAGCCGCCGGTCGATGCGCAGGAAATCGAGCACCGTATCGGTCGCCGACACGGCATCGAGCGTCACGTCCCTGCCATTCAGCAGAAAGCGGATATTGGTTCTGATCGTCATCGCATCCTCCCAAGCCAGATGGGCCATCCAGGCTGAACAGAGTATCACGCCGCGAAACTTATAGCGAAACAGGGGGGTTCGCGCATACTCTTTCAACGATTCGTAGATAATCGGAACCCGACATGCCCTATCTGGAAAGCCTGCGCGTCTTTGTCCGTGTTGTCGAGCTTGGCAGCATCACCGCTGGCGGGCGCGATCTGCGCCTGACCCCGGCCGTTGCCAGCAACCGTATCAAGGAACTCGAAAAACGGCTCGATGTGCGGCTCTTCAACCGAACCACCCGCAAGCTTTCACCGACCGAGGTCGGGCGCGCCTTCTACGATCACGCCCGCAAGGTCGTCCAGAGCCTGGAAGATGCCGAAGCGGCAGCCTCTTCCTTCTCCAGCCAGCCGCATGGCAGCGTGCATATCAGCGCGCCGCTCGGCGTGGGCAAGCGGGTGATCGCGCCGCTCATTCCCGAATTCGTCGATACCTATCCCGATGTGTCCGTCCGCCTGCGCCTGTCGGATCGCAAGGTCGATCTGTTGGAAGACAATCTCGATGTCGCGTTCTTTGTCGGGCGCCCGCCGGATTCGAACCTCAAGCTGCGCAAGATCATGGACACGCCCCGCCTGCTCTGCGCCGCGCCGGACTATCTGGAGCGTCACGGCACACCGCAGGTGCCGGCCGATCTGGCGCGGCACAACTGCCTGTTGCTGCGCTATCCGCGCTCGCCCGAATGGTATTGGACGCTGCGCACCGCCGAAGGCGCGCGGCGCGTCGATGTCTCGGGCAGCTACGACTCGGATGATGGCGATGTGCTGACCGGCTGGGCGCTCGCCGGGCGCGGTATCGTCAACAAGCCGCGCTTCGATGTCGCCGCCCATCTCGATGCCGGGCGGCTGGTCGAGATCCTGCCCGAAACCCCGCCCGAGCCGGCGATGTTCGGCTGTCTCTACCCGCATCGCCGCCTGCAGGACAGCAAGGTGCGCTTGCTGGTCGATTTCATGCTCAAACGCTGCCGGCAAAGCCTGTCCTCGCCTGCCCGGCGGCCGGAATCGGCCTGAGCGGGCGCGGGAGATGATCGGCGCGATTGACTTGCACCGCCGCAGTGCCTAGCTTCGATAGCATGTTGGTTCACGCGGATCATTATCGCTTTGTGCTGCTCACCCGCCGGGTTCCCCGGACGGTCGCGGCGCAGTGCGCCCAATAGACCGCCGGGGCTTTTCCAACCGCCCGACCTGATGCGCCGGATCTGCCGCGCTCTGTATCCCCTCACCAGACTTACCCTTTACCCCCCTGCCCGTCCGGCAGGCCTGCGGCCACAACAAGGAAGCGATCCGAATGATGACCCAGACGGCCACAACCCCGAAAAAGCGCAGCACGCGCCGCCCCAAGATCGTCATCAATGCAGACGATCTCGACCATATCGAGGCGCTGGCGAACGGCGCGATGGAGCGTCACCCCGAGCTTGCCGACCGCCTGCTCGACGAGATCGGCCGCGCGCGCATCGTGCCGGCAAAGAAGATCCCCGGCAATGTCGTGCAGATGGGCAGCACCGTCACCTACAAGGACGACGCCACGGGGCAGGAACGGACGGTCACGCTCGTCTATCCCGAGGAGGCGGATATCGCCCGCGGGCGGATTTCGCTGATGACACCGATCGGCGTCGCCCTGCTGGGTCTTGCCGAAGGGGCCGCCTTCTACTGGGACACGCGCGGCAACCAGCGCCGGACGCTGACCGTGACGGCGGTGGAAGCTCCGCCCGCAGACGGCGCGGCATGAGCCATGCGGCTCGATCCTGTTCGCAAGACCTGCGGCAACTGCAATGAAACCCTGCCCCGCGCCGCGCGGGGCCGCTGCCCGGTCTGTCTCGCGCCGATCTCGCAAGGCGCGGTTGCCCACGCGCTTTGCGCCGCGTGCAAGATGCCCGTTCCGCGTGCCCATGCGGGACAATGCCCGTCCTGCGCGGCACCGATCGTCGATTAGGCGGGCTCAGAACGGGTTTTCGATGGCAACGCCCGTGGGCGCGAAATCATCGACATTCCCGGTGACGACCGTGGCCGCGTGACGCAAGGCGCTTGCCGCGATCATCAGATCCGCGCCGTTATGCCCGATTCGCGCCGAAAGCGCGCCCCAGATCCGCGCATCCTCGGCCTCGAAAGGCAGTAGCCGGTCAGAGAAAAGCAGCACCGTGCGATCCAGCCAGGCGCGCAGGTCACGCGCGAACTCGGGGTTGCGCGGCTCCTGCCGTCGTATGCCGCGCTCGATCTCGCCGATGGTGATGACACTGAGGAAAAGCTCCCCTTCGGGCCGGGCGCGCAGCCAGGATGCAACCTGCGGAGCCCTGTCAGCGCGGCGCACGGCGGAAATCACGTTCGTGTCGAGCAGATACATCAGAACTGCACGTCGCGCGGCGCAGCCTCCGCCCGTTCGATATCGCCGCCCGGAAAGGCGAGCAGATGCTCGGCGAAACTCTCGCGCGTCTCCACCGCCCCGGCCAGAAGCCTGCGGTATTCCTCCGTCGACAGAACGACGACCGCAGGACGCCCCCGGCGCGTGACCTCCTGCGGCGTGCCCGCAAGCGCGGCGTCCACCACCGCGCTGAACCTGTTTTTCGCGTCCTGAACCGTCCACATATCGGCCTCCTGAACTGGCTAGATAGCTGTCTAGCTATATAGGAGCGGCCGGCCCCCTGTCAACGGCCTGCCGCCGCTGCCTCAGGCGATCCAGAGGCGAAGGATATAGGCCACAGCGCCGACCGCCGCCACGCCGCCGAGCCAGAGCAGGACGAACCAGCCAAGACGGCGCAGCAGGCTGCCGGGCGCAGGGCGGCGATCTGCGGGCCGGTTCGGGATGGGGCGCGGCATCAGTGATACCCGGCTTCGGGATCGACCTTGCCGCGGAACACCCAATAGGCATAGGCGGTATAGGCGAGGATGATCGGGATGAGGATACCCGCGCCCACCAGCATGAAGATCTGCGCGCGGCGCGGTGCGGCGGCCTCATAGATCGTTACCTCGGTCGGCACGATATAGGGGAACATCGACACGCCCAGCCCCACGAAACACAGCCCGAACATGCCGAGCGCGAGGATGAAGGGCCAGTAATCGTGCCGGTGAACATGCAACGCGCGGAACATCATCGCGGCGAGCGCGAGCACCGCGAGGCCCACAAGCACCGCAAGCCCGATCCGCCAGCCGCCGAACCAGCGGCTGTAATAGCCGTCCTGCAGGAACGGCGTCCACAGGCTGACGAGGCCGATGAAGGCGACGGTCGCGATGCCCAGCACCCATGCCCGGCGGCGCATCCGGTCTTGCAGATCGCCGGTGGTCTTCATCACCAGCCACGTCGCGCCGAGCAGCATGTAGCCGACCATCACCGCGACCCCGACGGTGAGCGAGAACGGCGTCAGCCAGTCCCACCAGCCGCCCGCATAGGCGCGCGCGGCCTTGTCGATCTCGATGCCCTGCAACAGCGCGCCAAGCGCGATCCCCTGGCTGAGCGCGGCCACACCCGACCCGCCGATGAAGGCGATGTCCCAGATCCAGCGGCGGCGCTCGGTGCGCCAACGGAACTCGAAGGCGACGCCGCGAAAGATCAGCGCCAGCAGCATGGCGATGATCGGCGCATAGATCGCCGGCAGGATCAGCGCATAGGCCAGCGGAAAGGCCGCGAAAAGGCCGCCGCCGCCCAGCACCAGCCATGTCTCGTTGCCGTCCCAGACGGGGGCGACCGAATTCATCATCACATCCCGGTCGCCGCGCTTGCGCTCTGCGGCAAACAGCATCCCCAGCCCGAGGTCGAACCCGTCGAGGATGACATAGACCAGCACCGCGAAGGCGATCAGGAACGCCCAGATGAAAGTCAGATCGAAGGAAAATCCGTCAACGAGCGGCATCTGTCATTCTCCCGGTTGCATGTCTTCGGGGCGGCGCGTCGCGTGCTCCGGTGCGGGGGTGATGCCCGCCGTCCGGATCGGCCCGTCGCTGACATCCTTGAGCCGCGGCTCGTCGAAGACCGGCGGGCGGTTCATCAGGCGCAGGATGTAATAGGTGCCGGCCCCGAAAACGGCGAAATAGATCACCACGAACGCCACCAGCGATGCGCCCACCGCCGGGGCGGCCAGCGGCGCGGCGCTGTCGGCCGTGCGCAGCATCCCATAGACAGTGTAGGGCTGGCGGCCCACCTCGGTCGTGACCCAGCCCGCCAGCACCGCGATCAACCCCGAAGGCGCCATGACAAGCGCCGCCCGGTGCAGCCACCGCGCCTCATGGAGCCGCCCCTTCCAACGCGCCCAGAGCGACCACAGCCCGATCCCCAACATCGCAAAGCCAAGCGCGACCATGATGCGGAAGGCCCAGAACACGATCCCCACGGGCGGCTGATCCTCGTCGGGCACGGTGTCGAGCCCGTCGAGCGGCGCATCGAGATCGTGCTTGAGGATCAGCGAGCTGAGTTTCGGTATCCCCACCGCGTAATCGAGCGTCTGCGTCTCGTCATTGGGCAGCCCGAAGAGATAAAGCGGCGCGCCATCGGGGTGGCTCTCGTAATGGCCTTCCATCGCCATCACCTTGACCGGCTGATGCTCCAGCGTGTTGAGCCCGTGCATGTCCCCGAGGAAGATCTGGACGGGCGCCACGATGGTCGCCATCCACATCGCCATCGAGAACATCGTCTTCGTCGCGGCGCTGGCCTCTTCCCCGCGCCGCCGGCGCCGCAGCAGGTGAAAGGCCGCAACGCCGCCGACGATGAAGGCCGTGGTCAGATAGGCCGCCGTCACCGTATGAACGAGCCGGTAGGGGAAGGACGGGTTGAAGACGATCTGCCAGAAATCCTCGGGCAGGAACTGGCCCGTCTCCGGGTCGATCGAAAAGCCCACCGGCGTCTGCATCCAGCTGTTGACCGACAGGATCCAGAAGGCCGAAAAGAACGTCCCGAAGGCGACCGCCGCACAGGCGATCATGTGCAGCGTCGGGCCGACCTTGTCGCGCCCGAAGAGCATGATGCCGAGAAACCCCGCTTCGAGGAAGAAGGCGCTCAGCACCTCATAGGCCATCGGCGCGCCGATCACCGGACCGGCCCTGTCCGAGAAGACCGACCAGTTGGTGCCGAACTGATACGACATCACGATCCCCGACACGACGCCCATCGCGAAGGCCAGTGCGAAGATTTTCACCCAGTAGCGGAACAGATCGAGATATTTGCGATCCTTGGTCCAGAGCCACAGCCCGTTGAGCACCGCCAGATAGCTTGCCAGCCCGATGGTGAAAGCCGGAAAGAGAAAGTGAAAGCTGACGGTGAACGCGAACTGGATGCGGGCAAGAAGAACAGCGTCGAAAGATCCAAGCATGGGTTGCCTTTCCGTTTATCGCCAGCGGCCGCGCCGCCTGCCGCGATGCGCTCGGCACCGCCGCACTCGGCCAGTCTCCGCGCCGGCGTCCTGTTTGCAGACAGATAACGACGACCGCCGGCATTTCAACGCGCGCCGCCTCTCCTGCCCCGCCGCATGACCGGACGCCGGGGCCGATCGTCCGCATACCACCGCCAAAACCGGCGGCCCCGCCCGCACCCGGCCGGTAAAAAGGACCGCTACGGCCGCGATCCCCGGCGCGGGAAATAGGCAATGCCGTCAATGCCATGCGCAAGACGCGCCGCCGAAACCCCTCTGGCCCCAGCCCCGGCCTCACCCCGGCGCACGGCTCCCCGCCCGCCCTGCGACAGAAACCCGCACCGCGGATTGGGCCTCAGCGCGGCTGAAACGTCTTGGCAAAGCGGTCGCGGAGCTGGTTTTTCTGCACCTTGCCCATCGTATTGCGCGGCAGCGCGTCCAGGAGCGCAATGTGCCGCGGGCGTTTGAACCCGGCCAGCTCGCGCTTTGCCGCGGCCTCCAACGCAGCTGGATCGAGCGTTGCTCCGGCCTCCGGCACCAGAACGGCGATCACGCTCTCGCCCAGATCGGGATGCGGCGCGCCGATCACGGCGCTTTCCTTCACGCCGGGCAACGTATCGAGGAACAACTCGATTTCCTTGGGATAGACGTTGAACCCGCCCGAGATGATGAGATCCTTGCCGCGCCCGACGATGTGCACGTAGCCATCCGCATCGATCCGCGCCAGATCGCCAGTGATGAAGAACCCGTCCTCGCGCAGCTCTTCGCGGGTTTTCTCGGGCATGTTCCAATAGCCCTCGAACACGTTCGGCCCGCGCACCCAAAGCACGCCGATCTCGCCTTGCGGCAGGTCCGCGCCGGTGTCCGGGTCGCAGACCTTGACCTCGATGCCGGGCAGCGCAAACCCGACCGTGCCTGCGCGGCGCTCCCCGTCATAGGGGTTCGAGGTGTTCATCGAGGTTTCGGTCATGCCATAGCGTTCAAGGATGCGATGTCCGGTGCGCGCCTCGAACTGGCGATGCGTTTCGGCAAGAAGCGGCGCGGAGCCCGAGATGAAGAGCCGCATATGCGCCGCGCTGCCGGACCCGAAGCGCGGATCGTCCAGAAGCCGGGTGTAAAAGGTCGGCACGCCCATCATCGTTGTCGCGTCCGGCAAGCGCGCAAGCACCGTGTCCGGATCGAATTTCGGCAGGAAGATCATTGCTCCGCCAGCCAGCAGCATCACGTTGGTTGCCACGAACAGCCCGTGGCTGTGGAAGATCGGCAGCGCGTGCAACAGCACATCGTCACTGGTGAACCGCCACGCCGCTACCAACGCTTCGGCATTCGACAGCAGGTTCTTTTGCGTCAGCATCGCGCCCTTGGATCGGCCCGTCGTGCCGGAGGTATAGAGCAGCGCGGCCAGATCGTTATCGGCGCGCGGCACCGGGGCGAACGCGGCGCCCTGGCCGCTGGCCAGATCGCGGAACGATCCCGCGCCGTCCGGCCCGAGCGTCTCGACCCGGATGTCCTGCGCGATCTCGCGCAGCACGTCCGCCTCGCCCGGATCGCAAACCAATAACGCCGCCCCGCTATCGGCGATGAAATACTCCAGCTCGCGCGGCGTATAGGCGGTGTTGAGCGGCAGGAAGACCGCCCCCGCCCTGATGCAGGCCGCATAGAGCATCAGCGCCTGCGGTGATTTCTGCACATGCACTGCCACCCGGTCGCCCGGACCCACCCCGAGCGCGCCAAGCGCATTCGCCATCCGCGCGGCCTCTTGCAAAAACGTGTCATGGGAGATCGTGCCGCCCCCTTGCAGATAGAGGAACGGCGTGGGCCGGCCCTCATGCGGGGCGAAAAGAGCGTCATGGAGCGGGTTGGTCATATGTTTGAAATTCCTGAACCTGGACACAGAAATAGGCGGGGCGGCCTCACCCGGTTTCCGCGGTCAGCCCCTGCGCCTCGATCACGGCGACGGCACAGGTTTCGTCATTGTCGGAACTGTCGCCGGTGATGCCGATCGCGCCGATCAGCACGCCGTCGCGCCGGATCAGAACGCCGCCGGGCACCGGCACCAGCGCGCCGCCGCTCAGCGCGTTCATCGCGCTGATGAAATAGGGCTGTTCCTGCGCGCGGTTGAACAGAGCGCGCGATCCGAGCCCCATCGCGACCGCGCCCTTGGCCTTGCCCTGCGCGATCTCGGCGCGAAGGTTGCTCGTTCCGTCCTCGCGTTGCAGCGCGACGAGATGCCCACCGGCATCGATCACCGCGATGGTCAGGGGCTTGAGATCATACGCCCGGCGATAATCGAGCGCGGCGGAGATCAGGGCATTGGCAAGATCGAGGTTCATACGCGGTCTCTTTCCGAATGGGTTGCCCCGTCAGCATAGCGACAGCGGCCCCGGTTCCTAGCCGTAGAAGTAATCCACCAGAAAGAGCGGGATCGCCGGGATGTAGGTGCACATCAAGAGCACCGTCAGCAGCACCGCGATAAAATAAATATTCACCTTGGTCACATCCCAGATATTCGCCCGCGCCACCGCGCAAGCCGTAATGAGCACGCTTGCCACGGGCGGCGTTTGCTGTCCGATCGCAAGGTTGAGCGTCACCACCAGCCCAAAATGGATCGGATTGATCCCGACCGCGTCGATCAGCGGGATCACGATGGGCACGACGAGGATGATTGCTGCAGCAGAGTGCAGGAAAAACCCGATCACCAGGAAAAAGAAGTTCAGGATCAGCAGGATCAGCCATTTGTTCTCGGTGATGCTGAGGATCCCGGCGGCCAGCTCCTGCGGATATTGCGCGCGGGTCAGGAAGCCGCCCATAACGACCGACGCCGCCACCAACAGCATCACCACCGCCGTCTGCATCCCGCCATCCAGCATCGAACGTTGCAGGTGCTTAAGATCGACCTGACGATACCAGAGGCTGATCGCGATGGCGGCCAGCACGGCAAGCCCCGCCGCTTCGGTCGCGGTGACGTAGCCGCCGAAGATGCCGCCCAGGATGATGACCGGCAGCGCAAAAGTGGGCAGCGCATCGACGAACGCTTTCCACAGCACGCGGCCGGAAAACGCATCCTCGCGCGGCAGGTCGTATTTGCGGGCGAAGTAATAGGCGACACCCATCAGCCCGGCCGCCCCGATCACGCCGGGAACGACACCCGCGACGAAGAGCTGCTCGACCGAGACATTGGCCGAGGTCGCATAGAGGATCATCGGGATCGACGGCGGGATGATGATGGCGAGCGAGGCCGAAGACGACGTGACCGCCGCCGACAAAGCGCCGGAATAGCCGCGCTTTTTCATCTGCGGGATCATCACCGACCCCATCGCCGCCACATCCGCCACGGCGGAGCCGGAGATCTCGGCAAAGAAGAGAGACACGCCGATATTCACATGCGCCAGCCCGCCCCGGATGAACCCGATCAGCGCGGCAACGAAATTGATGAGCCGGTCGGTAATGCCGCCCGCGTTCATGATCGCGCCCGCCAGAACGAACATCGGGATCGCGATGAGCGAGAACTTTGTCGCGCCGCCATACATATCCAGCGCCACATTCACGAGCGATCCGGTCCCCTCGAGCACCAACAGCCCGCCGATGGCCGAGACGGCCAAGGCAACGCCGATGGGCACGTTCAGACAGATCATCGCCACCATCGCGATGAAGATACCCAGCATCAGCATCAGGCGTTCCCCGCCTTTTTCATCTCGGTTTCCACTTCTTCCTCGATCTCGGCATGTTCGAGCGACACGCCGTAGGACGTCTTGCGCCAGTATTCGGGCAGGCTCAGCGCTTGGCAGATCAGAAACAGGATCGCGCCGATGGGAATGACCGACTGCGTAAAGCTGATCGGCACCCAGGTCAGCGACGTGAGCGACATGCCTCCCAGGATCGACATGACGACGAACCCGGCCCAGGCCAGCAGGATGAAGAACCCGGCGGTGATCGCCTCCGCCAGCATCACCGCCCAAAGCCGCGCCGGCATCGGGATGGCCAGCAGAACGCTGTCGAACCCGATATGACGCCGCCGGAGCGCGGCAAGCGCGGAGCCGTAATATGTGATCCAGGCCAGCAGGATCGCCGCAACCTCGTCATACCAGGCCAGGCTCGAACCGAGCAGGCGATAAATGACCGCAACGACCACGATGATCGTCAGGATCACCATCAGAAAGACCACGAAATATTCGAGCACGATTTCGAACGTCTTGCGCAGTGAATGGAGCATTGCATATCCCCGCCGGGAGCCCGGCTCGGTGACGCGGAAAGACGACGTCATATGGGTTGTTCCGAAACGAACAAGGGGCCGGATCGGCCCTTGTGCCATCAGGAGTCCGATGCCAGCTTCTGGATCCGCTCGATCAACTCGGCCCCGCCATCCACGCTGTTCGAAAACTCCTCGTAGATCGGGGCGGAGGCGTCGATGAACGCTTGGTTGTCGGCCTCGTTGATCTCGACACCCGCGTCGCGGATCACCTCCAGCAACTCGGTCTCCAGCTTGGCTGCATGCTCATAGACGAAATCCTGCGTCTCCGAGCCGCAAGCCTCCAGACCCGCGCGCACGTCTTCGGACAGCTTCTGCCACTGGTTTTCCGCGACCAGCACATAACCGGGCGTATAGACGTGGCCGGTGATCGACAGGTAATCCTGCACTTCCTGGAACTTGGCCGAGGCGATTTGCGCATAGGGGTTTTCCTGCCCGTCGATCACATTTGTCTGCAACGCGGTGAAGACTTCGGAGAACGCCATGGGCGTCGGGTTCGCGCCATAAAGCTGGAACATCTTCACGCGCCATTCGCCGTTCGGCGTGCGGAGCTTGATCCCTTCAAGATCGTCCGGCGTGTTGATCGGGCGGATATTGTTGGTGATGTGGCGAAAGCCATTTTCGAAATAGCCGATGATCCTGTAGCCCTCGCCTAGCGCGGCCTCCTGGAACACATCGCCAAGCTCGTCCTGGATGCGCTTCATATGCTCGCGATCTTTCACGATATAGGGCATTTCGAACACGCCGAATTCCGGCGCGACCGAAGACATGACCGATGATGGCAGCGAAAAATCGACCTGCCCGAGCTTGAGCTTCTGCAAGAGCTCGCGGTCCTTGCCCAGCTGGCTGGCGCCGAAGGTCTGCACTTCGGCCTTGTCGCCGAGCTTCTCGTTCGCGCATTCGGCAAAGGCGTTGGCCGATGCTTCGAAGAGCGAGCCCGGATTGCCGACATGGCCGAAGCGCAACGTCATGTCCGCCGCGCTTGCGGAGAGCGGCAGCGCGAGCGCCGCGACGCCGGTCAGAATTGTTGCCTTGAGTTTCATATGTCTTCCTCCCTTGATGCCCGTTTGCGAGCGTTATTCAGCGGCTATCCGCTCCCTTGTCGTTTCCTTCAGGTGTTCCATGGCGGCTTGCGCGCCCCCCGTCTGATGGGGAATTTTCGCCTGCGCCAGACCCATCTCCACGCCGGACAGCGTAGCCATCAGCATCAGATCGTTGAAATCGCCCAGATGCCCGATGCGGAAGACCTTGTCCGCGACCTTGGACAGGCCGTTGCCGAGCGAGATGTCGTAATGCTTGAGCGTCGTGGCGCGGAACGCGTCGGCGGAGTGGCCCTCCGGCACGACCACAGCAGTCAGAACGCCCGATTCCTGCCCCTGCCGGGCGCACAGCACATCCAGCCCCCAGGCACGCACCGCCGCGCGGGTGGCGGCCCCGTGGCGATCATGGCGGGCAAAGACATTCTCCAGCCCTTCCTCATGCAGCATTGCGACGGCCTCGTTCAGACCGTAGAGCAGGTTGGTAGCGGGCGTGTAGGGGAAATACCCGGTCTTGTTCGGGCCGACCATGTCGCGCCAATCCCAATAGCTGCGCGGCATGGTCACGTCATCGGCCTGTTTCAACGCCTTGTCGCTGACCGCGTTGAACCCCAGACCGGGCGGAAGCATCAGCCCCTTTTGCGAGCCGGCAACGCAGACATCCACGCCCCATTCGTCGAACCGAAAGTCTATGGACCCGAGCCCCGAAATCGAATCCACCATCAAAAGCGCCGGATGCCCCGCCGCATCGATCGCCTTGCGCACTTCGGCCACGGGAGACACCGATCCGGTGGAGGTCTCGTTGTGCACGATGCAAACGGCCCTGATCTCGTGGTCCGTATCCTCGCGCAGCCGCGCCTCGATCCGGTCCGGCTCGGCCCCGCCGCGCCAATCGCCTTCGATGAACTCCGTTTGCAGCCCGAGCCGGGTTGCCATCTTCTTCCAGAGCGTTGCGAAATGGCCGGTCTCGAACATCAGCACCTTATCGCCGGGCGAACAGGTATTGACCAGGGCGGCCTCCCACGCACCGGTGCCGGAGGATGGGTAGATGAAGACGTTCTGATCCGTCTTGAAGATCGTCTTCATCCCGTCAAGCGCGGCCTTGCCCACCTTGGCGAAATCGGGACCGCGATGGTCGATGGTCTGTTGTCCGATCGCCTTCAGGATACGGTCCGGCACGGCGCTCGGCCCCGGTATCTGCAAGAAATGTCTGCCAGCCTGGCGCATCGCGTCGGTCCCCCCACCCTGCGCCGTAGCGTCGGCGCGATTAGATATTGTCAAAAGTTAATTATGAATTCATAATTCAGTCAACAGAATTTTGCTCCACCCGCCCAGCACGATCCGCACGAAGAGCCGCCCCATGCGAAAGAATTCCCGCTTATCAAGCCGCTTGACCGCCGAACTGTCCGGCGAGGTGCTGAACGATCGTGCGTCGCGCGCGCGTTATGCGACCGACGCATCGATCTACCAGATGATGCCCGAGGCCGTGGTGATTCCGCGCAGCGAAGAAGACGTCATGGTTGCGATGCAGGTGGCCCGCGAAGAAGAAGTGCCGATCCTGCCGCGCGGCGGCGGTACCTCGCAATGCGGCCAAACGGTGAACCGGGCGGTGGTGCTCGACAACACCCGGCATTTGAACGGCATACTCGATATCGACACCGAAAACCTGACCGCGCGCGTGCAGCCCGGTCTGGTGCTGGACGAGCTGAACCGCGCGCTGGAGCCGTACGGGCTCTGGTTCCCCGTCGATCCCTCCACCGCATCGCGCTGCACGCTCGGCGGAATGGCGGCGAACAATTCCTCGGGCGGCAAATCGCTGCGCTACGGCATCACGCGCGACAACGTGCGATCTATAACGGCCATCCTGCCGGACGGCGCAAAGGCGCGGTTCAACGGCAGCGATCCCGAACCGGGGCCCTACGCTGATCTGGTGTCCGACATGCGCGCCCTTGGGCGGAGCGAGGCAGACGAGATCGAAGCGCGCTTTCCCAAGGTGCAGCGCCGCGTCGGCGGCTACAATATCGACGCGCTCATCGGCAACGATGTGAACATGGCGCATCTGCTGGTTGGCTCCGAAGGCACGTTGGCCTATTTCACCGAACTGGAGTTGAGCCTTGCGCATCTGCCGGGCGAGAAGGTCACGGGCGTGTGCCACTTCCCCACATTCTACGCCGCGATGGACGCGGCGCAGCATCTGGTCACGCTGAATCCTCAAGCGGTCGAACTGATCGACGATACGATGATCGCCTTGGGACGCGACATCCCTTTGTTCCGCAGAACCATCGAGAGCTTCGTCGAGGGCGCTCCGGCGGCGCTCTTGCTCGTGGAGTTCGCCGAGGGCAGCGCGGAGGCGAACGCCGCCAAGCTGGCGGAGCTTTCCGATCTGATGGGCGATCTCGGGTTCGCCTTCACCGGCACCGGCCAGCGCTGGGGCGGCGTCGTGCCCGTCACGGACAAAGGCTTGCAAGGCGCGATCGCCGAATACCGCAAGGCGGGTCTCAACGTGATGATGTCGATGAAGGAGGCAGGCAAACCCATCTCCTTCGTCGAGGATTGTGCCGTCGCCCTTCCCGATCTTGCCGAATACACCCAAGGCGTCACCGACGTGTTCGCCAAACACGGCAAAAAGGGAACGTGGTATGCCCACGCCTCGGTCGGCTGCCTGCATGTGCGGCCCGTGCTGAACATGCGGCAGGATGCCGACGTCAAAACCATGCGCGCCATGGCCGAGGAAATCTTCGACCTCGTCAAGCACTACAAGGGGTCGCATTCGGGCGAACATGGCGACGGGATCGTGCGGTCGGAATTTCACGAAAAGATGTTCGGCAAACGGATCGTGTCGGCGTTCGAAGAGGTCAAGGCGCGGTTCGATCCCAACGGCCTCATGAACCCCGGCAGGATCGTGCACGCCCCCGCGATGGATGACCGCCGCGTGTTCCGCTATGGCCCGAATTACGAGGTGCCGGAATTCGAGACCGCGCTTGACTGGTCGGCCTGGCCGGGATCGGGCGGCGGCTTTCAGGGCGCGGTCGAGATGTGCAACAACAACGGCGCGTGTCGCAAGCTCAAGGGCGGCGTCATGTGCCCGTCCTTCCGCGCCACCCGCAACGAACGCGACGCGACGCGCGGCCGAGCCAACACCTTGCGCTTTGCCATCAGCGGGCAGATGCCGGGCGGCCTGACCTCGGATGCGATGGCCGAGACGATGAAATACTGCGTGTCGTGCAAGGGCTGCCGCCGCGAGTGCCCGACCGGCGTGGACATGGCGAAGATGAAGATCGAGGTGCTGGCCGCGCGCCGCCGCGAGAACGGCCTCACGCTGGCGGACAAGCTGGTCGGCTACCTGCCGCGCTACGCCCCCAAGGCCGCGAAAGTCGCTTGGCTGATGAACCTGCGCAACAGGATCGGCCCGGTCCGCAAGCTGACGGAAAAGCTGACCGGCGTGTCGCACAAGCGTGACTTGCCCGTATGGTCTTCCAACCCGTTCGACGATGCCGAGGCGCAGGACGCGAACCCCGATCTGCTGCTCTTCGCCGATGTGTTCAACCGCTATTTCGAACCGGAAAACCTGCGCGCCGCGATCCGTGTTCTGCGCGCCAGCGGCCTGCGCGTCGCGGTCGCACGCGATGGCTCGGGCAAGGCGCTGGATTGCGGGCGCACGCTGCTGGCGATCGGCTGCGTCGAGGAGGCGCGCGCCGAAGCGCAGCGCGTGATCGATGCGACGCGCAGCGCTGTCTCCAACGGCATCCCCATTGTCGGGCTCGAACCCTCCTCGATCCTGACCTTCCGCGACGAATTCCTCGCCCTCTGCCCCGGCCCCGATGCCGAAGCGCTGGCGCAGGCCACCCATACCTTCGAGGAATTTCTCGCCGAACGCCCCGATCTGCCCCTGAACCCTATGGGCAAGCCGATCTACGTGCATGGCCATTGCCACCAGAAGGCACAGGATGCGGTCACGCCGATGCTCGATTTGCTGAATCGCATACCGGATGCCGAGGTTGTCATGATCGAAAGCTCCTGCTGCGGCATGGCAGGCGCTTTCGGCTATGCGCCCGGCACCATCGACATCTCGTTGAAGATGGCAAATCTTGATCTGTTCCCGGCGCTGGAGGCCGCGCCGCAGGATGCCATTGTCGTCGCCGACGGAACCTCCTGCCGGCACCAGATCGCGGATGGAACCCCGCGCCGCGCGATACACATGGCGCGCCTGATGGATCGGGCGCTTCAGAAACAGGACATCTGAATGAGTTTGACAGAAAGCATCAAGCGTCAGTCGCTGCATGAAGAACTGGTCGAGCGCGTCCGCAACCTCGTGGTCGACAACACGCTCAAGCCCGGCGAAAAGGTGCCGGAAAAAGACCTTTGCGAAGCCTTCGGAGTGTCTCGCACGCCGCTGCGCGAGGCGCTCAAGGTGCTGGCCTCCGAAGGGCTGATCGTGCTGCAAGCCAATCGCGGCGCGCGGGTTACGCGCGTCACGCGCGAAGAACTGGACAAGACGTTTCCGGTGATCGCGGCGCTGGAGCAGCTTGCCGGTGAACTCGCATGTCAAAGGCTTGACGATGCGGGCATAGAACGCATCGAAGCCGAACACGCCGCCATGATGAAGGCATTTCACGCCGGTGATCGGCAAAGCTATTTCCTTGCCAATCAGAACATCCACAACGCGCTGATCGAAGCGGCGGACAACGATATTCTGGAGATGCACCACCGGATGCTCGCGGTGCGCGTTCGACGTGCGCGCTTCATGGCGAACCTGTCGGATGCGCGATGGGTCCAGGCGATAGAAGAACACGAGCAGATGATTGCAAGGCTGCGCGACCGGGATGCGGTCGGTCTCGGGCAGTTGATGAAGACCCACATGCTGAACAAACGTCAGGCCCATTTCGCCGCGCTCGACGCGGGTGCGGGCAATGAGACCGACAACTGACGCACAGGCAAAGAGCCGGAGATTTCGAATATGAGCAGCGATATCACTTTTGAACAGCGCGGCTCTGCCGTGTGGCTGACCTTCAACCGCCCCGAGGCACGCAATGCCCTGACATTCGCAATGTATGAGGAACTCGCCCGGCGATGCGCCGAGATGCCGACCGATGGCTCGATCCGTGCACTGATCATCTCCGGCGCGGGGGGCAAGGCCTTCGCGTCGGGCACGGACATGGTCCAGTTCCGCGCGTTCGAGACAGCGCAGGATGCGCTCGATTACGAGGCCGAGATCGACCGCGTGCTGACGGCGGTGGAGCAATGCCCCGTCCCGACGATCGCCGCGATCCACGGCGCCTGCACCGGCGGCGGCGCGTCGATTGCGGCGGCCTGCGATATCCGCATCGCCAGCGCTGCGCTGAAATTCGGCTTTCCCATCGCCCGCACGCTCGGCAATTGCCTGAACGCCGGAAACCTTGCGCGGCTGAGCGAACTGATGGGCGCCGGGCGCGTGCGCGAGATGATCTTCACCGCGCGGCTGATCGGCGCTGACGAGGCGCAGGCGGCGGGGCTGGTGTCAGAGATCCTGCCGGATGAAGAGGCGCTTATGGCCCGTGCGGGCGAATTGGCCGATCACCTTTCCGGCATGGCGCCGCTGACGCTGCGCGCGACCAAGGAGGCCATGCGCCGCAATCGCGCGGCGCTCGCCGCCGAGGACACTGACCTGATCGCCATGTGCTACATGAGCCGCGATTTCAAACATGGGCTCGAAGCCTTTCTCAACAAGACCAAACCGGAGTGGAGCGGAACATGAACGGCGGCGGCCCCCTCTCAGGACTGAAAGTCATCGAACTGGCGCATATCATGGCCGGCCCGGCCTGCGGTATGATGCTGGCCGATATGGGCGCCGATGTCATCAAGGTCGAAAAGCCAGATGGCGATGACAGCCGCCGGTTTCTGCCGCCCGACATCGAAGGCGAGAGCGCCGCCTACATGATGATGAACCGCAACAAGCGCGGCATTGCGCTCAACCTCAAGGACGCGGATGCGGTGGAAGTGCTGCGCACGCTGCTGGACAGCGCCGACGTGGTGATCGAGAATTACCGGCACGACACGATGGAACGTCTCGGGCTGGGATACGAGACCCTGCGGCAGAGCAATCCCCAACTGGTCTATTGCGCCATCAGCGGCTTCGGCCGAACGGGGCCCTACGCGGAGCGCGGCGGGTTCGATCTGATCGCGCAGGGCATGTCGGGCCTCATGTCGATCACCGGCGAAGGGCCGGGCCGCCCGCCGGTCAAGCCCGGCGCGCCGATCGCCGATATCACCGCCGGGTTCCTCGCCGCTCTGGGCTGCGTTGCGGCCTATTCCCATGCACAGGCGACGGGCGAAGGACAGATGGTTGACACCTCGCTTTTCGAGGCCGGCATCTCCCTGACCTATTGGCAATCGGCCATCGCCTTCGCGACAGGCACGGCACCCGGCGCGCTCGGCTCCGCGCATCCGCTCAATGCGCCCTACCAATCGTTCCGCACACGGGACGGCTGGATCAATATCGGTGCCGCCAATCAGCGCAACTGGCAGCGACTGCTTGACGTCATCGGCGCGCCGGAGCTTCAGAACGATCCGCGCTTCGGCACCAATGCAGACCGGATGACCCACCTCGCCGATCTCGTGCCGATCCTCGAAGAGCTGCTGCAACGCCGCGATACTCAGGACTGGCTGCGCCGAATGGAAGAGGCCGGCTTGCCCGCCGGACCGGTGCTGAACGTATCCGAAATGCACCGCGATCCGCAGGCGCTTGCTCGGGACATGATCGTCGAAACCGAACACCCCGCCGCCGGCCCCGTCAAGACCATCGGATTGCCGATCAAATTTGGCGATACACCCGGCGGCATCACCCGCCCTGCCCCGACGCTGGGTCAGCACGGTCGCGAGGTTCTGGGCGAATACGGTTATTCCGAAGACAGCATTGCCGGTCTGATACGGTCCGGCGCCATTATCGTTCGGTGACGAGGATTTGACGAACACGCAGTTCACGATCAAGCCGGTGGAGCGGCACCGGACCAGTGCCGCCCCGTCTTGTCAGTCCTCGATATCGACACCGTAGAAGATATGCGTGCCCATCGGATGGATCTTGTATCCTTTCACCGCCCGCGACATCGGCATGAAATCGATCGAATGGGCGATGTTCATCATCGGCGCCTGTTCCTTGCCGATGGCCTGCGCTTCGCGGTAGCAGGATCGGCCGGAGCGACATTCGTGACGACGTCGTTTGCCGATTGCCAAAAGGCGGGGCATACAGCCAAAGCGCTTGATGATCGGACCGCGCCGCTGAAAGCGGCGCGTCCTGTGCCTTGGCTCTGCCGGAAATGTCCATCCTTACAATAAAAGAAAGCTTTTTTGCAAAGAAGCCAGTCTTTGCTTATCGAACGCCGACCAACGGCTTCTTCTTCCGAGGGCTGCCGCAAGGACTTCCCGGCATGTCCGATGCGCTTATTCCCCGAAAAGCCGCACGACAGAGCCGCCGCCATGGACCTTGACGATCTGACCACTGACCCAACCGGCGGCGGGCGAGGCGAGCCAGAGCATCGCGTTGGCGATATCCTGCGGCTTGCCGGTGCGTCCGATCAGGTTATCGGGGTGCTTCAGGCGTTCCTGCGTCGCCTCGTCAAGCCCCGCGTCGCCGTAACCTTCTGTCATCACGGTGCCGATCAGCACTGTGTTCACCCGGACCTGTTGCGCCAGCATATGCGCGAGCGAGATCATCATCTGGTTCAACGCCGCCTTGGCCGTGCCGTAGCCCAGAATGTCATAGGCCGGCACCGCAGACGAGAACGAGCCGGAATTGGTGATGCTGCCGTTTTCGGCCTCTTTCAGATAGGGCAGGCAGGCCATCGACATGCGATAGGCGCTGATGGTGTTCAGCTTGTAGGCGTCCACCAGTTCCTCTTCGGTGATCTCGGTCGGATCGTCGTGGCGCGGGCCCCAGCCCACGTTGTTCACCAGGGTCGAGATGCCGCCGAACGCGTCGACGGTTGCCTTGACCAGCGTGTCGATGTCTTCGGCCTTGGTCACGTCGCAGGCCATGCCGAGGCAGCGGTTGCCGGTTTCCTTTTCAATCTCGGACGCCGTTTGCTGGGCCTTGTCGCCCTGCAGGTCGGCGATCATCACATTGGCCCCGGCCCCTGAAAGCGTCTTGGCGATGCCCGCGCCGATGTTTTGCGCGCCGCCGGTGATGAGGACGTTGTGGCCCTCCATGCTGAAATCTGCAAATGCGTTGAATGTGTCAGCCATGATCTGGCTCCTTTCCTAGGGGGTCGCCCGCTGTGGCAGGCGTTGAAATTCACGTCAGTCGAGTTCCTGCACGCCGCCGCCAGACACGGTCAGGATCTGCCCGCTGACCCAGCTGGCCGCCGGAGAGCAGAGGAACAGCGCTGCGTTGGCCATGTCTTCGGGCTCGCCCAGCCGGTTGATCGGCGTGTGCTTGAGCATCGTCTTCTCGATATCGTCGTTCAGCACCGATTTCAGCGCATCGGTGCGCGTCGCACCCGGCGCGACCGCGTTCACACGGATGCCCTTGGGCCCTAGGTCAAACGCGATGTTGCGCACCAGATGGCTGGTCGCGGCCTTGGACGAGGCATAGGACGCCATGCGCTTGTTCTTGTTCTCTGCCGACATCGAGGTGATGGCAAGGATCGCGCCGCCGCCCGCCTTTTCCATCTCGGGCGCGGCAAGCTGCGCCAGACGGAAGAGGGAAAATACGTTCAACTCGAACGCCCGGCGAAAATCCTCCATCGGCATGTCGAAGGGCTTGGGCCCACCGCCGCCCGCATTGGCCACCACATGCGTCAGCTTGCCGAATTCCTTGACCGTGTCGCTGACCAGCGCGGTCAGATCGTCCTCGTTGGTGACGTCGCAGGCCATGCCGGCCGCCTTGCCGCCATTCGCCTTTATCGCATCGGCCACATCCTGGGCCGTTTCGATCTTCAGATCGCTGACCATCACCGCCGCACCCGCGGCGGCAAAGGTTTCCGCGATGGCCCGCCCGATCCCGGCGCCCGCGCCGGTGACAATGGCAACCGCGCCATCGAGCGCGAAATCTTTTGGATCATACATAAGCCAGTTCCTTTCAAATATGGTTCGGCACATCCGGCGAACGCTCGCCGCAGCCCGAAGCTTCTTTGCGCCTTTCGGGTTCGGGGCAAATCATTCGCCTGCCGAAGATGTCGTGAGCATTTGGCGGCGAAACAACAGGCCGCGCTGACTCCGTTCCCCATTTTGGGTAGGGTTCGGCCAAAGCGCCAATGCCGGCGGCACTCGAACAAGGGAAAAGTATGAAGATCCAATCAGATGCATATCCAGCGCATGTGCGGGCATTTTCCCGATTATTGATCCGGCTTCGCGCCGAACTGGGCAACGATCTCGATCAGGTTCTCATCCTTGCCGTGGTGGCCGAACGCTATTACGCCGCCATCGAAGCGGCGCCCTGCACCGACCCGCCCGAGACGAGGGGGATCAACGCGTATTCCGTTGCGCTTTATACCGATATTCCGCGTGAGACCGTTCGGCGGAAGGTGAAGCTTCTGGTCGAGAAAGGCTGGCTCGATTGTGACGGGCGCGGGCATCTGACCCCGACGGAGCAGGCCGCGCGCGATCTGCAGGACGGAACCGCCGCGACGCTGGACTACATCCGCGCCATCGCACGCTGAACGCAGCGGCACGTCCCGCAAGCCGAAACGGGCCGCACCTGACCGTCTTCGGACGTCGCTATCGGGGGGAACGTTATCCCCTCGGGATCGTTGAACTTCGAATTGACGGGAAAGGGGCGTTGTCGCGACCCGATCCGCCACCTTTCGAAGGAATATTGCCATGTTTCGCACGATCCTCTCCATCGTCACACTCGCGCTCGGCGCCGCCCTTTTCGGCGGAGGCATAAGGCTGGCAACCCTTGGGGGGACGTGGGGCTATATCGCGCTCGGGGCGCTTTTGGCGCTGTCGGGGCTGCTGTTGCTGATGCACCGCAAGGGCGGTCTTGTCGTCTACGGCGCGGCATTGCTCTTTGCGCTGGTCTGGGGGCTTTGGGAGGTCGGTCTTTACTGGTGGGGCCTTGCGCCGCGCGGCGGGGTTCTGGTGCTTCTCGCACTGCTGCTGTTGCTGCCGCCGGTCGTGCGGTCGCTCACACGCGGCACCAACGGCTTTCGCGGCTACGGGATCGAGGGCGTCATTCTGGCGGGGGTCGTCGCCGTCACGATCGTTGTCGCGGGGGTGTCGATGATCACCCAGCCCTTCGATCTGGACGGGCGGTTCGCCCCCGAACGCATGGCGCAGGCGCCCGTTTCCGCGCCGGATGTGCCGGACGGCGAATGGTCGGCCTACGGGCGCACTCTTGCCGGTCAACGCTATTCGCCGCTGGACCAGATCACGCCGGCCAATGTCGACCAGCTGGAACTCGCCTGGGAATATCACGCGGGCGACGTGCATGTAGACCTTCCCGGCACGGCGCTGGAATCCACCCCGCTGATCGTGGACGACACCCTGTATCTTTGCACGCCGAAAAGCGAGGTCATCGCCCTCGATCCGGTCACGGGGGAAGAGCGCTGGCGATTTTCACCCGTTCTGGCCGGTCTGACGCAGGAACTGTCGACCTATGCCACCTGCCGGGGTCTGGCCTATCACGATGGCACCGACCTTGGCTGGGAGGTCTCGGACGATCCGGTTCCCACGCAGCAAGAGCAGGCCGAACTGATCGAGGCCAGCATGGACGGCGTGACCATCGAGGCGTCCGGCGCGCCGCAGAACGTCGTGGCCGGCACCGCCGCGCCGGGCGCGCCCAATCCCGTCATCTCCGACGATGCCCCGACCGATCCGTCGCCCATCCGTGCCGATTGTCTGCGCCGCATTTTCCTGCCGACGCGAGATGCGCGCCTGATCGCTGTAAGTGCCGAGACAGGCACAATCTGCCCCGGCTTCGGCGGTGCGGACGGCACTGTGAACCTTTGGATCGGCATGCCGAACGTGTCGCCGACGGCGTATTACTCCACCTCGCCGCCGCTGGTGACGGACGAGGTCGTGATCGTTGGCGGCAGCGTGAATGACAACCTCTCGACCGAACTGCCCTCCGGCGCGATCCGCGCCTTCGATCTGCGCACGGGGCGCATGGTCTGGAACTTCGATCCGGGCAACCCGGATGGCCCCTCCCCCTTGCCCGAAGGCGAAACCTTTACCCAGAACGTGCCCAACAGCTGGAGCGTGGCCAGCTACGATCCCGAACTGAACCTTGCCTATTTTCCAATGGGGATCGGCTCGCCCGACCAATATGGCGGCTTTCGCACCGAAAACGACGAGAAATTCGGGAACTCGGTGCTCGCTCTGGATGCCTCCACAGGGGAGGTCGCATGGGTCTATCAGACCGTCCACCACGACATCTGGGATTACGATGTGCCCGCGCAGCCAAGCCTTGTGGACCTGACGGTTGATGGGCAAACCGTTCGCGCACTCGTTCAGCCAACCAAGCAGGGCGAGATCTTTGTCCTCAACCGCGAGACGGGAGAGCCGGTGCTTCCGGTGAGCGAAGTGCCGGTATCCCAGAACGCCGTTCCCGGCGAACGCCCGGCGCCGACACAGCCGGTCTCGGCCATCTCCTTCGAGCCGCCCTATGTCACCGGCGCGCAGATGTGGGGGCTGTCGCCATTCGACCAGATGCTCTGCCGCATCTCGTTTCACGAACTCAACTATGAGGGCCGTTTTACCCCGCCCAGCGTTCAGGGCACGCTGACCCATCCTGGCAGCTTCGGGATCTTCAACTGGGGCGGCGTCGCGGTCGATCCGGCGCGGCAACTGGCCTTTGCCATGCCGGTCTATCTGGCCTTCACCTCGACCCTAAAACCCCGCCCCGACACGCTGGACAAGATCGTCTCGCGCGAAGGCGCGCCGATGGGCAACGAGAATTTCGGCGCGCCCTATGCGGCGGTGCTCAAACCCTTCATGTCGCCGCTTGGCCTGCCGTGTCAGCAGCCGCCATGGGGGTATATCGCCGGTGTCGATCTGACGAATGGCGAAACGGTCTATCAACGTGTCAACGGCACCGTGCGCGATATGTCGCCCGTTCCCCTGCCCTTCGAGACGGGAATTCCCGGCATAGGCGGACCGATCGTCACCGGCGGCGGGCTCGCGTTCCTGTCAGGTCAGGCTGATTACTACGTGCGCGGCTATGATCTGGCCACAGGCGAGACGCTCTGGCGCGCGCGTCTGCCTGCTGGGGGCCAGGCAACGCCGTCGACCTATATGGGCCGCGACGGGCGGCAATATCTCGTCGTCGTGGCGGGCGGGCACAACTACATCGGCACGAAGCTTGGCGATGCGGTTATGGCCTACGCGCTTCCCGAAATCGCTACCAGCGCCGAGGAGGAGCTGTCCGATACAGTATCGACCGAGCCATGAGCGGCATGGCGGCAATCCTTGATCTACGATGGCGATCGCGGCCATCAGCACAGTAGTCGCGGCGATACAGAGGCAACCCTGGAACGCCCGTCACCGGCCGCCGGACGGGCGCTTCCACATCCGCGCATCAGGCTACTTTCGAGAAGAACCCCCTATGGCGTAACTGGCCAGTTGTCCGGTCGGACAGGTTGCCGGTCCGGGATAAGCTGCTGGATGAGCCTTGCATCCTCGTCATGTTTGTTCGCCGCTGCCTCATGGTGGCCTTTATGTTCCGGTCTTGGCACCCGTTCCGCCATCCGGCGCAGCCGACGTGCGTCAGCCCAGGGCATAGCCGACGCCGCGCACGGTGCGCAGCGGGTCGTCGCCGCCATGCCGGCACAGCGCCTTGCGCAAGCGGCCGACATGGACATCGACGGTGCGGGTTTCGACGTGGATGCCGCGGCCCCAGACCCGATCCAGCAGCTGCTCGCGGCTGAGCACCCGTCCGGGCTTTTCCATCAGGCTCGCCAGCAGGCGGAATTCGGTCGGGCCGAGGGTCACTTCCTTGCCTGCGCGGGTGACGCGGTGGGTTTCGCCATCGAGCCGGATATCCCCGAACTCCATAACAGCCCCGGCCGCCAAAGGGCGCACCCGCCGCAGGCCCGCGCGAACGCGGGCCATGAGCTCGGCGACGGAATAGGGTTTGACCACATAGTCGTCGGCACCGGTTTCCAGCCCGCGGACGAGGTCTGGCTCGTCCGAGCGGGCCGAAAGCATGATAACGGGGATGTCCTGCGTCTCGCGCCGAACCTTCAGGCGTCGGCAGACTTCGATCCCCGACAGCCTCGGCATCATCCAGTCAAGGATGATGAGGTCGGGCGGATCCTCATCCACCAGCAACATCGCTTCTTCGCCGTCATGCGCCTCGCGCACGCGATAGCCTTCGGCGGCGAGGTTGTAGCTGATTACCTCGCGCTGTGCGGCCTCGTCCTCAACCAGCAGGATCAAGGGGCGGTCCATGGCGGTCACGCGGCCCCGCCCTTGCTGGCTGCACTGGCGGTATAGTCGGCTTTCGGGCGCTCACCATCCGGCATCGCGCCGGTCGCGAGATAGATCACCTGCTCGGCAATGCCGGTGGCGTGATCGCCGACGCGTTCGATATTCTTGGCGATGAAATGAAGGTGCATGCAGGCCGAGATGTTGCGCGGATCCTCCATCATGTGGGTCAGGAACTCGCGGAAAAGGGTGTTGTACATCTGGTCCACATCGTGATCGCCCTGCCGCACCTCCTCGGCCAGCTCCGCGTCGCGGTGGATATAGGCGTCGAGCACCTGTTTCAACTGCAGCTGCACTGCCTTGCCCATGCGGCGGATCGAGCCTGTCGCGCCCTCGACCGGCGGCATGCGCGACAGCACGTCCGAGCGTTTGGCGAGGTTCTTGGCATAATCGCCGCAGCGTTCCAGCGCGGCGGCGATCTTCATCGCGCTCAGCACCGTGCGCAGATCGGCCGCGGTGGGCGCGCGCAACGCGATCACGCGGGCGGCCTCGATATTGATCCGCTCTTCCAGCGCGTCGATCTCGGCGTCGCCGCGGCGCACCTGGCCCGCAAGTTCATTGTCGCGGGTCTCCAAGGCGCGAACGGCGTCCAGAATAGCGGCCTCGACCAGCCCGCCCATGCGGGTGATCATGGCCTCGATCGCCTCAAGGTCGCGGTCGAAGGCCGTAGCGATGTGATGTTTGCTGGTCATCTCGTCTTCCTTCAGCCGATGCGGCCGCTGATATAGCTTTCCGTGCGCGGGTCGGCGGGGTTTGTAAAGAGCTCACCCGTATCGCCATATTCCACCATGCGGCCCAAATGAAAAAACGCCGTGCGCTGGCTGACGCGGGCGGCCTGCTGCATGGAATGGGTGACGATCACGACCGCGAATCGATTGCGCAATTCGTCGATCAGTTCCTCGATCTGCGCGGTGGCAATCGGGTCAAGCGCCGAGCACGGCTCGTCCATCAACAGGATCTCGGGCGCGGTGGCGATGGCCCGCGCGATGCAGAGGCGCTGCTGCTGCCCGCCCGAAAGCCCGGTGCCGGGGGCATTGAGCCGATCCTTGACCTCGTCCCAGAGCGCGGCGCGGCGCAGGGACTTTTCCACCACCTCGTCCAGCTCGGCCCGCGTGCGGGTCAGGCCGTGGATTTTCGGCCCGTAGGCGACGTTGTCGCGGATCGACTTGGGGAAGGGGTTTGGCTTCTGGAAAACCATGCCGACCTTGGCGCGCAATTGCACCGGGTCAACGCGCGGGTCGTGGATGTCTTCGCCGTCGATGCGGACCTCGCCCGTGACGCGGGCGGCCGGGATCGTGTCGTTCATGCGGTTGAGGCAGCGCAGGAAGGTGGATTTCCCGCAGCCCGACGGCCCGATGAGGGCGGTGACGGCCTTATCGGGGATATCGACATCGACGTCGCGGACCGCGTGTGTATCGGCGTAATGCACCTGCAGGCCGCGAACGGCGATCTTGGCGGTGTCGGTGGTGGCGGGCGTTTCTGTCAGCGTGTCTTTCATGGCGGTTCCTTTACCAACGGCGTTCGAAACGGCGGCGCAGCAGGATGGCCGCGGCGTTCATGACAAGTAGAAAGGCAAGCAGCACGATGATCGCGCCCGACGCGCGTTCGACAAAGGCCGGGTCGGCGCGCTGGGTCCAGTTGTAAATCTGCACTGGCAGGGCCGAGGCGGGATCGAAAAGCCCTTCGGGCGGCGCGGCGGGATATTCGCGCACGAAGGCGACCATGCCGATCAGCAAGAGCGGCGCGGTCTCCCCCAGCGCCTGCGCCAGTCCGAGGATCGTGCCGGTCAGGATGCCGGGCGCGGCCAGCGGCAGGACATGGTGAAACACCGCCTGCATCCGCGACGCGCCCAGCCCGAGCGCCGCTTCGCGGATCGAGGGCGGCACCGCCTTGAGGCTGGCGCGGGTGGCGATGATGATCGTCGGCAGGGTCATCAATGTCAGGACCAGCCCGCCCACCACGGGCGCCGATTGCGGCAGGCCCGCGAAATTGATGAAGATGGCCAGGCCCAGGATGCCGAAGACGATCGACGGGACGGCGGCGAGGTTGGCGATATTTACCTCGATCAGATCGGTCAGCCGGTTCTTCGGCGCAAATTCTTCCAGATAGATCGAAGCCGCCACGCCGATGGGCAGCGCCAGCGCCAGCACGATCAGCATCATGTAGGCCGAGCCGAGGATGGCGACCCCCAGCCCCGCCGCCTCGGGCCTCTGGTCGGACGCATCCGGCGCGGTCAGAAACGCGGCGTTGAAATCGAGCGACAGGAGGCCCCGTTCCATCATCGCATCGGCCAGCTGCAGTTGCGCGGGGGATACATTGCTGTCGAGCGCGGCCGATTCCGCCGTGACCCGGCCTTTCAGATAGCCGTCGATCCGGCCGTTGGCGAGAACCGACAGATCGATTGTCTCGCCGATCAGATCGGGGTTGGACAGCACCATGTCGCGCACCTGCGCGGCCGCCTCGCGTGAGATGATGCCGGATATGTCGTCGTCGGTCAGCCCGTCGATGGCGATGCCCGCCTGAGCCACGGCCTCGGCGAGGGCCTTGTCGATCACCTTGCCGTAGCCGATGGTCGTGACCTTCTTCATCACCTCGGTGTCGCGGGTGCCGGATTGGTCCAGCTCCGCTTCGCTCAGATGAATAGGAAGATGGATGTAGCTCTGGCGAAACGCGCCGAGGCCGGAGGTCAGGACCGAGGCCAGCAGCACCGCCAGCGCGGCGAGGCCGATCAGGATCGCGCCGAGGCCACAGGCGCGGAACCGGGCTTCGGCAGCATGGCGCCGCGCGGTGCGGTCGCCGCGTTTCAGCAGCGATTGCGCCGGTGCGGGACAGGAGATGTCGCTCATTCGTATTGCTCCCGGTATTTGCGCACGATGGCCAGCGCCAGCACGTTCAGGCAAAGCGTGATGGCGAACAACGTCAGCCCGAGGGCGAAGGCCACGAGGGTCTCGGGCGCGGCGAAATCGCTGTCGCCGGTCAACTGGCTGACGATCTTGACGGTGATGGTGGTCATCGCCTCGAACGGGTTGAGGCTGAGCTTCGCGGCGGCCCCGGCGCCAAGCACGACGATCATGGTCTCGCCGATGGCGCGGCTTGCGGCCAGCAGCACCGCGCCGACGATGCCGGGCAGCGCGGCGGGCAGGATCACCTGGCAGATCGTCTCGGAGCGCGTCGCGCCAAGGCCGAGCGAGCCGTCGCGCAGCGATTGCGGCACCTGGGCGATGATGTCGTCCGACAGCGACGACACGAACGGGATCAACATGATCCCCATGACGAGCCCCGCGGTCATCACCGACGAGCCGCTCGACCCCACCCCGAGCGGCTGCGCGAAGTAGTCACGCAAGAGCGGGCCGACGGTGATCAGCGCGAACAGGCCGTAGACGATGGTGGGGATGCCCGCGAGCACCTCGATGCCCGGCTTGACGATGGCGCGGAAGCGGCGGCTGGCATATTCGGCCATGTAGATCGCGGCGAAAAGCCCGACCGGCACCGCGAAGACGAGCGCGATGAAGCTGACATAGAGCGTACCCCAAAGCAGCGGCAGTATTCCCAGGTCGGAATTGCCCTGGAACCGCGGTGCCCAGGTGGTGGAGAGAAAGAAATCCCGCCAGCCGTACTGGGCAAAGAAATTCTGCGTCTCGAACAGCATCGACAGCACGATGCCCGCCGTGGTGGCGATGGCGACGCAGGCGGCGAGGACGAGCAGCACCAGCACACCGCGCTCCACCGTCCGGCGGGCGCGGAAATCGGGGGCGATCCGGCGCAGCGACCAGGCAAGGGCCGCCAGCGCCAATGCCACCACGGCGACGGTGCCCGCAGGCGTCAGCGGGGCCGCCATCGTCAGCAGGGCAAGCAGCGAAAGCGCGGGGACCAGCGTGAAAAGAACCGTGGCCCAGCCGTAGTGGCCTGGTAGGGAATGCAGCGCACGGATGTCGCCGCCGGCGCTGGCAAGGGCGCGCGCGCGGCCGAGCGCAAAGCCCAGGGCGGCGAGGATGAGCAGGGTCAACAGGGTCCAGATTGCGGACATGAGGCCTCCGGTGCGGCGGGTGCGGGCGACCCGGCCGGAACCGAGCCGCCCGGATTGGCGCGGCGGATCAGTTCATCAGCGCTTCATCGGCCAGCCCGGCCTGTGTGTCGGCCAGCTCCGGGTCGGGCACCAGCCCGTAATCGGCCAGCGGCCCGCCCGGCCCGGCGATATCGTCCGACACGAAGAATTCGGCATAGTCTTTCAGGCCGGGAACCATGCCGAGATGCGCCTGTTTCACGTAGAAATAGAGCGGCCGCGAGACCGGGTACTCGCCCGACGCGATGGTCTCGGTCGAGGGGACGACATCGTTCATGGTCGCAACCTGCAGTTTCGCGGTGTTGTTCTCGTAGAAGGACAGGCCGAACACGCCGATCCCGTCTGCGTTGCTGCCGATCCGGGCCAGCGTCTCGGTATAGTCGCCGTCGATCTCGACCGCGCGGCCATCGGTGCGCAGCGATGTGCAGAGCTTGCCCGCATCCGCGCCAAGGTTTTCCAGCGCGGCCGCGGCACCGCTGTCCTCGCAACCCTGTTCGATCACGCGCTCGTCGAAAACCTCGCGCGTGCCATGCTTGGTGCCGGGAACGAAGGCCATGATCTCCTGCGCGGGCAGATCGGGGTTCACGTCGCTCCACTTGGTCGCGGTGTTCGGAACCAGCTTGCCATCCACGACGACCTCGGCCGCCAGTGCCTTGTACCAATCGGCGGGGGTGAAGGCGAAGGAGGCGCTACCAATGTCGGAGGCGAACACGATGCCGTCATAGCCGATCCGCACCTCGATGATCTCCGTGACACCGGCAGCCGCGCAGACCGCCTTCTCGCTGTCCTTGATGCGGCGCGAGGCATTGGCGATATCGATGCTGTTCTCGCCCACGCCCTCGCAGAACCTCTTGAGGCCGGCCGAAGAGCCACCGGATTCGATCACCGGTGTGGGAAAGTCGGTGTTTTCGCCGAACAGTTCGGCGACGATGGTGGCATAGGGCAGCACGGTGGACGAACCGGCCACCTGCACCTGGTCGCGCGCAGCGGCGGCGGTGGCCGAGACGGCCAGGATGGCAAGGGCAGAGGTCGCAGGCGTCATGCGGGACATGGATCTTCTCCTGTTGTGTCGCGGCGGCTCGTCCGGGAACGATCCGCACCGCCGCTATAAGCGCCGGCTGCTACGGTTTTGCGACACTCATGTAACAGTTCCATGAAACCCGCCCGCGCAGGTCAGTTTCTCGGCAGGAAAACCGAGAAGCGCGCGCCCGTGCCCGGCGCGCTGCCGATGTCGAGCCGGCCGCGATGGCGGCTGACGATATGCTTGACGATGGCAAGGCCCAGCCCCGTGCCGCCCTTATCGCGCGAGCGGTGATCGTCGACGCGGTAGAACCGTTCGGTCAGGCGCGGCAGGTGCATCGGCTCGATCCCGTCGCCATCGTCGGTCACGTCGATGCGCAGCATCGCCTCATCGTTCGGGGCGTGGAGGGCGAGCGTGACACGGCTGCCCGCCGCGCCGTACTTGATCGCGTTCTCGATCAGGTTCTGCAATACCTGCATCAACTGGTCGGCATCGCCGGGGATGCGCGCCTGACGGTCCGTTCCCAGGATCTCGAGTTCAAGCCCCGCATCCACAGCGGCTGGTCGAAAACTGGCGGCAGCGGCATTAACCAACTCGGCCACATTGACAAGCGCGGTAGGCCGCTGCCGTTCCTGCGCCTCGACCTTCGACAGAGACAACAGATCGTCGACCAGCCGGCTCATCCGGCCTGCCTCACGCTCCATGATCGATAGAAAGCGGTCGCGGGCGGCCGGATCATCCCTCGCTGCGCCTTTCAGGGTCTCGATGAAGCCGACGAGCGTGGTCAGCGGCGTGCGCAATTCATGGCTGACATTGGCGACGAAATCGCGGCGGAACTGGCCGACAAGCTCCTGCTCGGTGATATCCTCGAAGGCACAAAGCGCGCCGCGCGCCTCACCCAATGGGACCGGCGAGACCGTGACCCGGTAGCTCACCTCGTGCGAGTGGCCGGGAATCACGTAAGGCGCCTCCGCGCGGGTGCCCGCCCGGAGCGCCGCCTCGATCGTAGCCAGAAGCGCGGGCTGGCGTAGGGCCAGGGCGTGATGGCGCCCGACCTGCCCGGGCCCCAGGATCGCCTCGCCCGCCGCGTTGGCGGCCAAAATCCTGTCATCCGCACCGACGAGGATAACGGGCAGCGGAATGCCGGACAGGATTGTCTGGATCAACCGGGCATCCAATTTATCCGCCTCCAACGCGGTTTCCGCCCACATCGATCAGCGGTGTGCCGTCCTCTTTCGCCATCGGACCGGGCGGGAGGCGCTCGAGCGGGTTCAGCATCATCTCGCTCGGACGGCAGAGCCGGATGAGATATCGCCGTAACCAAACGTCGCTGCGGCTTCGAACTGGCGCTCATCAAGTGCCGGGCGGATGGCATCCAAGGCTTCGCGCAGGTGATCCGATGCTTGCGCCACGCCGGCCGCGTCGCCGAGGATCATGTCATCGATCGCGCGCAGGTCTTCGGCGCGCGCATCCAGGATTGCTTCGACGTCGCTCATGATTGGCGCGCATCTTCCTGGTCGAGTCGATCCAGAAGACGCAGCCCCGCCTCGGGATCGCCTCTGGCGGCACGCGTCCGGAACCGCGTTTCAAGATCGAACTCGGTCAGGGCGCGGGTCGTCAGCTCCTCGATCACCTTGTTGACGCTCACGCCCCGCGTCTTGGCGAGCTGGCGCAGCCGTTCGTGCTGCGCATCGGGCAATCTGATGGTCATGACGCTCATGTTCGTGTCTCCCATGCTTTCAAGAAGTCTCCCGCCGTCCCGGTCTCTATATCGTCGAAAGGCAGCTCCGCGCGCCGCAGATCGCGCAGGATGGTTGTGACGATCCAGTCCGCGCCTCCGGCGACCGCCAGTTCGATCAGATGATCGTTGCCCGGATCGGGCAGGTTTTGCCGCCAGAGGTAATAGACCGGCGTCCAGGTGCTGACCGACATCAGGGCGTCGAACAGAGCCTCGCGCTCGGCGGCATCGAGCGCGGAACGCTGGAACAGTTCGTTGCGGGCCAGAACGCTCTCGTATTCCGCGAACAGGGCCGCACCGACAAGCGGCGACACCTGTCGTTCGAGGCAGAGGCGCAAGATGCGCCGTGATGCTCCGCCGTCCGACAAAAGAGCCGCAACGAGGATATTGGTGTCCAGAACAACGCGCATGATTTTAGATAGCACATATGCTATCTAATTTCTAGCGTACTCCTGTGTTCCGCGTCAGGCCCACATCCTGACCGCGATGTCCTGCTCTTCGCGGCCCTTGGCCCCTCGGCGCTTAACATTATGACCAATAGTGTTAGGACCGCGCGTTCCATAAACGAAACGAGGCGGGCCTCGGCCCGCCTCAACGTCGTGGATATTTCACCTTATCGCGGGAAAGACCACGAGGCTTCTTCTGCTAGAAGATGTACCGATCCTCCTCTACTCTCCACAAAGGGTCAAGGGGTTGAAGAGGTTGTGACATGCCCGTCCGGTTTACATTCGATCTGGGAACGACATCCATCGGTTGGGCGGTCTACGACCTCGACCCTGTGCTTTGGAAGACCGTTCACAAGGCCAGGGTGACCGGCCTGCGTCGGCCTCATCAAATCTGCCGCGCGCGCCCTTGTTGAAACGCTCACCGAAACCGGCCACGCCACCTATGGCGCCTATCTCTGGTCCCGTCTGAAGGCCGGAGAAGGCGTGCGGGTGCGTCCGCATGGTGACGGAGCCGAGAAACATTATGAGTTCTACCCGACGCGCGGAATGCTGGAGAACGAGTTCGATGCGATCTGGAATGAGCAGGCCCGGCATCACCCGGAGTTGACCGATGCGGTCCGCGACCGACTGCGCGAAACGATCTTCTACCAACGCCCACTCCGCCCCGTCGATCCCGGCCGCTGCACCTTCTTTCCCCAAAAGCCCCGCCTGCCCCGCTGGCATCCGGCGGCACAGGCCTTCCTGATCCTGCAACAGCTCGGCCACCTGCGGATCATCCGCGAAACCCACGAGGAACGTCTCGACCCCGACAAGCATCGCGTCCTGTTCGACGCGCTGAACGGCGGGCAGAAAATGACCTGGACGCAGGTCCGCAAGACGCTTGGCCTGACATCGCAGGACGACACCGCCGCCGCCGAAAAGGTGCGCCTGCCCGACGGCCATCTCCGCTTCTGCCGCGAGGCGACCGATGCGATGGTCGCCGAAATGCGCGCGGACGTCATCACCTACAACGAAGCCGTCGACCGCGCCCCGCTCCTCTCCGGCATCGATTTCACCGACAGTCGCCCGGAAAAAGGCGTCTGCATCTTACCCTACGACAACGAGCTGGATCATATGCTGTCACCCGGCGAGGCCGCCGAGCTTGGCATCTTCGATCAGGAGGCCATGATCGAGCGGACAAAACACCTGCCCCGCAACAAGGCCTGGCGCTTCCTGCCCGACGCGATGGAGGTCTTCGAGGAACAGAAAAGCTTCGAGGACCGGCAGCTCCACGCCACCGGCTATCTGGCCAAGGTCGTGCGGGGCTACGCCGAAACCCTCTTCGACAAACAGGACGTCGATGGGACGGAACGCCGCCATGTCTGGATGCTGCCGGGCCGCATGACCGCCCTGCTGCGCCACCGCTGGGGCCTGAACCTGGGCGATCACAACCGCAAAAATCGCGATGATCACCGCCACCACGCCATCGACGCCGCGGCGGTCGGCGTGATCGACCGCGGCATGATCGCCCGGTTGCAGAAGGCCGCCAAACAGCACGGCGCCAACGCCCTGCCCCGCGTCCTGCCCGCCCCGCCCGAACCGTTCCCGGGTTTTCGTGACGTCGTGATGGACGCCATCCGCGATGTCCGCGTCAGCCATCGTCCGCGGCATTCTTCGACGACCGCGAATGGGTCGAGGCCTTCAAGTCAGAACACGCCCGGTGCATTGCAGAAGGCGGGTCGCTATGGCCTTATCCGTGACCTGCCGGAAAATCAGGAGGCTCTGCTACACGCGAAAAAGGGCAAGACCGCCTATGTGAAGCGTGCCAACGTAGTCGACCTTTCGGCTTCGCAGATCCCTGTGGTGCGCGACCTTGCTCTACGGGCGCAGCTCAAAGAGGTTGCAGGAAAGGATGGCACGCTCGCAACCAACCTCGCCGAGTGGAGCACCGAAACCGGCGTCAAACGCGTTCGCCTGATCGAACCTTTATCGGGTCTTCGACCGCTCCACGACAGCTCAGGTCAGGTGTTCACCCATCTTCGCCGTGCCGAAATCGCCTATCTGGACATCCTGGAGGCACCGGACGGAAAGTGGTTCGCACATGATGTGGATGTCTGGGGGCTTTATCTCGATACGGTTCGGGATTGGCGCACCGCTTATCCCGATGCCAAATTCATCATGCGTCTATATAAGGGCGATACCATCCAACTGTTCGACTGGGACAAGGAACGGAAAGAGATTGTTTTCGGCGCCAACTCTATCAAAGTCGTCCGAAAGCTGAATAATTCTCCGGATAACAAGAACGTCGTCCTCTTCGGCTCGAATGAAGCCGGAGACTTGGAGAAGCGGCATAAAGACCCGGAGGACGATTTCGAATGGGATTGGCCGCCATTCAATAGGCTCAAGCTCCGGCGCGCCCGGCGCGTGCGGATCGACGAATTGGGGAAGGTGCACACCATACCGCATGGCAAGGTGTGACGTTTGCAGGTGACCTGTCGGGCCCGGTTCGGAGGGTTCGATGGTTGGACGGATACTGGAACTGGCGCGGGACAACACCGCCATTCACAAGTCACGCGGATTTTTGTCGGTGCGCCACGACGGCGCGGAAATCGGTAAGGCGGAGCTTGACGACATCGACGCCGTGCTGGTCTCGGGCCAGGGCCTGACCTGGTCCAACACCGCTTGCCCATCTCGCCGCGCAGAACGTGCCCGTCACCATCCTGGGGCCGAACTTCGCCCCGGTCGCCGTCGTCCTGCCGCTGAACGGCCATGGCGAACAGGGCTACCGCATGGCAGATCAGGCCGCCGCCCCCAAACCGCTCCGCAAACAGGTCTGGGCGCGGCTCGTCCGCCACAAGATCGCCGCCCAGGCCGCCGTGCTCGACCGCCTCGACCTGCCCTCGGAACGGCTGCACCGGCTGACCGCCGCCGTCCACTCCGGCGACCCCGCCAACCGCGAGGCGCAGGCCGCACAGGCCTACTGGCCGCTGCTGCTGGGCAAGGGCTCTCGCCGCGATACCAGGGCGGAAGGCACCAATGCCCTTCTCAACTATGGATATGCCGTCCTGCGCGCCGCGACCGCCCGCGCCATCGTCTCCGCCGGCCTGCACCCCTCGCTCTCGGTCCATCACCGCAGCGGCGGCGATGCGCTCGCCTTGGCCGATGACCTGATGGAACCCTTTCGACCAACCATCGACTTGACCGTCCACGCCCTGCTTCAGTCCGGCGTCACCTCCGCCGAAGACGGCCGCGCCGACCTCGTCGAAACTCTCATCGCGCCCTTTTCAACCGATCAGGGTCGCTCGCCACTCTCCCAGGTGCTGTTCCGGCTGGCCCAGGGCGTCGCCGCAAGTTTCACCGCCCGAAAGGCCGACCTCGCCTTCCCGCGACAGCCGATCCCCGAAGACGACCCCGCCGATGCCTGACCTTCCTGCCCTCTCGAAGTACAAGATCATGTGGATTTGGACCCTGTTCGACCTCCCCGTCCTGACGAAAACGGAGCGCCGCCGCGCCACGAGATTCCGGAACGGCTTGCTCGATCTCGGTTTCGGAATGGTGCAGTTTTCGGTATATCTGCGCCATGCCTACTCCAAGGAAAAAGCTGATGTTATCGCCGCCAAGGTCGGCGAGCTGGTCCCCCCGGCCGGTCACGTCCAGATACTGTTCTTCACGGACAGGCAATATCAGCTCACACAGAGTTTCCACGGTCGCGCCCGTAGCGGCCCCGAGCAAAAGAAACCCGATCAACTCACGTTATTTTAACAGATCGTGGCCCGTTTTTTCGACACGCCCGACAAGGAAATGCCCTGCGAACCAAGAGGTTACGCAGGGCCAGTTCTAGCAGAAAAAGCCTCGCAGCCAAACCCGGACATTTTTTCCTGCCACACCTCGATTGCCTCGGTTCTAGCAGAAAAAGCCTCGCGGCCCTGTGTTCCTGAGGTTTTCGCTATAAGTATGGTCGCGGCGCGATGCCGATCAGATCGGCTTGCAGATCGACGACAAGCTGCACCCCGTCCGGCCGAGTAAGATAGAATTTGTCAATTATATCAGTGCTTTAGAAGCGTAGACCTCGCGGTGTCGTCCACATCGGCATCGAGCTTGAGATCGTCCTTTCCGGCACAAGCGCCCTGCCCTTCCCCACGGGGAAGGTCGCCGCTTACGAGATGGCGTTCAGCAGCTTCACGATCCCCGCTTCCAGCTTGCGCCGCTCCACGCGGCTCAGATCGCGGTCGAGCTTCAGCGTCAACTGACCCACCCCGGCGGTGCATTTCACCCGCTCGCCCTCGTGCGAAAGATCGAACGTGGTGCGCGGACGGCGCGGCGGGGTGGTGGGCTGGCTGCCCCCCTGCCCTGCCCCGGCGGCCGGCCTGGGCGCGTTCGGCGCTTCCGGTGTGTCCGGGGCAGTGAAGGCGCGCAGGATCGCCAGTTCCTCACCGGCGCTGCGCGGCGCGCCGTCTTGCAATCGCGCCCTGAGCTCTGCGACGAGCGATGCATCTTCCTCCAGCCGCTTGAGAACCGCGAGACCTAGATTGCGCGGAATATCCTGCGAGAATTTCAGCGCCGGACCGAGCAGATCGAGCAGGCGCGAGAAGGCGCGGATATAGCTGCGCTTGTTGTAGGCGGCAGAGCGGAAAAGTTCCGTGACCGCATCGTCAACACTCGTCGGCGCGGTGTCGGGATCGGCGGCGTAGGCGCGCGCGACCGTCGCCATTTCGGCGAAGGACAGATCCCTGCGGACGAGGTTTTCATCGACCATGCGGCGATACATTCCGGCCAGGCCTTCCCCGTGGGGAAGGATGCCCGCCGGGATCGCGGCCCACTCATCAGACCCTGTTTCGGCGTATAGAGCCTTATATGCGCTCAGCCGCCGCCAACCCTGGATCAACTCGTAGCGGCCATCCTCGCGCTCCTCCACGCGGATCGGATTCGACAGCCCGACCTCCCGGATCGATGCGATCAACTCGCCCATGTCCGGGTCCGCGCCGGGCGCGCGATCGCGCACAAGGGCTTCGGTGACGACATCGCCCAACGGGATCAGACGGGACACCAGCCCCGCCCTCTTGAGCCCGACATATTCATGCGCCAGCGCGTCGTTCTCGGCGCGGATGCGAGCCTCGGCCTCGGCCCGACTGCTGAGCGCGCCCGCGTTTTCGGCGATCGCGCTGGCCATCGGAGACCGGCGCTGCGGCGCGGTGTCGGGCGCTTTGGGTGCCTCTGCGGGGGCCGGTTCCTCCGGCATCTCGATATCGAAAATGCGTCTTTTGCGGCTCATGCCTGCCTCCTCGTTTTCGGACCTTCCCCGCGGGGAAGATCGTGTCTCATGCTGCCGGGCTGTTGCCCTGCGCCTCTTCCTCGGACAGCGTGCGCCAGGCCGGCAGGAGCGTTGCGTGATACTCCGCCCAGGCCTGATCGAAGGTCGCCCGCGCCCGCCGCCATGTCTCGCGCGTCATGTCGCGATAGTCGATTTCGTAGACCGAACTCAGGAAGCGGTTGGATTGCTCGACCGCCCGTGTGGATTCGATCGGATGTTTGGCCAGCTTGTCGCCGAACACCTTTCC
This sequence comes from Marivita sp. GX14005, assembly GCF_023370775.1. Lineage (GTDB taxonomy): Bacteria > Pseudomonadota > Alphaproteobacteria > Rhodobacterales > Rhodobacteraceae > Marivita. The sequence goes on from NZ_JAMCCQ010000004.1 coordinate 211,311, forward strand.
AAAGGCTTCATACATCGCGCGGTGCAGATCGTTGCCGCTCTCGAAGCGGGTGAGCAGGAAGCGGATGTCCTGGAACGTCTTGGGCAGCGTCATCTTCCCCGTGGGGAAGGCCCCCTCGAACCCGGCGGACAGATCCTCCAGCGCCTCGGAGAGCTGACCGATGAAGGAGGTGGTGCTGTCATATTCCCAGTAACCCGGCCCCGACGGGATGCAGAGCATGTCGGCGGCGAAGACTGCGTTCATGGACTGGTAACCGATGGCCGGCGGGCAATCGAAGAAGATCAGGTCCCATTCATCGTCCGGCAGCTGGTCGAGGTAACGCGACACGGCGGCGAAGAAGGACCATTCGGGATTGAGGTGCCGATACTGCGCGGAAGCGAATTCGACGAAGGCGGCATTGGCGCAGGAGGGGATGATGTCGATGGTCGGCCAGTTGGTCGGGCGGATGAAATCGAGGATGCGCAATTCCTGCAGGCCCAGGCCGCGCACGCTGTCGGGGATCGAGCGGCGGGGCAGGGCGGTGCCCGATTCGGCGGCGACGGGCGCGGCATTCATCCGGTCCGTCTCGCGCACCAGATCGCGGGCCATGATGCCCCAGACGGTCTGCTCCTCGCTCACATCGGTGAGGCCCATGGAATGCGACAGCGTTGCCTGAGGGTCGAAATCGACGACGAGAACGCGGTAGCCGTCGAGCGCGGCGGCATGGGCGAAATGCAGCGCGACGGTGGATTTGCCGGCGCCGCCCTTGAAATTCGCGATGGCGGAGCGGAAGGCGCGGCCCTTGGGGCGGGCGGGCATGAGCGTCTTGCCCTTCACCTTGATCTTGCGGCGCAGCGTGTTCACCTCCTCAAGCGAGAACCAGCGCTGCCGCCCCTCGGGTTCGACCTTCCCCGCGGGTAAGGTCGGATCGGCGACGAGCCGGCCGCGAAAGGTGGACTGGTTCATGCCCAGGATCAGCTCGCTCACCTCCCAAGAGGAAAAGCGGCGCAGGCTCTTCACCTTCTCGGGCGAAAAGGTCTGCTCCCTGATCCAGCCCTGCATCTTGAGCGAGCGTGCCTGTATCTCCCGAAGGTCTTCATGCGTAATCATCTAAATCACCGGACGCTATTTCTGTGCTTTTTCTCAATTACGCCGAATTTGGCGTGTCTGTCCAGTGATGATACACTCGGGGCAAGGACGCACGAGCGGGGCCATGCGCAAGCGATACAAGGCCCGGCGGCGCGCTCTGGGCGGCACTGCCCGCGAATCGGACGCAGAGGACGGCACCGTGTTTCAGAGCCGCATTTGGGGGGACATCCGCCGACGCCCCACAAGCCGTTGAGGGGACATCACCCTCCGATAGGGGGACATGCAGGATGACCCCCAATACCATCTCCATACCGGTTTTCTTTTCGGGAATGGGACGGGAGATGGCTCCGGCGGCGCGAATCCTTGACAGAGGGGCGGTTTTCAACGCTAATCCGGGCAGGGCTCGGAAGAGCGTTGTGAAAAGATGAATCGGGCGACCGCAACAACAGCCCGAGCGCAACACCTCCGCACCCTGAGGTAGAGTGACCGCCGCGAGGCGAATCGTCGAGGTGGAGAGGATGCAACAGGCCAGACCGGTGGGCAGGACGGGTGCCGCCGTCAAATATGATATTCTGACCGCGCTCATGGCGCTGGCCTGCAACGACCGCGATGTCGATGGGCGGCTGGCGGCGCGACTGGTTCTGCTCATCACGGCGCGGTTCAACTGGCAACGCGGCAGTTTCGCCTGCGGCCAGCGCGAGATCGCGCGGATGTGGGGCGTGACCGAACGCACGGCGAAACGCGAACTGGCGGCGATGCGCGCGCGCGGCTGGATCACGCTGCGCCGTCCGGCGGCGCGGGGCCGGGTGGCCGAACATGCCATCGACCTCGATGAGGTTCTGCGCGCCACGCGGGCGCATTGGGCCGCTGTCGGCCCGGATTTCGTCGCCCGGATGGGCGCGGGGCGCGAGGAAACCCCCGCGGAGCCTGCGCCGGGCAATGTCGTGCCGTTCCGCGCGGGCGCGGCAGGGCAGGGGGGCGGTCTCTGGGCCTCGGCCTCTGCCCGGCTCGGCCGGTCCGATCCCGCGCTGCACGCCGCCTGGTTCGCGCCGCTCGTCGAAACCGGCTGTGAGGGCGGCAAGCTGACGCTCAAGGCGCCGAGCAAATTCGCCGCAAGCTACATCCAGACGCATCTGGCCGGTCGCCTGTTGGCGGCGGTGTCCTCGGAGAATTCGGGCATCACATGGGTCGATGTGACGGGGTAGGGGCCGCCTGCGGCGTGCGGCGCGCCGCCGCGGGAATATCATCTGCGGGTTTCGGCTGGCCGTCCGGCCCGGCTCCATCGGCCCGATCTCCTGATACGTTGTCAATGGAACAAACTTTGCTACGTTCGGTTTCATTCCGAAGCAAAGCCGCCCCGGCCATTCAAGGAGCTTGATCCGCTATGACATTTCGTATTCCCCTTGCCGCATTGGCCCTCGGTCTCGGCTCTTTCCTGTCTTCGGCGGCCTCTGCCGAGATAACCGTATCCTCCAAGATCGACACCGAAGGCGGTTTGCTCGGCAATATCATCGCGCTGGCGCTCGAGGATGCCGGCCTGCCGGTGGAGCGGCGCTTGCAACTGGGCGGCACGCAGGTCGTCCGCGAAGCGCTGCTGTCCGGGCAGATCGACATTTACCCCGAATATACCGGCAACGCCGCCTTCTTCTTCAACGAGGCCGACAGCGACACCTGGAAGGACGCCGAAGCGGCACATGCCCGCGCGGCCGAACTCGATTTCGAGCAGAACAACGTGGCGTGGCTCAAATCCGCGCCGGCCAACAACACCTGGGCGATCGCCGTGACCGGCCCGGTGGCGGAGGAGAACGGCCTTTCCACGATGTCCGATTTCGGTGCCTGGATCGCGGGTGGGGGCGATGTGACACTGGCGGCCTCGACGGAATTCGTCTCCTCGCCAGCGGTGCTTCCCGCGATGCAGGAAACCTACGGCTTCGAATTGTCACCCGATCAGACGGTGATCCTTTCGGGCGGCGACACCGCCGCGACGATCCAGGCGGCGGCGCGTGGCACGTCGGGCGTGAATGCCGCGATGGTCTATGGCACCGATGGCGGTGTCGGGGCCACCGGCCTCGTCGTGATGGAGGACGACAAGGGCGTGCAGCCGGTCTATGAGCCGGCCCCCATCGTCCGCGCCGAGGTTCTTGAGCAATACCCCTCGATCCCCGATGTGCTGAACCCGATCTTCGGCAATCTCGATATGGCGACGCTGCAAAAGCTCAACGGGCGCATCCAGGTGGGCGGTGAGCCGGCCGAAGCGGTGGCGCGCGATTACCTGACGCAAGCCGGGGTTCTGGACTGATCGCGGATACGGCATCCGTGACAGGTTGGGCGCGCGCCGGGGCCGGTCTATCGGCGCCGGGCGTGCTTTTCGCGCTGCTCGGTTGCGGGGCGCTTCTCGTGCCGTTCATGACGCTGGCGGCGAACCGGATCGTCGCGGGCGAGGGGGTCATGGTCTGGTCGCTCGATGGCCGGGCCGGGGCTTTGGCGGTGATCGCCGGGCTCGCGCTCGGCTTGCCGCTGCGCCCCGCGTGGCTCCGGCTCATCGGCGCGATGCTGGGACTTGCGGGGCTGCTCTGGCTGCTGGTGCAGGGGGCGCCCGGTTTGCTGGACGGGGCAGGGGAGTATGCGCGCGTCTCCCCGGCGGCGGGGTTCTGGTGCCTTCTGGTGGTGCTGATGCTGCTGATGGCCGATGCGCTGGCGCAAATGTCCCCCGGCGCGGCGATGCGCGGCGTGCTGCTTCTTGCGGTGGGCGGCGCGCTGGCGCTCATCCTCGGGTCGGGCGCTTTGTCGGACCTGTCGGTCATGCAGGAACATGCCGCGCGCCGCGATGCGTTCATGCGCGAGGCGGTCCGCCATCTGGGCCTCGCCTTCGGCTCGCTTGCCGCGGCGGCGCTGATCGGCTTTCCCCTGGGCGTCCTGTGCCATCGCCGCCCGGAGCTGCGCGGCACGGTCCTGCCGGTTCTGAGCTTTCTGCAGACGATCCCCTCGCTGGCGATGTTCGGGCTGATGATCCCGCTTCTCGGCTGGGTCGGCGATGCCGTTCCGGGCGCGCAGGCCATCGGGATCGCCGGGATCGGCTTTGCCCCGGCCTTTCTGGCGCTGGTGCTCTATTCGCTTCTGCCGGTGGTCGGGAACACCGTGGCCGGGCTTGCCGCCACGCCGCCCGCCGCGCTGGAGGCGGCGCGGGGGATGGGCATGACCGCCGGGCAGCGCCTCATCCGGGTCGAGCTTCCGCTGGGTCTGCCTGTCATCCTGACGGGTCTGCGGATCGTGCTGGTGCAGAATATCGGGCTGGCGGTGATCGCCGGGCTGATCGGGGGCGGCGGCTTTGGCACCTTCGTCTTTCAGGGGCTGAACCAGACGGCGACCGATCTGATCCTGCTCGGCGCCTTGCCGACCGTCGCGCTGGCGCTGTCGGCGGCCATCGCGATGGATATCCTCGTCGATCTGACACGCCGCACACCAAGGGATAGCCGATGATCGAGATCGACAGCATCACCAAGGTTTATAACGGGGAAAAGGCCGTCGATTCCGTTTCCATGACGGCCGAGACCGGGACGATCACCGTCATCGTCGGCACGTCCGGGTCAGGCAAGACGACGCTCTTGCGCATGATAAACCGGCTGGAGGAGCCAAGCTCCGGCGAGGTGCGGATTAACGGCGATTCCACGGCCGATGTAAAGCCGCATATCCTGCGCCGGCGGATCGGCTACGCCATTCAGGGGCATGGGCTTTTCCCCCATCACACGGTCGCGCGCAACATCGCTGCGGTGCCGGAGCTTCTGGATTGGCCGAAGGACAAGATACGCGAGCGCGTCGATGAATTGCTCGATCTCTTTTCGATGGAGCCGGATCAGTTCCGCGGCCGCTATCCGGCGGAATTGTCTGGCGGGCAGGCGCAGCGCGTCGGCGTGGCGCGGGCGCTGGCCTCGCGGCCCGATCTTCTGCTGATGGACGAGCCTTTCGGCGCGCTCGATCCGATCATCCGCACGCGCGCGCAGGAAGATTTGCGGCGCATCCAGAGGCGGCTGGGATCGACGATCATGCTGGTCACGCATGACATGGAAGAGGCGATCCGCCTTGGCGACCGCGTGGCGGTGATGGATGCGGGCAGGCTGGTGCAACATGCCAGCCCGGCCGAGATCATCGCCAACCCGGCGACGGAGTTCGTGGCCGACATGGTGGGCAATGTGGAACGCCCGCTGCGGCTCCTGTCGCTCATTCCGCTGTCGGAGATCGTCGAGGACGGCGCGGCGGAGGGCGAGGCGCTGCCCGCCGATGCCAGCCTGCGCGATGCGCTTTCGGCCTGTCTCTGGACGGGGCGCGAGGCAGTGCCGGTGGTGCAGGATGGCAGCGCTGTGGGATGCGCCACGCTCGCCGCGATCCGCGCGCGGGCGGAGGCGCATCGGTGAGCGTGGGGCGGGTTCTGCGCCCGGCGCTGATCGCGCTGCTGCTGGCGCTCGTGCTGCGCCCCGGTTGGTTCGAGCCGGTCTTCGCGCCGCTCGCGCCCGAGGGCGGGCCGGTGATCTACGAGCGCGCCTCGCTGCTGTCGCTCTCGCTCAGCCATCTGGGGCTTGTCGCCGCCGCGTCGCTGGTGGCCACCATCGTTGCCGTGGGGCTGGCGATCTTCGTTACGCGCCCGGCGGGGGCCGCCTTTCGCCCGCTCTCGCGCACCATCGCCAATATCGGCCAGACCTTCCCGCCCGTCGCGGTTCTGGCGCTCGCTGTGCCGGCGCTTGGCTTCGGGGCGGGGCCGACGCTGGTCGCGCTCTTTCTCTACGGGCTGCTGCCGATCTTCGAGAACGCGCTCACCGGCCTCTCGACCCTGCCGCCTGCCGTCACCGAAGCGGCGCGCGGCATCGGGCTGAGCCGCTGGCAACGGCTGTTGCGGGTGGAGCTTCCGCTTGCCCTGCCAGTGACGCTGACCGGCATCCGCCTTTCGGTGGTGATCGCGCTCGGCACGGCAACCATCGGCTCGACCGTCGCGGCGCGCACGCTGGGAGAGGTCATCATCGCGGGGCTTTTGACCAACAACACCGCCTATGTGCTGCAAGGCGGGCTGATTGTCGGGCTGTTCGCGGTGCTGATCTATGACGGGATGGTCCAGATCGAACAGCGGCTTGCCCGGCGGATGGGGGCGTGAGGCTCACTCGGCATGCTCCGACCAACCGGAGGCATCGGCGCGGAAGGTTCGCGCGTCGATGGCGGTGAAATCGGTGCCATCCTCGGTCGCGGCATAACGCGTGACCCGGATCGTGCCGCGTTCGATCTCTAGAAGGTTGAAATCGTTGGGCTCCCCCCGCTGGCGGGTGGAAAGCCCCGTTCCGGCATGCACCTGCAACACCGCCAGCCGGCCCGCCTTTTCCGCGAAAGGCTCCGCGCGCCAGCTGTGCAGATGGCCCGAGAGGATCGCATCGGTTTCCAGCAGCGCCAGCTCGGTCATCGCGCGCTCGGCGCCCCGCATCGGCTTCTTGCTATCGTTCGGCCCATGCTCCAGCGGGTGATGGGCCACGACGATCCGCGTGCGTTCGTCATCCGCCCCGGCAAAGGCCAGCTTGACGCGCGCCAGCGCCGCCGCGCCGAACTTGCCCGATTGATGCGCCAGCGGATTGACGGTGTTGACCCCCTGAACGACGATCTCGTCATCGGCGAATTGCGGGTTCAGATCGCGCCCGATCGCGCGCTTGTATTGCCGAAAGGGCCAGAGCAGCCGCGCGGCGAGGTTTTCCAGCGGCACGTCGTGATTGCCGGGCACGGCAAGCTGCGGCGCCTCGATCCGGGCGAGGAAATCGCGCGCTTCGGCGAATTGCGAGCGGCGCGCACGCTGCGTCAGATCGCCGGAAATCGCCACCAGATCGGGCGCCAGCGCGTTGACGCGCGAGACGAGCGGGGCCAGCAATTCGGGCCGGGCGCGGCCGAAATGCAGATCGGACAGGTGCACAAGTCGTCTCATCGCGTATCCCCCTGACGGTCATGCGGCACGATGACCTGAAGGGCATCCTCCACGACCTTCAGATCGAAGGGCGGCTGCATCCGCGTGCGTTCGCCGTCCCCGGCGACGTCATGCACCCGGCCTTGCGTTTCGATGGTGATGTGCCGCGCCGCGATCATTTTGAAGTCGACCTCGCGCTGCGCGCGCCCCATCGCCAGTTCGAGCGCATCGCGGATGATGCCCCAGCGCCCGTGATCGGGCGCCGCGAAAAGCGCGAGCCGCCCGGATGCGATCTCCTGCGCGCCTTGCAGGCCGATCCGGTCGAGCTGGAAGGCGTTGTTCAGGGCAAAGACGAGCGGTGTGCGGATGTCGTGGCGCGTGCCGTCGGCGGTGATGCGAAGCCGCATCGGGCGGCGCAGGCGCATCAGGGTGAGCAGCACCGACCAATAGGCCGCGAGCCGGCTGCGCCCCCACCGCGCATAGGTGTCCTCGCGCGTCTTGAGGATCGCCGGGTAGGCGCCGAGGCTGGCATTGTTGAGAAACACCCGGTCATTGATCGTGCCGACGCGCACCGGGCGGCGGACGCCATCGGCCAGAAGCCGCACCGCGCCGGGAATCTCCGTTGGAATGTCGAGCGAGCGGGCGAAATAGTTGAACGTGCCGAGCGGCAGGATGCCGAGCGGCGTGCCTTGCCCGCGCAACACCCCGGCGACGGCGGAAATCGTGCCATCCCCGCCCGCCGCGACGATCATCTCGAACCCGCCCCGCAAGGCACGCCTGGTCTCCGGGGCGATCTGCGATCCTTTCTCGATCACACGGATCTCGGCGGCAAGGCCGGTGTCGTCCATCGCCTCGCGGATGGCGCGCGCTTCGTCGTCGCCCTGCTTGCCCGATCCGGCATTGAACAGCACGCAGATGCGCGCCGCGCCCATGCCGGTTGAGGTGTGACTGTCCATCGCTGTCCTGCGCCTTGAGGTTGCCGTCTCATCGTCCAACGTGGCAGCGGGCGGGCCGTTCCAAGACGCGGGCGGCGCTCATCGGAACCGGCTCGGGCGATAGGGCGCAAGATCGACATTCACGGGCTGCCCGGTGACCAGATCGGCGACGATCCGCCCGGTCTTCGGGGCCATCATCAACCCGTGATGGCTATGCCCGAAGGCGGCGGTGAGTCCGGGAAACCCATCGAACCTACCGAGACAGGGCAGGCTGTCAGGCAGGCTGGGCCGCTGGCCGGACCATGTGGAATATGCCTGCCGGTTCAGCCCCGGCGCCAGCCTGCCGGCCAGCGTGACCAGACCGGCAAGGCGTTTGTCGTTGACCGGCGCATCGAGCCCGGCGAACTCCGCCGTGCCGGCGACGCGCAGCCCCTCTGCCATCGAGGAGGCGACGAATTTCATGTCCATATCCATGACCGAGTTGTGCAGTGTCACCCCCGGATCGGTGAAGCTGACGTGATAGCCGTGTTCGGCCTCAAGCGGCAGGCGGATGCCGAGCGGGCGCAAAAGCGCGGCGGACCAGACGCCCATCGCCAGAACGAGCTGCGGCGCGGCATGTGGGCCGCTTTCCGTGAGATAGGCCCAGCCGCCTTCCTCTTGCGGGCGGATGCTGCGCACCGTGCCGCGTTCGATCTCGCCGCCCATGCGGAGGAACTTTTTCGCCAGCACCTGACCGAGCCGCCCCGGCGAGAGCGTGCGCGCCTGCCCATGCAGGACGATGGCCGCTTCGAACTCGGGCGAGAGCGCGGGCTCCATCGCGCGCAGGGCCGCGCCGTCGATCCGTTCGATATCGGCCCCGGCGGCGCGGGGCAGGGCGGTGTCGAGCCCGTCCATCCGCGCATCGCGCGCGCGCCGGAAGGCGTGGATGAAACTGGCGTCCCGGATCAGCCCCTCATGCCCCGTGCCGGCGAGATGCTGGCGGTAGAGGGTGATGCCGTCGCGCGTAAGATGCTCCATTGCCGCCGAGATGGCGCGCACGCGGCTTTCGCGCCCGGCGGCCAGAAAGCGCAGCCCCCAGCCGGCAAGGCGCGGCAGATGGCCGGGGCGCACCGACACCGGCCCCAGCGGATCGATGAGCCAGCCCGGCACCTTCTTCCACAGCCCCGGCATGGAGTTGGGCAGGATCGAACCCGGAGAGATCACCCCTGCATTGCCGAAAGAGGTGGCCTGCGCCGGATCGCCCCGATCCACCAGCCGCACGCGCATGCCCCGTTCGGCCAGCGACAGCGCCGCGCAGATCCCCACGATCCCCGCGCCGAGCACGGCCACATCGACGGGCGCGGCACTGGTTGAGGATCGGTCTTTGCGAGCCATGCGAGAACTGCTCCCCTGACTGTCGGGCTACCGCACCCGGCTTTCGCGCCAGATGATGTAGATGCCGCTGCCGATGATGATCGCAGCGCCGACCCATGTCAGCGCGTCGGGCACCTCGTTCCAGACCAGATAGCCCAGCAACGTGGCCCAGATCAGCGCGGTATAATCGAAAGGCGCGACGACCACCGCTTCGGAAAAGCGGAACGCCTCGGTGATGAGCGTGATGCCGAGCGTGCCGGCGGCGGCGATGCCGATGAAGAGCCACAGATCGCCGGGCGCGACAGGCACCCAGATCCACACACTCGCGATCCCGGCAAGCACGCCCGCGGTGGCGGTCTGGAAGAACATCGTCGTCCAGACGCTTTCCTCCCTCGGAATCCAGCGCGCTGAGATCATCAGGATCGCGTAGAGAACCGCCGTTGCCACCGGAAAGAGCGAAGCGGGCTGGAACGTGCCGGTGCCGGGGCGCACGACGACGATGACGCCCATCAGCCCGATCAGCACCGCCGCCCATCGGCGCGGGCCGACCCGTTCGCGCAGAAAGAGCGCGGAGATCGCGGTGATGATGACGGGGGCGGCGAAGACCAGAACCGTGGCTTCGGCGAGGCCAAGGAATTTCAGCCCGGTGAAAAAGAGGACCGCCGCCAGCAGCCAGAGCGCGCCGCGCGCGAAATGGATGCCGGGCCTGCGCGTTCTGAGCGCGCCGCGCCCGCCGAGCCGAACCGCCATTGCGGCGGCGAAGGGCATGGCGATGAGGTTTCGCAGGAAGAGGATCTGCACCGGGGAATAATCGTCGGTCAGGTATTTGGCGAAGGCATCGTTGATCGCCAGAAAGGACGCGCCCGCGCACATCAGCGCGATCCCGCGCAGCGCGTTCGGGCCGGTCTCGATCTGGGGCATCGTCATGCGTTGCGTCCTCCCTCGTCTTGCTCAGATCACCCGGCGCGCCGAAAGGCAAGCGCGGGCCGGTTGCCTGCGCCGGGCCATGCGTTAGCTTGGCGGGAATGATCGAACTGTCCTGCATAAGCTGGAACATTCATCGCGGGCGGGGCGAGGACGGGCGGATCGATCCGGCGCGCACGGCGGATGTGCTTATCCGCGAGGTGCTGAGGCCCGGCACCGATCTGCTGATCCTGCAGGAAGCCGACGAGGAACAACCCCCGCATCGCGGCCTGCTCGATCTCGGGCGCATCGAGGCGCAAACGGGCCTGCGGCATCTGCATGGCGCGGATGGGCGCTGGGGCGGCGAAAGCCACGGGTTTCTCGGCACGGTGATGCTGGCCGCGCCGGGGCTGGAGATGGAGCGCATGGCGCTGGTGGACATGCCGGGCCATTGCCATCGCGGCGCGGTGGTGGCCGATCTTCGCAAGGCGGGCGCGCCGGTGCGGGTGATCGGCACGCATCTGTCGCTGGCGCAATGGCTTCGGGCGGCGCAGACGCGCACGCTGGGGCAGTATCTTTTCCGTTGTGCGGCGCGCCCGTTGGTGCTGTGCGGCGATCTCAACGAATGGCGGCCCTGGGGCGGGCTGGCCTTTTCGCGCGCGGTGACGGGGCAGGCGTTCAGCGGCCCGGCGCGGGCCACCTTCCCGGTGCGCTGGCCGGTCCTGCCGCTCGACCGGGTGCTGGGCGCGGGCGGCGCGCGGGTGCGCGAGACGCGCGTGCTGGACGGGACGGGCATCCGCATCGCCTCCGATCACCGGCCCCTTGCGGCGGTCGTCGAATTGCCGGGCTAGACGCCGCCATCGCGCGCCCGCGTCCAGCGGTGCAGCCAGACGGGGCTAACGGGCGTGCCATCATCGCCCCGTAGCTGCGCGCGCAGCTCGGTGCTCTCTGCGCCATCGGGGGTCAGCAGGAAACTGAGCCGCGTGCCGCGCCCCTCGGGCAGGGCGAAGAGGCTCGCGCCGGTGATCCGCGCGTCCGTGGCCGAGATCTCGGGCCGCATGTCCTGCGCCGCGCCGGCATAGTCGATCACGTAGCGGCGCGTTCCGGGGCGATGATGCTCGCGCCCGCTGCGGGTTTGCAGGATCGGGTGCGGCCCTGTCTCTGGCACCTCCAGCGTGAAGGTCAGCTCATAGGCGAAGCGGTATTCGCCGCCAGCGGAGAGCGGCGCGTCAGGACGCCAGAAGGCAACGATATTGTCCATGAATTCATCGCCCGTCGGGATCTCCACCAGCATCACCGCGCCGTGCCCCCAGTCGCCCTTGGGCCGCACGATGGCGTTCGGGCGGGCGTGGTAGAGCGCTTCGGGATCCTCGTAATCGGCAAAGCGCCGTGCGCTCTGGAGCAGGCCGAAACCCGACGGGCCGTCATCGACGAAGGCCGACTGTTGCAGCCGCGCCGGATTGCCGATCGGCCGCCAGAGCGTCTCGCCCGCGCCGTTGCGGATCATCAGCACGTCGCTGTCATGCACGCGGGGGCGGAAATCATCGCTCACCGAGGCGCGCAGCGGGCCGCGCAGATACATCGAGGTCAGCGGCGCGATGCCGATATCGGCGATCTCGCGGCGCGGCAGGATCGTTACGGTGACGTCACAGACCGTGTTCGCGCCGGGGTGCAGCACCATGTCGAGATGCCCGGCGAGCGACGCGCTGTCGATCACCGCCTCGATCCGCAGGCGGTCGCCCTCGGGCGGGTGCAGGCGGAGGCGGGTGAAGCGGGGAAATTCCTCGGGCTTCGCCCCGCCGGTGCCAAGCGCGACGGCGCGGGCCGATAGCCCGTAGGTCATTGCCTGTCCGATGGCGCGGAAATAGCTTGCGCCCTGCATCACCAGCACCTCGTCCATCCGCTCCGGGGCGTTCAGCGCATGGCGCAGGCGCAGCCCGGAAAACCCCGCGCCGGGGGCGGTTCGAGGCACAGCGTTGAAATAGCGCGGATCGAAGGCGAAAAGCGCCGGATCGAACGCGGTGGTGACGGGGCCGTTGCCGGTATCGCGTTCGATGATGACGGGATCGGGGAAGTAGAGCCCCGGCGGCAGCAGATCGACGGCAAAGCGCGCGCCATGCGGCAGCATCGCGGCGCGGCCGGGGATCGGGCGGATGCCGCGATAGGCGTTGTAGCTCAGCCCGGCAAAGGGCGGCGGCAGCGGGGCGGAGGCTTGCGCGTAGGGCGCGGCGGCCAGCGCGCGCGCCTCTTGCAGCAGCGTGGGCGTTTCGGCGCGCGCAGTGCGGGGCAGGGCGGCGAGCGCTGCCGCACCGGCCAGGAACCCGCGCCGCCGCATCACGCAGGCGCGTCCAGCGCGCCGATCAGCCAGGGCGCGGCGCAAAGCGGCACGGCCAAGGGCAGCGTCCAGAGCGCCGCCGCGCCGCCGGAACCGAAGGCGGCGAGCGCCAGAAGCGCGCCGCCTGCCGCCGCCTCGGGCAAGCCGCGCGGCAGCGCCCGGCGCGGGGCGCTTGCGCGTTTCCAGCCGCAATCGCGCCCAAGGCAGACCGCTGCCACCGCACCGGCCTGCCGCAGCATCACCAGCGGCGCGATCACGCTCGACAACGCCAATTCGCCCGCCGCCGCCCGCATCACGCGCACCCTGCGCCGCCATGTCCGCGCGCGCGGCAGCCAGAAGGCCAGCGCGCAGAACTTGGGCAGAAGCAGAACAAACGCGACCAGCGCCAGCGGCCAGAGGCTCGCCGTCTGCACCGCGCCGCTGGCCATCAGCGCCACCAGCGCCAGCCAGACCGGCGCGGCGAGATAGCCGAGGATGCCGGAGGCGAGGTGCAGACGGCTGAGCGGATGCAGACCCGGCTCGGCGATGAGGCGCAGATGTTGAAGGTTGCCCTGACACCAGCGCCGGTCGCGCTTGTGAAAGGCGGCGAGCGTTTGCGGCGCGTCCTCGGCGCTGCCCGCCGGGTCGGGATCGAGCCTGACATCCCACCCGGCGCGGCGTATCCACGCGGCTTCGATGAAATCATGACTGAGCGGCGCGCCGCCAAAGGGGGCAGGGCCGGAGAGCTTCGGTAGATCGGCGGCGCTGCGGAAGGCGGCGGTGCGCAGCAGCGCGTTATGCCCCCAGTAATTGCCGCTCCGGCCCGACCACGCGGCGAACCCGCGCCCGAAATTGCGCCCCATCAGCCGCGCGGAGAGGCGCTGGTGCCGCCCGAGACGGCTTTGCCCCGGCCGGAGCGCGATTCCGGCTTGCAAAAGCCCGAGCGCGGGGCGCTGTTCCATCGTCCAGATCATCTGCCGGATGCGCCGCGCCGACATGCGGCTGTCGGCGTCGAGCACGAGCATGTAGCGGAACGCATCGCCGTGCTCGGCCAGCCAATCGGCGATATTGCCCGGCTTGCGCCCGGCGTTGCGCGCCCGCCTGCGATAGGTCAGCCCATCGCCCGCAAGCGGGGCGAAGGCGGCCTCTTCGGCGGCGACATGCGGGCCGGACGTGTCCGACAGGACGAAGATATGCGTTCGCGCGCCCAGCCCGGCGGCGCGGAGGCGTTCGCCAAGCCGGGGAAGCCATGCCGCCAGCGGCTCGGGCGGCTCGTTGCAGAGCGTGACGAGGATCGCCGCCCGGCCTTGGGGGCGCCATGCGGCGGGGGGCGTTTCGCGCGCGGCGGGCGGCGCGAGCAGCCCGACAAGCGCCGTCGCCGCGCCGCCAGAGATCCAGAGCGCGGCCAAGCCGACGAGCGCCAGCGCGGCCAGCGCGGGCAGGCTCCAGGCTGTCACGGACGCGGCGAAAGCCAGCGTGAGCGCGAGCGCGATTGCGGCGGTCAGCGCCAGAAAGCCCAGCCGCGCCGCGTGGCGCGGACGGGCAATGGCGCGTGGCTGGAGCGTTTCGGCAAGCGTCATTTCGGGCAGGCGGCCTTTTTTGCGGAACGGATGCGCCAGCAGCTATGGCAAACCCGGCGCGATGCAACAGAATCAGCGCGTTCGGGCGCCGAAGGGGGGCCACATGCGCGAAAAGACGCCGTCGCGGCGCAGCAGCCCGTGCTGCGCGGCGGCACCGATATGCACAGCGAGCAGCGCGGCGATGGCGATGCCGCCGTAGTAATGCAGCGTCTTCGCGGTCTCCGCCAGCGGATCGGAGCGCGGCACGAGCGGCGGCAGGCCGAGCGCGTCGAGGCTTTCGATCGGAAACCCGCCGGCCTTCACGCGGATATAGCCCGCGATCGGCATGAGGATCAGCAGCGCGTAGAGCGCGACGTGAGACAGGCTTGCGGCCATGCGCTGCCAGCCGGGAATATTTGCGGGCAGCGGGGCGGGTGGATGGCGCAATCGGTAGGCGGCGCGGATCAGGACCAGCAGCAGAAGCAACACGCCGACATTCTTGTGAAAGAGGAAGAGCGCGTTCTGAAGCGGGCGGCCGATGCCGTCCTGTATCATCACGAATCCGGCCGGGATCGTCGCAAGCACCAAAAGCGCCATGCCCCAATGCAGCAGGCGCGCGGGCAGCCGATACTGAAAACTGGCCCCGGTCATGCCATGCAGGATAGCCCCGCCCCGCCGCAAATCAAGCCATGGCGCATGGCCGGCACCTTGACTCCGCCGCCGCAGGGCTAAACTCAGAGGAATGACGGATGTGCAACATAACGCGGTGATGCGCCGGGTCCGCCGGGGGCATCTGCCAGCGCCGGAGCGGGCCTTCGCGCTCGCCGTGCCGAATTTTGCGGCCGGGGTGTTGGCGCTTGCCGTCATCCTGCCGGGCGGCGGGTTCTGGACCGCGCTCGGTGCGCTGGCCGGGTTTGCCCTGGGTGCCGCGCTGACATGGCACGGGCTGCATCGCGGCTATCCTCACGCCCGCCTCGGCGGCGGCAATCTCGTCACCTTCGCGCGGCTCGCCATGACCTCTGCGCTGATCGCGCCGATGCTGGCGGGGGTCGGCGCAAGCTGGCCGGTCTTCGCGCTCGCGGTGATCGCGCTGTCGCTCGACGGGGTCGATGGCTGGCTGGCGCGGCGGCAGGGGCTTGTCTCGCGCTTCGGTGCGCGGTTCGACATGGAGGTCGATTCGGCGCTGGCGCTGGTGCTGGCGCTCAACGCGTTTACCGGCGGCGCGGCGGGATGGGCGGTGCTGGTGCTGGGCCTGCCGCGCTATCTCTTCATCGCTGCCGGGGCCGTTCTGCCGTGGATGCGCCGCGATCTGCCGGAACGGTTCAGCCGCAAGGCAATTTGCGTGGCGCAGCTCGGCGCGCTGATCGCGCTTCAGGCGCCGATCCTGCCGCAGGCTCTTGCCTGGGCGCTCGAAAGCGCGGTGGCGCTGGCGCTGCTCTTGTCCTTCGGGCGCGATATCCTCTGGCTCTGGCGGCGCGCATGATCCGGCTGGCGCTGGCCGCTTCGGTGTTTCATCTCGTCCTCGTGCAGCCGAACCATCCGGCGGCGATGACATGGGGCGCGCTGGCGCTTTTTCCGCTTGAATTGCCGGTGATCCTGCTGGGCCTCGCAGCGCTGCCGCCGGGTCGCGCGGCGCTCTGGCTGCGCGCTGCGCTGACGGCGGTGCTTTTGCTCCTGTCGGTGCTCAAGGCCGCCGATTACGCGATGTTCACCGCGCTGGCGCGGGGGTTCAACCCGGTGGCCGATCTGGCGCTGATCGAGGCAGGGCTGCGGCTCGCCACCGGCGCGGTCGGCCCGGTGCTTACCGTGCTTGCGGTTCTGACCGCGCTCGCCGCGATCGTCGCCGTGGGCGCGGCGCTCTGGTGGGCGAGCGGGGTCTGGGCCGGGCTGCGCCTCGCGCCGCGCATGGCCGTGACGAGCACGGCGCTGGCGCTTGCCGGAGCGGGCGCGGCGGCGCTGGAGGCCGGGCAGGCGATGGGGCGCTGGACGCTGCCGGTCTCGCCGCCGGGCGCGGCCTTCACCGCGCGGGTCGGGCTGGAGCGGATCGCCATGGCGCGCGAGACATGGGCCGATCTGCGCGCCTTCGAGGCGGCGGCGGCGCGCGACGCCTATGCCGGGCGAGCCGGGCTGCTGCGCGGGATCGACCGCGATGTGCTGGTGGTGTTCGTCGAAAGCTATGGCCGCGCGAGCCTCGATGTGCCGTTCTATGCGCAGATCCATCGCGCCACGCTGGCTGAGGCCGAGACGCGGTTGGCGAAGGCGGGGCTCTCCATGCGCTCCGGCTTGCTCGTCGCGCCGACGCGGGGCGGGCAAAGCTGGCTCAGCCATGCGAGTTTCGCCAACGGGCTCTGGATCGCCGATCAGGCGAGCCACGGCGCGGCGCTTGCGAGCGGGCGGCAGACGCTCTTTCACATCGCGCAGGAGGCGGGGTTTCGCAGCGCGGCGGTCATGCCGCAGATCACGCTCGATTGGCCGGAGGCCGATCTGATGGGGTTCGAGACCGTGCTGGCCGCGCGCGATCTGGGCTACGAGGGCAAGCCCTTCAACTGGGTGACGATGCCAGACCAGTTCACCTTCGCCGCGCTCGACCGGCTGCTGCGCGCGCCGAGCGACAGGCCGGTGTTCGCGCAGATCGCGCTCGGTTCCTCCCACGCGCCCTGGGTGCCGGTGCCGGAGCTGGTGCCCTGGGAGCAGATCGGCGACGGGCATGTGTTTGACGAGATGGCCGTTGCGGGCGATCCGCCCGATGTCGTCTGGCGCGATACCGAACGGGTGCGCTTGCAATATCGCGAGGCGGTCGATTACGCGCTGCGCGTGGTGACAGGCTATGCCGCGCGCCATGCCGCCGATCCGCCGCTGATTTTCATGATCGGCGATCATCAGGCGGCGGAGTTCGTCGCGATGGACGAGCGCCCCGATGTGCCGGTGCATGTGATCGGGCCGGAGCGGCTTGTCGCGAAGGTGGCGGCCTGGGGCTGGGGCGAGGGGCTTTTGCCCGGAGGCGGCACCGTGCCGATCCCGATGGACCGGATGCGCGATTTGATCCTGGAGGCGTATTCGGATACCGCGCCGGACGGAGGCGCGAGTTGATGCAGGTTCTGGACACGGTTCCCAAATGGGCGAAGCGGCTGGCGCAGATCGCGGTGGCTGCCGGGCTCATGGCGCTGCTCTGGCACGCGGCGGACGGGCCGGAGGCGGCGCGCGCGCTGGCGGCGGCGCATTGGGGCTGGCTTGGCCTCGCCTTTCTGGCGCTCAGCCTGCAGACGGTGCTGTCGGCGCTGCGCTGGCGGCTGACCGCGCGGCAGCTTGGCATCACGCTTGGGGCGGGCCATGCGATTGCCGAATATTACCTCGCGCAGATCGTCAACCAATCGCTGCCGGGCGGCATGGTGGGCGATGCGGGCCGCGCGGTGCGCGCGCGCGGGCAAGCGGGGCTGATCGCCTCGGGGCAGGCGGTGGTGTTCGAACGGCTGGCCGGGCAGATCGCGATGTTCGCCGCGCTGGCGCTGGGGTTCGGCGCGACGCTGCTGCTGCCGGGCGGGTTCGACTGGCCGCGCTGGCTGGCCGTGCCGGTGGCGCTGCTGCTTGCGGGCGGGGCGGCCTTGCCGTTTGTCTTTTACGCCGCAACGCGTCTTCCCGGCGGTGCGGGCCGTGCCGCGGGGCGGCTTTGGCAGGCGCTGCGCGTCGCGCTGGCCTCGCGGCGCGCCTTGCCGGGGCAGGTCGGGCTGAGCATCGGCACGGCGATGTGCAACCTTGCGGCCTTTGCCTTTTGCGCGCGTGCGGTGGGCATATCGCTCGATCCGGCGGCGATTGCGGCGCTGGTGCCGCTCATTCTCTTTACCATGCTGATCCCGATCTCGATCTCCGGCTGGGGTCTGCGCGAAGGCGCTGCGGCGGCGCTCTTGCCGCTGGCGGGGGCGAGCGCGAGCGCGGCGCTGGCGGCCAGCGTGGCCTTCGGTCTGGTCTTCATCGCCGCCGTTCTGCCGGGGCTCGTTTTCCTGTTGCGGGCGAGGCCGAACCAAGGGGCGGACATGCGCGGCGCGGTGCAGGGCGAAAGTTGAGCGTGGAATTTCCGCTTGTTTTGGGGAACGCAGGGACTAGCCTTTGAGTTGAACCGAAAAAGGATGCTCCCATGCAATCAGATCTGACACGGCGCGGTTTCCTCGGCACTGGCGCGGCGGCGCTCGGCGCGGCCGGTCTGGGGCTGACGCCCCGGCACGCGGCGGCGCAAACTGCGGCGGCGCTGCACCTCTCCTGGCTTCATTCGGCGCAATTCGCCGGCAGCTACATCGCGCAGGAGCGCGGCTTCTGGCGCGATGCGGGGCTCGATGTGTCGCTGCTGCCCGGCGGGCCGAACGCGCCGGTGGAGCCGCCCGTCGTCTCCGGCACGGCGCTGGTGGGCATCTCTGCCGCCGATTACACCGCCGCCGCCGTCGAGCAGGGCGCGCCGTTCCGTATCCTTGGCGTTGCGATGCAGAAAAACCCGTTCGTGATCGCGTCCTTGCTGAAGAACCCGGTGAACGCGCCCGCCGATCTGGAGGGCAAGCGGATCGGCATGGCGCTCGCCAATACGCCGGTGCTGCAGGCGCTCTGCACGCTCAACGATGTGGATATCGACGCCATCACCATCGTGCCGACGCAATATTCCGCGCAGCCGCTTCTGGCCGGGGAGGTCGATTGCCTGCTCTGCTGGGAAACCGATCTGCCGGTCGCGATGACGATGCAGGGGGTCGAGAGCCTGACCATGCTGCTGGCCGATCACGGCTATTCGGTCCATTCGCAGACCTATATCGCGACCGAGGACAGCCTTGCCAATCGCCGCGCCGATCTGGTCGCGTTGCTGCGCGGCGAGGTGCAGGGGTGGGACATCTACCGTCAGGACACCGATGCAGCGGCCGAACTGACGCTGCGGATGCATCCCGATGCCGGGCTCGATCTGGAGACGCAGAAATTGCAGGCGGCGCGGCAGGTGCCGCTGATGTTCTCGGATCTGACCGAGGCCGAGGGCTTCGGATGGTGGACGGACGAGGCCGTCGAGGCGAATATCGAAACCCTCGCGCTTCTGGGCCGGACGGTGACGCCCGATCTCTGGGACCGCTCGGTCCTGGAAGAGGTCCATGGCGGCTGACCCGACACCCCCGCCCCGCATCGTCTGCGACGCTGTGGGCAAGGTTTTCGACGGCGGCACGGAGGCCGTGCGGGACGTGAGCCTGACCTTTGCGGCGGGGCAGACCACGGCGCTGGTCGGCCCGTCGGGATGCGGCAAGTCCACGCTTTTGCGCATGATCGCCGGGCTGGAAAGCCCGAGCGCCGGGCGGATCGAAATCGCCGGTGCGCCGCCTTCGGAGACCTTGCGGCAGGCGGGACTGTCGATTGCGTTTCAGGATCCCTCGTTGCTGCCCTGGCGCAGTGTGCGGGGCAATATCGAACTGGCGCTGAGCCTTGCGCGTCGGCCCGCGCGCGGCTCCGAGGTGGACGAATTGATCGCGCTGGTCGGGCTTGACGGGTTCGCCGATACGCGCCCGGCGGAGCTGTCGGGCGGGATGCGCCAGCGCGCGGCCATCGCGCGGGCGCTGGCGACGCAGCCGGGGCTTTTGCTGCTCGATGAGCCGTTCGGCGCGGTCGATGAGCTGACGCGGCGGCAGTTGGCGCAGGATCTGCCGCGCATCTGGGAAGCGCGCGGCACGACGACGCTGCTTGTCACCCATTCGGTGACCGAGGCGGTCACGCTGTCGGACCGGGTGATCGTGCTGACGCCGCGCCCCGCGCAGGTGGCGGCCGATATCGAGATCGACCTGCCGCGCCCGCGCCCCGAAGGGATCGGCCGGAGCGAGGCGGCGAAGGTGCTGATCGAACGGGTCTTTGCCGAACTGACCGAGGCGATGGCGGCGCAGGACAGGCCGCTGGCCGCGCAGTGACCGACGCCGCGAGTCCCGCCCCGCGCCGGGGCCGCGCCCATGGCGCGTGGATCGGCGTTGCCGTCATCATCGCGCTTTGGGAACTGGCGGGGCGAGGCCTCACCGAGGCGTTCGTTCTTGCCGCGCCGAGCGAGGTTCTGGCCTATCTGGCCGAGGATTGGCGGCTCATGGCGCGCGCGCTTGGCGTGACGCTGGCCAATGCCGCCGCCGGGTTCGTGATCGGCAATCTCGCCGCCGTGGCGCTCGCCGGCATCGCGCTGCTCTGGCCGCGCTCGCAACGGATCGTGACGGGGCTTGCGCTGCTGGTCTTTTGCCTGCCGCTGGTCGCCACCGGGCCGATCCTGCGGGTGTTCTTCGGGCCCGGCCCCGGCCCTCAGATCACGCTGGCGGCGCTGGCGGTTTACTACACGACGCTGATCCCGTTGCTCGTGGGCCTGCGCGCCGCGCCCGACAGCTGGTTCGATCTGGTGCGCAGCTACGGGCGCGGGCGGATCGCGGCGCTGGTGCATGTGCGGCTGATGGCGGCGCTGCCTTACCTGTTCGCGGGCCTGCAAATCGCCGCGCCCGCCGCGTTCCTTGGCGCGATGGTGGGCGAGTTCACCGGCGCGGAGCGCGGCATGGGCGTTCTGACGGTCCGCGCGATACGGGCGCTCGATGTGGAGATGACATGGGGGCTGGCGACTGTGGCGACGGCGGTGGCGATCCTCGCCTATCTCGCCATCGGCGCGCTGGCGCGGCGCGTCCTGCTCGATGCGCCGCCCGTGATCCTCGCCGCACCGGCGGCAGCGAACCGGGGTCGGGGATGGGTCGATGCGCTTGTCGTGCTGGCGCTGGCAATCGGGCTCTGGGGCTGGACGATCTGGGCCTTCGGGCTCAACCCGTTCTTTGCCAAGGGGCCGGGGGATGTCTGGGCCGCGCTTGTCACCGCGCCGGATGCCGCCGCCACGCGCGGGGTCATCGGCGCGGCGCTGGCGGAGACGGCGGTGTTCCTGCTGCCGGGATACCTCGCCGGGCTGGCCGCCGGGGCGGGGCTGGCGATCCTGCTGGTTCTGGTGCCTGCGCTTGCAGGCACCGCGATGCCGCTGGCCATCGCGCTGCGCTCGGTGCCCATCGTGACGACCGCGCCGCTGGTGGTGCTGATCCTCGGCCGCGGAGCGGCGGGGACCATCGTTCTGGTGGCGGTCATGGTGTTCTTCCCGACATTCGTGGCCTGCCTGCACGGGTTGCGGCAAGCGCCAGGGCAGGTGATGGACGTGCTCGACAGCTACGCCGCCGGGCCGCTCGCGCGGCTCGTGCGCGTGCGCATCCCGGCGATGCTGCCGAGCTTCTTTGCCGCCGCCCGCATGGCGGTGCCCGCGTCGGTTCTGGCCGTGACGGTGGTGGAGTGGCTCGCCACCGGGGCGGGGATCGGCAGCCTGATGGCGCTCTCGGCCTCGCTGTCGGATTACGATATCCTGTGGAGTTCGGTCGTCCTCGTCGCCGCGCTGTCGGCGCTTGGCTATGCGCTCGTCGGCGCGGTGGAGCGGCGGGTGCTGGCGCGCTATGCGCCCGAGCAGCTGGCATGAGCCCGCGCCGCGCCGCCTTTGCCATTCCGGGCAATATCGCCACCCCGACGGGCGGCTATATCTACGAGCGCAAGTTGCTGGAGGGGCTGCGGGCCAAAGGGCGCGATGTGCTGCATCTGAAGCTCGGCGGCTCCTTTCCTGATCCGAGCGAGGCGGACATGGCCGATGCCTTGGAGCAGCTGCGCGCGCTGGAGCCGGACCGCGCGGTGATCCTCGACGGGTTCGTTTCGGCCACGCTGGACACCGAGGCGCTGGCGCGGCTGCATGTGCCTTGCGTTGCGATGGTGCATCATCCGCTGGCGCTGGAGACCGGGCTGGACGCGGCGCGGCGGGATCGTCTTTACCGGCTGGAGCGCGCCAATCTGGTGCATATGGCGCATGTCTTCGTGCCCAGCCCCAGCACCGCGCGCACGCTGCAAAGCCGCTATGGCGTGACACCGGATCGCATCACCGTTCTTCGCCCCGGCACGGAACGGCCCGCCCGCGCGGCAGAGCCGGTCACGCCGCCGCTGATCCTGTCGGTCGGGATCCAGCATCCGCGCAAGGGGCATGACGTGCTTCTGCGCGCGCTGGCGCGGCTTGGGCATCTCGACTGGCAGGCGGTGATCGCGGGCAAGGTGCATGACGAGGCGCACGCCGCCGACCTGATGCGATTGCGGGATGATCTGGCGCTCGCCGAACGGGTGGACATCGCCGGATATGTCGCGCCCGAACGGCTGGCCGCGCTCTATGCTCAGGCGTCGATCTTCGCGCTGGCAACGCGGTTCGAAGGCTATGGGCTGGTCTTCGACGAGGCGCTGGCGCATGGCCTGCCCATCGTCAGCTGCGCTGCGGGCGCGGTGCCGGAGACGGTGCCGGACGGGGCGGGGCGACTGGTGCCGCCGGACGACCCCGTGCATTTCGCGACGGCGCTCGAAACCTTGCTGCGCGATCCCGCGTTGCGCACACGACAGGCCGAAGCGGCACGGCAGGCGGGCGCGGCGCTTCCCGGCTGGTCTAACACGGCGCGGCGGGCCGGAGCGGTGCTGGATCGGCTTTAGAAAGACGAAAACCCGCTATGCAGGGTAAATCGGTGGTTGTATCCGCTGCGATGCAGAATAGACTTGCCGCACGCTTGGCGATGGCGTCGCCGGGTGCGAAGCGGGGGCTTTGCAGCACATTGTTGGTCATCCTGAACGCCCGGATGTTGACGAGGTGAGGATATGTTTTCGCCCAGGACGTTCCGATCGGAGAGGGCGGTCGCCCTGAGACCGGGCGCGGGAATTGGTAAGGTGACGCAACCTGCCGGCAGTGCGGGCGGCGGCGTGCAGGAATTGGATTGAGGGATTTTCGAATGAAACAGATGTTCGGGGTGATTTTCGCGGCGCTCATGGGCGCGGCAGGCGCGGCTCATGCGCAGGAGACGCCGCTTTCGGCGGTGCAGTCCGATCCCGAGGAAATGGGTTGGATGCAGGGCTTTCCGCCGCCCGAGGACAAGACGATCCGATTCACCGATCCCGATTACTTCGCCTTTCCCAAGCTGCGCTGGACTGTGTGCCATTTCCGCGAACTCATGCCCACGACCGCCGTGCGGCAAGGCGCGGGCGCGGCGAGCATCCTGCCTGTCGATCTCGATCCCGGTCTCGATCAGGTGAGCTTCACGCCGCTCGGCAGCGGCACGGAAATGACATGGGCCGAGGCGTTCGATGCCAATTACACTGACGGGCTGCTTGTCATGCACAAGGGCCGGATCGTCTATGAACGCTATGACGGCTGCCTTGACGAGCATACCCTGCACGGCGCGATGTCGGTCACGAAAAGCCTGACCGGGCTTCTGGCCGAGATCCTGATCGCCGAAGGCAAGCTCGATGACACCGCGCTCATGGCGGCGATCATCCCCGAACTCGACGGCAGCGCCTTCTCAGATGCGACCGTGCGGCAGGTGCTCGATATGACGACGGCGCTCGATTATTCGGAGGATTACTCCGATCCCGAGGCCGAGGTCTGGACCTATGCCGAAGCGGGCAGCCCCCTGCCCAAGCCCGAAGGCTATGACGGGCCGCGGTCGTATTTCGGTTATCTGCAAACGGTCGAGAAGGACGGCACGCATGGCGAGGCCTTCGGATACAAGACCGTCAATGCCGATGCCGCCGGCTGGCTGATCGCGCGGATTACCGGCGTGTCGGTCGCCGACTATTTCTCGAACCGCATCTGGCAGCGGCTCGGCACCGACCGGGAGGCGTTCTACACTGTGGATTCCATCGGCACGCCCTTTGCCGGCGGCGGGTTCAACGCGACGCTGCGCGACATGGCGCGGCTCGGGCAACTGGTGCTCGACAAGGGCCAGTGGCGCGGTGTGCAGGTGATCCCCGAGGAGGCGATCGCCGCCATCGCGGAGGGCGGCGACAAGGCCGCGTTCGCCAGATCCGGCTATGACAGCCTCGATGGCTGGAGCTATGGCAGCATGTGGTGGAACACCCATGACGATCACGGCGCCTTTGCCGCGCGCGGGGTGCATGGGCAGACGATCTGGATCGACCCCGAAGCCGATATGGTCATCGTGCGCTTCGCCTCGAACCCGATGGCGGCGAATGCGGCGAACGATCCGACATCGCTGCCAGCCTATCGCGCGGTGGCCGATTACCTCATTGCGCAGGACGGCGCGCCCGAACTGGTGGGCCGCGAATGGTTCATCGAGGATATCGCGGCGCGCGGCGTGATCGACGACAGCGCGCCGTCGCTGCACTTTCTGCCCGATGGCAAGCTGGCCGGGAACCTGACCTGCAACCGGCTGATCGCGGAATACACCGCCGGGGAGGATGGCAGCCTCGACATCAAGCCGGGCGGCGCGACGATGATGGTCTGCCCCGAAGCGATGATGACGCAGGAACTCAGCCTTCTGCAGATGCTCCCCCGCCTGACGCGCTACGAGATCGACAAGATGGGCACGCTGTTGCTGTTCGACGAGGCGGGGCAGACGATCACGGCCCGGCGGCGATAGCGCGCGGCGCATAGGTGCCGCGGATATAGGCCAGCAGCAGGGAGAGGAAGACCATCTCCCCGCCATCCTCTGCAATGCCGATCAGCCCGGCGCGCAGGCTGCGATCGGCCGCCAGACCGTGCAGTGCGTCGATCACGACCGCACAAATGAGAACCGCGCCGAAGATGAGAAGCGCCGGGATCATGCGCTCGCGCCGGCGCGGGTCCACGTGCGCCCAGCCTGCAACGAGACCGGCCAGCGCGATCATGCCGAGCGCGGCCCAGACGGCGAATTCGCCGAGGATCACGCTGGTTTCAAGATCGAGAAAACGGTAGAGCGCGAGCCCTTCGATCAGCGCGGTCGCACCGCGTTCGTGCAGTTGCAGCGCATCATCGAGCAGCGCGAGCGCGAAGAGCAGCGCCAGCCCGGCCGCGCCGGGATCGCGGCTTCGCCGGATATGGCCGATGAGGGCGACGAGGATGAGTGCCCATTTGACGTAGTTGAAGATCTCCCCCGCTCCCCAGTCGCGCGTGATGTTCAGGAGGTCCGGCCAATGCCCGACCGCGCCGCGCATCACCATGAGGCCGAGGGCGACATGAACCCCGATCAATACCGCGTCGAGGCCAAGCGCAAGGCGCAGGGTCCGCATCTCCAGACGATCAAAACACGTATAACTCATAAAGGTTTACAATAGCGGCCCCCGACATGCGCGGGGCAATTCGTCGTAGCATTGCAAAGCGCGCCTGTAAACGCGCGGGCGCAAGCGGGGTCAACTCGATGCCTTGCGCATGGGGCATGGCCGGCTTGCCGCCGGGGGGATTGACCGAACGGGGCAACATGTCCTAGAGGGCGGGCAAGGCACCTGCGCCGATGGCGTCGGCGGATTTCGCCTTTTCCGACATAACCCGTCCTGCACGCCCGGATTTCACACCCTTCGCTTTGCGGAGGGTTTTGTTTCGTGAGGTTTCGACATGATGATGCACACCGATATTCGCAGCGCCCCCTGGGCCGTGCTGCAGGAGCGTTCCGGCATGATCTTCATGGCGCTGGCGATGCTTCTGCTGCCGGTGGGCGACACGTTCGCCAAGCTGCTGACCGGCGCGATGGATCCGGTCGCGGTGGCGATGTGGCGGCTGATCGCGCAGAGCCTGTGCCTTCTGCCGGTGGCGTTCGTGCTGCGGCGGCAGCTGCGCGGGCCGATGTTCTCGCCTGTCGTGGCGCTCTCGGGCGCGCTGCTGTCGGTGTCGCTGACCGGGCTGATCTTCGCCTTTTCGGTGATGCCCATCGCCACGGCCATCGCGATCTTCTTTGTCGAGCCGCTGATCCTGACGGTTCTGGCCGGGCCGTTGCTGGGCGAAAAGGCCGGTCCGCGGCGCCTGATCGCGGTCGGCGTCGGGCTGATCGGCGCGCTCATCGTGATCCGCCCCGGCGGGTCCGCTTATGGCTGGGCGACGCTGCTGCCGCTCATGTCGGCTTTTGCCTATGCGCTCAACATGATCGTCCTGAAACGCGGCTCGGCCCGGCGCTCGGCGCTGACGATGCAATGCGGCGCGACGGTATATGCCGCGCTCTTCGTCTGCTTCGGCGCGGGGGCGCTGGCCCTTGCTGGCGATCTGTTGCTTCTGCCCGCCGAAGGGCAGGGGCACGCATGGGCCATCATCGCCGCGCTCGGCGCCGTCGCGGCGTTCAGCTTCGTGCTCATCGCCGAAGCGTTCCGCCGCGAGGAGGCAACGGTGCTCGCCCCGTTCCAGTATTTCGAGATCCTGGCGGCCACTGCTCTGGGCTTCTTCGTCTTCGGAGATTTCCCCGACGCCTTCACCTGGGCCGGGCTGGCGGTGATCCTGGGCTCCGGCATCTACATCTTCCAGCGCGAACAGGTGACCGAGACATCCGCCCCCCGCCGCAAGCGGGGTGGGCGGTAGGTTTTGACAGGGTCTGGAGCGTATTCAGACCCACGCTCTTGCGCGAGCGATCTGGAAAATCCAAAGATGTGCAGGAAGCGGAATGGACTAGGGGCCGCTTTGGACGATCCAGTATCTCTCGGCGATCAGACGCGTCGATACCCAAAATAGAGCAAACAACGCAAAGTCCGAAACGAAGTTGTAGAACACCCATTGATCGTTTGATAACGCCCTTCGCGCCACCTCGTTCGCCACGGCAGATAAAAGGGCCAACGCGATCCACGCGATGTGTAGTGAAAGCCAACCTGACGTTTCGATGCGAAGCCTGTAGCCAAGCGTTCGTTCCAGTAGGCTCGGCTTCGCAACCGTGCCGACAGCGAGAATAGTGGCGAAGGCAATCGCTCCTACGGTAGGACGGACAAGAACGTAACTCGGATCATCCAGCAGGATACCGAAACCCGTCAGAATGAGAGCAAGGACAAGGGTTGAGACTGCAAGCCACGGAAGGCAACCGTCCCAGCGCCAGCGAACAGCGACGGACAGAGTGGTCGCCACCAGTGCCGCGCCGGCACCTACGAATAAACCGCCAGCGGCGTTTCCAAACAGGAAAGCTATCGCGGGCAGAAACTCGAGTAGAAGACGACGATCCATGCGTTCAATAAGACGTCGCTACGATCGCTTTGCAAGTCCGCTGTTTGGCTTCATCCGCTGCCGGCAAGCCCCCTCAAACCCGCGGCCGGCGCAGGAGCGTCTGGTTCACGTCGAGCAGATGCAGTTCCATGCGCCGGGCGGCTTCGGTGCTGTCGCGGGAGGCGATGGCGTCGAAGAGGGCGCGGTGCTGGTCTCCGAAGCGGGTCATGACGCCGGGGGTGTGGCTTTCCTCGCGCACGCTTTCCCAGGCGTTCAGCTTACGCACGGTGCGGATTTCGTCGTAGATCTGCAAAAAAAGCGGGTTTCGGGCCAGAACGGCGATCTGGTAATGGAACGTGTCGTCGGCCATCTCGTAGGCCGCGCGTTCGGTGTGATCGAGCGTGGCCTGCATGAAGCCTTCGAGCCGCTGCACATCCTCGCGCCGGGCGCGGCGGGCGGCATGGGCGGCGAGCGCGGGTTCGATCTGAAGCCGGACCTCCATCATGTCCTGCGGCGTCGTCTCGCGCGCGAGGCGCGTCAGCGCGGGCTGGCCGCTCATCACCGGGGGGGCGGCGAAGGTGCCGCGCCCTTGCCGGCGGTAGATCACGCCGCGATCCTCCAGCACATCGAGCGCGCCGCGCAGGCGGGTGCGGGTGACGTTGAACCGCTCGGCCAGTTCGCGTTCGCTCGGCAGGCGGCCATCGGCGGCGATGGCACCGGAGGAGACGAAATCGGCGAGCTGGTCGGTCAGCGCGTCGGGCTGGGTCATGTCAGGGCTCCGTAGAGATCGGCGAACATCCGCAGCGAGGTTATCAGCAGAAACGCCCCGAACAGAAGGCGCAAGGTGCGCCGTTCGATCCGGTGCGCGATGGCCACCCCGACGCGGGCGAAGACGACGGTGAGCGGAATGATGATCGCGGCGGCCACGAGGTTGACATAGCCGAGCGAGAGCGGCGGCAGGTTCTCCTGCCCCAGCCCGGTGATCATGTAGGTGATCGCCCCCGGCACGCCGATGATGAAGCCGATGGCCGCCGATGTGCCGACCGCGCGGCGGATGTCATAGCCGAGGAAGTTCAGCAGCGGCACGCAGACCGTGCCGCCGCCGATGCCCATCATGGCAGAGATCGTGCCGGCCAGAACGCCGAGCCCCGCCCAGACGGGTTTGGAGAAACTGCGCTGCGTCTCCACCTCTGCCTTGCGGCGCAGGATCATGTCGGCGGCCACGATCAGGGCGACCGTGGCGAAAACGGCGATCAGCGCAAAGCCCGACACGACGCCGCCGAGGATGCCGCCGAGCACCACGCCGACAAGGATCGACGGCCCCCAGAGCTTGAGCAGGGCGAAATCGATGGCCCCCTTGCGGTGATGCCCCCAGGCGGAGCTGAGCGCGGTGAAGACGATGGTGGCGAGCGACGTGCCGACGGCGACCTGCATCATCAGCGCCGGGTTCGCATCGGTCAGCGAGAGCGCGAAATAGAGCGCCGGAACGATGACGATGCCGCCGCCGACGCCCAGCAGTCCGGCGAGGATGCCGCCGAAGATGCCGGCGGCGATCGCCGGGGCGGCGATGCTGACGAGCAGTTCCTGAACCAGACCGTCCACGCCCTAGCCCCCGGATGTCGTGGCGTGGGAGCGGCTCACGATGCCCTCGCGTTCGCGCCGCGCTTCCTCTGTGGCGATGGCGAGGTCGATGGGGCCGCGATCGGCGGTGCCGGAGAAATTGCCTGTAGTGGCGAAGGTTTGCGCGACATGCGCGTAGCGTTCGCGCGACACGTCCAGCAGGCGCTCCAGCTCGGTGAGCGGATCGGCATGGTCGTCGGCGCGCAGATCGAGGATCGCGTAGGCCTCGCCGCGATGGATTTTCAGCCCCGCCGCCTGTTTGCCGCGCTTGTCGCCGCCCGCCTCCTCGCCCGCGCGCATGGCGCGGAGCATCCGGTCGGGAAGGGGCAGATCGGCGTCTTTCTCGAAGGCTTGAAAGGTCGCGCGCAGCACCGCTTCGCCCGCCAGCATATTGCCCGCGACGGAATGGGCGGCGCCGGTGATATGGCCGCACCATTCGGTGCACTCCGTGCCGGTATGGGCTGCAAAATTGCCCGCCGCGTCCATCATGTGGCATTGTCTGAGATGCCGGCCGTCATCGCGGGCGGTGATATCGGCCAGCACATCCGCCGCCGCTTCGCCCGCCTCCAGCCGCGCGAGCCCCTCAACACCCCAGAGCGGGTTGACGAAGGCTTGCGTCGCCACCGCCGCGCGCCGCCCGACATGGGGGACCAGCGCGCCGCAGGCGAAGAAGCGCGAGGCAACGGCGATGCCGATCTCTCCGGTCGTTTCGTCGCGGGCGATAAGCGAATAGGTCATGTCAGCGCCCCACCGCGTAGGCCTGCATCAGGCGCGGGGTTGCCGCCGCCGACAGAACGCCGCCCGCATCGCGCATCGCCGCCGTCAGGCGCCCAACGGTCCAGGGATCGGCCACGGTGACCTTGTGGCCCTTGGCCTCCAGCGCCGCGATGGTGCCGTCTGTCACGTTCGGCTCGATCATCATCGCGCCCGGCATGACCGCGCGGGGGAAGAAAGACCCCTGGAAATGCATCGAATGAAAGAGCGGCGCGTCGATGCCTTCCTGAAGGCCCATGCCGTGATGCACGAAGCGCAGGAACCAGACGAGTTGCCACTGGTCTTGCTGATCGCCGCCCGGCGTGCCGAAGACCAGCGTCGCGCCGTCCTTTTCGGCCAGCGTCGGGGTCAGCGTCGTGCGCGGGCGGCGGCCCGGTGCGAGCGATGTGGGCAGCCCCTCTTCGAGCCAGAACATCTGCGCGCGGCTGTTGAGCGGGAAGCCGAGGCCGGGGATCACCGGGTTCGATTGCAGCCAGCCGCCCGAGGGCGTGGCCGCGACGCAATTGCCCCAGCGGTCGATCACGTCAAGATGGACGGTATCGCCCTTGCGGTCGGTCAGGTGCGCCATCGTCGGCTCTTGCGCGCCCACCCCGGCCACGCCGAAATCGCGCGCGGCGCGGTCGATATAGGCATCGGCCAGATGCTCGAAGCCCGGAACGCGGCCTGGTCGTTGGTCGAGCGATGCGGTCTCATCGATCAGCTTGGCGCGCTCGGCGTTGTAGGCGTCCGAGAGCAGATGCTCCATCGGGATCTCGCTATGGTCGGGATCGCCGTAATAGGCCTCGCGGTCGGCATAGGCGAGTTTCATCGCCTCGATCACGGTATGCACGAACTCCGCGCCCATCGGGTCCATCGCGGCGAGGTCGAAATGCTTGAGGATCGCGAGCGCCTGTAGCAGCACCGGACCTTGCCCCCATGGTCCGGTCTTGTAGAGCGTCCAGCCGTGATAATCGTAGCTTAGCGGCGCTTCGATCCGGGCGCGCCAATCGGCCATATCCTCGGGCGCCAGAACCGCGCGGTTGCGGCGTTCGGAGACATCATGCACCTCGGCATCCTTGAGATAGTCGAAGATCGCCTCGGCCACGAAGCCCGACGCCCATTCATCGCGCGCCGCGTCGATCTGGGCGATGCGGTCCTCGCCTGCGGCCTCGCCCGCCTCGACCAAACGGCGATAGGTGTCTGCCAGCGCTGGGTTGCGGAAGAGCGCCTGCGCCTTGGGAGTATCGCCGCCCGGTGTCCAGACCTCGGCGGAGCTGGGCCATTCGCGGGCGAAATACTCGGCCAGCCCGGCAATCTGATCGGCGACGCGGGGCAGCATCGGGTGGCCTTCACCTGCGTAGTAGATCGCCGGTTCCATCACCTCGCGCAGGCGCATCGTGCCGTGTTCGCGCAGCATCAGCATCCAGCCGTCGAACGCGCCGGGGATGACAGTGGCAAGAAGGCCGGAGCCGGGGATGAGGTCCAGCCCCTGCGCGCGGTAATGTTCGATCGTCGCACCAGCCGGGGCCGGGCCTTGGGCGGCGATCACGCCCTTGCCCGATTTCACCGAATGATAAACCGCCGGAAGATCGCCCGCCGGACCGTTCAGATGCGGCTCCACCACTTGCAGGACAAGGCCGGTGGCGACGGCGGCATCGAAGGCGTTGCCCACCTTCTCGAGGATCGCCATGCCGACGCTGGAGGCGATCCAATGCGTCGAGGTGACGACGCCGAACGTGCCGCGAATGTCTGGACGGGTGGTGAAAGCGGTCATGTGCGGTTCCTTACTGCTCGCGCGGGTCGAGCGCATCGCGCAGCCCGTCGCCCAAAAGGTTGAAGCCAAGCACCACGAGGAAGATCGCGATGCCGGGCCAGAGCGCCATCCAGGGCGCCTGGTTGAGAAAGTTCTTCGCCGTGTTCAGCATCGAACCCCAGCTTGGCGCGGGCGGCTGCTGGCCAAGGCCAAGGAAAGAGAGCGAGGCTTCGGCGATGATCGCGGTGGCGATGGTCAGCGTGGCCTGCACCAGCACCGGGGGCAGCACGTTGGGCAGGATGTAGCGCGACAGGATCTTGCGCGTCGGCAATCCGATGGCGCGGGCGCTGTCCACGTAGTCCTCGGCGGCGACGGACAGCACCTGCCCGCGCGTCAGCCGCACGAAAAGCGGCGTGGCCGAAATGCCGATGGCGATCATCGCATTGGTCAGCGATGGGCCGAGGAAGGCCGCGAGCGCGATGGCGAGGATCAGGAAGGGCGCGGCCAGCAGCGCTTCGGTGCAGCGGGAGATCACCGCATCGGTCCAGCCGCCGAAATAGCCCGCCATGATGCCGAACGGCACGCCGAGCGCCACGGCGATCAGCACCGAGACGACACCGGCCAAAAGCGACGCCTGCGCGCCCCAGATCATGCGCGAGAGCACATCGCGCCCGATCTCGTCGGTGCCGAGCCAATGCGCGGCAGAGGGGGCTTGCCGCACCGCGCCCCAATCGGTCGCCGCCGGATCGGGGATCGGCAGGAGCGGCGCAAGGATGGCGACCGCGACGAAGAACGCTACCAGCACACCGCCCAGCATAGCGCTGCGATGGGCGCGAAACTTCTTCCAGACGCGGTTTTCCGGGCGGTGGTCGAGCACCGGATCGTTCATGCTTTGCGCGTCGATGGTGATGGGGGTGGCAGGTTGGCTCATGCCTCATTCCTCAGACGGGGGTTCAGCAGCACATAGGCCACATCGGCCAGCAGGTTCATCACGATGAAGCCCACGGCAGTGACGAGCACGATGCCCTGAACCACGGCGTAATCGCGGTTGAAGACGGCATCGACGACCATCTTGCCGAAACCGGGAATGGTGAAGATCTGCTCGGTCAGCACCGCGCCGGCAATGAGTTCGCCAAAGAGCAGCGCCGACAGCGTGACGATGGGCGTCAGCGCGTTGCGGAAGGCGTGTTTGAGGATCACCTTGCGCTCGCTCAGCCCCTTGGCGCGCGCGGTGCGCACATAGTCCGAGGTCAGCACGGTGAGCATGGCCGAGCGGGTGTGCCGCATCAGCGTCGCCGCGAGCGCGGTGCCTAGCACGAAGGCGGGCATGAGCATGACCTGGATGGAGCGCCACGGGTCTTCGGCAAAGGGCACATAGCCCG
Source organism: Marivita sp. GX14005 (assembly GCF_023370775.1). Lineage (GTDB taxonomy): Bacteria > Pseudomonadota > Alphaproteobacteria > Rhodobacterales > Rhodobacteraceae > Marivita. The sequence continues at coordinate 243,856 of NZ_JAMCCQ010000004.1, forward strand.
AGGCGGGCAGCAGTTGCCATTTCACCGACACCAGAAGGATCAGCATGATGCCGAGCCAGAAATTCGGAATCGAAAGGCCGGACAATGCCACGATATTGGCGATGTAATCGGTCATCGTGCCCTTGCGCACCGCCGACAAGATCCCGGCGGGGATGCCGATGCCCATCGCGAAGATCATCGCCATCGCGGCAAGCTGGATGGTGACGGGCAGTTTTTCCCCGATCAGTTCCAGCACCGGCTGGTTGGTGCGCAGCGATATGCCCAGATCGCCCTGCAGCGCATTGCCGACCCAGTTGAGATATTGCACCGGCACCGGATCGTTCAGGCGGTATTTCTCGCGCAGGAATTCGATGACTTCGGGGTCGCGCTCTTCGCCCGCCATGGCGAGGATCGGATCGCCCGGCAGCAGCTTTTGCAGCGAGAAGACGAAGACCGAGATCAGCAGGATCGTCGGTATCGCGATCAGGACACGGCGCAGGATGAAAGAGAGCATGGGCGTGCTTTCGGCCTAGGGCAGGGTCGGCCGCGCGGGGAGCGCCCGCGCGGCCCGGTGGCGTTATTCGGCGTTCAGCGTGACGCCTTCGAGGCGCATCATGCCGTCGGGATAGGCGACGAACCCGTCCACCCCATCGGCCAGCGCGGTCAGCCAGGTCTGGTGATAGAGGTAAACGATGGGCAATTCGTCGTTCAGGATCGCGCGCGCCTCGTCATAGAGCTTCTTGCGCTCGGCGGTATCGCTGATGGTGCGCGCCTCGTTCAGAAGGCGGTCCACCTCGGCATTGGAATAGCCCGCATCGTTCAGCCCCGCGCCGGTGGTGACGAACTGGTGCAGGTTGCCGTCCGGGTCGATCCGGCCGGACCAGCCGACCTGGCTGCCGGTGAACTTGCCCGCCGATTGATCGTCGAGCATCGTGGCGAATTCCTTGGAGGTGATCTTGACGTTGATCCCCGCCTCGGAGGCCATCGACTGGATCACCTGCATCAGTTGCAGGTTCTCGGGCCGGTTCGGCACCTGCACTTCGAGATCGAGCCCGTTCTCGTAACCCGCTTCGGCCAGCAGCGCCTTGGCCGCTTCGACATCGCGTTCCGGCATGGGGAATTCGCTGTCATACCACGGGGATTCGGTGGAATAGGGCTGGTTCGCGGGGCGGAAATTGCCGTCGAACACCACCTGGTTGATGATGTCGCGCCCGATGGCGAGGCTGAACGCCTGGCGCAGCCGCTTGTCGTTGCCCCACGGGTTGTCGCCGCGCTCGCCATTACCGACGTTGAAGGTGATGCCCTGATAGCCAAGGGAGACCGCCTCTTTCACGTCGATCGACGGATCGTCGCTGATCTGTTTCAGGTCTGTCGCGGCAAGGCGGTCGAGGATGTGAATGTCGCCCGATTGCAGGTTGGCAAGCCGCACCGTCGTGTCGGGGATCGGCAGATAGGTCACGCTATCGAGGTTGATTTCGTCCGCGTTCCAGTAGCCGTCGAACTTGCTCAGGACGATCCGGTCCTGCGCGACGCGCTCTTCGAATTTGAACGGGCCGGAGCAGACGGGGTTGAGGCCGAAATCCGCGCCCGCCTCATCGGCGGCATCGGGCGAGATCATCATGCCCGCGCGGTCGGCAAGCTGCGCGAGGATGGTGGCATCGGGCTGCGCGAGGTTGATCTTGATCTCATACTCGCCCAGCACCTCGGTGCCGGAGACAGAGGACAGCTCGGACTTGCGGCGGCTTTCCTCCAGCGTGCGGCTGCGTTCGATATTGCGCGCGACCGCTTCGGCGTTGAAGGGGGTGCCGTCATGGAAGGTCACGCCTTCGCGCAGTTGCATGGTCAGGGCGGTGTTGTCGTCCGAAAAGCTCCAATCCGTCGCCAGTTGCGGGATGATTTCAAGTTCGGGCGTGATATCCACCAGCTTGTCGCAGAGCGCGGCGTAGACGATGCGGCCGACGAAGGTGCGCGACTGGTCCGGGTCGAGCACGTCGGCGTCGGATGCAAGGCCGATGCGCAGATCCTGTGCCTGTGCGCCCAGGGCCGTGGCGCCCAGAAGGGCGGCGGCGAGGGTGATGCGAAGTTTCATGTTGTCTCTCTCCTTTGTTGATGCGCCGGCCGCTTTCACGCGGCCTTGTTCGTGGTTTACGTCTCGGGCTCGCGCGGGCGGACCGGCGCACCGGCCAGAGCGTCCGCGTAAAGCGAAAAGCGGCTTTCGGCCGCGGCGCTGCGCGGCTCGGGCAGGCGGGCCGGGGCGCCGGTCTCGCTGGCGATCTCTTCGAAGAAATGGCACGCGGCGCGGTGATGCGGCCCCGCATCGCGCAAGGCCGGCACCTCGGTTCGGCAACGCTCGCGCGCGAAGGGGCAGCGGGTGTGAAACCGGCAGCCGGGGGGCGGATCGATGGGCGAAGGGGTTTCGCCGCTCAGCTCGATCTGCTGGCGTTCGATGCCGTATTCCGCTTCGGGAATCGCGGAGAGGAGCGCCATCGTATAGGGGTGCTGCGGCGTCTCGAAGATGCGGTCGCAGGGGCCTTCCTCGACAATGCCGCCGAGATACATCACCGCCACGCGGTCGCTCATGTGGCGGATGACGGCCAGATCATGCGCGATCACCACCAGCGTCAGGCCCAGCTGTTCCTTCAGGTCGGCCAGCAGGTTCACCACCTGCGCCTGCACGCTCACATCGAGCGCGGAGACCGGCTCGTCGCCAATGATGAGTTTCGGCCCGGAGGCAAGCGCGCGGGCGATGCCGATGCGCTGGCGCTGGCCGCCGGAAAATTCGTGCGGATAGCGGTTCGCGTGTTCCGGGCGCAGCCCGACCTGCGCCAAAAGCTCGGATACCTTGGCGCGGCGGTCCTTGGCGGACAGATCGGGGCGTTGCGTCTCAAGCGGCTCACCGACCAGCTTGCCGACGCTCATGCGCGGGTTGAGCGAGGAAAAGGGGTCTTGAAAGATGAACTGCATCTCGCCGCGCAGTTTGGTCAGATCGTCGCCGGAGATGCTTTCGATATGGCGGCCTTCGAAGAACAGCTCGCCGCTGGTGGGGGTGATGAGCCGCATGAGCATCCGCGCCAGCGTGGATTTCCCGCAGCCCGATTCGCCGACGATGGCCAGCGTTTCGCCCGGCTGGACGGAAAGCGACACGTCCTGCACCGCGCGCAGCGTGTCGGGTTTGCGAAAAAGCGTGCCGCCGACGCTGAAATGGCGGGACACGTTGCGCGCTTCGAGAATGGGATCGCTCATGCGGGGATCTCCAGCATCCGGTCGAGCGGCGCGAAATGGCACAGGGCGCTGTGGCCCATCCCGAACGTGCGCTCGGGCGGGGCGGTGGCGCAGACGGGTTGCGCAAAGGGGCAGCGGGTGGAAAAGCGGCAGCCTTCGGGCATCGTCTCGACCGTGGGCACTGTGCCGGGAACGGTCGTCAACCGCCGGCGCGGCCCGGTCAGGCGCGGCACGGACGACATGAGCCCGATCGTGTAGGGATGTTGCGGGTCGTTGAAGATACGCTCCACCGGGCCGGATTCGATGATCGTGCCGGCATACATCACCGCCACATCGGTCGCGATTTCGGCCACGACGCCCAGATCATGCGTGATCATGATGGTCGCCATGCGCGCCTCTGCCTGCAACTCGCGGATCAGATCGAGGATCTGCGCCTGAATGGTCACGTCGAGCGCGGTTGTCGGCTCGTCCGCGATGAGCAGCGCGGGATCGTTGACCAGCGCCATCGCGATCATCACGCGCTGGCGCATCCCGCCCGAAAGCTGATGCGGGTATTCCTTCATCCGCGCTTCGGGCGCCGGGATGCCGACCTTGCGCAACATTGCCAAAGCGCGGCCCTGCGCCTCGGACTTGGTGACGTTGTTATGGGCGATCACGGTCTCCGCGATCTGGTCGCCGATGCGGAAGGCCGGGTTGAGAGAGGTCATCGGTTCCTGAAAGATCATCGCCATCGAGGCGCCGCGCAAGTCGCGTAGCCGCTCGCGGTCCTCCAGATCGAGCGGTGCGCCCCGGAAGGTGATCGCCTCCGCCCGCGTTTCTGCCAGATGCGGCGGCAGAAGCCCCATCAGCGCAAGCGAGCTGACGCTCTTGCCGCAGCCCGATTCTCCGACGATGCACAGCGTTTCGCCCGGACGGACGGAATAGCTCACGTCCTTCAGCAGGTCGCGTTCGGTGCCCCGGAACCGCAGGCTCAGCCGCCGGACATCGAGAAGCGGGGATGTGTCGTTTTCAACCAATAGTCCAACCAATCGTGAATTGGTTGGACGTTAGGGAAGCCTGAATCGCACGTCAAGGCCGGTTTTGTGACGTGCCGGGCTTTCAGGATTGGCCGGTTTCTGTAAGTTGAGCCGGTGGGATAAGCGAAAAAGAGGGCCAGATGAGCGATTTGCAGACCGACACGGGAAAGACGCCGCGCAACCCTGCCGGGCCGGTGGCCCTTTTCGTGATCGCGCTGCTCGTGATCGGGGTCGTGCTTTATGCGCTGGCCGACCGTCGCGCGCCGGCCTCCTCGCGTGGGATCGTGTCGGCGCATGTCGTGCAGATCGCGCCGCGCGTGTCGGGCGAGGTGATCGCGGTGCATGTCGAAGATGACGCGCTTGTCGAGGCGGGCGATCCGCTCTTCTCGCTCGATCCGCGCCCGTTCGAGCTGTCCGTGGCGCAGGCGGAAGCGAACCTGACGACGACGGTGCAGAATATCGACGCCTCGGGTGCCTCGCTTCTGGCGGCGCAGGCGGCGGTGACGCAGGCGCGCACCGCACTGGAGACAACGCGCGCGCAGGCCGAGCGCACCTTGCGGCTCGAGGAACGCGGCATCGCGTCTTCAGCGCAGGGCGATACCGCGCGCCAGCAGGTCGCGGAGGCCGAGGCGCGGCTGGCGACGGCGGAGGCGAATCTGGAAAGCGCGCGCAAGCAGCTTGGCGCGCAGGGCGAGGATAACCCGGCCATCGAGGCCGCGCAGACGCAGCTGGAGCGTGCGCAATACGATCTGGCGTCCACCACCGTCACCGCGCCGCATCGCGGGGTGGTCACGAATGTCATGTTGTCCGAAGGCCAGTTCCTCGGGGCGGGGCAGGCGGCGCTGACCTTCATCGACGCCGATGCCGCGTGGGTTACCGTCGATCTGCGCGAGAACCAGTTGCAGCTGGTCGAGCCGGGCGATCCGGTGAAACTTCTATTCGATGCCGCGCCGGGCCGGATTTACGACGGGCGCGTGCAGAGCATCGCCTGGGGCATCAATCCGGGTCGCAATGTGCAGGGCGGGCTGGTGGTGAACCAGCCGACGAACCGCTGGTTCGAGCCGGCGCGGCGGATTCCCGTCAGGGTCGAGCTGGCCGGCGGGCTGGATGCGTGGCCGGAGCAGGCGCGCGTCGGCGGCAAGGTTCACGCGCTCATCCTCGCGGGCGGCGGCGGGCCGATCGCGTGGATCGGGCAGGCGCTGCAACGGCTGCGCGCCTACACCAGTTTCCTGCATTAGGGCCGCGCCATGTATGTCACGCCGCGCCCCAGCCCTGTTGACGATCCGCTCTATGCGATGCGGCTCGGTCTGACCGGGACGCTGGCCTATCTGGCGATCCCGATCCTCAACCCGGCGCTGCCGCCGATCATCGCTGCGCTGCCCGTGGGTCTGATCGCGGCGCAGCGCAAGGCGTTCAACCCGGCCAAGATGATCGCCGCGCCCATCGTGATGATCGTGTTGACGGCGCTCATGACCTGGCTGGTCGAGCAGATGCGCCCGATGCCCGCCGTCTATGTCGGGGCGATGTGGCTGATCTATTTCATGGCCTTCCGCGAGATCCTGCGCACCGGCGCGCCGCTGGGGATGCTCATCATCATCGTGGCGGTGCTGATGTCGGTGATGGGAATGCATGGCAGCGCCACGGTCGAGGCGATGCGCGACAATTTCATGATGGCCGCCATCGTCGCTTTCGTGGTGGGGCCGATCGTCTATCTGGTGTTGCCCGCGCGCACGGCGGAGAAGCACATCGATGAGCCTGTGCCGAGCCCCGGCAACATCAATATCGGCGCGGGCATCCGTGCCAGCGTGCTGCTATTGCTGAGCTTCTGGCTTTATGCCGTGATGCAGCCGGCTGACATGATGATGGCGATGGTGGCCGCGATGGTGATCGTCTTTCCCACCCGCACCCGCGTCTGGGACGAGGCGATGCAGCGCGTCCGCGCCACCTTCTACGGCGTCGGAATCGCGGCGCTGATCCTCTTTGCCTTCACCTTTTCGCAACATCTGCTGCCGGTGCTTTGCATGCTCTTTCTGGCGGGCCTCTATCTGGGGCAGAAGATGTTTTACGGCCGCCATCCCAGCATGGTCTATCAATACGCCTATTCGGTGGTCCTGTCGCTCGTCGCCGGCGCGCTGTCGACGCAGGATGCGGCCTATTCCAGCTTCACCCGCATCGCATTGACCATTGCCGGGGCATTTTCCGCCGCCGCGCTGGTGGCATTGCTCGATCTGTGGACGCGCTGGTTCGAGGCGCATGAAACGCAAAACGCCCCGGCCGTGTAAGCCGGGGCGCTCGCATGTGTCAGGCAATGGCTGGCTCAGTGGCCGCCATCGGATTGCTCCGCCGCGTGACGCAGCTCTTCCTCGCTCATCTCCCGCGCGCCGTTGAACACGATGTTCAGCGCCACGGCAGAGATCGCGGCGAGCAGGATGCCGGAGTCGATCAACGGCTCGATGGCATGCGGCAGGTGCATGGAGAAGCGCGGCGCGATCAGCGGGATCATCCCCATGCCGAGCGAGATCGCCACGATCAGACCGTTGAAGCGGTTGGTCTTGAAATCCACCGCACCGAGGATGCGCACGCCCGTCGCGGCGACCATGCCGAACATCACCAGACCCGCGCCGCCCAGAACAGCGACCGGGAGCGCTTCGACCAGCGCGCCCATTTTCGGCACGAGGCCCAGCACGATCATGATCGCGCCGCCCGCGACGCAGACATAGCGGCTGCGGATGCCGGTGACGCCGACAAGGCCGACGTTCTGGCTGAACGAGGTATAGGGAAAGGTGTTGAACAGACCGCCGATCACCGTGCCCAGACCATCGGTGCGCAGACCGGCGGAGAGCGACGGGCGCTCGACCTTCTTTTCGCACATCTCGCTGAGGGCGAGGAACATGCCGGTGGATTCGATCATCACGACGATCATCACCAGCGTCATGGTCAGGATCATGATCGGATCGAAGATCGGCACGCCCCAGCGCAGCGGCGTGATAAAGGCGAACCACGAGGCCGTGCCGACATGGTCGAAATGCATCACGCCCATGATCGCGGCCAGCACGCCGCCGACGACAATGCCGCAAAGCACCGAGATATTGGCCAGAAAGCCGGTGAAGAACTTCATGATCAGGATGATCGTGAGCAGCACGATGCCCGAGATCGCCATGTTCTTGACGGTGGCGTAATTCTCGTTCTCGAGCGTGGGCGCAACGCTCAGCCCGCGCGGCACTTCGGGAACGACACCGCCGCCGAGCGCCTTGACCTGATCGAGCCATTCGGCATGGGCCGGGTCCACCACGGTCGGCGCGGTCGGGCCGACGGGCAGGCCGAAGATCCAGTTGATGCCGACGCGCATGAGCGTCACGCCGATCACGAGGATGATCGTGCCGGTCACGACGGGCGGAAAGAAGCGCAGCATCCGGCTGACGATGGGGGCGATGAGCATGGCGATGATGCCTGCGCCGATGATCGCGCCGAAGATCATCCGCGCGCCTTCAAGGCCGGGGTTGGACGCCGCGATCGACACCATCGGTCCGACGGAGGCGAAGGTCACGCCCATCATCACCGGCAGCTTGATGCCGAACCATTTGGACATGCCGAGCGACTGGATCATCGTCACGATGCCGCAAACGAAAAGGTCGGCCGAAATCAGGAACGCAACCTGTTCAGGGTTGAGGCCCAGAACACGGCCGACGATGAGAGGCACCGCGATGGCGCCGGCATACATCACCAGGACGTGCTGCAGCCCGAGGGTAAACAGCCGTGCCGGTGGCAGTATTTCATCGACGGAATGTCGGGTTTTTACGTTGGTTGTTGCAGTTGTCATTCAATAAGTCCTCCTCCTCGAGGCCCGGATTGACGCTCCGGAATGGCGGGTTGTTGGTGGCGGGCAGGGGGAGCCGCCCGCCGGATTTTCGTGTCAGCCGTAGCTGGAGACATCCGAGCCGGCGAGCGCCGCGATGTTCAGAAGTCCGCGTGGTGTGACGCCGGGGGTGACGATATGGGCCTTGTTGCCCATGCCCATCAGGATCGGGCCGACTTCCAGCCCGCCCGCGGCGCATTTCAGAAGGTTCCGCGCCGCACCGGCGGCATCGGTATTGGCGTAGACGAGCACATTTGCGCGCCCCTCCAGCCGGTTGTTCGGCAACAGCCTCTCGCGCAGGTCCGGATCGAGCGCGGCATCGGTGTGCATTTCGCCCTCGTATTGAAAGTTGCGCGTTTCGCTATCGAGGATGTCCAGCGCCCCGCGCATGACCTGACCGGATTTGCAGGCGTTGTTGCCGAATTGCGAGCCCGAGCAGAGCCCGATCTTCGGATCGAGACCGAAACGCCGGACATGCCGCGCGGCGGCGATCACCGTCGCGGCCAGGCTCTCGGCGGTCTGCTCGATATTGACATGCGTGTCCGCGACGAAAAGAGGGCCTTCGTCGAGGATCATCAGCGAGAGCGCGGCAACCGGCGTTTCGGTCTTCGTCTCCAGCATCTGGCGGACATAGTTCAGATGCCAGTGATACTGGCCCACGGTGCCGCAGATCAGGCTATCGGCATCGCCGCGATGCACCATGACCGATGCAATCGCGGTGGTGTTGGTGCGCAGCACCGCCTTGGCCAGATCGGGGGTGACGCCGCGGCGCTGCATCTGCGCGTGATAGCTCTGCCAATACTCGCGATACCGCTCGTCGCTTTCGGGGTTCACCACTTCGAAATCGCGCCCCGGCTGAATCGACAGCCCCTCGCGGTCGAGCCGCTGGCGGATCACGTCGGGGCGTCCGACGAGGATGGGCGTATCGCTCGATTCCTCGATCATCGCCTGCGCGGCGCGCAGCACGCGCTCGTCCTCGCCCTCGGCAAAGACGATGCGGCGCTTGGACTGGCGGGCCGCGTCATAGACGCCCCGCATGATGAGCGAGGATTTGAACACCTGCGCTTCGAGGCTCTGGCGATAGGCGTCGAGATCGATCTGCCGGCCAGCCGCGCCGGAGTCCATCGCCGCGCGCGCCACCGCGACCGCGATGGTCGGCAAGAGGCGCGGATCGAAGGGGCGGGGGATCAGGTAGTCCGGGCCGAAAGTCAGCCGCTCGCCCTTGTAGGCCTCGCCGACCTCGGCGCTGGTGGTCTGACGGGCCAGCGCCGCGATCGCCTCGACACAGGCGAGCTTCATCTCGTCGTTGATGTCCTTGGCCTCGACATCCAGCGCCCCGCGGAAGATGAACGGAAAGCACAGCACGTTGTTGACCTGATTTGGATAATCGCTGCGCCCCGTGGCGATCATCGCGCCGGGGGATGCCTCGCGCGCAAGATCGGGCATGATCTCGGGCACGGGATTTGCCAGCGCGAAGATGATCGGGTTCTCGGCCATGTTGCGCACGCTCTCGGGTTTGAGCAGGCCGGGGCCGGACAGGCCGAGGAACATATCGGCGCCGTTCAGCGCCTCGGTGATGGTCAGATCCTTGTCGGCATTGGCAAAGAACATCTGTTCGGCGCAAAGATCGGTGCGGCCCGGATGCAGAACGCCGTCCTTGTCGAAGATGGCGATGTTTTCGGCCGGAACGCCCATCTTGTGCAGCATCGTGTGGCAGGCCACGCCGGCCGCACCTGCGCCCATGCCGACGACGCGGATATCCTGCGGTTTCTTGCCGGCGATGCGCAGCGCGTTCGTGGCGGCGGCGGCGACCACGATGGCGGTGCCGTGCTGATCGTCGTGAAAGACCGGGATGTTCATCTTCTCGCGGCAATAGCGCTCCACGATGAAGCAATCGGGCGCCTTGATGTCCTCAAGGTTCACCGCGCCGAATGTGGGCTCAAGGCGGCACACCACCTTTGCCAGTTCCTCGGGGTCCAGTTCATCGACCTCGATGTCGAAGCAATCGATCCCGGCGAATTTCTTGAAGAGGACGGCCTTGCCCTCCATCACCGGCTTGGAGGCCGCTGCGCCGATATTGCCGAGCCCCAGGACGGCCGTGCCGTTGGTGATGACGGCGACGAGGTTGCGCTTGGCGGTGTAGCGGGTGATCGCCGCCGGATCGGCCGCGATTTCGGTGCAGGCTTCGGCCACGCCGGGGCTGTAGGCGCGGGCCAGATCGCGGCCCGTTGCCATCGGCTTGGTCGGCCGGATCTCCAGCTTTCCGGGGCGTGGAAATTCGTGATAGTTCAACGCCGCCTGTCGTTCGGTTTCTTTCTTTCCGTCATCGAGGGCCATGACGTCCTCCTCCTCGTTAAGGCCGTCCGGCGAGCCGCCGGGCCATTTCGATCATACGGGCCGAAAAGCCCCATTCATTGTCATACCAGCCGAACACGCGCAGCTGCTTGTGGCCGACGATCCTTGTCTCGCGCAGCGCGATCACCAGCGATTCCGGCCGCGCGCGCATGTCGGTGGACACGTTCGGCTCGTCGCTGAGCCCGATCAGGTGGCAATCCTGAAACGCCTCGCGGATGAATTCGTCGAGCCGCTCGTCGGGGGATTCGGAGATCTGGAACACCGCGTCGATGGCCGAGACCGACAGCACCGGCACCCGCACGGCCGCGACGCTGAGGCGGCCCTGAAACTCGGGCAGGATCTCGATCGTCTCGCTGGCGGCGCTGGTGGTCGTCGGCACGATGGACACCGCGGCGGCGCGGCTGCGTTCGAGATTGGGGCCGGGTTTGTCGACGGTCGGCTGGCTGCCGGTGTAGCAATGCACGGTGGTGATATGCGCGCGCTCCACTCCCAGCCCCAGATCGATGCTGCGCAGAAGCGGCACGATGGCATTGGTTGTGCAGGAGGAGTTCGACACGATGCGCGCGCCGCCGATCTCGTGATCGTTCGCGCCCATCACGATGGTCGCCTCGGCCGCCTTGGACGGGCCGGAAATCAGCACGCGGCGCGCCCCGGCATCGAGCCCGGCGCTGGCGATGTCATGCGTCTTGGCCCGCCCGGTGCATTCCAGCACCACATCCACATCGCGCAGATCGGCACCCCGCAGATCGGCACCCCGCAGATCGGCGCGGTGCCAGAACGGGATCGCCCGCCCGGCGACGTTCAGCACCTCGCGCCCGGTGGTGACGGTGCCGGGAAAGGGGCCGAAGGCGCTGTCGTAGCGGAAGAGATAGGCGCAGCTGTCGAGCGGCGCGATATCGTTGATCGCGGCGATCTCGATATCGGCATGAGCGGGATCGGTCGCCAGTTGGCGCAGCACCGTGCGCCCGATGCGGCCAAAGCCGTTGATGGCGATGCGGATGGGCCGGGTCATAGCACCGCTCCGTTCAGTAGGAACATGGCCGGAAGCCACGCCGTCAGGATACCGCTGGCCAGGGTCGCCAATGCGGTGGGCCGCTCGGGCACCCATTTGGGCACCAGCGTGAGGAAGAACAAAAGCCAAAGCGCAGACCATGCCAGCCAGCACAGGCCCAGCCAGAGCTGCATCGCGGTTTGCGCCGATGCCAGTGTCTGCACCGCTTCGGGCAGGACGGAGATGGCGACGAAGAGGCTGAACCAGCCCAGCCCGCGCCCGTCGGCCCCGTTCATCCGGTTCACGGCGACCCAAAGGTATGTGACGGTGAACAGAAGCGTCAGCGCGACCGAGCGGATGTCGGACGCGGTTTCCGCCCGGATCAGGGTGACGAGCGCGACGCAGCCGGTCACGGTGGCGGTAACAAGGTTGATGACGATGATCTCGCGATCCGCGATGCGGCCTGTCATCCAAAGCCCGTTGAGCACCAGAACGGCGCCGACGAACAGGAGGGAAAGCGGTAGCATCATCTCGGGTTACATTCCAAATGCGGTGAGGCGGCCCGGCGATGTTCGCGCCGGGCGGCGGGGTGTTCAGAAATCCACCTCGATCGCGATGCCCTTCTGCACCGCCAGGTCGACGACCGAAGCCGCGACCGCGAGGTCTTGCAGGCCGACGCCGGTGCCGTCGAACAGGGTGATCTGGTCGTCGGACGTGCGCCCCTTGTGGGTGCCGTTGATGACAGCGCCAAGCTGGGCGATGTCGGCTTCCTTTATCAGACCTTGCTCGATCGCGTGCTGCGCCTCGCCGATGGAGATCGACTGCGCGACCTCGTCGGTGAAGACAGCGGCGCGGGCCAGGAGGTCGGCCTCCACTTCCTGCTTGCCCTTGGTGTCGGTGCCCATGCAGGCGACATGCGTGCCGGGCGCGACGTGATCGGCCATCAGCGAGGGCGCGAAGGCGGACGTGATCGAGATGATGACATCGGCCTCCTGCATCCCGTCCAGCTCGACCGCCTCGAAGGGCAGGCCGGCCTCGGCGGCGACCTTCTCGATATTGGGCAGCATCTCGGGGTGATAGTTCCAGCCGATGACCTTCTCGAAATCGCGCTGCTCCAACGCGGCGCGAAGCTGGAACGTGGCCTGATGGCCCGCGCCGATCATGCCGATCACCTTGGCATCCTTGCGGGCCAGATGCTTGATTGACACGGACGATGCGGCGGCGGTGCGCAGCGCGGTCAGGAGGTTGCCGCCGACCATCGCCTTGGCGCGGCCGGTGTCGGGATCGAACAGGAACACGGTGGACTGATGGTTGATCAGATCGCGCTTTTCGAGGTTGTTGGGCCAGTAGCCCCCTGCCTTGAGCCCCAGCGTCAGACCGGCGCGGTCGAACCCGCCCTTGAAGCCGTAGAGCGCGTCTTCGTGGCCGATGGCCTCGCGCACGACGGGGAAGTTGTAGGCATCGCCCGCGGCCATCGCGGCGAACACTTTTTCCACCGCGTCAAACGCGGCTTCGCGGGTCATCAGATCGGCGATCTCGCGCTCGGGGACTATCAGCATTTCTCTCTCCCATAGGTGTTCCATGCGCCCCGAACCGGGTGGGGCGGGCACGCCGCCCAAACGGCGGCGTGTCGTGATTTCGCTATACAGGATGGGGCCGCGACGCCGCGTGCCCCGGCCCGATCAGTAGGCCTTGCCGCGCGCCGAAACCGGCCAGACGGTTTCGACCTTGCCGTTGCGAACGCCGACATACCAGTCATGCACGTTGGCGGTCGGATCGCAGTGGCCCGGCACCAGCTTGAGCTTGTCGTTGACCTTCAGGACACCCTTGGGGTCGGACACGACGCCGTGCTCGTCGGAGCACTTGATGTATTCAACATCGTCGCGCCCATAGATGAAGGGCAGGCCGCTATCGACCGACTGCGCCTTGAGGCCCGCATCGACAATGGCCTTGTCTTCCTTGGCGTGGCTCATCACCGAGGTGAGAATGAAGAACGCGTTCTTCCACTCGCCCTCGTCGATCCGGTTGCCGTCCTTGTCGAGGATGCGACCGTAATCGGCATCCATGAAGGCATAGGAGCCGCACTGAAGTTCGTTATAGACGCCGGAATTGCTCTCGAAATAGTAAGAGCCGGTGCCTCCGCCGGAGACCAGATCGACCTCGATTCCCTCGGCCTTGAGGCCCTCGATGCCGTCCTTGACCTGTGCAATCGCGGCGTCGAGCTTGGCCTGACGGTCCTCGAAGCTGTCCATGTGCTGCATCGCGCCCTGATAGGCCTGGATGCCGCGGAAGTTCAGGTTCTTGGCGTCGCGCACGGCCTTGCCGATCTCGACGACCGCCTCCGTCGTGGTCACGCCGCAACGGCCCGCGCCGCAGTCGATCTCGATAAATACGCCCAGTTCGGTGCCATGCTTCTGCGCTGCCTCGGACAGATCCGAGACATTCGCCACGTCATCGACGCAGACGATCACTTCGCCGCCGCTGATCTTCGGCATTTGCGCCAGACGGTCGATCTTCTTGGGATCGCGGACCTGGTTGGAAACGAGGATTTCCTTGATTCCGGCACGCGCGAAGACCTCGGCCTCGGACACTTTCTGACAGCACACGCCAACCGCGCCGCCCAGCTCCATCTGAAGCTTCAGCACATCGACGGATTTGTGCATCTTGCCATGGGCGCGGTGGCGCATCCCGTGGGCCTTGGCGTAATCGCCCATCTTCTTGATGTTGTATTCCAGCGCGTCCAGATCGAGGATCAGGCAGGGCGTCTGGATGTCCTTCTCGTCCATGCCGGGAACGGCGGGGATGTCGAAGCCGACTTCGTAGTCGTCGAATTTTGCAGGTGCGTTCATTGGAATGACTCCCGTATCTGTGTTCACTTGATCCAGGGCAGCTTGTCGAGATCGACATTGCCCCCGGTGACGATGACGCCGACGCGCTTGCCCGCGAACCGGTCCTTGTTCTTGAGAATGACGGCGAGCGGCACGGCGCAGCTTGCCTCCATCACGATCCGAAGGTGCTTCCACGAGAGTTTCATCGCGTCGATGATCTCGTCTTCCGAAACCGTCAGAATGTCGGTCACATGGTTCGAAACGAAATGCCATGTCAACTCTTTCAGCGGCACGAGCAGCCCGTCGGCGATGGTCTTGGGTGCATCATCGGCGATGATATGCCCCGCCTTGAAGCTGCGATAGGCATCGTCGGCCTGCTCGGGCTCTGCGGCGATGATCTCGATTTCCGGCGCGGCGTTGGAGAGCGTCAGGCAGGTGCCCGAGATCATCCCGCCGCCGCCAATGGGCGCGACCATCATGTCGAGCCCCTCGACCTGCTCGATGAATTCCTTGGAGCAGGTGCCTTGCCCGGCGATCACGCGCGGGTCGTTATAGGGATGGACGAAATCGCCCCCCGTTTCGGCCTGCACCTTGGCGAAGGTTTCCTCGCGCGAGGATGTGGAAGGATCACATTCGGTGATGTTGCCGCCATAGCGGCGCACGGTGTCCTTCTTGGCCTGCGGCGCGGTGCGCGGCATGACCACGTTGCAGGGGATGCCCCGCTTCATCGCCGCATAGCTGAGGCAGGAGGCATGGTTGCCCGACGAATGGGTCGCCACGCCTTTTTTCGCCTGTTCGTCGTCCAAGCCGAACACCGCGTTGGTGGCGCCACGCACCTTGAAGGCGCCCGGCTCCTGAAAGTTCTCGCATTTGAAGAACAGTTCCGCGCCGACCAGATCGTTCAGATAGGCAGAGGTGCGGATCGGCGTGCGGTTGATATGAGGCTTGATCCGCTCATGCGCGGCAAGCATGTCATCGTAGGTGGGAATATACACTGTCGAATGTCCTTTGATGCGTGCGTTGCGGGGCTCAGGAGCCGTGGCGGTAGAATTCCTGCGCGGCGGCCACCCCGGAGCCCAACTTAATGTCGAGACCGAGATCGACCATCACCATTTCGGCAACGCCCAGCCCGGACAGCATCATCGCGTCGGTGAGCGAACCCAGATGCCCGATGCGGAACACCTTGCCGGCAACTTCGCCAAGACCGACACCGAAGGCCATGCCGTATTTCTCGGCAGCGCGGGTGACGATATCCGTCGCGTTGAACCCCTCGGGCGTCTTGATCGCGGAAACGCTGTCGGAATAGACCTCGGGCGAGACGGCACAAAGCTCCAGACCCCAGGCATCGACGGCCTTGCGCACGCCGGTGGCAATGCGGTGATGGCGGGCAAAGACGTTTTCCAGCCCTTCATCCTCGATCATCTCGATCGACAGCTTCAGCCCGCGCATCAGCCCGACGGGCGGCGTGTAGGGATAAGCGTTGTTGGCATAGCCCTTTTCCATGTCGCGGATGTCGAAGAAGGTGCGCGGCAGATCGGCGGTTTCGGTCGCGGCGCGGGCCTTTTCGGAGAAACCCACGATGGCGAGGCCGGCGGGCAGCATGAAGCCCTTTTGGCTCCCGGTCACGGCAACATCGACGCCCCATTCGTCGAAACGGAAATCCATCGACCCGATGGAGGAGACGCCATCGACGAACAGCATCGCCGGGTGATCCGCCGCATCCAGAGCCTTGCGCACGGCCGCGATGTCGGATTTCACGCCGGTCGCGGTTTCGTTATGCGTGGCCAGAACGACCTTGATCTCGTGGTTCGTGTCGGCCTTGAGGATTTCCTCATACTTGTCCGCCGGCAGCCCGTGACCCCAGGGGGTTTCGACGACCTGAACGTCAAGCCCGTGGCGCTGGCACATGTCGATCCAGCGGTGGCTGAACATGCCGTTGCGCGCAGCCAGGACCTTGTCGCCCTTGGACAGCGTGTTGGTCAGCGCGGTTTCCCAGCCGCCCGTGCCGGTCGAGGGAAAGATGAAGATATGCGCCTTGTCCGATTTCAGGATGCGGCGCACGCCGTCCAGCACCGGATGCAGGATCTTGCCGAACATGGGCGAGCGGTGATCGATCGTCGGCATGTAGCACGCCTGACGGATCGGCTCGGGCATGTTGGTGGGGCCGGGAATGAAAACGGGGTTTTGGAAGCTCATGACCATCTCCTTGAAGTCGTTGGCATCTTTCTAGCGGATGGCACTGAACAGGGACATTTTTTTGAAATCGTTTTTCATTTTTACCCCGTTTGGAAAAATCCCGCGTTGTCATGCTCTTATATTTTTCATAGTATGAATTTGTCTTTCACAAATTACCGCAGGCATCTTATGGAATCCCAAGAAAATGGCAGAGCGGCGCCGCGCCGCGCGCGGGGCAGACCGCGGGATTGGGACGACAAGACAGCCCAGAACACGATCAAATCGCTCGATCGCGCGATGGAGGTGTTCGAATACCTGAGCGAAGCGCAGGGCAAGGCGCTCGGCGCGATTTCCGCCGAGATGGGCCAATCGCCCGCCACGGTCTACCGCATCCTTGTCACGCTCGAAGGGCGCGGGTTGGTGGAGTTCGACCCTGTCGAGCAGATTTGGCATATCGGGCCGCGCGCCTTTGTCATCGGGGCGCGTTTCCTGCGACGGTCGAGCCTTGTGGAGCGCGCGCAGCCGATCCTGCGGCAACTGATGGAGGCGACGGGCGAGACCGCCAATCTGGGCGTCGAGAAGGAAGGCGCCGTGCTGTTCCTGAGCCAAGTGGAAACCCATGCCAGCATCCGCGCCTTTTTTCCGCCCGGCACGCTGTCGCCGTTGCACGCCTCGGGCATCGGCAAGGCGCTTCTGGCCGAGATGGACGCGCCACGTCTGCGCCGGATGACGGGCGGGAGGCTGGAGGCGTTCACCGAACATACGATCACCGACCCGACCGCGCTGATGGCCGACCTGGCGGCGATCCGGGCCCGAGGCTATTCGGTGGATGAACAGGAACGGAACCTCGGAATGCGCTGCATCGCGGCGCCGGTCTTCGATCTGAGCCAGGTCGCGGTTGCGGGGATTTCCGTATCCGGGCCGACAAGCCGTGTCAGCCCGGAGAATATCGAAAGCCTGAGCGCCCATGTGCGCGAGGCCGCAGGGGCATTGTCGCATGCCATCGGCGGTGAGGTTACTCCGCCGCAGTCTTGAACGATGCGCTAGCGCGCGCGGGCGCCGAAAGCGCGCGCAGGTTCATGTGCCGGTTGACGTCCTTGTAGAGCAGATACCGGAACTTGCCCGGACCGCCCGCATAGCAGGCCTGCGGGCAGAAGGCGCGGAGCCACATGTAATCGCCTGCCTCGACCTCGACCCAATCGTTGTTGAGCTTGTAGACTGCCTTGCCTTCGAGAACGTAAAGCCCGTGCTCCATCACATGGGTTTCCAGGAACGGGATCACCGCGCCCGGCTCGAAGGTCACGACGGTGACGTGCATGTCGTGGCGAAGATCGTTCGGGTCCACGAAACGCGTCGTCGCCCATTTGCCGTCGGTGTCGGGCATGACGGTCGGCTCGATCTCCTTGTCGCTGGAGATCACCACATCGGGATGCGGCAGGCCCGGCACTTCCTCATAGGCCTTTCGAATCCAGTGAAAGCGCAGCATGGCATCGGTGCGGTTGTATAGCGTCCAGTCGCTGCTGGGCGGGATGAAGGCATAGCCGCCCTCTTCGAGCGTATGTTCCTGCCCGTTGACGGTCAGCGTGGCGCTGCCCTCGACCACGAAGAGCACGCCCTCGGCACCCGGATCGCTTTCCGGCTGGTCAGAGCCGCCGCCGGGCGAGACTTCCATGATATATTGCGAAAACGTTTCCGCGAAACCGCTGAGGGGGCGGGCGATGACCCAAAGACGGGTCTTGTCCCAGAAAGGCAGGAAGCTGGTGACGATGTCGCGCATCGTGCCTTTGGGGATCACCGCATAGGCATCGGTAAAGATCGCGCGATCTGTCAAAAGCTGATCCTGGCCGGGATGCCCGCCGGTCGGGGCGTAATAGGTCTTGGACATGGGGAATCCTATCGTTTCACGGGTTGTCCAGACTATGTGCGCGCCGGCGCGATCAGACCACCCTCATTGCCGCGACAGCTCTTTATCGGTTTCTTTGATAATTGAGGTTCGGCTTATGGGATTTCCTGCATAATTTCAGCGCACCGGCGGCGGGTTTCGCCCCGTCTGGAAACCGCCGCGCCGCGTGTTACACAAGATGCGCGCCGCATAAGGAGAATCGCCGTGTCCGCCCCATTTCTGCGCCGTCTTCAAGACACGCTCTCGCAAATCGATAAGGACGGGCTGATGAAGCGCGAAAGGCTCATCACCTCCCCGCAAGGGGCCGAAATCGCGGTGGCGGGGCGCGAGGTCATCAATCTGTGCGCCAACAATTATCTCGGTCTGGCCGATCACCCCGATCTTATCCGCGCCGCTCGCGATGCGATGGAGGACAAGGGCTTCGGCATGGCCTCGGTTCGGTTCATTTGCGGCACGCAGGATCTGCACCGTGCGTTGGAAGAGCGGCTGGCGGCGTTTCTGGGGATGGAGGACGCGATCCTCTATGCCGCCTGTTTCGACGCCAATGGCGGGCTGTTCGAGCCGCTTCTGGGGCCGGAGGATGCGGTGGTGTCCGATGCGCTCAATCACGCATCGATCATCGACGGTATCCGGCTCTGCAAGGCGAAGCGGTATCGCTATGACAACAACGACATGGAGGCCCTGGAGGCGCGGCTGAAAGAAGCGCGGCAGGCGGGCGCGCGGCATGTGATGATCGCGACCGATGGCGTCTTCTCGATGGATGGCACGCTTGCCAACCTGCCCGAATTGCGCCGTTTGGCCGACGAATATGACGCCATTCTGATGGTCGATGATTGCCATGCCACGGGCTTCATGGGGCCGAAGGGCGGCGGCACGCCCGATCATTTCGGCACCCGCGCCGATATCGTCACCGGCACGCTCGGCAAGGCGCTTGGCGGTGCGCTCGGGGGCTTTACCGCCGGGCCGCAGCCGGTGATCGACCTGCTGCGCCAACGCTCGCGGCCCTATCTTTTCTCCAACGCCCTGCCGCCCGCGATCCTCGCCGCCGGGATCGAGGCGTTGCGGCTGGTGGAGGAGGGGGCCGATCTGCGCGAGAGGCTTTTCGACAACGCGCGCTATTGGCGCGACGGGCTGGCCGCGCTCGGCTTCGATCTGCTGCCCGGAGAGCATCCCATCATCCCCGTGATGCTGGGCGAGGCGCAGCTGGCGCAGGACATGGCGGCGCGATTGTTCGACGAAGGCGTCTATGTCTCGGGCTTCTTCTACCCGGTCGTCCCGCACGGGCAGGCGCGCATTCGCACGCAGATGAACGCCGCGCTGACGCGCGATCAGCTTGACCGCGCTTTGGCGGCGTCCGAAACCGCGGGCAAGGGCCTGGGGGTGATCGCATGAGCCTTCCGAACACCATGACCGCGCTGGAGAAATCGCGCCCCGAAGAGGGGCTTTGGAAGGTGCAGGCGCCGGTGCCCGAGATCGGACCTGACGATGTGCTCATCCGCATCAACGCAACCGGCATCTGCGGCACCGATATCCATATCTGGAACTGGGACGACTGGGCCGCCGCGACGGTACCGGTGCCGCTCATCACCGGACATGAATTCGCCGGGGAGATCGTGGAGATCGGGCGCAATGTGACCGGGCTTCAGATCGGGCAGCGCTGTTCCGGCGAGGGGCATGTGGTCGGCAGCGAGAGCCGGCAGAGCCGGTCGGGCAAGTTCCATCTCGATCCGGGCACGCGGGGGATTGGGGTGAACGTGCAGGGCGCCTTCGCGCAATATCTGCGGCTTCCCGCCTTCAACGTCGTGCCTCTGCCCGACGACATTCCCGACGAGATCGGCGCGATCCTCGATCCTTTGGGCAACGCCGTGCACACCGCGCTCAGCTTCGATCTGCTGGGGGAAGATGTGCTCATCACCGGCGCCGGCCCAATCGGCATCATGGCCGCCGCCGTCGCCCGCCATGCCGGCGCGCGGCACATTGTTATCACCGATATCAACCCGAGCCGCTTGCAGCTCGCGGCGGAGGTCTGCCCTAGCGCCCGCACCGTCGATCCGAGCCGCGAGGATCTGCGCGATGTGATCCGCGAGCTTGGCATGAAACAGGGCTTCGATGTGGGGCTGGAGATGTCCGGCAGCCAGCAGGCGCTCGATCAGATGGTCGAGGCGCTCATCATGGGTGGCAAGATCGCGCTGCTGGGCATCCCGCCGGGCAAATCCCCGGTGGACTGGTCGCGCATCGTGTTCAGGGCGATCACGATAAAGGGCGTCTATGGTCGCGAGATGTTCGAGACGTGGTACAAGATGATCGCCATGCTGCAGAACGGGCTGGATGTGAGCCGCGTCATTACCCACCGGTTCGACATGGCGGATTTCGAACAGGGCTTCGCCGCGATGAAGTCGGGGCAATCGGGCAAGGTCGTGCTGAACTGGCGCTAGTCCAGCAAGGCCCGTTCCTTCTCGCGCCGGTGGTCGCGCAGGGCGAGCCAGACCGATAGCGCGAGGAACCCTGCCGTCAGCACGTAGAGCGTGACCGAGATCGGGCTGGCGATCAAGATGCTCCAATCGCCATCCGAGATCGACATGGCACGGCGCAGATTGCGCTCCATGTCGCCGCCCAGAAGCAGGCCCAGCACCAGCGGAACGAGGCTGATGTCGAACTTGCGCAGCAGGTAGCCGAGGATGCCGAAGGCGATCATCACCTGCAGATCGAAGGTCGAGTTGGAGATCGAGAAGACGCCGACGAAACTGACCGCCGCGACGATGGGCATGAGCGCCCATGTCGGCACCGCCATCAGCCGGGTGAACAGGCCGATCATCGGCAGGTTGAGCACCAGAAGCGCGATATTTGCCATGTAGAGCGAGGCGACCAGCCCCCAGACAAGCTCCGGCTGGCGTTCGAACAGCAGCGGGCCGGGCTGCACGTTGAGCGATATCAGCATCGCCAGCATCACGGCGGTGGTGCCCGATCCCGGCACGCCGAGCGACAGCATCGGGATCAGCGCGCCGCCCGATGCCGCGTTGTTGCCCGCCTCGGGTGCCGCCACGCCGCGCGGATCGCCCTTGCCGAAGGTGCCGTGCTTGTCGCTGGCCTGTTTCTCCATCGAATAGGACATGACCGAACCGAGCGATGCGCCCGCGCCGGGCAGCACCCCGGCGACGAAACCGATCAGCGAGCCGCGCAGCATTGCCCACCGCGTCGCGAGGATGGACCGGAAATCCGGCAGCCACGAATCGATCCGCACCGCGCGCGTCGCCTCTCCGGCGCGGGAGCCGAGCATCATCAGGATCTCGGAAATCGCGAAGAGCCCGACCAGTGCAACGATAGGTTCGATCCCGTCATATAGATGGTAATTGCCATCGGTGAAACGCGGTATGCCCGAGATCGGATCGATCCCGACAGTCGCGATCATCAGCCCGATCAGCGCCGACAGCAGCGTCTTGCGCGGGTCCACGCCGGCGACCCCGCCGATGGTGGCGAACGCCATGATATAAAGCGCGAAGTAATCCGCCGGGCCGAAATAGATCGCCGCGCGCGCCAGCAGGGGCGCGAACATCGACAGGCCGATCACCGCGATGGTGGCGCCGACAAAGGAGGCGACGCCCGAGATCGCCAGCGCATCGGCTGCGCGGCCCTGTTGGCTCATCGGAAAGCCGTCGAGGGTGGTCATCACCGCAGGCTCGTCGCCCGGAATATTGAGCAGGATGGAGGAGATGCGCCCGCCATACATGCAGCCGAAATAGACCGCCGAGAGCAGAATCAGCGAGGAGGTGGCATCGAAGCCGAAGGCGAATGTGAGCGGAATGAGGATCGCCACGCCATTGACCGGCCCGAGCCCCGGAAGCGCGCCGATCAGCGTGCCGGAAAAGCAGCCGAGCAGCAAAAGCGCGATATTCAGCGGCGTCAGCGCGACGGAAAAACCGACCGCCAGAAGGTTGAGCGTTTCCATCAGCGCCCTCCGAAATACGCGCCGAGAAAGGCGAGCGGTAGGCCCAGCACCTGATCGAACAGAGCCCAGAGAAAGAGCGACATAACCGCGCCGAGGATCAGCGATTTGACCGGCTTGCCGCCGAGCGTGATGCCCAGAAGCGCAATGAGAAAGAAGGTGGCGATGGGAAAGCCCAGCCCCTTGAGCGTCGCGGCATAGCCGAAGAGGATCGCCAGTGCCGCGCCCTGCCGCAGCCAGCCGCTCTTGTCCGGCCAATCGGTCTGGCCCGACGGGAAGGCCACGAGCGATGCAGAGAGCAGCATCGTGGGGATGCCGACGATCAAGGTAAAGACGCTTGGCCCCAGCACATCGCCGAAAGGCGCGCTATAGCCGGAGCCGAACCACGTATAGACCGCCGCGACCATGAAGATCGCGGCGCCCGCCAGTCTGATGCTCATTATTCGATGACGCCGATATCGCGTGACAGCTCTTCCATGATATCGCGCTGCTCGCGCACATAGGCTTCGAATTCATCGCCGCCGCGCCAGATCGGCACCAGGCCGAAATCGACTGCCGCCTGCTGCCATTGATCGGAATTGTAGAGCGTTTCGAGATCGGAGACCCATTCCTGGTATTCCTCGTCCGAAACCTCTCCGCCGGTATAGAGCCCGCGCCAGTTGTAGCCGGTCACGTCGATGCCCTGGCTCTTGGCGGTGGGAATGTCCGGGAAGGCCGGGATCGGCTCGTCCGAAAGCGCGGCGAGGATGCGGATATCGCCCGATTCGATGAAGCCCGCAATTTCGCCGATATCGGTGGAGACGACATCGATCTGCCCGCCCATCATCTGCGTGACGGCATCGGTGCCGCCATCGAACTGCACCCAGCGCAGATCGCCGAGGTTCTCCAGTCCCGCCTCGCGAGCGACCATCAGCAGGCGCAAATGGTCCCAGCCGCCCGCGGAGGACGAGCCGGCGGTTGTGATCGAGCCGGGATCGTTCACCATGATCTCGTTCAGATCTTCGAGCGACTGGATCTCGCTGTCGTTATCGACGGCGATCACGCCCACATCCGCGCCCAGCATGGCAAGATAGCGCATCGCGTCGAGCGGCGCCGGGTAGCGGCCCTGCGCGATCTGCGTGATGCCCACGGTCGAGGTGGCGACGATCAGTTCGGGATCGTCGGCCCGTTCGGAGGCGACCATCGCGTAAGTCACCGCGCCAACGCCGCCCGGCATGTTGGTGATCTGCACATTGCCCTCGACGAGGTCCAGCTCGGTCAGGATGCGCCCGATGGTGCGGCAGGTGAAATCCCAGCCGCCGCCGGGGTTCGAGGGGGCAATGCACTCGGCCGCAGTGGCGGTGCTTGCGGAGACGGAGATGAACGCGCCGGCGATCAGGCCGAGGCTGGTAGAGGCGAGGGGTATGAGGCGCATCGTGTTTCCTCCCGGTTGCGCTTTCGATGGGCGCCCCGTCTGGCGCGGGGCTGGCCGGACAATGCGCGAGGGCGCGTTCATTCGCAAGGATTTATCGGGGCAGTTCCCGCGCCGCCCGTGCTGTGCTATGGCGCAGGAACGAGGATCGCGCGAACGGGGAGGGGCGCCAGATGAAGATCGAGATCACCGAGGTCGGCTCGCGGGACGGGCTGCAGAACGAGCCGGTGCCGGTGCCGACGGAGACCAAGATCGAACTCATTCACCGCGCTGTCGATGCCGGTGCGCGGCGGTTCGAGGTGACGAGTTTCGTCTCCCCGCGTGCCGTGCCACAGATGGCCGATGCCGAGGCGGTGCTGGCCGGGCTCGATGTCCCGGAGGATGTGGTTCTCCAGGCGCTGGTGCCCAATCTGCGCGGCGCGGAGCGGGCAGCGAAGACGCGCGCGCAGGAATGGGTCTGTTTCCTGTCGGTCACCGAGAGCCATAGCCAGGCGAACAGCAATTGTTCGGTAGACGAGGCCATCGCGCGGCTGGAGCCGGTCGTCGAATTGGCCCGCACCGAAGGGCGCAAGCCGGTTGCAGCGCTGGCCGCCTCCTTCGGCTGTCCGTTCGAGGGGATCACGCCGCTGGATCAAGTCTTGCGTGTGGCGCGGGGCCTGCACGATCTTGGCTTCGAGGAGATGAAGCTCGGCGATACGATCGGCACCGCCATTCCCAGCCAGGTGAGCGTCACCGTCTCGTCGCTGCAAAAGGCGCTGCCGCAGGTCGGGCTGGTGCTGCATCTGCACGACACACGCGGTCTTTCGCTGGCCAATGTGATGGCCGGGCTGTCGCTCGGCATCACGCGCTACGAAAGCTCGCTCGGCGGGATCGGCGGCTGCCCCTTCGCGCCCGGCGCAACGGGCAATGTCGCCACCGAGGATCTGGTGCATTTCCTGCACGCCGAGGGCCACGAGACCGGCTTCGATCTGGGCAAGCTGGTCGAACATGGCCGCTGGCTGTCGGAGCAGCTGGGCCGGGAACTTCCGGGCCGCCTGCTCAAGGCGCCGCCCATCGGCGCCACGCAACCGCTGGACGGTATCGAACGGGCGGTCGGCTGATCCATGTCGCTGCACGGCTTTCGCGTCATCGACCTCACGCGGGTCATTTCCGGCCCGTTCTGCACGCAGCAGCTTGCCGATCTGGGCGCGGATGTCATCAAGGTCGAGACACCGGCAGGCGATACGCTGCGCGGGCAGGGCAGCATGGTCGGCGAGACCAGCGCCTATTTCGCGTCCTTCAACCGCAACAAACGCTCCATCGTGCTCGATCTGCGCAGCGAGGATGGCATGGCGGTGCTGCGCGAGCTGATCGCCGGGGCCGATGTGCTGGTCGATAATTTCAAACCCGGCACGATGGCGCGGATGGGGCTTTCGGACGCGGCGCTGGCGGCGCTCAATCCGCGTCTGATCGCGTGCCATATCTCGGGCTTCGGCCAGAGCGGCCCCTATGCCGACCGCCCCGCCTTCGATTTCGTCGCGCAGGCGATGAGCGGCTTCATGTGGACCAATGGCGATCCGGATGGTCCGCCGCTGCGCTCGGGGATTCCGATCAGCGATCTGGCCGCCGGGCTTTACGCCGCACTCGGGATCGCCGCCGCGCTGGCCGTGCCGCGCGAGACGCGCCGGTTCAAGAGCATCGATGTGGCTATGGCCGACAGCATGGTGAGCCTTCTGGCCTATATGGCGACCGAAGTGTTCGCCACCGGCCAGCCCTTGCCGCGTGCGGGCAACGATCATCCTCTGGTCGCGCCTTACGGGCTTTTCGAAACCTCGGACGGGCATATCGCCATCGCCCCGTCGAATGACGTGATGGTGGAGCGACTTTTCGCCACCCTGGGATGCCGCGATTTGCTGGACGATCCGCGCTTTGCAGGCAATGCCGCGCGGATGCGCCACCGCGCTGCGATCAATGCGGAAGTCGAGGCGCGCCTGCGCGCGGGAACGACCGACGATTGGATCGCCCGGCTCAACTCCGCCGGGGTTCCGGCAGGGCCGGTTCAGACCGTCGAACAGGCGCTGTTGAGCGATCCGCAGATCGCGCATCGCGACATGGCGCTGGCAACCGAAACGCCCGATGGGGAGCCGATGAAAATCCTCGGCTTTCCGATCAAGCAATCCGGGAACGGCCCCGAATTGCGCCGCATCGCGCCCCGGCTTGGGGAGCATACCGATGCCATTCTGCGGGAACTGGAAGAGGCGCGCCGAAACAAAAAAGGGTGACCGCGTGGCGATCACCCTTCAGTCCGGTGCCGGAGGCGGGCCTCAGCGCAGATGCGCGCGCAGCATCCAGGCGAATTTCTCGTGCGTGCGGCCACGCTCGATGCAAAGGTCTTCGGTCAGCGTGTCGCCATGCTTGGCGGCAAGCTCGCCGGCACCGCCGAGTGTCTCGGCCAGCGTTTCCTGCGCTTCCTTGAGAAGACGGATCATTTCTTCCGCGGATGGCGTTCCCTCGGCCTCGGCCACCTTGGAGCGCTTGAGCATCCCGGCCAGCGTGCCCTCGGCATGCGCTTCGAGCGCCTTGACGCGCTCGGCCAGATCGTCCTGCCCGACGAAATGATCCTCGTAAATCGTCTGGAACAGCTCGTGCAACGGCCCGAAAGCCATGCCCGTCACGTTCCAATGGAAATTATGTGCAAGCATCGTCGTCACGGCCGTTTCGGCGACGCATTGGTTAAGCGCATCGGCGATGGCGGTGGCGGCATCGGTGGAAAGCGATTGTGCGGTCTGGGTCATGTCCGGCTCCTATGATCTAAGTTAGAGGCTGGCTGGCACGGCAGCTGGCTGGCTTGACGCCAATCTAGGCATCGCAGCCGCCCAACGCAAGCCAATTTAGAATCTTTCTAAACTTGTTCGAAACCGTCGATCACATTCCGCAGCAAAAAGACCAGATTGCGCCGCGCATGTTTGGGAACGCGGGAATTGAGAAGGAAAGTCGCGCTCGCCGTGTCCTCGTGTTTCAGAGCGCGCGCAAGGGCGAGCAGCCATTTCTCGTCGAAAGACGTGTCCCGCTCCCCCTCGCGGAACAGCACCGGCCGACGGCCAAGTGCCTGCGACAGGCAGCGCATCAGCACCTCGGAGGCGGCATTGGCCGCAATCTGGCGATTGCCCGACAGCGCGGCGCAGGCTCCGAAAAGATCGACATAGGATTTGCACCGTGCGTCGCGCGCCACATGGCGCAGATGGGCGAGAATCGGCCGGCCGAACTCCGGGGTATAATCGGGAAGCGCGAGCGGCGTTTCGGGTTTGCGGAGCGCTGTCGTCATCGTAGTGGTCCTCTCGCCGCGCCGGTCACGCGGCCTCGTCTTTCATCGCGCCGGGAAGGGCCGCGCCCTTTTTTCGGCATTTCTTGGCATAGGCGCCGGGCCAATGCGCATAGCGGCCCATCGCGCTTTGCTGCGCCATCACAAGCTCCACGAAAGCCGCGCGATGCTTGTTCTTGTCGAGCGCCTTGAACGCGGATTTCTGCGCCTTGGTCATCGAACAGCCGATGCAGTGCCCGTTGCGCTTGAACTTGCAGACATCGATACAGGGGCTGGGAACCTTGGGCATGAAAACCTCGCCACGTTTCAAGGCGAATATCGTTATCCTACAGAAATAGTCAAGATCATTCCGGCAACGATGCCCCTTCGCGCAAGGCCAAATGGTCGCATCGCCACGCCCGAAACCAAGCATAGCGCGCTTGACGTGACGTTATGGCCTGCGCCCTACTGAAAGCGGGAACTTGTACTGCCTTTGACGGGTTTCTGCGATCAGGGGGATGCCATGAACGATTTTCGCAAGAAATACCTGACGAAACCGATTCACAAATGGGCCAAGGGCGCGTTGCCCTCGCTGTCCTCGACCGAGAGCGAGGCGCTCAATGCCGGGGAGGTCTGGTGGGAGGCCGAGCTTTTCTCGGGCAACCCCGACTGGTCCAAATTGCGCGCCGTGAAAGCGCCGCAGATGAGCGCGGAGGAACAGGCGTTCTTCGACGGGCCGTGCAAGGAATTGTGCGGCATGGTCGATGACTGGAAGATCAATCACGAGGATGGCGATCTCCCGGCCGAGGTCTGGAAATTCCTGCGCGAGAAGAAATTCTTCGGGATGATCATTCCGAAATCCCACGGCGGGCTCGGGTTCTCGGCCTTCGCCCACTCCGAGATCGTGCGCTACATCTCGACCCGGTCGGTCGCCACGGCGGTGACGGTGATGGTGCCCAACTCGCTCGGGCCGGGGGAATTGCTGCACCAGTTCGGCACGGACGCGCAAAAGGATTACTGGCTGCCGCGTCTGGCCGAGGGGACCGAATTGCCCGCCTTCGGCCTCACCAGCGCCGAGGCCGGATCGGACGCGAGCGCGATGGTGGATGAGGGCATCGTCTGCAAAGGACAGTGGGACGGCGAGGAGGTGCTGGGCATCCGGCTCAACTGGGCCAAGCGCTATATCACGCTCTCGCCGCTCTGCACCGTTCTGGGGCTGGCCTTCAAGCTGCGCGACCCTGACGGGCTTTTGGGCGGCGAAGAGGATATCGGCATCACCTGCGCGCTGGTGCCGACGCATCTGGACGGGGTGGAAACCGGGCGGCGGCATCTGCCGTCCTCGACCATGTTCATGAACGGGCCGACCACCGGCAAGGACGTGTTCATCCCGCTCGATCACATCATCGGCGGGCCGGATTATGCCGGGCGCGGCTGGATGATGCTGATGAGTGCGTTGGCCGCAGGGCGGGGGATTTCGCTGCCCTCGATGGGCTGCGCCGCAATTGCGCTTTCTGCCCATACGACCGGTGCCTATGCGCGCATCCGCCAGCAATTCAACCTGCCGATCGGCAAATTCGGCGGCGTGCAAGCGCGCATGGGGCGGCTGGCGGCCGATGCCTACGCGATGGATGCCGCGCGCCATCTGACCTGTGCGGGGCTGGATGAAGGCCGCGCGCTGAGCGTGATTTCCGCGATCATGAAGGCCCATGCGACCTACCGGATGCGCGAGGCGCTCAACGATGCAATGGATGTGCATTCCGGCAAGGCGGTGATCGACGGGCCGTCGAACTACCTTCTGCCGCTCTACCGCGCCGTGCCCATCGGGATCACGGTGGAGGGCGCGAATATCGTTACGCGCTCGCTCATCATCTTCGGGCAAGGCTCGATCCGCGCGCATCCTCACATGCTCGACAACATGCTGGCGCTGCAGGAAGACGACCCGGACAAATCGCTCGATATGTTCGACAAGTCTTTCTGGGCGCATGTCGGCCACGCGACGAAAACGCTGTTCCGTTCCTGGGGTCGGGCGATCACCGGCGGACGGTTCGCGCCCGCGCCCCCTGCGGGCAAGGCGACGCCGATCTACCGGCAGCTTGCGCGATGGTCGGCGGCCTACGCGCTGACGGCTGATTTCCTCTTCCTGACGCTGGGCGGCGCGCTCAAGCGCAAGGAGATGATCTCGGGCCGGATGGGCGACATCCTGTCGGAGATGTATATCCTGTCGGCGGCGCTCAAGCGGTGGGAGGACGAGGGTCGCCAGCGCGCCGATCTGCCGGTGCTCGAATACACGGCGCAGGATGCGTTCACGCGGATTCAATCCTCGCTCAACGATGTGATCGCCAATCTGCCGAACCGCCCCGCCGCCTGGGTGCTGCGCTTTTTCACATGGCCGGGCGATGTGCAGCCCGCGCCGAGCGATGAGTTGACCGAAGAATGCAGCGATCTGATCTACGAGCCATCGCCAACGCGCGACCGGATCACCGGGCGGCTGGCCGATGGGTGCAACCGCGACGGGGTGATGGTGCTCAACGAATGCTATGCCAAGGTGATCGAGATGGCACCGGTGATGAAGCGCCTGCGGGAGGCGCGCAAGACCCCGCAGGAAGCGTGCGAGGCCGGTATCCTGAGCGATGCGGAATGGGACGATATTCAGGCGATGAACCGTCTCGTCGCCGAAGTCGTCGCGGTGGACGATTACGATCAGGAAGAGCTCTTGCGCTATTTCCCGAACTACACGCTGCATGACCGCACGTCCTACGAGACCGATCCGAAGGAGGCCGCGGAATGACCGATGTGAAAGAGCAGCGCGTGTTCCTTGTCGATGGCGCGCGCACGCCGTTTCTCAAGGCGCAGGGCAAGCCCGGCCCCTTCACCCCCGTCGATCTGGCGGTGCAGGCGGGCCGGCCCCTGCTGGCAAGGCAGACATTCGACAAAGCGGCCTTCGATCTGGTGATCCTCGGCTGCGTCAACGTCATTGCGGACGAGATGAACCCGGCGCGCGTCGCCGCGCTGCGGCTCGGGCTGCCGGAGACAACGGTCGCGTTTTCAGTGCAGATCAATTGCGGCTCTGGGATGCAGAGCATCGACACCGCCTATCGCTACATCCGTTCGGGATCGCACCAGATGATCCTTGCCGGCGGCGCGGAGGCGCTGAGCCATGCGCCGCTGACGCTTCGTCAATCGGCGGTCGAATGGTTCGGGCGGTTGAACAATGCAAAGGGGCCGATGGCGCAGGCGAAGATGCTGACCGGGATCAAGCCGGAATTCTTCAAGCCCGTCGTCGGGTTGGAGCGCGGGTTGACCGATCCGATCACCGAACTCAGCATGGGCCAGACCGCCGAGGTGCTGGCGCATCGCTTCGGGATCGACCGGCGCACCGCCGATGCCTACGCGATGGAAAGCCATCACCGGCTCGCCACGGCGCAGGAGGATGGCACGCTCGATAATGAGGTCATGCCCGCCTTCGCGCGGGACGGCACGGTTTACGAGCACGACGACGGCGTGCGGCCCGATAGCGATATGGAGGGGCTCGCCAAGCCCAAGCCGGTCTTCGAGCCGCCCTATGGCAAGGTCACGGCGGGCAATTCCAGCCAGATCACCGACGGGGCAAGCTGGTGCATCCTCGCTTCCGAACAGGCGGTTGAGGAGCATGGGCTGACGCCAATCGCCGAGATCAAGGACAGCGAATGGGCCGGGCTCGACCCGGCGGTGATGGGGCTGGGGCCGGTCCTGTGCTCCACCCCGCTCGCCAAACGCAATGGTCTGGGCGTCGAGGATGTGGATCTCTGGGAGCTCAACGAAGCCTTCGCGGCGCAAGTGCTCGCCTGCCTCGCCGCGTGGAACGACGAGGGTTTCTGCCGCGAGGTGCTCGGGCTCGATGGCGCCTTCGGGCGGATCGACCGCGACCGGCTCAATGTCGATGGCGGGGCTATTTCGCTGGGCCATCCCGTCGGCACGAGCGGCAACCGCATCGTGCTGCATCTGGCCAACGCGATGAAGCAGCGCGGGGCAAAGCGCGGGATCGCGACCGAATGTATCGGCGGCGGTCTGGGCGGTGCAATGTTGCTGGAGGCTGTGTGATGACGGGACCTGTTCTGAGCTATCTCGAAGACGGTATGATCGAGCTTGGCCCGGTGGGCGAGGCGGAAGGCAACTGGCGCAGCGGCACCGATGAGGACGGCATCCTCTGGCTTGTGCTCGACAAGACCGGGACCGGCACGAACACCATTTCCCAAGGGGTGATCCGCGAGCTGGAAACCCATGTCGCCGCGGCGGAGAGCGATCTGCCCAAGGCGCTGGTGATCCGCTCGGCCAAGCCGAAGGGCTTTGCCGCCGGGGCCGATATCACCTCTTTCGACGCGATGTCGGATGAGGGCGCGGCGGATCTGCTGCGGCAGGGGCATGATGTGCTCGACCGGATCGAGGCGCTGAATTGCCCGACGATCTGCGTCGTTCACGGCGCGGCGCTTGGCGCGGGGTTCGAACTGGCGCTGGCCTGCGATTACCGCATCGCGGTCGATGGCGCGTCCTTCGGTTTTCCCGAAGTGCAGCTTGGCCTGCATCCCGGCCTTGGCGGCACCTTCCGCCTGCCCGCGCTGATCGATCCGACAGAGGCGATGACGCTGATGCTGACGGGCAAGACCGCACATACCAAGAAGGCCAAATCGCTCGGCATTGCCGATGCGGTGGTGCGCGAGCGTCATGTCGCCGCCGCGGTCCGGGCGGCCGCGAATGGGGAGATCGAAAGGCAATCGCAGGGGCTCAAGGCGCAGGCGCTGTCCTTCGATCAGGCGCGCGGGCTTGTCGCCCGCAAGATGCGCAGCGAGACCGAAAAGAAGGCTCCGAAAGAGCATTATCCGGCTCCGCACGCGCTCATCGATCTTTGGGAAGAGCATGGCGACGACCGCAAGGAAATGCAGCGCGCCGAGATCGAGAGTTTCGCCGCCCTGCTCAAGACGGATACATCGGAGAACCTGCGCAGGGTGTTCTTCCTTCAGCAAAAGCTCAAGGAAGCCGGGCGCGGCGAGGACGGGATTTCCCATGTCCATGTCATCGGTGCCGGCGCGATGGGCGGCGAGATCGCGGCGATGGCGGCGATCAAGGGCAAGACAGTCACGCTTGGCGATGTGGAGACCGAACCGCTCGGCAAGGCGGTCAAGCAGGCCGGCAATATTTGCGAAAAGAAACACCTCAGCCGCATTGAGACGCGCGATGCACTCGATCGGCTGATGCCCGACCCGAAAGGCTACGGCATCGCCCGCGCCGATCTGGTGATCGAGGCCGCGCCGGAAACCGTCGAGATCAAGCGCAAGATCTATGACGGGCTCAAGGACCGTATGAAGAAAGGCGCGATTTTGGCAACCAACACGTCGAGCCTTTCGGTCGATGAACTGGCCGCCCACGCTCCGGTAAAAACGCGCTTTGCGGGCTTGCATTTCTTCAATCCGGTTTCGCAGATCGATCTGGTCGAAGTGGTGGGCGGCACCAAAACCGACAAGAACACCGCAGACCGGCTCGCCGCCTTTTGCGGTGCCATAGGCAAGCTGCCTGCCAAGGTCGCCGACTACCCCGGCTTCGTCGTCAACCGTGCGCTTACGCCCTATCTCATGGAGGCGATGGTGCTGATGGACGAGGGCGTTCCCAAGGAGGTCATCGATAGCGCCGCGCTACGGTTCGGCATGCCCATGGGACCGGTCACGCTCGCCGACCAGGTCGGGCTGGATATCTGTTTGCACGTGGCGGAATCGCTCCGCGAGACACTCGACAAGCCGATGGCAGAGATTTCAAGTGATCTGCGGCACAAGGTCGATGCCGGAAAGCTTGGTAAGAAAAGCGGGCAGGGCTTCTATGACTGGTCGGACGGCACACCGCATCCCCAAACGGATCGCGACTTGCCCGAGGACATCACCGACCGTCTGATCCTGCCCATGCTCGACGCATGTGTCGAGGTGCTGCGCAAGGATGTGGCGCAAGACGAGGACCAGGTGGATGCCGCGATGATCTTCGCGACCGGCTGGGCTCCGTTCCGGGGCGGACCGATGCACTATGCTCATGCGCGGGGGGTTGACGAAATCCCTCGCAGGTTGAAAGAGTTGCAGGGTAAGTATGGTGATCGGTTTGCCCCGGATGACGGATGGGGGGCACTTGGTTGACAGGCCGCAGATATTCTCTGACCCCGACGACATGGCGGCTCGGATTTTCGAGCGGATGGATGGCACCGTCCGGCTCGCCCTTCCGCTGGGTCTGGGCAAGCCGGTCACGCTCGTCAATGCGCTGACGCGCGCCGCGCTGGACGATGCGTCGCTCGACCTGTCGATCTTCACCGCGCTGACGCTGATGCGGCCGGACCCTTCGTCCGATCTCGAACGGCGCTTTCTCGAACCGGCGATGGACCGGCTCTTCGGCGCCTATCCCGCGCTGCTTTATGCCGATCTGATCAAATCGGGCGAGTTGCCGGAAAATATCCGCGTGTCGGAGTTCTTCTTTCAGGCCGGCGAATGGCTCGGTGTGGACTATGCGCAGCGCAACTATATCGCGGCCAACTACACCCATGCGCGGGACGTGCTGATCGCGCAGCGGCCGAACGTGCTGTCGCAGCTCATGCCCCGGCAGGGGGACGAGATTTCGCTCAGCTGCAACACCGATATTTCCGCCGATCTGTTCGATATGCGCAGCGATGGCGCGCTCGATTTCATGGCGGTTGGAGAGGTGAACAACCGCCTCCCGTTCCTCGACGGGACCGCCGTTCTCGATATCGGCGAGTTCGAGATGCTGCTCGAGCCGCCACATGAGTTCGAACTCTTCTCGGCGGTGCGCCGGCCCGTATCGCCGCGCAACCACGCCATCGCGCTGCATGTCTCGCGGCTGATCGAGGATGGCGGAACGCTGCAGATCGGCATCGGTGCGATCGGCGATGCGGTGGCCCACGCGCTCCGACTGCGCGACCGGGCGGCGCTGAACCCGGTCTGGGACAGCGCGCCCTTTCCGCTGACCGGAGAGGCTGTCGCGCCGTTCAAAACGGGGCTTTACGCTGTTACCGAAATGCTCGTCGGCGGCCTCGTTGCGCTGCTAGACGAAGGTATCCTGCGGCGCGAGGTGGATGGCGCGGCGATCCATGCCGGGTTCTTCGTCGATGCACGCGCCATGTATGAACGCCTGCGCGACATGCCCGAGGAGCGGCGCGGGAAAATCCACATGATGCCCGTCAGCTTCACCAACGCGCTTTACGGCGATGAGGCGTCCAAGCGCGCGGCGCGCATCGAGGCGCGTTTCGTCAACGGTGCCATGCAGGTCAGCCTGCTGGGCGATGCGATGTCCGATTCCGCGAAACCCGGACAGGTGGTGAGCGGCGTCGGCGGGCAGTTCAATTTCTTCGAACAGGCCTTCGCGCTCGAAGGCGGGCGCGCGGTGCTGACGCTTCCCGCTACGCGCGAGGCGGGAGGCGAGGTCACGTCGAACATCGTCTGGCAGGTGCCGGTCACGACCGTGCCGCGCCATATGCGCGATATCGTCGTCACCGAATACGGCGCCGCCGATCTGCGCGGCCAGACCGACGAGGCGGTGATCGCCCGGCTTCTGGCCATCGCGGACAGCCGGTTCCAGCCGCAGCTTCTGGCCGAGGCAAAGCGCGCGGGTAAGATCGCGCAGTCCTATCGTATCCCCGAGGCGCATCGCAACAATCTGCCAGAAACGCTGCGCGACTGGCTTGGGCCTTTCACGGAACTCCTGCCGTCTTTCCCGCTCGGCACCGATTTCAACGAGATCGAACAGCTCCTGCTCCCGGCGCTGTCGCGGCTCAAGGCCGCTTCGGGATCGAAACGGCAACTCGCGGGGCTTATCGCTGCATCGGTGACCGCACGGCCCCATCCGCGCGAGGCCGAGGCGATGGAGCGCATGGGGTTCGCCCCGAAGCCTCATGTCTCCGAAAGCCTGGACGCGCGCGCTCTACGCGGCGCGCTGAGGCGAAGCGACTAGGGAACATCGCGCCGCCGCAAGAGGTTATCCCGCCAGGACAAGACGAGAGGCGGGATATGTTCGATTGGCTCACCGGCATTGTGGAAGCGGGCGGATATCTCGGCATTGCCTTTCTGATGCTCCTGGAGAACGTCTTTCCCCCGATCCCGTCCGAGATCATCATGCCGCTCGGGGGGTATCTGTCGCAGACCGGCGAGCTGAACCCGATCCTGACGGTGATCGCCGGCAGTATCGGCACGCTGGCCGGCACATGGCTGTGGTATTTCGCGGCCCAGAAGCTCAGCCGCGACAGGATTTATGCATTCGTCGAAAAGCACGGCTGGTGGCTCACCCTGACGACCGAGAGCCTTGAGAAGGCCGAGGACAAGTTCAAGCGCCACGAGGATTCGGCGGTCTTCTGGGGTCGCATGGTGCCGGCGATCCGAACGGTCATCTCCGTCCCGGCCGGTTTCGCGAACATGCCGCTCATGCGGTTTCTGGTGATTTCGCTCGCCGGAACCGCGATCTGGACCAGCTTCCTGACCGGCGCGGGGTATATCCTCGGCACGCAATACGAAAAGGTTTCGGGTTGGCTGAACCCGGTAACGAATGTCATCCTGATCGCCATCGTCGGGCTTTACGTCCTTCGTCTGATCCGCGGCAAAGGGCGGCGCTAGGCGCGACCGAAGGTGCCCGCCCGCTATCCCAGGGCGATCCGGCGTCATACCCCGCGTCTTCGGTAGCGAATTGAAGCCGGGTTAGAGTCCTGCGCAGCGATCTCCCGCTTGAATCCCCTCCACCTTTCCGGTTTCTAGAGGCATCACACTCGACCCCGTTGAAACCGGCTGACAGAGTCCGAACATGTCTCAAGCGATAGCGCCCGGAACGTCCGGGGCCGTGCCTTTGATCCTGATCGTCGAGGACCGCGAGCGGACGGCCGAGCAGATCTATCGCCAGATCGAGGGCTCTGGCGACATGGCTGTCGCGCCGCCTGCGCGCGGCGTGGCCGAGGGGCTGGAGGCTCTGGCGCGGCTGCGGCCGCGGGTGGTCCTGACGGATATGGGCCTGCCCGACGGGTCGGGCTTGGAGATCGTCCGCGCTGTGGCGGCGGCCGATTGGGATTGCGAATCCATCGTCATCAGCGTGATCGGAGAGGAACAGCAGGTCGTCGATGCGATCCGTCTGGGTGCAAGGGGCTATGTGCTCAAGTTCGAGGCGTTGGACCGCACCGCCGAGGTGGTGCGCACAGTGTTGGCGGGGGGCAGCCCGGTCAGCCCCCAGGTCGCGCGGCATCTGCTCGCGCTGGTGGAGCGCGCGCCCGGCACCAGGCCCGAGGGAGAGGTGCCCGACCTGACGCGGCGCGAGCTGGAAATCCTGCGGCTCGTTTCTCGCGGCTACAAGCGCGAGGAAGTGGCCGGGCGGCTGGGTATTTCGGTCAGCACCGTGGGCACGCATATCAATGCGATCTACCGCAAGCTCGAAGTGCGTTCCAATATCGAGGCTGTCACCATTGCAGCCCGGTTGGGCCTGTTATGAAAGCGCTTGCCTGTTGCGTCAGGCTTGCCCTGTCGCTTGGGGTGGTCGCGATCATGCTCGCAGCGCTGATCGCGGTCGGCCCGAACGAGGACGCACCGCGCCGCGCGGTGTCCATCGAGACCGCGATCCTGTGCAGCACCGCGTTTCCGGAGGATCCGTGCGACGGCGTGCCGGTGGCGCTTCCGGTGACCGGCGCGGTCGAGACGAAACTGCGGATCAGGGTCGAAACCCCGGTACCGCAGAACCCCGGTCCCGGTCCGATGGCGCTCTACTTTCCACGCTTTGCCGACGGGCTGGATGTGTATCTCGATGGCGCGCTGGTGCTGCGGACGGCCCCGGAGGGCGGCCCCTATTGGCACTGGAGCACGCCGGCCTATACCCGCCTACCGCAAGAAATACTCCCGCAAGGTCGCGCGACGCTGGACATCGTCGTTCATAGCGCGCCGCTGTTTCCGCCGATGCTGGCAGCGTTCCAGTTCGGTCCCGATCAGGTCTTGGCGCAACGCTACGCGCTGCGGGCGCGGTTGACCGGGGATGTCGCGTGGTTCGGTCTGTTGCTGGCGCTTCTGTGCACCGCCGGGCTGGCGGTTTTGGCGGTGGTGCGGCGGCGCGACCGGGTCTATCACTGGGCCGCCTTCGCCGGTGCCGCGACGGCGATGCTCAGCCTGCACTATCTCGGCTCCAGCCCGCCGATCCCCGACGCGCTGTGGATGGTGATCTGGACAGCGACGGTTCCGTTCCTCGTCGCGTGCCTGCATCGCTTCATCCGCCGTTTCCTGCGGCGCCGCACCGATACGGCTGAGCAGGTGACGCTTGGCTATGCGGTGCTCTCGCTTGCTGTCATGCTGATGACGCCGGAGCCCTATCTGCTCATCATGTCGGGGCTGGTGCAATGCGGGATGCTGGCGATCACGCTTTACCTTCTGGCAACGCTGATCCGCGACCGCCGGTTCACGACGCGTGGACGTTTCGCCACGCTTTACGGGGCGGCGTCTTTCACGGCGGCGCTAGCCGTGCATGACGCGATGTTCCTCTACCTCTCGCCGCCGCCCGTGGACATGCAGTTGGGCCAGTTCATGCCGCTGGTCTTCATGTTCGTGACCGGATGGCTCGTCGTGGTGCAGCTTGTCACCGCGCTGGCCCATCAGGAGGCGCTGTCGGACCGGATGCGCGGGCGGATCATCGAACGCACCCGTGCGCTGCGCCAGACCGCCCGGCAATTGGAGGCCAGCGAGCGCGAGGCGCTTCTGGCGCAGGAAAGGCAGCGGATCATGATGGACCTGCATGACGGGGTCGGCGGGCATCTGGCCAATGCGCTCGCAGGCCTGCGCCAATCGCCCCATTCCGATCCGCATCTGCGCGAGGTTCTCGAAGAGGCACAGACCGATCTGGGGCTGATGGTGGACAGTCTTTACAATCCCGGCGATGTGGTCAGCCTGCTGGGCGCCCTGCGCGCGCGGATCGAGCCTATGCTGGAGCGGCAGGGGGTCTGCTTCGACTGGCAGGTCGAGGAAACCCCGCGCCTGCCGAACCCGACGCCGACCTGCAATATCAACCTTCTGCGCATCGTGCAGGAGTTCATCACCAATGTCGTCAAACATGCGGGCGCGACGCGGATCACCGTCGTCACCGGCGGCTCGCATATCCTGCTGTGCGATGACGGCAAGGGGTTCGACGTGAGCGCCGCCGGGCGGCGGGGGCACGGGCTTCGCTCGCAGCGGGTGCGGGCGAGGGCGATCGGCGCGACGCTGCAGCTTGAAAGCGACGGGCGCGGCAGCCGGCTCTTTTTGGGTTGGTGAGCATATGCGCCGCCGATTGATGATAATTATCAATATCCCCGGCATGTTTTCTTCCGAAACCCGATGGATCCATCGATAGACCGCCGCAGCGCGATCGCATAATCCTCGGAACTTGCGCGAACCCAAAAGACCCGGATGACGGGCGGGAAGATCACGCGCGGGGAACGGGCGGAATGGCGGGATATGATCAGCGAACGCAAACGGGACTGGAGCGCGCCGCATGGCGGGGTCGTCATTCAGGCGCGGGCCGGGGAGCCTTGCCAGAGCGCACCTGCGCAGCCCTGCATATCGCTTCGCAAGGAGCGTGACCGGGACGTGTTGGCAAGAACCGATCTCGGCGATCTTTCCGGTCTGGGCGACGATGTCGGCGCGGCGCTTCTGGCCAATGCGCGGATGCGCGATCTCGATGCCAATTCGGTGGTCTATTTTCAGGAAGACGCGACCGAATATCTTTATATCCTGCTGAGCGGTCATATCCGGCTGACCTATATTGGCGAGGATGGGTTCGTCACGCTCTACAACATCATCTCCGCCGGGCGCACCTTCGGCGAGTCCGGCCTGCTCGACGATCTGCCGCATTGCGACACCGCGGCCACCATCGGCGCCGCGCGCGTCATGGGGATCGAAGCGAATTGGATCCGGCAGGAGGGCGCGGCGCAGGCGGCGGTGCGGCAGGCGCTCGCGCGGCTTGTCGCGCAGCGTTATCGCCAGCATATGCAATTCACCCGCGCGCTCTATTTTCCCAGCCTGAGCTAGCGCCTCGCCTATCTTCTGGGCGGTCTGCTCGATGCGATGGGCAACGATCTGGCCTATCGTGGATCGCGGGTTCTGTGCCTTGGCCCCGAAGTGACGCAGCGCGATCTGGGCGTCATGGCGCGCGGCACGCGGGAGAATGTGAACAAGACCCTGCGCCGCTGGCAGAAGGACGGCATCCTCGCTCTTGAGGATCGGCATATCATCGTGCTGGATCGCGAGAGGCTGGATAACCTCGCCATCAACCTCGATTAACGCAGGCCGGTTCCCGCCTCCAGGATCGACCAGAGCCGCGCCATCCACCCTTCAAGCGCGCCTGCCTCGCCAAGCGTGTGGCGCATCAGGATCGGCAGATAGAAGATCAGCAGGAACACCGCGATGCCCGATTTGATCGGCATGGCGAGGATGAACACCTGCATCTGCGGCGCGAAACGCGACACCAGCGCAAGCGCGAATTCCGCCAGAAACATCACCGCGATGATCGGCGCGGCATAGATGAACATCAGCCGCATCCCCAGATCGAGCAGGGCAAAGATCGTCGCCGGGAAATCCTCGGCAAAGACGGGCAGCATGCGCGTGACGGGCCAGACCTGAAACGACTGGTAAAGCAGCCCGACGATCACGGTAAACCCGCCCACGGCAAAGAAATAGGTGATGAACCCTTGGCTGAACAGCAGCCCGAGGGGTGAACTTTCATGCCCCTGAAGCGGATCGATCGACGCCGCGATGGCCGCGCCGCGCTGGTTGTCGATGAAGGCGCCCGCCGCCTGCACCGCCCAGAACACCCATGTCACGAAGAACCCCATGACAAAGCCGATGGCGAATTCCTTGGCGAAGAAAAGCAGCAGCCGCGCCACCTCGCCTTCGATCAGCGATTGCGCCTGCGGGGCTACGACGGGCGTGATGGGCAGCGCGATCACAAGGATCGACGCGGTGCGCGCAAGGCGCGGCACGGCGGTGGGCGGCAAAAGCTGCGAGGCGGCGATGAACGCATAGGCGCGCGGCAGGCACAGAAGAAAGCCCAGAAGCCAGCCTTCGAAGCCGCGAAACATCATCACAGCGGTGGACATCGCGGCGGCGAGGTCATTCGGGGCGGTTGTCGGGTCCAAGCGCGGCTCCTGCGGAATAGGGCGTTCATAGCGCGTGGGGCGGGCCGCGCTGTGCCAACCGACACGGCCGCGCGTGGCCGGGCCGGGCAGGGTAGGGGCGTTCGAGTCATCGCTGCCCGAGGAACGCCCATGTCCATCACCGCCCCGCGCGAGGTTATCCAGACCCAGATCGCCACCCATAACGCCGCCTCTCCGGTCGGGGCCGAGATCATGGCGGGACGCGCGCGCGGATCGGGCGAGGCGGTGATGGTCTCGACCGCCGCTGCCGATATCACCGACGCGCTCGAAGAACTGGGCATGGCCGCGTCGAACCGCGCCAAGGTGGACCTTGACAAGGTCAAGGTGCGCAAGGGCGCGGGCACCGACCTTGATGCGTTGGGGCGGATTGCCGACTATCTCGACAAGCTGCCGAACCTGCCCAAGGACCAGGCGCTGCGCGATCTGGTGGCGAAATTCAGCAAGTTCGAGGAATTCTTTCGCCGCGGTGCCAAGGGCAACGATCTGCCAAGCGCCGATGATCTGCGCGCGTTGCTGGCCGAATATGACGGCGATATCGCGCATCGCTTTGCCGCGCTCGAAACGGTGCGCGACGTGGCCGCGACCTCGGGCGCGCCCGCCGCCTATCTGGCGCTGCTCGATGAATTGCGCGCCGAGATGCGCCAACCCGATCTGGCGCGCGACATTGCCGCCGGGTTCGCCGCCGCCCCTGAGGCCGCCCGCGCCGCCGAAGGGCTGGGCGCGACCCCGCAGGATTACCGCGACAGCTACCGCGCGATGCTGCGCGACACGCCCGATGCCGGGCGCATCTTTTCCGCGCTGCGCGACTTTTCCCTGACCGAAAAGCTTGAGGCGGTGCTGGACAGTTTCATCCGCGTGGCGGGCGATGACATGGCCAGTTTCGGCCCCTCGACCGAGCCTGCGCAGCTGGGCGGGGTGCTGACCGAACTGTCGCGGCTCAAGCAGATGCGCACGGTGCTGGATGCCTCGACCGAGGCCATTGGCAAGATCGACCGCATGTTCGGTGCGGATGACGCCCGCCCCGATGCCACCGATCTGGCGGGCCGCGTGCTGGGCTTTGCCGGGGCGCCGGTCGCCAGCCTGCAGGGCGCGCGCGGCCTGATCGACGGGTTCGGGCCGGAGCCTGCCGATCTGCCCGTCGCTGCCGTCAATCTCGTGCGCGATCTGCACGCCGCGATGCCCGATGCGCTTTTGACCGAGGGGCAGCGCGCGCCGCAGGCGCAGGTGCTGCTGACGCTGTCCGATCAGGTCGTCGAACAGGAAGAGGCCAGCTATGGCGCATGATCGTATCACGGGGGGCCTTTGACATGCCAACACTTGACGCAGCCCAAACCGATGCCGTTGCCGCCTTTGCCGCCCAGATGGGGCTGGAGGCCGCGCCCGACGCGGCGGGCGGCTACAGTTTCGCGTTCGAAAAGGCCGGGCGGCTGAGCATCCTTGCCGCCGAAAGCGGCGATGTGCTGGTCAGCCTGACGCGCCCGGTGATCCTGCGCGATTTGATCGGCAAGGGCGCTGCGCTGGCCGCTGGCGGGTTTCACGCCGCGCTTGGCCTGACCGCCATGCCGGGGCTGACGCGCAGCGGCCAGCCGGTTCTGACGCTCGCCTTCCCCCCGCGCGGTTTCGATCTGCCGACGCTGGATGCAGGCTTCACCGCGCTTGACGAGCTGTTCACGCAGGCCGGTCTGTGATCCGCGCTGTGCCTTCCGGCACAACCGGCGGGCTGCACATCGGGCAGGATCACAAGCAACAACATGGTGATACGAGGATTCTCTGAATGGCGCTACTCGACGATCTGCCCTTCGAAGGCACGGACCTGCAAGAGGTCATGGCGCGTGTGGACCCGATGCTTGGCGCGGCCGTGCAATCACTGGACGAGGGCACGCCCCTGCGCGACGGGCTTCAGCGCCTGCGCGATGGCGAAACGCTTGCGCAGATCATGGGCCTGACGGCCGAGGACCTTGAGGTGCTTTATGCCCTGGGCATCCGCCAGATCGAGGCGCGTGATCTGGACAAGGCGGCAGATACCTTTGCCAATCTGGGCCAGATCGACCCGCTGGAGGCGCGGCATCGCTACTGCATGGCGCTGGTGTTGCAGCTTCAGGGCAAGCTGCAGCCCGCGGCGCATATGTACATGCAGTTCCTCGCGCTCGATGCGACCAACCCGGATGGATACATGCGGCTGGCCGAACTGCATCTTGCGGCGGGTGAACTGGATGAGGCCAAGGCACTGTTTCAGGAAACGCTCAGGTTTGCGGGCGATGCGCCCGATCATGCCGAAACGGTGGCACAGGCCAAGGCGCAGCTGGCGCGTTTCGACAACGAATTCAAAAGTGAAGGAGTGTAACATGCGGATCGAGAACCAGGGCGCGCTGGCCCGCACGCAGATGCAGACAAACGAGGCCGACGCGGCCAAGCCCGCCGCCGGGGCCGGGGCCACCGCCGCCAGCGATGCGGCCCTGCCCGAAGCCACGCTGGCCGCCGGTCTGTCGCTGTTGGGCGCGCTGCGCAATTTCATGCCTGCCGCCAACGCCCCCGATTTCGAAATCCGCCTGGCCGAGATTGCCGCCAAGATGAAGGAAACCCAGGGCAATTCCGAAACCGACCGTGTCGTGACCGATCAGGAGATCAAGAAACAGAACCTTCTGGAAAACCAGGCCAGGATTGAGGAGGCCCAAAAGAAGATGGACGAGGCCAACGCCAAGCGCGACGATGGCGGGTTCTGGGGCAAATTCACCGCCGTCGCCCAGATCCTGGGCGGTTTGGCGGTGATGGCGGC
The DNA here is from genome assembly GCF_023370775.1 of Marivita sp. GX14005. Classification (GTDB taxonomy): domain Bacteria; phylum Pseudomonadota; class Alphaproteobacteria; order Rhodobacterales; family Rhodobacteraceae; genus Marivita. Next base: position 286,759 of record NZ_JAMCCQ010000004.1, read on the forward strand.
GGGTGCCGTGACGATCGCCGCTGGCATCGGGGTTGCTGTATTTACCGGGGGCGCTTCCGCGCTCGTGGCGGTTCCGATCGGGGCTGGCATCGTCATGTCCGGTGCGCTCATGGCGTTTTCGGGGGCAGACGAAGCCTGCAAGCAGTGGAACGACGGCAAGGGCATTGTCGCATCCGTCGTCGAACTTTTCGGAGCAGAGCTGAGCGATGAGTGGATCATGGGTCTGAATATCGCCACAACGGTCACCGTCGCCGCGGCAACACTTGCCGTGGGTCTTGCAATGTTGCCATTTGCCATTTTCAGCGGCGGCGCGGCGCAGGTCGCTGCGCTTGCATCGCTTGCACCCACCATGATCCAGAGCTCCATCGGTATCACCAACGGCGTGGGAGACATCGCCCGGGGCGTGACGAATATACAGGCGGCCAAGCTTCAGCACGAGGCGGCAGATATGTTCGCCGAAAGCGACGAACTAAATGCGATGATGTCCGCGCTTGACGACCTGATCGATCAGGCGCTTGCCATGATGATGGCCTCGTCTGAGCGGTTCAACGCTATGATCGACGAGGCAATTTCGATGATGAAGGACACCGGCGACGTGATGTCCAACCAGCGCTTTGCCGTTTAACCCGAATTTCAGGAAGGAAGCGACACATGAAACCCATCAACAGCACTCTGCCCACCCCTGCCTCTAATCTTGCCGGGGCGGGCGGCATAGAGGGCCAGTCCGGCGCCGGTGACCCAGCGCAGACCCGTGCAACCGGGGCTGGCGCCGGATCGGCATCGGGGGCCGTGCCGGACGCCAATGCCAACGCCGCGGCGGGCGCCACGATGTCAGCCGCGCTTGGCGGCGAGGGCGCTTCGAAAGCAGGCGATGCCAGTGCGAAGCGGCTGGAATCGGCGCTCAAGGTGCTGGAAGACGAAAACAGCACGCCGATGCAGCGGCTGGAGGCGTTCCTGTCGACGTTGCGGTCCGACAACATTCTGGGCAAGCTGCTGATCGAGTTCGCATCGATGAGCCGGGAACAGGCCCTTGAATCGCGCCTTTCGGCGCGGGATGCGGCGCAATCGCAGCTTCTTGGACAGGCCGGTGAAACGCGTGAAGCCGCCGACAAGGCGCTGAAAGCGGCCATCGTGACAGCCGCCATAGGAATTGCCACGGGCGTCGTATCGATCGGGGCGTCGGCCATTGGCATGATCACCGCAGCGCAAGGCGCGGCCTTTGGCGGGATGGGTGGCCTGGCCGGTGACGCCAACAAGGTGCTTGGAAAAATCCTGAACGGCATCGGCTCGGGCATAACAGCCCTTGGAAAGGGCCTTGAGGCCGGGGCCAACGCGACGAACCAGATCGCGAAAAGCTCGGGTGACCTCACCGGCGGTATTCTGGACAGCCAGGCCAAGATAGACGAAGCGCAGGGCATGGAGGATGCCGCTGCCGCGCAGGTCAGCCAGTCGAACGAGGAAATGGCCAAGAAGAACATGGAAGAACTGGCCGACATGATCCGCGCGACCCTCGAATTCATGCGCCAGATCCGGCAGGCCGAAACCGACATGATGATGAACATGACGCGGGTCTAGGCGCAACATGGCCTCCGCATCCCCAACCGGCCCGGTCCCGCGTGCGGCGGCCGCGTTGCGCGCGGCGCTCGGGCTCGGCGCTCCGGCCGAAGCCGTCAGCGCCAGCTACACGCTCGAAGCGAACGGTATCGAGATCGAGATCGTCGCCGCCCCCGACGGGCGCGATGCGCTGATGACCGCGCGGCTGGGCTGGCTCGATCCCGATCCGCGCCGGGCCGAGGATCAGGTCACGCGGCTGTTGCGCATCGGGCTCGCGCTGCCGTCGGTCAATCGCGCCGCGCTGACGGTCCTGGGCAGCGACGCGAGCGTGGCGGACCGCAGCGCACGGCTGGCCGATATCGCGCTTGGCAAGGGCCGCCCCACCGCGCTCGGCGCGATCCGGCGGTTCGATCCGGCGCAGGCCGGCGAGGCGCTGCGCGATCTTCTTCACTGGGCCGGGCAGAGCGATGGTGTTCTGGCAGGGGCAGCCATGATGGCGCAGGGCGTTCCGTCGCAACCGCCGGCCCGTCCCGCCACGGACCCGGACGAAATGATGATTTTCCGCCCCTGACCACGGGGCCAAGAGGATAGAGGCACACCATGACACATACTCAAGAGGCGCTTATCGATCTTGCGGCGCAGCATCTGGCGGATTTCGACCTGGCAGGCGAACTCGGGCTCGGCCCGAGCGAGATCGCAGCGGGGCTGTGCGCCGCCGAAGCCGATCTCGATGCTGGGCGCAGCGCCGAGGCGGCGGTGCGTTTTGCTGTGCTGGCGCTGCTCGATCCCGGTGCCGTCGGCCCGCAGGCCGGTCTGTGCCGCTGCGCGATGGCCGAAGGGCGGTTCGAAGTGGCGATGAACACCGCGGCGCGGATCGTGATGCTGCACCCCGCGCGGGGCGAAGGTTTCCTGCTCCTCGGCCTCGCCGCCGCTGCGATGGGCGAGACCGACGCCGCCATCGAGGATTTCCAGAGCGCGCTCGACCGCGCGCCCGATGGCAGCGCGCTGGCCGATGCCGCGCGCGGCGGGCTGGCTGCGGCACAGGCGCGGCGCGCGTCGTGACCCTCGCCGCGGCGGAGGATCAGGGCGCGCTCTTGCGCCACTGCCTTGCCGAACTGGTGCCTGATGCGGGTCCACTCGCCCCGGTATTGGCCGGACTGGCCGAGGGGCGCGATATCGCCGATACGCTCGGCCTGCCGCCGGGGGTGGCCGATCTACTCTATGCGCAGGGTTATGCGCGGCTCGATGCCGGGCAAGCGCGGCGGGCGGCGGTGCTGTTCCAGAGCTGCTGCGTTCTCGATCCGGGCGGGGCGGCGGTGTGGCTGGGCCTTGGTGTCGCGCTGATCGAGGCGGGCGCGTTCGATCTGGCCGGCGCGGCGCTCGATACGGCCATATCGCTCGATCCGGGCAGCGGTGCGGCGCAGGGGCACCTGGCGCGCGCAAGGCTCGCGATGGGCGACAGGGATGGCGCGGCGCGTGCGGTGCGCGCCTTTCGCGCCACGCCGCGCGATGCGGGGCATATGGCGCTCGCGCCTCTGGTGGAGCGGATCGCCGGGAGCCTTGGGATGGCGGAGCTGGCCGGCTGATGGAGCTCGACGCGCGGCACGCGTTGGCGCTCATGCGCGGGCTCGCCGCCGCCGAGCTGGCGGGGCGTGTGATCGGCGCGGGCGGCGATATTGATACAGGAATGATTCAGTCCTTCGCCGGGGCGGAGGACGATCCGCTCGGGCTCGCGGCGCTTTCGGGGCTGCCCGCCCCCGCGCCATCGCCGCTGCCGGAGGATCTGGGCGCGCTGGCGGGATTTTCGACCGAGGCGATCCTCGCCTTCCTGAGCCGGATGGAGCCTTCGCAGCAGGAGGCCGGGCTTCTGTCGGCTGCCTTCGGCGCGGCAGGCACGGTGAGCGGTGTTCCGGATCCCTCTACGCTCGTTGTGAACCTGGCGGCGATCCCCGGCCTGGCCACTGCGCGGGCGGAACCGGCTGTGCCGGCGCGGATGGCCGAGCAGTGTGCGGGCATGACCCCCGAGGAGACCGCCGCCTATCTGGCCCGTGTCGCCGCCCATCTGGCGCGGCTAATCCGCGCGCTGCGGATCGTCGAGGCTCAGGCGGCGGGGCAGGCGCGCGACGCTATCGCGGCGCTGGCCGCCTTGCTCGACACCGTTCTGGCCGCGCTGCGCGAGGTGGTGCCGCCGGGCGATTGGCAGGGCGCGGATGCCACGGGGCGGCGACGGATCACGCTCTGATCCGGCGTCGTCGGCGCGCCAGACCGAGGATCAGGGCCAGCGTCATCGCGGCGGCAAGCGCGTTGAGCGCCGTCTTGATCCGGGGCAGCAGCGAACGGCGCGTGTTTTGCGGCGTAGCGCCTTCGGTTGGCGCAGCGAGCAAGGCGATCAACCCTTCGGTAAACGCCGCCCGATCCGCGCCCGCGCGTCGCAGGGCCAGAAAGGCGCCCGACCAATCGCCCCCATCGGCCCGCCGCAGCGCGCGGGGGACGGAGAGTTCCTGCCGGGGCAGGCCCGCATCTGGCAGCGATCCATAGGCGGCATGGTCGAAGACGAAGAGATCGACCTCTGCCGCACCCTCCATATGCGCCGCGCGCGGCCCGACTGCCAACAGATCGACCGCGCCGATCCCCGGTTCGGGCACCAGCCGCCGGTGCAGCATCGCCACCATCGCGGCCCCGGCCAGTGGCGCGGCTGTGCGGGCCGGTGCGCCGGCTTGCGCCGACAGGCCGGGCGGATTGGCCAGCGCGATCAGGGACATCACGATCACCACGACGCAAAGCAGGTTCGCGGCGATGTCGGCGATCCAGATGCCGCCGCCCGGCGCGCCAGGATCACTCACAGCGCAGCGACCCCGTCGCGCCGCGCAGCAAGCGGGCGCAGGCACCCGCGATGCGCAGGCGTTGCGCTTGCTCCACGCCCGCGCGGGCGAGCGCCGGACCAAGCAGGAAATCCGCCTCAAGCCCGCGCGGCCCGACGATCAGCAGCGGCGCGGCGGGCAGGGGCGGCGGGGTCCATGTGGCGATGGCATCAAGCGGAATCGCGGTGTCGCCGGTAGGAGCGACGAATAACAGCCCATCCGCCTGCGCAATCAGCACCGGGTCGCCGCTTTGCGCCGCATGGGACTGTGCCGCGCGGGCGATCCGCGCTTCAGCATCCGCGCTGCTTTGTAGCGCGGCACTGGCCAGCTGCGCGGCTTGCGTCGAAAGCGCCGCCACGATCACCAGCAGGATGGCCGACAGGCCGATCATGATATCGGCCATGGCCAGTGACGGCACGCCGCCGTGATCGGGCTCAGCCATCGCGCGCCGTTTCGATCAGGGTGAGCGCGAGGCTGGCGGCGGCAGCGGCGACAAGGCCGATCAGCGTCGTCTCGAACGCGCCCGACAGTCCGCCCAAGAGCGCACCGAGCGCGGCGGTGTCGTTGCCTGCCGTCCCGCCCGCGAAAAGATCGGGCAGGGCCGCCAGCGCCCCCATGATGCCGAGGATCGTTCCGGCAAAGCCCAAGAGCGGCAAAAGCGCGATCAGCCCGCTCGCCATGCGGCGGCTGCGTGGCGTGAGGCCGGCAAGCGATGCGCGGAGCAGCAAGGCCATTGTGCTGGCGGCGATCAGCGTCAGTGCGAGGTGCAACGGGCTGCGCGTTAGAACCGTTGCGGCCTCGGGCCAGAGCAGGGCGAGGGCCATCAGAATGGCGATGCCGAGCGCCGCGCCGAAGACCAAATCCATCGGCCCCGCCGCATCGCTCTGGGACAGTGCGGATAGTGCCAAACCTCCGGCAAGCGCCGAAAGCGCCTCCGGCCAAAGCCGCAGCCCCGACAGGCGCGGCAATGCATCGCCCGCCAGCACCGCCGCCGATAGAGGGGCCAGCACAGCCCAGAGCGCGGCCAGGGCGATGAAGGCAACAGCCAGCCGTCGCAGCCTATCGTCCCGCGCCGCAGCGCATAGCGCACCGGCGAGATAAAGCGCGCCCATCGCGGTATCGGCACCCACACCCGCACCGCCCGCGCCAAGCGTCAGCCCGCCCCAGTAAAGCGCGGCACCAAGCCCCGCCAGTATTGCCGCGCCGCGCGGATCGGGGAGGGCTGCGGCGTCAGACAAGTTCGATCCGCTCGAGCGGTTGCACGTTCACATTGGCCGACAGTTCCTGAAAGGACAGCACGGCAAGGCTTGGAAATTCCCGTTCCACGATCTTGCGCAGGAAACGGCGGATATCCATCGGGGCAAGGATCACCGGGGCCATCGTGTGCCGCTCCACCTCTCCGACCGCGCGTTTGAGCGCGCCGATCAGCTGTTTATGCGTGTCGGGAGACAGGGCGAGGTAGCTCGCCCCCGAGGTCTGGCGGATCGCGCCGCGAATTTCGTCCTCGACGGGTTTGGACAGCAGATAGGCCGGGATCACCGATTGCCCGGCCGAGAATTTATGCGTGATGTAACGCCCAAGTGCGGCGCGCACATGCTCGGTGAGCAGGATCGCATCCTTTTCGCGCTGGCCCCATTCCACCAGCGCTTCGAGCACGGTGCGCATGTCGCGGATCGAGATTTCCTCGGACACCAGCCGTTGCAGGACATCGGCGATGGTGATCACCGGCAGCGCGCGGGTGACCTCGCGCACCAGTTCGGCGAAATCCTTTTCCATCTGGTTCATCAGGAACATGGTCTCCTGCACCCCGATGAATTCACCCGCATGGGATTTGAGCACATGCGCCAGATGAAAGGTCAGCATCCCCGGCAGCGCCATCGCCTGAACGCCCGCGCGTTTCACCAGATTGGCGTGGCGCATCGCCACCCAGAGCGACGGTGTGCCGGGCAGGAAATCGTCGCCCCGTTCGTAGGGGATTTGGAACATATCGAGGTTCTGCGTCGTCTCGCGCACCATGAAATGCCCCTCGCGCGCCTGTCCCGAGGCGACGGGGATTTCGTTGACGAGGATGCGGTAGGCCCCGTCGGGCAGCGTATCGTTGAGGCGCAGATGCACGCCGGGAAAGGGCACGCCCAGATCGAAGTAGAGCGCGCGGCGCACACGTGCGACCTCGCGATCCAGAACCTTGGGCTGGATTTCGGACCGGATGCCGGAGGCGACATCGACGATCAGCGGCACGGTGAGCGCAAAGCTCACCGGCTCGACCTCCGGCGCAGTGTCGGGCGCGCCCGCTTCGGGAAAGGCGGGCATCGCCGTCGGCGCGGCGGCGCTGGCCAGCGCGGGCATGGAGCGGCTTTCGTCCTCCTCGGCCCGGCGGGCGGTGCCGCGGATGATGGTGATCCCGGCGATGCCGGTGATCGCCGCCAGCGTCAGGAACACCAGCGTCGGAAAGCCGGGGATTGCGGCAAAGCCCAGCATGATGGCGGCGGCGATCAGCAGCGCCTTGGGCTCGCCCACCACCTGCCGGGCGATATCGGCGCCCAGATCCTCGTTTTCTTCTGACGCGACACGGGTGACGATGAACCCTGCGGTGATCGACACGAAGAGCGCCGGGATCTGCGCCACCAGCCCGTCGCCGATGGTCAGGATCGAATAGACCTCCAGCGCCTCTCCGGTGGTCATGTCATATTGCGTCATGCCGACGGTGATGCCGCCGATGATGTTGACGCAGATGATGATCAGCCCGGCGATGGCATCGCCCTTGACGAATTTCATCGCCCCGTCCATCGCGCCGTAAAGCTGGCTTTCCTTTTCCAGCTTGCCGCGCCGCGACTTGGCGTCGGTGATGTCGATCATGCCGGCGCGCATGTCGGAATCGATGCTCATCTGTTTGCCGGGCATGGCATCGAGGCTGAAGCGTGCCGACACTTCGGCCACGCGTTCAGACCCCTTGGTGATGACCATGAAATTCACGATGGTCAGGATCAGGAAGATCACCGCTCCGACGACAAGGTTGCCCGAGACGACAAAATTGCCGAAGGTTTCCACGATCTCGCCCGCGTCGGCTTGAAGCAGGATCAGTCGCGTCGTGGTGATCGACAGCGCAAGGCGGAACAGCGTGGTCAGCAGCAGGATCGAGGGGAAGGCCGAAAAGGTGACGATGTCTTTGAGGTAGATCGCCACCATCAGTAGGATCGCCGACAGCGCGAGGTTGATCCCGATGAGAATGTCCACCACCAGCGTCGGCAGCGGCAGGATCATCATGAAGACGATGGCGATCAGCAGGAATGCCAGCACCACGTCATTGCGCTTGGACAGCTTTTGCAAAAGGCGGGTCATGTCGGGTTCGGTCTGGTCCTGAAAGCCGGTGCGGCGGGTATCGCGCACATCGAAAGGCGTGGATCGGTGCGAAGCCTCTATGTCGCGCGGCGGCCGGTGCCTTGCGGGTGATGTTTGACACTCACTGCGCGCATCGGGATGCGCGATGGAAGGGAAAGGGCGACAGGCGTCCGTCAAAGAGGCGGGGCGCACCGCCCGTTAGAGCCGCAAGAGGAGAGCATATGCCGATCGGGCTTGATTCCGACGCAGTGAAGGTCTTGGCCGATATCGGCTTTCTCGGCATCAGCCGGGGCCGGCCCGAAGAGGCCGCGCGCATCTTCGAGGCGCTGACGCTCATCCGCCCGGATGAGGAGGTCGGGCCGGTCGGGCTGGCCATGGCGCGGCTTGGGGCGGGCGATCCGGCGGCGGCGCGGCAGGCCTTGTCGCAGGCGCCGCAGACCGAGGCGGTGATGGCCTTCACCTGCGTTGCACTGGCCCGGCAGGGCGACCGCGCCGGCGCGCGGGAGATTTTCGAGGAATTGGACACTATCGCGCCCGGCTCTGAACTGACCGGCATCGCCCGCGCCGCCGCCTGCGGCTGAGCCGCGCGGCGTTTCAACACAAGGAGAGACGATCATGAGCCATTCGGTCTACCTGCCGCCAAGCGTCGGCCAGGGCGGTCTTGCCGACGCGGCGGGCAGCGCGGGCGCCGCGCCGCAAGCGCCGGGCGGATCGTCGCTGCGCGCTTTCGCGAACGCCATGGACGCGGCATCGGGCGCGCATGGCCCCGCGCAGATCACGCCGGTGCAATTCGTGCCGGGCGCGGAGGCGGCGCAGGCGCCAAGCGGGGTGCAGAGTGCCTCCCCCGCCGCCGCGAGCGACGAAGCGGTCCGTCAGCGCGCCATCGACGGTCTGGAACTTGACGCGCCGGTCGCGGGTGCGGCGGGCGCCGCCGCCGAGGGCGGGATCGGCACCGGGCAGACGATCCTCGACGGGCTGGCGCGCATCCGGGGCGCGTTCGATGGCGGGCTGGAGCGTGTGAACAGCAAGGTCGCGGCCACCGATCTCGATGTGTCGGACATGATGGGCCTGCAGATGGAAGTCGTGCAGTATTCCATGATGGTCGATGTCAGCAGCAAGCTCGCGGGCAAGTCCACGCAGGCGATGGATACGTTGATGAAGGCGCAATAGGCGGCGTGATGTCCCTTGTCCTAACCCCTGTGAAACGCGCCTCGCGGGCGCTGGCGATGCTCGGCCTCGTGCTGTTTCTGGCGGCGTGCCAGACCGATCTCTATTCAGGCCTCACCGAACGCGAGGCGAACGAGATGTTGGCCGCGCTTCTGGGCGATGGAATCGATGCGCAGAAGGTGGCCGCCGGGGATGGGCTCTTTTCCGTCAGCGTGCCGGACGGACAGGTGCGCGGCGCGTTGTCGATCCTCGATGCGCAGGGCCTGCCGCGAGGGTCGCGGCAATCGCTGGGTAAGGTGTTTGCCAAGTCGGGCATCGTGTCCTCGCCCTTCGAGGAACGCATCCGCTTCGTCTATGCGCTGAGCGAGGAGGTCTCCAGCACGCTGGAGCAGATCGATGGCGTCACCGTCGCGCGGGTGCATATCGTCATGCCGGAAGACCCCGCCTTGGGGCAGGATGTGAAACCGTCCTCGGCGGCGGTGTTCATCAAGCAAAAGCCGGGCTATGACCTCGATTTCCTGATGCCGCAGGTGCGCAGGCTGGTGGCCAACGCCATCGAGGGCGTGTCCTACGATGCCGTGACCGTCGTGCTGGTCGAGGCGCAGCCGGTTGTCGTGGCCGACCGCCCCGCCGGGCCGGAACTGGCCGAGCTTATGCCGGGCGTGCGGGTCGAGGCATCGGCGGTGTCACAGATGCGGATGCTGGGGATCGGCGCGGCGACGATCATCGCGCTTCTGGCGGGGGCGGTCGGGTTCCTGGCGTGGCGGGTGATGAAGCCCCGCGCGTCCGTGCCGGCCGAGGATGAGGGCGCGGACCTTGTCTGATGCCGTGTTGCAGATCACCGGCCCCGGCGGTGCCGAGCTTCGCGATCTGGCGCGGTTCTGCGCGCGGCCCGATGAACGCCTGCGCGCGGGACGCCTGCGCGATCTGGCCGGGGCGGCAGCCCCCCTTATCGGCGTTCCGGCCTGCGCGGCGGCCTTTGGGCGGAATATCGCAGAGGTTTTGAACCTGCGCGCGCTGCCGGTGACGCATCAGCCGAATGGTGCCGAGGCGCGCGCCCTGCGTATGGCGCTTGCCCCATTCGACCGGCTGGACAGGGTGCTGCGCGCACTGGCGGGGGCCGTCTGGCAAGACGCCATTCGCGGCGCTTTGCGCAAGGCGGACCGGCAAGCCTGGATCGACCGTGTAGGCAGTGACGGCGTTGATCTGGCGCTGCGGCAGGGCGCGGTGCTTTACGGCGCGGTGGCGCGGCTGGCCGAGGGCGAACCCGCGCGCGCGATGGACCGGGCCGAGGCCGTTCTGGGTGCATGGCTCGCGCGGCAGAGCGTGCTGGCGGCGCAGATCTGGGTTGCCCGTATCGGCGGTCCGATGCCCGATCCGTTGCCCGATGGCGCGGCACCGCGCCAGATCGCCCGACTGCTGGGCGCGAAGGAGCCGTCATGGATCGCCGCCTGAGCCTGACCGGCCTGAACCTGCGCACCGCCGCCGACGGCGGTATCCTGCGCGCCGCGCAGATTGCGGAGGCCGAGAGCGCCCTAACCCTGATCGAGGAGGCCGAGGCGCGCGCGGCAACGATCGTCGCCGATGCCGAAACCGTGCGCGAAGAGGCGCGGCGCGAGGGTCATGCCGAAGGTCTGGCGCAGGCCGCACGCGAGGCGGCGCAGCGGATGGCCGTGGAGGAAGTGGCGCTCGATTCGGCGTTGGCGCGGATCGAGGGGCAGCTGGCCGAACTGGTCAGCGCTTCGGTGCTGCGCATCATCGGCACGCTGGAGGATGGCGATCTGGTGACGCGCACCGTGCGCACGGCGCTGTCGACGCTGCGGACGGAACGGCGGGTGCGGCTCTATGTGCCGCATGGCGCGGCCGATGAGGCGCGCGCGGCGGTCGAGGCCGCGCATGCCGATCTGCCGGGGCTTGAGATGATCGACGTGATCGAGGATGCCGCTCTCGTGCCGCCGCAATTGCGGCTGGAAAGCGACATGGGCGTCGTGCGCTTCGATCTGGATGACACCGAAGCCGAGCTTGGCGCGCTTTTGTATCCAGGCGGCTGAGGCATGGCAGAGGCGCATCATATCGACCACATGGCGCAGGCCCGCATGGCGCGCGTTGCCGCAGCGCCCGAGCGCATGGCAGCGCGCCTTGCCGAACGGGCGGCGCAGTTTCATCCCTACCGGATGACGGGCCGGGTGCGCAAAGTGGTGGGGACCATCATCCATGCCGTCGCCCCCGATGTGCAGATCGGCGAATTGGTCGATCTTTATACCCGCGCCACCGGGCACCGGTTGGCCGCCGAAGTGGTGGGCTTCATGGGGGTTGAGGCGCTGCTGTCGCCCATTGGCGAGACGCAGGGCGTGTCCCCCGCCACCGAGGTTATCCCGACCGGCCGCGTGCAGACGGTTGGCGTGGGGCCGGGGCTTCAGGGCCGGGTGCTGGACGGGTTCGGCAATTTCATCGACGGGCTCGACCGCCCCTTTGCACCCGAGACGCAGTATCCGGTCTATCAAGACCCGCCCGATCCGATGACGCGGCGGATCATCGACACGCCGCTGTCGCTGGGGGTGCGCGCGCTCGACGGGTTGCTGACCTGCGGCGAGGGGCAGCGGATGGGCGTCTTTGCCGCCGCCGGGGGCGGGAAATCGACGCTGCTGGCCATGCTGGTCAACGGCGCGGATGTGGATATCACGGTGCTCGCGCTGATCGGCGAACGCGGCCGCGAGGTGCGCGAATTCATCGAGCATGATCTGGGCCCCGAGGGGCTGGCCAAATCGGTGATCGTGGTCGCCACCTCCGACAAATCCTCGATGGAGAGAGCCAAGGCGGCGAGCGTGGCCACGTCCATCGCAGAATATTACCGCGACCAGGGCAAGCGCGTGCTGTTCCTGATGGACAGCGTCACGCGCTACGCCCGCGCACAGCGCGAGATCGGGCTGGCCGCCGGAGAGCCGCCGACGCGGCGCGGCTTTCCGCCGTCGGTCTTTGCCAACCTGCCCAAGCTGATGGAGAGGGTGGGCATGAACGATCGCGGTTCGATCACCGCGCTGTATACCGTGCTGGTCGAGGGCGACGACATGAACGAGCCGGTGGCCGACGAGACGCGCTCGATCCTCGACGGGCATATCGTGCTCAGCCGCAAGCTGGCGGCGCAGAACCATTATCCGGCGATTGACGTGCTGGCGTCGAAATCGCGGGTGATGACCAAGGTGGCTGCGCCCGACCATATCGCGGCGGCGGGGCGGATCAACGAATGGCTGGCGCTTTATGCCGAAAACGAATTGCTGGTGAAGATCGGCGAATACCAGCGCGGCACCGATCCGCGCGCCGATCTGGCCATCGACAAGCAGGACGCGATCCGCGACTTCCTGCGCCAGCCGACGGGTGCGCTCGAGCGCTATGCGGACACGCTGGCCAAGCTCAAGGCGCTGGCGGCATGATCTCGCAGGTGGCGACCCTTGGCCGCGTCAAGCGGCTGCGCGAGGACAAGGCCCTGCGCGCGGTGCAGGCGACGCGGCGCGAGGTGGCGCGCGCCGGGGACCGGCTTGAGGCCGCGCGCGCGGCGGTGGCGGAGAGTGCTACGACCCTGCCTGCGCGCGAGGCGGCGATCTATGCCGAGATCATGCGCCGTGTCGTCGGCATGGGCGCGATCGACGATGCCAAGGAACGCGTTCAGGCGCTCATGGAGGCGCATCGCCGGCTGGAAGACCGCGCCACCCGCGCCCGCGATCACCTGAAGCGGTGCGAGGCGGCGCTTGAGGTTGCGCGTGCCGATCATGCCGCGCGGCGGGCCGAAACCGAAAAGATCGATATGGTGGCCGATGATTTGGCGCAAGCGCGCGCGGCAGAGGTTCTTCATGCCGAAGAGGCCGAGATCGAGGAAAGCGTGTCGGGCCGTCGCGCGCCGCCCGATGCGGTGCGGGGGATGCCATGACCGGACTGACACCGGACCGCCCCGGCAGCGGCCAGCCGCCGCGCGACATGGGCGATGGCACGGGACGGGATGCGCCGCGGGATCCGCGCGGGCAGGCCCAATCGCAGATGCAGGCGAAATCCGAAGGCAAGGCGCCAGACCGCCCCGGCCCGCCCCAGCGCGCAGGGGATGTGGCGCGGGCCGAACAGGCGTTTTCGGCGCTGTTGTCCGGCATGGCCGAGGCCGACGCGCCGAAATCGGGGCCGCCCCGGACGGACGAGGACGCGCGGCGCGGGTCCGATATGGCATTTGTGGTCACCATCCTGCCCGGCGAACGCCCCGCCGCGCCCCCGGTGCCGTCGCACTATGACGCCGCGCGGATGGAAGCGCGGGTCGAACGGGTGCTGGCCGCGGTGCAGGGCGAACTGTCCGCTGCGCCCACGCTGCATGGCGGGCGGGGGATGTCGTTGTCCTTTCCGCTTGCGGTGCCGGGCCTTGGGATTGCGGGGGTGACGCTGATGCTGTCGCAGGGTGCGCTTGATGTGACCCTGGCTGGCCAGGGGCCGCTGGGTGCCGCGCAGCAGGCGGCGCTGCGCGATCTGGCGGCATCACTGGCGCAGCGCCATCCGAACCGCACCGTGCGCGTGCGGCGCGAAGAGGCTGAAGCCGATCCGGCCCTGCCATCCGCCCCCGGAACACCGCAACCACGTGTCCGGGAGGTCTGAGCCGTGGCCGATGGAAGCACAGTGCGACGCGGCATGACCGGGGCAAACGCGCCGGCCGGCTGGACGACGCTCGCGCGGCTGTTCGATCGCGACATTGCCCTGCCCAACGGCACCCTGCGCCTGAGCGAGGTGGATGCTCCGCCCGAGGGGCTTGCTGCGCGCCCCGTAGGGCGTGAGTTATTCGCGGCGCTGGCAGAGTTTCCCTTTGCCGAGACGCTTGGCGCGCAAATTGATAATGCTGATCTGCCGGGCCTGCCGCCGCTTTTGGCGCGCGCGCTGGAGGAGGCCGCGTTTGGCGCGCTGCGCGAGGCGCTTGGCCTGCCGCTGCCGGAGATCGGCGCGCCGGTGGAGCCGCCCGCCGGTCTGGTCTGGATCGCCGCCGAGATCGCCCCCGGTTGGGAGCGGCCCGCGCGGCTGCTGCTCGGCGGCACGCGTGCGGCGCTGGTTCGTGCGGGGCGGCGCTTGCCCGATCTGGGGCCGCACCCGCTTGCCGTCGCCGCCGCGGAGGCGGTGACGCTGCGCATCGCTCTCGATCTGGGGCGGCTCGACCTGCCGCTTTGCGATCTGCGCGGCCTGCGCGCGGGCGATGCGCTTCTGCCAAACCCTATCCCGCGCCTGCGCGCGCCCGGTATCGTGCTGCATTTGAGCCGGGGCGAAGGCGGATGGACCATCGAGGACCGACACATGACCCAAGACGACGACCCGTCCGATCTCGCGCCCGGCATGGCCGAAGCGCCGGAGGCGGGCGATACCCCCCTGACCGATCTCGACGATCTGCCCGTGCGCCTGACCTTCGTTCTGGCGGAAACGGACACCACGCTTGCCGGTCTGCGCGCGCTGGCCGAGGGCGGTGCGATCCCGTTCGACATCGCCGCGGGCGCGGAGGCCGCGCCCGGAACGCAGATGCGCATTCTCGTCAACGGGCGGCGTTGGGGGCGCGGCACGCTGATCGAGATCGACGGCATGCCCGCCGTGCGGATCACCGCGATCGATAGCGGCAAAACCGGTTCCTAGACGGTGATCGATCCGCTCAACCTCATTCTCGGGCTGGTGGTCGCGGGGCTAGTGCCCTTCATCGCCGTGGTCGCGACCGCCTTCATCAAGATCTCGGTCGTGCTTTTGCTCGTGCGCAACGCGCTGGGGGTGCAGCAGATCCCGCCCAACATGGTGCTGAACGCGCTGTCGATCATCATCGCGGGCTATATCATGGCGCCGGTGTTCGTCGCGACCTTCCAGATCCTGTCATCGGGCGAATACGGGTTCAACTCGGTCGAGGCGGTGACCGAGACCTTCAACGCCGCCAAGGACCCGTTGTTGAACTGGCTGACGCGGCATACAGATCAGCGCGAGCTGACCTTCTTCATCGAGGCGGCGCGCGAGATCTGGCCGCCCGAAATGGGCGGATCGGTGAACGAGGAAAACCTCGCGATCATGCTGCCGGCCTTTGTCGTCGGCCAGCTGCGCGAGGCGTTCGAGATCGGCTTCCTGCTTTACCTGCCTTTCATCGCGATCGACCTGATCGTGTCGAACATCCTGCTGGCGATGGGCATGATGATGGTCTCGCCGCTGACGATTTCGCTGCCGTTCAAACTATTCCTGTTCGTGATGGTCGATGGTTGGTCGCGCCTGATCCTCGGGTTGATCACGACCTATACATGAGCCCGCCATGAGCCCCGAAGACGCCCTTTTCCAACTGAGCGAATCTATGCTGCTGGTGATGCTGCTGTCGATGCCGCCGATCATCGTGGCCTCGGTGGTGGGGATCATCGTAAGCCTTCTGCAAGCCTTGACCCAGGTGCAGGAGCAGACGCTGAGCTTTGCGCTCAAGCTGGTGGCGGTGGCGATCACGCTGGCGGCGACGGCGGGGATACTGGGCACCGAGATGTATAACTACACCGAAGGGCTGTTCGACGATTTCCCCGAGATCGTGCGCTGAGCCGGGGTGTTGCAAGACACAGGGGGGCGGTGCGACGGCGCGCTAGGGTGGACGGGCGCGAAGACGTTGTTGAAAGGACCCATGCTTATGTCGATCCCCGTTTCAGGCACCGGCCCGATTGTCCCGACCCCCCATCAGGCCACGGATCCGAAGCCCGAGGTGGATCGCGTCAACGCCGCTCTCCGCGCGCTTGTCCTGCCGGCCGGGTTTTCGGGCGGCGGCAGCGCGGCGCGCGCCGGTCTGGCCGCCCCGCGCGAGGCGGGCGATCTTGAGGCGCTGTTCGCAGAGATCAGCCTGGCGCTTGGCAAGACGGTCAAGGCGAACGAGGCGGAAGGCAGCGTTGCGGGCAGCGAAAGCAGCCGGACGGGGCTGCTGGCACTTTTGATGCAGAATACCGCGCTTGCCGGGCTGACCGGCCAGGTCGACGCCGAAAAGGCGGTGATGAAAGACGAGCAGGAAACACTGAACGCGGCGACCGCCCGGCGCGATGCGGCGCAGGGCAAGGTTGACAATGCAACCGGCAAGATCGCAACGCTGAACGAAACGATTGCCGGGCGCACCGACAAGATCGCGGCGGAGCGCGCGAAAGAGACACCAGACACCGACAAGATCGCGGCGTGGCAGGCGGCCAACGCCACCGACAGCGCCGAGATCGCGCGCCTTGATGGCGTGATCGAAACCCAAAGCGGCAAGGCCGATGCGGAAAAGACCGCCATTTCCACCGCCGAAAGCAAGATTGCCGCATCGGAACAGAAGATCGAGGATTTGAACAACCGGATCGATTCCGGGCTGGCCGGGGTGCTGGTGGCGACCGCTTTTTCCGCAGCACAGACCAGCCGTGATCAGCGCGATCTGGTCGATGGCGCGTCTGGCGGGCAGATCGATCTTGAACAGGTGTTCACTCTGCTGGCCGCGCGGCGCGAAAGCGCGGATGCGGCGTTGCTCGATCTGGAAAGCGCCCTGAGCGAGGCGCTGGCCGAAGCCGGTGCCGCCCCCGGCACGGCCGCGCGGGTCGCCGGGATCGGCGCGGGCATGGCGGCGGGGGCCGGTTCCGTCATGTCGGCGCTGCACTGGCTGGTGGGCGATGACCGGCTGTTTTCGGCCATCGCCGGACCTCCGGCCGCAGCGGGCGAGCGGATGAGGATGGCGCTTTGAACATGGAGACATTCGACCCCGATATGGCCGCCGCCGATCTGGCGCGGATCAAACGTGCGGCGCAGCGGATCGGCAAGGCGGAGTGGCAGACGCTGTTCCGGCAATTGCGCGATGCGGCGACCGCGCTTGCCACGCATCCGTTTCTGGCGGGCGATATCGAGGCAGAGCGGCGGCTGGTCGAGGCGCTGTCGGCGGATGACCTCGAAGAGATGAACCTGCGGCTCGACCGTTTGGCGGAATATGTCGATGCAAAGCTGGCCTTCCACGCCGAATTGACAGGCGAGGCGCCGCCGCCCAGCGTGCAGCGGCCCGTAAGTGGCCGGCGCGGCGCAGGAGGGCCTTCTGGCGACGATTTCGCGATTGCAGGCGACAAGGACGCGCCGCGCCTGGCCCGCCGCGATGTGCTGCGACTTTGAAGGGAAAAAAGGCAAGATGGTGAATTTCTGGTCCTCGAATGTCTCGAACATCATTGCGGTGCCGTCGCCCAATGGCGTCGAAACGCCCGCGCATCGCCAGATTCCCGGCGCGGCTGCCGGCGGGCTCGGGGCGGAACCCACGGGCGATCTCGCGACGGTTCTGGCCGAGCGCAATACGCTTGTGCGCACCAACCGGACATTGCTCCAGACAATCGACACCAGGCGGGCCGAGATCAAGACGTTGCAGGCCGATCTGGCCGCGGAGAACGCCAAGCCGACCCCGGATGCGGAGAAAGTGAAGACGCTCAAGGCCGCGATCGAGACGGCGGAAGAGGCGATCGAGACGGCCAAGACGAGCATCGCCACCAATATCGAGACGCTCAAGGAAAAGGCCGCAACCCTGATCGCGGGCGGGATGCACCCTTCGACCGTCACCGCGCGCGGCGTGTTCCAGCATCTTGATGGCAAGGATGTGACAGTGCCGGGCGGGCGGCCCGCCGATTTCGGCGATGCGAACCCCAAGACCTTCCTGCAATGGCACAGCGCGGTTCAGGCCGAATGGCTGTTGTCGCAAAATGTGGCCCCCGGCGCGGTGAAACAGATCGATCTGGGCGCGGCCAAGGTGAACGTGATGCTGTCGAATGACGGCAAGACGGTGATCCCGGTGGACCAGTTGACAATCTCGGATATCGCGAGGCTGAGCCAGGCGGACCAGTCGTCGCTGACCGACGCAACGATCTGGAAAGACCTGGCCGCGCGGCTGAACCTGACCAAGGTGGCGCCATCAGGCGGTCCGCCGCCCACCTATAACACCGACGTGATGTCCGCCCTGAGGTCAGAGATCACCAAAGCGGAAACGACCCTCGGCGCGGGCAACGCCAAGGTCTTCATGGACCAGCTCGACCTGCTGGCGCGCCGCGCCGGGGCGAGCAAGATCGCCGCAGGCGATCTGCTCGATAGCGAGGCGGGCGCGATTGGCGAGCGGTTCCGCAGGGCGCTGGCTTTCGCGAGCGTGCCCGAGCCGGCAAAAATGACGATCAGCCAGTACCTGCTGGGACTTAGAGTAAATTCGAAAACCGAATTCGCCCTATACGTAGAAAACGATATAGGAACATTCGGACGGGCGAGTTCGACCGATGGAAACGCCACAATCAAACAAGGACTTGCGGAGTTCATGCGTGCCGAACGCGCCATTCGGGCAAGTACGATGGCCCGCGATGCCATGGCGCCTCTTTCCGGCGGTGTTCGCGATCCTCGTATGGATGTCGCGAACCTGATTTTCCGGCTGCAATCGCTTTACGAGACGCAGGCCGAAGGTGTTGCCGACTCCGGCACGGAAGAGATCAAGCAGCTTCACAGGTTGCTGAACGACTATGCACGAATGCAACGCATGGTCACTGAAACCGTCAAGCTATTCGATCCCAGTAATACAGATCAGACCTTGGGGCTTATCGGGGCGGATTACGATAATTCAGTCTTCACCGATCCGTCACCGCCGAATGAAGAAGTATTTTTAACCAATTATTCATTTTCGGTAAAGTTTGACGGAAAAGTTCATTATCCGCATGCCTTCGAAGGTGCTAGGGTTGCGCCACCTTACTGGTTCAGAACCGATACGGGTTCTTCTCTCGCTTCTCGACTGTCAGACGAAGATTTGGCGGCGGTATCCATGTTTTCCCTGGACACCGAGTGGTTTGGTGAGAGCGTAGCCCATCCGATCGAAGCCCTCTACCGAATAGAGCGCCCTCGACAGGGGTTTATCAGTGAAGGAGAATATCTCGGCTGGCTTGAGCAATACAAGAAAACCTCCTGGGACGGATATTCCACCCAGCTTTCCGATACCGTCACGCAGCTCAACCAACAGAACCAGATCAAGCAGAACGAGATCGAGAACGCGACCAAGCAGCGGAACCGGCATTTCGACCTTGGCAACAACGCGCTGAGCAAGATGAACGAGATGCTTCAGGCGATCGGGCGGATGTGATGGCGCTACCTCCGACCTTGCCGCCGCCCGTGTCCACAAGTGGCGCGGGCTATTACGAGGCGACGCTGGGCGATGGGCGCGCGCAGGTGCCGGGTGTCGTGAACCCGCAGACCCTGCTGCGCGGCACCGGCGATCCTGCGGTGATCGACCCAAAGCGCGCCGCCGATGCCGAGGCGTTGTTTCCCACATTCGATGCCGATGGCGAGCTGATCGGCTCGCGGCCGCCCGGCTATGGCGCAACGCCTGACAAGGCGGCGTTTCTGCTTTGGCACAGCGCGCATCGGATGGCGTGGCTGAACGAGCATGGCAGTGCCACGACCGCGAATGACGGTGTGGGTGATGTCACGTTTCGGCACGGCACCATCGGCACCGCCCCCGACGCGCTGTCGAACCTGCATGTCTTGCTGACGCAGGACAGCAAACGGATCGTCGTGCTGAACCATCTGCAACCGGCCGATATTGCAAAACTGCCGCTGGACGACCAGCGCGCGCTGGTGCTGCATCCCGCCTATTCCGAGGTCGTCGCCGCGCGTTTCGATCTGCGCCCCGCAGGGGGCGAGACGGTGGCGGAGGCACGCAAGGCGGCGCAGGATCTTGTTCAGGCGGCCCGCACGAATGTGACCGATGGTCTGGGCGGCGATGCCGCGGCGCAGTTGACGGAATTCCTGAACGATCCGGGCAAGCGCGCGCAGCTTTGGCAACAGGCCTTCGTTGCGCAATACGATCTGATGCTGGATGCGCTCAATTCCATGGCGGTGTTCGATCTGGACCGGATTTCACAGGATCTGGGCGCGCTGTCGGAGCGGTTCATTCGGCTGGAGCGCTTTTTCAACCTGCCCGCCGAAGGCACGCGCGGCACGATGCCGACCGATGTGAACGCGGTGAACGGACCGTCGGGCATCATCGCCGGGCGCGATACTTTGGTGCGGATCGAATTGCAGCTTTACGATCTGGCGCGGCTGTCGCGCGAGGTGGCGCAGACGCAGGTGTTCGAGGGCAAGAGGCTGGATACACCCGGCCTGACCTTCGTTCTGCAGACCTTCGCCAATTACCGCAACGAAGCACAGGCCGAGGCCAAGACCGAGGAATTGAACCAGCGCAACCTGCTGTTGCAGGATTACACGCGCATGCAAAAGATCGTGAACGCCGCGCTGGCGAAGTTCGATGCCAGCAAGCTGAGCGATCCGAACGCGCGCGAGCAGAAAACGGTGGATCTTTCGAGCCCGGAAACACGGCGCACCGTTGCGATGTTCGACAAGGGGCTGTCGGGCAGCGCGGTGCATCCGATGGAAGCGGCGGTCGGGCTCGACCGTCCGGTGAGCCGGCTCGTCACCGATCCGGGCAATACCGGCGTTGCGCACTACAAGGAAGAATTCGACCGTTTCGCCATCGCGCTGAGCGAGGGGGCGCGGCAACTGGGGCAGGACAATCAGATCCTGATGGGCGAGATCGCGCAACTCAACCGGATCAAGAACCGCCATTACGACATTGCGACCAATGTTCTGAACAAGATGACGACGATCCTGCGGTCGATCATCAACTGACGCGTCTGAATAAGGAAAGATCATGAAAGACAATGACCGCCTGCTTGCCCGGATCGGAGAGATCGCAGGGCAGCGCCGTTTTGCCGCCAATGCCGAAGGCCATGCCGAACTGATCGTCGATGGCGCGTCGGTCTATTTCTTCACCGGACGCGACGATGCGCTTGAGGCCAGCGTGGAGCTGCCCGCCAATGTCGCGCGCGAGCCAGACCGGGCACTGACCCTGCTGCGCATGAATCGCGGCTTGACCGACGGCACGCGGATTGCGGCGGAGCCGGGCAGCGGGCGGGTGTTTCTGTGCGCCGAGCTGCGCGACGGCGATGACGCCTCCCTGACCTCGCAAATCGAAGGGCTGCTTGGCCGGGCGCAGACCCTAGAGGTGGCGTGACGAAAGATACACCGCGACAGGCGCGCGCTGTCGTCATGGATCGCATGACACCCGCGACCGCGCCGCCAAGGTGCATAACATCCTCAACAGATGGAGACAGGAAGATGAATTCTCGGGACGCCATTCGATACGCCTGCGACGCGCTGGATCAAGCGGGATCGGCCACTTCGGGCGGTGTCGATCTCGATGCGGGTGTTCCGCTGCGCCTGACGGCTCTCGATACCGGGGCGATCCGGCTCGAGGCGCGGATCGCCGAAGGCGTCGACGCTGCGGTCGCGCGCCGGCTTCTGGAGGCGACGTTGAACGGGTGCGAGACCGGGGCTGCGCATATGGCGCTGACCGAGCAGGGCGAGGCGATTCTGACACGCGCGATCCATCTGGACCGGCTGGGAGAAACCGCACTCGATGCCGCGCTGCGCGATTTCGTGGCCCATGCTGCCTATTGGACCACCGGGCCGGGCCGCGATGCGCTCGATTCCGGGCAGGCGGAGGCACCGTTCATGCCGGGGGCGGACAACGACATCATCCTGCGCGCCTGAAGCGCCGCGGACAGGATCACACCCGAGGGGTCGGGGGCATAGTGACAAGGAGACATCAGACATGGCGATCACACCTCTAACCACCGGCAATACGACCGCAACCGCACAGGCCGCATCTGTCAGCGCGCAGCCCACCGGGCTCGCCGCCGCGACAGTCGGCACAGCACAGGGGGCGCCTGTTGCCGGGGGCGGTGCCTTTGACAAGGTCAAGGATTTCCTGAGTTCGATCAAGGATGGCGTCGTTGCAACCTTCCGCGACATGAAGGCGTGTCTCGATAAGCTCGGACAACGGCAAACCGTGGCCGCGCCCTCCCCCACACCCGCGCGGGCCGCCGATCCGGCGCGCGTTGCCGCGCTGCAACCCAAAAGCCTGTTTGCCGATGAAATCGAGGTCAAGATCGATCCGCGATCGCGGGCGAAGGCCGAACAGCGTATCAATTTCGAGATCAAGCACTATCTGGGGGCGACGCTCTTCCCGGCCCCGGAGCAAGCCGAGGTCGGCGCGCTTCGCAACAACAAGCAGCTTGCGCAAGCGTTCGATACGCTCGGCGGCGAGATAGAGGCGTTCAAACCGCTTGCCAGGGTGCAGGTCGGACTGCACGCCAAGGCGCTTCTTACGGCTGTCGAGAATCCCGCCGCGAAGATGACGGATGGCGAGCTCGATTACGACAAGCTGACGCAGTCCGATTTCGAAAACCTGTTCGACGCGGCAAAGCAGATCGTCAAGGATACCTTCGCGCCGCGTTACGGCCGGCAGCTTGCCGCCCGCGACGGGATGGCCGGGGTGATCGCGGAGCCGCATCTCGAACAGCTCAAACATGCGATGGAGACGTTGCGCACGACAACCGGCCCCGATCCGGAAGGAGGGGAGGGCGCCGAAAAGCGGCTGTCCAGCGATCAGCTTCGGCAGGCGATGCAGGATCTTTCGAAAGACCTTTTGCTGAACCGCTTCGGACCGGCCTTTCACCAGGTCGGCGCCGATTACGATGCGGAAAGCGCAGCCGTGATCCGGTCCGTCGGCATGATCATGGCGATGGCAACCGAGGATGTGGCGCCGCAAAGCGCGAACATGACAAGCGCGGAGGATGCCGCGATCAAGGCTGCCTTCGACTCGTTGAAAAAGACGGTGGATGCGCAGTTGCTGACCTTCGTATCGGGTCTCTGAGCTTGCGCATGAGCGGATGTGGTGGCCCCCGCGGTTCGGCGGCGCTTGATCTGAGATAAGGCATAGCGCCCATGTCCGAGACCGGCGAGAAGACAGAGCAGCCAACCCCCAAGAAGGAACGCGATGCCCGCAAAAAGGGGCAGGTGGCGCGCAGTCAGGAGGTGGTGACCACGATTTCGCTGTTCGGCGTGATCGTGGTCATTCTTGCCTTGGGCGGAGAGATCTGGTGGCGGCTGGTGGGGCTGATGGACACCGTGGCGCTGCTGGCGGCGGAGGGCGGCGTCGCCGCGCTTAAGACCGGAATCGCCGCCGCCTTCGATATCGGCACGCTGGCGCTTTTGCCGGTGATCGGCGTCACGCTGGCGCTGGGGATCGCGGCGAATTACGTCCAGTTCGGATCGCTGTTCAGCATCGAGGCGATCACGCCCAAGCTAGAGAAAATCTCGATCAACAAGGGGTTCAAACGCATTTTCAGCATGAAGCAGGTGGTCGAGCTGATCAAATCGGTGGTCAAGATCCTCTTTCTGTCGCTGCTGCTTTATTACGTCACCTATCACGCGATCGGCGCCTATTTCACCGCGATCAGTTGCGGCATGACCTGTTTGCAATCGGTAACGGTGCGGGTGCTCTACCAGGTGGTCGCCTATTCGGCGCTGGCCTTTTTGATCGTCGCGTTGTTCGATTTCTGGTACCAGCGCCATGCGCATACCAAATCGCTGATGATGTCGAAAGGAGAGGTCAAGCGCGAATTCAAGTAAAGCGAGGGCGACCCGCTGACCAAGGGCCAGCGCAAGCAATTCGCACAGGAACTGGTGATGGGCGATGCGCCCAAGCAGGTGGAGAACGCCTCGGCGCTGGTGGTCAACCCGACCCATATCGCCGTGGCGATCCGCTACCGCGAGGGGCAGACGCCGCTGCCCATGGTCACCGCCCGCGCGCGCGGGCCCGAGGCGCAGCGGCTGCGCGTGGTGGCCGAGCAATCGGGCGTGCCGGTGTTTCGCAATATCGCTCTGGCGCGCGGGCTTTATGCCGATACCGCACCGGGCGACTACGTGCCGGACGAGATGTTTTCGGTGGTGGCCGAAATCCTGGCCTGGATCGCCCGGCACGAGGGTGAGCTTTATGACGGCCCCGCCCGGCGCGGCGATATCGACATGGAGCGCGGCGATCACAAGGCGCGTGGCTGACCGTCAATCGCGCCGCGCCAATGTTGCGGCAAGATCGATCCGGCCCGACAGCCCGGTGCGCACCGCCACCATATCCGGCCCCGATCCTTCAATGCGGATGGTCTCGACAAGCGGCGCGCCGGTGCCGATCAGAGCGCCGAGCGCGGCGGCGTGGCGCGCGCCGGTGGTGCCGGACGCATCCGGAACGATGCGCGCACGCGGATCGGCGTCGATCCCGTCGGCGGCATCGAGCGCGGCGAACCCGGCGGCCAGGCTCGGCGCATCGCCTTGCAGGGGTGCGCGGGTTTCGGTGGCGAGCGACAAGCCTGCCGTCACGCCATGCAGCGACAGCGGTGCGGATTTGTCGAAATCGAGATGGACCACGCGCCCGGTCGGGCCGGGCAGGGCGGCCAGCGCGTCCTTCACGCGGGCGGCGAAGGCCTCGGCGCGCTGCGCCTGAACCTCTACCACGCGCGTGCCAAGCGCCTCTTTGAGGCTGGTTGGCCCACCATTCTGAAGCCGCGAGAGGCGCGCCGCGTCCGGCATCTGCGGCCCGACCGCATCGCCTTTCGCGCCGGTTCGCATGGAAATCGCGGACAGATCGGTAGCCCCTGCCAGTTCGCGCAGCCTTGCGGCCTTATCGGAACCGGGGCCGGGGGGCGATCCGGGTGGTGGCGGGCCGGACGGGCCTCCGATGCGCGGCGGGATCATCGCGTCAGACCTTCACGACGAACGCATCCGCGTCGTCGCTGGCGTAAGAGGCAAACACATCCTCGGCCATGCGCGCGCCCGTCGCGTGAACCTGATCTTCGAGCGCGTTGGGATCGTCGAAGAGATTGTCCGCGTTCAGCACCCAATAGGCGGCGGTCTTGACGAAACCCAGCACCCGCGCCTCGAACACGGCAGGATCGAGCCCTTGGCAAGCGATGGTTTCCTCAAGCGCTAGGATGCCCATATCGCGGTGCAGCCCGAAGCGGCCATGCGGACCCGCACCGCCGAGGTGGTTTTCCGTCATCGCATTGAGCAGGAACCGTGCGGTCATCGGCTGGATTTGCGCATCGAGATAGGTGACGAGCCGAAGCGCGGCATCGCTGCTTTTGACAAGGTTGAGAACGAACGCATCCTGCACGGTGACCTGGCAGACGCCGCCCTCGTCGAAACCGAGGGCCGCGCCGCCCAATGCCGTTTCCAGAACGCGCAGCGCATCATCCGGTCCGTCCAGCGCCATACCCTAGCCTTTCAACAACGCGGAAAGCGCGGCGCGCACGTCTTCATCGAGCAGGACTTCCTCCTGCAGAAGCATCGCTGCATGGTCCAGCGTGCTGCCCCCGCCCGCATCGGCTGCCAGCGCCAGCTTGCCGGCCAGTGTCTCGCGTGTGCGGGTCATCACCGGCGGCGACAGGAGTTCGGGATCGATCTGCGCCGGCACCATGTGATCGACAAGCCGCTCGTCCAGCGTATCGCGGCGCAGCACCGCATCGAGCGGACGCTCCTGCGGCAGGAAACCAGGGGCCGAGGCGGGGCCGCCGGGCAGATGCACCTCGTCCTCGACGCGCCAGCGATGGATGCCGGCAACGCCCAGATCGGCATCGCGGAAATGGCGCGTGGCGCGGGAGGTGGGGCAAATCGCCATGGATCAATCCCCGAGTTGTTGCATGAGCAAAAGCCGCTGCGCGAAATGCAGATCCTCGACATATTCGGGCTGCCCGCGGGCCATCCGCGCGGCGCGGGCAAGACATTTGCGCGCCAGCGCCTTGTCGCCCGTCTTTTGCGCCGCGAACCCGGCCAGGATCAGCGCGCGCGGATCGGTGAACCCCGCATCGCCCAATGTGAGCGACAGGCGCAACGCCTCGTCGTGCCGCCCGGCCTTGCACAGCGCGCTCGCCAACCCGTGCAGCGCACCGCCGACGTGATGACCGCTGAGCGCGAGGGCGAGAAACAGCGTGCCGGCGGCGGCCGTCTGCCCGTCCCTGGCGGCGCGGAGCGCATCGGAATAGGCGGCATCGGGATCGGCGGGAGGCTGCAGATCGCTGGCAAGATCGCCCGCAGCGATGGCGCCACGCAGAAGCGACAGCAGTGTCAAATCCTCGGTCTGGCCGGGAAAGGTGATCCGCGCCCCATCGAGCGACGGCCCCTCCGGCGCGATTTCGACGGCAAAGCCGGGCGCGACCATCTTCGCCGCGCGTGTCGGCGGCAAGGGATTGAGGCTGTCCTGCATGGGAGGGTCTCCGGAAAAAATACTCATGAACGCCTGCCTGAAACAAAGTGACTGAAACGATACCGTCTAGGCCTGCGACGCTAACAGGTTACCGATCTTTTGTCTTTGGGGAGCGTCATGCGACACAGGCAAAGCCGCTATAACGGCATGTTTTCGCTCAGCAATGTCAGAACTCGTCGATCTGCCATCCAATTTCGGGGCCAAAGAGGCGTGCGGCGTAGCGCCCCGGCACGCGCAGCACCACGCCCAGATCGCCGATGGCCGCGATCCGGCTTTCCAGATCGGGGGCGGAGCCGGGGCGCAGCAGCCGCCCGTCGCGCAGCTCGATATAGCGCGTGCCGGTGAAATCGATCCCCACGAGATCGAGATCGACCTGCGGAATACCGCGCAGCAGGAAGCCGCCGAACCGGTCGTTCACCGCCGTCTCGCGCAGGAAGATCGATTCGCGCAGCAGTGTGTCCGCGAGCGGCCTATCGAGCCGTTTCAGACAGGCGCGCAGACGTTTCGGCGACAGCGCCGCTTCGAGCAGGATGCGCTGGTTCGGGCCATCGAGCTGCGAAAGATCGGTGCTGGCATCGACACTGAAGTAATCGAGCCAGAAAAGCACCGTCGGGATTTGCGGCGGGGTGATCGGGGCCCCCGGCCAGCATTCCGCGCCGCTGGCCTGTTGGCTTGGCTGCGCCGGCAATAGCGTGCGGCCCTGCGACAGCGCGGCCTGTTGCGAGCGCACCGCCCCGATCAGCGTTTCTGACAGGGTGGCGAGCGCCTTGCGGACATCCGGGCCGGCTTTCTCAACGGTTTCGCTTTGCTCTGACAGGACGAGGTCGGTCGCCTGGATGAGCCGCCGGAACGGCGCGTCGAAGGCATTGGCGGTCGCCGGAAGCGGCCCGCTCTTTGCGCCTGCGCCGCTTGGGTTCGGGACGCCCCCGCCCTGACGCCCGCTGGCGGTGTTGCTCCCCTGCGGCCGGGCGTCGCTCTCTTCCCTTGCGCTCGGCGCGGGCGGGAGAAGGGTCTCGGTGATGTCGCCAGTGATGTTTTCCCCGCTTGGCGCGTCATTCGATGGGTCGAGCGTTTGCGACAACCGGCGCAGCAGCGCGTCCTGCACGGTTTCCGGCGCGGCGTCCTGTGTTGGTGCGGCAAGATCGCCGGTGGAACCTACAGGCGCGGAGGAGATCGGCGGGAGGCTTCGCGCCTTGGCTTCCAGATCGGCGGCGGGATTGCCCATCGCGAGACTGAGCAAAGAGGTCCAGCCGGGCGGCGCGGATGGCGTCTGAGCCCCGCGCGGCGCGGCTCTCGCCTCCGCCGCTGCCTCCGGCCCGGTTTCGCCCAACTCCTCCAGAACGGCGCGGAGCGACAGTTGCACGGTTTCAGGCAAATCCGCGAAGGCTGCGGCGGCGGCCTCGGGATCAGCCTGGGCGATATCGAGCGCTGCGAGAAGCCGGCGTGCGGTGAAATCGCCCGGCGGCAGGCCGAGCCGGGCCAGCATCGCGTCCGGGTCCGCTTCGAAGGCTGCGCGGAAGGGCACGAGCGCGGCGGCGATCTGCTCGGATGACAGCAGGCCGACCTCGGCTCCGCGCTCCGGCGCGGCGTCTTGGCGCGGCGGGTCCAGCGTTTCCGGCCCCGTTGACAGCGCGTTCAGGATATCGCTTTCGTTCAGCGCCGGTCCAAGCACCCGGCCCAGATCGGGCCGCACCGGCTGACCGGCCGCGATGACGATGGGCTGCGGCGCGCCGCGCCCCTCTAGCGCCACGAAGGACCGCAGAGGCACGTCGCCTGCAAACCGCGAGGCATAGCCGCTGACGAAACCGACCCAGTTATCGACCTTGGCGGAGGGCACGACGCCCGTGGCCTCCGCGATTCCGTCCGCGAGGCGCAGGATCACCGGCCCATCGAGCCGAGCGGCGTCCAGCATCTCTCGCGCATCGGCGAGGATGTCGGACGCGCTGCGCACATCGTCGCGCACCGCCGTCACGCCAAGCACCTGAGTCAGGATCGTGTCGGCCAGATCCGAAACGGCGCTGTCGGACAGCGCCTTGCCGGAAAGCGTGACGGTGCCGTCCCGCGCCACCATCGCGGCGAGGTCCAGCCCGCGCGCGCGGATCAGGCCGCGAATGTCGTTCTCCATCACCTCGATCACCGAGATGTTGGGCGCAACCGAACTGCCGGTCTGCGACAGCACCTGCCGCACGGCGCGGCGCTGCGCGACATTCTCGACATAGCCGCGCACGCTCACGCGGCCGTCTTCGGCGGCGCTGACCGTGATGGCGTGGGCGAAAGGCAGATCCTCCAGCGCGCCTGTGACGCGGGCTTCTTCCGAAAGACGCGCCGTGCCGACCAGGTTGGCGATGCGGCTCGATGCGCCGTCGCTGCTCAGCAGGGCCGATCCGATGACGAACACCGCCGCCAGCGCGGTCAGCGCACCGGGCATGAGATAGCGCCGGTGCCGCCTGTCGGGGATTTCGGGAGGCGGCAGCGTCTCCCCGCGCGCGGCGGCGGTTTCGAGCCGCGACCAGCTTGCGCCGCGTGCGGCGATCGCGAAACGGGTCGTGCCGGCGGTGACGGTGTCGAGCTGCGCGATCTCGTGCCACGCACCGTCCTGCGGCTCCAGCGTCAGCCCCGCCGCGGTCTGCAAGGCGCCGCCATCGGCGCGAATCTCGATCCGGCCCTCCCCGAGCCGCACCGCGCCATGCGCTTCGGCCAGTAGGGCGTCGGCGAAGACCAGATCGCACTCCTCGCCCGAACCGAACGTGTATGTTCCCGGCTCAAGCGCGACTTCGGCGCCGAACTGGGCGCCGCCGAGGATCTTGAGAAGCAGGGTGTCGGACGTCTGCGCCATGGATGGTCCCGTCATTTCCCGGCTCGATCCTGCCGGGCTCGGCTGTTTCCGCCCGTGGCAGCGGGCACGCGCCGCGTTCGCCGCGCGGTGTTTTCCCCGTTCTAGGCGGCTTGCACGCCGGGGGGGTGAGACAAAGAACACACCATCGCCCGGCGGATCGGCGCTATCACGCCTCTTATATGCGGATCGGTGCGCAGCCCCTGCCAGGGCGTCGCCGGACCGCGCGGCAGAGATGAAACAGGCGATTGCGGGCAATGACCCGCGCGGGGGAACAGATCACAGTGACATGGCCCATTCCGGGCGGAGAGGCTTTGCCCCGCCGAAACCCGTCGTTGCAGCCTATCGCGGCGCTTCTAGGGCTTATATGCACCCTGCTTTTGGCCGGCTGCGCGGCGGACGAGGCTGCAAAGCGCGGCGCGGGGGACGCGCCGCCGCCGCTTGTCGTCGCGGTCGATCCTGTCACAGGTGCGGAGGTCATCACCACCTCGAAGGAAGCCTATGGCGATCCCGGCTTCTTCACCGCCGCCTTCCAGCGCGAGACGCTGTTCAGCGGAGACACCGAGCCGCGCCTGACCAGGATGCAGGACAATGCGCCGACGGGGTTCGTGAACACCAGCGGCATCAATGCCGGGCCTGACGCGCGCGGGCCGGACGGCAGTTTCCTCGGAGAGATCAACGAGGCCGGTCCTGTCATCAGCCCGCTGGAGACAGCCCGCGTTCAGGGCGCGGCATGGCAGCCGCGCTATGCCAATACCCCTTCGGTGACGCTCAATTACGAGGACGAGGCGCTGACGCAGGTGATCCAGAACATCCTCGGCGGTATCTTGGGGCAGAACTTCATCATCGGCGAAGCTGTGCAGGGGCGCGTCACGTTCAAGTCGAACACGCGGTTCACCCGCGCGCAGCTGGTTCAGATACTGGCCGATATCCTCGCGCGGAACGGCTATGCGATACAGTATCTCAACGGGGTCTACCAGGTCGGCCTGCCCGAGGAACTCGAGCGCCTGGCGCAGACGCGTTCGCGGTCGGGGCTGGGGAGCGATCAGTTGACCACCATCCCGATCGAACGCGGCGATCCCGAGGCGATCGCCTCGCTGCTGACCGCGCTCGCGCCGCCTTCGGTCAGCGTGGCCAGCGTGCCCGATACCAACAAGATCGTGCTGCGCGGCGATTCCACGCAATTCGGCTCGGTCGAGGATCTGGTGCGCACGCTCGTCGATACCGGCGTCGCGCGGCAACAGGTGGCGATTCTGCCGCTGCGGCAAAACGATCCCAGCGTCGTCGCAGATGAGCTGAACGCGCTTTATGCCGACCGGGGCATTTCGGGCGTGACGATCATCCCGCTCAGCACGCGTCAGGGGCTGCTCGTCGCGGCCAATTCCGACGCCGCGCTTGGCGAGGTGCGGCGGCTGGCGCGCGGGCTCGATGTGGATCGGCGCGATTCCGTCTCGCTCAGGGTGATCCAGCTGACCCATGCGCGGGCCACCGAGGTCGCGAACCAGATTGCAACGGTTTTCGGTGCGGGGATCGCCACGGCGAATGGCGCGACCGAGCCGGAGAACCAATCGGCCATCCTCAGCGCTGCGGCCGAACGCGGATCGACCAGCGCGGCGGAAGCCACGGGGATACGCGCCCCTGCGGCCTTACGCGGTGACGAGGCCGCGCCGGCCGCCGTCGCGGTGGCGCGCGCCCCGGCGGGCGATCCGGCGCTACCATCGGGCGAGGGCGTTTCAGTCGTTGCCGATCCGCGCAACAACGCGCTGCTCATCCGTTCGACCTATCGCGAGTTTCAGCGCATCCAGAAGGTCGTCAAGGCGCTCGATATTCCACTGGCGCAGGTGGTGATCGAAGCGACCATCGTTGAGGTCGATATCTCGGACGAGCTGTCCTACGGCGTGCAGACTTTTCTGGACGGTGAGGGCTTCAGCATCCGATCGTCCCGTGGTGGCGCCAGCGCCAGCGATCCCGGCGGGCAGGGATTGGCCGCGATCATCCGCGACACGACGGGCGGCGGCACGGATATTCAGGCGGTGATCACCGCGCTGCAATCGGTAACCAACGTGCGTGTGATTTCATCGCCTTACGTCACCGTCGTCGATGGCGCGACCTCGCGGCTGTCGGTGGGCGATCAGATCCCGTTCGTCACCGCGTCGCAATCGTCGAGCTCGGACGGCAATGTCGTGGTCACGCAGGAGATCGAAACCGTCGATGTGGGCGTGATCCTTGACGTCACGCCGACGATCCGGCCCGACAACTCGGTGCTGCTCGACATCGCGCAGACGGTCAGCGCGGCACGGCGCGAGAATACCGCGGCGGGGGAAAACCCGGTCATCTCGCAGCGCAGCGTCAATTCGCAGGTCAACGTGGATTCGGGCTTTACCGTGCTTTTGGGCGGGCTCATCAGCGAACGCACCGATACCAGCGAAGGCGGCGTGCCGGTGCTGCGCAAGGTGCCGCTGCTGGGCGGGCTTTTCAATCAGAAGTCGAACCTGCAATCGCGCTCGGAACTGCTCATCATGATCACCCCTCGCGTGGTGCGCAATTCCCACGGCCTGACCAGCCTGACGCAACAGATCCGCTGGGCCACCTCGACCGATTGACGGCTTGTGCCGTTTGGCACGCCGCGCGGCGGCGTTCTGCGCAAAGCTGCCGCGGACCGCATCGCTGACGGAGGCATCGTGACACCGGTTTCGGATCAGACAGACGACATGCCGCAGGGCTTCTCCGCGCTGGAAGAGGCGCTGCTTGGCGATGGGGCCGGCGCCGTTCTCGCCGAGCGGTTGAGCTGGATCGCGCAGACGCGGCAGGCGGTCAAGCGCCATATCGACACCGGGGTCAGCCCGGACGAACACGCTGCCGGAACCGCGCTGCTGGGCGCGCTTGATGCGGCAAACACCATACTGGAAACACCAATTTCATCGAAGGAAACATGACATGGCAGGAACAGAGGCCGTTCTCAACATCAGCACGCCGTTCTCGGAAAGCACAGCGCCGGGAACCACCCCGGTCGCCGGGAGCAGAACCTTCAAAGAACGTGACGGGTTCGATCTGGTCTGGCGGCAGGAATACCTGCAAACCCAGATCGCCAATATCGAAGATGACATCCGCCTGATCGAACAGAACGCCAACCTGTCGGACACCGAAAAGATGTATTCGATGCAGATGGCGATGAACACGTGGTCGGCGGTGACGAACCTGCGCACCAACATCATGAAGTCGGTCTCCGACACGCTGAAAACAATCGTCCGCAACGTCGCGTGACGCATCGGGCGGCGAATTGAGCATGGACGGATCGCCCGGCGCCCTCCTGCCGCTGCCTGAACCGGCGACAACCCGATTGACCCCTCGGGAGCGGGATTACCTTCTGCTCTCGATCCTCGTGCGCGTCCAGCATTTGCGCTTCGACGAAGCGCAGGTGCTGGCCGATGCGCTGGCGCAGTTGAGCGCCGATGATCCCGACGCCGAATTCGCCCGCGCGGTGATCGCTTATCGCCGGGGCGATTACGAGGCGGTGCGCGAATGCCTCACCCGGCTCGACCGGATCGATCCGGCGGATGCCACCGCCACCGCCCGCAACGAAGATCGTGCGCGCATCCGGTCCTTCATGAAGGCGCGAGCGTCCTTTGCCCTGACCGGCGCATTGGACGACGAGGCGCGCGCAAGCCTCGACTACTATCTGAGACGCACGCCGCGACACGCCGGCGCGGCGTCAGAGCACTAAGGATTTCTCCGCTTTCATAGAGTGTTGAACGGCGGTGCGCATGCACTGCACGAAGTCTGTTCTGGCGTGATCCGGCCCGCCTGCTTGCAGGTGACAGCCGACACCCGGCGGCCCCCGCAACCTGTGTTACCCCCTTATTCAAACAGCACATGAAGGGACGGAACACATGCGATCACATCTGGAACAGGCCATCGAGGCGCTCGGCGCGCGGCTGGGAACCGAATTGGCGCTTGATAATGACGGGCGGCTGGCCGTGGCGCTCGACGATATCGAAATCGCCATCCTCTATGTCGCCGCGACAGACGAGGTGCATTTTTATACGCCGCTCGGGGCCGTTCCCGATGAAGGTGCTGAGCCTTTCCTGCGCATTCTGTTGGCCGGCAATCACATGGGCCGGCTGACCGGCGGCGCCGCCATCGCCGTCGATCCCGAGGGGGATACGGTATCGCTCAATCTGCGCGCGGGAACCGACGGGCTGAGCGCCGATCTGCTCGAACGCAGGCTGGAGGACTTCGCCAACCTCGCGCGATCCTGGCAGGGCGCGATGCCCGCCCTGGGCGAAGCTGCCTCGGACGCCGCCGATGCCGACATGCCGCCGCGCACCGCCGCCGCGCCGCTCGATCTCGATATGATCCGCGTTTGAGAAAGGACAGACCATGACTTCGATCACGCCATCCGCCACACCGCCCGCCGCGCCGATGACGCCCGCCGCGGCCCCGGCCGCGACCACGTCCAAGGGGTCGGTCCTCACGCAGGTCAAGGATTTCTTCGTCCAGAAACTCGGCCTGTCGAAAATCGCGGCCCCCGCGCAGGACGCCGTGAAACCCGCGGATTTCAACCGCGCCTTCGCCGCCATGCTGCGCGACAGTTTCAAAGGGGCCGATCATATCGCGGAGAAGATCGAAGCGCAGTTCGACAAGAAACTGTCCGACTGCGAATGCCGCGCGATCTTGAAAGAGGCGCGGCAGGGCCATCCGATCGCTTCCATGTCGTTCTCTGTGCCGCCGTCCGCCACGAAGGGTTTCCACCTGTCGCCCGCCGCATTGCCGCTGTCGCTGGCAAATACTCCCCGACTTGAGGCGAAGATACAGGACAAGATCAATTTGGGTGCCGCGCTCGTGCAAAGCCTGCAAACCGAGGGGGTCGATCCGAAGGCCAAGCCGACGAAGGAAGATGTGGCGAATGTCATGTGGTTCCTTCAGGCCACGGCAGAGAACAAGGCCGGCCAGTCCTTCAAGTCGGGCGCCGTGACCATCGAGGATCCGGGCGGCGCGCTGCGCCAGTGGCTCGACAAATGCCCCGATGCCTATCAGCGCGGCTCGTCGCATGTGAAAGGCTTTCAGAAGATGCCCGAGGGCACACAGCGCGGCATCGACATGACGGCCCAGGGCGAGGACGTGGACACCCTCTTGCCGAACGAGCGCAAGACCGTGCTATATGGTCGGCTCGCGCAGAACCACGATCCGAAGAAGGGCCCGGTGATGCCCACCGAGATGCTGTTCATCAAGCTGGAAAGCCACGGTTGCAAGCTGAACCAGCGGGCGTTGCCGTTCCTTCAGGACAGCAATGCGCCCAAGGCCCCCAAGCTACTGTCATCCCATGACATCAAGGAGTCCATCCTGCACGCATGCAGCTTCCTGGAAGGGTCCGCAGCGCGCAAGAGCGGCGATCACGGGGCGGACACGCGCAAGGAGCGCGTCCCGAAGGCCGCGATCGAGGGCTATAATTTCCTCCTCGAACACATGCCTGAAAGCCTCCGGGCGCCGCTGTTGAACCTGGATCCGAAAGACAAATCCGCCGGTATCCGGGTCATGAAGGCCAATATCGATGCGGTGGAGGCCAAGTTTGACGACCCGAAGGTCGGGGCTGCGGACTATCAATCTGCGAAGTTTTTGGTCAACAAGTTCCGCGAAGACGTGATCGCGAAATACGACGCCGACACCATTGACCTGCGCATCGGCAACGAAGTGATCCTGACGCGCGGCGATGTCATGGGCACCGGCCAGCAAAAGGAGGCGCAGGCCGCCAGGGCGCTGAACGGCTCGATCAGCCGTCTTCTGGATGCGCTCAGAACCGGGGAAGCCGAAGATCTCAAGACGCTGATGGCAGCCGTGGCAAAGGACGAAGCGGCGTTTTCCAAACTGGGCCCGTTCGAACAGACCCCCCGCCAGCGCTTGGATACGCAATTGAAATCGCTGTCGAGCGAAGAACTGGACAAGGCCGGAAAAGCCGCCTCCAAGCTTGGATACAGCATGATCGAGCGAGAAGTCGCCAATGCCATCAAGAGCGCGCGTGCCGAACGGCTTTTCACCGGCCCGGCATTGCACAGCGCCGCGGTTCAGCTGAAAAACCATGTCGAACAGACGCCATCGACCACCGGCGTCGATCAGGCACTCATGGATATATTCAATAGCGCGGTAAAGCCCATCGGTTCGAAATACGATGCCGGTTTCGGACAGGCCCAGAAAGACGTTCAAGCCAGATTGATGTTCAACATCCTGGAAAATCTTCCCGCAACGGACCGCGCGCAGATCCTGCCGCGTCTTGATATGACAATCCTGTCAGGGCTGTCGAAGATCGATCCTGGCCCGGCGGGGGCAGAGATATCGTCGGATATCGCGTCCGAAGCGCGCCAGCGCATGTCAGACATCGAAACCCGGCTTGCCAATATCG
Organism: Marivita sp. GX14005; assembly: GCF_023370775.1. Classification (GTDB taxonomy): domain Bacteria; phylum Pseudomonadota; class Alphaproteobacteria; order Rhodobacterales; family Rhodobacteraceae; genus Marivita. Next base: position 322,047 of record NZ_JAMCCQ010000004.1, read on the forward strand.
TCGATCCCGTGCTGCGCCAGACCGACACGCTCAAAACCGCGCCCGCGACCTTCGCAAAAGCCCTGAACGCGGCCGAGGAACTGGGCAACATCGCCTATGATTTCAAGACGGCGCTCGGGATTTCGGACAAACCGGTGACTGACAAGATCGCGCAATTGCACAGCGCCCTCCAGACGCAGGAAACCCCTGATTTCAAGACCCTCGACGCGCTGCAAATTGACGAGCTAGGCACCTTGACCGCGACGCTGTTCCGGCTCGGCGGCAAGACCGAAGATGCCTTGCCCGGTGCCTTCCGAGATGCTTACCGGGATCGGCTGGCTCAAGGGGACGCGGCGTTGACGAGGGACGTGGCGACGGTCATTGGCAGGATCGATGCAACCCCGTCCGCCTTTCTTGACGCGGTTGGCGCGCTCGGAAAATCGGCAAGCGACCGGGATTTTGTCCTGAGATCGCTGCGAGGCCGCGATCTGGATATCGACACCAGCGCGGACGAGGCCGATGCGGCCATGGCGCGGGCGGTCGCAAAACTGAGCCTTGAGCAGGCGCAGGAATCCTACGAAGCGATCAATACCCCCGAGATCCGCAACTTCCGGGGCGCGTTGAACTACGTTTCGGAAGAGATGGTGGTCAATCCCAGTTTCACGGACATGCCGAACACCGCAGGCCCGATCGTCGCGGCGCTGAACGTCCTGGAACAGTGCCTCGGGGATCGCTCCCGCGCGGAGACATCTATCATTCACGACTACCCCACGCCGCCATTCGATCCGGCAGCGCCGGGCCTGTCCGACGACATGATCGCCGCCTTCCGCAATCTGGGCTATGATTTCCCCACCGGGGGGCCCTTCACCGGGCAGGCGTGACGATGGGGGGCTGACGGCTTCCGCTCCGGCCCCCGCCGTTTCACAGGTAGATGTTGCAATTGACCTTGGGTTAGCCTTTGCTCGGTAAAGGCAACCGGAGGAGGATTGGCGATGAGACGTGTATTCGGATTGGTCGTGAGCGGGGCGGTGGCACTGGCCCCGGCGGCGGGCGTCGCGCAGGAGGCGGCGATCTATAGCGGCATGGACCGTATCCATCCCGCATGGGCCGCGAATGGTATGGTCGTCGCACAGGAAGAGGTCGCAGCCGAAATCGGGCGCGATATCCTGAAGGCGGGCGGCAACGCGTTCGATGCCGGGGTTGCCGTTGCCTTCGCGCTGGCGGTGACGCTGCCGCGCGCCGGCAATCTGGGCGGCGGCGGCTTCATGATCGTGCATGATGCCGAGAGCGGCGAGACCAAGGCGATAGATTACCGCGAAATGGCCCCGATGAGCGCGGATCGGGATATGTTCCTTGACGCCGACGGCAATGCCGACAGCAACAAATCCCGCTTCACCGGGCTTGCGACGGGTGTGCCGGGCACGGTGGCGGGGATGCAGATGGTGCTCGATCAATACGGCACGATGAGCCTTGCCGAGGTGATGGAGCCCGCCATCGGTCTGGCCCGCGACGGGATCACCGTGACCGCCGATTTGGCCGACAGCCTCAAGGGGCTGGAGGACCGGCTCAAGAAATGGCCCGCCTCCGAGGCGATCTTCTACAAGGAGGGCGGCGCGTTTTTCGAGCCGGGCGATACGCTGGTGCAATCCGATCTGGCCGCGACCCTGCAGAAGATCGCGGATGAGGGGCCGGAGGGCTTCTATACCGGCGAGACCGCGCAAGCCATCGTCGATGCGGTGCAGGCTGCGGATGGCCGGATCACCATGGAAGATATGGCCGGCTACGAGCCGATTGCCCGCGATCCGGTGCGCGGCACCTATCGCGGCTACGAGATCGTCTCCATGCCGCCGCCGTCATCGGGCGGGATTCACATCGTGCAGATCCTCAACACGCTGGAGGAGTATCCCATCGGCTGGTTGGGTCATAATTCCTCCGACACCATTCACCTGATGGCCGAAGCGATGAAGCGCGCCTATGCGGACCGCTCCGAATATCTGGGCGATCCGGATTTCTACGACGTGCCGCAGGCCGAACTGATTTCCAAGGATTATGCTGCCGATATTCGGAAGGGAATCTCGCTTGGCCGCGCGACGCCCTCGGAAGAGATCAAACCCGGCGATCTGGCGCCCTATGAAAGCGATCAGACCACCCATTTCTCGATCGTCGATAAAGACGGCAACGCGGTTTCCAACACCTATACGATCAACTTTTCCTACGGATCGGGCATGGTCGCGGATGGCACCGGGGTGCTCATGAACAACGAAATGGACGATTTCGCCGCGAAGCCCGGTGTGATGAACGCCTATGGATTGATCGGCGGCGATGCCAACGCGGTGGAGCCGGGCAAGCGGCCGCTGTCCTCGATGAGCCCAACCATCGTCATGAAGGATGGCGAGGTCTTCATGGTCACCGGCAGCCCCGGCGGATCGCGGATCATCACCACCGTGACCCAGATCATCATGAATGTGATCGATCACGGCATGAACATCGCCGAAGCGACCGTCGCGCCGCGCATCCATCACCAGTGGCTGCCCGAGGTGCTGCGCGTCGAGGAAGGGCTTGGCCGCGACACCATCACCGCACTGGAAGCCAAGGGCCACGAGGTCGAGGTGATGTCGACCATGGGCTCGGCGCAATCGATCGTCGTGGAAAGCGAAAGCGATCTTCTGCTCGGCGGGGCCGATACGCGGCAGACCAGCTCGGCCGCACGCGGCTATTGAGGCAACAGGCGGGCAGGGCGCACCTGCCCGCCTAGTCGCGCCACTCCGCCGCGGTGACGCGCAGGGTGATGCGATAGCTCTCGCGCCGGGCGACATCGAGCCGCGGGAAATTCGCGGTCGCCAGAAACAGCACCGGTTCGGCGCCATGCGGCATGGCGATGCAGGTCGCCAGCATGTCGAGCTGCCCGCTTTGCGCGCCGGCCTCCATTCGCGCGAAACCGTCGGTCACGTTCACCAGCGCGCCATCGCTTGTGCGCAGCATCAGGACTGCGGCGACATCCACCGGGCCGGGCGGCGATACCGCAACGATGTCAAAGGCGATCCGCAGTCGGCCTGTCAGAGTGACAGGCTCTGCCAAAGGTCCGCCGGAACAGACCGCCGCCATCTCGCAAAGACGTTTCTCCGCGCTGGAATGATCGAACATCCCGCCGCGCATCAGCGTGCCGCCAGAGGTCACGCCGCCGCCCAGCGTGGGGAAGGGCGATGCAGGATCGAACCGGAGATCAACCGGCTGCACCGGCAGCGGAACCGGCATTCCTCGCGGCGGTTCGGGCAGGCATTCGCGCCAAGTGCCGGTCATGCGCGGCCAGGCGGGCGGCTCTGCGGGCGCCATTTCGAAAAAGAGGTCATGCGCCAGCGGCATCGGCCCGCGCCCCAGTGCATGATCGAACCAGTCCAGCCGCAGCGTGATCCAGTCGCGGCCTGTCACCTCGTCCAGTGTTGCGGCAGCGCCGAAATCGGCGGCGCCCACCATGCCGGTGCTGCGCTTCCCATGCAGCCACGGCCCCATGATCCTCCGCAGCGGCGCGGTGTTTTGGCCGGCAATCGCGTCGCCCAGTTCCATCATGTTGCTGGCATAGGGATCGAACCACGACCCCGACAGCAGCACCGGCACATCGGGAAACGCATCGAAATGCGCGGCGGCGCGGGTGGCCGGGCCGCAGAGTTCAGCATCCTGCGGGCCAAGCGCCCACATGTGCAAAAGCGTTGCCTCGTAATCCGGCGCGGCCGCCAAAGGCGAGCCTCCGGCCCGCCAATCCCCATTCAGGATCGCGGCGCGGATATCGGTCTGCTCCAGCGCCTCCGCCTCGGCCTCCTGCCCCTTGGCTCGCAGCGCCTTGGCGGCATGGCGGAAAGCCCATGTCACCTGTTTGAGTTCGAACCCGCCACCAAGTCGCAGCGAATGACGCCACAAATCCATCAACCCGCCGGTGTCGATCGCCATCGCGGCGATGCCGCGCGCACCGCCCACCGCGGCGGCAAGCTGGGTGTGCGCGCCATAGCTCAGCCCCATGGTGCAGATGCGTCCGTCGCACCAATTCTGCGCCAGAATCCAGTCCATGCAATCGACGCCGTCCTCGGCCTCGTTGACATATTTGGCGAACACACCTCCCGAGCCACCGCGCCCGCGCACGTCCTGCATGACCACGGCATAGCCGCGCCGCGTCATGATCGCGGCCAATTCGGCGCGCGTCAGCGGATCGTCACGCTCCGCGCTCACTTCCGAGCCGGAAATATCGGCCCGCCCGTAGGGCGTGCGCTCCACGATAACCGGGAAGCACGCGCCGGGGGCCGCGTCGGGCGGCAAGTGGATGTCGGTCGCCAGGCGGACACCGTCCCGCATCTCTACCATTCGGGTCAGCATCCGCCCGGCCTCCTTTGCCGCGATCACTCGGAGGGGCGCACGTCCTGTGTCAACGTGCGCTCGATCGGGCGCGCATCGAAGGCAAGTTCGTCCTTCATCGCCCAGATCTGCTGCTCAAGATGGATCGGGATGATCGCCTGCTCCTCGTTGAAGGCAATGGCGGTCGCCTCCTCGAGCAGTCTCTGGCGCTCTTCGTCGTCGAAGGTTTCCGCCGCCTGCTTGACCAGCGTATCGAATTCCTCGTTCGAGAAGCGCCCGCGGTTGAACCGCCCGGTGCCGGCTTCCTCGTCATAGGTTCCGATCACCTGTTGCAGACCGCGAATGGAATCGCCTGTTGTGGTTCCGAACCCAACGAGAAACGCCGAGAAATCGCGTGCCGTGGCACGTTTGAAATAGATGTTCTTCGGCATCGCCTCGACCGACGCGTTCAGCCCCGCGCGCGCCCAGAGTTGGCTGACGGCCTGAAGGATCTTCGCGTCGTTCTGATAGCGGTTGTTCGGCCCGTGCAGCGTGATGGTGAACCCGTCGCCATAGCCCGCCTCTTCCAGCAACGCCTGCGCGCGCTCGATATCGGCCTCGGGTGCCTCGACGGCGGAGGTGTAGCCGGTGAACCCCTCGGGCACCATCTGGCCGGTGGGTGTCGCGGTGCCGTCCATGATCCGCTCGGAGATCTGGCCGCGGTCGATCATCAGCGACAGCGCGCGGCGCACCCGCGGATCGCGCAGCGGGTTCTCGATCTCGCCGCCATCCGGTCCCTTGACGAAGGGGCTTTGCGCGCGGTCGCTGTCAAGCCCGAGATAGATCATCCGGCCAGAGGTCTTGCGCACGATATTGGCGTCCATCCGGCTTTCTACCGCCTCCAGATCGCCCGCCGGCATGGCGTCGATCAAATCGACATCACCCGCGATCAGGGCCGAGACACGGCTCGCGTCATTGGGGATGTAGCGGATGGTGACGTCGTCGAAGGCGGGCGCGTCGCCCCAGTAATCCTGATAGGCGCTGAGCGTCAGCTTTTCGTTGGGTGTCCAGTCGCCATAGGTGTAGGGGCCGGTGCCGATGGCGGCCTCCCCGGAGTCGAATGTCTTGCTGGCGATCTGCTCGCCCAGCTCGGACGGCAGGATATAGACCGAGCCGAGTTGCTGCATAAGGTCAGGCGACGGCGATTTGGTTGTGATCCGCAGCGTCAGCGGATCCACGGCTTCGATGCTGTCGATCATCGCGACGTTGGATTCAAAGCTCGCTGCCGAGTTTTCCACCTTCGGCACGCGCGCCACGGTGGTGATGACGTCCTGCGCATCGAGCGTGCTGCCATCATGGAAGGTCACGCCGTCCCGCAGCTTGATCTCCCAGGTGGTCGGATCGATATTGGTCCATTCGGTGGCCAGAGCTGGGGTCAGTTGCATGTTCTCGTCGATGGCGGTCAGGCCCTCGAAGATATGCGCCGCCGTGTTCTGGCCCGGCGAGGTCCGCGAGAAATGCGGGTCCATGCTGGGATGCTCGGCCTTCAGCCCCATGGTGAGGCTGTCGGCGTGAGCCGTGGCGGCGCCGGCCGCGATCAGTGCTGTGGAAAGCAGAAGTTTACGTGTCATGTGAGTCCTCCTTTGGATGGGGTGGCGGGGTTGGCCCCGCTTCTGGGGATGGTTGCGGCAAATCGAAATGACAGGCCGACAGATGCGTCGTGCCGCCAGCTTCCTGCACCTCGCGCAGGCGCGGCGACTCCCGCCTGCAGATCTCCTGCGCGAAGGGGCAGCGCGGGTGGAAATGGCACCCCGGCGGCGGGCTGAGCGGCGAGGGCAATTCGCCCTTGAGCGGCGTGAACCGGCGCCGTGCAGCGCCAAGCACCGGCACCTCGGACAGAAGCGCGCGCGTATAGGGGTGATGCGGGCGGGCAAAGACCGTATCGCGATCGGCCAGCTCCACCAGGCGGCCCAGATACAGGATCGCGATCCGGTCCGAGATGAAGCGCACGACGTTCAGGTCATGACTGATGAAGATCGAGGAAAACCCGCCCTGTTCCTTCAGATCGGCCAGCAGGTTCAGGATCTGCGCCTGCACCGACACGTCGAGCGCGGCGACTGCCTCGTCGAAGATGATGACCTCGGGCGAGACCGCGAGCGCGCGGGCGATGCCGACGCGCTGGCGCTGGCCTCCCGACAACTCGTGCGGAAAGCGATCCGCCATTTCCGGTGAGAGCCCGACCTTGGACAGAAGCGAGGCCAGGCGATCCGGGATCTCGCGTCGCCGCACGAGGCCATGCGTCAACGGCGCCTCCATGATCGCGTCGCCCACGCTCAGCGACGGGTTCAGGCTGGCATAGGGGTTCTGGAACACCATCTGTATATTGCGCCGCGCGTCCCTCGCCTCGGAACGCGGCAGATCGGAAATCGCGCGGCCGCGAAACCGCACCTCGCCGCCGCTGGCGGGCAGAAGTTGCGCCGCCATGCGGCCCAGCGTGGACTTGCCGCACCCGCTCTCACCAACGACGCCCAACATCTCGCCGTCGCGCAGGCTCAGGCTGACCCCGTCTACCGCGACCAGCCGCTCCGGCGGTTTGCCCAGCCCGGCCCGGTTCAGCATGCGGTCGAGCCATCCGTCCCGCCGCGCGAAAACCCGGCTGAGATCATTCAATTCCAGGACGGGGGCGGTCATGGCGTTTCCTCCAGCGGGAAAAAGCAGCGCCAGCCCAGTGTCGTGTCACCCTCAAACGGCGGGACGTTCTGCGAGCAACGGGGCTGCGCGCGCGGGCAGCGCGGCGCAAAGGCGCAGCCGGGCGGCAGATCGGCCAGCGAGGGCGGCACCCCTTCGAGGTTTTCCAGCCGCGTTCGCCCGGCGACCGGCACGGCGCGCATCAGCGCAGCGGTATAGGGATGGCGCGGTGCGCCAAACAGGCGATCCGCCGGGGCGATCTCAATTACTTGACCCGCATACATCACCATCACCGCATCGGCGAACCCCGAGAGGAGCGACAGGTCATGCGTGATCCACAGGATCGCCGCGCCGGTTTCCTCGGCCAGCCCCTGAATTTCTGCGAGGATCTGGCTCTGGATCGTCACATCGAGCGCGGTTGTCGCCTCGTCCGCGATGATGAGGTCCGGCTCGTTGAGAAAGGCGATGGCGATTACCACGCGTTGCCGCATCCCGCCGGAAAACTCATGCGCATAGGCGCTCATCCGGGACTCGGGCGAGGGGATACCGACGCGGGCCAGCGTCTTGATCGCATGCGCTTCGGCGTCGCGTCGAGACATGCGGCGATGCGCCTGGATCGCCTCGATCATTTGCTCACCAATGGTCAGAACGGGGTTGAGCGCGACCATTGGATCCTGAAAGATCATCGCGATCCGGTTGCCACGCAGCTCGCGCATCCGTGCTTGCTTGGCGGCGGAGAGGTCTTCTCCATTAAAGACAATCGAACCGCCGGTGATCGCGATTTTCCGATCCAGCAGATCGATCAGCGAATAGGCCATCATCGACTTGCCCGAACCGGATTCGCCCACCACGCCGAGGATCTGCCCCGGTTCCAGCGAAAAGGACACGCTGCGGACGATATCGACCTGATCGCGGCTGCCCGGATGGAGCGATGTAACGAGATTATCAACCTTCAGCATCGCTCACGCCTCCTTCGGGTTCAGGACACGGCGAAAGCGATCCCCGAAGACATTGACCGAAAAAATGAGCAGCACGAGCGCCACGCCCGGCCAGATGAGCTGCCACGTGTGGCCCGACAGGATTTCGCGCGAGCCGTTGGCGATCAGCAGCCCAAGCGACGGCTCCTCGATGGAGGTGCCGAGACCCAGGAACGACAGCGACGCCTCGATCGCGACCGCATGGGCCAGTTGCAACGTCAGAACCACCAGAATGGGCGAGATCGAGTTCGGCAGCAGATGCCGCATCAGGATACGCCAGGGCGGCAGCTCCAACGACCGCGCGGCCTCAATATATTCCTGGCTCACCTCGACCAAAGCCGCTGAACGGGTGGTGCGCGCGTAATACGGCCATTGCGCGAAGGCGAGCGCGAAGATCAGGTTGCCGAGCCCGGTGCCGACCACCGCCATCACCGTCAGCGCGACGAGGATGGTGGGAAAGCCCAGCTTGATATCCACCAGTCGCATGATGATCGTGTCCGCCCAGCCACCCGCATAGGCCGCGACCAGCCCGGCCAGAACGCCCACGCATAGCGCGATCAGGCTGGCCGATCCGGCCACGAGCAGCGTGATCCGCAATCCGTAGAGGATGGCCGAATAAAGATCGCGCCCAAGCGCGTCCGTGCCCAGAAGGTAGATGAACTCTCCGGTCCCCGCTTCGGTGCCCGGCGGCAAGGAGGCGTCGAAGAAATCGACAGCGGCGTTGTCATAGGGGTTCTGCGGCGTGATCCAGGGCGCCAGTAGCGCCAGCACGACCAATAGCGCAAACACCGCAAGGCAGAACAGCGCGAAGGGATAGGCTTTCAGCGCACCGAAAATCCGTTTCATGCCTTGTTCCCCCCAAGCCGGATGCGCGGATCGAGCAGGGTATAAAGAACATCGACAATCAAGTTGATGACGACAAACATCGCGACGACGATCAGCAAATATCCCACGATCACCGGCCGATCGACGATATTGATCGAGTTGATCAGAAGCTGCCCCATGCCGGGCCAGTTGAACACCGTCTCGGTAATGATCCCGTAGGCCAGCAGGTTGCCCAGCTCCAGCCCCAGAACCGTGACCAGCGGGATAAGCACGTTGCGAAACGCGTGCCGGATCAGGATACGCCGTTCGGAGATGCCCTTGGCACGGGCGTAGCGCACATATTCGCTGCCCATCGCCTGTTGCACCTGCGCCCGTGTCAGCCGCGTGACCATCGCCGAATTGAACAGCGCGAGGTTGAGCGCGGGCAGGAAGATATGCTGCCAGCCATCGAGCGTCAGCAGGCTCGTCTCGATGCCGAAGAGAATCCCCGTGTCGCCCCGCCCGCCCGAGGGCAGCCAGCGCAGCTGCACCGCGAAGAGCAGGATGAGCAGCAGCCCTTGCCAGAAATTCGGCAGCGAATACGCGAGGATTGAGCCGTTCATGATGCCGTCGTCGGTGACCGATCCCGCGCGATACCCAGCGATTAGCCCAAGCGGCAAACCGATGATGAGCGAAAAGACAAAGGCCGTGAGGCCAAGCTCCACCGTCGCGGGAAGGCGTTGCAGCACCAGATCAATGGTCGGCTGGTTATAGACGAAGCTGGTGCCCAGATCGCCCTGAACCAGCCCTTTGAGGTAGAGTCCGTATTGGATCAGGATCGGCTGATCGAGCCCCAGCGCCTCGCGGGCGCGGTTGACTTCCGCCGTCGTCGCGTCGGGCGGCACCAGCATCTCGACCGGATCGCCGATGGCGTAGACGCCCATGAAAATCAGGAACGACACCAGAAGCAACACGAACGCTGCCTGCCCGAGCCGTCTGATCAAATAGGACGCCATTGATTCTCTCCCCTGTCCCGTCTGTGACAGGTTTGCAGCCAACCCGAAAGCTTACTAGCATATCGGTAATTCTACCTGTTTATCGCTAGGTGATCCGATGAGCCTCAGTCAGATGCGAAGTTTCGCCGCGGTCTATCTGCATGGCTCCACCGTGCGCGCTGCGCAGATTCTCGGCCGTTCGCAAAGCCAGGTTTCCGCAGATCTCCGTAGGCTTGAGACGGGTATGAATCTGACCCTTTTCATGCGTCAAGGCGGGCGGCTATTGCCGACGACCAATGCGGAGGCGCTTTATCCGAAGGTTTTGTCGGTCTTTGCCGCCTATGACGATGCGATGAACCTTTCACGCGGGGGCAAGGCGGAAAGCCTGAGTATCGGCGCAACGCGCTCGCTCTCCATGACCGTGGTGCCGCAGCTTGTCCGCGCCTTGCGCAAACGCGATCCGCTCAGGCCGATCACCGTGCGCTTCATCTCCTATCGTGAGTTGATCGAGGCGGTCGCCGAAGGGCAGCTCGATCAGGCCATCGTCAAGCTGCCGGTCGAAGATCCGCGCGTGCATCACCTGACGCTCGGCAGCGCGCCGCTCGTTGGGGTGATACGGGCGAGCGATCCTTTGGCCGAACTGAAGAGCATCGGTGCGGCGGATATCGGCAAACGGCATATCATCCGCACCGGCACGACGTCGCCGGCCTGGCAGGCGGTCTTGCGCGCCTTTGCGGCGCAAGGCATGGCACCGGTGTCCGAGGTTTCAATGGACGGGGTCGGACCGATTTGCCGGATGGTGGCCGATGGCGAAGGGATCGGGGTCGTCAACCGGATGTTGGCTTCGGGCTATGCGCAGGATCTCGGTCTCGTAATGCGGCCATTCCGCCCACGGGAAAGGGAGACATTTGCGCTGATCGGGCATCGCTTGATGACGCCCCGGCGCGATTCGGTCGCCGTTGCCGAAACGCTGGGCCGATTGATTACGCTCGATGTCGAGGAAACTGCGTTGGCTTGAGCGGGTGCAGCTTCTCTCTACCGCGCCGTTGCGCCATAAGGGGAGCGGAAGACGCGGGGGGCAGCGATGAAACTCATCCGAAGGTGCGATCTGGTGGAGATGCCGTGGAAGAACGGCGGCGGCGTCACGCGCGACATTGCCGTGCAGCGCGACGCGGACGGGATTTTGTGGCGGCTCAGCATGGCGGATGTGGACCGGGATGGCGCGTTTTCCAGCTTTGCTGGGCTGACGCGTATCCTCACGGTGGTCGGCGGGGATGGCATGGTGCTGCATACGCCCGAGGCCGAGATACGCGCCGACCATGCCAGCCCCGTGCGCTTCGATGGCGGCGCGCCGGTGCACGCACGCCTGACGCAGGGGCCGATCCGGGATTTCAACCTGATGTTCGACACCGCACGGTGCAGCGGTGCGGCGGAGATTCTGCGCGCGGCCGGCGTGCATGAGATCGGCCAGGGCGATCAGACCGCCGTGCTGCACGTGATCGCGGAAGAGGCGCGGGCCTCCACCAATACGTTGGGCGAAGGAGACACGCTGATCGCCGATGCGCCTTTGCGCATCGATCTGGCGCAAGGTGCGGTGGCACTGGCCATCACGCTGGAGCGAACGGGCTAGAGCGAGGCGAGCAGTTCCGACACTGCCTTGCGATAGCGCGCCACGACCCGGTCCCGCGCGATGTGCCGCCCGTTCGTCACGTTGTGCCGCCCGGCGGACCACAGGTCGGTGACGACGCTGTCCTTCGCGGCAAAGCACAGACCGTCTAGGATCTGATCCGGCGCCAAAACGCAAAGCGCCGGATCGGCGGCATCGATGGCGACCAGATCGGCCAGACGTCCCGGCGCGATCTCGCCCGCGTCGCGGCCCAAAGCCTGCGCCCCGCCGCGCGCCGCGCCGGTGTAGAGCGTCGCGCCGACGGAGCCTTCGCCGACCACCATGACATTGCGCGCCACGTCGCGCAGGCGCTGGGAGTATTCCAGCATGCGCAATTCCTCGGTGAGCGAGATGTTGACGTTGCTGTCCGAGCCGACGCCAAACGCGCCCCCAGCGTTCAGATAGGCGGGGCCGTTGAACGGGCCATCGCCCAGATTGGCCTCGGTGATCGGGCAAAGCCCCGCGACCGCGCCCGAGGCGGCCATGGCGCGGGTTTCGTCATCGGTCATGTGGGTGGCGTGGATCAGGCACCAGCCGTCATCGACGGGCGCGTTCGCCAGCAGCCATTCGACGGGCCGCGCGCCGAGCCAGTCGCTGATATCCTCGACTTCCCTGGGTTGCTCCGCGATATGAATATGGATCGGCCCGCCCTGATGATCGGCCAGCGCGCGGCGCAGATCGTCTGGTCCGGTCGCGCGCAGCGAATGGGGCGCGATGCCGACGCGGGCATCGTCCGGCAGCCCGGCAAGCCCGGCGCGGGTGCCCTGCACCAGTTCGGCAAAGCGGTCGGTGTCATTGCCGAAACGCAGCTGCCCCTCTGTCAGCGGCGCCTGCCGCGCTCCGCCATAGGTGTAGAGCACCGGCAGATGGGTCAGCCCGATGCCCGTCTCCCCCGCCGCCGCCATGACGCGCAGGGACAGCTCGGCCAGCGTGTCATAGGGCGCGCCGCCGCGCTGGTGATGGACATAGTGAAACTCGCCCACGGCGGAATAGCCCGCCTCCTGCATCTCGACAAAGACCAGCGCGGCGATGGCCTCGATCTGGTCGGGCGTCAGACGGTCCATGAAGCGATACATCAATTCACGCCATGTCCAGAAACTGTCGCGCCCGGCCTTGCGGGTTTCGGTCATGCCGGCCATCGCGCGTTGGAACGTGTGCGAATGAAGGTTGCCCAACGCGGGCAGCAGCGTATCGACCCGCGCATCGCCCGGCTCGGCTACCGCTCCGGGCGTGATCCGGTCGATACGGCCATCTTTCAGCGTGATGCGAACGTCCTGCGCCCAACCGGACGCAAGCAGGGCCTGACGGGCATGGATCATGGGTCTATCCTCGGTGCTGCGTTTTATGTATAGACATATTGCACATTAAATTATACCAGAAAAGACGAAACTTCGCGCGAAAGGACCGATCCCATGACCGCCATGCCTCGCCTTCTGACCGATCTTCACGCAGCCACCCTCGCTCGCGGGGATGCGCCCTACGGGATGATCCGCGACGCCGCGATTGCGCTTCGCGATGGGCGGATCGCATGGGTCGGACCGCAGGCGGAGGTGCCCGAGGATTTCGCCGATCTGCAACGGCATCCGCTTGGCGGGCGGGTGGTGACGCCGGCGCTGATCGATTGCCATACGCATATCGTGCATGGCGGCGACCGTGCTGTCGAATTCGAGATGCGGCTGAACGGGGCCAGTTACGAGGAGGTCGCGCGCGCCGGGGGCGGGATCGTCTCTACCGTCAAGGCGACCCGCGCCGCCAGCGACAGCGCGCTTCTGGAGCAGGCCTTGCGCCGCGTCGATGCGCTGATCGCCGAAGGCGTGACCACCATCGAGGTGAAATCGGGCTATGGTCTCGATACCGAGACAGAGCTTCGGATGCTGCGCACCGCGCGGGCGATTGCCGATCAGCGGCCCGTTCGGGTAACAACCACCTTCCTTGGCGCCCATGCCACGCCGTCTGAATATGCCGGGCGCGACGATGCCTATATCGACGAGGTCTGCATCCCCGCCCTGCGCGCGGCCCATTCCGAAGGGCTGGTCGATGCGGTGGACGGGTTCTGCGAAGGCATCGCCTTTCAGCCCGACCAGATCGCCCGCGTCTTCGACGTGGCGCGCGAGCTTGGTCTGCCGGTCAAGCTGCATGCCGAGCAGTTGTCCAACCTTGGCGGCGCGAAGCTGGCCGCGAGCTATGGCGCGTTGTCCGCCGATCATATCGAGTATCTGGACGAGGACGGCGTGCGCGCGATGGCCGAGGCGGGCACGGTGGGCGTGATCCTGCCCGGCGCGTTCTACACGCTGCGCGAGACGCAACAGCCGCCGCTCGATCTTCTTCGCAAACATGGCGTGCCGATGGCACTGGCGACGGATTTGAACCCCGGCACTTCGCCGCTCAATTCGATCCTGCTCACGATGAACCTGGGCTGCACCCTGTTCCGCATGACGCCCGAAGAGGCGCTGTGCGGCGTCACGCAACACGCCGCCCGCGCCCTTGGGCTGGCCGATCTGGGCACGATTGCCGTGGGTCAGGTGGCCGATCTGGCGGCTTGGGATATCGCGGAGCCAGCGGAACTGTCCTACCGGATCGGCTTCAACCCGCTGGCGGTCCGCATCAAAGGGGGTGTGCTATGACCGTTCTGACACTGACGCCCGGCGCGGCAAGCCTTGCCGATCTGGAACGCGTCTGGCGCGAGGGGCTGGCCGTTCGGCTCGATCCGTCCTGTCACGAGGGCATCCGCGCGGCGCGGGACCGGATCGCTGCTGCCGCCGATGGGGTCGATGCGGTCTACGGTGTGAATACCGGCTTCGGCAAGCTGGCCTCGGTCAAGATCGCCGCCGAAGACACCTCGACGCTACAGCGCAACCTCATCCTGTCACATTGCTGCGGCGTCGGTGCGCCGATCCCCGAAGCGCACGCCCGCCTGATGATGGCGCTCAAGCTGCTGTCGCTGGGGCGCGGGGCGTCGGGCGTGCGGATGGAATTGATCGACCTGCTGGAGCAGATGCTTGCACGCGGGGTGACGCCGGTGATCCCGGTGCAGGGATCGGTCGGGGCGTCCGGCGATCTGGCGCCGCTGGCGCATATGGCAGCGGCAATGATCGGGCAGGGCGAGGCGAGCTACGAAGGCACCGTGCTGCCCGGCGGCGAGGCGTTGAGCCGCGCCGGGCTGGAGCCCATCGTGCTGAGCGCGAAGGAGGGGCTTGCGCTCATCAACGGCACGCAATTCTCCACCGCCTATGCGCTGATCGGGCTGTTCGGCGCGTGGCGGGCGATGTGCGGCGCGCTGGTCACCTCGGCCATGTCGACCGATGCGATCATGGGATCGACGGCGCCCTTGCAGCCCGAAATCCACCAGTTGCGCGGCCACGCCGGCCAGATCGAGGCGGCCGCGACCATGCGCGCGCTGCTGGCCGGTTCGGTCATCCGCGAAAGCCACCGCGAGGGCGACGCCCGCGTGCAGGATCCCTATTGCATCCGCTGCCAGCCGCAGGTGACGGGCGCCGCGATGGACATGCTGCGCATGGCCGCCCGGACGCTGGAGATCGAGGCCAATGCCGCCACCGACAACCCTCTGGTGCTGAGCGAGGCGGGCCTGATCGTGTCGGGCGGGAATTTTCATGCCGAGCCGGTGGGCTTCGCCGCCGACATGATCGCGCTCGCGCTGGCCGAGATCGGCGCGATCGCGCAGCGTCGCATCGCGCTGATCGTCGATCCGGTGCTGAGCCACGATCTGCCGCCCTTCCTGACGCCCGATCCGGGGCTGAATTCGGGCTACATGATCGCCGAAGTCACCACCGCCGCCCTGATGAGCGAGAACAAGCATCTGGCCAACCCCTGCGTGACGGATTCGACGCCCACGTCGGCCAATCAGGAAGATCACGTCAGCATGGCCGCGCATGGCGCGGTGCGGCTGTCGCGCATGGTCGCCAATCTTGAACGTATCCTCGGCGTCGAGCTTTTGTGCGCGGCGCAAGGCATCGAGTTTCGCGCGCCGCTGACGACAAGCGCGCCTTTGCAGTCGGTGATCGCCGCGCTGCGCAGCGAGGTCGCACGGCTCGGAGAGGATCGCTACCTCGCGCCCGATCTCGAACGCGCGGCGGCGCTTGTCGGCTCGGGTGCCATCGTGGCGGCGGCCACGACATCCATGCCGGAGCTTCGCCCATGACCCCCGTAGAGATTTCAAGAGGCGACAGCCCCGTTGTCCTCGGCCTGCCGCATACCGGCACCCATGTCCCGCGCGAGATCGAGGCGCGCCTGAACGCGCGGGGGCGGGGGCTCGATGATACCGACTGGCACATCCACCGGCTTTACGACGGCCTCCTGCCCGGCGCGACCACCGTGCGCGCGACCTTCCATCGCTATGTGATCGACGCCAATCGCGATCCCTCCGGGCAATCGCTCTATCCGGGGCAGAACACCACCGGGCTCGTGCCGCTCACCGATTTCGACGGGCAGGAGATCTGGGACAGCCCGCCGAGCGAGGACGAGGTGGAGGCGCGGCGCGAGGCGTTCCACGCGCCCTATCATGCCGCGCTTGAGGCGGAACTGGCGCGCGTGCGCGATCTGCACGGCATCGCGATCCTCTACGATTGCCACTCCATCCGCTCGCATATCCCGTTCCTCTTCGACGGCACGCTGCCTGATTTCAACATCGGCACCAATCTCGGCACCACCTGCGCGCCGCGGATCGAGAGCGCCGTGCAGCGCCTGTGCGAGGCGGCGGAGGGGTATTCCACCGTCACCAATGGCCGTTTCAAGGGCGGCTGGACGACGCGCCATTACGGGCGCCCCAGCGACGGGCTGCACGCGATCCAGATGGAACTGGCGCAAAGCACCTACCTGACCGAAGAAGCCGCCCCCTGGACCTATGACGAGGACAAGGCCGCGCGGCTGCGCAGGCACCTCAAACCCATTCTGACCACCCTGGCTGACATGGCTCCCGACCTGAAAGGAACATCATGAGCGATCCGCGCAAGAACACCCGCGACATCTATCCCGCCACCGGCACGGAGATGACCGCCAAGCACTGGACGACCGAGGCTCCGCTGCGGATGCTGATGAACAACCTGCATCCCGATGTGGCCGAAAACCCGCATGAGCTTGTCGTCTATGGCGGGATCGGGCGCGCGGCGCGCACATGGGACGATTTCGACAAGATCGTCGCGACGCTCCGCGATCTGGAGGAAGACCAGACGCTTCTCGTGCAATCGGGCAAGCCGGTGGGAGTGTTCCCGACGCATAAGGATGCGCCGCGCGTGCTGATCGCGAATTCCAACCTCGTGCCGCATTGGGCCACCTGGGATCATTTCAACGAACTCGATAAAAAGGGTCTGGCGATGTATGGCCAGATGACCGCCGGGTCGTGGATCTATATCGGATCGCAGGGCATCGTGCAGGGCACGTATGAAACCTTCGTCGAGGCGGGTCGCCAGCACTATGACGGCAACCTGAAGGGCAAATGGATTCTCACCGGCGGGCTTGGCGGCATGGGCGGCGCGCAACCGCTCGCGGCGGTGATGGCCGGGGCGTGCTGCTTGGCGGTCGAATGCAACCCCGACAGCATCGATTTCCGCCTGCGCACGCGCTATGTGGACGAAAAGACCGACAGCCTCGATGAGGCGCTTGAGATGATCGAGCGCTGGACCGCCGCCGGGGAGGCGAAATCCGTCGCGCTTCGGGCCAATGCGGCCGATATCTATCCAGAGCTTATCAAGCGCGGCATTCGCCCCGATATCGTGACCGACCAGACCAGCGCGCATGACCCCGTCAACGGCTACCTGCCGCAGGGCTGGTCCATGGCCGAATGGCGCGAGAAGCGCGAGAGCGATCCGAAGGCGGTCGAGAAGGCCGCGCGCGCGTCGATGAAGGTGCAGGTCAAGGCGATGGTCGATTTCCACAGCCAAGGTATCCCGACCGTCGATTACGGCAACAACATCCGCCAGATGGCATTGGAAGAAGGGCTGGACAACGCGTTCGATTTTCCGGGCTTCGTGCCGGCCTATATCCGCCCGCTCTTCTGCCGGGGCATCGGCCCGTTCCGCTGGGCGGCGCTGTCGGGCGACCCCGAGGATATCTACAAGACCGACGCCAAAGTGAAGGAAATCCTGTCCGAGGACAGCCACCTACATAACTGGCTCGACATGGCGAAGGAACGGATCGCATTTCAGGGCCTGCCCGCGCGCATCTGCTGGGTCGGTCTGGGCGTGCGCCACAAGCTGGGGCTGGCGTTCAATGAAATGGTGCGCAATGGCGAGTTGAAGGCACCCATCGTGATCGGCCGCGACCATCTGGACTCCGGCTCCGTGGCTTCGCCCAACCGTGAGACCGAGGCGATGAAGGACGGCTCCGACGCCGTGTCCGATTGGCCGCTGCTCAATGCCTTGCTCAACACCGCCTCGGGCGCGACATGGGTGTCGCTGCACCACGGCGGCGGCGTCGGCATGGGCTTTTCGCAGCATTCCGGCATGGTGATCTGCTGCGACGGCACCGAAGACGCGGATCGCCGGATCGAGCGTGTGCTGTGGAACGATCCGGCCACCGGCGTGATGCGCCACGCCGATGCTGGCTACGAGGACGCCAAGGAGTGCGCGCGGGAGAACGGATTGAACCTGCCGGGGATTCTGTAATGATCCGCGGGGGGCGCGTTCCGCCCCCCGTTTGAATTACAGGAGACCCCACCATGATCGAACGCATCGATACCGGCGCACGGTCGTCGAAAATCGTGAAATACAATGGCATCGCCTATATCACCGGACAGGTCGGAGAGGGCGAGACCATTCAAGACCAGACCGCCGAATGTCTCCGCCGCGTCGATGCGCTTCTGACCAGGGCGGGATCTTCCCGCGAAAAGATGCTGCGCGCGACGATCTGGCTGGCCGATATGAGCGATTTCGACGGGTTGAACGAAGTCTGGAACGCCTGGGTGCCCGATGGTCACGCGCCTGCCCGTGCCTGCGGTGAGGCGAAGCTCGCGCGGCCCGAACTGAAAGTCGAGATCATCGTTGATGCGGCTTACGGCTAACGACGGCTGAAAAGCCTAATACTGCATCGTCACGCGGTGGCCCCGGCGGTAGGTCAGTTGAACGAAGGTGATCGTCTGACCGTCTAGCCATGTCGTCCGCTCTGTCTGGAACAGCGCGTCGCCCTCGGCACATCCGAGGTAATCGGCAATCGCCGGCGCGGCCTGAACGGCTTGAAAGCTGATTTGCGCGTCGGTGAAGGGCACGGTCGAAACGAGCCATTCATTGGGGCCGATCCCTGAGAAATCATGCGCCTCGGCTTCGGGCAGGGCGGTCAGGTTGATCCAGCGGTCCTCGTGCTGGTAGGGCGCGCCATCGGCGTAATGCATGCAGATCAGGTGCAGCACCCGGTCCGCCCGTTTCAGCGCCATGCGCGCGCGCAGCCAGTCCGGGGCGGGTTCGGCCCCGCATTGCACCAGCGCATAGCGGTAGGCCGCGCCTGCCTCCTCGATCTCCTGCCCGACGATGGGGATGTTCAGCCGCACCTGCCGAAGCGGGCTTTGCCGGACGCGCGTGCCGGCCTTGCGGCGGCGTTCGATGATCCCGTCATCGGCCAGCTCGCGCATCGCCCGGTTGACGGTAGCGCGCGCGCAGCCGTAGCTGGCGGCAAGATCGACCTCGTTCGGCATGGCGCTGCCGGGGGGCAGATCGCCGCGCGTGATCTGGCGCAGGATATCGGCTTTCACCTCGCGATAGGTTATGGACATGCCCTGCCTTTCGACCGTGCGACCTCGGGATTTCCCGACCGTTTGGATGCGAAAGATATGGACATAATGCGCAAAAGGCCAGACATGACGTCAGGCGGCGAAGGCGCGGGCGGCATGGGCCTGAAACGCCGCAACCAGCGGCGCGATGTGCGGATGCGGGGCGCGCGCCAGCGCGATGCGGTGCGGCACGAGCGGGTCCGACAGCTCCAGCCGGGCGAGCGGCTTGCCGTCGCAGGCGGTGTCCTGCGCGATATCGGTGGCGAGCAGCCCGACGCCCATTGCGTTGGCCACCATCGCGCGCAGCATCTCGACCGAGCCGGTTTCCTGCGCGATGCGCGGGCGGATGCCGTTCATCTGCGCCAGCGTCAGGAAATAATCGCGGCTGTGCGGCAGGTTCATCAGGATCAGCGGATCGGCCAGCAATTCGGCCATCGCCACCGTCCCGCGCCCGGCCAGCGGATGCGCGCGCGCGACAAGCCCGTAGGGGCGCACATCGGCCAGCGGCGTGATCTCCAGCGCGGAGGGCAGGCCGAAATCGTAAATTAGCGCGAGATCGATCCGCCCGGTTTCCAGCCAGTGCGTCAGGTGGCCCAGATCGCCCTCGTGCAGCGTGATCCGCGCGTGCGGTTCGGTTTCCTGAAAGCCGCTCACCAGTGCGGGCGCATAGCGCGGGCCGAGCGTTGAAAAAACGCCGAGGTTCAGAATGTCCGAGCTGCTGCCGCGCTGATCCAGAGCCGAAAGCGCCTGAATGCGCAGGCTGCGCAATTCGCCCAGCTTGCGCCGCCCGAATTCGGTCGGCGCGATGCCTTGCCCGGCGCTGCGCGCGAAAAGCGGGCGGCCGAAATGATCCTCGACCTTGGCGATGGCGAGCGAGACCGAAGGTTGCGAGACATTGAGCGCCCGCGCGGCGGCGGCGGTGCTGCCCGCTTCGGCAGCGGCGATCACGTAGTCGATCTGGCGCAGGCTGATGGGTATAGGCTGCATTCATCGCTCTATCAGGAATGTGTATTTTCGCTTATAGCATGACGCGGCCTATGCTCAACCGGATGACACCGGAGAACCTGATGAGCACCCAGCCCCCCGACAGCCAATCGCAAAAGCCCCTGAGCGGGGTGCGCGTGCTCGATTTCACGCGCGTTCTGGCCGGCCCCTATTGCACCGCCATGATGGCCGACCTTGGCGCGGATGTGATCAAGATCGAGGCCGCGCATGGTGACGATTACCGACATATCGGCCCGTTCAAGGATGGCGAAAGCCTCCTCTTTCAGGCGATCAACCGGGGCAAGCGGTCCGTCGCGCTCGATCTGAAATCGCCCGAGGCGATTGCGACCGTGAAGGCGCTTCTGGCCGATTGCGATGTGCTGATCGAGAATTTCCGCCCCGGCGTGATGGAGAAGCTGGGTCTGAGTTATGACGCGCTCAACGATGCGTTTCCGCATCTGGTCTATGTTTCGCTCAGCGGTTTCGGGCAGACCGGGCCGAACACGAAAAAACCCGCCTATGACATCATCGTGCAGGCGATGAGCGGTCTGATGGACGCGACGGGCGAGCCCGATGGCGCGCCGACGATGGTGGGCGAGGCTCTGGGAGACGTGGCAGGCGGGCTGTTCGCCGCTTGGGGCACGATGGTCGCGCTTTTCGAGCGCAGCCGGACCGGGCAGGGGCGGCATGTCGATGTGGCGCTGTTCGATGCGCTGGTGTCGATGATGCCCATTCTGGCCTGCCGCACGCTGATGGACGGGCAGGCGCCCGTGCGCACCGGCAACCGCCATCCGCTATCGGCGCCCTTCGGCACCTATCCGGCGGCGGACGGGCATTTCGCGGTCGCGGTTCTGAACGACCGGCTCTTCGCCAGTTTCTGCAATGTGATCGGCCAGCCTGCGCTTTCAAGCGATCCCCGCTTCACCAGCGACGCCCTGCGCCGCGAGAACGAACCTGCGCTGGCCGAATATATCGACCTATGGGCCGGCACCCTGCCGGTGGAGCGGGTCGTCGAGGCGTTATCCTCCGCGGGCATCCCCTCATCGCCCATTGAATCCGTCGCTGAAGCCTGGGCCTCGCCGCAGGCGCGCGAGCGGGGGTTGGCCTCCGAGGTTGCGCATCCCGATCTGGGCCCGCTCAACATCCCCGAACAGCCGGTGCATTTCAGCGGCGCGCCGCGCGGCGGGCGCAAACCGGCTCCGGCGCTCAATGCCGATGCGGCCGACATTCTGGACAGTCTGACAAAGGATCGAAACGCATGACCACCTACCCCATGAGCGAGGACGAACGCGCGCTTGTCGCGCAGATCGAACGCTTCTCGACCGAAGTGCTGGCCCCCGACGCCGCCCGGATCGACGAGAAGGCGCTTTTTGCCACCGTGCATCTGGACGCGATGGCCGGGATGGGGCTCATGGGCCTCAACCTGCCCGAAGAGCATGGCGGCATCGGCCTCTCCGGCCCCGCGCTCTATGCCGCGGTCGAGGCGGTTGCCGGGGCGTGCGGGTCCACCGCGTCCATGCTGACGGCGCATTTCCTGGCGACGGATTCGCTGCTGATCGGGGCGGATGCCGATCTTCATGCGCGTATACTGCCCGACGCTGCGGCAGGCACGGCTCTGGGCGCGTTCGCCCTGACCGAACCGCAGGCCGGATCGAACCCGGCGGATATGCGCACCACGGCCAAGCGGGAAGAGGGCGGATACCGGATCAAGGGCTCCAAATGCTTCATCTCGAACGCCGGGGCCGCCGATTTTATCGTCGTCTATGCCAAGACCGATCCCGATGCCGGCGCGCGCGGCGTCAGCGCCTTTGTCGTGGAGCCGAAGAAGACCGAGGGCGTTTCGGTTGCGCCGCATGAAAAGACGATGGGCCTCAAGGGCGGGCATGTCTTCGGCATCAGTTTCGATTGCTGGGTGCCCGAGGAAAACCGTCTTGGCGAGGAAGGAACGGGCTTTCGCACCGCCATGAAGGTTCTCGACAATGGCCGGATCGAGGTTGCCGCGCAGGCGACCGGGATTGCGGATGCGGCGCTGCAGGCCGCGATTTCCTACGCCAAGGAACGCATGGTCGGCGGTCATCCCATTGCCGATTTCCAGGGACTGCAATGGATGCTCGCCGATTGCGCGACCGAACTGGCGGCCGCCCGCGCGCTGGCGATGCAGGCGGCCACCTTGCGCGGCACCGGCGTGCGCTATTCCAGCGAATCCGCCTTTGCCAAGCTTTATGCCAGCGAAGCGGCGTGGCGGATCGCGGACCGGGCGCTGCAGATCCATGGCGGCTATGGCTACACCCGTGATTTCCCGCTCGAGCGTTACTTGCGCGATCTGCGGATTTTCCGCATCTATGAAGGGTCGTCCGAGATTCAGCGCACAATCATCGCGAGAGGTTTGCTGGCATAATCGGCTTTTTGCGCTGCAATGATTGACTTGCTTATGTATTTACATAATAGCAATAAGCACAATGTTACCTTGGCGCGGCCAAGCCCCGCCCAAGGTCGCGATCGCCCGACTGGAGGAGAGGCACATGCAAAGACGGACATTCCTGACAACCAGCGCCATCGGCACCGCCGCTGCGGCTCTGGCCACCCCTGCCATCGCGCAGGACAAGCGCCAGTGGAAGATGGTCACGGCATGGCCCAAGAACCTGCCCGGACCGGGCGTCGCCGCGCAGCAGCTTGCCGACCGCATCACCACGCTTTCGGGGGGCCGGATCGAGGTGAAGCTCTACCCCGCCGGAGAGCTTGTTCCCGGTCGCGGCGTGTTCGACGCGGTAAGCGAAGGCACGGCGGAACTGTATCACGCCGTTCCGGCCTATTGGGGCTCCAAATCCAAGGGCATCCTGCTTTTCGGCTCGCAACCCTTTGGTCTGCGCGCGGATGAACAGGTCGGCTGGATGGTGCATGGCGGCGGTCAGGCGCTTTATGACGAGATGTATGGCCGCTTCGGCATCAAGCCGTTCCTGTGCGGCAATTCCGGCCCGCAATGGGGTGGCTGGTTCCGCGAGGAAATCAACTCCGCCGAAGATCTGAAAGGCATGAAGTTCCGAACCACGGGCCTCGCCTCGGAAATGGCTGCCAAACTGGGCATGGCGGCCGAAGCGATGGGCGGGCCGGACATGTTCCAGGCGCTCCAGACCGGCGCGCTCGATGCGGGCGAATTCATCGGCCCGTGGACCGACAGCGCGCTTGGCTATTACCAGGTCGCGAAGAACTACTACTGGCCCGGCGTCGGCGAGCCGTCCTCCGCCGAGGAATGCGGCGTCAACATGAGTGTATTCAACGAGTTGCCGGACGATCTTAAAGAGGTGGTCAAGGTCGCTTGCGATAGCCTCTATAACCAGGTCTGGACGGAATACACGACCAAGCACGCGCAAGCGCTGCAATCGATGGTTTCCGAGCATGGCGTTCAGGTCAAGATGTTCCCCGAGGATGTCATTATGGCCATGGGCAAGGCCGCAGAGGGCGTGATCGACGATCTGCGCAACGACGATGACGAACTGGTCAAGCGGATCACCGAAAGCTTCGTCGCCTATCGCGATCTGGTCGGCCAATACATGGTTTATGCCGATAACGGCCAGATGAACGCCCGCAATATGGTGATGGGCTACTGAACCCATTGAGAGGGGCGCGACGATGATCGCGCCCCTGTCCTTTTCCGGCGAGGGGGCAGGATGGAGCAGCTGGCGAACGCGCTGGACAAGGTGAACACGGGCGTGGCCTGGGTGGTGCGCTGGCTGGCGCTGGCGATGATGCTGGTGCAGTTCGCCATCGTCATCGGACGCTACGCGTTCGGGGTCAACTCCATCGCGGTTCAGGAAAGCGTCCTTTACATGCACGCCGCGCTTTTCATGCTGGCGGCGGGTTATACGCTCCTGGTCGACAAGCACGTGCGGGTCGATGTGTTCTATGCCAAAGCCTCGCGCCGCACGCGGCGGCGGATCGACATTTTCGGCCATCTCTGCCTTCTCATGCCGTCGATGCTGGCGCTGATCTACTGGTCATGGCCCTCGGTGCGCAATTCCTGGGCGATCCTCGAAGGGCCGATCTCGGTCGGCGGGATCGAGGCGGTGTTCCTGCTCAAATCCCTGATCCCGGCCTTCTGCGTTCTGGTCATGCTGCAATCGCTGGCCCTGCTGATCCGCCTGCTGGCCGTGAAAGAGAGCCGATGATCGAATATCTCGACCTGATCATGTTCGCGGCGCTAATGGCCGCCATCCTGCTTGGCTTTCCGGTCTCGTTCAGCATCGCAGGCGTCGCGGTGATCTTCGCCTATCTCGGATGGGCGCTGGGGCAAATGGATATCGGGCTGCTTGGCGCACTGGGCCAGCGGGTGTTCGGGGTTCTCACCAATCCGGTGTTGATCGCGATCCCGCTTTTCGTGCTGATGGGCGCACTTCTGGAGAAAAGCCGCATCGCCGAGGAATTGCTCGATACGATGGGGCGCCTTTTCGGGCAGCTTCGCGGAGGTCTCGGGATATCGGTTGTGCTGGTCGGCACCTTGCTGGCGGCCTCCACCGGCATCGTCGGGGCGACCGTTGTGGCGATGGGCATGATCGCGTTGCCGACCATGCTGCGCGCGGGATATGACGCGCGCGTCGCGTCGGGCATCGTGTGCACCGCCGGCACGCTGGGGCAGATCATCCCGCCCTCGACGCTGCTCATCATCCTGGCGGACGTCATGTCCACGTCGTTTCAGCAGGCGCAATACGAGCAGGGCAAATTCTCGGTGGAGGCGCTGTCGGTCGGCCAGTTCTTTGCCGCCGCCGTGATCCCCGGTCTGGTGCTGGTCTGCCTGTACCTGATCTATATCGTCGCGCGCGGCATCCTGCGCCCCAGGGACATGCCCCCGGCCCCGGGGGACATGGCAAAGCCCGATTGGCGCGAGGTTGTCGGTGCCGTGATCCCGCCCGTGCTGCTGATCGTGGCGGTTCTGGGCGCCATTCTCGGCGGCATCGCGACGCCCACCGAAGCGGCCTCTGTCGGGGCGGTCGGCGCGCTGCTGATGACGGGGCATCGCACCGGCGCGGCCCGCAGCATCATCGTGCTCGGAACGGTCGCGCTGATCCTGTTGGGGCTGCTCGCAGGCGCGTTTCCCGTCCGCTTTCAGCGTAGCGACCTGACGATGGGTGCCTACACGCTCGGGCTCTTTTACGCCGGGCTCGCCATCCTCGGTGCGCTGGCGGTGCTACTGGCCCTGCGCGCTGCGCTGCGAAAGCGCGTGATGCAGGAGGCGGTCGGATCGACCATGACGATGACCTCCATGATCTTTGCAACCATCATCGCCGCCGGGTTTTTCAGCCTCGTCTTCATCGGTCTGGGCGGAGAGGAGCGCGTGGCCGCGATCCTTGCCGAAATGCCGGGCGGCGCGAATGGCGCGCTTGTCTTCTGCATGATCGTGATCTTCGTTCTGGGCTTTTTCCTGGATTTCGTCGAAATTTCGGTGATCGTGCTGCCGCTGGTCACGCCCTCGCTGATCCTTCTGGGCCATGACCCGATCTGGCTCGGCGTGCTGATCGCGGTGAACCTGCAAACCTCCTTTCTGACGCCGCCTTTCGGCTTCTCGCTCTTCTACCTGCGCGGCGCGGCGCCCAGAGAGGTCACGACCGGGCAAATCTATGCCGGCGTCCTGCCCTTCATCTGCCTGCAGATCGTCGGCATCGCGCTGATCTGGCTGCTGCCCGATCTGGCGACATGGCTTCCCGAGGTGCTGTTCTGACCCGCCCCGGCCCGCGTCGCGCAAGCGCGTAGCGGGCTTCTGGCAGTCAGTCTTTCGCTATCGCAGCGGGATAGGGCGCTGTTCCTCGATGCTTTCCATCGCGAAATAGGACGTTACGGTTTCAAGTTCGATCGTTTCGATCAGACGCTTGTAGACGCGGTCATAGCCCGCCATGTCGCTGACGATGATCTTGAGCAGGTAATCGTATTCACCGCCGATGCGGTAGAAATCGATCACTTCGGGAATTGCCGACACATGGTTGCGAAAGCCGCGCAGCCAATCGGCGGAGTGATGACGCGTCTTGATGAGCGAAAAGACGACGAAACCCGCGCCCATTCGCTCGCGGTCGATGACCACGGTGCGCCCGCGGATCACGCCGGAGCTTTCCAAAGCCTTGAGCCTGCGCCAGCAGGCGTTTTGCGACAGGCCGACCTTATCGGCGAGCGCGCGTTGCGATTGTCCCGCATCGCGCTGCAACTCTTCGAGGATGCGAAAATCGAAATGATCCATACGTTCGGTCATATGTCGATCATATGACCCGTTAGTGACAGATCAAGGGCCAAAATCTGTGAAGATATCTGCGTATGTTTGGTTCATCCTGCATGAACCACAGCGATGGCAAGGAGGCTTCATGACCGCGCTCGACGAATTCAAGACGATGCTGAGCGGTGCAGATATCCATGACCGTATTCGCGCCGGGTTGATTGGCGAGGATTTGCGGATCGACGGGCCGTTCGGACCGCGCACGATGATTTATGCCGATTACGTCGCTTCGGGCCGCGCGCTTGCGCAGGTTGAGGATTTCATCCGGGACCGGGTGCTGCCCTATTATGCCAACACCCACACGCAGGCGTCGTTCTGCGGCGCATACATGAGCAAGCTGCGCGAGGCCGCGCGGGCCGAAATCGCCCGCCTGACCGGGGCCGCGCCGGGGATGAGCGTCGTGTTTACGGGCGCCGGCTCGACCGCCGGGATCAACCGGATCGTCGGTTTGCTCGATCTGGCAGCGCTGGTGCGCGCGGGCCGTCGGGCGGTCGTGCTTATCGGGCCGTATGAGCATCATTCCAACATCCTGCCTTGGCGCGAGAGCGGCGCAGAGGTGGTCGAGATCGCCGAAGCGCAGGGTGGCGGGGTGGATCTGGACGATCTGGTCCGCGCGCTGGAACACGCGCGCGGCGCGGCGAGGATCGTCGGCAGTTTCTCGGCGGCGTCCAACGTGACCGGCGCGCTGAGCGATGTCGATGCCGTGACCCGGACGCTGCGCGCGCATGGGGCGCTGGCGATCTGGGATTACGGCTGCGCCGGCCCCTATTGCGAGATGGACATGCGCGCCGGCAGCGATGCGCAGAAGGATGCCATCGTCTTTTCAAGCCACAAGTTCCCCGGAGGGCCGGGTGCCAGCGGCGTGGCCGTGATCCGCGACGAGATCGCACAGCGCAGCGCCCCGACGCTGCCCGGTGGTGGCACGGTCAGTTTCGTCTCGCCCTGGGGGCATGTCTATTCGGGCCGGCTTGCCGCGCGCGAGGAGGGTGGCACGCCCAATGTGATCGGCGACATCCGCGCTGCGCTGGCGCTGCTCGTCAAGGAGGCGCTGGGGCAGGATTGGCTCACGGTGCGGCAGGCGCAGCTGCGGGAAAGGGCGCTGAAGGTCTGGCGCGCCAATGACCGGATCGTGTTGCTCGGACAGCCGGAGGCCGAAGCGCTGCCGATCTTCTCCTTTCAGGTCCGCGACGGGCAGGGCGGGCTTGTTCACCACCAGTTCTTCACCCGCCTGCTGAGCGATCTGGCCGGCGTCCAGGCGAGAGGCGGCTGCGCCTGCGCCGGACCTTACGGCCACCGGCTGCTCGGGCTCGATCGCGCCGCGTCGGATGCCACCATTGCCGCGCTTGAGCGTGGAGAGGAAACCGCCAAGCCCGGTTGGGTGCGGCTGAATTTCTCTGCCCTGATGAGCGACGCCAAGGCGGATGCGATCATCGAGTCCGTGGACAGGCTGGCCCGCACCGCGCCGGACCATGCAGACTGTTACCAAGTGGACAAGCATACGGCACGGTTCAGCGCGTTGGATCGTCTGAATGAACCCCTGGCATCGTGAGCGAAGGCCGTGCGAGGTTTGTGATGACGCCTACCAGTCGGCCGGTCCGCACATCGTCATCAGTGCCGCCGGGAAGAGCGTCCATCCTGTGGCGATCAGGGCGACGATGGCAAGGGTGAGCGAGACCCGGCGAAGCGAGGGCGAGGGCGAGGCGAATGGCGGGCTGCGCAAGGCGAAGACCAGCGCGGCCTGAACCGCAACGGCGAGCGCAGTCGCTATGAGGAGGGCGGCGCGGGCCGAAAGTTCGGTCAGCCCGAGCGACGCCCATTTGCCCGAGCAGATGAGGCCGTGAAGCCCGTAGACCGCACTGAAGCTGGCGAGCCAGAGCGCGAGCGGTAGGGACAGGCGCAGGATATCCATCATGCGACCGCTCCGGGCAGCCAAGCGGCGGAGAGCCCGATCAGCGCCGCGATGGCGGCGTAGTCGGTCCAGAGCCGCAGGATGCGGAAGGGGCCGGGCGGCGGGTCGGGCATCCTGATCGTGAGAACCGCGCAATAAAGTGCCGCGAGCGCCGTGATACCGGCGTGAAGGAGGATATAGCCGCCTATGACCGTCACCGTCGCATCGAAAGCGTGTGCGGCGGGGTTGGCAGCGGCAAGAAGCCCCGCCGCGGCCAGCGAGATCAACGCGGCGCCAGTCAGCGCGAGCGCAAGACCTGCCATTGCGCGCCTTGCCGCGAGCCTTGCCCCGGCGGGAGCCAGCAGGATTCCGGCGGCGGCCAGTGTCACGCCCCATCCCTCGGCAATGAGCCAGGCGGGGGGCGGCCAGTTGGGGGCGACGGTCCAAAGAAACGCATAGCCGAAGAGCAGCGATCCGAAGAGCGTCGCGTCGGCCACCAGCAGGAACACCGACCCCCACCATCCGGGCGGATCGATTACCCAGCCGGATACCGGCAGCGTGAGGCCGCGCCCCGCGTCGAGATGCCTGGCGGGGTGCCTTGGCCGCTGGACCCAGATCCAGCGCATCACCAGCGCCGCCACCCCCGCAACCGCGAGCGGGACCAGCCAGTAAAGCTTGAGAAGCATGGCCAGAAACGCGCATCCCGTCACTGCTGCCATCACGATCGGCAATGCGGTATTGCCCGGAAAGGTGACGATCTGCGCGGGCTGTCCGGTGGACACGTCCACCATGAGCGTCTCGCGCGCGCCGCGCTCCGGGTCTCCGAGATAGCCCTCACCCCGTGCGATGCGGACGCCCAGATCGGGATCGTCATGCAGCGGATTGCGCCCGCGCACCTCGATCAGGCTGGCGAAATTATAGGCGGCGGGCGGCGTCGGCATGGCCCATTCCAGCGTGCCGGCGCCCCACGGGTTGCGCGCTCCGCGCGTGGCGACGATGGCGTTGATGAAAATGTCGAGGATCACCAGTGCGAAGCCGATGGCGGTCACGAACCCTCCGACGGAGGCGACCAGGTTGATGATCTCCCAGCCTTGGCCTTCCTCATAAGTCCATGTGCGCCGCCTCTGGCCCAGCAACCCGGCCCAATGCACCGCGAGGAAGGTCGCGTGAAACCCGACCGCAACGAGCCAGAACGCCGTTTCCCCCAGTTTGAAGAACCGCCTGCGCCCTGTCACCTGCGGCATCCAGTAATAGAGCGCCGCCAGCATCGGAAAGACGAAACCGCCGATCAGCACGTAATGCAGATGCGCGACGATGAAATGCGTGTCATGCACCTGCCAGTCGAACGGCACCACGGCGACCATGACGCCGGTCAGCCCGCCGATGACGAAAGTGGCAAAGAAAGCGAGCAGCCATTTCATCGGCAGGACGAGCCGGGGCCGTCCCTTCCAGAGCGTGCCGATCCAGGCGAAAATCTGCACCGCCGTCGGCACCGCCACCAGCGTCGAGGCTGCGGAAAAGAACGCCAGCCCCATATGCGGGATGCCGGTGGTGAACATGTGGTGCACCCAGAGCCCGAAGCTCAGCACTCCGAGCGAGACCGCGGCAGCAACCACCCAGCCGTAGCCGAGCAGCGTCGTGCGCGCCAGCACCGGCAGGATGGTCGAGATCACCCCGGCCGCGGGCAGGAAGATGATGTAGACCTCCGGGTGCCCGAATAGCCAGAACAGATGCTGCCAAAGCAGGCTGTCGCCCCCCTGCACCACCTGGAAGAAGGGCATGCCGAAGGCGCGTTCCAGCTCCAGCAGGATCGAGCCGAGGATGAGCGGGGGAAAGCCCGTGAGGATCATCACCGAGGTGACGAGCGCATACCAGGCGAAGATCGGCATCTGCGCAAGGCTCATCCCCGGCGCGCGGTAGCGCAGCACCGTCACGGTGAACTCCACAGCCGCGCAGATCGCCGAAATCTCGACGAAGGTGATGCCGATCAGCCAGAAATCCGTGTTGATCCCCGGCGAATAGATCGCCGAGGTCAGCGGCGGATACATGAACCACCCGCCATCCGGCGCGATCCCGGCCAGCAGCGCGAAGATGAGCATCGCGCCGCCGAAGACGTAGCACCAGAAGCCGTAGGCGGTGAGGCGCGGGAAGGCGAGATCGCGCGTGCCGAGCAGCTTGGGCAGGAAATAGATCGCCATCCCTTCGAAAAGAGGAATCGCGAAGAGGAACATCATGATCGTGCCATGCATGGTAAAGACCTGCGCATAGGTCTCCGCCCCCATGAAGGCCGAACGCGGCGAGGCGAGCTGCGCGCGGATCAGCATCGCCAGAAGCCCGCCGATCAGGAAAAAGATCACCGAAACCGTCAGGAACATCCGCCCCAGATCGGTATGGTTGACCGTGGTGAACCAGCCTTTCCAGCCCGGCTCCGAGGCCCAGATGCGCGTCAGCGCGCGATGGCGGCGCAATGCGTTCATGGCGTGCCCCCTGCCAGAAAGGCCTGCCAGCCCTGCTCGTCATGTGCGCGGACGGTAAAGACCTGCCCCAGATAGCCGGGGCCGTTGTATTCGGCACCGACCCCGGCATAATCGCCGGGAGTGGCCGCCTCGATCCGCAGCACATTCGTGTGTCCGGGGATCGCGTCCAGTTTGCCGGCCAGACGCGGCACCCAGAAGCTGTGAACGACGTCGGCGCTGGTGATGGACACATCGACGGGCCGCCCGGCCGGAATATGCAGCACGTCTTGCGTCACGCGGCCCGGCGCGTCCGTATAGGTGAAGCTCCAGGCCCATTGCCGCGCCTCGGCCGAAACGGCCACCACATCGGGCGCGGATCGGGGCAGCAGCCGTTCCCCGACGAAAAGCGCATATCCCAGCAAAGCGGCCAGCACCGTGATGGAGAACCCAAGCCCCAGCCCGGCGATCCATAACCGCTCGCCTGCCGCACCGTCCGGCCCCCGCGGTTCGTTGCCCCTGCGGAAGGATAGCGCAAGAAGGGTCATCACCATCAGAAAGATGATTGTGCCTCCCGCCAACATCACCCACCATAGCTGCGCGATGACCTCTGCCGCCGGACCGGCGGGATCGAGGCTCGACAGCGCGGCGTCGCATCCGCCAAGGGCAAGCGCGGCGCCCGACAGGACGACGAAACGAAAACGGAGACCCGTCACATGGCGCAGAAATCCACGCGGCAGGAGATCGAGGCGCTGGACGATCCGATCGAGGACTATCCGGGGATCGACCAGACCGAAACGATAATCGGCATATGGGGCCATCCGCTCCATGCGATGACGGTCGCCTTCCCGGTGGCTTTGACCTTCTGCACGCTGGGGGCCGACGGGCTCTACTGGCTGTCTGGGGAGCTTTTCTGGGCCCGCGCCGGCGTCTGGGCGGCCGGAACGGCGTTCCTGTTCGGCCTCATCGCCGCCGCGACGGGCACGGCCGAACTGTTGCTGGTCTCCGGCATCCGAATTCACGCCGCTGCATGGACGCATGCGGTGATTGCGGTTTTGCTGCTGTCGCTTCTGGGGGCGAACTGGGGATACCGGCTCTACGGCTACGAGAGCGCCGTTCTGCCCTATGGCATCCTGCTTTCGGGCTTCAACACGCTGGTCGTCATGGCGACCGGCTGGCACGGGGGCGCTTTGGTCTTCGATCATCGTCTGGGCACATCGAAAGGCAAGTGAAGGCCGACCGGCTCTGTCAGCCAGCCGGGCATCGGTATGGCACCAAGATCCGGCTTGGCCAGAACGAGCGTCAGAATGGCGGCGATCAGCGCCGTCAGCGCCACATGCGGAATACGCGGCGAAAGGGGCTTTTCGGAGCGGGCGTCCTCGGCAACACTCATGTCCGCGCGCCCGACCCAGGCGTGAAGCGCCACCAGCAAAGCGACGAATACCAGCTTGGCGAACATCCAGGGCTCGAACGCTTCGCGCAGGAACAGAAGCAAAAGCCCGCTGCCAATGGCGAAAAGTGCGCATGGCGTCACCAGGAAGATATACCCGTAATGGCCCACACGGCGGATGATGGCATAGTCCTGCTGACCGATCGCCGGATCGTGCCGTGCCAACACGAGCGGTAGCGCGAAAAGCCCTGCGCACCAGATCGACAGCATCGACACATGCAGCGCCTTGATATGCGGAATCGCCGGGACCAGCGCGTCGATCATGCGGGGGCTCCCGCCATCCGGCGCCAGAGGCCGCGCATCGACAGCGCCGCCCAAATCAGGAACGGAAGGCCCGCGGGCACCCACATGATGAGCCCGCCGAGCTGTTGATCGGACAGCGCGGTCAGACCCCATTCCATCGGCGCCACGAGATGCGCCTCGTAAAGCGGCGCGGGCGCAAAGGTCAGCAGTGCGCCCAGCAGCGCCATCTGCATCCACCCCGCGAGGATTGTCAGGACCGACGGCATGAGCGGCCCGGCGGGATGCAGCACCGCCCGCCAGAACCAGAAGAACGCTCCGAGCAGCGACAGCTGCATCACCCAATAAAGTGGCACGAAAGACAACGCCGCGTCATAGGCCGCCGGCCAGTGCCAAAGCCACAGGACCGCCGTCGAAACGAGGAACGCCGGCATCGCCGGTCCGGGCCTGCGCGCCGGCACCGCCAATGCCAGAAGCGGCGCAGCGAGCGCAATGATCAGCACATGATGCACGGTCCGCGCTGCAAAGAGCGCTGACGACAAGGCGCAAAGCGGCGACACGAACGCCGCCACCAGCACCGCCACACCGAGCAGCCCCGAAGGCGAGCGACGCAGCAGCACCGCCAGGACCAGAAGCGCCGCCACCAGCACGGGATCGAAATTCCACCGCGCCCAGATTTCATCGGGTAGGGGCGCTGCGCCGCAATATATCGTGTTCCATGTCTCTGGCATAAAGCGTCGTCTTCTATTCGTGTCGTAACAGGCTAACACCCATCACAGGTGCGACCGAACCGAAAAGTTGGAGCGCTTTCCCCCGGCGCCGCCCGCCCCGGAAAACCACGGCGGCGATCCATGTGGGATAGACGCGATGAACGGAGTCGCATGGCCTGTCTGCAATCCTTGGATGTTACGCGATATCAGGGTGTCCAACGCGTCCGGGGCTGCATCGGTTTCGAATTTCTTGTGAGATATTGCCCTTCGGACGCCACAGCGTTTTCAAAAGCGGTTTGATCCGCAGAGGTCTGAAGTTCGTCGACCTGCGAAGGTTCGGCATCGGGTTTTCAGGCGTTCCGACCCGAAAATAGGCCATCGCGTTTCCAGTGCTTTCGGGCTTATGCTGTGTATTCATCGCTTGGACGGTAACAGGCTGAAGGAGTGGGCGAATGGCCGAGAACCTGCGGGTTTGCCTTGCGCAGATGACGTCGACGAACCGGCACGAGGGCAATATCGCCTTTGCCGAGGATGCCGCGCGGCACGCGGCTGCCAAGGGCTGCGATCTGCTGGCGCTGCCCGAGGCGGCGGGGATGATGAACAAGGATGTCGATGACGCGCGCAGCCGGATCACGCGCGAGGAGGACGACCCGTTCATTGCGGCTTGCAGGCGGCTGGCGGCCGAGCATGGCCTGTGGATTCAGACCGGCTCCACGCCGATTGCCAGCGGGGACGGGCGGTTTCTCAACCACGGGAACCTGATCGATGCGAACGGCTCATCCGTTGCGGGCTACGACAAGATCCACCTTTTCGATGTCTTTCTTGAAGGTCGTCCGGCCACGGGCGAATCGAAGCGCTACGCCGCTGGACAAACCGCCGTTCTGGTGGAGACCCCTTGGGGGCCTTGGGGATTGACGATCTGCTACGATCTGCGCTTCCCGCACCTTTACCGCGACTACGCAAAGCGCGGCGCGACGGTGATCTTCGTGCCCTCGGCCTTCACCGTGCCGACAGGGGAGGCGCATTGGGAAACGCTGCTGCGCGCGCGGGCAATCGAGAACGGCGCCTTCATCGTCGCGGCGGCGCAGGTCGGACATCACGATGACGGGCGCAAGACATGGGGCCATTCGATGATCGTCGATCCCTGGGGCAAGGTTCTGCTCGACATGGGCGGGCGCGAGCCGGGGCTTGCGGTTGTCGATCTCGATCTGAACCATGTGAGGCGGGCGCGCGAGCAGATCCCGTCGCTGAAGAATGAACGAGACTATGACTTGAATCATGTGGCCGGCCATGATGGCCTGAACTGACGAACCCGAAAGGACATCTCATGAGGACGACACGCAGAACCCTTCTTGCCAGCGCCGCCGCCATCGGCACCGCATCGGCGTTCCGGCCGCTCGCCGCGCTTGCGCAAGACGCGCGCCCAGATCTCGTCATCGCGGTCGACAACCTCTGGGAAACGATGGACCCGGTGATCGGCATCTCCACATCGGGCGGGCGGGTGCATACCAACATCTTCGATACGCTCGTGCGCCGAAACCGTTGGGAAGATCCTGACGGCACCGAGCTTGTGCCGTGGCTTGCCACCAGCTGGGAACGCACGTCGCCGACAGTCTGGACCTTCCAGCTACGCGAGGGGGTGAAGTTCCATGACGGGCATGTGATGGACGCCGAGGACGTGGCGTTTTCGATCTCCGAGCAGCGCCTCTGGGGCGATGAGCCGGACGCGCCGCGCGGCACGCGCTATGTCGCCGGGATCGTGCGGGTCGAGGCCGTCGGGCCGCTCACCGTGGAGGTCGAGACGGAACGGCCCGATCCGTCGATTCCCTACCGTATGGTCACGCCCATCGGTTTCGTTCTGCCCAAGCACTATTACGAGGAGGTCGGCAAGGATGCCTTCGGGCAAAACCCGATGGGCACCGGCCCTTACAAGCTGGTCTCCTTCGACCCCTCGACCGAGCTTCGCGCGGAGGCGTTCGACGACTACTGGAACGGGCCTGTCCCGGCCAGCAGCCTGACCTTCCGCATCGTGCCGGAATTCTCCACTCGTTATGCGGGGCTGGCCGCGGGGGAGTTCGACGTGATCGTCAACATCCCGTCGGACCAGATCGAACAGGTGCGCAACACGCCCGGCGTGCGGGTGATGGAGAAATCCATCGAGAATTACCCGATGTTCGCCTTCAACACGCTCGAAACCGAGGAGTTGCCGAACAACCCCCTGACCGATGCCAACCTGCGCAAGGCGATGGTGTCCGCCATCGACCGCGAGGGAATCGCGGCGGCTCTTTGGGATGGGGCGACCTTTGTTCCCGCGCCGTTCAATTTCCCGGAATACGGCGATTATTACGATGAGGGCCGCAAGGCGCGTTACGGTTTCGATCCAGAGCGCGCGCGCGAGTTGCTGGCGCAAAGCGATTATGACGGCGAGGAACTGATCTGGCATATCGTGCGGGGCTTTTATCCCAATTACGAGGTCGCCGCCGAATTTATGGTCGAGCAGTGGCGCGACATTGGCGTCAACGTCCGCATCCGCATCGTGGACAATTTCTCGCTGGCCTATCAGCGCCCGTTCCACCTGCTCAACATGTCCATGTCGAGCGAATTCTCGGGCGATCCCTACCGCCCGCTCTGGCTCGATTGGGGGCCGAATTCGTCCCGCGCCACGGCAGCACACAAGACATGGAAACCGACCGAGCGTTTCCTGGAGCTTGGCGAACGCTTCGCCGCCGCGCAGGAGTTCGAGGAGCGCAAGGCGGCCTATCTCGATCTGGTCGAGGAATGGGAAAACGTCACCCCCGGCATGTATCTGTGGCGCAACGTGGTCAGCTACGGAGTGCGCGAGGATCTCGATTGGGATCCGGGCAACGATTCCGTGACCGTCTTTGACCGGCTCTACATGGGCTGACGCACGCGCAATGGCCGCTTCTCCCACGCCCCCCGTGCTGGAGGTGCGCGATCTGCGGATCGCGCTGCCGCCCGGCGCCGACCGCGATCATGCGGCGGACGGAATCGATCTGACCATGGCGCCGGGCCAGACACTGTGCCTTGTGGGGGAGAGCGGCTCGGGCAAATCGGTGATCGCGCAGGCGATCATGGGGATGCTCCCCCCGGTGCTGCGGATGGAGCGGGGCCGGATCACCCTGCAAGGCACCGAAACCCCGCCGCAGCGGTCGGATCGGTTCAACAGGCTGCGCGGCACGCAGGTCGCAATGGTGTTTCAGGACGCGGTATCGAGCCTGAACCCGATCCAGCGTGTCGGCCGCCAGCTCGAAGAGATCCTTCAGGTTCACGGTGTTCCGCAATCGCAGCGGCGCAAGCGGGTGATGGACATGCTGGCGGCGGTGCAACTGCCCGACCCCGACCGCGCCTACAGATCTTATCCGCACGAGATGTCGGGCGGGCAGGCGCAGCGGATCGTCATCGCAGGTGCGCTGCTTCTGAACCCCGCGCTGCTCATCGCGGACGAGCCGACCACCGCGCTCGACGTGACGACGCAGGCGGAAATCCTCGACCTGATCGACGGACTGAAGAAGAAGTTCGACACATCGGTCCTGTTCATCACGCATGATTTCGGCGTGGTCGCGGATATTGCCGATCATGTCGTCGTGCTCAAGGACGGTCTGATCGTCGAACACGGCGCGGCGGAGTCGGTTCTGCGCGCACCGCAACACGCCTATACCAAACGCCTGCTCGACGCCGCTTCGTTGGAGGGGCGCGCGCAGGGTGGGGATGCCGGCGCGCCTGTTCTGACGGTGCGCGATCTGAACCTGACCTACAGGCGCGGTTTTTTCTTCAATCGCACAGAGGTCGCCGCCGTGCGCGACGTGAACCTGACCCTGCACAAGGGGCAGACGCTTGCCGTTGTCGGGGAAAGCGGGTCGGGTAAATCCTCGCTCGCCAAATGCCTGCTGCGGCTCGAGGACGTGGAAAGCGGCACGATCGCGTTCAAGGGGCAGGACATCACCCATGAGCGCGGCCGGGCGCTGCGCGATTTCCGGGCCAGGGTGCAGGTGGTGCTGCAAGACCCGTTCGGCGCGCTCGATCCGCGGTTCAGGACGCTCGACGCGGTGGCCGAAGGGCCGATCATCCACGGCGTGCCGCGCAAGCAGGCGCACGAGCGAGCGCGCCAAATGCTCGAACGTGTCGGGCTCGGCCCGCAAGCCGCCGCGCGTTATCCGCAGGAATTCTCCGGCGGCCAGAGGCAACGCATCTGCATCGCCCGTGCACTCGTCCTCGAACCCGAGGTTCTGATCGCGGACGAGGCCGTTTCCGCGCTCGATGTGTCCATTCAGGTGCAGATCCTCGATCTGTTCACCGAGTTGCAGAAATCGCTCGGATTTTCGATGGTGTTCATCACCCATGACCTGCATGTCGCCGCCGCGATCTCGGACCGGGTTCTGGTGATGCAGAACGGCCGTGTGGTCGAAGAGGGGCCGACCGCAGAGGTTTTCGAGCACCCCCAAAAGGACTACACGCGCGATTTGCTCAACTCCGCGCCGGGGCGGAAAGGCGGGCTGGCGGCATGATCGGATATGTGCTTTCGCGGCTGGCCCGCGCCGCAATCACTTTGCTTGTCACCGTGACGCTTGTCTTCATCTTCATCCGCTTTTCCGGCGATCCGGCCGCCGCGCTCGCCCCACCTGACGCGCCGCAGGAGGTGATCGAGCAATACCGCCGCGCGCTCGGGCTCGACCAGCCGCTCTGGGCGCAATACACCGGCTATCTGGGGCGCATCCTTCAGGGCGATTTCGGCTATTCGATCCATTCCGGCCGCCCTGCGCTGCAAGTCTTTCTCGACCGCCTGCCAGCCACGCTTTACCTCGGCGGAACGGCGCTGCTCATCGCGTTGGTTCTTGGCCTCTCGCTCGGCGCGATTGCCGCGCTGAACCGGGGCAAGCCGATCGACCGGGCGGTGATGGGGTTTTCCGTCTTCGCCTTCGCGATGCCGAATTTTCTCTTCGGTCTCGGGATGATCCTGATCGGCTCGCTGGCCTTTCAGGTCTATCTCGGCGGGCAGGGGGCCGGCGTGCTTGCGCCCGCGCTGACGCTGGGCCTTGCCTCGATGGGAAGCTACGCGCGCTTCACCCGGTCCTCGCTGCTTGAGACGATCAACAAGCCGTTCATGCTCGCCGCCGAGGCGCGCGGCATTCCCTATCGCAGGCGCCTGATCCGCCACGCCTTGCCGAACGCGTCGATCCCCCTCGTCACGCTCGTCGGTCTGTCGGTCGGAAGCCTGATCGCCGGCTCGGTCGTGACCGAGCAGGTCTTTGCCTGGCCAGGTGTCGGCCAACTCCTCGTGCGGTCGGTCGCCACGCGCGATATCGCGACGGTGCAATTTCTGGTGCTGGCCATCGCCGCGACCATGATCACCGCCAATCTCATCGTCGATCTGCTCTATCTGGTGCTCGACCCAAGGATCAGGGTGCGCTGATGGCAGAACGCAAGACGCCGATCCCGCTGGCGGTCAAACTCGCCTTCGGTTTTTTGATCCTCTTCGTGCTGTTCGCGCTGTTCGGGCAATGGCTGTCGCCGCACGAATACCGCGCAACGTCGCTGATGGACCGGCTGAAACCGCCGGTGGGCTTTGGTGGAGACTGGACCTATCCGCTTGGCACAGATGCGCGCGGGCGCGATTTGCTGGTGCGTCTCGCGGTCGGCGCGCAGATCACGCTGATCGTGGCCGTCGTCGGCACGCTGATCGGCGCGATCCTCGGATCGCTTCTTGGCATATTGGCCGCCGCGCGGCGCGGGATCGTTGAAACCATCGTCGTCGGCGCCATCGATGTGCAGGCCTCCCTGCCGATCATCGTCGTCGCGCTTTTCGTGCTGGCGATGTTCGACAGCAGCTTCACGTTGTTTCTTTTCCTGATCGGCCTGACGGGCTGGGAAGTCTACGCGCGCCTGATGCGCGGCGCCGTTCTGGCGGCCAGGGAACAAGGCTACGTCACCGCAGTGCGCGCGCTCGGCGCCTCGCCCTATCGCATCTACCTGCGTCATATCCTGCCGAATGTGATCTCCGTCGCGCTGGTGCAGTTCACCGTCAACCTGCCGCTGACCGTGCTTCTGGAAACAGCGCTGAGCTTTCTTGGCCTCGGCGTGCAATCGCCTCTGACGAGCCTTGGCCAGATCATGAGCGAAGGGCGCGACCGGCTTCTGACGGCGTGGTGGCTGACGGTCTTTCCGGGCATCGTGATCTTTCTGCTCGCCCTGTCGATCAGCCTCGTCGGAGACTGGGTGCGCGACCGGTTCGATCCGACGCTCAGAACCGAGACCTGAGCGGGGGGTGCCTGCTTCTTTTCAATCGAACAGGAAATCCTCGATCGTCGCGTGAAAGAGCCGCGGTTTTTCCAGATGGGCAGCATGAGAGGCGCCCGGGATGACCGATAGGGTCGCGTTCGGCAGGTTTCGCCATAGCGTTTCGACCTGCGGCCACTTGTAGGACTGGTCGTGATGCCCCCAGACCACCAGCGTCGGCATACCGAGCCGGGACAGGGCCGCGCGGCCGTCCCATTCGGCCATCGCATCGAGCGCGGCACGCGCCGCCTGCGGGTTGGCGCGCTGGCCGATCTCGGTGACGACGGCGAAACCGGGCGCCTCTTCCCCGTGCCGGAACCATGTCGCTCCGATCCGGCAGACGGTCCGGGCGATTCCGTCCGATCCGAGACGCTCGCGCGACAGACCGATCGGCTCGAAACGGTCGGGCATAAGACCGAGCGGACCGGTGCCGTAGAGGATCAGCTTGCGCACCCGCGCGCCGGCGCGGGCGGCGATTTCCTGTGCGATCATGCCGCCCATGGAATGGCCCATCAGGATGAACTCTGTCACGCCCAATCCGTCCAGTGTGCCCAGAATGGCGGCGGCCATATCGCCGATCCGGTCACATCCTCGAAGCGATGACGCCTCTCCGAAGCCGGGCAGATCCGGTGCGATCACATCGAACCGGTCCGAGAAATGCGCGATCTCCGCCTGCCATTGCGCCGATCCGCCAAGATACCCGTGCACGAGCACGAAAGGAACACCCTGACCGCTCCGCCGGTGAGGAAGGATGCCGTTCTGCATCATCACATCTGCTCCGGCAGCCACAACGCGACCTGCGGGGCGATGATGAGAATGGCGATCAAAAGGATCATTGCTCCGATGAAAGGCAGGCAGCCGACGATCACGTCCCCGATGGATACCTGCTCGCGGCTGATCGCCTGGATGACATAGAGGTTGAGCCCGACCGGCGGCGTGAGCACGGCGATTTCCATGGTGATGGTGTAGACGACCCCGAACCAGATCAAATCGAACCCTGCCGCGCTCATGAGGGGATAAATCGTCGGCAGGGTGATGAAGGTCATCGAGACCGGTTCGAGGAACATGCCGAGAATGACGTAGAAGACGATGACAATCATCAGAACCGTCGTCGGTGACAGATCGAGCGAAAGGAAGAGTTCGGTGAATTGCTGCGGCACGCGGTAATAGGTCAGAACGAAGCCGAACAGCACACCGGCCGAGAGCAGCAGGCCGAGATAGCCCATCGTCCGCATCGTGGAGAAAAGCGCCTGTTTGAAACCGCTCCATGTGAGCCCGCCGACGCCGAAAGCCAGAACCACCGTCAGCAGGGACGCGACCGCGGCCGCTTCGGTCGGGGTGGCAATGCCGGCATAGATCGCAACCGTGATGACGAGGCCGATCAGGATGACCGGGCCGACCGTGCTCAGGATCATCAACAGCGGCATTTTCGTCGCGTCTTCGCTTGTGGGAATGTCCTCGGGCTTGAGCGCACCCCAGACCAGAACGACAACGACGAAGCTCGACACGAGGATCAGCCCCGGAATGACACCGGCGATGAACAGATCGCCGATGCTTTGATCGGTGACGATGCCGTAGAACAGCAGGATGAGACTCGGCGGAATGAGCACCGACAACGTGCCGCCCGCCGCAAGAACGCCGCTCGACAGCCGTTTTCCATATCCCAGACGCAGCATTTCGGGCAGCGCGACGCCGCCGATGGTCAAAGCGCCGACCATGGAAGAGCCGCATACCGCCCCGAAGCCCGCGCTCGCGCCGATGGAGCCATAGGCTGCCGATCCCTTGAGACGCACGCCCTGATGAAGGAACTGATAGAGGTTCGGCCCGATCCGCGATTTCCCGATCAATTCGCCCAGAAACACGAATAGCGGCACCGCGAGCAGGATATAATCGATCCAGACGCCCCATAGTTTTAGCTCGGAAGAGACAATGGATGTCTCGAATCCCTGGATCTGCCACAGGAACGGCAGGGACGCCGCGGCAAGCGCGAAGGGGATGGGCAGGCCGATGACGATGAGCAGCATCAGCAGGCCGAACAGTCCAAGTGCGACGGTATACCATTCCATCAGTGATACTCCGCTTCGGCCGGCTTGCGGATCGCCTGAATCAGGCGCAGCACGGCATAGAATGAGAAAAGCACCAGCGCGACGGCACCGGGTGCCCAGAACAGATATCGCGGCCAGTGCAGGATTTCGGAGGCAACGCCCGAATTCCACGCGCGGATCGTGGCGCTGATGCCGGCATAGGAAAAGAAGAGCCCCACCCCCAGCATCAGCGCCAGATTGACGACACGCAGCGCCTTGCGCACCCTGCGGCCGAAAAGATCGGTGACCATGGTGACAGTGGGATACGCATCCTCGCGCAGCGCATAGGCAAGCCCGGCAAAGGCGACGGGGAACAGCAGAAGAGCGGTTGCCTCCGTTACCATCCGGTCGGGCTTGCCCAGACCGTAGCGCACGAAAACCCCGTAGGAGATCCAGAGCATCTGAATCAGCACAATGATCGCGCCGGCCCCGGCCACCCAGATCACCACCCGTTCAACAGATCGCACGAAACGATCCAGACCGTCTTCCATCGGTCCTTCCTCCCATGGTTCGCAGTTGAAGATCCCGGGCGGCGCGCGACGCCGGCCGCCCCTTCACGGATCAGTTCGCCGCGTGGGTGTCCAGCAGCGTGCGGATTTCGCCGGCAAGCTCTGCGCCGCAGGCCTCATCGACCTCGGCGTTCCACTTGTCGCTGACGCTGGCGATCAGCTCGGCGGTCTTTTCGGGCGGCAGGGTCGTTTCGGTTCCACCCGCCTCGATGGCGGCGGCGATCTGTTCATCGACCCATTCTTCGTAGCGCGGCTGAAGCCAGGCTTCGGTCTCGGCCGCAGCCTCGGTCAGCGCCGTTTGCTCCTCGGGCGAAAGCGCGTCGAACTTGTCCTTGTTCATCATGTAGATGATGTTGCCATAAAACAGATTGGCATTGATCATGTGCGGCATGACATCCCAAAGCTTCCATGAGGAGTAGGTGGCAACGCCCATGTTGATGCCATCCACCACGCCGCGTTCGGCGGATTGAAACACCTCTTTCGGCGCGACGAAAACCGGCTCGCCGCCCCAGCTTTCGATCATCATGCTGACCAGCGGCCCGATGGAGCGCACCAGCTTGCCGTCGAGCTTGCCGATATCATCGACCGGATCTTCGAACCACCATTCCTGATCGTAGGAATAGTTCGAATTCAGCAGTGGGACGAGGTTCACCTCGGCGGCTTCCTCGCGGATGAGATCGGCGTAGGCCGCATCGAGTTGCGGCTGCTCGTCAAGGCTCACATTCGCCGGAAAGAGCGAGGTCACCGCGTAGCAGGGCAGGCGGTTATCGGCGTTGATCCAGCTCATGTCGGACACGCCGCCCTGCACGGCATCCACCCCTTCCGACCACCCGTGGAGCGTGGAGGAGGGAAAAATCTCGACATTCACGCTGCCTCCGGTTTTTTCCCCGACCAGTTCGGCGAAATGCTGGAAGCCCTGGTAGCGGATATCGGATTCGTTCACATAGGTTGACAGGCGCAGCGTCGTTTCGGCATGGGCGCCGCCGCCGATCGCGGTCAGTGCAAGCGCGATGGCGGACGCGTTTCTTGTCCAGGACAGGTTCATCTTCTTCTCCCTTTCTGAATGACGGCGCATGACGGTTCTCCTCCGCATCATACGTCATCGTCTCGGTCCGGCCCGATGCAATGCGCAGCCGTGTGACCTTGGGGCAATCTTACGCAAAAGCACATGGTGCACGCCAATTCCGAAGTTTGATATATTCATGCAAAGCTTGCATAGTTTAAGGCGAGTGTCGGAGGCATCGTGGATATCAACTGGTTACAGGATTTCGTCTGCCTGGGCCGCGTGCTCAACTTCACGCGCGCGGCGGAGGAACGGCACATCACCCAGCCCGCCTTCAGCCGGCGCATCAAATCGCTCGAAAACTGGATGGGCGTGCCGCTTGTCAAACGCTCGACCTATCCGGTTCAACTGACCAAGGCCGGCCAGCAATTCCTTCCCATCGCGCGCGACACCGTAGCCAGCCTCACCGATGCGCGGCAGGCGATACGCGCGGAAGAACGCGGCAAGACGGCCTTCCAGCGCATCGCCGTGCTTCACACGATTTCCGTTAATTATCTCGCGCCGCGCATCGCCGCGCTGGAACGGGAAAGCCCCGATCTCCGCGTCAGGATCTATTCAGACAACCTTCGGACCTGCTGCCAGCTTTTGACGGAAGGGGCATGCGATCTGCTTCTCTATTACCGGCATCGCGACGTGTCCCCGACGCTGGACGAAACCCTGTTCGCGCGAAAGGATATCGGCACCGAACGTCTTTTGCCCGTTGCGGCTGCCCGTGAAATCGAAAGGCGCGGCTGGAACCTGTCGGCCCCCGGTTCGGAGGCAATCCCCTATCTGAGCTACGATCCCGACAGCTTTCTCGGAACGGTGGTCGATCAGACCATCGGCATGCGCAAGCCGCCGCTCGAGCTGCGCTACATGGATGCGCTCGCCGAAGCGATCAAGCGCCGTGCCCTTGCCGGAAGCGGCGTTGCCTGGCTGCCGGAATTCTCCGTGCAGGACGATATCGCGCGCGGCGCCTTGGCTCCCGCCGGGGGCGCCGAATGGGAAACGACGCTGACGCTATCGCTTTTCTGTTCTTTGGACCGGCTTGACAAGACGGGCCGTCGGCTCTGGGAGGCGCTTTAGATCGGCGGCACGGTAAACCTGCTCACCAGCCTGTCCCACAGCGCAGCCTTGCCCGCGCCGCGATCCTCGGCCAGCCGGATCAGGCGGATTTCCAAACGCTGCTCTGGCAATCTGTCGCTCAGCCTGAGAAGCGTGCGACTGGTGAGGTGATCCTCGACCAGGGACTGGGGAAGCCACGCGATGCCGATGTCACGCTGCACGAATTGCAGGATTGCCAGCGTCAGGGAGGTCTCGGCCCGGATGGACAGCGTGGTGCCGTCGGGCATCCTTGGCACGATGGCACGGTTGAAGACCTGTCCGAAGAACACATCGGGAGGATAGCCGATCACCGGAACCT
The DNA here is from genome assembly GCF_023370775.1 of Marivita sp. GX14005. Lineage (GTDB taxonomy): Bacteria > Pseudomonadota > Alphaproteobacteria > Rhodobacterales > Rhodobacteraceae > Marivita. Next base: position 366,529 of record NZ_JAMCCQ010000004.1, read on the forward strand.
CGCCCGAACGCGCCTGCCGGGCGATACGCGGCGTGCAAACCGGAACCAGCGCGTCCGTGCCAAGCTGGACCTCATCGAAGGCGCGCATCGGCGGCTTGGCGCGATTCCCCGGAAGATCATACATGATTGCGAAATCCGCATCGTTCGACACCAGCATCGTCAGACATTCATCCCGGTTGCCAGACCGCACGCGCACCGAAGTTTCGCCTTCGGCCGTCAGTTTTTGCACGATCAGGGGCGATACGGTGGCGGTGATCGCATGCTGACAGGCAAGCACCAGGGGCCGTTCGGCCTGCTTCGCGGACAGGCGCAAATCCTGGGACAGACGTTTCAGCCGGGCGGAAAGATCGCGAAGCTCCGGCTCGAGCGCGGCAACGCCCGGCAGCAGCGTGACCGGCTTGCGGCGGCGATCGAAGAGCGGCGTTCCGAGCGCGTCCTCGATCATGCGCACGCGCCGCGTGAAGGCCGATTGCGTGAGAAACCTGCGTTCGGCCGCGCTGACCAGAGAGCCGCCATCCAGAACCGCAAGAATATCGTCGATCCATTCAAGCCGCATGACCGCCCCTTTCCCGTAAATTGCAATATGCGCAATTTACGCACGCGAATTGGCATTATCAATCGGGGAAGAGCCGCGATAACTTGCGCCAAACGTATATGAAGGAGCCTTGCCATGCATCTCGCCCGCTTTCCCCGACGCTTCATCGCCCATCTGCCCACCCCGCTGGAACGGCTGGACCGGCTTACCGCGGAGCTGGGCGGCCCGGAAATCTGGATCAAACGCGACGACTGCACCGGGCTATCGACGGGGGGCAACAAGACGCGCAAGCTCGAATTTCTGATGGCCGAAGCCGAACTGGAAGGCGCAGAGATCGTGATGACTCAAGGCGCCACGCAATCCAACCATGCGCGCCAGACGGCAGCCTTCGCCGCCAAGATGGGCATGAAATGCCATATCCTGCTCGAAGACCGAACCGGCTCGGACAACAGCAATTACAACAACAACGGCAACGTGCTGCTCGATCATCTTCACGGTGCGACCACCGAAAAGCGCGCCGGCGGCGGTGACATGAACGCAGAGATGGAGGCGCTGGCCGACGAGATGCGCGCCGATGGCAAGAAAGTCTACACCATTCCCGGCGGCGGATCGAACGCGACGGGAGCGCTGGGATATGTCAACTGCGCGTTCGAGCTGCTGGGACAGGCCAATGAACGCGGGCTCAAAATCGATCACATCGTCCACGCCACCGGAAGCGCGGGCACGCAGGCCGGGCTGGTCACGGGGCTCAAGGCGATGAACGCTCAGATCCCGCTGCTCGGCATAGGCGTGCGCGCGCCGAAGGCGAAACAAGAGGAAAACGTATATAATCTTGCCCTGAAGACGGCGGAGAAACTGGGCTGCCCCGGCGTCGTTCAGCGCGAGGATGTCGTCGCGAATACCGACTATGTCGGCGAAGGCTATGGCATCCCGACCGAGGACGGGCTCGCCGCGATCCGCATGTTTGCCGAACTCGAAAGCATCCTGCTCGATCCGGTCTATTCGGCGAAAGGCGCGGCCGGTTTCATCGATCTGATCCGCAAGGGCCATTTCAAGAAGGGCGACCGTGTGGTGTTCCTGCATACAGGCGGGTCTGCGGCCCTGTTCGGCTATGACAATGCCTTCGACTTCCAGGATCGGTGGAAACGCGCCTGACCGGCAGGTCCGGCGCGAACCACGTGTCACCGTCCGTCGATTCGGATCGTATACCTGCGCTGTGCGCCTTGGGGTGGGGGCGGGAACGGGGCGGCGCGGCGGATTTGCTGCAGGGCGATGCGGTCGAGCCTTTCGGAGCCGGAGCTGCGCGCAAGCCCGATCGCCGCGAGTGCGCCATTCCCGGCGATGGTAAAGCTGACCGTCGCTGAACCGCGCGCGTTGACGCGCTCGCGGCGGGTGCGCTGGATCTGGCGCATGACCTGTCCGGGGTAGTTCTCCGCTGCCGCAGTGCCGGGTGCCTGCGCGGCGCGGCCGCCCGATCCGGCGCGGTCCTGCACCGCCGATCGTTGTCCGGTGGCATCGCCTGCGCGGGCGTCTTGTCTCGCGTTGCCGCGTTTCGGGGGCGCTTTTTCCTGAATTTGCCGCCTGGGCGCGGCCTGCGGCTTTGGCCGATCCGGGCGAGGCTGGGGCCGTGCGGAGGCGATGGGCGCTGCGCCGTCTGGCTCGGCTTCGATGCGCTCTGCCGGGGCGGGTGGGGCGCGATCCGGGACGGCCAGCGGCGGCGTTTCGTCTCGCGGCGCGAGGGCGGCCATCTGCGTTGCCTGCGCGGGGCGGGCGGCCTGTGGCACTGGCGCTTGCACGGGTTCCGGGGGCAATGGCGCGGCGACTGCCGGCTTTGCCGCTTTTGCGCGCGGGCTGTCCTGAGGATCGGGGGCAGAGACGCCTTCGGCCATATCGGCGAAGGAATTGCCGAGGGTCGCGATGCTGGCCGCGCCGCCGCCCTGCATCGCGACCGGTTCGGGCGCATCGGCCGGCAGCACCGCGATTGCGGCGTGCAGCGCGCCGGCGAGGCACAGGCAAAGTGCCGCGACATAGCGCGAGCGGGGAATCATGGCAGCGCCCGTTCGGTCACGACAAGCACGCGCTCTGCGCCGGCGGCACGCAATTCGCTCGACAGGCGCACCAGCAGGCGCGCCGGCAAGGCGCGGTCAGGCACGATGCGCACGGGCTGGCCTTGGCCGCCACGGGGCTGTTGCGCGAGAAATTCGGCCGCCGACGACACGGGCGATCCGCGATAGCTCAGCCGGCCATCGGCATGGATCACCAGCGTATCGGGCGGCGCGCGCCCTTCGAGCGTTTCGGTTCTCACGAGTGTCAGATCGCGCTCCATCGGGGCGGCGAGCGTGCCGGCGATCATGAAGAAGATCAGCATCAGGAACACGACATTGATGAGCGCGATGGTCGGCTCGCGCGTCTGCGCGGCGGCGGGGCGGGCGAGGCGGCTCATTGCAGCACCGTGACAGCAAGCCCATCGACACCGCGAAGCACGGCCAGAACGTCGATCAACCGTTGCGAGATCACCTCGCCCGACAGGCTGACCAGAAGGCGCCTTTCTCCGCGCGCCGCCAGTCGTTGCGGCAGCGCGTTCATCGCCACCGGCTCTCCGTTGAGGCGCAGCGTGCTTTCATCCACCGACAGGAAGAGTGGCGCATCATCGCCGCCCGCCGCGCCGCGTGCCGCGCCAGAGAGTTCGACCTCGCCATAGCGCGAGAAGGTCGAGGTGAGCATGAAAAAGAGCAGCAGCAGGAAGATGACATCGATCAGCGATGTCATCGACAAGCGGCGGCGGCGCGGTCTGGCGATCTCAAGCGGCATGGGCCTGCACGTCCCGGCCCGGCGTGCCGGGAGCGAGAATGGTGCGCAAGCTGCGCTCGGCGAAGACCCGTTCGCGGTGCATCCGGCCCTCGAACCACGACAGCACCAGCGCGGCGGGCATGGCCACGGCCAGCCCGGCGGCGGTGGTCAGCAGCGCGACCCAGATGCCGCCTGCCAGAAGCGAGGGATCGACAGTGCTGCCCGCGCCCTGCAGCGTGCGGAACGCTTCGATCATGCCCAGAACGGTGCCGAACAGCCCCAGCAGCGGCGCGAGCTGCGCCACCATGTCGAGCAGCTTGAACCCCGCTTCCAGCCGGGCAAAGCGCGCCTCGGCCTCCGCGTCGAGCCGTTGCGACACGAGCCCGTCGCTGCGTTCCGCGCGGTTCATTGCCTGCCCGATCACCGGGGCAAGGTAGCTCGTGCTTTCGCCCAGATGCCGCGACGCTCGCTCGCGCGCGCCGTCGTCCCATGCGGCGACCGCTTTGCCGAGCGCCCGGTGCCGTCCGACCCCGGCGGCATGGAATTGCCAGAGCTTGTAGAGAATGAGCGCCAGCGTAAGGATCGACACGACCAGCAGCACGGCCACAACCGGCCCGCCCAGATCGAGGATCTCCACCAGCGCAGTTTGAATGTCTTGAAACATGATCACCCCAAAAGCTCGATGCCCGTGCGCGAGGACAGGTTCAGATTGTCCGTGCAGGCGCCCTCGGGCAGGCCCGCGCCACTGCAGCTTTGCGCGCCGTTGATGAGGATGCGCCCGATCCCGGTGCAGGCGATTCCGTCGATCAGGAATTGCCGCACGCACGGGCGACCCTCCGGCAAATCGCGCATGTCGAACAGCGTCAGCCGGTCCACCGCACCTGTCGCGTCGAAGATCACGGTCTCGAACACTGCCTCGTCGAGATCGGCGCCAAGGCTGTTTTCCACCAGAAAGCTGAGCCGGCAGGCATCATCGCCATCATCGGCGGCGTTGAGTTCGACTGCCAGTCTCGGTTGCGGCGCGTCCTGCGCCTGCGCCGCGCCGGCAAATGCAAGGCCGATAAGACAAAACGAAAGCAAACGCATGGGCCACCTGTTCATTGTGCGTGCAGAAGACGTGCGCCGGGCAGGGCGCTCTGCGTGTGGAACTTTGCGATCTGGTGGCTGGCCGGTGGCTGGCTCGATGAGCGGGCCGTGAGGGAGAGCGCCCGTCTTCATCCTTGCAGGAGGTAAATTAACCTAGTAAAAGTGTCAACAACAACAGGTCACGCATCCGGCATGACCGATCCAGCCATGGGCCGCCGCTGTGGCCTTCGCCAGACACCCAGCGAAACCCTTATTGCATGGTGGCTTGCATGGCACTCGACAACACTCCCACACCCTCCGAGATTCGCGCGACGCGCAGCGAAAACCCCAAGGCGCGCGAGCGCGATCTGGCCGATACGCTCGGCATCAGCGAGGCGCAGCTGATCGCCGCGCATGTCGGGCAGGGCGCAACGCGGCTCAAGGACCATCCTGACGGGATCATCGGCGCCGCCGGCACGTTCGGCGAGGTCATGGCGCTGACGCGTAACGCCTCCTGCGTAAGCGAGGTTGTGGGGCAATACGCCAATTATCACCCCGGCCCGCACGCGGCGATGGTTCTGAACGAGCCGATCGATCTGCGGATTTTCCCCAAGCACTGGCAACATGCCTATGCGGTGGAAAAGCCCATCGAGGGCGGCGTGCGGCGCAGTTTGCAAGTGTTCGACGCCGCCGGCGATGCGATCCACAAGATTTTCCTGCGCGATGGTTCGGATGACGCCGCGTTCGCCCGCGCGGTGGACGGATTGCGTCACGAGGATCAATCCGACGCGCTGCACGTCGTCGATCGCGCGGCACCGGAGCCGGCAAAATCCAATCCGGCCAAGCTCGATGCGCTGTGCGACGGGTGGTCGAAGATGACCGATACGCATCAGTTCTTCGCCATGGCCGGGCGGCTCAAGATGAACCGGCTGGGCGCCTATCGCATCGTCGGCGCGCCTTTCGTGCGGCGGCTGACGACCGAGGCGGTGGACCGGATGCTGCGGGATGTGCAGGGCGCGGGCATCCCGATCATGATCTTCGTGGGCAACAAGGGCTGTATCCAGATCTTCTCCGGCCCGCTGAAAACGCTCAAGGCGATGGGGCCGTGGCAGAACGTGCTCGATCCGGGGTTCGACATGCATCTGCGGCTCGATCATATCGCCGAGGTCTATGCCGTCGACAAGCCGACCAAGCGCGGTGCGGCGATCTCGGTTGAGGCGTTCGACGCCGAAGGCAGCCTGATCTTTCAGATCTTCCCGGTGCCTGCGGGCCGCGATCTGCCCGACAGCCGCGCGGCGTGGAAGAGCATCGTCGACGCGCTGCCGGGCGCGGAAAGCACCGAGGCGGCGTGATGTTCGGGGCAGGACCGAGAACCGGCCTCGCGGCGCTGCTGGCAGCGGCTCTAAGTTGCAGCGCCGCTGCGGAGACGAGCGAGCCGGATGTCGTCTCCATCGGCGGCTCGATCACCGAGATCGTCTATGCGCTGGGGCAGGAACACCGGCTGGTCGCGCGCGACACGACCTCCAATTACCCCGAGGCGGCGCAGGCACTTCCCGATGTGGGCTATGTGCGCGCGCTTTCGCCCGAGGGGGTGCTCTCGGTAGATCCCGGCCTCGTTCTGGCTGAGGCCGATGCCGGCCCGCCCGAGGCGCTGGACGTGCTCAAGGCGGCATGGGTGCCGCTCACGCTGATTCCCGACGCGCCGACGGGCGAGGGCATAACGGAGAAGATCCTCGCCGTGGGCAAGGCGCTCGGCGTTCAGTCGCAGGCGCGGGCGCTTGCGGGTGAGGTCGAGGCGAAGCTTGCTCGTGCCGCTGCGCGGGCCGAACGCGTGGCCGACGAGGATCGCAAGCGCGTGCTCTTCGTCCTGAGCGCGCAAGGCGGCCGTCTTCTCGCCGCCGGGCGCGGCACCGAAGCGGCTGCGGTGATCGAGATGGCCGGTGCGGTCAATGCGCTGAAGACATTCGAGGGCTATAAACCCGTCGGCGACGAGGCGGTGATCGCTGCCGCGCCGGATGTGATCCTGATGATGACGCGGGGCGGGCAGGTGATGATCGAGTACGACGCGCTTTTCGCCCTTCCCGCGATTGCCGCGACCCCGGCGGGGCGCACCCGCGCTGTGATCCGGATGGGCGGGCAATACCTTCTAGGCTTTGGCCCGCGCACGCCCGAAGCCGTGCATGACCTGGCCGATGCGCTTTACGGGGTGGAGCCCGATGACGCTGGCAACCTTTGATCGCAGCGCAGGGGCCGTGCCGCAGGACCGCGTCGCGGCGGCACGGCGGCTGAGCCTCTGGCTCGCGCTGCTGCTGGCCTGCGTGATGGCGGCGAGCCTTGCCATCGGGGCGGCGGGCACGAACCTGTGGTCCGCGCTCTTGAGCCTCGCACGCGGAGAGGCGCTTTCGGTGGTGGACCGGACGATCCTTTGGGACATCCGTTTGCCGCGCACGCTGATGGGGGCGTTGGTGGGCGCGGCGCTGGCGGTGTCGGGGGCGGTGATGCAGGGGCTCTTCCGCAATCCGCTGGCCGATCCCGGCATTGTCGGCGTGAGCGCGGGCGCGGGGCTGGGCGCTATCGCGGCCATCGTTCTGGGCGCATCGCTGCTGCCGGCGGCCGTGATGGCGGCGCTCGGCGCCTATCTCGTGCCGCTGGCGGCCTTCGCGGGCGGTTGGCTCTCGACCATCGTGCTTTACCGCGTTTCCACGCGCGGCGGTCGCACATCCGTCGCCACGATGCTGCTTGCCGGCATCGCGCTCGGTGCGCTGGCGGGGGCGGTGTCGGGCCTGCTGGTCTATGCCGCCGACGATCAGCAATTGCGCGATCTGACTTTCTGGGGCCTCGGCTCGCTGGCCGGTGCGACATGGGCCAAGCTGCTGGCGGCCGCGCCCATCATCGCGCTTGCGCTGGTGGGCGCGCCGCTGCTCGCGCGCGGGCTCAACGCGCTTGCCTTGGGCGAAGCGGCGGCGGGGCATCTGGGCATTGCGGTCGAGCGGGTCAAGACGCTGGCCATCCTCGCCGTCGCGGGGGCCACCGGCGCGGCGGTGGCGGTGTCGGGCGGCATCGGTTTTATCGGCATCGTGGTGCCGCACCTGCTCCGGCTCGCCTCCGGCCCCGATCACCGCGCGCTCTTGCCCAACGCGGCGCTTCTGGGGGCGAGCCTTTTGCTCGGCGCCGATCTGGTCAGCCGGACGGTGATCTCGCCGGCGGAGTTGCCCATCGGCATCGTTACCGCGATCCTGGGCGCGCCGGTGTTCCTGTGGATCCTGCTGCGACGGCGCATGGTGGTCGATCTGTGATCTTCGCCGGGCATGATATCACCGTCACGCTCGGGCGGCGCGCCATATTGCACGGCGCCGCGTTCGAGGCGCGGGCCGGGCAGCTCACCGCCATCGTCGGGCCGAACGGATCGGGCAAGAGCACGCTGCTGCGCGCGCTATGCGGCGAGGTGCCCTTTACAGGGTACGTCACCGTTAACGGGCAGGATACCGCGCGGCTGAAGGGATGGGAACTGGCGGCGTTGCGGGCGGTATTGCCGCAGGCGGCAACGCTGGCCTTTCCGTTCACCGTGATCGAGGTGATACGGCTCGGTCTAACTGCCGGCACCTCCGCCGGGCGGGACCGTTTGACGCTGCGCGCGCTCGATACGGTGGGTCTGGCCGGCTATGCCGGGCGGTTCTACCAGGAACTGTCCGGCGGAGAGCAGCAGCGCGTGCAACTGGCCCGCGTGCTCACGCAGGTCTGGGAGCCGGTGGCGCAGGGCATGCCGCGCTGGTTGTTGCTGGACGAGCCTGTCTCCAGCCTCGATATCGGGCATCAGCTTCTGGTGATGCGCTTGCTGCGCGATTACGCACGGCGCGGCGGCGGGGTGATCGCGGTGATGCACGATTTGAACCTGACGGCGATGTTCGCCGATGCGGTGCGCATGGTGCATGACGGGCGGATCATCGCGGCCGGCGCACCCGCCGAGGTTCTGACCGACGCGATCCTGTCGCGCGCCTATGGCTGTGCGCTGCGCGTCAACCGCGCGCCGGCGGGGCAGGCCACCTGGCTGCTGCCGCATATGGCCTCTGCCTGATCGCGACGGGCGAAATAGTCATGACATTCGCGCATGTTTTTCTGACAGAACGCGCGCGATTGCCGATAGAGCGTCTAACCCGACAGAAACACTCGGTCACTGCCAGCCCCCTGCCAGCCGCGACGATCAAGACCCCTGCACCGTTCCCGAAACGGGCGGGCCGGCGAAGGACAAAGGCAATGGCACAGATTCACACTATCGGCATTTTCGCAGGCGGCGCGTTTGCGCTGTCCGCGCTATCGGCCTCGGCGCAGCAAGACGGCGGCGCGACAGATCTCGGCACGCTGACCCTGCTGGGAACCGGCCTGGAGACGAGCGTTTTCGAAAACCCCTCCGCCGTGACCGTGGTGGACGAGCAAGAGATCTCGCGCATCCCGCCAGCGCGCGTGTCGGATTTCCTGCGCAACGTTCCCGGCGTGCGGATCGAGGAGCAGGGGACCAGCCGTATCCGCATCCGGGGCGAGGAGGCGCGGCGCGTGCGCATCCTCGTCAACGGTCAGGCGATCACCGATCACACGACCTATGGCCCGCCCGTCGTCGTCGATCCGGCCACGGTCGAGCGGATCGAGGTGGTGCGCGGCGCCTCCTCCGTCATCAGCGGCCAACGCGCCATCGGCGGCACGATCAACATCATCACCAAGCGCGGCGCGGATGAGCCCTTCGAAGGCTCCGCCACATTGTCCTATTTCGGCGCGGTGGACGGGTTTCGCGAATCCCTCTCGGTGGCGGGCCGGCGGGGCGGGTTCACCTGGCGGCTGAGCCAGGGGCGCTCCGATCTGGGCAACAAGTTCGCCGCCGGTGAGGGGGAGCTGGTGCCCTCCGGCGTCGAGGACAGCAACCTGTCGGGCTATCTGGGCTTCGAGACGGGCAAGCACAGCTTCGGGCTGGACGCGCAGGCGTTCGATCTGTCGTCCGAGGTCTATACCGGCGATCCGAATTTCGTGATCGACCTGCCCAAGCGCGACCTGCGGCGGCTCAGTTTCTTCTACGAGGGCACCGATCTTGCGGCCTGGCTGCCGTCGCTCAAGGTGGATGCGTTCGACCAGACGATCGAGCGCGAGTTCCGCAACCGGATCGCGCCGGGGCCGCGCGCGCCGGTGATCGCGACGGCGAATGACGACGAGCAGGAAACCTGGGGGCTGAACGTCTCGGCGGAGTTGCGGCTTGCGGACAGCTGGCGCACCATCCTCGGCGCGCAATACGAGGATGATTTCCTCGATGTGGATGCAAGCAGCCAGACAACGCTGCCGGGCGCGCCCCTTGCGCCGCCGCCCGTGCTGCGCCGCGATGAGGCGCGGATCGTCACCACCTCGGTCTATGCACAGAACGAAATCACCCTGTCGCCGCAATGGGCGCTGCATTTCGGCGGGCGGTATTACGATGTCGAGGCGGAGCTGGAGGAAAGCGACAGCGCGCCGCTTTCGGAGAACAGCGATGATCGATTTCTGGCCAGCGCCGGTGTCGTCTGGACGCCGAACGACACATGGTCCCTGCGCGGGCTCTTCTCGCAGGGCTACAATTACCCGACGCTCAATCAGCTGTTCACCCGGACCACGGCAGGCGGGCAACTGACGCTGCCGAACCCCGATCTCGATCCCGAAACGGCGGATAATTACGAGATCGGCGCACGGTTCGACAATGGCGCCACGCTTTTCGACGCAACGCTCTTCTACACCGACGCGAGCGATTACATCGTGCGCCAGCGCCTGCCGGATGACGGCGAGCAAAGGCGCGCGCAATATCGCAATGTCGATGGCGCCGAAACGCTGGGCTTCGAGATTTATGCCGAGCATGATCTGGGCAACGGGCTGACGCCCTACCTGTCGGCGGCGATCCTCGGCCGCGAGCTTCAATATGGCAATGGCTATGCGACCCATGACAGCGGCACGCCGCAGGTTTCGGCCACGCTCGGCCTGCGCCGCGCATTCGATCTGCGCGGACGGCCCGCTTCCTTCGATCTTTTCGCCACAGGGGAAAGCCGCGCCAAGCTGCGCAATTCCACCGGTGATCTGGTCGAGGAAACGGATGGCTGGGCCACGCTCAACCTGCGCGGCTCCATCGATCTGACGGATCACGCCTCGCTGACGGTGCAGGTGAACAACATCCTCGATGAGGCGTATCGACCCTTCGACCAGCTTCCCGGCGCGGAGCGCAGCATTGATGTGGTCCTGTCGGCGAAGTTCTGACGCGGGGGGGGGTCGGGGGCCGCTGTGCGCAGGGCGGACGAGCCTGCCGCCCTGCACGAAGAGCGGCGACGTTACTCGATCAGGCGACCGATCTCCGCGACCAGACGATCCGCGGCCTCGTCGCTGGACTGCCGCCCGTTCGCGATGGCGCCGAGCGCGTCAACGACCTCCTGACTGATGCGGATGCCGTTTTCGCCGGGCCATGTGAACCAGGGCAAAGCCCGGTCCATTTGCGTGGCCGAGGTGCGCCAGGCGGGGTTTTCCGCATAGAAATCGGCCAGGATCGCCTCGGTTCCCGTGTTCACGGGCATGTAGCCGGTGTTCTGCACCACGGTCGCCTGGCCCTCTGGCCCGGTGGCGTAGAGGATATACTCCATCGCCGCCTCGCGCACCGCCGGATCATCGGCGAGGATGACCGCCGCCATCCCTCCGGAAGCGACACCGCCGCCCTCGACGAGGGTGGGCATCGGCGCGGTTCCCCACTCGAACCGGTCGCCGATCTCCCTGGAGAAGGACCGCACGGCGGCAGTGGAATTGAAGTAGAGACCGAGCTGACCGGCATACATCATCTGGCGCGCGGCGGCGTTAGGGATGGCCTCTTGCCCGGCCTCATCATGGAAGCGTTCGTAAAGCGCGAAGGCCTCGCGCCCCAGCTCGGTCTCGAGCGCGAGGGTGCCATCCTTGATCGGAGCAAGACCGGCGCTGGCGAGAAGGCTTTGAACCATCCAGTCATCATCGCCCGGCGGATAGTAAATGCCCTCGATATCGTCGCCCAGATCCTCGATGGCCTTGGCCAGGGCGATGGTCTCGTCCCATGTCGTCGGCATCGCGTCCGGATCGCCTCCCGCCTGCCGCACCAGCTCGGCGTTGTAGAACATGACCGGGGTCGATGAGGTCCAGGGCAGGCCGACCTGAACGCCGTCGATCTGCGTCAGCGCTAGTGCGGCATCGGTATAGCCGAGCGCTGCCATGTCCCGCCCCTGCATCACATCATCCATCGGCGGTGCCAGATCGCGCGCGGCGACCTCGCCGAGAAGGTGGCTGCCGGCAAGGAACAGATCAGGGGCGCTGCCGGCCATATCCTGACGGATGACACTGACCAGCCCTTCGTCGTAATCGGCGGAAGGGGCCTGTATCGTGATCTTGATGTCGGGGTTTTGGGCCATGAAATCGTCGGCCAGCTGTTGCTGCCATTCGGCGTGATGCGCCCATGCGTGCAGGACGGTGACCTCGGTTTGCTGGGCGATGGCCGGTGCGGCGGTCGCCATAAGGCTTGCGATGATGAACGTGCGCATATGTGTCTCCTTCGACGGTTTCAGGTGCGTGCGGATGCGGTCAGGCCTCGGATCAGGCTGCGTTGCAGGAACAGGAACGCGATGACGAGCGGCGCGGTGACGATGACCCCGCCCGCCATCAGAGCCCCGAGATTGCCGGAGCTCTCGGCGGTCGAGCGGAACGCCAGGATGCCCACCGGTGGCGTCATCATCTCGGTCTCGGTGATGACGACGAGCGGCCAGTAGAGATCGTTCCAGTGGTTGATGATCGAAATGGTGGCGAAGGCGGCGACGGCCGGTTTCGCGGCGGGCACCATGAGCCGCCACACGATGGACAGTTCGGAAAAGCCGTCTAGCCGCGCCGCCTCTAGAACCTCGTCGGGGTAGGACAGGAAGAACTGCCGAAACAGGAACAGCGCGAAGGCCGAGATGACAAAGGGCACGATCAGCGCGGTATAGGAATTGAGAAGCCCCGCCTGCGCCACCGCCACGAAAAGCGGGATCGCCGGAACCTGCATCGGAATCATCAGCGCCAGAAGCGTCGCGGCGAGAAGAACGGGCCTGCCGCTGAAGGGCAGTTTCGCAAGCGCATAGCCCGCCGGAGCGGCCACGGTGATCTGCAAGACGAGAATGGCGGAACATACGACCGTGCCATTGAGCAGGTAGCGAAGCATCGGCACGTTCGTCCATGCGGTGCGGTAATTGTCCGCCGCCGCCGCCGCGTCCGGCGCGGGAAGCAGGCCTCCGGCATAGATTTGCGCCGGTCCGGCAAGCGAGGTCGCGAACATCACCACGAACGGCACGAGCGTCATCGCTGCCACGACCAGCAGCGCCAGTATGCGGACCGTGCCGGTCATTTTCGCCGCTCCGCCAGCGTCACCTGCGCCAGCGATAAAACCATCACGGCAAGCAGGAAGACCACGGCAAGCGCCGAGGCCGCGCCGATGTCGAAAAACCGGAACGCCTCTTGGTAAAGCTTGAAGATCACCATCTCCGTCGCCCCGTCCGGCCCGCCATTGGTCAGGACCGCCACCAACTCGAATTCGCCGAGCGCCCGTATCAGCGTGATGACAGTGACGAACAGCGTGACCGGTGCCAGCATCGGCCAGGTCACCAGCGTAAAGCGCCGCCAGCCATCCTCGGCCCCATCGAGCGCCGCAGCCTCGTAAAGCTGCCGGTCGATCGTCGCCATGCCTGCGAGGAACAGCAGCACGTTGTAGCCCAGCATCTTCCACACCGCGATGGCCGCCAGCGTCCACAGCGCGAGGTCCGGGTCGGACAGAAAGCGCTGCGCCGGCAGACCGAGCGTTTCGAGAAGCGCGTTGAGCATGCCGAAGCTCGGATGCAGCACGACCTCCCAGGCAGTCGCCATGGCAACAAGGGTCGCCGTGACGGGAAGGAAGAAGACGGTTTGGAAAAGCCCCTGCAACCGGCCCGCCCCGGCCACGAGCACTGCAACCCAGAGCCCGCCCAGCACGGATAGCGGCGCGACCACCAGAACGAAGGACACGGTATTGACAATGCTTTGCCGCAGCCCGGTATCGTCGATCAGCCGGGCATAGTTCTCGGCTCCGACCCATTGCACCTCGTCCATGCCCAGCCGGTAATCCGTCACCGACAGGCCGAGCGCGATCAGCGACGGGCCGATCACCAGCATGAGCAGCAGTAGGGCCGCCGGCAGCGCGAGCACCGCGCCGAAGCGACGGCGCGCGCGGGTCTCGGCGCTGCTTCGCGTCACGCGGCCGCCCGCACGGCGCTCTCCGGTTCATCGAAGAGATGCGCCGCGTCCAGGCGGAAGCCGAAGATGCCCTCTGCGCCCGGTGGCCAATCCGCCAGCCGCTCGGACGGGACACGGATCGCCAGCCGGCGGCCGGACGTGTCGCGCACGAAGAGATGGCTGTCGATCCCGCCATGTTCCGCGCTCTCCACCGTGACGGGAATACTCGGCAGCCCCGGCCGCGCGGCAGCGCGGATCTCCGCATGTTCGGGCCGGATCGCGACGATCCCCTGCGACTGCCCCAGCGGCGCGCCCCCGATCAGGATCGGATGATCGCGCGTCGCCGTGCCGATGGTTCCGGCAAGGAATGTGGCGGGCAATTCGTTCAGATGCGGCTGTGACAGGAAGCGGGCGACCGTGAGCGTGGCCGGACTGCGATAAAGCTCGTCCGGCGTTCCGATTTGCAGGATGCGCCCGTCGAACATCACAACGATCCGGTCGCTGATCGCCATGGCTTCGGCCTGATCGTGGGTGACGAAAAGCGTCGTGGCGCCGATCCGCCGCTGGAGTCTCCGCAACTCCGCGCGCATGGTCTGGCGCAGCGCCGCGTCCAGGTTTGCAAGCGGCTCGTCCAGAAGGAACACGTCGGGCTCTCGAATGAGCGCCCGGCCAAGCGCAACGCGCTGACGCTGCCCCCCGGACAGGGCTTCGGGACGCCGATCGAGGAAAGCCCCGATTTCGAGCATCTCGGCGGTCGTGTTCACCCGCTCGTCGATCTTTGCCCGAACCCGGCGCGCAGTCGGGACAAGCCGGTTCAGCCCCGGCATCCGCCCCAATGTGCCAAGCTCCGTCATGGTCAGCGGCGCGGCGAGGTTCTCGCGCACCGTCATATGCGGATAGAGCGCGTAGGACTGGAACACGAAAGCCACACCCCGCTGCGACGGACGCACAAGGGCGACGTCCTTGCCGCCGATGCCGATGCGGCCGCCGCATATCGGCTCAAGGCCCGCGATGGCGCGCAGCAAACTGGATTTGCCGCAACCCGATGGGCCGAGAACGGAAACGAATTCGCCGTATTCGATATCGAGCGAGATATCCTGCAATGCCACGGTGTCGCCGTAGCGCATCTGCAGCCCGTCTATCGACAGCGGGTGCTCGGTGCCGTCGGCGCGGCGCATCCGCGGTGCGGATAGCGGTTTCGTCATGTCTTTGGTCCCACGGCAATCTTTTGGCTGACGATGATAGCGCGCCATTGAATTAGGCAACTGCAACCATGCGGATTTTGTTTCCGACCGGTGCCGATTTGCGCGTGCATCGCCAAAAGGGCGACCAGAGCCGAACGATGGCAGGCAGCACCGCAGGCCGCCCCTGTCGATAGCGTATGAGGACCAGTTTTCGACTGTGAAGAGCGATGCGGGAATTGCCTATGAAGCGTTCACAGCGCGGCGCTCTGACGTCACCTGCATCGAGAAAAAAGCCTATCTTGGCACGTCGTCCTGCCAGGTTTTCGAAAACACCGGTTGCCCGTCTTCCTGCGCGTCAAGGCGCTGCGTGATGGTGAACCGGTCGGCATGGCCGGTCATGCGGGTTTCGGCGGTGGTTGCGACCTCCCAATCGCCGCGCCCGAAACTGCGGGTCCAGAGGATGTGCACCTCGGTGTTCGCGGGATCGGCGGGGTCGATGGAATAGGATTCGCGCACGGTGCTGGCGGTGATGATGCCGGTCTCCAGGTCTTCGATCCGGCCATGATCGGCCGTCATCGTGTAGCTGATGCGCCCGGTTTGCGGATCGGTCTCGGTTTCGGCATCGCCCGTCGCTTCGCGCAATTGGCGGGTCTTGCGGCCCGGCGCCGAGACGGGGGGCGGGAAGCTGATCTCATCACCGTCGCGCGGCGCGCGCAGCGGCAGGTCGAGACTGCCGGCGGTGAAAGTCAATTCCGCCGCGACGGGTTCGGGCCAGACGAAGGGCCAATAGCTGCCTGCCAGCGACAGGCGCAGCCGGTGGCCCGCCGGGACGTGATAGGCGGTCTCGTCCATGTCGAGCGTGATCTCGATCTCCTCGCCGGAGATCAGCGGCTCTTTGCTCTCGAACCCGTTGCGATTGCGCAGATCGAGCAGCCCCATGGAGATCAGCATGGAGGTGCCATCGGGCCGCAGATCGCAGAGCCGCACGGCAAGCTGTGCGCGCGGCTGGTCGGCGGCAAGGCGCAGGCGCAAACGCGGCCGCCCGGTAATGTCGATCGGGGCGGTCAGCGCGTCGCCATCGAACGTGGCGGCGCGGGCGTCATCCGCCTGCTGATCGTCGGGCAATTCGCCGGGGCCAAAGCCGAAGGTGAAGAACTCGCCGCAGCACTGGCCGTGGCGCAGATCGGCCGCAAGGCGGCGGGGCAGGGCGCCCGCCAGATCGGTGCCCAGCGTCAGGCTTTGCCACGACGCACTTGGCAGGGGATAGCCCGTATCGGCGATCCAGCGGCCATCGCGGTGGTCTGCGCCGGTGTCGGGCCGTTCGCTTTGCACCACATAGGCGCGCCAGGCGGGATCATCCTCGGCCCCGTTCTTCACCCCCTTGAGCCAGTGATCCCACCAACGCAGCGCGAGTTGCAGATAGCCGATGGAGGGGCCGATATTGCTGACATGCGGGTATTTATGCCCCCAGGGGCCAAGGATGCCCTGCGCCGGAGCGCTCAGATTGGCGACGATCTTGCCCATCGTGTCGCGATAGCCATCATGCAGCCCGCCCAGAGACAGCACCGCTGCCCTAATCGCGCCGAAGTCTTCGCAGATGGAGCCGTGTTTCCAATAGGCGTCGCGCGTCGGGTGTTCGTGCCAGATGCGCGCCAGCGGCGGGGTGTTGTCCAGCCGCGTCAGCCATGTGTCGCGCCATGTGTCGCCCATCAGTTCGGGATCGGGCGGCATGGAGAACCACGACAGCACCGTCGCCGCCCAGCCGATATTGTCCGATTGCACGATCCCGCCCCGGAAATGCACATCGTCCGCATAGCGGTCCACGGTCGAGCCGATGGTGATCACCGCCTTCAGCGCGTCGGGTGCGCGGGCGGCCAGTTGCAGGCTGTTGAATCCGCCCCATGAAATGCCCTGCATCCCCACCGCGCCGCTGCACCAGTCCTGCGCGGCGATCCAGGCAATCACATCCGCGCCATCCTGCAACTCGGTTTCGGAATATTCGTCATCGAACAGCCCTTCGCTGTCGCCACAACCGCGCCGGTCCACGCGCAGGCACGCATAGCCGCGTTCGGCCATCCACGGATGCATCCCGGCGTCGCGTTCGGCGGTGCCGTCGGATTTGCGATAGGGCAGGTATTCGAGGATCGCCGGAACGGGGTTTGCGCTCGCACCCTCGGGCATCCAGACGCGCGCCGAAAGCCGCGTGCCATCAGCCAGTGGGATCTGCATGTGCCGGTCATGGGTGATCTTGCGAAGCGGTGTGTCGGGCATGGTCTGTCCTTTCGCGGGTCAGGTCAGGTGGCGCAGAAGAAAATCGATCTCGCGGCGCACAACGTAGGGCGCGCGCGGGAAGCTGTAATGATCGTCATTCGGCGTGATGAGCATCTCGAACGCCTTGCCCGCGTCGATCAGCGCGGCGGCAAGGCGCTGGGTCTGGGCGGGATGCACGTTGTCGTCCATATCGCCATGGCCCAGAAACAGCGCGCCCTGCAGTCGGTGCGCCAGCGGCGCGTTGGCGGCGGCGTCGTAGCTGGTGCTGCCATCGGGGAAGCGCTCAAGCGGGCCGTTCCACTTTTCCGGCCAGGCATGGTTGTAAAGGCGCGGATCATGGCTGCCGGCGGTGGCGACGGCAGCTTTCCACACCTCGGGATGCGCCAGCACCGCGCGGGCGGCGGCGTGGCCCCCGGCGGAATGGCCCATGATCCCGATGCGCGCCGGGTCGAGCGCGGGGCGGCTGGCGCAAAGCTGCTCCAGCGCGGCGGCGTGATCCTCCAGATGGCCGGGATCGTGCAGGCGCTTGTGGCAGGCATCGTGGAGCGCCTTGGACCGGAACGGCGTGCCGCGCGCATCGATGATGACAGCGGCCAGCCCCAGTCTGGCAAACACGCCCGCCAGCGCGGTCTTGAAGAATTCGGACGGATCGGCGGGAAAGGCCGACAGTGGCGCTTCGATACATTGCGGGCCAGGATAGACCATCTCGACCAGCGGGATGGAGCGATCCTCTGCCGCGCCTTCGGGCATCCAGATCATGCCGTGGATCACCGTCTCGCCATCGGCGGCGGTGGCGGTGAACGGCTCGGGCAGGATCATCCCCTCCGGCGGCGCTGTCGCCTCTTCCAGCTGCGCGACCAGCGTGCCATCGGCGCGGCGCAGTTCAGACACGGGCAGGCCGTCCAGAGGAGCGCGGGCGCTGACGAAATGCCGGCCATCGGGCGCAACCGCTGCCGGTTGGGGCGTCAGCCGCCGCGCCTCTTCGACCATATCCCGCCAGCCGGGGGCGCGCATGGCAACGTCGTGATCGCCGCGCTCGGGCGTGAGGACCTGCACCGCGCCGCCGTCCAGAGACACCGCGCAGACCGCGCGTTGATAGGGCGTGTCCCCTTCGGTGATCCCGCCGGCCAGGAAAAGCACACGCCGCGCCGCTTCATCGACGGCGAGGATGTCGCGCACCACCCATGGCCCCCGCGTGAGCTGCCGCAGCGTCTTGCCGGTTCCCAGATCGACGAGGTAGAGATGCGCCCAGCCATCCGCTTGTGAGAACCAGATCGCCTCGTTGCTGCGATCGAGGATGCGGATATTCGGCACACGGCCGAATTCCATGTTCACATCGGCGAATGTCTCGCATGTCTCCGCCACGATCTCGCGCGTTCGGCCGGTGGTGGCGTCGGCCTCGATCAGCGCGATGCGCGTCTCGAACCGGTTATGATCCAGCAGCCAGAGGCGGGCGCTATCCGCGCTCCACCAGGTTTCGAGCTTCTCGATGGTCGTGGTTTCGGTGGCGTGTTGCGGCGGGACGTCCAGATGCGAGATCTGCCCCGACAGCACGTCGATCACCGCGTGATGGATCATCGGCAGGTCGGGATCGCCGGTGAAGGCAACGCGCAGATCGTGCAGCACCGGCCGCAGGCTGCCATCGTCGGGGATATGCTGCACCAGCGGCAGGCGGCGCACGCGGCGTTCGTCAAGCTGATGGGTCAACACCTTGCGCGAATCCGGTGACCAGACGGCAACGGGGGGCAGGGAGATGCCGCGCCGGGCGATATGGAGGGTCTCAAGGCTCTGATCGGGGGATTTGGCCCATTCGAAATGCGCCGCGCCAGTGGTGGTCAGCCGCGTTTCCGCGCCGCTGTCCAGATCGCGCAGCCACAGATCGCCCGCCCGCCGAAAGAGCGCGCGCCGCCCGTCGGGGGAGGGCAGCGCATCCGGCCCGCAACGGCGGGGCCGTTCCAGCACCAGCGCTGTGCCATCGAAGCCGTAGATCGCGCCATCGAGCGCGATGCGGGCCGCGCCCGGGTCGAGCAATTCGATGCGGTCCAGCGCCGCTTCGGGCCGGTCCGTCACCGCGCCAAGAGCCTTGGCCAGCGCGGCGCTGTCGAAAACGGTGCGGCGCGTGCCGGTTTCCGTCTCAACGCAGATGAACTCCGGCAACGTTTCTGTCTCGCGCCGATACCAGAACGCCGCGCCATCCTGGAACCAGACCGGATCGACCCGCCGGTTGCGCACCGTCTTTGCCAAGGACCAGGGCAAATAGGGCGTGACCTGCGCCCAGAGCGCTTCATCGATACCGGGCATGGGACACCTCAGCTTTGGGACAGAAAGGACGCGACGCCGACAGGGTAATGGCAGGTGAACCGCCGCGCCGCGTCTTGCGTGACTTCGGGCGCATGGGTGCGGCATAGCTCGCGGGCAAAGGGGCAGCGGCCGTGAAATTCGCACCCCGCGGGCCGCCGCAGAAGGCTCGGCATCTCGCCTTCCAGAGTGATGCGTTCGGGCGCCGCCTCGGGATCGACGACCGGGTTCGCGGATAAAAGCGCCGCCGTATAGGGGTGGCGCGGGTCGTGGAACACGGTGTCCGTTTCGCCCAGTTCGACGAAGCGGCCCAGATACATGATCGCCATGCGATCCGCGATATGGCGCACGATATTGAGGTTATGCGTGATGACAAGCAGCGCCAGACCCAGCCGTTCGCGCAGATCGTTGAGCAGGTTGAGCACCTCGCCCTGCACCGACACATCAAGGCCCGCCGTCGGCTCATCCGCGATGATCAGCTTTGGATCGAGCGCCAGCGCGCGGGCCACGCCGACGCGGCGGGCCTGACCGCCCGACAACTCGTGCGGCCGCCTGTCCGCCATCGCGGGCGGCAGGCTTACCAGATCGAGCAGGTCTGCAATCTTCGCATCCATGTTGTCGGGCGTCTCGCCATGAATGCGGAACGGCTCCTCCAGCAGTTGGCGCACTGTCAGGCGCGGGCTGAGCGAGCTGACGGCATCCTGGAAGATGAAGGACACATCGCGCCGCAGCCTGTGCCGCGCGGCGGCGTCCATAGCCAATATGTCTTTGCCCTCGAAGGTGACGTTGCCCGACACGTTGCGCCCAAGACCGGCCACCGCGCGCGCCAGCGTCGTCTTGCCGGAGCCGGATTCGCCGACCAGCGCGAGCGTTTCGCCCGCCGCGAGGTCGAAGGACACGCCCGCAACGCCGCGAATATCCGCAGGTCCGCCGCGTAGCCGCGACAGCAGTCCGCCGATGGGAAAGGCGACCTCCAGATCGCGGACGGACAGAAGCGCGCTCATGCCGGCACCTTTGGATCGCGCAGGTGGCAAAGCACCAGATCGGACCCGCCCGAGGCGACGGGGCGCGGATGCAGGCTGTCGCAGGGGGCGAACCGCTTGGGGCAGCGGGGGGCAAAGACGCAGCCGGGCGGCACGTCGATCAGCCCCGGAACGGTGCCGGGGATGGTGGGCAGTGCGCGGCTGCGCTCCTTGATCTGGGCGGGATCGCAGGCGAAGAGCAGCTCGGTATAGGGATGTTGCGGCGCGTCGAAAATCGCGCGGGTGCCCCCGTGTTCGACCAGTTCGCCGGCATACATGATGTTGATCCGGTCGCACAGTTCGGCCACGACGCCCAGATGGTGCGTGATAAAGAGGACCGCGCAGCCGATCTCCTCCTGCAATTCGCGCAAAAGTTCGATGGTGCGGATTTCCAACGTTGCATCGAGCGCAGTGGTCGGCTCGTCCGCGATCAGCAGATCCGGTTCGGCCATGAGCGCCATGGCGATGGCCACGCGTTGCCGCATCCCGCCGGAAAATTCATGCGGATACTGGTCCAGCCGCTTTGCCGGATCGGGGATCTGCACCTTGTCCAGCATCTCGATGGCGCGGGCGCGCTTGTCCGCGCGGCTGGCCTTGCGGCGGAACTGGATGTCGGTCATCTGCCGCCCGATGGTCAGCACCGGGTTGAGCGATTTCATCGGGTCCTGGAACACCGCCGACAGACGGTCTCCCAGAAGCCTGCGCATCTGGCGGCGGTTCAGGGTCAGAAGATCGGTATCGCCCAGCCAGATTTCGCCGCTTTCAATCGCCGCCGCGCCGCCCAGAAGGCCGAGGATCGTCTGCATCAGGGTGGATTTCCCGCAGCCCGATTCCCCCACCAGCCCGGCGATTTCGCCCTTTTGCACATCGAAGCTGACGCCGCGCAGCGCGCGCAGGCGGCCTTCGGGCGTGTCATAGCTTACGCTGAGGTTGCGCACGGAAAGGGCAGGTCTGTCAGTCATTTGCGCCCCGCGATCTTGGGATCGAACGTGTCGCGCAGCGCTTCGCCCAGGAAGGTAAAGCCCAGCGTGGTGATGATAATCGGCAGGCCGCCTGCGATCACCGGCCACGGGCTTTCGCGGATATAGGAAAACCCGTCGAAGAGGATGCTGCCCCAGGAGGGCGTGGGCGGGCGCACGCCGAGGCCGAGAAAGCTCATCCCGGCTTCGATGCCCACGACCACGGGAATATCCATCGCCGCCACGATCAGGATCGGCCCAAGGATGTTGGGCAGCACATGGCGGATGGCGATCCATGCACCGCTGGCGCCGAGCGCGCGTTCGGCGTCGATGAATTCGGCGTTGCGGACGGCCAGCGTCTGCGTGCGCGCCATGCGGCCATAGGCGGGCGCGTTGATGATGACGACCACCAGCAGCACGGCCCAGACGCTTGGCCCGGTAATGGTGACAAGCACCAGCGCCAGCATGACCGTCGGCACCGATTTCAGCGCATCGAAGATCAGCAGCAGCAGGTTATCAAGCCAGCGCGGCCCATACCCCGCGATCAGCCCCGCCGCCACACCGATCACCAGCGCCACCGCCGTCGCCCCGATGGACAGCGTCAGCGCGATCTGCGCGCCGTAAAGCACGCGGGTCAAAAGGTCTCTGCCAAGGTTGTCAGTGCCCAGCCAATGCGCCGCCGATGGCCCCTGAAACCGGTCAAGCGGGTTGAGCGCGTTCGGCTCCCATGGGGAGAGGAACGCGAAACACGCGCCCAGTACGGTGATTGCGATCAGGATCAGCCCCAGCGCCCCCAGCGGGTCGGAGACGAGCCGCGCGAACGATCCCTTGGCGCGCGGCTTTTTCAAGGGCCGGGGCGGCGTCACATCGGGTTCAGCCGGCAAGGTCATGGCGCACCCTCGGATCGAGCCAGGCAATCAGCAGATCGGCCAGCAGGTTGACGAAGACAAAGAACACCGTGGTCAGTAGCACCGCACCTGTGACGAGCGGATAGTTCCGGCTGATGATCGCGTCGAAGACCAGCTTGCCGATGCCGGGGCGGGCAAAGACGATCTCGGCAAAGACCGCGCCGGACAGCATGTGCCCGATGCCGATGCCTAGAACCGTGATGGTGGGCAGGATCGCGATGCGCAGCACGTAATCATACATGATCCGGTTTTCGGGCAGCCCGAAGGCCCGCGCGGTGCGCACATGGCTTTCGTTCATCTCCTCAAGGATCGAGGCGCGCAGGATCCGCGCGACATAGCCGATCCAGGCCAACCCCAGCGCCAGCGACGGCAGAACCAGACGGTGCAGCTTGTCCCAAAACCCTTCACCCGCGCCGATGGCCGGGAACCAGCCCAGCTGGATCGAAAAGACCAGCAGCAGGTAGATGGCGATCACGAAGGCCGGAACCGACATGACCGATACGGAAATCACCGATGTCACCCGGTCGAGCAGGCTGCCGCGATGGCGCGCCGCCATGATCCCCAAAAGGATGCCCGGCACCACCGCCACGATCACCGCGCCCAAAACAAGGTAGAGCGTGTCGGGAAACTGCGACAGCAGGATGCGCAGCACCGGTTCGCCGCTGATTGCGTCGCGGCCCAGATCGCCCTGGAACAGCGACAGGTAGAAATTGCCCATCTGCACGAGGATCGGACGGTCCAGCCCGATCCGTTCGCGAAACTCGGCCACCAGTTCCTCGCTCGCGCGCGGGCCAAGCGCGACCCGCGCCGGATCGCCGGGGATCGCGTAGGTCATCACGAACAGCACCGCGATCACGATCAAGACGACGATGACCGCCAGCCCGAGCCGCTTAAGGAAATAGAGCCACATGTGTGCGCGCCGCGCTTAGCTGGCGGGCTTGAATTCGGGGAAGACCGGCTCTCCATCGGGCCTCAGCCCCGGATCGACATCGTTGCGGTAAAGCACGCCGATGGGCACGAAGCTGAGGAAGACGAAGTCACCCGATTTCTCCATCAGATCCTGCATCCTGCGGTACATCTCAGCGCGCTTTTCGGTATCGAGTTCGGTCTGCGCAGCCTCGTGCAATTCACCGAATTCGGCATTGTCGAAGCCCTGCCAGTTCCAGATGCCGACCTGTTCGGGCGTGAACCACATGGTGGCCCAGCTTGGGTCGGGCTGCATCGAGAAGCGCATCAGGAAGAGTTGCAAATCCTGCCATTGATCGCCTTCGGACCGAACGCCGAGGCTCCAGAATGTGCCGCTTTCATATTGGTTGATCTGCACCTGAACGCCGATTTCCGCCAGATTGGCCTGGATCACCGACGCGGCGGCAAGGTTCTCCGCCGTCTGCTGGATCGCGATGGTCAGGGGGAACCCGCCGCCATAGCCAGCCTCTTCGAGCAGGGCGCGCGCCTGATCCAGATCGCGGTCGTACAGATTGGCCTCGCGCGCGCCGGGCAGGGCGGGCGCGACGATCCCCGCCGAGGGCTGCGTGCCGCCAAGGAAGGACGCATCGACCACCGCGTTGCGATCCACGGCAAGCTGAATGGCGCGGCGCACGCGCTGATCCTCAAGCTGCCAATTGTCTTCGTTGATGCCCATCCAATAGTAGTTGAGCCCGTCATACTGATCGAATGTCGCGCCGTCGGGCGTCGCATCCTTGTAGCGCGTCAGGGACGAAACGCTGGTTTCGGTGAAATCAAGATCGCCCGCTTCAAAGCCAAGTTCGGCGGTCTTGGGGTCTTCGATGGGAAAGAGGTGAATCTCGTCATATCCAGGCGCATCCAGCGTCCAGTCGGGGTTGCGCTCCAGGATCAGGCGGGTCTTCGGCTGCCATTCGCGGATGCGGTAGGGGCCGGAGAAACAGGGCGGCTGCGTGGTGAACCGCCCGCCCGCCGCCTCGATCGCCGCGCGCGGCAAGATGACGCCGCTGATCCCCGGCAGGGTGGTGGTAAAAAGCGGCGCGAACGGCGTCTTGAGGTGGATGATGCCGGTATATTTATCCGTCACCTCCACGTGATCGAGCGCGCCCCAATCGTCGATATAGGGAGATTTCAGCTCAGGATCTGCGATCCGCTCGAAGGAGAATTTCGCGTCTTCCGCTGTCATCTCGCCATAGCCGTCGCTATACATCAGTCCGGGCTGGATTTCGAAGGCGATGCGCGTGTCGTCCAGAACCTCGTAGGACTTGAACGCCTTGGGCTGGGCATTGAATTCGCGCGTGCCGGTCTGGTGCTCCAGCGCGGGAACATAGATCGCCCGCATGACCAGCGCATCCACAGCCGAGGTCCAGAAGGCCGGATCGATGTTCGAGATATCCGCATAAAGCCGCGCCCTGAGCACACCGCCCTGCGCCTCGGCCTGCGCGATCACGCCAGAGGGCCACGCCCCGAGCCCCAGCGCCGCTCCTGCAGCCGCACCCCGGCCTAGGAAGCTGCGGCGGTCGAGCTGGTTGCATCGGGCAGGTCGGGTGTCGCGGGTCATGTGGGTATCTCCGTTGTCTGGTATACGTTGCCGTGTAACAGCGGGGCTTCCCGAAGGTAAGGGGCCGCGACGGAATTTGTCCGGTAGCAATGCCGCCGCTACGCACTCGATGGCCAGTCGATCCGACCCGTGCGCATGAGGCCGAGGCCTGTGACCTAATAGATGCGACATGACAGACCGGAAGTTAATTTTAACATAAGACGGATTACACGCTGTTTACATGTAAGCGCAAAGCGATAATGTCACCCATCGGCAAAGCAGAAGTGTCACTCTCCTCGCAAAC
>NZ_JAMCCQ010000005.1 GCF_023370775.1 Marivita sp. GX14005
GGAAAACGCATTTTGAAGGCCAAGCCGTTCCGGTTTGGCCTTTTTTGCGTTTGGGCCCGATACGCCGCCCTTTCCATGCCGACGCATGCCGACCGGTCGTCCGGCGGTTGACATTCGTCGCACGCGCCGATGCAATCGGCCCGAAACAATGACCTGAAGGAAGATGCACCATGGCGGACGGGACGTTTGCGGCTTTGTTGTTGATCGCCGGGTTGACCGATATGGGGATGTCCCATTGCGGCACGGATGAGGGCTGTCTTGGCCGTTCGGAGGTCACGCCGCGCCTGTCGATCTCGGGCGGGCAAGTGCTGGAGAGACAAGCTGATGCAGCGGCCGAGGTCTATCTGCGCTACGATACGCGAACGAAGTTCGGGCCGTTCGGCACCGCGGCGGGGTTGTCCCTTGGCGAGAATGGCGAAACCTGGATCGGCTATGGCGCCACCTATGCCCATTTCTTCGGCCAAAGCGGTGCCTATGCCGAATTGCATGCCATGCCGGGGCTTTATTTCGACAATGGCGGTTTCGATCTGGGCGGTGAGGTGGCGTTTCGCTCCGGTTTGGAATTGGGATACGAGACTGTGCGCGGTTGGCGCGTTGCGCTGAGTTACGATCACCGCTCCAACGCGGGGCTCTACGACGAAAATCCGGGCGTCGAGACTGTCCAGCTCAAGCTGTCGATCCCGTTGAATTGACGCCATGGCGGATTGGATCGCGGTCGAATGGCGCGGTGCGCACTTGCGGATCTGGGGGATGTCTCGGGCCGGCGAGGTGCGGTCTTCGCGGGAAGTCGGCGCAAGTGGCGCTGAAAAGCCGACCGATATCGTGGATGCGTTGACCGCCGTTTTAGGAGAAACGCCGAGCGTGCCGATATTGGCGAGCGGTTTGCCTGCGTTGATCGAAGATCCCGAGCGGGGATACGTGCCGGTTCCCTGTGCGCCGCCCGGTCTGGCGAACGCCGTGAAGTGTCAAGGGGTGGGGCTCGATCTGTGGCTCCTGCCCGGTCTTCGGCAAGCGCAGCCGACGGATTTGACCAAAGGGGCGGAGACCCGGATCAAGGGCTATCTCGCGCTCAATCCTAAGTTCGACGGGGTGATCTGCCTGCCCGAAGCGCAGACCGTCTGGGCGCATATCAGTGCGGGCGAGATCGTTAGTTTTCGCAGTTTCCTGACCAGCACACTGCGCGATTGTCTTGCCCAAAGCAGGCTTTTGGGCGGCGCGGTCTCGGCAGATGCGTGGGACGAGGCCGCCTTTGTCGAAGCGGTGGCCGGGGCGATGACGCGCCCGGCAGAGATGGCGGCGCGGCTGTCTTCGTTGCGGGCCGCGCATGTGCTCGGGTCGGCGGATTCCGGGCAGGAAGCCGCGCGGCTTGCCGGCGTGTTGATCGGGGTCGAGCTTGCGGCCGCGCGCCCCTATTGGCTGGGCCAGCAGGTCGCGCTTGTTGGCGAGGACAAGCTGTGCCGCGCCTATGCCGCTGCGCTCGGGGCGCAGGCGGTGCCGGTGGAGCGGACTGATGCGGACCGTATGACGCTTGAAGGGTTGAAGGCAGCCTTTGCCGAGGCCTGAGCCGCGCGCCGGCGTCAGGCCAGAAGCTCGACCAGATGCGCCGCCGATCCGGTCAGCGCGGCGTAATCATCGGTTACGAGATGCACGGGAAACTGCGCCATGAAATCGGCGAAGCGGCCCTTGTCCATGAAGGCCGCGTGAAACCCCAAAGCGTCGAGGTGGGGCGCGAAATGCCTCGCCACGCCGCCGCAAAGATAGACGCCGCCGAAGGGCAGGTGAACCAGCGTCAGGTTGCCTACCGCTCGCCCGAGCATGCGCACGAAGATGCACGCCGCCTCGTGGGCGCGCGGGTCGGTGCCATCCTCCAGCGCCTGCATGATGGCGGACGCCTTCAGCGCGCGGCTGTCACGCGCTTCCTCGCCGAGCCACGCATAGATGCGTTCGAAACCGCGCCCCGACACGATGTCTTCGAGCCCCGGCGTGCCGTGGCGCGATGCGATCCAGTCCAGCAGGCGCAGTTCGGTATCCGTCTGCGCGGGCAGGGAGACGTGGCCCGCCTCGGATGGCGGCACCAGCGTGCGATCCCCGAGCCGGTAGACCGCGGCGGCGTTCATGCCCGTGCCGACCCCGATCACCAGCCGCGCGGCGCGTTCGCTTGCGGATCGGCCGGGGCGGATGGTCTGCACCGCGTCGAGATCCAGATGATCGATCGCATGGCCCTGCGCCTGCAGATCGTTCAGCACGGCAACGGTGCGCGCGCCCGTCGCTTCGGCCACGGCGCTGCGGGTGACGATCCAGTCGAGATTGGTCAGCTCGCCCACCCCGTCGCGCACCGGGCCGGCCATGGCGACGCAGGCGGCGTCCGGTGTTTCCGGGCAATCGGCCATATAGGCGCGCAGAACCGCGCCGAGATCCGGATGATCGGCGTTGCGGAAACGCCGGATCGTGTCCTCGCGCACGCGCGCGCCGCGCGTCAGGGCAACGCGGGTGTTGGTGCCGCCGAGATCGGCGACGAGGGCGGTCAGGTCTCGGGTCATGTCAGGTCCGGGTCAGCGCGACTGTCAGGGCGTGATAGGAGGATTTGGGCGTGCGGTCCAGAGTGTCGAAATCGACATGCACCAGCCCGAAGCGTTTATCATAGCCAAGCGCCCATTCGTAATTGTCGAGCAGGGACCAGATGAAATAGCCCTTGACCGGCACCCCTTCTGCCAGGGCTTGGCGCACCATTGCGACATGGGCGTCGAGATATGCGATCCGGTGCGGATCGTCGATCCGGCCATTCTCGATGATATCAGGCGCGGCCATGCCGTTCTCTGTCACATAGAGCGGGAGATCGCCTGTATAGTCGCGTGCGGTACGGATGAGGAAATCGTAAAGCCCTTGCGGATAGATCTCCCAATCCATGAAGGTTTTGTCGAGCGGGCCTTCGATCTCGTGATGATGCGGCCAGGGGCCATCGTTCGGCGCGATCACCTTGCGGGTGTAATAATTGATCCCGCACCAATCGAGCGGGGCGCCGATCACGTCGAAATCGTCGTGCCATCCCTTCGGCATATGCGGGCCGAGCCCCTGCATCACGTTGTCCGGGTAGCATCCCTTGAACACGCCCGACAGGAAGAAGCGGTTGTAATAGCCGTCGTAAAGCGCTGCGGCGTCGCGTGCGGCCTCGCTGTCATCGGCGGGACTGGCCCATTCCAGGTTGAACACGCCGCCGAGGTTATCCAGGCCTAGCGCGCGCATCGTCTGGATCGCCCGGCCATGGGCCAGAAGGACATGGTGCATCGCGTGCGCCGTGGCGCGGATGTCTCGCAGGCCGGGCGCGTGCTGGCCGAGGAAATGCGACAGCCAGCCAACGCACCACGGCTCGTTGATCGGCGCGACCGAAAACATCCGGTCACCGATGCGGCGCATGATGATCTCTGTGTAATCGGCGAACCAACCGGCGATATCGCGGTTGCGCCAGCCGCCCAGATCGGCGAGCGGCGCGGGCAGTTCCCAGTGGTAGAGCGTGGCGCAGGGTTTCAGCCCGCGCTCCAGCAGCGCGTCGGCCAGCCGGTCGTAGAAATCGAGCCCCTCTTCGTTGACCGCGCCGCGCCCTTCGGGCAGCACCCGTGCCCAGCTTGTCGAGAAACGATAGGCATCGAATCCGGCCCGCGCGACCAGATCGAAATCCTCAGCGAAGCGGTGGTAATGATCGCAGGCGATATCGCCATTTTCGGCCCGCACGACATTGCCGGGCGTTGCGGCGAAGCTGTCCCAATGGGTCGGGCCGGCCCCGCCGAAGCTATGGCCTTCGGTCTGGTAGCTCGATGTGGCCGTGCCGAACAGGAAGCCTTCGGGGAAATCGGCGCGGGTGAAATTCAGCATCGTTGGATTCCTTCAGCGCGGCGCCGGGCCGGTCGAGCGGCCGATGATCAGGTCGGCCTCCAGCAATTGCGATCCGGGCGCATCCTTCGGCCTTGCGATCAGCGACAACAGCATGTCCGCCGCCTGCCGACCGGCTTGGCGCACCGATGAGCGCAGCGCTGTGAAGATCGGCACGTCATCGCCGTTCTGCAAATAGCTCAACTCGTCGTCAAAGGTGATCACCGACACGTCGCGCGCCAGTGTCAGGCCCGCCTCGTGAACCGCGCGGCGTACGCCGATGGCAGTGATGATAGAGGAGCACAGGAACGCGGTCGGCGCATCGCCGAGCATCAGCATTTCCCTGGCGGCGCGATAGCCATAAATCTCGGTCATCTCGGCGCTGCGCATCAGCGCGGGGTCGGGCGCAAGCCCCTGCGCGGCCAGCGCGCGCTCATATCCGCTGCGGCGGCGGAAGGCGTAATCCATATGCTCCAGCCCGTTGAGCAGCCCGATCCGCCGATGCCCCAGTTCGATCAGGAATTGCGTGCCGCGCTCGAACGCGCCGCGATTGTTCACATCGACCCAGGAATAGGGCAGGTTCACATCGGTCGAGCGCCCATGCACGACAAAGGGCAACCCGATCCGCGACAGCATCGCGATCCGCACATCGTTGATGACCGGGCCGTGAACGATGATCCCATCAACCATCCCGCGCGAGCGGATATCCTGATAGGCGCTCGCCTCGTCGCGGTCCGCGATGAGTGACAGCACCATGTCATAACCTTCGCGGCTGTAGATCTCCCCGGCGCCGGCGATGAAATCGCCGAAAACCGGATTGACCATCTCGTGTTGGGTCGACACCGGGATCACGTGCCCAATCGCCATGGAACGCCCCGTGGCGAGGCCCTTTGCACGCGTGTTGGGACGGTAGTTCAGATCCTGCGCTGCTTTGAGCACGCGCTGCCGTGTCGCCTCGCTGACCTCCGGATAGCCGTTGAGCGCGCGGCTGACCGTGGTTTGCGAGAGCTTGAGGTGCTCGGAAAGTTGCTTGAGATTCACGGGTTTTCCAAAGCGCTTTGAAAGAGGTTGCGCGATTAACGCATAAATTCGTGAGTGTGGGAACCCTGTTTTAGCGCTAAACGCAAGCTGACTTTCATGATATGATTGACAAGATCGCGTGGCTGCACGGATTGACAGAAGGTGTGAATTGCGCGACGCTGCGCCATCCAAAGCGCTTTGGAGTGATTCCGGGGCGAAGCCAACAAAGCGCGGCACTCGCGCAATTCGGGAGGACTTTCATGCAAAAGACACTCACATCCGGCACCGCGATTCTCGCGCTCTGTGCCGGGGCCGCCTCTGCCGAGGATTTGACGGTGTTCGGGCCCTGGCTCGGCCCCGACCAGGCGATGGTCGAAGAGGTGCTGGCCGATTTCGCGGAAAAATCCGGTCACAATGTCAGCTATGTCGGCTCCGACAGTTTCGAGCAGCAGATCGTCGTCGATGCCGAAGCGGGCTCCGCGCCGAACGTATCGGTGTTTCCGCAGCCGGGGCTTGCCTCCGACATGGCGAAGCGCGGTTTCCTGACGCCGCTCAAGGATGGCACCGCCGACTGGATTCGCGAAAATTACGCCGCCGGGGAGTCGTGGGTCGATCTTGCGACATTCGAAGGGCCGGATGGCGAGGATCATCTCTATGGCCTGTTCTACAAGGTCGATGTGAAATCGATGGTCTGGTATGTGCCGGAAAATTTCGAGGATGCGGGCTACGAGATTCCCGAGACGATGGAAGAGCTCAAGGCGCTGACCGAGCAGATCGTCGAGGATGGCGAAACGCCCTGGTGCATCGGTCTGGGATCGGGCGGCGCGACCGGCTGGCCGGCGACCGACTGGGTCGAGGACATGATGCTGCGCACGCAGCCCCCCGAGGTCTATGACCAGTGGGTGAACAACGAGATTCCCTTCGACGATCCGCGCGTTGTTGCCGCGATCGAGGAATTCGGCGCCTTCGCGCGCAATGACGATTATGTGGCGGGCGGTGCAGGGGCTGTGGCCTCCACCGATTTCCGCGACAGCCCCAAGGGTCTCTTTGCCGCGCCGCCGCAATGCTACATGCACCGCCAAGCGTCCTTCATTCCGGCTTTCTTCCCGGAAGGCACCGAGGTCGGGTTCGACGCGGATTTCTTCTATCTGCCCGCTTATGAGAACAAGGATCTCGGCCAGCCGGTGCTGGGCGCCGGCACGCTTTGGGCGATCACCAACGAAAGCGAGGCGGCGCATGATCTGATCGCCTATCTACAGACGACCGACGCGCATGAGATCTGGATGGCCAATGGCGGCTTCCTGACGCCGCTTCAGGGTGTCGACAGCTCCAAATTCGTGGACGAGCCGACCGCCAAGATGAACCAGATCCTTCTCGATGCCACGACCTTCCGCTTCGATGCGTCCGACCTGATGCCGGGCGGCGTGGGTGCCGGCACGTTCTGGACGGGCATGGTCGATTACGCCGGCGGCGCGGATGCTGAAAAGGTCGCGAGCGACATCCAGGACAGCTGGGACGCAATCAAATAGCGTTTTGCGAAAATGCAGGGTCGTCCGCCGTATAGGGCGGCCCGTAGCCCCAAAAACGCAAAGCCACGGCGCAGCTTCCGGGAGGGACGACATGAACCCCGCAATACAAGGTCTCGTGACCATTGCCATCGGTGTCGGCGGCTGCCTGGCGTATTTCTATTTCTCCAACCAGTTGCTCGACAAGGTGGTGTTTCCGGCGCGCGGGACGAACGCAGGAAAGAACATCAACCGTGCCAACATGGTGCGGCCATGGCTCTTCCTTCTGCCCGCCATCCTCGCGCTGGGGCTCTATCTTGCCTATCCGGTGTTCGAGACAATCCGCCTGTCGCTGACCGACCGCGATCAGGGCGGGGCGTTCGTGGGGCTGGCGAATTACCAGCAAATGGCGTCGGAGCCGAAATTCTGGGAAGCGATGCGCAACAACATGCTTTGGCTCATCGTGGTGCCGGCCCTGTCCACCGCCTTCGGACTGCTGGCGGCGCAGCTCACCGACCGGATCAAATGGGGCAATATCGCCAAATCGCTGATCTTCATGCCGATGGCGATTTCCTTCGTCGGCGCGGCGGTGATCTGGAAGCTGGTCTACGATGCGCGCCCGCCGGGAACCGAACAGATCGGCGTTCTCAACGCGGTCTATGTCTGGATGACGGGCAATGATCCGCAGCAATGGCTGACGATCCCGATCTGGAACAGTTTCCTTTTGATGATCGTCCTGATCTGGATCCAGACCGGCTTTGCCATGGTGATCCTCTCGGCCGCCCTGCGCGGCATCCCCGAGGAAACCATCGAGGCGGCCATCGTGGACGGAGCCAGCCCGTTGCAGATTTTCTTCAAGATCAAGATCCCGCAGATCGCCGGCACGATCGTGGTGGTCTGGACGACGATCACGCTGGTGGTTCTCAAGATTTTCGACATCGTGTTCGCCATGACCAACGGGCAATGGGAAACGCAGGTTCTGGCGAATTACATGTTCGACAAGCTCTTCCGCGCGAATGACTGGGGTGTCGGATCGGCCAGCGCCATCGTCATCATGCTGCTGGTCACGCCGATCCTTGTCTGGAACGTGCGCAATGCCCGCAAGGAGATGCGCTGATGGCCCGCGCTCACAAGGAGGCAAGTTGTGGATAACATCGCCGGAACCAAATCCTCGCTGACATGGGCGGTGCATATCTCGGTCGCGCTGCTGGTCATTCTCTGGCTCTTTCCGACGGTGGGGCTTTTCGTGTCTTCCTTCCGCACGGCGGATCAGATCTCATCGTCGGGCTGGTGGAAGGCGCTTTTCCCGACCGAGCAGAGCCTTGTCGTGCGCGCCGCTGGTGCGGATGCGCAGGAATTGCAAAACGGTGTCTACGTGATCGAGGGCAATCTCTTCACCGGAGAGAACCTGCCTGAAGGCATCGACATGTCCGCCTGGGGCACGTCCTCACGCGATGTGGGCGCCTATGCCCCCGGCGACACGGCAGAGCTGCGCCGTGGCGGGACGATCACGGTCGAGGCCAATGGCGATTACCGCATCGAAAGCGCCGAGGAAATCGGCGGCAACCGGGGCCAGCGCGTGTTCGTCACCGCCGAATTGCCGCCCGATTTCACGCTGGCCAATTACGAGCAGGTGCTTTTTTCCGGCGACCGGACGGACAGCATGGCAAAGGCGTTCTTCAACACGCTGACGGTGACGATCCCGGCGACGATCATTCCCATCGTGATCGCGGCCTTCGCGGCCTATGCGCTGGCCTGGATGGATTTTCCCGGTCGCGCGCTGCTGATCGCGGCGGTGGTGGGGCTCTTGGTGGTGCCGCTGCAACTGGCGCTCATTCCGCTGTTGAAGCTTCACCTCAATATCGGCATCGGCAAGGGATATCTCGGCACATGGCTGGCGCATACCGGCTTCGGTTTGCCTCTGGCGATCTATCTTTTGCGCAATTACATGGTCGGTCTGCCGCGTGACATCATCGAGAATGCGCGGGTGGACGGAGCGACCGAATTCCAGATCTTCACCAAGATCATCCTGCCGCTCAGCTTCCCGGCGCTGGCCAGTTTCGCGATCTTCCAGTTCCTCTGGACCTGGAACGACCTGCTGGTCGCCAAGGTGTTCCTGATCGACGCGACGGGGCAGACCACGGTGATGACGAACCAGATCGTCGAATTGCTGGGCACGCGCGGCGGCAATTGGGAAATCCTCGCCACAGCGGCCTTCGTGTCCATCGCGGTGCCGCTGCTGGTGTTCTTCGCGATGCAGAAATACCTCGTGCGCGGGCTGCTGGCCGGATCGGTCAAGTAGACGCGGCACGTGGGCGTTATATCTAACACATCAGGCCCAAAACGGGCCGAACCAGAGAAAGACAAGACATGAGCGTTGCACGGATCAAGGCGGACGAGATGCCCGCGATGGATCGGGACTGGTGGCGGGGGGCGGTGATCTACCAGATCTATCCGCGCAGCTTCCAGGACAGCAATGGAGACGGGATCGGCGACCTTCTGGGCATCGCGCAGCGGCTGCCCTATGTCGCCTCGCTCGGCGTCGATGCGGTCTGGATCAGCCCGTTCTTCACTTCTCCGATGAAGGATTTCGGCTATGACGTCAGCAATTACTGCGATGTCGATCCGATGTTCGGCAGCCTCGCCGATTTCGATGCGGTCATTCATACCGCGCATCAGCACGGGATGCGGGTGATGATCGATCTGGTGCTGAGCCACACATCGGACCAGCACCCGTGGTTCCAGCAAAGCCGGCTGAGCCGCGACAATGACCGGGCGAACTGGTATGTCTGGGCCGATCCGAAACCGGATGGCACGCCGCCGAACAACTGGCTGTCGATCTTCGGCGGGCCGGCCTGGCAATGGGATGGCGGGCGTGAGCAGTATTACCTGCACAACTTCCTGACCTCGCAACCCGATCTGAACTTTCATGAACCCGCCGTTCAGGACGCGTTGCTCGACGTCGCGCGGTTCTGGCTGGACCGCGGCGTCGATGGCTTCCGGCTCGATACGATCAACTTCTACATGCATGACGCGCAGCTTCGCGACAACCCGCCGCTGCCCCCCGAGATGCGCAACGCCACCATCGCGCCGCGTGTGAACCCCTATAACCACCAGGAACATCTCTACGACAAGAACCAGCCGGAGAACCTCGATTTCCTGCGCCGCTTGCGCGCCGTGATGGAGCCTTATGGTGCCGCCGCCGTCGGCGAGATCGGCGATGCACAGCGCGGGCTGGAATTGCTGGGCGAATACACCGCCGGCGACGATCTGATGCAGATGTGCTATGCGTTCGAATTTCTCGGCAATGCCCGCCCTTCGGCACGCGAGGTGGCGCAAGTGCTCAACCGGGTGGACGAGGTTGCGACCGATGGCTGGCCTTGCTGGGCGTTTTCGAACCATGACGTGACGCGTCATGCGACGCGCTGGGATCTCGATCATGCGGGCGTCAAGCTGATGGCGACGCTCATCATGTGCCTGCGCGGCTCTACCTGCCTTTACCAGGGCGAGGAACTCGGACTGCGCGAGGCCGAGGTGGCCTTCGAGGATCTGCAAGACCCTTACGGCATCGAATTCTGGCCCGAATTCAAGGGCCGCGACGGATGCCGGACGCCGATGGTGTGGGAAGCGTCGAACCAGAATGGCGGCTTTTCGACCGGCATGCCCTGGCTGCCGGTCAGCCATGAGCATCTGCAGCGCACCGTCGCGCATCAGGAAGAGGATCCGGCGGCGATCCTGCATCACTACCGCCGTGTCATCGCGTTTCGCCATGCCCACCCGGCGCTCGCCCGGGGCGATGACGGCAAGGTGAACGCGACCGGGCCCATCGTGCATTTCACGCGCAGCCACGAGGGGCAGACCATTTTCTGCGCCTTCAACTTGAGCGACGAGCCGGCGGTGATCGACATGCCGCAAGGCGCCTGGACGCAGATCGGGCAGGAGCTGGGCAGCATCGGCCCGCAGCCTGACGGCAAGCTGCATCTCGGCCCGTGGCAACCCAGCCTCGCGCTGAAAATGAAAGCCTGATCGAACGGGACAGGGGAGGGACGATATGGCCAATCTCAAGCTGACGGATGTTGAAAAGACCTATGCCGGTTCGGTGAACGTGCTGAACGATATCAATCTGGAGATCGAGCAAGGGGAGCTGATCGTCTTTGTCGGCCCGTCCGGCTGCGGCAAGTCGACCCTCCTGCGGATGATCGCGGGGCTGGAGAAGATCACCGGCGGCACGCTGGAAATCGACGGCGAGCGCGTCAACGACATGCCGCCCGCGATGCGCGGGATCGCCATGGTATTCCAGTCCTACGCGCTTTATCCGCATATGACCGTGCGCGAGAACATGAGTTTCGCGCTCAAGATCGCCAAGAAGCCGCAATCCGAGATCGACGCAGCGGTGGACCGGGCGGCGAAGATGCTGCAACTGGACGAATATCTCGACCGTCTGCCAAAGGCGCTTTCGGGCGGGCAGCGGCAGCGTGTGGCGATCGGGCGGTCCATCGTGCGCGATCCGAAGGTCTATCTGTTCGACGAGCCGCTTTCCAACCTCGATGCCGCGCTGCGCGTGGCGACGCGGATCGAGATCGCGCAGCTCAAGGAGCAGATGCCGGAATCGACGATGATCTATGTCACGCACGATCAGGTCGAGGCGATGACCCTCGCCAGCCGCATCGTCGTTCTGGCGAACAAGGGCATTGCGCAGGTGGGCGCGCCGCTGGAGCTTTACGAGCGGCCCAATAGCGAATTCGTGGCGCAATTCATCGGCTCACCGGCGATGAACCTGCTGCCGGGCGAGATCGTCGGCACCGGCGCGCAGACCAGGGTTGCAATGGAAGGTGGCGGCGTCGCGGTGTCGGACTACCCGACCACCGAGGCGGATATGGGGATGAAGGTGACTGTCGGCGTGCGGCCCGAGGATTTCGACGAGACGGCGGGCGAGTATATTTTCGAAGGCCGTGTCGATATCACCGAGGCGCTGGGCGAGGTGACGCTGCTTTATTTCGAGGCCCGGAATGGCGCGGAGCCGGTGATCGGCAAGCTGCCGGGCATCCATGCCGATCTGCGGCGCAAGCCGGTCAAGCTGGGCGCGCGGCCGGAGAAGGTGCATCTTTTCCACGAAGGGCGGTCGCTGCTTTATCGTTAGGCAGAAAGGGGGGCGCTGCCCCCCGGCGCGAAGCGCCTCCCCCCGAGATATTTTTGAAACAGAGAAGCCTTATTCGGCGGCTTTCATCTGGAAGCCCTTTTCAAGCATGTCCGACGGCTCGACCGGGTATTCGCCCGAGAAGCAGGCATCGCAATATTGCGGGCAATCGGCGTCGCGGCCCGACGCTTCGCCGACCGCGCGGTAGAGCCCGTCGAGCGAGATGAAGCGCAGGCTGTCCACACCCAGATGATCGCGCATCTCGGTCTCCGACATCGTGGCGGCGAGGAGCTTTTCGCGCTGCGGCGTGTCCACGCCGTAAAAGCAGGGCCAGGCGGTGGGCGGAGAGGCGATGCGGAAATGCACTTCGGCCGCGCCGGCATCGAGGATCATGTCCTTGATCTTGCGAGAGGTGGTGCCGCGCACCACGCTGTCATCGACGAGGATCACCCGCTT
This sequence comes from Marivita sp. GX14005, assembly GCF_023370775.1. Classification (GTDB taxonomy): domain Bacteria; phylum Pseudomonadota; class Alphaproteobacteria; order Rhodobacterales; family Rhodobacteraceae; genus Marivita. The sequence goes on from NZ_JAMCCQ010000005.1 coordinate 11,986, forward strand.
TCCCTTGATCAGCGCGCGGTTGACGTTGAGCTTGAGCCGCACGCCCATGTTGCGGATCTGCTCGGTCGGTTCGATGAAGGTGCGGCCCATATACTGGTTGCGGATGATCCCCATGCCATAGGGGATGCCCGACTCGAACGCGAAGCCGATGGCCGCCGGCGTGCCGCTGTCGGGGACGGGGCAAACGAGATCGGCGTCCACCGGCGCTTCGCGGGCCAGTTCGACGCCGATTTGCCGACGGGTTTCATAGACCGACCGGCTGCCGATGATGCTGTCGGGGCGCGAGAAATAGACATGCTCGAAGATGCAGAAGCGCGGCTTGCGGGGGCGGAAGGGGCGCACCGATTCGACACCGTGTTCGGCGGTGATGACGACCATTTCGCCCGGTTCGATTTCGCGCACATATTCCGCGCCGATGATGTCGAGCGCGCAGGTTTCCGACGACAGCGCCCAGCCGTCGCCGATCCTGCCCAGCACCAGCGGGCGCACGCCGAGCGGATCGCGCACGCCGATCAGCTTGGTGCGGGTCATCGCGACGACCGAGAACGCGCCTTCCACGCGGCGCAGCGCGTCTTCCATCCGCTCGGGGATGTTGCGTTGCAGTGATCGGGCCATCAGGTGGATGATGCATTCGCTGTCGGACGAGCTTTGAAAGATCGAGCCGCGGTCGATCAGTTCGCGTCGCAGCGCTTCGGCATTGGTGATATTGCCGTTATGGGCAATCGCCGCGCCGCCCATGGAAAATTCGCCGAAGAAGGGCTGCACGTCGCGCATCTGCGTCTGGCCCTTGGACCCGGCGGTGGAATAGCGCACATGGCCGATGGACAGCGCGCCCGGCAGGGTTTCCATCAGTTTCTGAGAGGTGAAATTATCGCGCACATAGCCGAAGCGGCGGGCGGAATTGAAGCCGTGCTCCGGCGCGTAGGAAACGATGCCGCCGGCTTCCTGACCGCGATGTTGCAGCGCGTGCAGGCCGAGCGCGACGAAATTCGCCGCATCGGCCACGCCGACAACGCCGAAGATGCCGCATTCTTCCTTCAGCTTGTCATCGTCGAACGGATGGGCGAGGGGCATTTGGGCGTCGGACACGATGGACCTCCGAATCCGGGGCGGAAGATTGCCCCCCTCTTAAGCGCGCGAGCCGCGTGTGTCACGGCCTGATGGATCACGTTTCGTTCGCGGCAGGTGCATCGCAGACGCCGACAAGGCTTTCATATTGCGCTGTGATCCATCCGAGGGCCGCTTCGGGGTTCTGGTTCTCGATCTGGCCGGTCATGCGGCTGAACACGGCGGCGGAGCGGCTGTCATCGATCATCGGCACGTCCTGCGCGGTGATGACGACCTCGTAGACGAAAAACGCGATGGCGACGAGCAGCACCCCGCGCACGACGCCGAAGAGAAAGCCGAAACCCTGATCCACGCCGCCAAGCGCCGAGCGCTGCACGAGCGAGGAGAAGAGCGGTGTCAGGAAGGACATGATGACCAGCGCGATGGTGAAGACGACGGCGAAGCCGCCGATCACCGAAAGCTCGCAACTGCCGGCCATGAATTCGCCGATCACAGGGATTTCCGACATCAGCGGGCGCAGTTGCGGGCCGAACATGAAACCGACGATGGCGGCGGCGATCCAGCCGAGAATGGCGAGCGTCTCGCGCACGATGCCGCGCGAATAGGCCAGCAGCGCCGAGAGAACGATGATGACGGCCACGATGGCGTCAATAATGGTGAACCCTTCCAACGATCTCTCGCCCTTCTGTTATTTGCCTTGGCTCAACCGGCGCCGAACACGTCGCCGACGAAACTTGTCAGTGCGTCGATTTCGGTAACGTCGATCCCGCCCTTGGGCAGCGCCTTGCCCCCCTTTGGCACGATTGCGGCGGAAAAACCAAGTTTTTGCGCTTCTTTCAAGCGGTTTTCCGTTTGCCCTACGGGGCGTAGCGCGCCGGAGAGGCTGATTTCGCCGAAAACCACCGTCTCGGCGGGCAGGGCTACATCCTCGCGCGCGCTCAGAAGCGCAGCGGCGACGGCCAGATCGGCGGCCGGTTCGCTCACCTTCATGCCGCCGGCGACATTGAGATAGACATCCATGCCCGCGAACGGGATGCCGCAGCGGGATTCCAGCACCGCCAGTATCATCGCCAGCCGTCCGCCATCCCAGCCGACGACGGTGCGGCGGGGCTGGCTATGCGGCGTGGGCGCGACAAGTGCCTGGAATTCGACCAGCACGGGGCGCGTGCCCTCGATTCCGGCGAACACCGCCGATCCGGGCGTCGGCGCGCCGCGTTCGGACAAAAAGAGCGCGGATGGGTTGGACACCTGCGCCAGCCCTTCGCCCGTCATCTCGAAGACGCCGATCTCGTCGGCCGGTCCGAAGCGGTTTTTCACCGCGCGCAGGATACGGAACTGGTGACCGCGTTCGCCCTCGAAATAGAGCACAGTGTCGACCATGTGTTCGACAACGCGCGGCCCCGCGATCTGTCCGTCCTTGGTGACATGGCCGACCATGACGACGGAGGTGCCGCGCCTTTTGGCAAAGCTGGTCAGCTCATGCGCCGAGGCGCGCACCTGCGACACGCTGCCGGGCGCGGAGGCGACGTTGTCGGCCCACATCGTCTGGATCGAATCGATGATCGCCAGGTCCGGCTTTTCGGTCTCCAGCGTCGTGAGGATGTCGCGCAGGTTGGTTTCCGTCGCCAGCTTCACGGGCGCATCGCGCAGGCCCAGCCGCGCGGCGCGCATGCGCACCTGCGCGCTGGCTTCCTCGCCCGAGATATAGACGACATTCAGGCCCGCGCGCGCGAAGGCGGCGGCGGCCTGCAGAAGGAGCGTCGATTTGCCGATCCCCGGATCGCCCCCCACCAGCAGTGCGGACGCAGGGACCAGTCCGCCGCCCAGCACGCGGTCAAGCTCATCGAGCTTTGACATGGTGCGCGGGGGCGGCGTTTCGGTGCCCGACAGATCGCCCAGCGGCAGGGCGCGGCCCTTCGATGTGCCGAGCGTCTTGGAGGCAGGGCCGGCGGCAAGCGGCACTTCCTCGACGATCGAGTTCCATTCACCGCACGCATCGCAGCGGCCCGACCACTTGGTCGTGCTGTTGCCGCAGCTCTGGCAGAGGAAGGTCGCGTTTTTCGCCATGCCGTTGCTTGTGGCGCAAGCTGCGGGGCGCTGCAAGCGGCAGCCGGCGGGGCGTGCCTATTCGGCAGCGCGCCGCGCCAGAAGCGCAACGATGCGATTGTCGGAATCGTCGGGAAAGGTCGCACCGGGGTTGTGCGCGGGATCGTCCCAGACCTCGACCTGGGCTTGCGTGACGATTTCGGTCGGCTCTTCCGCGACCGGCTCGGCGGCGTAAAGTTCGGGAAGGATCTCCGACAATTCCTCGCAAAGCCGTTCAAGCTGCGCCCGCGCGACGCTTTCCTCGATCTCGACCTTGTCCACCCAGACGCGCATTTCAGCGGCGGTGGCCTTGGCCTCTGCGAGCCTTGCGTTGAACTCCTCGATTTCCTGCTGGCGCTGGATCAGGAAATCGCGCGCACGGGCGACGCTGCGGTCCGAATAGGTCTGTGCAAGCTCGCGCGAGACATGGCTCATCTGGCTGGCGACCTCGAGAACGGCCGGTTCCAGTTCGGCCAGATCGGGGTGATCGCGCAAGAAGGCGATGCGTTCGCGAACCGAATCGAATTCGGAGCGCATGTTGAACACGCCCTCGCGGTCGGCGGCATGGGACAGACGGTAGGCACGGGCGACATCCTCCATCGCGATCTGGAACCGGCGATGCGACGTCTCCAGCGCCATGATCCGGCTGTTCGCGGGCAGAAAGAAGCACAGGGAAAGCGCCAGCGCGGTGATGCCGCCCTGCACAACATGCCCGGCTTGAGGATAGGCGTAGCCCCCAAATATTGCGGTCATTTCCAGCCAGGGCGCATAGCCGAACAGGCAGGCGAGTGTGTAGCCGGTCAGCCCGAGCGCCAGAGCGGCCAGCAGGACAAGCGCCAGATGTTGCATGAGCCAGACTGCCAGAACCGAAATTGAACGCAGATGAGCCATTGTTAAAATCCCCCAATAAAAATCTCGCAAACAGACAATATCGGCGAGTTTACGCCGATACTAAAATTTCCCATACTGTTTTTTAACGATTTTTTTCGCGGCTCGCGAAATTTGGCATCAATCCCGCCCGCGAAGGCGGATTGTTTCGCGCCGATTGACGACAGGCGTCAGAGCCGCGTGGCAATCCAAAGGCCAAGAAATACAGCAAGAAGCGTGCCATGCGCCCAGTCGATCCAGCGCCACCGGCGTCCGGGGAAAAGCAGGCTGGTCGCAAAGAGCGCCGACGCGATAAGCGGCAACACCGTCCCGCCGCTCGTCGCCAGAAGCCGCGCGATCTGCGGATAGAGCGGCAGCGATTGCAGGTTCAGCGCTGGGGCGAGAATGGTCAGGATCGCCGCGAGGCACAGCGCCAATGTCAGGGCCGCAGGAACGCGCGCTGGGCCGCGCCCACCGATCAGACGCAGAAGCGCGAGCAGCGCCAGAACCTCGAAAAACACGAAGCGCTGCACGAAGATATAGGCCAGCAGGACAGGCGTGGGATCGAAGAAGGTCATGGCGGGCTCCGGCGTTACCCGCCGATATAGTGCCGGCGATAGCGCGCACCAAGCGCGGTGAGAATTTCATAGCCGATGGTGCCCGCCGCGTCGGCCAAGGCGTCGATGGATTGATGCGGTCCGAGCAGTTCGACCCTGTCCGGCACCTCGCGCAGCGCGCCGACATCGATGCCGATCAGATCCATCGAGATGCGGCCGACGATCCTGCAGCGCGTTTCATTCGCCCACACATTAGCCTTCGGTCCCATCGCGCGTATGATCCCGTCGGCATAGCCTGCCGAGATCGTGGCGATCCGGCTCGGCACGCGAGCGACCCAGGCGTTGCCATAGCCCACCGATTCCCCCGGATCGACGTCGCGCACCTGTATGACCGGCACGGTCAGCGCCGCCACGGGCGCGGCGTCAACGAAAGGCAGCCCGCCATAAAGCCCGATACCGGGGCGCGTCATCTCGAAATGATACTCTGCCCCGAGCAGCGTGCCGCCCGTGGCCGCAAGCGAGCGCGGCGCGTCGATCCCGTCGGTCATCTGGCGGAAGGTCCGCAGCTGAAACTCGTTCATGCCGTGGCCGGGTTCGTCCGCGCAGGCCAAGTGGCTCATCACCAACACCGGTCTTTGCCGCAGCGCGATATCGCGCAGGGCCGCCCATTCGGCAGGCTCCATGCCGAGCCGGTTCATGCCGCTGTCGAGCTGGATGCCGAAGGCATGGCCGGGCAACGCCTCGACATGGCGAAGCATCTGGTCGATGGAATTGAGCATCGGCACCAGATCGGCATCGCGCAGCAGCGCGGCATCGCCCTCCATATGCCCGCCATAGACGCAGATGCGCGGGCCGGGGCCGAGCGCGTGGCGCAGGCTTGCGCCTTCCTCGGCCTGAGCGACGAAGAAGGTGCGCGCGCCGGCATCGGCAAGCGCCGGTGCCACGCGCGATGCGCCCAATCCGTAGGCATCGGCCTTGACCACCGCGCCGGTCTCGCCCGCGTTCATCGCGGCGAGCGCGCGCCAGTTGCCGCGGATCGCATCCAGATCGATTGTGAGTTGCGCCTGTGCCATATGCGGCTCATCGCCATCCACGCGCGGCGGGTCAAGCGATAAAGCCGCGCCTGCGCTACGAATTTGCCATTGTGACGCAGGCGCGGCATGGCTAAGGCGACGGGCATGATGGATCGAAATTTCGAAGCCGCGCTGGCGGCAAAGATCGACGGCAAGACCAAACCGCTTGGCGCGCTGGGCCGGATGGAGGCTCTGGCGGCGCAGGTGGCGCGGGTGAAAGGCACATTGACGCCAAGGATGCAAAGCTGCGCGCTGACCATATTTGCGGCCGATCACGGCATCGCGCGGAGCGGGGTGTCCGCCTATCCGGCAGAGGTGACGCGGCAGATGGTGCTCAACTTCGCAACCGGCGGGGCGGCGGCCAATGTGTTTTGCGCCGTCGCCGGGGTGGATCTGCGCGTGGTCAACGCGGGCGTTCTGGGCGGGCCGTTCGATCTGCCCGGCGTGCTCGACCACCCGATCGCGGAAGGCACGGCCGATTTCCGGGCAGGCCCTGCGATGAGCACGGCGCAGCGCGACACGGCGCTCGGGATCGGCTGCGAGCTAGGGCAGGACGGGGCGGTCGATGCGGTCGCTTTCGGCGAGATGGGGATCGGCAACACCTCTTCGGCCACGCTGATCGCGCATAAGCTCACCGGGCGCGATATCGATGATCTGACGGGGCGCGGCACGGGGCTGGACGATGAGGGTCTGAGGCGCAAGCAGGCGCTGTTGCGCGAAGCGGCGGCACGCTGCCCGGCACTGCGCGATCCGGCGGAGGTGCTGGCCGAATATGGCGGGTTCGAGATCGCCATGATCGCCGGCGCGATGCAGGGCGCCGCAGATGCCGGGCGGCTCGTTCTCGTGGACGGCTTCATCGCCGGCGCCGCCGCGCTCATTGCCGTGCGCATGACGCCCGAGGCGCGCGGCGCGATGGTGTTCGCGCACAGATCGGCAGAGCCGGGCCATGATGCGATTCTCGAAGCGCTGGACGCCGAGCCGCTGCTCGATCTGAACCTGCGGCTGGGCGAGGGCACCGGCGCGGTGCTGGTTTGGCCGGTCGTCAAATCCGCCGCCGCGATGCTGAACGACATGGCGAGTTTTGAAAGTGCCGGCGTGTCGGGCAAGGCATGAGTGCGCGGGCAAGCGAATGGCAGGTTTTCCTGCTCGCGGTGCAGTTCCTGACCCGCCTACCCGTGCCGCGCGATCTGCCGTTTTCGAATGCGCTGCTGATCCGCGCGACGCGGTATTATCCTTTGGTCGGCGGGCTGATCGGTACGGTTGGCGCCCTCGTGCTGTACGGGGCGGCGCAGGTCTGGACGATGGGCGTTGCGGTGCTCTTGTCGGTGGCGGCGACGATCCTGATCACCGGCGCGTTTCACGAGGACGGGCTGGCCGATGCCGCCGACGGGCTGGGCGGCGGGCTGACCCGCGAGCGCGCGCTCGAGATCATGCGCGACAGCCGGATCGGCACCTATGGCACGGGGACGCTGGGGCTGGTTCTGGCGCTGAAAGTCGCTGTGCTTGCGGCGATGACGCCGGGCGGGGCCGCCGCTGCGCTGATCGCCGGGCATATGCTGAGCCGCATGGCCACGGTGACGATCATCGCCACGCATGACTATGCCCGCGAAACCGGCGCGAAATTCGTGGCGCCGACGGTGTCGCGGGGCGGCTTTCGTTTCGCGCTTCTGGCGAGCGCGCTGCCGGGTCTTTTCGCGCTGCTCTGGTTCGGGTTCGGTGCGACCCTCACCGCGCTGGCGGTGGGCGCTTTGGCGGTTCTGGGCTTTCGCCGGATCTTCCTGCGCAAGCTGGGCGGCTATACCGGCGATTGCCTCGGCGCGGTGCAGCAATTGGCGGAACTGGGGTTCTATCTGGGGCTGGCGGCGTGGCTCTGACGCTGCTGCGGCACACCGCGCCGGAGGTTGCGCGCGGCACCTGTTACGGGCGCACCGATCTTGCGCTGGCGGAGAGTTTCGAGCGCGACGCGGAAGCGGTGCTGCGCGCCATCGCCAAGCCCTCGCATCTTCTGACCTCGCCTCTGGCTCGCTGCCGCAGGCTTGCCGAGCATATCGGCGCGCATCTGTCTCTTGAGCCGATACGCGCAAGCGATTGGATCGAGATGGATTTCGGAGCCTGGGAAGGGACGCCCTGGGACGCGATCCCGCGCCATGAGCTGGATGCCTGGGCCGATGATTTCCACGATTTCGCGGGCCATGGCGGCGAGAGTGTCGCGATGCTGGAGCGCCGGATCTGCGCCGCGCTGGAGGCGACGCCGGAGGGTGCGCTGGTCGTCACACATGCCGGTTGCATCAAGGCGGCCTGCGCCATTCTGGGCGTGGCGGATGGCTGGCAGACGCAAACGCCCTTCGGCGGGATGGTCAGGCTGCCCTGATCACATCTCCTCCGCGCCCTGCTGCCACGGCTTGATGAGGTTGCCGAAACGGGTAAAGCGGCCCTCGAAGCTCAGCTCGACCGTGCCGATAGGGCCGTGGCGCTGCTTGCCGATGATGACCTCGGCTTTGCCATGCAGGCGCTCCATCTCGTCCTGCCATGCGGCCATCTTTTCCAGCTCATGATCGCCCGGTTTCTCGCGTTCCTTGTAGTATTCCTCGCGGAACACGAACATCACCACGTCGGCATCCTGTTCGATGGAACCGGATTCGCGCAGGTCCGACAGTTGCGGGCGCTTGTCCTCGCGGCTTTCGACCTGACGGCTAAGCTGTGACAGGGCGATCACCGGGATATCGAGCTCCTTGGCGATCGCCTTGAGGCCTTGCGTGATCTCGGAGACCTCGTTGACGCGGCTGTCCTTGGCCGACGCGGGGCGGACGAGTTGCAGATAGTCCACCATCAGCACATCGAGCCCATGCGTCCGCTTGAGCCGCCGCGCGCGTGCGGCAAGCTGGCTAATCGGCAGGGCGGGCGTGTCGTCGATATAAAGCGGGCAGGCTTCGAGCGATTTGGCGGCATCGACGAAACGGCGGAACTCGGCTTCGGTCATGTCGCCGCGCCGGATCTGTTCCGACGGCACCTCGGAGGCTTCCGACAGAATCCGCGCGGCCAGCTGCTCGGCGCTCATCTCCAGCGAATAGAAGCCGACAACGCCGCCTTCGACCGTGCCCTCGGTGCCATCCGGGCGAATGCCCCTGCGATAGGCCTTGGCGATGTTGAACGCGATGTTGGTGGCAAGCGAGGTTTTCCCCATCGACGGACGCCCGGCGAGGATGAGCAGGTCGGACGGGTGCAAACCGCCCAGCTTGCGGTCCATATCGGTCAGGCCGGTGGAAATGCCCGCAAGCCCGCCCTCGCGTTGATAGGCGGCGTTGGCGACGTTGACCGCGTCGGTGACCGCCTTGAGGAAACTCTGAAAGCCGCTTTCGCTGCGGCCCTGTTCGGCCAGCTTGTAGAGCGCCTGTTCGGCCTCCACAATCTGCTCGCGCGGCTCGGAGGCGACATCGACCTTGGCGGCCTTGCTGGAAATGTCGCGGCCCAGCGCGATCAGGTCGCGGCGCACGGCAAGATCGTAGATCATCTGCGCATAGTCGCGCACCGCGAAGGAGGAAATCGCGGCGCCCGCCAGCCGCGCGAGATAGGCCGGCCCGCCGAGTTCCTTCAGCCCCTCGTCATCCTCCATGAAGGCCTTGAGCGTGACGGGTGAGGCAAGGTTGTTCTTGGCAATGCGGGCGGAGACGATATCGAAGATGCGCGCGTGGACGGGATCGTAGAAATGCTGCGGCCCGATGATCGATGCGACGCGGTCGAAAATGTCGTTATTGGTCAGGATCGCGCCCAGAAGCTGCTGCTCGGCCTCGACGGAATGGGGCATGGTTTCGGGGTTCTGAATCTCCGCGCCGGTCGGATTGAATGCGGTGATCTCGTTCATTGCCTGCCTCATGCTGATCCCGGTGACGGACCTACCCAATTCCGGGCGTCAAAGCAAAATGTATAACCTGTGGATAAGGCCATAGCACGAATTTCATGGCTCATGTTGCGTCAGTTTCACCCGCGCCGCCGATATCTTGTGAGATCCCGCCAAGCCTGTGTTCCCCGCGACACGCGGGAAACAGCCATTCATACGCGCGACATTTTGCGCATCCAAACGGTTTTTAGCGGCGCGCGTCCTGCCACGCGCGAGGATCGTTGAGGAAGTCCTCGACCTCGCGCAGGGTCTGCGAATCGAAGGCCGCCTGCGCCTTCGCCTCGGCCAGAACGTCCCACCATGTGCACAGGTGATGCAGGCTCACGCCGTGATCGCCGAGCGTCTTTTCGGTTTCGGGGAAGATGTCGTAATAGAAGATCACGGCCGTATGCGCGCAACTCGCGCCGGTTTTGCGGATGGCGTCGACGAAGGACAGTTTGGAGCCGCCATCCGTGGTCAGATCCTCGACCAGCAGCACGCGCTGGCCCTCGCTCATGTCGCCCTCGATCCGTGCGTTGCGGCCATAGCCCTTGGGCTTCTTGCGCACATAGGTCATGGGCAGGGCCATGCGTTCGGCGACCAGAGCGGCGAAGGGGATGCCCGCCGTCTCGCCGCCGGCGATGTTGTCGAAGGCCTCGAAGCCTGCATTCCGCATGACCGTGACGGTCAGGAAATCCATCAGCGTGGCGCGGATGCGCGGGTGCGAGATCAGCTTGCGGCAGTCGATATAGGTCGGGCTGGGCAGGCCGGAAGCGAGGGTGAACGGCTCCTGCGGCCGGAAATTCACTGCCCCGATCTCGAGCAGCATCCGCGCGGTCAGGCGGGCGATTTCTTCGGCAGGCGGGTAGGAGGTCGGGATCATGGCAGGCTCCGGCTGTTTTCGCCCGCTCTAGACGGTTTCGCGCCGGAGGGAAAGCGCGGCGGGACCGCGCCGCTGCAAGCTCATTCGGGATATTGCGCGATGCAGCTTTGTACACCAGCCGCCGCCTGACGGCGCAGCTGCGGCAGGATCTTGCGGTATTCGGCCACCTTCTGCCGCTCGTTCGCGGCGTCGATCGGCACCGGCGTGGTTTCGGTGCGGTACTGGGTGGATGGGCAGGAATAGGGGATCATCACATCCGAATTCGGATCGTCGCGATAGCAGGTGTTCTGAACGGTGTAGGGCACGCTTTGCGAATGCAGCGCATAGCCGCGCGCGATATTCGTCTGCGCCGTGGCGAGCGCGGCCTCGGCGGTGCGGTATTGCTCGTTGGCCTGCGAGATGCACTGCTCTCGCGGGGTGGCGCAGCCGGCGATGCCCAGCGCGGTCAGGGCGAGAAGCGGGTTGCGAAGCGCAGCTTTCATAGGGGATCACCTGTATAGGAATTTATGTCGTCGCGCCGCGATAGCAGTGAGGGCGCGGGGCCGGTGTGCCGAACTTCACCCGCCGCGCTGCGCTCATGTCTGGACCTGCCAGAGCAGCGGAAAGCCCGGATCGAAGAGCGTGACCGGCCCGTCTTCGGTGACGATCCGTTCGGCGTAGGACACGGGCGCGCCCTTGGTGAGGGTGATGCGGTCCTCGTTGACCGGCAGGCGGTAAAAGCGCGGGCCGTTCAGGCTGGTGAAGGCTTCGAGCCTGTCCAGCGCGCCTTCCTCCTCGAACACATGGGCGAGGATCGAGAGCGTGTTCGGCGCGGTGAAACATCCCGCGCAGCCGCAGGGCTGCAGCTTGTTCGCGTCGGTATGCGGCGCGCTGTCGGTGCCGAGGAAGAATGTCGGATCGCCGGAAGTGGCGGCACGGCGCAGCGCAAGGCGGTGTTCCTCCCGCTTTGCGACGGGCAGGCAGTAGTAATGCGGTTTGATCCCGCCAGCGAGGATGTGGTTGCGATTGATGACGAGGTGATGCGTGGTGATCGTCGCGCCCAGATCGGGTCCGCCATCGGAGGCGTATTCGACGCCCTGCATCGTGGTGATATGTTCCATGACCACCCGCAATCCCGGCGTTGCCTTGCGGATCGGATCGAGCACGCGGTCGATAAAGACCGCCTCGCGGTCGAAAATGTCGATGTCGCTGTCGGTGACTTCTCCATGCACGCAAAGCGGGCAGCCGATCTCGGCCATGCGTTCCAGCACCGGACGCACCTTGTCGAAATCCCTGACGCCGCTGGCCGAATTTGTGGTCGCCCCGGCGGGGTAAAGTTTGACCGCCGTGATCAGCCCGCTCTCATGCGCCCGGGCAAGATCCTCCGGGTCCGTCTGCTCGGTCAGGTAAAGCGTCATCAGCGGCTGGAACCGCGCGCCTTCGGGAAGGGCGGCCATGATCCGGTCGCGATAGGCGGCCGCGTCGGCAGCCGTCACCACGGGCGGAACGAGGTTCGGCATGATGATGGCGCGGGCGAAATGGCGCGCGGTTTCAGGCGTCACGGCGCGCAGCATGGCGCCATCGCGCAGATGCAGGTGCCAATCATCGGGGGTGCGAAGCGTCAGCGTGTCGGTCATGCGCTTGCCGTTAGCATGGCGGGCGAGGCGACGCCAGAACGCATGCGCCGATCATCCGCACGTCAGGCGGGGTTACGACGCGGCTTCTTCATCGTCGCTGTCGTCGTCCGGGCAGTCGCGCGCATTGCGCAGTTTCTTGAGCTTGCGCCGATAGCGCGGTGCGCCCCAGTGATCCACGATATAGGCGCAGACGGCTTCGGCCATGTAGGGGCGCTCCGTCTCGTCGATGGCGCTGAAAAGGCGCTTGCAATAGCTGACGTGGTCGCGCCGTTTGCGGTAGAGAGCGGCGAACCGGGCCGCGTCCAGCGTGCCGGCGGAGGCGCTGTGCACAAGATCGTTCAAAACACCCATCCGCGCCAGATGCGATTGCATCCCGCCGCCCAGATGGCGGGCGCGGAACCTGGTGATTCCGCCGCGCTCGAACAGGGCCGAATGCATGGCGTCGAGCGGTTTCTGCGGATCGTAGATGATATACGCGCGCTCCGCCGCTTCGAGCATGTCGGGGGCAAAACCGTATCGGTCGGTGAAATCGAGCTTGCGCATCTCGGTAAAGCGGTCGTCCCATTCGGTCACGCGCGGATCGAGCGTCGCCTGCGGCTCCAGCGCGATCACCGTGGCGCCGGGCGCGGTAACCGAAAAGGCGCAGGCGGCATAGCCGCACGGTCCGGCCCCGTAGAAGATCACCTGATCGAAATCCTCGAAAAAGCCGTCATCGGTAAGCTGGTCGAAGAAGCCGTAAACCTCTCCGTCGCGGAACCATGTATCGCGCATCGAAATCACCGACAGGCAAGACCATCCCTTCTCCCGCGCGATATCGAACCCGTCGGGACGCGCGTCTTCCGAAAGCGCCTGTATCGCGGGCAGCGACTCGAAGCTGACCAGCAGCGTGTCGCCTTCCTCGATGAAGGTGGCGTTGTGGCGCTTGCCAAGCGGCTCGAAGAAGCCGAAAGTTTCGCCCAATGCCCTCATCTCGTCGATCCATTGTGCGGGGCGCAGATCGGTCAGAGATATATGATATGGCCGGGTCGTATCCTGCATCGTCAAAGCATCCTCGCTACGTCTTGCCCGCTGCCCGGTTTCCTTCCGGCAGGTCTTTTTCTCGAAAGGAAACTATCGGGGGAATCGGGCAGAATTGCGCCCAAAAGCCGCGAAGACTATGAAGTTTCGCGCGGATCGGCCGCGCCTTTCAGGGCGCGCGAGATGAGCAGATCCGCCGTTTGCTCCGGCACCGGGCGCGACGGGGCGGCCATCATCAGGCGACCGTAAAGATCGCGGAAACGATCCTTCAGCAGAAGCGCGGCAAAGCGGTTCTTCCGCCAGTCGACGGCGCGGGCGTGAAGATCGGCGAGCACCGGATCGCGCGCAAGCGCATCGCGGATCGGCGCGGCGCGATCCCAGAGCGGCAGGGCCGTGCGGTCCTCTTCGATATTCAGGTTGCGCTCGATCCAGTAGTCGAGACCGAGCGTGTCCTTGGCATGAACCCCGCGCCCGCGGTCGGATTTGAGCACATAGCTTTCCACCGCGCCGAGCGGGTAATGGTTGAGCTGAACGAGCGCGTGCTGGTTTTGGCGGTAGTCCGAAAAAACGCGCCCCGTCGCCATCTCCGGCCCCAGCGCGCGGCCCGATCCGTCGAACCAGCGCGCATCGGCAAGCCGCGCGGCGACCGGGTTGCGGGGCCGGTGGATGCCGAGATTTCGATAGGTCCGGTCATTGCGATAGAGCGTCTTGAACATCGCCGCGCGCCAGGGCCAGCGCAGGATGCGCGGCGCAGCGTGGATGAACTGCAGCGGCACGGGGCGATCCTCATAGGCGATGACGCCGGCATTGCCGAAATTGCGCCATGTCAGGGTGATCGCCGTCGCCTCTGGAAGCGCGTCGATCAGGGCGGGCAGGGTGCGGCCAGCGACATGGACGTTCGCAAATTCGTCGATATCGAGCGTGACCAGCCAGTCGGCGCGGCGCACGGCATCGGCTTTCGCGGCAAGCTTGAGCCCGCTGAACTGCACGCCCCCCTTGCCATAGGGCGGCGCGTTGCGAATATGCTCCAGCCATCCCAGTGCCGCGAGCCGGTCGAGCATCGCGTCGCTGCCATCTGTGCATTCGTTCGAGACAACGACGAAATCCGTCACGCCCATCGCGCGGTGCCATGCCAACCAATCGAGCAGGAACGCGGCCTCGTTGCGGATGCACAGAACGGCGGTGATGGTCACGAAAGGCTCCGGGCCGGAATGGTGGGCGCGAGCCTGTCAGACACGCGGTGCAAGGTCAATTCCGCCACGTCTGCGGCGCGGGCCGGACTTGACGTATTCGGTCTTTCGAATATAAATACATGCGAGACTCAGAATATATCAAGAAGGAGCGTCGCATGACACTCAACTGGAAAATCGGCGGGCTGCTGCTGGGAACGGTGTTCTTTGCCGCCGTGCTGCTCGTCAAGCCGATCGGGGTGTCGACGCAGTTCGTCATTCTCGACGGGATCATCGCGGATGCCGTCAATCCCGGTTTCATCACTCAGACCGAAGAGGGCTACACCTCGACCAATGCCTATATGGCCAAATCCGGCGGAAAATACGCGGCCAACGCGTCCAATCCGCTGAATTACAGCTTCGTCTTCGTGCTTGCCATGGCGCTGGGAGCGTTCCTGTCCTCGCGGCTGCGCGGCGGGATCGACAAGCTGGAACGGGCCGCGCCGGCGATCTGGCGGGCCAATTTCGGCGACACGCCCTGGAAGCGCTATGGCGTGGCCTTCCTTGGCGGGTTCATTGTGCTTTACGGCGCACGGCTCGCGGGCGGATGCACCTCGGGGCACATGATGTCGGGCATGATGCAGACGTCGCTTTCGGGCTACATTTTCGCGCTGGGCGCTTTCGCGGCGGCCATTCCTACCGCCATGCTGATGTATAAGAGGGGCTGAACCAATGACATCCATTCTTCTTGCCATCGTGATCGGCGCAGCCTTCGGCGCCGTGCTCGACCGGATCGGGGCGACGAGCCCAAACTGGATCGTCGGGATGCTCACGCTGCGGCGGCTGCACCTGATGAAGACAATCCTTCTGGCCATCGGAACCGGCTCGATCCTGATGTTCGGCGGCCAGATGATCGGCCTTGTCGATGTCGGCCACATGTCGGTGAAGGCAGCTTATATCGGGGTCTTCATCGGCGGGCTGCTTCTGGGTGCGGGCTGGGCGGCGTCGGGCTATTGCCCCGGCACCGGGGTCGCTGCCGCGGCGGCGGGGCGCAAGGATGCGCTGTTCTTCATCGCGGGCGGGCTGCTTGGCGCCGCTACCTACATGGCGACCTATCCGGCCTGGAAGGCCAGCGGGATGCTGGACGATGTGGCCGGCGGCAAGGTCACGCTCGGGACGGTGCCCGGCAGCGGCTATGACGGGCTGACGGCGATTTCCGGCGATCTTCTGGGCATCGCGCTGGGCGCGGTCTTCGTGTTGGTCGCCTTCGTGCTGCCGGACAGTCTTGTCGGGGGCGGCGAAGGGGCTGAGGTTCCGGCCGAGTAACCGCATCTTTCGGCCGAACACAGGAAAACGCCCCGGAGCGATCCGGGGCGTTTTTTGCGGGCGGCAAGCGGTTTGCAAACCGCGGTTACGCGAAATGATCGGCGAAAGCGCCGCGATAAAGTGCTGAAAGATCGGCGAGACCGCCTTCGGAGTTGCCGATGCGGACCTTGTCGCCGGTGAAGCGACCGACGCTCTGGACCGGTACATCGGCCTGCCCGGCGGCGATCATCAGCGCTTCGGCCTGATCGAAATTGCAGGCGACGAGATAGCGGCCCTGATCCTCGCCGAAAAGCCGTGCCTGGTCGGTCTCGTCGATAAGCACGCCAGTGCCGGAGGCCTCGGCCATCTCGAAGGCGGCGAGCGCCAGCCCGCCATCGGAGAGATCGGTGCAGGCCTTGATGAGATCGCGGTTGTCGCGGATGAACGCGCCGTTGCGGCGCTCTGCCTGGAGATCGACCGCGGGCGCATCGCCATCCTCGCGGTTGAAGACCTCGTAGAGCAGCGCGGACTGGCCCAGATGGCCCTGCGTTTCGCCGATGACCAGCGCCACATGCCCCTCGCGCGCGCGGCCGAGGATCGGCTCTTCGCCGGCGGCGATGAGGCCCACTGCGCCGATGGTGGGGGTGGGCAGGATCGCCTGACCGTCGGTTTCGTTATAGAGCGAGACGTTGCCCGATACGATCGGCATGTCGAGCGCCGAACAGGCTTCACCGATACCCCGGATCGCGCCGACGAACTGGCCCATGATCTGCGGTTTTTCAGGATTGCCGAAATTGAGGTTGTCGGTGCTCGCCAGTGGTTTCGCACCAACTGCGCACAGGTTGCGATAGGCTTCGGCCACCGCCTGCTTGCCGCCCTCAACGGGGTTCGCCCGAACGTAGCGCGGGGTCACGTCCGATGTGAAGGCGAGCATCGTGTCCGTGCCGTGCACGCGGATCACGCCCGCGCCCCAGCCGGGGCCTTGCACCGTGTCGGCCATGACCATCGTGTCATATTGCTCGAACACCCAATTGCGGGCGCAGTAATTGGGGCTGCAGATCAGCGCACGGAGCGCATCGATGGGATCGACCTGCGGCACGTCGTCGAGCGGCGCGGCCGGTTCGGTCTCCTCCCACGGGCGGTTGTATTCGGGGGCCGAGGAGGCGAGGCGGGAGAGCGGCATATCGGCTTTCGTCTCGCCGTTATGGACGATGAGAAAGCGATCCTCGTCGATGGTCTCGCCGACAATGGCGAAATCGAGATCCCATTTGTCGAACACCGCGCGGGCCTCGGCCTCCTTGGCGGGATCGAGCACCATGAGCATACGCTCCTGGCTTTCCGAGAGCATCATCTCGTAGGCCGTCATGGCCTCTTCGCGCTGCGGCACCTTTTCGAGGTCGAGCCGGATGCCCAGCTTGCCCTTGTCGCCCATCTCGACCGCCGAGCAGGTGAGGCCCGCCGCGCCCATGTCCTGAATCGAAATGACCGCGCCGGTTTGCATCAGTTCTAGACACGCCTCCATCAGGCGCTTTTCGGTGAAGGGATCGCCGACCTGCACGGTCGGGCGCTTTTCCTCGATGCTGTCATCGAACTCGGCACTGGCCATCGACGCGCCGCCGACACCGTCGCGGCCGGTCTTGGCACCGAGGTAAACCACAGGGCGTCCGACGCCCGAGGCCGCCGAATAGAAGATCTTGTCGGCATCGGCCAGACCGGCGGCAAAGGCGTTGACGAGGCAATTGCCGTTATAGGCCGGATGGAACCGCACTTCGCCGCCCACGGTGGGCACGCCGAAGCAGTTGCCGTAGCCGCCGATCCCCTCGACCACGCCATGCACGAGCTGGCGCGTCTTGGGGTGGTCCTTTTCGCCGAAGCTGAGCGCGTTCATTGCCGCGATGGGGCGTGCGCCCATGGTGAACACGTCGCGCAGGATACCGCCCACGCCGGTGGCCGCGCCCTGGTAGGGCTCGATATAGGATGGGTGATTGTGGCTCTCCATCTTGAAAACCACCGCCTGACCGTCGCCGATATCCACGACGCCCGCATTTTCGCCGGGGCCGCAGATGACCTGCGGGCCGGTGGTCGGCAGCGTCTTGAGGTGGATTTTCGAGGATTTGTAGGAGCAATGCTCGTTCCACATCGCCGAGAAGATGCCGAGTTCCGTGAAGGTCGGCTCGCGGTTCAGGATGCGCAGGATCTCGGCGTATTCGTCGGAATTGATGCCATGCGCGGCGATCAGATCTTCGGTGATGGCGGGCTCTTGCATCTGGCATCCTGTCGGTGGCTGCATGTTATGCGCTCTTTAGGACAAGGCGCCGGGCAGGACAATGCGAACTCATGCATCGGGGCGCGTAAGCACGAACAGCGCCGCACCGCCGAGGCACACTGCCTGGATCGCGAGCACATAGAGCGGCAGGCCGAACAGCACGCTTCCGGCAAAGGTGATGCCCATCATCGAGGTGGCGATGATCTTGTGCCGCCGCGCGATCGCGCCGCGTTCTTCCCATGCGACGACGGGCGGGCCGAAATGCGGATGATCGATGATCCAGGCCCGAATGCGCGGCGATCCCTTGCCGAACGCGAAGGCGGCGACGATCAGCAGCGGGGTCGTGGGCATGACGGGAAGGAACGCTCCGATGATCCCGAGGAGCAGCGCGATCCCGCCCAGCGTCAGCCAGAAAGGACGCGCCAACAAGGCCCAACGGATGCGGTTTGGATACTTGCGTTTGTCCATCGGCTTAATATCGGGCGGTTGGGGTCAAAAAAAAGGCCGAGCAGAAGCTCGGCCGAAGTCCAACAGGGAGGTATGAAGATGAAACGCCAATGCGTTCCGTCTCACATGATCCGAATATGGCACGCGCAGGCAAGTTGGCAAGGAAAAGGGCGCACCGCTCGGCACAATCCCGCTATGCGTGCGGCGCAAGGGTCACAGATCCGCGCCCTGCTCGGCTTCGAGCGCCCGGCGCGTCTGGCGATGGGCGACGATCTCGTCCTGCACGAAATCGCGGAACGCGGCGATACGCTTGGACTGCCGCAGCTCTTCGGGATAGGCGAGGTAGACAGGCACTTCGATGGATTCCAGATCGGGCAGAACGCGCTGTATGGTTGGAAAATCCGCCAGGATATAATCGGGAAGGACGCCGATCCCGAGCCCGGAGCGCACAGCTTGCAGGACCCCAAAGTAATTGTTCACCGTCAGCGTCAGATCGGCATTGGCCAAGAGCCGCTGGTTCAGCATCATGCCCGCGCTGACCTGCGAGTCGCGCGGGTTCTGACAGATCAGGCGATGCGCCCGCATGTCCTCGATGGTGTCCGGCGCGCCGTGTTCGGCGAGGTATTCGGGCGAGGCGTAAAGCCGCATGCGGATGGTCATCAGCTTCTTGCGGATAAGATCGGCCTGGCTCGGCTCCTTCATGCGCACGGCGACATCGGCCTCGCGCATCGGCAGGTCGAGCACCCGCTCCTCCAGCATCAGGTCGATATTGAGGTTGGGATATTTGGCGTAAAGCTTGGGGAGCCGCGGCGCCAGCCAGAGCGAACCGAACCCCGTGGTGGTGGTGACGCGCAATTCGCCGAACGCTTCTTCCTCGCTGTCGCGGATTCGGGCGGTGGCAGCATCGATGCGCTTGTTCATCGAACGCGTGGCATCGAAGAGCAATTCGCCCTGTTCGGTGAGAATCAGCCCTCGCGCGTGGCGGTGAAACAGGACTGTGTTGAGCGAATCCTCCAGCGCGCGGATCTGCCGCGAAACCGCCGATTGCGACAGGTGCAGCGTATCCCCCGCATGGGTCAGGCTGCCGGCATCGGCGACCGCGTGAAAGATTCTGAGTTTATCCCAGTCCATGTCATTCGCTTTCCGTCGTTTCGACCGCTTTACAGGACATAACCGAATTTATGAACGAGAAGTTTTCGGATGCCTGATTTATCACGAAAAAATTTCCATGAAGGTCAGTCTGTGTGACCTAAATCTATGTTAAGGTGAAGCCAAGTCCAGCGTTGGGAGGCGTGTGATGAGCAAGGCCGATATTTCACTGAACGACCGGTTCGATCTGACGAAATCGCCGGTTCTTCTGAACGGCACGCAGGCGCTGGTGCGTTTGATGCTGATGCAGAAGGCACGCGATCTGGCGGCGGGGCTGAACACGGCAGGCTATGTCACCGGCTATCGCGGCTCGCCCCTGGGGGCGGTGGATTTGCAGATGAACAAGGCGGCACGGTTTCTCAAGGCTGCCGATGTGACCTTCAAGGAAGGGCTGAACGAGGATCTTGCCGTGACCGCGCTTTGGGGCGCGCAGCAGGCCGAGTTGCGGGGCGAGGGCACGCATGATGGTGTCTTTGGCCTTTGGTATGGCAAGGGTCCGGGTGTGGACCGCTCGGGCGATGCGATGCGCCATGCCAACATGGCCGGCACGTCGAAACATGGCGGCGTGCTGATGGCGATGGGGGACGATCATACGGGCGAAAGCTCGACGGTGCTGCACCAGTCCGAATGGGCGATGGTGGATGCCTATATGCCGGTGGTCTCGCCCGCCGGGGTGCAGGAGGTGCTGGATTACGGGCTTTACGGCTTTGCGCTATCGCGGTTTTCGGGGCTTTGGGTCGGGCTGAAGACGATGAAGGACACGGTCGAGGCGACGGCGGTGGTCGATGGGCGGCCGGACCGCATGTCTTTCGCGCTGCCGCAATTCGACATGCCCGAGGGCGGGTTGAACATCCGCCTCGGCGACACGCCGCACGCGCAGGAAGCGCGGATGATCGACTACAAACGCTTTGCGGCAGAGGCGTTTTCGCACGCCAACAAGATGGACAAGCGGGTCTGGGGCAAACCCGGCGCGAAGATCGGCTTCGTCGCGGCGGGCAAGAACTGGCTCGATCTGGTCCACGCGCTCAACCTTCTGGGTATCGATGCCGATGAGGCCGAGCGGCTCGGGATCACGACCTACAAGGTGGGCCAGACCTGGCCGCTCGACATGGAGGGTTTTCACGATTGGGCCGAGGGGCTGGAACTCATCGTCGTGGTCGAGGAAAAGCGCAAGCTGATTGAGGTGCAGATCAAGGAAGCTATCTTCGACGACCGGCGCGGGCGGCGCGTCTATGGCTGGTACAAGGGCGGCGCGGGCGGCATGCACCGGGACGAGTTGTTCCCGACGCGCGGCGCGCTCGATCCGGTGATGATCGCCGAAAAGCTGGGCGGCATCCTCATCGAGGAAGGTCGCAACACGGATCGCATCAAGGCCGGACTGCAAGCCATTGAAGATGCAAAGAAAGCTGACAATGCCGTAGAGATCGCGGCGCGTCTGCCCTATTTCTGTTCAGGCTGCCCGCACAACAGCTCGACCAAGCTGCCCGAGGGCAGCCGAGGCTATGCCGGGATCGGCTGTCACTACATGGTGCAGTGGATGGACCGCGAGACCGTGGGCTTTACGCATATGGGTGCGGAGGGTGCGAACTGGATCGGGGAGTCGCTGTTTTCCAAAAGACCGCATGTGTTTCAGAACCTTGGCGACGGGACCTACAACCATTCCGGCGTGCAAGCGATCCGCGCGGCGCTGGCTGCGGGCACAACGATCACCTACAAGATCCTCTACAACGATGCCGTCGCCATGACCGGCGGCCAGAAGAACGAGGGCGGGCTTTCGCCCCAGCAGATCGCCGCCGAACTCAAGGCGATGGGCGTGCCGCATATCGCGGTGGTCTATGACGAGAAAGAGGACGTGGACTTCAAAGCCTTCCCGCAAGGCATTGAAATGAAAGAGCGCGCAGATTTGCAAACCGTGCAGGAGAAGTTTGCAAACACGACAGGCGTCAGCGCGATCATCTACATCCAGACCTGCGCCGCCGAAAAGCGCCGCCGCCGCAAGCGCGGGCAGTTTCCCGACCCCGACAAGCGCGTGTTCATCAACACCGAAGTCTGCGAAGGCTGCGGCGATTGCGGGGTGCAATCGAACTGTGTGTCCATCGTGCCGAAGGAAACCGAACTCGGCCGCAAACGCGCGATTGACCAGTCGTCCTGCAACAAGGATTTTTCCTGCCTCAAGGGGTTCTGCCCGTCTTTCGTCACGCTCGAAGGGGCGCAGGTGAAGAAAGGGGCGACCACGGATCTGACCTTGCCCGACCTGCCGGACCCCGAACTGCCGCAGATTGACGGGACGTGGAACATCGTCATCACCGGCGTCGGCGGCACCGGCGTTGTCACCATCGGCGCGGTGCTGGCGCAGGCGGCGCAGATCGACGGCAAGGGTGCGGGCATGATGGAGATGGCGGGCCTCGCCCAAAAGGGCGGCGCGGTGCATATCCATCTGCGTCTGGCCAACCGCCCCGAGGACATCAGCGCGATCCGCGTGGCGACGGGCGAGATGGACACGCTGATCGGCGGCGATCTGGTGGTCAGTGCCGGGGCCAAGACGCTGGGTCTGATGAAGGCCGGGCGAACGGGCGGCGTGGTGAACAGCCACGAGATCATCACCGGCGATTTCACCCGCAACACCGAATTCGCGTTGCCAAGCGAGCGGTTGCGCCTGACTCTTGAAGCGCGGCTCAAGGAGCGTGTGGATTTCTTCGATGCCTCCGATCTGGCGAAGGCGACGCTGGGCGATACGATTTTTTCCAACATGATGATCCTCGGCGCAGCGTGGCAGCGCGGGCTGGTGCCACTGAGCATGGGCGCGATCCGGCAGGCGGTGGAGTTGAACGGCGCAGCGGCCGAGAAGAACCTGCGTGCCTTCGAAATCGGCCGCTGGGCAGTGCTGCATCCCGAAGAGGCCGCGCGCTTGGCCGAGCCGGATGTGATCGCCCTGCCGAAGACGCTGGACGAGAAGATCGCCTTCCGGGCCGATCATCTCGCGGCATACCAGTCGAAACGATATGCCGGGCGCTATCTGAAGCTGGTGAACGAGGCCGACGATCCGCGCCTCAAAGAGGCGATCGCCAAGGGCTATCACAAGCTGCTGGCTTACAAGGACGAATACGAGGTCGCGCGCCTGCATCTCGAAACGCGCGACAAGGCCCGCGCCGAGTTCGGTGGCGATTTCCGCATGACCTTCCATCTCGCGCCGCCGATCTTCAGCGAGGACGGCCCGGACGGTCGGCCTCTCAAGAAGGCTTATGGCGAAAGGATGCTGACCGGCTTCGGTATCCTCGCGCGCCTCAAGGCGCTGCGTGGCACGCCCTTCGATCCGTTCGGGCGGACAGAAGAGCGGCGCATGGAACGCGCGCTGATCCGGCAATACGAGGCAGACTTCTCCGAATGGCTGCCGAAAGTGCGGCCCGAGACAATGGACGCGCTTGTCGCGCTCGCCGAATTGCCGCTGCAGATCAAGGGATTCGGCCCGGTGAAACAGGCCAACGCCGCAAGGGCCGAGAAGCGGCGCGAGGAACTCTTGGCCGTCCTGCAAAGCGGCGGCGCGGGATTGAGCCGCG
This sequence comes from Marivita sp. GX14005, assembly GCF_023370775.1. GTDB lineage: Bacteria > Pseudomonadota > Alphaproteobacteria > Rhodobacterales > Rhodobacteraceae > Marivita. The sequence continues at coordinate 34,922 of NZ_JAMCCQ010000005.1, forward strand.
CGGCGGAGTAAGTGCGAGGGCACTCGCAACAGCCTGCGCAAACAATTTCGAAAATCGCGTCCAATGCTTCTACCGCGAAGGAAAAGATCGGCCCGGGCAATGGATTCTCCCCGCAAAGCGCCGTATGAGACAGGCAACCAATCGGGGCAGCTTTTGCAGGGGAACGGGCGAACATGGCCGTGGGTATTTTCGACAGCGGACTTGGCGGTCTGACGGTGCTCGACGCGGTCACGCGCGAGATGCCGGAGGTGCCGTTCGTCTATTTCGGCGACAACCGCAATGCGCCTTATGGCGTGCGCGATGCCGATGACGTCTACGACCTGACCTGCGCTGCGACCGAACGTCTTTGGGCGGCGGGTTGCGATCTGGTGATCCTGGCTTGCAATACCGCCTCGGCGGCGGCGCTGCGGCGGATGCAGGAAAGCTGGGTGCCGCCGGGCAAGCGCGTTCTGGGCGTCTTTGTCCCGCTGATCGAGGCGCTGACCGAACGTCAGTGGGGCGACAACTCCCCGCCGCGCGAGGTGGCGGTCAAGCATGTCGCGCTCTTCGCCACACCCGCCACGGTCAGCAGCCGCGCCTTTCAGCGCGAACTGGCCTTCCGCGCCATTGGTGTCGACGTGGAGGCGCAGGCCTGCGGCGGTCTTGTCGATGCGATCGAAGAGGGAGACATGATTTTGGCCGAAGCGCTGGTTCGGTCCCATGTCGATGCGCTCAAACGCAAGATGCCCGCGCCGGAAGCGGCGATCCTGGGCTGTACGCATTATCCCTTGTTGCAAGATGCGTTCCAGGCGGCGCTCGGCCCCGATGTGGCCGTTTATTCGCAGGCCGATCTGGTGGCCGCCTCGCTGGCCGATTACCTGCGGCGCCATCCGAACATGCACGGTCCGGGTGAGGAGGCGCTGTTCCTGACATCGGGCGATGCCGGGCGCGTTTCGGATCGGGCGACGCAATTTCTGCGGCGCGAGATCCGCTTTCAACCGATTTGATCCGTCATTACGGGGCAGGAACGATATGAGCTACAAGATCGCAATCATCGGCGCGAGCGGCTACACGGGGGCCGAACTGTTGCGGCTCATTGCCACCCATCCGCAAATGGAGGTGGCGGCGCTCGCGGCCAATTCCAAGGCGGGGCAAAGCATCGCGCAGGTCTTCCCGCATCTACGCCATCTCGCTCTGCCGCAGCTTGTCCGCTGGGAAGAGATCGATTTCTCCGGCATCGACCTGTGCTTCTGCGCCCTGCCGCACAAGACCAGCCAGGAGGTGATCGCGCAGCTTCCCGAAGGGTTGAAGATCGTCGATCTGTCCGCCGATTTTCGTCTGCGCGATACGGCGGATTACGAGACATGGTATGGCAATGCCCATGCCGCGCCCGCGCTTCAATCGAGCGCCGTCTACGGGCTGACCGAGTTCTACCGCGATGAGATCGCCGCAGCCCGGCTGGTCGCCGGCACGGGCTGCAATGCCGCAACCGGCCAATACGCGCTGCGCCCCTTGATCGCGGATCGCGTGATCGGGCTCGATGACATCATCCTCGATCTGAAATGCGCGGTCTCCGGCGCGGGCCGCGCGCTGAAGGAAAACCTGCTGCATGCAGAGCTGTCCGAAGGGGTCAACGCCTATGCGGTCGGCGGCACGCATCGCCACCTGGGTGAATTCGATCAGGAGTTTTCCGATCTCGCCGGTGCGCCGGTCCGGGTTCAGTTCACGCCTCATCTCATCCCTGCCAATCGCGGCATCCTCGCCACCTGCTATGTGAGCGGCGATCCGCGGGCCGTGCATGACGCGCTTTCGAACGCCTATGTTCGAGAGCGTTTCATCGAAGTTCTGCCCTTCGGAGACACCCCCTCGACGCATCATGTGCGCGGCTCGAATTATTGCCATATCGGCGTCACTGGAGACCGGATCGCGGGCCGCGCCATCGTCGTCGCCGCGCTCGACAACCTGACCAAGGGCTCATCGGGGCAGGCGGTGCAAAACGCCAATCTCATGCTCGGCCTCGATGAGGCGATGGGGCTGGAGCTCGCTCCCTGCTTTCCCTGACGATCGTTCCGAAGTTTGATCTGTCGCAGTGTTCGGACCGCGCCTTTGTGCTTATATTGCGCCTGTATCGCTATGTGAGGATGTCATGGCTCTGAAGTCGCTGAAAAAGCAAAGACGAATCCAGGTGATCGCGCTGGCCGTGGTCGCGCTGGTCCTGTCGACGGCACTGATCGGATACGGGATGCGCGACGGCATCAATTTCTTCCGCTCGCCCAGCCAGGTGGCCGAAGAGCCGCCCGCCCCGAACGAAGTGTTCCGCATCGGCGGACTGGTCGAAGAAGGCTCGCTCGTGCGCGGGCAGGGGTCGGTTATTTCCTTCACCGTCACCGATGGCGGCGCGGCCGTGCCGGTGACCTATAGCGGCGTGCTGCCCGACCTTTTCGCCGAAAACCAGGGCATGGTCGGCACCGGTCGCCTGGTGGATGGCGTGTTCGAAGCAACGGAAATCCTGGCCAAGCATGACGAGGATTACATGCCGACCGAGGTGGTGGACGCGCTCAAGGAGCAGGGGGTCTACAAGGAGCCGGGCGCGGAAAGCTGAGCCAGAGGCCCGCCTTTCCAACGTCTTCTCTTTCCAAATACTCAAACCGGGCGCGCAGCGCCCGGCCTGCTCAACTCTTCGAAGGAAAGGTCGAAATCACCCTTTCAGGATCGAGCGCCCGGCGTATTCGGCGGTTTCGGCCAGCATCTCCTCGATGCGGATCAGCTGGTTGTATTTCGCCAACCGGTCCGACCGCGCCAGCGAGCCGGTCTTGATCTGCCCGCAATTCGTCGCGACTGCCAGATCGGCGATGGTGGCATCTTCGGTCTCCCCCGAGCGGTGGCTCATCACATTGGTATAGCGCGCGCGGTGGGCCATATCGACAGCGCGCAGCGTTTCGGTCAGGGTGCCGATCTGGTTGACCTTGACCAGCATCGAATTGGCGCAGCCCTTCTCGATCCCCTCGGCCAGACGGGCGGGGTTTGTCACGAAAAGATCGTCGCCCACAAGCTGCACCTTGTCGCCCAGAACGTCGGTGAGCGTCGCCCATCCGTCCCAGTCATCTTCCGCCATGCCATCCTCGATCGAGAAGATCGGGTAATCCTGCACAAGCGCCTGCAGGTAGGACACGTTCTCGTCCGAACTCAGCGTCTTGCCCTCGCCCGAAAGCACATAGGCGCCGTCCTTGTAATATTCCGTCGCCGCGCAATCGAGGGCGAGCATGATGTCGTCGCCCGGCGTGTAGCCGGCCTTTTCGATGGATTTCAGCACGAAATCGAGTGCATCGCGCGTCGAGCTGAGGTTCGGGGCGAAACCGCCCTCGTCGCCGATGCCGGTGGACAGGCCCGCATCGGTCAGCTCCTTTTTCAGCGTATGGAACACTTCCGCGCCGATGCGCACCGCGTCGCGGATATTCTCCGCTGCCACCGGCATGATCATGAATTCCTGGATGTCGATAGGGTTGTCGGCATGTTCGCCGCCGTTGATGATGTTCATCATCGGCACCGGCAGAACGCGCGCCGATGTGCCGCCGACATAACGGTAAAGCGGCTGGGCCGAGAAATCGGCAGCGGCCTTGGCGGCGGCAAGGCTGACGCCGAGGATCGCGTTGGCGCCGAGGCGGCTCTTGTTGTCGGTGCCGTCAAGCTCGATCATCGCCATGTCGATGCCGACCTGTTCGGTCGCGTCCATGCCGACGATCTCTTCGGCGATCTCGCCATTGACGGACGCCACGGCTTCCAGAACGCCCTTACCCTTGTAGCGGGCCTTGTCGCCGTCGCGTTTCTCGACCGCCTCATAGGCACCGGTCGATGCGCCCGAGGGCACGGCGGCGCGGCCGATGGTGCCGTCTTCGAGCATGACGTCGACCTCGACCGTGGGGTTGCCCCGGCTGTCGAGGATTTCGCGGGCGTAGATGTCGATGATGGTGCTCATGTCGGGCGTCCCTGCTGCTTGGCTGTTTGGGGCGGTATAACAGGCGGAGGGATAAAGTGAACAGCGGACGATGACGCTAGAGGGCGCGCCGTGCCGGCTCGAGCCCGGCAAGCGCGGCACGCCGCGCCGCGCGTTCGCGCAGCACGGTGTAGATGCCGGACCCGACGACCAGCGCGCCGCCGACAAGCATCCATCCATCGATCCGTTCACCGAAGAGAACCGCGCCCAGCGTCAGCCCGAAGATCAGCCGCGCGTAGCGGAACGGTGTGACGACCGAGATCTCGCCGACCCGCATCGCGGCGGTGATCGCGTAGTAGGCCATGATGCTCGGCACGATTGCAAGCGCGAAGAAGCCGATCTCCCGCAGGTCGGGCATGATCCAGCGCCCGTAGAACGGCAGTTGCAGGCACCCCGCGACGATGAAGGCCGAGAAGCCGAGTGTCGCCAATTGCAGATTCGTCAAGGTTCCGGGCGCCGCGCGTGTCGACAGATCGCGCGCCGCGAGCGCGAGCATAGCGCCGACCGGCAGGAGCGCGGCCAGATCGAAGCCTTCGCCACCGGGGCGCAGAATCACCAGCACGCCGATCAGACCGATGCAAATGGCACACCAGCGCCGCCAGCTGACGGATTCGCCGAAAAACACCACGGCGCCGAGCGCGACCATCAGCGGGCCGGCCTGCAGGATCGCGGTGAGCAGGGAGAGCGGCACCAGCGCCAATGCGTTTGACATGAAGAGCGTGGCCGTGATCTCCGCGCAATAGCGCGAGGCAACCGCCCGGTTCGCCAGCGCGGCGGGCAGTAATGGCTGGCCGGAGCGCAGCGTCGCGAGGGCGAGCAGCGCCGTGCCGACGCCGCCGAAGGTCACGATGATCTGGCTGAGCGGAACGGTTTGCGTCAGTAGCTTGATCCCGACATCGCCGAGCGCAAAGCCGGCCATCGCGGCGATCATCAGCAGGATGCCCTGAAAATTCTGCATGGCTCTGGCGTTACGCCTCTTGGCGGGCCAAGGCCAGAGCGTTCGTCACTTCTTCAGCTTCACACCGTAAAGCTCCAGCTTGTGACCCTTGAGCTTGTAGCCCAGCTTGGTGGCGATCTTCTCCTGAAGCGCCTCGATCTCTGGATCGACGAATTCGATCACCTTGCCGGTTTGCAGGTCGATCAGGTGGTCGTGGTGGTCCCGCTCGGCATCCTCGTAGCGGGCACGGCCATCGCCGAAATCCACCTTTTCGAGGATTCCCGCCTCCTCGAACAGCTTGACGGTGCGATAGACCGTGGCAAGCGAGATATTGGGGTCGATGGCCGAGGCACGGGCGTAAAGCTCCTCGACATCGGGATGATCGCGCGAGCCTTCCAACACATGCGCTATGGTGCGACGTTGATCGGTGAGCCGCAGCCCCTGGGCTTCGCAGCGCGAGATGATGGTATCAGGCATCGCCGGGCCTCTTGTCGTCTTTCGCCGGGGTGTAGCGTTTCGCGCCCGCGCTGACCATAAGGCCGGCGCGGATTTCTACGCGTGGCGGCGCAGGTGTCCCAGATAAACCAGCAGGGCAGTCACGACGATGGCGCCGCCGACCAGCATGCGGATTGTGGGTGCCTCGCCGATGAAGATCCAGACCCAGACCGGGCCGAACACGGTCTCCAGCAGCAGGAACAGGCTGACATTGACCGATGCGGTGTGCCGCGAGGCTTCGGACATCAGGTAGAACGACGCGGGCAGGACGATCAGGCTCGCGGTGGCGATGGGCCAGAGCGTTCCTTGCGTGAGCGCCGCCGCGCCCGACAAGCCAAGCGCCCACAGCCCGGCCAGCAGCGCGCCCAGCCCGACCGCGCCGAGCAGCGGCAGTTGCGGATTGTGCCTGAGCAACGTGAAGTTGAGCGACAGGCTGAGCGCGACGCCGAGCCCGGCGCAGACACCGAGCACCGCATCGGGGTTGAGCGCCATGTCGCCCTTGCCGGTCATGGCGATGAAGATCCCCGCGCTGACGAACAGGATGGCGATCCATGTCGCCCGCCGCGTCGCCTCTCGGTAAAGCAGCCATGACCAGAGCGCGGCGCAGATCGGCACCGTGGCCACGGCGATCAGCACCGCCGCGACGGGGGCAAGATAGATCGCGGTGGCAAAGAGCGTGGCATTGGCCGTCTGCGCGAGGATGAGCGCTGCCCCGGCGGGCGAGGCGAGCCTCGGGATCTGCCGCGCCTGACCCGTCAGCAGCGCCGCGAACAGGAAAATCGTTCCCATCGACAGCCCGCGCCACGCCACGAGCGGCGCGGCGCCGAGGCCGGACAGACGTATCAGGAGGGCGTCCGGCGTGAGTATCATCACGCCAGCAAAGGCCAGCTACAGACCCTTCATGGCGGGTGCGTCAGCTGTAGAGAGGCGTCACGCCCATCTGCATATGCAGCGTGTTGACCGTTGTTTGATCCAGCCCCATCGCGCGGGCAAGACGATCGAGATATTGCGCCTCGGCCTCGGTATCGACGCGGATCGTCATGAGCGAGGCGGAATAGACCTGCGTGCGCAGATGCGCCGGGGTGTCATTGGCCAGCGCGTCGGCGTCGACGTGCGCGTCAAGCTGGGTCTTGACGAAGGCGATATCATCCGCGTCGGCATCCTCGCCCACGGTTTCGAGGATCTTGGCGCGTTCGGCCTCGTCGATCCCGCCATCGGACTTGGCGGCCTGAATCATTGCGCGCAGCATGAGCGCGGCGGTTTCCTCGGCCTCTGGCGTCATCGCGCCGGACTTGGCGGCCTGATCGAGCATGCCGCCCATGTTGCGCCCGCCCATCGCGGCCATGCCGCTGGCTGCCGCGAGCATCCCGGCAAGGCCGGTCCCGCCGCCCGCTTCGGCGTCGCCCGAGGACAGAAGCCCGCGCTTTTCAGCCGTCCGCTCTGATGAACCGCCGCCCATGAGCGCGGAGAAATCGAAGCCGCCCGATTGCAGATTCTCCATCAGCCCGGAGAGCGGGTTGTCCTTGCCGCCCATCATCTGGCTCATCTGCGCCTGCATGTTGGACATCGGATTGTCGCCCTTGACCTGTGCGCCGCCCGAAAGCCCGCCCATCCCCTTGCCGCGCGTGAAGTGATCGACGCCGCGTGCGGCGGCATATCCGATGGCCATCTTGGCCAGCGTTCCCATCAAACTCATCTTCCATCTCCCTCGCTATGTTGCTGGCGAGGATGACAGATTCGGACGGTCAAGGCGACTGCCCGCTCAGGTGCCGCAAAAGGTGGCGGTCACGACCTCTTCGGGGCGGGGGGGCTGGCGCAGATCCGCATCGGCCTCGTTCGCCTCGAAGGGCGCGGCATAGGCCGCGTTCAGGCGATGAAAGAGCGTATCGTCGCCCTCGACGGCGGCGGCGATCATTTCCTCGATGCGGTGATTGCGCGGGATCAGCACGGGGTTGGCTTGCGCCATCATCGAAGCGGCATCCGGCTCGGTCTCAAGGCGCTTTTGCCAAAGCTCGGACCATTGATCGAACCCCGTTGGATCGGCGAAGAGGCCGCGCGCGCTGCCATCGATCAAGCCTCTGAACGTATTGGTGAAATCCGTTTCGGACGCTTCCATCAGGGCCAGAAGATCGGTGATCAGCTGCGCATCCTCGGCGCGCGGATCGGAAATCCCGATCTTGGCGGCAAAGCGCTTCAGCCACTCGCTTCGGATCATCTCGGGCATGGTGTGGATCTGCGCGGTGAACGGCTCCACCGCCGCTTCGGGGTCGGGCATCAGCCCAAGCAGCGCCGATGCAAGCTGCGCCATGTTCCAGACGATGATATCGGCCTGCGCGGCATAGCTGTAGCGCCCGAACCGGTCGATCGAGGAATAGACGGTCGCGGGATGGTAGCTGTCCATGAAGGCGCAGGGGCCGTAATCTATGGTCTCGCCCGAAATGGCGCAATTGTCGGTATTCATCACGCCGTGGATGAAGCCGAGCGAAAGCCACTGCGCGACTAGCGCCGCCTGCCGCCGCATGACCGCGTCGAGGAACAGCGCCGGATCGGCCGCATCGGGGTAATGCCGCGCGACCGCGTAGTCGAAGAGCGTTTGCAGCGCGTCGTGATCACCCGTGGCGGCGATGGCCTGAAAGGTGCCGACGCGCAGATGGCTTTGCGCAACGCGCGTGAGGACCGCGCCGGGCAGGGGCCGTTCGCGGTAGACCGGCTCGCCGGTGCGCACCGCCGCCAGAGCGCGGGTCGTTGGCACGCCGAGCGCGTGCATCGCCTCGCTGACGACGTATTCGCGCAGAACCGGGCCGAGCCAGGCGCGCCCGTCGCCCATGCGTGAAAAGGGCGTGCGGCCCGAACCCTTGAGCTGGATGTCGCGGCGGATGCCGTCCGGCCCCACGGTTTCGCCCAAGAGCACTGCGCGCCCGTCGCCGAGGCGGGGGTTGTACTGGCCAAACTGGTGCCCGGCATAAAGCTGCGCAAGCGGGCTCGCGCCGTCGGGGACCCGGTTGCCGCCGAATACGGGTGCGAGATCGGCTTCATCCCAGCCGTCGATACCGATCTCGCGCGCCAGATCGGCGTTGAACGCGATGAGGCTCGGTGCTTTCACCGGGACGGGCGAAACACGGGCGAAGAAGTCCGGCGGAAGGGCGGCATAGCTGTTGTCGAAGGGAATGTGCAGGGTCATGGCCTGAAGATAGGTCCATGCGCCGCCGATCTCCAGCCATTTGCCTTTATTCGATTGGCTCTAGCATCAAGGCTCTATTGTAAGGGAGATTTCACGATGACGGATCATAATCCATACGGGATGCAATTGAAGGATCGTCCGGAATTTTCGACCAAACCCAAGCCATTGTGTTTCGGACCGGAGGCTAGCGTCGACGAGGCGGTTCAGGCGATGAGCGAAAAGAATTTCGGCTCGGTCGTCGTTGTCGACGAGCAGGAGAAGGTTGTCGGCATCGCCACCGAACGTGACGTGATGCGAAAGCTGGTGGCGCAGGGGCGCGACGCCAAGACGACCAAACTGTCCGAGATCATGACGGAAAACCCGCGTCTTGCGCGCGAGACGGATGACGTGGTGGATTGGCTGCGCATCATGTCGAATGATCGCTTCCGCCGCTTGCCTGTCGTCGATGGAGAGGGGCGCATCAAGGTGATTTTCACGCAAGGCGATTTCGTCAGCTATACGTGGCCCGACCTGATCTATCAGGCGAAGGAACTGGCCAAGGCCGGCATGGCGCGCAATTATCCGGTCTGGCTGATCGGCGGCGGGGTGATGGTCTATTCGATCCTGATGATCGTCGTCGTCGGCGCGCTTCTGTAGTCAGAGCACCCGCGACATGAGTCGGTAGCCGTCGCGGGGCTGGAACCGGGCGCGGGCATAGAAGCGGCTCAGGGTGTCGTCGTCGCGGCGCGCTTCGAGGTGGAGAGCATGGATGCCGCCCTCGCGCAGCGCCTTGGCCAGCGCGTCCAGCGCTTCGCCTCCCATACCGCGCTTGCGAACCGCGCGGCGGATGAACAACTCGTCGATCATCGCGTCGAGCCCGCCGAATTCGACCGACCAGCCGAAGGACAGCGCGACATATCCCACCGGCGCGCGGCGCGGGCCGATGAGCCAGATCGCGCCATGCGGGCTGCCTTCGAGCAGCGGCGCGATCGCATCGTGCTGATGTTCGGGCGTGGTGCCGAAGCCCTGTTCTTCGTGAAAGGCGGCGACGAGCGGCAGGAGTTTCGGTAGATCCTCGGGCGCGGCCAGATGCAGCGATCTCATAGCCGCGCGATCCGGTCCGTCAGCAGGGTGAAGAAGCCGTCCGCATCCAGATCGCCCATGAAGGTCGCGTTGGGCGCACGGTCCGTCACGCGCCACCAGTCGGCGACGGTCATGCCGAGAGTCAGATCGGATACGGTTTCGATCTCGACATTGATGTGCCGCCCGGAGAAAAGCTCGGGCGCGATGAGATAGGCGGTTACGCAAGGATCGTGCAGCGGCGCGCCGTCACTGCCGTATTTCTCCTTGTCGAACCGTTCGAAGAAATCCGTCATCTCGGCCACTGTGACCCCGACAGGGGTATCGAGCGCGCGGAAGGCGTCGTTGCGCGGTTTCGTCACCAGCGCCTTGTGGGTCACGTCAAGCGGCATGACGGTGATCGGTGCGCCACAGCCGAAGACGATCTTCGCGGCATCGGGATCGACATAGATGTTGAATTCGGCGGTCGGGGTGATGTTGCCGACCTCGAAATAAGCGCCGCCCATCAACACGATCTCTTCGATCCGCCCGGCGATATCGGGAGCGCGTTCCAGCGCCACGGCGATATTGGTGAGAGGCCCGAGCGGGCAGAGCGTGACCGTTCCCGGGGGCTCGGCGCGCAGCGTGTCGATGATGAAATCGACGGCATGAGTATCCTGCAACGCCATCACCGGATCGGGCAGCACCGGGCCGTCGAGCCCGGTCTTGCCGTGAACATGCTCTGCCGTGACCAGCTTGCGCGAGATGGGCGCATCGCAACCCGCAAAGACACGCATGTCGGTCCGGCCTGCCAGTTCGCAGACGATCCGGGCATTTTTCTGAGTGAGCGCGAGCGGCACGTTGCCCGCCACGGCGGTGATGCCCAGCACCTCGATCTCGTCGGGGGAAGCGAGGGCGAGCAGGATGGCGACGGCGTCGTCCTGGCCGGGATCGGTGTCGATGATGATCTTGCGCGGTGCCATATTCGCCTCCTTGGTGGTGCCTCGTCGCATGCGGATCGGGCGGGATCAAGCGGCATCATCGGCCTCTGGCGAGGCTTTGCCGCCGCGCCCTGCGGTTTGCGTTGCAGGCTGGCACGCGCGTGCTAGGCTCACCCCGGAATGGGCGATCCGAGGTTTACTTTGCCTCGGTTAGCGCTAACAAGATCGCAAACGCAGCAGAATCGAAAGGATTTCGCCATGGTATCCCGCGTCATTCCCGTAGACCCGTTCGATCTGGTGATCTTTGGCGGAACCGGCGATCTTGCGCGGCGGAAGATCCTGCCGGGGCTGTTTCGCCGGTTCTGCGCCGGGCAAATCCCGGACGGATCGCAGATCATCGGGGCGGCGCGCTCGGAACTCGACGATGCCGGGTATCGGGACATGGCATCGGAGGCGATTGCGGAATTCGGCGGCGACCGGGCTTGCGACAGCGGCACGCTCGATGCCTTTCTGAAGATCGTTCATTACGTCGCGACGGATGCGCAGGGCGATGGCGGCTGGTCCGAGATCAACGAAAAGCTGCGCAGCGATCGCGTGCGGGCCTTCTATTTCTCGGTCGGGCCTTCGCTCTTCGGGGCACTTGCTGAACGGCTGCACCGTTTCGGACTGGCGACGCCAGACAGCCGGATCGTGGTGGAAAAGCCGTTCGGGCATGATCTGCAAAGCGCCCGCGCGCTCAATGCTACGCTGGCAGAGCATTTCGACGAGACGCAAATCTACCGGATCGATCATTATCTCGGCAAGGAGACCGTGCAGAACCTGATGGCGGTGCGTTTCGGCAACATGTTGTTCGAACCGCTTTGGAATTCGCAATATGTCGATCACATCCAGATCACGGTTGCGGAAACCGTCGGCGTGAGCGGTCGCGGCAGCTATTACGACAAGTCGGGCGCGATGCGTGACATGATGCAGAACCACCTCATGCAGCTGTTGTGCCTGATCGCGATGGAGCCGCCTGCGAAGTTCGAGCCAGACGCGGTGCGCGACGAAAAGCTCAAGGTGATCCGCGCCCTGGAGCCGGTGGAGCCGCACCATATCGTGCGCGGGCAATACACCGCGACGAAAGACGAGCCGGGCTATCGCGAGGATGTGGAGAACCCACGCTCGCGCACTGAAAGTTTCATCGCCATGAGGTGCCACATTTCGAATTGGCGCTGGGCGGGAACGCCGTTCTATCTGCGAACGGGCAAGAGGCTCAAGGCGCGCAATTCCGAGATCGCGGTGGTCTTCAAGGATGCCCCCCATTCGATCTTCGGAGCCGATGCCGGTCGGCATCGCAATGTGCTTGCCATCCGGCTGCAGCCGAACGAGGGCATGACTCTGGACGTGACGATCAAGGAGCCTGGACCGGGGGGGATGCGGTTGCTCGATGTGCCGCTCGACATGAGCTTCGCCGAAGCGCTCGGCCCGGAGGCCGAGGAAGCGCCGGATGCCTATGAGCGGCTCATCATGGACGTGATCCGGGGCAACCAGACGCTCTTCATGCGCGGCGACGAGGTCGAGGCGGCATGGGCCTGGACCGATCCGCTGATCGCGGGCTGGGAGGATCGCAATGACGTGCCCAAGGAATACGATGCGGGCAGTTCCGGCCCCGAAGATGCGCTGATGCTGATGCATCGCGATGGCCGGAAGTGGCGGGAGATCAAGGCGTAAGGCGCATGGGCGCGCCCGAGGGCGGCCCGTGTCGGCGTGACGAAAGATCAAGGGTTGAACCGTCCGCCCCCCTGCGGTGTGATGGTGGCCGACACACGCAAGAGCCGTTGAAAACTGACGGGGGATGAGGCCATGAGCTTTGATTTGCAGACCTATCCGGACAGGGAGATGCTGACGATTCACCTGGCGAACAAGCTGTCGGGCGATCTGCGCATGATCCTGCAACATGAAGATCGCGCGGTTCTTGCGGTGCCGGGCGGCACATCGCCGGGGCCGGTCTTCGACGATCTGTGCGCCGCGAATCTCGATTGGAGCCGGGTCGATGTGGTGCTGACGGATGAACGCTGGGTGCCCGAGGACAGCCCGCGCTCGAACACCCGTCTGATCCGCGAGCGTTTGCTGGTGGAACGGGCGGCGGAGGCGCGGCTGCTGCCGCTTCACCGCCCGGTGGCCGAACCGGAGGATGCGCTGGACGCGTTGCAGGCGGAAATCGAAGAGCGGTTGCCGCTTTCGGTCGTGCTTCTTGGTATGGGTGAGGACATGCACACCGCGTCGATCTTTCCCGGTGCCGATCAGCTGGAAACCGCGCTGTCGCCGGATGCGCCGACGCTTCTGGCGATGCGCGCGCCTGGCGCGCCAGAGCCGCGCATCACCTTCAGTGCGCGGGTTTTGAACGATGCGATGCGCAAGCATGTGCTGATTTTCGGAAAGGAAAAGCGCGAGGCGCTCGAACGGGCGGATGGGCTTTCACCCGAAGAAGCGCCGATCAACGCGGTTCTCGATCAGGCCATTGTGCATTGGGCGGAGTAGGCGGCATGTGGGGTGACTTGAAGCGGGTTGCAGAGGAAGGGCGGGAGCGATCGATCCTCGGGCTTTTCGAAACGGATGCGGACCGGGCGGAAGCGTTCAGCGTTACCGCGCTGGACATGCTTTTCGATTATTCCAAAACCCAGATCGATGCCGCAACGCGCGACGTTCTGCTCGATCTGGCACGCGGCGCGGATGTCGAGGCGCGGCGCGAGGCCATGTTCAGCGGCGCGGCCATCAACGAGACCGAGGGCCGCGCGGTGCTGCATACCGCGCTGCGCAATCTCGATGGCGGGCCGGTCGAGGTGGACGGGCGGGACGTGATGCCCGGCGTTCTGGATACGCTGGCGCGGATGGAGGCGCTGGCCGAGGAGGTGCGGGGGTCCGATGTCACCGATGTGGTGAATATCGGCATCGGCGGCTCCGATCTTGGCCCGGCAATGGCCTATCTTGCGCTGTCGCCCTATCGCGACGGGCCGCGCTGTCATTTCGTATCGAACGTGGATGCGGCGGATATCGCCGACACGCTGCGCGGGTGCGATCCAAAGAAGACGCTTTTCATCGTCGCATCCAAGACCTTCACTACCATCGAGACGATGACCAACGCGCGCACGGCGCGGGCATGGCTGTCGGATCAAGGCGTCAGCGCCGACGGGCGGTTCATCGCGCTGTCCTCCAATCAGGAGGAGGCGGCCGAGTGGGGGATACCGCCCAAGCGGGTGCTGGGCTTCGCCGATTGGGTCGGCGGGCGCTATTCGGTCTGGGGGCCGATCGGACTGTCGCTGATGATCGCCATCGGGCCGCAGGCGTTCCGCGCCTTCCTGCGCGGCGGGCAGGCGATGGACCGGCATTTTCGCGCCGCCGATCTGGCCGACAACATGCCGGTGATGCTGGCGCTTGTCGGCATCTGGCACAATCAGGGGCTGGGCCATGCAACGCGCGCCGTGCTGCCCTATGAGAACCGCTTGGCGCGGCTGCCGGCCTATCTGCAACAGCTCGAGATGGAGAGTAACGGTAAGTCGGTCGCGATGGATGGCAGCAATCTTCCGGTCGAGTCCGGCCCCGTGGTCTGGGGCGAGCCGGGGACCAACGGGCAGCATGCGTTCTATCAGCTGATCCATCAGGGCACGCGGGTGATCCCCTGCGAATTCATGGTCGCCGCCGAAGGGCATGAGCCCGAATTGCGCCATCACCACGAGCTGCTGATCGCCAATTGCCTTGCGCAATCCGAAGCGCTGATGCGCGGCCGGTCGCTTGAAGAGGCGCGCCGTTTGATGGCGGAAAAGGGGCTTTCGGGCAAGGAACTGGAACGGCAGGCGCGGCACCGGGTGTTTCCGGGCAATCGGCCCTCGACCACGCTGATGCTGCCGAAACTGACGCCCGAGACGCTGGGCCAGATCATTGCGCTTTACGAACATCGCGTGTTTGTCGAGGGTGTGATCCTGGGGATCAACTCCTTCGATCAATGGGGGGTGGAGCTTGGCAAGGAACTGGCGACCTCGCTCGGACCGGTGGTCAGCGGGGAAAGGCCGGCGGACGGCAAGGACGCCAGCACGCGGGCGCTGGTGGAGTATGTAAAGCGCTATTCCTGATCGCGCGGCACGCCATCGACTTGATGGAAATGATCGCGGATCGCCTGCGGGATCGGCATCTTGCCCGACCCGTCCGGGCGAAGAAGAACGATCACGCCCCGAAACGCCGCGCGCTGCGTGCCGCCGGACCAGACCTCCTGAGCCATGGTGAAACTGCTCGTCCGGTAGGCGACGGTTTTCGACGTGATCACATAAGGCTCATCGGCGTGCATTTCCTTGAGCCAGTCCAGCTCCCCGCGCCTGATGACGATGCGCGGCTCGGCCTCCGCGTCGCGGTAGCGTGAGAGGCCGATATGCTTGAAATAGGCGACGCGGGCGATCTCGAACCATGTCAGGTAGGCCACGTTATTCACATGGCCGAGCGGGTCGAGTTCTGAAAAGCGCACGCGGTCGACATGGGCGAGCGGCCACGGTTCGGCCAAGTCGGCGGCGCGTTGCTGTTCGGGCGAGAGAGGGGTGAGGAAGGGCAGATCGGTCATGCGGGACTGGGTGGCAAGCCGGCGCAGGATTGTCAAAGCCTTTCGCCGCGCGCTGCGTTTGCGCGCCATTAACCTTCTTTGCGGAGCCTTGGCGCGTCAGGGCAAAGGGGGCGATGATGAGCGACAATGACCGGGTGCGCCGGATCGCGCGTGAGATCGTGCGACGCGAGGGCGGCTATGTCGATGATCCGGACGATCCGGGCGGGGCGACGAAATACGGCGTGACGATCCACACCATGCGTCGGCTGGGGCTCGATCTGACGGGGGACGGGCAGGTGACGGCGGCGGATGTTCGGCATCTGACCGAAGGCCAGGCGGTGGAGATTTTCCTTCAGCACTATTTCACCCGTCCGCGCATCGGCGATCTGCCGGAGGCGCTACAGGCCACGGTGTTCGATATGTATGTGAACGCGGGCAAAAATGCGGTGAAGATCCTGCAACGCCTGCTGGGCAAGATGGGCTTCGCCGTGGCGGTGGACGGTGCCATCGGCCCGCGCACCATCGCTGCGACTGCGCGGGCCTTCGCGGCCGCGCCGGATCACATGGTCGATGCCTACGGGATCGAACGGCGCAACTATTATCTCGATCTGGCCGACCGCCGCCCGGCGAGCCGCAAATACGCGCGCAGCCGCTCGGGCGGCAAGGGCGGCTGGGTGAAGCGGGCGGAGGCGTTCATCGCCGCGCGGTATCATCTTGATGAACGGGCGTTTCAACAAAGGGTGGCGGCATGGGATTGATCGGTGAGGTTCTGGCCGCGATCTTCGGATCGGGGCGCAACGTGGTGCGCGACACGGCGGAGGTGTTCATTCCCAACGCCGAGGCGCAGGCGCAACGCGATCATTCCGCTCGCGAGGCGGCTTTGGGGCAGTTCGGAGCCGAGTTCCGCGCGCCGGAGCGCGGCCGCTTCGACAGGCTGATGGATGCGCTCAACCGCCTGCCGCGCCCGGCCATGGCGCTGGGCACGCTGGGGCTGTTCGTGTCGGCGATGATCGATCCGGTCTGGTTCGGCGCACGAATGGCGGGTCTTGCGCTGGTACCGGAGCCGCTCTGGTGGCTTCTGGGCGCGATCGTCAGCTTCTATTTCGGCGCGCGGCATCTCGAGAAAGGGCGGGACTTCCGGCGGGATCTGATGAGGAGCGCCGTGCCGCCCGTGATCGAGCGGCACGCCCCTCAGAACGCATCAACAGGCCCGGTCAACGCGGACGGTAACGCGGCGCTGGACGACTGGCTGAAACACCGCCACTAGGCGAACCCGGACGCAACTCTGCGTCCGGCGTTATCCGCCAAGGGAAAACCCGCGACAATGTGAACCGCGATTCCCGCCGTTAGCGGTTGGCCTCAAGACGCGCGACGGACTATATTCGCGCCCATGATTACAGAGCTCGGCCATTTCGCCCTCATCCTCGCGTTCCTTGTCGCGATCGTGCAAACCATCGTGCCGCTCGTCGGTGCGCATAAACGATGGCCGGGATGGATGGCAGTGGCCGAACCCGCGGCAAGCGTGCAATTCCTGCTGACCGCGTTTTCCTTCGTCGCGCTGACCTACGCCTTTGTCGTATCGGATTTCTCGGTCCGTCTGGTCTGGCTCAACAGCCATTCGGCCAAGCCGATGCTCTACAAGATCAGCGGCGTCTGGGGCAATCACGAGGGCTCGATGCTGCTCTGGGTGCTGATCCTGACGCTCTTCGGCGCGATGGCGGCGTGGTTCGGCAATGGGTTGCCCCCCACGCTCCGCGCGCGGGTGCTGGCGGTGCAATCGGCCATCGCGGTCGCGTTCTTCGCTTTCATCCTCTTCACCTCGAACCCGTTCCTGCGCCTTGCGGTGCCGCCCTTCGACGGGCAGGACCTCAATCCCTTGCTGCAGGATCCCGGCCTCGCCTTCCATCCGCCCTTCCTCTATCTTGGCTATGTCGGCCTGAGCATCTGCTTCAGCTTCGCGGTCGCCGCACTCATCGAAGGCCGCGTCGATGCCGCATGGGGCCGCTGGGTGCGCCCCTGGACGCTGGCGGCCTGGGTGTTTCTGACCATCGGTATCGCGCTGGGGTCGTGGTGGGCCTATTACGAGCTTGGCTGGGGCGGGTTCTGGTTCTGGGATCCGGTCGAGAACGCGTCCTTCATGCCGTGGCTTCTGGCCGCCGCCCTGCTGCACTCGGCCATCGTGGTGGAAAAGCGAGAGGCGCTTAAAAGCTGGACCATGCTTCTGGCGATCCTTGCCTTCGGCTTCTCGCTCATCGGCACGTTCATCGTCCGCTCCGGGCTGCTGACCTCTGTGCATGCCTTCGCCAACGATCCCGAACGCGGCGTGTTCATCCTCGCAATCATGGTCGTCTTCACCGGCGGCGCGCTCACGCTTTACGCGGCGCGCGCCAGCGCGATGGAGGCCAAGGGCGTCTTCGGCGTCGTCAGCCGCGAAAGCGCGCTGGTGGCCAATAACGTACTGCTCGCGGTGAGCTGTTTCGTCGTCTTCGTCGGCACGCTCTGGCCCGTGGTGGCCGAGATGTTCTTCGACAGCAAGCTGAGCGTCGGCGCGCCCTTCTTCAATATGGCCTTCACGCCGTTCATGGTCGTGCTCGGCCTGCTCCTGCCTGTCGGCTCCATGCTTAGCTGGAAGCGGGCCAAACTGGGCCGGACGCTGCGGCAGTTGACACCGGCCTTCATCCTCGCGGTGCTGCTGACGGGCCTGTTCTGGACGATGCAAACCGGCAATAGCCTGCTTGGCCCTGTCGGCGTCTTCCTTGGCGCATGGATCGTGTCGGGCGCTGCGATCGACCTTCTGAACCGCACGGGGCGCGATCGCGACCTGTCCCGCCTGCGCCGCTTGCCGCGCGCCGATTGGGGCAAGGCGGTCGCGCATACCGGGCTGGGCATCACGATGGTCGGCATTGCCGGGCTGATGGCCTGGCAGGAGGAGGACATTCGTGTCGCCAAGGTCGGAGAGCCGTTCGAGGTCGGCGCGTTCGAGCTGGAACTCACCGGCGTGCGCGAGGTCCGCGGGCCGAACTATTTCTCGACGATGGGCGATGTGATCGTGCGCAAGGACGCAGAGCAGATCGCCCATCTCAACCCCGAGAAGCGCAATTACCCGGTCGCGCAAATGCCGACGACCGAGGCGGCCATCGATTATCGCGTTCTGCGCGACATCTATGTCGTGATCGGCGACGAGCAGGAGAATGGCGGCTGGGTGATGCGGACCTATATCAAGCCGCTCGCAAACTGGATCTGGGCGGGGTCCATCCTGATGGCGCTTGGCGGCTTCCTGTCGCTGTCCGACCGTCGCTATCGTGTGGCGGCGGGGGCCAGGAAGGCGCGCGCGCCGCGGGGGGTGCCGGCGGAATGAACCTATTTCGGCTTATGAAAGCGGCGCTGGTTGCGCTCATGGTAATCGGATCGACGCTGCCCGCGCTCGCGGTGCAGCCTGACGAGGTTCTGGCCGATCCGGCGCTCGAAGAGCGGGCGCGCGAATTGTCGAAGGGGCTGCGCTGCCTTGTTTGCCAGAACGAGAGCATCGACGAATCCAACGCAGCCCTTGCGCGAGAATTGCGGCTGGTTGTGCGGGAACGGCTCGTCGAAGGCGATAGCGACGCGGAGGTGATCGATTTCCTTGTCGAGCGGTATGGCGAATTCGTCCTGCTCAAGCCGCGCACCGATGGCTGGAATATCCTGCTTTGGGCGACGGGGCCGGTTCTGTTTCTGATCGCGCTCGGCGTCGGCGCGGTCTACATCCGCAGCCGCTCCAACGCGGCGGCCCCGGCAGAGGCCGGACTGTCGGAGGCCGAGCGGGCCCGGCTCAAGGAAATCCTCAAGCAAGAGTGACGCCGCGTTTGGCTTTGCCAAGCCATACCGCCCCGTGTTTCATGCGTGCAACCCTGACCAGGAAGGCCTAGCGCATGGATTACGACACGATCACCTTCAATATCGCGGAAGATATCGCCACCGTCACCCTGAACCGGCCGGACGTCAAAAATGCCCTGAGCAGCCGGATGCGGGCCGAGATTACCGATGCGGTGCTCGAAGGCGGACGCAAGGCGCGGGTGGTCGTTCTCACCGGGGCGGGCGATTCCTTTTGCTCGGGGCAGGACTTGGGCGATGCGAGATCGGTTGCCAATCTCGACATGGAACGCGTGCTGCGCGATGAATACGTGCCGATGCTCCGCGCCATCTATGATTGCCCCGTGCCGACGATTTCAGCCGTGAACGGCGCGGCGGCCGGGGCCGGGGCCAATCTGGCGCTGGCCGCCGATGTGACGATCGCCACCGAAAGTGCATTTTTCCTTCAGGCCTTCACCCGGATCGGTCTCGTGCCGGATGCGGGCGGCACATGGTATCTGCCGCGCCAGATCGGATTGGCCAAGGCCATGGGTGCCGCGCTCTTCGCCGAAAAGATCACGGCAAGGCAGGCCGATGACTGGGGGATGATCTGGGAGGCGGTCTCGGACGCGGCCTTTACCGATCATTGGAAAGCGCGCGCGGCGCATCTCGCCCAGGGGCCGACCGCGGCCTATGCCGGGGTGAAAGAAGCGATCCGGGAATCCTTTGACAACACTCTCGAATCCCAGCTTTCGCTGGAGGCACGCCTACAAGGCCGCTGCGGCAAAACCCGCGATTTTCAGGAGGGCGTCCTGGCCTTTTTGGAAAAACGCCCCGCACGTTACGAGGGTCGGTAGACGGCCCCTCGCGTCACAACGCCAAGCGTCCTTCGGGCTAGGCCCGAGGATCTCCGGTTTGCAGGGAATCGCCAGGTCAAGCCCGGCGATCACGTTGCGGAGTCGCTTTCCGAATCAGCGGTTCTCGATATCCACGTAATCCCGCGGTCCGCTGCCTTCGTAAAGCTGGCGCGGGCGGCCGATTTTCATTTGCGGGTCGGCAAGCTGCTCTTTCCACTGGGAAATCCACCCCACGGTGCGGCTCAGGGCGAAAATCGGCGTGAACATGGAGGTTGGGAAACCCATCGCTTCGAGGATGATGCCCGAATAGAAATCGACATTCGGGAAGAGTTTCTTCTCTGCGAAATACTCATCCGCCAGGGCGGCCTTTTCCAGTTCCTTCGCCGTGGCGAGGATCGGGTTGTTTTCTACGCCCATGAGATCGAGCACTTCATCCGCCGATTGCTTCATCACCGTCGCGCGCGGATCGAAATTCTTGTAGACGCGATGGCCGAAACCCATCAGGCGGAACGGATCGTTCTTGTCCTTCGCGCGCGCGATATATTCGGGGATATTGTCGGGCGAGCCGATTTCCTTGAGCATCTCCAAACAGGCCTGGTTTGCGCCGCCATGCGCCGGACCCCAGAGACAGGCGATGCCCGCCGCGATGCAGGCGAAGGGATTGGCGCCCGAGGACGACGCCAGACGCACCGTGGAGGTCGAGGCGTTCTGCTCGTGATCGGCGTGCAGCGTGAAGATCCGGTCCATCGCGCGGGCGAGGATCGGATCGACCTCGTATTCCTCGGCCGGAACGGCAAAGCACATATGCAGGAAGTTCGCGGCGTAATCGAGATCGTTGCGCGGATAGACGAAAGGCTGGCCGATGGAGTATTTATAGGCCATCGCCGCGATGGTCGGCATTTTCGCAATCAGCCGGTGCGAGGCGACCTCGCGCTGGCGCTCATCGCCGATATCGGTGCTGTCGTGGTAGAAGGCTGACATCGCACCGACCACGCCCACCATGGTCGCCATCGGATGCGCGTCGCGGCGGAAGCCGCGGAAGAAATTGTGCATCTGCTCGTGGATCATCGTGTGGCGCGTGATCGTCGCCTCGAATTTTTCCAGATCCGCGGCAGAGGGAAGTTCGCCATAAAGCAGCAGGTAGCAGACTTCCAGATAATGCGATTTTTCGGCCAGTTGCTCGATCGGGTAGCCGCGATGCAGCAATTCGCCCTTGTCGCCATCAATGAAGGTGATGGAGCTGTCGCAGCTTGCCGTGGATGTGAAACCGGGATCGTAGGTGAAAACGCCCGCCTGCGAATAAAGCTTGCGGATATCGACAACATCCGGCCCGCAGGTCGGCGTCAGGATCGGCAGATCATAGCTTTCGCCATCGATCGTCAAAGTCGCGGATTTGGAGGTGTCTGACATAGATATTCCCTTCATCTCAATGCCTTGAACGGATGTCCAAGGCCGGCATTTATCCCGTGGAGTCGCCCCTCGCGGTGCTATGCGTCCCCTCCGGTGGCTGCGTCGTCCAGCCGCGCGATGGTTTCCTCGCGGCCCAGAACGAGCATCATATCGAACACGCTCGGCGTCGCGGCCCGGCCTGCCAGGGCCGCGCGCATCGGGCCGGCCAGCTTGCCGAATTTCGTCCCTTGCTCCTCCGCGAAACGGGACGTGACAGCTTCAAGCTCGTCGCGTGTCCAGCTAGCATTTTGCAACTGCGGCGTCAACGATCCCAGTATACCACGGGATACCGTATCAAGATGCTTCGCGGCTTTCTCTTCCGGGACGATAGGGCGTTCAACAAGAATAAAATGCGCCTTCTCAAGAAGTTCCGGGAAGGTGCGCGCACGTTCCTTGAGGCAATACATCGCACGCGCCAAGCCATCGGCCTGCGCTTCCGTGAGGTCAGGCAGCCCGGCGGCGGCCAGATAGTCCTGCAATTCTCGCTGCAAGGCAGCATCGTCTGCGCGCGCAATGTGCTGACCACTCAGATTCTCCAGTTTCTTGAAATCGAACCGCGCGGGCGATTTGCCGATTCCCTTCAGGTCGAACCAGTCTTTTGCCTGAGCATCGGTAAAGAATTCGTCATCGCCGTGGCTCCATCCCAGCCGGGCGAGGTAATTGCGCATCCCGGCCGCGGGATAGCCCAGCGCCTGATACTCTTCGACCCCGAGCGCACCGTGGCGTTTCGACAATTTCTTGCCGTCCGGCCCATGGATCAGCGGAATATGCGCCCAGACCGGCACGTCCCAGCCCATTGCGGTGTAAATGCCCATCTGGCGCGCCGCATTATTGAGGTGATCGTCGCCCCGGATCACATGCGTGACGCCCATATCGTGATCGTCCACAACGACGGCCAGCATATAGACGGGCGTTCCGTCGGAGCGCAGCAGCACCATATCGTCGAGTTGATCGTTGCGGATGGTGACATTGCCCTGCACGGCATCCTCGATCACCGTCGCGCCCTCTTGCGGGGTCTTAAGTCGGATCGCGAACGGCGCGTCCGGGTGCGTCGCAGGATCCGCGTCGCGCCACGGGCTCTGGAACAGGGTGGAGCGTCCTTCGGCGCGCGCCGCTTCGCGGAACGCCTCGATCTCCTCCTGCGTCGAGAAACACTTGTATGCGGCTCCCTGAGCCAGCAATTCCTGCGCGACCTCGGCATGGCGGTCGGCGCGGGCGGCCTGACTAACCACCTCGCCGTCATGATCGAGGCCGAGCCATGCCAGCCCCTTGAGAATCGCCGCTGTCGCCTCGGGGGTCGAGCGGGCGATATCCGTATCCTCGATCCGCAGCAGGAACTTGCCGCCACGCCCACGTGCATAGAGCCAGTTGAACAGCGCCGTGCGCGCGCCGCCGATATGCAGAAAGCCGGTGGGCGAGGGGGCAAAACGGGTGACGACAGGGCGGGACATGCGCGCATTTACCTTTCGATAACGAACGAGGAGATAGAGTGGCCTCATGTCTTAACCAGCACCTTGGGCGGGGGCAAGCATGGCACGGGTCCGGCAAGGGATCGCCGATATCATCCTGCGCCAGCGCGGCGCGCTTTTCGGGTTCGTTCCGGTGCTGCTGGCCTGCGGCATCGGTCTATACTTCTCCTTTCGGATCGAACCGCCGGTCTGGGCGCTTTGGCTTTCGGGCGCGGCGGGCGCGGCGTTGCTCTTGTGGTATCTGGTGTCACGCTCGGCCTATGCCCCGTTGATCTGCGCGCTGGCGCTCGTTGCATCGGGGCTCGCACTCGCCGGCGCACGGGCGCATTGGGTCGCTGGCCCGGTGCTTGACTGGCGCTATTACGGGCCGGTCACGGGGCGGATCGTTGCCATCGACCGTTCCGCGTCGGATGCGGTGCGTATCACGCTCGACCGGGTCTGGCTGACCGATGTGGCCCCCGCCAGAACGCCGCTGCGCGTCCGGCTGTCTCTGCACGGGAAAGTGCCGGGCATCGCCCCGGCGCCGGGCATGATCGTGATGACGACCGCGCATCTCGGTCCGCCCGGCGGCGCGGTCGAACCGGGAGGCTTCGATTTCCGCCGCCATGCCTGGTTCCTGCGGCTCGGCGCGGTCGGCTATAGCCGCGCGCCGCTGATGCTGTGGGACAGGCCGGAGGGCGGGCAATGGGTGTTCCGCATCCGCATGGCGTTGTCGGCGCGGGTGCAGGCGGCCCTGCCGGGGAAAACCGGCGCCTTCGCCGCCGCGATCATCACCGGCGATCGGAGCGCCATCCCGCAGGATATCCTGACGGCGCTGCGCGATACCAATCTGGCCCATCTGCTGGCGATCTCGGGTTTGCATATGGGTCTGGTGAGCGCGTTCGTCTTCGCCGCGCTCCGCCTTGCGCTGCTGCTCGGTCCCGTTGGCCTGCACTGGCCGGTCAAAAAGATCGCGGCGGCAGGAGCGCTCGCGGTTTCGGCGGGATATCTGGCGCTCTCGGGAGGCAATATCGCGACGGAACGCGCGTTCATCATGGTGGCTGTGATGCTGCTGGGGATTATGGTTGACCGGCGGGCCATTTCGCTGCGCGCGGTTGCGCTTGCGGCGGTGATCGTACTCGTCCTGCGGCCCGAAGCGCTGATGGGGCCGGGGTTCCAGATGTCTTTCGCCGCAACCACCGGCCTCGTCGCCGTGTTCGGCGCGATCAGGGACGGGCCGTTGCGGATGCCGCGAAACAGGATACTGAACGGCGCGCTTTCGGTCGCGCTCTCCTCGGCGGTGGCCGGCGCGGCGACGGCGCCGATCGCAATGGTTCATTTCAACCAGATCGCGCAGTTCGGGCTTTTGGCCAATCTCGCGACGGTGCCGCTCATGGGCATCCTGATCATCCCGGCGGCGGTGCTTGCGGTTCTGCTCATGCCGTTCGGGCTGGATATGCTCGGTCTCTGGCCCATGGGGCTCGGGCTCGACTGGATATTGCACGTCGCCGATACTGTTGCCGATTGGGATGGCGCCGTTCGGCCGGTCATGACACCGCAGCCTGCCGTGCTGCCGGTGATCGCGCTCGGTGCGCTCTGGACCGTGATCTGGACAGGGCGGGCGCGTTGGCTCGGGGCGTTGCCGGTCGCCTTGGCTGCGGCGCTCTGGATCACCGCGACCCGGCCCGATATCCTTATCGCCGAAGGCGGCAAACTGGTCGGCGTGATGACGCCCGAAGGCCGCGCCCTGTCGCGCGCCAAGGGATCGGGCTTCATCGCGCGGGTCTGGCTCGAAAACGATGGGCACGGGCTCGATCAGGCGCGCGCCGCCGCGCTGTGGGAGGCGCATGGCATCACCGATGATATTCGCCACATCCACGGCAAACGTGCCGCCGCTGCGTTTCGTGATTGCGGCACGGCAAGGCTGATCGTCGCCAGCGCGGCCTTGCCGGTGTACGGAGCGGAGCCGCGCTGCAGGATCATCGACAAGGGCCGCAACACTGTTTTCGACTCGCTCTCCGCCCGGCGCGAAGACAGCGGGGAAATCACTCTTATCCGCGCGCGTGATGTTTCCGGCGCAAGGCTCTGGAACGACAAGGCGATGCGCGCCGCGCGTTTTCCCAAAGCGACGCGAAAAACTCAGTAGGTGCGGATCAAACCAACCAGACGGCCCTGAACCTTCACGCTACCCGAAGGCAGGATGCGCGGCTCATAAGCGGGGTTCGCCGCTTCGAGCACGATACTGTCGCCATTGCGCTTGAAGCGCTTGAGCGTCGCTTCATATCCTTCGACCTGTGCGACGACGATATCGCCATTCTCCGCCGTCGAGGTTTCGCGGATCACCACGACATCGCCATCATTGATCCCGGCGTCGATCATGGAATCGCCCTTCACCTCGAGCGCATAATGGCGGCCGCTGCCGCTCAGCATCGCGCCGGGGACAGCCACGGCGGGCGGCACATCGTTGATCGATTCGATCGGCACGCCGGCGGCGATCCGGCCCATGAGCGCGAGGCTGACTGACTGCGCCGCCTCGACCTCTACCGCGCCGGACGGGGCGGGGCGGTCCGGCACATCGCCATCGATCACCCGGGGCGCGAATCCCGCCGACTGCGCCGCAAGCGACTCGGGCAGTTTCACGATCTCGATGGCGCGGGCGCGATGCGCGAGGCGGCGGATGAAACCGCGCTCCTCCAGAGCTGTGATCAGCCGGTGAATCCCCGATTTGGACCGCAGATCGAGCGCCTCCTTCATTTCGTCAAAGCTCGGCGGCACCCCGTCGCGCGACACGCGCCTGTTGATGAACTCTAGCAAATCCAGTTGTTTCTTGGTCAGCATCTTCCGCCTCCGCTCGGGTGATCCTCACCCTTTGTTCTATGGATGTTCATGTTTTGTGTCAACATGTCGTCCATGCTGGGCCGAATTGGTAAAGATTTAGCGAATGGCGATATACTCGACCGGTGCGCCGCGCCCGAGCGCCGGAGCCTTCGGCGGGCGGATGATCAGCGCATCGGCGCGGCTGAGGATGCTCAGAAGCGAGCTGTCTTGAGCGCCGAATGCGACCAGCCCATCCCCGGTCATGCGGGCGCGCATGTAATGCTCGCGTGGCCCGTTTTCCGGCAAATCTTCGGCAATCGGCGCACTTGCGCGCGGTGCCGGGGCGGCGGCCAGACCGAGCATGAGCCGCACGACGGGGGCCAGAAAGACATGGCCGCACACCATCGCCGAGACCGGATTGCCGGGAAGCCCGATCATCACCGCCGCCCCGAACCGGCCCGCCATCAGCGGTTTGCCGGGCCGCATCGCGACCTTGTAGAAGCTTTGCTCGAACCCGAGTTCCGGCGCGAGGTTGGCGACGATGTCGTGATCGCCCACCGACGCGCCGCCGATGGTCACGATGAGATCGGCCCCTTCCGCCAGATCGAAGGCCGCGCGCAGCGATGCTTCAGTGTCGCGCGCGATCGGCAAAAGGCGCGGCTCCGCCCCAAGATCGCGCAGCAGCGCGTGCAGTCCGAGCGTGTTCGACGCGATGATCTGGTCGGGGCCGGGTGTCTCGCCGGGCATGACAAGCTCATCGCCCGTCGAGATCAGCGCCACCACCGGACGGCGGGTCACGGGCACCTGCGCGATGTTCATCGCGGCCATCAGCGCCACGTCATTCGGCCCGATCACACGCCCGGCCCGGAGCGGATCGCCGGCGCGGAAATCGCCGCCGGCGGGGCGGATATAGGCCGGGCTGTCGAGCCGGTCCGCCAGGGTGATCCAATCGCCCTCGCGCCGGGTATCTTCCTGAATCACGATGCGCGCCGCACCCTCGGGCACCGGCGCGCCGGTGAAGATCCGCACCGCTTCACCCGCCGATACGGCCCCGGCAAAGCCATGCCCCGCCGCCGCCTCGCCGATCACGCGCAGCCGCGCGCCGGGCGTTGCCTCGCGCACGGCATAGCCGTCCATGGCAGAGCTGTCGAAGGGCGGCTGATCCCGAACCGCCGCCACATCGCGCGCCAGAACCCGCCCGTTCGATTGCAAGAGCGGCACCGTCTCGACCCCGAGCGGCCGGGCGAGCGCGAAAAGCCGTTCGAGCGCCTCGGCAACCGGGATCATACCGCTTCGAACCGGCCCGATTTGCCGCCATCCTTGAGCATCACGCGGATCCCGGTGATCTCCATGCGCTTGTCGACGGCCTTGGCCATGTCATAGACCGTGAGCGCTGCCGTCGACACGGCGGTCAGCGCTTCCATCTCCACGCCGGTCTGGCCGGTCGTCTTGACCGTGGCCTCGATCCGCAGCCCCGGCAGATCCGGCTCGGGCGTCAATTCGACGGCGACCTTCGTGATTGGCAGCGGATGGCAGAGCGGGATGAGATCGGCCGTTTTCTTGCAGCCCATGATCCCGGCCAGCCGCGCCACGCCGATCACGTCGCCTTTCTGGGCCCGCCCTTCGGTGATGATCTCGAAGGTCTCCGGCGCCATGCGGATGAACCCCTCGGCGACGGCGATGCGCGAGGTCACCTCCTTGCCGGACACGTCCACCATATGCGCATCGCCCTTGGCGTCGAAATGCGTCAGCCCGCTCATGCCGCCACCGGATCTGCAAGCAGCGCACGGGTCGCGCCCGCCACGTCCTTCTGGCGCATCAGGCTTTCGCCGACCAGAAAGCTGCGGGCTCCGCAGCCGGCCATCTCGGCAAGATCGCCCGGCGTGGATAGCCCCGATTCGCAGACCATCAGGCGGTCTTCCGGCACCAGTGGCGCAAGCGTGCGTGTCGTCTTGAGGCGCGTCTCGAACGTGTTGAGATCGCGGTTGTTGATGCCGATCAACTCGGAGCGCAGCACGAGCGCACGGTCGAGTTCGGCGCGGTCATGCACTTCGATCAGCGCATCCATGCCCCATTCGAACGCCGCGGCTTCCAGTTCTGCCGCCTGCGCATCGCTGACGCTGGCCATGATGATGAGGATACAATCGGCCCCCAGGCTGCGCGCTTCGGCAACCTGATAAGTGTCATACATGAAATCCTTGCGCAGCGCGGGAAGGGCGGTCGCGCCCCGCGCCTGCACGAGATACTCTTTCGCGCCCTGAAAGCTCGGCCCGTCCGTGAGCACCGACAGACAGCTCGCGCCTCCGGCCTCGTACGCTTGCGCCAGCGCCGCCGGCTCGAAATCGGCGCGGATCAGGCCCTTTGACGGAGAGGCTTTCTTGACCTCGGCAATCAGCCCGTACCCACTCATCTGCGCATGCCGCAACGCCTTCGCAAAGGGGCGCACCGGGCCCGCATCGCGCGCCGCAGCCTCGATCTCGGCCAACGGAACGCGCGCCTTGTCCGCGGCGATTTCCTCCAGCTTGTAGGATCTGATCTTCTCAAGAATGGTCGCGCTCATGTGCCGGTCCAGTCGATTGCCGCCTCTCCTTGCTGTCTAAGCCAGTCATTGACCTTCGAAAAGGGCCGCGAGCCGAAAAAACCGCGCCGCGCGGAAAGCGGCGAAGGGTGGGCGCTCTGAACGACGAAATGCCCCTCGCGCTGCAGACGGCTCGCATGGGCGCGCGCATCGTTGCCCCACAGGATGAACGCGCGGGGCCGGTCCGAAAGGGCATCCAGAACCTGTGGCACCAAGGCTTGCCAGCCCAGCTTGCGATGTCCGCGCGGCGTGTGCGCCGGCACCGTCAGCACATCGTTGAGCAGTAAAACCCCCTGCGCCGCCCAGAACCGCAAGTCGCCGCTTGCCGGAACAGCGCCCTGATCAGCGGCCAGTTCCCGGAAGATATTGCCGAGCGAGCGCGGCAAAGGCGTCACATCGGGCGCAACGGAAAAGGCGAACCCCTGCGCATGGCCGGGCGTCGGATAGGGATCCTGGCCGAGGATGACCACGCGCACATCCTGCGGCGCGCAAACCTCCAGAGCGGCGAAGATGCGATCCTCGGGCGGCAAAACCTCGCGCGTTTCCGCATCGAGCGCGGCCTCGATGCCGGGTAGCGCATCGGCAAAGAACGGCAGATGTCCCCAGGCGGCCGGCACGGTCAGCATGGCGCTGCGTTCCGGCTTCTTTGGGCCAAAAATACCTCAATCCGAAGCGCGGCAATCGCGCCTGAGCCAGCCAATCCGGCCCGCCCCTCTGCAAAGGGCGATTTTCCATCGATGGAAAATCCGCGATGCATCGATGCATCGCCGCGCTCGCCCCGGCCGGTCACGCCACCGGGCTGATGCGGGCAAGCGCGTCGACCCGCGCTTTGGCCGCGCCGCTATCGATGCTCTCCGCCGCCATCTCGGCTCCGGTTTTCAAATCATCCGCCCGGTCCGCCACGATGAGCGCCGCCGCCGCGTTGAGAAGGACCGCGTCGCGATACGCTCCCTTCGCGCCGTCCAGCAGCGCGCGGAAAGCCACCGCGTTCTCTCCGGGAAGTCCGCCGAGGATATCGCGGAAGGGATGCACCGGAAGCCCGGCATCCTCGGGATGCACCTCGCGTCCGCGCACCTTGCCATCCTCCAGCACCGCGACCTGCGTCGGCTCGGAGATCGAGATTTCGTCCGTGCCATCGCCGCCATGCACCAGCCATGCCTTTTCCGAGCCGAGCTCGCGCAGGGTTTCGGCCATGGGAAAGATCAGGTCGATCGCGAAGGCTCCGGTCAACTGCCGCTTGACGCCGGCCGGGTTCGTCAGCGGACCGAGAATGTTGAAGATGGTCTTGCAGCCAAGCTCCTGCCTCACCGGCATGAGATGCTTCATCGCAGGGTGATGCATCGGCGCCATCATGAAACCGATACCGGCCTCCTGCAACGCCCGTTCGACCACGTCGGGTCCGACCATCACATCGATCCCCATCTCCGTGAGCGCATCGGCCGCGCCGGATTTGGAACTCAGGTTGCGGTTGCCATGCTTGGCCACCGGCACGCCCGCGCCGGCCACCACGAAGGCGGCGGCGGTCGAGATATTGAGCGTGCCCATGCCGTCGCCGCCGGTGCCGACGATATCGATCGCCCCCTCCGGCGCGCGCACTTTGGTGCATTTCTCGCGCATCACCGCCGCGGCCGCTGCATATTCGGAAACCGCCTCGCCGCGCGCACGCAGCGCCATCAGCAAACCGCCCATCTGCGCCGGTGTGGCATCGCCGCTGAACAGATGCCCGAACGCCTCTTCGGCCTGCGAGCGGCTGAGCGGGCCTTCGGAGGCGGCATAGATCAGGGGTTTCATCGCATCGCTCATGCCGGCACCTTCAGGCTTTGGGCGAAATTCCGCAGCAGAGCATGACCATGTTCCGACGCAATGGATTCGGGGTGAAACTGGATCCCATGCAAGGGCAGGGTCCTGTGGCTCAGCCCCATCACCGTGCCATCCTCCAGCCAGGCCGTGATCTCAAGACAGTCCGGCACGCTGTCGCGCGCCACGACCAGGGAATGATAGCGCGTCGCCTGGAAGGGCGAGGGCAGGCCGGCGAACACGCCTTTGCCGCCGTGATGCATCGCGCCCATCTTGCCATGCACGATCTCGCTATGACGCACCACGCGACCGCCGAACGCCTGGCCAAGCGTCTGGTGACCCAGACAGACGCCGAGAAGCGGGATCTCGTGCTCGGCGGCAGCCAGGGTGAGGGCAAGACAAATGCCCGCTCGATCCGGATCGCACGGCCCCGGCGAGAACAGGATCCCCGAAGGGCGCATCGCCAGCGCATCGCTGACGGTAATCGCATCGTTGCGCACCACCTTCGCCTCGACTCCGAGATCGCCGAGATAATGCACCAGATTATACGTGAAACTGTCGTAATTATCGATGAGCAGCAGCATGCAGGTTTTGTCTCCGGTGGGGCTGGCGGGGTGGGGTGCAATCGCGGTATACATGCGCAGGCAGACCGGCGCGCGTCAAGGGCGCGGCCCGGTCAACCGGCACATCCGAGATGCCGGGAAGGGCAGGCGAGAAGGCGAGGGCAAAAAGCATGGCACGAGGGGTTTTGTCGGGAGCCATCTGGGGCGCGGTGATCTCGATCGGGGGATTGAGCGCCGCTTCGCTGATCGCGCCACCACCGCCCGAAGAGCGCTTTGCGGCCTTGGCGCCTGCGTTGGATGCCACCGCCGAACCCGAAACGCAAGGTCCCGCCGATCCGCCTGACTCCGAACCGACGGAAATCGCGCCAGCCGATCCAGCGCCCGAAGCCGAGCCTCAGCCCGAAGTTGAGTCGGAGCCGGCAGGCGCGCCGTCCGAGCCCGCCCCGTCGACTCGGGAACCGGGCTCCGCACCGGCACCCGGCGCTGCCGTATCCGATCCCGCAGCCGCGCCTCAGCCGACGCCGGATCCCGCGGTTGAACCGGCGCAAGACGCGGCCCGCGAAGCGCGCGCTCTCGAAACGCAGACACAAGAAGCGGCGCCCGCAGCAGACCCCTCCAAACCCGCGCGCCGGCCCACGGATGTCACCACCGTGACCCCCGATGCGGCCTCGCCGGCGCTGTCCACCCCGGAGGGCGTGGCGGATCGCGCGCCGCAGGATCTCAACACAGCCCCGACCGCAGCGCCCCAAATCGGCGCGCCGGAGGTCGCATTGCAATCGCCCCAGGTCGCAGCGCAGCAAGACGCGCCGACCCTCGCCCAAGACGCACCGCGCGCGGACAGACGCGCGCTTGCCGGGCTCGACTCCCCCACTCTGAACGCTCCCGACCTTAAGGCTCCCGTGATCGAGCGCGATCTCGCCATCGCCACCGAACCCGCGCAACCTCCCGCGCCGCCCGTTCCGGGCGAAACGAGCCCGCTCGAAACGCCGGAGGAGGTTGGCGCAGCCTCGCGCGAAACCGCGCCGAACGCCTCGTCAAGCGAAGCGGAGACATCGCCAGACGCGCCATTCGCCCAAAACGATGGCGACACCGCGCCTGAGCCGCGGATCCGCCGGCTCGAACCGACACCGCCGGCGCAAGACGGTGCCGGAGATACCACGTCGGGCGAGGGCGATCCCGCCCTTATCGGCCGCCCCGCCGGTTCCTTTGCCGACCGCGGCAACGGGGTCTCCTCGCGCCTGCCCAGTATCGGTGGCGGCACAGACGAGACAGTCGGCGCCCGAACACCCGCTGCCGATTCTCGCCCGGCGCTGGAGCGTTTCGCCGCACCGGCCGAAACGGCTTCCGGGCTGCCGCGCATGGCGATCGTGCTGATCGACGATGGCACCGGACCGCTTGGGCCGGACACGCTGGATAATTTCCCGTTCCCTGTAACCTTTGCGCTCGATCCCGGACAGCCCGGCGCCGCTGACCGCATGGAGGCCTACCGGGCGCAAGGCTACGAGGTCGCCGCGCTGGTCGATCTGCCGCAAGCCGCCGCCCCGGCGGATGTGGAACAAATCCTCGCCGGATCGGTCGCGGCGGTTCCCGAAGCCGTGGCCCTGATCGAAGCGCCCGGCGGAGGCTTGCAGACCGCGCGTGCCGCGACCGAACAGGCCACGCGCTTTGCCGCCGAGAGCGGGCATGGCCTCGTCTTCATGTCGAACGGGCTCAACACCGCCGAGGCAATGGCGCGGCGCGAGGAGGTGCCGACGATCAGCGTCCTGCGCGATTTCGACGGCGGCGATCAGGATGCGCGCACGAAACGCCGCTTCCTCGATGGCGCAGCGTTCCGGGCGCGGCAGGATGGGGCGGTGGCGATGCTGGGGCGCTATACGCCCGATACCGTGTCGGCGCTGCTGCTCTGGAGCCTGCAGGATCGCGCCTCCAGCGTCGCCATTGTCCCGGTGTCGAACCTCCTGATGGAACAGCCGGACTGAGCGCCCGGACGCGCCCGCGCGTCCGGCTTTTTCCGTCGACGGAAAAAGTCAGCGTTCGGCCCAGCGGCGCAAATCCCGCTCCAGATCGCCATAACCCGTCAGGCGCCGTTCGAAGGCAAGGCCGAGGCGCTCGGCGCATCGACGCGCACGCTCCGTCAGGTCCGGATCGTCGGTTTGCGCCTGATAGACCAGCGTTTCGTAATTGCCGAAATACATCTCGCGCAATTCCGGATGCCGGTCGAGTCCGAGCGGTTTCCAGACGAAGGCGTCGAATTGGCGCACGAGGAAATCGGTGAGATAGAACGCCGTGCATTCCTCCCGTGCCGCGAAACCCGCATTGCCTTCGTAAAAACTGTAGCAATGCGGCCCCGCGATCATCTCCACGCCCATTGCGTCGCAGGCCGCTTGCAGCCGGCCGCCGGTGCCGCAATCTCCATAGGCCACGAAGACCGCGTCGTAATCGCCACGCCGTGCCTGGACGGTTTCGCGCACGGCATCGGTGATGCGTTCGGGGTAGTTGTGCAGGATCGCGGGCAGACAGGTCAGATCGATGTGATCCCATCCGTTCGCGTCGCGGAGCGCAAGGATTTCGCACGCGAGTGCACCACAGGCGACGATCAGAACACGCCCGCCGCCTCGCGCCTCAAGTCCGGTTCGTGTCAGTGCGGTGTCGTCAGGCAGGCTCGTCATCGCCGGGCACATGCGACAGGCCCCACCGCGCGATCAGCGCGGCCAAAGCGAGAAGCGGCAGGATCTGGAGGATGCCGAACTCGACCATTGCCCAGACGGTCAGCGCGGCCGCGGCGATCACGGCCAGGATCATGGTGAAAAACGTGGTGACGGGCATCGGTCTCTCCTTCGCTCTTACCGCAAAGATAGGTCCAATACGGCGGCAGGAAAACCCCCCGGCGCGCCATACGGCGGAAATCGCGCTGGCGCGGCGCATGCCGGGGGCCGAAGGGTCAGGCCGTCATCTGGTTGTGTTTGCGCGCCACGAAACTCTTCGCGGTCTCCACCGCGACGGCGGCGTCGCGGCAATAGGCATCCGCACCGATGGCCTTGCCGAATTCCTCGTTCAGCGGCGCGCCGCCGACGAGAACGATGTAATCGTCGCGCATCCCTTTCTCGACCATCGTGTCGATCACGACCTTCATGTAGGGCATGGTGGTCGTCAGCAGGGCCGACATGCCGAGGATATCGGCATCCTCGGCTTCCAGCGCATCGAGATAGCTTTCCACCGGGTTGTTGATCCCCAGATCGACGACCTCGAACCCCGCGCCTTCCATCATCATCGCCACGAGGTTCTTGCCGATATCGTGGATGTCGCCCTTGACCGTGCCGATCACCATCTTGCCCACGCGCGGCGCGCCCGTCTCGGCCAGAAGCGGCTTGAGGATGGCCATCCCGCCCTTCATCGCATTGGCGGCAAGCAGCACTTCGGGAACGAAAAGGATACCGTCGCGGAAATCATGGCCCACGATCGTCATGCCGCCGACAAGCGCTTTCGTCAGGATATCGTAAGGCTGCCAGCCGCGCTCCAGAAGGATGTTCACCGCCTCCTCGATCTCTTCCTTGAGACCGTCATAGAGATCGTCGAACATCTGCTCGACCAGTTCCTCGTCGTTCAGTTCGGACAGGATGATGTCGTCGTCTTCGTCAGCCATCTCTCAACTCTCCACTCGCCGGTCATGCGCCGGACAGGTTTTCTAGACACTTCATGATTTTGCCGCGCGATCACTTGCTGATTTCCGACCTACGCGGCGTTGGGACCGACCTTTTGTCGCGGCGCGAGCCTTTCCGGGGCGAAGGCGGGCCAGTTCGCGCGGCTCTGTCAGCCCCGCCGGCGGCCCCTGCGCTCGCGTTTCGGCGCGGCGCTCTGATCGCCGGTTCCGTCGCCGTCGGAGCTGAACGGGCCGATCTCGGCGGCGATCTCCTCCAGCGTTGGCCGCTCGCCGTGCGGGCTTGTCTCCAGCGCCTCGCGCATGGCGCGCAGATGTTCGGGCATCGTGCCGCAGCAACCGCCGATGATCCTCGCGCCCGCGTTGCGCGCAAGAACGGCGTAGCGGGCCATCAGTTCGGGCGTGCCGTCGTAATGGATATGCCCCTCGACATATTTGGGAATCCCGGCATTGCCCTTGGCAATGAGCGCGCGTTCGGTGCCGATGGCCGAAAAGCCCAGCACCGTGCGCAGCAGATCGGAGGCGCCCGTGCCACAATTGGCGCCGAAGGCCAAAGGCGGGTTGGGCAGGCTTTCGATCATCTCGGCCATCCCTTCGGAGGTCACGCCCATCATCGTGCGGCCCGCCGTGTCGAAGCTCATCGTGCCGCACCATGGCATGTCCGCCAATCCGAAGGCTTCGGCCGCCGCGCGGAATTCCTCGGGCGCGCTGATCGTCTCGACCCAGAGCACATCGGCGCCGCCCGCCTTCAACCCCTCGGCCTGTTCGTGGAACATCTCGACCGCACGGGTGTGGGAGAGCGTGCCGACCGGCTCCATGATCTCGCCCGTCGGTCCGACGGAGCCGGCGACAACGACGGGGCGTTCGGCCTTGTCCGCGATCTCCCGCGCAAGCTCGGCGCCGAGGCGCGAAAGCTCGAAAGCGCGTTTCTCGGCCTTGTGCAGCGCGAGGCGCGAGGCGTTCGAGCCGAAGGTGTTGGTCAGGAACAGATCGCTGCCCGCATCCACCGCGCCGGAATAGAGCGCGCGGATCTTGTCCGTTTCGGTCTCGTTCCAGAACTCGGGCGGATCGCCGCTGGCGAGCCCCATGTTGAACAGGTTGGTGCCTGTGGCGCCATCGGCCAGCAGCCAGTCGCGTTGATCGAGAAGCGTTTGCAGGGACGTGCGCATGGGTATCAGGTTCCGCATTTGGGTCAGCTTCCCCTGACACAGGCCCGGCGCGCGTGCAAATTCATAATGCTCAACAGGATTATGAGCCATCCTCCAGAACGGTCTCGATATGCGAGGTCGCCTCAAGCGTGCGATGCACCGGGCAGCGGTCGGCGATCTGGAGCAGGCGCGCGCGCTGATCCTCGCTCAGATCGCCCTCCAGCGTGATACGGCGCTGGAAACGGTCGATCTTCGCGGCCGCTTCGGTGCCGGCATCTTCGGCATGGATCTTGTCGTGGCAGACATCGACGGAAACGTGATCGAGCGGCCAGCCCTTGCGGCGGGCATACATGCGGATCGTCATCGATGTGCAGGCACCGAGCCCGGCGGACAGGACTCCATACGGCGACGGACCGAGATCGCTGCCGCCCACCGATTTCGGCTCATCCGCGCGCATGTGATGCGGGCCGGCCTGAACATCCTGCAGGAAGCCGTCCGCGCTCACCTCCGAGACACGCACGACGCCCTCGGGCGCATCTTCTGGCGGCGCAGGGGGCGAGAGATCGAGATAGCGGCTCGACCACGCGGCGATCACCTCGGCGGCATATTCGGCATCCTCCGCACCGGAGATCAGGTGATCGGCATCGCCCAGCGTGACGAAGCTCTTGGGATGGCGGGCGGCGGTGAAGATATTCGTCGCGTTGTCGATCCCGACAATGGCGTCTCGCGGCGCGTGCATCACCAGCAGCGCGGCGCGCAGATCGCGGATCGCCGGGCCGAGTTTCTGCGCCTCGATATCCTTCACGAATTCGCGCCGGATGGTAAAGCGCCGCCCGCCCAGATCGACCTCGGCCTCGCCCGATCGTTCGATATCGTCCAGCGCATCGGCGAAATTATGCGTGACGTGGCCGGGATCGAAAGGCGCGCCGATGGTCGCTACCGCCTTGACCCCGCCGATCTGTCCCGCCGCTCGCAGCACCGCCGCGCCGCCAAGCGAATGACCGATGAGCATTTCCGGCGCCATGTCGCGCCCGCGCAGATAGTCCGCCGCCCGCCCCAGATCCTCGACGTTCGAGGAAAAGCTGGTATTGGCGAACTCGCCCTCCGAATGGCCCAGCCCGGTGAAATCGAACCGCAGCACGGCAATTCCCATCGAAGCCAGTCGCGCGGCGATCCGCCTTGCCGCCGGAATGTCCTTGGAACAGGTGAAGCAATGCGCAAAAAGGGCGGTTGCCAGATGCGGCCCGTCCGGCAGATCGAGGCGCGCCGCGAGCGTGCTGCCGGAATGGCCGGTGAAGGTGATACGTTCGGTCGGCATAGGGTGCGCTCCTTCTAGGCTGGGGCCAGAGTGTCGCCGGGCAAGGGGAAGCGCAAGCAATGGATCGGAAAGGTCGCGGCATGGTGAAGGCAGGGCGCCGGTGGCTATGGGGCATCTCGCTGCTGCTCGGCGCGCTGTTCGTCGGCAGTTTTGCGGGGGCAGCGCATCCGGCGGGCGACATGCTGGCAGCGTTCCGCATCCCCATCGCGCTGATCTTCGCGCTTTGGGTGATCTGGTCGCCCTGGCCCTACTGGCTGCGTTGGAGCGCGGCGGTGCTGTGTCTCGCGGCGATGGGGCAGATCGTGGCGCAAAGCTTCGTTGCGCATCCACCCGGACCGGTGACGGTCTACCAGAAGAACCTGCGGTTCGGGAATGACGGGACGGAGGCGCTGGCCGAAGATATCCGCGCGAGCGGCGCCGATATCGTGGCGCTGCAGGAAGTGACCTCGCGAAACGCCGCGCTTCTGCGCGATCTGCGGGCCGATTTTCCCTATCAGACAAGTTGCGCACTGACCGATTGGGCGCGCGTCGCGGTGCTGTCGCGTTGGCCGGCCGAGGGCGAGATATGCGTGACGGGATACGGTGTGTCGGGATTGCAGGTCGCCTCGCCCGGCGGAACATTCTGGGCCATCAGCCTGCATGGGTTCTGGCCTTGGCCTTATGATCAGCCCGAACAGATGCAGCAGATCCTGCCTATTCTCGCCGGGCTCGACGAGCCTGCGGTGATCGCGGGCGATTTCAACATGGTGCCTTGGTCACATGCCTTGCGCCGACTCGCGGCGCTGACAGGCACGTCGCGCGCCGGCGCGCTGTTTTCGAGTTTTCGCACATTCGGGATGCCGCTGCCGATCGATCACGTCTACGCTCCGGGCGGCGGGAGCGCCGAGCCGAGAGGCCGGCTCGGCTCGGATCACGCGGGGATACTGGCTCGGGTGGTGGTCTTCGAATGACGCCTCAGCTTCCTGCACGCTGGGCCGAATAGACGATGGCCCGCAGGTAATTGCCGCTGTCGTTCCAGACGGACAGGACGTTGAAGTTATGCGTTCCCTCGCCGAAAGGCTGCCCCGGCTGCCAGCCGTTGCGGCGCAGCATGTTCGCCGCCGTGGCCAGCGCATCGACCGCATTATAAGGATCGGCCCGCCCGTCGCCATTGCCGTCCACGCGGTATTTCATCCAGTTGCCGGCAAGAAACTGCATATGCCCCAATTCACCGGACGGCCCGCCCTGAGTGCCGGGCGAGAGGATACCTTCATCGACCATCTGCAGCGCGGCGATGGCATGCGGCTCGAAACGCGGATGACGGCGGCAATAGGACGCCAGCGTCACGGCGCCATCCACGACATCGGTTCGGCCGAGATAACCGCCCCAGCTTGTCTCCAGACCCCAGATCGTGGCGAGGATCGCGCCCGGAACGCCGAAATTGCGCTCTATGGAGGCGAAGGTGTTGGGGTTGCGCGCGATCTTGGCGCGGGTCTGATTGATGAAGCTTTCGGCTGAGCTTCCCGACCGTTTGGCGAGAAAGCGGGCCGGATCGCCCTGCAACGTACCGCTCTGGCTGCTGGGGTTCGATTCGAAGCGCCAGGTGATGCCTGACAGATCGGCCGCCTGAAGCGCCGCCAGCCCGCGCTGGCCGACCCCGGCGGCCGCGGCCTGCTGCGCGAGGGTCTGCTTATAGGCGTTGAAGTTCCCCTTGCTGGTGATGCATTGCGCCGCCGAGACAGGCAGGGCGGCGCAGGCGGATATCAGGGCGGCGGCAAGCAATCGGCGCATCGGGCAGTCTCCGGCAATATACAATCAGGTCAGCGTAGCAAACGCGGTTCCGGGGGCAAGCGTTCCATTGACGTCGGGGCATGCTCGGCCGAAACGCTAGGGTGTTCAGCGGCGTTCCGCTGACGATGCAACACCGGGAGGCAAGGTTTATGCGATGCCGGGTTTGCCCCGAGAGGCCTTTCGCTACAGCGCCGGACGGCTATTGCGCCGCTTCGCCCTGATCAAGCTTGCGCACCTGTTCCATGTAACCTTCGAAGAAAACGTCGCCCATCTGCGCCCTCAGATGTTCTTCTGCCTGCTCGCCGGTCCAGACGCCCGTGGCGATCCCGGTCGAAACCCGCTGCGCGACCGCGCCGGGCCCGTCTTTGCGAAGGCTTGCAAGCAACTCCTGACCCGCCGGTGTCTGTTTGAAAACCAGAAAGCCCACCGCAATGGCGGTCGGAAGCAGCACGGTGGCCAACAGGCCCAGCACGATCTTGATGCTGCCGCCGCGTCGGGGTCCGCGAGGGCCGCCCCCGCTGCCACCATTGCCGCGCGAGCCGGTCTGCGGCGGGGGCGGCGATGCGCCGTGTTTCGCTTCCAAACGCGCCAGACGTTCCTTGAAATCCTGGGTCATGGCGGTGCCTTTCCGTCCTTTATACGTGCCTGCGCGCATAGGGTGGCCGCGTCTTGTGACGCGGCAAGGACGCCCCGGCGGCTATTTTGAGGCACGGTTGAACATTTGCCAGGAAACACGAAAGGGCGCGCTGAAGCGCGCCCCTGATAATCTCTGTCGCCCGCTTCAGCAGGAATAATACATGCCGAACTCGATCGGATGCGGCGTCTGATCGTAGCGGTCGCATTCTCCCAGTTTCAGCGCGGCATAGCCCTCGATCTGGTCCTTGGTGAAGACATCGCCGGCCAGCAGGAAATCGTGATCGGCCTGCAGCGCCCCGATGGCCTCGCGCAGCGAAGCAGCGACGGTCGGCACGCCCTCCAGCTCTTCGGGCGGCAGATCGTAGAGGTTCTTGTCCATCGCCTCGCCGGGATTGATCTTGTTGCGGATGCCGTCGAGCCCGGCCATCAGAAGCGCAGCGAAACACAGATAGGGATTGGCCGCTGGATCGGGGAAACGCGCCTCGACGCGCTTGGCCTTGGGGCTTTCGGTCCACGGGATCCGCACGCAGCCGGAGCGGTTGCTGGCCGAATAGGCGCGCAGCACCGGCGCTTCGAAGCCGGGCACCAGCCGCTTGTAGCTGTTCGTCGTCGGGTTGGTGAAGGCGTTGAGCGTCTTGGCGTGCTTGAGGATGCCGCCGATGAAATACAGCGCCTCTTGGCTGAGATCGGCATATTTGTCGCCTGCAAAGAGCGGCTTTCCGTCCTTCCAGATCGACATGTTCACATGCATCCCCGAGCCATTGTCGCCGAAAATCGGCTTGGGCATAAAGGTCGCCGATTTGCCGTAAGCCTGGGCGACGTTGTGGATGACGTATTTGTATTTCTGCAGCTCGTCCGCCTGTTCGGTCAGCGTGCTGAAGATCAGTCCCAACTCGTGCTGGCAGGAGGCGACCTCGTGGTGATGCTTGTCCACCTTCATGCCGAGCCGCTTCATGGTCGAGAGCATTTCCGCGCGGATATCCTGCCCGTCATCGATCGGGTTGACGGGGAAATAGCCGCCCTTGAGGCCGGGCCGGTGGCCGGTATTGCCCATCTCGTATTCGGTATCGGTGTTCCACGAGCCGTCCATTGCATCGATCTCGTAGGACACCTTGTTGACGCTGTTCGCATAGCGCACGTCGTCGAAGAG
The DNA here is from genome assembly GCF_023370775.1 of Marivita sp. GX14005. Taxonomy (GTDB): domain Bacteria; phylum Pseudomonadota; class Alphaproteobacteria; order Rhodobacterales; family Rhodobacteraceae; genus Marivita. Next base: position 75,074 of record NZ_JAMCCQ010000005.1, read on the forward strand.
GAAGAACTCCGCCTCGGGGCCGAAATAGGCCACATCGCCGATGCCGGAGGATTTCAGATAGGCCTCGGCCTTCTGCGCCGTGCCGCGCGGGTCGCGTTCATAGGGCTCGCCGGTATCGGGCTCGACGATGGAGCAATGCACGCAGAGCGTCCGCTCGGCATAGAAGGGATCGATATAGGCGCTTTCGGTGTCCGGCATCAGCTTCATGTCGGAGGCTTCGATGGACTTCCACCCGGCGATGGAGGAGCCGTCGAACATGAAGCCTTCCTCAAGGAAATCCTCATCGACCAGATCGACATCGACCGTGACATGCTGCAGCGTGCCGCGCGTATCGGTGAAACGGATGTCCACATAGGCGACATCCTCGTCCTTGATCAGCTTGAGAAGCGCGTCGGTGCTCATTCTCTTTAACCCTTTGTTCTGTATGTAACTGTGATGCGGCCCGGCTCAGAGCGCGTCGGAGCCGGTCTCGCCGGTGCGGATGCGGATCGCCTGTTCGACGGGGGAGACGAAAATCTTGCCGTCGCCGATCTTGTCGGTGCGCGCGGCTTCGACGATGGCGTCGATGGCGCCCTCGACCTGATCGTCGTCAAGAACCACCTCGATCTTCACCTTGGGCAGGAAATCCACCACGTATTCCGCGCCCCGGTAAAGTTCGGTATGGCCCTTCTGGCGCCCGAAACCCTTGACCTCGATGACGCTCAGGCCCTGAATACCTGCATCCTGAAGCGCTTCCTTGACCTCATCGAGCTTGAAGGGCTTGATGATTGCTTCGATTTTTTTCATCGGACAGGTTCCTTGCGGTGATCTTTCGCCCGTAAGAGCATGTCCGGCGCGGGGTCTCAATCGCGCGCGGGTCAAAGCGGGAGCGCGACGCGGCGGAACGCGGGCGAGCGCCAATAATTTGTGCAAGACGCACAGAATTTGTGCAGAAATGAAACGGGTGGGAGGTCGATCATGTCCGAATTGCTGACATCGGCTCAGATGCGAACGGTGGAACAGGCCGCGATGGCGGCGGGGCAGGGCTCCGGGCTCGACCTGATGGAGCGGGCGGGGCGCGGCGCGGTCGATGCGGTCTTCGAGGCATGGCCCGAACTTGCGCAAGGCGCGCGGCGCGCGCTGGTGATCTGCGGGCCGGGAAACAATGGCGGCGACGGGTTCGTTATCGCGCGGCTGCTGCACGGGCGGGGCTGGCATGTCTCGCTGCGGCTCTTCGGCGATCCGTCCAGCCTGCCCGCCGACGCGCGGCGCAATCATGACCGCTGGGCGGAACTCGGTGCGGTGGAGCCTGTGGACGGCGATCTGCCCGAGGTCGACATCGTTTTCGACAGCCTCTTCGGCACCGGGTTGACGCGCCCGGTGGAGGGCCAGCTTGCCGTTTTTCAGAAGTCGCTGGACGGGCGCTATGATGACGCGACGAAACGGGTCGCGGTCGATCTGCCCAGCGGGCTTTGCGCCGATAGCGGCAAGGTGCTGGGATGCGCGCTGCGCGCCGATCTGACGGTGACCTTCCATGCGGCGAAACCGGGCCAGTATCTGGCGCACGGCCCTGCGCATTGCGGCCGCGTGATCGTCAAGCCCATCGGCGTCGACGCGACGCCGGATGGGCCTATCGCGCGTTTGACCGAGCCGCCGCACTCAAGCGTCATCGACAAGACGGAGAACGCGCATAAATACGCACATGGCCATGTGCTCGTGCTTTCGGGCGGGCCGGGCAAGACGGGCGCGGCGCGGCTCACCGCGCGCGGTGCGCTGCGCATCGGCGCGGGGCTGGTCACGCTGGGCGTGCCGCCCGATGCCGCGCAGGAGGTGGCCAGCCAGATCACTGCCATCATGCAGACGACGATCGCCGACGCGGCGGCGCTCGGCGAACAGTTGGAGGACGACCGGCTCAACGTGCTTGCCCTGGGGCCGGGGCTGGGCACGGGCGAGGCGCAGGGCGCGCTGGTCGAAACCGCGCTCGGGGCCGGGCGCCTCACCGTGCTCGATGCCGATGCGCTGACGCTGATCGGGCGCGCGCCGGGGCTGTTCGAGCGATTGCATGAGGGATGCGTCCTGACGCCCCATGCCGGCGAATTCGCGCGCGTCTTTCCCAACATCGCTGAGCGCCTGAACGCAGACCCCACGGAAGGCCCGGCCTATTCCAAGATCGACGCCACCCGCGATGCCGCCGAACGGGCCGGATGCACCGTTCTTTTCAAGGGGCCGGATACCGTCATTGCCGCGCCCGGCGGGCGCGCCTTCGTCAATTCGGCGCAATATGCGCGCTCCGCGCCCTGGCTCGGCAGCGCCGGCACGGGCGATGTGCTCGCAGGTTTCGTCGCGGGGCTTCTGGCGCGCGGGCTTGAGCCGCTCGATGCTGCCGCTACCGCCGCGCGGCTGCATGTCGATTGCGCGCTGCGCTTTGGCCCCGGCCTGATCTCGGAGGATCTGCCCGAAACGCTCCCCGCAGTTCTGCGCCACCTGACGCGCTGATCATGGGGGCGAAATTTCCCCTCGCCAGCGCGCCCAGGCTTTGCTATCAGCCCCGGCAATGCGGGTGTGGCGGAATTGGTAGACGCACCAGATTTAGGTTCTGGCGCCGCAAGGCGTGGGGGTTCGAGTCCCTTCACCCGCACCATTTCACGAAAGCAGAATGCATGATGCGCGAAGCATCGCGGGCGCATCGAGGGGCGGGGATTTCCGCTTGCACCGTGTAGATGGCCCTACTAAGACGCGGTGGATTTTGACCGCCGCGGACGCCTCCGCGGCCCCTATGCAATGGACAAGGACGACATGCAGGTCACCGAAACGCAAAACGAAGGCCTCAAGCGCAGCTATGCGATCACCGTCTCGGCGGATGAGCTCGATGCGAAGGTCAATGAAAAGCTGAAAGAAGCGCAGCCCGAGGTTGAGATGAAGGGCTTTCGCAAGGGCAAGGTGCCGATGCCGCTGCTGAAAAAGCAGTTCGGCCCGCGTCTTCTGGGCGAGGCGATGCAGGAAACCATCGATGGCGCGATGAACGCGCATTTCAAGGAAACCGGCGACCGCCCGGCGCTCCAGCCCGAGGTCAAGATGACCAATGACGACTGGAAGGAAGGCGACGATATCGAGGTCGCCATGTCCTATGAGAAGCTGCCCGAGATGCCCGAGGTCGACCTGTCCTCGATTTCGCTGGAGCGGCTGGTCGTTAAGGCAGGCGAAGCCGAGGTGGACGAGGCGCTGGGGAACCTTGCCGAGAGCGCGCAGAATTTCGAGGATCGCGAGGATGGCGCGGCGGCGGAGGATGGCGATCAGGTGGTGATCGATTTCCTCGGCAAGGTCGATGGCGAGCCTTTCGAGGGCGGCGCGGCGGAGGATTATCCGCTGGTGATCGGCTCGGGCTCCTTCATTCCGGGCTTCGAGGAGCAGCTTGTCGGTGTGAAAGCCGGCGACGAGAAGAATGTCGAGGTCAAGTTCCCGGAGGAATACGGCGCCGAGAACCTGGCCGGCAAGGACGCGGTCTTCGAGTGCAAGATCAAGGCGGTCAAGAAGCCCGTCGCAGCCGAGATCAATGATGATCTGGCCAAGAAATTCGGCGCCGAGGATCTGGCCGCGCTCAAATCGCAGATCGCCGAGCGGCTCGAAGCGGAATATGCCGGCGCGGCGCGCGCGGTGATGAAGCGCGAGTTGCTCGACAAGCTCGACGAGAAGGTCGAGATGGAGCTTCCGCCGTCGCTCGTGGAGGCCGAAGCCAATCAGATCGCGCATCAGCTCTGGCACGAGGAGCATCCCGAGGAGCAGGGCCACGATCACGGCGAGATCGAGCCGACCGAAGAACATAACAAGCTTGCCGAACGGCGCGTGAAGCTGGGTTTGCTTCTGGCCGAACTGGGCCAGAAGGCCGAAATCGAGGTGACCGATGCCGAGATGACGCAGGCGATCATGAACCAGGCGCGGCAATATCCTGGCCAGGAACGCGCTTTCTTCGATTTCGTGCGCCAGAACCAGCAGATGCAGCAACAACTGCGTGCGCCGATCTTCGAGGACAAGGTTGTCGATCACGTCGCTGAGCAGGCGCAGGTGACCGAGAAAGAGGTCTCCAAGGACGAGCTCGAAAAGGCGGTCGAGGCGCTCGACGAGGAATAAGACCGCTCAAAAAGCGTTCAGCAAAGGGCCGTCCCGCAGGGGCGGCCTTTTTTCACGGCGGCTCGCGTATCGCCGGAGCGCGAGGTGGGGGGCGCTGCCCCCCGTCGCTGCGCGACTCCCCCCGAGATATTTTTGAAACAGAGAAGATCGGATCAGAGCATTAGGCGGAACTGGGCGAAGCCGTCCTCGTTGGTGCCGACTTCTTCAAGCTGCATGTCCTGCAGGCTGTCCGAATATTTCGCGCCCGCAGGGCCGGTTTCAAAAATCACGCTGGTGCCCTCCATCGGGGCGAAGCGCCAGTTGAAATCGGCCTTCGGGTTGATGGTGCCCTGCTGCACGATATAGCGCACGATCACGTCGCGATTGGTGTCCGGGCCTTCGAAGATGATCGTGTCGCCCGTTCCAGGGAAACTGCCGCCGCCGCCGGCGCGGTAGTTGTTGGTGGCGATGATGAACTCCTGATCGGGGTCGATGGGCTGACCGTCGTAGCGCAGATCCCGGATGCGGTTTGCGTCCGGGTTTACGACATTACCTTCGCGGTCGAACATCGCAGGCTCGCTGAGATCGATCTGGTAGGTCACGCCGTCGATCACGTCGAAATTGTAGCTTGGGAAGTCGGGGTTGAGCAGCGGCGCGTCGGTGGCGCCCGGTTCGACCTGGTTGAACATGCCGGCCGACCGTTCGAGCCAGCCCTTGACCTGATCGCCGGTGACGCGCACGGCGCGGACCGTGTTGGGGTAGAGATAAAGGTCGGAAACGTTCTTGATCGCCACAGGCCCCTTGGGCACGTCGGTATAGTAATCCGGCCCGCCACGCCCGCCGGCCTTGAAGGGGGCGGCGGCCGAGAGGATGGGAATCCCCTCGTGTTCGGTGCCCTGCATCATCTGTTCGATATACCAACGCTGCGCGTTGGAGACGACCTGCACCGAAGGATCGTCGGCCACCAGCGCGAAATAGCTGTGCAGCGGCGCATCGGTATTGCCGACCGCGCGGCGCACATAGGCGAGCGTTTCCTCGTGCACCTTCTGCGTGGCATCGAGCACCGGCTGGTAATCCCCGACCAGCGGCGTGATCGAGCGATCCTCTGCGCGCTCGAAGATCGGGCGGGCTTCGATGTCGTGGCTGAGCACGCGCCAGCCCGATCCGTCGCGCTCCAGCATCAGATCGATCAGCCCCATATGGCTGCCCCAGAAGCCGCCCATGACGCCGGGCTTGCCGTTGATCGTGCCGTTCGCCACATCGAGACCCGGCACGTCCTCGTAGGTGGGCGAGGGGAAGACGAGATGCGAATGGCCGGTCAGGATCACGTCGATCCCGTCCACGCCTGCGAGGGGGATGGCGGCGTTTTCCATCCCGTCCGTCGCCTCCGCGGGGCCGATGCCGGTATGGGCCAGCGCGATGACGATATCGGCGCCTTCCTCGCGCAGCTGCGGCACCCAGGCGCGCGCGGCGGCGACGATGTCTCGCGCCTCGACATTGCCCTCGAGGTGGCGGCGATCCCAGGTCATCACTTGCGGCGGCACGAAACCGATCAGTCCGATGCGGATGTCATGCGTGGTGCCGGCGCCATCGGTCAGGCTGCGATCGAGGATGACATAGGGCGGCACCAGCGGCGTGTCCTCGCGCGGGGAGGCGCCGGTCTGTTTGACGACATTGGCGCAGACGACCGGAAATTCAGCCCCGGCGATGGTCTTGCTCAGGAAATCCAGGCCGTAGTTGAATTCGTGGTTGCCAAGAGTCGAGCCGTCGAAGCCCAGCACGTTCATCGCGGTGATGATCGGGTGCATGTCACCGTCTTTCATGCCGCGCTCATAGGCGATGTAATCGCCCATCGGGTTGCCCTGCAGGAAATCGCCATTGTCGAGAAGGATCGAATTGGTCGCCTCATCACGGATGTCTTGCACGATGGAGGCCACGCGGCTCAGCCCGACGGTGTCCGTGGGGCGATCGGCATAGTAGTCATAGGGATGCACATGGACGTGCAGATCGGTGGTTTCCATGATCCGCAGATGCGCCTGGTTCGCGGCGGCACGGAGCGAGAACGGGTGCAATGCAAGAAATCCAGCCGTGCTGGCAAGAAATCCGCGGCGGTTGAGGTGAAGTGGCATGAGCGTATCCTCCCGGTAAGCTGGTTTTTGAGCCAGATTAGAGCGGATCGCACGGGCGCGATAGGGGGAGTGCATACAAAAGAAAAAGGCCGCGCCGGGTCTCCGGTGCGGCCTTTTCGATGTTGTGCGGGGAAGCTTAACGGTCCAGCTTTTCGTCCAGTTCGGCTTTCTCCTGAACGGCCGGCTCGTCGGTCTTCTGCTCGTCCGCGGTTTCCAGCTCGTCCAGTTGCGCCGCGCCGATATCGTCGAACAGCTCCTGGATTTCGAATTCGGCCTGCGCCTCTTCCTCGGCGGCCAGTTCCTGAATGGACTTGCCGGAGGCCTGAAGCTCGGCTTCCTCGGGGGAGCGGGCGACGTTGAGCTCGATCGTGACCATGACTTCGGGGTGCAGATGCACCTCGACCTCGTGCACGCCGAGCGTCTTGATCGGCTGGCGGATGATGACCTGCTTGCGGTCGATCGAATAGCCTTCCTCGGTCGCCACGTCTGCGGCATCGCGCGTCGTGACGGAGCCGTAGAGGTTGCCGCCGTCGGAGGCCTGGCGAATCACGACGAATTGCTGTCCGCCCAGACGGTCCGCCAGTTGCTCCGCTTCCTTCTTCGATTCCAGGTTGCGCGCTTCGAGCTGCGCCTTCTGGTCCTCGAAGGAGGCGATGTTTTCCTTGCTGGCGGTCAGGGCCTTGCCCTGCAGCAGCAGGTAGTTGCGTGCGAAGCCGGGCTTGACATCGACGACATCGCCCATCTGGCCCAGCTTGGCCACGCGTTCTAAAAGGATCACTTGCATGTCAAACTCTCCTTATTTCACTGCGTAGGGCAGCAGGGCGAGAAAGCGGGCGCGCTTGATCGCGCGGGCCAGTTCACGCTGTTTCTTGGCGGACACGGCAGTGATCCGCGACGGGACGATCTTGCCCCGCTCGGAGATATACCGCTGCAGCAGCTTGGTGTCCTTGTAATCGATCTTGGGTGCATTGTCGCCCGAGAAGGGGCAGACCTTGCGGCGGCGGAAAAACGGTTTTGCAGCCATGGTTCAATCCTTTCCTTCAGGCGATCAGTTGCGGCGCTCGCGACGGTTGTCGCGCTCTTCGCGTTTCTGCATCTGCACCGAGGGGCCTTCCTCGTGCTCATCGACCTTGATCGTGAGAATGCGCATCACGTCGTCATGCAGACGCATCAGGCGCTCCATCTCCTGCACGGCGGTCGCCGGTGCATCGGTGCGCAGATAGGCGTAATGGCCCTTGCGGTTCTTGTTGATCTTGTAGGCCATCGTCTTGACGCCCCAGTATTCCTGATCGACGAGCTTGCCGCCGTTGTCGGAAAGGACGGTGCCGAAATGTTCGATGAGGCCTTCGGCTTGCGCGTTGGAAAGATCCTGGCGCGAAATGAATACATGCTCGTAAAGCGGCATGTGAGCTCCGTTCTTGTTCTGGCGCATTTCAAAGGACAGGCGATTGATCCTTTCGCGCCTGCCCACGAGAGTCTGCGCGGGAAAATCGTCTTGCGAAAGGAAGCGCCCGTATACACGGATTGGCCGCAGGATCAAGCGGGATGGCGCCTTGCCCCGATTTTGCCGCGAACTTGCCGCCCCGTCGTGCCGGGATCGGCATGGTTTCGGCACGTTGCCCTGCAAGAGTGTTTCCAATTCGTAAACGGTAAAGGGTATCTCATGGCACATTACACGGAAACCCACGCAAAACGCGCCAATCCTTTGATGCGGCTGGTTCTGCGCCTCGTCGGAATCGCGTGTCTCATGGCTATTCCGGGCGTCTGGATCGCGACGCCCCAGGCTTTGCCGGAAGCGCGGATCGTCGGGCTCGCGCTGTCGGTCGTCCTGATGGGAGCAGCGGGTCTTTGCCTGTCGGATCGTCGCTAGGGCAGGGGGCTGGCGCGCTCTGTTCAACGCTCCACATATCCTGTTGATTTAACGCCAGTTGAGAGATCGCGCATCTGCGATAGCTTGGGTGCATCACGGCTCAGAAAGGATATGCCCATGAAAAAGACCCTCGCCGCCGCCGTCCTGACGGCACTCCCCTTCGCTGCGCAGGCCGAGCCAGAGGCTTATACGCTCGATGCCTCCCATAGCCAGATCCTGTTCTCCTATGACCATCTGGGCTATTCGACGACATGGAACCTCTTTGCCGGGATCGAGGGCGATATCCAGTTCGACAAGGACAATCCGGCCAATTCCTCGGTTCGCGTGTCGTTCCCGGTCCGTTCGATGTTCACCGGCTGGGAGGAACGGTTCACGCATTTCATGTCCGACGATTTCTTCGGCGCGGAGGAAGGCGACATGATCACCTTCGAATCGACCGCCATCGATGTGACCGGCGAGAACAGCGCGACGATCACCGGCGATCTGACGATGAACGGCGTGACCAAACCGGTCACGCTGGAGGCAAATCTGAACCAGACCGGCGATCATCCCATGGCGAACAAGCCCTGGGCCGGTTTCGATGCGACAACGACGCTTCTGCGCAGCGATTATGATCTCGGCGCCTTCGCCCCGGCGGTCAGCGACGAGGTGCAGGTGCAAATCTCCATCGAGGCGATGAAGGCGGAATAAAACCCGGTTCCCCGGCGGCGCGTTCGCCGGGGGATCACTCGGCGCGGGTGGCGGTCAGGTCCACATCGACGCGCACCTCGAAGCCAAGTTGGGCGGCATCGGTCATTCCACTGCCGATCCCGAAATCACGCCGGTCCAGCGTCGTGCCGCCGCTCATCCGCGCGGTGTCGCCTTGAATGTCGAGCGTGAAGGGGAGGGCGACCGGCTGCTCCATGCCGCGTAGGCGCAACGTGCCATCGGCGATGTAGCCCTCTCCATCGCGCAGGATTTCCGCTTCGAATAGCGCGGTCGGATGGGTTTCCGCATCGAAATAATCCGCGCCCATCGCCTGGCTCGTAACCGATCCCAAGGACAGCGACGTGATCGCGATCTGCACTTCGACCGATCCGGCCGGGCCTTTCTCAACGTTCTCATCGAAAGCGATATCGGCGGTCCAATCGGCGAAACTGCCGGTCACGTCACTGCCCATCTGTATCACGCTGATGTTAAGGCTGCCTTCGGTGACGCGCCAATCGCCTGCGGCCGCCTGCAATGCGGGAGCTTGCGCAGCCAGCGGCGCGCTGGCGTGAAACACCCCCAATGCATTGCCGATGCCGAGCGCCGCCGCCCAGATACCAAGCGCCGCGAGCGGCGGCACGAAGCTGCGCCGATGTTCGGCGGGCGCGGACAACTCAGGCTGCCCCGGCAGCATCCGAGCCAGCGTCTTGTCGCGGTCGAGCACGGCGTGTTTGATCGCGCCGGCGACATGCAGCAGAACCGAGATGACCAACACCCGTTCGAAGACGATATGCAACCCGGCCGCGATTTCGGCCAGGGCAACGCTCTTCGGAACCAAGGGAAGGGACTGACCCAGCGGCCACAAGATCGGCGCGAAACCGGTCGTCGCCGCGTGGTGCACCCAGCCCGACAGCGGTACCAGAACCAGCGAGCCGTAAAGCAACCAGTGCACGATCTCGGCAAGCCGCGTCTCCCACCGGCGTTCAGGATGCAGCGGCGCCGGGCGCGGTTGGATGAGCGCCCAGCCGATCCGGCCCAGTGCGACGAACAAGATGGTCACGCCGAGCGTCTTGTGTAGCGAAAAGAGCCACGCCTTGTCCGCGAGTTCCGCAGCCGTGTCATAGGGCCAGCGGTTCGCGACGATCCCGAGGGGGATCGCGAGAAAGATGCCGAGCGCGATGGACCAATGAAAGCTCTTGGCGACCCATCCATAACGGTTCGCGGTATTTCCTGCCGGCATTGTGCCCTCGCTGCGGTTCTGACCACGCTCCAAGATATGGTGCTCGCCGCGCGGGGCAATCTTCGCCAGCGCACAGGAATCGTGCGATTGCGTTGCGCGCGCGGCGCGGCGGTTGTAAGGGCTTTTCCCACCGAGACAGGGAGACAGACCATGAGCCGAGCCTTCATCTTCCCCGGGCAGGGCGCCCAGACCATCGGCATGGGCCGCGATTTGGCCGATGCCTATCCGGCCGCGCGCGCCGTTTTCGAGGAGGTGGACGAGGCGCTTTCGGAAAAGCTCAGCGCGGTGATCTGGGAGGGCGATATCGACACGCTCACCCTGACGCAAAACGCGCAGCCGGCGCTGATGGCGACCTCCATCGCCGCCCTGCGCGCACTTGAGGCCGAGGGGGTGAGCGTAGATACCGCCGCCTATGTCGCGGGTCATTCATTGGGCGAGTATTCGGCTTTGACGGCAGCGGGCGCGCTGTCGGTGGCCGATGCAGCGCGGCTATTGCGGCTGCGCGGCTCCGCGATGCAGCAGGCGGTTCCGGTTGGTGTGGGCGCGATGGCGGCGATCCTGGGGCTTTCGCTCGATCAAGTGCGCGAGGTCGCGGACAAGGCGCGGCAGGGCGATGTCTGCGCGGCAGCGAATGACAACGATCCGGCGCAGGTTGTCGTCTCCGGTCACAAGGCGGCGGTCGAGCGGGCCGTCGATCTGGCCAAGGAAGCGGGCGCGAAACGCGCGGTCCTGCTGCCGGTCAGCGCGCCCTTCCACTGCGAGCTGATGGCCCCCGCCGCGACCGTGATGCAAGAGGCGCTGGCGGCGGTAGAGATCGCCGCGCCGTCGGTTCCGCTCGTCGCCAATGTGCTGGCCGAGGCCGTGACCGATCCCGACCGCATCCGCGCGCTTCTGGTGGACCAGGTGACCGGCGCGGTGCGCTGGCGGGAGTCGGTCGAATGGATGGTGCAGCAGGGCGTTACCGAATTCTGGGAAATCGGCGCGGGCAAGGCGCTGTCGGGCATGGTGCGCCGCATCGACCGCTCCACCGCGACGCGCAATATCGGCACGCCTGCCGATGTTCAGTCCGCCGCTTCCGCATAAACCGCCGGGCAACACGGCGCCACGAGGAGACAATAAATGTTCGATCTGACAGGAAAAACCGCGCTCGTCACCGGCGCGTCCGGCGGCATCGGCGGCGCGATCGCGCGCGCGCTGCATGGCGCTGGCGCGACCGTGGGCCTTTCGGGCACACGGCAGGAGCCGCTGGAGGCGCTCGCCGCCGATCTGGGGGAGCGCGCCCATGTGCTGCCCTGCAACCTAAGCGATGCAGAGGCCGTCACCGCGCTGCCCAAACAGGCGGCCGAAGCGATGGGCAGCCTCGATATCCTCGTCAACAATGCCGGGATCACGCGCGACAATATCTTCATGCGGATGTCGGATGAGGAATGGCAATCGGTGCTCGATGTGAATCTGACGGCCACCTTCCGGCTTTGCAAAGGCGCGCTGCGCGGCATGATGAAGGCGCGTTGGGGGCGGATCGTCAACATCTCCTCGGTGGTCGGCGCCACCGGCAATCCGGGGCAGGGCAACTACGCCGCCGCCAAGGCCGGGATGATCGGCATGTCCAAATCGCTTGCCTACGAGGTCGCCAGCCGCGGCATCACCGTCAATGCGGTCGCGCCGGGGTTCATCGCCACGGCGATGACCGACAAGCTGACCGAGGATCAGAAATCCACAATCCAGACGCAGATTCCCATGGGCCGCATGGGCACCCCCGAAGAGATTGCCGCCGCCGTGCTCTATCTTGCCAGCCCCGAGGCCGCCTATGTCACCGGCACCACGCTGCATGTGAATGGCGGCATGGCAATGCTCTGATTTCGCTGGCGGATTTTCCGGCGCGCCGCGCGCGGAGGATCGGCCACATATCGTGCCGGGATGCGCGGCAGGCTGCTTGCAAATCGTTTGCCATCCCTGTCTCATATGCTATAGCGGCGCAGGTTTTGGTCAGTCCGTTTCGGACAGAACTTGCCTTCGCGCGTTCGAGCAAAGGCGCATATCACAGCCCCGCGGGGCACGTCATTTTCCGCCCCGGCGAGGGCAAAACCGGCCATCCGTGCCGTTGAAACTGTGAGGACAAGAATATGAGCGACGTCGCAGATCGCGTTAAGAAAATCGTTGTCGAGCACCTCGGTGTCGAAGAGGACAAGGTCGTCGAAAACGCCTCCTTCATCGACGATCTTGGCGCCGACAGCCTCGACACGGTCGAGCTGGTCATGGCCTTCGAGGAAGAGTTCGGCATCGAGATCCCGGACGACGCGGCCGAGAACATCCAGACCTTCGGCGACGCGGTGAAGTTCATCAAGGACGCGCAGTAAGCTTCGCATCCTTCGAGAATTATAAAAACGCGCTCCGGGTTCGGGGCGCGTTTTTTTATTGGGTGTTCGGGAAAGAGATTCAGTCCGTCGGGTGATACCTGATCGCTCGGTATGCGGACTTTGCTGCTATTGCTCGCAATTTCAGGTAAGGTGACCGAAGGCGAGGAAGCAAGATGACCCAGACGATCACGATCCCTCTTTCATTTGGACGCGGGCGATATGTACAGGCGCAGTTTGATGATGTGGGAGGATCCGAGCTTGCGGTGGTCCTACCTGGACTCCGTTATGGATATGAGCGTCCTCTACTCAAACGTGTCACGGACATCTTTCAGGATCGCGGATGCGATATTGCGCGTCTAGTTTTTGACTATTGCGAAGACAGCTCGTTCCTTGAGGCGAGTGACGATAGATTGTTTGCTCAGATTGCTTTGGATGGCCGCGATATTGTTGACACCCTTTTGGAACTGAAACCCTATCAAAGTGTCTGGGTCATCGGAAAATCGCTCGGCACAATATCAATGGGAGCGGCGCTTTCCGAGCGCATCTTTTCTGAAAAGTGCGTGCGCGCGGTCTGGTTGACACCCAGTCTGATTGAGACGCCACTGCTGAACCAGCTTCTGACTCACACCCATGAGTCGATCCTTGTCATTGGTACGAACGATCCGTCGTTCAAACCGGAGTTGATCGCCCCGCTTGAAGCAGCGCCAAACATCGTGGTTTGCACCGTCAAAAACGCCAATCACGGGTTTGAGAATCCGGACGATGTCGCTGCTTCAGACGCCATGGTCTCCGAGGCCGTGGAAGCCGTTGCAACATGGGTCGGAAGGCATGTCTCTGGGTCACCGTGTAGCTAGTTCAGGGCTCATTCCCGATCTCCGCTGTGTCCGGACGTACTCTTCTGGTCTCCGCGCCGTCAGGTGCCAATCCCGACAAATCACCCCTCCTTCTCTGCCCGCTTCGCCGCATCCCAGAGTGCGTCCATTCCTGCCAGATCGCTTTGCGCGGGCGTCTTGCCCCGCTCGGCCAGTGCCGCCTCGATGCTCTCGAACCGACGGGTGAATTTTCCGTTCGCCGCGCGCAAGGCCGCTTCGGGGTCAAGACCCATGTGACGGCCCAGATTGACCATCACGAACAGCAGATCGCCGAATTCCTCGAACCGGTCCGCCTCTGTTTCGGCCTCGCGCACCTCTTGCGCCTCCTCGACGATCTTGTCCAGCACCTCGTCGCTCGACGGCCAATCGAACCCGACCCGCGCGGCGCGGTTTTGCAGTTTGATCGCGCGGGTCAGCGCCGGCAACCCCTGCGCCACGCCGTCCAGAACGCCGCGCTGCGCGGTGCCGGCGCGTTCGGCGGCCTTGATCTTTTCCCAATCCTGCACCTGCTGCGCCGCCGATTTGTCGCGGCTTTCATCGCCGAAGACATGCGGATGCCGGGCGACCATCTTGTCCGAGATCGCGTTCGCTACGTCATCGAACGTGAACATCCCCGCTTCCTCGGCCATCTGCGTATGATAGACCGATTGCAGCAGCAGATCGCCCAGCTCGCCCTTGAGCTCATCCCACGCCTGCCGCTCGATCGCGTCGGCGACCTCGTAGGCCTCCTCGATCGTGTAGGGCGCGATGGAGGCGAAATCCTGTTCGATATCCCAGGGGCACCCCTTTTCGGGATCGCGCAGGCGCCGCATGATCTCGAGCAGGCGCGGCATCCCGCCTTTCGGATCGTGGATCAGGTCATCGGACATTGCGTGCCTCCGTTCTTCGCGGTTAGATGCAGGGATGCGGTATCGGCGCCGGGGAGTCCAGAGCGGCCCGCACCCGGCGCAAGCCAATGACGGAGCGATGAGCGATGGCCCTCGAAGATGCGAAAACGCAGATCGATCATGCCTTTACCCGCAAAGACCTGCGCGGTGCGAGCTATGAGAATGCCTTTGCCGGCGCGACCTCTTTCCTGCGGCGCAGATACACCAAGGATTTGAACGGCGTCGATGTGGCGATCACCGGCGTGCCCTTCGATCAGGCGGTCACGCACCGCAGTGGCACCCGCTTCGGCCCCCGCGCGATCCGCGAGGCGTCCGCTCTGCAGCCGTTCGATGCGCCCTATGGCTGGGGCTACAACGTGCTGGAAGAGTTCGCGATTGCCGATTACGGCGATCTTGCCTTCGATTACGCGAAACCGGCCGATTTTCCCGAAGCGCTGAAATCCCATATCGCCGGTATCCTGTCGCACGATACGGCCACGGTCACCTTGGGGGGCGATCATTTCATCACGCTGCCGATCCTCGAAGCCTATGCCGAGAAATACGGGCCTATGTCGGTGCTGCAATTCGATGCCCATTCCGACACCTGGGCCGATGACGACATGGAGCGGATCGATCACGGCACGTTCCTTTACAAGGCGGTGAAGCTCGGGCTGGTCGATCCCGCGCGGTCGGTTCAGGTGGGCATCCGCACGGACAATCCCGACACGCTGGGCTTCAACATCATTGATGCGCCCGAGATGCACCGCATCGGGCCACATGCGGTGGCCGAGCGGATTTGCGGCATTCTCAAGGATTATCCGGCCTATCTGACCTTCGATATCGATTGCCTCGATCCGGCCTTCGCGCCCGGCACCGGCACCCCCGTCTGGGGCGGGCCGTCGAGCGCCGACATGGCGGCGATCCTGCGGAACATCGCCGGGATCGAGCTTATGGGCGGCGATGTGGTCGAAGTCAGCCCGGCCTATGATACGACAGGCGCGACCGCCATCGCCGGTGCGCATGTCGCCACGGAAATCCTGAGCCTGTGGGGTTGGACGCGGCGCGGATAGCCCCCATCTGAACGGCAGCGTGCAATGGGCCGGGCAGGCGCGGCACGGGGGCACGATAGAGGTGAGGACACTGTGAAATTGATCTTCTGGACCATCCTTCTGGCCATCATCGCGGGCCTCGCGTGGATCCGGCTCGCGCCGTCCGACCCGGCGGTCTGGCATGTCGATCCGCAAGTCACCTCCGATCAGGATCTCGCCAGCGGCGTGCGCCGCCGCATCCCGGCGGATGACACCACCTTCGACAGGCTCGACCGGATCATCCTCGCCACGCCGCGCACCGAAGTGCTGGCCGGCAGCGTGGCGGACGGGATGGTCACGTATATAACCCGTTCGCAATGGATGGGCTTTCCCGATTACACCACCGTCATGTCCGAGGAGGGCGTGCTCGAACTCTATGCGCGCCAGCGGTTCGGACAATCCGATCTGGGCGTGAACCGCGAGCGGGTCGAAACCTGGCTGGACCGTCTTCGCGCGCAGCAGGGATAGGCCTTGACCGCGCCGCGCCGATGACCGACAGACCGCCCATGATCCCCGAAGACCGCCTGCACCAGATCCAATCGCGTTTCGAGTATCTTGAGGCCCAGATGGCCGCAGGGTCCGGCGATATCGCTGCGCTCGGGCGCGAATATGCCGAATTGCGTCCGGTGGCCGAGCAGATTGCCGAATGGAAACAGGTTCGCGCCGATATTGCGGACGCGGAGGCGATGCTGGACGATCCCGAACTGCGCGAACTTGCGCAGGAGGAATTGCCCGCCCTCAAGGCCCGCCTTCCAGAGGTTGAACATGCCTTGCAGCTTGCGCTGCTGCCGCGCGACGCGGCAGATAAACGCCCCGCCATGCTCGAAATCCGCCCCGGAACCGGCGGCGAGGAGGCCGCGCTTTTTGCCGGCAACCTGCTGCGCATGTATCAGCGCTACGCCGAAGCGCGCGGCTGGCAGTTCGAGATCATCGAGGAACAGATGACCGAGCTTGGCGGGATCAAGGACGTCGTAGCCCATATCAAGGGCGACAATGTCTTCGCCCGTCTGAAATACGAATCCGGCGTGCACCGCGTCCAGCGCGTGCCGGAGACCGAAAGCGGCGGGCGCATCCACACCTCCGCCGCCACCGTCGCGGTGCTCCCCGAAGCGCAGGATGTCGATATCCGGATCGATCCGAACGATCTGCGGATCGACACGATGCGCAGCTCCGGGGCAGGGGGCCAGCATGTCAACACCACCGATTCAGCGGTGCGCATCACCCATATCCCCTCCGGCATCGTCGTCACCAGTTCCGAGAAGTCCCAGCACCGCAACCGCGAGATCGCCATGCAGGTGCTGCGCACGCGGCTCTTCGATCTGGAGCGGCAGAAGGCCGACGACGAACGCTCCGCCAGCCGCAAGGCGCAGGTCGGCTCGGGCGATCGCTCCGAACGCATCCGCACCTATAACTTTCCGCAAGGCCGGCTGACCGATCACCGTATCGGCCTCACGCTCTACAAGCTCGACGCGGTGATGGCCGGCGATCTCGACGAGATAATCGATGCGCTGACCGCCGACGCGCAGGCCACGTTGCTGGCCGAGATGGAGGCATGACCGGAGCGCAAGCGCTCTCGCGCGCGGTCGCCCGGTTGAAAGCCGCCGCCATTCCCGATCCTTCCCGCGACGCGCGCCGCCTTCTTGCGCACACGCTCGGAATCGCGCCCGGTCGGCTGACGCTGGTGTTGCCGGACAACATGCCGCCGGGCGCGGCCGAACGCCTGGGCGCTCTGGTCGCCCGGCGCTGCGCGCGCGAGCCGGTCTCGCATCTGACGGGCTCTCGTGCCTTCTATGGTCGGGAGTTCATCGTCACGCCGGAGGTGCTCGACCCGCGTCCTGAAACCGAAACGCTGATAGAGCAGGCGCTCACCGCACCGTTCACGCGCCTGCTCGATCTCGGCACCGGGTCCGGATGTATCCTTTGCACGCTGCTCGCCGAATGTCCCGGCGCCAGCGGCACCGGCACCGACCTCAGCGCCGCGGCGCTGGAAATCGCGTTGCGCAATGCCCAAAGGCTCGGCCTCGCGAAACGCGTGCGTTTCGAGCAAGGGGCGTGGCTTGAGGCTGTGTCACCGGATGACCGGTTCGATCTCATCGTATCCAACCCGCCCTATATCGCCGCCGCCGAAATGCCCGGCCTCGCGCCCGAGCTTGCCCACGAGCCGCGCATCGCCCTGACCGACGAGGGTGACGGGCTGAGCGCCTATCGCATCATCGCCGCGCAGGCCGTGCGCCATCTGGCACCGCGGGGCCGCCTGATGGTCGAGATCGGCCCCACCCAAGGCGACCGGGTCCGTGCATTTTTTGCGCAGGCGGGGCTTGAAATGATCGAAACCCATACCGACCTCGATGGCAGGAACAGGGTGGTTTCCGGCGTAAAATCGCCACATACGCTCTGCTGAGCCGGTGTTTCTGACGTTTTTCGCCCAAAACCTCTTGTGCCGAAACGTCTGACATGGTTACTCAAGGTATCGCGCCGGTCGAGGCTGGTCTGACCCCTCTCGCGCGATGATAGCCGAAATATGGATGCTTTTGCAGTTATTCCTCGCGCATGAAGCGCACAACGCAATCGCAAAAACAGCTGACAGAAGGCTGAAACGTCAAATATGCGCTCTTCCAACAAACGCTCGCGGAACAAGTCGAACCGCAACCGCTCCAATTCCGTTGGCAATGTCGTCAACCGTGTCTTCGACAGCTCCGGCCCCGAAGGCAAGGTGCGCGGCACCCCGCAGCAGATCATCGACAAATACAACCAGCTGGCCCGCGACGCGCAGCTTGGCAATGATCGGGTGAACGCGGAGAATTTCCAGCAGCACGCCGAACATTACATGCGTCTTCTGTCCGAAGCGCAGCGCGAACAGGATGCGCGCCGCGAACAGCAGGAGCGCGAGAACCGCGAACGCCAGGCGCAGCGCGACGCCGAACGCGCCGCCCGCGCCGAGCAACAGGACCAGAAATCCGAGGATGATCCGGGTAAGGCACCCCAACCCGATATCGTGGAGACACAGGGCGCCGAGGAAAGCGGTCTGGTGGAGACGCCCGAATCGCAGGCCGAGGACAAACCCAAAAAGCCGCGCGCGCCGCGCAAACCGCGCAAGAAACCCGAGCCGAAAGCTGAGACCGGAAACGACGCTTCGGCACCCGACGCGGCGGAATGACGGCCCTCGGGAGGTCAGCCTAAGCGGCGCGCCAGCGCGCAGAACCCCTCGACCGAAACACGCTCGGCTCGTTCCGTCGGCGAAATGCCCACGGCTTCGAGATGCGTCTCGATATCCGGCGCAAGCCCCTTGAGCGACGCGCGCAGCATCTTGCGGCGCTGGTTGAAGGCCGCCGCGACCACGCGCTCCAGAACCTTCGGATCGGCTTCGAAGCGGGGTTCGGGCAGGGCGCGCAGATGCACCACGGCGGAACTGACCTTCGGCGGCGGCGTAAACGCTTCGGGCGGCAAGTGCATTGCAATCCGCACATCGCAGCGCCACTGCGCGAGCACCGCCAGACGGCCATACGCCTTCGAGCCGGGCCGCGCCACGATGCGCTCGGCGACCTCCCTTTGGAACATCAGCGTCAGGGTTTGCCACACCGGCGGCCAGGTGTCCGGCGTCAACCAGCGCACCAGCAATTCGGTGCCAACATTATAAGGCAGGTTCGCGCAAATCGCGATCGGCGGCGAGAGCCGCGCCAGCGCGTCCACCTCCAGCGCATCGCCTTCCACCACCTCGAGCCGCTCCGGATAGGCCGCCGCGATCTCCGCCAGGGCCGGCAGGCAACGCGCGTCTTTCTCTACCGCCAGCACCCGCCGCGCGCCTTCTGCCAGAAGCCCCCGTGTCAGCCCGCCCGGCCCGGGCCCGACCTCCAGCACATCCATCCCCGGCAGATCGCCCGCCTGCCGCGCGATCTTCGCCGTCAGGTTCAGATCGAGCAGAAAATTCTGCCCCAGCGATTTGCGCGCGCTCAGCCCGTGGGTCGCAATCACCTCGCGTAGGGGAGGCAAGCTATCAATCGAACTCATAGTTTCTTCTTGCCCTAAATATCCCGGGGGGCCGTTCGTCGTGCGCCATCGGTGCAAGCACGATGGATGGCGGGCTGGCCCCCACCACGCCGCGTTCCCGCCAAGCGCCACGCCATCCGCAACGCCTCGACGGTCGAGCCGGGATTGGCCAGACCCTGACCGGCAATATCGAACGCCGTGCCATGATCGGGCGAGGTCCGCACGATCGGCAGACCCAGCGTCACGTTCACACCGCGGTCGAAATCCAGCGTCTTGATCGGGATGAGCGCCTGATCGTGATACATGCAGATCGCCGCATCGTACCCGTCGCGCGCCGCCGCGTGAAACATCGTGTCCGCCGAAAGCGGTCCGGCGATGTCCATCCCTTCGGACCGCAACCGCTTCAGAACCGGCGCGATCACGTCAATCTCCTCGCGGCCCATGCGCCCGCCTTCGCCCGCATGAGGGTTGAGCCCGGCCACCGCGAGGCGAGGGGCGTCGATGCCGAACCGATCCCGCAACGCGGCATGGGTGATCCTGATCCGCGTCTCCAGCAGGTCGGGCGTCAGCGCCAGCTTGACCTCCGAAAGCGGGATATGGATCGTCACCGGCACCACCCGCAAAGCGGGACCGGCCAGCATCATCACCACATCGGGCGTATCGCACAGATGCGCGAGAAATTCCGTATGTCCGGGAAAACCGAAACCCGCGCCTTCCTGCAAGGCCTGTTTGTGGATGGGCAGGGTGCAGATCCCGCCGGCCTTGCCGCTGCGCGCCAGCGCGACGGCGCGTTCGATCACCGCCACCACGCCGCGCGCTTGTGCCGGCTGCGGCTGGCCGGTCCGGCGCGGCCCGTCGAACGGATGCACCAGGACCGGCAATGCGCGGCCCGTTTGCAAAGCCTCATCCGGCGCTGCGATGGCCTGCCATTCGGCCTCGTCGGGCAGATGCGCAGGATCGCCGATGAGGAAAAACGGCACGTCCCCGCGCAGCGCCTCCCACGCCGCGACGGCAAGCTCTGGCCCGATCCCGGCCGGCTCCCCGATGGTCAGCGCGATGGGGGCCGGGTTCATGGCGTTGTGATACGGGCATCGGCGCGGAGCTGCGCGAGATAGCTCTCTGCCATGGATTGCAGGCGCTGGTTGCGCAGGCCAAGCGCGAATTGCTGGCGGTCGACATCCTCGCCCGCCTCTGCCGTGCGGCCGCACAGCATCAGGAACACCAAGGTTTGCCCATTTGAACGCGTCAACGCGGTCGAGACCTCTCCGGCATCGAGCTTGCTCAGCTCGAAGGCGATATCAGTCGGTATCTCCGATGGCGGCAGGCTCTGACGTTCGAGAACCTCCGGCGGCTGGCCTTGCGCCACACCGTAGAGATCGTCGCAGCGGTCGAGCTTGCTTTGCAGCACCCGCGCCTTCGCAAGCGTCTCGGTGCTGCGCCCGCCGGGCATGTAATAGGCCGCGTATTCGATCGCCGCATAGCTCGGCGCGTCATAGCCCGTTTCCTCGATATCGCGCAGCTGAAACAGCGCGACCGCGTTGGGGATCGGCAGCGGATCGGTGACCTCGCCCGGTGCCAGCGCCAGAACGCGCGGCCGCAGGACGGGCGGCAGATCGTCGAGGTTCTGCCAGGGCAGCCGCCCCCCGGCCTGTTTCGTCGCGGTGGCCGAATAGCGGCGCGCGGCGGCGGAGAACTCGGACACCGATGTCGTCTGGCTGATCCGTTCGGCGCGCTGCATCACCTCGTCGGCCTGCTGCGGCGGGGCCGGCATGATGATCTCCGACAGCAGAACCCGCACCGAGGATCCGCCCGAGGCCCCCAGAGCGCGGTCGATTTCGGCCTCCGACAGGTTGACCCGCCCGGCGAAACGCGCCTGCACCAGCTGCCGCCAGCTCAGCCCGGCGCGCACGAAATCGCGGAAGGTCTGTTCGGCCACGCCCGCCCCGGCGAGCGCCTGCACGAATTCCTCGCGGCTCAGATCGGCGCGCGCGGCGAATTCGGTCATGCCGTCCAGCACCTCCTGCTCGGTCGGCGCGATCCCCGCCGCCTCGGCGGCCTGCGCGCGCAGGCGGTCGTCGATCAGCTGTTCGCGCGCCAGCTCGCGCGGGTTTCCCGGCGCGCGCAACACGCCGAGCATCCGCGCCCGCTGATCGAGCTCATAGGCCGTCACCACGCCTTCATTGACGCGCACGACGGGGGCAAAAAGGTTCTGCGCCGCGCCGGGCACCGCGCCGAGCGCAAGGCTGGCCGCAAGCGCCAAAGCGCCGAATTTCCGGGTGAGAAGATGCGTCACTTGCATGAGCGTCGGTACTCCTTGCCGCTGCCGCCGGTGCTGAAGCCTGTCAGCGCCACGGTCAGGCCGAAATCTGTCGATGGGTTCAGGTTAGAGGAAGAGGCAAAGCGGCGCGAGACCGAAAAATCCACCACGACACATTCGTTGCGGTATTCAGCGCCAAGCCCCGCCTTGAGAAATTGCCCTTCCGCGATGTCGTATCGCGTCTGGCCGGTGGCCGTCCAGTGGCGGTTCACATCGTAGCGCCCGGTCAGTCTCCATTGCGATTGCGCGTCGTCGCGATCTTCGTCGGCATCCGTTGTCAGCAGGATATAGGATGCCCCCAGCGCGTAGCGGCCGCGGTTGAGATCGGCGCGCATCTCGGCCTTGGCGAAACGGGTGTCGGTCATGTCGTAGAGCCCGCGCGCCAGAAGCTGGATGCCGCTCTTGTGCATGAAACGGCCCGAGACGAGCCAATCGGAAAATTCGCCGTCCAGCCCCGAGGAGCGCGAGAAATCACCGTCCAGATCCTCGCGCCAGACGCGCCCCAGCACCAGCGCCGCGCGCCAGCCATTCGGATCCTCACGCAGCCAGCGCAGCCCCGCCGCGCCGATCAGCCCGCGCTCGCGCCGGTCGGGCGCGGGAAAACGCGACAGCGCCAAAAGGTTGCCCTCGTCGAATTCGACGCGGGTGCTTTCGTCATTCGGCACGCCGAGCCGGTCCCCACCGACCCAGCCGACCTGCACGATGGGTTCGATGAGATCATTGCCGTCGTCGGATGTGCGCCGCACCAGCGGCCAGCGCAATTCAACGGAAGCCGCCGGGGTGAGTTGCGAATACTCCCCCTCTGCCGCCGCGTCCTGCCGGATCATGAAATGATCGGCGGACAGCTTCGCCACCGCACCCGCGCGCAGGCCGAAGGGCAGGGTCCAGCGATTGTGCCAGCTTAGATCGAGATTGGCCCGCGCCACGTCGCGCCCGTCCACCACGTCATCGGCATCCGGCCCGTCGATATCGGTATCCGAATAGCGGTAATGTCCGTGCAGGTCGAACCCGAGCCGGATCTCGCCGCCGATCCGATTTGGAAAATAGCGTTTGCGGTAGCGCAGATCGCCGATGATCGTTGGCTGCGTCGCGTTGTCCTCGCCATCGGTGAGGCTTTCGTAATGGATCGCGCCGGTGGAAAAGAAACTGTCGCGCCGCGTGCGCGACAGGGTGATCGCGCTATCCAGCCTGTCCTTGGTGAAGACGTTGTAATCGTTGAGATAGGCATCGTCCGTCACCGCCTCGATATCGAAATCCAGTCGGAAATCGCGCGGCAGGTCGAACCCGCCATTCGCGAAGAAGAGCCCGCGCAGATCGTCATCGGTGAGCGAATCGCGGCTCACCGCGCCGTCGATCCTCAGATCGCCGTTGCGGAAGGCCTGCCGGTAGCGCAGCTCCAGCGTGCTTGTGATGGGCGAGACATAGGGCGTCAGCGTCAGATCGGCATGATCGCCGAGCGGTATGAAATAGGGCAGGCGGATGCCGAAGCCCAGAAGCGTCGAGGTCTTGAGTTCGGGGATCAGGAAGCCCTGCGCGCGTTCCAGCGTCGGATCGGGAAGGCGCAGGCGCGGGATGTAGAAGACCGGCACGCCCAGCACGCGCAGCTGTGCATCGTCGAAATAGAGCTGCTGCGCCTCCGCGTCATGCACGACGCGGCTCGCGCGGATCGCCCAGAGCGGCTCCTCACCCGCGCAGACCTGGCACGAGGTCGCGGCCACCTTGCGCATGGCGGTATACCGCCCTTCGACGCGGGCGGCGCGGGCGGCGGCGATCTGCAACTGTTCGTCCAGAACGAGACGCGCGCTTTCCAGAAGCCCGTTGCGGAACCCCTGATCGAGGTCGGCCTCGGTCGCGGTGAGCACGTCGCCGTTGGGATCGGTGATGCGGATCGGCCCCTGGATATCAAGCGTGTTGGCCTCGCGGTCGAACACGATGCTCGTCGCAGTCAGGCGCGTGCCCTCGTGCAGCGCCTCGACATTGCCGGTGGCGACCAGCGTATCGCCGCCTTCCTCCACCAACACGGAATCGGTGAGCAGAAGCACATCGGCAGACTGCGCCGCAGCCGCGCCAGTCATCAGCGCGAATAGCCCTGCCAAGGCCGCGCGCCGCATCAGCCGTCCTCCCGTTGCAGGATCAACCCCAGCGCAAGCAGCACCGATGCCAGGGGCGGCGCCCAGGCGGCCACCAGCGCGTTCAGTTGCCCGTTTTCGCCCAGGATCTGCGCGAAGTTGCGCACGTAGTAGAGCGAAAATCCGAGCAGCACCGCCGACAGAACCGCGATCCCGGTGCCGCCGAGACGGCTGTGCCGCATGGTGAAGGCCGCGCCGATCAGCACCATCGACACGAGGAACACCGGCCGCGCCAGTTCCATCTGCAACCAGACCGCGTGTCGGCGCGCAGAGAACCCGGCGCTTTCCAGATCAGTGATATAGCCGCTCAGTTCCCAGACCGACACGGCGGAGGGGCGGCCGAACCGGTCCTTGATGCTGTCTTCGGTCAGCGTCGATGGCACCGTCAGTATACCGTAGACCTGCGCATTGGCTTCGGGGTTCAGCCCCACGCGCAACGGCCAGACCTTCGCGCCGCGCAGCTTCCAGGCACCGGCCTCCAAAGTGGCCTCCTCGGCCTCGATCCGCCGCACCGGCCCGCCGCCTTCGGCATAGGCCACGAACATCACGTCATAAAGCACCGTGCCGTCGGGGTTGGCCCGCGCTGCGCGGATCACCGTCTGGCCCGCGGGATCGGATTGCCGCAGCCAGAGCCCCTCCTTGCCGATGGACAGCGCCGAGGTCTCGCCGCTGCGATAGCTTTCGCGCAGATCGGCATAGGCTTTCGACGTGGCCGCGACGATCGGATTGCCCATCGCCACGGTCAGCCCGCCGATCACCACCGCGACCACCAGCGGCCCGACCAGCGCCACCAGCCCCGAACGCCCCGCAGCGCGCGTGACCACCAGTTCCGACGACCGTGCGAGCGACACGAAGAGCGCGATGGCCGACAGGATCATCACCAGAGGCAGGATCTGATACATCCCCTCGGGCGTGTTGAGCAGCGTCAGGTGCATGATCTCGCCGAAGCTCACGTCGTCGTCGAGCCGCCGGATCTGATCCACCAGATCGAGCAGAAGCTGAAACAGAAAGAAGATCGCGAAGATGCCGAGGAAGGTCCACAGGAAACGCCGCGCGAAATAGCGATGCAGGGTCACGCCGCCACCTCCCGCCGCCCGGCCCGGAAGGGCCGCGCCGCGATATGGAGCATGGCCCCCGCCAGCCCCAGCCCGACCGCCGATGGCAGATAGACCAGCGGCCAGAGCGCCGCATTGCTGCGCGTCGGATCGGTCACCGCGCTTTCCACCAGCTTGACGACGACCAGGAGGAAGATCGCCACCACGATCTGCCGCCCCACGCCGAAGCGGCTGAAACTGCCCGTCAGCAGCGTGGCGAACCCGATCAGCGCGGCCACCAGTCCCAGAAGGGCTTGTTGAAACCGCGAATGGAGCTCCTCGTTCACCCGCGCGATCGGCTCATCGACCAGCAGCGCGACCTCTGCCGGGCGCGTCAGAAGATCCCATGTCGGCACATGCCGCGAGCGCAGGTTGCGGTTCTGGCTCTGCACGATCATGTTGCTGATATCATAAGTGAAATTCTCGAAGATCGTGGTCGAGAGCTTGCCCGTCTCCACGTTCCGTGTCTGCGCCAGCCCGCTCACCATGACGAGCCGCGGCCCCTCAACCCCCTGCACGACATAGGCACGCTCGGCGGTATAGGTCACATCGCGATCCGCGCGGCGGCGGTCCGACAGGTAGACGTCGTGCAATTCGCCATCGGCGTCGATCTCGCGGATGAAGAAGGTCACGCCGGGGCCGGGATGAAGGAACGTGCCCTCGCGCAGGAGCCGCGCGCTGATCGAGCCGGAGATCTCGACCTCGCGCTCCTTCAACTGGTTGGTCGAGGCGGGCACGAGGAAATGCGTCAGCGCCGACATCATCAGCGCCACGATCAGCCCAAAGACCAGCACCGGGCGCGCCAGCCGCCAAGGGCTGTAGCCGCTCGATTGCACGACCGTCAGTTCCGAATCCCCGATCAGCCGGTTGGTGACATAGACCGCCGCCGCGAAGGACGCCATCGGCAAGACCCGCGCGATCACGCCCGGAAGGCTCAGCGCGGAAAATTCAAGGAACACCCCCGCCGAATGGCCATCCGCGATCAGCCGGTCGAACAGCACGACCGCCCGGTTCACCCAATAGACCGAGACGAGAACCAGAGAGAAGAACCCGAATAGGACCATGAGTTGCGACAGCATGTATCTGTCGAATCTTGGCACGGCGGACCCTCTCACACGGCGACATCGGGGCTTGCGCCCGTTCCCGTCCGGGTTTGCGGGAAAAGCCGCCTCTGGTCAACCGCGCGTGCGGGCGTTACCCCTTGGCGCGAAGCAATATACGGAGCACATCATGGCGGAACTTCGCGCAGTCACCTTTGAAGCGGTCGATCTCGATGCCCTCGCGGAGGCGCAGGGTCGGATCGCCGTTTTCGTCACCCCCGATGGCAAGCTCAGCCCCGCTGCGCGCCGGCTCAACCGGCTCACCAAGGGCGCACTGGCGCGGGCGGTCGAGTCCAGGGCGTTCGAAAAGCTGGACGAGGGAAAGGCGCTGGCGCTCGGCTATCCGGCGGGCATGGCCGCCGAAGCGGTCGATGTCGTCAAGCTGAACCGCCGCCCCGACGCCGATCTGGCCCGCCAGGCCGGCGCGGGCGTTGCGGCAAGCGGCGGGCGCTCGGCTCTTCTGCTGCTCGCCGAATCCGTCAAGCGCCCCGAGGAAATCGCGCTTGGCGCGCTGCTGCGCGGCTACGAGTTCGACGATCGCCGCACCCCGGCCGAGGATGCCGAAGCGCCCGGCAAGATCACCGTGATGTGCGCCAATCCCGAAGAGGTGGAAACCGCCGCCGCCGCGCGCATCGCCGTGGCCGAGGGCGTCATCTTCACCCGCAACCTCGTCAACGAGCCGGCCAACGTGCTGACCACCACCGAATTCGCCGCCCGCATCGAAGGGCTGCGCGATCTGGGTGTCGAGGTGGAAATCCTCGAAGAGACCGATCTGGAAAAGCTCGGCATGGGCGCGCTGCTGTGTGTCGGGCAGGGCTCCGACAGCCCGTCCAAAGTGGCGATCATGCGCTGGAAGGGCGGCGCGAAAGATGCCGCGCCGCTCGCGCTGATCGGCAAGGGCGTCGTCTTCGACACGGGCGGCATCTCGCTCAAGCCCGCCGCGGGCATGGAAGACATGACAATGGACATGGGCGGCGCGGGCGTCGTCGCCGGCGTCATGCGCGCGATTGCCGGGCGCAAGGCGAAGGCGAATGTCACCGGGCTTGTCGGGCTGGTGGAAAACATGCCGTCCGGCAACGCAACGCGCCCCGGCGACGTGGTCAAATCCCTGAAGGGCGACACGATCGAGGTCATCAACACCGATGCCGAGGGGCGGCTTGTGCTGGCCGATGTGCTCTGGCACGCGCAGGAAACCGAGAAACCGGCGGCGATGATCGATCTGGCGACCCTGACCGGCGCTTGCATCATCGCGCTGGGCCACGAAAACGCCGCCGTCTTTTCCAACGATGACGGCTTCGCGCAGGATTTCCTGAAAGCTGCCGGAACGGAGGGCGAAGGCGCATGGCGTCTGCCGCTGGGCAAGGCCTATGACGAGCAACTCAAATCGCGCATCGCGGACATGAAGAATGTCGGCGGCCGCCCCGCCGGCTCGATCACCGCGGCGCAGTTCCTCAAGCGGTTCGTCAAGGACGATGTGCCGTGGATCCATCTCGATATTGCCGGGGTCGCCAGCATCGACAAGGATCAGCCGCTCGCCCCGAAAGGCGCGTCGGGCTGGGGCGTGCGGGCGATCGACCGGCTCATCTCGGACAAGTTCGAAACCGAAGGCTGAGCCATTGGGCGCCGCGTATTTCTACCACCTGACCCGGCGCCCGCTGGAGGAGACCTTGCCCATGCTTCTGGGCAAGGCGCTCGGCGCGGGCTGGCGGGTGGCGGTGCGCGGCACCGATCCCGAACGGCTGGACTGGCTCGACCAGAAACTCTGGCTCGGCCCGGAGGACGGGTTCCTGCCGCACGGTCTGGCCGGCGGTCCGCATGACGCGGCACAGCCGGTGCTGCTGACCTTGGACGCGAACGCCGCCAATGCGCCGCATTGCGTGATGAGCATCGACGGCGCTGCGGTCGCACCGGACGAGGTGCAGGCGCTGGAGCGGGTCTGCGTGATTTTCGACGGCAATGACGAAAGCGCGGTTCAGGCGGCACGCACGCAATGGCGCAACCTGACCGGCGCGGGCTGTTCGGCGCAATACTGGTCAGAGACGTCGGGTCGCTGGGAGAAGAAGGCCGAGGCTTGAAAGTCTCAGGGTTAACAAAGGGTTAAAAGGTCAGAATGCGTGACGCATTGTTTCGCATGCGAAACATTGGGTCCGATTCGGCCCTATCGCCGCGCCGCCATTCCCGCCCCATTGTCGGCCCCCACGCTTTGTCCTAGGCTCTGCGGAAAGACCCGGAGGAACAGCGCATGGCAAAGAGCTTCGACATGATCGTGATCGGCGCGGGGCCGGGGGGCTATGTCGCCGCCATCCGGGGCGCGCAGCTCGGGCTGAACGTCGCCATCGTGGAGCGCGAGCATCTCGGCGGTATCTGCCTCAACTGGGGCTGCATCCCCACCAAAGCGATGCTGCGCAGCGCCGAAGTATTCCACCTGATGCATCGCGCCAAGGAGTTCGGACTTTCCGCCGACGGGATCGGCTACGATCTGGATGCGGTCGTCAAACGCTCGCGCAAGATCGCGGGGCAACTCAATTCCGGGGTCGGGCATCTGCTCAAGAAGAACAAGGTTCAGGTCTTCATGGGCGAGGCGAGCTTGCCCGCGAAGGGCAAGGTGTCGGTCAAGACCGACAAGGGCAGCGAGGATCTGGAGGGCAGGAACATCGTCATCGCCACCGGCGCGCGGGCGCGCGAATTGCCGGGGCTGGAGGCGGATGGCGATCTGGTCTGGACCTACAAGCACGCGCTGAAACCGCCCCGGATGCCGAAAAAGCTGCTTGTTGTCGGCTCGGGCGCCATCGGGATCGAGTTCGCCAGTTTCTTCAACACGCTGGGCGCCGAAACCACAGTGGTCGAGGTGATGGACCGTATCCTGCCCATCGAGGATGCCGAGATCAGCGCGTTCGCCGCGAAACAGTTCGCCGCGCAAGGCATGACGGTGCTGCCCAAGACGATGGTGAAGAAGCTCGACCGCGCCAAGGGCCGCGTGACGGCGCATCTGGAGACCGGCGGCAAGGTCAGCACGCAGGAGTTCGACACGGTGATCTCAGCCGTGGGCATCGTCGGCA
Organism: Marivita sp. GX14005; assembly: GCF_023370775.1. Lineage (GTDB taxonomy): Bacteria > Pseudomonadota > Alphaproteobacteria > Rhodobacterales > Rhodobacteraceae > Marivita. Next base: position 103,955 of record NZ_JAMCCQ010000005.1, read on the forward strand.
ATACCGAAGGGCTGGGGCTGGACGCGCTGGGCGTGAAGGTCGAGAAGACCCATATCGTCACCGACCCGCAGTGCCGCACCGGGGTTGAGGGGGTCTACGCCATCGGCGATATCGCCGGCGCGCCGTGGCTGGCGCACAAGGCCAGCCACGAGGGCGTCATGGTGGCCGAACTGATTGCCGGGCAGGATGCCCATGCGGTCGATCCCTCCGCCATTGCGGGTTGCACCTATTGCAATCCGCAAGTCGCCAGCGTCGGGCTGACGGAAACGCAGGCCAAAGAGCAGGGTTTCGATGTGAAAGTCGGGCGCTTCCCGTTCATCGGCAACGGCAAGGCCATCGCGCTGGGGGAGGCGGAAGGGCTCATCAAGACAGTGTTCGACGGCAAGACCGGCGCGCTTCTGGGCGCGCATATGGTCGGCGCGGAGGTGACGGAGCTTATCCAGGGCTATATCGTCGCGCGCCAGCTGGAGACGACCGAGGAAGATCTGATGCAGACCGTCTTCCCGCACCCGACCCTGTCGGAGATGATGCACGAAAGCGTGCTGGACGCCTTCGGCCGGGCGATCCATTTCTAGCATGCAACCGGCCGCGTTCAGCGGCCGAAATTCTCGTCCTTCTTCTGTCCATGCACCCGCGCGCGGATGAAGGCGCTCGCCTTCCGTTCGGCCATGCGCACGCGGATCGCCGTCAGGAACGCCTCTTCGAGCGTGGTGGAGGCCGCGCCAAGCTCGGCGGCGACTTCCATGAAGAAACGGTCATCGCCGAGATCCTTCATCGCCTTGAGCGTCTCGTCGGCCAGTTTTTCGGCCAGATCGTCTACCATCGACATGTGCGTTTCCTCAGCGGGAGTTCTCGGTCAGGCGGCGCTTCACATAGGTGGTCACGGTGCCGATCATCGTGTCCATATGCGGCTCCTTGAAGAAATGGTCCGCGCCCTCGATCTCCTCGTGGGTGACGGTGATCCCCTTCTGCTCGGCCAGCTTGGCGACGAGGTTGCCCGTGTCCTGCGGCGGCGCGACGCGGTCGCCGGTGCCGTTGATGATGAGCCCCGATGACGGGCAGGGCGCGAGGAAGGAGAAATCGTACATATTCGCGGGCGGGCTGACCGAGATGAAGCCGGTGATCTCGGGCCGGCGCATCAGAAGCTGCATGCCGATCCAGGCGCCGAAGCTGAAGCCGGCGACCCAGCAATGCTTGGAATTATTGTTCATCGATTGCAGGTAATCGAGCGCCGCCGCAGCGTCGCTGAGCTCGCCCACGCCCTGATCGTATTCCCCCTGGCTGCGTCCGACGCCGCGGAAATTGAAGCGCAGCACGGTGAAGCCCATGTTGTAGAAGGCGTAATGCAGGTTATACACCACCTTGTTGTTCATCGTGCCGCCGAATTGCGGGTGCGGATGCAGGACGATGGCGATGGGCGCATCGCGTTCCTTCTGCGGATGGTAGCGGCCTTCGAGGCGGCCTTCGGGTCCGGGAAAAATCACCTCGGGCATGGGCGGGGGTGGCTCCTGACTGGGGCATGGGCGCGGTTGTACGGGAAATTGACAACTTCGCTCAGGCAACTTAGAACGGTTCTAAATACGGGGCATGCCCCGAGAAGATGATCCGCACATAGGCAATCGGCCCTGCAAGGTCAATTCCATCGGCGCGGCGGGGGAGAAAGCGTATGAAACTGAGCACCAAGGGACGCTACGCGATGGTCGCGCTGGCCGATATCGCGCTCCAGCCGGAGGGCGAGTTGGTCACGCTGGGCGAGATCGCGCAGCGCCAGGACGTGTCCTTGCCCTATCTCGAACAGCTTTTCGTCAAGCTGCGCCGGGCGGGGCTCGTGGCTTCGGTGCGCGGGCCGGGCGGCGGCTACAAGCTGGCGCGCCCGGCAAGCGAGATCCGGGTTGTCGATGTGCTGGCGGCGGTCGATGAAACGGTGGACGCGATGCACAAGGGCGCGGGCGCGTCCGGCGGGCTGTCGGGCAGCCGGGCGCAATCCATGACCAACCGGCTTTGGGAGGGGCTGTCGGCGCATGTCTACGTGTTCCTGCACCAGACGCGGCTTTCGGACGTGGTGAACAATTCGCTGGCGCCTTGCCCGGCGGTGCCGAGCCTTTTCGCCGTGGTGGATGAATGACGGGCGCGGCGCTGATTTCCGGCGGCAGGAGCGAGGGGCCAGCCCCTCGCGCTCCCCGGGATATTTATGGCAAGAAGAAAGATGCAGCGGGGCTGATGTGAGGCGGGTCTATCTCGATCATAACGCGACCATGCCGCTTCGGGCCGAGGCGCGCGCGGCGATGATCTCGGCAATGGATCTGGTCGGCAATCCATCTTCGGTGCATGCCGAGGGACGGGCCTCAAAGGGGCTGATCGAGCGGGCGCGGGCGCAGGTGGCGGCGGCGTTCGGCGCGGATGGCGCGGATGTGGTGTTCGTGTCGGGCGCGACGGAAGCGGCGGCTCTTGCGCTTGCCGGGCGCGGGCTTGCCGGCGCGGCGGTCGAACATGACGCGGTGCGTGCGTGGATCGATCCGGTTTTGCCGGTGGATGCTTCGGGGCGGATCGGGGTGGGCGATCCGGGGCGCGCGGCGGTGCAACTGGCCAATTCCGAAACCGGGGTGGTGCAGGATTTACCGCAAGGTGTTGCCGTGGTGGATGCAACGCAGGCCTTCGGCAAGCTGCCGGTGGCGTTCAACTGGCTGGGCTGCGGGATGGCGCTGATTTCGGCGCATAAGATCGGCGGGCCGAAGGGCGTCGGCGCATTGGTGATGAAGCGGGGCACGGATCTGGCGGCGCAGATCAGGGGCGGCGGGCAGGAAATGGGTCGCCGGTCGGGCACCGAGAACGTGATCGGGATCGCCGGGTTCGGTGCGGCGGCCGAGGCAGCGGCGCGGGATCTGGCGAACGGGGTATGGGACCGGGTCGAAAAATTTAGAAACATTCTAAATTCATCTATTGCGGATGGCGCAAAAGAGACTATTTTTGTCGGGAAAGATACGCATCTGCTGCCGAACACCAGTTGCTTCATCGCGCCCGGCTGGAAGGGCGAGACGCAGGTGATGCAGATGGATCTGGCCGGTTTCGCGATCAGCGCCGGGTCGGCCTGTTCGAGCGGCAAGGTGAAGGCGAGCGCGGTGCTGACCGCGATGGGATATGACGAGGCCGAGGCGGGATGCGCGATCCGCGTGTCGCTGGGGCCGCAGACCACCCTCGATGAGGTGGGCCGGTTCGCGGAGACGTGGCTGGCAAAATGGGAAAAACACCGCGCGCGGGCCGCGTGAGGCAATCGGAAAGGTGCAAGCATGGCTGCTTTGGACAACAAGACCAGTGTCAAGGAAGGTGTCGATCAGGAGACGGTCGATGCGGTGCGCGAGGTCGGCGGCGCCTATAAATACGGTTGGGAGACCGATATCGAGATGGACTACGCCCCCAAGGGGCTCAATCCCGATATCGTGCGGCTGATCTCGGAGAAGAACGGCGAGCCGGAATGGATGACCGAGTGGCGCCTTGCGGCCTATGAGCGCTGGCTGCAGAAGGAAGAGCCCGATTGGGCGATGGTCGATTATCCGCAGATCGATTTTCAGGACCAGTATTACTATGCCCGGCCCAAGAGCATGGAGGTGAAGCCGAAATCGCTCGACGAGGTCGATCCGAAATTGCTGGCGACCTACGAAAAGCTCGGGATTCCGCTCAAGGAACAGATGATCCTGGCCGGTGTCGAGGGCGCGGAAGGCGCGGCGGCGGAAGGCCGGGTCGGCGGCGGCGAGGAGGTGCGCAAGGTCGCCGTGGACGCGGTGTTCGATTCGGTGTCCGTCGGCACGACCTTCCAGAAGGAGTTGCGCGAGGCGGGGGTGATCTTCTGCTCGATCTCCGACGCGATCCGCGATCATCCTGAGCTGGTCAAGAAATATCTCGGCTCGGTCGTGCCGGTGTCGGACAATTATTATGCAACGCTGAACAGCGCGGTCTTCTCCGACGGCTCTTTCGTCTATGTGCCGCCCGGTGTGCGCTGCCCGATGGAGCTTTCGACCTATTTCCGCATCAATGCGGAGAATACCGGCCAGTTCGAACGCACGCTCATCATCGCGGACAAGGGCTCTTACGTCAGCTATCTCGAAGGCTGCACCGCGCCGCAGCGCGATACCGCGCAGCTTCACGCGGCGGTGGTGGAGATCATCGTCGAGGAAGACGCGGAAGTGAAGTATTCCACCGTTCAGAACTGGTTCCCGGGCGATGAGGACGGCAAGGGCGGCATCTACAATTTCGTGACCAAGCGGGCCGATTGCCGGGGCGCGCGGTCGAAATGCATGTGGACGCAGGTGGAGACAGGATCGGCGGTGACATGGAAATACCCGTCCTGCATCCTGCGCGGCGATGACAGCCAGGGCGAGTTCTACTCGATCGCGATTACGAACAACCATCAGCAGGCCGATACCGGCACGAAAATGATCCATCTGGGCAAGAACACCAAGAGCCGGATCGTCTCGAAGGGGATTAGCGCGGGGCACGCACAGAACACCTATCGCGGGCTCGTGTCAATGCACCCGAAGGCAAAGAATTCGCGCAACTATACCCAGTGCGACAGTCTGCTGATCGGCAGCCTCTGCGGGGCGCATACGGTGCCTTATATCGAGGTGAAGAACAATTCCTCGCGCGTTGAGCATGAGGCGACGACGTCCAAGGTGGATGACGATCAGCTCTTCTATTGCCGCCAGCGCGGCATGGACGAGGAAGAGGCGGTCGCGCTCGTCGTCAACGGGTTCTGCCGGGACGTGCTTCAGGCGCTGCCGATGGAATTCGCGATGGAAGCGCAGCAGCTGGTAGCGATTTCGCTTGAGGGATCGGTGGGCTAGGCTTCGCCCGGCCGCTCTGAAAAGGAAACAGGCATGATCGTCACGACCACACATAGCATCGAGGGTCAGAGGATCCTCGAATATAAGGGCATCGTTGTCGGCGAGGCGATCATGGGCGCGAATGTCGTGCGCGATCTTTTCGCTCGGATCACCGATATCGTCGGCGGCCGCTCGGGGGCCTATGAGGCCAAGCTGCAGGACGCGCGCGATGTCGCGATGCGCGAGCTCGAACAGCGCGCGGCGGCGATGGGCGGCAATGCCGTTGTCGGGGTCGATCTGGATTACGAGGTTGTCGGAGATTCGATGCTCATGGTGTCGGTCAGCGGCACGGCGGTTCTGACGGACAAAGGTTAACGCGAAGCGCGAGATGCAATAATGGGCCGTCCGTGCGGTCCGGGGAATGAAAAGGGCAAACAAATGTTGGAAATCAAGAACCTTCACGTTGAACTTGAGGAAGAGGACAAGAAGATCCTCAAGGGTGTTGACCTGACCGTCGAGGCCGGCAAGGTGCATGCGATCATGGGGCCGAACGGGTCGGGTAAATCGACGCTGTCCTATGTTTTGTCGGGCCGGGATGGCTATGAGGTGACGGAGGGCAGCGCAACGCTCGAAGGCAACGACATTCTGGACATGGAACCCGAAGAGCGCGCGGCGGCGGGGCTGTTTCTGGCGTTCCAGTATCCGGTCGAGATTCCGGGCGTCGGCAACATGACCTTCCTGCGCACGGCGGTGAATGCACAGCGCAAGGCGCGCGGGCAGGAGGAAATGTCGGCGACGGAGTTTCTCAAGGAAATTCGCGCGCGGGCGAAGGACCTGAAGATCGACGCGGAGATGCTCAAGCGCCCGGTCAATGTCGGCTTTTCCGGCGGCGAGAAGAAGCGCAACGAGATCCTGCAGATGGCGATGCTGGAGCCGAAGCTTTGCATCCTTGACGAGACCGATTCCGGGCTCGATGTGGATGCGATGAAACTGGTGGCCGATGGCGTCAACGCGCTGCGCGACGAAGGGCGCGGGTTTCTTGTCATCACGCATTACCAGCGGCTTCTGAACCACATCAAGCCGGATGTGGTGCATATCATGTCGGATGGCCGGATCGTAAAGACGGGCGGTCCTGAACTGGCGCTGGAGGTCGAGAATAACGGCTATGCGGATATCCTCGCGGAGGTGGCGTAATGGCGTTGCCCCAGGTCAAACAGGACGCGACAGAGGCGCGGTTGGCGGCTCTGGACATGCCAAAGGGCGGTTGGCCCGAGGCGGCGCGGAAGGATGCGATGGGCCGCGTTCGGGCGATGGGTCTGCCGCACGCGCGGGATGAGTATTGGAAATACACCCGCCCCGACACGCTGGTGCAGCCCGAAGCGCCCGAGGCGGCGCTGTTCGACGACGGCGATGCGCCGGTTTTCGGCGGGGTGGACAGCCTCAAGCTGGTGTTCGTGGATGGTGTCTTCGACGAGGCGGCTTCCGACGCGGCTGCGCTGGAGCATGTGAGCATCGACCGGCTTGCGGATGCGCCAGATATCCACTGGGCGAAAGATCTCTACGGCACGCTCGAAGCGCGTGGGCAGGCGCCGGTGCAGCGGCCGCTGGCGGCGCTCAACACCGCCTATGCAAGCGACGGTGTTCTGATCCATGCCACGGGTCGCGCGGCAAAGCCTATCAGCCTGATTTACCGCCATAGATCAACGAGTTCCGATGCGATCCTGCATCATGTCGTGAAGATCGACAGCGGTGCGGAGCTGACCGTTCTGGAAAGCGGGCCGGCGGCGGCGCGGTTCAACAAGGTGATGGAAGTCGATATCGCGGATGGCGGCACGTTCCACCATGTCCGCGTGCAGGGCCGCGATCACGAGCGGCGTGCCGCGACGGCGATCTTTACGCGTTTGGGCACCGAGTCGGTGTTCAAGTCCTTCACGCTGACCGCAAATGGCGTTCTGACGCGCAACGAATGTGTGATTGAGTTGACCGGCGACGATGCGGTCGCGCATGTGGCGGGTGCCTGCATGGGCGATGGGGATTTCCACCATGACGACACGGTGTTCATCACTCATGACGCGCTGAATTGCGAAAGCCGCCAGGTGTTCAAGAAAGTGCTGCGCAACGGCGCGAAGGGCGTCTTTCAGGGCAAGATCCTCGTCAAGGAAGGCGCGCAGAAAACCGATGGCTACCAGATCAGCCAATCGCTCCTGCTCGACGATGACAGCCAGTTCCTCGCCAAGCCGGAGCTTGAGATCTATGCCGACGATGTGGCTTGCTCGCATGGCTCCACCTCCGGCGCGATCGACGAGGAAGCGCTCTTCTACCTGCGCTCGCGCGGGATCGACGAAGGGCCGGCGACCGATCTTCTGACCATCGCCTTTCTGGCCGAAGCCGTGATGGAGATCGAGGACGAGAGCCTTCAGGACGAGATCAACGGCCTGGTCGAGGCCTGGCTGTCGCGGCGGCGCGGCTGAGCCACGATGCCGTTCACGCGCGATATCGCGGCCACCTACGCGGGGCCGGGCAAGGTCATGCGCCGGCTAAGGCGGGGCGGTCATCGCGAGGATCGCGCGCTGGCGATCCTGATGGGCGCCTGTGTCATCTTGTTCATCGCGCGCTGGCCGGCGCTCGCACGTCAGGCTTACGAGACAGGCGAGGAGTTGAGCATGCTGCTGGGCACCACGCTCATGGCGACGGTGATCCTGCTGCCGCTTCTGTTTTACGCGCTGGCATTTTTCGCTCATTGGGTCGCGCGCGCGCTGCGCGGCAAGGGGAGCGCCTTCGATGCGCGGCTTGCGCTGTTCTGGAGCTTGCTGGCCTCGTCGCCGCTGTTGCTGCTCAACGGGCTTGTCGCGGGGTTCATCGGGCCGGGGATCGAACTGACGCTTGTCGGAACGGCGTGGCTCGCGGTGTTCGTCTGGTTCTGGCTGGCGGGTATGGTCGCGCTTTACAGGAGGGCGGGCCATGACGGTTGACGGGTTCTTCCGTCTGGCGATGAACACGGTCACCGCCCCGCGCGACGTGGCGCGGCTGCTGCTTTCGCTCAACCTGCCGCATCAGGCGCTGTGGCTGGCCTTTTCGCTGGTGATCGTGCTGAACACGCTGATGTTCTCGCTTTCGGTCATGGTCATGCCCGCGTCCGACATGGTCGCGCCGGTGCTGGGCAGCCCGATCGTGTTCGGCGCGATGCTCGCGGTTTCGGTGGCTGCGCTCATCTTCATGGTCACCGTGTCGGGCCGCGTGATGGACGGCGCGGCCGGTTTCGCGCAGATCGCGGTTCTGGTGATCTGGCTTCAGGCGCTGCGGGTTCTGGTGCAGGGGGTCGTCGTCCTGCTCGGCCCGGTCAGCGGGACGCTTTCGGGGATCGTCGTTCTGGCGGCATCGCTTCTGGGCGTCTGGATTTTCGTGAATTTCATCGCCGTCGCGCATGAGACAGGGGGGCTGCTCAAGGCGGGCTTCATTCTGCTTCTCGCGGTCGCGGGCATGATGCTGGCGCTGAGCCTCATCTTCAGCCTGCTCGGCGTGCCAGCCGGAGGGCTTTCTGGATATGTATAACGTCAATGACATCCGTGCGGATTTTCCGATCCTGTCGCGAGAGGTGAACGGCAAGCCGCTGGTCTATCTCGACAACGGGGCGAGCGCACAGAAGCCGCAGGTCGTGCTCGACACCATCGCGCAGGCCTATGGCGCCGAATATGCCAATGTGCATCGCGGGCTGCATTACCTGTCGAACCTCGCCACCGACAAATACGAGGCGGTGCGCGGGACCATCGCGAAATTCCTCGGCGTGGCCGATGAGCGGCAGATCGTGATGAACACCGGCACCACGATGGGGATCAACACGGTCGCCTATGGCTGGGCGATGCCGAACCTTGAGCCGGGCGATGAGATCATCCTGTCGGTGATGGAGCATCACGCCAATATCGTGCCCTGGCATTTCCTGCGCGATCGGCAGGGCGTGGTGATCAAATGGGTCGATGTGGACAGCACTGGCGCGCTCGATCCGCAGGCTGTGATCGATGCGATGGGCCCGAAAACGAAGCTGATCGCGGTGACGCATCTGTCGAACGTGCTGGGCACTGTCGTCGATGTAAAACCGATCATCGTTGCGGCCCGCGAGCGCGGGATCGCCACGCTGATCGACGGCTCTCAGGCGGCGGTTCACATGCCGGTCGATGTGGATGATCTGGGCTGCGATTTCTATGCCATCACCGGCCACAAGCTCTATGGCCCGTCCGGGTCGGGCGCGATTTTCATGCGGCGCGAGCGCATGGCCGAGATGCGCCCCTTCATCGGCGGTGGGGACATGATCCGCGAGGTCCACAAGGACGAGATCACATGGGCCGACCCGCCGATGATGTTCGAGGCAGGCACCCCCGGCATCGTTGCGCAGATCGGGCTGGGCGCGGCGCTCGACTACATGATGACGCTCGGCATGGACAGTATCGCGGCGCATGAAACCCGTTTGCGCGATTACGCGCGGCAGCGGCTGGACGGTCTGAACTGGCTCCAGGTGCAGGGCACGACTCCCGACAAGGCGGCGATCTTCAGCTTCACGATGGAGGGCGCGGGCCACGCGCATGACATCTCGACCATTCTCGACAAGAAGGGCGTTGCCGTGCGGGCGGGGCATCACTGTGCCGGTCCGCTGATGGATCATCTGGGCGTCACCGCGACCTGCCGCGCCTCGTTCGGGCTTTATAACACCGAAAAAGAGGTGGATGTTCTGATCGACGCGCTGGAACTGGCGCACGATCTTTTCGCCTGAAGGAGGGAACATGACGCGTCCGGTCGTCGGGATCATCGGCAATCAGCACCTCATCAACGATGAGTATCCCGCCCATGCCGGCGGGTCGATGAATTCCGAGGCGATCTCGCAAGTGTCGGAGTGCCTGCCGCTGCTGATCCCCGCCGATCCGAGGCTGGTGTCGGTGGCCGAACTGATGGAGACCTGCGACGGGTTTCTCTTTACCGGCGGCCGCCCGAACGTGCATCCGGAGGAATATGGCGAGGCCGAAACCGAGGCGCATGGCGCTTTCGACCGGGCGCGCGATGCGATCACGCTGCCGCTCATCCGGGCATGTGTCGAACGCGGGCAACCCATTCTCGGCATCTGCCGTGGCTTTCAGGAGGTCAATGTCGCGATGGGCGGCACGCTGCACCCGGAAATTCGCGATCTGCCGGGGCGCGACAATCACCGGATGCCGCCCGACGGCTCGCTGGAAGAGAAATTCGCCCTGCGCCACTGCGTCCGCCTGCGCGAGGGCGGCGTCTTTCATCGCCTCTTCGGTTCGGCGGAGGTGATGACGAACACGCTGCACGGGCAGGGCATCAAGACCCCCGGCGCGCGCATCGTGATCGACGGCCATGCGCCCGACGGCACGGCCGAGGCGATCTATGTGAAAGATGCGCCGGGGTTTACCCTTTCGGTGCAATGGCACCCCGAATGGAACGCCTGCAACGATCCCGTCTCCCGCCCGCTGTTCGAAGCCTTCGGAGATGCGGTGCGCGCGTGGAACGCAGGGGAAGCCGCGCCGGTCCAAGATCGCGCGTGCGTAGGTTAAATCGGGCCGGGGCGCTTCACGTCACCGCCTTTCGCGCCTTGAACTCCGGTCTGTCCCAGAGCCGATCCCCCATCACGCGGGCGAGGATCTCGACCGCGCGGTCGATATCGGCCTCGTTCAAGTAGAGCGGCGTGATGCCGAAACGCATGATGTCGGGCGCGCGGAAATCGCCGATGACGCCTTCGGCGATCAGCGCCTGGATCGCGGCATAGCCGTTTTCGAAGCGGAAGCTGACCTGCGATCCGCGCGCGTCCGGATCGCGCGGGCTGGCGAGCGACAGGTCCGGGCAGGCGTCGAGCGCGCCGGCGATGAACCGCTCCGACAGCGCGATGGAGCGTTCGCGCAGATCGGTCATGTCGACATCGTCCCAGACGTCGAGCGCCGCATCGAGCGCGGCGATCTGGACGATGGGCGGCGTGCCGACGCGCATCCGCGCAATACCGGCGCCTGCGCGGTAATCCAGATCGAAGGCGAAGGGGCTGTCATGGCCGAGCCAGCCCGATAGCGCGGGCAATGCGTTGCTCGCGTGACGCGGGGCCACGTAGATGAAGGCCGGCGCGCCCGGCCCGCCATTGAGGAACTTGTAGCTGCAACCCACGGCGAAATCGGCGCCTGCGCCCGTCAGATCGACGGGCAACGCTCCCGCAGAGTGCGCGAGATCCCAAACCGTGACGACGCCCGCCTCATGCGCGCGGCGCGTCAGATCGGCCATGTCATGCTTGCGGCCCGTCCGGTAATCCACCTCGGTCAGCATCGTGACGGCGATCTCCTCGGTGATCGCGGCGGCAACCTCTTCCGGCTCGACCAGCCGCAATTCGTAGTTCGGCCCCAGCAGCTTGATCAGCCCCTCGGCCATGTAGAGATCGGACGGAAAGTTGCCGCGGTCCGAGAGGATCACGCGCCTTTCGGGTGTCAGATCGAGCGCGGCGGCAAGCGCCTGGTAGACCTTGATCGACAGCGTATCGCCGACAACGACTTGGCCCGGTTCGGCCCCGATGAGCCGGGCGATCCGGTCTCCGACGCGGGCCGGCGCGTCCATCCAGCCGCAGGTGTTCCAGCCGGTGATGAGGTGATCGCCCCATTCCTCGCTCACGGTCCGCGCGACGCGCGCGGCGGCCGCCTTGGGCAGCGGCCCCAGCGAATTGCCATCCAGATAGATCATGCCCTCGGGCAGGTGAAACGCGGCGCGCGTGGCGGCGAAATCGGTCATGGTGACTCCTTGCGTCAAAGATCGGTGCGCAGATGCCAGAGATCGGGAAACAGCTCGACCTCCAGCATCCGCTTGAGATAGGAAACGCCCCCGGTGCCGCCGGTGCCGCGCTTGAAGCCGATGATCCGCTCGACCGTGGTGACATGGTTGAAGCGCCAGCGGCGGAAGTAATCTTCCAGATCGACCAGCTTTTCGGCCAGTTCGTACAGATCCCAGTATCGCGCCGGATCGCGGTAGACTTTCGCCCAGCCTGCCTGCGCTGCCTCGTTCGGCGCGTGCGGCCTCGCGCGGTCGCGCCCAAGCGCTTCGGGCGGCAGATCGACCGCCCCGGCCAGCCGCGCCAGCGCGCAATCGTAAAGCGACGGGCGCGCAAGCTCCGCCTTCAGCCGCTCGGCAATCTCGGCCCGGTGCGCATGGGGCCGGATCATCGCTGCGTTGCGATTGCCCAGAAGGAACTCGATCTCGCGATATTGCGCCGATTGAAACCCCGAGCTTTGGCCAAGCGCATCGCGGAACCGGGTGTAATCGCTCGGCGTCATGGTGCGCAGCACATCCCAGGCCGAATTGAGCTGCTCGAAAATCCGCGCGACCCGCGCCAGCAATTTGAACGCCGGCCGAATGTCATCCTGTCCGAGCATGTGCCGCGCCGCGTGCAATTCGTGCAATGCCAGCCGCATCCAAAGCTCGGAGGTCTGGTGCTGCACGATGAAAAGCATTTCGTCGGGCGCGTCGCTCAGCGGATGCTGCGCGTTCAACAGCGCATCGAGCCCGAGATAGTCGCCATAGGCCATGCGCCCGTCAAAGGCCATCTGCGCACCCTCGCGCGCCGGATCATAGGGGTCGGTCATGGCGCTCCTCACTTCGCTGGCGCGGACCCTACCGCGCTGGCGGGCAGGGGCAAGCGGCAAAACCGGGGATTGCAATTGTTATTCGCATTCGTGAATGTATGAGCGAACAGAGGAGGTTCCCCCATGCGCATCACAGCCACCATCGCCGCCATCCTTGCCGCCACCGCCGGTGCCGCCAGCGAGGACATCGCCGACAAATACCCGCAATCTGAGCTTTACAACAAGCCGGTCGAGGTGATCCCGCATGTCTTCTCGGCCATCGGCGCCACCGCGCCGCCAACCTATGAAAATGCCGGTCATAACAACAACCTCAGCTTCATCGTCACCGGCGACGGCGTGGTTGTGATCAATGGCGGCGCCTCGGCACGGCTGGCCGAAGCGCTGCACGCCGAAATCAGGGCGGTGACGGATGAGCCCGTCAAGCTGGTGATCAACGAAAACGGGCAAGGCCATGCGATGCTCGGCAATTCCTACTGGGCCGCGCAGGGTGTCGATATCCTCGCCCATGAAGACGCCATCGCGGAGATCGAGCAGAACGGCGATTTTATCCTGCAGGCCATGCAGGGCTATAACCGCGACAGGGCCGAAGGCACCGAGGTGGTGGTGCCGAACCTGAGCTTTTCGGACAAGCATATCGTCGAAATGGGCGATGTGACCATCGAGGTGCTGCATCTCGGCCCCGCGCATGATCCCGGCGACACGCAGGTCTGGATCCCGCAGTGGAGCATCGTCATCGCCGGCGATATCGCCTTTCACGAGCGCATGCCGCCGATCTTCCCCGGCACCGACACCGACGCCTGGGTCGAGACGTTCGAGGGCCCGTTCGCCGACCTCGGCGCGACCTATGTGATCCCCGGCCATGGCCACCCGACCAATATGGCGCAGGTGCGCCGCTACACCTCGGACTATGTCAAGGATTTGCGCGCGAAGATCGCCGAGCATATCGATGCGGGCGGCGATCTGGCGGAGGCCTATTACGTCGATCAATCCCGGTGGTCCCATCTCGATACTTTCGAGGAACTGGCGACCAAAAACGCCGGCCGCGTCTTCGAAGAGATGGAATGGGAGTGATCCAGACCTCTTCTCTTTCCAAATACTCATGACCGGACCCGCGCGGCGTCGTCCGCCGTCGCACCGTTTCCGCTTACGCTAAAAAAAAGCGGATGGCAGGAGGCCGCAAGGCTCGGAAATGGCGCCGGTTTGATCCGCGTCAATGCGCTTTTGCGCAGATCGGCCCATGCTCGTATCGAACCAAACAGAGCAGGGACACGCAATGTCGCACACACCCCACGAACTGCATGAAGAATTTCCCGATCATGGCGAAAAACTGCGCGCGCTGAAGCAATCGGACGCCCATTTCGCCCGGTTGGTCGAGAACTACGAAGACGTCAATCGCGAGGTTTTTCGCGCCGAGACGAATATCGCCCCGATGGATTCGCTCGCCGAGACAGAACTGCGCAAGAAGCGTGGCGCACTGAAGGACGAGATCTGGTCCTATCTCAAGTGATCACTCCAGAAGCCCGGTGATCGCATCGGTCACCGGGCGCGACATCGGCCGGGCGCGCGCTCCGAATGTCGCGACGATGCCGCCCTCCGGGCCGATCAGGATCTTGTTGAAATTCCAGTTCGGCTCGAACCCCGATTGCGCCCTGACCCAGCGATAGAACGGATGCGCGGCGTCCCCACGTACCGACGTGATCGTGGTCATGGGCAGGTCGAGCCCGAAATTGACCTCGCAGAAATCCTTGACCTCTTCATCGGAACGCAATTCCTGGTGAAAATCATTGGACGGGACGGCCAGAACGACCAATCCACGCTCCCGATACCGGTCATAAAGCGCCTGAAGCCCATCATATTGCCGCGTATAGGCGCAGCGCGAGGCGGTGTTGACCACAAGCACCGGTTGGCCGCGCCAATCGGCCAGATCGATCTCGCCGCCATCGATCGAGGCGAAGCGATGACCGTCGACCGCAGCGATTGCGAGCATGGGGAAACAGATCAGCAAAGCGGTCAGCAACAGTCGCACGGGTCATCTCCTTTCATCAGGAGATAGGCGCAGAAACGGCGAAGGAAAGCACGGTCTTGCGGCGACATGCCGCCAAGCCCATATTCGTATCATTCATATCGAAGGATGGTAAGGCGATGGCTGGCGGATGGTCCCGTGATGGCGCGGTTCAGGAACAGATCGATGCATCGATCAGCGACGAACTGGCCCGGTTGAAAGCCCGCAAATCTCCGGTCGGCGAAAGTCTCACGCATTGCGCCGAATGCGATGAGCCGATCCCCGAGAAGCGCCGGGTTGCGATCCGCGGGGTGAAGCTTTGCATCGACTGCCAGCAGGAACGTGATGGCGCCTACCGGGCACGGGGTGGCATAAACCGGCGCGGCTCGAAAGACAGTCAGTTGAAGTGATATTTCATTGGGGCTCTGCCCCAAACCCCGGGATATTTCAGGCAAGAAGAAAGGGGCGCCCGATGTGGAGCGCCCCTTCGAAGAAAGCACGGTGTCTTTCTCCTTGCACGGTCATCGGCGTCCCTGCCTGTACCGTAATCATGTTGTGACAGCGGAAAGTTAAAGAAGCGTTACTGTCTTTCTTCTTGCTGAAAATATCCCCGCCGGAGGCTCCGACGGAAACGCCTGGCCTCACCCTTCAAGAGCTTCCAATTCGTCGATGAAGCCGGAAATCATGCTCAGCCCCTTGTCCCAGAAGGCCGGATCGCTCGCGTCGAGGCCGAACGGGGCCAAGAGCTCCTTGTGATGCTTCGACCCGCCCGCCTTGAGCATGTCGAAATACTTGTCCTGAAAGCCCTCGGGCGTTTCTTCGTAAACCGCGTAGAGCGCGTTCACCAGCCCGTCGCCGAAGGCATAGGCGTAGACGTAGAAGGGCGAGTGCACGAAATGCGGGATATAGGCCCAAAAGGTTTCATAGCCCGGCATGAAATCGAAGGCTGGCCCGAGGCTCTCGGCCTGAACGCTCATCCAAAGAGCATTGATGTCATCAGGCGTCAACTCGCCGCTGCGGCGCGCGTCGTGTAGCTTGCACTCGAAATCGTAAAACGCGATCTGACGGACGACCGTGTTGATCATGTCCTCCACCTTGCCGGCCAAGAGCACCTTTTTCTCGGCATTGTCCTTGGCGCCCTCGAGCATCCGGCGGAAGGTCAGCATTTCACCGAACACGGAGGCGGTTTCGGCCAGCGTCAGGGGCGTGGAGGCCAGCATCTCGCCTTGCCCTGCGGCGAGCACCTGATGCACGCCGTGGCCGAGCTCATGGGCGAGCGTCATCACGTCGCGCGGTTTGCCGAGATAGTTGAGCATCACATATGGGTGCACATCCGTCACCGTGGGATGCGCGAAAGCGCCCGGTGCCTTGCCGGGTTTGACAGCGGCGTCGATCCAGCCATCGGTGAAAAAGGGCTGCGCGATCTCGGCCATGCGGAGATCGAAACCCTTATAGGCGGTCATCACCGTCTTTTGCGCCTCGGCCCAGCCGATCGTGCGGGGATCGTCCATCGGCAGCGGCGCGTTGCGGTCCCAGACCTGCATCCTGTCGAGCCCGAGCCATTTGCGTTTGAGCTCGTAATAGCGGTGGCTGAGCTTGGGATAGGCCGCAACCACCGCGTCGCGCAGCGCCTCGACCACCTCGGGTTCGACATCGTTCGACAAGTGCCGCCCGGTCTGCGCCGTGGGCATGCCGCGCCAGCGATCCATGACCTCTTTTTCCTTGGCCTGCGTGTTGTGCACGCGCGCGAAGGTCTTGATGTTGTCGGCAAAGACGGCGGCGAGTTCCTTCGCGGCGGCCTCGCGCTTGGCGCGGTCTTGATCGGTCAGCAGGTTGAGCGTGCCTTCGATGCCCAGCGGCTCTCCGTCCACCTCGAATTCCAGCCCGGCGATGGTTTCGTCGAAAAGCCGTTCCCATGCGTCGCCGACAACGCCCATGTCGTGCAGGAATTTCTCCAACTCGTCCGAAAGCTGGTAGGGCTTCATCGCGCGGATGCGGCGGATGGCGGGGCGGTAGCGCGCCAGATCGGAATCGGCGTCGAAGAGCGCCTCGATATGTGCGTCGCCCAAGCGGTTCAGCTCCAGCGTGAAAAACACGAGCGGCGTGGTGTAGACGGTGATCTTTTCCTGATGGTCCGACAGGAATTTCGCGCGCTGGGCGTCGGTCGTCTGCTGGTAGTAGCGCAGGCCTGCATAGGACATGATGCGCCCGGCGATGTTCTCGATCTTCTCGTGGCGGTGAATCGCTTCCAAAAAGCCCTGCGCATCCAGATCCGCCAGCTTGCCCTCGTAATCGGCGGCAAAGCTGCGGCAGGCCTCTTCGAGCCAGTCCAGATCGCGTTTCAGCTCGGCGGCATCGTCCGAGGGGTAGAGATCGGTCAGATCCCATTCCGGCAGATCGCCCAGATCCTTGCCTCCGGCAGTGGCGTTCGCATCGAAGGCGGGGCGGGGTATGCGCAGCATGGGGCGTCTCCTGTTTCGGGTTGGGGTCAAACCTGTGCCGCGCGGGCGGCATGTTCAAGGGGCAAAGCCGTAAAGCGTGGCCGGATTGTCCGCAAACAGCTTTTGGCGCGTTGCGCTATCGGGGATCGCGTCCAGCAGGATGTTGAGCTGCACGCCGGCGTCGGGCATCGGAACGCCGTTCAGCATCAGGTGCGGCCAGTCACTGCCCCAGAGGATGCGGTCGGGATTGGCGGCGGCGAGGCGTTGCAGCAGCGCGTGCGGTTCCGGCGTGTGGCGGTAGGTGGCGCTGAGCTTGGTCCAAGCGTGACCCGCGGCCAGCAGTCGTTCCAGCGCCTTCTGCCCGTCTGTTACCCCAAGCCCCGGATCGGGCCAGGCGCAATGGTCGAAGACGATCTTCACCGGCAGGTCAGGCACCTGCGGCGCAAGCTCTTCGAGATGCAGATGCGCATGGGCCAGCATTTCCACATGCAGGCCGTGCGCCGCCAGCATCGGCGCGAGGCGTTTCATGCCGTCCCAGCTCAGCAGCCCGCCATGCACGTAATTCAGCCGCACCGCCTTGCAGCCCTGCTCCGCCAGAGCGGCGATCTCGGCTTCGGTCGCCGCATCGGAAATGAGGCACACGGCGCGGAAATCCTCGCCCATCCGGCGAACCGCTTCGAGCGTGATGGTGTTATCGCCGCCATAGAGGATGGAGTGAACAATCACCCCGCGCGTGCAGCCCAGAACGCCAAGATGCGTGCGGTAGTGATCGAGCCACGTGTCGAGCGTGCCCGGCGGCGGGTTTTCGGCGCGGCCTTCCCAGAGGGGGAAATCGTTGCCGATCAGGTGCACATGCGCGTCACAGGCATGCTCGGGCAAGGGCGCGTTTGGCTTTTCCGGCATCAGCGGCGGCGCGACGGCGGTGGGCTTATCCATAGGCGTTCAGAAGCTCCTTCAGATCGTCGAGCGTGTTGGCCTCCTGCATCGCCTTGTCATGCCGCCAGCGCGACATGCGCGGAAACCGTAGCGCGATGCCGGATTTGTGGCGCGGCGAGGCGTGGATGCCCTCGAAGGCGATTTCGAACACATGTTCGGGCCTGACCTGCCGCACCGGGCCGAACCGTTGCAATGTGTTCTTGCGCACCCATGCGGTGATCTTGCGGAACTCGGCATCCGTCAGGCCGGAATAGGCCTTGGTGAAGGGCACCAGATCGTTGCCGTTCCAGACCGCGAAGGTGAAATCGGTAAAGAGGTTCGCGCGGCGGCCCGAGCCTTGCTGGGCATAGATCATCACCGCGTCCACCGTCAGGGGATCGAGCTTCCATTTCCACCAATCGCCCTTCTTGCGGCCCGCGAGATAAGGGCTGTCCAGACGCTTGAGCATCACCCCTTCGGCGCGGTGCTCGCGGGCGGCGGCGCGGGTGGTCGCCAGATTGTCCCATGTGTCGAACGCGATGGACGGGGAGGCGCGCAGCGGCACCTCGCCCGGCAGATCGGCCAGCAGCGCCTCCAGCCGCGTGCGGCGGTGCTGCAAGGACGCGTCGCGCAGATCGATGCCGCCGTCTTCGAGCAGGTCATAGGCCAAGAGGATCACCGGTGCTTCTTTCAGCAGCTTTTTGGGCACTGTCTTGCGCCCGATGCGCGCCTGCAGCGTGTTGAACGGGTATGGCTCCGCGCCGTCCCAGGCGACGATCTCGCCGTCCAGAACGGTGCCGTTCGGCACGAAATCGGGCAGGCGGGCGAATTCGGGAAAACGGTCGGTCATCAGTTCCTCGCCGCGCGACCAGACATGATGCGCGCCGCTGCGAACGATCACCTGACCGCGGATGCCGTCCCATTTCCATTCGGCCTGCCAATCCTCCGGCGACCCCAGCGCCTCGGGTGGATCTTCGAGTTGATAGGCGAGGTAGAACGGATAGGGGCGGCTTTCGTCCGCTTCGGGATCGTCGGCCTCGATCAACTCGTGAAAGCTGGTGGTTTCGGGTGTCCAGCCGCCCATGAGCCTGTGCGCGAGGCTCGGCTCGTCCTGCCCGGTGGCCTGCGCGAGCGCGCGGGTCATCAGCTTGCGGCTGACGCCGATCCGAAACCCGCCGGTGATGAGCTTGTTGAAGAGGAACCGTTCGGTTGCGTCGAGTTGGTCCCAGGCATCGAGGATGCGCGCCTTGCGGCTGTCGATGTCCAGCGCGGCGAGGGATTTCAATTCGGTGATCCAATGGGTCAGCGGCAGGTCGCTCTCACGGCCGGGCGGCGGAAGGACGAGCGCGATGGTTTCGGCCAGATCGCCGACGATGGGATAGCTTTCCTCCAGCAGCCAGAGCGGGATCTCGGCCCGCTCTGCCGCCCATTCGCGCAGCTGCGTCGTCGTCACCGCGCGCTTGGGACGGCGGCCAGAGAAAAGCGCGATGGTCCACAGCTTGTCCTCGTCGCTGGCGGAGATGAAGAACTCCGCCAAAGCCTTTGTCTTGGCGGTTGTTTTCGTCGTCTGATCGACGGCGGTGAAGAGCGCGGCGAAATCCTTCATGCCGCGTCCGTTTCGTCATCCTCGCCGCCGAATTCGGTCGGCACGACCTGCGCATTGTAGCCTTCACTGTTCAGCCAGCGCGCAAAAATATCCGTATAACCATGCGTGGCATAGATGTTTTCCGCGCCGGTTGCCTCAATCGCCTGCATCAACCCCGGCCAATCGGCATGGTCCGACACGATGAACCCCCGATCCCCCGCACGCCGGCGCCGCACGCCGCGAAGGCGCATCCAGCCCGAGGCGAAGGCGGTCGAGGAAGCGCCGAAACGCCGCGCCCATTGCGAGCCGAGCGCCGAGGGCGGCGCGATGACCAGCGCGCCGGGGTGGTCCTTGGCGTTCAGATCGGGGGTGACGTGGATCGTGCCCGGCAGCGCGTAGCCCTGATCGCGCAGCACCGCATTGGTGTTTTCGACCGCGCCATGGGTGAGGATCGGGCCAATGCCGGCGTCGATCATGGTCAGCAGCCGCTGCGCCTTGCCAAGCGCATAGGCACCGAGGATCGACGCGCGGCCTTCGGCGGCATTGCGCGCCCACCACTCGTTGATCTCGGCGGCGACTTCCGCTTGATCGGCCCATTTGAAGACCGGCAGGCCGAAGGTGCATTCGGTGATGAAATGATGGCAGCGCACCGGCTCGAACGGCTCGCAAAAGCCGTCATCGACCACCTTGTAATCGCCCGAGGCGACCCAGACCTCGCCCGCCACCTCGACCCGGATCTGCGCCGAGCCGGGCAGGTGGCCTGCCGGGTGGAAGGAGACCGAAGCATCGCCGATTTTACGGATCTCGCCGAATTTAACGGTTTCTACAGAAATTTCACCCAGCCTGTGCTTCATCACCGGCGCGCAGGCTTCGGTGCAAAGATACCGCGCATGGCCGGGGCGGGCGTGATCGGCATGGCCATGGGTGATCAGCGCGCGGTCCACCGGGCGCCAGGGGTCGATATAGAAATCGCCGGCGGGGCAATGGATGCCGCGCTCGGTAAAGGTGAGGACAGGATCGCGCATATGGGCCATTGTAGCGTGAACGCCGATTGCGGCCATAGGGTTGCCAAGCCGCGCGGGCGGCGTAGGGTGCTGCCATCCGAAAAGGGAGCCGCCCATGCAGATCGCCGGATTTCGCCAACGTCTCGTATCGCGCGTGCCGCTCGCCGGCACGTTCCTCAAGACGCCCTCTTACCAGATCGTCGAGGTGCTGGCGCAATCGGAACTGGATTTCGTCTGTCTCGACGTCGAACACGCGCCGTTCGACCGCGCGGCGGTGGATGCCTGTTGCGCCATCGGCCGGGCGCTCGATTTCCCGGTGCTGATCCGCGTGGGCGATGCCAGCCCGCGCGAGATCCTTCAGGCGCTCGATTGCGGGGCGGTCGGCGTCGTGGTGCCGCATGTGGACAGCGCGGCCAAGGCGGCGGATGTGGCGCGCGCGGCGCGGTTTGGCGGGGGCGGGCGCGGCTATGCCGGATCGACTCGCTGGGCGGGCTATGCGACGCAATCGATGCCGGATCTTCTGGCCCGTTCGCAGGCCGAAACCGTGGTGATTGCGCAGATCGAGGAACCCGAAGGCGTGGACGCCTCAGACGCGATTGCCGCGACGGACGGGATCGATGCGCTCTTTCTCGGCCCGGCGGACCTGTCGGTCGGCTATGGCCACGACAACCAGAGCTCGGATCAGCTTTTCGCCGCGATAGAGCGGGTGGGCAGCGCGGCCGCCGCGGCGGGCAAGGCCTATGTGTCCTGGGTGGCCAATGCGCAAAAGGCGCGGGACTGGGCGCGCTACGGTATGAGCTGCTTTTTCATCGCCTCCGAACACAGCTGGATGCGCGCCGGCGCCACCGCAGAGGCGCGCGGGGTGCATGAGATCGGCAAGGCCGAAAACGGGCTGCCTTAACTGGACAGGCTGGAGAATAGCGACAGCGCCGCGCCTTCGACTTGCCGGCGGGTGGCGGGTTTCTCCATCAGAACCTCGTGCTTCGCACCATCGACGAGCAGCAGCTTGCCGCCGCGCCAATGCGTCATCCGTTCGCGGATGCGTTTGGTGTCGACGATGCTCTCTCGCGATCCGAGAAAGCACAGAGCGGGCAGGGCGGGCGAGGGCAGCTTGGCCAGCGCGTCGCATTCCTTGAGCGCGGCGCGAAGCCATTGCAGCGAGGGGCCGCCAAGCCCGAAGCGCGGCTCCGCCTCGACATGGCGGCGCATCATGTCATACATCTCGCGGTCGGTGGTGAGCAGGTTGTCCTCGAACGCTTCGGCCTTGGGGTAGGCCTTGGCGGACATGCCCGGCGCGATCCGGTGGCCTTGTCCCAACCGCGACGCCGCCCAGGAAATCGACACCGCCGCCGGGCGGAGCGAGGAGCCAATATTGATCCCCCACATCGGGGCCGAGAACATCGCCGCGCGGAAATCGGCGCCGTTCATCAGCGCCCTGAGCCCGATGGTGCCGCCCATCGAATGGGCGATCAGGAACCACGGTTTCGGCACCTCGCGCGCAGCGGCGAAGGCGCGCATCGCGGACCAGTCTTTCTGAAAACTCGCGAAATCATCGACATGGCCGATCATCGGATCGCTCACCAGCCGGTCGGACAGGCCTTGCCCGCGCCAGTCGATGCCCAGAAGATCGAATCCACTTTGCACGCAACTGCGCGCGGTGTGGCCGTATTTCTCCATGTATTCGGTGCGCCCGGAGAAGAGGAAGATCGTCCCCTTCGCCTCGCCGCGCGCCTTCGCATGCCCGACGCGAAGGCGAACCCCGTCAGAGCTGTGCACCCAGAACGCGCTTGTGTCCGGCCCCTGGGCCAGATCGGCGCGGAAGGGGGCGGGGTCGGTCATCAGGCGAGTGTTGCGGCCAGTTTCATCGCCATGCCCATATCGCCGTCGATGGTCAGCCGGCCCGACATGAACGCGGTCGTCGGGTTGAGCGAGCCGTCGAAGATCTCGCGGAAGGTGTCGGCATCGGCGTTGAAGGTGACATCCGCGTTGCCTTCGCCGGCACGGGCGCCGTTTTCATCAACGAAAACGCTGCCTTCGCCCTCGATATTGAACTGCGCCGTGCCGTCGATCCCGCCGCCATTCAGCTTTTCGTTCATGCCGGCAACCGCCTGTGTGACAACGTCGCTCATCAATATGTGTCCTTCGTGATCGCGTTTCGGATGCGCGGCGCTGGCAATCTGCCGCCGCTGCGTTACACTCATACGTGTTATGAGGACCATGATAGGCAAATACAAATCTGCCGTTGCGGCATTACTGATCGCCGCCCTTGCCGGCCCGGTGCTGGCGCAGGACGCGGGCGAGGATCTGCTGGCGCAGTTGCGCACGGCCGAGGATGCGCAGGCCGCCGAGCGGCTGGAGCGGCAGCTGCGGCGCGAATGGGCGAAATCCGGCTCACCGACGATGGATTTCCTGCTCAAGCGCGGTCAGGACGCGCTGGAGACCGGCGATCTGGAAGCGGCGATCGCGCATCTCGGTGCGCTGACCGATCACGCGCCCGAATTCGCCGAAGGCTGGCACGCTTTGGCGCTGGCCTATTTCCGCGCCGAACGGATCGGTCTGGCCGCCGATGCGCTGGAGCGCACGCTGGCGCTCAATCCGCAGCATTTCGGCGCGCTGCGCGGGCTTGGCGCGATCCTCGAACAGGTGGACCGTCCCAAGCTTGCCTATGACGCCTTTTCGCGTGTACTGACCCTTCGGCCGCACGATCCCGGTGCCACAGCGGCGCTGGAGCGGCTGGAGCGGCAGGTCTCCGGCACGTCGCTCTGATACACCCCCGCGCCCCAGAGGCAACAGAAGGCAGGCACCATGGCCGAACATGCGCGGGTTGCGGCCATTCTCGGCCCAACCAACACAGGCAAGACACATTACGCAATCGAGCGGATGCTCGGCTATCGCAGCGGGATGATCGGGCTACCCCTGCGCCTGCTGGCGCGCGAGGTCTATGACAAGATCGTCGCGATCCGCGGTCCGTCCGTAGTCGCGCTCGTCACCGGGGAGGAGCGCATCGTGCCGCCGCGCGCGGCCTATTGGGTCTGCACGGTGGAGGCGATGCCCGAGGGGATGGGCTGCGATTTCGTCGGGATCGACGAGATCCAGCTTTGCGCCGATCCCGAGCGCGGGCATGTGTTCACCGACCGGCTGCTGCGGATGCGGGGCACGCACGAGACGCTGTTCATGGGGTCGGACACGATGCGCGGCCCGATTGCCGGGCTGGTGCGCGGGGTCGAGTTCATGCGCCGCGAGCGGATGAGCCAGCTCACCTATACCGGATCGAAAAAGATCAGCCGCTTGCAGCCGCGCAGCGCCATCGTCGGGTTCTCGGTCGAGAATGTTTATGCGATTGCCGAATTGCTGCGCCGCCAGAAGGGCGGGGCGGCGGTCGTGATGGGCGCGCTCAGCCCGCGCACGCGCAATGCGCAGGTCGATCTGTATCAGAACGGCGAGGTCGATTACCTCGTGGCGACCGATGCCATCGGCATGGGGCTGAACCTCGACATCAACCATGTCGCCTTTTCGTCGCTGACGAAATTCGACGGGCGGCGGATGCGCCCCCTGATGCCGAACGAGCTGGCGCAGATCGCCGGTCGCGCCGGGCGCGGCATGTCGAACGGCACATTCGGCGTGACCGGAGAGGCCGGGCCGATCCCGGACGATTGGGTCGAGGCGATCTGCAATCACAATTTCACGCCGCTGAAAAAGCTCAACTGGCGCAATGCCGATCTGCGTTTCGGCAGTGTCGACGCGCTCATCGCCTCGCTCGAGGTCGCGCCGGATGACGAGCGGCTGGTGAAGGCGCGCGAGGCGGACGATCTGCAGGCGCTCAAGGCGCTCTCCCAGGTGGCGGAGGTGCAGGCGCGCGCGTCCGATCCGCGTTCGATCCGGCTTCTTTGGGATGTTTGCCGCATCCCCGATTTCCGCGGCATATCTCATTCGGAACATGCCGGGCTCTTGGACGTTATCTTCTCGCATCTTCACCAGCGCGGCGCGATCCCCGACGATTTCCTCGCGCGGCAGGTCAACAGGATCGACAGGACGGATGGCGACATTGACACGTTATCGAAGCGATTGGCGTATATCCGCACATGGACCTATGTGGCGCAGCGCAAGGGGTGGGTGCAGGACGAAAGCCATTGGCGCGGGCTGACTCGCGCTGTAGAAGACAGGCTGTCGGACGCGCTGCACGAGCGCTTGACACAGAGATTTGTTGATCGGCGCACATCCGTGCTCTTGCGCCGGTTGAAACAGAAGGAGGCCCTTTTGGCCGAAGTGAATGACAAGGGTGAGGTTACCGTCGAAGGCGAATTCGTCGGCAGGCTCGAAGGGTTCCGGTTCCGTCAGGACAAGGACGCGACCGGACAGGAAGCCAAGACGCTGAAGACCGCGTCGCTTCAGGCATTGGCGCCGCATTTTCATCTCAGGGCGGACCGGTTCTACAACGCGCCCGATACTGAGATGGATTTCACCGAACAGGGCGGGCTCATGTGGGGCGAGCAAGCGGTCGGCAAGCTGGAGGCCGGAAGCGATCCGCTGAGCCCGCGCGTCGTCGCCTTTGTCGATGACGAAGCTGGGCCGGACGTGGCGCAGAAGGTGCAGCGCCGCCTGCAGCATTTCATCGACCGCAAGATCGCCGCGCTTTTCGAGCCGTTGATCCAGTTGCGCGATGACGAGACGCTGACAGGTCTGGCGCGCGGTTTCGCGTTCCGCATGGTCGAGGCGCTGGGCGTTCTGCCGCGCGCCGACGTGGCCGAGGATGTGAAGGCGCTCGATCAGGATGCGCGCGGCGCGCTGCGCAAGCATGGCGTGCGCTTCGGGCAGTTCACAATCTTCATGCCGCTTCTGCTCAAACCCGCGCCGACGCGGATGCGTCTGGTGCTTTGGAGCCTGTCGAAGGGGCTCGACATGTTCCCCGAAGCGCCGCCGCCGGGGCTGGTGACGGTGCCGAACACGCCGGGCACGCCGCAGGAGCATCACACCATCGCCGGCTACCGGGCCGCCGGTCAGCGGGCGATCCGCATCGATATGCTGGAGCGGCTGGCCGATCTGCTGCGCGCGCAGGACAGCCGCGGCGGGTTCGAGGCGAACCCGGATATGCTGTCGATCACCGGACTGACGCTGGAGCAGTTCGCCGATCTGATGGAAGGCTTGGGCTACCGCGCCGAGAAAGGCGAGCGCGAGAAAGTGCGCGCTGTCGATGCCGTGGTTCCGGGTGCGGATGGGGCGGTCGCGGCCGATCAGGATGCGGCAGAGGACGGTGCCGTTCCGGTCGAGGACACGCCGGTCATGGACACCGCGCAGGAAGGCGCGCCGGGCACCGACCCCGATCCGGCAACCGCCCCCGAAGCGGCGGATATCTCAAACGAGGCGGCGGAGATGCCGGCGGACGGGATCGCGCCTGTCGCCGACAAGCCGGACGATCCGCTGCCAGGCCGTCCCGTGCCTGTCAATTCGGAAACCGAGATCTCACCCGGCGCTGTGCCGGATGCCGCGATTGCCGGGCCGGAAACGGAAGTGTTCTACCGCTTCACATGGCGCGGCAATCGCCCTGAGCGGGGACCGCGCCGCGATGGCGGCAAGGGTGGGCGCGGCAAGCCGCAGGGCGCGCGTGGCAAAGGCAAGCCGAAAGGCAAAGCCGGCGATAAGGGTGCCAAGAGCTACGAGGCCAAGCCGCCGCGCAAGGAAAAGAAGATCGATCCCGACAATCCTTTTGCCGCCGCGTTGGCGAGTTTCAAGGACAAGGACTGACTTGGCGGACGCCCCCGATAAGCTGCGCGTGGACAAATGGCTTTGGCACGCGCGGTTCTTCAAGACACGCAGCATCGCCGCCAAGCTCGTCTCGGCGGGCAAGCTGCGTGTGAACGGCCAGCCGATCGCCAAACCGGCTTATACGGTCTCCCCGGAGGACGTTCTGACCTTTCCGCAGGCGCGGGATGTGCGGGTTGTGAAGGTGATCGCCATGGGCGAACGGCGCGGGCCGGCGCTGGAGGCGCAAGCGCTTTACGAAGACCTCGCACCGCCCGAGCCGCGCGGGGCAGAGCCCCAGGCACCGCGCTACGATGGCGGCGGCAGGCCGACCAAGAAAGATCGTCGCGCCTGGCAACAAACCCGCTCTGACATGGTTGAATGATTCCGTCCGGTGGACTAGCTAGCCATCAAAGCACGAACGGACTCTCCCCATGACCTACATCGTCAACGACAATTGCATTGCCTGCAAATACACCGATTGCGTCGAAGTTTGCCCTGTGGATTGCTTCTACGAGGGCGAGAACATGCTGGTGATCCATCCTGACGAATGTATCGATTGCGGCGTCTGCGAGCCCGAATGCCCCGCCGATGCGATCCGCCCCGATACCGAGCCGGACATGGAGAACTGGGTCGAGTTCAACCGCAAATATGCCGAACAATGGCCCGTCATCATCACCAAGAAGGATCCGCTACCGAACGCGGACGAGAAGGATGGCGAGCCGGGGAAGCTGGAGAAATATTTTTCCGAGAAGCCCGGCGAGGGCGGTTGATGATTCGCCTTTCGCGCGCGTCCGGTGCGGCGGGGTGAGGGGCAATCACCTGATTTCGCGTCATATTTCGGCCATTGACGCCGGACTACCGCGCATTGCGTTTCTGTGTTATAGTCCTTCACAGAATGACACCTGTGGGATACGCGCCTCGATCGTCGAGGCGCGGGACGAATCTGCGTTCAGACGTTGAAACGACCGGAAGCTCGCGCCTCCGTTCGTCTTTTGCGTCCCTCGTCCATGTTGGTCCCATGCGTGCATGCGAAGAAAGGTTCTGAATGTCCAAGTCCAAGAAATCCGAATTCCGCCCGAATGACTACGTGGTCTACCCGGCGCATGGCGTGGGTCAGATCGTGTCCATCGAGGAGCAGGAGATCGCCGGCATCACGCTGGAGCTCTTCGTCATCTCCTTCGAGAAGGACAAGATGACCCTGCGCGTTCCGACGCATAAGGCGACGGAAATCGGTATGCGGTCGCTCAGCTCCCCGGATGTGGTGAGCCAGGCGATGAAGGTGCTCAAGGGCAAGGCCAAGGTCAAGAAGGCCATGTGGTCCCGGCGTGCGCAGGAATACGAGCAGAAGATCAATTCCGGCGATCTGATCGCCATTGCCGAGGTCGTGCGCGACCTGCACCGCGCGGACGATCAGCGCGAGCAAAGCTATTCCGAGCGGCAGCTCTATGACGCGGCGCTCGAACGCCTGACCCGCGAGGTCGGAGCCGTCTCCGGCGGTGATGAGCTCGATGCGGCCAAGCAGATCGGCGAGGTTCTCGATTCGCGCACCGCTGCGGCAGCCTGACAACTCGTTAACTGATTTATGCGGCCCTGCTATGCAGCGGGGCCGTTTTCATTCAAGCTGCATCGTCGCTGCTGCTTTCGAGCGCCGACAGGAGCGAGGCTTCAAGTTCCTTCTCCAATTCGCGCGCGCGGGCAATATAGGCCTCGTTCTGCGCCGATGGCACATCCGAGCGCCAGACCTCCGCCAGTTCGCGCACCGAATATCGGTCGTGCTGGTAGAACAGCTTTTCCGCTTCCGACGCTTCGTATTCGCTTAGTCCGATATTTTCCAGGACGTAGCGCCCCGCACGCAGGGAGCTGTCGAAGACTTCGCGCACGATGTCGTTCGCCCCGGCCTGGTAAAGCCGGTAGGTATGCGTCCGGTCGCGGGCGCGGGCGACGATGTGGATGTCCGGACGGATGCGGCGCGCGTAATGCACCAGCCGCTCGGCGGCATCGGGATCGTCGAGCGCGACCATCAGCACGCGGGCGTTCTCGATCCCGGCGGCGTGCAGCAGGTCCGGACGCAGCGGATCGCCGAAAAATCCCTTGAAACCGAAACGGCGCATGAGCTGAATGGTCTGCAGGTTGTTGTCGATCACCACGGTCTTGGCCCCGACCGATTGCACCAGCCGGTTGACGATCTGCCCGAACCGCCCGATCCCGGCGATGATCACCGCGCCCTGTTCATCGATCGTGTCGTGCTCGGGGTTTTCGCCGCCATCGCGGATGCGCGTAGACAGGAATTCGTAAAGCATGAAAGCCAGCGGCGTGATCAGCATCGACAGCGCCACGATCAGCAGAAGCCTGTCACCCAGCGCGGGCGGCAATACCGACTGCTGCAGTGAAAAGGAAATCAGCACGAAACCGAATTCGCCCGCCTGCGCAAGCCCGAGTGTGAAGAGCCATCGGTCGCGGTGCCGCAACTGGAAAGCGCGCGCGAGGATATAAAGGATCACGCCTTTCAGCACCATCAGCGCAAGCGTGAGCGCGAGCAGCGTGAGCGGTTCGGAGAAGAGCAGGGCGAAATCGATCCCCGCGCCGACGGTGATGAAGAAAAGCCCCAGCAGCAGCCCTTTGAACGGCTGAATGTCCGATTCAAGCTCGTGCCGGAATTCGCTGTTGGCGAGCACCACACCGGCGAGGAACGTGCCGAGCGCCGGCGACAGGCCCACCAGCGTCATCAGGAAAGCGATGCCGATCACGATGAGCAGCGCCAGCGCGGTATACATCTCGCGCAGCTTGGCGGCGTGGATGTAGCGAAAGATCGGCCGCGCGCCGTAGACACCGCCCAGGATGATGAGCGCCACGGCCCCCAGTGTGACGAGCGTGACGCCCCAGCCGGGCAGATCGGCCACCAGCGACATCGCCGCATCATGTGCGTGATCGTCCTCCGCCACATGCCGCGCGATGGAGCCATCGGCGTTGATCGTCGGATCATGCGCCACGGCAAGCAGCGGCAGAACGATCAGCATCGGAATGACCGCAATATCCTGCGTCAGCAGCACCGAGAAGGTGGACCGCCCGCCGCTCGTTTGCATCAGCCCCTTTTCGGTGAGCGTTTGAAGCACGATCGCGGTGGATGAGAGCGCGAAGATCATACCCACGGCAAGCGCCGTCGGCCAGGGGAATCCCATCGCCAATGCGCCCAACATGACAGCCATCATCGTCATCACGATCTGGAGCCCGCCAAGACCGATCAGCCGGTGCCGCATGTCCCAAAGCGCGCGGGGCTCGAGTTCGAGGCCGATGAGAAAAAGCATCATCACCACACCGAATTCGGCGAAATGCTGCAGATCGGTGGTGTTGGTGATCAGTCCGAAGCCCGGCCCGATGACGACACCGGCGAGCAGGTATCCCAGCACCGATCCAAGCCCCCATCGCGCTGCAATGGGAACCGCGATCACGGCGGCCAGAAGGAACACCGATGCCAGGAAAAGGAACTCGCCCATTGTCAGACTGCCTCGTTATACATCCGCAAGATGCCGGGAACAGCGGTGCAAGCGCAACCGGAACCTGTTGAAATTCCTGTCAACCGCCTGCGCGTGAGGCGGAACCGCGCCGTTCAGCCGTCCGGCATTCCCAGAACCACGTTGCGCCCGCGTTTGACATAGCGCAGCGCGTCGTCGCCGATCGCGGCCACGCGCCCACCATCGAGCCGGTCGCCGACCTTGACCTTCTGGAACCGTCCGTTGGGCAGCCGCACGAGCGCGCGCCGGTTCGCCGGTTTTCCGTAAACGCCGATAAGGTTGATCTTGCGCAGATTGATTGCGTTCGGCGAGGTCGCCTGGCGCGACACGCTGGCCGAAGACGGTATCCGTGGTTGCACGCTGCGCGGTGCCGCGGCGGCGACCTGCGCGCTGCGCGTCTGTTGCGCGGCGCGGGCGCGTTCGACGATCCGGGCGATATCGCGGGGCCGCTGCGCCGGTGACAGCGATTGCGCGACGGCGTATTGCGTGGCTTCCGGTTGCGCCTCTTCCTCGGCAGCCTTCAGTGTTTCGGGCCGGGCGGCGGGGCGCAGCGCGGCCAGTTCCGCGCGGGTTCGCCCGCCAAGCAGCGCGCGTTCGTTCCCCTCGATCAGCCCTTCGGGGCGCAGGCGAGGGCGGAAGCCCTGAAGCACGGCGTTGGCGATGACCGCATCGGTATCGTCGGCCGGATCGGGCGGGGCCGCACCGGGCCGTGCCGGCGGCACCACGGGCGGAAGGCCGGCGAAGATCCGCACCGCATCGGGATTCAGCGCGCCCTCGGGTTTCGCGATCACCAGACCGCGTGCATCCAGATCGAACGGCGTGCCGGCGGGGGCGGGGTTCGGCAGGGCGAGGAAGCCGTCATCGCGCCGCTTCGGGTCGATTGTCGGCAAGGCCACCGCGTCATGCGGCTCGACCGCGCTGTCGATGGAGGCGACATACAGATCGTCGAGCGTGGTCAGAGATGGCACATCCGGCGCTTCGGGCGCGCGCTGCCAGATCCCCGTCGCAGCATAGCGTGCATCGGCTTCCTCGGGGCTGAGCGCGGCGGGGGGCGGCAATAGATCGGACAGCGCGGTGTCGGGCGTCTTATCGGGGCCGACCTCCAGCGCGGCGATCTCTTCGGCTTCCGGCTTGGGCGCTTCGGTGATCGATCCGTCGATCGGTTCGAGTTCGACATCCGGCATCCGGGCAATGGACGGCGCGTCATCGCGTTTGAAAAGTCCTGACAGCCCATCCTCGGTAAAGACGCTGGCCCATGCGGCCACGGCGAGCATCAGGACCAGAAGCGCGGCGGTCAGCATCAGGCCGAGATAGCGCGGCTTGCCGCCAATCTCCGTCTGCGCCGCCGCGCCGAAAACCCCGCGCCGGGCCTTGGGCGGGGCATCGCCCTCCGGCGCGGGCGCAGCGTTCGGATCGCGCCCGGCGCGCATCGCTGCGATACGGGCAACGGCGGCGCGCGCGTCCTTGTAATGTTGCGATTCCTCGAAGGGCGGCTCCTCCGGCTCGTGGCTGGCCGGGGGCCGCGCATCGGGGCGCGCGCGCAACGTTTCCTCGGGCGGGGTTTCGAGCGGCTGAGGCTCGGCACCCTTCGTCGCGCCGCCCAGCCGGAAGCGCGGTTTAACCGGAGTGCCGGTATCCGCCGTCACCGATGGCGTCTCACTTGGCACGGGCGGCAAATCGGAACGGCTGGCCCGGATCGACGTGAAGGCGGGCGCGGAAGGCGCATCCTCGGGGGTCAGGACGGCGAGGGGCGGGGTATCATCCTCCGGTGGCACGGCATCCGGCGTGTCCGCCGCACCGGGGGCGAGAGCGGCTGTTTCATCCTCCGCGTCCAGCGGGGCCGGATCTTCGGGCGCCTCGACGATTCTGATCGCCTCATCGTCCTTCTCGGGCGGCGGCCCCGTCCAACTCGCGGCAGGGCCGAAAAACGCCTCGCCGGAAAACGCCCCTTCCGGTGGCGCGGCGACAAAGCAGACCGGCTCGAAATGATGGCTCTTGGCAAAGGCTTCCGCCTCGTTCAGCGTCTCGTTGGCGACCGCCGCGACTTGAAGCCGCCCGCCGTCGCGCGAGACGTCGAAACTCAGATCCGCGACCTCATAGGGCGTCGCGCCGTCGAGCGCCGCGCGGACGTGATCCATCAAGGCTGCGCCCTCCAGCGCGGGATCGGGCAGATCAAGATACTTGATCTGTTCGTTCGGCAGCGCCAGCTTGACCTGCGCGGCCTTGCCGGGAAACGCATCGGCCTCGGTGCGCAGCGCACCGAGCGACATGCGCAAATCCTCCGAATCCAGCGCGACATCGCCGACACGCGCCCAGCCGCCGGGCACCCGGCGCAGCAGGGAAATGCCGTTGAAGGACAGGGATAGGGCGAAATCAGGGGTCATAACGATATTTTAACAGCCCTTCGCGCAGGATGGGAGTCGACCGGGCAGATCATTGATCGGCCAAAGCAACCTTTCGCGCAAGGGGATAACAGCGCTTGTCATCGCCACCGGGCGGGAAGATGGTAACGATCAGGAGATATTGACGAGGCTGAGATGAGCAAATTCCTTTCGATCCTGACCGCGATCGCGCTTTGCGGGGCGGTCCAGATGGCGCATGCGCAGGAGCAGGAGCGCGGACGCATCACCGTGACCGCGGAAGGGCAGGTATCGGCCGTGCCCGACATGGCCGTGATCACCCTCGGCGCGCAAAGCGAGGCCGAAAGCGCGGCGGAGGCGATGAACGAGGCATCGCGCATCACCGCTGCCATTCTGGACCGGCTCGCATCTCTCGATGTTGCCGCCCGTGACATCAAAACCTCCGATCTCACGCTCGATCCGCTCTGGAACCGGCCGGACGAGACGGGCCGCCGCCGGATCGAGGGGTATCAGGCCAGCAACCGCGTCACCGTCAGGCTGCGCGAGACCGGGCGGCTTGGCGATGTCCTGGATGCGGTGCTGCAGGACGGCGCGAATACGCTGGGCGGGTTGCAATTCATGCTGTCCGACCTGGAGCCCCTGCTTGACGAGGCCCGCCGCAAGGCGGTTTCCAATGCCCGCGCACGGGCGGAGCTTTATGCGGAGGCCGCAGGTGTCGAGCTTGGCAGGCTCGTCTCACTGTCCGAAAGCGGCGGGCAGGGGCCGCGCCCCGAGATGTTCGGCATGGCGCGTGCTTCCGATGCCGGAGTTCCCGTGGCCGAGGGCGAGACAGAGCTCAGCGCGCAGGTCACACTTGTTTTCGAGATCGACGCGCCGTCATCGGACCCCTAGTCGCACCGGCGCGGCGGGCCTATAGTGCCACGTAAAAAGAGCAGCCCGCCCAAGGAACCTCATGGCACGCCGCCCGGCCAAACCGAAACAGGTCAATGTCCTCATCATCGGCCAGATGGGGCGCCTCGCACATGAGGCGCTGCTATTCGCGCTTTCGATGCGACACAGCACGCAAGGCACGCGGTTTCGCCTGCATGTCGCCGAACCGCAGCCCGGCCCTCTCTGGCCGAACGATCCGACGATCCGGCCGGAGCCGCTGCGCGAGATGATCGCGGCGCAGGGCGCGACGATCCTGCCCTTCGAGAGCCATCACTTCGGCGCCGAGTACCCCTTTGGCAACAAGATCGAAGCCCTGTTCGCCTTGCCCGAAGGAGAGCCTTTCGTCTTTTTCGATACCGACACGCTCATCACCGGCGATCTGAACGATGTGCCCTTCGATTTCACGCGCCCTGCCGCCTCCCTGCGGGTCGAAGGCACATGGCCGCAGATCGAACTTTACGGGCCGGGATATGGCGCGATCTGGAAATCTCTTTACGACCGGTTCGGGCTCGATTTCCAAAGCTCGCTCGATCTTGCACAGCCTGATGAATACTGGCGGCGCTACCTTTATTTCAACGCCGGTTTCTTCTTCTACAAATGCCCGCATGCGTTCGGGCGCGCCTATCTCGATATGGCATTGTCGATCCGAAACGATCCGCCCGAGGAACTGATTTGCCAGCCGTTGATGCCGTGGCTCGACCAGATCGCCTTGCCGCTCGTCGTCCACAAGCTCGGCGGGGGGCGCGATGCGCTCGAACCCGGCTGGCTCGACGGGCGGGTGAGCGTGCATTACCGCAACATGCCGCTGCTCTATGCGCGTGAAAGCGACGATACGGTCGATCTGCTGGAACGGATCGCCGCGCCGAACCCGGTGAAGAAACTGCTCAAGGAATACGAGCCGTTCAAGCGCATGATCTATCAGGGGCGGGGTCGCAAGGTGCGCGCGCTCTTCGACCGCGATCACCTGCCGAGCCGGGAACAGCCCATTCGGCAGAGGATCAAGAAAAACGGCTTCTGGCTGGTCTAGGGCTCAGTCGACCCGCACCGTCAGATGCCCCAGACCGTCGATCGACATTTCAAGCACATCGCCGCGCCCGACCGGGCCGACGCCCGAAGGCGTGCCGGTCAGAATCACATCGCCCGCTGAAAGCGTGAAATAGTCCGACAGGTAAGCGATCATCTGCGGCACCTTCCAGATCATCTGGTTGAGGTCGCCCTCCTGCCTCAACGCGCCATTGACCGACAGCGCGATGCGTCCGCGCGCCGGGTGGCCGACATCCTCGGCCGGGTGGATCGCGCCGCAGGGGGCGGAGCGTTCGAATGCCTTGCCGATTTCCCAGGGGCGCCCCTGTTTCTTGGCCTGCGCCTGCAAATCGCGGCGCGTCATGTCGAGAGCGAGCCCGTAGCCGAAAACGTGATCCAGCGCGTCACGGGCCGCGATGCCGCGCCCGCCGGATTTCAGCGCAACGAGCATCTCGGCCTCGTGATGAACGTCCCTTGAACGCGGGGGATAGGGAAAGTTGCCCGACGGATCGAGGTTGTCGGGGTTCTTCTGAAAGAAGAAAGGCGGCTCGCAATCCGGATCGTGCCCCATCTCGACCGCGTGGGCCGCGTAATTGCGTCCGATGCAATAGACACGGCGCACCGGAAATCGCGCATCGGTTCCCGAGACCGGCAGGGAAACGGGTGTCGGCGGGGGGATCACATAGGGGTTCATCTTGCGCAGCGCCATGCGTGCCGGACCTGTCTTGAACGCATGTTTCGCCTTTCGATCAGATGCTTGCATCGGCAGATTGCACCGTAAAGCGCAGGCCGCGCCAGAGGCGATTTGAGCGAGGTCGCGAAAGCGTGGCTATTGCGTGACGTTGGGTCACTTGGCTGCGGCGCGGACGTTTCTGCGCAACCGCGCTGCGCAGATGCGCGTTGCCCGAACAGGAGAGCGTGATGTCCGTCATGGCCGGTGCCGAAAATCTGCTGAAAAACTGCGCCGAACTGCAACGTGGCGAGCGGCTTTTGATTGCCTATGAGCCTGAAGGTCACGGCTATTTCGAAGGCGGTGTTCGCGCTGGGGTGGCGCAGGCCGCGCAGCGGATGGGTGCGCAGGTCACGCTTTTCGATGTCGGTTTCTCGCCCATCGCCACCGCGTTGCCCCCTGAACTTCTCGCGCGGATGGAAGAGGCGGATGTGGTCGTCTTCCTTGCCCGGCTGGGCGATCAGTTGCGCTTTGCCGAGATGCCCGAACATCCGCGCATCGTCGTGAGTTTCGCGGTGTCCTGCGATATGCTGGGATCGCCATTCGCCACGCTGTCGCATGGAGCGATGCTGCGGCTCAGGGATTGCGTCACCGCTGCTCTGGACGCCGCGGCCGAGGTGCATCTGGGCTGTCCACGCGGCACGGATTGCCGGGGCCGGCCCGTCATGCCGCCTGCCGAGAGCGGCGGGACGACGCTGCGCCGGTTTCCGATGTCCGTTTCCAAACCCGTTCCGGCGCTGTCCTTTTCGGGAAGGATCGCGCCTTGCGGCTTCCTCATTGGAACGGGGGCGGATTTCTACACGCCCTATAGCGTCGAATTCGATGGCAGGTTGCTGGCCATCATGGAAAACGGCCGGCTTTTGGGGTTCGAAGGCGAGGCCGGTGACGTGGCTGCGGCAAACGCGCAATATGACCGGGTGGCGGAGCGGTTCGGGATCGACCGCAATGCCATCCATTCCTGGCATGCCGGGATACACCCTGCCTGCGCCTATCGCGAACCTGCACGAAAGAATTACGAATGTTGGGGCGGTCTGGCCTTCGGCAACCCGCGCATCCTGCATTTCCACAGTTGCGGCGCATTCGCGCCCGGCGAGATATCTCTCAACGTGCTCGATCCGACGATCGAGATCGATGGCGTTGCCATCTGGGAGAGCGGCCGGCTTTGCCCCGAGCGGTTGCCGGGCGGGGCGGCGCTTCTGTCCGACCATCCCGATCTGGCGCGGCTGGTCGCGGACCCGGATCGCCGCGTCGGGCTTTGAACCGATCAGGTGCGGCGTCGCCGCTCCAGCCGGCGGAACAGCATCGACAGGCCGAAGCAGATCACGAAATAGAACGCCGCCGTGGTGATCCACGCCTCGAAGATCATGCGCGTGGAGGCGACGAGCTCGACCGTCTTGAAGGTCAGTTCCTGAACGGAAATCAGCGAGATGATCGCGCTGTCCTTGATCAGGGTGATGAATTGGTTTGCCAAAGGCGGCAGCACGCGGGTCAGCGCCTGCGGCAGCACGATATAGCGCATTTCCTGATATCGGCTCATCCCGATGGAGCGCGCGCCTTCGCGCTGGCCCTTTTCGATGGATTGGATGCCGGCGCGGATGATCTCTCCGACAAAGGCGCTTTCGAAGAGCGCCAGAACGATCACGCCCGATACGAGCGAGGGAAAGCGGCGCATGTCGCCGAAGAAAAACTCCCAGATGCCGGGATTGTCGGACCGCGCGATCCCGCGCGCCCAGCTTTCGATGTTCAGCGCCTCGATCAGCTGTTGTGACAGGAAAAAGAAGAAGATGAAGATCACCACGACGGGCGGGATATTGCGCAGCACTTCCAGATAGGTCCGCGCCAGCATCCGCACCGTCAGGTTGGCCGAACAGCGCGCGATGCCCAGAACGGTGCCGAGCACGAGCGCGAGGATGCTGGCGTAGATCGAGATGCGGATCGTCGTGATGAGCCCCTGCAAGAGCAGGTTTGCGAACCATTCTTCGCGGCCCGTGTGGTAGCGCAGGATGAAATCCGGGATCAGGTGCCATCGCCAATTGTAGTTCAGCGAGCCGTCGATCTTCCACCAGATGTAGCCGAAAAACCCCGCCAGCAGGGCGAGGACGAGCCAATCGAGCCAATGGAGTTTCCTGATCGTCTTCACCCTGCGCCTTTCGGGTAGGCTCCCCGGACGAAGCCGGGGCGCGCGATTGTCACTGTGCGACCTGGTCTTTCCAGTCGTCGCCGCGGAACCAGTAATCGTGGCGCGCCTTCAGCCAGCCGGTATTCGCCTTGTGCGTGATCCAGCTGTTGAAGAAAGCCAGCGCATCAGGATCGCCCTTGCGCAGCGCGAAGCCTTCGCCGCCGGCGCCGAAGGCCTGATCGAAGGGCACGCTGAGCACATCGGGATTGGCGCGGGCCTCATCCGATGGGCTCGGCTCTGCCATCATGGTGGCGTGGGCGTTGCCGTTCAGCACCTCCTGCGTGGCAGCGCCGTCTTCGTCGAAAAGCAGCAGCTCGGCCTTGGGAAACATCTCCGCGATGGTGGTGGCGGGGGTGGCGCCGCGGCGGGCGGCGAAGGTGACATCGGGGCTGTTGTAGTCCTCGAGCGTAAACCCTTCGGTCATGGCGGTATTGGCGAGGATCGTCAGCCCGGAATAGGCATAGGGCACGGTGAAATTGACGGTCAGGTTCCGCTGGGGCGTGATCGTCATACCGCTGATGATCGTGTCGAAATTGCCGGAAACAAGCGCCGGGATGATGCCGTCCCAGCTGGTGGGCACGAACTCCGCCTCCACGCCCATATCCTTGGCCAGCTCGCGCCCGACATCGAGTTCGAACCCGATCAGATCGCCATTCAGATCGCGCATCGACCACGGCTTGAAGATTGAAAGCCCGATCTTGATGACGCCGCGTTTCTTGATCGTTTCGATCACGCTTTCATCGGCCAGCTTTTGCGTCACGTCCTGCGCCAGCGCCGGCAGCGCCGCGCCGGCGACCGACAATGCCAATGCCCCGGCGATGAGCCGTCTTGTGAATTTCATCCTCTGTCTCCCTGATTAAGGCGCAGGTTGCACAGCGCCGATTAAGATTCCGTTGCATACCGCTTTTCGAGCAGCGTCACGCCGATGGACAGCGCCAGCGTCAGGGCCATATAGACCGCTGCGATCGTGAACCAAATTTCAAAACTCATGTAGGTGTCCGAGATGATGTTGCGCCCGATGGTCGTCAGCTCGGCCACGGCGATCACGCTGACGATGGCCGATGATTTGATGACATGCACGGCCTCGCCGGTCATCGGCGGCAGCATGAAGCGGACGGATTGCGGCAACACGATATAGCGATAGGCCTGCGCCCGCGACATGCCGATGGAGGTCGCGGCTTCCCATTGGCCTTTTGGCACTGCGTTGATCGCCGCGCGCAGGATCTCCGAGATCAGCACGGAATGGAACACCGCGAGCGTCAGGATGCTGGCCCAGTAACGGTCGAACCCGAAGATTGGGCCGAGGACGTAGTAAAAAAGGTAAAGCAGCACCAGAAGCGGGATGTTGCGGATGAGTTCGAGATAGCCGATCGCAACCCCGGTGCAGACGATCAGCCCAGAGAGCCGCAAGAGCGCCGTCACCAGCCCCAGCGCAATGGCCAGCGCGAAGGCCGTGGCCGAGAGCGTGACCGTCTTGACCAGACCGATGCTGATTTCGCCCCATTGGAACCCGTTCTCGGTGACGGTGTAGAAATATTGCGGGATCCGATACCACTGCCAGTTATATCCCATCGCCTGCGCGCCGCCATAAGCCAGCCAGACCAGACCGCCGACGATCACGGCATAGAGCACCACCGAAAACGTCACCGAGTCCACGGTTCGGGCGAAGGGGCTTCGGCCGGGTAGAGGGCGGCCGCGCGGGGTGAAGGCAGGCTCGGCCATGCTCACATCAATGCTCCAGGATCTGATCGAGAAACGCGCGGCATCGTTTGCTTTTCGGGGCGGTGAAGAATGTCTCCGGCGGGGCGGTCTCGACGATCTCGCCGGCATCCATGAAGACCATCGTATCGGCGACCTTGCGGGCAAAGCCCATCTCATGCGTGACGACCACCATCGTCATGCCGGTGCCGGCCAGTTCGACCATCACGTCGAGCACCTCGCCGATCATCTCGGGATCGAGCGCCGATGTCGGCTCGTCGAACAGCATGATGCGGCTTTCCATGCAGAGCGAGCGCGCGATGGCGACGCGTTGCTGTTGGCCGCCCGACAGGGCGCGCGGGTATTTGTCGGCCTGTTCGGGGATATGCACCCGCTCCAGATATTTGCGCGCCGTCGCCTCGGCCTCGGCCCTGGGAACGCCGCGCACCTTGATCGGGCCGATGGTCAGGTTTTCCAGAACCGTCAGATGCGGAAAGAGGTTGAACTGCTGGAACACCATGCCGACCTCCTGGCGCAGACGGGAAATCTGCCGGGAATTTTCGTGCACCTCGATCCCGTCCACCGTCAGCACGCCGGAGTCGTGGAATTCCAGCCCGTTGATACAGCGGATCAGGGTCGATTTGCCCGATCCCGAAGGGCCGCAGACCACCATGCGTTCGCCTTCGCGCACGGTGAGCGTGATGTCCTTGAGAGCGTGGAAATCGCCGTAGAACTTGTCGACGTGATCGAAGGATATGATGGGCAATTTACCCGTCATGCCGAAATGCCATCCGTGCTCATCCTCGTAGTTTTGCGCATTCGACCGTGATGGGCCCAGATGCACCGCCCTTTATAGCATCGTTTCACGGCAAGCAGATGTCATGCCGCCCCGGCGCCGTGCCGCGCGCTTGACTTAGCGCTGCGATGCGGCGGGGCGAGGCCGATTTCAGGAATTCTCCGCAGAGCTTTTCGACGGCGCGGCTTCCAGCGGATGCTGGGCCAGCTCATGCGCGATGTCGTCGTCGATCGGCGTGTCGAAGGTGTTGAGAATATAGCCCAGCGTCGAATAGAAGCCGACCGTGGCGATCAGATCGAACGCGCCATCCTTTCCGGCAAGCGCGAAAAGCTCTTCCAGCGTGCCGGATGCGATGCGTTTGTGCGTCACAAGGTCATCCACGGCTTTTGCCAGAACGCCATCCTGCTCGTCCATCTCGCCGATATCGCCCCGGATCGAGGCAATCCGTGCATCGTTCATTCCCAACTTGCGCGCGCGCACGACGTGATGCGCCCATTCATAGGGCGAGCCGAGATGCACTGCGGCGCGCAGGATGACGATCTCGCTGAACTCTGCGCCGAGGCTGGTATCGATCACGACATGACGCCGCAGATCGGCCCAGGCCCGCACGAGCGCGGGGTGATGTGCCATCACGCGGTAGACATTGGCCGAGCCGAGAAAGCCGCCGCGAAACTCCGCCAAAGCCTCTGGCCAGTCGGCATCGGGAATGGGCGGGCAGGCGGTTCGGGATGACATGGCAAAGACCTTCGGTTAGAGCGGACGCGCGACTATCGGCGCAGAGCGGGGGAGGATGCAAGCGCAGCGGAACTCTTTTTGCCGCGATAGCGTTATCCCGCCCTGACCGGCGCCCGCGCGCCGGATCGATTTTCTAGTGAAGCAGGACAGGCATGGAAGAGATTGAAAAGGTTGGCAATGGCATCTGGGACAAGCTGGGCGCCATGTTCACAACGGAAATATATAACGGCAAATCCCTTGCCGATCTTCTGACGCTCGAAGCGCTCATGTCGCTCGTCGGCAACATCATCGCGGCGGCGCTGATCCTGATCCTCGGTTTCGTGATTTCCGGCATGGCGCGCCGCCGGATCATCCGGCTCAGCGAGACGCATCCCCGCCTCGATGAGACGCTGTTCAAGTTCCTCGGCGATATGGCCCGTTACACCGTGCTGGCCTTCACCGGGCTTTTCGTTCTCAACACGTTCGGCGTGCAGACCACCTCCATCGTTGCGGTGATCGGTGCCGCCGGCCTTGCCATTGGCCTCGCGCTTCAGGGCACCTTGTCGAACGTGGCTGCCGGGGTGATGCTGATCTTCTTCAGGCCGCTGAAAACCGGCGATTTCGTCGAGGTGAACGGCGTTGTCGGCACGGTGAAGGAAATCACGCTGAACTACACCGAGATCGCGGATATGGGCAATGTGAAGGTCGTCGTGCCCAATTCCGAGGTCTGGGGCAACACGATCAAGAATTACTCGGTCTATGACACGCGCCGCGCGGAATGGACCTTCGGTGTCGGCTACGGCGCGAACCTTGCGCAGGCCGAAGAGGTGATCCGCGATACGATCATGTCCGATCCGCGCTCCCACAGCAAGCCCGAGCCGTTCATCCAGGTCAACGGGCTGAATGCGAG
The DNA here is from genome assembly GCF_023370775.1 of Marivita sp. GX14005. Classification (GTDB taxonomy): domain Bacteria; phylum Pseudomonadota; class Alphaproteobacteria; order Rhodobacterales; family Rhodobacteraceae; genus Marivita. The sequence goes on from NZ_JAMCCQ010000005.1 coordinate 144,932, forward strand.
CAGCGTCGATTTCCTCGTCCGCGTCTGGTGTTCGGCTGGCGATTACTTCCAGTATCAGGCGGATATGAAACGCGCGGTCAAGGAAGCGCTGGATGCCGCCGGTGTGGACATTCCGTTCCCCACCCGCACCGTCCATGTGCAGCGCGATGACGCGGAGGCGGAGGCGGCGGCTGAGGCTGCCGAATAGGGCTCAGCGCGGGGCGATCACCACTTCTGTGTCCCACCCCGCGCAGCGTTCTTGCAGATCGCCCGGCAGTGGCGCGTCGGTGAAGAAGGTATCGACCGCCTCCAGCGACGCGATCCGCGCCGGCGCGCTGCGCTTGAACTTGGAAGCGTCGGCAACGAGGAAGGTCTGGCGCGATTGGCGCAGGATCGACTGGCTGACGCCGACTTCCTGAATGTCGAAATCCAGCAGATCGCCATCGCGGTCGAGCGCCGAGCAGCCGATGATCGCCAGATCGAACTTGAATTGCAGGATCGTTTCGGTCGCCAGCTTGCCCACCAGCCCGCCATCGGCGCGGCGCAGATTGCCGCCCGTCACCACGACCTGACATTCGGGCGTTTCCACAAGGATATTGGCGACGTTCATGTTGTTCGTGACCACCAGCATATCGGTATGCCGGCGCAATTCGCGCGCCACCGCTTCGGTGCTGGTGCCGATATTGAGAAAGAGCGAGATGTTGTTCGGGATCCGCTCCGCGCAAGCGCGCGCGATGGCGCTCTTGGCATCGAGATTGAGCCGGCGTCGTTCCTCGTAGCCGATATTGCTCGTGCCCGAGGGCAGCATCGCACCGCCATGCACGCGTTCGAGCTGACCGTCCTCGGCCAGATCGCTCAGATCGCGGCGGATGGTCTGCAGCGTCACCCCGAAATGCTGCGCCAGACCCTCGACCGTGACCTTGCCGTCGCGGCGGGCGATTTCAAGAATATCCTTGTGGCGAAACGCGTGTGACATCGGCTGGCGGGTCCATTCTGGCGGTCGGGTTCGGAGATGTTCGGTTTTCGGGTCGTCTGCTTCTCCGGGCGGGGTTTTTTTCCAGCATAGTGTCGGGAAATGCCGCAAGACCAGAAAAATTTTGCAGCCCTTTCATGGAGATGCGCGCAAACGAACATAAACGAAAGTTTATGCTTGCGAAGCGCGGATGTGATTGCCATAGTTTCCGCAAGGGCATTGCGATGGGGGAGGTGGCGCGTGACGAATCGCTCGGATCCGGTCGACATCTTTATCATCGGCGGAGGCATCAATGGTTGCGGCATCGCGCGCGATGCGTCAGGGCGCGGCTTGTCGGTGACGCTTGCCGAGATGCACGATCTGGCATCCGCCACCTCTTCGGCGTCGACCAAGCTCTTCCATGGCGGGTTGCGCTATCTCGAATATTTCGAATTCCGGCTGGTGCGCGAGGCGCTGATCGAACGCGAAGTTCTGCTTAAGGCGATGCCCCATATCAGTTGGCCGATGCGTTTTGTCCTTCCCTATCATAAGGATATGCGCTTCGAATCCGATACGCCGACATCGAAGCTGCTCGGGCTGGCCATGCCCTGGATGAAGGGGCGGCGGCCGTCATGGCTGATCCGGTTGGGGCTGTTCATGTATGACACCCTTGGCGGGCGGCAGATTTTGCCCGGCACCACCACGGTCAGTCTCGATGGAACGCCGGAGGGCGCGCCGCTCGAGGATCGCTTCTCGAAAGCGTATGAATATTCCGATTGCTGGGTCGAGGATTCGCGCCTCGTCGTGCTGAACGCACGCGATGCGGAGGCGCGCGGCGCGACGATCCTGACACGAACCAAGGTCGTGACGGCATCGCGCGAGGGTGATCTGTGGCGCGTGGAAACGCAAAATACCGAAAATGGCGAGACGCATGTTCACCGCGCCCGGATGCTCGTCAACGCGGGCGGGCCTTGGGTGGGCGATATCATCCAATCCAAGGTGCGGCTCAATTCCTCTGAAGGCGTGCGCCTCGTGCGCGGCTCGCATATCGTCACGCGCCGACTTTACGATCACGACAAGTGCTACTTCTTCCAGGGCACGGATGGCCGCATCATTTTCGCCATTCCCTATGAGACCGATTTCACGCTGATCGGCACCACCGATGCCGAACATGACGATCCGTCGCAAGAGCCTGTCTGCACGCCGGAAGAAAAGGCTTATCTCATCGATTTCGCGAACAGGTATTTCAAGCACGATATCAGCGATGACGATGTCGTCTGGACCTATTCCGGCGTGCGCCCGCTCTATGATGACGGCGCGAGCAGCGCGACGGCGGCGACGCGCGACTATACGCTGAAGGTCGATGCGAATGGCGGCGCGCCGATCCTCAATATCTTCGGCGGCAAGATCACCACCTATCGCCGGCTTGCGGAAAGCGCGCTGGACAGGATCGCCGACCACCTGCCGGTGGCGCGCGGCGACTGGACAGCCGGCGCGCCCTTGCCCGGCGGGGATTTCCCGGTGGACGCGGTGGAGCGCCTGATCGCCGATCTGCGCGCCCGCCACGGTTTCCTGACCGAGTTCTGGGCGCGCCGCCTGATCCGCGCCTACGGAACGGAGGCGACACAGGTTCTGGGCGATGCCGCGCAAGCGTCCGATCTGGGCCGCGATTTCGGTGCGAGCTTGACGGAATCGGAAGTGATCTGGCTCATGGAGAAGGAATATGCCCGCACGGCCGAAGATGTGGTCTGGCGGCGCAGCAAGCTTGGCCTGCGGATGAGCCGGGCGGAGATCGAGGCCCTGGACGCGTGGATGGCCGGGCACCGGCAATCGGTGTCGAAAGCGGCGGAATAGGGGGCGCTCATGTCGCTGGAACTCAGGAATGTGTCGAAAGTCGTGGAGGGGCAAACCCATATCCACCCCACCGACCTGACGCTGGAGAAGGGCACGATGAACGTGCTTCTGGGGCCGACCCTGTCGGGCAAGACCTCGCTGATGCGGCTGATGGCCGGGCTCGATCAGCCGGCGACGGGGCGGATCATCTGGCAGGGAGAGGATGTGACGGGCATGCGGGTTCAGGACCGCAAGGTCGCGATGGTCTACCAGCAATTCATCAACTACCCGTCGATGACCGTCTATGACAACATCGCCTCCCCGATGAAGCTGATGGGCGTGGACCGCGCCGAGATCGATGCGCGCGTGCGCGAGACTGCCGAGATGATGCAGCTGACCCCGATGCTGGAGCGCAAGCCGCTGGAGCTTTCGGGCGGCCAGCAGCAACGCTGCGCACTGGCGCGGGCGCTGGTCAAGAACGCGGGGCTCGTCCTGCTCGACGAGCCTTTGGCCAACCTCGATTACAAGCTGCGCGAGGAATTGCGGATCGAGATCCCGCGCATCTTCGAAGCCTCCGGGTCGATCTTCGTCTATGCCACGACCGAACCCGAAGAGGCGCTGCTTCTGGGCGGCAATACCGCAACGCTCTGGGAGGGGCGCGTCACGCAGTTCGGCCCGACGCCCGACGTCTACCGCCAGCCCGTCGATGCGACAACGGCGCGGGTGTTCAGCGACCCGCCGATGAATTTCCTCGACATCGAGAAACGGGGCGACCGGCTGACTTTCGGGGACGGACAATCCGCGCCCGCTGCGGGCAAGCTCGCCACGCTTCGAGATGGCGCCTACACCGCCGGGTTCCGCCCCAACCACCTGGAGATCGGCCAGCATGCGCCAGACGCCATGCCGTTCCGCGCGCGGCTGTCAGTGACGGAACTGACCGGCTCGGAAACCTTCATCCATCTCGATCATCACGGCGAACGCTGGGTCGGTCTGGTTCATGGAATTCACAACCTGTCCCTGGGCGAGGAGCTGACAGTCTGGCTCGACCCCCGGCATGTTTACGTGTTCGACGAGGCGGGCAATCTCGTCGCCCCCGCATCCTATGCGCTCGCGGCTTAAGGAGAGGTAAAGATGGCCCGGATCACCCTCGACAATCTCGCTCATTCCTATCTGCCCAATCCGGCGAGCGAGGCCGATTACGCGCTGAAGGAACTCAACCATGTCTGGGAAGACGGCGCGGCCTATGCGCTTCTCGGTGCGTCGGGTTGCGGAAAATCCACGCTTCTCAATATCATATCCGGGCTTCTTCAGCCAAGTCGCGGCCGCATCCTTTTCGATGATGAGGACGTGACCCACGCACCCACGGCGGCGCGCAACATCGCGCAAGTGTTCCAGTTTCCGGTCGTCTACGACACGATGACGGTGCGCGACAACCTGGCCTTCCCCCTGCGCAACCGCGGTCGCGACGAGGCCTATGTGGCCGAGCGTGTGCAGGAGATCGCGGCCATGATCGGAATGGAGGATGTGCTCTCCAAAAAGGCGCGCGGGCTGACGGCGGATGCCAAGCAGAAGATCAGCCTGGGGCGCGGCATGGTGCGCAAGGATGTCAACGCATTGCTCTTCGACGAGCCGCTGACGGTGATCGATCCGCATATGAAATGGGAATTGCGCACGCAGCTCAAGCGCCTGCATCAGGATTTCGGCCATACGATGATCTACGTCACGCATGACCAGACGGAGGCGCTGACCTTCGCCGACAAGGTGGTGGTGATGCATGACGGCCGCGTCGTGCAGATCGGCACGCCAGAGGAGCTTTTCGAACGGCCCGAGCACACCTTCGTCGGCTATTTTATCGGCTCGCCGGGCATGAATGTGCTGCCGGCAGAGATCGACGGCTCCACGGCACGTCTGGGCGCGTCGCAAATTCCGCTCGGTGCCGGTTATGGCGCGCTGTCCGGCAAGGTCGAGATCGGCGTGCGGCCGGAATTCCTGCGTTTGAGCCGGGAGGACGGGGTGCCCGTCACCATCCGCCGGGTGGAGGATGTGGGCCGCCACAAGATCGTGCGCGCGGCGCTTGAAGGGCATGAGATCAACATCATCGCGGACGAGGACGACGATATCGGGGCCGACCTGACCCGCGTCAGCTTCGATCCGGCGCATGTCAACGTGTATCTCGACGACTGGCGCGTCGCGCCGCAAGGGTCGCGATCTGTCGGGGAGGCCGCGTGATGAACAAGACCGTCAACCAGAAAGCTTGGTTTCTCGTCCTGCCGGTGCTGGTCCTCGTTGCGTTCTCGGCGGTGATCCCGCTGATGACGGTGGTGAATTACTCGGTGCAGGACACGTTCGGCAACAACCAGTTCTTCTGGGCCGGGCTCGAATGGTTCCGCGAAATGCTGCATGACGACCGGATGTGGAACGCGCTCGGGCGGCAGCTGATGTTTTCAGGCATAATCCTCGCCATCGAAGTGCCTCTGGGCATCTTCGTTGCACTCAACATGCCGAAAAGCGGGTTTTGGGCGAGCTTCTGCCTCGTTCTGATGTCGCTTCCGCTGCTCATCCCGTGGAACGTGGTAGGAACGATCTGGCAGATTTTCGGCCGTGTCGATATCGGGCTGCTTGGCTACACGCTCGATGCGCTGGGGATCGACTACAACTACACCCAAGATGTGCTGGCGGCCTGGGTGACGATCATCGTCATGGATGTTTGGCACTGGACCTCGCTGGTTGCGCTTCTGGCCTATGCAGGGCTGAAATCCATCCCCGATGCCTATTACCAGGCGGCCAAGATCGATCAGGCGAGCCGCTGGAAGGTGTTTCGCTATATCGAATTGCCGAAGATGGCCGGCGTTCTGATGATCGCGATCCTGCTGCGTTTCATGGACAGTTTCATGATCTACACCGAACCTTTCGTTGTCACCGGGGGCGGTCCGGGCAACGCCACGACGCTGCTGTCGATCGATTTGGTGAAGATGGCGCTGGGACAGTTCGATCTTGGCCCGGCGGCGGCGTTCAGCCTGATGTATTTCCTCGTTATCCTTCTGATTTCGTGGGTGTTTTACACCGTGATGGTCAATCTCGACAAGAGGGAGGGGTAGGGTGCTGTTGTTCATCGATAAAACGCCCGCGACCGGTGCGAAGCCAGAGGGGGGCCGTGCATGACCGATGCGACCGCAGACACCAAGCGCATTCCCGGCGATCTGACCGCCGGCGGCGCGAAACGGCGTGCCAAGGTCAAGGGATCGGCCGTCGTGATGGGGCTTTACCTGCTCTTTTTGCTGCTGCCGATCTACTGGCTGCTCAACATGAGCCTCAAGACGAATACCGAGATTCTGAACGATTTCACGCTCTGGCCGAACAACCTGACATTCGACAATTACCGCGTGATCCTGACCGACCCCAGTTGGTATATGGGCTACGTCAACTCGCTCATCTATGTCGTCATGAACACGGTGATTTCGCTCGCAGTGGCCTTGCCCGCCGCCTATGCGTTCAGCCGCTATCATTTCATGGGCGACAAGCACCTGTTCTTCTGGTTGCTGACCAACCGCATGGCCCCTCCGGCGGTCTTCGCGCTGCCGTTCTTCCAGCTCTATTCCAGCGTCGGCCTCTTCGACACGCATATCGCGGTGGCGCTGGCGCATTGCCTCTTCAACGTGCCTCTGGCGGTGTGGATTCTCGAAGGCTTCATGCGCGGCGTGCCGAAGGAAATCGACGAAACAGCCTATCTCGACGGCTACAGTTTCGGGCGGTTCTTCGTGCGGATTTTCATGCCGCTGATTTCCAGCGGCATCGGCGTGGCGGCGTTCTTCTGCTTCATGTTCTCGTGGGTCGAATTGCTGCTGAGCCGCACCCTGACCACGGTGGACGCCAAGCCCATCGCCGCCATCATGACCCGAACGCAGGGGGCAAGCGGCATCGACTGGGGCGTGCTGGCCGCGGCGGGCGTGCTGACCATCGTGCCGGGGGCGCTCGTGATCTATTTCGTGCGCAACTACATCGCCAAGGGCTTTGCCCTGGGGAGGGTGTGATGCAACGTTTCGTCAACCTTTCCAGCGTCGCCCTCGGGCTTGGTCGCTTCACAACGGACCGGAGGACCGCCTGATGGATCTTTCATGGATGGCATGGACATGGCCCACAGCGATCTTCTTCATGGTGATCGCGGGCCTGCTGATCCTCTTCACGTTCCTCGCGATCAAGTTCCCCGAGACGCCGCGCACCGGCATCTTGCGGATCGAGACGACGCGGGGCGACCGTCTGTTCATCACGCTTCTGGGCAGCGCCTTTATCAACCTCGCCTGGCTCGGGCTGGTGGGCGAAAATCAGCCCTGGGCGCTGGCGGTCTGTGCGATTTACGCGGCGGCGGTGTTCCGTTGGGTGTAGCGAAACAATCAACCGAAGTTCCAAACACAGGGAGGAACCAAAATGAAACTCAACCTCAAATCCTCGACGGCGGCATTGCTGATCCTCGCGGGTCCAGCCTTTGCCGATATGGAGGCCGCCAAGGCATTCCTCGACGAAGAGATCGGCGATCTCTCGGCGCTCAGCCGCGCCCAGCAGGAAGAAGAGATGCAATGGTTCATAGATGCGGCCGAGCCCTTCCAGGGCATGGATATCAAGGTCGTCTCGGAAACCATCACAACGCATGAATACGAAAGCCAGGTTCTCGCGCCCGCTTTCGAGGCGATCACCGGGATCAAGGTCACGCATGACCTGATCGGCGAAGGCGACGTGGTCGAAAAACTGCAGACGCAAATGCAGTCGGGCGAGAACATCTATGACGCCTATATCAACGATTCCGATCTGATCGGCACGCATTGGCGCTATCAGCAGGTGCGCAACCTGACCGACTGGATGGCGGGCGAAGGCGCGGATGTGACCAACCCGATGCTCGATCTCGACGATTTCATCGGCACCGAGTTCACCACCGCGCCCGATGGCAAGCTCTACCAGTTGCCCGATCAGCAATTCGCGAACCTCTACTGGTTCCGCTATGACTGGTTCAACGACGAAAAGAACCAGGCCGATTTCAAGGAACAGTTCGGCTACGATCTGGGCGTTCCGGTCAACTGGGCGGCCTATGAGGATATCGCGGAGTTCTTCACCGGCCGCGATCTGAGCCACATGGGCGTCGACGGTGAAGTCTTCGGCAACATGGATTACGGCAAGAAGGATCCCTCGCTCGGTTGGCGCTATACCGACGCCTGGATGTCGATGGCCGGGATGGGATCGGAAGGCGAACCCAACGGCTTGCCGGTCGATGAATGGGGCATCCGCGTGAACGATGCGGGCCAGCCGGTCGGCTCCTGCGTTGCGCGCGGCGGGGCCACCAATTCGCCCGCGGCGGTCTATGCCGTGACCAAGGCGATCGAATGGCTTGAAAAGTATTCGCCCCCCGCGGCCGCCGGCATGACCTTTTCGGAAGCGGGCCCGATCCCGGCGCAGGGCAACGTGGCGCAGCAAATGTTCTGGTATACCGCCTTCACCGCCGACACGGTCAAACCCGGCCTGCCGGTGATGAACGAGGACGGCACGCCGAAATGGCGCATGGCGCCGAGCCCTCATGGAGTCTACTGGACCGAAGGCACCAAGATCGGCTATCAGGACGTGGGCAGCTGGACGCTGATGAAATCCACCCCCGAAGAGCGCGCCAAGGCGGCCTGGCTCTATGCGCAATTCGTCACCTCCAAGACGGTGGATGTGAAGAAGAGCCATGTCGGTCTGACCTTCATCCGCGACAGCTCGATCAATCACGAGAGCTTCACCGAACGGGCGGACAAGCTTGGCGGGCTGGTCGAATTCTACCGCTCCCCGGCGCGCACGGCCTGGTCGCCCACGGGCACCAACGTGCCGGATTATCCCAAGCTGGCGCAACTTTGGTGGCAGAATATCGGTGATGCCATGTCCGGTGCCAAAACCCCGCAAGAGGCTCTCGATGCGCTTTGCGCAGATCAGGAGCGCGTGCTTGAACGGCTGGAACGTGCCGGCATCCAGGGCGATATCGGCCCCAAGCTGAACGAGGAGCGCGACCCGGAATACTGGCTCAGTCAGGAAGGCTCGCCCAAGGCGAAACTGGAGAATGAGGACGAGGAGCCGCAGACCGTCTCCTATGACGAGTTGATCAAGTCCTGGGAGCAATAAAGCCCGGCACCCGTCATCCTCGGGCCAGACCCGAGGGTCTCCGGACAATGAGATCACCGGGTCAAGCCCGGTGCTGACGGGAACAGAAAAACTGTCACCACCGGGCGCGCCCGGTGGTGACGTCACATCTCGGGATACAGCAGGATTCGCCAATGACCCATATCCTCGCCATCGACCAGGGCACGACCTCGACCCGCGCGATCCTGTTCGATGACAGCCTGACCGCCGTCTCCAGCGCGCAGGAGGAGTTCGATCAGCATTACCCGGCAAGCGGCTGGGTCGAGCATGACCCGTCCGACCTATGGTCCACCACCGCCGCCACCTGCCGCTCGGCGATCGAGAAGGCGGGAGCGAGCGGCGAGGATATCGCCGCCATCGGCATCACCAACCAGCGCGAGACGACCCTGGTCTGGGACTGCAAGACGGGCAAGCCGGTCTTCAATGCCATTGTCTGGCAGGATCGGCGCACATCCGACATGTGCAAATCCCTGAAGGCGGACGGTTTCGAGGACGTGGTGACAGGCCGCACCGGTTTGCTGCTCGACCCCTATTTCAGCGGCACGAAACTTGCCTGGATCCTTGACAATGTCGATGGCGTGCGCGCCCGCGCCGAGGCGGGAGATCTGGCCTTCGGCACCGTCGACAGCTGGCTGGTGTGGAACCTGACCGGCGGCAAGCATCACGTCACCGACGCCACCAACGCTGCGCGCACCATGCTTTACGACATCCACAAGGGGCGCTGGTCGAAGACCATCTGCGAGAGGCTCGGGATTCCGATATCCCTGCTGCCGGAGGTGAAGGACTGCGCCGCCGAGTTCGGAGAGACCCGCGCCGATCTTTTCGGGCGCGCGATCCCGATACTGGGAATTGCGGGCGATCAGCAAGCGGCGACCGTGGGTCAGGCCTGTTTCGCGCCGGGAATGCTGAAATCCACCTATGGCACAGGCTGTTTCGCGCTTCTGAACACTGGCGACACGCCGGTCCGCTCGGCGAACAGGCTGCTTACCACCATTGCCTATCAACTCGATGGCAAACCCACCTATGCGCTCGAAGGGTCGATCTTCATCGCGGGCGCGGTGGTGCAATGGCTGCGCGACGGGCTGCGCCTGATACGCGACGCGAAGGAAACACAGCCGCTTGCCGAACGCGCGGATGACGGGCAGGGCGTCGTGATGGTGCCGGCCTTCACCGGGCTTGGCGCGCCCTATTGGAACGCCGAGTGTCGCGGCGCGATCTTCGGGCTGACGCGCAATTCGGGGCCGGAGGAATTCGCCCGCGCGGCGCTGGAAAGCGTCGGCTACCAGACGCGCGATCTTCTGGAGGCGATGAAGGCCGACTGGTCCGGCACGGCGGCGCAGGGCGCTGAGACGGCGACGCTGCGCGTCGATGGCGGGATGAGCGCGTCGGACTGGACAATGCAGTTCCTCTCGGATGTCATCGACGCACCGGTGGAGCGACCCGAAGTGCTGGAAACGACGGCGATGGGCGCGGCATGGCTCGCCGGTCACAAGGCGGGGGTTTTGCCCGATATGGAGCGTTTCGCCGCCGGCTGGCGGGCCGATGGCCGGTTCGAGCCCGCCATGGACGCGTCAACGCGCGAGGCGAAATACGCCGCGTGGAAACGCGCCGTTGCCGCGACCATCGGTTTCGCCGGGTGACAAGCCGCTTCGAAGCGGCTTGAACGCGGTATCGAAACCGCGTTCAAGGGCTTTCGAAAGCCCTTCGCCCCGGTCAGCCGCCGACCTTCAGGACGATCTTGCCGATATGCTCGGAGGATTCCATGCGCGCATGGGCTTTCGAGGCTTCGGCCAGCGGGAATGTGCTGTCCATGACCGGCGCGACCTGTCCCGAGGCAAGATGCGGCCAGACCTCGCGTTCCAGATCGCGCGCGATGGCCGCCTTGGCAGCGACCGATTGCGGGCGCAGCGTCGATCCGGTGATCGTTTGCCGCTTCATCATCATCGGCGCGAAGTTCACCTCCGCCTTCGGCCCTTGCAGGAAGGCGATCTGCACCAGTCGTCCATCCTCGGCCAGCGCCTTGAGGTTGCGCGGGATGTAGTCGCCGCCGACCATGTCGAGTATCACATTCGCACTTCCCTCGGCGCGCATCTTCTCGACGAAATCGACATTGCGGTAATTCCACGCGGCCTCGGCCCCGAGAGCCAGACAGGCGCGGCATTTCTCGTCCGAACCGGCGGTGGTGAAGACGCGCGCGCCGCGCAAGGCGGCAAGCTGGATGGCCGTGGTGCCGATGCCCGAGGAGCCGCCATGCACCAAAAACCGCTCCCCGGCCTGCAAGCCCCCGCGCCGAAACACGTTCGACCAGACGGTAAAGAACGTCTCGCAAAGCGCCGCCGCCTGATCCATCGGCATGCCATCCGGCACCGGCAAGGCGTGATCGGCGAAGGTGACGGCGTATTCCGCGTAGCCGCCGCCGGGCAGAAGCGCCGTCACCGCGTCCCCCACCTGCCAACGCGACACACCCGCGCCCACCGCCGCGACATGGCCCGCTGCCTCCAGCCCCGGAAGGGGCGAGGCGTCGGGGGGCGGGTTGTAGGCGCCGGCGCGCTGCAGCGCGTCAGGCCGGTTGACGCCGGCATAGGCGATGCGGATCACGATCTCCCCTGCACCGGGGGCGGGCACCGGAACGGTGGCGATCTGCAAAACCTCCGGCCCGCCGGGCGCGCTGATCTCGATGGCGGTCATCGTTTCGGGAAGGGACATGGCAGAGCGCCTTTCACGTCAGGTGGACTTTTCCCCATGTTTCGCAGATTGACCGGGCATCGCAAGACCCGTGAAACCGTTCCAAATCCGGCAGGCGAACTGAAACGCGGGTTTCAAAACCGCCAAGGACGAGGCGCGCGCGTTCTTTGTCGCGCCGGATCATTGTGAGCCGCCGCGCAATCGCCTAAGCCTTTGCGCAACCATTATCCGAGGGGAGTTCACCATGACCGACAGCCACGGCTTCGACACAGTTCAGATCCATGCCGGCGCCAATCCCGATCCGGCCACCGGCGCGCGGCAGGTGCCGATCTATCAGACGACCGCCTATGTGTTCCGCGATGCCGAGCATGCGGCCAAACTCTTCAACCTGCAGGAGGTGGGCTATATCTACTCGCGCCTCACCAACCCGACCGTCGCGGCGCTGCAGGACCGGATGGCGGCGCTCGAAGGCGGGGCGGGGGCGGTGTGCTGTTCCTCGGGCCATGCCGCGCAGATCATGGCGCTGTTCCCGCTGATGGGGCCGGGCCGGAATATCGTGGCCTCGACCCGGCTCTATGGCGGCACGGTCACGCAGTTCAGCCAGACGATCAAGCGCTTCGGCTGGTCCTGCACCTTCGTCGATTTCGACGATACGGATGCGGTCAAGGCCGCCATCGACGACGACACCCGCGCGGTGTTCTGCGAATCCATCGCCAATCCGGGCGGCTACATCACCGATCTGGACGCGATCGCGGCGATCGCGGATGAGGCGGGCCTGCCTCTGATCGTCGACAATACCTCTGCGACGCCTTATCTGTGCCGCCCCATCGAACACGGCGCGACACTGGTGGTTCATTCGATGACCAAGTTCCTGACCGGTAACGGCACGGTCATGGGCGGCGTCATTGTCGATTCGGGCAAGTTCGACTGGTCCGCGTCCGACAAATTCCCCTCGCTGAGCGAGCCGGAGCCGGCCTATCACGGGCTCAGGTTCCACGAGACCTTCGGCGCGCTGGCCTTCACCTTCCACGGCATCGCCATCGGGCTCCGCGATCTGGGCATGACGCTGAACCCGCAGGCAGCGCATTACACTCTGATGGGGATCGAGACGCTGTCCCTGCGGATGCAGAAACATGTCGAGAACGCGATGGAAGTCGCCGGATGGCTGGAAAATCACGACGCGGTCGAGGCCGTGACCTATGCCGGCCTGCCGTCTTCGCCCTATCATGACCGGGTCGATAAAATCTGCCCCAAGGGCGCTGGCGGTCTCTTCACCGTTTCGCTCAAGGGCGGCTACGACGCCTGCGTGAAATTCGTCGATGCGCTTGAGATTTTCAGCCATGTCGCAAATCTCGGCGACACGCGAAGCCTCGTGATCCACTCGGCCTCCACGACCCATCGCCAGCTTACCCCAGAGCAGCAAGAAGCGGCGGGCGCGGGGCCGAACGTCGTGCGTATTTCCATCGGCATCGAAGATCCCAAGGATCTCATTGCCGATCTGGATCAAGCCTTGAAGAAAGCGTCGTAAACGCGTTTTCGCAAACGCGAGCAAAGCCCTTCGAAGGGCTTTGCTCCGCGCCGATCAAAGCGCAATCGCCTGCATCACCTCCGGCTCGATCACATCGACACCCGGCAGGCTGTCGCGCAGCGCCTCGGCCGATTGCTCCAGCGCCTCGAAGGTGCGGTAATGTCCGGGGATCACCGTCTTGAAATTGAAATAGCGCTTCGCGGCCCAGGCCGCGGCTTTCATGTCCATCGTGTAGTAGCCGCCCGCCGACAAGATACCGATATCCGGCTGGTGATAGGCGCCGATCCAATCCATATCGGCCATGATCGTGGTATCGCCGGAGAAATAGATCGTCCGCTCCTCGCCGCGAATGATGAATCCGGTTTCCGATCCCATGTAACGGCCATGCCCATTCACCTCCTTCGACGATGAATGCGAGGCCGGCACCATCGTCACGGCGACCTTGCCGAAGGTGATCGTGCCGCCCTTGTTGAAGGCATGGCCTTCCTGCGCGCCCTCGGCGGTCAACTGACCCACCAGCTCGACAATCCCCGAAACCGGCGCGCCGGTCTTCTTCGACACCTCGACGATATCGCTCGAATGATCGAAATGCCCGTGCGTGATCAGGATTTGCGTCGCCCCTTCGATCCCGCGCTCCGCCTGTGCAGCGTCGATCATCGGGTTGTCGTTGATCCACGGATCGACCAGCAGCACCTGGTCCTCGATCTCGATCCGAAAGGAGCCATGCCCGAGCCAAAGAATGTTCATATCGTCTCTCCCAATTCGCCTTGCGATCGTCAGGCTAGCATCCCTTTCTAAGGCTCGGGAAGGGGCTCTGGCCCGGATCGCCCACTTGCACCCTCGCCTGCGCGGCGCTAAACGCACCTGCGACAGGCATTCCTTCTATCCAAGAGGACGACACCTCATGTCCATCGACACCGAAACGGCCGCCCGCGTGGCCAAACTGGCGCGCATCCGCGTCGAGGAGGCGGAACTGCCCGCGCTGGCGCAGGAATTCTCGCGCATCCTCGATTTCGTCGAACAGTTGAACGAGGTCGATGTAGAGGGCGTGGAGCCGATGGTCAGCGTCACCCCGATGCGCCTCAAGCGGCGCGAGGACGTGGTGACCGATGGCGGGATGCAGGATCGCGTGCTGGCCAATGCGCCCGATGCCCGCGAGGGGTTCTTTGCCGTGCCGAAGGTGGTTGAGTGATGTCCGATCTGCCGAAGATGAAGATCGCCGAAGCGCGCGACGCGCTGCGCAACGGCGACGTGACAAGCGTTGAACTGACCGAAGCCTGCCTTGCCGCAATCGACGGCGCGGATGCGCTCGGAGCCTTCGTGCACAAGACGCCCGAGGTCGCAATGGGCCAGGCCCGCTCCGCCGACACACGGATCAAGGAGGGCGGCGCGCCCGATCTCTGCGGCATCCCGCTGGGGATCAAGGATCTCTTCTGCACCAAGGGCGTGCCGAGCCAGGCCGCCAGTCGCATCCTCGAAGGGTTCAGGCCGGAATACGAAAGCACAGTCTCCGGCAAGCTGCTGGACGATGGGGCGGTGATGCTCGGCAAGCTCAACATGGACGAATTTGCCATGGGCTCGTCGAACGAAACCTCCGCCTATGGCAACGCGGTCAACCCGTGGCGGCGCAATGGCGATGAGACAGCGCTGACGCCCGGAGGCTCCTCGGGCGGCTCCGCGGCTGCCGTGGCGGCCGATCTCTGTCTTGCCGCCACCGGCACCGATACCGGCGGCTCGATCCGCCAGCCGGCGGCCTTCACCGGCATCACCGGGATCAAACCGACCTATGGCCGCTGCTCGCGCTGGGGCATCGTCGCCTTCGCCTCCTCGCTGGATCAGGCCGGCCCGATGACCAAGGACGTGCGCGACGCGGCCATCATGCTGCGCGCCATGTGCGGGCATGACCCCAAGGACAGCACCAGCGCCGATCTTCCGGTGCCCGATTTCGAGGCGATGCTGACCGGCGACATTCGCGGCAAGACCATTGGCATTCCGCGCGAATACCGTATGGAGGGTATGCCCGACGCCATCGAGACTCTCTGGGCCGAGGGCCGCAAGATGCTGGAGGATGCCGGCGCGATCCTGCGCGACATCTCCCTGCCGCACACGAAATACGCGCTGCCGGCCTATTACGTCATCGCACCCGCCGAAGCGTCCTCGAACCTCGCCCGCTATGACGGCGTGCGCTACGGTCACCGCGCGAAGCTGAGCCAGGGCGACGGCATCACCGAGATGTACGAGAAAACGCGCGCCGAGGGCTTCGGCGACGAGGTCAAGCGCCGCGTCATGGTGGGCACCTATGTGCTCTCCGCGGGCTTCTACGACGCCTACTACAACCGCGCGCGCAAGGTACGCACGCTCATCAAGCGCGATTTCGAACAGGTCTTCGCGGAGGGCATCGATGCAATCCTGACCCCTGCCACACCGTCCGCCGCCTTCGAGCTTGGTCGCCAGGTCGAAGACCCGGTCGAGATGTATCTCAACGACGTGTTCACCGTCACGGTGAACCTTGCAGGGCTTCCGGGCGTTGCAATTCCGACGGGCACCGACAGCCAGGGCCTACCGCTCGGCCTGCAACTGATCGGCCGTCCGTGGGAAGAGGGCGATCTGCTGAATACCGCTTACGCTCTGGAACAGGCGGCGGGGTTTGTGGCGAAACCCTCGCAATGGTGGTAAACCGCGCCAAACGAGGCAAGATATGACACAGACACGCTTTTTCTCCCGCGGCCTGATCGGCCTGTCGCTTCTGGCGCTGGCTGCCTGCACGCATCAGGTGCCAGACAGCGCGCGCGGCGTCGGCTTCGACGATTACGACGCCTACCAGATCCGCCGCGAGGCCGTGCTCGAAGGGCGCGCACCGGCCTCCGTCATCACCGCGCCGCCCCCAGTGGACGGCACACCGCTGACCGCGATCACGCCCGAGGATCAGGCGCGATTGTCCAATAGCGGCGAATTGCCGGTCTATGCCTCGCCCTCGAACCCTGCACCGCCCATCGTGGAAAACGCCGCCGGCATCTCGGGCGAGAACGACTTCAACGCCGTGTCCAATACGCGCAGCATCGAAAGCGACGCCGCGCTGATCGCGCAGAACCGCGCCCGCTACCAGGTGATCGCCCCGGAGGCGCTGCCCACGCGGCCCGGCACGAACCGGCCGAATATCGTCGCCTATGCGCTTCAGACGACCAACCCCAAGGGCGTTTCGCTCTACCGGCGCGGCGGCTTCAATCTCGAAAACCGCCACCTGCGCAACTGTGCGACCTTCGCCTCCGCCGATCTGGCGCAAGAGGCGTTCCTGGCCGATGGCGGGCCCGAGAAGGACCGCAAGGCGCTCGATCCCGATGGCGACGGGTTCGCCTGCGATTGGGATCCGGCGCCCTTCCGCAAGGTGCGCAACTGACGCCGATCCGGCACCCATCGCCGAATTTCGGCCCGCGCCGCAACGGCGCGCGGCCCGATCTGGTGGTCCTGCACTATACCGCGATGCAAAGCGCGACCGCGGCCCGCGACTGGCTTTGCACTCCCGATGCGCAGGTCTCCGCGCATTACCTGATCGCGCCCTGCGGCACGGTTTGGCAATTGGTCGATGAAGAGATGCGCGCCTGGCATGCCGGCGCAGGCGCATGGGGGCCCACCACCGATGTCAATTCCCGCTCCATCGGGATCGAGATCGCCAATTGCGGCGCGTCGCCCTTCGCCGCCCGGCAAATGACGGCGCTTGAAGACCTCCTCCGATCCATCCTGTCCCGCCACGCCATTCCGCCCGAACGTGTGATCGGCCATTCCGACATGGCCCCGGGCCGCAAGATCGATCCCGGCCCGCGTTTCGACTGGCGCCGCCTCGCGCGGCGCGGCCTCTCCATCTGGCCCGACACCGCCGAACCCGGCGATTTCGCAAGGGATGCCCGTCGCTTCGGCTATCCCCCCGACGCCGCGCCGGATCGCGTGCTTCACAGCTTCCGACTGCGCTTTCGTCCGCAGGCCGATGGCCCGCTCGACGATACGGACCGTTCCCTGATGGCCGATCTTGTCGCGCGCTGGCCGGCGGCGTTGTCCTGATCTTCTCTGTTTTCCAAATATCTCGGGGGAGTCCGCCCATGGCGGACGGGGGCAGCGCCCCCATCGGCGGCGCCCCTACGCGTTCCCGCCACCGGTAAAGCGCGCCGCATCCGCCGCCGCGCGGCGGATCGCGTTGGATTTGTGCACCGTCTCCTGATACTCCGCCTCCGGGTCGCTGTCATGCACGACCCCGCCGCCGGCCTGGATATAAAGCTTGCTGTCCTTGACCAGCGCGGTGCGCAGCGCGATGCACATATCCATGTCGCCGCCCGCACTGAAATAGCCGACCGCGCCGCCATAGATGCCGCGCTTTTCGGGCTCCAGCTCGTCGATGATCTCCATCGCGCGCACTTTCGGCGCGCCGCTGACGGTCCCGGCGGGCAGTCCGGCCAGCAATGCGGACAGCGCGTCATGCTCATCCGATAGCTCGCCTACAACGTTCGAGACGATATGCATCACGTGGCTATAGCGCTCGATGATGAATTTTTCGGTCGGCCGCACCGTGCCGATCTTCGACACGCGCCCGACATCGTTGCGCCCCAGATCGAGCAGCATCAGATGCTCGGCACATTCCTTCGGATCGGCGAGCAGATCCGCCTCCAGCGCACGATCCTCCGCTTCGGTCGCGCCGCGCGGGCGGGTGCCTGCGATGGGGCGGATCGTGACCTCCTTGCCGAACACACGCACGAGGATCTCGGGGCTGGCGCCGATGACCTGAAAGCCGCCGAAGTTGAAATAGAACATGAAGGGCGACGGGTTGGTGCGCCGAAGCGAGCGATAAAGCGCGAAGGGGGGCAGGGGAAACTCCTGCGTCCAGCGCTGCGCCGGCACCACCTGGAAGATATCGCCGGCACGGATATACTCCTTCGCCCTCTCGACCGCCTCTTTGTAGCCTTCATGCGTGAAGTTCGATACCGGCGCCGCCTCATCCGCGGCCCGGCCGATCTCGCGCGCCTGTTGCGGCAGCGCCCGTTCCAGATCGCGCACGGCATCCATGACCCGCTCGGCAGCCTGCGCATAGGCCGCGCGCGCCGACAGCCCGCTATCGGCCCAGGCGGGGGACACCACCGTGACCTCACCTTTCACCCCGTCGAGTACCGCGATCACAGAGGGGCGCAGCATCACCGCATCGGGCAGATCGAGCGGGTCGGGATTGACATCCGGCAGATGCTCGACCAGCCGGATCATGTCATAGCCGAGATAGCCGAACAGCCCCGCCGCCGATTGCGGCAGATCGGGCGGCAGGTCGATCCGCGAGGCGGCGATGAGCGCACGCAGGTTGCCCAGCGGATCGCCCGGCTCCTCCTCGAAGGCCTCCGGGTCGTAGCGCGCCGCGCGGTTGATGCGCGATGAGGTGCCGCGACATTGCCAGATCACGTCGGGTTTCATGCCGATGATCGAATAGCGCCCGCGCACCTCCCCGCCGGTGACGCTTTCCAGCACGAAGGCGTCCTTGGCGGCGTCGGTCAGCTTGAGCATGAGCGAGACCGGCGTATCGAGATCGGCGGCAAGGCGGGTATAGACAACCTGATTGCGCCCCTCTTCAAAGGCGCCGGCGAAATCGTCGTAGTCCGGGGTCAGCGCTGCCATCGGATCACTGGATATAGGCGTGAACGGAGTTGATCGCGGCCTGGTTGACCTCGATCCCGGCACGGCGCTGCGCGTCGACGGCGAAGGCGCGAAACAGATCCTCGGCAACGCTGCCGGCGGCCTGTTCGCGCAGCGCGTCCTCCAGCGCGGTGATGGTCTCGCTTTCGCGATCGACCGGGGTGATCGCGTCCAGCCGGACAAGGAACGCCTCGCCGGTTCCGGGCACCGCGATGGCGGCACCGGGCGCGAGATCGAAGACGGTCTGCAGCAGATCGGACGGAAGATCGGCGATCTGTGCATTGCGCCCAAGCCCCGTCTCGCGCATGGGTTCAAGGCCGAGCGCGGCGAAATCCTGGCCCGCTTCCAACTCGCCGGCGAGTTCCTCGGCCCGCGCAGTCAGGCGTTCCGTCTGCTGTCGCGTGTCCCATCCCTGGCGGACACGGTCCCGGACCTCCTCGAAGGGCTGGGGGGCCGGAGGGGCAATCTCGTTGAGCCGAAGCGCGAAGACGCCGCCATCGCCGAGCTGCCGGATCTCGGGAAAATCGCCTTCCGCTGTTTCCTCGGCGGCCTCTCGGAACGCGTCATAGGCGGCGATGCCGCCATCTGCGCCCGGCATCCAGTCGATCCGGCCAAGCTCGCCCTCGGTGGTTTCAGCAAGATCTTCCAGCGTCGCGCCGGCTGCGAGTTCGTCGTCCATTTCACCTGCCAGCGTTTCGATGACGCGGCGGGCGCGGTCGCGCGCCAGCGCATCGCGCAGAACCGGACGCGCCTCCTCGAACGGGGTGTTCTGCGCATCGAGGATCGCGTTGACGCGGTAGAGCGCGGGTCCGAGGCCCGAGGGGAGCGGGTCCGTGACCGCACCGATATCGGCGGAAAACACCGCCTCGCCGGCGGCGCCCAGAGCCTCGCTCGTGACATCGCCCATATCTACATCGCCCAGCGACAGCCCGCGCTCGGTCACCAGATCCTCGAAGCTCGCGCCGCCGTCCAGCCGCTCGCGCGCGGCGGCGGCGGCGGCCTCATCGCTGAAGACGAGCCGTTCGACCAGGCGACGTTCGGGCATGTTGAACTCCGCTTCGCGCTCCTCATAGGCGGCGCGCAGGGCGTCCTCATCGACCTCGACCGTGTCGAGGATCATTTCGGGCGTGATCCAGACATAGGTGATATCACGACGTTCGGGCAGGGTATAGGCGGCGATGTTCTCTTCGTAATAGGCGCGCAGATCCGCCTCATCCGGCTCCGGCAGGCCGGTCTGCATCGCAGAGGGTCCGAGGCGCGCCCAGGTGAAATCGCGCGTCTCACCGGTATAGGCCAGTAGCGTGTCGATATAGGTATCGGGCAGGGCATTGCCGGCGATGAGCGCGCTTTGCAGGATGCTGCGCGCGGTCTCGTCGCGCAGGCGCTCCTCGAACTCGGCCTCGGTCAGGCCCTGGTTGCGCAGCGCGAAACGATAGGCTTCGCGGTTGAACCGGCCATCCGCACCCTGGAAGGACGGCACTTGCAGGAGTTGTTCGGCCACGACCTCGTCGCCGACCGACAGATCGATCCTTCCGGCTTCGTTGTCCAGCGCCGCCGCCGTCACCAGTTGCGAAAGGACCTGCCGATCGAGCCCGAGCGATTGCGCTTCGGACATCGGCACGCTGCGCCCGGCCTGCGCGGACATCGCATTGAGCTCGTTGCGCAGGGCGAGAAGATAGGCGTCGGTCGAAACCTCCTCCTCGCCGACCGTCGCGACGCTGCGGGCCGAGCCGGTCAGGCTCGTCGCGCCGAAGCCCGCAAGCCCGACGAAAAGCAGGCCCATCAGGATCCAGATTAGGGTTTTCGACAGCTTGCCTTTGCCCATCGCCATGCGGTGATCGCCTTTTCCTTGGACTGTTCAGCGCCGTGTCTACGCGGCGGCTCGAAGCCCCGCAAGGGGGCGCGGTCGCTGCCGGGGAGGGGGGCGCTGCCCCCATCGCCTTTCAGGCGATTCCCCCGAGGTATTTGGAGCCCAAAGAAGCCCGTCAATCGGTGCCGCGATAGGGCTGGACATATTGCAGTGCCATGTCCCAGGGAAAGAAAATCCAGGTGTCCTGGCTCACTTCGGTGATGAAGCTGTCGACCTGGGGCTTGCCGCTCGGCTTGGCGTAGACCGTGGCGATATGGGCATTCGGCATGTGTTTGCGCACCACCTCGATGGTGCGCCCGGTATCGACGAGATCGTCGACCACCAGAACGCCGGTGCCGTCGCCAACGACGTCCATGTCGGGCGATTTGATGACGCGCGGTTCCGATTGCGTCTGGTGATTGTAGCTCTTGACGCTGATCGTATCGACAACGCGCACATCGAGCTCGCGCGCGACGATCATCGCGGGTGCCATGCCGCCCCGTGTGATCGCCACCACGGCCCGCCAGCCGCCCTCGTCCGGTCCGGCGCCGTCGAGCCGCCACGCGAGCGCGCGGGCATCGCGGTGCAGCTGGTCCCAGCTGACATGGAAGCCTTTTTCATGGGGCAGGCGGTCGGTCATGGAAATTCCTTTCGGGGGGTCAGAAGAATGCGATGCGCAGCCCGAAGAGGGCAAGGATGCTGCCGAATGCGCGGTCGATCGCCGCCTTGAGGCGGGCATAGGCGCGCCGGCTTGCCGGCAGCGAGAAGATGCGCGCAACGCAGATATACCAAAGCGTTTCGTTGAAGAAGATGATGGCCAGAAGCAGCGCGCGCGTGCCGGCATCGATATCCATCGGCACCAGCCCGACGAAAACCGCGCCGAAGAACACCGCCGCCTTGGGGTTGGCCAGAAAGGTCATGAACCCGAGTCGGACCGCAGAGGCGGGGCTGCGCGGAGCGCGCGAGGACAGATCGGGCAGGGGGGTGCTGGCATGTTTCCACATCATCACCGCGATGAAGATGAGGAAGGCACCGCCGATGATCTTGAAGGCGAGAAAGAGCTGCGGCAGCAGCTCGAAAAGAAGCGCCAGCCCCGCCATCGCCGCCGCGGCCCAGAGCACCGCACCCAGCCCGAAGCCGAGCGCAAGCGCGGCGGCGGTGCCGAAGCCTTCGGAGACCGCCGTGCGGACGGAAACGACGAAGGATGGACCCGGCGACATCGCCGCTAGGAGGTGAATGACGGCGACTGACAGGATCGCACCGGCGGTCATTCCTTGCTCATGTCCGGCGCATCGACCGCCTTCATGCCGACGACATGGTAGCCCGCATCGACGTGATGCGTTTCTCCGGTGACGCCCGATCCGAGATCGGAGAGCAGGTAGAGCGCCGATTTGCCGACATCGTCGATGGTCACGTTGCGGCGCAGGGGCGAGTTGTATTCGTTCCACTTCATGATGTAGCGGAAATCGCCGATGCCGGAGGCCGCGAGCGTCTTGATTGGGCCGGCCGAGATCGCGTTGACGCGGATGCCGTCCTTGCCCAGATCCTCGGCCAGATAGCGCACCGACGCCTCCAGCGCCGCCTTGGCCACGCCCATCACGTTGTAGTGCGGCATGATCCGCTCGGCGCCGTAATAGGTCATGGTCAGCGCCGCGCCGCCATTTGTCATCATCTTTTCCGCCCGCTGCATCACGGCGGTGAAGGAATAGACCGAGATATCCATCGTCATGGTGAAATTGTCGCGCGTGGTATCCACGTATCGTCCGCGCAGTTCCGATTTGTCGGAAAAGCCGATCGCATGGACGACGAAATCGAGGGTGTCCCAACGCTTTCCGAGCCCGTCGAACAGCGCGTCGATGGAGCCTTCGTCGCTGACATCGCAAGGCAGAACGATATCGGAGCCAAGCTGCGCGGCAAGCGGATCGACCCGTTTTTTCAGCGCTTCGCCCTGGTAGGAAAAGGCAAGATCGGCGCCGGCATCCGACAACGCCCGCGCGATGCCCCAGGCGATGGATTTGTCATTCGCAAGCCCCATGATCAGCCCGCGCTTTCCCTCCATGATCTTGCTTTGCATGACGTCCTGCCTTTTTCCGCTATGTGCCCTTATCGTTTAGGCGAAGGGCGCAGCGCGGGCAAGACTGCGAATCCGGCGGGGTTTTGCGCATCGGTATGCTGACACAATCTGTCTGTGGACAATCGGGAATCGGGCCGGGATACGGCCCATCGAGATGAGGAGAGTTTCATGAGTGATCGCAGTGGTATCTTCGCGGGCGACGATCCGTTCGAAATCGCACGGGCCTGGCTGCGGGAGGCGGAGGCGAGCGAGCCGAACGATCCCAACGCCATCGCGCTTGCGAGTGTGGACGAGCAGGGCATGCCGAATGTCCGAATGGTGCTTCTCAAGGAGATCGAGGCGGACGCTTTCGTTTTCTACACGAATTACGAAAGCCGCAAGGGCCGCGAGATCGAGACGAGTGGCAAGGCGGCCTTCGTGATGCACTGGAAATCGCTGCATCGCCAGATCCGGGTGCGTGGCACCGTCACGCGGGAGGACGGAGACAAGGCGGATGAGTATTACGCCTCGCGTTCGCTCAAGAGCCGCCTCGGTGCCTGGGCGTCGAGGCAGTCGCAGCCTCTGGGATCGCGCACGCATCTGATGGGGGAGGTCGCGAGGCTGACCGCGAAGCTTGGCCCGAACCCGCCGCGCCCGCCGTTCTGGGGCGGGTTTCGCATCAGGCCGACGGAAATCGAGTTCTGGGCGGACGGGGCGTTCCGGTTACACGACAGATTTCGTTGGACTTGGGAGGAAAAAAAGAATACATGGGAAATCAATCGCTTAAATCCGTGACGCTCACGTCACGTGAAATGCAGCCCTTGTTTCCGCCGGAAAATTCATGTGACTTGAACGTGAAAGTGGAATGACGACCGGCATGGCTGAAAGCGATATGACGATGTTGGATACGACTGTGGAACACTCGCCAAAAGCAGACGCGCGCGTTTCGGGATACGTCAAATGGTTCGATCCGGCCAAGGGCTTCGGCTTCCTGGTGTCGGATGAAGGCGGTCCCGACATCCTGCTGCATGCAAATGTCCTGAGGAATTTCGGGCAGGGCTCCGTTGCCGATAACGCGCGGATCGTGGTCGATGTGCAAAAGACCGCTCGCGGGCTTCAGGCGATCGAGATCATCGAGATCACGCCGCCCGCGCAGGGAGATGTTGCGCCGCTGGAAGATTTCAGCGGGGTTTCAGCCGAGGAGATCGCCGCCACCCCGCTCGAGCCGGCGCGGGTCAAGTGGTTCGACAAGGCCAAGGGGTTCGGTTTTGCCAATGTCTATGGCCGCCCCGAGGATGTGTTCATCCATATCGAGGTCTTGCGCCGCTCCGGCCTTTCCGATCTGTTCCCCGGAGAGGCGCTGGCCCTGCGCGCGATCCAGAGCAAGCGCGGGCGCATGGCGGTAGAGGTGCTTGCATGGGAAGCCGGTCTGGACTGAAACCGATCGCGCTCGCGCTGGGTCTGGCGCAGCTTGCGGTGCCGGCGGGTGCCGAAGCGCCATGCCGGGATGACAGCGTCTACCTGCGCGGCGATTGGGGCCGCGCGCGGATTACCGTGGATTTGGCCGATACGCCGGAAACGCGCAGCCGGGGGCTGATGTTCGTCGAAGAGGTGCCAACGATGGGCGGAATGTTGTTCGTTTACGAGCAGCCGCAGCCAGTGGCTTTCTGGATGAAGAACACGCTGATCCCGCTCGACATGCTTTTCGCCGATGCCGGCGGCACGATCCGGCGCGTGCATCACGAGGCGCAGCCCGGCGATCTGACCGCGATCCCGGGGGGAGAGGACATCCAGTTCGTGCTTGAGATCAATGGCGGGCTGGCCGCCCGGCTCGGGATCGGGGCGGGATCGGAAATGCGCCATCCAGCCATCGCTGACGAGGCGGCCGCTTGGCCTTGCGAGTCTGGCGCCGACGGGAAAAAACCGCTTTCCAAACCCGCATCCGACCGGTAAACGCAGCGCAGTCGGGGCGTAGCGCAGCCTGGTAGCGCGACGGTTTTGGGTACCGTAGGTCGCAAGTTCGAATCTTGCCGTCCCGACCAGAATTCCTTTCATCGGTAGATACGTTCTTCCCGCTCGCTCGGGAATCGCAACGCGTTTGCGCCGCCTGCCGGGTCACGGATTCGGCCCCGCGATGATCCTATTTCCCGCCGCTTTCGGAGCGCGAATTCTGCCCCCGAATTATCCACAGACCTATACAGAGCCTACCCACAGTTGAATCACCAGCCCTTGTGGCATCCCTGCCGGTCAACCCCAAATCTATGTTCATTTTCGTAAAAAAAGCGTTGACGGGGGGCGGCAAGCTACGCCAATTTGTGCGAGCCGATACGGGCACACACAAGATATAGTGTTCGGTCGGTCTTGAAACGCAGAACAGGTCAAACCGGTTTTAAGGGTTTGCCTTCGCATGTCAGCCATGCGGAGGGTGGCTCTCTGCGTCTCTCGCGGCCCGGTTGGGGGCTTTGTCTGGGGTTTAACAAGAAGAGAACGGCGCGATGAAAATCGAGAGAAAATTTACCAAGGCAGGTCAGGACGCTTATGCGGGGATCGAGTTCGTCTCGACCACCTCCGAGATCCGCAACCCGGACGGCACCGTTGTCTTTCATCTCGACAACGTGGAAGTGCCCGCCAGCTGGAGCCAGGTCGCCAGCGATGTCATCGCGCAGAAATATTTCCGCAAGGCCGGGGTGCCCGTCGCGCTGAAGAAGATTGAGGAAAACGACGTTCCCAGCTTCCTGTGGCGCAGCAAGCCGGCCTCGGCCAAGACCGAAACCACCGGGGAGACCTCCTCCAAGCAGGTTTTCGACCGTCTGGCCGGCGCCTGGACCTATTGGGGCTGGAAGGGTGGATATTTCACCACCGAAGAAGACGCGCAGGCCTATTTCGACGAAATGCGCTACATGCTGGCAACCCAGATGGCCGCGCCGAACTCCCCCCAGTGGTTCAACACCGGCCTGCATTGGGCCTACGGCATCGACGGTCCGGGGCAGGGCCATTTCTATGTCGATTACAAGACCGGCAAGCTGACGAAATCGACCTCGGCCTATGAGCATCCGCAACCCCACGCGTGCTTCATCCAGTCGGTCGCCGACGATCTGGTGGGCGATGGCGGTATCATGGATCTTTGGGTCCGCGAGGCGCGTTTGTTCAAGTATGGCTCCGGCACCGGCACCAACTTCTCCAGCCTGCGCGCCGCCGATGAGCCGCTGTCGGGTGGCGGCAAATCCTCCGGCCTGATGGGCTTTCTCAAGATCGGCGACCGTGCGGCGGGCGCGATCAAGTCGGGCGGCACCACGCGCCGCGCGGCCAAGATGGTGATCTGCGATGCCGATCACCCCGACATCCAGGAATTCATCAACTGGAAGGTCAAGGAAGAGCAGAAGGTCGCCTCCATCGTCGCCGGATCGAAGATGCACGAAAAGATGCTCAACGCGATCTTTGCGGCCATCGGCACATGGGATGGCGCGGAAGAAGACGCCTATGATCCCAAGAAGAACGACGCCCTGAAAGGCGCGATCCGCGCGGCCAAGGGCGTGATGATCCCCGAGACCTATATCAAGCGCGTTCTGGATTACGCACGTCAGGGCTATGCGAGCATCGAGTTCCCGACCTACGATACCGATTGGGATTCAGAAGCCTATGCGTCGGTTTCGGGCCAGAACTCGAACAACTCGATCCGCGTGACCAATGCCTTTCTGCAGGCAGTCAAGGACGATGCGGATTGGGAATTGATCCGCCGCACCGATGGCAGCGTCGCCAAGACGATCAAGGCGCGCGATCTTTGGGAAGATGTGGGCCACGCCGCATGGGCCTGCGCCGATCCGGGCATCCAGTTCCACACCACCGTCAACGAATGGCACACCTGCCCCGAAGACGGCGAGATCCGCGGCTCGAACCCGTGCTCGGAATATATGTTCCTTGACGATACCGCCTGTAACCTTGCCTCGATGAACCTGCTGACCTTCCTCAAGGACGGCGTGTTCCAGTCCGAGGACTACATGCACGCCACGCGCCTCTGGACGCTGACGCTGGAAATCTCGGTGATGATGGCGCAGTTCCCATCCAAGGAGATCGCGCAGCGCAGCTATGATTTCCGCACGCTGGGTCTGGGCTATGCCAATATCGGCGGGCTGCTGATGAACATGGGCTATTCCTATGACAGCGACGAGGGCCGCGCGCTCTGCGGGGCACTGACCGCGGTGATGACCGGCGTGTCCTACGCCACTTCGGCCGAGATCGCCGGAGAGCTGGGCGCCTTCGCGGGCTACAAGAAGAACCGCGAGCACATGCTGCGCGTCATCCGCAACCACCGCAACGCCGCCTATGGCAAGACGGAGGGCTATGAGGCGCTGTCGGTCAAGCCGGTCGCGCTGGATCACGGCAATTGTCCCGATCCGATGCTGGTCGAGTTGGCCATGTCGAGCTGGGACGAGGCGCTGCGTCTTGGCGAAAAGCACGGCTACCGCAACGCGCAGGCCACGGTGATCGCGCCCACCGGCACTATCGGTCTGGTGATGGATTGCGACACAACCGGGATCGAGCCGGATTTCGCATTGGTCAAGTTCAAGAAACTGGCGGGCGGCGGCTATTTCAAGATCATCAACCAGTCCGTGCCCGCCGCGCTTGAAAAGCTGGGCTACAGCACCTCGCAGATCGAGGAGATCGTGGCCTATGCCGTCGGCCACGGCACCATCGGCAATGCGCCCGGCATCAACCACACCTCGCTGATCGGGCACGGCTTCGGCCCCGCGCAGCTTGAAAAGGTCGATGGCGCGCTGGCGGCGGCGTTCGATATCCGTTTCGTCTTCAACCAGTGGACGCTGGGCGAGGAGTTCTGCCGCGAGGTGCTGGGCATCCCGGCGGAGAAGCTGAACGATCCGACCTTCGATCTGCTGCGGCATCTGGGCTACACCCGTGCCGAGATCGAGGCGGCGAACGATCATGTCTGCGGCACCATGACGCTCGAAGGCGCGCCCTATTTGAAGGACGAGCATCTGCCGGTCTTCGATTGCGCCAATCCCTGCGGCAAGAAGGGCAAGCGCTATCTGTCGGTCAACAGCCACATCACCATGATGGCCGCCGCGCAAAGCTTCATTTCGGGCGCGATCTCCAAGACGATCAACATGCCCAATGACGCCACCATCGAGGATTGCCAGAATGCCTATGAGCTGAGCTGGTCGCTCGGCACCAAGGCCAACGCGCTCTATCGGGACGGCTCCAAGCTGAGCCAGCCGCTTGCGGCGGCGCTGGTCGAGGATGACGAGGATGCGGCGGAGGTGCTCGAGTCCGGCTCCACGCAGGAAAAGGCGCAGGTTCTCGCCGAAAAGATCGTCGAGAAGATCGTGGTGAAGGAAGTTGCCAAATCGCAGCGCGAGAAGATGCCCGAGCGGCGCAAGGGCTACACCCAGAAGGCCACCATCGGCGGGCACAAGGTCTATCTGCGCACCGGCGAATATGCCGATGGCCAGCTTGGCGAGATCTTCATCGACATGCACAAGGAAGGCGCCGGCTTCCGGGCGATGATGAACAACTTTGCCATCGCCGTGTCGGTCGGCCTGCAATACGGCGTGCCGCTGGAGGAGTTCGTCGATGCCTTCACCTTCACCAAGTTCGAACCGGCGGGCATGGTGCAGGGCAATGACAGCATCAAGAACGCGACCTCGATCCTCGATTACATCTTCCGCGAACTGGCGGTCAGCTACCTTGACCGGACCGACCTGGCCCATGTGAAGCCCGAAGGGGCCAGCTTCGACGATATCGGCAAGGGCGATCAGGAGGGCGTCTCCAACGTCAAGGAACTGTCCGAAACGGCGGCCTCCAAATCGCTCGAAGTGCTCAAGCAGATCAGCTCGACCGGCTATCTGCGCAAGCGGATGCCGCAGGAACTGGTGGTGCTGCAGGGCGGCCAGTCCCTCGCGGTCGGCGATACCTCGTCCGCGTTGGGGGGGCTGGCGCCGGAGACCTCGGTGGTGACCGCGAGCGTATCCAGAACGACGAGCACCAGCACCATGACCGCCGTGACCCGCGCCAAGATGCAGGGCTACGAAGGCGAGGCCTGCGGCGATTGCGGCAACTACACGCTGGTGCGCAACGGCACCTGCATGAAGTGCAACACCTGCGGCGGAACGTCGGGATGTAGCTGACGCTTGCGGAGTTTATGTCCTTCCGGGCATAGTTTGTCCCGTTTCGGGCAAAGGTTGTCCGGTCCGGGAGCAAAGGTTCTCCGGGAGGGACGAAAACGATCTTCTGGATGGATCGCATTAGATTGAGGTCGATCCCGAGGCGATGACATCGAGACCCAGAGCAGGTGCGCTTGCTCTGCACTTTGGAAGGGCCGCAGGCATAAAATAAAGCGAGCGGTGAATCAACTGAGCTCTTTCCAAAGAAACTCATGGGGCGCCTTTTGGAGGCGCCCCTTTTTTGAAGTGATGCGCCCGAAGACGAACTACCAAAAGTGGATGGCTGCAATAAGTGCCGCTCGAAATTAGTAGGTAAACCAATGACGAGGCAAATTACGTCGTTAAAGAGGTGATCGTGATCGATATGAAATCCCCGGAAGCAATCCAGACCATCTTGGCATTCGTTGTGCCAGGCCTGCTCCTGATGTTCTTCCGGAGCCAGTTTCTCACCGGTCGTGGACAGAAGCACTCGGATGCACTCTTGAGCTACTTCGTCATCTCGGTCGTTTACCTTGCCGCGACCTTGCCGGCTTTCCAATGGATCAGCCAGAAGCAAACAGGGTGGGGTGTTGTCGGGTGGATCGTGCTCGTGTTCGGACTCCCTGCAATTATCGGCAGCCTTATAGGACTTGCCACCCGCAAAGAATTTACGCGCCAGCTTCTACGTCGCCTTCGCATCAACCCCGTCCATCCAATTGCCGCCGCCTGGGACTGGAAGTTTGGCGAGATGTCAGGCGCGTATGTGCTCGTCACCATCAAGAACGGCGGTCCCATTGCCGGATATTGCGGTGATGCGTCGTTCATCTCCTCCGATCCCGGAGAGCGCGATCTCTACCTCGAGAAGGTCTACGAGATCGATGCGGAGGGCACCTGGCAGGATGCGGGCCAGCGCAGTATGCTCATCAAGGCCGACGAAGTCCGGTTCGTCGAGTTCATCATTCCGCAACATGAAGAAGGACCGTCATATGGCGAAGAAACCGACAGCGACGCCAGTATCCCGACCCACGAAACCATCGTCGACCTACGTTGAGAACGGTTATCGCCCGAAACCGCAGGGTGGCCACCAGCCCACCACGGGAAGCGCACCGGGCAAGCCTCCGCGTGGCGGCAGCGTGGTCAAGAAATGAAGGTTGATAACGAGTAGGAGGCCGAGGTGGGCGTCGCAGAACGTTTCGAGAAATTTCACAACAACATCCTGCTGACCCAACAGCAGCATCAGGACGGTGCCGATCGACGGCAGAGCGTAGTCAAGGCTTTGAACAAGCACTATCGTGGCACATCATCCGGAACGGATAACTCCTTATTCGTAGGATCGCGCGGAAAGTTCACGAGCATCAGGCCGCCTCGCGACGTCGACGTTCTCTATGCCATGCCCTACGCGGTATACGAACGCTTCCAGAAGCGATCGGGCAATAGGCAGTCGGCACTCCTGCAGGAGGTCAAGAACGTTCTTCAGGCTGCGTTTTCGACCACGTCCTACATCAAGGGTGATGGTCCGGTCGTGAAGGTGCCGTTCTCGACCTTCAACGTCGAGTTGATACCAGCATTCCAGCTCGATAGTGGAAAATATTGGGTTTGCTTCACTAAGGACGGCGGGTCCTACGTGACCGCTGACTATATCGCTGAGAACGATGCCGTCAGGGCAAGCAATGACGACACCGATGGGCAGACTCGCGAACTCGTGCGGATGATGAAGAAGTGGCAAGAATACTGTTCCGTGCCGATCAGGTCATTCTGGATCGAGCTCATCGCTATTGAGTTCCTCAGAGGATGGGAACACAAGGGCAAAACTCGCCTCTATCACGATTACATGGTTCGAGACTTTCTTTCGTATCTCAAGAGCAAGCGTTTCGGATACGTGGCGGCTCCCGGAACGGGCGAGTTCATGAGCCTTGGGGATTCGTGGTATTCGAAGGCTGATAACGCTCATGGACGTGCGGTGAAGGCTTGCTCCCTTGAGACTTCCGACGTCGGTGCGGCCGGAGACGAGTGGCAGAAGATCTTCGGCGCCATCAGCATGCCGAGGATCCCATGACCGATCAACGCGTTCAGGAGCTCATCAAGGAATGCAAACGTCAGGAGGAATCCTGCGCGTATACGGCTGTCGGCCTCTACATCTGGGAGAAATGGTCTCGCTCCTGGAACACCGTTTTCATCGTCGCGCCGATCATTTTCGGCGGCTTCGCTTCCAGCGAGCTTCTCTTGGATATCCCCACTACATGGGCACCATACGTCGCGGCCGCTCTCGCTCTGCTTGCTGGATTTTTTCCCACGATCTACAAGGCACTGGGGATGGACATGCGGGTGAGTGAAATCGGCGCCTCAGCGACTGAGTTCACCAACATGCGCGACCGGTTTCGCCAAATGGCCGCAACCCACACGCAGACGAGTTTTGAGGAATTTCAACCGGCTTTTGAGCAGTTGATGGACAGGATGGACGCCGCTAGGTCGGCGTCACCCACCTTGCCGGAATGGTGCTTCAAGGAAGCACAGAAAAAACTCGACAGCGGCGACTACGCCTTCGCTGTGGACGACGAGAAAAGCGGGAAATAATGGAGAGCCGCTTGGCAGCCGCCAAACTGCTGACGCTTTGAGCAGACACCCATGAGATACCTGAGCATCAGACGCGAAATCGAAGGCAGCCTACCCACAGTGGCGGAACTCCTTCGCCAGAAGGACGAAAACGATGCTTTCCGCGCCATGAGCCAAGCAGACATCGAGATCGTCGAGGTTGGATACGATAACTGGAACGGCGGGACCGAGCTCTGGACTGTCTATCTTCGTGTCCCGGTCAGCGTGTTTGTGTCGATCGAGGATCGCCGGGACGAGATCGCCGGGATCATCTCGAAGAACCTCGAACTCGTTGCGGGAAAGGACAATGGATACTGGGTGAGCGCGGAGATCTCACCGACGCTCGCGCCACCCTCGGGGCGGCATGTGCCTGACGGGAATATAGACAAACGCACACGCGCCGCGATCCTTGACGAGATGCGTGCTAGGGAGACCGTCTGGCATGGCGCCTTGGATGAGATCGCTTTTCTCAGCCGAATCTTCGATCTGACCTCCCTGCCATCTCATGATAGCCGGTTCCAGAACGCAGAGCAGGACATCTGGCAGCACTGCATCAACAACTCTGACTGGTCACAAGACTGGCTCTACCGCGATCCGCGTTTCGGTCTCTATGCCGCTGATCAGAACATATGGACCTGTCGCGGTTTGGTGCCGCTCCTTTGGTAGCATAATGTGCAGCAAAGGAGACGAACTATGGGCACAGGAAGAACGGATGAATTCCGCAAGGATGCAGTGCGAATTGCGCTGACCAGCGGGCTAACACGGCGGCAAGTTGCGGATGATTTAGGCGTTGGGCTTTCGACGCTGAACAAGTGGGTGACAGCGCACCGCGCTACGGATGTGGTATCGCCCGAGGATCGCGAGCTTGCGCGGGAGAACGAACGACTTCGGCGCGAGAACCGTATCCTCAAGGAGGAGAGGGACATCCTAAAAAAAGCCACCCAGTTCTTCGCGAGCCAAAAGCCATGAGGTTCAGGTTCGTTGAAGAACAGTGCGGGGCCTTTCCGATCGACCGGCTGTGTCAGGTCATGAACGTCAGCCCGCGCGGGTTGCGGGCGTTCCGCAGCCGTCCGGCCAGCCACAGGCAGCGCATGGATATGATCGTTCTGGCGCACATCAAGGAACAGTCGCGTCTCAGCCTGGGTAGCTACGGCAGGCCCCGAATGACCGAAGAACTGAAGGAGGTCGGCATTGATGTGGGGCACCGCCGGGTTGGTCGCCTGATGCGCGAAAACGGGATTACCGTTGAGAGAACACGCAAGTTCAAGGCAACCACTGACAGCGATCACACGTTCAATATTGCGCCGAACCTGCTGGATCGCGACTTCCGTGCGACTGAGCCGAACCAGAAATGGGCAGGCGACATCAGCTACATCTGGACTCGCGAGGGGTGGCTATATCTGGCGGTCATCCTCGACCTGCATTCCCGGCGTGTCATTGGGTGGGCCGTCAGCAACCGGATGAAGCGCGACCTGGCGATCCGGGCGCTGAAAATGGCCATCGCCTTCCGGGCACCACCCAAGGGCTGCATCCATCACACCGACAGAGGTAGCCAATATTGTTCGCATGACTATCAGAAGATCCTGCGCGAACACGGCTTCCAGGTCTCGATGAGCGGGAAAGGCAATTGTTATGACAATGCGGCAGTCGAGACGTTCTTCAAAACCATCAAGGCTGAGCTGATCTGGCGCAGACCTTGGGTAACCCGGCGCCAGGCCGAGATGGCAATCTTCGAATACATCAACGGCTTCTATAATCCGCGACGACGCCACTCAGCACTGGGCTGGAAAAGCCCGGTCGCTTTTGAACGGAAGGTGGCTTAAACGAGCACTCGGAGCGGCACAAATACGCGACAGGTCCAATATTCATGAAGTTCATCTGCGAGGTTCTACATCCCATTGTCCGGAAAGACGACGCGGAGCAGGGCGCGCTCGCCCGGGCGTTCAATGGTCATCTGCGCGCCGACGGATGGGAACTCGTCGAGGACGCCATCATCGATGGCCGTCCGGCCTATGTGCCGCAACGCAAGGTTCACGCCCTGGGTGGATCGGTCCAGCGCATCAAGTCGGTGGCGGCCACCCTGAATTCGAACACGCTTTATGAGGACCTGCGGCGCCTCGAACGCATCGGCGACAGCGAGCCTGGTGAGGCGATCGCTTTGGCAAAGGAGATCGTGGAAAGCTGCTGCAAGCTCATCCTCGATGATCGGAAGGTTGTATATCCGGAAAAGGCAGAGATTCCTGAGCTTCTAAAGCTTCTCCGCAAGGAGATCAAGATCATGCCAGATGGGATCGATGAGAACGCGAAAGGCTCGAACGAAATCAGAGGCATCCTGACTAGCCTCGGGAACATCGCGCACTCGCTAGCTCCGCTCCGCAACGCCTATGGAAAAGGTCATGGCCGCGGGCGCGACTTCAAAGGATTACAGCCGCGCCATGCGCGTCTCGCGATTGGAGCGGCTAGCACATTCGTCGATTTCGTCTTGGATCGTCACCTTTCACAAATTTCCACAACAACAACATATGAATAAGTAACGAATCTCATGGCGTTATCGACAGAAAAAAACCAAGATTGAAACCCGTTTTTCGGGAACCCAAGTCTGTCGAAACACAAATTTCGATGTATTGCGCGGATGCCGTAGCCGGACGATTCTGGGCTCCTAACTCACCTCCCGCGCCATTGCCTCTGCCTGCTGGACCACGTGCTTGATCGCCTCGGCCTGCAGGTCCGGGGGAAACCCGTGCTTTTTGAGGATCCGCTTTACTGCGACGCGAATCTTCGTGCGGACGTTGTCCTTGCGCCACCAGTCGACAGACGCGCTGGCACGGACGGTGTTGACCAACTCGGCGGCGATGACGCGCAGTTCTTCGTTGCCCATCAGCTCCATCGCGCTTTCGGAGCGCGCCAGCGCATCGTAGAAAGCGGCTTCTTCCTGGGACAGGCCGTCTTCCGGTTCTTCGCGCAATTCGTGCGCCAGCTTCAACAGTTCCTGGATCACCTGGAGCGCGTCGATGCTGCGGTTGTGATAGCGGGCGATAGCTTCGGTCAGCCGCTTGGAAAAGGCGTCCTTCTTGGCAAGGTTAGTCCGGGTGCGCGAGGAAATCTCGCCATTCAGAAGACGGCGCAACGCTTCCACGGCGAGGTTCTTCTGCTCCATGCTCTGGATACCGAGCAGGAACGCCTCGTCCAGCACACCGATATCAGGGCGGTCCACGCCGCATTCTTTGAGGATGTCGATCACCTCGGTCGAACCGACCGCCTGGTTGATCAGTTGCGAGATCGCGAACTCGGTATTTTCGGCGCTGCGACCGGAGGCCGACGCCGCATCCAGCTTTCGGATGGCGGCCTGCACCGCGGCGAAAAAGCTGACCTCATCCTTGGTGTTTTCAGCCTCCGCGCTCCCGGAAGCGATGCGGAACGCGGTGATCAGCCGCGTGGCCGCCTTCATGAAGCGCTTTTTGCTGAGCGTGCGGTCGCCACCCTCTACGGGTTTTCCATCCTTGTCGAATACCGGCAAGGTCAGGGCGTGCTCGATCGCCACGGGCAGAATGTGGATCCGGTCCTGGGGCGTGCCATCGAGCGCGGACATGTAGTCAACGCCGTGGAACATGTCGCGCATGACGCCAAGTGCCGTCATCAGGGCGTCGATCGCCTCGCGCTGATCAACACCCGTGCGCTGCTGATCCGAGGCCGAATAATGCGCCAGCGCTTTCTTCAGGTCAGCGGCAAGGCCGATGTAATCGACCACAAGACCCGAGGGCTTGTCGCGGAACACGCGGTTGACGCGGGCGATGGCCTGCATCAGCCCGTGGCCCTTCATCGGCTTGTCGACATAAAGCGTGTGCATACAGGGCGCATCGAACCCGGTCAGCCACATATCCCGGACGATCACCAGCTTCAGCGGATCGGCCGGGTCGCGGTAGCGATTGCGCAGGGCCTCTTGCCGCGATTTCGAGCGAATATGCGGTTGGAACGCCGCCGGGTCCTGGGCCGATCCGGTCATGATGACCTTTACCGCGCCCTCGGTATCGTCCTGCGCATGCCAGTCGGGGCGGGCGGCGACGATGCGGGCGTAGACCTCGGTGCAGATCCGGCGGGACATGCAGACGATCATGGCCTTGCCGCCATCCATCGCCTCAAGCCGCGCGTCGAAATGGTTCAGGATATCGGCAACGACCGTGTTCAGCCGGTTGTCGGCGCCGACCAGCGCCTCAACCCGGCTCCAGCGACTTTTTAGGGCGGCAACAGACCGGTCGTCCATTTCGGAGCCACTGTCTTCGGCCTCATCCACGATACCGTCGAACTCGGCGTCGATCTGGTCCATGATCTCCTGATCTGTGGTGATCCGCGCGACCCGGCCCTCGTAATAGATGGGCACGGTCGCGCCGTCCTCGACCGCGCGGGTCACGTCGTAGATGTCGATGTAATCGCCGAACACGCCTTGCGTGTCGGCGCCGACCAGGGACACCGGCGTGCCGGTAAACCCGATATGCACGGCATTCGGCAAGGCCACGCGCAGGTGGTGGGCAAAACCATAGCGGGTCTCGCCGGTTTCTGCGTCGATCTTGGCCTCGAACCCATATTGCGAGCGGTGGGCCTCGTCGGCGAAGACGATCACGTTGTCGCGGTCGGTGAGCAGACCAAAGTCGTCCTCACCCTTGCCGGGACGGAATTTCTGGATCGTGGCGAAGATCACGCCGCCGACCTTGCGATCCAGCAGGCGTTTGAGATCCTCGATGCCCTCCGCCTGTTCCGGCTTTTCGCCGAACAGCGCGGCACAGCGCGAGAAAGTCGCAAACAGCTGGTTGTCCAGATCGTTCCTGTCGGTGATGATCACCAGCGTCGGGTTCTGCAGGCCCGGGTCGCGCATCAGCCGACCGCCGAGAAACGCCATCAGCAGCGATTTGCCCGATCCTTGCGTGTGCCACATCACTCCGCCGCGCCCATCGCGGCCGCGGGCGGCGAACACGGCGGCAACACCTTTGCGCACCGCGTGGAACTGGTGATAGCCGGCGATCTTCTTGATCGGGCCGCGCCCCTCGTCCTCGAAAACGGTGAACCAGCGGATCATCTGCAACAGGTTTGCCGGATCCAGCAAGCCCCGCGTCAGCACCTGCAACGCCAGCGCCGAGGTGTCCTCGATCACCGTTTCGCCATCCACCGTGCGCCAGCGCATGAAGCGGTCGAAATCGGCCGAGAGCGAGCCATAGCGCGCCGTCACCCCTTCGGAGATGACCGAGAAGGCATTGGTGCGGAACAGGTCGGGAATCTGCGCCTTGTAGGTGTCGATCTGGTTGAACGCGCCTTTCAGGGTGCCGGATTCCGTCCCCTTCAGCTCGATCACCACCACCGGCAGGCCGTTCAGGAACAGCACGATATCGGGGCGGCGCAGGGATTTGCCCGCCACCTCGAACTGGCTGACGGCCAGCCAGTCGTTCTGCGCGTTGTCCCAGTCGATCAGGCGGGCCAGATCGCTGCGCTCCTCGCCATTCTCAACCCATGTGACCTTGACGCCGCCCACCAGCGCCTCGTGAATGCGGCGGTTTTCCGAGATCAGATCGCCGGCAAAGATGGTATCGCGCAGGGCGTTGACGGCGGTTTGAACGGCGCTGTCGGGCAGATGCGGGTTGAGGCGACGAATGGCATCCGTCAGACGCGGCAAGAGCAGCGTGTCACGATAGCTTTGCCGCAGGGACGGGATGGCGTCGGGATCGGTGGCCGCACCGGGAAGGTGGGTAAAGCCAAGGGCGGTCAGTTCGCCCAGGGTCCAGAGTTCCAGATCCGCTTCGGATGCATAGGCCATCAGGCGACCTCTTCGACAAGGTCACGGGCCGCGCCCACGCGCAATTCGCCCGACATCAGGCGGGGCAGAAGCGTGTCGCGCAGGGCGGCGAGGGTTTGGTTTTCGTGAATTGTTGCGACGATGTGTTCTCGCCATGGCTTCGTGATATCTTCATATACCGAAACAAGGGCCACAGGCGGCAGCGCAATTTCAAAAGAACTCATGTCGGTCCAGTTTGTTCGGGGCATTCGCGTTCCGGATGACCCAGCATTGGTATGTTCCACGAAAGCGTCAGACGAGATTACTGCCAGAACAAGCCCAGCCCATTCACCAGATGTGGGACGAACCACGATTATGTCCGTTGAGCAGATTCCATCGACTGGAGAAATGCCGACCTTGTGGAAATACGGTCGCAGTTTACCGAAGAGAAAGTCGCCACACGACATTCCTGATTTCTGGCTTCCGACATCACCCGCATATCCCCATTCAGGCAAGGCGACCGAACGCTTTGGCATGTGTTCCAACCCGATATAGGGTGTTTCGGGGTCTATATGCGACGGCTTGACTCCAGTTCTCGGGTTTTCTGCAACATCTGCAAGTGTCCCGGTCGTCCATCCCTCCGGCAGCCCGTTATCATCGAAGCCATCGGGAAAGAGGGCGGCGGTGGCGGGGCCCATGTGGGCGGGGGCGCGGCCTTCGAGCTTGGCCCAGACCGGATCGAAATCCACGAACCACGAGTGATACAGCGCCCGCGCCATCGCCTCCAGCGTGGCACTCGTCTTGCGGTTCACCTCGATCTTGTCATCGATGACATCAAGCACCTCCGTGATTGCGTTCTGCTCCTCCAGAGAAGGCAGCTCAATCTGGATCTCTTTAAGGTTCGATGTGGGTCGCGAAATAGAAGGGACCCCCACCTGAGATGCATGCACCATCAAACGATGCTTTCCTACAGGGGCATGGAACCAACGCGTAATAAAAGCGGGATTTGCTTTCTCTCGATCAATCCGAAGATAAAATTGCCGTTGAGAAATCACATATCGTTTGTATGACGCATCATCGGGAATCAATGCAACTTGACCGATTGTTCCCGCATGAGTGAAAATGATATCTCCAGGAAAGACGTTGGAATTTCGCAACTTCTGCGCATGCGCTTCAGTGATGAAATTAAATCCTGACGACTCGTCGAGGCGTGTGCCGTGAAGATGCTGCCCGCTGATGATGGGAATACCGTTTTCGACAAATGTGGATACCTTGATGTTCGATCCAAACGGACCCATAGCGATTTTATCTGCTATGTCCGCAATAGCTACAACGTGCCTGCCCATCATTCCAAAGCCCCCAGTCGCGCCTCGATCTCGGCCTCCAGCCGCCGCCCTTCCGCGAAATGCCCGCGCAGCTCGCCCATCAGTCGGGTGAACTTTTCCTCGAAGACCTCCCCGTCCGCCTCGACCGCGCCCGCGCCGACATAGCGGCCGGGGGTCAGGACGAAATTGTGCCGCGCGATCTCCTCGACCGAGGCCGAGGCGCAAAAGCCGGGCTCGTCGGCATAGGCATCCTCGCCCAGCTCGCCGCGCCAGGCGTGGTAGGTGCCGGCGATCTTGCCGATCTCGTCCCCCGACAGTTCCTTTTGCTTGCGCGATCCGGGCACCAGCGCGCCCATCTTGCGCGCATCGATGAACAGCACCTCGCCGCGCCGGTCGCGCAAGGCACGGCCCGCG
This sequence comes from Marivita sp. GX14005, assembly GCF_023370775.1. Lineage (GTDB taxonomy): Bacteria > Pseudomonadota > Alphaproteobacteria > Rhodobacterales > Rhodobacteraceae > Marivita. Next base: position 183,884 of record NZ_JAMCCQ010000005.1, read on the forward strand.
GCGTGGCCGTTGGATTTGTCCTTGGCCAGGATCCACAGGCAGGCCGGAATCTGCGTGCCGAAGAACAGCTGCGTCGGCAACGCGACCATGGCATCGACCGCGCCATTCTCGACCATTGCGCGGCGGATATCGCCTTCGCCCGATTGCATCGACGACATGGAGCCGTTGGCCAGCACAACGCCCGCGATCCCGTTCGCCGACAGGTGGTGGTGGATATGCGACAGCCAGGCAAAGTTGGCATTGCCGACGGGCGGCGTGCCGAAACGCCAGCGGCTATCCTCGCGCAGGCGCTCCCCCTCCCAGTCCGAGACGTTGAAGGGCGGATTGGCAAGGATGAATTCGAACCGCTCATCCGGGAAGGCATCGCGCACCAGCGTGCCCTCGTGGTTCCACGCGATGTTGCCGAAGATGCGGCGCATGGCAAGGTTGATCCGGGCGAGCTTGTAGGTGGTCGGGTTGCTTTCCTGACCGTAGACCGTGATGTCATCGACGCGGCCCTGATGCGCATGGATGAACTTTTCCGACTGCACAAAGAATCCGCCGGTGCCGCAGCAGGGGTCATAGACCCGGCCCGAAATCGGCTCCAGCATCTCGACGAGCACCGAGACGATGGATTTCGGGGTGTAGAACTCGCCGCCGCGCTTGCCCTCGCTGCTGGCGAATTCGCCGATGAAATATTCATAGACCCGCCCGATCAGGTCGAAATCATGGGTGCTGCCATCGAGGACCAAATCGTTCGTGAACAGCTCGATCAGGCCCGCCACGATATCGCGACTGAGTTCGGCGCGCCCATATACCTTCGGCAAGGCGTCCTTGAGCGTGTCGTTGACCCGCTCGATCTCGCGCATGGCGTTGTCGACCTGAACGCCGATATCGGCGGATTTCGCGTTTTCTGCCAGGTGATCCCAGCGGGCGGTATCCGGCACCCAGAACACGTTCTCGGCGGCGTATTCCTCGGGATCATCCGCATCGGCCAGATCGTCGGCCATCAGCTCCGCGCGCTTGGCCTCATAGGCGGCCGAGACATAGCGCAGGAAGAGCAGGCCGAGGGCGACGTATTTGTATTCGCCCGGATCCATCTTGCCGCGCATCTTGTCAGCAGCCGCAAAGAGGGTCTTTTCGATTTCTTTCGTCATACCGGCCTCGCGGTTAATTACGTGATAAAGCCGGTAAAACGCGGTCACTTATCTTATGGTTGTATCTTAGGGAGGCGTAAGAGGTCTGGCAACGCAGGAGGCGCGGCTTTCTGTGGATTATCAGGGGTGTTGAAGGACGTTCCCGGAGGTCTGCACCGGCCCTCGATAAAGGACCGGCGCAAATTCACTGGTAGAGCGGTGCTGCGGGCACGTTCAGCGTATCCGCCAACATGCCGATCTGGCGCAGGCTGATCCCTTCCGACCGGTGCGACATCTTCTCGATGAACACGCGACAGCGGTCCCGGCCCGCCTCATCCTCGCAATCCGCCGTCAGCCGATCGAAATGCCGGATGGCATCGACCGCCGACAGCTTCGGCAGGATGAACAAGCGCGACCGGTCGCGCAGCGGCGCCGGAATGCGGTCCACGTCGTTGGCGGTCATGATCCAAACAACCCTGCTCATGTCGAAGGCGATCCGGTGGAATGGGCATTCGAAATGCCGCGCCGTGCCGGTCTCCAGCATCTGCAACAGGGAGGTCACGATACTGGTCGAGCTGCCCCGCGTGCTTCGTGCGATGCCGGCCTTGTCGATCTCGTCCACGATCATCAGCGGATTGGCCACCTTCCGCGCAAGGATGGTCTCGACCGGAACGCCGGGTTGTTCGGTTCCCCAGCCCTTCTCGGTCCCGGAGATCCGGAATCCGGCCGACCCGCCGCCAACATCGATCATCCGGACAGGGGTGCCCGCGAGGTCTGCCAGCTTCCGCGCGTAGTGCGATTTGCCGATGCCGGGCGGACCGGCGAGGATGACGGGGGGCAATGCGAAGCCGCGCCCGCCCCCTGCGACATGCCGGAGCATCTGCTGCATGATCCACGTCGAGACGTCCCGCATCCAGCCACTTTCGGCATGCAGGGCTGCCGCAAGCACGTGGACGTCATTGGCGGTCGCCGGACCTGACAACCTGGCACCTTCACGTGCCAGAGCGGTGAGCGCCGGCCGCAGCTCGGTCTTGACCGATGACAGGCCTGCTTCGCGGAGGCGACGCTTGTGGGCATCCGCGGCGAGGTTCTTGGCTTTACGTTGCATGGAGATGTCAAGCATCGACTTACGATTGTATCCGTAGATGTTGCGCCGCATCGTGGTCCAGAACGCCAGGAACTGCGCTTCCATGTCGTCAAGGCGTGGCACGTCCAGCATGCACGGCAGCACGGGCATGCGATCATTGAAGGAGCTAGTCATCGCGATGCCGCCCCCGATCCGGTGGTGTCCGAACACCTGCTTCGGAGTGGATGGCGACGGAATGGTTTGCGGGTCTGATACGGGTCATGATGGTCTCCTGTAATTGAAATACCGGGGAAGACCGCGGGCAGAGACCCGGCCAGAATGGCGTCAGTGCTGCTCGAGAAAAAAGACAGAAGTGACCGGCCCCCGGGAGGGGTTCAAATCGCGCGAGTAGCGCGTTGAATATGCCGGATACTGTGTGTCATGGCAGGAGGGCCTTTAGCTCAACGTCGCTGAGATGTCAAAGCGAAACTGAAGAGTCTGATCATCAAGGCATTGATAATAATAACGAAAGGCGGACCGGTTTTCCTTTCGGCAGGAGCGGGCCGCCATCGCAGCGGGTCGCATCGGACGCATGTTCGGTGCGATGCCCGCCGAAGGTTCCGCCGAAGATTCGGTGAGCGTGCCTGCACGTGAGGCCGTGACGCGAAGCCCATGCCGATCAGTGATTCGTTTTCACCTTCTTTCATCTAGAAAAAACCGGTGTTGGTTCCGCCATGAAAGGGGATGTGAAGTGGCTTTCAGGTGATTTACGCTGGATGCTCGCGACGAAAATCCTCAATGGTGAAAGCGAAAAAAATGGGAATCGAAAAATTTTGTCGATTCTTTTGAATCGGATTCGACTCGAAATCGTGGATCTACTATGCTGCGAGTGTCATCGGAGACGGCACATTTCCAGGAAACCGGGACGTGATTAGAGCCCGGCGGGTATAGGACATCATCCGAGTTAAAATATGGGAGAGTCGAGACATTTCGGCAGAGGCTCCCACCCCTTGAGCCAGGCCCGTGCAGCCAAAACGGCAAAAGGTCCATCGATACACTTCCAGTCGTCGGGCTTTTGCACGTGCTCTATCTGCTTTTCCATACGTGTTCCGTCACGGGTGATTTGCCCGGAGTGAACCCTTCGGCCGGAGACCTCCGGTCAGAACCGCATGCAGCATTGCATGCGGACATTCGGCATGGCGCATCGGCGCGTCCTCACCGTGGAACAAGGCATCGCTGGTTCGTGCCCGAAGTGCTGAATTCCGGAAAAATGGCAGCCTACGAAAAAATCAAAAAACACCAAAAATATCAATGTGTTGACTCGAATCACGGTGTCTGCACATTCGTAGCAAGCCTATCAAATGCGGTTTGTTCCGGCGCGTTCTTTCTCGCGCCAGCAAGAACCATGAACAAGATGAGGGGAGGGCCAGAATGACGTAGCAAACACACAAAAGCCCAGACCTTGCCGGGTCCGGGCTCTGTATCTCAACATTGGCTGAGAGATCTTCTTTTGCTGGGTCCTGATACCCGAAGTCTCCAGTCCAGTCAAACGAAAACCACCGGGGCCTTGGCCGCCGGTCCGAAAACCATGGACTGAACAAATGACCTATAACGTCCAGAACGAATGCACCGCCGGGACGGGCACGATCCAGATGGCGGAACATTCGGATGTGCATCAGATGACCGCCTTGGCGTCTGGACCATTCCAGGCTCCAAAGCCGAGTCGCGCGATGCGTAAGATCGCCCGGAAAACCTCGAACCAAGTCGTAGGTGAGCTGACCTTCGGGGAGGAACTGGGGCGGGGCCAGACACTCGCGTTTGAAAGCAAGTTGGAGCATGATGTCGCCCTTCTGACCATCTACAGGCCCGGCGTGATCGACGTCTGCGAACAGGTGGAGGTTCCGTTTGTCAAATCGAACGGAAAAATCGGACGGCACTTCATCGATTTCATTGCGACGGAAGCATCCGGGCGCCGGACCGCCATTCTTGTGAAAAGGTCGGACAGGGCAATCCGTGCCGGCTTTCTGGATGAAGCTGCGCGGGTCGCGCACGCCGCCATTCCTCACATCGCGCATCGAGTCGTCATCGCGACCGAGAAGATCATCGAACGGGACATGCTCGTCCGGGCTGAGCAGTATCACGCCTCTCGCTTCGCGCAGCCGATTATTGACCGGCAGCTTGCGGCGGCCGCGCAAGAACTCGTCGATCCGACCACCATCAGTGGGTTTCTCGCGATGGCCGGACTGGGTTGTGAGGGTTTCCACGGCGTGATCCGTATGGTGCGGTTTCAGAAGCTTGAAGCACTTCACACGGGTTTGCTGACGCTTTCCTCGCCCGTGCGCCCGGTTGAGGCGACTTCATGAAACTGTATTCGGACCATACATCAATGCAACTGGCTGAGGGCACGGAAATCCTGATGGGGCACCGTCTCGGGGAGGTATACCGTTCTTCGGTTTCGGTCTGCGAACTGATCTGGAAGGAGAGCTTCGATCCGGATACCGGTGAGATCATCCCGGCCATTTCGGACAAGTTGTCGGGCCAGGAGATCATCGATGCCCTGACACGGGGATCCTTGAAGATTGTGTCGTTGCCCGAAAATTTGGGCGTCAAACCGCCCGAGATTGCGGCGGCTGCCGGACCCCGCCCAGCGGAAACTCTTCGGGCACAATGGCGCAGCTCGTATATCTCCGCGGCGCAGACCCTCATTGAAGAACAGATACTTCTGCCTTTTCGCGCGGACTTTGAAAGGAAAATCGCGGAAATTGTCAGGGTCGGGCTGGCGAATGAGATGAGACGCAAAAGGCGGTCTGGAAAGCCAATTAGAGCAGGGCAGCCTACATCCTTTTCCCAGCCTCCGAAATCAGGAAAGACGATCTTCCTTTGGTGGAAAAGATTCAAAGAACTTGGAGCAGCTGGCGCATTTGATCGATACCGTGACTGTGGGAACAGGCTGAGCCGTTTCAGCGACGAATTGCTGTTGATCATGCGTGAGGTTGTCGCGCTGCGCTTGACAGAAGAAAGACCCTCCATCGCGAGTATCGTGGACTCGGTTCGAGCCCGCGTCCGCGTAGAGAACAGGCGTTTGACGTCATGTGATCCTCATGCAGAAACGCTGCTTGTTCCCGGGTATCAAGCGATATGGTCGTTGATCGAGTCGATGGCTCCGATGGACCACAAGGTGCGCACACGCGGCATGGAGGTTGCATATCGTGACCTTCATACCCTTGGTCAAGGCCTTCAAATTTCACGGGCCCTTCAGAGAGTTGAGCTGGACGAATATACCGTCGACCTGATGGTATTCATGCGTTTGCTGGATTTGGAGAAGCTCCTGACGCCCAGTGAGAAGATCGCGCTTTGCCTGACCGGAGAGCCGAAAAGGCTGATCCTCTCGGCGGCCATTGATGTTTACAGCGGCGCGATCGTCGCGATGCAGATCGCCGCTGAAGGGTCGATGAACCTGACTGTGAAGACTATTGAGATGATCTACTGCGATAAGCAGCGGATCGCGGACGCCGTCGGCGCAGTAAACCCGTGGCCCATGCATGGGCACCCCCAGACACTGGCTCTGGACCGCGCGGTGGTCAACATGAGTGACGAGATCTACACGCGTTTGGCAGCGGCCGGCATCACGAATTTCGCGGTGCCGGCTGGCAAGCCCTTTCTCAAGCCGTGGATTGAACGGTTCTTTGCGACGCTTGGCGCGATGTTCCTGCAGCAGTTCACCGGCAGAACATTCTCCGACGTCGTCAGCAAGGGCGAAAACGATCCGGCGAAACGGGCAACGCTGACCCTCGAAGAGTTCCTCAATTGGCTCGTGCGATGGATCGTTGACGTCCATCATACGCGAAAACCGGAGACCTTGGGCCGCAGTGCTCCCCTTTATGAATGGGAGCGGGCCGTCGCCGAAGTTCCACCGGTAATTCTGAACGATGAATCGCGCCTGCGCCGGGCATTCGGTGATCGCCTTGAGCGGCTTGTGACGCGGAAGGGAGTGGAGGTGAAAGGCATCCACTATATTGCCCCCGAGATTTCTGAGTGGTTCCTGAACGAAGCGGAGCGTGAGTTGGAAGTCTGGTGGTGGCACCAGAAGATCGGTCGCGTAGAAGTCCTGCTGCCAAACGGGAAGTGGGTCACCGCCCATTCCAAGGACGATCAATGGGCCGACAAGTCCTATGCCGACCTTGCTGTCCTTATTGAACAGGGTAAAGCCGAGCGTCTTCAAGGGCAGGAGGTGCGCGACGATTATCGTGTGGCCGCAGACGCGCGCACGGCAGAGCTTGCCGGACTGAAAGGACTGCTTCCCCTCCCGCTCAATGAAAAGCAACGAGCCGCACGAACAGATGATTTCATGCGGTATACGCGCTTCCGCGAGAATGATCTCGCCCCGGCTCCGGACCTTTTCGATGGGGCGGTCACACCGTTCGATGGACATGCCGCGACCCATGAAAGCGATAATACCGACCAAGATGATCGGTCCAAACCTTCAGACCCAGGAGACATCATGGAATGACCAAGCAACCAAAATTCAGCGATAGCGGCCCGGGCGCTTCGCACCTCAGCCTTCCGGTAGATCCCGATGACCCATCAGCCTGCATCGCTTGGCTGCGTGAGAGATATATGAAAAACCCTCGTGATCAGCTCTTCGAGAGCGCACTCGAAGAAATTCTCGAGACAGACAAGAATGGTCGGCTGACCGCCGTTCCACAGAGAATAGGCTTGGTGAAGGAAACGCGCGGAGTGTTGGTTACCGGCCAGACCGGTGCCGGCAAGACTGCTTTGATCCGTCGTAACCTGATACGACATGACGGTATCGGCCTGACGGATGGTATCGGACCCGGAAACGCGCTTTACCTTCGCGTTCCCGCCGAGGCGACCCTGAAAGGAGTGGCTGCAAAAATTCTTACTGAAACCGGATATGACAAGTTCAACCCGCGATTGAACACCATGGAGTTGTGGGAGATGGCTGTCAGGCGGTTCGCCGTCCGGGATATCTCGATACTTTGGATCGACGAGGCCCACCACATGCTGGAGATTACAAAGGAGGTGACCGCCGTTCTGCGGCGTCTGAAATCCCTTATGCAGGGAGAGAAGAGCCTCGCACTGATCATCTCGGGTATCCATAAGCTGGACGAGAAGGTTCGCACCGATGGGGAGACCAGCGAGCGTTTTACTCGCGTCCAGCTGGGGCCAATCCGCACCGATCAGGAGCGCGAAGACTTGCGTCGGTTCGTCGATCTGTGTTGCTCGCACGTGAAGATTGCACCGATTGAGGACCCTGATTTCGTCGGGCGCCTGGAGTTTGCGACCCACGGAAGCATCGGGCGGTCTATCGAGTTCTGCCATTCGGCAATCCTGCGCGCGCTTCGTCGCGGCGACGGTCAGTTGACGTTGGCGGACTTTCGTCAGGGCCTCGAGCTCAAGCGCGGCTTTCCCGATGTCGGACCGTTCGACCCTGAGGACTGGCCTCGGCTGAAGGAGAGTCTCGAAAGCAGGGGGTGGATGGCATGATCGGCAATCTCTCCCCACATCTTCCCTTTGACGATGCTGAGACCACCGAGTCTTATCTGCGCCGACTGAGCCAGTTCCACACGGGACGGTGTCGTCGCGCTTTGCTGGCGGATCTCGACATCAACCTCCGCGATTTTTCATCTGGAACGGAGGACGCGCTTTCGAATCTGGCTGCGGCGACCGGAGTTGCGGCAAGGAAACTGGAAGAAGGGATGTTCCTGTTCAGGCCGAGATACAGGGAGTTCCGTGGCGAGGTCCTTAGCATCGAATTCCTCCGTCCCGAAGGATCGGTGATTTGCACGGAGTGCATCGAGGAGGATGCAAAGGAAGGGAAATCCTGGCTCATGAAGGAGCGTATTCTGTGGCGGCTGCGACCAATGCAGACATGCCCGATACACGACCAGAGGCTGGTCTCCCCGACCTCTGCTGGGACGGGCATGGAAATCTTCGACATGTTCGCCTTGGTTGGCGAAAGTTGCCAGTTGGAGCCCGAGCTGCAAGTCTCGACAGCCCTGGAAATGAGTATCTCGCACCGGGTAAGCGGCAATCACACATACGCGGGATCATGGCTTGATAGTCAGACGATGGAGCAGGGGGTCAAGGCCTGCGAAATGATCGGTGCCACCCTTACGCACGGGCTGAAATTCAACACCAAGGCCTTGTCTCCCGAGGAGTGGCGGCAGGCAGGAGAAACAGGATTTTCCATCGCACGCAACGGCGCGGAAGCCGTGAACGACGCCATTTCGCAGATCGCTGCGATGTCAACGACGACGGCAGGGCAAGCCGGTCCGAGGGCGGTCTACGGGCGTCTGTATGAATGGCTTGCTTACAATTCGCCGATTCCGGATCCCGGGCCGATACGGGATCTTTTGCGCGAGAACATTCTGGATACACTGGTTGTCGAACCCGACGAGGTTTTGCTCGGTAAGAGGGTGAAGGCCCGTCGTCTGCACTCGGTCTACAGCCTTTCGATCGCGACCCGCCTTCATCAAAAGAGGTTGAGAAAGATCCTCGTTCAGGCAGGTATGGCCGATCATGAAAGCTGGGACTTGGCCGCGCACCGTCTGGTGTTTCCGGTCGAGGCGGCCGAGCAACTCTGCGCGGATATCGTCGATAGCGTATCATTGCACCGGTTGCCCGAGCAGATCGGTTGCTCTCGGACCCAAGCCGAAAGCTTGTATCGCGAAGGGGTCATTCGTGCGGTAATCGAGCCTGACGCCGCCTACGGAATTGGTAAATTGGCATTTGCTCGCCGCGAGATCGACGCGTTTCTGAAACAGATCGAAGCCCTTCCCGAAGCGCAAGCTGGGCTGCCCGACCTGATCGATATCAGCAGTGCGACCAAGAGAACCGGATGCAGCACCGGAGACCTGATGGCCCGGACTCTATCAGGCGGACTGGCTGCTGTTCGTGAAGGTCGCCGTGTAGCGGTGAGCAGCATTCGATTTATCCTCACTGACCTGGAGCCCTTGAGGATGCGCCTTCCTCGTTCGGTTGAACAAACCGCCTGACAAAACCTTCAAAACACCTTGCAAATTAATCCGCTTCGGCGGATTTTTTTTGTGGATCGCAGTGTTTTCCCGTCTTCGGGACAACCTTTGCTACCAATACGGACAACCTTTGATCGGGCGGTAAAGCCAACATATTGATTTATAAGAAATTTATACTGCAATCCGGAGCAACTATGCCCGGAGGGACAGTTTACATGTGAACGGAAAGGGGGCGCTTTGCGGCGCCCCTTTTTGCGTCGGGACGGGAAACCGTGGCGGGGGCCGGATCGTTGATTGCCAGAGCTCACATATCGGAAGGACCGCAGACATGACCGACGCCCAAACCGCCCATCTCGAACGGTGTATCGAATTGGCCGAACAGGCCCTGAAGGCCGGGGACGAGCCTTTCGGCTCGGTTCTGGTAAGTGCGGATGGCGAGGTTCTGCGCGAGGCGCGCAACCGGGCGGTGACGGGCGATCCGACGCAGCATCCCGAATTCGAACTGGCCCGCTGGGCAGCGCAAAATCTGGATGACGATGCGAGGCGGGGGGCGACCGTCTACACCTCCGGGGAGCATTGCCCGATGTGTTCGGCGGCGCATGGCTGGGCGGGGCTTGGACGGATCGTCTATGCCAGCTCGTCGAAGCAACTGGGCGAATGGCGTGCCGAATGGGGGCTTGGGCCGCTGCCGGTCAACACGCGGCCCATCGAAGACATCCTGCCAAAGACCGAGGTTGTCGGCCCGGTCTCCGGCTTCGATGACAGGGTGCGCGCCCTGCACAGGCGTAAGCATGGGCCGGAAAGCTGATCAACAGCGTTGCGGGGCAGGGCGGCGCCCTGCCGACAGGCGCATCCCGTCCCGCATGTTCAGGCCGAGCAGCACGATATTGACCGCGCCGATCATCAACTCGATGGCCTGAACGATATAGAAGCCCGTATCGAACACGCCCGCCTGTGCCTTGAACGACAGGTAGAGCGCCGCGGGAATCAGGATCAGGAGCCCGTTTGCGGCGATGATTGGCATACGCTTCTTCTTGTCGGAAATGAGCGGGCCGCGCATCGGTTTGGCAAGGGAAAACCCCGATCCGCCCGCCGCGACAAGCGCGGGGATGAGCAAGAAAAAACCCCAGGGGATGAGCGTTTTCACCGTCACGACCGTAGCTTGACTGGCAAACAACTCCGACAGGGCGGTGGAGAGCCAGAAAGTCACGATGGTCAAAAGCGCGAGCGCGCCGGCGATGGGGTGGATGATCCGTGTCATGGGTGCCTCCTTCGAAACGGATTTAAGTATAGCCAGCTATCTAACATTGCATAGCGGGCTATGCAAGTGCTAGGACGGCTTCATGAGCTTTTCGAAAGACCGATCGGCGGGATTCCTCGCAAATCATATGGCGCGTCTGTTCGCGCGCGGGTTGACCGCGCGGATCAAGCCGCTCGGCCTGACAACGGGTAATTTTCCCGCGCTTCTGGAATTGTGGGAAAACGACGGGCTGACGCAGAAGGATCTCGTGCAGCGGCTCGATATCGAACAGGCGACGATGGCCAATACGCTGGCCCGGATGGAACGCGACGGGCTCATTCGCCGTGCGAAAGACGAAAGCGACGGGCGCGTGCAGCGAATATGGCTCACGGACCGCGCGCGCAAACTCGAAGCGCCCGCGATTGCGGCCGCGAAGGCGGAGAATGCCGAAGCGCTCGCCGCGCTGACTGAGCAAGAGCGCGCGACGTTCATCGCCGCGATGCAGAAGATCATCGCATCGCACGCGGACCGCGCCTAGCGCAGTTCGCTCACATCTTCCGCCGTCACTGCATCGGAATAGTCGTTGCCGAAATGCGTGCGCACGTAATTGCTGACCTCGGCGATCTGCGCATCGTCCATCTGATCACCGAAGCGGGGCATCCCGTGATAGCCTGTCAGCAGAACGGTGACGATGAAATATTTCGACACCAGCTTCGGATTGCCGGCGAGCGGCGGATAGTGCCCCGCGCCTTCGGCGCCCCTGCCGTCGGGCATATGGCAGCCCATGCAGCTCGTTTTGTAGAGCGCCTCCCCGCTCGTTTGCGTGAAGCGATCGGGATGGGTCGAGAACCGGTCGATGATCTCGCGCAGACTGTCCTCGGGACTGTTTTCCTCAAGCAGCCGCGCTTTATCGGTCGCCACGTCCTGCGATGGCAGTTCGACCTCGTAGCCTTCCGTTTCGGCCAGATCCTGCGCCGCGAGAGAGGCGGCGAAGGCCATGGCGAAACAGGCGGCGATCGCGGTTTTCATGGCGTGCCTCCTCATGCGTTCACCCGTGCGTCAAGGCGGCGGATCACGTCCAGCCCGGACAGGATCGCGCCCTCCTGCCAGGCCGGGATATGCGAGCAATGCTCGCCCGCCAGTGCGATGCGTCCGTCGAATTCGCACAAGGTTTCATAATGTTCTTCGCGCAGCTCTTCGGTCCATTGGCCGTAGCATCCCAACGTCCACGGGATACGGTGCCACGCGCAGCTCGTGCCGCTGATGAATTCCTCGCGATATTGCGGGTGGATCCGGCTGCCGAATTCCAGTGCGGCCTCGATACGCTCCTGCGGCGTGAGCGTGTTCCAGGTATAAGTGTAGTTCTTCGTCGGATAGGTGTCGTAGGCGGCCTGAACGACGCCGGGGCCGTCCTCGAAAAGATCGTATGACGGGTAAGCGATCTGTTTGATCGGCAGGTCGGTGTAGGAGATGCCGCCTACGATCCATTCATCCTGCTCCCAGAACCGCCGCTTGAATTCGAGCGCCACCTTGAAGGCCGACGCGTAAGGCACCGAGGCGATGGCGCGTTTCATCTCGTCCGAAACGTCGATTTCAAGCTGCGCGAGAATGGAAAGCGGGATCGTGCAGATACAGTAATCCGCCGTTTCCTGCATCACCTCGCCGCCGCCCTCGCGGTCCTCGTAATGCACGGTCACCTGGCCTTCGTTCTGTTCGATCTTCGACACACGTGCGTTGAACCGGATCAAATCGCGGGTCTGTTCGGTGAAGGCGTCTCCGATCCTGCCCATGCCGCCGACGGGCTCGAACATCGCCGGAGCGTGGACATATTCGTTGAAGACGTAAAGCTGCTCCCAAAGTCCTGAATTCAGCAGGGGGCCGAAATCGAGCGGGGTGGAGGGCTCGGCCTTGGGCATGAGCCCGCCGCCGGGCAGCACGTCCCAGCCGCGATGCTCACCCACGGCTTCGCTCGTGACATAGCGATAATTCTTGTCGAGCACGCCCCAGCCCTTGAGGCCTTCAAGCAGCTTTTCCTGATCTTCCGCGCTCACCTGTTCATCGAGCGCGCCTTGCTGGACGGACTTGGCCAGAAGCTCGGACGTGTAGCCGCGAATATCGGTTTCCACATCGCCGATCCGTTGCGGCTTGCCCCCGTAGGCCTGACTATTGTGCAGATACGCCTTGTTGTTCTTCATGATGAAGGGCTGAAGCGGCACGTTGAACTTTCGGCAGTAATCGAACACCGCATAATGATGGATCGGAAGGCGCCACGGGCCGGGGTTGAGATAGCCCTTCTCGAATGTGCAATCGACGTCATGCCCGCCAAGCTCGGTGAAGCTGTCGCCGCCCGAGATTGTCCAGCTGCGTCCGCCGCCGCGGTTCTGGTATTCCAGCACTTTCACGTCGTAGCCAGCCTTGCGCAGCTCATAGGCCGCCGTCAGCCCGGCAAGCCCCGCCCCGAGGATCAACACCTTGGTGCCGCCCTGCGATCCGGCCAGTTCGATCGGGCCGCTGTAATCCGAAGTTGCGGCGAAGCCCATCGAGGTCATGGCCTGATACATCGCCGTCGTGCCGGCGGCATGGCCGATCATGCTCAGAAGCTGGCGCCGCGTGGGCATTGTAATACTCATGTTCGACCCTCCGCCGGTTGTTGTGTCCGCCGCCATATCGCCCAGCCGATCAGCCCGAGAAGCGCCAGCACGGCGATGATCCCCGCCCAGGCGAACCAGTTGGCGTATTTCAGAAGGAACGGCAGTTCGGGATCGGGATTGAGGATCGCGTTCACATCCGCCGCGTCCAGCGCCGACGTGGTGAAATCCCCGAACTCGATCCGCACATAGTTGGCGATCTGTGCGATTTCGTCATTCGTCAAATCGTCCTCGAACCCCGGCATGGGCGGCGCGCGGTAGGGCGCGGCGTATTCCACACCATGCGCGATGACGTTCACGAGGTTGGCCGCGTTGTCCCGGCGCAGATCGCCGTTGCCGCGTAGCGTGGGGTAATAGGCGGCGGCCTGGCCTTCGCCGTTAACCCCGTGGCACGACGCGCAATGCGTCAGGTAGAGCGCTTCATCCCCGGCCAGATCGGTTCGGGTCAAAGCCTCGCCAAGGCTTTTTCTGATGGATCCGTATTCATGCATGGGAACCGGCGCGGGGGGATATTCGGCGACGACCGGGCGGGTCTGCTCGTCAGAAGCAATCGCCGGCACCGTTTTCAGGTAGCGCGCCATCGCCATCAGGTCGGCTTCGTTCATGTGGCGGGTGCTGAAATGCACCACCTCCGACATTGGGCCGGCGGCTTGCGCCGCGCCCATTGCGCGTCCGGTCTTGAGGTATTCGGCGATATCCTCGGCCTGCCATCTGCCCAGCCCCGAAACGGGATCCGAAGTCAGGTTGGGCGCAAGCCAGCCCTGAACCATGGTCCCGGCGAGGTAACGGTCCTCATCGGCCATCATCAGCGAATTGCGCGGCGTGTGACAGGTGCCGCAATGGCCCGGATGATCGACAAGGTATTGCCCTCGCGCGATCTCCGCGTCCAGATCCTCGGCGGGCGGTGTATCCTCGATGGCAAGCGCGTTGTAGAACACCATCAGCGTTCGGATGTTGAACGGGAACGGCAGGTCCGTTTCGCCTTCGGGCGCGCGCTCCACGGGCTCGACCGTGCGCAGATAGGCATAAAGCGCGGTGATGTCCTCGTCCGTCATGCCGTGATAGGACGGGTAGGGCATCGCCGGATAAAGTCTGCGATCCGGCGCCTTGCCTTCGCGCAGAACCGCCTTCAGATCGTCTTCGGAATACCCCCCGATCCCGTAATTCCGCGACGGGGTGATATTGGTCGCCATGATATCGCCCAGCGGCGTTTCGATGAATTTGCCGCCTGCATAGGGCGTGCCATCAGGTCCGATATGACAGGATTGGCAATCGGCCGTGCGCGCCACGTAGCGACCGGCCTCCACCAGATCGCTGTCCGCCTCCTGCGCCGCAAGGGGCGCGGCCAGACATGCTGCGCTTATTGCGGAGAGACAGACGCGGGCGGAGGTTCTGAATATCGTCATGGCGGCGGTTCCGATTGCTGGCAGCTCGAATGTCGATCTGCCAGGTCAACGGCGCCGGGCGCGTGCAAGTTCCAAGCGTTGTTCGCCGATCTCCCTTCGATCAGGAGGCGAACAGCGTCTCGATCCCAAGCGCCGCGCGCAGCCGAACCCGCGCCCGCGCGAGCCGCGACATTACCGTGCCGACCGGCAGCTTCAACTCCGCCGCCAGCTCGGACGGTGTCAGCCCGTCTATGGCGACCCGGCGCAGCAAGGTGCGGTCGGTCAGCGACAGCCGCTCCACATGGGCCAGCACTTCGGAGCAAAGACAGGACAGCGCCGCATCCTCGACCTGCGGTCCGTCCTCCTCACCGAGTGGCGCCTCGCGGGCGGAGGCCCGCGCGCGGGCCTGCGCCGCATGGCGCAGCGCGGTCATCATGTAGGGCAGGGGGCGGTCGATCCGCCCGCCGGCCTTTTCGCGTTCGAGAACCGCCAGATAAACCTCGTGGCAAAGATCCTCGGCATCCTGCGGGCTGCGCGTCAGGCGACGGGCGCGGGCGAGCAGGCGTGTATGATCTTGCGTATCCATGCCCTCAGATATGACAGCGGTAAAAAATCCCGCCAGACGGGGGGTTTCCGCCGATGGCGGATCGCGGCTCTTTTCAGGCGGGGCTTCGCGCAAGCATGGGGCGATTTTGGGCAGAACGGCGCCGCCCGGAGCGGTGCGGGGATGCGGGGCGGCTTTCTCGCCTCATACCTCGTGAAGGCCGCCGGAAGCGCGGTGCTTCGTAACGCAGTTAAAATGGAGAGACCCATGAACACGACACTGACACGCCTGTTTGCCGCATCCCTCGTCGCCCTTCCGGTCGCAGCGATGGCTGCAGACTACACGGCGGCGGATGCCAACGCAGACGGAATGTTGTCGCTGGAAGAGGTTCAGGCGGTCATGCCTGAAATGACCGCCGACACCTTCGCCGCTGCGGATGCCGATGGCGATGGCATGCTCAACCAGGATGAACTGGCGGCGGCCCAGAGCGAAGGCCTCCTCCCGGCCTCCGACGGATAAGGCACGACCCTCTCGCGCGGCCCCGTCATGGCGCCCTTCGTCGGGGCCGCGCATTTCGCTTCACGCCTCGTTTCCCTGACCGGATGCGGGGCTTGTTCGCGTTGGCGCGATGCGCGCGCGATCGACACGCGGCTCCGGTTCCGATAGGCCGCTCTCACGCTGCTGGGATCGGCGGTCCGGGATCGATGATCGATATTCGCCCCTCCACGCAAAACGACGCCCCGCAGATGGGTCTGCGCTGGGTCTGTTTCGCCAAAGAACTGACCGGTGCAAGCGGGGAATGATCCCGCCCATAAAGCGTCGCTCAGTCGTGTAATTCCGGCGGCGCGGGCCGTGCCACGAAAAAAACCTTCGTGATTCGTCCCCCGCGCGGCGCTTTGGCGCTTTTCGACAGGCTTCAAAACACATAGATAGCGGGTGCAACGGGCCGCCCCCGCGCGGCGCGTGGAATTACAAGGAGAGAGCCATGCTCAACAATATCGGCCTTCCCGGCCTTCTTCTGATCGCCGTCGTGGTGCTGGTGCTGTTCGGTCGCGGCAAGATCTCGTCGCTGATGGGCGAAGTGGGCAAGGGCATCACCGCCTTCAAGAAAGGCGTCAGCGAAGGCGGCAAGGACGACAACGACGAGGACGAGGACCGCAAGGCGGTCGACGCCCGCGATGTCACACCGCCTGCCCCCGAGACGACGACCAAAACGGACAAGGACAAGGTGTAAACCCCGATGTTCGATCTGGGCTGGACCGAGCTTCTGGTGGTCGGCATCGTCGCGCTGATCGTTGTCGGGCCGAAGGATCTTCCGGTGCTGTTCCGCAGCCTCGGTCGGTTCATGGGCAAGGCGCGCGGCATGGCGCGCGAGTTCACCCAGGCGATGAACGACGCCGCCGACGAAGCCGGCGTTTCGGACATTCAAAAGACCTTCAAGAACGCCAGCAACCCGGTCTCCTCTGCGATGGACGAGGTCAAGAACGCGGCAAAGTCGATGGCCGATCTCGATCCCAACAGCCATAGCGGCAAACTGTCAGCCGAACGCGCGGACGCGAAGAAGAAGATCGAACTCTCCGCTGCCAAGGCCGCTGCCGAGCGCAAGGCGCGCGAAGCGTCCGAAGCGGCCGCCAAGGTCGGAGAAATGGAAGCCGAGATCGAAGCCTCCGCCGGCTCCGACGTGCCGGATACGAAAGACAAGACATGAGCCGGACCCCGGACGAGATCGAGGACAGCTCCGCGCCGCTGATCGAACATCTGGCAGAGCTGCGCAACCGGCTGATCCACTCGGTCGTCGCCTTCATCATCGGCATGGTGATCTGCTTCACCGTCGCCACACCGATCTTCAACTTCCTTACCGCGCCTCTGTGTCAGGTGCTCGCAACGCGCGGCCAGGATTGCGACCTGATCTTCATCAGCCCGCAGGAAGGTTTCTTCGTCGCCATCAAGATTTCGCTTCTGGGCGGGTTCATGTTGGCCTTTCCCTATATCGGGCTGCAAATGTGGCGTTTCGTGGCGCCGGGGCTCTACAAATCCGAAAAGGGCGCATTCCTGCCTTTCCTCGTCGCCTCGCCCTTCATGTTCTTTCTCGGCGCGGCCTTCGCCTTCTATGTCGTCACGCCCCTGGCCTATGACTTCTTTCTCGGGTTCCAGCAATTCGGCGACCGCGGCGAGGCCTTGACGCCGGAGGTCGGCGCGCCGCTTTCGGTCGTGTTTCAGGGCTCGGCGCAGGAATATCTCAACCTGACGGTCAAGTTCATCGTCGCCTTCGGTCTTTGTTTCCAGCTGCCGGTTTTGCTGACCCTCATGGGCAAGGCCGGGCTGGTCAGCGCCGATGGGCTCGGCGCGGTGCGCAAATATGCCGTTGTCGCCATTCTCGTGCTGGCGGCATTGGTCACACCGCCTGATGTGATCACCCAGGTGATCCTGTTCGTCGTGGTCTACGGGCTTTACGAGGTGTCGATTTTCCTCGTCCGCCGGGTCGAACGCAAACGCGAGGCTGAATTGCGCGCGCAGGGTCTTTGGATGGAAGATGAGGACGAGGACGATCCCCTGATGCGCGAGTTCGAGGAGGACGAGCGGACGTGATCGGCCCGCTGGAACGGATCGCCGCTGCGCTGGACCGTCTAGCGCCGCCCGCCGCGCCCGCGCCGGATTTTGGCGGGGCGGATGGGTTCGTCTGGCATACCGATCCCGATCGTCTGGTGCCGGTGCCCGATATCAGCCGCGTTCCGGTCGATCTGCTTGTCGGCATCGACCGCAGCCGCGACACGCTGCTGGCCAACACGCGCCAGTTCGCCGAAGGATTGCCGGCCAACAACGCGCTGCTCTGGGGCGCGCGGGGCATGGGGAAATCGAGCCTTGTCAAGGCAGTGCATGCCGCCATCCTGAACGAGGGGCATCCGCTCAAGCTGGTGGAGTTGCAGCGCGAGGATCTGCCGAGCGTCGGACGCCTTCTGAACCTGCTGCGCGGTGCGCCGCACCGCTTCGTGCTCTTCTGCGACGATCTGAGCTTCAGCCATGACGACCAGCATTACAAATCGCTCAAGGCCGTTCTGGATGGCGGGGTCGAGGGGCGGCCGGACAATGTGATCTTCTACGCCACGTCGAACCGCCGGCACCTGATGCCGCGCGACATGATCGAGAACGAGCGCGGCTCGGCGATCAACCCGTCCGAGGCGGTCGAGGAAAAGGTTTCTCTTTCGGACCGTTTCGGGTTGTGGCTGGGCTTTCACCCCTGCGATCAGGATCAGTATCTCGCCATGATCCGCGGCTATTGCGACGCCTATGGCGTCAAGATCGACGATCAGAGCCTGCGTGCCGAGGCGATCGAATGGCAGGCCACCCGCGGCGCCCGGTCCGGCCGGGTCGCGTGGCAATACTTCACAGATCTTGCCGGCCGTCGCGGCATCGCGCTCTAGCAGGTCGGATCAACGGCGCTGGTCTTCGTCGTGCTGCGCCGGACGCTGCTTTTCCAGATGCGTGTCCAGCCAGCGTTGCACGTCCTCGATCCGGGTGCGCGCCACCGGCACCTCGGTATCGTCGCGCAAGCGCAAATACATTCGTCCATCGCGCCGAAGCGGCGTGATCGACGGATCGCGCGCCACCCACCAGGACCGGTGCGGCTGAAATCCGTCCTCGCTCTGCGTCTGGGCGACGATGTCGCGCAGCCGGGCGCGGGACAGCTTGTGCGCATCCTCGAATGTCAGCTGAACGTGATGCTCGCGCGCCTCGATATGAAGCAGTTTCGTCAGATCGATTCTTTCGCCATCAACGATGAGTTCTCGCTTGACCGCGTCGCGCATGAGATCGGCTTGCACGCTGGGCATGATGAATTTGAAAAAGACGGTCTCCAGCGCCTGCGCGGCGATGTAGAAATAGGCAAGCTGCGGGAGGATCGGCAGATCATAGGCCCCGCGCGTTGCCAGATGCACCGCCGCCTCGCAAAGATACACGGGCGGCAAGAGGGCGATGGCCCCGAGCAGCGGCATTGGGATACGCAGTCGCGGGACGATTGCGGTGAGCGCCGAAACGGCAAGAAAGAGGTTGAAATAAACCGCGAAGAACAACACCGCCGCCGCCGGCCAGATCAGTATGCCCAGAACGGGCGGCAGGGCATCGCGCGTATTGAACGGATCGGCGGCGTAGAAGGTCAGCAGACAAAGCGAGATGAAGAGCAGCGTGCGTTTGTGCAGATGAACCGCGACATAGGTTTCCACCGTGAAGGACAGGGGCGACAGCGTCAGGTCCCGGAAATTCAGCTTTCTGCGGCAAATCTCGTTCACGTGACGACTTCAATCTGTTGCGTTCAATCAAACATATCGGCCCCGTGTGCGCCGCTGCGCGGAGATGGTGACGGCGCAGCGCGATCCGATCAAGAAAAACTTGCGAAGCCTTTATCGGGAATTTTGTTCATGTGAAGAGCCGCCGATAATCTTTTCTTCACGCTGTGGTGTCACGGTAGCGCCGCTGACCGCAACTGGAACAAGGACCGACGATTTGATACTTCCTCAAAAGACTCCCGCGCCGAAGACGGGGCGGATCATGGGAACGCTGACGCTTGCCATCAACGAAAACAGGCCTGTTTCCGAGCGTGGCGAGCGCCGGAACGGCGCTGCGTCCGGCGGGCGGAAATTTGCTTCGAAAAAGCGTGCGAAACCGCTTGACGGGGCAGGGCGCTGACCATAGAACCCGCGACACGCCCTGATGCGGGCGGCAGTGAGCGGTTGTAGCTCAGATGGTTAGAGTACCGGCCTGTCACGCCGGGGGTCGCGGGTTCGAGCCCCGTCAACCGCGCCACCACTGCCGAACGGATCTGCGTAAACTGCGCGGTTGTAGCTCAGATGGTTAGAGTACCGGCCTGTCACGCCGGGGGTCGCGGGTTCGAGCCCCGTCAACCGCGCCAGTTTCCACAGAATTCGATATGTGTGTCGATGGTCGGTTCGCCCGCCAGTTGCGCAGAACGCACATCTTAGGATGACTGTGCCAGCGTGGCCAGCGCCTATTTCGCCGTCGATGAAACGGGAACCACGCTCGCCCAATCGATCTTGGTCAGCTTCTGGCCATGAGTTTGCGCATAGGTGAACATATCGTTCGCGTCTTCGAATCCGGCAAGCTCATATCCGGCCTGGTAAACCGTATCGGGGACGCTGAAAAAGGCGATGGCGGCGATCGCGCCGGCAATCAGCCCGCCGGCGTTCAACTTGCCCGGCGTGCGCGGTTTTACCAAGCGGAAGAGGGTCTTGGCGAAGAAGATCGCGAGACAGAGAAGCAGGAACAGCATCCCGTAGGTCGCGTAATCGAGAAACTGCGCCGGCCATCCGGCGGCGGCGAGGGCATCCAGAACCCGATCCGGGTTGCGCAGGGCGAAGATCGCGCCGCCGACGAGCCCGAAACCGGTGCCAAGCATCAGAAGCGGGCTTTGCGATCCCGCGCCCGTTCTTTCGACTTCCCAAGGCTTGCGTTCCAGACGCGTCTTCGTGGGCGTCGCGGCGAATTTCGGATCGAGCCGCTCGATGCGGGTCAGGAAATCGTCGCGGTTCTGTTTTCTGAAGGTCCGTTTCATGCGGACAGAGGTCGCCCTCAAATGTGACGACAATGGGGGCGAGGTGCGACCGGGGCGGGGTATTCCTGTGATCCCCGCCCGGCCTTCCGCAACGTCAGTTCTTGGCCGCTGCCAGCGCGTCGAGAATACGGGCCCAGCTGCGCGTGCCCTTGTGGAAGCTCTCCACGTCGTATTTCTCGTTCGGGCTGTGGATTTGATCGTCGTCGCGGGCAAAGCCGATCAGCATGGATTCCATGCCAAGAACGGTTTGGAAATACCCCGCGACCGGAATCGATCCGCCGCTGCCGATGAAGGCCGCGTCGTCAGGCCATTCATCGCCAAGCGCGCGCCGGGCGGTCTCGAAGGCCGGGTCGTCGATCGCCATGACAGAGGCGGGGGCCGCGCCGTCGCTGTCGAAGCTGACCTCGAAATCGCGCGGCAGCATCGCGCGCACCATGTCGCGGAAGCTCTTGTCAATCGCCTGCGGATCCTGATCGCCGACAAGGCGGAAACTGATCTTGGCCTGCGCCTTCGACGGCAGCACCGTCTTGAAGCCCGCGCCTTGATAGCCGCCGCCGATGCCGTTCACCTCGCAAGTGGGCCGCGCCCAGAGCATCTCAAGCGCGCTGCGCCCGGCTTCGCCGGCGAGTTCCGACAGGCCGACCTCGCCCAGAAACGCCTTGTGATCGAAGCCGAGCCCCTCCCATTGCTCGCGCATCTCGTCCGAGATCTCGTGCACGCCGTCATAAAAACCCGGAACCGTCACGCGGCCATTCTCGTCATGCAACTCGGCGATGATCTTGCACAGAACCCGGATCGGGTTCATCGCCGCGCCGCCATAGCCGCCCGAATGCAGATCGCGGCTGGGGCCGGTGATGGTGATCTCCTCCTTGACCATGCCGCGCAGCATCGTGGTGATCGCCGGCACCCGGTTGTCGAAAAGCCCGGTGTCGCAGATCAGCGCGATATCGGCTTTCAGTTCTTCGGCGTTTTCCTTCAGGAACGGCACCAGCGACGGCGAGCCGGATTCTTCCTCCCCCTCGAAGAAGAAGGTGATCTTGCAGGGCAGGCTGCCATGTTCGGCCTTCCAGGCGCGGCAGGCTTCCACGAAGGTCATGAGCTGGCCCTTGTCGTCGGACGCGCCGCGACCGCGGATCACGCGGCCATTCGGCGTCTCCTCGACTTGCGGATCGAACGGGTCGCGGTCCCACAGATCGAGCGGGTCGACCGGCTGCACATCGTAATGGCCGTAGAACAGAAGATGCGGGCCGGGCCCGTCGATATGACCGACGACCATGGGATGGCCCGGCGTCTCGCGCAGGCTCGCCTCGGCTCCGAGGGAACGCAGATCCTCTGCCAGCCATGTCGCGGCGCGCACGCAATCCTCGTCATAGGCCGGATCGGTCGAGATGGAGGGGATCCGCATGAGGTCCATCAGCCGCTCGAGGCTGGAGGGCAGGTCGGAATCGATACGGGACAGAACGGGGTCGAGAGACATGGATCGCGGCTCCTTGATCGCTGATTTCGGCGGAGCCTAGCAGCCTGCCAAGGGCTGTCCAGAGCCGCTCATGCTGCAAATGATGTGAAAAATATGCTATTTTACCGGGGATGCGTCGAATTGCGCGGTCCCGTTGACTTAAATCAAGGTTTGGGCGGTTGGCCGGGCCTAGAACGATTGATATAGAGAGGTGCGATCTGTATCCATTCCAAAACGTGAATGCGATAGCGGCGCCAGCCGGACCCGGGATCGCAGACAAGAAGGAGACGCCGGTGAGCTATACTGCCAAACTCGATCAAGCGCTTGACCGTCTGCACGAAGAAGGGCGCTACCGGACGTTTATCGATATCGAACGCCAGAACGGCCAGTTCCCGCATGCGGTGTGGCGCAAGCCCGACGGCTCTGAACGCAATATCACCGTCTGGTGCGGCAACGACTATCTCGGCATGGGCCAGCATCCCAAGGTTCTGGCCGCGATGCACGAGGCGATCGATGCAACGGGCGCGGGCTCGGGCGGCACGCGCAACATCTCCGGCACCACGGTCTATCACAAGCGTCTTGAAGCCGAGCTGGCCGATCTGCACCAGAAGGAAGCGGCGCTGCTCTTCACCTCCGCCTACATCGCCAACGATGCGACGCTGTCGACGCTGCCGCGTCTTTTCCCCGGCCTCATCATCTATTCCGACGCGCTCAACCATGCCTCCATGATCGAAGGCGTGCGCCGCAATGGCGGAGCGAAGCGGATTTTCCGGCACAATGATCTCGACCATCTGCGCGAATTGCTGGCTGCCGACGATCCGGATCTGCCGAAGGTGATCGCCTTCGAATCCGTCTATTCGATGGATGGCGATTTCGCCCCGATCGAGGCGATCTGCGATCTGGCCGACGAATTCGGCGCGCTGACCTATATCGACGAAGTACACGCTGTCGGCATGTATGGCCCGCGCGGGGCCGGGGTTGCCGAGCGCGACCGTCTGATGGACCGGATCGACATCATCAACGGCACGCTGGCCAAGGCTTACGGGGTCATGGGCGGCTATATCGCGGCCTCCGCCAAGATGTGCGACGCGATCCGCTCCTATGCGCCGGGCTTCATCTTCACCACGTCACTGCCGCCGGCCGTGGCTGCCGGGGCCGCCGCCTCCGTTGCGCATCTCAAGCAGGATCAGGAGTTGCGCGACAAGCACCAGTTGCAGGCGCGGATCCTCAAGATGCGGCTCAAGGGGCTTGGCCTGCCGATCATCGATCACGGCAGCCATATCATCCCGGTGATCGTCGGCGATCCGGTGCATACCAAGAAGCTGTCGGACATGCTGCTCGAAGGGTTCGGCATCTATGTCCAGCCGATCAACTTCCCCACCGTGCCGCGCGGCACGGAGCGGCTGCGCTTCACTCCCTCGCCAGTGCATGGGCCGAAAGAGATCGACACGCTGGTTCGCGCAATGGACGAACTTTGGTCACATTGTGCGCTGAATCGCGCCGAACTTAGCGCGTAGGCTCTGAAATCGGTGCATTAAACCTTGTTCCGTGTTAGCGTCACCTTAATAAGGGGCGCGACTCGACTCACCGGGTAAGCGCCGCGCGGGCAGCGCTTACATGGTAAGAACGCAAGGGGCAGCGGGTATGATTGGGCGGAAACCCCCAAAATCATCGCAGGACAGTATCGACACACAACCGCGCGGGTTCGACGATTTCGAACTCAAACTTGGCGATGTCATGCGCGGCGAACGCGCAACGCTCGGCAAGTCGCTCCTCGACGTTCAGCGCGAATTGCGCATCAAGGCGAGCTATATCGCCGCCATCGAAAATTGCGATCCGACGGCCTTTGACACGCCCGGCTTCATCGCCGGGTATGTGCGCTCCTACGCGCGCTATCTGGGTATGGACCCGGATGACACCTTCTCCGAATTTTGCACGGAAAGCGGTTTCACCACCGCGCATGGCATGTCCGATGCCGCATCCTCGCGCAAGCCGCAGAAGCCCGAGATGGCGGCAAATGCCGCGCCGCGCGATCCCTTCTCGCAACCGGCGCTGCCCTTCGCGCCGGGCAGTGACTCCGTTCTTTCACGGATCGAGCCAGGGGCCATCGGCTCTACCGTGGTTCTGGCCTTGCTTCTGGGCGGGTTGGGTTATGGCGGCTATTCGGTCCTTCAGGAAGTGCAGCGCGTGCAACTTGCGCCGGTCGATCAGACCCCGGTCGTTCTCTCGGATCTCGACCCTATCGAAACCGTCGTTCCGGCCCAGCCTGCGCCCGAAGAGGACGATATCGAAACGGCAGGGCTATTCACCCCGCCCGCGACCACCGAAGCCTTCGATCGGCTCTACCGACCGCAGGCGCTCGATGTGCCGGTGCTGGTGGCGCGCGATGCGCCGATCTCGACGCTCGATCCCAACAGCGTTGGCGCCTTCGCGCAGCACGCGCGCAAATCGCTGCCGGAAATCGACCTCACCCCGCCGCAAAGCGTGGCGGACGCAACCATCGCCGCGACCGGTGCGTTGCCGAAAACCGGCGTGACGCTGATCGCCGCGCGGCCGGCTTGGGTGCGGGTGCGCGCGCAGGATCAGAAGATCCTCTTCGAAAAGGTGATGGCACCCGGCGAGACATGGACCGTTCCGGCCTCGCAGCCCGGCGCCACGCTCAATGTCGGCGAAAGCGGCGCGCTTTATCTCGCCGTCAACGGCCAGACCATGGGGCCGGTGGGGCCGAGCGGCACCGTCACGTCCGATCTCGCGCTCGACGGGCCGACTCTCGCGGCGGCGCTTCAGCCTGCCAATGCGGTCGCCGATGCCGATCTGAACCGCGTTCTGGCCGATCTTGGCACCGCGCCGGCGCAGCCCGCCATCGGTCAGCCGAAGATCCTCGAGGACAGTGCTCCGGGCGTGACCCTCGTGGCGGTGCGTCCGGCGTGGATTCGCGTGCGCGCCGCCGATGGAACCGTCATCTATGAAACGATCATGAATGCCGGGGACACTTACGACGTTCCGGTGACACAAGATCCGCCCACGCTTCGCGTCGGCGAATCCGGTGCCGTCTATTTCGCCATGAACGGGCAAACCTACGGTCCGGCCGGGCAGCGTGGATCGGTGACATCGGACCTTGCGCTATCGGTGGAAAACCTGTCGCAAAGCTATTCCGTCGCCTCGATCGAGGCCGATAGCGACCTGGCCCGCGTCGTGGCCGAACTCTCGGTGCCGGGGCAGGCCGACTGAGGCGCTGCGCCGATTTGCGGCTTGAAGCCCTTGGCCTGCGGGCCTAGCTAGAGCGGTGACAGGCCCGCTCGGGCCATTCGCCAGGCATCGCCAGAGGAACGCAAGATGAGCCTCAATTCCATCCGCCCGTGGCGTAATATCTATCGCCGCACGTCCCGGCAGATCATGGTCGGCAACGTTCCCGTGGGGGGCGATGCGCCGATCACGGTGCAGACGATGACAAATACGCTGACGCCGGATGTGCGTGCGACCATCGCGCAGGTGCAGGCAGCGGCGGAAGCCGGGGCGGATATCGTCCGCGTTTCGGTGCCGGACGAGGACAGCTCGCGCGCGCTCAAGGAGATCGTGCGCGAAAGCCCGGTGCCCATCGTGGCCGACATTCATTTTCACTACAAACGCGGGATCGAGGCGGCAGAGGCCGGCGCGGCCTGCCTTCGGATCAATCCGGGTAATATCGGCAGCCAGGATCGTGTGCGCGAGGTCATCAAGGCCGCGCGCGATCACAACTGTTCGATCCGCATCGGCGTGAATGCCGGGAGCCTCGAAAAGCACCTGCTGGAGAAATACGGCGAGCCATGCCCCGACGCGATGGTCGAATCCGGGCTGGATCACATCAAGATTCTGCAGGACAACGATTTTCACGAGTTCAAGATCAGCTGCAAGGCCTCCGACGTGTTCATGGCCGCGGCCGCCTACCAGCAACTTGCCGAGGCGACGGATGCGCCGATCCATCTCGGGATCACCGAAGCGGGCGGTCTCATGTCCGGCACGATCAAATCGGCCATCGGGCTCGGCAACCTGCTCTGGATGGGCATCGGCGACACGATCCGGGTGAGCCTTTCGGCCGATCCGGTCGAGGAGGTCAAGGTCGGCTACGAGATCCTGAAATCGCTTGGTCTGCGTCACCGAGGCGTCAACATCATCTCCTGCCCCTCCTGTGCGCGGCAGGGCTTCGATGTCATCAAGACGGTCGAGACGCTGGAGAAGCGGCTGGAGCATATCAAGACGCCGATGAGCCTGTCGATCATCGGCTGCGTCGTGAACGGGCCGGGCGAGGCACTGATGACGGATGTGGGCTTTACCGGCGGCGGCAATGGCGCGGGGATGGTCTATCTGGCGGGCAAGCAAAGCCACAAGATGACGAACGACCGGATGATCGATCATATCGTCGAAGAGGTCGAGAAAAAGGCCGCTGAACTCGACGCGGCGGCGGTGCGGGACGCGGCGGAATAAACCGCGTCGACGCGGCTTGCCAAGGCGGCCCACCGCCATGGCACCGGGCTCAACCCTCCTGGCGCTCCGCCTCGACGATCTGCTGCATCGCTTCGAGCGGAACATAGCCGCGCACCAGCTCATCGCCCATCACGAAGGTCGGCGTTCCGCTGATTTGCAGCTTTTGCGCCAATGCGCGCGTTTCGGCCAGTTGCTCGGTGATCGCGTCGCTGTCCATCGTCTCGAGAACCGCATCGGCATTGAGGCCGAGCGTTTCGGCGAGCCGGCGCATGACGGGCGGCTCCATATCCTGGTTGAGCGCCATCAGCGCCTCGCTGGCCGCCTCATAGGCCTCGTCTCCGGCGACCTTGCGGACGGCCAGCGCGAAGCGCGAGGAGAGAACGGAGTTTTCGCCGAGGATCGGGAATTCCTTGACGATATAGCGGATATCGCCATCGCCCGCGATCAACTCCAGCACTTCGGGATGCGCCCGGCGGCAATAACCGCAGCGGTAATCGAGGAATTCGACCACCGTGATATCGCCGTCGGGATTGCCGCCGACCCAGGAATAGCCGTCTTCGAAGATCGCCTCGGCGTTATCCGCGACCAGCGTCTTGTCGTCCTGTGCCTGCTGGGCCTGCTGACGCTCTTCGAGCGCTTGCACGGCTTCCATGATGACTTCGGGATTTTCCAGCAGGTAGTTGCGCACGGCATCGCCGAAGGCGGCGCGTTCGCTGTCTGACATGTTCGACAGGTCGAGATCGTCGGCCTGCGCGCCGGATGCGAGCGCGAGCGCCAGGGCGGCTGGGGCGAGAAGGGATTTGGGCATGAAGCTCTCCGTTGAAAAGGGTCAGCGCCGCGCGGCGCTTTGGGCCGCACTTAACACATCCTGCGCACGTTTCCACGGCCCCGATCCGCGCGGCAGGGCTCCGGCGGCACGTTGCGCGTGGATCGCGGCGTCGCTCAGACGCCCTTGCAATGCGTAGCGTTCGGCCGTGACAAGCGAGGCCATCGCCGGTTGGCCGGTCCGTGCATAGGCGACAGAGAGATCGCGCAGGATGCGCGCATCGCCGTAATCGCGCCCGCGCGCGTTTTCGAGCGTGTTCAAGGCCTGAGAATGATCCCCGGCGGCAAGCTGCGCACGGCCCAGCCCGCCGAGGATCAGCGCGTTGCGCGGCGCGAGCCGGGCCGCGGCGGCATAGTCCCGCGCGGCATCTGCAGGGCGGCGGGATTCGAGCAGGATCTGGCCTTTCAACTCGCGCAGGAAGGGGTCTTTCGGACGCGCAGTGATCGCCGCGTCGATATGAGCAAGAGCGCGGCCCAGATCGCTTTGGCGGTGATAGGCGACGGCGCGGCGCAGCTCGGCGATATCGCCGCTGGGGCTGTCCCCGGCGCGGCGCAGCGTCCAGCCGGGCGCGCGGGTGAAGGCGGTCAGCTTGCCGCGCGCGCGGGCGAACCAGTATTGCGCGGTGCCGTCCGGGCCAGCGGCAGGGGCGGTTGCCGCCAGCCCTTCGAGGGCGCGAAGCCGGTCGCGGGTCAGGGGGTGCGACAGCGTGTAGGGGTCCTGCCTGTGCTCGGCGAGCGCGATCTGCCCGCTGAAGAGCTTTTGCACCTCAACTGCAGCGCGCGGGTCGATCCCGGCGCGGGTCAGATAGCGCACCGAGCTGATATCGGCCGAGGATTCCTCGGCCCGGCTGTGCGCAAGGAAATTCCGCATCACCGAGGATTGCGTGCCGATCGCCAGACCTGCCGCCGCGCGACCGCCACCGGCGGCGGCTGCGGCTGCGGCGAGCGCGAGACCGAGCCCCGAGGCGGTGCGCGCGCTGCGCATGTTGCCCAGCCTGCGGGAGATATGCCCATTGGCGATATGCGCGGCCTCATGCGCGATAACCGCCTGAAGCTGCGCGGCGCTGCCGAGTTTCGACAGCAGGCCGGAATGGATGAAGATATGCTGCGTGTCGATGATGAAGGCATTGAGCGTGCTGTCGTCGATCAAAAGGATCCTCACCTGTCCGGGACTCAGCCCGGCGGCACGCAGCACCGGTGCGCCGAGTTGTCCGAGCGCGTGTTCGATATCGGCATCGCGCAGCAATGTCGCCGCGCGGGACGGTGCCGCGCCGATCAGAGCAACGAGGCACAGCGCGGCTGCGCCGATCTTCATCAGGCGCGGCAAGGATGTGGACATTGACCTTTCCCCGGTAACGCCCCTAGGTGAGGCGAAACCAGTCTAGGAATGGAAAGATGCGAAATTCAAGCCGCGGGGCGGTCGATCCCTTTATCGTGATGGATGTGATGGAAGCCGCTCGGCAGGCCGAGGCGGAGGGCCGCCACATCATTCACATGGAGGTCGGACAGCCCGGCACGCCGGCACCCGCCGCCGCGCGCGACGCGCTCGCGCAGGCGATGGCGACGGACGCGCTCGGCTATACGGTTGCGCTGGGATTGCCGGCGCTGCGCGCGCGGATCGCCCGGCTTTACGGGGACTGGTACGATGTCGATCTCGATCCTGCGCGGGTCGTCGTGACGCCCGGCTCTTCGGGCGGGTTCATCCTCGCCTTCACAGCGCTGTTCGACGCGGGCGATCGCGTGGCGCTCGGCGCGCCGGGCTATCCGTCCTACCGGCAGATCCTCAAGTCGCTCGATCTGGAGCCGGTCGAGGTGCAGACCCGTTCCGAGGCGCGGTTTCAACTGGAGCCGTCCGATCTGCAAGGGGTCGATTACGAGGGGGTGATGGTGGCCTCGCCGGCCAATCCGACCGGAACGATGCTGGACCGCGCCGCGCTCGGCGCGCTGGTGGAGGCGGCGCAGGCGCGCGGCGCGGCTTTCCTGTCGGACGAGATCTATCACGGCGTCGAATATGAGCGCAAGGCCGTCAGCGCCCTGCAGATCAGCGACGATGTCTGCGTGATCAATTCGTTCTCCAAGTATTTCAGCATGACCGGTTGGCGCTGCGGCTGGCTGGTGCTGCCGAAGGACAACGTGCGGCAAGTGGAGCGGCTGGCGCAGAACATGTTCATCTGCGCCCCCCATGCCGCGCAGATCGCCGCACTCGCGGCGATGGATGCCGGCGACGAGCTCGAAGCGAACATGGCCGTCTATCGCGAGAACCGGCGTCTGATGATCGAAGGGCTGCCACGGGCCGGGTTCGACCGCATCGCGCCGCCGGATGGCGCGTTTTACGTCTATGCCGATGTCTCGCATCTGACCGATGACAGCCGCGCCTTCGCCCGCGAGATACTGGACGAGGCAGGCGTGGCGGTGACGCCGGGGCTCGATTTCGACCCCGAGCGCGGCGGCGGCGCATTGCGGTTTTCCTATGCGCGCAGCACCGCCGATATCGCCGAGGGTCTGGACCGGCTGGGGCGGTTCATGCGCGCGCGGGGCCATATCGCCTCAGGCGCGCGGGAGGTCGGATGTTGCGGTTGAGTATTTGGAACGAGAAGAAAAGCGGGAGAGGCGCTTCGGGGGAACGTTCGCCCTGGGGCCGTGCGGGCCGCGGGCCGATGCGAGGACCGTTCGCAGCCTGTCTCGCGATGTTGGCGACGATATGGGTCTGGCTGCCGGCGCAGGCGCAGGAGATGGGCGGGCTGGCACGACCTCTCGGCGGGTCGATCGAGGGACGCTGGGGCGGCACCGAATTGCGGCTCGATCTGAGCCAGGGCGTGCCATGGAGGGTCTTCACGCTCGGCGATCCGAACCGGCTGGTGATGGATTTCCGCGAGGTGCAATGGGGCGAGATGCAGGCGCCGGACATGAACGGAACCGATCGCGTGCGGGAGGTGCGCCTTGGCGGCTATCGTCCGGGCTGGTCGCGGCTGGTGGCCGATCTGGCCGAGCCGCTGGTGATCGAGAGCGCGGTGATGCTCAGCGATGCCGACACCGGCGCAGCCACGATCCGCGTGATTCTGAAGGCGGCGGACCAGGCGGCATTCGATGCCGCCTCCGGCGCACCGCAGGATCCGCGCTGGGATTTGCCGCGCGCCGCCCGGATCATGCCCTTGCCGGAGCGCGATCCCAAGCGGCTGACCGTGGTGATCGATCCGGGGCACGGCGGCATCGATCCCGGCGCAGAGCGCGGCGAGGTGCGCGAGGCCGATCTGATGCTGACTTTCGCGCGCGAGTTGCAGGAGGTGCTGCGCCGCACCGGCAGTTTCGATGCGGTGCTGACGCGGGAGGGCGATCATTTCGTCTCGCTCGAGGCACGCGTCGCGCGGGCGCGGGAGGCTGGGGCGGACGTGTTCGTCTCGCTCCATGCCGATGCGCTGTCCGAAGGGCAGGCGCGCGGGGCGGCGATCTACACGCTGTCGGAGGAGGCATCCGACGCGGCCTCCGCCGCGCTGGCCGAGAGGCATGACCGGGACGATCTGTTGGCCGGGGTCGATCTGAGCCGATCCGATGACCGGGTTGCCGATGTGCTGATGGATCTCGCGCGCTTGCAGAACGCGCCGCGCAGCACGGCGCTGGCGCGGCACCTGCTGTCGGGGATCGAGAACGCGGTGGGGCGCGTGCACAAGCGCCCGCTGCGCCATGCGGGGTTTTCGGTGCTCAAGGCGGCGGATATTCCATCGGTCCTCGTCGAGCTGGGGTTCCTGTCCACCGATGAGGATCTGGCCAATCTGAGCGATCCCATCTGGCGGCAGGGCATGGCCGCGGGCATTCGCGACGGGCTCATGGCCTGGCGCGACGAGGATGCCGCGCTGGCGCCGCTGCGGAGGAAATGACCTTGCGTCATGCGCTGCTTGCCGCCGCCCGGCACATCATTGTGTTTTGACGGCTGGCGCCCAGTTTTGTAGGCAAGGCAAACCCCCGCAACAAAGGCGCGAACGATTGACCAGATTCATCCTGTCCTTTTTCGGCGCGATCTTCACGCTCATCACGATGGGCGCGATGATGATCGCCCTGGCCGTCGGTGCGGTCTTCTGGATGTATGGGCGCGATCTGCCGAGCCATGAGAGCCTGGCGCAATACACGCCCCCGACGATCAGCCGCATCTATTCCGGCGAGGGGCGCATCATCGACGAGTTCGCACAGGAGCGGCGGCTGTTCACCCCGGCGCGCGAGATCCCCGATCTGGTCAAGCAGGCGTTCATTTCCGCCGAGGACAAGAATTTCTACGACCATCAGGGCTATGACCTGCGCGGGATCGCGGCGGCGGCCTTCGATGCCGTGGCCTCGCGCGGGCGCGATGTGCGCGGCGCGTCCACCATCACGCAGCAGGTGATGAAGAACTTCCTTCTGTCCGGCGACCGCCGGGTGGAGCGCAAGATCAAGGAAATCATCCTTGCCTCGCGCATCGAGGACACGCTGTCCAAGGAGAAGATCCTAGAGCTTTACATGAACGAGATCTTCCTCGGGCAGAACTCCTATGGCGTGACGGCGGCCGCGCAGACCTATTTCAACAAGACGCTGACCGAACTGGCCCCGCATGAGGCCGCGACGCTGGCCGCCATGCCCAAGGCGCCGTCGGATTATCATCCCGTGCGCGAGAAGGACCGGCTGCTGGCGCGGCGCAATTTCGTGCTCAAGGAGATGTTCGAGAACGGATATATCGACGCCGACACCTATGAGGCCGAGCGCGACATGCCGCTCAGATCGGTGCAGAACGGCGATTTCGAGCCGTTCCGCGACGCGCTGCCGCCGCGCTCCTATTTTACCGATGAGATCCGCAGACAGCTCAGCGTCGATTTCGGTGAGGCGGAGTTTTTCTCGGGCGGGTTCAGCGTCCGGGCGACGCTCGATCCCGAACTGCAGCTTGAAGCGGAGGATGCGCTGCAACGCGCGCTTGAGCGCTACGACCGCAGTCAGGGCATCTGGCGCGGCACCGGCAAGCGGATTGCGCCGGAGCAGCTCACCGACGAGGCAAGTTGGCGCGCGGCGCTTTCGGATGAAACCATTGCACGCGATATCCGGCTGGAAAATCCGTGGTATCCGGCGGTTGTGCTGGAGGTCGGGGCGAACGATGCGCGCATCGGGATCGAATCCGTGCCGAATGACGAGGACGGTCACTGGATCCCGGCTGCCGATGTGCAATGGGTCCGAAAGCGGATGAGCAATGGCTCACTGGGTCGCAAGGCGCAGGTCGCCGGCGATCTTCTGGAGGTGGGCGACGTGGTGCATGTGCGCCGCATGACCTCGGATGATGATGGCAGCTTCATCCGCTGGACGCTGCGGCAGGTGCCGCGCGTGCAGGGCGCGTTCATGGCGATGGATGTCAACACCGGCCGCGTGATCGCGATGCAGGGCGGGTTCAGCTATCAGGCATCCGTCTTCAACCGCGCGACGCAGGCGCAGCGCCAGCCGGGATCGAGCTTCAAGCCCTTTGTCTATGCCGCCGCGCTCGACAGCGGCTATTCGCCCGCCACGATCGTAGTGGACGCGCCAATCGAGATCAACACGCCGCAGGGCGTGTGGCGGCCGAAGAACGCGTCGAACAAGTTCTACGGCCCGACGCCGCTGCGCACCGGGATCGAGCGGTCGCGGAACCTGATGACGGTGCGCCTTGCGCAAGAGGTCGGGATGGACACGGTGGCGCGCTATGCCGAAAAATTTGGCGTTTACGACAATATGGGCCGGGTTCTGGCCAACGCGCTCGGCGCGGATGAGACGACGCTTTACAAGATGGTCGCGGCCTATGCGATGTTCGCCAACGGCGGTGAGCGCGTCGAGCCGACGCTGGTGGACCGGGTGCAGGATCGCTACGGCAACACCGTCTACAAGCACGATCAGCGCGTCTGCATCGACTGCGACGTGCCGCAGCTTCGGGCGGGGCAGGGGCCGACCGTGCGCAGCAATCGCGAGCGGGTGATGAACGAGGTCACCGCCTATCAGCTCACCTCGATGATGCAGGGCGTGGTCGAGCGCGGAACGGCACGCAGCGCGGTGAACCTGCCCGTGCCGACCGCCGGCAAGACGGGCACGACCAACGATTCCAAGGATGTGTGGTTCGTCGGCTTCACCTCCAATATCGTCGCGGGCTGCTATATCGGCTTCGATCAGCCGCGCTCGCTGGGGCGCGGCGCGTCGGGCGGGGGCATGTGCGGGCCGGTCTTCAACGCGTTCATGCAGAAGGCCGTCGCCAAATATGGCGGCAGCGCCTTCCGTGCGCCGGAAAGCTGCCAGTTCATCAAGATCGACCGGAACACTGGCGCGCGCCTATCCGACGAGGCCAGCGGCGACAATGTCGTGAGCGAATGTTTCCGCGAGGGCGAGGAGCCGATCTTCGGCATCCAGTTCGACGGCGGCTTCGCGATGGGCTCGAATTTCGAGCTTTACACCCCGGCCGAGGGCGGCGGTCGGCAAGTGACGACCTCAAGCGGCGGGACCGCGGTTGTCGGCCCCAAAGCCAGCTTCGGAACGCTCAGCTCGGGCGGTCTTTACTGACCGCGCCGGGCTGCGTCGGCCTGTGGCCGCTTGTCGCTGCGGCGGGGCTGGTCTATCACCCGTGAAACCCGAACGTCGAGACAACAGGACCGCCAATGCGCGCTGAAATTCAGAACATCGTCGAGCAGATCGAAAAATCCGTGAAGCTGCTGGGACAGCGGCTCGATTGGGACACCGCGCAGCACAGGCTCGAGGAATTCAACGCGCGGGTCGAGGATCCGAACCTCTGGGACGATCCGGCAGCGGCGCAGAAGCTGATGCGCGAGCGGCAGATGCTCGTCGATGCGATGGAGACCTACAGCTCGATCAAGCAGGATCTGTCCGACAATGTCGAGATGATCGAGCTGGGCGAGATGGAGGGCGATCAGGAGGTCGTCACCGACGCCGAAAACGCGCTCAAGGCACTGGCCGAGAAGGCGGCGACCAAGGAACTCGAAGCGCTGCTCGACGGGGAGGCAGACGGGAACGACACGTTCCTTGAGATCAATTCGGGCGCGGGTGGCACCGAAAGCTGCGACTGGGCCAACATGCTCGCGCGGATGTATGTTCGCTGGGCCGAGGCGCATGGCTACGAGGTCGAGCTGCAATCGGAAACGCCGGGCGAAGAGGCGGGGATCAAATCGGCCGCCTACAAGATCAGCGGGCCGAACGCCTATGGCTGGCTGAAATCGGAATCGGGCGTGCACCGGCTCGTGCGCATCTCGCCCTTCGACAGCGCGGCCAAGCGTCACACATCCTTCTGTTCGGTCTGGGTCTATCCGGTCGTCGATGACAATATCGAGATCGAGATCAATCCCTCCGATATCCGCATCGACACCTATCGGTCTTCGGGCGCGGGCGGCCAGCATGTGAACACCACCGATTCCGCCGTGCGTATCACCCACGCGCCCACGGGCATCGTGGTGACGAGTTCGGAAAAATCGCAGCATCAGAACCGCGATATCGCGATGAAGGCACTCAAGTCGCGGCTCTACCAGCTGGAGCTCGACCGCCGCAACGCCGATATCAACGCGGCCCATGAGGCCAAGGGCGATGCCGGCTGGGGCAATCAGATCCGCTCCTACGTGCTGCAGCCCTACCAGATGGTCAAGGATTTGCGCACCGGTCACGAGACATCGGACACCAAGGGTGTGCTCGACGGCGATCTCGACCCGTTCATGGCGGCGACGCTGGCGCAGAACGTCTCGGGCAAGTCCCGCGCGGAGGCGCAGGGGGAGTGATACCGGGCGGACGTTTCCGTTGACGGAAACGGAATGATGCGTCGACGCATCATGGCACCTGTCTGCCGGCGTTGCAAAAAAACGCGAATAACGGTTTCATATGCTGTAACGTGACGGCATGGAGACCCGAATGACCGAAACTCCCGAACTCGGCGCACCCGACCTTTCCCCGGCCAGTTTCGACACGTTGCGCACCGCGCTCGCGCGCGGCTGGCGCGACATGATCCGCGCGCCGGGATACGCGATCTTCTTTGCCGGGTTCTACGTGGTGACGGGCTGGATCATCGCCTGGATCACCTACGCCACCGGCACCAGCTATTGGCTCGTCCTTGCGGCCATCGGGTTTCCTCTCATCGGCCCCTTCGCGGCGGTGGGGTTCTACGAAGTCAGCCGGCGGCTCGAACGGGGCGTGCCGCTCGTCATGTCGGACATTCTGGGCGTCATCCTGCATCAATCGCGCCGGCAGCTTCCCTCGATCAGCGCGATCGTCATCATGGTCTTTCTCTTCTGGTTCTTCATCGCGCATATGATCTTCGCGCTCTTTCTCGGGCTCAGCACCATGACCAATGTTTCAACGTCCTTCGACGTGTATCTCACGCCGAACGGGTTGATGATGCTCGGCGTCGGCACCGCCGTGGGCGCGCTTTTCGCGATCCTGCTCTTCAACATCACCGTGATCGCGCTTCCGATGCTGCTCGACCGGGAGGTGGATTTCGTGACCGCGATGATCACCTCGTTCAGCTATGTTATGGCGAACCCCGCCGTGATGCTGGGCTGGGGCGCCTTTATCGCGCTGTCGACCTTCGTGGCGCTATTGCCGGGATTTCTGGGTCTGTTCCTCGTTCTGCCGCTCCTGGGGCATGCCACCTGGCATCTTTACGACATCGTCAACCGCGACAGCGCGGCCGAGACCGAGGCGGTTGCCGGCGGCGCGCGCGCTTGAGCGTTACTGGAACGGCTCGTCGATGCGCAGCTGGCTGCGATGGAACGGCACGAGATCTTCGGCCGGGCAAAGACCGGCATTGCGCGCCGCGGCGCGGACCTTTGCGCCATCGCGCCCGAGATGTTCGTAGACCAGTCGCGCAATACGCGTGTGGGTCGGGCTTTCGCGAGCGGTGCGCACGGTATAGCCTACCCAGAAATTGTTTTCGAAGGATTGCACCTGCGCCAGGTAGTTGAAAGAGGTGCTGACCGAGCCGCGCCGGCTGACCACGCCGGCCACGCCGCCCTCCACCGCGCGCATCAGGCCGCGAAACTCTCGCGTGCGCGGATCGGTCGGAACGCCCTGTTGCGCGACGGCTTCCTTGGCCTCGAAACCGCGCAGGAAGGTCGCTCCGTCCTTGCGGTAAATGTAGACCAGCCCCTGCAGGAACAGCGTATTGTTGGAAAAGCTGCGCCGCGAGAAGCGATAGAATCCGGACGGGAAAAGCTCTTCGCTCAGCTGCTGGATGCTGCCGGCCATGAAGTCGGCAATATCGGGATGGCCGTGCAAATCCTTGGCGCCATGCTCAAGCTCGTCCAAGGGCTCCAGCATGATCCGCGCATCGACGTCGAAATGTTTGCAGATCCGGTAAAGAACATCGGGCCTTGGAAAGCTCTCGCCCGAGAGATAGCGGTTGAACTGTGTGCGGTTGATTCCCAACTCTCTGCAAAGGGCTGACACCGAAGGGGCTTGCTTGGCTAGGATACGGAGGTTGGCGCCCAGAGTGTTTCGCAATTCGGACGGGCTGGGAGATGTCACGGCAGGAGTGTTCCTTCGATTGGCGGCAACCACAAGAGTAGTGCGTTGGAAGATGCAACCAATGCCAGTTCGCAGAAAATCAACCGCTATATCCCGTCTTGATACGGAAAACGGTCACCATTGAACGAAACTGACGCTAACCAGCGTCAACGTGACGCCTATACGTGCTAATGGTGGCGCGATATTGTTGCAGGGTCAATGCCGGTTGGACACAAAAATTGTGTCTACGGTGCGGGATTTGTCATGTTCTAAGCCACGGAAAATTAACACATTGAACCCCTAAGATGGGGAAACGAATTTATGACAAAGCAGAATATGTTCGGTGTTGTGCTGTGGTCTGACACCGACGCTCAGAAAGCTGTAATCTGGTGCGAGGATCAGGGGGAACTCGCCTTCTATACACCCGGCGATACCAGTATCCATGATGCGCCCGCGCTCGACGCCGGGGATTTGATCCGTTTCGATCTGTCGGTTCAGGAAAACATGCGCAAGGCGAGCAATCCGCAACTTTTGATGCAGTCCCACTCGCCGAACTTGCCAGAAACGCTGCGCAACCCGCCCAAGCCGCAGCGGGCGACCAATCCCGCGCGTGAGGCGATCTCGCGCAAGGTTATTGAACTGGCGCATTATTTCGAGCCGAAGCGCGGGCCGATGGCCGTTACCGGATAGATCGCGCTGACAGATTTCGCGAGGCACGCCGCGCCGGGGTGCGCGGCGTTGCCTTGTTTATACACCGCGCGACAGGGCGGCAACACCGGTTCGTGCGATTTCGGCCAGGCCGAGCGGGCGCATCAGGTCAGCGAACGCATCCACCTTTTCCGGCGTGCCGGTGATCTGGAAGACGAAGCTTTCAAGCGTGCTGTCCACCACCTGCGCGCGGAAGATGTCGGCGAGGCGAAGGGCCTCGACCCGCTTGTCGCCTTCGCCCTCGACCTTAAGCAGCGCCAGTTCACGTTCGACCGATCCTCCCTCGACCGTCAGATCGTTGACCTGATGAACCGGAACGATGCGTCCGAGCTGAGCCTTGATCTGTTCGATCACCTGCGGCGTGCCGGTGGTGACGATGGTGATCCGCGAAAGATGTCCCTCGTGGTCGATCTCGGCCACCGTCAGGCTGTCGATGTTGTAGCCGCGACCCGAAAACAGCCCGATCACCCGTGCCAGAACCCCGGCCTCGTTGTCCACGATCACGGCGAGCGTGTGCGTTTCCTGCACATCCGAAAAGGTCGGGCGCAGGTTGTAGGCCGAATGTTTGGTCGAGCCTTTCTTGATTTTCAAAGCGGACATGGCAGGGCCTCTTGACGGATGAGGGCGCGTTCAGCGGTCTGAACGGGCTGTGATTGATTTTGGAACACTTGTCGTGTGCGTCGGTTTTGAAACTGAGCCGGACGGAAGATGCAACAGGCTCCGGCCGCAGAACGTGAAAAGGAGATGACCATGACCTTCAAGACGGTTTTGACCACCACCGCCGCCGCGCTGATCGTATCCGGCCCGGCATTCGCATATGACGCCTGGGACCGCGATGGCGATGGCAGCGTGAAGGAAGACGAATTCGCCGAAGCGTTCCACGAAGGCGAATATTTCAAGATGTTCGACGAGAACGAGGACGGTTCCATCGATGAGGATGAATTCAACCGCGCGTCGTTCAAGCGATATGACCGCGATGCAAGCGGCGATATCGATGAGGACGAGTATGAGGAAATCGAGCGCGATTTCGACATGGATGACAGCGACGACGACAAGGACAGCGATTGATCCGCCTCCGCGCCCGAACGCGTTTGAAGGGCAGCCGCCGAACGGCTGCCCTTTTCTATGGAGCCGGGGCGGCTCACACCATCACCGCGCCCTTGGAGCCGATGGCATCCTGAGTTTTCGCCTCGCCAAGCAGCATCTTGTTATGCGGCTCGCCCGACGGGATCATGGGGAAGCAGTTTTCGTGCTTTTCCACCAGACAGTCGAAGATCACCGGCCCGTCATGATCGACCATTTCCATGATCGCATCGTCGAGATCGGCCGGATCGCTGCACAGGATCCCCTTTGCGCCGAAGGCTTCGGCCAGCTTGACGAAATCGGGCAGGGCTTCGGACCAGCTATGCGAGTAGCGCTCGCCATGCAGAAGCTCCTGCCATTGGCGCACCATGCCGAGCCGTTCGTTGTTCAGGATGAACTGCTTGACCGGCAGGCGATATTGCGTCGCGGTTCCCATTTCCTGCATGTTCATCAGCCATGACGCCTCTCCGGCGACATTGATGACCAGCGCGTCGGGATGCGCGACCTGCACGCCGATGGAGGCCGGTGTGCCGTAACCCATCGTGCCAAGCCCGCCGGACGTCATCCAGCGGTTGGGATCCTCGAAGCCGAGATATTGCGCGGCCCACATCTGGTGCTGGCCGACCTCGGTGGTGATGTAGCGGTCCCGCCCCTTGGTCAGCGCTTCGAGCCGTGCCATCGCGTGTTGCGGGCGGATGGCCTTGCCTGACGGTTTGTAGGCGAGACAATCGACCTTGCGCCACTCCTCGATCCGCGACCACCATTTCTGCAGCCCTTCGCGGTTGACCTTGCGGCCCCGCGATTTCCAGACCTTGAGCACATCTTCGAGAACATAGCCGACATCGCCGATGATCGGCATGTCCACGCGGATCACCTTGTTGATCGACGAAGGATCGATGTCGATATGCGCCTTGCGCGATTTGGGGCTGAACGCATCGACCCGGCCGGTGATGCGGTCGTCGAACCGCGCGCCGATATTGATCATCAGATCGCAATCATGCATCGCCAGATTGGCCTCGTAAAGCCCGTGCATCCCCAGCATCCCGAGCCAGTTCTTGCCCGATGCCGGATAGCAGCCCAGCCCCATCAGCGTGGAGGTGATGGGAAAGCCCGTCGCTTCCACCAATTCGCGCAGAAGCTGGCTGGCGCCGGGACCGGAATTGATCACGCCGCCGCCGGTATAGAAGACGGGGCGTTCGGCGGTTTCGATCGCTTCGACCAGCTGCGTGATCGTTTCCATGTCGCCCTTCACCTGCGGCTGGTAATGGCTGACCTTGGCTTTGGCCTTTTCCGTATAGCTGCCGCTGGCGAATTGAACGTCCTTGGGAATGTCCACCAGAACGGGGCCGGGGCGGCCCGAAGTGGCGACGTGAAACGCCTCGTGAATGACGCCCGACAGCTGGTCGGTATCCTTCACCAGCCAGTTATGCTTGGTGCAGGGGCGGGTGATGCCGACCGTGTCGGCCTCCTGAAACGCGTCCGAGCCGATCATGAAAGTCGGCACCTGGCCGGTCAGAACGACGATCGGGATGCTGTCCATCAGCGCGTCGGTCAGCCCGGTGACGGCGTTCGTCGCGCCGGGGCCGGATGTCACCAGCGCAACGCCCGGCTTGCCGGTTGATCGCGCATAGCCCTCTGCGGCATGCACCGCGCCCTGTTCGTGGCGCACCAGAAAGTGCCGAATGCCGTTCTGCTGAAAAATCTCGTCGTAAATCGGTAGCACAGCGCCACCGGGATATCCGAATACCGTGTCCACACCCTGATCCTTCAGGGCTTGAACCACCATTTTCGCTCCGGTCATCTGACGTGTCATCGCTTTGCTCCGTTACAGACACTTCTGTTCGTTACGCGAAAAAAAACCCCCGCTGGTCAGTCGGGGGCGCATGGGGTGCTCATCTGGCGTCCGTCACCGGCCCATGCGCGCTTTGCCTACAATGATTAGAACCTGTGCCATGCTGGCTCCCTTTCGCGTGGGCGGACCTTATGGCGGTGCCGGGGGAGCGTCAACATCGAAATTTGAGGTTTAAGACCGAAAATCACCGGTAAACTTTTCGAAAGTTGCGACAGAAGGCGCAATATATGAAATTTTCGAAATTTATTCGGGGCGGCCGGTCCATTTGCCGCAGCACGCGCCCGGAGTGGGGAGGCGACGCCGGGGCAATTATAAAGCCTGGCGCGGGGATCGGACGGGTGCCGCGCCAATGCCGTGAATCGGGCTTTCCAATCGCTGCGTTCCCGCTAGAGTGGCGCGCATTGAAGACCGGCGGACGGGCGTTCTGCCGGGTGATGCACATCCGATGGGAGATAAAAGATGGATCGTCGTTCGTTTCTGAAAACCACCGCAGCCGGCGGCGCGGCCGCGACAGCGACCTCGCTCGCGGCACCGGTCTATGCGCAGGGCAAGCAGACCCTCACAATGGTCACCTCCTGGGGCCGCGGACTGGCCGGCGTGCACGACACCGCGCAGTTCATCGCCGACCGGATCGGCGAGGTAAGCGATGGCAGCCTGACGGTCGATCTCAAGGCAGCGGGCGAATTGGTCGGCGCGTTCGACGTGTTCGATGCGGTGTCCTCCGGGCAGGCGGACATGTATCATTCGGCCGATTACTATTTCCTCGGCCAGCATCCGGGGCTGGCCTTTTTCTGCCAGATCCCGTTCGGCATGAATTTCATGGAATACACCAACTGGTGGGAGCATGATGGCGGGCGCGTGATGGGCGAGGAGCTATACAGCATCTTCGGTCTCAAGGCGTTCCCGGCGGGCAATACCGGCCCGCAACCGGGCGGCTGGTTCAACAAGGAAATCAATGCGCCCGAGGATTTCCAGGGCCTCAAGTTCCGTATGCCGGGGCAGGGCGGCGAGGTGCTTGGCAAGCTCGGCGTGTCGGTTCAGAACCTTCCCGGCTCCGAAGTCTATCAGGCGCTCAGTTCGGGCGCGATCGACGGCACCGATTGGATCGGCCCGTGGGCGGATGAAAAGGCGGGCTTTCAGGAAGTCGCCAAGTTCTACTATACCGCCGGTTTCCAGGAGCCCGGCCCGAATATCAATCTCAATGTCAATCGCGAGATGTTCGACGCGCTGTCGCCGGCGCATCAGGCGATCATCGAGAACGTTGCCCGTTCCGCGAACCTCTGGGGGATGTCGCTTTTCACTGCCAACAACGCGGCGGCGTTGCAGCGGCTGCAATCGGGCGGCACGCAGCTGAGGGAATTCCCCGCACCTGTCTGGGATGCGTTCGGGGAGGCGTCCAAAGACGTGGTCGAGCAATACATGGAAGACGATCTCTACAAGTCGATCTATGACAGCTACATGAAATCTATGGCCTCCTCCGCCCAATGGAGCGCCAGCGCCGGCGGCGCTTATGAGGCGCAGCGCAACCGCGTGATGGATCTCTGACGCAAATCCCATGTCACAACGCGAACGCCTCCGCCGCGCGGGGGCGTTTTGCACTCGAAAAGACTGGCGAAGCGGCGCCCAACATGCCATTCAGCGCGCGAAGGCAACCTGAACACGGAACGAGACATGGACGAGGCCGCAACCGGACCCGCGCTGACCGGCGTTCTGGACGCGATCCTCTGGGTCGCGCGCAACATCGCGCTGTCCTTCTACAATCTCGGCTATGCCGTCACCCACCTGCAGAGCTGGCTTGACTGGTCCGACAAGGAAGCGGTGATGCGCTTCGTCTATTACGGCGCTTCGGTGGAATTCCTGTTCGTCGTTCTGACGGCATTTCTGGTCATCGCCGGCATCGGGTTCTGGAACAATCGCTTCATGTGGGGCTGCGTGCGCGGGCTCGAAGGCTTCGCCAATACGATCGGCCGGTTCTTCGCTTGGGCGGGTTTGATCATGGTAATCCAGCAGGTGATGATCGTTTTCCTGCAACGCATCTTCACACGGCCCGATATCACCATCGGCTTCGGCATCCCCTTGCGGTTCGACATCTCTTGGTGGTCCGAGGAACTCAAGCTCTACAACGCCTTGGTGATCGTTCTCTGCCTTGCCTACACTTTCATTCAAGGCGGGCATGTGCGGGTCGATCTGGTTTATTCGAAACTCTCGCATCGCGCGAAGCGCATGGTGGACATGATCGGCAGCCTGATCTTCATGATGCCGATGGCGATCCTGATCTGGCTTTACGCCTGGTTCTTCATGTGGCGGCACCTGATCGTGCCGAACCCCTCGGCCTCCGAAAGCCTTGACCGGCTCTTGATGAAATCCCGCGCGCTGCGCTGGAACGTTGAGACCATCGGGTTCAGCCCGAGCGGCTTCAACGGCTATTTCCTGTTCAAGATCCTGCTCGTCATCCTGTGTGCGATGATCTTCCTGCAGGCGGTCGCTTTCTTCTTTCGCTCCTACCTGGAATGGAAGGAGGGCGAGGCAAGCGCGGGCCGCTATCTCGACCGCGACAGGGTGGAGCCGTCGGAAACCCCCTTCGACCACGCAGAATTCTAACGGCGGACATATCCCATGCTTTTCGGACTAGATGGCGTCGAGATTGGCCTGATCATCGTTTTCCTCACGCTGTTCAGCGCGATCCTGTCGGGCTTTCCGGTGGCCTTCGCCATCGGCGGGGCGGCGATCATCTCGTTCTTCATCATTGCCGCACTGGATAGCGCAGGGCTGCTGGTTCATCAGGCCATCGACACCTCATCGAACGCCTATTCCGCGCTGGTGGCGGGCGGCGCCGATCCCGGCGCAATTTCGGTCTTTCGCTATCCCGACCTGCCGCGCCTTGCGCAGCCGGTGTTCGAGCAGGGCTGGCAGGTGGCGATGGATCGCAACCTGTCGTTCATCGTCAACCGCATCAACGAACGGGTGCTGGCCGGCCAATCCATCGAGACTCTGCTGGCGGTGCTGATGTTCGTGCTGATGGGCATCGTGCTGGAGCGCTCGAAGATCGCGAACGATCTGCTGACGACCATGGCGCGGGTCTTCGGCCCGCTGCCGGGCGGACTGGCGGTGTCCATCGTCGTCGTGGGTGCCTTCCTTGCTGCATCCACCGGGATCGTGGGCGCGACTGTGGTGACGATGGGGCTGCTCGCGCTGCCCACCATGCTGCGCAACAACTATTCGCCGGAACTCGCAACGGGGGTGATCGCCGCGTCGGGGACGTTGGGACAGATTATTCCGCCCTCCATCGTCATCGTGTTGCTGGGCACGCTGGCGGGCGATCTTTACTCCACCGCTCAGGAGGCGCGCGCGCAGGCGGCGGGCTGCACCGACGCTCTGACCTATCTCGGCGAGCCTGCGGTGGTTTCCGTCGGCACGCTCTTTCAGGCCGCGCTCCTGCCCGGCATCCTTCTGGCGTTGCTTTATGCCGGTTATGCCTTCGGCTACGCGATGTTCAACCCGTCGAAAGCGCCGCCCGTGGAGCTTGGCGAGACGAACGCGGAGCCGGTGACGCGCGGCGAGGCGCTGACATGGTTCCTCTTCATCCCCGCCGCCGTGATCGCCGGCGGGCTGGCGCTGGGGCAGACCAATATCATCGGCTCGCAATCGCTCGCGGTGGGCAGCTTTTCCGAAGCGGGCGAGGGTGCCAGCCTTCGCACCAATGTCGGGCCGGAGTGCCGCGACGCTATGATCGAGTTGCACGGACAAAGCGCATGGGACCGCGCCGTCGCCGAGACCGAAGCCATCGCGGCCGCGGGCGGGCAGGCGCAAAGCGAACGGCTGACCGAGGAGCAACTGGAGGAGGCGCGCGCCGCCAAGCTGGCCAGCGCCGCGCCCATCGGCACCGGCATCGGCGTGC
Source organism: Marivita sp. GX14005 (assembly GCF_023370775.1). GTDB lineage: Bacteria > Pseudomonadota > Alphaproteobacteria > Rhodobacterales > Rhodobacteraceae > Marivita. Next base: position 228,206 of record NZ_JAMCCQ010000005.1, read on the forward strand.
TGATCGCCCTCATCGCGCTGGCGCTGTCCGTCGCGCGCGGCGTCGAGCCGACCGCCGATCCCCGGCACCTGATCGCGGGGGCGGCCGGCCTCTTGCTGCTGGCGCTGGTCGACGTGCTGCTCATTGCGCCCACCACCTCCGCCGGCGCGACGGCCCTCATCATCGCCGCGCCGCTGGCGCTTGCGCTTTACGGCGCGGCACACGCCACCCGCCGCATGGCGCGCAACGAGTTGATCGCGGTGGTCTTTCCGCCGCTGATCCTGATCGTCGCGGTTCTCGGCTCGATCCTCGGCGGCATCACAAACCCCACGCCCGCCGCCGCGCTTGGGGCCGCCGGGGCGATCATGCTCGCTGCCTATCGCAAGTTGCGCGAGGAAGGCCGCTCGCCAAGGATCATCATCACTTCGACACTCGCGGTCGTCATCATGCTGGTTCTCGGCATCAATTTCGACCTGCGCGTGACGCTGGAAACCGTGCCGCTCGAAAGCTGGATCGCCTTTCTGGTCTCATACGCCGCCTATCTCTACGCCCTTTTCGGCCTTATCTATAGCTGTTGGGTGCTCTACCGCGCCGGTGTGCTCGGCCCCGTGGTGCGCGAAACGGCGAAAGTCACCAGCATGGTCTTCACCATCCTGATCGCCTCGCAACTGCTGAACCTCGTCGTGATCTCCTTCGGCGGGGAGCATTACATCCAGGATTTCCTGACCAGCTTCGATAATGAACTCAAGGTGTTCCTGATCGTGATGCTGGTGCTCTTCGTGCTCGGCTTCGTGCTCGATTTCCTCGAGATCATCTATATCGTCGTGCCCATCGTCGGCCCGGTGATCTATGGCGGCAGTTTCGATCCGAAATGGGTGACGATCATGATTGCGGTGAACCTGCAGACCTCGTTCCTGACGCCGCCTTTCGGCTTCGCGCTGTTCTACCTGCGCGGGGTGGCGCCGCCCGAGGTCACGACCGGTCATATCTATCGCGGCATCATTCCCTTTGTCGGCATCCAGGTGCTGGGCCTTGCAATCTTGTGGTTCTTTCCCGGCATCGTCACCATCGTGCCGGACCTGCTGCACTAGGCGCGGCGCGCAACTCTTTCTCCCTCAGCCGCGTTGACTGTCAAAACAACGCGACAGGGACGGCCATGACAGAGCTTTTCATTTTCAGCACGGTATCGTTCTTTCAGGCGGCGGTGCAGTTCGCCTGCGCGGTGATCCTGCCGCTTTCCATCGGTCTGGAACGATACCTGCGCGACAAGCCCATCGATTTTCGCCCCTATGTCGTCATCTCGGTTGCCGCGTGCGGCATCCTCATCACGACGACGGAATTGAGTGTGGAGATCGGGGATTCCGACACGCGGATCGATCCCACCCGAGTGATGGAGGGCGTGATCACCGGGATCGGTTTTCTTGGCGCGGGTGCCATGTTCCGCGAGGGCGATTTCGTCAAGGGAGCCGGAACCGCCGCCAGCATCTGGAGCGCCGGCGCCATTGGCCTCATCTGCGGCGCGGGCGAGATCGGCATCGCGCTCGTCGTCACGGCGCTGGTGCTCATCGTGATGATCGTCAGCGCACCCTTCACGGAGAAGTGGGATACGAAGTGAGGCCTGACTTTCGTTCTTGCGTCAGCGCCGGGCGTGGCCCGGTGATCTTGTGATGCGGAGCTCCTCTGGCCGGTCCCGACGGTGACTGCGCGCTCCTACCCCCTCAGATCCGGCAGCGAGATGTTCGACACCTGCTCCGCGATCGGATCGGTCGATAGCGGGTGCGCCTCCGCCGAATAGGCGTCCGGCGATTTGAACGGCTCCCAGGCACCGCGCCGGAACAGCTCCAAACCGGAAAAGGCGGCCTTGTATCCCATCTTCGGGCTGCCCGGCACCCAATAGCCGAGATACACGTAAGGCAGCCCGGCCTCGCGCGCGATCTCGATATGATCGAGGATCATGTAGGTGCCGAGGCTGCGCGCGGGCGCGTCGGGCGTGTAGAACGAATAGACCATGCTCAACCCGTCGCCGAGCACATCGGTCAGGCAGACGGCATCCAGATCGCCGCTATCGCCATCGGTATATTCGATGACCCGGCTGCGGATCGGCGTTTCCTCGACCATCGCGGCGAAATCGAACACGTCCATATCGGCCATCCCGCCATCGGCATGGCGCGAATCCAGGTAGCGGCGGAAAAGCTCATACTGGTCTTCCGTCGCCCAGGCGCTGGAGGCGCGCCGCTCAAGATGGGAATTGCGCCGGATCGTGCGCCGCTGACTGCGCGATGGGCGGAACTTATCGACCGAAATCCGCGCCGAAAGGCAGGCCGCGCAATCCGAACAGGACGGCCGATAGAGCACGTTCTGCGAGCGCCGGAACCCCTGTTTGGACAGGCTGTCATTGAGCGCTTCGGCATGTTGCCCCTGCAGCGCGGTGAACAGCTTTCGCTCCATCCGCCCCTCCAGATAGGGGCAGGGTTGGGGAGCCGTGACATAGAACTGCGGAGCGAGCGGCAGCGAATGGCGCATGGAGGTCTCCAAAGCGGGTTTGTCTGAAACCTAGCCCAAGGGTTGGAGGTCGCCAAGCCCCCGAAAACAGGGAATGACCGCCATGCCTAGCGTTCGAGGATCAACCGACCGCCGGCGATCTCGAGCCGGGCGAAACGGCTCAGGTAATCCATCCCGAGCAGCGATCTCGTCATCTCGCCCTCATTGACGAAAGCGCGCACGCCGCGATCCTCGAACGGGCCGAGCGACACGCTGTCCAGCCGAACCGGCGCGGTGCGCACCAGCCCGTTCGCGGTCATGGCTTCGGAGAAATAGATCAGATCGGCATCGCTCAGCCCCGCGCGTTCGGCATCGCGCCGCGTCAGCACCATGCCGGACGCGCCGGTATCGACGACGAAGGGCACCGGCGCGCCGTTGAGATCGAGCGTGAGGTAATAGTGACCGTCCGGCGCCTGCGGCACCTCGATCCGGCCAGCCTCGCTCAGAACCATCTGCTGCGGCTGCACGGTCTGGCGGATATCGCCCCACAGCCCGACCGCCGCGATCACGCCGAGAAAGATCAGCCCCCAGGCCGCGGCATATTGCAACGTCCTATTCAGCCCCTGACGGTTCTGCATGAAGAACCAGAAGACCACCGCCGCACCGAGCAGCACCAGATAGGCCAGATTGCCGTAATCCATCGCGGTCATGGGGGGATCCCGTCTTGCTGCAACTGGATGTTATTTAGGCGCGCGGGCGCGGCTTTTACAGGGTCATCCAGGCCAGGCAAGGCCGAAACCGCGAATGCCATCGAGCACGAATTGCACCGATAGAGCGGCCAGCAGCATCCCCAGAAGCCGTGTGACGACGACGATCCCCGTCTTGCCCAAAGCATGTTCGATCAGATTGGCACTCAGAAAGAAGGCGAAGACCATCGCCAGCACGGCCACCATCACGGCAAGCACCGAAATCATGCCGATCGTGCCCTCCGCTTCGCCCACGAGCAGGATGATCGAGGCGATCGCGCCGGGGCCGGCAATTAGCGGAATCGCGATGGGAAAGACCGACGGATCGGGCACATCCTCCACATCCGCCTTGTCGTCGCGCCGCTTGGTGCGCCGCTCGAACAGCATGTCGAGCGCGGTCAGGAACAGCAAGATACCCCCCGCGATCCGAAAGGCGGGCATCGAGATGCCGATGAAGCCCAGAACCTGCTCGCCGAAGAACGCAAAGAGAAAGAGCAATACGGCCGCGATCACCGAGGCGCGAATCCCGATGACCCTGCGCTCCTGCACCGACATGCCCGGCGTGAGCGCGATAAAGACGGGCGTGAGCCCGATCGGATCGATCACCACGAAAAGCGTCACGAAAGCGGATATGAGAAAGGCACCGTCCATCCGCACGCCCCTATGGCGGCGCGCGGCGCTTGGCAAGGGGGCGGCGCGTCAGACCTGCGGCGCTTCGGCCGCCTCCAGACGTTCGAGCGCCGCTTCCCAAAGCGCCTCCGCGCGATGAAGCCCCTCCATCACCTCGGCATATTTGCGGTTCCAGGTCTCCAGCTCGCCCTTGCGTGCATCCTCATAGAGCGCCGGATCGGCAAGCTTGGCGGCAAGCTGTTCGCGCATCGCCTCGATCTTTTCCACCCGTGCCTCGCATTTGCGCAGATCCGCGCGCAGCGCCAGCATCGCGTCGCGGTCGGGGCGGGCAGGGCGTGTCGCTTTCGGCTTTTCGGATTTCGCCGTTTTGTCCGGGGCAAGCAGCATCGCGCGATAGGCGTCGAGATCGTCCTCATAGGGGGCAACGCGCCCGTCCTGGACCAGCCACAGCCGGTCCGCGACCATCGACAGAAGGTGCATGTCGTGGCTCACGAGGATCACCGCGCCGGAATAGGCGGTCAGCGCCTCCACCAGCGCCTCGCGGCTTTCGATATCGAGATGGTTCGTCGGCTCGTCGAGAATGAGCAGATGCGGCGCATCCAGCGTCGCCAGCAGCAGCGACAGCCGCGCCTTCTGACCGCCCGACAGCCGCCCGACCTCGGTTTCGGCCTGCGCCGCCATCAGCCCGAAGCCCGCCAGCCGCGCCCGGTGCCGTCCCGGCAGTTCATCCGGGCGCGCCCGCCGCAGATGATCGAGCGGCGTTTCATCCACATGCAGCTCGTCCACCTGGTGCTGCGCAAAGAACCCGATGCGCAGCTTGGATGACCGCGTGATCCGCCCCGCCATCAGCGGTAGCCGGTCCGACAGCAGCTTGGCGAGCGTCGACTTGCCCTGACCGTTCCGCCCCAGAAGCGCGATCCGGTCGTCCTGATCGATCCGCAGGTCGAGCTTGCGCAGCACCTCCGTCTCGCCATAGCCGGTCACGCCGTTCTCGACCCGGATGATCGGCGGCGACAGCTCATCCGGCTGCGGAAAGGTGAATACCCGCTTCGCCGCCTCCTCGGGCGCGGTGACCATGTCCATCCGCGCGATCGCCTTGAGCCGCGATTGCGCCTGCTTGGCCTTGTCGGCCTTATACCGGAACCGGTCTACATAGGATTGCAGATGCGCCACGCGCGCCTGCTGCTTCTTGGCTACCGCCGCCGCCTGCGCGCGCCGCTCGGCGCGCTGTCGGGCGAACTGGTCGTAAGGCCCCTGGTAGAAGGTCAGCCTGCGATCCTCCAGATGCAGGATCGCCCCGACCGCGCGGTTCAAAAGCCCCCGGTCATGGCTGATGACAATCACCGTATGGGGATAGCGCGCCAAGTAGCTCTCCAGCCAGAGTGCCCCTTCGAGATCGAGATAGTTGGTCGGCTCATCCAAAAGCAGCAGATCGGGCTGCGCGAAAAGCACCCCCGCCAAGGCCACCCGCATCCGCCAGCCGCCCGAAAAGGCGCTGCAGGGCATCGCCTGCTCGGCATCGCCGAATCCCAGCCCCTTGAGGATCGATGCCGCCCGCGCCTCCGCCGACCAAGCATCGATATCCGCGAGCCGCGTCTGCACCTCGGCGATCCGCGCCCCATCCGTCGCCGTCTCGGCCTCCGCCATCAACGCTGCGCGCTCGGTATCGGCCGCGAGAACCGTATCGAGCAGCGAGACCTCCGATCCCGGCACTTCCTGGCTCACCCCGCCGATCCGCGCGCCCCTGGGCACCGAAATCGCGCCGCCCTCCAGCGCCAGCTCGCCGCGGATCAGCCGGAAAAGCGTCGTCTTGCCCGCCCCGTTCGGCCCCACCAGCCCGACCTTGTGCCCATCGGGAATGACCGCTGTCGCGCCCTCGAAGAGCGGCCGGCCCTCGACCGAATAGGTGATGTCCTCGATCTTCAACATGGCCCCGCCCTTACCAACGCCCGCGCGGACAAACCAGCGCTTCCCTTTCTTCTTGTCGAAAATATCCTGGGGGTTTGGGGATCGTTCAATTTTCGCCATTGGTTCAAGAACAATGGACGATGCCCCCAATCAGACGCCTTCCATATGCGAAACGCCCATGCTAACCGGCGCGCCATCACATAACCAACGGAGCACGCCAATGGCCCTTGAACGCACCCTTTCGATCATCAAACCCGACGCCACCCGCCGCAACCTCACCGGCAAGATCAACGCCAAGTTCGAAGATGCCGGCCTGCGCATCATCGCGCAAAAGCGCATCAAGCTGACCAAGGACCAGGCCGGCCAGTTCTATGCCGTCCATGCCGAGCGCCCCTTCTATGACGAGCTGTGCGAATTCATGGCCTCCGAGCCGGTCGTCGTGCAGGTGCTCGAAGGCGAAGGCGCGATCGCGAAGAACCGCGAAGTCATGGGCGCGACCAACCCGGCCGACGCCGCTCCCGGCACGATCCGCGCGGAATTCGCCGAATCCGTCGGCGAGAACTCGGTTCACGGCTCCGACGCGCCGGAAACCGCCAAGGAAGAAATCGCCTTCTTCTTCTCCGGCCTCGAATTGGTCGGATAAGCCATTGCCAGCCGGGCCGGGAACACCCCGGCCCGCCGCTGCGTTTTTCCCGCATCCGGGATCGACGAAAGGCGGGCCGCACCGTGCCGCATGATCACCACCATATAGACGAAAATACCGGCGACACCCGGCTGATCTGGGCCGTCGCGGTCAACCTCGGGCTGACCGTCGCCCAGATCGTCGGCGGCGTACTTTCCGGCTCGCTCGCGCTGATCGCCGATGCGCTGCACAACCTGTCGGACGCGGCCTCTCTCGTCATCGCCTTCGCCGCGCGCAAGATCGCGCGGAAGGGCGCGACCGAAGCGATGACCTTCGGCTATGGCCGCGCCGAGGTCGTGGCTGCGCTCATCAACTACACCACGCTGATCCTGCTTGGGCTCTATCTATGCTACGAGGCGGCGATGCGCCTGATTTCGCCCGAAGGCGTCGATGGCTGGCTGGTCGTCATCATCGCCGGCATCGCGCTCGTGGTCGATCTGGTGACTGCAGCGCTGACCTACGCCATGTCGAAGGACAGCGTGAACATCCGCGCGGCCTTCCTGCACAACCTCGCCGACGCGCTGGGATCGGTCGCCGTGATCCTCGCGGGCACGCTGATCCTGCTCTTCGACTGGCGGATCGTCGATCCGCTCGTGACCTTCGCCATCGCCGGCTACATCCTGTGGATGTCATTTGCCGAGATCGGCGGCGTGATCCGCATCCTGATGCTGGGCGCGCCCGAGGATAGCGATGTCACCGCGCTACTTCGCGATCTGCGCGGCATTGACGGCGTTCGCGCCATCCACCACGCACATTTGTGGCAGATGCAGGAAAACGAAACCGCGCTGGAGGCGCATGTCGTGCTGGACGAGGGCCGCTGGCCGGACGCCGACAGCATCAAGGCGCAGCTGAAGTCTGCCCTGGCGCGTGCCGGGATTCACCATTCCACGCTCGAACTGGAATGCGCGCGCCACGCCTGCAACGATGCACAGGTGATCGGCCACTCCTGACGGGTGTTGAGCCACCATTGCGCAAACCGGGCTTAAGCCGTATACTCTGCGCCATGACCGCCAATGCCACTCATATCTGCTGCATTATCCGCTAATCTTACAGGCGGGCCGGTCTTTCTATTCCATTGCCGAGACGAAGTTGATACGCCCGCCGCGAGTTTTCCCGCGAGGACGCACCAATGACGATCCGCCTGACCAACACCGCGACGCGCCGCAAGGAAGAGTTCGTGCCGCTCGATTCCGGCAATGTGCGCATGTATGTTTGCGGACCGACGGTTTATGACCGGGCGCATTTGGGCAACGCGCGGCCCGTGGTCGTCTTCGACGTGCTCTTCCGGCTGCTGCGCCATGTCTATGGGGCCGATCACGTCACCTATGTGCGCAATTTCACCGATGTGGACGACAAGATAAACGCCCGCGCGTCCGAGAGCGGCCGCTCCATCGGCGAGATCACCGAGGAAACGACGCGCTGGTATCTGGAGGACATGGCCGCCATCGGCGCGCTGGAGCCGACCCACATGCCCCGCGCGACGCAATATATCGACCAGATGATCGCCATGATCGAGGATCTGATCGCGCGCGGCCACGCCTATGAGGCCGAGGGCCATGTGCTTTTCGCGGTGGACTCGTGGAAGGAGGGCTACGGCAAGCTCTCGGGCCGCTCTGTCGATGACATGATCGCCGGCGCGCGGGTCGAGGTCGCGCCCTACAAGCGCGATCCGATGGATTTCGTCATGTGGAAGCCCTCCCCGGACGATCTGCCGGGATGGGACAGCCCCTGGGGCCGGGGCCGCCCCGGCTGGCATATCGAATGTTCGGCCATGGCCTTTGACCTGCTAGGCGAGGAATTCGACATCCACGGCGGCGGCAACGACCTGATGTTCCCGCACCACGAGAACGAGATCGCGCAGAGCAAGTGCGCCGGCCACGGCTTTGCCCGCTACTGGCTGCATAACGAGATGCTGCAGGTCGAAGGGCGCAAGATGTCCAAATCGCTGGGCAATTTCTTCACCATCCGCGACCTGCTCGATCAGGGCGTGCCGGGCGAGGTGATCCGGTTTGTGTTCCTGTCCACGCATTACCGCAAGCCGATGGATTGGACGGAAAAGAAGCGCGAGGAAGCGGAGGCGACGTTGCGCAAGTGGCGGGCGCTGACCGACGGGGTTGCGCCCGGACCAATGCCTGCCGAGGTTCTTGACGCGGTATCGGATGATCTGAACACCGCAGGCGCTATCTCAGCTCTGCACAAGCTGGCCGGCGGGGGCGACCTGCCCGGCCTTGTTGCCGGGGGGCGCATGTTGGGGCTTCTGACGGAAGAAATCGGGGGGTGGGACAGCGTTTCGGTGGATCTCTCGACCTATGCCAAACAGCTTGCAGATTTGCGTGACACTGCGATGCGGACCAAGGATTTTTCCTCTCTCGATGCGATGAAATCCGCATTGACCAAGGCGGGCGTCGAAGTGCGGATGTCCAAGGCAGGGGTCGATCTGGTTCCCGGATCGGATTTCGACGCGAGCAAGCTGGAGAAAATATGATGGCGCTCCGCTCGAACCACGTTGCACGGCGACCCTTCGCATTCAAGGATGACCGATGACCCGCGAGCGCCTGACCCTTTACGACACAACCTTGCGCGACGGGCAGCAGACGCAGGGCGTGCAGTTCTCCACCCCCGAGAAGCTGCGCATCGCTGCCGCGCTCGACGCGCTGGGGATCGACTATATCGAAGGCGGCTGGCCCGGTGCGAACCCGACCGACAGCGCGTTTTTCGACGAGATCGGCGAGACCCGCGCGACGATCACCGCCTTCGGCATGACCAAACGCGCCGGGCGCTCGGCCGGTAATGACGAGGTGCTGGCCGCGGTGATGAACGCGGGAACGCGCTCGGTCTGCCTTGTCGGCAAGACGCATGACTTTCACGTCACCGAAGCGCTTGGCATCGGGCTTGACGAGAATGTCGAGAATATCCGCGCCTCGGTGGAGCATATCGTGGCCGAGGGGCGCGAGGCGCTCTTCGATGCAGAGCATTTCTTTGACGGCTACAAGGCCAATCCCGATTACGCGCTCGCCTGCATCAAGGCCGCGCATGACGCTGGCGCGCGCTGGGTCGTGCTGTGCGATACCAATGGCGGCACGCTGCCCGGCGAGGTGGCGCAGATCACGCGCGCGGTGATCGATGCCGGAATTCCGGGCAAAAACCTGGGTATCCACACCCATAACGACACCGAAATGGCCGTCGCCGCCACGCTGGCCGCCGTCGATGCCGGGGCGCGGCAGATACAAGGCACGCTGAACGGGCTGGGCGAGCGCTGCGGCAACGCGAACCTGACGGCGCTCATCCCGACGCTGCTACTGAAAGAGCCCTATGCCAGCCGCTACGAGACCGGCATCGCGGTGGACGCGCTTGAAGGCATGACGAAGATCAGCCGGATGCTGGACGAGGTGCTCAACCGCGTGCCGTTCAAGCAGTCGGCCTATGTCGGCTCTTCGGCCTTTGCGCACAAGGCCGGTTTGCACGCCAGCGCGATCCTGAAGAACCCGGCGACCTATGAGCATGTCGATCCGGCCATCGTCGGCAACCGGCGGATCATCCCGATGTCGAACCAGGCGGGGCAGTCAAACCTGCGCCGGCGGCTGGCCGAGGCGGGGATCGAAGTGCCGGACCGCGACCCGGCGCTTGCGCGCATCCTCGACCGGATCAAGACGCGCGAGGCGGAAGGCTATTCCTATGACACCGCGCAGGCCAGTTTCGAGCTTCTGGCGCGCGACGAGCTGGGTCAATTGCCGGAGTTTTTCGAGGTCAAGCGCTACCGGGTGACGGTGGAGCGGCGCAAGAACAAGTATAACCGCATGATTTCCCATTCCGAGGCGGTCGTGGTGGTGAAGGTCGATGGGGTCAAGAAACTGTCCGTCAGCGAATCGATGGACGCGGACGGCAATGACCGCGGCCCGGTGAACGCGCTCGCCAAGGCGCTGGCCAAGGATCTGGGGCGCTATCAGAGCGCCATCGACGATATGCGGCTGGTGGATTTCAAGGTGCGGATCACGCAGGGCGGCACCGAAGCCGTCACCCGCGTCATCATCGACAGTGAGGACGGGCAGGGGCGGCGCTGGTCCACCGTCGGGGTCAGTGCGAATATCATCGACGCAAGTTTCGAGGCGCTGCTCGACGCGGTACGCTGGAAGCTTTTGCGCGACGGGCCGGCATGATCTTCGACGACGATCTGACCGCCTGTGCGCAGCTGGTCGAGCGCGGCGATCCCGATCGTTTCGCGGCGACCATGGCGGCGCCCGTTGGGGCGCGTGCAGTGCTGTTTCCGATCTACGCGTTCAATATCGAGATCTCGCGCGCGCCCTGGGTGACGAAAGAGCCGATGATCGCCGAGATGCGACTGCAATGGTGGACAGATGCGCTGGAGGAAATCGCGTCCGGCGGGGTGGTGCGGCGGCACGAGGTGGTGACCTCGCTCGCGCATGTGCTGGACGCAGAGGCCGCGCACCAGTTGCAGCGCGCCGTCGAGGCGCGGCGCTGGGATGCCTATCGCGCGCCGTTCGAGGACGAGGCGGGGTTCACTGCGTATATCGAGGACACTTCCGCCGCGCTGCTTTTGGCGGCGGCGCAAGCGCTTGAGGGCGCGATGCCAGAAGCGCTGCGCGATCTCGGCTACGCGTCGGGGCTTGCGCAATTCCTGCGCGCGGTGCCCGAGCTTGAGCGGCAGGGGCGCATCCCGCTGATTGACGGGCGCCTGGATGCCTTGCGCGCCCTGGCGCAAGGCGGGCTGGATCGGCTGGACGCTGCCCGCAGGGCGCGCGGCGATATCCCGCGCGGCGCGCGCGCGGTCGCGCTGGCCGCGTGGCAGGCCGGACCGATCCTGCAACAGGTCGCGGCAGCGCCGGAGAAGGTTGCCAACGGCACGCTGGGCCAATCGGACGCGCGCAAGAAGGCGCGCCTTATCTGGCAGGCGGCAACAGGCCGCTGGTAAGCGTTCAGAACGCGAGAGCGACACTGCAGCCGAGCCCGGTCGCCACCGCATCCATCGGATCAGCCACATCGTCGATCAATTCCTTGAGAATCCCGACCCCCACGGCGGCGGCGCAGCCCAGCGCCTTGTTGTCGGTCTGGGTCGTCACCGCATGCGACACTGCCGCGCCGGCGGCGAAATGCGCCGCCTTGTCGTAATGCTGGCAGGCGGCGAGCGCTGGAAGCGCGAGGATCAGGAACAGAAATCGAGGCATATGGCAGCACCGTCACGAGGAACAATACCGGAACATATGCCGCGCAAAAGTGAAGGTTGCGTTACCGGAGCCCGGAAAATCGCATCGATCAGATCGCGTCGTCGCGCGGCCGCAAGGTGAGCCACAAAAGCGAGCCGCCGGCGAGCATCAGGAACGGCGCCATTGCCATGTTGACCGCGCTCCACCCCTCGACCGCCGTGCCGCCGGAGCAGTTGAGCAAACCGCCGGAGGCGAGCGAGGCGACCGTTACACCGCCAAAGACCAGCACATCGTTCATGCCCTGCACGCGCCCGCGCTCATGCGGCTCATGCGCGGCGGTCAGCATGGTGGTCGCGCCGATGAAGCCGAAATTCCACCCCAGCCCCAGCAGGATCAGCGCGATGTAGAAATTCTCGATCGCGACGCCCTGAAGCGCGACCGCGCCCGCGCCGGCAAGGATCAGCAAGCCGGTGGCGAGGATCTTCTCCACTCCGAAGCGCACGATCAGGTGACCGGTAAAGAAAGACGGCGCGAACATCGCCAGCACATGCGCCGAGACGATATCGGCCGCATTCCCGGCGGTGTAGCCGCAGCCGACCACGGCCAGTGGCGTCGACGTCATCACGAGGTTCATCAGCGCGTAGGTGACCATGCCGCAGATGATCGCAACGGCGATGCGCGGGGTTTTCAGAAGCTCGATCCGCGAGCGGCCCTTCGGCGCGTCCTCGCTCGGAACCGGCGGTTTGGGAATATCGAGGAACAGGAACATCGCCGAGCCCACGATATTGAGCACGATCACCGCCAGATAGGTGCCGAGGAAGGGCACGACATAGGCATCGTTGGTGGCCTTGACGAGTTGCGGCCCGATGATCGCCGCTGCCAGACCGCCGGCCATCACGTAGGAGATCGCCTTGGGGCGGAACACCTCCGACGCGGTATCGGCCGCGGCGAACCGGTAGAACCCCTGCGCGGACATATAGATCCCGGTCAGGAAACTGCCGAGCAGGAAAATCGGGAACGAGGCGACGTATAGCCCGTAAGCGCCGATGGCCCCGCCCAGCGCGCCGCCCATTGCACCCACGGTAAAGCCCGCGCGCCGCCCGAACCGCTGCATGAAGGCGGAAATCGGCGTCGCGGTGACCATCGAGCCGAGCACGATGAGCGAGATCGGAAGCGTCGCGAAACAGATATTCGATGCGAGCGATTGCCCGGCCAGCCCGCCCACGGTGAAGAGCATGGGCATCTGCGCGCCCAGTATCGCCTGCGCGCAGACGAGCACGACCACGTTGCGCCGCGCGCGGCGGTTTTGACTGGCCTCTTCGGGATGGGCATGGTCAATGGTGCTCATGCGGCAAGACCTATGCCCGAATTCGAATGCTTGCAAGCGTTCCGGTGCCGCCCCGAAACGCGCGCAAATGGGGCCGAACGGGGCGATGGTGAACGAGGTGACGGGATGCAGGATAGAATTGGACGGGTGATCGAGACGGACGCGCATGTCGCCGAAGGCGCCGCGTGGCTCGCGCGTGTCGAACCGCGCTTCACGGCGGCGCTGGAGCAGACCGGCCCATTGCCGCTGCGCCGCCGCCCGGACGGGTTCGCGCAGCTCTTGAGCGCCATCGTCAGCCAGCAGGTGAGCGTGGCGTCGGCGCGGGCGATCTGGGGCCGTCTCGAAGCGGCGGAGGCCGTCACGCCGGAGGCGATCCTGCACCGCGGGGCGGAGGGCTTGCGCGAACTGGGGCTCAGCCGGCAGAAGGCGCGCTATGCGTGTGCGCTTTCGGAGGCCGGCATTGATTTTGGAGCCTTGCGCGCCGCACCCGATGACGAGGTCGTCGCGACGCTGACAGCGGTAACGGGGATCGGCGTCTGGACGGCGGAGATCTACGCGATGTTCTCGCTCGGGCGCGCCGATGTCTTCGCGCCCGGCGATCTGGCGCTGCAGGAAAGCGCGCGGCTCCTCTTCGATCTGCCGGACCGTCCGAAGGAAAAGGCGCTGCGCGGCATGGCCGAGGCCTGGAGCCCTTGGAGAGCGGTTGCGGCGCGCGCATTGTGGGAATACTACCGCGTCGCAAAGAGCCGGGAAGGGATCGCATGACACGGGTATTGAACGCGCAGCGCAAGGACGCCTTGTCGGGGGAAACCCGGTCGGCGGTGGTGTTCCTGCATGGCTACGGGGCCAACGGCGCCGATCTGCTGGGGCTGGCCGATCCGCTGGCCGAACATCTACCCGACACGCTTTTCGTCGCCCCCGATGCGCCCGAAGCCTGCGCCGGCGCGCCTTTCGGCTTTCAGTGGTTCCCGATCCCGTGGATCGACAATTCCTCCGAAGAGGAAGCGATGGCGGGCATGGCCCGCGCGGTGGACGATCTGAACGCGTTTCTCGATGCACTGATGGTGGATGAGGATCTGCTGCCCGAACAGGTGGTGCTGTTCGGCTTTTCGCAGGGCACGATGATGGCGCTGCATGTCGCGCCGCGCCGCGAGGATCCGGTGGCGGGCGTCGTGGCCTTCTCGGGCCGGCTCCTCGCGCCGGAGCTTCTGGCCGACGAGGTGGTGAGCCGGATGCCCGTCCTGCTGGTGCATGGCGATCAGGATGATGTCGTGCCGCCGCAATCGCTGCCCGAGGCTGCGGAGGCCTTGCAGGAGGCCGGCTGGCAGGACGTGTTCGCGCATATCATGAAGGGCACAGGCCACGGGATCGCGCCCGACGGGCTGTCGGTGGCGCTCGCCTTCATGCGCGACAAGTGCAATCTCTAGCGCTGGACGGAGCATCGATGCTCCGTTCCGTTTGCGTTGACGCAAACGGTCCCGGCTTCGGATCGCCGTGTTGTCTCGGGCCGATCTACGCCCCGCGCCAGATCCAGCCGCCGCCGAGGATGCGGCTGCCTTCGGTCTGGTAGAAAACGCACGCCTGGCCGGGAGAGACACCCTCTTCGGGGGTGAGCAATTCGACCTCTGCCTCGGTGTCCGAAACCGGGCGAATGATCGCCTCGCGCGGCGGCCGTGTTGAGCGGACCTTGACCGAAACATGCCATTCCGAACGCGACGTGAAGGGCGCATCGCCCAGCCAGTTGATTTCGCGCACCGGAATCACCCGTGTCGAGAGCATCACCTTCGGTCCGACGATCACGCGCTTTGCATCGACGTCCAGCTTGACGACATAGAGCGGATCGCTGAGCCCGCCGATTCCCAGCCCCCGGCGCTGGCCGATCGTGTAATGGATCACGCCGTTGTGCCGGCCCAGAACGCGGCCATCGGCATGCACGATCTCTCCGGGCTCCGCCGCGCCCGGTCGCAGCTTTTCGATCACGGCGGCATAATTGCCGTTCGGCACGAAACAGATGTCCTGGCTGTCGGGCTTGTCCGCCACCTGTAGCCCGTAGCGCGCCGCCAGTTCGCGGGTCGCGGCCTTGGAAGGCAGGTGCCCCAACGGGAAACGAAGATAGTCCAGTTGTTCGGGCGTAGTCGAGAACAGGAAATAGCTCTGATCGCGATTCGCATCCTCGGCGCTATGCAATTCGGGGCCATGCGCGCCCATCTTGCGCTGGATGTAATGGCCGGTCGCCATGCAATCGGCCTCCAGATCGCGGGCGGTTTCGAGCAGATCCTTGAACTTCACCCGCTCGTTGCAGCGGATGCAGGGCACGGGCGTCGCGCCGCCCAGGTAGCTGTCGGCGAACTCGTCGATCACCGCATCCTTAAAAATGTTCTCATAATCCAGGACGTAATGCGGAAAGCCCATATCCTCGGCCACGCGGCGCGCATCATGGATATCGAGCCCCGCGCAGCAGGCGCCTTTCTTGGCCAGCGCCGCCCCGTGATCGTAGAGCTGCAGCGTGACGCCGACCACGTCATAGCCTTCCTCTGCAAGCTGCGCGGCCACGACGGAGCTGTCCACGCCGCCCGACATCGCGACAACCACGCGTGTGTCGGCGGGCGGGTTGGCAAAGCCCAATGAATTCAGTTTCGGCGCGTCGAGGGCCATGCGGGCAACTCCGGATGTCGGTGGATCGTGCGAAATATAGGCAAATGCAAGATACTCTCAACCCCAAGCTTCACGCGCGGTTAAAGCTTGGCGGCAATGGTCCGTTTATCGAAGAAACGGACCTGGTGAAAGCAAGCCCCATGTATCTGAAAAAAGCGAATGGCCCGCGCACCGTCACCCTCGGCGATGGCCGTATCCTGAGCCGCGCCGATCTGCCGCCGCGCAACACTTATCGGTGGGTCGCCTCGCGCAAGGCGGTTGTCGTCGATGCGGTGGTCAACGACCTGATCTCGAAAGCGGAGGCGATGGAGCGATACGATCTGAGCGAGGAGGAGCTCGAAAGCTGGATTACGGCCGCGCGGCGTCATGGCCGCGAGGGGCTCAAAGCGACATCTGTGCAACGCTATCGGTGACGATGCAACCAAGGGTTGTGCAAAATACTGCGGCCTTGCTAACGTGACATTAACCTTTTTTCTTCACGTTCGGCCGGGCCGGACGCTGATTTGCGGAGAAACCTGATGCGCGTGCTTATGGTCGAAGACGACCCCACAACTTCCAAGAGCATCGAATTGATGCTGAGCAATGCCAATGTAAATGTCTATTCGACCGATCTGGGAGAGGAAGGCATCGATCTGGCCAAGCTTTACGATTACGACCTCATCCTTCTCGATCTGAACCTGCCGGACATGAACGGCTTTGAAGTGCTGCGGCAGTTGCGCCTCGCGCGGATCGAAACGCCGATCCTGATCCTGTCGGGCAATGATGCGAGCGAGGACAAAATCAAGGGATTCGGCTTTGGCGCCGACGATTACCTCACCAAGCCGTTCCACCGCGACGAACTGGTCGCGCGAATCCACGCGATCATCCGCCGGTCCAAGGGCCATTCACAATCGGTGATTCGCACCGGCAAGGTCGAGGTGAATGTCGATGCCAAGACGGTGAAGGTGAACGGAAACGCCGTGCATCTTACGGGCAAGGAATACCAGATGCTCGAACTTCTGAGCCTGCGCAAGGGCACCACGCTGACCAAGGAGATGTTCCTTAACCATCTTTACGGCGGCATGGACGAGCCGGAGCTGAAGATCATCGACGTGTTCATCTGCAAGTTGCGCAAGAAACTGACGGAGGCGACGGGGGAAGCGAGCCCGATCGAAACCGTCTGGGGGCGCGGCTATGTCCTGCGCGATCCCGAAATCGGATCCGCGCGCATGGCCGCCAGCGCCTGAATGCGCGTGCGGGGCCGGGCGGCACCAGCGCCGCGCCGGTCCTGCATGATCGCTGACGCGCGATTTCCGCCGCTGAAATCTGGACGCGGCCGAACGCCGCGCCTATCACTCCTTTGCAGCGGTTTGGCGAAAGGGGCACCATGGCGCATGAAACCGATCCGGTCGGGGATCTGACCGAAGCGCAGGCGCGCGAGGAACTGGCGCGGCTCGCCGATCTGCTGGATGCGGCCAACATCGCCTATCACCGGGACGACGCCCCAAAGATCAGCGATGCCGAATACGACCGGCTCAAGCGCCGCAATGCCGAGATCGAGGCGCGGTTTCCCGCTCTCAAGCGCGCGGACAGCCCCAGCGATACGGTCGGCGCCGCACCGGCAGAGGGTTTTGCCAAGGTGCGGCACGAGATCCGCATGCTATCGCTCTCCAACGTGTTCGAGGAGGAGGAACTCGTCAGTTTCGATCAGAGCGTGCGGCGCTATCTCGGCCTTGGCGCGGATGATCCGCTCGCCTATACCGCTGAGCCGAAGATCGACGGTCTGTCGCTTTCGCTGCGCTATGAGAAGGGCGCACTGGTGCAGGCGGCGACGCGCGGCGATGGCGCGGTGGGCGAGAATGTGACCGCCAATGCGCGCATGATCGATGACGTTCCGCAGCGGCTGAACGGCGCGCCCGAGGTGATCGAGGTTCGCGGCGAGGTCTATATGAGCCACGCCGATTTCGCCGATCTGAACGCGCGTCAGACCGCGCGGGGCGGCAAGAGCTTCGCCAATCCGCGCAACGCCGCCGCAGGCTCGCTCCGCCAGCTCGATCCCGAGATCACGCGCGCGCGTCCACTGCGCTTTTTCGCCTACTCCTGGGGCGCTCTGAGCGAGCCTCTGGCGGAAACGCAAAGCGGCGCCATAAAGCGGCTCGAGGCGCTCGGGTTCCAGACCAATCCGCTCACCGCGCTCTGCAACGGGCCCGATGAGATGTTGGCGCACTATCGCCGGATCGAGGAACAGCGGGCGACGCTCGGCTATGATATCGACGGGGTCGTCTACAAGGTCGACGATCTGGAGTATCAGCGCCGGCTCGGGTTCCGCTCGACAACGCCCCGCTGGGCGACGGCGCACAAATTCCCCGCCGAACTCGCGTGGACACGGCTCGAAGCGATCGATATCCAGGTCGGCCGCACCGGCGCGCTGAGCCCCGTCGCGCGGCTTTCGCCGGTGACGGTGGGCGGCGTCGTCGTCTCCAACGCGACGCTGCATAACGAGGATTACATCGCCGGGCGCGATGCGACGGGCGCGCCGATCCGGGGCGGCAAGGATATCCGCGTCGGCGATTGGGTGCAGGTCTACCGCGCGGGCGACGTGATCCCGAAAGTCGCCGATGTCGATCTGGACAAGCGGCTGGAGGGGGCAGAGCCCTTTGATTTCCCGAAAACCTGCCCCGAATGCGGATCTGACGCGATCCGCGAGGCGGGCGATGCGGTGCGTCGCTGCAGTGGCGGGCTCGTCTGTCCCGCACAGGCGGTCGAAAAGCTCAAGCATTTCGTCTCCCGCGCGGCGTTCGACATCGAGGGGCTGGGTGCCAAGCAGGTCGAGCAATTCTATTCCGATGGCTGGATCAAGGAGCCCGCCGATATCTTCACGCTGGCGCAGCGGTATGGCGCCGGGATGCAACAGCTCAAGAACCGTGAAGGCTGGGGCGAGAAATCGGCGCAGAAGCTCTTCGATGCCATCGACGAACGGCGCGTCATCGCGCTGGAACGGGTGATTTTCTCGCTCGGCATCCGCCATGTCGGCGAAGGCGTCGCCCGGCTTCTCGCGCGGGCCTATGGCTCCTGGGACGCATTCGTCGCGGCGGTGGACGCGGCGCGCGATCAAGGCGGAGAGGCGTGGGACGGGCTGATCGGAATCGACGGGATCGGCACGGTCGTCGCCACCTCGCTCGTCTCCAGTTTCGCGCAGGAGGCCGAGCGCGCGTCGATCGACCGGCTCGTGCGGCATCTCGACATTCAGGAAGCTGAACGCCCTCGCACCGAAGGCAGCCCGGTGGCCGGAAAGACCATCGTGTTCACCGGCACGCTTGAACGGATGACGCGGGCAGAGGCGAAGGCGTGGGCCGAGCGGCTGGGTGCGAAAGTCTCCGGTTCCGTTTCGGCCAGAACGGATCTGCTGGTCGCCGGTCCCGGCGCGGGATCTAAGGAATCCAAGGCGCGCGATCTGGGGGTCGAAATTCTCGATGAAGATGGCTGGTTCGATCTGATCGAGGGCGCATGAGCGCCGGACGGCCCGAAATCCTCTTTCCGCTGTTCGCCGCGGTGGAAAGCCTGCAAGGCGTCGGGCCTAAAACGGCCGCTGCCCTCGGCAATCTGGGCATCGAGGCACCGCGCGATCTGCTTTACACGCTGCCGGCTTCGGTGATCGACCGGCGGCTGCGCCCCACCGTTCAGGGCGCGGATCTGCCCGCCGTGCTCACGGTCGAAGTGCAGATTGGCCAGCATCGCCCGGCCAGGACCAAGGGCGGGGCCTACCGCGTGACAGTGCGCGACGCGGCGCTGAGCTTTCAGATCGTCTTTTTCCACGCCCGCGGCGATTATGTCTCGCGGCTTTTGCCCTTCGGCGCGCGGCGCATCGTGTCGGGACGGGTGGAATCCTTCGACGGTATGGCGCAGATGGTTCATCCCGATCACGTCCTCCTGCCCGAAGAGGCGGGCGAGTTGCCGGAGTTCGAGCCGGTCTATCCGTTGACCGCCGGCGTGACGCAGAAAACCATGTGCAAGGCGGCTGCCGACGCGCTGTCGCGCGCGCCCGAACTGGCCGAATGGGCCGACTCCGGCCTGGTCGCCCGCGAGGGCTGGCCCACCTGGTGCGATGCGATGGCAGAGGCCCATGCGCCGCAAGGCATGGGCGCGCTGTCCCCCGATGCGCCGGCGCGGCGGCGGCTGGCTTACGACGAGCTTTTCGCCCATCAGCTGACCCTCGCGCTGGCCCGCGCGCGCAAGCGGGAAAAGCCGGGGGTGGAAACGGTGGGCGACGGGCGCTTGCGGCGCAAGGTTCTGGCGGGGTTGCCCTACCGTCCGACCGGTGCGCAGGAGCGTGCGATCCGGGAGATTACGGACGACATGGCCAGCCCGAAACGCATGAACCGGTTGCTTCAGGGCGATGTCGGCGCGGGCAAGACGCTGGTGGCGTTCATGGCGCTGCTGACGGCGGTTGAGGCCGGCGGGCAGGGCGTGATGATGGCTCCGACGGAAATCCTCGCGCGGCAGCATCTGGAGGGGTTGCGCCCTCTGGCCGAAGAGGCGGGCGTGGTGCTCGAGCTGCTGACCGGGCGCGACAAGGGGGCGGAGCGGCGCGCCAAGCTGGCGGCGCTGGCGCGGGGCGATATTCGCATCCTCGTCGGCACCCATGCGGTGTTTCAGAAGGACGTAGCCTTTCACGATCTGCGGCTTGCGATTGTCGATGAGCAGCACCGCTTCGGCGTGCGCCAGAGGCTGGAGCTTGGCCGCAAGGGGCAGGCGGTGGATGTACTGGTGATGACCGCGACGCCGATCCCGCGCAGCCTCGCTCTGGCACAATATGGCGATATGGATGTCTCGGTGCTGGATGAAAAGCCGCCCGGCCGTACGCCGGTCAAGACGGCGCTCGTTTCGGCCGACCGCATGGATGAGGTGATCGACCATCTGCGCCGCGCGGTGGCCGAGGGCAAGCAGGCCTATTGGGTCTGCCCGCTGGTCGAGGAAAGCGAGCTGTCGGACCTGACCGCCGCCGAAGAGCGCTTCAAACGCCTGCGCGCAGCATTGGGCGAAGGCGTCGTCGGTCTGGTGCATGGCCAGATGCCGCCGGCTGAAAAGGACGCGGCGATGGCGCGGTTCGTTGCGGGCCGAACGGGTGTTCTGGTGGCGACAACGGTGATCGAAGTGGGGGTGAATGTGCCCAACGCATCCATCATGGTGATCGAACGGGCGGAGATTTTCGGCCTCGCGCAGCTTCATCAGCTGCGCGGGCGCGTGGGGCGCGGGGCCGAGGCCTCGACCTGCCTGCTGATCTATCAGGCGCCGCTGAACGAGTCGGGGCTGAAACGGCTGACCACGCTGCGCGAGACGGAGGACGGGTTCCGCATCTCGGAAGTCGATCTGGAAATGCGCGGCGCGGGCGATGTTCTTGGCACGGCGCAATCGGGTTTGCCCCGGTTCCGCATCGCCGATCTGGAACGGCAGGCGGGGCTGATGAAGATCGCGCAGGACGATGCGCGCAAGCTTCTGAGCGATGATTCCGCGCTGAAAACCGCGCGCGGAGAAGCGGCGCGCGTGCTGCTGTATCTCATGCGACAGGAACAGGCGATACAGCTCATAACCGTAGGCTGACGAGATTTGTTCGCGTTTGTTCTCATAAAGTTCTTTACATCGCGTTAACGATGTGAGAACAAAGTGGCAACACGGAGGGCAAGACGATGATGAAGCGGATCAAGACTTTCCACGACATGACCGGCACCCGCGCGGGACTCGTGCAGGATGCGCTCGGCGCGCTGTCGCTTGTGGTCATGCTGGTCGGGGCGCTGCATCTTCCGGTTCTTGTCTGACGCGTTGCCTTTTCTGCCTGCGTGTTGCGCCGCCAAGCCTCACCCCGATGCGTCCTGTCCCGAGAGATGCACCTGTCCCGGAAGGTATCCCGCCTTCCACGGCCTGAGCGGTGTTCAACGAACGCACCTTGCCGCCGCCTTCATTTCGAAGCGCGGCGGTTTTTTTCGCTTTTAGGGCTTATGCGGTTTGCGGATCGGCAAGCTGCGCCGCCGCTTCGCTCGCGGCATCGAGCGTGAGCAGGATGGAGGCATGGCGGTTCTTGAACGCGCCGGCGGGGCGCAGCACGTCCAGATCACCGAAAGGCGCGCTCGGTGCCGGGCCATCCTCTTCTAGCATGGCGCGCAGCTGGCGCCGCGCCGTCTCGATCTGCTCCGGTGTGCAGCCGATGATCGCATCGCCCACCACCGACGCCGCCGCCTGCCCGAGCGCGCAAGCCTTCACATCCTGTCCAAAACCGCTGACCTTGCCATCCGTGAGCGCGAGATCGACCGTGACCGTGGAGCCGCAAAGCGGTGCGCGTTTCTTGACCGTTGCGTCGGGCGCGGGCAGCCGTTGCAAATACGGGATATCGGCGGCCAGTTCGAGGATGCGGCCGGAATAGAGCTTGATGAGATCGGTTTCGCCGGACATGGCTTTCCCTTCTGCGTGTTGCCTCATAGATAGAGCGCGGGCATGGGATGCAAAAGGGGGTTTTGCAATGAGTTTCGATCCGGCGACATTGCGCTATGACGCGCGCGGGTTGATCCCGACCATCGCGCAGGACGCGGAAACCGGCGAGGTGCTGATGATGGCCTGGATGAATTCGGACGCCGTTGCCCGCACGCTGGAGACGGGCCGCGTGACCTATCGGTCGCGCTCGCGGGAGGCGTTCTGGGTCAAGGGGGAGAGTTCGGGCCATGTGCAGGAGCTTGTTTCGCTGCGTCTGGATTGCGACCGCGATTGCCTGCTGCTGCAGGTGCGCCAGACCGGCCCGGCCTGTCATACCAACCGGCGGTCCTGTTTTTACACGGAAGTGCGGGATGGTGCGGAGGTCGAGATCATGGCGCCGGTGGAGGCGTAGCAGGGGGCTCTGCCCCCGTCGCGCAAAGCGCGACTCCCCCGAGATATTTGGAAAACAGAGAAGGTCAGGACGCCGGGAGGCCGACCATTGCGCGTATATCGTTCGGGGTTGCACCCTCGGCGCGGTAAAGGGCGATGGCACGTGCATCGTCGCGTTTGGCGAGGCGTTTGCCCGTCTCGTCGCGGATCAGTTCGTGGTGGTGATAGATGGGCGTCGGCAGACCAAGCAGGGATTGCAGCAGGACGTGGATCGGTGTTGCGCTGGCCAGATCGGCGCCGCGGATGACATGGGTGACGCCTTGCGCGGCATCGTCCACCACGACGCTGAGATGATAGGCCGCGGCGCCGGTGTCGCGCCGGGCCAGGACGATATCGCCGATCCCGTTCAGCAGCATGTCGCGTGTCAGGGTGCAGGGCGCGGTGATGCCGGTCTCCTCGTATTGCGGCAGTTGCGGTCGCAGGTCGAGGGCGCGGCGCATGTCGAGGCGGATCGCGTCTTCGGGGCGGCGCTCGGACCAGGCGCGGTGGCGACAGGTGCCGGGGTAGATCAGCCCGTCCGGCCCGTGCAGCGGCGCGCCTTCCTGCGGCGCGGTGGCGGCACGGCGGATGTCGCCGCGCGTGCAGCGGCAGGGGTAGAGCACACCCATCTCTCCCAGCCGGGCCAGCGCGGCGTCATATTGCGCGCTGTTCTGTGATTGCCGAAGGACGGGGGTTTCCCAAGCCAAGCCGAGCCAGGCGAGGTCTTCGTAGATTTGCGCCTCGTATACGGGCCGGCAGCGCGCGCTGTCGGTATCCTCGATCCGGAGC
Organism: Marivita sp. GX14005; assembly: GCF_023370775.1. Lineage (GTDB taxonomy): Bacteria > Pseudomonadota > Alphaproteobacteria > Rhodobacterales > Rhodobacteraceae > Marivita. The sequence continues at coordinate 251,438 of NZ_JAMCCQ010000005.1, forward strand.
AGGAAGCGACCCCCGGCCCTGCGCGCCATATCATGCGCGAGCATGGCCGAATAGGCATGACCGAGATGGAGCTGTCCGGTCGGGCTGGGCGCGAAACGGGTGACGAAAGCGGCGCGGCCCTCACTCATCGCGGCCGTATTTGCGCATCCTTCGATCCTCGCGGCTTTGGTAGATCAGGATCCAGGCCAGCAGGATGAACATCGGATGGGTCAGCCCGCCCGAGAAGACGATCGCCGGGATCCAGATGATGAGCACGATGATCGCGGTGAAGATGCGCCCCGTCAGAAGGATCGAGAGCGGCGGCAGGAAAAGGGCGAGAACGTAGTTCATGCAGGCTCCATCTGTGCGGTCAGCCAGCCCGACCATGCGGCTTTTGCGCGGTCGGTATAGGCCTTGTATCGGTCGCGGCGGCCCCGGCGTCCGCCCTTGAGGCCGTCCACCGGGCGGAAAAGGCCGAAATTCACGTTCATCGGCTGGAAGGTCCTGGCATCGGCGCCGCCGGTGATGTGGTGAATGAGCGCGCCATGGGCACTGTCCTGCGGCACCTCGGGCAGGGGCTGGCCAAGCATGTCGGCGGCGGCCATGCGGCCTGCGAGGAGGCCCATGGCGGCGGATTCGACATAGCCTTCGACGCCCGTGACTTGCCCCGCGAACCGGATATGCGGGCGCGAGCGCAGGCGCATTTGCGCGTCGAGCAGCGTCGGGCTGTTGAGGAACGTGTTGCGGTGGATGCCGCCGAGCCGGGCGAAGCTGGCATTTTCCAGACCGGGAATCATCCGGAAAACAGAGGCTTGCGCGCCGTATTTCATCTTGGTCTGAAAGCCGACGATATTATAGAGCGTGCCCAGAGCATTGTCGCGGCGCAGCTGCACGACCGCATGGGGTTTGACGTCGGGCGCGTGCGGATTGGTCAGGCCCACCGGCTTCATCGGCCCGTGCCGCAGCGTTTCGCGGCCGCGGTCTGCCATCACCTCGATGGGCAGGCAGCCGTCGAAGTAACCGGCGGTTTCGCCCTCGTGAAACTCGGTCTTATCGGCGGCGAGCAGCGCGTCGATGAACGCCTCGTATTGATCCTTGTCCATCGGGCAGTTGATATAGGCGCGGCGCTCTTCTTCGGTCTCGCCCTTGTCATAGCGCGATTGCAGCCAGGCCTGCTCCATGTCGATGCTGTCGGCATAGACGATGGGCGCGATGGCGTCGAAGAAGGCGAGCCGGTCGGTGCCGGTTTCCTGCTGGATCGCGCTACCCAGCGCGGCGCTGGTGAGCGGGCCGGTGGCGATGATCCACTGGCCATCCTCGGGCAGGGCGGTGATTTCCTCGTGGCTGACGCGCACGTTCGGATGGGCGTGCAGGCGGCGGGTGATCTCGGCGCTGAAGGCGTCGCGGTCCACGGCCAGGGCGCCGCCGGCGGGCAGGCGGTGCTTATACGCGGTGTCGATCACCAGACCGCCGGCTTGCTGCATTTCCCAATGCAGAAGGCCCACGGCGTTCTGTTCGTGATCGTCCGAGCGAAAGGAGTTCGAGCAGACCATCTCGCCCAGATCGCCGGTCTTGTGAGCGAAGGTTTCGACCTTGGGGCGCATTTCGTGGATGACCACGGACGCGCCCGCCTCTGCGGCCTGCCAGGCGGCTTCGGAGCCGGCCATGCCGCCGCCGACGATGTGAAGTTCTTTTGTCATGGGCAGGCATGTAGGCATTCGGGGTGGATTTGTCACCTATTGATCGGGGCCGATCAGCCCCAACCCGCGCAGGTAGACGCCGATGCCCGATTCCAGCAGATCCTCGGGCGGGAAGGGTGCCACCGTGCCGGGAGAATTGCGCGCGAAAAGCTCCACCACGCCGTGGCTCAGCGCCCAGATATGGGCCGAGAACATCGAGGCAGGCGGGCGTTTTTCCGGCGGGATATGCTGCGACAGGTCGGCAGCCGCCTGTTCCAGCACGCGGCGCGCGCGGGCCGAGACGGCGGCAAGCTCGGGCGTGCGGTTGACGGAGATGCCGCTTTCGAACATCGCGATGTAATGGCCGGGATATTTGCGCGCGAAGGCGAGATAGGCACGGCCCGTCGCCTCGAAGGCGGAAAGGGCGGAGGGCTGGCCACTGTCATAGGCGTATTGCATGACATCGGCGAAGATCTCGTAGCCCTGCCGCGCGGCTTCGGCGATCAAATCCTCGCGGCCTTCGAAATGGCGATAGACGGCAGCCGGGGTGACACCGGCGCGCTTGGCGGCTTCCGACAGGGTAAAGCCGGTCGGCCCCTTTTCGGTGATGAGATCGAGAGCGGCCTCGATCAGTGCCTGGCGCAGGTTGCCGTGATGATAGCCGCGTTTAGCCATCCCAGACCTCCGGCCCGCCGCAGATCGCCGGATCGATGGTGCCGAGCGCCTCTTCGTCCTTGCGCGCATAGTCGAGCCGGCTCAGCACGCTGCGGATCGCCATGATCCGCGCGCGGCGCTTGTCGTCCGAGCGGATCACCGTCCAGGGGGCGTGATCGGTATGGGTCTTTTCGAAAGTCTCGCGGATCGCGGCCGTGTAAGCGTCCCAGCGCTGCAGCCCTTCGACATCGATCCGGCTCAGCTTCCATTGCTTGAGCGGGTCGCGTTCGCGCTTGAGAAAGCGGCGCAGCTGTTCGGCCTGGCCGACATTGAGCCAGATCTTGAACAACCGCAGCCCGTCCTCGACCAGCATCTTCTCGACCTCGGGCACCTGCCGGAAGAAAAGCTGCCGTTCCTCTTCGGTGCAAAAGCCGAACACCTTTTCGACGACCGCGCGGTTATACCAGCTTCGGTCGAAGAAGGTCAGATCGCCGGCGGCGGGCATATGATCGATGTAACGCTGAAAATACCATTGCGTCGCCTCGGTTTCGGAGGGCTTGGACAGCGCCACGACATGCGTGCCGCGCGGATTGAGATTCTCGCGGAAGCGCTTGATCGTGCCGCCTTTTCCGGCGGCATCGCGCCCTTCGAAGACAATGGCGATGCGGGTTCCGGTATCGCGCGCCCAGGCCTTCATCTTGACCAGTTCGATCTGCAACGCCTCCAGATCGCGCTTGTAGGCTTTGCGCGCCATGCGTTCCGAATAGGGATAGTCGGGCGTGATGATATCGTCCTTGTCCGCGCGCGCGATCGCGGCCTTCACCCGGTCCGGGGCGTCATGCTCGAAAAAGGCGCTGATCGCGCCGTCGAAGGGAAGCTCCATATGCTGGCTCGTTACAAGAGTTCGGTCGTTCGACTATGGGGTGCGGGGGCGCCTAACGCAAACCCGCACGGCGCGCGGCGCGGTCTATGGCATCGATCACCGCCGGCTCGTCCGCGTGGTGGGGCATATGCCCGACCCCTTCGAGAACCGTCAGATTGGCGTTTTCAAGCTGCCGGGCCAGCGGAACCGAATGGATCGACAGTCCGACAGTGGTATCGGCATCGCCATGCACAAGTTCGATCGGCACATCGATGGCGTCGTAGCGCGTATGCAATGACTCGATCTGGGGCAGAAGGTTGGCCCTTTGCTTTGCATTGGCGCGCAGCGATGTGCTGCGCAGCGACAGCGGCGCCCCGATATGCTCCATATAGCCTTCGGGCGGCTCTTGCGGCGCAAAGATCCCCTCGACCACGTTCTGCACCGCCGATTTCGGCGCGAAGGCGGTGATCGCCGGAACCACGGTCGCGCCGCCGAGATCGCTCGATGTGATCTGATAGAAGAGACTGAGATCGCTCTCCCAGGGCTGCGAAGGCGCCGAGAGCAGCACCAGCGCCGATAGGCTGCCGGGCCGCTCCACCGCCCAAGCGAGCGCGACCGCGCCGCCGAAGGAATGACCCAGAACGATGGGCTCGCGCAGGCCAAGCTGCTCGGATGCGCTGGCCAGCAGGTTGGCTTGATCTGTGATCGACGTGCCGTCCGGGTCCATCCGCTCGGTATAGCCGAGGCCGGGCCGGTCGAAAGCGGTGACGCGGTAGCGATCTTCGAGCTTGCCCACCAGCGAGAAGGTGAAATCGCGCAGATTGCCGCTCGCGCCGTGGATCAGCACCAGATCGGGGCCGCTGCCACGCGTGACGTAATGCACCCGCGTTCCGTTCACCTCTATGAACTGGCCCTCCGGCGGAAACCGCGCCTCCGCCCGGTCTTCGCGGTAATCAGAGGTGCAGGCGGTCGCGGCGACCAGAACGGCCGCGCAGCCTATCGCGATGCCCAAAGCTCTCAACGCCACGGCGCGCTCCTTATCTGTTGCGCAGATCGGTGCGGGACGCGCCGATCTGGTCGATATCGAAGGGAGTCGTCAGATAGATCTCTGAAATCCAATTGCCATAAAGAAGATGCGCATGGCTGCGCCAGCGGTTCTGCGGCGGCTTCGACGGATCGTTGTCCGGATAGTAATTCGCCGGAATGTTGATAGGCGTGCCGCTGGCCACGTCGCGGTCGTATTCTTCCTTCAGCGTGCCGCTGTCATATTCGAGATGGTTGAAGATATAGAGCGCCCGGTGGGCCGCATCCTCGACGAGGCAGGGGCCGGTCTCGGCACTGTCGATCAGGATGGGCAGGCCAGCGGCCTGCACGTCCTCGCGGCGAATCTCGGTCCAGCGGCTGACCGGGATCACCATGTCGTCGGAAAAGCCGCGCAGATAGGGCGAGGCGGGCGCGAGGTTGCGATGGCGCACGCAGCCGAACGCCTTGGCGGGCAGATCGATCTTGGGGATGCCGTGAAAATGGTTGATCATCGCCATGCCGCCCCAGCACACGCCGAAAGTGGAATGAACATGGGTTTGCGTCCAGTCGAACACCTGCGTGAGCTCATCCCAGTAAGTCACTTCCTCATAGGGCAAATGTTCGATCGGCGCGCCGGTGATGATGAGCCCGTCGAATTTCTCTCCGGTCTCCATCACCTCGCTGAACGGGCGGTAGAAGCTGCGCATATGCTCGGCCGCGGTGTTGCGCGTGCGGTGTTCGGACATGCGGATCAGGTTCAGTTCGATCTGCAAGGGCGTTGCCCCGATCAGCCGTGCGAACTGGTTCTCCGTCTGGATCTTCTTCGGCATCAGGTTCAGCAGCGCGATCCTGAGCGGGCGGATATCCTGCTTGCTGGCCAATTCGTCGGACATGACCATGACGCCCTCGCGCGCGAGCACATCATAGGCGGGCAGATTGTCAGGCAGTTTGATCGGCATGAGGTCAGCGGGTCTTTCTGTCGATGGCGTCGGCGATCAGATCGTCGAACCGCTCGGGCGTAGGCGCGTCTGTCAGATCGTGGGCGTCGATGGTCACGCCCCAGTTGCGCGCCATCGCCTCGTAGAGCGGGCGGCGGTGATCGAGCGCCTGAGCGTAGGTCCAGCGGATGAAGCCGTCAGGGTCAACGTCGCTGCCCTTCACGTTGTTATGACTGAGGTATTCAGCCCAGACGCGGTCGAGGAATTGCGGCTGGTAGGCCATGGGTTTCGGCGCCTTGTCGAACCGGCGGACCAATTCCTGCGTATGCGCATCATCGCCCTTGATCCAGACCAGAAGCGCATGGCGCGACAAATCCGTCAGGATGGGGTCGGCCGGATCTTCGGGATCGACCCATTCGCAGATCGATCCGCCGGTGTCGCAGACAAAATGCGGGTAGCCATAGAGATCCATCGCCCGGTCGATGAAATACCCGGTATCGAGCAGCGCGGCCATTTCCGCCCGGCGGAACTGGTCCTGCCGCTTGCGATAGATATCGATGGGCAGCCCGCCGCGCGCCGGATCGCCCGGCTTGCCGAGATAGGCCGACACGGGCGCGAGGTTGTGAAAGCTGATATTGGAGCCGATATAGATCGAATCCGTCATCAGCAGATCGCGCAGGAACGGCACTTTCATCGCTTCGCGCTTGGCGTTGTCGGCGATGTATTCGCCCATGTAGCGGGTGCCGATGCGGTAATCGATGGAGTAGTGAAACCACGCGCCTGTCTCGCGCAGCAGGTTCGACAGATGTGTCTTGCCGAGCCCCGACATGGCAAAGAGAACAACACGCTTATGCGGCGCGCGCCGCCAATCCTCACCCGATCTGTAGATCATCCTGCCGCCCCGATGCCCGCCTTCTTCGCTTGGAAGTAGCGATTGGGCGGCGGGCCGTCAAACCGTTGTCGCCCGGCGGCTCCACAAACGCCCGTCGATGATGCTCAACCCCAGCGCCAGCAGCGCGAAGCCCAGATATTCTGCCGGGTAAAGGCTTTCACCGCGCACCAATGCACCGAGCGTGATGGCCACCGGCGGGATAATGAGCGTGACGAGAAGCAGGTTGCCGCTGCCGGCCATTGCCAGAACGCGGTAATAAAGCAGAAAGGCCAGCGCGGTGGCGATGACGGCGTAGTAGGCGATGGCGGCCCATGTCGTCGGGGCCAGCGTGAGATCCGGCACCCCTTCCACGAGGATCGCAAGCGGTGCCATGACGAGCGACGATCCAGCCAGCATGCTGGCTGCGGCCAGCACGGGCGGCACGCCGCCCAGCATCTTGCGCCCCCAAGCGCCGGCGCAGGCGTAGGACAGCGTTCCGGCCACCACCGCAAGTTGCGCCAGCGATGTCGTGTCGAACTGCGCCAGCGCCTCCGGCCCGATCGCCGTCAGCACACCGGCGAACCCGATCCCGACCCCCAGCAGCTTGCGCGGCGTGAGCCGTTCATCGGCAAAGACGATGGCAGCGACGACAATGCCGAAAATCGCCGTCGATGCGTTGAAGATGGACGTCAGCCCGGACGGGATATGAAGCTGCCCCCAGGCCATCAGGCTGAACGGGATCACGTTGTTGAGCAACCCCATCACCAGGAACGCGCCCCAGAGCTTCGGATCGCGGGGGATGGGAATGCGGCGCAGCGCAACCACAGACCAAAGAACCAGCATCGCCCAGAACGTGCGATGCAGAACCGACGTCAGCGGCCCGATTTCATCGAGCGCGGTGCGGATGGCGAGGAATTAGCCGCCCCAGATCAGCCCAAGCAGGAGAAGCTCGGTCCATGCGCGGGAGGACAAGGAGGTTTGCTGTGTCATGCCACAGCCATAACGCGATGCGGGGACGCGGCGCGACCCGGAACCTGCGCCTAGACGCAGTAGGCACGAAAAAGCCCCGCCGACAGTGTGCGACGGGGCTCTGGAGGCTCCGGGCGGTGGGCACCCGGAGAAATCAGAATTCGGTCGTCAGCGTCAGGCCGATGCCGATGGCGTTGTTGTCCTCGAACTTCACGCCAGAGGCGTCTTCGGCGTCGCCGACCCAGGCATATTCGATCCCGCCGCGCAGGGTCATGTTGTCCATCTTGTATTGCCCGCCGATGCCAAGGCTGACGATCCCGTCACGCGGCGCGAGGCGCGACTGGATATCGTCGAGATCGGGCTCATAGGTGATCTGCGCAAAACCGGAGACCGCATCGGTGAACTGCCGTCCAACGCCCAGCTTGTAGGTCCAGACATCGCTCGGGAAACTGGTGATCTCGCCGCCGGTGACGTCCTCGTATTGCGGTGTCGCGACCGACCATTTCTCCCACTCGGACCACTTGATCTGGCCGAAGACGAGCGTGCCGGGGGCAACGCCGGTCTGGAAATCGAGCGCGACGGTCTGCGGGATGGTCACGTCGTTCTCGCCATCCTCGGTATCGATGCCAAGGCCGGGGATCGTCTCGGACGCATCGAAGGTATGCGTGATCTCGGATTCGTAGGTCAGCGCGACGCGCAGCGCGATATCGGGGATCTCGTAGGCGACGCCCAGAACGGCGCCCCAATCGCCCTCGTAATCGGCGGAGGCGTTGAATTCCATGCTGGTGCCGAAATCCTGCGCTGCCCCGCCGAGCCGCTGCGCCTTCGCACCGAGCTGCTGCGCCTGCGCGCCGAGCGCTTGCGCTTCGGCAAGGTTCCCGGCGGCCTGTGCGGCGGCGGCCTGCGCGCCAAGCTCCTGCGCCCGCGCGCCGATGGCCTGCGCGTTGCCGCCGACGCGGCTCCGCACCAGAAGGTCGGGAATGGTGATTTCTGCCTTGCTGCGCAGATAGCGCGCGCCGCCATAGACCGACACGCGATCATTGATCCGGTAGCGCGCGAGGGCGGCGATCTGCTGGCTGTCCCATTCGGCGGCCAAGCCGGTATAGACGCCCTTCGAATAGTCCGAATCCGCACCATAGGGCGTGTTGACGTATAGACCGAAGGCCAGTTTCTCGTTGATGTCGTTCTTATACGCAAAGCCGAAATTCTGGTAGCTTTCGGCCATATCTCCGGTTTTGTCCTGCCCGCCGCCGGCGGCGGTCAGCTCGGGCGTGTATTCGCCCGAAACGTCGGGGGACACGGCCGAGAAGCTCAACCGAACCTTGTTGCCGCTTTCGAACAGCAGCCCGTAATCATTGCTCATGCGCTCGATCCCGCCGGCCTGCGCAGCGCCCGCTGCCACAGCCAGCGCGAAGGCGCTCGTCATCAGTCGTGTCATGGTCCCTCATCCCTTGTCATGGGTGTCTCATCCTACCCGCGACGGTAGAGAGCCGCTTGTCGCCGGGTCAATTTTGACCATACGTCACATGGCGCGGAACTTGCGCAGCGTCACATTCTTGTTACGCCCGCGCGCTGGCACGGATGTTGTAGTAATTCGCCGCGAAAATCACCGCCGCGCCGAGCAGCACGTATGGGTCGAGCGGTTCGGCATAAAGCAGTACACCAACGATGACGATCACCGGCAGGCGGGTGAAATCTATCGGCATCACGATGCTGGCCGGGGCGAGCGACAGCGCCGTGGTCAGGCAGAAATGCGCGACCAGCCCCGCCACCGCGATCACCGCGACAAAGGGCAGGTTGGCCAGCGTCGGCAACGCGATGGCGCCATCCGCACCGGCGCAGATCAGCCCGAGCGCGGCCTGCATGGTGGTCAGGTAGAACAGGATGCAGGTGATCGTCTCCGTCCGCGTCAGCCGGCGCGTCAGCACCGCCGATCCGGCAAAGCCGATAGCGGCAAGCGCGGCGGCGATGAGCCCGGCATCGACGCTTTGCGCACCGGGGCGGGTGACGATCAGGATACCGATGAACCCCGCCGCGCCGGCGATGAGCTGCGAGCGGGTCAGCCTTTCGTTCAGCACCAGCGGCGCCAGCACCATCACCCAGAGCGGCGAGGTGAACTCCAGCGCGAAGACCTGCGCGAGCGGGATGGTCGCGATCGCATAGAACCAAAGGTTCTGTCCGGTGAAGTGGCAGATGTTGCGGGCAAGATGCGCGCCCGGCTTGCGTGTGCGGATTTGCGTCAGCGTGCCGGCGTAGCCCGCCACGACGATCACGATCCCGGCGCCGATCACGCTGCGATAGAGCATGATCTCGAACGTATCGAGATCGAGGCTCACCGCGCGCCCGGCAATCGCCATGGCGGTGAAGGACAGGATCGATCCGATCATCCAGAGGCAGGCGCGCAGGGTGGGAGACAGCAACATGCGCCCAGCCCTAGGCCGGGTGCGACAGGCTCGCAAGATCAATCCGGCAGGAAGGTGCAGCAGCCCGACAGCAGGCGTCGCTCTGCGCCATGTTGCAGCCCCACAAGCGCGGTCCAACCATAGCTGCGATCGCTCATCCCATCGGAGCAAAGCGCGCCGAACACATGCGCCTCGGCCCGCGCGTCTGTGCCGGTCAGCGTGACGCGTGCAGGGCTGCCGATCCGGCCCTCGGCAATGGTCACGTCAGAGATATCGAGCGCCAGCGGCGGGCTGCCCGGTGCGTCGAACCGGGCGGCAGAACTCGACAGGGTGAGGGACCAGAACGGCTCGGTTCCGCTGCAGGACAGACCGTCCGGCAGGGATGAGGTTTCAAGCGTATCGGGTTGATCGGGAACAAGGAACCGCGCCGCCGCCCAGAGATCACGCTCGCCCCGCGCGATGCGCGCCCAGTCGCCGCTGTCGTCAAAGCCGATCACTTCGACATGCCGCGTATCGGGGTCGAGATCGCCCAGATCCTCGGCCTGCGCCGATGGCGCGGCGCGCAAGTTCAGAACGTCGTCCTGCGCCACGCCGGTCACCCGGAAATAGCCCGGCTCCGCGCCCGCAAGAGCAGGAAGCGCCAGGAAAAGGCAGGCCGCGCGGATCATTCCCATTCGATGGTGCCCGGCGGTTTCGACGTGATGTCATAGGTCACGCGGTTGATCCCGCGCACCTCGTTGATGATGCGCGTTGCTGTCTCGCCAAGGAAATCATGGCTGAACGGGTAGTAATCGGCGGTCATGCCGTCTACCGAAGTCACGGCCCGCAACGCGCAGGCGAAATCATAGGTGCGCCCGTCGCCCATCACGCCGACGGTGCGGACGGGCAGGATGGCGACGAAGGCCTGCCAGATCTCGTCGTAAAGACCATGCTTGCGGATCTGGTCGATATAGACGGCGTCGGCCTTGCGCAGGATGTCGAGCTTTTCGCGCGTGATCTCTCCGGGGCAGCGGATGGCAAGGCCGGGACCGGGGAAGGGGTGGCGACCGATGAAGCTGTCCGGCAGGCCCAACTCGCGGCCCAGCTCGCGCACCTCGTCCTTGAAGAGCTCGCGCAGCGGCTCGACCAGCTTGAGCCCCATCTTCTCCGGCAAGCCGCCGACATTGTGGTGCGATTTGATCGTGACGGAGGGGCCGCCGCTGAAGCTGACGCTTTCGATCACGTCGGGGTAAAGCGTGCCCTGCGCAAGAAACTCTGCACCCTCGATCTCGCTCGCGTATTTCTGGAACACGTCGATGAACAGCCGCCCGATGATTTTTCGCTTTGTTTCCGGGTCGCTTACGCCGTCAAGCTCACCCAGAAAGAGCTCCTGTTCCTGCGCGTGGATCACCTGAAGGTTCATGTGATCGCGGAACATCGTGACGACCTCTTCGGCCTCGTTCAGCCGCAGCAGTCCGTGATCGACGAACACGCAGGTGAGCTGATCGCCGATCGCCTCGTGCAGAAGCGCCGCCGCGACCGAGCTGTCAACGCCGCCCGAGAGGCCGCAGATGACCTTCTTGTCGCCGACCTGATCGCGGATCTTGCGGATCGCTTCATCCTTGTAGGCGTCCATCGTCCAATCGCCGGAGAACCCGGCCAGTTGCACGAAATTCTGGTAAAGCGTGCGCCCGTTCGGCGTGTGATGCACTTCGGGGTGGAACTGCACCGCGTAGAAATGGCGCGCGCGGTCGGCCGTGATCGCGAAAGGCGCGCCGGGGGACGTGCCAAGAACCTCGAATTCCGGTGCAAGATCAGCGACATGATCGCCGTGGCTCATCCAGACCTGCTCGCGCCCCGAGCCGTCCATGAACCAACCCTTGAGGATATCGTCGCGCCTGTCCGACGGTTTGACCCAGGCGCGCCCGAACTCGGCGGTCGCGTGCTCGCCCGCTTCCACGCGGCCGCCCAGATCCTGCATCATCACCTGTTGGCCATAGCAGATCCCGAGGATCGGAACGCCCAGATCGTAGACCTGCCGCGGCGGGCGGGGCGAGCCTTCGCGCATGACGCTGTCCGGGCCGCCGGAAAAGATCACCGCCTTGGGCGCAAATTCCTCGAGAAAGGCGGCGGTGACGTTCTGATACGGATGGATTTCGCAATAGACATTCAATTCCCGCAAGCGCCGCGCGATAAGCTGCGTCACCTGGCTGCCGAAATCAATGATGAGAAGGCGGTCATGCTGGTCTGTGATCATGCCGTCTGATAGGCACAGCCCGCGCAAATGGCAATATGAGCCGTGCCGCGATCAGATGCGATCATAGGCGCGGTGCACCAGATAGGCGCCGCCGATCCAGACCAGAAAGCACACGACGATGGACCATCCGAAGGGGATGACATCGCCCGCGAAGCCGAAGAGCAGCACCGCCACGCCCGCAAGCAGGACAAGGAACATCATCAGGGTTTTTTTCGTGCCGTAACGCATGGGGAACATCCGGTGTTGCCTGAACCTTGCAGGCATAACCGCGCCGCCGCGCCGCCGGTTCCGTCAGCCCATGGAATCGGATCGGCTCTTGCCGCTTTTCGCGCTTCGGTAGGCGTCATGCCGCTTCGACCAGATCGCGATCCCGGCCCAGATGCCGACATAGATCGTGCCGACGAGGAAAAGAATCTCGCCCGGAATCGGCCCCACATCGGCGCGGTCGATCACCTGCGACCAATGCTCGATGGGCGTGGGATGCACGGCGAGCTTGCCGATGAAGGCCACCGCCTGAATGAGCAGGATCCAGAGGTAATTGCTTCGGATGCGCCGGCCTACGGCGACCAGAAAGCCGACATGGTATTTCGGGCGCATGTAATCTTCGGCCAGCGTGTCCTGCCAGTTCTCCTCCAGATGCAGGTCGCCCTCGATCAGCATCGGCGCGTAGAAGTGCTTTTCCATCCAGCGGCAGCGCGCGCGCCAGACGTTGAAATAGCGATAGCGCCGCGCCTCCAGCATCAGGAACAGCAGGATCAGGATGCCCACCAGCACCAGCGGCAGCGGCGAGGCGGTGGGCGAGGAAAACGAGATCGACAGCGCAACGCCCAGCGTGACCACCGACCAATTCGTCGTCGTATCGAGCCGCGTGCGCCAGATGGTGCTGCGATAGACCTCGCCGCGATAAAGATGCGCGACCGCGCCGATCTCGGCGGTGGTGAGCGCATTGCGCTCGGTCTCGGCGGCGGGGGGCGGTTCGGAAAGGTGTGAGGTCATGAAAAGGCCGGTTTTTTCTACTTTGGCCATGTTGCACATCCGCAGCCGAGCGGTCAAAGCGTCCGGGCCGCGCGATACGCATGCTATGTCGTTTTTGCCCCGCAAGTGGCGCAAACCGCAAGAGAGGCAAGGCGCGCGCAAGCTATGCCAATCGTCAAGGACGCATTGCGCGAATGAAGGAGCAGGCCATGGCAGAGGGAGCGATCCGCAGACGGGGCGGCGGGGGCGCATCGCGGCGCGCCGCGCGTTCGGCCGTCAGCTTCGAGACCGCCCGGTTCATCGAGCGCAAGATCCCGAATTTCGAGATCCTGACCGAAGAGGCGCTCGAAATCATCGAGGCCAATGCCGAAACCGTACTGGAAGAGATCGGCGTGAACGTGGTGAACAATCCCGGCGCGCTCGATTTGTGGCGCGAGGCGGGCGCGGATGTGACCGGCGAGCGGGTGCGCATCCCGCGCGGCCTTGCGCGCAAGCTTTGCGCGACGGCGCCGTCGAGTTACACGCAGCACGCCCGCAACCCCGACCGTTCGGTCGAAATCGGTGGCAAGAGCCTCGTTCTCGCGCCGGTCTACGGGCCGCCTTTCGTGCATGATGCGACCGCCGGGCGGCGCTACGCGACGATGGCCGATTTCGAGAATTTCGTGAAGCTGGGCTATATGTCCAAATGGCTGCACCATTCCGGCGGCACCGTGTGCGAGCCGACGGATATTCCCGTCAACAAGCGCCATCTCGACATGCTGATGGCGCATATGACGCTGAGCGACAAGCCGTTCATGGGGTCGGTCACTGAACCCAGCCGCGCGCAGGACAGTGTGGAGATGTGCGAGATCCTCTTCGGAAAGGAGTTCGTGCCGAACAACACGGTGATGACCTCGCTCGTCAACATCAACTCCCCGATGACCTTCGACGACGTGATGATGGGCGCGCTGGAGGTCTATGCGAAGAACAACCAGGCCTGCATCATCAGCCCCTTCATCGTCGGCGGTGCGATGGCGCCTGTGTCGGTCGCCGGAACGCTGACGCAGGTTCTGGCCGAGGTGATGGCGGGCATCGCCTATAGCCAGCTGATCCGTCCCGGTGCGCCGGTGATCTTCGGCGCTTTCGTCACCTCGATCGACATGAATTCCGGCGCGCCCACCTTCGGCACGCCGGAGGCGAGCCAGATCACCTATGGCGCGGGCCAGCTTGCGCGCCGGCTTGGACTGCCGTTCCGTTCGGCGGGCAGTTTCACCGGATCGAAACTGCCTGACGCGCAGGCCGCCTATGAGACGGCGAACACGCTCAACATGGGGCTGCTGTCGGGCGTGAACTTCATGCTGCATGCCTGCGGCTGGCTCGAAGGCGGGCTTGTCGCGTCGTTCGAGAAATTCGTGATGGATGCCGACCAGCTCGGCGCGCTGCACAAAATGGCCGAAGGCATCGCGATGGACGACGAGGCGCAGGCGATGGGCGCGATCGCCGAAGTGGGGCCGGGCGGGCACTACCTTGGCTGCGCCCATACGCAGGCGCATTTCAAATCCGCCTTCTGGAAATCGGAGGTGTTCGATTTCAAACCCTACGAGACGTGGTGGGAAGAGGGCGCGCGGGACACAATCGCGCTTGCGGCGGAGCGGGTGCGCAAGCAGCTCGAAACCTACCGCCAACCCGCTCTCGATCCGGCCATTCACGAGGCGCTGAGCGACTATGTCGCGCGTCGCAAGGCGTCCATGCCGGACGCGTTCACGTAAACCGCGCCCGTTCGATCATCGCATCGGCCTGCGCGCGCAGCAGCTGCGTCTCGCCCATCACCGCGCTTAGAATCTCGACATGCTCGGCCACGCTGTAGGACGCGTCGCCCCCGGTGCGCCTTGCGTTCATCTCGGCTTCCATCTCCATCAGCTTGATCAGCGCCGGGCCCGAGCGCGGCACCATGCCATAGCCCAGCAGTCGCGGCAGCCGTGCATCGCGGCGATAATCCTGCGCGGCGATCCGCGCGGCACGGATGAGAAGGCGCGGACGGCGCAGTTTCGAGATCGTGGTCAGAAGGTCTTGCATGTGTGTTTCCTTGTGGATCGTTGGCGCTTCGCCATGTGAACGATTCCTCTATTACACAACCTGAGCGGGTGTTGCGCAGAGCCGTTGGCTGCGAACGATGCCTTTGCGACCCGTTTACGTTTTAGAAACACAAATTCCCTGCAGTAACCAAAGTTAACAAATCAGAAACAAATACAACGTTAGGTTGTGTTGGGTCTGGGGACAGGGCTGTGGATGGCTTCTGTCAAATCGAATGAGGGGGAACCGATGAACGATACCGCATGTCTGAACGCCGCGACCGAAACGCTTATGCCGGATGCCGCGCGGCGCTATCTTGCGCATACCGCCGATGGACGGCCGATCCGCGAGATTGCGCGCGAGGCGGGATGCCACGCGTCCACCGTCCTGCGGCAGGTGCGCAAGCTCGAATCGCTGCGCGACGATCCGCTGGTGGATGGCGCGCTCATGGGGATGAAGGCGCGCGATGGCGGCGATGAGAGCCTGATCGATGCAGCGACGGATGCGCTGCGCGATCTCTGCGCGCCGGGGGCGATGATGCTTTACAACAGCGATCTGCCGCAGCCGGCCATCGTCCAGTCGGCGGGCGAGGGCAACGCGCGGGTGCTGCGCACGGTGGGGCTCGATCTGGCCGGATCGCTGGTGATGCGCAAATGGATCGCGCAGGAGGGCGGCACCACCGTCAAACGCTACCGCGTCACGCAGGAGGGGCGCAGCACGCTGCCGACCCTCATCGCCGCCCGCGACCGCCGCGCGGATCACGCGCTCGATCCCGAAGCGCGGTTCGAGGCCGGCGCCCCGGACCGGCGCCGCCGCGGCCGAACAGTGTCCAGCGGGCCGGGCTTCGAAAGCCCGCTCGCCATCCTCGCGCGCCGTCGCGGACCGGACGGGCAACCCTTCCTGACCGCTGATTACGTCAAGGCCGGAGAGCGGCTTTACGAGGATTACGCGATTGCCGGTTTCCGCCCCGACGATCTGCTGGGATGGATCACGCCCGACGCGCTGCATCGCCACTATGCGACCGCCAAGCTGACCGACGACCGGCTGCGCCGCGCGGCGATCCTGCGCGTGCTCGATGCGGTGCGCGATCTCGGGCCGGGGCTCAGCGATGTGGTGCTGCGCTGCTGCTGTCTGCGCGAAGGGCTTGAGGCAGCCGAGAAGCGCATGGGCTGGTCGGCGCGGTCGGGCAAGGTCGTGCTGCGCATCGCGTTGCAACGCCTCAGCCATTTCTATTCCGGCACGCGCAGCAAGGAGAGCGCGCTGATCGGTTGACACCGGACGGGGCAGGGCCGGGGTGCGACCGCAAGGCAGCTATGCAATTCTGGCCCTATCCCGCGCGGCGCTATATGCTAAGGCGAACCATCCGTGAAAGTTGGGGGGAGCAAGCCTTTGCGTGATCTGAAGATACCCGAGCAGCGCCATCCGGAAAAAGCGCATCGCCCGGACAATGCACAGCCGAAAAAGCCAAGCTGGATTCGCGTGAAGGCGCCCGGCGGCGAAGGGTACAACGAAACCCGCCGGATCATGCGCGAAAACAGGCTCGTCACCGTCTGCGAAGAGGCAGGCTGCCCCAATGCCGGCGAATGTTGGTCGCAGGGTCACGCCACCATGATGATCATGGGCGAGATCTGCACGCGCGGCTGCACTTTCTGCAACATCGCCACCGGCCGGCCCGACACGCTAGATGCGTTCGAGCCGGGGCGCGTGGCCGATGCCGTGCAGAAACTGGGCCTCAATCACGTTGTCATCACCTCGGTGGATCGCGACGATCTCGAAGATGGCGGGGCGGAGCATTTCGCCCAGACCATTCGCGCCGTGCGGCACCGGTCGCCCAAGACCACGATCGAGATCCTGACGCCGGATTTCTTAAAATGCGCGCCCTCGGCGCTGGAAACGGTGGTTGCGGCGAAGCCGGATGTGTTCAACCACAACCTCGAAACCGTGCCGGGCCTTTATCCCTCGGTCCGCCCGGGCGCGCGATATTTCCATTCGCTGCGCCTGCTCCAGCGCGTGAAAGAGATCGACCCGTCGATCTTCACCAAATCCGGCATCATGGTCGGCCTCGGAGAAGACCGTCAGTCGGTGCAACAGGTCATGGACGACATGCGCGCGGCGGATGTGGATTTCCTGACCATCGGGCAATATCTGCAACCCACGCCGAAGCATCACGCCGTCGACCGCTTCGTCACGCCCGAGGAATTCGCGGGCTATGAGAAAGCTGCCTATGGCAAGGGATTCCTCATGGTGTCGGCCACGCCGCTCACGCGTTCGTCCTACCACGCGGGCGACGATTTCGCGCGTCTGCGCGCCAATCGCGAGGCGAGGCTGGCCGAAGCGTGACGATGGCAGGCTAATCCAGCGCCTTGATATAAGCGGCGACCGCCGAGCGGTCGCTTGCGGGAAGTTGCGCGAAATTTTCAACCACGGCAGCCATGTGCCCGCCGACGCTGTCGAACTCGGGGGTGAACCCGGTTTCCAGGTAATAGGCGATATCCGCAGCCGACCAGTTGAAATCGGCGGGCTTTAGCGACGGGATGCGCCCCTTTCCAGTCGGATTGGGCGCGCCCGAAAGCCACGCGGCCCGGTCCATCCCGCCAAGCGCGGTGCGCGGTGTGTGACATTCGCCGCAATGGCCCAGAGCCTCCACCAGGTAGCGCCCGCGTTGCAATTCCGGGGTTTCGGCATCGGTCATGACCCATCCATCGGTCAGGTAGAGGCGCTTCCACAGGCCGACCGCCCGGCGGATATTGAACGGAAAGCCGACCTCATGCGCCTTGCTCGGCGTCGCATCCGGCGGGAGTGTCTGCATATAGGCCCAAAGATCGGCGACATCCTCATCGGCCATATGCACGTAGGACGCATAGGGAAAAGCCGGGTAATAATGCGCGCCGCCCGGCGACACGCCGCGCTGCACGGCGGAGGCGAATTGCGACAGCGTCCAACCGCCGATCCCCGCCTCCTTGTGCGGCGAGACATTGGGCGCGATGAACGTGCCGAAATCGGACGGAAACCGCTGCCCGCCGGCAAGGACCAGCTTGGCTTCACCCTCCGCATCGGGCGCGTGATGGCACGAAGCGCAACCGGCGGCGGTGAAAACGCTCTCGCCTCGTGCCGCATCGCCCGTCAGCCCGTCGAGCGCTGCCTCCTCGACCGGAACGGCGCGGGTCAGGAACAGCCCGGCGGCAACAGCGAGACACGCCGCCGCCACGGTGCCATAGATCAGACCGCGCCGCATCGGTTTACTGGTCCTCCGGCGCCCGGTGCTCGTCGTGGCACGCCTTACAGGTGCCGCCCACCTTCGCCATCATCGGCCCGAGCGCCTCGCGCCCGCTGCCCGCCGCCTGCTGCAATTCCAGCGCTGCGGGGTGCAGATCGGCCCATTTGCCCAGGAAATCGTCGTTCTTTTCCCAGATCGTCGGCTGCGCGCGGGTTCCGTCGATGCTCATGTTGTCAGAGCCTTCGGGCCACATCGGCGCCTGGCTGATAGTGCTGACGGCGACCAGCGTGTCGGCAGCGGCCTGCGCAAGATCGGCGTTGTATTCGATCTCGCCCTTGGCCATGCCGCCCAGAATCCCGAGATTGATCGCCATGATGCGGAACTGACCCTGACGCGCCTTGAGCTGCGCCTCGTGTTCCGTTTCGGCAAATACGGCGGCGCCGGTCAGCAGCGTGGCTGCCGCGATCGTCGCGGTAAGAACGGTTTTCATCTCTTCACTCCCTTGATCGGTTGCTCGCCCTTTGACGATACCGTTTTCGAAAGCAAACGAAAGGAAATTTCCCGTTATCCGGGTTCAGCTTTCATCTTCGAACCGAACCTTGCCGATGAACGGCAGGTTACGGTTGCGCTGTGCGTAATCGATTCCATAGCCGACGACGAACTCATCGGGGATCGAAAACCCGATCCAGTCGGCCTTCACATCCGTCTCGCGCCGCGACGGCTTGTCGAGCAGCGCGATCGTGCGCAGCCGCCCCGGCTTGCGCGCCTTGAGCAACCCGACGACATGCTTGAGCGTATGCCCGGTATCGACGATATCCTCGACCACGAGCACATCGCGCCCCTCGATCTGCCCGCGCAGATCCTTGAGGATGCGCACCTCGCGGCTCGATTCCATCGCATCGCCATAAGAGGACGCTTCGAGGAAATCGACCTCGACCGGCAGGTCCAGCTCGCGCACCAGATCGGCGATGAAGACGAAACTGCCGCGCAGCAGGCCGACGACGACCAGTTTGTCGGTGCCGCGAAACTCGGCGTGGATCTCGTGGCACAGCTCTTCGATCCGCGCGGCGATGGCCTTGGCCGAGATCATCTCGTCGATGACATAAGGACGCTTTGTCATAGGTTTCCCTTGATTTTTCGCGCGCACAATACGACATCCAACGCCACTGTCACGGTCTAATCCAGTTCAAAACAACGCAGAGCAGATGCCGACACATTCAGAGACCCGCACCCTGCCTTATACGGCCCAGCAGATGTATGACCTCGTGGCCGATGTGCGGCACTACCCCGAGTTCCTGCCCTGGACGGCCGCCGCACGCATCCGCTCGCGCGAGGATCGGGGCGATCACGAGGAAATGCTGGCCGATCTGGTGATCAGCTTCAAGGTGTTCCGCGAACGCTTCGGCAGCCGTGTCGTGCTATGGCCCGAGCAGATGAAAATCGATACCGAATATCTCGATGGCCCGTTCAAGCACATGCATTCCAACTGGGCCTTCCGCGACGTGCCGGAGGGGGTCGAAGTGACCTTCTATGTCGATTTCGAGTTCAAGAACCGTCTTTTGCAAGGCGCGGCGGGAATGTTCTTTTACGACGCGATGCAGCGCATCGTGCGCGCGTTCGAGCGCCGCGCGGCGGAGCTTTACACGCCCAAGTCCGCACCCGCATCCGGCACCTGACGTTTCCCGAGCGCATCGCGGATCAGCGTCAGCGCGTGATCGCGGGATTTCTCACGCACGGTGGCGCGGCCCAATGCGCCGAACTCCACCGTTTGCGCAAGGATGTCCGCGCCGCTGGCCAGCGCGAAGCAAACGCGCCCCTCGGGCTTGTGCTCCGACCCGCCCGGCCCGGCAATGCCGCTGATCGACACCGCGAATGTCGCGCCCGCCGCGCGGCGCGCGCCTTCCGCCATCTCCCGCGCCACCTCTTCGGACACCGCGCCATGCGCCTCCAGCGTGGCCCTGCGCACGCCCAGCATGTCCGACTTGGCGGCGTTGGAATAGGTGACGAAACCGCGTTCGAAGATATCGGACGATCCGGCCACGTCGGTGATCGCGGCGGCGACCATCCCGCCAGTGCAGCTTTCCGCGGTGGTGATCGTCGCTCCGGCCGCGCGCGCAAGGCGCAGGATCTCGTCCGCGAGGCTCACATCAGAACCCGGTGAAAGAGTGCAGCCAGAACGATCACGCCGATCGCGGCGAAAAAGCCGGCGAAGACGTCATCCATCATCACGCCAAGCGCATCGCCCCGCGCATCGGCGCGGCCCACGAGCCACGGCTTCCAGATATCGAACAACCGGAACAGCACGAATGCGGCAAGCCATCCGGGCCAGAGCCGTTCCACCGGAACGCCCATCATCATCGCGCCGTACCCCACTGGAAAGAGGGCAATCCATTGGCCGACAACCTCGTCGATGACGATCCAGGACGGATCGTGATCAACCATCCCGTCGGTGACCGCACGCGTCGCCATCCAGCCGGCGAAAAAGACGATCACCGCCGCCACGGCAAGCAGCCACGGCCCGCCCAGCTTGAGCAGCGCATAGCCGACCGGCAGCGCGGCGAGCGAGCCCCAAGTGCCGGGCGCAGGCTTCAGCCAGCCCGCGCCGAAGAAGCTCGCCACCAGCCGCATCATGCCTGCACCAGCGCAGCGGTCGCGATTGAGGCGATACCTTCACCGCGCCCCGTAAATCCAAGTTTTTCCGAGGTTGTTGCCTTTACGGAAATATCCTCCACCGGAATGCCCATGATTGCCGCCAGCGCCGCGCGCATCGCATCGGCATGCGGGCCGATCTTCGGCTCTTCGCAGATCAGCGTGCAATCGACATTCGAGATCGCGAAGCCCGCATCGCGCACCAGACCGGCGGCATGGGCCAGGAACACCTCGCTCGCGGCGCCTTTCCATTGCGGATCGGAGGGCGGGAAGTGCCGCCCGATATCGCCCGCCGCCATCGCGCCATACAGCGCGTCGGTTATCGCGTGCATGCCGACATCGGCGTCGGAATGGCCCGCAAGCCCCTGATGATAGGGAATCTTTATACCGCAAAGGATGACGTGATCGCCGGG
This sequence comes from Marivita sp. GX14005, assembly GCF_023370775.1. GTDB lineage: Bacteria > Pseudomonadota > Alphaproteobacteria > Rhodobacterales > Rhodobacteraceae > Marivita. The sequence goes on from NZ_JAMCCQ010000005.1 coordinate 272,357, forward strand.
GCCGAAGCGGTGCACATCATACCCGTTGCCTAGCCGTATCTTCATCCGCACCGCCTCTTTCCTCTGATGCGGTCTGTCTACCCGCGCCGACACGTTTGCGCAATCGCTCGCCGGGAGTTGCACAAAAAACAGGCAATGCGCGGCCCATTGGTGACAAGAGAGGCAAAACCCTTGATCGCACGGTCGCTCCGGCGTAGCTCTCGCGGGTGTTTTCAAGGAGCGCCCCCGTGCCGCCGGTTGCCGATGATCTGATTTCGCCGCCCGTTCTGCTTGCCCCGCTCGCCGGGATCACCGATCTGCCGTTCCGCAGCCTCGTCTCGCGTTTCGGCGCGGGACGGGTCGTGTCCGAGATGATCGCCAGCGGCGAATTCCTCACCGCCCGCCCCGGCACGCGCGAGAAGGCCGAGCTTGGCGTGGCGGCGGCCAACACCTCGGTGCAGTTGGCCGGCCGCGCGCCGGAGGCGATGGCCGAGGCGGCACGGCGGGTCGAGGGGATGGGCGCGCGGGTGATCGACATCAACATGGGCTGCCCGGCGAAAAAGGTCGTCGGCGGCTATTCCGGCTCCGCGCTGCTGCGGGATCTCGATCACGCTTGCCGGCTCATCGAAGCGGTCGCGGGGGCCGTATCCGTGCCGGTCACGCTCAAGACGCGGCTCGGCTGGGACGCAACATCGCTGAACGCCGCCGATCTGGCGAGGCGCGCGGAAGGCATTGGCGTCGCGATGATCGTCATTCATGGCCGCACCCGCTGCCAGTTCTACAAGGGCCGCGCCGATTGGGCCGCAATCCGGGCGGTCAAACAGGCGGTCTCCATCCCGGTGATCGCCAATGGCGACATTACGAGCACCGAAACCGCGCGGCAGGCGCTGCGCCAAAGCGGGGCGGATGGCGTGATGATCGGGCGCGGCGCGCAGGGGCGTCCGTGGCTGCTGGCGCAGGTCGCGGCCGATCTCTATGGCGCAGCGGCACCGGACATCCCTGCAGGCTCTGCGTTGGTGGATATGGTCTGCGGCCATTACGAGGACATGCTGTCCTTCTACGGCACCGATCTGGGCCTGCGCGTTGCGCGCAAGCATCTGGGCTGGTATATGGACGAGGCCGGCACTGCGCCCGATCTGCGGCGAACCATTCTGACCGCCGACGCGCCGTCCCGCGTCCTGCGCAGCCTCGGCCCGGCGCTGGAAGGCGCACAGAGGTGCTCCGCATGATCGCGGAGGCTGCGTTCGACGAGGCGATCTGGTCCGCGCTGCCCGCGCCCGTGATCGTGATCGACGCGGCCGACCGGATCGTCGATCTCAACCCGGCGGCGGAGGGGTTCATGAACCAATCGGCGCGCGCGCTGCGCGGGGAGCCGGTCTGGGACAGGCTGGCCGTCGATGCGCCGCTCGAAAGCGGGCTGGAGCGCGCGCGCCGGCTCGGCACGCCGCTTTTCGTCAATGACGTGGATATCGGCACCGGATCGAGCGCGCCGGTGCAATGCACGCTCCACATCGCGCCGCTGCAGGGCGGGCAGGGGCGGATGCTGCTTCTGATCGCCGCGCGGGATTTCGCGCTGCGTGCGCAACCGTCCGCATCCTCGGCCAGATCGGCCATCGGCATGGCGGAAATGCTCGCCCATGAGATCAAGAACCCGCTTGCCGGCATCACCGGCGCGGCGCAGCTTCTGGGCATGTCGCTGGGCGCGCAGGACCGGGAACTGACCGATCTCATCGTCGCCGAGACGCGCCGCATCGTCACCCTGCTGGACCGGGTGGAGCAATTCGGCAACCGGGCCGGGGCGCAGCTTGTCCCGACCAACCTTCATGACGTGCTCGACCGGGCGGCGCGCTCCGCCGCGCTGGGGCTGGGGGCGCATATGCGCATCGAAAAGGCCTATGACCCCTCGCTGCCGCCCGCGCTGGCCGATCCCGATCAGATGCTTCAGGTCGCGCAGAACCTCATCCACAACGCCGCCGATGCCGCAGGACGCGCGGGCGGGACGATCACGCTGCGCACCTATTACGAGCAAAGCTACAACAAGCGCCCGATAGGCGCGTCGGGGCAATCGCTGCCGCTGCAAATCGAGGTGATCGACGATGGCCCCGGCCTGCCGTCCGAGATCGCAGCCGATATCTTCGCCCCCTTTGTTTCGGGGCGCGAGAACGGCACCGGGCTGGGGCTGGCGCTGGTCAGTAAGATCATCGCCGATCACGATGGCTGGATCGCGGTGGACAGCCGCCCCGGACGGACGGCGTTCCGCATCTCGTTGCCACAGGCCAGACGCGCGAAGGGAGACAGCTGATGGACGGCACCGTTCTTGTCGCCGATGACGACCGCACCATCCGCACGGTGCTGACGCAGGCGCTGACGCGGGCTGGCTGCAAGGTTCATGCGACCTCGTCGCTGACGACGCTCATGCGCTGGATCGCGGAAGGGCGCGGCGATGTCGTCATCTCGGATGTGGTCATGCCGGATGGCAACGGTCTGGAAATGCTGCCGAAGATCGCGCAGGACAGGCCCGATCTGCCGGTAATCGTGGTGTCGGCGCAGAACACCATCATGACGGCGATCAAGGCTGCCGAGGCCAAGGCCTTCGACTACCTGCCCAAACCCTTCGATCTGCCCGACCTGATGGCCCGCACTGGCAAGGCACTGGCGGCGCGCGGCACGGCACCGCGCGCCGCGCCAGAGCCGCGCGCCGAGCGCGAGAGCCTGCCGCTTATCGGGCAGACCCCGGCGATGCAGGCGCTTTACCGGCTTGTCGCGCGGCTGATGCACAGCGATTTGCCGGTGCTCATCCGCGGCGAATCCGGCACCGGAAAATCGCTTATCGCGCGCGTCTTGCACGATTATTCGGATCGCAGATCGCGGCCCTTCGTGCTGGCCCCGACGACCGATCTGGACGATCCGGATCGCGGCGCACGCCTGCTGGCGGCGGCGAACGGCGGCACGGTGGTGATCGACGGCGTGGCCGATCTGCCCGATGGGGCGCAGGCCGGGCTTGTGCATCTGATGGACCGCGCGCCCGAACACGGCATCCGCTTTGCCGCCACATGCCGAACCGGGCCGGAGGGCGCGCAGGCACAAGCGGCCCTGCGCGACGATCTCTATTACCGTATCAGCGGCGCGAGCCTGACCGTTCCGCCGCTGCGCGAACGGGTGGACGATATCGCCGAGCTTGCCGTCCATTTCCTGCGAAAAGCCGCGCCCGAGACCGATCCGCCGCGCCGGCTCTCGCCGGACTGCGCCGATCTTTTCCGCGCCTATCCCTGGCCCGGCAATGTCCGACAGCTCGAAAACGTGCTGCGCCGGCTTGGCCTGACCGGAAGCGGCGGCGAGATCACCCGCGCGGAGGCGGAGAACGCGCTGGCCGATCAGCCGCAGGCCGGCCCCGTTCTCGGCCCCGCAGCGGGGGACCGGCTCTCGGCCTCGGTCGAGCGGCACCTGCGCCGCTATTTCGATCTGCACGGCGACGATTTGCCTCCCGCCGGCGTTTATGCGCGCATCCTGCGCGAGATCGAGACGCCGTTGATCGAGATCTGCCTCGATGCAACCGGCGGAAATCAGGCCAAATGCGCTGATTTGCTTGGCATAAATCGTAATACGCTGAGAAAGAAGATCACGGACCTCGATATTCAGGTGACACGGCGCCGCAAATTGATGTAAAAACGCCACATAAACGTGTTTCGGCTGCGACGCAGCGGGCTGCGGACACATAATATAGCGGTTGTCGGGCTGCGCGACACATCAAGGGCGGGGGATGGCCGTGGCCACTTGGGCACGATCCTTCAACTGGAGCCGGCTCAGCCGGATCCGCAGGCAAAGACGCTACCAGAACGCGATGACGCTCGGGCTGGTGGTGCTTGGCCCGCTGCTCGCCATTGCCACGATCCTCGTTCTCGGACCGCTCGACAGCGGGCGCGGCGCACAGCTCAACCTGCGGCTCGTGCTGCTGGCCGATCTTGTCTATGTGCTGCTGCTGGCCGCGCTCGTGCTCAGCCGGGTGGCCAAGATGATCGCCGCGCGGCGCGCCAAATCCGCCGGATCGCGGCTGCATCTGCGGCTGACGGGGGCGTTTGCCCTGATGGCGCTTTTGCCGACGATCACCGTGGCGGTGTTCGCGGTGCTGACGATCAATATCGGTCTGGAAACGTGGTTTTCCGAACGTGTGCGCAACGTGGTGGGCGCGTCGCTCTCTGCGGCGGAGGCTTACGAGCAAGAGCATCGCGAGGGGCTAACGCAGGACGCCCGCGCGCTCGCGGCCTTTCTCGATGCCAACCGCCGCGCGACCTTCATCATGGATGACGGCGAATTGCGGCAAGCGCTCAGCCAGGGTCAGGCGCAGATCCAGCGCGGGCTGCGCGAAGCCTATGTCATTGACGGGGCCGGGGAAATCCGCGCGCGCGGCGAGCGGTCCTATCTCTTCGATTACGAACGCCCGAGCGAAGCGCAGATCGCAGGTGCGGATGAGGCCGGGATCGCGCTGATGCAGGACTGGGATCGCAACGAGCTGCGCGCGCTCGTCCCGCTTGAGGCATTTGCCGACAGGTATCTTTACGTCACGCGCGAGGTGGACGGGCAGATCCTCAATCTGCTCGACGACACGCAGGCCACCGCGCGCTTCTACCAGCAACAGGAAAACGATCGCGGGCGCGTGCTCTTCGATTTCGCGTTGCTCTATCTGGGCTTCGCGGTGCTTCTGATCCTCGCTGCGGTCTGGCTCGGCCTGTGGTTCGCCGAACGGCTCAGCCGTCCGGTCGGTCGCCTCACCGGCGCGGCGCAGCGGGTCGGGGCGGGGGATCTCGACGTCAAGGTCGTCGAGGAGGATGGCGACGACGAGATCGCCATGCTGGGGCGCTATTTCAACCAGATGACGCGCCAGCTGAAGGGCCAGCGCGACACGTTGCTCGACAACACCCGGCAAATCGAACGCCGCCAACGGCTCTTCGATTCCGTGCTGACCTCCGTGACCTCGGGCGTGGTAGGGCTCGACCCCGACGGGCGCGTCACCTTCGTCAACCGCTCTGCCGAACGGCTGCTCGGCTGGCAAGACAACCCGAGCCGCGTTCAGATCACCGTTGCGGTGCCGGAATTCGGCCCGCTTTTCGACCGGTTGCGCGAGCAGGGGATCGAAACCGCGCAGGAAGAGGTGCGCGTGACCCGCGAGGGGCGGCACGAGAACCTCCTGGTGCGCCTGTCCACCCGCCGGCGCGAGGATGGCGGGCTCGAAGGCTATGTGATCGCTTTCGACGACGTGACCGATCTGGTCAGCGCGCAGCGCATGGCGGCATGGGGCGACGTGGCGCGGCGGATCGCGCATGAGATCAAGAACCCGCTCACCCCGATCCAGCTGTCGGCCGAACGCATCCGCCGCAAGTTTCGCAAGGGTCTTCCCGAGGAGGATGCGGAGCGGCTGGAACAGATGACGGAAGTGATCGTGCGGCAGACGAACGATTTGCGCCGCATCGTCGACGAGTTCTCCAAGTTCGCGCGGATGCCCGAGCCGGACCGCAAGCCCGAGGATCTGGCAGATATCCTGCGCGGCGCGGTGCTGCTTCAGGAAACCGGCCAGCCGGGCGTGCACTTTGTCACCGACCTGCCGGAAGGCGAAATCCCGGCCGAGCTTGACGCGACGATGATCGGCCAAGCCTTCACCAATCTGGTGAAGAACGCCGGGGAAGCGATTGAAAGCTATCGCGAAAAATACCCTGATAGCGCGATAGACCCGGAAGTTCGGATCACCTGCCGGATCGACGGGGACAGTGCCGAGATCACCATCGCCGACAATGGCATCGGCCTGCCGGACGACACGTCGCGCCTCTTCGAGCCTTACGTGACGACGCGCGAGAAAGGCACCGGGCTGGGCCTTCCCATCGTGAAGAAGATCATCGAGGAACATGGCGGCACGCTCGTTCTGGACCGTGCGGAGCCCTTCGGCGAGGACGGCCGCTGCGGCGCGCAGGCCACGGTGCGCCTGCCGATCCTGACCGCGCCCGAGCCGCACGAGACAGCCGAGACCATCGCGGCCGACAGGCTGGCCGCGTTGAACGATTTCGAGACATGACGATTGAAAAGGGGACTGAGGCAATGAGCGACATTCTGATCGTGGACGATGAGCGGGACATTCGCGAGCTGATCGGCGATATTCTCGAAGACGAGGGCTACACCACCCGGCTTGCCGGCAATTCCTCGGATGCGATGGCCGAGATCAACGCCGAGGAACCGGCGCTCTTGATCCTCGATATCTGGCTGAAGGACAGCAAGATGGACGGGATCGACATTCTCAAGACCGTCAAACGCGACAATCCAGATGTGCCGGTCGTCATCATCTCGGGGCATGGCAATATCGAGATCGCGGTCGCCGCGATCAAGCAGGGCGCGTATGATTTCATCGAAAAGCCCTTCAATATCGATCAGTTGCTGGTCGTCATCCGCCGCGCGATGGAAACCAGCCGCTTGCGCCGCGAGAACCAGAGGCTCAAGCGCGGCGAGACCGACGTGGCGCAGATGGTCGGCGAATGTGCCGCCTATCGCGGGCTTTTGTCGAATCTCGACAAGGTGACGAAATCGAACGGCCGGGTGTTGCTGACCGGCCCGGCAGGCTGCGGCAAGGAACTGGCCGCGCGTTACATTCACGCCAATTCGAACCGCGCCAGCGCGCCCTTCATCTGCGTCAACTGCGCCGGCGTCGCGCCGGAGACGATGGAGGAGGTGCTCTTCGGCCGCGAAACCGCCGATCGCGGTGTCGAGCCGGGGCTGCTGGAGCAGGCGCATGGCGGCGTGATCTATTTCGACGAGGTGGCGGACATGCCGCTCGGCACGCAATCCAAGATCCTGCGCGTGCTGGTCGATCAGCAATTCCAGCGCGTGGGCGGCGCCGACAAGGTGCGCGTCGATCTGCGGGTGATCTCCTCGACCAATCGCGACCTGCAGGAGGCCATCGCGGATGGCAGCTTCCGCGAGGAGCTTTATCACCGGCTCAACGTCGTGCCGATCACCGTTCCCAGTCTCGAAGACCGACGCGAGGACATTCCACTTCTGGCCGAACATTTCATCGCGCAGTTCAACGAAACGCAGGGTCTGCCGAAGCGCGCGCTGAGCGGCGACGCGGTGGCGCTGCTGCAGACGATGATCTGGCCCGGCAATGTGCGCCAGCTCAAGAACCTGATCGAACGCGTGCTCATTCTTGGCGACGGCACCGGCGACATCGCCGCGCGCGAGCTTCCGCAGGACAGCGCACCGCAAGGCGGCGAGGAGGGCCGGGTGGTCCTGTCCGGAACGCTGGCCACCATGCCGCTGCGCGAGGCGCGCGAAGCGTTCGAGCGGGAATATCTGCTGACCCAGATCAACCGCTTCGGCGGCAATATCAGCCGCACTGCCAGTTTCGTCGGCATGGAGCGCAGCGCGCTGCATCGCAAGCTGAAATCGCTGGGCGTGGTGACAGGCTCGAAATCCGGCAGCCGCGTGGCCTATCTGGAGGACGAGGTGGAGCCGGCATCTTGAGGCAGGCCGCTCGCGCGGCGGCGCTCTTGGCCCTGCTTGCCGGCTGCGCAGTGCAGGACGCCGCAGGCACCGGGCCGGCGAGCCGCGCGGATACGAACAGCCTCGCTGCCCAGGGCCAGACAGAGGAAAAGATCGCGGCGGTGCGGGATGCGCTTCTCGCGATGGATGCGTCCGTCGATCGGGAAGAAGCCGCCCGCGCGGCCCGCATAGCGGTCCAGCAGCCCCTTGTCTGGGCACGTGCGTGGCGCATGACCGATCCACCGCTGATGCACAATTTCAAGGTTGTGCATGGGCTGCGCGAAAAAGGTGTTTGTCAGGACTTCGCCGACGCAATGCACGTCGCGCTGCGCGATGAAGGCTTTCGCACACTCGAAATCCACCGCGCCCTTGGCAATATCCGCACGCTGGGTCTGGAGCACGCCACCGTGATCCTCAGCGCCCGCGGCCAGCCAATGGAGCAGGGCATCGTCCTCGACCCGTGGCGCCTCGGGCAAGGCCGCCTCTGGTTCGGCCGCACCACCGAAGACCCGCGCTACGAATGGGAAACGCCGGAATCGGCCCGCGCCTGGCGGTTGCAGCGGCGGGGCGGGTAGGGGCCGCCCGGTCACGCCCAGCGAACGAGGCCGATCAAGGCCGAAGACGCATAGAACGCCTGCAGCAGCAGGAACGTCCAGCGCCTGTCGATGAGCGCCCAACCCGAAAACAGAAGCGCGGAGACCAGCAGGAGCGAGAACCCCAACATCTCATTGCCGGTATTGGAGGCGATCAACAGGGCGTAGGCCATCGCGGAGACCGAGCCCAGAACCTCGAATACCGTTGTCAATCTTCGGTTTTCCATCACGCTCGCCCCTGTCTGAGATACCGCCCCGGTGTGAGATACCGCCTCATGGTTTAGCCGCCTGCGCGATACGGGCAACGGATTTCTGTCGATCCGCGTTGACCGGTTGAAAACCGCAGTCTACCGTCGCGCGATGATCGGGTTTGCATCGGGGATCGCATGGACTTTCACATCTGGCTGACATTCGTGATCGCATCTTGCGCCCTTCTTGTCATTCCGGGGCCGACCGTGCTGCTGGTTCTCAGCTACGCGCTCAGCCAGGGCCGCAGGGTGGCGCTCGCGATGGTGGCCGGCGTTGCGTTAGGCGATTTCATCGCCATGTCCGCATCGCTTGCAGGGCTGGGGGCCTTGGTGCTCGCTTCGGCCACGCTGTTCACCGTTATCAAGTGGATCGGAGCGATCTACCTCGTTTATCTTGGCATCAGGCTGTTGCGCACGGCACCAAAGGCGGCGCCTGACGTCTCGGACGGTCTGCCCGCCGCGCGGCCCTCGCGAATCTTCGGCCATGCAACCGCCGTGACCGCGCTCAACCCGAAATCGATCGTGTTCTTCATCGCCTTCGTTCCACAATTCGTAGAACCGGGACGGCCGCTTCTGCCGCAGTTTTCCGTTTTGATCGTCACCTTCGTTGGTCTTGCCGCGTTGAACGCGCTCGCCTACGCGTTTCTCGCGGACAGGGTTCGGGCAAAGGTCTCGCGTCCATCCGTTATGGCCTGGGTTTCACGGATCGGAGGCGGCGCGCTGATCGCGATGGGTGTCGCAGCCGCCGCTGTCCGGCGCGCGCCATAAAGCACGCCGCCCGCAGGTCCGGCATCAATTGACCCGGCCCCCCGCCTCTGCCAAACAGAACCCTGCGCCACAGCCAGGGAACCCCGACGGGGGCGAATGCCATGAAAGTCATCATCTGCGGGGCCGGTCAGGTCGGGTGGCAGATCGCGCGACATCTGTCGGGCGAGCGCAACGATGTCACGGTCGTGGACAGCAATGCCGACCTCGTGCGCCGGGCGACCGATGCGCTCGATGTGCAGGGGATCGCGGGCTTCGCCTCCTATCCGGACGTGCTGGAGCGGGCGGGCGCCAAGGATGCCGACATGATCATCGCCGCGACCCATTCGGACGAGGTCAACATGGTGACCTGCCAGGTCGCCCATTCGGTGTTTTCCATCCCGCGCAAGATCGCGCGGCTGCGCGCCAAGAGCTATCTGACGGCGATCTATTCCGACCTTTACCGCCGCGATCACATGCCCATCGACGTGGTGATCAGCCCCGAGATGGAGGTGGCCGAGGCCGCGATGCAGCGGCTTGCCGCGCCGGCGGCCTTCGATACCGAGAAGTTCCTGGGCGGCAAGGCCTCGCTTCTGGGGCTGACGATCGACGAGGACTGCCCCATCGTCAACACGCCTCTCAACCAGCTGACCGATCTTTTCTCGACGCTTCGGGTGATCGTGGTCGGCATTCGGCGCGAAGGCACGCTTTTCGCGCCGGAATCGGGAGACCAGATCTTTCCGGGCGATGCCTGTTACGTCATGGCGCATGAGGAAGACGTGCGCCGCACTCTGGAGGTGTTCGGCAAGACCCATCGCAAGCAGGAACGCGTTGTCATCATCGGCGGCGGCAATGTCGGGCTGATGGTTGCCCGGCAGCTCGAGGAACGCACGACGCGCGTGCGGGTCAAGGTGATCGAACGCAACCGCAAGATCGCCGAACGCGCCGCAGAGGCACTGGAGAAAACCATCGTGCTGAACGGCGACGGGATGGATGTCGCGCTTCTGGCCGAGGCCAATATCGAACGCGCCGATGCGGTGCTTTGCGTGACCGATGACGACAAGACCAACATGCTCGCCGCCGTGCGCGCCAAGTCCGAAGGCTGCCCGATGGCCATCGCGCTCATCAACGATCCCACGCTGGAGCCTTTGATGGAGACGCTGGGGATCGATGCCTATATCAACCCGCGGTCGGTCACCGTCAGTTCGATCCTGCGCCATTTCCGACACGGGCGCGTGCGCGCGGTCTATTCCATCGGCGATGCCGAGGCCGAGGTGATCGAGGCCGAGGTGCTGTCCACTTCGCCGATGGCCGGGCGCAAGATGCGCGACATCGATTTTCCCGAAGGCGTGCTTGTCGGCATGATCCGCAAAGGCGACAAGGTGGTGCGCCCCACCGGATCGACCGTGATCGAGGAGGGCGATCAGATCGTCCTTTTCACCCTGACGGGCGATGTGCCCGAGGTCGAACGCCTGCTTCAGGTGTCGATCGATTTCTTCTGACCGATGCGCGTTCTCTTTCGCCTGCCGCTTCTGATCCTGCTGACCGGCCTTGCCTCGCTCGCGATGCTGGTTCCGGCGATCGTGGCGCTGGCGAATGACGCGCACCAGGACGCGCGCAGCTTCTTCTATTCCGCGCTCGTGGGGCTGATCTTCGTTGCGCTGATCGGTACGGCGCTGGCCAACCGGTCGCATAACCGCAACGCGATCCGGCAATTGCTGGCGCTGCTGGCAAGCTTCATCGTCCTGCCGGCCGTCCTTGCCGTGCCGTTCTACGAGGCGCTGCAGACGACGAGCTTTCTCAATGCCTATCTCGACATGGTCTCCAGCCTGACCACGACGGGCGTGCCGCTCTTTCCGGCCGAACGGCTGTCGATGGCCGAACATCTCTGGCGCGCGCAGGTGGGCTGGATGGGCGGGCTGCTGATGTGGGTCGCGGCGGCGGCGATCCTCGCGCCGCTCAACCTCGGCGGGTTCGAGGTGATCTCGCTCGGCGAGCCGGGGCAGGACATCGTCGCCGGCGCCGCGCGGCGCGACACGGCGAACCCGGCAAGCCGGCTCGCGCGCAGCGCGACGGTGCTCGTGCCGACCTACAGCCTGCTCACGCTGGCGCTCTGGGTGCTGCTGCTGGTCTCGGGCGATACGCCGTTCATCGCGCTGACCCATGCGATGAGCGTGATGTCCACCTCGGGCATCTCGCCGGTGGGCGGCCCGCCCGGCGCCGGCAGCGGCTTTGCCGGAGAGGCGATCATCGCGGTGTTCCTGCTTTTCGCGCTCTCGCGCATGACGTTCTCGCAGGATACCGGGCGGCGTGACGAGGCGGGCCTGTTGCACGATCCCGAATTCCGCCTCGGGCTCTTCATCGTCGCGCTGGTCCCGATGACGCTTTTCGTGCGCCATTTCTTCGCCGCGCTGGACGTGGGCGATCAGAACAACCTCATCGCCGGGCTGCGCGCCTTCTGGGGCGCCGCCTTCACCGTCCTGTCCTTCCTGACGACGCATGGTTTCGTCAGCGTGGACTGGAACGAGGCGCAGGCCTGGTCGGGGCTGGAGACGCCGGGGCTCATCCTGATGGGCCTCGCGCTGATCGGCGGCGGGGTCGCGACGACGGCGGGCGGCGTCAAGCTGCTGCGGGTTTTCGCGCTGCTTGCCAGCGGCATGCGCGAGGTCGACCGGCTGGTCCACCCATCCTCCATCGGGCGCTCGGGGCTGGTGTCGCGCCGAACCCGGCGCGAGGGCGCCTTCATTGCCTGGGTGTTCTTTATGATCTTCGCGATCACGCTGGCCGCGACGACAACCGGATTTGCCGCCTTCGGCATCCCCTTCGATCGCTCGCTGGTGCTTGCGGTCTCCACCCTGTCCAATTGCGGCCCGCTGATCGACATGGTGCAGGCCGGGCGCGTCTCCCTGCTCGATCTGGGCGCGGGGCCGAAGCTCGTGGCGGCGCTGGCGATGATCATGGGCCGGCTGGAAATGCTCGCGCTGGTGGTGATCCTGACGCCGGGGCTTTGGCGGGATTGAGCCGGTCTTCCGGCCTGCGGAGATTTCGCTGTTTTTCCGCTGGAATTTACCCGTATGGCGCGACATAGTGAGCCATGTCGACGATCAGACGCGCAGGACCAGCAAGAATAAAGGCGATTTATGGCATCCGATAGGCAGAATCTTCAGGACGCGTTTCTCAATCATGTCCGCAAGACCAAGGTTCCGGTGACAGTGTTCCTGATCAACGGCGTCAAACTGCAAGGTGTCATCACCTGGTTCGACAATTTCTGCGTGCTGCTGCGGCGCGACGGACAATCGCAGCTCGTCTACAAGCACGCGATTTCCACCATCATGCCGGCCCAGCCGATCAACCTCTATGACGGCGAAGCCGAGAGTTGAAGGAACACGCCCCGCATGTGACCCGCGCCTGGGTTCTGCATCCCGACATCACCAGCGACCGGACCCGCCGGGCCCCCGAGCCTGCGCTGGAAGAGGCGGTGGCGCTGGCCGCGGCCCTGCCGGGGCTCGAGATCGCCGGCAGCGATGTCGTGCGCCTGCCCAAACCGCATCCCGGCGCGCTTTTCGGATCGGGCAAGATCGATGAGCTGCGATCCGTCTTCGAAGACTCCGGGATCGAGCTCGTCCTGATCGACGGCCCCGTCACGCCCGTGCAGCAGCGCAATCTCGAAAAGGCCTGGGGCGTGAAACTGCTCGACCGCACCGGGCTCATTCTGGAGATTTTCAGCGACCGTGCGGCCACGCGCGAAGGCGTGTTGCAGGTCGAAATGGCCGCGCTCAGCTACCAGCGCACGCGGCTGGTGCGCGCCTGGACCCATCTGGAACGCCAGCGCGGCGGGCTCGGCTTCGTCGGCGGCCCCGGCGAGACCCAGATCGAGGCCGACCGCCGCGCCATCGATGACCAACTCGTGCGCCTGCGCCGGCAACTCGACAAGGTGGTCAAGACCCGCGGCCTCCACCGCGCGGCGCGGGCCAAGGTGCCTTACCCGATCGTCGCGCTCGTGGGCTATACCAATGCGGGCAAATCGACGCTTTTCAACCGGCTCACGGGGGCGGAGGTGATGGCGAAGGACATGCTCTTCGCCACGCTCGATCCGACCATGCGCTCGGTGCGGCTGCCGGGCGGGCCGGAGGTGATCCTGTCCGATACGGTGGGGTTCATCTCCGATTTGCCGACCGAACTCGTCGCCGCCTTTCGCGCCACGCTCGAAGAGGTGCTGGCCGCCGATCTCATCCTGCATGTGCGCGACATCAGCCACGGCGAAACGGAGGAACAGGCGCAGGATGTGCGCGATATCCTGTCCTCGCTCGGCGTGATGGAGACGGTGCCGCTCATCGAGATCTGGAACAAGATCGACATGATGGATCCCGAAAGCCGCACCGCCGCCGAAGCGCGCGCGGCGCGGCACGACAACGTCTTCACCGCCTCCGCGCTGACCGGCGAAGGACTGGAGCCGCTCCTCGCCGCCGTGACCCGAACGCTCGAGGGCGAGCGCCGCGAAGAGGTGATCCGGCTATCCTTCGGAGAGGAACGCAAACGCGCCTGGCTTTTCGAAAGATCGCTGGTCGAGCACGAAGCGCAGGACGAAACAGGCTATCGTCTCACGGTGCGCTGGTCAGCCAGGGAGGCGCGCCAGTTCGAGACGCTGGAGAATTGAGTGCGCGCGGCGCACCCTTGATGAGCTGCCTTGCGGCAGCGGGAAGGGGGCGTTGCCCCCTCGGCCTGCGGCCTCACCCCCAAGGTATTTGAAGCCCAAAGAAGCCGCGGATCCGCGATCCCCTTTCTTCTTGCCGGAAATATCCCAAGGGGTTCGGGGGACTGGTCCCCCGATACTGCCACGGAATGCGGGCCCTCAGGCCAGCATCGCCATCGGGTTTTCCAGATTGTCGGTGATCGCCTGTAGCAGTTCCGCCCCAAGTGCACCGTCGATGACGCGGTGATCGACCGACAGGGTCATGGACATGCGGGTGGCGACGGTCACGTCGCCGTCTTCACCCACCACCGGTTTTTTCAGCCCGGCGCCGACGGCGAGGATCGCGCCGTGAGGCGGGTTGATGACCGCGTCGAAATTCTCGATCCCGAACATGCCGAGATTGGAAATGGCAAAGCTGCCGCCCTGGTATTCGTGGGGCGCCAGTTTGCGCTCGCGGGCGCGGGCGGCCAGATCCTTCATCTCCGCCGATAGGGCCGAGAGCGACTTCTGCTCTGCGTCTTTCAGAATAGGCGTGAAAAGCCCGCCCTCGATGGCGACGGCGACGGCCACGTCCGAGGGGTCGAGTTGCAGGATGCGGTCTCCCGCCCAGACGGCGTTGGCGGTTGGCACCTGTTGCAGCGCGAGGGCGCAGGCCTTGATGATGAAATCGTTGACCGACAGTTTCACACCGCGCTTTTCCAGCTGCGCATTGAGCTCGGCTCGGAACTCGAGCAGCGGATCGAGCGTGACGGACCGGCGCAGGTAGAAATGCGGGATGGTCTGTTTCGCCTCAGACAGCCGCGCGGCGATGGTCTTGCGCATGCCGTCGAGCATGATCTCGGTATGGGGCCGTTCCTCGTAGATTTTCGCGATGGCGCCGGTATCGGCGGGTTTCGGGGCCGGGGCGGTGCCGGGTTCTGTGTCCTGTGCAGCGCGGGGGGCCGCGTCTTGCGGACGGGCGCTTTCGACATCGGCCTTAACGATCCGCCCGCGCGGACCGGAGCCGGTGATCTGCGCGAGATCCAGCCCTTTCTCGGCGGCGATGCGGCGGGCGAGGGGGGAGGCGAAGATGCGCTCTCCCTTTGTCGCGGGATCGGCCTGCGGCGTCTCGCCGCGTCCGTAGCCTTGCGCCGAGGCGGTTGCCTCGGAGGGCTTTGCCGGGGCGACATGGGAGGAGGCGGGTTCTGCTGCCGGTTCGGAGTGTTCAGGCATGTCCTCGGCGCTTTCGCCGTCTTCCAACAGCACGGCAATGGGTGCGTTGACCTTGACGCCCTGGGTGCCTTCACCGACCAGCAGCTTGCCGATCACACCCTCATCCACCGCTTCGAATTCCATCGTCGCCTTGTCGGTCTCGATTTCGGCGAGGATATCGCCCGAGGACACGGTATCGCCCTCCTTCACCAGCCACTTGGCGAGCGTGCCGTCCTCCATCGTGGGCGAGAGCGCGGGCATCAGGATCTGAATGGGCATGTCGAAACGCCTCAATATTTGAAGACAGGTGGGTTGGCGGATGCAGACATTTCCTCTTTCACGCAGTATTCGAGCATCTCGTAGGACGGCGTGCCGAAGGAGGCGATTTTATTGCAGTGGGCCTGAACCTGCGCAGGAAGAGTGTCCCATTGTGGCTTGAGCGCATTATACGCCGATTGCTCACTTTCCACGCAATAGTTGTACATCTCGGCGCTGTAGGTGCCACCGAATTCCGCGATCGTCGTGCAGTGGGTATCGACGTCATATCGGGGCGGTCCGGCCATCGCAACCGAGGTTCCAATACCGGCCAGCATCAACGCTGGTAAGGAACGGCGTAGGTAAATTAGCATCATTTGTAACAGACCTTTTTCGCGGCCTCGATCACCTCCTGCACGGTCACCAGAGCGTGTTTCTCGAGGTTGGCGGCATAGGGCATCGGCACGTCTTTCCCCGTGAGGTTCAGCACCGGCGCATCGAGCCAGTCGAAGGCGCGTTCCATGATGACGGCCGACAGGTGATTGCCGATGGCGCCGACCGGAAAACCCTCCTCGACGGTGATGCAGCGGTTGGTTTTCTGCACCGAGGCGATCACCGTGTCATAATCCATCGGGCGCAGCGTGCGCAGGTCGATCACCTCGGCCTCGATCCCGTCTGCCGCGAGCTTTTCGGCGGCCTCCAGCGCATAGGTCATGCCGATGCCGAAGCTGACGATGGTCACGTCCGCACCCTCGCGCCAGATGCGGGCCTTGCCGAAGGGGACGGTGTAATCCTCGATCTGCGGAACGTCGAAGCTTTTGCCGTAGAGGATTTCGTTCTCGAGGAAGATCACCGGGTTGGGATCGCGGATCGCGGTTTTCAGTAGCCCCTTGGCGTCGGAGGCGGAATAGGGCATCGCCACTTTCAGCCCCGGGATATGGCTATACCACGCAGCGTAATCCTGGCTGTGCTGTGCCGCAACGCGGGCGGCGGCGCCGTTGGGGCCGCGGAACACCATGGGCGCGCCCATCTGGCCGCCCGACATGTAAAGCGTCTTGGCCGCAGAATTGACGATCTGGTCCATCGCCTGCATCGCGAAGTTGAAGGTCATGAATTCGACGATGGGACGCAGCCCGCCAAAGGCGGCGCCGACGGCAAGGCCGGTGAAGCCGTGTTCGGTGATCGGCGTATCGACTACGCGCTTGGCGCCGAACTCGTCCAGCAACCCCTGGCTGATCTTGTAGGCGCCTTGGTATTCGGCCACCTCCTCGCCCATGAGAAAGACGGTCTCGTCGCGGCGCATCTCTTCGGCCATCGCGTCGCGCAGCGCTTCGCGAACCGTCATCTCGCGTGTCTCGGTGCCTTCGGGCCAGGGCGCTTCGGCTTTCGCGATGGCAGCGGCCGGGTCCGGGTGGTCCATGCCGGCTGCGTCCTGATCCTCGGAGCTTTGGGCCTTGTCCGCCGGGACGGGCTGCAGCGGCGGTGCGGTGCGCTCTGCATCCTCTACGGATTCGCCTTCCTCGACCAGCAGCGCGATGGGGGTGTTGACGCGCACCGCTTCGGTGCCTTCCGGGATCAGGATCTTGCCGACGATGCCTTCATCCACCGCTTCGAATTCCATCGTCGCCTTGTCGGTCTCGATCTCGGCCATGATGTCGCCGGCATTGACGGTATCGCCTTCCTTCACCAGCCATTTGGCCAGCGTGCCTTCCTCCATCGTCGGAGAGAGGGCGGGCATGAGAACTTCGGTTGCCATTATTGATCCCTCAGCGATAGTCGGGCTTCGATTCGATCCAGCCGATCGTAGATTTCGGCGATCCGTCCGTCTTGTAATGCGTCGTCCGAGATGATCGCGCCGAGCATCGTTTTGTGGGTCCGAAGCTCGCTTTGAATATCCCGCTGACCTCGATCCAGTTGAACCAGCTTGTCCTGGATCGATTTGAGATGCTCAAGGATCAACTCATTCGTCACCTCCGCCATCACACGGCCTCCTCGGCATAGATATCCGTCCAGAGCTCTTCCAGGGCCGGCTCGGGGCTTTCGCGGGCGAAATCGGCGCTGGCATTGACGGTGTCCTTGATCTCCTTGTCGATGGCCTTGAGATCGTCCTCGCTCGCGTGTCCGCCCTGCAGCAGCAATTCGCGCACATGTTCGATCGCGTCGCGTTCGGAGCGCATTTTCTGGACCTCTTCGCGGGTGCGATACTTGGCCGGGTCCGACATGGAATGGCCGCGATAGCGGTAGGTTTTCACTTCGAGTATATACGGCCCCTTGCCGGAGCGGCAGTGTTTCACGGCCGCCTCCCCGGCCGCCTTCACCGCCAGAACGTCCATGCCGTCCACCGCTTCGCCGGGGATGCCGAACGCCTCGCCGCGGGTGTGCAGATCGGGGGTGGAGGTGGAGCGTTTCTGCGCCGTGCCCATCGCGTACTGGTTGTTCTCGATCACGAAGATCACCGGCAATTCCCAGAGCGCGGCCATGTTGAAGGTCTCGTAGACCTGTCCCTGATTGGCCGCGCCATCGCCGAAATAGGTGAAGGTCACGCGCCCCGTGCCCTTGTATTTGTCGGCAAAGGCCAGCCCCGCGCCGATGGGCACTTGCGCGCCGACGATGCCATGCCCGCCGTAGAAATCCTTTTCCTTGGAGAACATATGCATCGAGCCGCCCTTGCCCTTGGAATAGCCCCCCTCGCGGCCCGTGAGTTCGGCCATCACGCCCTTGGGATCCATCCCGCAGGCAAGCATGTGCCCGTGATCGCGATAGGAGGTGATGCGCTTGTCGCCGTCCTCGGCGACGGCCTCCAGCCCGACGACGACCGCTTCCTGCCCGATATATAGATGGCAAAAACCCCCGATCAGACCCATGCCGTATAGCTGGCCGGCCTTTTCCTCGAACCGGCGGATGAGCAGCATGTCGCGGTAATAGGCGGTCAGCTCCTCGGCAGAAATATTGGTTTTGGCCTTGGCCGGCGATTTGCGTGCGGACATGCGCGCCTCCCTCGGAACAGGTTTAATAATAAACCTTTTTTCGAGCCTAGTGCTTTCTCGGGATGGAAGGCAAGGGGGCGCATGACGCCGCGGCGATTCGCGGCCGGGCGGTGAATGTGGCGGAACAATGGCCATGCGGGGCGGGGCATTGTTGAGCGATCTGCCGGAAATGCGGCAAAATTCAGTCACGATTCATCTTTTCTCAAGACAACATGGCACAATTAAGGACAAATTTGGGCTGCTGCTGACTTGGGGAACATAATTATGCCGGAAATCTCCGCCTTCGGTTTCATGGGATCGGAAGCGTCCCAGGCGCTCTTCGGCGCCAATGTGCTGGCGACCCGGCTCGATCTGGAGCAGGGCGGCGATTACGACCGCGTGATCGAACAGCTCGGCATCGGCACCTTCCGCTATCCGGGCGGCTCGCTCACGGAACGTTATTTCGACATCGCCAATCCCAATGCCGGCACGGTCGTCGACCGCGACACGGGCGAGACGCGCGATTTCATCCCCCTGAACGAGGCGCTGAGCTATGCCGGGCAGGAGGGTCTGTCCGTCACCATCGTGATCCCGACGCGCAATTTGCTGTCGGACATGGCAGACGAAAACGGCGACCGGTTCGCGGCCATCGATGACGATGTCCTGCGCGGTTTCGTGCGCGATGTGGTGGGCGGTGTGCATGGCGAGGCCGAGATCGAGGCGTTCGAGATCGGCAATGAATACTGGGGCAGCGGGCAGATGAGCTCCATCGAATACGGGCGCCTCGCCTCGCAGATGGCGCGCGTGGTCGATGACGAATTGACCGCGCTCAACCACGACGCCGACATCATCGTGCAATCGGGCACGAATTTCGATTTCGCCCGCCTGTCGGACGGGGTCGATGAGGATATGTCAGGCGCCGAGATCCTCGCCGATCTGAACGACACCTACGGGCTCGATCTGGGTGAGGACAGCCTGTTCGGCTCTGGCGCGGTCAACTGGACGCATGTTGCGAACGAGATGATCCTTTCGGAGTTCGACACCGCCGAGGAACGCGCCAGCGTCGATCAGATCGCGGTGCACGTCTATTCGCGCGGCCAGGTGAACGAGAGCCAGCGCAGCTTCATGCTGAACACGGCCGATGAGACATGGGGCGAGGACATTCCCGAAGCGCGCATCGCGGCGACGGAATGGAACACCGCCGGCAATAGCGGATCGCTCGACCGGACGGAGGATTACGGGCTCTTCCAGGCGCAGGAGATGCTGAACGTGATGGAGGAATTTCTGCGCTACGACGTGGAGCAGGCGCATGTCTGGCCGCTGATCCAGAACACGCCGAATACGTTGAGCGTGGATGACGGGCAGGCCGATCTGTCTCCGGGCGGCGCGATGTTCGCGATGATGCAGGACGCGTTGCCGGGCAAGACGGCGCTCGATCTCACACCTGAACGCGGCGCGGATACCGAGGCCGAGGAGGACGGCGTCGCCGTTCACGGCTTCTGGGAGCCGGACGAGCTCTTGTTCTACATCGCCGCCACCGGAGAGGCCGGCGCGCGGACAAGCGTGGATCTGTCGGCCCTCGCCTCCGATCCCGGTGAGATCGAGGTCACCCATCTGGGCGTTGCGGATGGCGCCGAAGCCGGATCGAGCCGGTCGGACGCGGTAGTGTCGGCGCTCGATCCCGAGGAGGTGATGGAGGGCACGACGCTCGGCGTCGATCTGCGCGCGGGCGAGATCCTCGAATTGCGCATGTTCGGCTTCACGCCCTCGCGGGAGTTCCAATCGCTGATTTCGCAGGAGGCGCCCGAGGATCTGCCCGATCCGATGATCGAGGCGGATGCGGCCGAGGCCATCGCGCCGGAGATGCCGCTTCCCACGATTCCGTTCGATGCGGCCGAACAGGAGCGGCTGGCGGCTCAGCAGTCCGATGAAATGGCGGAGGAAGAGACGGAGGACGAGGGCGATCTGGCCGGGCTTGGCGATCTGATGGCCGCGATCCCGTTTCTGGGCCTCTTGGCCTATTTCATGTAGCGCCGCTCAGCGCACCACGATTTCATTGCCCCGCACCATGCCGAGCATGTCGCGCGCGCGCTCGTCCAGCAGATCGAGATCGAGATAGGTATCCGACAGCCGCCGCGTCAGGTTTTCCATGCGCGCGACCTCTTCGCGCAGCTCGGCGAGTTCGGCGCGAAGCTCGCGCGTTTCGACGGTGATCTCGGCGCGGCGGAACACGCCGTAATCGCCCTGCACGGCGGCGAAGATGAAATAGGCGCCGATGCAGAAGGAGCCGGCGAAAAAGAGCAGCGCGCCAAGCGCCGGGCGGGATCTGGAATGCGTCATCTCGTGCCTCGTTCGGCGCCTCTTGCCGGGCGCACAGCGGCAGGTTGCACGGGGCGGTGGGCGAAGAAAATCCCCCGCCGGGGAAATTTTCGACAGCATCCGCCGGCTGTGGCTTTCCGGCCCCGCCGCCCGGCAGGTTTCAGCCTAATGCGGCGACGCCCGGCAGGGTCTTGCCTTCCATCCATTCCAGGAACGCGCCCCCGGCGGTCGAGATATAGGTGAAGCTTTCCGCCGCATCCGCCTTGTTGAGCGCCGCGACCGTATCGCCGCCACCGGCGACCGAGACCAGCTTGCCCGACCGGCTGAGCCCGGCGGCATAGGCCGCCGCCGCGTTGGTGGCGGCATCGAAGGGCGCGATCTCGAACGCGCCGAGCGGGCCGTTCCAGATCAGCGTTCTCGCGCGCTCGAACGCCTGCGTGATATGCGCCACGCTGTCCGGCCCGGCATCGAGGATCATGGCATCGGGCGGGCAATCCTCCACCTTGACGGTTTCGGCGTCCGCCCCGGCCTTGAATTCGCGCGCCACCACCGCATCGCGCGGCAGCAGCAATTCGCAGCCCGTCTGCGTGGCTTTCTCGGCAATCTCGCGCGCGGTGCCTGTCAGATCGTGCTCACAGAGCGATTTGCCCACATCGATGCCCTGCGCGGCCAGAAACGTGTTCGCCATGCCGCCGCCGATCACGAGGATGTCCACCTTCTCGATCAGGTTGGACAGCAGATCGAGCTTGGTCGAGACCTTCGCCCCGCCGACAACCGCCACCACCGGGCGCTCGGGATCGCCGAGCGCCTGCTCCAGCGCGCGCAGCTCGGCCGCCATGAGCCGACCGGCGCAGGAGGGCAGCAGGTGGGCAAGCCCGGTGGTCGAGGCGTGATCGCGATGGGCGGCTGAAAAAGCATCGTTGCAGAACACATCGCCAAGCGCGGCGAGTTCCCGCGCCATGTCGGGATCGCCCGCTTCCTCGCGCGGATCGAAACGGGTGTTCTCCAGAAGGGCAACGGCGCCCTGCGGCAGCTTGACGATCTCCTCCGGCGACGGGTGTTCGAGGAATGTCACCTCGCGCCCGAACGCCTGTTCCAGTGCGGGAACAAGCTGGCGCAGGCTCATATCCGGGTTCGGTTTGCCCTTGGGCCGCCCGAAATGCGCCAGCAGGATCGGCGTGCCGCCCTTCGCCAGGATATCGGTGATCGTCGGCACGATGCGCTCGATCCGCGTCGCGTCGGTGACGCGGCCCTCCTCGAGGGGCACGTTGATATCAACCCGCGTAAGCACGCGCTTGCCGTCCAGATCCATGTCGTCGAGCGTTTTCCAGGCCATGTCATCCTCCGAAGTCTGCTTTTGCCAGTGATGGCGGGGTGCGGTGCGATGGTCAATGCGGTCCTTGGCAATCGCCGGGGCGCGCCTTAAGTCTGGCGGCAAGCAAACACGCGAAGGAGCTACGCATGGCCGAGATCAAAGACCCCGAAAACACCATCCTGATGGAGTTGAAGGACGGCACCGTCACCATCGAACTGCTGCCCGATGTGGCCCCGAAACACGCCGAGCGCATGAAGGAACTCGCGCGTTCGGGCGCCTATGACAATGTCGCGTTTCATCGGGTGATCGACGGGTTCATGGCGCAGACCGGCGATGTGGAGCATGGCGACATGGAGGACAATTTCAACATCCGCCGCGCCGGAACCGGCGGGTCCGATTTGCCGGATCTGCCGGCCGAATTCTCCAAGCTGCCGCATGATCGCGGCACGCTGGGCGCTGCGCGCTCGCAGAACCCCAATTCGGCCAATTCGCAGTTTTTCATCAATTTCACCGACAATCACTTCCTGAACGGGCAATACACCGTCTATGGAAGGGTGATTTCGGGGATGGAGCATGTCGATGCCATCACCCGCGGCGAGCCGCCGGCGAACCCGGACCGGATGATCTCGGTCAAGGTGGCCGCCGATGCGTAAACTGGCGATCGTATTGAGCGTTCTGGCCTCCCCCGCGCTGGCGACGGGCCTGGAGATCGACATCGCCGGCGAGGCGGAGGGCACGGTGCGCGTCGATCTTTTCGAAGACGTGGCCCCCGCGCATGTCGAGCGGATTACCACGCTGGCCGAAAAGGGCGCCTACGACGGCGTCGTCTTTCACCGGGTGATCGACGGGTTCATGGCGCAGACGGGCGATGTGGAATTCGGCAAGCTCGATGGCGGCGACATGGCGATGGCCGGGCGCGGCGGCTCGGATCTGCCGGACCTGCCGGCGGAGTTTTCCGATCTGCCCTTCGACCGGGGCGTGATCGGCATGGCGCGCTCGCAAAGCCCCGATTCGGCCAATTCGCAGTTCTTCATCATGTTCGATCAGGGCCATTTCCTGAACGGGGACTATACCGTCGTCGGTGAGGTCACCGAAGGAATGGACGTGGTCGACGCGATCAAGCGCGGCGAGGGCCAGAACGGCGCGGTGATCGGCAAGCCCGACGTGATGCAAAACGTGCGCGTCACCGAGTGACGCAAAGGAGCGCGGCCCCCGCGGGGCCGCGCGCTGGTTGAGCCATGCTTGCGCATGGCGGCAAGCGCTTGGCGAGCGCGGCGGCTTGCGTTCGGCGGGCGCGCTCGGGCCGCGTGGCGGTTTTCGAGTATTTGGGACGAGAAGAAGGAGGCTCGCGCGCGGGTCACGGTTGCGTGTGCCTGTCTATGCAGAGCGGCGCGCCTGCGGCAAGCTTGAGCTTTGGGAGAAAGCTCATGCGCGTTCTGGTGATTGCGGGTTTGATGGCTCTTATCGCGTCGCTCGCGGCGGCGCGTCCGGAGTTTTGGCAGGGCGAATGGCCGCGGACCGATTTCAGCCGAAGCGCGGTTGCCGACTGGTCCGAGATACGGTCCGGCGGCCCGCCCAAGGACGGTATCCCGGCGCTGAGCGATCCGGACTTCGTCGAGGTATCGGAGAAGACAGGGCTGGGCGATGCCGAGCCCGTCATCACGCTCGAGATCGGCGGCGATGTGCGCGCCTATCCGATCCGTTACCTGACCTGGCACGAGATCGTGAACGATGTGGTCGGCGGTGTTCCGGTGGCGGTGACCTTTTGCCCGCTTTGCAATTCCGCGCTCAGTTTCGACCGCCGCGTTCGCGGGCGGGTGCTCGAATTCGGGGTGACGGGCAAGCTGCGCCATTCGGACATGGTGATGTATGACCGGCAGACCGAAAGCTGGTGGCAGCAGGCGCTTGGCGAGGCAATCGTCGGGGAATTGACGGGCGCGGTTCTGGATCCGCTGCCGGGCTTCATGGAAAGCTGGGCGCAGTTCCGCGCGCGGCATCCGGGTGGGCGGGTGATGGCGGAGCCGGCTTACAACCGCGATTACGGGCGCAACCCTTATGCCGGGTATGACAGTCTCGACCGGCCGTTCCTGTATTCCGGGGAGATGCCGCCGCACGGGATCGCGCCGCTGGCGCGCGTGGTGCGCGTGGGCAAGCGGGCCTGGCCGATGGAGCGGTTGCGCCGGGCGGGCGAGATCGCGGAGGCCGGGGTGGTGATTTCCTGGACCGCCGGTCAGGCCTCCGCGCTCGACACGGCGCGGATCGCCGAGGGGCGCGATATCGGGTCGATCCGGGTGCGCGACGCGGCCGGGCGTGACGTGGCGCATGACGTGATGTTCGCCTTCGCCTATCACGCGTTCTGGCCTGACGGGATCTGGATGCTCGGCCGGTGAAGGCGCGGCAGGCGCAGCCATGTGCCGCCCAGGGCCGTCCGTCTTGCTCCGCTGCGCAGCTTGAACCGGTCCAGCCCCGGCGGGCCGGTGAGCGTGCCGAGATCGAGCGTGGTGTAGCCGCGGGCGGCCAGCCAGAGCATCGCCTAGAAGAGCAGCCGGTGATGGGCGCAGGCGGCGCGGCCCTCATCGCTCGTCACGCCGAGATGGTAGCTGGCCCAGGGCGGGTGACACAGGATCATCATTGCCGCTACAGTGCGTGTGCCGCCAGCGCTCAGCACGCGCAGTTTGCCGGCATTTTCCTTTGCGAACGCGGCGGTGAACCGTGCCGGCCAGTTGCGGTAGCGGCGGTTCTTCTGCTGGCGGGTTTCCGCGTCGATCAGCCAGCCATGGCGCGCGGGATCGAACGGCTCGTTCGTGATGGCGAGCGCCGCGCGTTCCGCCCTGCGCAGGCTGGCGCGCCAGTTGGGGTGCATGGCGCGCCGCATCCGCGCCGGATCGCCGAGCGGCAAAAGCGCCACCTCCTTCGGGGCGGCGAGGCGCAGGAAGCCCGCGCCGAGATTGCCGAGGCTGTTGATGCAGAGCGGGCCGGGCAGGTCGAGTCGCGCGAGCCAAGCTGCGGCGTCTGCCGGCGGCAGATCAGGACCGCGCGAGATGAGGTTGACCGGGCCGAGCAAGGGCAGGCGCCGCGTCTGCACGAGGCAGGCGGTTTCGCCGCCCGGCACGGGCAGGCGATGCGTGCGTGTTCCGAGCGCGGCGAGCGTGCGGGCGAATTCGCGCGATTGGGGCAGCGGGCAGGGCGTCATGCCCGCAGCGTGGCACCGAGAGGTTGCGATCCGGTTAAGACCCGCAGAGCCGGACCAGCGCGTGCCGTTTCTTGCCGGCGCTGAGTTTCATGCCGTCGCGGATCTCTTCGGGCGCCATCAGGCGCACCTCGCCGACAGGCGCATCGTCGATGCTGGCGCCGCCTTCGGCGATCAGGCGCTTGGCTTCCTTGCCCGATTTGCACAGCCCTGCCTGAACGAAAAGCGCGGTGTTGGAGAGCCCGCCCGCGATCTGTTCGGGGGTGAGGATGAGGGTCGGAAGATCATCCCCGACGCCGCCTTTCTCGAACACCTCGCGCGCGGTCGCCTCGGCCGTTGCCGCCGCATCGGCGCCGTGACAAAGCGCCGTCACTTCGTTCGCCAGCACGATCTTGGCGTCGTTGATCTCCGATCCTGCCAGCGTGCCGAGGCGGTCGCAGTCCTCGACGGGCAGTTCGGTATAGAGCTTGAGGAACCGGCCGACATCGGCATCGGTCGTGTTGCGCCAGAATTGCCAGAACTCGTAGGGGCTCAGCATGTCGGCATTGAGCCAGATCGCGCCGCCCGCCGATTTGCCCATCTTGCGCCCGTCACTGGTGGTCAGGAGCGGCGAAGTCAGGCCGTAGATCTCCTGATCGAGCACGCGGCGCGTGAGGTCGATCCCATTGACGATATTGCCCCATTGATCCGAGCCGCCCATCTGCAACCGGCAGCCGTAGCGGCGGTTGAGCTCAAGGAAATCATAGGCTTGCAGGATCATGTAGTTGAATTCGAGGAAGGACAGCGATTGTTCGCGGTCGAGCCGGGATTTCACGCTCTCGAAGGACAGCATGCGGTTCACGCTGAAATGCCGCCCGATATCGCGCAGGAAATCGAGGTAGTTCAGCCCGTCCAGCCATTCGGCATTGTTGAGCATCAGCGCATCGGTCGGCCCGTCGCCATAGGTCAGGTATTTGGCGAAGACCTGTTTCATGCCGCCTATGTTGGCGTCGATCGCCTCGGGCGTCAGAAGCGGGCGCTCGTCGGCGCGAAAGCTCGGATCGCCCACCTTGGTGGTGCCGCCGCCCATCAGCGTGATCGGCTTGTGCCCGGTCTTTTGCAGCCAGCGCAGCATCATGATGTTGAGCAGGTGCCCCACATGCAGCGATTTGGCGGTTGCGTCATAGCCGATATAGGTCGGCACGATGCCCTGGCTCAACGCCTCGTCGAGACCCTGGTAATCGGTGCAATCGGCCAGAAAGCCACGCTGCATCATGGTTGCCATGAATTCCGATTTGGGATGGTAGGTCATCGCGTCGCCCCGTTATAGACTGGTGCGCGCAGCTATAGTCAGGGCGGGGCGAAAGGTGAAGGGCAAGATGAAATCGGGGCCGGTCCGTGCCTTGGGGGCGATGTCCGGCACATCGCTCGACGGGGTGGATGCGGCCCTGGTCGAAACGGACGGCGTGACGATCACGCGCTTCGGGGCAACGCGCTACCGGCCCTATAGAGAGGCCGAAGCCGCGGTGTTGCGCGGCGCGCTCGGCAAGTGGCCGCAGGACGATATCGCCGAGGCGGCGCGGATCGTGCTGGCCGCGCATGTCGGGGCGCTGGCGGGGATGGAGGGCGAGCTTGTCGGCTTTCATGGCCAGACGCTCGCGCATGAGCCGGACGGGCGCGGCACGCATCAGGCCGGGGATGGCGATGCGCTGGCCGCGGCGCTCGGGTTGCCGGTGATCTGGGATTTCCGCAGCTCGGATATCGAGATGGGCGGGCAGGGCGCGCCGCTCGCGCCGTTCTTTCACTGGGCCTGCGCAAAATGGATCGGGGCGGAGGGGCCGCTGGCCTTTCTCAATCTCGGCGGCGTGGGCAATCTCACCTGGGTCGACCCCGCCGCCGCGGCGCCGGAGGCGGAAGGCGCGCTGCTGGCCTTCGACACGGGGCCGGCCAATGCGCCGATCAACGATCTGATGATGCAGCGGCGCGGACTGGCTTTCGACCGCGATGGCGCGTTGGCGGCCACGGGGCGGGTGGTCGATGGGGCGCTGGAGCTGTTCCTCGAGGAGGGGTATTTCCGCAAGATGCCGCCTAAATCGCTCGATAGGAACGATTTTTCCGTCATGCTCGATCTGGTGCGCGAGTTGGGCGATGCCGATGCGGTGGCCACGATGACGGCGATGGGCGCGGCGGCGGTGATGCAGGGGATGGAGCACTGCCCCGTCCCGCCCGCGCGGCTTCTCGTGACGGGGGGCGGGCGGCACAATCCGGTGATGATGGCGATGCTGCGCTCCGCGCTCGATTGCCCGGTGGAGCCGGTCGAGGCGGTGGGGCTCGATGGGGACATGCTGGAGGCGCAGGCCTTTGCCTATCTCGCCGTGCGGGTGATGCGCGGGATGCCGACCTCGGCGCCGGGAACGACGGGCGTGCGTGCGCCTGTCGGGGGCGGGCGGATCTCGCGGCCATTGAAGCGCGCCGGCTGACCGGGCGGCGGCGCGTGCGGCAGGTTTCGGGAGCCTCCGGCGGAGGTATTTTCGGCCCAAAGAAGCCGGGGGTCTTTTTCGAAGAATGCCCGCCGCGCTGGTGGCACGGCGGGCTGGAAGCGATCCGGTTTGGGGCCGGAGGCTTCTTCGGGCACGGTCATCGGCTCCTCAGCCTGTTCCGCAAGCCCAGTATAGCCGGTTAACCTTAACGAAGCGTTACGGCGCGCGGATCAGGTCAGCTCATAGGGCAGAATCCCGCGCCGGTGGGTCTGGATCGTCAGCTTTCGCTCCAGCGGCGGGACAGAGCGTTGATGGCAATTCGTGCGCTCGCAGATGCGGCAGGAGATCCCGATCGGCTCGAACGCGCCGTCGCGTGTCAGGTCGAGCCCGTCGGCATAGACAAGCGCGCCGGCATGTTTCACCTCGCATCCGAGCGCGATGGCATAGCGGCGGACCGGCGCGCCGAAATGGCCGCCGGTTTTCGACACGTCCCGCGCAAGGGAGATATAGCGCACCCCGTCCGGGGTCTCGGCCGGCTGGCGCAGGAAGCGGCCCGGCGTCTCGAAGGCGCGGTGGACGTTCCAAAGCGGACAGGCACCGCCGAAACGGGCGAATTGCAGCCGCGTGGCGCTGTGGCGCTTGGTGATCGTGCCGGCCTGATCGACGCGGACGAAGAAGAACGGGATCCCCTTGGCGCCGGGGCGTTGCAGGGTCGAGAGCCGGTGGGCCACCTGTTCGATGGAGGCGCCGAAGCGGCGCGCCATGAGTTCGAGATCGTGCCGCGTGTCCTGCGCGGCTTGCAGGAATTGCGTATAGGGCATCATCGCCGCGCCGGCGAAGTAATTGGCCAGCCCGAGCTTGGCGATGTCGCGTGCCGCGCCCGACTGGAACCGCGCCAGATCGAGCGTGGCATCCAGCAGCGCGCCGTGGCGCGTGAGTGCCAGTTGCAGCAGCATCTGGAAGGTCTGGGTTTCCGGCGCGGCGAGCGAGGAGAGCGTGAGTTCGTGGCGCAATTCGTCGAAGCGGCGCAGGTCGGGCGCGGCGGCGAAGCGCACTTGCAGACCTTCGGCTTCCAGACCGCGAATGGTGGCGCGCACGCGGTCGCTGCCTGTCATGCGGCTGGCGGCGCGTTCGGCGGCGCGATCCACCGCGTCGATGTAATTGTCGCAGTAATGGAAGAAATCGCGCACCTCTTCCCAGGGGCTGGGTTGCAGCTGCGCGCCCTCGCGGCCCAGCGCCTCGTCGAGCGAGGCGAGCCGTTCATGGGTCTGCCGGTAGGCGCGGTGCAGTTGCAGAAAGGCGCGCGCCAGCCCCGGTGCGTTGGAGGCGGTCAGGCGCAGATCGGCGACGGGCGGCACGGCCTCGGCGAAGACCGGATCGGCCAGCGCCTCGCGCATATCGGAGATCATCCGTTCGGCATCGCCCTGGCCCAGTTCGGTGACGTCGATGCCGAATTCCTGTGCCAGCGCCAGCACCACGATGGTCGAGAGCGGGCGCTTGTTGTTTTCCATCTGGTTCAGATAGGGCAGGGACACGCCCATCTTGGCGGCGAAATCGCGCTGCGTGATGCCGAGCCGCGTGCGGATCTCGCGCAGCTTGGCGCCGGCATAGAGTTTTTGCGTGGGCATGGCGGTCCTTTGCGGATTTGCAGCGCGTGGGCGCGAGTTTGCAAATCCTTCAGGCGCTGTCCAGCCCCGGCATCCGGGCTTCGCGTCGGATCACCAGCGCGATGGCGGCGATGGCGCCGATGGCCGTGACGAGCATGATCCACAGGAGCGGCCAGGGTCCGTTGCCGCCCACCAGGAGCGCTCCGGCCAGCGCCGAGAGCGCCGCGCCGCCGCCGAGCATGATCGCGCCGCCCAGACCGCTTGCCGTGCCGGCCAGGTGCGGGCGCACCGACAGCGTGCCGGCGGTCGCGTTGGGGATGGTCATGCCGTTGCCGAGTCCGACGAAGGTCATGAAGCCGAAGAAGGTCCATTCGCTGCCCAGCCCGGCCCAGAAGACCATCATGGAAAGCGTGATGCCCACCCCGTTGACCAGCGTGCCGAAGAGAACCATCCGGTTCACGCCGATCCGCGCAGAATAGCGTCCCGAGAGGAAATTGCCGCCGAAATAGCCGATGGCCGGTGCGCCGAAGAAGAAACCGAGCTGCGCGGGTGTCATGCCGAACACTTCGGAGCCGACATAGGGCGCCCCGCCCAGATAGGCGAAGAACGCGCCCGAGGACAGTCCCGCCGCCAGCGCATAGCCCCAAAAGCGCGGGCTGGTCAGAAGTTCGGGATATTGCGCGAATTGCTGGCCGAGCGTCAGGCCGCTGACACTGGCGGTTTCGCCCAGATCGGCCCAGCTGAGCCACAGGATCGCACCGCCGAGCGCGAAGAGCAGCCAGAAATTGGCCTGCCAGCCGAAGAATTCATCCAGAACGCCGCCGAAGGCCGGGCCGATCATCGGAACCACGGCCATGCCCATCGTGACATACCCGATCATGGAGGCGGCCTGATCGGCAGGCACGCAATCGCGCACCACCGCGCGGGAGAGCACCATCGCCGCTACGATCACCGCCTGCGCCATGCGGAAGGTGAGGAACAGCCAGATGTTCGGTGCGAAGATGCAGCCGAGCGTGGCGACGCAGAACGCGCCGATGCCCCAGAGGATCACCGGGCGGCGGCCCAGCTTGTCGGAGATCGGACCGATCAGGATCTGAAGCACCGCGTTCACGCCGAGATAGACCGCGATCGACAGTTGCATGATCCAGTATTCGGTCTGGAAATAGGCCGTCATGTTGGGCAGCGACGGCAGGAAGATGTTCATCACCAGCGCCGACAGGCCCGAGAGCAGGATCAGTGTGACGATATGCGGCGGTGTGGAACGGTCGAGGAATCGGACCTTGTTGGCGTAACTCATGTCTATCGGCTACGCCCAAGGACGAAGTTTGTCCATATCGGCGGTGGTTTAGAGAGATCTGAAAGGGATGGGCCGGGGTTTGCTAATTTGCAATTTGCGAAGGTTCAGCTTTTCGAACTTTGCAAATTTGCTCGAAAATACTTGAGGCTCCGCCGCACCGCAGTATTGTCCGCGCAAGCATGATTGCGCCGATCAACAGGGAACAGCGATGAAAGATATTCTGCAAGAGCTCGAAACCCGCCGTGCCGCTGCCCGTATGGGCGGGGGGCAAAAACGCGTCGACGCGCAGCACGAGAAGGGCAAGCTGACGGCGCGCGAACGGATCGAGCTTTTGCTCGACGAGGGCAGTTTCGAAGAATACGACATGTTCGTCACCCACCGCTCCACCGATTTCGGCATGGAAAAGAACCGCCCCGCTGGCGACGGCGTCGTGACGGGGTGGGGCACGATCAACGGGCGCATGGTCTATGTGTTCAGCCAGGATTTCACCGTGCTCGGCGGTTCTGTCTCGGCGACGCACGCGCAGAAGATCTGCAAGATCATGGACATGGCGGTGCAGAACGGCGCGCCTGTGATCGGGCTCAACGATTCTGGCGGCGCGCGCATCCAGGAGGGGGTGGACAGCCTTGCAGGCTATGGCGAGGTGTTCCAGCGCAACATCATGGCGTCGGGGGTGATCCCGCAGATCAGCGTCATCATGGGGCCTTGCGCGGGCGGGGCGGTCTATTCACCGGCGATGACCGATTTCATCTTCATGGTAAAGGACACGTCCTACATGTTCGTCACCGGCCCCGACGTGGTCAAGACGGTGACGAACGAGCAGGTGACGGCCGAGGAACTGGGCGGCGCCACCACCCATACCCGCAAATCCTCCGTTGCCGATGGCGCGTTCGAGAATGACGTGGAGGCCTTGGCCGAGGTGCGGCGGCTGGTCGATTACCTGCCGCTGAACAATCGCCAGACCCCGCCGGTGCGGCCTTTCTTCGACAGCGTGGACCGGATGGAGCCGTCGCTCGACACGCTGGTGCCGGCCAATGCGAACACGCCTTACGATATGAAGGAGCTGATCGTGAAGATCGCCGATGAGGGCGATTTCTACGAGATTCAGGAAGAATTCGCCAAGAACATCATCACCGGCTTCATCCGGCTCGAAGGCCAGACGGTGGGCGTGGTCGCCAATCAGCCGATGGTGCTGGCCGGCGTTCTGGATATCGACAGCGCCCGCAAGGCGGCGCGGTTCGTGCGGTTCTGCGATTGCTTCGGCATCCCGATCCTGACGCTGGTGGATGTGCCGGGCTTTTTGCCCGGAACGTCGCAAGAATATAACGGGGTCATCAAGCACGGGGCGAAACTGCTTTTCGCCTATGGCGAGGCGACGGTGCCGAAGGTCACGGTGATCACCCGCAAGAGCTATGGCGGCGCTTACGTGGTGATGGCGTCGAAGCATCTGCGCGCGGATGTGAACTATGCCTGGCCTACATCCGAGATTGCGGTGATGGGGGCGAAAGGCGCGACCGAGATCATCCACCGCGCCGATCTGGGCGACGCCGAAAAGATCGCCGCCCATACGGCAGAATACGAGGACCGTTTCGCCAATCCCTTCGTCGCCGCCGAGCGCGGTTTCATCGACGAAGTGATCCAGCCGCACAGCACGCGCAAACGGGTGGCCCGCGCCTTTGCCGCGCTGCGGTCGAAGAGCCAGGACATGCCGTGGAAGAAGCACGACAACATTCCGCTGTGAGGGGGCCAATGCAAGACTACGGAGTTGATAAGCTCGCGGATGCGTTTTCGCGACTAAAAGAAGAAACAATGAATCAAACGATCGCGGATGCCTTCGCGTGCGTTTATACTGATAACTCTGGCATTAGCAATCAGATTTACGTAACTCTTCTTTTTCAAGACTCAATTCGTGAGATTGCTAAAGCAACGATAGGTGAGCGGGCGAAAAACCGCGCAATATCAAAACTGACTGAATTGCATATTAGCTTTCAAAAAGCTTTGAATGGCGCGCCAAATTGGGCGAAGTTCCGCGAGGGTTTTGATTTTGATGCAATAATCTACCAGCTAAATGATCTAAGCGATTTATTGGATACCGCCGGCGCGCCAAAGTCGATACGTCTCGACCGACAAGAGATTATTTCTGATACCCATGCGCTGATAGATCGAGTGAGAGCGCAAGCCATACCGCAAAAAGCAAAACAATCCGCGGCCGCGCTTCTTTTTGGAACGATAAAAATAATTGACGAAGGGGCTTACCTTTCTGATGAACAAGTTGCCAGCGTTATAAAAAGTACGACGGCTGACCTGCTAGCAATTCTCAATGAACTAGAAGTTGATCAGTCTCACCTTATCAAGGATGTGATCTCTTGGGGTAAGTCCGCCACAAAAGCCACAGCATTTGCTTTGGGTTTTCTTGTTGACGGGAGAGCAGCAATAGAAATGCTTAGTGCTGAAAAGACACCCTTGGCAATTGCTGCTCCACCTCGACAGATCGGCGATGATACTCACGGTGATCAGACTTGATTACTTATCAAATCACCATATTGATCAGCGCAATAGCGTATGCGGTGACGGTCTTTGACGGGCTACTTTCTGTTCCATCTGGCCAGCCGGTGACGTTCCAGGAGATGATCGCGGAGCCGCCGGTCTATCGCTTTCGCTTTGTCGCGCCGCAGATCGGGGATGCGGGGCGCGCCTATGAGGATGTCGAGGGCGACATGCGGTATCTGTGCGAAACCTACGCGCTGCCGCACCTGGGCGTTCGGGAGGGAGCGCAGATCGTGATTTCGCTGGCGCGGCGCGAGACGGAATTCGGCGTGGCGGAGCCGGATGTGACGCAATTCTTCGAGGCCTATCGCGCCGAGGGCGGAAGCTGCATCTTGGAGATTTTCTGATGTATCCACATTATGTTGAGGCTGCGCGCCGCGACGCTCACGGGGATGAGTCTTTTGCGCCACATCCCGCCGGTCTCGGTCTGCGCGGCCCTCGTGCGGGGCGCGGGAACGGCTATCCTGCGCGCGATTGCAAAGAGGCAATCGTAACCTCGATTCGGGGGCGAACAGCGCCGGATGGTGCTGCGCTCGCTCTCGATCCCGAAAGGAGATGGCAATGTCCAAGACCCTTAAACTGTTTGCCGCCGCAGGGCTGCTCGCCGCGCTTGGCGCTTGTGCGAACGAGCCGGCGGAAGAGGAATTCGTGGTCATCGATCCCGAGCCGATCAGCCAGGAACCTGTCTACACCGGCAAATACAAGTAAGCGAAACGCGGGGCGGGCCGGTGCGTCCGCCCCGCGCCGCGCCGGATGCGGAGGCGTGTCATGCTGAAGCATCGCGGCTTTCCGGGGCGGCTGCCCGGCACCGATTACCAGTTCACCATTCGCCGCGCCAATCCCAAGGGCGTCACGCCGCTGAAGCGGCTGGAGCGATATCGCGATCGCAGGCCCGGCGACAAGCGCGCCGATTCTGCCTTCATGGCCGCCCTGTGGGCGCATTTCGGCGCCGAGCCGTTCGAACGCGGCAATCTCGATGCGGGGCGGCTCAGCTGGCTCTTCGGGCGCGAAATCCTGCCCTATGACGACCCGTTCGATCCGGCCTCCTACGAAGCGCTTCTGATCATTGACGAAACCGCCGCACGCGCCGCGTTTCCCGATGCGTTCGATGGCGAGGGGTGGGCGTAATGTCGCTTACCCTACGTCACCGCAGGCGAGAAAACGCCGATGCTTTCGGTTGTATCGAAACGACGATTGACGCTTCAAGCGGTTGTGGCACTGTGGAGAAGTTCCTAGTGACATGGCGTTGGCAGATTGCGTCATTTGTTCACCGTTACCCTTCCCTGGTCGGGCGCCTTGGTCACACCCCATGCCAAGCGCCCGACTTTTTTTCGCTCCGGGATTGTCGTTTCGAATGGCGGGGTTCCGCCAATTTCCGGGCTGTTTCGGCAAGGTTCTGGAACCCTGCGCGGCTTCGGTGTGTTCTGCCCCTAGAGGTCAACCAAATCGAAGGAGCCGACACATGCAACGCCATTCCCTCAAGCCGAAACTCATCCTCGCAACCTGCGCGCTGCTCGGCCTGTCGGCCTGCGGCGATACGCTGGGCGAACAGGCGCTTGGCGGCGGTGCGGCCGGCGCGGGCGTTGCGGCGGCCACGGGCGGCGATCTGCTCACCGGTGCAGCCGTCGGCGCGGCAGGCAACGTCGCCTATTGCCAGACTTACCCGGATCGCTGCTGACACCGCAGCCGCCACGGGCAGACTTTCCTTTCGAGCCGCCGGAGCCCCGCGCTTCGGCGGCTTTTCGCGTGCCGTGCCGCGCCTACATAAGACCAAGCCAAGGGGACATCCATGTTCGACAAGATCCTGATTGCCAACCGGGGCGAGATCGCCTGCCGGGTCATCAAGACCGCCCGCAAGATGGGTATCGAGACGGTGGCGATCTATTCGGATGCCGACAAGAACGCTCTGCATGTGGAGATGGCCGACGAGGCGGTGCATATCGGCCCGCCGCCCGCCAACCAGTCCTATATCGTGATCGACAAGGTGATGGACGCGATCCGCCAATCCGGCGCGCAGGCGGTGCATCCGGGCTATGGGTTCCTGTCGGAGAACCCGAAATTCGCCGAGGCGCTGGAGAAGGAGGGCGTGGCCTTCATCGGCCCGCCGAAAGGGGCGATCGAGGCGATGGGGGACAAGATCACCTCCAAGAAGATCGCGCAGGAGGCGGGCGTCAGCACGGTGCCCGGCTATATGGGGCTGATCGAGGATGCCGAGGAAGCAGTGAAGATCTCGAACGAGATCGGCTATCCGGTCATGCTCAAGGCCAGCGCCGGCGGCGGCGGCAAGGGGATGCGGATCGCCTGGAACGACGAGGAGGCGCGCGAGGGGTTCCAAAGCTCGAAGAACGAGGCGGCGAGCAGTTTCGGCGATGACCGGATCTTCATCGAGAAATTCGTCACCCAGCCGCGCCATATCGAGATTCAGGTGCTTTGCGATGCGCATGGCAACGGGATTTACCTGAACGAGCGCGAATGTTCGATCCAGCGGCGCAACCAGAAGGTTGTCGAGGAAGCGCCGTCGCCGTTTCTGGACAAGGCGACGCGCAAGGCGATGGGCGAACAGTCCGTCGCTCTGGCCAAGGCGGTCGGCTATACCAGCGCCGGGACGGTGGAATTCATCGTCGATGGCGACAAGAATTTCTATTTCCTGGAAATGAACACCCGACTGCAGGTCGAACACCCGGTGACAGAGCTCATCACCGGGGTCGATCTGGTGGAACAGATGATCCGCGTGGCCAATGGCGAAAAGCTGTCGATCCGCCAGGACGACGTGAAAATCAACGGCTGGGCGATTGAAAACCGGCTTTACGCCGAGGACCCCTATCGCGGGTTCCTGCCGTCGATCGGCCGTCTGACCCGCTACCGTCCGCCCGAGGAAGGCGAGATGGGCGCAGGCATCGTGCGCAACGATACCGGCGTGTTCGAGGGCGGCGAGATCAGCATGTATTACGATCCGATGATCGCCAAACTCTGCACTTGGGGGCCGGACAGGGCGACGGCCATCGAGGTGATGCGCAACGCGCTCGACAGTTTCGAGGTGGAGGGGATTGGCCATAACCTGCCGTTCCTGTCGGCGGTGATGGACCATCCGAAATTCATCTCGGGCGACATGACGACCGCCTTCATCGCAGAAGAATATCCCGACGGGTTCGAGGGCGTGGAACTGGGCGAGGACGTGCTGCGCCGGATCGTGGCGGCGGTGGCGGCGATGAACCGGGTGGCCGAGATCCGCCGCGCGCGGATTTCCGGCACGCTCGACAACCACGAGCGCCATGTCGGCGAGGAGTGGAACGTCGCGCTTCAGGGCCGCGATTTCGACGTGACGATTGCCGCCGACCGGGGCGGCTCCACCGTGCGTTTCGCCGATGGATCCGAGATGCGCGTTTCGGGCGATTGGACGCCGGGCGACGCGCTTGCGCGGATGGAGGTGGACGGCGCGCCATTGGTGATGAAGGTCGGCAAGATCTCGGGCGGCTTCCGCATCCGTTCGCGCGGGGCCGATCTGAAGGTGCATGTGCGCACTCCGCGTCAGGCGGAACTGGCGCGGCTGATGCCCGAGAAGGTGGCCGCCGATACCTCGAAGATGCTGCTGTGCCCGATGCCCGGCCTGATCGTGAAGATCGATGTGGCGGAGGGCGACGAGGTGCAGGAAGGCCAGCCGCTTTGCACCGTCGAGGCGATGAAGATGGAAAACATCCTGCGCGCCGAACGCAAGGGCACCGTGTCGAAGATCAACGCCGGCGCCGGCGACAGCCTCGCGGTGGATGATGTGATCATGGAGTTCGAATAGCGCGATGGAACCCGCCGTTCCCCTTTACGACCCCCGCTTCGGCGCCGCCTTGGTCGGCGCGGCGGTGGTGGCGCTTGGCTGGCTGGTGGCCAGCGCGCGGGAGCGGGGGCGGGACCGGCGGCGCCGGCAGGAGCGCAGCATCGATGTGCAAAACGCGCTGGCCGCCGAAATTCAGCACTATGTC
This sequence comes from Marivita sp. GX14005, assembly GCF_023370775.1. GTDB lineage: Bacteria > Pseudomonadota > Alphaproteobacteria > Rhodobacterales > Rhodobacteraceae > Marivita. The sequence goes on from NZ_JAMCCQ010000005.1 coordinate 309,255, forward strand.
GATATCCTGGGCAATCCGGAATTCGATCTGGACGGCGCCTGGAAGGACATGGTCGAGAAGATGGATGCGGACGAAAGCTACGTTCCGCTGATCCCGAGCGAGCGGAACGATACGATGTTCCAGTCGATCCTGCCGGATGTGCAGATTCTACCTGAGGGCGTGATCCGCCCGGTGGTGCGCTATTATAACCAGGTTTTCGCCATCGAGGCGATGATCGAGGATCTGCGGTCGGAGCATTTTCGCGCCGGAGTGACGCCGCAAATCCAGCGGATTCGCATGTATACGGATTATATTTCCATGAAAAAAGAAGCGCTCAGCCTTGGGAAAGCGGCCTGCGATGCGCTTGGTGACAGCCTGAACGGCCGCCCGGTCAATAGCCGGGGCGCGGGCCGGTCTGGCCGGTGATCGGGGGTTTGTGCTTGATCGGTTTGTTCGACATATCGCAGCCTCCGGTTCAGGGCGCAGCTTTGCGCCACACCCTTAATATAGGGTATCGCCCGCGGTCGCGCAACGGCGCGGCTTACGGGCGCGAAGCGCGGCGGTCGCGGATTTCCTGTTGCCGGATGGGCATCTTGTCGATGGTGCGGCTGAGTTCGCGCACGCTCCAGGGCAGGGGTTTGCGCTGTTTGACCTGCCCGTCCTTACCGATGAGCACGAGCATGAACCCGCGTGGGCGCAGCTTGTCGCGCAGGGGGCTGGCGGCGGCCGGATCGGTATCCGTGATGATGACCACGTCGCGCTCTTCCAACTCGTCGAGGCGGCGGGTCAGGTATTGCATCTGCTGCACATATGTCGGATCGGCCGGGGAGTCGGCGAACACGATCACGGGGCGCTTGACCCAGCGGAACGCGTCGAGATCGACATCGGCGGCGTCGAGGATGATCTCGACATCGAGCGCCTCGGCCTCGCCGGTCGTATCGGCGGCGGAGCCGGACATGGGGCCGGTCAGCGCGGTGCAGGCCAGCAGGATCGACAGAAATTTCTTCATATCCCCCTACATAGGGCCTCCTCGCGGCAAAGCGAAGAGCGCGCAGGCGGGGCAGGGGGAAAATCATCATGCGCCGCGCGGCGGCGGATCGTTACAAGGGAAGGACGGGTGATGACAGCCGAAAAAGACAGATGGCGGGCGTTGGCCGAGGCGGAATTGCGGGGCCGATCCATCGAGGATCTGACCTGGAAGACGCTGGAAGGGATCGAGGTTCAGCCGCTCTATACGGCCGAGGATCTGGAGGGGCTGCCGCATCTTGGCACGCTGCCCGGCGAGGCGCCGTTCACGCGAGGTGTCAAGGCGACGATGTATGCCGGCCGGCCCTGGACGATCCGGCAATATGCCGGGTTCTCGACGGCGGAGGAATCGAACGCCTTTTACCGCCGCAACCTGGCTGCCGGACAGCAGGGCGTGTCGGTCGCTTTCGATCTGGCGACGCATCGGGGCTATGACAGCGATCATCCGCGCGTGGTGGGCGATGTGGGCAAGGCGGGCGTGGCGATCGATTCGGTCGAGGACATGAAGATCCTCTTCGATGGTATCCCGCTCGATCAGGTGAGCGTGTCGATGACGATGAACGGCGCGGTGATCCCGATCTTGGCGAATTTCATCGTCGCGGGCGAGGAGCAGGGCCATGACAAGGCGGTTCTGTCGGGGACGATCCAGAATGACATCCTCAAGGAATTTATGGTCCGCAACACCTATGTCTACCCGCCAGAGCCGTCTATGCGGATCATCGCGGATATCATCGAATATACCTCGGACAACATGCCGAAATTCAATTCGATTTCGATCTCCGGCTATCACATGCAGGAGGCGGGCGCGAACCTCGTGCAGGAGCTGGCCTATACCCTGGCGGACGGCAAGGAATACGTGAAGACCGCGATGGCGCGGGGGATGGATGTGGACCGCTTCGCCGGGCGGCTGTCGTTCTTTTTCGCCATCGGCAAAAATTTCTTCATGGAAGCCGCCAAGCTGCGCGCGGCGCGGCTTTTGTGGTATCGGATCATGGACGATCTGGGAGCCAAGAACGACCGCTCGAAGATGCTGCGCACGCATTGCCAGACCTCGGGTGTGAGTTTGGCCGAGCAGGACCCCTATAACAACGTGATCCGCACCGCCTACGAGGCGATGAGCGCGGTTCTGGGGGGCACGCAATCGCTGCACACCAATGCGCTCGATGAGGCGATTGCGCTGCCAACCGATTTTTCGGCGCGCATCGCGCGGAACACGCAGTTGATTTTGCAGGAAGAAACCGGCGTGACCAACGTGGTCGATCCGCTGGCGGGGTCGTATTACGTCGAGAAGCTGACGCATGATCTGGCCGAGGCGGCATGGAAGCTGATCGAGGAAGTGGACGAGATGGGCGGCATGACCAAGGCGGTCGCCTCCGGCATGCCCAAGCTGCGCATCGAGGAGACGGCGGCGACGCGGCAGGCGCAGATCGACAGGGGCGAGGATGTGATCGTCGGCGTCAACAAGTATCGGCGCGAGACGGAAGACCCGCTCGACATTCTGGACGTGGACAATGTCAAGGTGCGAGACAGCCAGATCGCGCGGCTGGGGCGGATCCGGGCGGAGCGGGATCAGGCGGCGTGCGATGCGGCTCTCACGGAACTGGAGCGGCGCGCGGCGCAAGGTGGCAACCTTCTGGAAGGCGCCGTCGAGGCGGCGCGGGCACGGGCCAGCGTGGGAGAGATCAGCATGGCGATGGAAAAGGTGTTCGGGCGGCATCGTGCCGAGGTCAAGACCCTGGCGGGCGTTTATGGCGCGGCCTATGAGGGCGATGAGGGCTTCGCCGCCATTCAGCGCGCGGTCGAGGCGTTTGCCGAGGACGAGGGGCGGCGGCCGCGTATGCTGGTGGTCAAGATGGGCCAGGACGGGCATGACCGGGGCGCCAAGGTGATCGCGACCGCTTTCGCCGATATCGGCTTTGACGTGGATGTGGGGCCGCTTTTCCAGACGCCCGAGGAAGCGGCGCAGGATGCCATCGACAACGATGTGCATGTGATCGGCATCTCCAGCCAGGCGGCGGGGCACAAGACGCTGGCGCCCGAGCTGGTGAAAGCGCTGAAAGCACAAGGCGCGGAGGATATCCTGGTGATCTGCGGCGGGGTCATTCCGCAACAGGATTACGCGTTTCTGCGCGAGGCGGGGGTGAAGGCGATCTTCGGGCCGGGGACCAATATCCCCGAAGCGGCACAGGATATCCTTAGGCTCGTTCGCGAGGCGCGGGGCGTGTGAGGGCGGCGCCGGACGCGTTGACGCGTCCGGGCGTTTGCGTGCACGCAAACGGCTTTCATTGGGGGCGCTGCCCCCAAACCCCCGGGATATTTGGGGCAAGAAGAAAGGGGCGGGGATGTTCGAGCTGGATCATATCGCGGTGGCCGGGGAGCGGCTGGAGGCGGCGGTGGCGCATTGCGAGGCGGCGCTGGGCGTTGCGATGGGGTCCGGAGGGCGGCATGCGCATTACGCGACACATAACCGGCTGCTGGGATTGCAGGACGGGCTTTATCTTGAGGCGATCGCGCCCGATCCGGCGCAGCCTGCGCCGGGGTATCCGCGCTGGTTCGGGCTGGATGCGTTTCGCGGGCCGGCGCGGCTCGACAAGTGGATCCTGCGCTGCGGCGATATCAAGGCGGCGCGCGCGGCCTTTCCGCAGGCCGGGGAGCCGGTGGAGCTGTCTCGTGGCGATCTGAGCTGGACGATGCTGGTGCCGCCGGACGGGATGCTGCCCTATGACGGGCTCTTTCCGGCGATCATCGAATGGCATAGCGACGCGCCGCCGGGCGCCAGCTTGCCGGCGGCGGATTTGCGGCTGTCGCGGCTGATCGTGGCGCATCCGGGCGCGGCGGAGCTGCGCGGGCTGATCGGCGGATGGCTGGACGATGCACGGGTCCATTTCGCAACGGCTGCGCAGCCGGGTCTCGCGGCCGAGTTCGAGAGCGCGGAAGGCATGCGCAAATTGGTGTGATTTCGGTGCATTGCGCCGCTGACAGGACGCGCGGGCTGGGATAGACAGGGCGGCATGTCGATCTGGTCCCGCATCTCAGACGCGCTGTCCGCGCTGGCCAAGGGCGAAAGCCTTTCGGACGTGTTCGAGCGGCTGCGCACGCCGCCCGAGCGGCGGGTGGCCTTCACCATCGCGGTGATCGCGCTGTCGGCCAAGATGGCCAAGGCCGATGGCCGCGTTACCCGCGACGAGGTGCGCGCCTTCCGTGAGGTCTTTCACATCCCGCCCGAGGACGAGGCGAATGCAGCGCGGGTCTTCGATCTCGCGCGGCAGGATGTGGCCGGGTTCGAGAGCTATGCGCGCCGGATCGGGGCGATGTTCGGCACCGATCGCGGCACGCTCTGCGATCTGATGGAGGGGCTCTTTCACATCGCGCTGGCCGATGGCAGCTACCATCCGGGCGAGGATGCCTTTCTGGCCTGTGTGGCCGAGATTTTCGAGTTGCCCGAGGGTGCGTTTCGCCGCCTGAAGGCGCGACTGGTGCCGGATGCCGCGCCCGATCCGTTCGACGTGCTGGGCGTTGAGCCCGATACGCCGCTTCCCGAGATACGCCGCACATGGCGGCAACTGGTGCGCGAGAGCCATCCCGACGCGATGATCGCGCGCGGCGTGCCCGAAGAGGCTGTCAAGCTGTCGGAGAAACGTCTGATCGCGATCAACCGCGCGTGGGAGGAGATTTCCTCGCGCGCGCATGCCTGATGCGCCTGGCGAGCTATAACGTCGAATGGTTCGATGCGCTGTTTGACGATGGCGGCGGGCTCCTCGTCGATGATGGCTGGTCGGCGCGGCAGGGGATCACGAGGGCGGCGCAGACCGAGGCGTTGGGGATCGTGTTCACCGCGCTCGATGCCGATGCGGTGATGGTGGTCGAGGCACCCGACAGCAGTCGCCGCCGTGACACGGTGCAGGCGCTGGAGAGCTTTGCCGATGCGTTCGGTCTGCGGGCGCGGCGGGCGGTCATGGGGTTCGCCAACGACACGCAGCAGGAAATCGCGTTGATGTTCGATCCCGAAGTGATCGAGGCGGAGCATGATCCGCGCGGTCCGGTGCCGCTGGCCGGTGCGCCGCCGGCCCCCGGCGCGCCGCGATTCGACGGCACGTTCCGCATCGATCTGGATATCGACGCGACCGAGGATCGTGTCGCGTTTTCCAAGCCGCCGCTGGAACTGGCGGTGAAGCTGCGCGGCAGCGGGGAGATGTTGCGCGTGATCGGCGCGCATCTGAAATCCAAGGCCCCGCATGGTGCGACGGGGCGCGATGCGATCATGCGCCTGTCGATCGCCAATCGGCGCAAGCAGCTGGCGCAGGCGATCTGGCTGCGCGCGCGCGTGATGGAGCATCTGGACGCGGGCGAGCCGGTGATCGTGATGGGCGATCTCAATGACGGTCCGGGGCTCGATGAATACGAGCATCTGTTCGGGCGATCCTCGGTCGAGATCGTGATGGGCGAGGGCGAGAGCGCGCTCTACGATCCGCATGCCGTGCAGGCGCTGTCGCGGCGGATCGGGCCGGCGCCGAGCTCGGCGCGGTTTTACCTGGGCCATGAAGGGCGCTATCTTCAGGCGCTGCTCGATTACATCATGGTCTCGCCCGATCTGCGGGAGCGCGCGCGACGCTGGCGCATCTGGCATCCGTTCGACGATCCGGTCTGCTGGACGACGCCGGAGTTGCGCGAGGCGTTGCTCACGGCGTCGGACCATTTCCCGGTGACGCTCGATATCGATCTTGCGGGATGAAATTTCGCTGCGGCTTCGCTATATTGATGCCATGAAACAGATTATTGCCACCGCGCTTGCGGCCGTTTTGATCGCCTCTCCAAGTCTTGCCGAGGACGGCACCAGCCTGATGGAGGAAGGCGCGCGGCTCTTCTTCAAGGGACTGGGCGAGGAAATGGAACCTGCGTTGCGCGAGTTCGAGAACCTTGCCGAGGAAATGGGTCCGGCGCTGCGCCGCTTTGCGCGGGAGATGGGTCCGGCGATGAAGGACCTGCTGCGCGAGGTCGAGGACTGGTCGGCCTATGAGCCGCCCGTGCGCTTGCCTAACGGGGATATCCTGTTGCGGCGCAAACCCGATCCCGCCCCGGCGCCGGAGGATTTGCCGGCCCCGGACGCGGGCGAGATCGACCTGTGAGCCTTACTCGGCCGGATGGGCGATGGCGCCGCGCGGGGCCTTGTTCAGCGCGGCATTGGTGATGAGCGCGCCCGCGGCGATGGACAGGATCGCCAAGAGCGCGGCGATGGAGAGGGTCGGCACGCCCGCGAGCCCTGCACCGACCGTGCAGCCGCCGGCCAGAACGCCGCCGATGCCCATCGAGACCGCGCCCGCGGCATAGCGTCCGGTTTGCGCCGGGGTCGAGAAGGACTGCCATGAAAAGCTGCGGAAGATCAGCGCCGCGACGAGTGCGCCGATCAGCGTGCCGCCAATCAGGCCGACGCCGAAATTGGCGGGGATCGAGCTCGATGCGATGGTCCAGAAAAGCGTATCGGCAAAGGGCGCGGTGAAGGACAGGCTTTCCATCGCGACCGGGTCAAAATCGTCGTAGAGCACGAACCCCGTGCCGACCCAGCCGAGCGGCACCAGCGCGCCGATTGCCGCCGCCATCACGAGCGCGGAGGCGCGGTTGCCCGAGCGCAGGGCGACGGTCAGGGCCGCGAGCGCGATACCGCCGGCCCAGAGTGGCGCGCCGCCGGGCAGGGACGCGAGCGAGACCGCATCGCCCAGCGGCAGGGTGACGGAGCCAAGCGACGTGCGCAACGGGGCGAGCACGCCCTTCAGCGTCGCATGGGCGGCGATGGCGAAAAGGGTCAGGACGAAGACCGCGCGCAGGTTGCCGGTTGCGGACAGAACGGTCAGCCGCGAGATGCAGCCGCGTGTGAGCACCATGCCGGCGCCGAATATCAGCCCGCCCAGCGCGATGGCGAGGATGGGTAGATCGGCGGCCATGAAGCGGTGGGCGCTGAAATCGACCAGTCCGACCAAGGTTGCGGCCTGGGTGCCGAGGACGGCAATCGCGAGCGCGGTGAGCCAGACGCCCAGTGCCTGCCTGCGATCCGCGCCGATCAGGCTGCGACGGAAGCAGAATTTCGTGCGCTCCGCCAGAAAGCCGAATGCGGCGCCCAGCGCCAGGGCGAGGATCACCGCCGCCTGCGGCGCGGTCAGGGATTCGAGGCCGAGATCTTCGAACATGGGGCGCTCCTTGCTGGTTTGGTTTCGCATGTGGCCGGGAATTGCCCTTGCGGCAAGAGATAAGGGGGCGCGGCAGGGGTTTGGGCCGCGAACGGCTGTGCGGGCGCGGCGCGGTTGATCGGAACGGTGTTCCGCGACGCCGGTGGATCGCGAAACATGCAGTTCGGGGGGAAGGGCGTTCGGGGCGTTCGCGGTTTTATTTGCCGGTGTTCGGGATGGCGGCGGAATTCGGGGGCGCTGCCCCCGTCGCCGCGGGGCGGCGACTCCCCCGAGATATTTGTGAAACAGAGAAGATCGGGACCACTTGCGGCGGGCCGGCGGCTGCGCCAAGGTCGGGCAATAGAGGATTGGACGGGAGGATTTGCCGGATGCCGGTCAAGAACCGATTTGCCGAATTGCAGGACGATATCACCGCGTGGCGGCGCGATCTGCACGCGCATCCCGAGATCCTTTTCGACACGCATCGCACAAGCGCGCTGGTGGCCGAGAAGCTGGAGGCATTCGGCTGTGACGAGGTCGTCACCGGGATCGGCCGGACCGGGGTGGTCGGCGTGATTCGGGGCAGGCGCGACGGGTCCGGCAAGGTGATCGGTCTGCGCGCGGATATGGACGCCTTGCCGATCCGGGAGGAAACCGGGTTGGGCTATGCGTCGCGCACCGAGGGGGCGATGCATGCCTGCGGGCATGACGGGCATACGGCCATGTTGCTGGGGGCGGCGCGATACCTCTGCGAGACGCGCAATTTCGACGGCACCGCGGTGGTGATCTTTCAGCCCGCCGAAGAGGGTGGCGGCGGCGGCAAGGAAATGTGCGACGACGGGATGATGGACCGGTTCGGTATTCAGGAGGTTTACGGGATGCATAACTGGCCGGGCAACCCGGTGGGCAGTTTCGCGATTCGTCCGGGGGCTTTTTTCGCCGCGACCGATCTTTTCGATGTGACCTTCGAGGGGCGCGGCGGACATGCGGCCAAGCCGCATGAGACCGTCGATCCGGTGGTGATGGCGGCGCAGGCGATCAGCGCACTGCAGAGCATCGCGAGTCGCAATGCCGATCCGGTCGATCAGATCGTGGTCTCGGTCACATCGGTGGAGACATCGTCGACGGCGTTCAACGTGATCCCGCAAAGCGTGCATCTGAAAGGCACGGTGCGCAGCATGTCGGGCGCGATGCGCGATCTGGCCGAGCGGCGGCTGGGGGAGATCTGCAGCGGCGTCGCGGCGGCGATGGGCGGGCAGGCGCGGCTCGATTATCGGCGCGGCTATCCGGTGATGGTCAATCACGAGGAGCAGACCCGCTTTGCCGCCGACGTGGCGCGGTCGGTCTCGGGCGCGTGCGGGGAGGCGCCGCTCATCATGGGGGGCGAGGATTTCGCCTATATGCTTGAGGAGCGGCCCGGTGCCTATATCCTTGTCGGCAATGGCGATACGGCTGCCGTGCATCATCCAGAATACGATTTCAACGACGAGGCGATTCCCTCCGGCTGTTCCTGGTGGGCGGAGATCGTCGAGCAGCGCATGCCGGCCGACTAGGGCGCGCATTTCGGCTTCTTTGGGCCAAAAATACCTGAACGCGGCGTGGCGCGTCTGCGCGCGCTCTGATAACCGGGCGGCATGATCGACAAGACTGGTGGCCCGGCAACGGTGGCCTGTATCAAATGGGGCGCGCTCTTCGGGCCGGATTATGTGAACCGGCTTTATTCCGGCGTGCGGCGCAACCTGTCGCGGCCGGTGCGGTTCGTCTGCATGACCGAGGACGCGGCGGGGCTGCATCCCGATATCGAGGTGATCGGGCTGCCGGTCGAGCCCTTTGCGGAGCCGATGGCCGAGGCGTTGGCCGTCGCCAACCGGCAGGGTGCGATGCGCAAGGTTTCGCTCTTCCGTCCGGGTGCGATTGCGGATTTGCAAGGGCCGGTTCTGGGCTTCGATCTCGATGTGGTGATCACCGGCGATCTGGATCCGCTGTTCGATCTGGCGCCGGGCGATGTGCTGATGCGGCACGACTGGACCGAGGCGCGCAAGGGGCGTCCGACGGGGCATGGATCGGTGTTTCGTTTCGATCCGGCGCGTCACGGGTTTCTGTATGACAATCTGGCGGCGCGGCCGTATGAGGAGGTCGAGGCAGCGCGCGGATCGGAGCAGCGCTATACCTCTCACAAGGCGATGGAGCGCGGGGCTTTCACCTATATTCCAGAGGGTTGGGTGGTGAGCTTCAAGTATGATTGCAACCCGTTTCCGCGCAATTACCTGCATCCTGCGCGATTGCCGGAGGGGGCGAAGGTGGTGTGTTTTCATGGCCGGCCCAAGATGCCCGAGGCGATCGAAGGCTATCGCGGATCGCTCATTCGATATGCGAAGCCGACCGGCTGGTTGCAGGAGCATTGGGTCGAGCATGCGCGGGAGGATCTGGGCGGGCGTTGGGCCTGACGCGGCTGACGCGTTGCCCGTGGTTCGCGCCGTGTTTTGGGGGCCAGCCCCCAAGCCCCCGGGATATTTCCGGCAAGAAGAAAGCGGGTTGAAGCCCGGTGCTTGCGCTCTTGCGGCAATTGTCTGGAACGCGGTAAGAGCGGGAAAGTCGATTTGAAGGAAGGACGGGTTTATGCGCCGGGTTGTCGTGACGGGTTTGGGATTGGTGACGCCGCTCGCGGACGGGGTCGAGGAAACGTGGCGCAGGCTGCTGGACGGGCAGTCGGGCGCGGGGACGATCACCAAGTTCGACGCCAGCCATCTTGCCACGAGCTATGCTTGCGAAGTGCCCTATGGCGACGGCTCGGACGGCACGTTCGATCCCGATGCCTATCTCGACAAGAAGGAGCGGCGCAAGGTCGATGAGTTCATCCTGTTCGGGATGGCGGCGGCGCATCAGGCGGTGCGCGATGCCGGCTGGATGCCCGAAGATGAAGAGGCGCGGCGGCGCACCGGGGTGATGATCGGCTCGGGGATCGGCGGCCTCAATTCGATTGCCGAGACCGCGCTGCTGATCCGGGACAAGGGGCCGCGGCGGGTGTCGCCGTTCTTTATTCCCGGCGCGCTGATCAACCTGATTTCGGGCAATGTGTCGATCAAATACGGCTTCAAGGGGCCGAACCATGCGGTTGTGACCGCCTGTTCCACCGGGGCGCATGCGATCGGCGATGCGGCGCGGCTGATCATGTTCGGCGATGCCGATGTGATGGTCGCGGGCGGGGCCGAGGCGGCGATTTCGGAAATCGGGATTGCCGGGTTCAACGCGTGCAAGGCGCTGTCGACCAAGCGCGGCGACGATCCGAAGGCGGCGAGCCGGCCCTATGATGTCGATCGCGACGGGTTCGTGATGGGCGAGGGCGCGGGGGTTGTCGTGCTGGAGGAGCTCGAGCACGCAAGGGCGCGCGGCGCGAAGATTTATGCGGAAGTGTGCGGCTACGGTCTGTCGGGGGATGCGCATCACATCACCGCGCCGTCCGAGGATGGCGAGGGCGGGGAGCGGTCGATGCGTGCGGCGCTCGATCATGCCGGGGTCGCGCCGGCGGATATCGATTACATCAATGCGCATGGCACCTCGACGATGGCGGATGTGATCGAGTTGCAGGCGGTCGAGCGGATGATGGGCGATGCGGCCGGCACGGTCACGATGTCCTCGACCAAGTCGATGACGGGGCATCTGCTGGGCGCGGCGGGGGCGATCGAAGCGATCTTCTCGATCCTGGCGATCCGCGACCAGGTGGCGCCGCCGACGATCAACCTGGACACTCCGGCGGTGGAAACGCCGGTCGATCTGGCGCCGAATGCCAAGCGCGAGCGCGAGATCCGTTATGCGCTGTCCAACAGTTTCGGCTTCGGCGGCACCAATGCGAGCGTTCTGTTCGGCCGGGTGGACGGCTAGGACATGTGGCGACATATCGCGTCCAACGCGCTGACCATATTGGTCATTCTTGTTTTTCTGGGCGGCGGTCTGCTGGTCTGGGCGCAGAACGAATACCGCGGCGAGGGGCCGTTGGCGCAGGCGATCTGCGTGCAGGTCGAACGGGGGTCGAATTTTCGGCGCGTGTCCGCCTCGCTGGAGGATCAGGGCGCCGTGTCGAGCGGGGCGCTGTTTCGCATCGGGGCCGATTACGCGGGCAAGACGGGTGATCTGAAGGCCGGCTCCTACCTCGTGCCCGAGGGTGCGTCGATGGCGGATATCGTGGATATCATCACGCGCGGCGGGGCCAGCACATGCGGCACGGAGGTCGTGTATCGCGTAGGGATCACCGGTGCGACGGTGCAGGTGCGCGAGCTCGATCCCGCGACGGGGCGGTTCGAGGAACTGGTGAAATTCGATCCGGCCGAGGCCGAGGCGCCCGAAGCCTATGCCGGGGTCAAGGCTCAGGCCGATACGCGCTACCGGGTGGCGCTCGCCGAGGGTGTGACCAGCTGGCAGGTGGTGCAGGAGTTGGGGCAGATCGACGTTCTGGAGGGCGAGGTTGACGAGGTGCCCGCGGAAGGCACGCTTGCCCCCGACAGTTACGAGATCAGCCCCGGGGACGAGCGCGGCGATCTGATCGCGCAGATGCAGTCGCGGCAGGAGGCGATCCTGGCGGAGGCCTGGGCGAACCGTGCCGATGGGTTGCCGCTGGAGAGCCCGGAGGAGGCGCTGATCCTGGCGTCGATCATCGAGAAGGAGACCGGCACGCCGGAGGAGCGCTTCCTGGTCGCGAGCGTGTTCACCAACCGTCTGGAGCGCGGTATTCGTCTGCAGACCGACCCGACGGTGATTTATGGGCTGACGAAGGGCGAGGGCGTACTGGGGCGCGGGATCCGGCAGAGCGAGTTGCGGCGCGAGACGCCGTGGAACACCTATTTGATCGACGGGTTGCCGCCGACGCCGATTGCCAATCCGGGGCGGGCGAGCATCGAGGCGGCGCTGAACCCGGCGGATAGCGATTACGTCTTCTTCGTGGCCAGAACGCTCGATCCGGCGGATGGGCATGTCTTTGCCGAGACGCTGGCCGAGCACAACCGCAATGTCGCCGCCTATCGCGCGCTGGAGGCGCAGCGGGACAACTGACGCCGGATGAAGGAGCGCGGGGATGGGGCCGGTCGAGCTTTTTGCGCTGGGAGCGGCGGTCCTGCTGGTCGCTGGGGCGATCAAGGGAATGGTCGGGATCGGCCTTCCGGCGGCGTCGATCAGCCTTCTGACGCTGGCGGTCGAGCCGCGCGTGGCGATTGCGCTGGTCCTGTTGCCGATGGTGGTCAGCAATGGCTGGCAGGTCTGGCAGATGGGCGGGATCGGGCTTGCGCTGCGGCGCTATTGGCTCTTTGCGGCGGTTCTGGCGGGGGTGATCCTGTTGACGGTGGCGCTGTCCGCGACCGTGCCGGACCGGGTGATTTTCCTTGCGACGGGGCTGTCGATCGTTCTTTTCTCGGCGGTCAATCTGCGCTTCGAGGTGCCGGAGCTCGGGCTGCGTTTCGACCGGCTGGCGCAGGGGGTGTTCGGCGCGGTTGCGGGTGTGCTGGGCGGGCTGTCGGGGATTTGGGGTGCGCCGATGGTGATCTACCTGACGGCGCGGCGGGTGCCGAAGGACGAGTTCGTGCGCGCGACGGGGCTTTTGATCTTTCTGGGCAGCGTGCCCTTGACGCTGGGCTATCTGCGGCAGGGGTTGCTGACGGCGGAGTTGGCGGCGGTTTCGGCGCTTCTAGTGGTGCCGACGCTGATCGGGTTCACGATCGGCGCGCATGTGCGGGGGCGGCTTTCGAATGACGGGTTCCGGCGATTGCTGCTCTATGTGTTTCTGTTTCTGGGGCTGAACCTTGTGCGCAAGGGGGTTTGGTAGGGCGGGGCATGTCCGTTAACGGACATGGACGGATGCGTTGACGCATCCGGTTGCGCCAAGGGGTTAACGCGGCGCGCGCCGCGTTAGCGGCGTCTTTGCGATTTGCCTGTTTATTGCTTCCTGCGTGCCACGCATCGGCGTGATGGACGGAGATCCATTCAGCACAAGGGGGCAGGGTTTGGGGATCCTTATCACTGCGAGCGAAGAGGGCGGCGCGCTTGAGAGCGAGCGCGCGGCCATTGCGCGGGAATTGGCGACCATTCGGGAGATGGTGGCCGCCCTGCGCGAGAAGGTCGAGGCCGGAGAGAGTGGGACCGGGGGCGAGGCAGGCAGGATCCTGTCCGATCTCCGGGTCTGGCTGAAACACGCCAAGGAAACGGAGGTGCAGATTGAGCGGCATCGGAGAGAGACCGCACGGGTCAGCGGAAGCTACGGGCTCGATCTTGACGCGGCGCGGGATGTTGTCGGGTGCCGATTGGATCGGCTCCGAAAGTGCTGCCGTGAGAGAGGCGTTTCTGACGGAGCTTGAGGCGGTGCCGGGGGCGCTTTTGGCGCTGCCCTACCTGTTCGAGTTCTGGGCCCATGCGCATCAGTTGCCCCCTGAGGGGGACTGGCGCAACTGGGTGATCCTTGGTGGGCGCGGCGCGGGGAAAACCCGCGCCGGTGCCGAATGGGTTCGGGCGATGGTCGAGGGGGCGCGGCCGTTGGACGGCGGGCGGGCGAAGCGCGTGGCGCTGGTGGGCGAGACGCTGGACCAGGTGCGCGAAGTGATGATCTTCGGAGATAGCGGGATCATGGCGTGCTCGCCTCCCGACCGGCGGCCCGAATGGCTGGCGACGCGGCGGGTGCTGCGTTGGCCGAACGGCGCGGAGGCGGTGGCCTGTTCGGCGCATGATCCGGAGAGTTTGCGCGGGCCGCAATTCGATTCCGCCTGGGTGGATGAATTGGCCAAGTGGAAGCGCGGGCAGGAGGCGTGGGACATGCTGCAGTTCACGCTTCGGCTTGGGGATGATCCGCGCGTGTGCGTGACGACGACGCCCCGGAATGTCGGCGTTTTGAAGGATTTGCTGGCGGCGCCATCGACGGTGGTGACACGGGCGCCGACTGAGGCGAACCGGGCCTATCTGGCGGCGTCGTTCCTCGATGAGGTGCGGGCGCGCTATGCGGGGACGCGGCTGGGGCGGCAGGAGTTGGATGGCGATCTGCTGGAGGAGGTCGAGGGCGCGCTTTGGACGCTTGCCGGCCTGGAGGCGGCGCGCTGCGAGAGCCTGCCGGAGTTCGACCGGATCGTGGTGGCGGTTGACCCGCCGGCGGGGTCGGGCAAGCGGTCGGATGCCTGCGGTATCGTGGTGGCCGGGGTTGTGACGGACGGGCCGCCGCAGGATTGGCGGGCGGTGGTGCTGGAGGATGCGAGCGTGCAGGGCGTGTCGCCGCTGGTCTGGGCGCGGCGTGCGATCACGGCGATGGAGCGCTGGGGGGCGTCCGCGCTGGTGGCGGAGGTCAATCAGGGGGGCGACATGGTGGAGACCGTGTTGCGGCAGGTCGATCCCATGGTGCCGGTGATCCGGGTGCATGCGTCGAAATCGAAAAGCGCGCGGGCGGAGCCTGTGGCTGCGCTCTACGAGCAGGGGCGGGTGCAGCATTTCGGCGTGTTCGACGCGCTGGAGGACGAGATGTGCCGCATGGCGCGGACGGGATTCGAGGGCGCGGGATCGCCCGACCGGCTGGATGCGCTGGTCTGGGCGCTGACCGATCTGGTGATCGCGCGCGCGGCGGAGTGGCGGCGGCCGAGGGTGCGCACGCTGTAGTTTACGATCGTTAACCTTTGTCTGTCAGGTTGTTTTCATCAGGCGGCAGAGCGGCAGGAGAGCAGGGAATATGGGGTGGAATATGTTTCGGCGGGACCGCAAGGCGGCTGAACCGGCAGAGGCCAAGGCAAGCGCGACGGGGCCGGTGGTGGCGTGGCAGAACATGGGACGGGTTGCCTGGTCGGCGCGGGACACGTCGTCGCTGACGCGGTCGGGGTTCGTCGGCAACCCGGTGGGGTTCCGGGCGGTGAAACTGATCGCGGAAGCGGGCGCTGCGGTGCCGCTGGTGTTGCAGGATGCGGAGCGGCGCTATGAGGCGCATCCGGTGCTGGACCTGCTGCGGCGTCCCAACCCGGCGCAGGGGCAGGCGGAGCTGTTCGAGGCGTTCTATGGGCAGTTGATGCTGTCGGGGGACGGGTATTTCGAGGCGGTCGGCGACGGCGTGCCGGGGGAGCTGCATGTGCTGCGCTCGGACCGGATGAAGCTGGTTCCCGGGGCGGATGGCTGGCCGGTCGCCTATGAGTATGGCGTGGGCGGCAAGGCGCATCGGTTCGAGATGGGCGAGGGGGCCGCGCCGATCTGTCACGTGAAGGCGTTTCATCCGCAGGACGATCATTACGGACTGAGCCCGATGGTGGCGGCGGCGCAGGCATTGGACGTGCATAACGCGGCGTCGCGGTGGTCGAAGGGATTGCTGGACAATGCGGCGCGGCCCTCGGGGGCGATCGTCTATCGCGGGACGGATGGTGTCTCGGGGATGGGGAACGATCAATACGAGCGGCTGGTGGAGGAGATTGAGAGCCACCATATGGGCGCGCGCAATGCGGGGCGGCCGATGCTGCTGGAAGGCGGGCTTGACTGGAAGCCGATGGGGTTTTCACCGTCGGACATGGAGTTCCAGAAGACTAAGGAGGCGGCGGCGCGGGAAATTGCGGTGGCGTTCGGGGTGCCTCCGATGCTCTTGGGGATTCCCGGCGAGGCGACATTTGCCAATTATGCGGAGGCGCATCGGGCGTTCTACAGGCTGACGGTGTTGCCGCTGGTGTCGCGGGTGTCGGCTGCGGTGTCGGTGTGGTTGTCGGAGCATGTGGGCGAGGAATTGGTTTTGAAGCCCGATCTCGACCAGGTGCCCGCGCTGGCGGCGGAGCGGGATGCGCAATGGGCGCGCGTCGCGGGGGCGGATTTCCTGACGGCTGGGGAGAAGCGCAGCCTGCTGGGCCTGCCGGCGGCGGCCGATGAGTGAGGCGCGCGGGGGGTATGAGCCGTTCGATTGCGCGCCGGCGCTGCGGCTGGAGGCGCATGAGAGGGTGACGTCTTTGCGGTTCGAGGGGATTTCGGAGCGGCTGGACCGGATCGAGGGGCTGATCGAGCGGCTGGAGCGGCGGATCTGGCTGGCGGTTTACGGGGTTGCAGCGGCTGTGATGGCCGATGTGGTGATGAGCGTCGCGCAGGCGGCGCCGTGAGGAGGCAGGGAATGGAACTGGAACGGAAGTTTTGCGGGTTCGAGGCGGTGACGGTGGCCGAGGGCTGCGTGATCGAGGGCTATGCCTCGCGCTTTGGGCAGTGCGATCAGGGCAACGATGTGGTGGCGGCGGGGGCTTATGCCGCGTCTTTGCAGCGGTTGGCCGAGGGCGGGCGCGCAGTGAAGATGCTGTGGCAGCACGATCCCGCGCAGCCCATCGGGGTTTGGGACGAGGTGCGCGAGGACGCAACGGGGCTCTATGTGAAGGGCCGGATTCTGGAGAGCGTCGAACGGGGGCGCGAGGCGGCGGCGCTGATTGCAGCGGGGGCGATTGACGGGTTGTCGATAGGTTATCGCACGAAATCGGCGGTGAAGGACAAGCAGGGCCGCAGGGTTCTGACGGAACTGGAGCTTTGGGAGGTGTCGCTGGTGACCTTCCCGATGCTGCCCAGTGCGCGGATGGCGGCGAAGGGTGATGTGCCCGGCGCGGGCCTGCGGGAGGTGGCGCGTATGATCGAGGATGCGCGCCGGGGTTTGGCGCAGGGTTAAGCGCCTTATTTTCAGGGGAAAATCGGGATGAGTGAGACCGGGACCATGTCGCGGAACGGGGAAGATGTGTCTGCCTTTACCCAGGTGGGGCAGGCGCTGGCGGGGCTGGTGGGCGATGTGCAGCGCCAGCGGGACGAGTTCAACAGGAAGTTTCAGGAGCAGGAAGAGCGTATGACCAAGATGGATCGAAAGAGCGTGACGGGGCGTCCGGTGCTGGCGGGCGGTGTGAAGGCGGAGGATGTGCATACGCGCGCCTTCGATGCCTATATCCGCAGCGGCGACGAGGATGCGCTGCGCGGGCTGGAGATGGATGTGAAATCCATGTCTACGGTAGTGAATGGCGATGGCGGGTTTCTCATCGATCCGGTGACGTCGGAAACGATTCAGGGCGTGCTGAACGGCTCGGCGTCGATCCGGGCGATTGCGTCTGTCGTCAATGTAGAGGCGTCGAGCTATGATGTGCTGGTCGATCAGGGTGATGCCGGGGCCGGTTGGGCCGACGAGATCGGCGCGCGGAGCGAGACCGGGACGCCGACGATTGACCGCATTTCGATCAAGCTGCACGAGTTGAGCGCGATGCCCAAGGCCTCGCAGCGGCTGCTTGATGATACGGCGTTCGATATCGAGACCTGGCTCGCGGGCAAGATCGCCGACACCTTTGCGCGCGCCGAGGCGGGGGCGTTCATCAATGGCGACGGCAATGACAAGCCGCGCGGTATTCTGAACCACGGGGCGGTGGACAACGATGTCTGGACCTGGGGCAATCTTGGCTACATCCCGACCGGTGTGGACGGCGATATCGGCAATGGCGATGCGCTGATCGAGCTGGTCTATGCGCTGGGGGCGGAATACCGCGCGAACGCGAGTTTCGTGATGAACTCCAAGACGGCTGGCGCGCTGCGCAAGCTGAAGGATGCCGATGGCCGTCATCTGTGGTCGGACGGGTTTGCCAGCGGTGAACCGGCGCGTCTGCTGGGTTATCCGGTGCTGGTGGCCGAGGACATGCCGGACATTGGCACGGGCGCCGATGCGATTGCCTTTGGCGATTTCCGTGCGGGCTACACGATTGCCGAACGTCCTGACCTGCGCGTCCTGCGCGATCCGTTCAGCGCCAAGCCGCATGTGCTGTTCTACGCGACCAAGCGTGTGGGCGGCGATGTGAGCGATTTCGCGGCGATCAAGCTGCTGCGCTTTGCCACTGCCTAAGCGGTGAGTGCGGACATGGGGAGGGCGGCGTGCCGTCTTCCTCATGGGGCGCGCGCCGGAAGGCCGGCGTTGTCTAGCCGCTCCCCTCCGTCCGAGCAACGGCGGTGGCGCGCGCCCAACCAGATCGCGGGACAGGTTTGCGGAGAATTCGAGATGTATTTGATGGAAGAGAGCCAGATACCGGAAGCGGCCCTGCCGGTGGCGCAGTTGCGCGCGCATCTGCGGATGGGCAGCGGGTTTGCCGAGGACGGCTTGCAGGACGATCTGCTGGGCGGGTTCCTGCGGGCGGCACTTGCGGCGGTGGAGGCGCGGACGGGCAAGGCGCTGCTCGCGCGGGATTTCGTGCTGACGCTGCATCGCTGGCGCGATGTGACGGGGCAGGTCTTGCCGATTGCGCCGGTGCGGGCGGTCACGCAGGTGACGCTGGTGGATGCGTTTGGCGGCGCGTCGGTGGTGCCGGCGGATCGCTACGGGCTGGGCGGCGATGGAGATGCGCCGAAGCTGGTGCCGATGGGCGCGTGTTTGCCGTTCATTCCCGAGCATGGATCGGTCGAGTTGCGGTTTGAGGCGGGCATGGCGGCGGCGTTCGGGGATCTGCCTGCCGATCTGGCGCAGGCGGTGATGCTGCTGGCGGCGCATTACTACGAGTATCGGGACGAAACGGCTTTGGGGCAGGGCTGCATGCCGTTCGGCGTGTCGAGCCTGATCGCACGGTATCGGCCCGTGCGGCTGGGGTTCGGGACATGAGCGTTCGGCTGACGGCCAAGCTGGTGCTGGAGCGGCTCGAGGCGGTGCCGGATGGCGCTGGCGGGATGCGCGAAAGCTGGGTGGAACTGGGCGTTCTGTGGGGCGAGGTCACGCCGCGCACGGGGCGGGAAACGCGCGGCGAGGCGGGGCAGGTGTCTGTTGCGGGGTTTCGGATTGTCGTGCGCGGACAGCCCCAGGGCCATTCGGCGCGGCCTTTGCCGGAGCAGCGGTTCCGGCAGGGCGGCCGGGTGTTTCGGATCAATTCGGTGACCGAGGCCGATGCTGGCGGGCGGTATCTGGTGTGCTTCTGCGAAGAGGAGGTGGCGACATGAGCTATGCGGTGGCGGCGGCGTTGCAGGCCGGGGTTTATAGGGAACTGGCGGCGGATGCGGGGCTTTCGGTGCTGGTGGGCGAGCGGATCTACGACGCGGTGCCCAAGGGCCGGTTGCCGGATTTGTACGTCGCGCTGGGGCCGGAGAAGGCGGTGGATGCGAGCGACAAGACCGGGCGCGGCGCGTGGCATGAGTTCGCGGTGTCGGTGATTTCGGACGAGGCGGGGTTTCAGGAAGCCAAGCAGGTCGCGGCGGCGGTGTGCGATGCGCTGATCGACAGCGGCATGGCGCTGGAGCGGGGCCGGCTCGTGGCGCTGAACTTCAAGCGGGCCACGGCGAGCCGCGAGAAGCACGGGCGGCGACGGGTCGATCTGATCTTTCGGGCACGGGTTGAGGATGACGCCTGAGGGCGTTTGGGATTTCTGGAAAGGGAGTGTGGGCGATGGGTGCTCAGAACGGGAAGGACCTTTTGGTCAAGGTCGATGTGGACGGCAATGGCACGTTCGAGACATTGGCGGGTTTGCGGGCCACGCGGGTCAGTTTCAACGCGGAAGCGGTGGATGTGACCTCGCTGGAGAGCGAAGGCGGCTGGCGCGAGTTGCTGGCCGGGGCTGGTGTGCGGAGCGTGGCGATTTCGGGATCGGGCGTGTTCAAGGACGCGGCGACAGATGCGCGGGCGCGGCAGATTTTCTTCGACAGCCAGATGCCGGCGTTTCAGGTCATCATTCCCGATTTCGGGGTGGTTCAGGCACCGTTCCAAGTGACGGGGCTGGAATACGCGGGCTCGCATAATGGCGAGGCGACGTATGAATTGTCGCTGGCCTCGGCGGGCGCGGTTTCCTTCACGGCGGCGGTCTAGGCCATGGCGAATCCCTGGCGGGGAGAGGTGGCGCTGGTGATCGATGGGCAGGCGCATGTGCTGCGGCTCACGCTGGGGGCGCTGGCGGAGCTGGAGGCGGGGCTGGGCGAGGGATCGCTCGTCGATCTGGTGGCGCGGTTCGAGGGCGGAGCGTGTTCGAGCCGGGATGTGCTGGCGTTGATCGTGGCAGGGTTGCGCGGGGGCGGCTGGCCCGGATCGGCGGCGGATCTGCTGGCCGCAGAGATCGAGGGCGGGCCGATGGGGGCGGCGAAGGTGGCGGCGGAATTGCTGGCGCGGGCATTCACGCCAGTCGGTGAGGCATGAGCCACTTCGACTGGCCTGCCCTGATGCGGGCGGGGATGCGGGGGCTGGGGTTGCGGCCTGCGGAGTTCTGGGCGCTGACGCCAGCGGAATTGCAGCTTTTGCTTGGGCGCGGCGCCGGGGCCGCTCCCCTGCGGCGGGACGGGCTGGAGGCGCTGATGGCGGCCTACCCGGACAGGACAGAAGGAACGGGCGATGATCGAGATTGAGGCATTGGGCGGGTTCGCCGAGCAAGTGGGCGCGCTGGAAGGAGCGCTTGCCGGGGCTGGCGATGTGGCGAGCGGTTTCCGGGCCGAGATGGGGCGGGTGAAAGCGTCCTTGGCGGAGACGGGCAAGGGGGCGGCGCGGCTGGAGGGGGCTTTGAACCGGGGGCTGGGCCGCGCGATCGAGGGCGTGGTGCAGGACGGGATGTCGCTGTCGGACGCTTTGGGCGGGATCGCGCGGTCGATGGCGGGGGCGGGCTATCGGGCGGCGGTGGCGCCGGTGAAGGACCAGCTGAGCGGGATGGTGATGCAGGGGCTGGGCAACCTGTTGCCTTTCGCGGATGGCGGCAGTTTCGCGCAGGGCCGCGTGATGCCGTTTGCGGATGGCGGTGTGGTGAGCGGGCCGACGACCTTTCCGATGCGCGGCGGCATGGGGCTGATGGGCGAGGCGGGACCGGAGGCCATCATGCCGCTGGCGCGCGGACCGGATGGCAAACTGGGCGTGCGCGCGGGTGGCGGCGGGCGGGCTGTCAACGTGGTGATGAATATCTCGACGCCGGATGTGCAGGGGTTCCGGCGCTCTCAAAGCCAGATCGCGGCGCAGATGGGGCGGGTGCTGGGTTCGGGCCAGCGGAATTTGTGAGGGGATGGGAATGCAGTTTCACGAGGTGAGGTTTCCGGCGGCGCTGAGTTTTGGCTCCGTCGGGGGGCCGGAGCGGCGGACGGATGTGGTGACGCTGGCCAGCGGATTCGAGGAACGCAACACGCCCTGGGCACATTCGCGCAGGCGGTATGATGCGGGGATCGGGCTGCGGTCCTTGGACGATATCGACACGGTTATCGCGTTTTTCGAGGCGCGACGGGGGCAGATGTTCGGGTTTCGTTGGAAGGACTGGTCGGATTTCCGGTCGTACAAACCGTCTGGTGTGGTTGCGGCGACGGATCAGGTGATCGGTGCGGGCGATGGGGCGCAGCGGGTGTTTCAGCTGGTCAAGCGCTATGCGTCGGGGGAGGCGTCTTATGCGCGGCCCATTGCGAAGCCGGTGGCCGGGTCGGTCGTGGTGGCGGTCGATGGGGATGAGGTGCCGTTCGACGTTGACGTGGCGACGGGGCTGGTGACTTTGGAGGCGGCTCCGGGTGCTGGCGCGGTGGTGACGGCGGGGTTCGAGTTCGACGTGCCGGTGCGGTTCGATACCGATCGCATCCATACCAGCGCAGCGACGTTTCAGGCGGGCGAGGTGCCGGATGTTCCGGTGATCGAGGTGCGGGTATGAGCGGCGGGGCGCTTCAGGCGCATCTGGAGAGCGGCGTGACCACGGTTGCGCGGTGCTGGGAGGTGCGGCGCAAGGATGGGACGCGGCTGGGCTTTACCGATCACGATCTGGATCTGGCGTTCGACGGGCTCGTATTTCGCGCCGATACCGGGATGAGCGCGGCGGCGTTGCAGCAGGGCACGGGGCTGGCGGTGGACAATTCCGAAGCGGTGGGCGCGCTTTCGGATGGCAGCGTGACCGAGGCGGATATCGCGGCGGGCCGGTTCGATGGGGCCGAGGTGACGACGTGGCTGGTCAATTGGGCGGATGTGGCGGCGCGCAAGGTGCTGTTTCGCGGAACGCTGGGCGAGATCACGAGGGCCGGCGGCGCGTTCCAGGCGGAGCTGAGGGGGCTGACGGAATGGCTCAACCGGCCTGTCGGTCGGGTCTATCAGGCGCCCTGTTCGGCGGTGCTGGGGGATGCGGCCTGCGGTGTTGATCTGAGCGATCCGGCGTTTCGGGCCGAGGCGGTGGTGGCCGAGGTTCTCGAGGTCGGCATGGTGCTGAGCGTTCCGGGCGCGTTCGATCCTGGATGGTTCCAGCGAGGGCGGCTGAACGTGCTGGACGGTGCGGCGCAGGGGCTTTGGGGTTCGGTCAAGCGCGATGTGGCCGGAGAGGGCGGCGCGCGGCGGGTCGAGCTTTGGGAACCGCTGCGGGCGACCTTGGCAGCGGGGGATCGCGTGGCGTTGATCGCAGGGTGCGACAAGCGGTTCGCGACCTGCCGGGAGAAGTTCGGCAATGTGCTGAATTTCCAGGGCTTCCCCGATATTCCGCAGGAGGAATGGGTGATGATCCATCCCAGCATGGCGCGGCGGCGCGACGGGGGCAGTCTGCGATAAGCGTGACGCTTGTCGTCAAGGCGGCGCGGGGCTGGATCGGGACGCCTTATGTTCATCAGGCGAGCCTGCGCGGTGTCGGGGCCGATTGCCTCGGGCTCATTCGCGGGATCTGGCGGGAGCTTCATGGCTGCGAGCCGGGGGCGGTGCCGGCCTATAGCGCGGATTGGTCCGAGGCGGGGGGCGAAGAGCGGCTTTGGCGCGGATTGGCGGCGCGGATGGATGCGCGCGATCTGCACGGCGAGGCGGCGGGCGATCTGCTGCTGTTCCGAATGCGAGAAGGGGCTGTGGCCAAGCATCTGGGGATACAGGCGCGCATCGGGCCGGAGGCGAGTTTCGTGCATGCCTATAGCGGGCGCGGGGTTTTGGAGACATCGCTGAGCGCGCCGTGGCGGCGGCGGATCGTGGCGCGGTTCGCGTTCAGCGACAAGGGTTAGGGGCAGGAACGATGGCGACACTGGTATTATCGGCGGCGGGTGCTGCCTTGGGCAGCAGCTTTGGCGGATCGGTTCTGGGGCTGTCCATGACGGCGGTCGGGCGTTTCGCGGGCGCGTCGCTGGGCCGGGCGATCGATCAGCGCATTCTCGGCGGCGGCGGGCAGACGATCGAGACCGGGCGGCTCGACCGGCTGCGGCTGAGCACGGCGGGCGAGGGCCAGCCCATTGCGCAGGTCTACGGGCGGATGCGCGTCGGCGGGCACATCATATGGGCCAGCCGGTTCAAGGAAACCGTGTCGAAATCCGGCGGCGGCAAGGGGCTGAGCAAACAGCCGACGATCAAGGAATACAGCTATTCCGTGAGCCTTGCCGTCGCTTTGTGCGAAGGCGAGATCACGGGTGTGAACCGGGTCTGGGCGGATGGGGCCGAGCTGTCGGTCTTCGATCTGAACATGGTGGTTCATACCGGCTCGCGCGATCAGATGCCGGACAGCACGATAGAGGCGGTCGAGGGGATCGGCGCTGTGCCGGCTTATCGCGGGACGGCCTATGTGGTGTTCGAGGACCTGGATTTGGAGCGCTTCGGCAACCGGGTGCCTCAGTTCAGCTTCGAGGTGACGCGCCCGGTGCAGGATGCGCCGGATGACGTGCCGTTCAATTTGCGCGGTGTGGCGATGATCCCCGGGACGGGGGAGTATTCGCTGGCGACCGAACCTGTGGCGCTGGATATCGGGCCGGGGCAATCGAAAGTGGTGAACGTCAACAGCCCGTTGGACAGGCCGGATTTCAGCACGTCGCTCAAGCATCTGGTGGACGAAGTGCCGGATTGCGGGGCGGCATCGCTGGTGGTGAGCTGGTTCGGCAGCGATCTGCGCTGCGGCTCCTGCGAGATCCGGCCAAAGGTGGAGCAAAGGGCGCTCGATAGCGGCGCGATGCCGTGGCGCGTCGGCGGGCTGGTGCGCTCTGAAGCTGGTGTTGTGCCGCGCGAGGAGGGGCGTCCGGTTTATGGCGGCACGCCTTGCGATGCGTCCGTCTTGCAGTCGATTGCCGAGATGCAGGCCAAGGGTCTGGATGTTCTTTACTATCCGTTCATCCTGATGGAGCAGATGCCGGACAACGGTTTGCCGGATCCGTGGAGCGATGCGGCCGAGCAGCCGAAACTGCCCTGGCGCGGGCGGATCACCGCAAGCGTGGCGCCGGGGCAGGCGGGCGATATCAGCGGAACGCAGACGGTCGATGACGAGGTCGCGGCGTTTTTCGGGATGGCGTCGGCGAGCGATTTCGCCGTGGAGGACGGCGAGATCGTCTATTCGGGGCCGCATGACTGGGGCTACCGTCGGTTCATCCTGCATCAGGCGCATCTTTGCGCGCTGGCGGGCGGGGTTGCGGGCTTCTGCATCGGATCGGAGATGCGCAGCCTGACACAGCTTCGCGGGGTGTCGGGCTTTCCGGCGGTGGCGGCGCTCATCGCGCTGGCGGCGGAGTGCCGGGCCGTTCTCGGTCCGGATGTGAAGATCGGCTATGCAGCCGATTGGTCGGAATATTTTGGCTATCAGCCGCAGGATGGATCGGGGGACGTGTATTTCCATCTCGACCCGCTCTGGGCGGATGCGAATATCGATTTCATCGGCATCGACAATTACATGAGCCTGTCCGACTGGCGCGATGGCGAGAGCCATGCAGATGCGGAGTGGGGGTCGATCTACAACCTCGATTACCTGCGCGCGAATGTGGCGGGCGGCGAGGGGTATGATTGGTATTACCCGTCCGAGGATGCGCGGGATGCGCAGGAGCGTACGCCGATCAGTGACGGCGCGCATGGAGAGCCGTGGATCTACCGTTACAAGGATATCCGCAATTGGTGGAGCCAGCCGCATCACGAGCGCATAGGCGGGGTGCGGCAGGCGACCCCGACCGATTGGGTGTCCGGATCGAAGCCGATCTGGTTCACCGAGATTGGCTGCGCGGCGGTGGACAAGGCGACGAACCAGCCGAACAAGTTTCTTGATCCGAAAAGCTCGGAAAGCACGTTGCCGCGTTATTCCAACGGCTTGCGGGACGAGTTGATCCAGCGGCAGTATCTGCGTGCGGTGATCGGCTATTGGAGCGATCCGGCGAACAACCCGGTGTCGGACGTCTATGGCAGGCCGATGATCGATATGGGGCGGGTGTTCGTCTGGGCATGGGATGCGCGGCCTTATCCGTGGTTCCCGAACGCGGATGAGATGTGGTCGGACGGGCCGAACTACCGGCGCGGGCATTGGCTCAACGGGCGGGTGTCGGGGCGCCCGCTGGCGTCGGTCGTGGCGGAAATTTGCGAGCGGGCGGGCTTGCGCGACTATGACGTGAGCGGCCTGCACGGGTTCGTGCGCGGTTATCTGGTGCCGGATGTGGCCGACGCGCGGCGGGCGTTGCAGCCGCTGATGCTGGCCTATGGGTTCGATGCGATCGAGCGGGACGGCGCTCTGGTGTTCCGCAACAGGGACGGCGCGCGGGCGATTTCCCTGGAGGCCGAGGATCTGGCCCTGCATGACGATCTGGGCGGCGATACGGTAGAGACGCGGGCCTCGGAGGCG
Source organism: Marivita sp. GX14005 (assembly GCF_023370775.1). GTDB lineage: Bacteria > Pseudomonadota > Alphaproteobacteria > Rhodobacterales > Rhodobacteraceae > Marivita. The sequence goes on from NZ_JAMCCQ010000005.1 coordinate 334,882, forward strand.
GAGATGTCGGGCCGCGTGCGGCTTGGGTTCGTCGAAGCCGACGGGGATTATCGCAATATCGCCGAGGAATCGGTGTTGCCCGACGAGGAAACCCATGCGGTTGCCGAAAGCGAGGTGCCGCTGCTGCTGACGCGCGGCGAAGGGCGGCAGGCTGTGGAACGGTGGCTGTCCGAGGCGCGGGTGTCGCGTGACGGGTTGCGTTTCTCACTGCCGCTGTCGCGGCAGGCGCTTGGCGCGGGTGACGTGGTGCGGATGCCCGGCGAGATCGCCGCGCGGATCGATCGGGTGGAGCAGACGACGCATCAGCTGATCGACGCCGTGAGGATCGAGCCGGAGGTCTATCGCCCGGCAGGGTATCCGGGCGATGGCGCACGCGCGGCACGGTTCGAGGCGACGGGGCCGGTTCTGCCGCTGTTTCTCGACCTGCCGCTGATGACCGGCGACGAGCTGCCTCATGCGCCGCATCTGGCGGTCGCGGCGCAGCCCTGGCCCGGCGAGGTCGCGGTGTTCGATGCGCCGCAAGATGACGGCTATGCGCTGAACCGGTTGGTGCCGGTGGCCTCGACAATCGGCGTCACGCTGACGGCTCTGGAACGCGCGCCGGCAGGTGTGGTGGATCGCGGCGCGGGGCTGGTCGTGCGCTTGGCGGGCGGCGCTCTGGAAAGCGTCGGGCACACCGCGCTTCTGAGCGGCGCGAACCTCGCGGCGGTCGGCACCGGAGATCCGGACGGATGGGAGGTGATCCAGTTCGAAAGCGCGGAGTTGACGCAGGAGGGCTGGCATCTGACGGGGCTGCTGCGCGGCCAGCTGGGAACGGATGCCCTGACGCCCGAACGGTTGGAGGCGGGGGCGTATTTCGTGCTGCTCGACGGCGCGCCGGTGCAGATCGACCTGCCGCCCGCGCGGCGCTTGCTGGGGCGGCACTACCGGATCGGACCGGCATCGAAACCCTATGGGCATGCTTCCTATACGCATGTCGAGGCGGCGTTCGCCGGCAACGGGCTTCGGCCGCTCAGCCCGGTGCATCTGCGGGCGCAGGAGACCGGCGGGGATCTGGCGCTGTCCTGGATCCGTCGCGGGCGCGTCGATGCCGATGGCTGGGAGAGCGAGATCCCGCTCGGCGAAGAGCGCGAGGCGTATCTGTTGCGCGTGATCGGTGCGGGCGGCGTGCTGCGCGAGGTGGAACTGGACCGGCCGGACTGGCGCTATCCGGCGGCGCTGCGTGCAGCGGATGGGCCGGCCACGGCGATCACGGTGGCACAGATCTCGGCCCGGTTCGGGCCGGGGCCGGCGGCGCGGGTGATCGTGTGAGGCCGGTGATCTATAACGACGTGCTGGCGGCGGTGTCCTTCGCTGCCAGCATCCCTCCAGACGGGCGCAAAGCGGCCATCGCGCGGATCATCGCCGATGCGGAGGCGGCGGCGCGGTATCGCATGCGCTCGGGCGCCGCGCATCCGGTGTTCGGCGATGGCTGCCTGATGGCGGCGGCCTTGCGGCACGGGCGGCGCGGCAGCACGTCCTTCGCCTGCCCGGACGCCCTGGATGCGTGGCTCTGCGTCTTGGGCGCGCTTCGTGCGCGGTTGGATCAGCCGGAGGCGCAGGAGATGCAGCGCGTGACTGCCGGATCGAGCGCGAGCCGGGCCGGTGTGATCTCTTCGCCGCAGTCGTCGCAATAGCCGAACTCACCCGCGTCAAGGCGCTGCAGCGCCGCGCGTAGCGCCTTGCGCTGCGCGTCGCGGCGGGTCTGCGCCGCCTTGGCCATGGATTGGCCGAGCAGCGCGTCCTGCCGCGAGAGCCGGCCCACGGCCTGTTGATCCAGCGTGACCACCGATTGCGCCTCGCGCCCGCGGGCGTCTTCGGCGTCGAGCGCGTCGAGCCGTGCCGCGATCAGTTTGCGATAGTCCTTGTTCGTCAAACAGCGCTCCCTCGATTTCGGCTTTGCATTTTCCCGCGCGATCCTATCTGGTAGACTGCCTGCGTCAAAGGAGACAAAGCATGGCCGAAACGCGCACCAAGCTTGCATCGGTGGATCCGGTCTGGGCCCGCATCGTCAGGGAAGCCGAGGATGCCGTCGGGGACGAGCCGCTTCTGGGCGGGATGATCCATTACTCGGTCCTGCATCATGCAGGGCTTGAGAATGCGCTCAGCTACCGGATTTCGCTGAAGCTCGCCAATGGTGAGATGACCGAGCAGATCCTGCGCGAGATCTGCGACGAGGCATTCCGGTCCGATCCCGATCTGGCAATGGCCGCGCGCGCCGATATCGCGGCGGTCTACGAACGCGATCCGGCCTGCAACCGGTTTTTGCAACCGCTGCTTTTCTTCAAGGGCTTCCAGGCGATCCAGTGCTACCGCGTCGGCAACTGGCTCTGGCGGCAAGGGCGGCGCGATCTGGCCTATTTCGTGCAGATGCGGTGCTCGGAGACCTTTGGCGTCGATATTCACCCCGCGGCGCGGATCGGGCAGGGGATCATGATCGATCACGCCCATTCCATCGTCATCGGCGAAACGGCGGTGGTCGGCGACAATGTGTCGATGCTGCATTCCGTCACGCTGGGCGGCACGGGCAAGGAAGAGGAAGACCGCCATCCCAAGATCGGCGACGGCGTTCTCATCGGCGCGGGCGCGAAGGTGCTCGGCAATATCCGGGTGGGAAACTGCTCGCGCATCGCGGCCGGATCGGTCGTGCTGGAAGAGGTGCCGCCTTGCAAGACGGTGGCCGGCGTGCCTGCCCGGATCGTGGGAGAGGCGGGTTGCGCGCAACCGTCAGTGAGCATGGACCAGATCCTGCGCTCGGGCGCCTGAGACGAGAAGCGCGCGATACCGCGCGCAACGTTTCCGATCACGGAAACGCGGGGGCGCTGCCCCCGGACCCCCGAGATATTTTCGAAACAGAGATTCGAAACAGAGAAGAGGGTTGCGCTATCGGTCCCGGCTTCTTTGGGCGTCAAATACCTTGGGGGTGAGGCCGCAGGCCGAGGGGGCAACGCCCCCTTTCGCGGCCGCGAGGCCGCGTTCTTGGCTCAGGGGATGATCCGGGTGTACTTCACCCCTTCGAGCGTCGCGCCGATGCGCAAACCGGCCTGGCCGAAGATGACCGCGATGACGGGGGCGAGCGATGTCGTGGTCTCTGCCGCCAGCGTCTCGCCGCCTTCGGGGATGGCGTATTCGATATTCGCGCCGGCGGCCCAGCCGGGCGAGCGGCGGAAGTTCATCAGGGCATCCTGCGTCATGAAGAATAGAACATGCGCGTATTGCTGGGCTCCGATCTGGAGCCCGGCGCTGGCCTTGGCAGTGGAATAGTAATCGACCGTCACGCCTCCGACGCGCAGCGCGCCGCGGCCGAAGGCGCCGCCGAGGCCGAGACCGGCTTCGGTCACCAGCGGCATGACCAGCATGCCGGCCGCGTCGTCGGCCAGTTTCCGCGTGCCCGGAAAGCGGCGATACATTTCGGCGAGCGTCGCGTCGACGCGCGCATCGATGCGCGGCCCGCCGGTGCCGCCGACTCCGTTGTTGCAGCCCGCCAGAAGGGCGGTGCCGCCCAGCGCGAGAACCATCTCGCGTCGTGTCAGGAATGTCATCTGTCTGCTCTTTTCATGCCGATGCCTTTGAAACCCGGTCGTGACGCCGGTTGGAGGTGAGCATAGCAAGCTTCCGCCGATCTGTCACCAGAGATTGTGGCCGCTCGGCGATGGGCTGCTAGCCGTTGAGGATACGTGCCGCCTGCGGCGCGAAATAGGTGAGCACCCCGTCGCATCCGGCGCGTTTGAACGCCATCAGGCTTTCGAGCATCACCCGATCGCCATCGAGCCAGCCGCGTTCCGCCGCACCGGCGAGCATCGCGTATTCGCCGGAGACCTGATAGGCGAAGGTCGGCACCGCAAAGCTGTCCTTCGCGCGGCGGCAGATGTCGAGATAGGGCATGCCGGGCTTGATCATCACCATGTCCGCGCCTTCGGCCAGATCGCGCGCGATCATGCGCATCGCCTCATCGGAATTTGCCGGGTCCATCTGATAGCCTTTCTTGTCGCCTTTCAAAGCGCCGGACGCGCCGACCGCGTCGCGGAAGGGGCCGTAGAAGGCGCTGGCATATTTCGCCGCATAGCTGAGGATCGCGACGTTTTGAAACCCCTCGCCTTCGAGTGCGTCGCGCATGGCGGCGATGCGGCTATCCATCATGTCGGAGGGGCCGATGATATCGGCGCCCGCGCGGGCCTGGCTGAGCGTCTGTTTCACCAGCGCATCGACGGTGCGGTCATTGACGATATAACCATCCTTGACGAAGCCGTCATGGCCGAGGCTGTTATAGGGGTCGAGCGCCACATCGGTCATCACCAGCATGTCCGGCACCGCGTCCTTGATCGCGCGGGTCGCGCGGTTCGACAGGTTGTCGGGGTTCCAGGCTTCGGCGCAATCCTCGGTCTTTTTCTCTTCGTCCGTATAGGGAAAGAGGCAAATCGCGGGGATGCCGAGCGCATGCGCCTCGCGCGCGGCCTGGGCCACCTTGTCCACCGACCGGCGCACCACCCCCGGCATGGAGGGCACCGGCTCCTCGATCCCCTCGCCATCGCGCACGAAGACCGGCCAGATGAAATCTTCGGGGCCGAGGCTGGTTTCGCGCACAAGTGCGCGCAGCCCTTCGGTGCGGCGCAGGCGGCGGGGGCGGTGAGCGGGGAAGGTGGGTGTCATCGGGCGCATCTGTCGAACCTGTCAAGCCTCGGGTCAGCCCCGGTGATGCACCCATGCCGCGCGCATGTCCAGAGGCGCGCGGCAGGCTCCGTTCGGCTCAGACCAGGGCGCCATCGCGCATCACGATCGGCTCGGGCGCGGCGCGGTGGCCGAGGTGGTCCGGCCGGGGCGCTTTCGCCGCGAAAGGCTCGGTCAGCGCGTTCGACACCGCGTTATAGACGAAAAACGCGTTGGAGCGCGGATCGGGGGTGATATTGCCGTTCGAGCCGTGGATCGTGTTGCAATCGAACAGGACCAGCGTGCCGGCCGGGCCTTCGGCATCGGTGATGCCATGCCGCTCGGCCAGTTTGCGCAGCGCGTCCTGCGAGGGCGTGCCGATCTCCTGCTTTTGCAGCGAGCTTTCGTGATTGGCCTCCGGCGTCTCGCCCTGGCAGGAAATGAAACTCTTGTGCGAGCCGGGCATCAGCATCAACGCGCCGTTGTGGGCGCGGTTGTCGGTCAGCAGAAGCGAGGCCGAAACGGCGCGCATCCGGGGCATGCCGTCCTCGGCGTGCCAGGTTTCGAAATCCGAATGCCAGTAGAATTCCTTGCCGGTGAAGCCCGGTTTGTAGTTCAGGCGGCTCTGGTGGATATAGACCTCGTCCCCCAGGAGAAAGCGGGCAATCCCCGCCAGACGCGCATCGCGCGACAGCCGCTCCATCAGGTCGTGATGCGTTTCGAGGTTGAACACCGTGCGCACGGCGTCGGAACCGGGTTCGGTCACCACCTCATCCGAGGCGCTGCCCGCCAGATCGCGGCGCAGCGCGGCGGCGGTGTCGATCAGGGCGCGGATCTCGGCGTCCGAGAACATATCCTTCAGCACCAGAAACCCGTCCCGCTCGAACGCCTCTGCCTGGTCGCGCGTGATCGGTGCCTTTTCGGTCCAATCCTGCCAGAGCACGGGATCGCGGCGCTCCTGCCAGCTTTCGCGGTCGGGGCGGCGCGTGGGGTAGAGATCGGACGTTGCGGCGTGATCCTGCGGCGTGTGTTCGAGTGGCATGAAGGTCTCCTCTCATCTTGGTTGCCAGTGATCAATGTGGAGAAAATGCGCGAGGCGCAGACCGGTTCCTGTTGGGCGCGGGAAACACATCCTGCCGGAACGGGCGCGGGGTCTGGGCAAGCCGCGACGGGCAGGCTAGAGAGGGCGGACGCACAAGAGGACAGCGCATTGGATTGGTACGACACCGTCTTTGAAATGATTGATATGCGGTCCTTTTCCAATCTCTGGTTCTGGATCGCGCTGGCCGTCGTCTGGTCATCGGCGAGCCATTGGATCCTCGGCGTGCCCTATGACATGATCGCCCGCGCGCGGCGGCGGGGCGGGCAGGCCTCCGAGGATCTGGTCGCGATGCTGCGCATCACCACGGGCCGGCTTCTCTACATCGCCGATGAGGCAGGGATCTGGATCGTCGCGGGGGGCACCTTCCTGCTGACCGGTTGCGCCGTTCTGGGCTGGGGCTATGCGGTGGAATTCGCGCAGGCGCTCTTTCTGCTGGGCTTTCCGATGTCGATCGTGGGCCTGCTCAGCCTGCGCGCGGCTCGGGCACTGCATACGCGCGATCACGATCTGGACGCGGTGTTCCGGCGGCTGGCCTGGCACCGTCTGACGATCCAGATCATCGGCATGATCTCGATATTCGTCACCGCGCTCTGGGGGATGTATCAAAACATGAATATCGGCGTGCTGGGCGGTTGACGCAGCGCGCGGCGCGGGCCACATGAGCCTGCTATGAGCACATCCAAGCACATCACCATGGGCGGCGCCCCCGAAGGGTTCGACGCGCATCTGGTCCTGGCCGAGGCGGAGACATCCGGCGGCGCGGTCTGTCATATCGCGCGCGACGACCGCCGGCTTGCCCAGATGCAGACCGCGTTGCGGAACTGGGCGCCGGACATGCCGGTCTTCACCTTTCCGGCCTGGGATTGCCTGCCTTACGATCGCGTCTCGCCCAATCCCGACATTTCGGCGGCGCGGATGGCGACGCTGGCGGCGCTGACTCATGCGATGCCCGAGCGGTATGTTCTGCTCACGACGATGAACGCGGCCACTCAGCGTCTGCCCGCCCGCGACGTGCTGCGCGAGGCGGCGTTCACCGCGCGGGTCGGCCAGCGCGTGGATGAAGAAGCGTTGCGCAGCTTCCTCGTGCGCATGGGGTTTTCGCAATCGCCCACGGTGATGGAGCCGGGCGACTATGCCATTCGCGGCGGCATCATCGATATTTATCCGCCGGGCGAGGGCGGTCCGGTGCGGCTCGATTTCTTCGGCGACGTGCTCGATGGCGCGCGCCGTTTCGATCCGGCGACGCAGCGGACGACGGAAAAGCTCGATCTGGTGGAGCTGGCGCCGGTCTCCGAGGTGATCCTCGACGAGGCCGCGATTACCCGGTTCCGGCAGAATTACCGCATCGAGTTCGGCGCGGCGGGCAGCGACGATCCGCTTTACGAAGCGGTCAGCGCGGGACGCAAGCAGCAGGGGATGGAGCATTGGCTGCCGTTCTTTCACGACACGCTGGAGACGCTTTTCGATTACCTGCCGGGCGTTCCGGTCACGCAGGACGATCAGGTCACGCCAGCGCGGCTGTCGCGTTGGGAGGGGATCGTCGATCAATACGAGACACGCAAGGCGGCGCTGGCGCAGAAATCGAAGATGGACAGCGTCTACAAGCCGGTGCCGCCCAAGCAGCTTTATCTTGACGACGCGGCCTGGGAGGCCGCCATCGCGGGAAGGCGCGTGGTGCAGTTCCATCCGCTGCCGCAATCCTCCGGCCCCGGCGTCGTGGATGCCGGCGGACGCATCGGGCGCAGCTTCGCGCCCGAGCGGCAGCAGGAAAGCATCAGCCTTTTCAGCGCGCTGGCGGATCATGTGCGCAAGAAACTTCAAGGCGGACCGGTCGTCATCGCGTCCTATTCGGATGGCGCGCGGGAACGGCTTTCCGGGCTGATCGAGGATGAGGGGCTGGCCGAGACGATCCCGATCCGCGATCTCACCCGCGTCGGCAAGCGCGGGCTGCACCTGACCGTCTGGCCGCTGGAGCAGGGATTCGAGGCACCCTGGGGCGAGGGCCGCGTGACCGTCATCTCCGAGCAGGATGTGCTTGGCGACCGGCTGATCCGCTCGACCAAAAAGCGCCGCAAGGCCGAGAATTTCCTGACCGAAACGCAATCGCTGTCTCCGGGCGATCTGGTGGTGCATGTCGATCACGGTATCGGGCGTTATCTGGGGCTCGAGGTCATCACCGCAGCCGGGGCTGCGCATGAATGCCTGCTGCTGGAATATGCCGAAGGTGCAAGGCTTTACCTACCGGTTGAGAATATCGAGCTGCTGTCGAAATACGGCCATGAGGAAGGCTTGCTCGACAAGCTGGGCGGCGGTGCGTGGCAGGCCAAGAAGGCGCGGCTGAAGGAGCGGATCCGCGAGATGGCGGACAAGCTCATCCGCGTGGCCGCCGAACGCGCGCTGCGCAAGGCGCCGATCATCGATCCGCCGCCCGGCGCGTGGGACGCGTTTTCGGCGCGTTTCCCCTATCAGGAAACCGACGACCAGCTGCGCGCCATCGAGGACGTGATGACCGACATGCAGTCCGGCCAGCCGATGGACCGGCTGATCTGCGGCGATGTGGGCTTCGGCAAGACCGAAGTGGCGATGCGTGCCGCTTTCGTCGCCGCCATGTCCGGTGTGCAGGTCGCTGTGATCGCGCCGACGACGCTTCTGGCGCGGCAACATTACAAGAGCTTTGCGGACCGTTTCCGGGGCTTCCCGCTCGAAGTGCGCCCGCTCTCGCGCTTCGTGCCGGCCAAGGAGGCACAGGCGACCCGCGACGGGCTGGCGCGCGGGACGGTGGATATCGTCATCGGCACCCATGCGCTTCTGGCCAAGGGGATCCGGTTCCAGAATCTCGGCCTTCTGGTGATCGACGAGGAACAGCATTTCGGCGTCAGCCACAAGGAACGGCTGAAACAGCTGCGCACCGACATTCACGTGCTCACCCTGACGGCCACGCCGATCCCGCGCACGCTGCAACTGTCGCTCTCGGGCGTTCGCGATCTGTCGATCATCGGAACGCCGCCCGTGGACCGGCTGTCGATCCGCACCTATGTCAGCGAATTCGACGCGATCACCATCCGCGAGGCGCTGTTGCGCGAGCATTATCGCGGCGGGCAGAGCTTCTATGTCGTCCCGCGCATCAGCGATCTGCCCGAGATCGAGGAGTTCCTGAAGGAGCAGGTGCCGGAGCTGAGCTACGTGGTGGCGCATGGGCAGATGGCGGCGGGTGAACTCGATACCCGGATGAACGCCTTCTACGACGGCAAATACGATGTGCTTCTGGCGACGACCATCGTCGAGTCGGGCCTCGATATCCCCACCGCGAACACGATGATCGTGCATCGCGCCGATATGTTCGGGCTCAGCCAGCTTTACCAGATCCGCGGCCGGGTCGGGCGCTCCAAGACGCGCGCCTATGCGTATCTGACGACGAAACCGCGCGCGAAGCTGACGCCCAGCGCCGAAAAGCGCCTGCGCGTGCTCGGCAGTCTCGATACGCTCGGCGCGGGCTTCACGCTGGCCAGCCAGGATCTCGACATTCGCGGCGCGGGCAACCTGCTGGGCGACGAGCAGTCGGGCCAGATGCGTGATGTGGGGTATGAGCTTTACCAATCCATGCTCGAAGAGGCGATCGCCAAGATCCGCTCGGGCGAGATGGAAGGGCTGTCGGAGGCCGATGACCAATGGGCGCCGCAGATCAATCTCGGCGTGCCGGTGCTGATCCCCGAGGATTACGTGCCCGATCTCGACGTGCGGCTGGGGCTTTACCGGCGTCTGTCCTCGCTCACCACGAAGGTGGAGCTTGAGGGCTTTGCCGCGGAGTTGATCGACCGCTTCGGCAAGTTGCCCAAGGAGGTCAATACGCTGCTTCTGGTCGTGCGTATCAAGGCGATGTGCAAACGCGCAGGGATCGCCAAGCTCGATGGCGGGCCGAAAGGCGCGACGATCCAGTTCCACAACGACAAGTTCGCCTCGCCCGAGGGGCTGGTGGATTTCATCAAGGATCAGAAAGGGCTGGCCAAGGTCAAGGACAACAAGATCGTCGTCCGCCGCGACTGGAAAAAGGACAGCGACAAGATCAATGGCGCCTTCGCCATCGCGCAGGATCTGGCGAAGAAGCTCAAGGAGGCCGAGCCGAAGAAACGCGCCAAGGTCTGACCTGCCGCGCCCCCGCGCGCTGGAACAAAACACCCGCGCCTCTGTTCAACGGAAATCCCACATGAACAGGAGGATAAAATGGCACGTCGAGACGACAGAGAGCAGAACCGCCGCCGACACCGCGAGGGCCGGGGCGATTGGAACGAACGCCGCAACATGCGCGGCGGCGACGATTACGGCGATTGGGACGACCGTCAAAACTACGGCCGCGACGAGTTCGGCAACGCGCCCTACCGGCGCGACTCGTTCTACGAGGGCTACGGCGCACCGGACGATTTCTACCGCCGGCGGGGCGAAATGGAAGGCTCCGGCCGGGGCCGCCGCGAACGTTATGGCGGCGCGGGGGGCATGACATATCCTTACGAGGATTCGATGACCCGGCGCCCCTATGGCGGCTATGCCGCTCCTTATGGCCGGCGCCGCGACTACGATCGCAGCGATGACGACCGGGGGTTCTTCGAAAAGGCCGGCGACGAAGTGGCATCGTGGTTCGGCGACGAGGATGCCGAACGCCGCCGCGAGGCCGATCAGCGGGGGCGCGGGCCGCGCAACTACCAGCGTTCCGACAGCCGGATCGAGGAAGACGTGAACGACCGTCTGACTGACGATTCCTATGTCGATGCGTCCGATATCACGGTTTCGGTCAAGGATTCCGAAGTGACGCTCGACGGGCACGTCACCTCGCGCAGGGCCAAGCGGCGGGCCGAGGATTGCTGCGACAGCGTGAGCGGTGTCACCCATGTTCAGAACAACCTTCGGGTGAAGCAGCAGGACATGGACTCGACAAGTTCGGTAACCGGAACAAGTTAACACGGGCCGGGGCGGCGCCCGCCGGGCGCCGCCCCTCAAACGTAACATCGGGAGGCGCGCATGAGCGAAGCGACGACGACAACCGATCACGAGGTGATCCGCAACTGGATCGAGGCGCGTGGAGGCCGGCCCTCCCGTGTGCGCGGAACCGAGGATGGCGGCCTGCTTCGGATCGATTTCGCACCGCAGGACGACGATCTCGAAGCGATCGATTGGGACACGTTCTTCGAAACTTTCGAGGATCGCAAGCTGGCGTTCCTGCATCAGGATCTGACCGAGGATGGGCGCACGAGCCGGTTCAACAAGTTCGTGGATCGCGAGGGCGATTGATCGTTTGCGCCAAAGCCGCCGTGTCACGCGGCCGGTCTTGCGGCGGTGTCACAGTTGCGCTTTTTCCCGCGCGGCGCGGTTGCACGGTCTTCGGGAAAGGCTTCATACCCGGAAAGTTACATAGTGCTGACGCCGGGTCATGTGATCCGAGGGTCGGGCGTGCGCCGTATGACATGCAATCGGCTCCAAGGCGGGAAAGATGACGAAACAGCCACCTGATGACGCCCCGCGCGGCCGCGATCCCCTTGCCGACCGGATTCGCGATCAGATGGCCGCCATCGAGCGGGAGGCGGTGCCGGAGCGACTGGCGGAACTTGCGCGGGAGTTGCAGAGGCTTCTGGCCGAGGAACGATCCGGCGACCCGGACCGGCCGCCGCGCGATGACGATTGATTTTTCTCAACCGCAGGGAACGTAACCGCGCAGGCTTCGTTTTCCGAACGGAGGTGGGCAATGCCGCGCGAAACATCGCCGACATCGGGAAAACCCCGAAGCGGGACAAAAGATCTGGATCCGGACCAGACGGTCGACTGGATTCCAGCATTGCGCGCGTTCGGACGTTTCCTGACCCAAAGCGACGATGAAGCCGACGATCTGGTGCAGGAAACCCTGCTGAAGGCGATCCGCCACCGCGACAAGTTCGCGCACGGCACCAACTTGCGGGCGTGGCTTTTTACGATCATGCGCAACACGTTCTACAACAGCCGCGCGAAGAGCGTGCGCGAACGCACCGGCCCGCTCGATTGCGTTTCGGCAGAGGTGCGGGTGGAGCCGACGCAGGAATGGACCTTGCGCGGGCAGGAGGTTCTGGCCGCCGTGCATCGCTTGCCCGTGCATTACCGCGAAGCGTTCATTCTTACGGTGATGCTGGGCGAAAGCTATGAAAGCTGCGGTGAGATTTGCGGGATCACGATGGGCACGGTCAAGAGCCGCGTGAACCGGGCGCGCTCCATGGTGATCGCGGATCTGGGCGATACGGAGGTCTGAGAGTGCTGGGCCGGCTCAGAACACCGACCAATCCATCAACCGTGTGAGCCGCGCCAAAGCTTCGGTGCCCTTGGCCGAATTGCCATATCGGTTCAGTCCCGGCGACCAGACGGCGATGGACGCCACGTTCGGCACGATGGCGAGGATCCCTCCGCCGACGCCCGACTTGCCGGGTATGCCCACACGATAGGCGAAATCGCCCGAGCCATCGTAATGTCCGCAGGTCATCATCAGCGCATTGAGCCGCCGCACGCGGGTGGCCGATATGAGCCGTGGAAGATCGGGCGCATTGACCAGAAAGCGACCGGCGCGGGCCAGTTGGACCGTGCTCATTTCAAGCGCGCAGTGATGAAAATAGGTGCCGAGCGTCAGGTCGGGGGGATTGAGCAGGTTGTCGAAGGACGCCAGGAAATGCGCCAGCGCGAAATTGCGATGGCCATGCGCCGTTTCGGAAGCGGCAACGGCATTGTTGATGTAGACATCGTCCGAGCCGCAGGCGGTCTTGAGAAATTGCACGATCTCCGCCAGCGCCTCGCGCGGCTCACGGCCCGACAGCACTTCGTCGGTGACGACAATCGCACCCGCGTTGATGAACGGATTGCGCGGACGGCCGTTTTCCTGTTCGAGCTGGACAATGGAATTGAACGCACGCCCCGAAGGCTCGCGCCCCACGCGGTGCCAAAGCTGATCGCCGCTGCGCCCCAGCGCGATGGCGAGCGTGAAAACCTTGGTGATCGACTGCACCGAGAAGGGCTCATCGGCATCGCCCGCGCGGTAGAGGCTGCCGTCCGCCGTGACCACCGCGATGGCGAACCGATCCTTTGGAACCCGCGCCAGTTCTGGAATATACGCCGCGACCTCGCCCCAATCCCCATCCGCGCGCATCTCCCGGTCGAGCCGGTTCAGGATTTGCGCAAGATCGGGCATGGCGGTCTCCGGGCGGGCAGGGATGCCCGAAGGGGTCTCACAGCGCGCCGCCCATGGCAAGCGCGGTCAGCGCGGTCCAGGAACCATGGGTGGCCGGCCGGGTTTTCCGGGTATCGACCAAGCCCGAAAGGAGATCCCATGAAAGTTCTTGTTGCCGGCGCCACCGGAAAGACCGGCCAGCGCCTGACCCGCGAGTTGATCGAACGCGGCCATGAGCCCGTCGCGCTGGTGCGCGAGAGTTCCGACACATCCGTCCTGCCCGAAGGGGCACAGCTGCGCAAAGGCGATCTGACCGACTTGCAGGCCGACGTCTGCGAGGGGTGCGACGCCGTCGTTTTCGCCGCAGGATCGGGTGCCGATACCGACGAGGAGATGACCCGCAAGGTCGACCGGGACGGCGCGAAGAGGCTGGTCGATCTGGCGAAGCAGTCGGGCGCGCGGCGCTTTGTCATGCTGAGTTCGGTCGGCACCGAAGATCCCCCAGAAGAGGGCGATATGGCCCCTTACCTTCAGGCCAAGCACGACGCCGATGAACACCTCAAGGCGTCGGGCCTGCCCTATGCCATCGTCCGGCCAGTGGCCTTGACCGAAGATGACGGCAATCGCGACATTCGCTACGGCACGGATGTCGATATGTCCGGCGAAGCCGCGCGCGGCGATGTCGCCTGGGTTCTGGCGGAGGCCGTCGACTCCGACGCCTGGCTGGGCGAGGCGACGCGGATGCAGTCGGTCTGACCGTCAGGCCCGCTTACGCCGCCGCTTGCGTCCGCCCTCACTCTCGCCGCCGGTGCTGAATGAGACCGGCGGCAGCGTAACCACCGAATTGAGTTCGGGGAACGGGTCCACCGCGTGGGGGATCGCGTTCGCGTTGACGAAATGTTCCTGGAATTTCGGCTCGATGGCGGTTTCGATCTTGGTGATCCGGCGCACCGTGCGTTCGATCTCCGCGCGGGCAGGCAGGTTGCACAGCGCGATCCGCGCGCCGGTGCCGGCGGCGTTGCCGGCGCTCGTCACCTTCTCAAGCGGCGCGTCGGGGATCATGCCCAGAACCATCGCGTGTTTGGGACTGATATGCGCCCCGAAGGCACCCGCGAGCACGACGCGATCCACCTTGTCCACGCCCATCTCGTCCATCAACAGGCGCGCGCCCGCGTAGAGCGCGGATTTCGCCAACTGGATCGCACGGATATCGCCCTGCGTGACGGTGATGCGCGGCCCGCCCGTTTTGCTGGCATCGGCGATCAGATAGGCATTGGTGCGCCCCTCGGGCACGCAGCGCGGCGTGCCGGTCTGCGCGGCGTTGCCGATCAGCCCGGACGGATCGATCAGCCCGGCGATGCGCATTTCGGCAACCGCCTCGATGATGCCCGAGCCGCAGATGCCAGTGATGCCGCCCGGTCCGACCGCCTCGGCAAAGCCCTCCTCATCGGACCACAGATCGCAGCCGATCACCTTGAAGCGCGGCTCTTTCGTGGCCGGATCGATACGGATCGCCTCGATCGCGCCGGGCGCGGCGCGCTGGCCGGAGCTGATCTGCGCGCCTTCGAACGCCGGGCCGGTTGGCGAGGAGCAGGCCAGAACGCGCGACGTATCGCCGAGCAGGATCTCCGCATTGGTGCCGACATCGACAACGAGCACCAGATCGTCGGATTTGCCCGGTTCCTCCGACAGCGCCACGGCGGCGGCATCCGCGCCGACATGGCCGGCGATGCAGGGCAAGATGTAGATCTGCGCGCTCGCCGGCAGGGCATCCAGGTCGAGATCGCGCGCGGTCAGGTTCAGATGCGCAGAGGTGGCCAGCGCGAAGGGCGCCTGTCCGAGTTCCACCGGATCGATGCCGAGCAGCAGGTGATGCATCACCGGATTGCAGACCAGCACCGCCTCGAGAATCCTGTCCGCGCCGATCCCGGCCTCGGCGGCGATCTCGCCGATCAGCGTGTCCATCGCCTCGCGCACCGCGCGCGTCATCTCGACATCGCCGCCGGGGTTCATCATCGCGTAGCTGACGCGGCTCATCAGATCCTCGCCGAAGCGGATCTGCGGGTTCATGATGCCGGAGGAGGCCACGACCTCGCCGGTATCGAGCGAGGTCAGATGCGCCGCCACGGTGGTCGATCCCAGATCGATGGCCAGCCCGTAGATCCCGCCTTCCAGAAGGCCGGGCCATGCGCCGATCAGGCGCGGCACGGCGGTTTCCGTTTCGCGGTAAAGCGCCACGGTGATGCGCCACTCGCCCTTGCGCAGAACCGGTTGCAGCCGCGTCAGGGCATTGAAATCGCAAGTGATTTCAGGAATGCTCCACTGCGCGGCAAGAGCCCGCGCGATGCGTTCCAGATCGCCCGTCGGTTCGTGCATGTCGGGCGCGTCCACCTCGATATAATACAGCCGCGTCGCGGGGTTCATCTCGATCACCCGCGCGCTGGCGGCCTTGCGCACGACCTGCCGGTGAACCTGCGATTCAGGCGGCACGTCGATCACGATATCGCCGAGGATCTGCGCCTGGCACCCCAGCCGCCGACCCGCTTTCAGCCCGCGCTTTTCGTCATAGCGGGCCTCGACGGCGTTCCAATCGGACAGCGCGCCCTCGCGCGCGGTCAGCCCATGCTTGGAGAATTCGCCATAGGACGGGGTGATCTGGCATTTCGAACAGATCCCCCGTCCGCCGCAGACGCTGTCGAGATCGACGCCCAGCTTCCGCGCGGCGGTGAGGACGGGTGTGCCGGGCGCGAACCGGCCGCGTTTGCCGGACGGGGTGAAGACAACGAGCGGATCGGTTTCGGACATGGGATTCCCTCTACGCAATTGCGCGGATCATAGGGAAATGCGCATCGGGAAAAAGGTGAATTGCGTCATGATGATTATGAGAAACGGCGGGGAAGGGCGCGTGTGGAGAATGGGCGGTGTTTGTCGCCATCCTCGGACGCGACCCCGAGGATGACGGAGAAGGAGAGCCCGAGGAATTTCCGTCAGCGCTCAAGCCAGTGCAGGATCTCGCCCCGGTTGCCGTCGAGTTCCGGCGCCGCGGGGCGGCTTGTCGGATCGGGGCAACCGCTCAACTTGACGGGAGTGCCGGCAGCCTTGAAGGCGGTGCGCCCGTTGCGATCGAGCACGTCGACGATCATGTGCCGCGCGGTGATCTGCGGATCGCGTATCGCTTGCGCCACGGTTTGGATCGGCGCGCTAGGGATGCCGGCGGCGGAAAGCCGGGCGAGCCAGCGCGCAGCGGTGTCTTCGATCGTCACGGCTTCGATCAGACGTTTGAGCAAGCGGACATTGCGCAATCGTTCCGGATTGCTCGAAAAACGCGGATCGCCGGCAAGCGGAAGGTTCAATGCGACGCAGAGCTTTTCGAACAGCCGGTCATTGCCGATCGCGATTACGAACGGTGCATCGGAGGCGGCGAAGGTTTCGCAGGGCGCGATGGCCTTGTGCCGTGCGCCGGACGGGCCGGGCGCGGCGCCGGTGGTGGCGGCGCTGGCGATGGCGTGATCGAGCAGCGCCATCTGCGCGTCGAGCAGCGCGACATCGACCCGGCGGCCGGTGCCGGTGGTGTTGCGATCATGCAGCGCGGCCAGAATGCCCTGCGCCAGATAGAGCCCGGCCGCAAGCTCGGCGATGGGCGCTCCGGCGCAGACCGGCATGCCCTGGGCCGCTCCGGTGATCGACATCAAACCGCTGCGGGCCTGTGCGATCAGGTCATAGCCGGGGCGCCTGGCCTCCGGCCCGGTCTGGCCGAAACCGGACAGCGAGGCCAGGATCAGGCGCGGGTGCCGCTCCTGCAACGCGTGCCAGTCATAGCCCAGACGCTCCAGCGCGCCGGGGCGGAGCGTTTCGACGAGGATATCGGCGCGCGCCAGCAGCCGGTCGAAGATCGCGCGATCCGCCTCAGCCTTCAGATCGAGCGCGATGGAGCTCTTGCTGTGGTTTTCGGCGGCGAAAGCGGCCGATTTGCCGTCTTTCATTGGCGGATGCGCCCTTCCGGGGTCGCCCCGGTTTGGCCGTTCGATCTTGATGACGCGCGCGCCGAGATCGGCGAGTTGACGCGTGGCGAACCCGCCCGCCGTGCCTTGCGACAGATCGAGAGCGGTGAGACCCGCGAGGGGACGTGTCATGGAAAACCTGCCTGCCTGTTATGCCCGGCAATCAAAACGCGCCGGGGCGCATCGCGCAACCCTGCGGGCGGCATTGGCTGGAAAACCGGCGGATTTCCGGCGCGGGTTTGGACATCAGCCGCCGGCTTGTCGCGCGTGAAAGACAAACCCCAGAAGGTTGAGCAAAAGCTGCGCCGCAAGGATCGATGTCGTTCCGGTCGGATCGTAATCGGGTGCCACTTCGACCAGATCGATACCGACGATCTCATGCTCCTGCGCGACGCGTTGCAACAGTTCGAGCACCTCGTAATAGAGAAAGCCGCCATGGCTCGGCGTGCCGGTGCCGGGTGCGATGGAGGGGCAGAACCCGTCGATATCGATGGTCATGTAGACCGGCACGCCCCTGGGGATGCGCCCCGCCACCGCCTGCGTGCCGAGCGTGCGCGTCTGGCGCACCGAGAGGATATCGGCCCCGAAGGCGCGCGCCGCCTCATAGCCCTCGCGGGTGGTGGAGCTGACATTGCGGATGCCGAGCTGCGTCATGCCGGACACCCACGCCTTCTCGGAGGCCCGGCGCATCGGGTTGCCATGCCCGTTGCGCACGCCGTGGCGTTCATCGACGAAATCGAGATGGGCGTCGATCTGCAGTATGTGAAACGGCGCCGCGCCCTCGAACGCGTCGATGCAGGGGATGTTGACCGAGTGATCGCCACCGATCACCACGGGCAATGCGCCCGCCGCGCGGATCGCCTGCACGCCGGCCTGGATGTTGGCGTGGCTTTGCGCGGTGTCGGTGTGCACGATATCGGCATCGCCCAGATCGACGACTCGGATACCTTCAAGATAGGTGACGTCATCTTCGTGATCGTAGGCGCCGGCATGGCCGAAACTGAAGAGCGTGGAGGCATCGCGCACCCCGCGCGGCCCGAACCGTGCGCCTGCGCGCCACTGCGTGCCTGCATCGAACGGCGCGCCGAGGATCGCGGCATCGGCCTCGATCGCCGTCCAGTCGGGCTGATAGGGGCTGCGCGCGAAGGTGCAGATGCCGGTGAAGGGCAGGTTGAGGCGGCCGGTGCCGGCGTCGTTCGTCATGGCGATCATGTCCAGTCTTTGAGGGTGCGATCCGGGCAGACTGGCGCAACGGGGAGGCGCGGTAAAGGCCGGGCGGTGTTTCGAGCGGCACGCGCCGGGGGTTTTCCACCCCCGGACCCCCGGAAGGTATTTAAGGCCCAAAGAAGCCGAAAGCGCGCGAAAGGGGTTTTCCTCGGGGGTATTGGATGCAATAGGGACGTGCCTAACGATGCTGCCTTTGGGAAAGGAATTCCGATGGAGATTCGCGAGGCTCTCACCTTTGACGATGTTCTTCTCGTGCCCGGTGCGTCGGAGGTGCTCCCGAGCACGGCCGATACGCGCACGCGCGTGACACGGCAGATCGCGCTGAACATTCCCCTGCTCAGCTCGGCGATGGACACGGTGACCGAGGGACGCATGGCGATCACCATGGCGCAGGCGGGCGGCGTGGGGGTGATCCACAAGAACCTCGGGGTCGAGGAACAGGCGCGCGAAGTGCGGCGTGTCAAGCGCTTCGAAAGCGGTATCGTCTACAGCCCGGTTACGCTGCGCGCCGATCAGACGCTGGCCGATGCCAAGGCGCTGATCGAGCAGTATAATTTCACCGGCTTCCCGGTGGTGGACGAGCAGGGGCGGGTGACGGGTATCGTCACCAATCGCGATATGCGTTTCGCCACGTCGGATGATACGCCGGTCAGTGCGATGATGACATCGGACAATCTGGCGGTGCTGCGCGAGCCCGCCGATCGCCAGGAGGCGATCAGCCTGATGCGCGCACGGCGGATCGAGAAGCTGCTGGTGGTGGATGCCGAGAACCGGCTCACCGGGCTTCTGACGCTGAAGGACACGCAGCAGGCCGTGCTCAATCCGACCGCCTGCAAGGACGATCTGGGCCGCCTGCGCGTCGCCGCGGCGAGTTCCGTAGGCGATGCCGGGTTCGAACGCACCGGGGCGCTGATCGATGCGGGCGCCGATATCGTGGTGATCGACACCGCGCATGGCCATAGCGCAGGGGTGATCGAGGCCGTGCGCCGCGCCAAGGCGCTGTCGAACGAGGTGCAGATCATCGCGGGCAATGTCGCGACGGCCGAGGCGACGCGCGCGCTGATCGATGCGGGGGCCGATGCCGTCAAGGTCGGGATCGGGCCTGGCTCCATCTGTACGACGCGGATGGTGGCGGGTGTCGGTGTGCCGCAGCTCACCGCCGTGATGGATTGTGCGGAAGCCGCCGGCGACGTGCCGGTGATCGCCGATGGCGGGATCAAGTTCTCAGGCGATTTCGCGAAGGCCATTGCGGCAGGTGCGTCTTGCGCGATGGTGGGCAGCATGATCGCCGGCACGGATGAAAGCCCCGGCGAGGTGATCCTTTATCAGGGCCGCAGCTTCAAGGCCTATCGCGGCATGGGTTCCATCGGCGCGATGGCGCGCGGATCTGCGGATCGCTATTTCCAGAAGGATGCCGCCAGCGACAAGCTGGTGCCCGAGGGAATCGAGGGGCAGGTGCCCTACAAGGGATCGGCCGGAGCGGTGGTTCACCAGCTTGTCGGCGGATTGCGCGCCGCGATGGGCTATACCGGCTGCGCCACGATCGAGGAGATGCGCAGGAACTGCCGTTTCGTGCGGATCACCGGTGCGGGGCTCAAGGAAAGCCACGTCCATGATGTGCAGATCACCCGCGAATCGCCGAATTATCGGATCGGCTAGGCGATGACACCGGCAGCGCGATGGGCCGCGGCGGCGGAGAACCTGGACCGGATCAGAGGCGGCACACCGGCCGAAAAGGCGCTCATCAACTGGGCGCGCGCGTCGCGATTCGCGGGCTCGAAGGACCGCGCGGCGGTGCGCGATCATGTCTTCGACATCCTGCGCTGCCTGCGCAGCGCGGCCGCGCTCGGAGGCGGCGATGACGGCCGGCGCATGGTGCTTGGCCGGTTGCGCCAGACGGGGATCGATCCCGATATCATCTTTACCGGACAGGGCTATGCGATGGCGCCGCTCACCGAGGCGGAGCGGCACGGAGGTCATGCGCCTTCGGGCGCCGAAAGCCGCGATCTGCCGGATTGGCTGGATGCGCATTTCGCGCGAACGCTCGGCGCCGAGGCCGCTCCGGTCGCCGAAGCGTTGCGCCATCGCGCGGCGGTGTTTCTGCGCGTCAATACGGCCAAGGCCACGCCGGAGACGGCGCGTCTGGCGCTCGAGGATGCAGGTATCGAAACCGCCCCGCACGACTTGTCCCCGACGGCGCTGGAGGTTCTGTCCAACCCGCGCCGTGTCCAACAATCTCCGCCGTTCCTGAACGGGTTGGTCGAGCTGCAGGACGCCGCGAGCCAAGCCGTTGTCGATGCGCTGCCGCTCGAGCAGGGGATGCGCGTGCTCGATTACTGTGCCGGGGGCGGCGGAAAGGCCCTGGCGATGGCGGCCCGGTTGCACGGCCCTGTCGAGGCGCATGATATCGATCGCGGGCGCATGGCCGATCTGCCCGCACGGGCTGAGCGGGCGGGCGCTGCGATCACGCGCGTGGACGCACCGCGCGGCACCTATGATCTCGTCCTGTGCGACGTGCCCTGCTCCGGAAGCGGCGCATGGCGGCGCTCGCCCGAGGGGAAATGGCGCCTGACGCCGGAGGGTCTGGCGGAGCTGCAGCAGCGCCAGGCGTCGATCCTCGATGCGGCTGCGGCGCTGGTTGGACAGAACGGTGTGCTGGCCTACGCGACCTGTTCGGTTCTGCCTGATGAAAATGATCATCAAATTGACGCTTTCCTGGCCGCACGGTCGGATTGGGTTTGTCTCAAACAGCACAGGTTTTTGCCGCATCAAGGAAATGACGGCTTCTTTGTTGCGATCTTGGCGCGTGGTGGTACTCAGTAATACAACCCAAAGCTGTTTTCGCTTAAGTGTCGCTTAATTCTTATGCGGTCAAATGGCGGGAACATGATGTCCCTGGGGGCCGTATTGATGATAACACCGGACCGCCCGCGTCTTGCGCGGCTCTTTTCCACCCAAGCGCTGCTGGCGTTGCTCGCCGGGCTTTGCTGGCTTTTGGCATGGCTTGCGCCGCAACCGGCCCTTTCCGCCGGGTTCCAGGCGGCGGGCGCGGCCTTCGCCGTTGCGGTGATCGGCGCTACTCTGGCGCGCGCGATACAGGGGCGCAGGCGAAAAAAGTCTCTGGAAAACATGGGTTTGCTCGTTGAGCATGACATTGCTGCCTGCATGTTGGCCGATCTCGACGGCACGGTTCTGCATGCCAATCGCGCCGCGGGCAAAACCTATGGCGCCGCGCCGGGCGGCAGCCTGCGCGCCGTTCTGGGGGCACAGACGGCGGATGCGACCGGGCTGATTCACCGCGTCCAGAGCGAAGCGACGCGCGACGGGATTGCGACCGAATCGGTTGTTCTGCCCGATCGGCATATGCGGGTTTGCGCGCATCAGGTCGGGCCGGATGCTTTCCTGTGGCGTTTCGAACTTTTCGAGGAGCGCGATCCTGCAGGCAATGCCGCGATGCGGTATCCGACGCTGACGCTCGGGCGCGGCGGCACGGTGCTTTGGATGAACGAGGCGGCGCGCGCGCTCGCCGGCGGGCGGGTGCGCAGCATCAGCGATCTGATCGAGGACACGCCGCTGCGCCCCGGCGCGGTGCATCATGTCGACACGCAGGGCCCCGTCAGCGATTTCACCGTCAACATCCATCAGGCGGGCGCGGGCCGCGAAGAGGTCATCCTCGTTCCGTCAACGCCCCCTGCCGTGCAGGGCGCGGATGGCGGTTTCGAGGCCTTGCCGGTCCCATTGCTCAAGCTCACGGCGAAAGGCGTGATCGAACTGGCGAACAGGTCCGCGCGCGAAATGCTCTCGATCGGACCCGAGGACGAGGCGACGCTCTCGGACGTGATGGAAGGGCTCGGCCGATCGATTCCCGACTGGCTGTCGGATGCGGCTGCGGGAAAGGGGCTCGCACGGTCGGAATTCCTGCGCCTGACCCGCTCGGACAGGGAGGTTTTCGTTCAGGTCACCCTGACCCGCATCGTCGAGGACGGGCGCACGCTGCTGGTTGCGGTTCTGAATGACGCCACCGAATTGAAAAGCCTCGAGGCGCAATTCGTTCAAAGCCAGAAGATGCAGGCGATCGGTCAGCTTGCCGGCGGTGTTGCGCATGATTTCAACAATCTTCTGACGGCGATTTCGGGCCATTGCGATCTTCTGCTTTTGCGGCACGATCAGGGTGATCCCGAATATGGCGATCTGATCCAGATCCACCAGAACGCCAACCGCGCCGCCGGTCTTGTGGGTCAACTTCTGGCCTTCTCGCGCAAGCAGACGCTGCGCCCCGAACGGCTCGATCTGCGCGACACGCTCTCCGATCTGACGCATCTTCTGAACCGGCTGGTCGGAGAAAAGGTCGCGCTCGAATTGCGTCAATCGGCGGTTCTGCCTCCGATCAGGGCCGACAAGCGGCAGTTGGAACAGGTGATCATGAACCTCGTCGTGAACGCGCGCGACGCGATGGCCGATGGCGGCACGATCCGGATCGAAACCGCCGAACGCGATCTCGACCAACCGATGGATCATGGAAGGGCCAAGGTGCCCGCCGGCAATTACGTTGTCGTAAGGGTAGAGGACGAAGGCACCGGGATCGCGCTGGACAAGCTGGAAAAGGTCTTCGAGCCGTTCTACACGACGAAACGCACGGGCGAGGGGACCGGCCTTGGGCTTTCGACGGTATACGGTATCGTCAAGCAGACCGGCGGGTTCATCTTCGTGGACAGTGCGCTCGGCAAGGGCAGCGTCTTCACCCTCATGTTCCCCGTTTGCGACGATCCGGTGACGGTCGCACCCGCGCCGATGCCGCAGACGGTGCCGGAGCCGGCCGCGCGCGCGGACGGCGTTGTGCTTTTGGTCGAGGACGAGGCGCCGGTGCGCGCCTTTGCCTCGCGCGCGCTCGCCCATCGAGGCTTCAAGGTGATCGAGGCGGGGTGCGCGGAGGATGCGCTCGAACTCCTGCAGGACGAAGCATTGAGGATCGATGTTTTCGTCACCGATGTCGTGATGCCGGGTCTCGACGGGCCGAGTTGGGTGCGCCAGGCGCGCGCACAGCGACCCGATGTTCCGGTCGTCTTCATGTCGGGCTATGCCGAGGACGTGTTCAAATCCCAAGGCGCGCGGATCGAATCCTCCGCCTTTCTGGCCAAGCCGTTTTCGCTGACCGACCTGACGTCGATCGTGAACCAGCAGCTTGTCGCCGGAACGAGCCAGACCGCGGCGGAATGAGCGCTAGGTGCCGCGCACAGGGATGGACGCCCAAAGCGCGAAATCCGCCGCCCGCACCCGGCGCACCAGCGCCTCGGTCTCAGGTGCGATGGACAGATCGCGCGCCGGAGAAACGTTGATCCGGGGGATATCGGGCAAGGCGCCGAGCCGCTCCGCCAGAAAGGCGCGATAGCCGTCCTGATCCTCGTAGCGGAAAAAATGCGCGACGCGAGTCCCATTGGGGCGCGGTTCGGTGAACTTCGCCTGCGAGCCGACATTCGCGAAGGCCGGCGGCGCCGCGCGGCAGGACGCGCGCAAGAACGCGTCATAGGTGATCCCGCGCGTGGACACGGGCAGCCCGTCAAGTGCGAGCCGCTGGCGATAGCGATACCAGCTTCCCAGCCAGGAAAACGGCTCCCGGATCACCGCCGCAAGCTCGAGATCCGCGCCGCCCGTCTTGTCGAACATCGGCCGGAAGAACCGGTTGTAACGATAGAGCGGCGCGTGTTTGAGCTCCGGCGGATCGGTGATCGCGATCGACGCACGCGGCCCCAATGCGCGCTCGAAGGCTTGCGTTCCGGTCTTCGGCACGGCCAACAGGACGAGCTTTTCATTCCAAAAGACCAGCATGGCCGTCCTTTCGCAAAAATACGGTTCCATAAACCACTCCTTAACCATTGCAGGCAACAGTCGGGGAGAAAATAAGGATTGAAGTGTTCTTGGTTTGTCCTCATATTGCAGAAAAGAACAAGAGGCGAACGAAGCAGCAATTGCCGCCCGTGCCCGGGTGTGGAATAAGGATCGAAAGCAATGGCAACGGCAGATCTCCTGACTATGGACAGCAAGCGCGACGCGAACAAGCAAAAGGCCCTCGATTCGGCGCTGGCCCAGATCGAACGCCAATTCGGCAAGGGCTCGATCATGAAACTGGGCGGCGACAACGCGCTGCGCGATATCGAGGCGACCTCGACCGGCTCTTTGGGGCTGGATATCGCGCTCGGGATCGGCGGCTTGCCGAAGGGGCGCATCATCGAGATTTACGGCCCCGAAAGCTCCGGCAAGACCACGCTGACGCTGCATTGCGTGGCGGAAGAGCAGAAGAAAGGCGGCGTTTGCGCCTTTGTCGATGCCGAACACGCGCTCGATCCGCAATATGCCCGCAAGCTGGGCGTCAATCTCGACGAATTGCTGATCTCGCAGCCCGACACCGGCGAACAGGCGCTCGAGATCACCGATACGCTGGTGCGCTCCGGCGCGGTGAGCATGGTGGTCGTCGATTCGGTCGCCGCGCTCACGCCGAAATCCGAGCTTGAAGGCGATATGGGCGACAGCAGCGTCGGCGTTCACGCGCGCCTGATGAGCCAGGCGATGCGCAAGCTGACCGGCTCCATCGCACGCTCGAACTGCATGGTGATCTTCATCAACCAGATCCGCATGAAGATCGGCGTCATGTTCGGCAGCCCCGAAACCACCACGGGGGGCAACGCGCTGAAATTCTACAGCTCGGTCAGGCTCGATATCCGCCGGATCGGCGCGATCAAGGATCGCGACGAGGTCGTCGGCAACGCCACCCGCGTCAAGGTGGTCAAGAACAAGGTGGCACCGCCCTTCAAGCAGGTGGAATTCGACATCATGTATGGCGAAGGCATCTCCAAGATGGGCGAATTGATCGATCTGGGTGTGAAGGCCGGCGTGGTCGAGAAATCAGGCGCCTGGTATTCCTATGGAGACGAGCGGATCGGGCAGGGCCGCGAGAACGTCAAGACGTTCCTGCGCGAAAACAAGCGCATCGCGCTGGAGATCGAGGACAAGATTCGCGCAGCCCACGGGCTCGAATTCGACATGGAGGCCCATGCCGAAGAAGACGGCGATGTCGTCGACAGCTGACACGGTCGCAGATGGCGACTGCTGAAACGCCTTGAGCCGGGACGCCGGTTCGAGAATATCTCGGAGCAGGGCGGCGAACGCGCCGCCCTGTTGCCGTTTTGGCCGCGCAATCCGGTGGACAGCCTTCGGGGCAGGCGATATTCCGAACGCAACCTTGAAACATCGCCCGCAGGTCAGGTTCCCACATGCGCACGCTGAACGATATCCGCTCCACCTTCCTGGATTATTTTGCGAAACACGGCCATGAGGTCGTGCCGTCGAGCCCGCTTGTGCCGCGAAACGATCCCACGCTGATGTTCGTCAATTCCGGCATGGTGCAGTTCAAGAACCTTTTCACCGGGGTCGAGCACCGCGACTACAAACGCGCCACGACCGCGCAGAAATGCGTGCGCGCGGGCGGCAAGCACAACGATCTGGACAATGTCGGCTATACCGCGCGGCACCATACCTTCTTCGAAATGCTCGGAAATTTCAGTTTCGGCGATTATTTCAAGGCCGATGCGATCCCGTTCGCCTGGGATCTTGTCACCAAGGAGCTCGGCATCGACAAGAGCCGCCTTTTGACCACCGTGTTCCATACGGACGACGAGGCGTTCGAGATCTGGCGCAAGGTGGGCGTGCCCGAGGACCGGATCATCCGCATCGCCACCGACGACAATTTCTGGCAGATGGGCCCGACCGGCCCCTGCGGCCCCTGCACCGAGATTTTCTACGATCACGGCGAGCAATACTGGGGCGGCCCTCCGGGAAGCCCGGAGGAGGATGGCGACCGTTTCGTTGAGATCTGGAACCTCGTTTTCATGCAATACGAGCAGTTCGAGGATGGCACGCGCAAGGAATTGGCGGCGCAATCCATCGACACCGGCATGGGGATCGAGCGGGTCGCGGCGCTGCTTCAGGGCACGAACGACAATTACGCGACCGATCTCATGCGGTCGCTGATCGAAGCGAGCGCCGATGTATCCTCGACCGATCCGGACGGGCCGGGCAAGACGCATCACCGGGTGATCGCGGATCATCTGCGCTCGACCTCCTTCCTGATCGCCGATGGCGTCATGCCAAGCAATGACGGGCGCGGTTACGTTCTGCGCCGCATCATGCGCCGCGCGATGCGGCACGCGCATCTGCTGGGCGCGCGCGATCCGATGATGCACAAGCTGGTGCCCGCGCTGGTGCGCCAGATGGGTGCGGCCTATCCCGAACTCGGCCGGGCGCAGCCGCTGATCGAGGAAACGCTGCGGCTGGAGGAAACGCGGTTCAAGCAGACGCTGGATCGCGGGCTGAAACTGCTGGACGAGGAGCTCGAACGCCTGCCCGAAAGCGCGTCCTTCCCGGGTGAGACGGCGTTCAAGCTTTACGACACCTATGGCTTCCCGCTCGATCTGACGCAGGATGCGTTGCGCGAGCGCGACCGGCAGGTCGATATCGACGGGTTCGACAGCGCGATGGCCGAGCAGAGGGCCAAGGCGCGCGCGGCCTGGGCCGGGTCGGGCGAGGCGGCGGATTTGGCCGTCTGGTTCGATATCGCCGAGGAACACGGCGCCACGGATTTCCTCGGCTATGATACCGAAACCGCAGAGGGGCAGATCCTCGCACTGGTGCGCGATGGCGCCGAGGTGAGCGCGCTGGCGGAGGGAGAGACCGGCTGGGCGATCCTCAACCAGTCGCCGTTTTACGGCGAGGCGGGCGGGCAGGTCGGCGATACCGGCTGGATGCGACGGCTCGACAACGAGGATGACTGGTGCGAGGTCCGTGACACCAAGCGCATGGGCGACGGCAAGCTGCTGGCGCATCAGGTGACGGTCCGGCGCGGCACGTTCAAGCCGGGCGAGGCGGTGCAGATGGAGGTCGATCATGCCCGCCGCACTTCCATCCGCGCCAACCATTCGGCGACGCATCTGCTTCATGAGGCGCTGCGCCGTGCGCTTGGGAGCCATGTTGCGCAGCGCGGCTCGCTGAACGCGCCGGACCGGCTGCGCTTCGATTTCAGCCATGGCAAGGCGCTATCGCTCGATGAGTTGAAACAAATCGAGGCGGAAGTGAACGACTACATCCGCCAAAACGCGCCGGTCGAGACGCGGATCATGACGCCGGACGATGCCCGCGGGCTGGGCGCGCAGGCGCTCTTCGGAGAGAAATACGGCGACGAGGTGCGCGTCGTGTCGATGGGCACGCAATCGAACTCCGGCAAGGGCGCGGGCGGCAATACCTATTCGATCGAGCTGTGCGGCGGCACCCATGTGCGGCGCACCGGCGATATCGGCGTTTTCGTCACGCTGGGCGACAGCGCATCGAGCGCGGGCGTGAGGCGGATCGAGGCGCTGACCGGGGCGGAGGCGTTCCGCTACCTGTCCGAGCAAGATCACCGGCTGGCCGAAACCGCGCTGGAGTTGAAGGCGCAGGCGGCGGATGTGCCGGCACGGGTGAAGGCGCTTCTGGACGAGCGCAAGGCGCTGGCCAACGAGGTGGCGCAACTGCGGCGGGAACTGGCGATGGCCGGCGGCGCGGGGCAGGGCGGCGGCGGCGCGGCGCGCGAGATCGGCGGCGTGAAATTCGCCGCGCAAGTGCTGTCGGGCGTGTCGGGCAAGGATCTTCCGCCGCTGATCGACGAGCACAAGGCGCGGCTCGGCTCGGGCGCGGTGTTGCTCATCGCCGATACCGGCGGCAAGGCGGCGGTCGCGGCCGGTGTGACATCCGATCTGGTGGGCAAGGTGTCCGCCGTCGATCTGGTCAAGGCGGCGGTGCCGGAACTGGGCGGCAAGGGCGGCGGCGGCCGGCCCGACATGGCGCAGGGCGGCGGCGCGTCGGCGCAAAACGCCGAAGCCGCCATCAGGGCCGCCGAAGCCGTTTTGGAGGGTTGAGCCTTGCCCGCACTCTGGATCGCCCATGTCACCGTCACCGATGCTGACGCCTACGCGAAATATGCCGAACTCGCCGGACCCGCCATCGCCAAACATGGCGGGCGGTTCCTTGCCCGCGGCGGCCGCTTCAAACAGCTTGAAGGCCAGGAACGGCTGCGCAACGTGGTGGCGCAGTTTCCGTCGCTCGAAGCGGCGGAGGCCTGTTACAACAGCCCGGAATACCAGCAGGCGCTCGATCATGCGCGCGATGCGTCCGAGCGGGAATTGTTGATCGTCGAGACGACGGAATAGACGCCGGAAGGGCTATGCGAAGCCCTTCCGCATACGGTTTCGAAACCGCTTAGCTCGCCTTGGACATCCGCTTGCGCTCATGCGGATCGAGATAGCGCTTGCGCAGACGGATCGCGTTCGGCGTCACCTCGACCAACTCGTCATCGTTGATATAGGCAATCGCCTCTTCCAGCGACAGCGTGACCGGCGGTGTGAGGCGCACCGCATCGTCAGTGCCCGATGCGCGCACATTGGTCAGCTTCTTGCCCTTGAGCGGGTTCACTTCGAGATCGTTCTCGCGGCTGTGCTCGCCGATGATCATCCCGGTATAGACCGCTTCCTGCGCGCCGATGAACATGCGCCCGCGCTCTTCGAGGTTCCAGAGCGCGTAGGCGACGGATGTGCCGTTCTCCATCGAGATCAGAACCCCCGCGCGGCGACCGGGGATCGGCCCTTTATGCGGCGTCCAGCCATGGAACACCCGGTTCAGAACCCCTGTGCCCCGCGTGTCGGTCAGGAATTCGCCGTGATAGCCGATGAGCCCGCGCGAGGGGACATGCGCGATGATGCGCGTCTTGCCTGCTCCGGCCGGTTTCATCTCGACCAGCTCGCCCTTGCGCGCGCCGGTCAGCTTTTCGATCACCGCGCCGGAATAGTCGTCATCCACGTCGATGGTGGCTTCCTCGACCGGCTCCATCGTCTGGCCGTTCTCTTCGCGCATGATGACCTGCGGGCGCGAGATGCTGAGCTCGAAGCCTTCGCGGCGCATGTTCTCGATCAACACGCCCATCTGCAATTCACCGCGGCCCGAGACCTCGAACGCCTCGCCGCCCGGCGTGTCGGCGACCTTGATCGCGACGTTCGATTCCGCTTCCTTCATCAGACGGTCGCGGATTACGCGGGATTGCACCTTCTTGCCGTCCCGGCCGGCGAGCGGGCTGTCGTTGATGCCGAAGGTCACGGTGATAGTCGGAGGATCGATGGGTTGCGCCTCCAGCGGCTCATCGACGGCGAGCGCGCAGATCGTGTCGGCCACGGTCGCCTTGGACATGCCCGCGATCGAGACGATATCGCCGGCCAGCGCCTCGTCGATATCCTGCGGGCCGAGGCCGCGAAACGCCTGAATCTTGGTAACGCGGAACTGTTCGATCTTCTGGCCCATCCGGCTGAGCGCCTGAACGCTCGCGCCGACCTTGAGCCGCCCGGTCTCCACACGCCCGGTCAGGATACGCCCGACGAACGGGTCCGATCCGAGCGTGACGGCGAGCATGCGGAAATCCTCGTCCTGATGCCTGACCTGCTTGGGGGCCGGCACGTGATCGACGATCAGCTTGAACAGCGCTTCGAGATCCTTGCGCGGCCCGTCGAGATCGGCATCGGCCCATCCGGAACGGCCCGAGGCGTAAAGATGCGGGAAATCGAGCTGGTCTTCGTTCGCATCGAGAGAGGCGAAGAGATCGAAACACTCATCCAGCGCGCGGTCGGGTTCGGCATCGGGTTTGTCGACCTTGTTGAGCACGACGATCGGCCGCAGGCCAAGCGCGAGCGCCTTGGAGGTCACGAATTTCGTCTGCGGCATCGGCCCTTCGGCGGCGTCGACCAGCAGCACGACGCCATCGACCATCGACAGGATGCGTTCGACCTCGCCGCCGAAATCGGCGTGACCGGGCGTGTCGACGATGTTGATGCGCGTGCCCTTCCACTCGACCGACGTGGCCTTGGCGAGGATCGTGATGCCGCGCTCGCGCTCCAGATCGCCGGAATCCATCGCCCGTTCGGCGACGGCCTGGTTTGCGCGGAAGGCGCCGGATTGTTTCAGAAGTTCGTCCACCAGCGTGGTCTTGCCGTGGTCAACGTGGGCGATAATCGCAATGTTGCGAAGGTCCATTGAATCTCTATCTCGTGCAGGAATGATGTGGGCGGGGTTACAAGCCAGAAGCCCGGAACACCAGCAAAAAGGTGTATGCGGCGCGCTCGATAGCCTGTCGCAAAATTATCACGGTTCTGACCTCACCTTGGCGTGATCCGGAACCGGCGGAAAATGACCGACCGAATGGCGGTTTCGGCAGGGTTTGGCCGGTATTTTTTTGCCGCTTTTCAGGAAATTGGAACGGGCTATTGAAACCCGAGGCCGAATGACAAAGTTAGGGTCAGGAGCGAGGCAGACTTTCGTGCTGCGAGGCTTGAGAACAAGACAACCCGAGAAAGGACATCTCATGAAAAAGATCTTGTTGAGCACAGCGTTCATCGCGTCCGCCGCAACCGCAACCTACGCCGGCAGCGCCGGTGAGCCGGTTGTCGAGCCCGTCGTGGTCGAGCCCGTCGCCGTTGCACCGATGCTGGGCGGCGACTGGACCGGCTTTTATGGCGGTCTGAGCCTTGGTCAGGCATGGGTCGATGCCGACGACGATCTCGATGACAGCGAAATGGTTTACGGCGTGCATGGCGGTTACGACTATGACTTCGGCCGTTTCGTTCTGGGTGGCGAACTCGACTACCAGACCGGCGAAGACCTGAACCTGGGCGGCGAAGATATTGACGACATCGTTCGTCTGAAGATGCGCGCCGGTTACGATCTCGACCGCACGCTCGTTTACGGCGTCCTGGGTGCCGCGCAGCTGAACACCGACAACTTCGACGACACGGGTTGGGTTGCCGGTATCGGTGCTGAATATCTCGTGACCGACAATGTCAGCCTCGGCGCGGAATACCTGTATCACCAGTTCGACGATTTCGATGACACCAATCTTGATATCGACGCTGATACCCTGTCCCTGCGCGCGAACTTCCGGTTCTAAGACCGAACGTTTCACGTAAGGCACAAGACGCGCATCGCCCCGGCGGTGCGCGTTTTTCGTTTCAATGCGTGGTCGTGCCCGAAAAGAGGTTGATGATGACGATCCCCGCGAGAATCAACGCGATGCCGATGACCGCCGCCGCATCGAGCCGTTGGCCGAAGACGGCGAACCCGATGATCGCGATAAAGACGATGCCGAGCCCGGACCAGATCGCATAGGCAATGCCGACCGGAAATGTCTTGAGCACGATCCCCAGCATGTAGAAGGCCGCCGCATAGCTGATCACCGTGATCAGCGAGGGGATGGGCCGGGTGAATTGCTGGCTGGCCTGTAGCGCGGTCGTGCCGATCGTCTCGGCCAGCACGGCGAACATGAGGATGAGATAGGGCATGAGCAAGCTCCTGCGGAAACGGACAGGTCAGGATCGCGCAACATAGCGATCGCGCCGGTGATTGACGGTGATGATCATGTTCAGGATCGCCGCGCCGAACAGCGACCACAACACCGACTGCCAGGGCAATGCCAGCAAGGCGAGCGTAAAGACGATAAGATCGAAGCCGAGCTGCACATTCCCGGCCTTGATCCCCCGCGTGTCCTGCAACCAGAGCGCTACGATCCCGACCCCGCCCAGCGTCGCGCCATGCCGAAAAAGCAGCAGCAGCCCGACGCCCGTGACCGTTCCGGCCAGCGCCGCGCCGACGGCGGGGTGCAGATCGTTGATCGTCAGCGCCAGCGGCAAAAGCTCCGCGATGGCCGACATGCAACCCACCGCGGCGAATGTCTTGAGCGTGAACCGCCAACCCATCTGCACCACGCCAAGCGCGTAGAAGGGCAGGTTGAGCACGAAGAAGATCGCACCGAAGGACCATCCTGTCAGGTAATCGCCCAGGAGCGACAGCCCGGCGATCTGCCCGGTGAGCAGATGCGACGCGGCAAGGAACTGCACGCCAAGCGCGACCAGCGTTGCGCCGGTCAGGATGGCCAGCGCGTCCTCGAACGGGCTGTGCCGATCGGGTGGCGGGGAGCCAAGAAGGATCATCGCCCGGTCTCCTGCGCCATCAACCCGTCAGCGCGGCGTTGAGCCGTTCATCGAGTTTTTCGAGAAAACCCATCGTCGTCAGCCAGCTTTGTTCCGGCCCGACGAGCAGCGCCAGATCCTTGGTCATGTAACCGGCCTCCACCGTCTGCACGACAACGCGTTGGAGCGTTTCCGCAAAGGCGCGCAGGCTGATATTCTCGTCGAGCTTCGCGCGGTGCTTGAGCGCGCCCGTCCAAGCGTAGATGGAGGCGATGGAATTGGTCGAGGTCTGCTCGCCCGCCTGATGCTGGCGGTAATGTCGCGTGACGGTGCCATGCGCGGCCTCCGCCTCGACGATCTTGCCATCGGGTGTCATCAGCTGCGAGGACATCATGCCGAGCGATCCGAACCCCTGAGCGACCGTATCCGATTGCACATCGCCGTCGTAATTCTTGCAGGCCCAGACGAAGCCGCCATTCCATTTCATCGCGCAGGCAACCATGTCGTCGATCAGCCGGTGCTGGTATTCGATGCCCTTGGCCTCGAACGCCTCCTTGAACTCCGCGTCGTAAATCTCCTCGAAGATTTCGAGGAAGCGGCCGTCATATTGCTTGAGAATGGTGTTCTTGGTCGACAAATAGACCGGCCAGCCGATGTTGAGCCCGTAATTGAACGAGGCGCGCGCGAAATCGCGGATGGAGGCGTCGAGGTTATACATCGACATGAACACCCCCGCGGAGGGCGCGTCGAACACATCGCGTTCGATCACCGTGCCGTCCTCGCCCTCGAATTTCATCGTCAGCTTGCCGGCGCCGGGAAACTTGAAATCCTGCGCCTTGTATTGATCGCCGAAGGCGTGCCGCCCGACAACGATGGGACGCGTCCAGCCGGGAACGAGGCGCGGCACGTTGCGGCAGATGATCGGCTGGCGGAAGATCACGCCGCCGAGGATATTGCGGATCGTGCCGTTCGGGCTGCGCCACATCTTCTTCAGGCCGAACTCCTCGACCCGCGCCTCATCGGGGGTAATCGTGGCGCATTTGACGGCGACGCCGACTTCCTTCGTCTTTTCAGCCGCTTCTATGGTGACGCGATCCTCGGTCCGGTCGCGCTCTTCGATGCCGAGATCGTAGTAAAGCAGATCGATATCGAGATAGGGCAGGATCAGTTTCTTCTTGATGAAATCCCAGATGATCCGGGTCATCTCATCGCCGTCCATCTCGACAACCGGGTTATCCACCTTGATCTTCGTCATGACCGCTCCTTGTCGCTGCTAAAGGCCGCCTCTCGCGGGCGACAGACTCGCCCGGCGGGTTCGGCCATGGCCTAGCACCCCGCCGCGCCGGGTGACAGGGGGCGCGCGAGGTCAGGCGCCTTCGGACAGCTCGTCAAGCACACGGAGCCACAGCTCGGACGGCTGCGCGCCGGGAACGGCGTGTTGCCCCGCGACGATGAAGGTCGGCACGGAACTCACGCCCATTCCGCGCGCGGCGGCATCGCGTTCGACGATCTCGCGGCGGTCCTCTTCGGTTTTCAAAAGCCGCAGGATCACGCTCGCGTCGAGCCCGGCGGCATCGGCCACATCGGCCAGCACATCCGCATCGCCGATATCGCGCCCATCGACGAAATAGGCGCGAAACAGCCCATCGACCACCGGCCCTTGCCGGTCCTCGATCCCGGCCCAGTGAATGACGCGGTGGGCATCCAGCGTATTGGGCGTCTTTTCAATGGCTTCGAGATTGATTTTCACGCCCGCGGCCTCGGCATGTTCCATCACCGGCGCATAGGCCTGAACCGCGGCCTCCTGGCCGCCGAATTTCGCTTCCAGGTAATCCCGCCGATCCATCCCGCCCGTCGGCATATCGGGATTGAGCTGGAACGGATGCCAGGTGATCTGGAACGGATGATCCGGGCGCTGCGCCAGCGCGCTGTCGAGATTGGCCTTGCCGATATAGCACCACGGGCAGATCGGATCGGACATGATGTCGAGTTTAACCATTCTGCGCCTTTTGCCTGTCTGTTTTCAAAGCTCTACCAGATCGCGCGGAGAATGGTAAGCCGCTCAGGCGGGCTCCAGATCGGGCAGGGCGCGGCGCATGAGCTTGCCATTGGCATTGCGCGGCATCGCATCGATCCGCCGGTAAAGTCGCGGCTGCTTGTAGCGCGCCAGTCGGTCCTTGGCGAAATCCTGCAAGTCGTTTTCATTCAATGTCTTATGGGATGTATAGAAAGCGGCGATGATGCGCGTGTCTGGTTTGATCTCGATATCGGTCACGCCGATCTCGTGGATATCAGGATGCGCCAGCAGCGCCGACTCGACCTCCAAGGGACTGACGCGATAGCCCCCCGCATTCATCATGTCATCGGCGCGCCCGTGATAGAGGATATCGCCCTGTTCCGTCATCTCGCCGGTATCGCCGGTCAGGAACCACTCGCCCCGGAACCGCGCATGGGTGCCGTCCTCGTCACCGAGATAGCCCAGCATCAGACCGGGATCGCTTCGGTGTATCGCGATGATCCCCGCCTCGCCGATGGGCACGGGGCCGCTATCGCCCAGAATGGCGACACGCCGCCCCGGTTGCGGCCAGCCGAGGCTCGCACCTTGCAGATCGGGCTTTCCCGGTGCGGTGGAGATAAAGGTCGAACATTCGGACATGCCGAAAGCCTCGTAAACCCTCGTTCCGGTCGCCGCGTGCCAGGCATCGCGCAGGCTGGCAGGCAGTTTCTCGCCCGCTGACAAGCCGTGGCGCAGTTTGAGTGCGTCGAACGGGCCGGACTTGAGGATATTACGGTAAACGCCCGGCGCAGCGGCAAAAATCGTCACGTCGTTGCGCTTGATTAGCAGCGGCAGCTGTGCGTGATCGACCCCTTCGGCGGGGATCAACGCGGTGGCGCCCGCTGTCCAGGGATCAAGCAGCCCGGTGCCCAGAGTATAGGTCCAGTTGAACGCGCCCGCATGCATGAGCCGGTCGCTCTCACCCAGCCCATACCAGCCCTCGGTCATCATCCCGCGTGCCCATATCGCGCGATGCGCGTGGCACACCGCGCGGGGCGTGCCGGAGGTGCCGGAGGTGAAGATGATATAAGCCAGCCGGTCAGGATCGCCGAGATTGAAATTGGCGGGCGGCAGGTCGATCCAAGCGGACATTTTCTGCGTGCCGATGATCCGGGGAAAATCCGGGCAGGGCGTCTTGCCGTCGTGCAGGATCGCGGCCGGGCGCGTCATACCGATGAGTACCTCGACCTCTCTGGCTGTCAGTTGCGAGGAGGTCGGAACCGGCACGATGCCCACCGCGATCGCGGCAAGATAGGCGATCGGGAATTCCACCGTATTTCCAACCCGCATCAGGAGCTTGTCGCCCGGACTTAATCCCGCGCCCAAAAGCCCGGCGGCGCAGCCGAGCACGGCTTGCCGCAGCTTGCCATAGCTCCAGCGCTCCGCGCCGCCGGGGCGGAGGATGGAGAGCGCGATCTTGTCCGGCACGCGATCCGCGGGCGCCAGAACATGCGCCGCGAGGTTGAAGGGCTGCGGGCAGGGCGGATAGGGGTGAGGCTTGGAAATTGACATCATGGCGGATGTTTACAGACCGATCTTAACACAGACAAGACGGCTCGCGTGTTGGGTGAAGACCGCGCGATACATCAATGAAACCATGACTGAACGCCGCGTGCGGCGGCAGAGATGTCTTGCCCGACCCCATCAACGGTCGCACAGCCCGGCGCAGCCACCAGAGCCAGCATGAGAAGGCAACGGCGCATCGCTCACTCCTCCTCCCACCACCAGACATCGGGCTGCCAGCCGATCCAGTCGCCGTAGATCGGCAAAGTTTCGGGGTATTTCAATTCGCTGGCATGCGCGATGCGACTGATATTCCATTGATAGATCGGAATGACATAGCGCCCCGTCGTCAGAACCCGGTCGAGCGCGCGGGTCGCGGCGATGAAATCCTCGCGGCTTTCGGAATTGAGCAACTGATCGATCATCGCTTCGGCCGCCGGAGAACACATGCCCATCAGGTTACGCGAGCCGGGCGTATCGACCCCGTCGCAGCCCCAATAAAGCTTCTGCTCGTTGCCGGGGCTGAGCGACAGGCCGCGGCGGAAATAGGTCATGTCGAAATCGTAAGTGTTCGTTCGCTCGGTATATTGCGCGCTGTCGATGGTGGTGATCTTCGGCGCGATCCCCATGCGTTCCAGCGATTGCGTGAACAGATCGATGATCGCCTCGTTCTCGGAGCTGCCCTGTTGCAGCACGACCTCGAAACTGAAGGGCCGACCATCGGGGCCGGTCATCACGCCGTTCTCGACGCTGTAGCCGGCCTCGCGCATCAGCGCCATCGCCTTGCGCAGATTGCCCCGGTTGCGCTCGGTCCCGTCGCCTTCGGGCAGCGCATAGCCGTCCAGCGCGCCGGGCAGGAGGGTGCCTGCGAAAGGCTCCAGCAGATCGCGCACGCGGCCCGTCGCGGGCCCGTCTTCCATGCCCAGAACGGAATTCGAGAAATAGGATGTGATACGCGGCTGTTTCGAGCCGGTCATCGTTTCGTTGATATAGTCGAAATTGAACGCATGCAGCATGGCATCGCGCACGCGCCAATCGGCAAAGGCATCGCGGCGGGTGTTCATCACGAAGCCAGTCATGCCCGAGGGGCGTTCATGCGGGATGACGGATTTGACCACGTCGCCGCTATCCACCGCCGGGAAGTCGTATTGCGTTTCCCATTTCTCGGCATTGGTCTCCCGGCTGAGGTTCAGCTCGCCCGCCTTGAACGCCTCGAACATGGCGGTGCCGTCGCCGTAGAACTCCA
This sequence comes from Marivita sp. GX14005, assembly GCF_023370775.1. GTDB lineage: Bacteria > Pseudomonadota > Alphaproteobacteria > Rhodobacterales > Rhodobacteraceae > Marivita. The sequence continues at coordinate 371,907 of NZ_JAMCCQ010000005.1, forward strand.
TGCGGATCTCGTCGAGATTGGCCTGGCCGCGCATGAAGGGCACATTTTTGCCCCAGTAATCGGGATTGCGCTTGAGGCTGACGAACCGGCCGGGTTCAAAATCGTCGATCACATAGGGAGCGGTCGTGATCGGGATGACATCGAGGCCGGAGGCGGTGAAATCCTTGCCCTCCCATTGCGCCTTCTTGAGGATCGGGCGCAGACCGATCAGCAGCGCCAGCTCGCGGTCTTCCTCGTTGAAGGTGAAGCGGATCGAGCGCGGGCCGGTCTGCTCCATCGCGGCGATCTTGGTCCAGGCGCCGCGATAGCGCGGGTGCCCGATCGTGCCGAGCGTCTCGTAGGACCACATCACATCCTCGATCGTCACCGGGCTTCCATCGGAAAACCGCGCCTCTGCGCGCAAGGTGAATTCCACCCAGTCGCGGTCCGGCCCGGTCTCGATCGATTCGGCCAGAAGCCCGTAGAGCGAAAACGGCTCGTCCCAGTTCCGGCCCATCAGGCTTTCATATGCCAGAAAGCGCAGCTGCCAGGGAACCGACCCCTTGGGGATATGCGGATTGAGGCTGTCGAAGCCGCCGACCTCGCCGCTGACCGTCCGCCCGCCCTTGGGCGCATCGGGGTTGGCATAGGGCAGGGACACAAAATCGGGTGGCAGCGCGGGATCGCCATACATAGCTATGCCGTGCTGCGGCTCCGCCGCCGCGCCGTGCGTGCCAAGCGCAAAGGCCAGCGCGGCCGCGCTCGCGCTGCGATACAGGAAATGGAGCGATCTCATTTTGGCGACAAACCCCGTCTGCTCTTGTTTTCTTGACCGGGACGGTAACGAGGCTTTTGTGCCATTTCAAACTTTTAGCTTGGAACGGCGCGAAAGATTGCCTATATTGAGGTCACTGCTCGATAGGTTTCTTGCCTGTATGAAACCTGCCTCAATAACTTAACCCCGGCTTCGTGCCGGGGTTTTTTTTGGCCGGTTTTCAGCAGTATCCACAGCGTTATGCACAGTAATACAAGGCGATGACCGGGCTTGAGCGGTTTTCCGGCACGCCCGTTCGAGCCAGCTTTGAGTCCGCCCGAACGGCGGCGGGATATGTTCGGCGGGATCGATTCGCGCAAGCTGCGACTTTGGCAGCGGAACCGGCGATCCGGGCTTTGTGTTATGCACCCGCAGCATGTAGCGTGCCGCACAAGCAGTATGAGCAAGGAAGGAGCCTCCATGTCGCTTGAAGGCAAGACCGCTATCGTCACCGGATCGAATTCCGGTATCGGGCTTGGAATCGCGCGCGAACTGGCGCGGGCCGGCGCGGATGTGGTGATCAATTCATTCACCGACGATCAGGCCGATCACGATCTGGCGCGAGAGATCGCCAACGACCACGGCACGGAAGTGCGCTATATACAGGCGGATATGTCGAAGCCGGAAGCGTGCCGGGCATTGATCGAGAGGGCGGGACGCTGCGATATCCTGGTCAACAATGCCGGGATTCAGCATGTCGCGCCGATTGAGGAGTTTCCGACCGAAAAATGGGACGCGATCATCGCGATCAACCTGTCATCGGCCTTTCACACCACCGCCGCCGCGCTGCCGATGATGCGCAAGGCCGGCTGGGGCCGCGTCATCAACATCGCGAGCGCGCATGGGCTCACCGCGTCGCCCTTCAAATCGGCCTATATCGCGGCCAAGCACGGTATCGTGGGCCTGTCCAAGACGGTCGCTCTGGAAACGGCGAAGGAGCCGATCACGGCGAACGCGATCTGCCCCGGTTACGTGCTGACACCGCTGGTCGAAAAGCAAATTCCGGAGACGGCGAGGAAATACGACATGACCGAGGAAGAGGCGGTGCAGAAGGTGATGCTGGAGCGCCAACCGTCCAAGGAATTCGCGACGGTCGAGCAGCTTGGCGGCACGGCGGTGTTCCTGTGTTCGGAAGCGGCGGCGCAGATCACCGGCACGACGATCTCGGTGGATGGCGGCTGGACCGCGCTATAAGCGGAGCGCGGGCTTGATGCGTTGACGCATCAAGCCGTTTTCGTGCGCGAAAACGGGTGGCGCGGGACAGTTGAACTCGGCGTCCGGTTTCGTGCCTCGGAGCGAGGGGCCAGCCCCTCGCGCACCCCGAGATATTTTTGACACAGAGAAGGGGATGGCGCATGGTGAAGGTCAATCTCGCGCTTCAGGGGGGCGGGGCGCATGGCGCGTTCACCTGGGGCGTGCTCGACCGGTTGCTCGAGGAAGAAGAGATCGAGATCGGCGCGATCACCGGCACCTCTGCCGGGGCGCTGAACGGTGCGGCGCTGAAGGCCGGCTGGCAGCGGGGCGGCCATGCGGGCGCGCGGGACAATCTCGACTGGCTCTGGCGGGAGGTGGCCCGGCTCGACGATCTGTCGGTGCCGCGCTGGATGCAGGCTTTTCTCCCGGAGCCGGGGATCGTCAGCATGGCGATCGAGTTTTCGCCGGCCTATGTCATCGGCGATACGATCAACCGGATGATGTCTCCTTATGCGTGGGGGCCGCTTTACCAGAACCCTTTGCGCCGGATCGTGGAGCGGTTCGATTTCGACGATGTCTGCGCCGAGAGCGGGCCGGAGCTGTTCATCTGCGCAACGAATGTGCGCGATGGCAAGGTGCGGATCTTCGAAGGGGAGGCGATCACAACCGACGCGATCCTCGCATCGGCCTGTCTGCCGACGCTGTTTCAGGCGGTGGAGGTCGAGGATCCCGAGACCGGGGCGGTCGAGGCGTTCTGGGACGGCGGATATACCGGAAATCCGGCGCTGTTTCCGCTCTATGCCCCGCACCTTCCGAACGATCTCATCATCGTCAATATCAATCCGCTGATCCGAGACAGTGTGCCGGTGATTCCGAGCGAGATCCAGAACCGGATCAACGAGATCAGCTTCAATTCCTCGCTTCTGCGTGAATTGCGTGCGATCGAGTTCGTTCAGCGGCTCGTGTCGAGCGGTGCGGTGCCGGAGGGGGCGATGAAGAAGCTGCGGGTGCATATGATCGCCGATGACGATCTGATGAACGATCTGTCCGTGGCGACCAAGATGATCCCGGTGCCGTCGATCATCGCCCGCCTCAAGGAGGCGGGGCGGCGCGCGGCAGGCACGTTCCTTGCGCATCATCGGGGCGATCTGGGCAAGCGGCAGACGGCCGATCTGGTGGAGATGTTCGGCTAGGCCACTTTCAGCGGACGGGTCGGATCCTTGGGGTTGGGATAGACCAGCCCGGCCGAGATCACCAGCTTGGCCGCGTCCTCGATGCTCATGTCGAGCTCGATCACATCCTCTCGCGGGAAGAAAAGCAGAAAGCCCGAGGTCGGGTTCGGCGTGGTCGGCACGAAGACCGACAAAAGATCGCCGGCTGTCTCGGCCTTCGCGGCCACCTCACCGCGCGCATCGGTCGAGATGAAGCCGATCGCCCAGATCCCCTTGCGCGGATACTGGATCAGGCAGGCCTTTTCGAAATTGCGTTCGGTCTGGGCAAAGATCGTCTCGGCAATCTGTTTCGCGCCGCTATAGATCGAGCGCACGATAGGCATGCGTTCCACCAGGCTTTCGGCGAAGCGGATCAGCGACCGGCCGATGAGCCCCTTGGCCACCCAACCGACAATGATCGTGAAGAGCAGGAAGATGATGACGCCGATGCCGCGCAGGTTGATGCCGGTATAGGCTTCGGGGCTGAACCTGCCTGGGATGAGCGGCAGGACGACGCCATCGACCCAGCCCATGATAGTCCAGATCAGCCAGATGGTCAGACTCACCGGCGCGATCACGACAAGTCCGGTCAGAAAACTGGACCGCAGATGGGTGAAGAGGCCCGCGCGTCGGGGCTTTTTGTCGAAAGGGGCTGTCATGTCGGGTCCATCGCAGGTGCCGGGCAAACTTAGGAAGCCGGGCAGCGCACTACAATGGTTGGAGGCGGGGCAGCCGCGTTTTTCACGCCTTTGTCGCCATTTCCCGTGCGATCTGCGCGCCCAGCCGGGCATTGTTGAGCACCAGCGCGATATTGGCATCGAGCGAACGCCCGTTGGTCAGCTCGAAGATGCGTTGCAGCAGGTAGGGCGTCAGGGCCTTGCCGGCGATGCCATGCGCCTCGGCATCCTTCGTTGCGCGCAGGATGATGGGATGTATCTCGGAATGCGGGATCTCCGCCTCCGCCGGGATCGGGTTTGCGACAAGCTGCCCGCCCGGCACGCCGAGCGCGGCGCGCATCTTCTGGGCGGCAGCGATCTCGGCGGGGCTGTCGATGCGCAGCGGCGCCTTGAGCGTGGAGGCGCGCGACCAGAAGGCCGGAAACGTATCCTGGCCGTAAGCCATGACCGGAACGCCGAGGGTTTCCAGCACTTCGAGCGTCTTGGGTAGATCGAGGATCGCCTTGGCCCCGGCGCAGACGACCGTGACCGGGGTTTCCGCAAGTTCCTGAAGATCGGCGGAAATGTCGAAGCTCTGGTCGGCGCCGCGATGAACGCCGCCGACGCCGCCGGTGGCAAAGACCGAGATCCCAGCGAGGCGGGCGGCGATCATGGTGGCGGCGACCGTGGTTGCACCGGTGCCGCCGCGCGAAAGGCAAACGGCCATGTCGGCGCGGCTCAGCTTGGCGACATTGCGCGCTTTCGCCAGTTTTTCGAGCTGCGCATCGGTCAGCCCAATGCAAAGCTTGCCCTCGATCACCGCGATGGTTGCCGGCTCCGCGCCTGCCGCGCTCACCTCGGCCTCGATCGCGCGGGCGGTTTCGAGGTTCTGCGGCCAGGGCATCCCGTGGGTGATGATCGTCGATTCGAGCGCCACGACAGCGCGGCCATCGTCGAGCGCGGCCTTGACCGGATCGGAGATGATGAGGGGCAGGTCTGTCATGTTCCGGGTCCTCCTGAGACATAGGCTGCAGCGGTGGCGAGCGCGCGGTGCAGCGCCACTTCGCGGGTCGCGCCGCGCAATTCGGATGCGATATGGGCGGCCATGAACGTGTCGCCGGCGCCGGTCACGCGGGTGACCATAACCTCGGGCGGGCGTTCGGCGAGAATGCCATCGGACGTCGCATCGCAGGTCACGTTCGCGCCGTCGGTGACAAGCGCGCGCGCCGCGCCCCGTTCGACGAGCGCGGCGCCCGCTTGCGGCGCGCTGGCGAAGCTGCTTTGGCACAGCAGCCCGGCCTCTTCGAGATTGACGTAAAGCACGCCGCGCCCGGCGCGCAGAAACGGAAGCAGCCGTTCGGCCTTGCCCGGCGAGGCGGGCGCGATGCGCAGATCGGCGGCGGCGAAGGCCGGATGCCGCGCGATCTCGTCCAGAAGCGATTCCGTCAGGTTGCCATCGAGCGCGACGGGGCCGGGGAAGGGCGCTTCGATAAAACCGAGCGGACCTTCGATGAGCGGGCGCAAAATCTTGCCCGCCGCCTGTTCGAGCGAATGGGCGTCGGCGATTGCCGCGATCAGGCCGTTTGCACCTTCGATGGCCATGTATTGATCGGTCGGCAGATCGTCGGAGCGGTACAGGTGATCGGTCAGGAGCCCCAGCCGCTGGCAGGCGAGCACCAGTTCCTCGCCTTCGGCATCGCGGCCCACGACGCTGAGCAAGGCCGGTGTCAGATCGAACCGCGCCAGCGTCATCGCGATGTTGAGTGCGACGCCGCCGGGCAGGCGGGTGATATGGCCGGGCACATCGCTGCCCTGCTTCATATGCCGGTCGGAGCGGCCGATCACGTCCCACAGGACGGAACCGATGCACAGGATATCGGGGCGCGGACTCATGGGCCTGTCATCCCCCAGCCGGACGCGCGGCGCAAGAGGAAGCTTCGGATATCGCCGTGCATCCGGCCCATTGTTGCCAGGCGCGCTTTGTGGCACGCAAACGGCGAAGATTGTCTCCGATCAAGGGTCTGCATCCGATGATGAAACCAAGCCTCACGCGCCCCGGCGGGCTGCCGCCAAGCGCCTCGACCCCCATCGTCACGCCGCTGATGCCGTCTGTCGCCTTCGCCAGTGACACGCCGGACCGGCTCGACGATCAATACGAGGGCAGGGCGCAGGGATATACCTATGCGCGCGAGGGGCATCCGAACGCGGACGTCCTGGCCCGCTGGATCGACGCGATGGAAGCCGCGCCGCAGCCGGGGCTTGTCACGGGTTCGGGCATGGCGGCTGTTTCGGCGGTGCTCCTCGGCCTGTGCAAGGCGGGCGATCACGTCGTCGGCGGCGATCAGCTTTACGGGCGTTCGCTGCGCATGATGCGGGAGGATTTGCCGCGCCTGGGGATCGAGACCACGCTCGCCGATCCGACCGATTGCGCGGCCATCGGGGCGGCGCTGCGGCCGAACACGCGGCTGGTGCTGATCGAGGTCGTCTCGAACCCGACGCTGCGGATCGCCGATCTTGACGGGATCGCAGAGCTTTGCCGCGCGCGGGATGTGCTTTTGGCGGTGGACAACACGTTCACCACGCCGCGCGCCGTGCAGCCCTTCGCGCACGGCGCGGATGTGGTGCTTCATTCGGTAACGAAACTGCTGGCCGGTCATTCCGATGTCACGCTTGGCTGGGTCGCGGCCCGCGCGCCTGAGCACGCCAAGGCGATCTACGACTTCGCGGTGACGACGGGGCTCACGCCAAGCCCGTTCGACTGCTGGCTGGCCGAGCGCGGGCTGATGTCCTTCGATCTTCGGTTCGACCGGGCGGAGCAAACCGCCGCGCGTCTGGCCGAGCATCTGGCCGGGCAACCCGCCGTGACACGCGTTCTCTACCCGACGCGGCCCGATCACCCGGACCGCGACCGTGCGCAAGGTTTGCTCAGGGGGCGCGGGTGCAACATGGTGAGTTTCGAGATCACAGGCGGCCGCGCGTCGGCCAACGCCTTCACCAAAGGCGCGGCGGGGATCGCGTTTGCGCCGACGCTGGGCGATGTCGGAACGACGCTGTCGCACCCGGCAAGTTCATCGCATCGCGCCCTGGATCCGAAGGCTCGCGCCGCGCTCGGCATCTCGGAAGGGTTTTTTCGCGTGTCAGTCGGGCTGGAGGAACCCGATGCGCTATGCGCCGTGTTCGACGCAGGGCTGGCGGCGGTGCGGAAAGGTGCGGATTAGGGTGAAGGCCGCTTGGGATCGTGTTGATTCCGAATAGGTATTTCGCGCTCCCGGCTACACGAA
>NZ_JAMCCQ010000006.1 GCF_023370775.1 Marivita sp. GX14005
ATGAGCGAAGCTGAGCAGGACCTGGACATTGCCATCGGGCACTACGCAGAGCTTCTTGCGTCCAATCTTCATGCGCAACGTGCTGCCCACTTCCCTCCCGACGCCAAAAAAGTCATGCGCAGCCTGACCAGCGGCGAGGCGGCCGAGTTGCTTGGCGTCGATCATACCTACCTTCGCAAGCTTCATCGAGAAGGAAAGATCGCTGACGTCGAAACCACTGCGGGCAGCCACCGGCGATATACCCTCGATGATATCTGGGAGATTCGCCACGCTCTTGAGGCAAACGCGAAGAAGCCTGGAACCTACGTTCTGGGGCGTCGTGCCGGTGACGAGCTTCAGATTGTTTCTGTTGTGAACTTCAAAGGCGGGTCCGGGAAAACGACAACATCCGCTCACCTTGCACAGCGCTTGGCTCTCAAGGGATATCGTGTCCTTGCGATCGATCTGGACCCCCAGGCATCCCTTTCCGCGCTGCATGGCATCCAGCCTGAGCTGGACCTGATGGAGGGTGGCACGCTGTATGATGCGGTTCGCTACGATGAACCGGTCCCGATCTCGGACGTGATCCGCAAGACCTACATCCGTGGTCTTGACCTGATTCCCGGGAACCTCGAGCTCATGGAATTCGAACATGAGACACCGGCAGCCATTCAGCGTGGCGGCGCCCGCGCATTCTTTGCCCGTGTGCGCGACGCGCTCGACAGTGTCGAAGCGGACTATGACGTCGTCGTCATCGACTGTCCGCCGCAGCTTGGTTTTTTAACCATGTCCGCCCTTTCAGCATCTTCAGGGGTGCTTGTTACCGTTCACCCCCAAATGCTCGATCTGATGTCCATGTCGCAGTTTTTGCGCATGACCGCTGATCTGCTTGGCGTCATCCGGGATGCTGGCGCAAACCTTCGCTTCGACTGGCTGCGCTTTCTGCCGACCCGCTACAAGGTGGGTGATGCCCCGCAGACCGAGGTCATTGCTTTCATCCGGGGTCTGTTCGGCAGGTCAGTCCTGACCAACCACATGGTTGAGTCTACTGCGATCTCTGATGCAGGGCTGACGAAGCAGACGCTCTACGAGGCCGACAAGAAGGACTTCACGCGTCAGACTTTCGATCGTGCAATCGAATCCATGAACGCCGTCAACGACGAGATCGCGGCGATCATCCAGAACACGTGGGGACGCAATGGCAAGAAAGCCTAAACTGGGACTGCCACTGCAGACCCTGCGCAACGCGCCCGACGCTCTTGAAGGGCGCAGGCTGCGCGGCGGCGTTTTCGAAATCGAGCCTGACCAAATCGAAACCACAGGTCGGCTCGATGACAGGCTGCAGATTGAGACTGCGGGCCTCAAGGCGTCAATTTCCAAGAACGGACAGCGAGTACCAATCCTCGTCCGGCCGCTTGATGGTGATCGCTACAGCCTGATCTATGGCCGTCGTCGACTGGAAGCTTGCAGAGAACTTGGGATCAAGGTCCGCGCCATTGTCACAGAGATGGAGGGCGATCAGGCACTTCGTGATCAGCTGTTAGAGAACCAGGAGCGGCGGGATCTAAGCTTCATCGAACGAGCGCTTGTTGCCGCAGCCTTGCTCGACGGTGACCATCTGAGCGCATCCGAACGCACTAACAAGGGTGTCGCCGAGGTTCTCAATCTGACCGAGGCAGGAGTGTCGCAGCTGTTAAGCGTGGTCCGCACCGTTGGGGAGGACTTGGTCCTCGCCATCGGTGCCGCTCCGGGCATTGGTCGGCCCAGGTGGGAAGAGCTCAAGAAGTTGCTGGGGGCTACGGATGCCGATCGCGAACTGCTTGCAGCTTTGGCGGGTGAGGCCAAGACATCCTACCAAGGCGGTATTGACGAGAAATCCGATCATGCATTTTTGGCCGTCCTCTCTGCTGCAGGGAAGCCCGAACAGACCACATCCTCGTCTCGCCCTCGCGGGCGGCCCGGCACGGTGATTCCGGGGGTCGGTGCCGCCACTGTCACGATCGGACGTCGTGGAAAGCAACTCAAGCTCGAGTTGAAGGCCGAGGAGAGCGATTTTGTCAGCTGGCTTGAGGGCAACGCCCCGCAGCTGATCACCGAGCTTCACGAGCGCTGGAAGCGTTCGGAAGACTGAGGAAGAGCAACAATCAAAAAGGAGGCACGAGACAGGCAGAAAAGAAAAAGGCCCCGAGAAGCAAGCTTCACGAGACCTTTCTTAGGTTTCGCACGGGACCAGCCCGCTACAAAACTTCAGTTTTCGCACCTCTGAATGTAGCGATCTGGCCCCTTTCCCGCAAGCGCAAAGCGATTCGCGGGCCAGGGAAATTTTGCCTTCGTGAATGACATCATGGATTACACACCGATTTCGCCGTTTATGCGGCCGATCTCGCACGCCCATCTGCGCGTGGTCGAGCGTCCTGAGGCGTCTGTTCCCGGCAAGCCCGTCAACAAGTGGGAGCTCCTCCGTGAGCTGTCCAAGGCACAGGCCGCCTTCGGGGTTTCCGAGCGCGATCTGACCGTTCTTCAGGGACTTCTCAGCTTTTTTCCGGACGATGCGCTTGGCGGGAACACCGAAATGGTCGTCTTCCCATCCAACAAGGCGATCTGCGAGCGGCTGAACGGCATGCCTTGCTCGACGATGCGCCGTCACCTCGCCCGGTTGGTAGAGGCACGCTTGCTCATGCGGCGCGATAGCCCCAATGGGAAGCGGTATGTGCGCAAGCGTGGCGAAGATCGGGTGGCCTTCGGCTTTGATCTCTCCCCGCTCTATTGCCGGGCCGAGGAAATTGCACGGGCTGCAGAGGCTGTGCGTGAGGCCGAGGACCGTGTGCGGCGACTGAGGGAGGTAGTGAGCCTTATGCGTCGCGACTTGGCCGCTCTGGCGGAGTTCGGCGAGGAGATCCAGCCCGGGCTTGGCCTATGGGACCAGCTCCGCGACAAGGCAGCCCTCACCGCCCGCGCTCTTCGCCGCAAACTCTCGCTTGAGGATCTGTCGGCATTTCGGACTGAACTGGAGACCCTTCTTGACCAGGCGCGTAATGTGATTGACGGTCCTGAAACAGAAGAAATGAACACCAATGATGCCCAATGTGAGCGTCACCATCATAATTCAAATAAAGAATCTATAGATCTTGAACCTGCCTTAGAAAAAGGCGGGGCGGCGGGACGCGCGCCTGATGATGATACGGGTGAGCCCGTGGCTGACCTTGAAGAGTCTGACACGAGGCGGGTGCCGAAAATCCCACTCCACCTGGTAATCGCCGGCTGTCCCTCGCTCAAGACTTTCTATCAGGGCGACATTCGACACTGGCACCAACTTTTTGACGCGGCTTGTCATGTAAGGCCGGCCATGGGGATCAGTGTTTCCGCGTGGGAAGAAGCGCAACGCTGCATGGGACCAGAGCAAGCCTCGATCGTCGTCGTGGCCATGCTGGAACGATTCTCTGACATCAGATCACCGGGTGGATACTTGCGGGCGCTGACGTCCAAGGCCGCGGCGGGCGAATTCTCTTGCGGTCCGATGGTCATGGCTTTGATCGGTCGGCGAAGTGCGGCTTAACAGCTGTTAAGTTTCAACGCCGCGGTGCTCAGTTGGCATGACTTAACAGCTGTTAAGTCGCCTCTTGGCAACCATACGATCATCGAGAGGGAAAGGAGTGTTGGTTTGAGGGTGACGGGAAATGAGATCGGGAGAGTGGCTTCCGGCGCCCGTCGTGGAGAAGATCTGATGACGAAAGCTGTCCGGAAAATCACCCTGTCCCCTTCGCGGGATATCCCTTTTGACAAGCTGGTCCTGAGCCAGTCCAACGTGCGGCGCATCAAGGCTGGCGTGTCTGTCGAGGAACTGGCCGAAGACATCGCCCGCCGCGGTCTGTTGCAGAGCCTGAGCGTGCGGCCCGTCTTGGCTGACGACGGCACCGAGACCGGCAAGTTCGAGATCCCGGTCGGTGGCCGTCGGTTCCAAGCATTGTCCCTGCTGGTGAAGCAGAAGTGTTTGGCAAAGACCCCGCCCATTCCTTGCATCGTGCGCGATGCTGCGTCCGACATCCTGGCCGAGGATGATTCCCTTGCAGAAAGCATGCATCGCGTCGCCCTGCACCCGCTCGACCAATTCCGCGCGTTTGTGGCGCTGAGGGACAAGGGCCAGAGCGATGCAGAGATTGCCGCCGCCTTCTTCGTGACGCCGCAGATCGTGAAGCAGCGCTTGAAACTCGCTTCCGTCGCCCCTGCCCTGCTTGAGGTCTATGCCGAGGATGGCATGACGCTGGAGCAGCTCATGGCCTTCACCGTGAACCCCGATCATGCGCGTCAGGTTCAGGTCTGGGATGTGATCCATTCATCTTGGAACAAGGAGCCATTCCAGATCCGGCGCATGCTGACCGAGACCTCGGTCCGGGCGTCTGACCGGCGCGCGGTCTTTGTGGGTGTTGAGGCCTACGAAGCGGCGGGCGGCACGATGTTGCATGACCTCTTTCAGGGCGATGACGGTGGCTGGCTCGAGGACCCTGCCCTGCTCGATCGGCTGGTGACGGAAAAACTCCAGGCCAAGGCTGAGACGGTTGCCGTTGAGGGCTGGAAGTGGATCGAGGTCGCGCTTGACCTGCCCTACGGCTACAGCCACGGCCTGCGGTCCCTGTCAGGTGATCCGGCACCGATGACGGATGACGAAGGCGCGGACCATGCCAAGCTGCTCGCCGAATACCGGGCGCTGGAAGAGGAATACGCGGGTCAGGATGAAATCCCCGACGGGATCGACACGCGGCTTGGCGTGTTGGAAACGGAGATGGAAAAGATCGAGACCCGGCCGTTGATCTTCGACGCGGAGGAGATCGGGCGGGCAGGGGCGTTCGTCACGCTCGACCGCTACGGCGCGCTGGCCGTCTATCGCGGCTATGTGCGTCCAGAGGATGAGCCGGTTGACGTGACAGCGGTCCAGGATGGTGCTGATCCTGCGGTGGCGGGGCAGGGGGATGATCGTGATCTCACCGATGGCTATGACAGTGCCGCTCATGCCGGAACCGTCATCATGTCGGGAGGCCAGCCGATTGGCGGCGATCTGCCGGAGGATGAGGATGACGGAGCGCTGAAGCCACTGCCCGAGCGGCTCGTAATCGAGTTGACGGCACACCGGACGCTGGCGCTGCGTGAAGCGATCGGGCGCTCGCCCGACGTGGCGTTGATTCTGCTGCTGCTGAAGATTGTGACGGACACCTTCCGCACTTCCTCTGCTTCGGGAAGCTGTCTCGAAGCCTCAGTGCGTCACATCTACATGCCGGCGCAGGCGAGCGATCTGAAGGACAGCGTGGTGGCAAAGCTGGTCGACGAGCGTCATGCGCCGGAACGATCTCGTGGCGCTTGACGATGAGGACCATGCCGAAGGGCAGGGGGCGGATGCCGAAGCGGCTGACAGCGTCAGTGAAGCTGACCTTCCTGCATTTCTGACGGATGACCTGCCTGCTGAAGGCGCGTCGATGCTGGCCTCGGAATAACGTGATCCAGCGGGGGGCGGAGATTCCGCCCCCAATCACCCTATAGTGTAATAATATCAATGGGATGAGCGCGATTACTCGCATTCAGAATGAAGAATCATGTCTACAACAACCATCATCGACACCGCACCCCTCGGGGCGCTGCGACGTGAGACTTCAAGGCCAATGCTCCCGATCTTTCACATGGGCATTTGGAGCATCCGTTGGCAATCTGACGGATGCCTGAAATCCAGAAGTTTCACCGGGACGTGGTGACTGGAGCAAGAGAGAGGTTTCGATCCGTTCTGCGATGGCTGAGACGATAGCGAGGCCAAGCCCGCTACCATCAGTTTTTGCATCTGCCCTCTCGAAGCGCCCTGTCAGGCGTTCGAGTGTTTCGGTTGCTACCGCGGGGCCCTCGTTCGCCACGATCAACTGCCCCTCGCTCGTGAGTGTAACCGCGACTGGGGCATTCTGCGCCCCGTGGCGTAGGGCGTTTTCCACCAGATTCCGGCACAGAATTCCTAATGCGTCGGGGTCGATATCAGACAAGACAGGCGTGTCCGGCAAGTTCAACGTAAGGCGCCCGTTCTCTGTGGTGCGCGCGATATCTTCCACCACGACCCGAGTGATGGTTCTGACATCAGCGCTCTGGTCCATCCGAAGTCTACCGCCTTCCGCCCGCGCAAGCTGCAGGAGACGCTCGGAAAGCCGAGTGAGACGCTTGAGCGTTGCCTCGATCTCGGCGGCACGGGCGTCGATGGTCGGATCTTTGGTCTCTGACCGCAGTCGCTGCGCCTGGGCGATAGCGCCCGCCAATGGTGTCCTTAGTTCATGAGCCGCATTGGCTGCAAAACTTCGCTCAGCCTCGAACGCGTCGCGCAACCGAGCCAAAAGGCTGTTCAAGGTTGCGGCCAGCGGTCCGATTTCGGTCGGCAGGTCGGCCGCGGGTACTTCTGACAGGTCGCGCACGCCGCGCGCTTCAAGCCGCGTACGGAACCGATGGAGAGGGGCGAGGCTAAAGCGCACAGCGAGAATAATCGACGCGAGCGCCAACGGCAGCACGACCAGCAGCGGCAGGCCGAGGCCCATCTGGATTTCAAGAGCAACCGATGCGCGATGCGCCAACGGTTCGGCCACGGTGATGCTGATCGTCCCCTGGAGCGCCGCGTCGCTGTAGAGGCGATGTGTGGCGTTCTGCCCAAATCCCGGCCCGTCGTATGGAGGGAACACGGCAGGGTCCGCCGCATGGGATTGCAGCAAAATGCGTCCCTCGGCATCGCGTACGATGTAGGTGAAGAACTCGTCATGCTCCCGGATCGGCGCGAGGCGCTGCGTCACACCCTGATCTTCTCGGCCGACGATGTCGGTCACGGCCAGCGGAAGGATGCGCTCGGCGGTTTCGCGCAGGGCGCTGTCGAAGACCTCGTCCATCTCGCCCCGAACGATCACCGCGGTAACCGTGGCGGCGGCGAGCCAGAGGATCGTCAGCACAAGGCCGAGTGACAAGCCGAGCCGTACCTGAAGGCTGGATGGCCACATCATGGCTTGCCCAGCCGGTAACCCATGCCGCGCTCGGTCTCGATGATGGCGCTCCCCAGTTTCTTGCGCAGGCGGCTCACGTGCACCTCGATGGTGTTGCTCTCGACTTCGGCGTCGAAAGCGTAGAGCTTCTCCTCCAACTGCGCCTTGGACAGGAGCTGCCCGGGACGCGCCAGGAAGGCCTCGAAGAGCGCCCATTCCCGCGCCGTCAGCGGCACATGTCTGCCATCCCGATGGACGCTGCGCGCGGCAAGGTCGATGTCGAGCGGTCCGTGGGTCAGGATCGGGTTGGGGTTGCCGCTGTAGCGCCGCGCGACCGATCCGATCCGTGCCGACAGTTCCGACAGGTCGAAGGGCTTCACAAGATAGTCGTCAGCGCCCGCATTGAGGCCTTCGATCCTATCGGACACCTGGTCGAGCGCCGTCAGGATGATGACCGGCGTCACGTCTCCACGCGTCCTGAGGCCCTTGAGGAACCCGATACCACGTCCGTCTGGCAGCATGAGGTCGAGCAGGAGCAGGTCGTAAGAGGTTGCGCTCATCGCGTCTGCCGCCGCGTCTAGCCGCGTGACCCAGTCTACTGACTGGCCATCAGCTGCGATCTGGTCGCGCACGGCAGCGCCAAGAGTCGTGTCGTCCTCGATCAGCAATATGCGCATGGTCGTACCCGTCCTTTCCTGATGTCCCTCCATGATCCGTCTGGCTGACACGAAGCTGAAGCTTGTGGGTCGAGCCCCTTCAGGCTGCCGTCAGCTTCGCGGCGCATGAATGGCATCAAGAGGCGAGCCACTAGGAGTGTGCCCCATGAAGAAGACATTGACAATTATCGGCTTTCTCGCGGTCTTTACGGCCGGCGCGGCGCTGGCTGACGACGATTGCTTCGTGCCGATGGCCGACTGGCAGCCGCGCGATGCTGTTGCCATGCTGGCCGAGGAAAATGGTTGGACGGTGCGCCGGATCAAGATCGATGACGGCTGCTACGAGATCGACGGGAGGGATGCCGAGGGGCGTGCGATCGAGGTGACTGTCCACCCGGCCACGCTGGAGGTAATCGAGTTCGAATACGAGGACGACGAGGATGATCGCCGCGAGCGGGATCACGAGAGACGCGACGATGACTGATGCAGCGCGTCGCGACGGTATTGTCCCGGTGCCGAGCCTGCCGGCACTCTCCCGGCTTTCCCTAAACTCTCCTCTAGCCCTGACGGGCCCGGTGCTGGTTGCGTTGCCATGCCTGCTGGCGGCTTTGCTCGGTTTCAACACCTATGCGACTTATGGTGCGGATGCCGCGCTCGGCATCGCCGTCGGGGCCGCGGCAGTTGTCGCGATGGCACAGACCCTGATCCTCGCCGCACGGCCGCCGCTGGTGGAGCCGTTGTTCGGCGGTCTCGATCGCATGTACCGGGTCCACAAGTGGCTTGGTATTTCCGCAATGGTCCTGATGATCCTGCACCAGCAGATCGAGCCGGATTTCGAGCGTTTGGTGCGTGAAACCTCCCTTGGTGAACTTGGTGAAGAGGCGGGCGAACTTGCCTTCAACGCGCTTCTTGCCCTGGTTGCTGTCAGCTGGTTCCGGAGATTGCCCTTCACCCCACTGGAAATCCCCTATCAAATCTGGCGGTTCAGCCATCGTTTCATGGGGGCCCTTTTTGCAATCGTGGTCTTTCACCAGTTCTTCGTCGACCTGCCGACAGAGGTAGATCCATCGCTCTCGGTGCTTCTGAACACATTCGGCATCGCCGGAGTGATCGCGTGGATATTCACCGAGCTGGTCGCCCCGTACCTGCGGCGTAGAGAATTCACCGTCACAGAGATCAGCCAGACCAAGGACACCACCACGCTAACCCTCCGCCCCGAGGGGCGGGCCATGCGGTGGCGGCCGGGGCAATTCGCCTTCTTCCGCGCGCCAGAGGCAGGACTGTCCGAGCCGCACCCTTTCACGATTGCCAGCGCCCCGCGCCCTGACGGCACCCTGACGTTCTGCATCAGGGGGTTGGGTGGCTGGACACGAAGCCTGCCCGCCATCTTGCGGACCGGAACGCGCGTGCAGGTCGAAGGGCCATATGGACGGTTCAATTTCCGCAAGGGCGGTGCGCGCCAAATATGGCTTGCCGGCGGCATCGGTATCACGCCGTTCCTCGCCTGGGCGGAAAGCCTGACAGAGGCGGAGAGTCGCGACATTCACCTCATCTACTGCGTTCCGACACAAGAGGAGGCGATTGGCGTAGAGACGTTGCGCGCTGCGGCTGCCCGCAACCCGAGGTTCAGTTTCGAGGTGGTCGTTACGACGCGCGATGGCAGGCTCACGGCCGAGCGCCTGATTGGCGCGGTCCCTTTCGCGATCCGGCAAGCCGATCTGTGGTTCTGCGGCCCAACCGGTCTGAAGGACGGGATTCTCAAGGGCTTGAAAGCACAAGGCCAAACGCCTCGCCGTGTCCGCTTCGAGCAGTTCGAATTCACCTGAACGCGGGGCAGGGCGTATAGCCATGCCAGCCCTGTAGCCTGCGCTCGCATCTTTTTGGCCCCGTCATCATCGGCGGGGCCATTTTCCTGACGGCAAGCTGAAGCAGGAATCGCTGGGGCGTCAGGATGCCCTCAGGTCGGGGGTGCCAGATTGGTCTCATCAAACGAAAGGACCCCTTGCCATGAAAAAGACCCTGACCGCCCTTGCCCTGATCGCACTTTTGCCCGCCGGCGCTGCGCTGGCCGACGACGATGATTGCAATGCGCCCCGTGACCAGTGGCAGCCGCGCGAGGCCGCCATGCAGATGGCCGAACAGAACGGTTGGACGGTGCGCGACTTCGAGATCGACGACGGCTGCTACGAAATCGAAGGCCGAGACCAGAATGGCCGCGAGATCGAGGTGAAGTTCGATCCGGCGACGCTGCAGATCGTCGAGATGGACTACGAGGATGATGACGACGACCGCGGTGGCGCCCGCAATCCCGCGCCCGCTGGAACGGTCGCTCCTCCGCAGAACGGCCTCTTCGGAAACGGCGCCCCTCCGCAGGTTCAGGTGAACTGAACAGCTCCGAAGCACCCTGAACAAGGATCATTCCCATGAAATCACTTCTCGCAACGCTCGCGCTTACCACCGCACTCACGCTTCCCGGCCTCGCTATGGCACGGCCCGTGACGCTCACAACCACCCTTAACAACTATGGTGGCGACGGCGCTTACCTCGCGCTTTACGTTACCGACGCCTCGGGCGCCTATGTCGGCAGTCTCTGGATGGCTGGTGGCAAGTCCAAGTACTACGAGCATCTGAGCGACTGGTACCGTGCCACGGGCGGCGATACCGCGCAGGTAAACGGTATCACCGGCGCCAGCGTCGGCGCGGGCCGCAGTCTCGAGATCACGCTCGATCTGGCCGACGCGCTGTTCGATGCGGGCTACACGCTGCACATCGACGCGGCAGTCGAGGATATGCGCGACAGCCCGAACGAGGTGGCCGTGCCGCTGACGACGGCGGGCGCGGGCACGCCGGTGAGCGGGCGGCGCTACATCGCCAACTTCTCCTACGACATGTGAGGGGCAGGGCCATGATCCGTACACTCCATCGCTGGCCGGGTCTTCTGGCACTCGCGCTCGTCACGATCCTGAGCCTGAGCGGCGCTGCGCTCTCGGTCTTTCCGGCAGTCGAGCGCATCACCGCGCCGCAGGTGGAGACTGGCCTGACAGTCGCCACCCTCGCGGAGCGCATCCAGGTCGTCTATCCGGGCGTCGAGCAGATCCGGCGGTCGCCCTCCGGTCGGATCACCGCCTATTGGTTCGATCAGGGCGCGCCGGGTGCTGCCGTGATCGACCCGGCGACGGGCGCGGGCGTGGCCTCGGCCGACCCGAACCAGGCGCTTCGCTGGCTCACCAACTTTCATCGCTCGCTCTTCCTCGGGGATGGCGGGCGCATCGCCATGGCCGCCGGGGCCGCGGCGATGCTGGTCCTCTCGCTCTCGGGTGCTATGCTGGTCGTGCGACGGGCGGGCGGATGGCGGCACTGGTTCGCGTCCTTGCGCGGTCCGTTCACGGGCAGGCTGCATGTCGAGATCGCCCGGATCGCCGTCATCGGCCTCGTTCTGTCCTCCACCACCGCCCTCTGGATGACAGCCTCCACCTTCGATCTTTTGCCGGACGGTGGCGTCCTGCCGGCTGATCCCACCGAAGTGAGCGGAGAGATTGGGTTCGCTCTCGATCAGATGGCCACGCTGCTGCAGACGCCCGTCGCCGAGCTGCGCGAACTGAGCTTTCCCTATCCCGGCGATGCGACGGACGTGTTCACACTGAAGACCGACCGGGGCACCGGCTATCTTGACCAGGGAACCGGCGCGCTCGTGGCATGGGCCGACCTGACCGGGTGGGAGCGCGTCTCGGAAACCATTTACATGCTGCACACGGGGCAGGGGGCCGCGATGCTCGGCCTTGTGCTCGGGATGATGGCGCTCGGAGTGCCGGCGATGGGCGTGACCGGCGTCTTGATCTGGCTTGCCGGGCGGCGCGGGCGGCCGCGCATCCGGGGCAACCAGCCCGCGGGCCGTGCCGAGACGATCATTCTTGTCGGCAGCGAGGGTGGCAGCACCTGGGGCTTCGCCGCGACCCTGCATGCCGCGCTGACGGCAGCGGGGCAGGGCGTCCATGTTGGCCCGATGTCGGGCTTCGCACCAGAGCGCTACGCCCGTGCAGAGCGCATCATCGTCCTCGCCGCGACTTATGGCGATGGCGCGGCGCCCGCCTCGGCCAAGGGGCTCCTCGACCGGATGAACGCGTCGGCCCCTGCGCCTGATATCCCGATGGCCCTGCTCGGCTTCGGCGACCGCAGCTTTCCGTCCTATTGCGCCTTCGCCAAGGCCGTTGCGGCAGCGGCGCAGGCGAAGGGCTGGGCCGAACTCATGCCGCTGGACACGATCGACCGCCAATCGCCACAGGATTTCGCGCGCTGGGGCCGAGCTCTTGGCGAGGTGCTTGGCATCTCTCTCGAGCTTTCTCACCAGCCCGTTTCGCCGCGCACCGAAACATTGACCCTCGTCTCGCGGCGCAACTACGGGGCCGAGATGCAGGCGGGGGCCGCGATCCTGCGCTTCGCCCTGCCGCGCGCAACGCCGTGGCAACGGCTGACGGGCACGGGCTTCGCACGGTTCCAGGCGGGCGACCTGATCGGCGTCCTGCCGCAGGGCAGCCCGATGCCGCGCCTCTATTCGCTGGCCTCGGGCCGGCGCGACGGGTTCGTCGAGATCGTGGTGCGCAAGCATCCGGGCGGTCTGGCCTCGGGCCAGCTGACCGCGCTGGAACCGGGCGATACGGTCCGGGCCTTCCTGCGGCGCAATCCCGGCTTTGACGCCGGTCGCGGTCTCACCCCGCTGATCCTGATCGGGGCGGGCACCGGCATCGGGCCGCTGGCGGGCTTCATCCGCGGCAATGCGCGGCACAGGCCCGTGCACCTGTTTTTCGGGATGCGGCATGCGGACAGCGATTTCTTCTATGGCGAAGAGATGCCCGGCTGGCAGGCTGAGGGGCGGTTGACCCGGCTTGTCACCGCCGTCTCGCGCGGCGCGCGGCGCAGTTATGTGCAGGACGCCTTGCGCGCCGACGCGGCGCAGGTGGCCCGGCTTATCTGCGACGGGGCGCGTGTGATGGTCTGCGGCGGGCGCGACATGGCCACGGGCGTGAGCGATGCGTTGGCCGAGATACTCGCACCTGCCGGGCTTACGCCCGCAGTCCTAAAGGCAGAGGGGCGGTATGTCGAAGATGTCTACTGAGCGCGCGCGCATCGCCCTGAACGGCCCCGCCATGGGCACGCGCTGGTCGGCGCTGTTCTTCGCGGATCGGGTCCGCGACACGGATGCAATTCGTGCCGCCCTTCAGGCGGCTGTCGACGAGGTGGACACGCAGATGTCGATGTGGAACGCGGAGAGCGCGCTCATGCGGATCAATGCGGCGCCGGTGGGCGATTGGGTGGTGGTGCCGGAGCAACTGCGGGCGGTCCTGCGCCTCGGGCTCGAGATCGGGCGTGCCTCGGGCGGGGCCTTCGATATCGGCATGGGCGATGCGGTGACGGCCTGGGGTTTCGGGCCCGGGGCCGCCGCGCCCGAGGGTATCCGCGCCGCGATGGACGCCCCCCGCCGCCCGGCTCAGGAGGTGCTGGAGATCGAGGGGATGCAGTTGCGCAAGACCGCGCCCGTCGCGCTGGACCTGAACGGCATCGCCAAGGGCCACGGTGTCGACCGGCTCGCCGAGACCTTGCGCGATCATGGGATTGCCGACGCCCTTGTCGGCATCGACGGTGAGATGCGTGCCATGGGCCTGCGCCCCGATGGCGAGGCATGGATCATCGCGGTAGAAGCGCCGGACCCTGATCGCCGGACGCCGCATTCGGTTCTGGCGCTGCAGGACGCCGCCGTCGCGACCTCCGGTGACTACCGCCATTGGGTCGAGGTGCATGGGCGCCGCCTGTCGCATACCATGGATCCGAGACGTGGCGCGCCGCTGATCGCCTCGCCGGCCTCCGTCACCGTCGTGGCCCGCACCTGTGCCGAGGCCGACGCCTGGGCGACGGCGCTGATGGTGCTCGGTGCGGAGAGGGGTGCGGACCTCGCAAGACAACGTGGACTCGACGCCCTGTTTCTTCTGCGCGATGATGAAGGGAATGCAATGGGCGTGGGAGTCGGGCGTCTTTTTTCCGAAGAACCAGCGGCAATCGCCTCAGCCGGGGGAAGATGAGCCGCATGGAACAGACCCGTACCGATCGCTTCAAGACCGCACTCCTGCTGATGGCCGCAACCGGGCTGATCGTGGGACTCGCATTCTACCTTGCGGGCCAACCAGAGGTTGCGAACCTGATCTGGATTGCAGGAGTTGTTCCCGCGCTGGCAGCGCTTGTGGTCGAAATCGTCCGCAGCATTGGGCGCGGCGAGGTGGGCCTCGATATCGTTGCCGCGCTGTCGATGTCGGCGGCGCTT
The DNA here is from genome assembly GCF_023370775.1 of Marivita sp. GX14005. Classification (GTDB taxonomy): domain Bacteria; phylum Pseudomonadota; class Alphaproteobacteria; order Rhodobacterales; family Rhodobacteraceae; genus Marivita. The sequence continues at coordinate 13,938 of NZ_JAMCCQ010000006.1, forward strand.
GTCTTCGGCGAGACCTTGGCTGCGGCTGTCGTCGCAGTCATGTATTCTGGAGGCACTTTCCTCGAAGCCTTCGCTGAGGGCCGTGCACGTCGTTCGATGAAGGATCTTCTATCTCGCGTACCCCGGACCGCGACGCGGCACCGGAACGGCGGTCTTGAGGATGTGCCTCTCGAGGAGATCGCACCGGGCGATCGCCTGCTGATCCGGCAGGGCGATGTCGTTCCCGTGGACGGTTCGGTTACGTCCGACACCGCCTTCCTCGACACCGCGGCGCTGACCGGCGAATCCCTCCCAGTCCGGCTGGCGCGCGGGGCCGACGCCATGAGCGGATCGACCAACGCGGGCGAGGCCTTCGACCTGACGGCGACGCGCGAGGCCAAGGACAGCACCTATGCCGGGATCGTTCGCCTGGTCGAGGAAGCGCAGGCGTCCAAAGCGCCGATGTCCCGGCTGGCCGACCGCTGGTCGCTGGGCTTTCTGGTCGTCACCGTCAGTATCGCCTTCGCGGCCTGGTGGTTCACAGGCGATCCGATCCGCGCGGTCGCCGTGCTGGTGGTCGCCACGCCCTGTCCGCTGATCCTTGCCGTGCCGGTTGCGCTGGTCGCGGGTCTCTCGCGTGCGGCGCATTTTGGCGTTTTGATCAAGGGCGCAGGGCCGCTCGAGACAATGGCGCGCATCCGTACGCTGATCCTCGACAAGACGGGGACGCTGACAGATGGCCGTCCGCAGATCATCTCGATCGACAGCCACGATGGCATGAACGAGGACGACATCCTGCGCCTCGCGGCCGCGCTCGATCAGGCCTCCAAGCACCCTGTCGCGCAAGCGATCGTCACCGCCGCCAAGGCACAGGGCTTCACACTGCCCGTTCCGACAGAAGTGGCTGAGATCCCGGGCGAAGGGGTCTTGGGTCGTGTGGAGGACCGCGAGGTGATCGTCGGGGGCGACGGCTTCGTGGCGTCCCGGGTCGGGCGGATGGTGGGCGATCACCCCGCCAAGGGCGCCGGATCGGTCCTTGTCGCAGTGGCAGTTGACGGTCACATGGCCGGGCACCTCGTCATGTCCGACCCGCTGCGCGAGGGAGCGGGTGCCATGCTGGACGGTCTGCGCCGCCAAGGGATCTCGCGTATCCTGCTGGCCACCGGCGACCGCGCGGACGTGGCCGAGCGTGTGACGGAAGGGCTGGGCCTCGACGGGCTGCGGGCCGGTCTGACGCCGGATCAAAAGGTGTTGCTGGTGCTCTCTGAGCGTAAACACGGGCCGGTGATGATGGTGGGTGATGGTGTCAACGACGCGCCCGCCCTGGCCGCAGCCGATGTAGGCGTGGCAATGGGGGCACGGGGCGCCGCGGCCTCGGCCGAGGCCGCCGACGTGGTGCTGCTCGTCGACCGGATCGACCGGCTGGGGCCCGGCATCGAGATCGCGCGGGCTTCACGCCGGATCGCGGTCGAAAGCGTTGTCGCCGGGATCGGCCTGTCTGTCATGGGCATGATCGCGGCCGCTTTCGGCTACCTCACGCCGGTTCAGGGCGCGCTCCTGCAAGAAGTGATCGACGTTGCCGTGATCCTGAACGCCCTGCGCGCGCTGCGCATCGCGCCACAGGAGCCAGCTACGGGCAAACCCCAGGCGATCATTTCAGAGCAAGCTGACATCGTTCAAGGAGCCACGCCATGAGCCGTCTATCACATTCTGAAATCCATATGGTGCATCGCATCGGCTGGCTGCGGGCCGCCGTTCTCGGCGCCAACGATGGTCTTGTCTCGACCGCGAGCCTCGTCGTCGGCGTCGCCGCAGCCGGGTCCGGCAAGCCCGAGGTCATGATCGCCGGGCTGGCCGGGCTTATGGCTGGCGCGATGTCGATGGCGGCGGGGGAGTATGTCTCGGTCAGCTCGCAAACTGACGCCGAACAGGCGGACCTCGCCCGAGAGAGCCGTGAACTCGAGGAAACGCCCGAGGCCGAGCTCGAGGAACTAACCCGGATTTATGTTGAAAGGGGGCTGGACCGCGACCTGGCGGAAAAGGTTGCCGTGCAACTGACTGAACGTGACGCGCTCGGATCGCATGCGCGCGACGAGCTCGGCATTTCGGAAACCGTTACCGCCCGCCCTGTCCAGGCGGCTCTGGTGTCCGCACTGACCTTCGCCGTTGGGGCGGTGCTGCCCCTGATCGTCGTGCTGCTGGTCTCGGAGGCGCAGATCGCTCCCCTGGTGGCGGGATCGACGATCCTTGGCCTTGCGGTTCTTGGCGGATTGGGCGCTTCGGCCGGCGGCGCAGGCGTCGTCCGTGGGGCCACGCGGGTCACGCTATGGGGAGCGCTTGCAATGGCGGCGACAGCCGGGGTCGGTGCGCTGTTCGGGGTCGCCGTAGGCTAGGAGTTAATGGGGTGTACCCGAACCCCGCTCCGGCTGCTTGTTGCGGCAACGCTCGTCAACATCGTGCTGATCATCGAGGTGCCACAGATCGAGTCGCAGCGCGTGGGGTCATAAACCCATGTCCGCAAATGGGTCATGCTGGACGAGATCAACACCGATGTTCTGGAGCGGTCCTTTGTCTGGGAGGACCGCACGCCCATCGGCACGTTCAGTTCCGTCTTCACATCCAAAATCCAGTCCAGCCTGATCGCGCTTGCCAAGTCGGGCGGGGCATCCGTTGTCGATCGGCCGAAGTAATCTCGATCAGCGCGGGGTCTACCCAGCTTCACTTGTTCCCATCGATCCACTTCGACATCAGCTCCTTGTCGCGGAAGCATTCGTCCGGCACGGCGCGGCGCTTGATGCGGGCGAGGCGCTCGGCAAAGGCGACCTGCTTTGATGTCGGGCGGCTGTCCTGCGTGCCCGGCTTCAGCTTGGCCTGTGCGTCGATCCAGGCGCTCAAGGAGCGCCGATCTTGCTGAACCTCACACGGCAGAAGCGTCTGGTTGCGAAGGGCCAGTGCGCGCGCATAGGCGATCTGCTTTGGCGTCGCGGGCAGGGCGTAAGTGGTGCTTTCCATCGGGGATCTCCCTTCTTAGCGTGGCTTTCAACATAGAACATAACAGGAACAAAATCAAGCCACCTGCGGAAATCATGGGGTTTGAGAGGAAGAGGAGGGCCGGGGGAGGTCAGGCCTGAGGATGCCCGAAAGAGGGTGTCCGGGCCTGATCCTGTTCCTCATTGGGGTCTGATGCCGGAAAGTGGAGGATCCTACGTTCTCATGAGCTTTGCATTTAACGCTCCTCGGCATCAGATCCCTAAAGAGTGAAAGTGTTCGTCGGGTTTTGTGACTGACGGATGAGGGCCTTTGGGGTCCCTCAGATGGGTCCGGGCCGGATTCCGGTCTGCCGTTCCTGATGAAGGGCATTCCCATGCAAACAGGTGTCTTGCGCGTGCTCCGCGCAACCGCTGCCTCGTGGTGGCGGCATAGAGAGCTGCGCCGAACTGGCCAGACGGCGCTGGCACAACGGCGCGAGCGCGAGACCGTCCTACGTGATCTCGGTTATCTGAAGCAGGCGGCGTTATTGCCAAACGCGCATGTGATCTGCGGGGAGGGCGGGACATTCCTCCATCTCGGTTGGACCACCGTGTCGACCTTCGCGCCGATCAAGCGCTTTCCCTTGGCCGCCCTCGCGGTCGCACAAGGGACCCCGTTCATCGATATCCGACCCGTCACCGATGTCATCGCCTTCGCGAACCTGCCGCGGGTGGCGCGGGACGGATCGGACGACTCTGAACCTTCGGGTCCCGGCAGGTCCGTGTCGCTGACCACCTACATCGACATGGCCGAACAGCTCGGCGCGAGCATCACCAACGATCCGCGGCCCTGTCGGTCAACCTAGTGACCACTCCCTCTCACCAAAACTCGAAAGGACGCCAGCCATGGCCCGATCCCGCACGCCCAAATTCGATGCCTCAGAGGTCATCACAAACGAAATCATCCGTATCATTGAGCGCGGCGTGCTGCCGTGGCGCCAGCCCTGGACCGCAGGCGGCAGCTCTCGCCCCGTGCGCGTGGGCGGTGAGCCCTACCAGGGGGTGAACAACTTTCTGCTGACGATGCGGACCGTGATGGCGGGCCACAGCTCACCTTTCTGGATGACGCTGCCGCAAGCCAATGCGTTGGACGCAAAGGTTCGCAAGGGCGAGAAGTCCTCTGTCGTCGTTTACTACGGTCAAAGCTGGAGGGACGCCGGCGATGAGGATGACCGCAGCGACGGGGATGATCGCTCCGAGGAAGCCCGTGTCTTCCGCTTCCAGAAATCCTACCGCGTATTCAACGCCTGCCAGATCGAGGGCTTGCCCGACAGCTTCTACCCTGACCCGGAGCCCGTGCCCGAGCATCCGCCGTCCGAGCCCATCCCGCACATGCAGGCGTTTTTCGATGCCATCGACATCACGACCGTCTTCACGGGCACGGAAGCGTACTATTTGCCCCCCGTGGACAAGGTCTACATGCCGTCCATCACGCGGTTCCAGGACCCGCGCAATTTTTACGGGGTCTGGGCCCATGAGCTCGCCCATGCCACGAAAGCCCCCCATCGATTGAACCGTGATTTCGGGTTCTCGAAGTTTGGCAACACGTCCTATGCGCGTGAGGAGATTGTCGCGGAATTGACCTCGGTGTTCCTAGGCCAGTCGCTCGGCTTCACGGCGCATACGCTCGAGATGAATGCCGCCTATCTCCACAACTGGTTGCGGGTCCTTCGGTCGGACAAGGGCGCGATCTTCCGGCACGCCGCGGACGCGCAGCGCGCCTGTGATTATCTGATCGCCAGATCGGAGACGGGCAGGGCAGGGGACGGCGCCGAGGCCGCCTGACCGCGCGGAGAACGGAGACACCCATGTCACGTAAAGAACCCAAAACGCTGCGGGTGGCCTGCTTCAACGACGGCCGCCGCAAGATCATCACCTTCAAGCGCGGTGCCTATTGGTGGAGCACGTCCGAGGGCGCTTATCCGCTCTCGGCGGCGCTCGAGAGCATCAAGGAACAGGGTGGCTGGGTCGAGACCATCCCCAACCCGAATTTCAGACCCAAAGGGCTGTTCGGGTAGGGCGCCTTCGGCCTCGATTCATCCGCCAAGCGGAAAAGAAAAAGCGGGCTTTGAGAAGGGTGTTTCAAACCTCTCAAAGGAGATCCCCATGTCCATGAATGTTCAACCCCAGCCAGACCGTCCGGATCCGACCGTGATCGCGGTGCAGAACGACGCGTTTCGCAAACTTGCATGCCTTGGAGTGCCGCCCGCGCAGCCCATCCAGGGCCGGATGCATGTCACCCGCTCGCTTATGGAGGCCGGCGATGGCTTCATGGCCGAGGCGGTGAAGGCGACTGGTGAGTTTGCCACATTCGAGCCCGAAAATGACCCGGAAGGCTGGCATGATTTCGGGGCGGTCGAGATCCGGGGCGAGACCGTGTTCTGGAAAATCGATCTCTATGAGGCGGACTCGGATTTCCGCTACGGGGCTGAGACCCCGGACAACCCCGCCACCACCATGCGCGTGCTGACCATTATGTTGGCGCGCGACTGGTAGAAGGGCAGGGGACACCCTCTCCTGACACCCCAGGCGATGAAGGCCCACTGACCCCTCAAAGGGAGAGTGGGCCTTTTGTCGTGGTGATCCCTGAAGACGGGGATTGGTCACGCGCGTGAAGGCGCGGGCCACACCTCACCCACCTGGAAGGATATCCCATGACTAAAAGCATTACCGCTCTCACCGTCGCCATCGGCGATCTGACCGCCCATCCCGCCAACGTGCGCAGCAACTCGCCGGAAACTTATGACCCCGAGAACATCGCGCATCTGAAGGCCAGCATCGCTGTGCTGGGCCTGCTCCAGCCTCTCCTGGTCCAGAAGCTTGACGGCAAATATGCTGTCCTCGCCGGTGGCCGGCGCCATGCAGCCCTGAAGGAGCTGGCCGCAGACAAGGCCGCCAAGGGGTTCACTGCGAAAACCAAGATCGACTGTCGCCTTGTGCCGGAGGAGTGCGACGTCACCACGGCACTGTCGCTCGCCGAGAACATCACCCAGGCCCCGATGAACGCAATCGACGAGTTCGAGGCCTTCGCCCGCATGATGGAGGTCGACGGCCAGACGCCCGAGACCATCGCGAAGTCATTCGGCACGACCGTCGCCGCCGTGAAAGGCCGGTTGCGCTATGGCCTGATCCACCCCGACATCCGCGCCGCGGCTCGGGGCAAGGTGATCACGCTCGACACAATGAAGGCCTTCGCCGAGCACCCGAGCCAGGAGGCACAGCGCGAGGTCTTCGAGGCGCTCACGAAAGACGGCGGCTATCTGCAGGCCTATACCGTCCGTCAGGCACTCAAATCCCGCGGGGTGCAGGTCAGCGACGATATCGGGGCTTTCGTGCGCGAAGACTACGAGGCACGCGGCGGCGCCGTCGCAGCCGATCTGCTGGAAGAGCATTCTGTGCTCGAGGATGCGGCGCTGGTCGAGACCATTCTGCTCGAGAAGCTCGGTGCCGCTGCCGAAGAGGCCCGTATGAGGCTGGGCTTTGCCTGGGCCGATGCGATGGTCCGCTATGATTACGCGACCATGGCCGACTACGGCCGCGTCTATCCCGGCCCGATCGAGCCGGATGAGACTGCCCAGAAGCGCATCGACGAGATCGCCGCCGAACTTGAACAGCTGCAGCTCGAGATGGAAGATGAGGGGCTCGACGACGGTGCCTACAACGCCCTTTACGACCGCGTCGACGCTCTGGAAGAGGAAGCGCGCGATCTGCAGGAGGCCTACAGCGCCGAGGACCTCGCACGGTCTGGGGTGATCGCGTCGTGGCAGGGTGGGCAGATCACGCTCCATGTTGGCCTCGTCCGCCCCGAGGACACCGTCAAAGAGGAGGGCGCACGCGGCTCTTCAAGTAACCCGACGGGGGAGGAGGCACCGGACGCCGGCGAAATCAACTACCCGGCCTCGCTGGCCGAGGATCTCAAGACCGAGCGGGCCATGGCGCTCGGTGCCGCGATGGCGCTGCATCCGGAAGCCACGCTCGATCTGACGCTTTTCAAGCTGGTGAGCGACGTCCTGGCCAGCGGTATGAGCGTCACGCAGGCGATCAAGATCGACGCCCGCAAGGAATACCGCAGCCATGCCAAGATGGACGAGATCGACGAGACCTCGCTCGAGCAGGTGGCGGCGGCGCATGATGCGCTGGACCTCTCGTGGCTCGATGACAGCCGCTCGCCCGCCGATCAGTTTGCGGCGTTTCGCGCGCTGAAGGCCGGCGAGAAAGCCAAGCTCGTCGCTTATGCGACAGCCAGCACCACGCAGTCCTGTTTTGCCCGGGACCGGCAGCGTGACAGCCTGATGCATGCGTTCGAGATCGAGATCATGCCCGATATCCGCGCCCACTGGACGCCGAATGCGGCGCTCTTCAATCGCTTTAAAAAGGCCTGGCTCCTGAAGATCCTCGGCGAGGATCTGGGTCTCGCCCAGGAGGCTGTGACGCTGGCCTCGTCGAGCAAGAAGGAGATCGTCGCCTTTTGCGACAAGCTCTTCGCTGAGCCCTTCGCGACGCTCACGGAAGCGCAGCGCGCTGCCGTGGGCGCCTGGTGTCCGCCCATGATGCAGACCGCCGGTGTCGCCTTTGATGAGGCGGAGCCCGCTGCGGAAACCCCGGAGCCTGACGGCGACATCGCGCAAGCGGCCTGAGTCCTCACGCGACCCGCGCGTGGACCATGCCGCCCGCGCGGGTCGACCCTTCCAAACCGAACAGAAAGACATCCCCATGGCTATTCTCAAGTTCTCTGCCTCCGCTGTTGCGGCGCAAATCGCACATGCGCGTGCCTGCAAGACCTTCCTGCCCAACTGGAACGGGCCCGTGGACAGGCCGGCCCTGATCCTCATCGTCGGCAATGGTGTGCATCTGCGCTCGAACGGCATCGATGGCACGACCACCCGTATCGTTACCACCGAGCAGGCCGATCCCTCCTTCGCCTTCGCCGACGGCATGAACCCGTTTCGGGACACCGACTGGATGGCGCAGCGCCGCATGGCGTTTCGTGATCTGACCGGCCAGTTCTACACCGACATCCTGGATGACGTGCAGGTGCTCATCGACCGGGGGCGGGGGGCGATCCGGCTCGCCACCGATGGCCACAGTATCCGCGTCTTCGTGCGCCGGGCCTCGGATTATCTCATCGGCGGGACCTACGAAGTGCCCTCGGGCCTCGGCGGCACCTTCCGGGTCATCCTGAAGGATGCCTGCGACACCTTCGCGATCGTGCAGAACTGCGGCAATTGCGAGGATTTCGACGCCATGCAGCCCTACCGCGTGCCGCTCGATGCGCTGATGGAAATCGATGACCGGAGGGCGGCGTGATGGGTTGGCTCTTCTACACCGACGGCCGCGTCCAGACCTACGCGGATGAGAAAGCGGAGATTGCTCGGCTGTGCACCTTCGAGGGCGAAAGGCGCAAGACGGAACTGGTCAAAGCCTGCAAGGTGGGTTCGACTTGGTACGCGGTGGCAAAGGTCACAAATATCGACGGCACCCCTGTCGAAGACACGACCTATGTCACCGATGCGGATGGCTCCATCACTTTCGCCGCCGTATTCCTTACCCGATATGATGACGGCTGCTGGGGCTACAAGGACATGGAGGAAAGCGCGGGACCGGTCGAATCCCGCGCGCCACTGAGCCTATTGGCCCTGCTGTCCGAGCTGAAAGACCCAGACAGCTACGCCCAGGACTGGCGTCAGCGCTGCCGGGACTGGGCGTCGATCCCGGACTACGAGGAAGGCGACAAGATCAAGCTCGCAGCACCTGTGACGCTCACCGATGGCAGTACCTGCCAGATTGTCACCGCGACCCACTACAGGCGCGGGCGGCAAAAGCGCCGCTGCTACCGCATCGAGGAAACTGGTGGGCTCGTACGCCTGTCAAAGGCCTCGCTTGCGGGCTCGGAGCTGCTCAGCTCCACGAAAGGTGCGGCTAGCCCGGTGCTGGCGGAGTTCCTGGCGGGGCGAAATTAGGTCCTGCGCCGGACGGTTCATCGACCTGCCCGGCGACAGCAGATGCTGCGGCTTGTCTTGACAAGGCAATGCAAATGCATTACCTATCGCGGGCAGCAAAGCCCCTTTTCTTCAGGAGACTGCCATGACAGCGCTCGCACAAGATGTCTCGAAACTCACGGATCGGTATCAGACGACCGTGCCGGCGGGGGTGCGCAAGCAGCTCAAGCTGGGCAAGGGCGACCAGATTCGCTACTGTACCGAGCCGAGTGGTAGGGTCTATATCGAGCCCGTGCGCAGCGACGAGGATGATCCCGTGCTCGGAGCTTTTCTCGATTTTGTCGAGGCCGATATCAAGGCGCATCCGGACCGCATTCGGGCGTTCGATGGGGCTTTGCATGATCGTCTTGCAGCACTGGTCGGAGACGTTGACGTCGATCTCGATGCGCCGCTATCGCTCGAGGATGAATGAGCGGCGATAGCGTGCCCGCCCAAGCGCCCCTTGTCGTAAACGGATGGTCGATTTATGCGCATCCGCTCTTTCTGGACCAGCTCGAAGGGCTGATCGAGGAAGTCGAGGCGCGTAAGGCACGCGATCCAAAGACATGGCGCAAGAAAAACCCGACGAAACGGCTGGCCGCCATCTTCAAGCTGGTCACCGAGGCCATACCGGCAGATCCGGGTGCCGCCGCCTTCCGGCAAGGCGGCACACTCGGCGATCACCGCAAGCACTGGTTCCGGGCGAAATTCTTCCAGCAGTATCGGCTGTTCTATCGGTTCAACAGCGATGCGAAGGTCATCGTGGTGGCCTGGGTGAACGACGACAAGACCCTGCGCGCCTACGGCAGCAAGACGGACGCCTATGCGACGTTCAAAGGAATGCTGGAAGATGGCAATCCACCTGACAATTTCGACGCGCTCTTGAAAGAAGCTGCAGCGGCAGGCAAGCGGTTCGAGAAATCCCTTGAAGCGGTGCCCGATCGGTAAGTGGGCCAGCTTGCTATGACCCTTTGGCATTATCATTTACGACGCCACGCTCGAAGATGTAGCATCGGCTGATAATGCGGTCGGAGAAAGCACAATGAATGAGACGGAAAAGGATAGGCAGCACCTCGGTCTAGAGGAGCAATGCGCGCCTGACCTGACGGGGCACCGTTTCCCAATTGCTGTACGCGTTGCAGACATGCCCGATGACCTCGGCAAGCTGCTGGATATCGGGCTCGAGGAGCATTTCCGTGGCCGCTGAAGCGAATTCTTATGACACGTGGTTTTGCGCGCAGGTGCAGGCCGCGCTGGAGGATGCACGCTCGGGAACATCTCAGGTTCAGGTGATGCAGGCCGCACAGGCATTGATTGATGCGAAGCGGCAGGTCGAACCCAAGTCCTGACCAAGCCTTTGAGGTCGGCGCGGTCTGACCCCCGTCACCCTGAAAAGCGAAAGGGGGCTTTTTGTCCTTTGGAACTCAGACCCTGATCCAAAGGAAAATCCCCATGACCAAGCCCAAACCGGCAAATCCGGCTCTCTCGATCTCCCACCCTGACCTCGCCTCTGCCCTCGAGCAGATCGGCACGGAGATCGACCTCCATCCGCTGCGCAGCTCAGCGCTGGCGCGCATCATGCGCGAGACGTTTCATGGCAGCGATGCCGGCGGTGCCTGGGACTGGCGCATGGCATATGACCTGATGCAGGCTGCGGCTATCCAGGTGTTGCTGCGTGGGGACGGCGCCGAAGGTGACATCGCCGCCGCAAAGCTGCTTGCCTCACGGCTTCTGACGGAAACGCGCCGGTCAGAGCAGCAGATCCGGCTGCAGCAGTTTTCCACACCGCTGGCATTCGCGACCATGGCGGTGCGGGCCGCGGCGATCCGCAAGAGCGAGACCGTGCTGGAGCCGTCGGCGGGCACCGGTGCACTGGCCGCTTTCGCCGCCCGGGCCGGTGCCATGCTTTTGCTCAACGAGATCGACCCCTTTCGCCAGCGCCTCCTGCGCGCGGTTTTCGGCGGCGAGGTGACGGGCCATGACGGCGAGCATATCGACGATCTGCTGCAGTCGCCCGTTCTGCCCGACGTCGTGGTGATGAATCCGCCCTTCGCCTCCTCGGTCGATCGCTCCCGAGACAAGCACATCGCCGCCAAGCATCTCATCGCGGCTGCAAAGCGTCTGGCACCCGGCGGGCGGCTGGTGGCGATCATGCCGCCAGGATTCACGCCCGAACGCGATTCCGCGTATTGGTCCCGCGCCTGCGGTCTCCTGACGCCGCGATTGGCGCTGACGATGCCGGGACAGGTCTATCGCAAGCTCGGCACCTCTGTCGAAACCCAGCTCATGGTCTTCGACAAGGTGCAGGAGGATGGCGAAATGATCCGCGTCCCTGTGCGGGATCTGGATGAAGCCCTTCCTTTTGTCGTCGCCGTGGCCGCAACCCGGCCTGAGATGCGCCCCGTCCAACGGGCGGCAGCGGTTACTCCTGCGCGGCCGACCGTTCCATCCTCTGCTCCGCGCAAGACCGCCGCTGCGCCTGTCGCCGCCTCCAAACCCCGGGCCAATGCCGTTGTCCCGCTAGTTTTCACGAGACTTGAGACCCCGCGCGACAACACGCCGATCTCGGACATATATGCGCGCTACCGTCCGCAACGGATCGAGATCGCGGGTGCGCAAGAACATCCCACGCCGCTCGTCGAAAGCATCGCCATGGCCTCGGTTGCCCCGCCCATGCCCTCAAATACGGGCCGTGATGGCTTGCGCCTGCCCGCACGGTTGATCGAGGAGGGAGATCTCTCCGAGGCGCAGCTCGAGACCATCATCATGGCGCATGATGCCCATGGGCGTGATCTGCCCGGTCGGTTTACCATCGATGACGACCAGACCAAGCTGACGCGCGCCGATGATGACCCGGATGCACGAGCCTATCGCCTTGGCTATTTCCTCGGCGACGGCACCGGTTGCGGCAAGGGCCGCGAATGCGCGGGGCTCATTCTCGTGAACTGGCTGGCCGGGCGCAGGAAGGCGATCTGGGTCTCCAAATCCGCGACGCTCATCGAGGACGCGATCCGCGACTGGACCGATCTCGGCGGCTCGCCCGCCGACATTCAGCCGCTCTCCAAATGGAAACCGGACCAGCCCATCCCGATGGGCGACGGTATCCTCTTCGTCACCTACGCCACGCTGCGGTCCGCGGGCAAATGCGGCACCACGCGGCTGAGCCAGATCCTCGACTGGATGGGCGAAGATTTCGACGGCGTCCTCGCTTTTGATGAGGCCCATGCCATGCAGAACGCGGCCGGATCGGAGCAGGGCAGGGGGGTCAAACCCTCCCAGCAGGGCCTTGCTGGCCTCCGGCTGCAACTGGCAGCACCCCGCGCTCGCGTCTTCTACATCTCGGCCACGGGTGCGACGAGCGTCCACAACCTCGCCTATGCCGCGCGGCTGGGGCTCTGGGGGCAGGGCCCCGAATACCCCTTCCCAAGCCGCGAGAGCTTCGTTTCTGCGATGGAAGCCGGCGGTGTCGCTGCCATGGAAGTGGTCGCGCGCGATCTCAAGACGCTCGGGCTCTACACGGCGCGTGCCCTCAGCTTCGACGGCGTGGAGTATGACGTGCTCGAACACGCGCTCACTCAGGCCCAGATCGAGATCTACGACGCATACGCGACTTCGTTTCGGACGATCCATCACAATCTCGAGGCCGCGCTGACAGCGACCGGCGTCAACGACGCCTCGGGAGAGACTAATGCCTCGGCCGCACGCTCCTCGGCCAAATCTCGCTTCGAGAGCACGAAGCAGCGCTTCTTCAATCATCTGCTGATGGGCATGAAGGCCCCGACCATCATCCGCGCCATCGCGGACGATCTGGCGGCGGGCAAGGCTTGCGTCATTCAGGTGGTCTCTACAGGCGAAAGCCTGCTGAAACGTCGGCTTGAGACGATGGACCCGGAGGACGAGCTGGTCGAGGGCGCGCTAACGCCGCGCGACTACGTCCTGGGATACCTCGAACAGGCCTTCCCGATTCATGCGCAAAAGCTCGTGGAGATTGACGGCAACATGGTGGCGGAACCCTTGCGGGATGAGACCGGCGCGCTCGTCGTCTCGCGCGAGGCGCTCGCCCTGCGCGATGCGGCCATGATGGAGTTGATGACGCTGGCGCCGATCCCCTCGGCGCTCGATCAGATCCTCTGGGCTTTTGGCGACGAGGCCGTCGCAGAGGTCACGGGTCGGTCCATCCGCCCTTTGAAGGCCGAGGATGGTCATCTCTTCATCGAGAAGCGCGCCGCCAGCAGCAATTCATCCGAGACCCAAGCCTTCATGGACGGCGAGAAGGATATCCTTATCTTTTCCGATGCGGGCGGGACGGGCCGGTCCTATCATGCGGCACAAACGGCGAAGAACCAGAAGCGGCGGCGGCACTATCTTCTGGAGCCCGGCTGGCGCGCGGATGCGGCCATCCAGGGGCTCGGGCGCACGCATCGCTCGGCTCAGGTCAGCGCGCCCTTCTTCCGGGTCTGCACCTCGGATGTGCATGGCGAAAAGCGTTTCACCTCGACGATCGCCAAGCGCCTCGACCAGCTGGGGGCCTTGACCAAGGGCCAGCGCGAGACCGGCTCGCAAGGCATGTTCCGCGAGGAGGACAATCTCGAAAGCCCGATCGCGCGGGCGGCTCTGCGTGGGTATTTCGCCGATCTTGCCGCCGGGCGCGCCGAGGCGATGAGCTACGAGAGCTTCAACGACTGGACAGCCCTGCGACTGATCGACAAGGACGCTGTGCTTCTCGAGGAGCTTCCCCCGATCCAGCGGTTTCTCAACCGGGTTCTGGCCCTGCCCATCCACATTCAGAACGCGCTCTTTGCCGAGTTCATGCGCCGGATTGCCGATCAGACTGAACGGGCGCGCGCGGCGGGCACGCTCGATCTCGGCGTCGAAACCCTGCGCGGCGAAAAGATCGAACAGGTCTCCACCGAGGATCTCTGGACCTGCCCGAAATCCGGTGCGGTCACGCGGATCATCGGACTTGAGGTGACGGACCCGGTGCACGTCCTTGGTGCCGAAGAGGCCCTCTCACGCAATCCCGACAAGCTGCCGATGGTCAATCGCGCCTCCGGCCGCGCAGCGCTCATCTCGGCGCGGCCCATGCAGATGTATGACGAGGACATCGTCACGCTGATGCGCAAGGTAGTGCGGCCAAACGGGTCGAGCTATCTCGAAGAGGCGCGGTTCGAGTCCTCGGCCTGGGAAGAGATCAACAGGCCCGAGTTTGCAGGATTTTGGGATGCCGAGGCTGCGTCCCTGCCAAAAACCACCACGACCAGGCTCTACCTGCTGACCGGGCTGTTGCTGCCGATCTGGAAGGATATTCCGACCACGAATGAACGCATCTACAGGGTCACGCCGGACGGGGCGGCCGCCATGATCGGGCGCACGCTGAGCGAGGAAGGTGCGGCCGCGCTGCGCGCCCGCTTCCTCGTCTCCAATCCGCAAACGCCGCAGGAGATGTTAACCGCCGCCCTCGGCACCACCGCGCCGGTCGATCTGGGCCGGGGTCTGACCCTGACCCGTCGCCGCGTCGCAGGCGAGATGCGCCTCGAGCTTGGCGGCGCGGACAAGGGCATGATCGAAGGCCTCAAGGTCATGGGGTGTTTCACTGAGATCATTGCCTTCCAGTTGCGGGTGTTCCTGCCGCATGGGGACGGGATCGACACGGGAAGCATTCTGGCCCGGATTGTTGGAACCGGACCAGACGCCACGCGGGACGTGGCTTCAGTGGCAGCGGAATAGGTGAGGGGTGAAGATCTTGACACTCGATGAAATCAAAGCCGCCATCGATGCCGGTCGGACCGTGCATTGGGCCAACACCGGCTACCGCGTGCACAAGGACAGCCTCGGCCAATACCTGATTACGTTTGAGCCGAACGGCAGCACCATCGGGCTGACCGACCGGAGCGGGCAGCGGTTGAACGGGGAGGAAGCAGAGTTCTTTATCGCTGGACCGGAGGGTGGCGACGAGAAGAGCCAGGACAGCCAACTGAGAGCAGACGGGCAGGGGAGGGGCGTCGTACCCGGCGGGGAGGTGGCACAATCTCTCAGGCGACAGCGCTGAACTGAAGGTTGGGAAGAAAGGAAAGCGAGCTTTCTGGTTTGTGATCCCAGGAGGGGTCGAAAAAGCAATCCCGGATGCGCTGGCAAGGACGTCAGGCACCGGCCAATCCAAAAGGAAACATCCCATGTTCGCAGGAACCCTCACCCGCAATGTCGAGACCGCAGCCGCTCAGTACACCGGCATGATCCACTCGACGCGCTTTGACATCGCCATCCAGTTGGAGGCGCGGGCCAAGATGTCCGAACGCAGCCCGGATTTTGACGTGACGGCAGTCAACAAATCAGGCCGCAAGGTGCGCATCGGCACGGCCTGGAACGAGACCGGCAACACCAGCGGCAACCCCTACATCTCGATGCAAATCGATGTCGGCTTGGGCCCCTTCCGGGTCAACGCGGTGCAGACGAAAGAGGCGCGCGCGGCCCAAAGCGGCGAATTCGAGATCATCCCTCTGGTCTCGAACGGCCTGATGAAATCCGGCTCGATCTCGGGGGAGCTCACCGCCATGGACGCCGACAACGCCTTCACCGGCTACATCGCCAACATGATGTTCGATCTGGAGTTCATGCTGATCGAGAACAGCTACAAATCCGAGGAAACCCACCCCGATTACCGTATCGAGGTCAGCTCGCCCCGGGGCACACCGATCCGCGTCGGCTCGGCCTGGATGGCGAAAAGCAGCCGCACGGGCAATGACTACCTGTCGCTGCTGATCAACACGCCCGATGGCGACCTGCGCGTGAACGCCGTGCAGAACGAAGAGCAGCGCGGCGGGCAGGCCTTCTCCATCATCCCGTTCATCGACAGCGGTGAGCAGCCGCAGGACGCAGGCACGGGGCTGTCGTTGGTCGCCTAATTGGCACGCGAGGGCGAGACGATCTGAACCCAAAGGGGAGCCGTGGGATCACGGTTCCCCTTTTTCCATGTTTGGCTGCATGACGGGCGCCATCTGCTTGCGATCTGCTGAATATGATATACGATAATATATTATCGAATGGACGAAGGTAGGCGCATGGTGGCGAGACTAGGAAAAGCTCCGTGGTTCGAGAGCTTTGATGTAGAAGCAGAGGTTGCAGAGCTTCTTGCTCATATCGAGCGTTGCACCGGATTTGCGCTGCTTGACCGCAAGCGTGATGTCATCATGATCCATGCAAGGGCAAAGCTCGACAGGACAAGGCAGGCATTTCTGGAGGCCAAGGCGGCGGGAAAGCCGGTGTCCACATCGCGGCGTGCGTATCTGACCGAAGTTCAGGACACGATCTTCATGGCGATCCCGGAGGAGAACCTCGCGCTGATGCCGCTAAGCGAACAGGTCCTGAACGACCCTTCATTTTACGCGGACGCCATGCACAGTGCCGCTGCAATCAGTGAGGATGAGCTTTTCATGGCGCTGTCCTCTTCGCTGAAAGACATGACAGTCCAAGACGCCCGGGCCTTCGTCTCGAAGCTTTGGCACAACACGATCGATGACAATGCGCGCAAATACGCCGAAGCCCTGAAGCGTCCCGAGCGTGAACCGCAGCCCTTTCGTCCGGGAAACACCGTGTAAGATCCGAGCCATTCTCTTGGCTTGAGCCGTACCGAGGTTGGCCGCCTCAAACCCCCTTTCTTGGAGGTGGCATCCTGTGCAGCGCGCGAAAGCCGTTGAAGGTGCTGTGGTGACGTCTACTGTCGCCAACATGATGAACCGGGATCACATGCGCGCCTTCTTTCGTCGCGCCGCGGCGCTTGTCGCCTTTGTCGCACTGCTCTGGGCGGTTCACCTCCTCAATTGGATTATCGGTTACGGCTTGAATCCGGCCTTCGGCCTGATCCCCCGTCACGTAAGCGGATTGGATGGTGTCATCGCCATGCCCCTCCTGCATGGAAGTTTCGCGCACCTTATGGCAAATACGCCGCCGCTCTTGGTGATGGGTGGGCTGTTGGTGGCAACGACCACGAGGGCCTTGCTGCCGGTGACCGCAGTGGTGATCGGCCTCGGCGGCGGTCTTGTCTGGCTGTTCGGAAGCTCGGCCATCCATATCGGCGCGTCAGGGCTCGTCTTCGGCTGGTTTGGCTTCCTCGTCGCGCGCGGCCTCGTGGATCGTTCACTGATCACGCTGGGCGCGGCACTGGTGGTCGGTTTGCTCTACGGCTCCATTCTCTGGGGCGTTCTTCCGGGCCAACCTGGCGTCTCGTGGGAGGCGCATTTCTTCGGCGCCATCGCGGGCGCGGCCGCGGCGTTACTCGTCCGAACGCATGTACATGCGCCGCGCCTCGGCGGGGTCGATCTGGACTGAAGCAATGCACTCGGCCAAAACCGGACATCGGTGACGGATACAGCGAAGGTCCGGAAGCGACCTTCTTGGACTTTCAGGGCCTCGGTGACGGCGTCTTCGTTCGTAACGGTGTCCCTTAGGGAAGTTGCAAAAAAAATCGCCTACAGCGATCTTGTATCGCGCAAGGAAGATCCTATCTATGTCTTATCGGTATGCCGGGCTTCGGTTCGGTTCGGAATAAAATCGCTGTACTTAGGGTCGGTTCACCGATCCGTGGAGGGGCTAGTTCCCTCTGACGCCTACCCCCCAAGCGGCCCCTGTGGCGGCGGCGGCGGGGCGGCGGCCCCCCGGGCGACCCCGGGGGGCCAGCATAAGGGATAAGGACGGTCTCTCCGTTCCTCGCGCTGGTGGCGACACCCTTTCGCAATCCTGCGGCAGGGCCAGCAGAGGAGGCCATAACATGGCTTACGACACCGACGAGATCAGCCAGCGTGGGACACGCGAGACAAAACGGAAGCGCAAGCCGACGTGGAAGTCTCGCCTGTTAAAGGGCGCATTCTGGGTAGCCTGGGGGATGGGGAAACTCTTTGACCTCATCGAATGGCTGTCCCGGTTGTCCGGCGACTAACCGCGCGACCCTTAATGTTCGCATTTGGCGAAAGGAGGACCGAGAATGCTAGGTGAAGCACTGAGATTGATCCGGGTCTTCCATGACCTGAAACAGAACGAGTTGGCGGAACGCCTCGATATTTCCCAATCGCACCTTTCTGATATCGAACGATGCCGGAAAGTGCCAAGTCAGGAAATCGTTGCACGATACGCCGAAGAGTTTGATCTGCCAGTCAGTTCGATCTGGTTTTTTGACGAGAAGTTGACAGAAGGCACGACGCCGGGCGCTATCGAGAAAGCGCGTGGGGTTGTCGCTGACAAGATACTTGATTTTCTGAGGATGATCGAGCGGAAGCGAGCGTCATCATGACGAAGCGCCGCGACAAGTCCTATGCCCTCGATCAATGTGCCCTTTATCGGTGCAGCACACGCAAAAAGTTGTTCAAACTATTACAGACCAGTTCTGAGAAGTTTGCTGAGTTGAAGGCCGCACCCGATCTCTACAAGCCTCTGCGCAAGAAGAAAAAAGACGGAACATTCCGTCCTGTCCTTGCACCACGGGGCGATCTGAAGCGTATTCAACGGCGGATCGGAGAGTTGCTGCTGCGGGTGAAAACTCCGGACTACCTGATGTCGCCAGTGCGCGGTCGCTCGAACATCGACAATGCCGCACGGCATCGCGGTGCAGCAGCGTTCCATCTTCTCGACATCGAAGATTTCTATCCGAGCTGCACAGCCAGCAAGGTAGCATGGTTCTTAGGAAAATATCTTGGGTGCCCTCCCGACGTAGTGAAAGTCCTCCTTGATCTCACAACGCTGAACGGGGTTCTGCCAGCCGGAAGCCCTGCCAGCCCATCGCTGGCCTTTTGGGCCTACGCTGACATGTGGGACGAGATTGATCAGCTGACCCGTGATGCCGGATGCCAGGTTAGCGTGTATGTCGATGACATAACAGTTTCTGGGCAAAACGTTCCCGGGGTGCTGGTTCATGCGATCAAGGAGCGGCTTGCTCACCATGGTCACAGCTTCAAAGCGTCAAAGGAAATCGGTCAGATTAATGCGCCGGTAGTCGTAACGGGCGTGGTGGTGCGAGATCAAACGCTTCTCATGCCAAACGTTCAGCACCTAGAACGTCATAAACTTAGGGCAGAGATCGCGAAACTTCCCGAGGGATACGAGAAGGCTAAGAAGATGGCCTCTCTCATGGGGCGTGAAGGCACCGAGCAGCAAATCCTGGCGCGCAACCAGGCACACTGATTTTCAATGATGGGTTAACATGACGACGGTTTTCTTTTCCTACTGCCACGCTGACGAGGCACTACGAGACCAGCTGGAACGCCAGCTCAGAATCCTTCAGCGTCAAGGCCTGATAGAGACTTGGCACGACCGCCGGATTGAGGCGGGGCAGGACTTCGCCGGTAAGATCGACGCGCACATTGAAGCCGATGAGATCATCCTGCTGCTGGTAAGCCCGGATTTTCTAAACTCTGACTATTGTTATGAGATCGAGATGACTCGTGCACTGGAACGGCATAAGGTGGGAGAGGCCATCGTGATCCCGGTCATTCTGCGCGATTGCCTCTGGCATGGCGCACCCTTCGGCAAGCTGATGGCCACGCCAACGGACGGTCGTCCGGTCACGCAATGGCCGGACATCGACCATGCGTTCCGTCTCGTCGCCGAAGCCGTTCAGGCGGCAGCAAAGCGCATCGGTAGTCCACAATCGGTCACCAAGCAGTCAGCGGCACCTGCCATCATGCAAAACACGCAGTCAGTCAACAGATCGACACCGGCTCAAGTGATCCGGTCAAGTAATCTGCGGGTGGCCAAAACGTTCACAGACCGTGATCGTGATGCTTTCCAGACCGAGGCGTTTGAGTTCATGGCAAAATATTTCGAGAACTCGCTTTCTGAATTGTCGGCTCGCAATCCCGAGATTGACGGGTCGTTCCGCAGGCTTGACGCAAATCGCTTCAGCGCTGTTGCCTACCATAACGGTCAGTCTGCTAGCCGCTGCACCGTGTTCATGGGGGGGCGGCATATGGGGGGCATTGCTTACACTGCGACCGAAAATGCAGACACCAACGGGTTCAATGAGAACCTAACCGTCGAGGCCGATGAGCAAACCCTGTATCTGCGGAGTATGGGGATGGCACACTTTGGCCAAAACAGAGACCAGAAGCTGACGTTCGAGGGTGCGGCAGAAACTTATTGGCACATGTTTGTGAAGCCACTTCAGTAACCGCATCAGCAACTTTAGGGGTGTCTGGTTTTGTTTGACGATGCGTCCATCAAGGTTGCGAAATCTTCTTGGCAGAATGGCGGAAGATTACGGGCGCGAGACCAGTCTCGGGATCATTTTCGTTGAGGACAATTTTCCAGGACCTAAATACTGCTTCGATGGGCGATCTGTCGGGTTTAGTACCTGCCAGTGGACAGTTGATCTTGTTCCTCATAGGCCCTCGGGACTGAAATGCGCATAAGCCAAAGGCACCGTTCCACATGACGATGTCGCCAATTTCAGGTGAGGCGTAGCTTCCCACTTGGATATCTCCAGCGGGGTCGAGCACCAGTTTCCAGTCTTGGCCATACGAGAGGCAGAGGTCAGGTCTGTGATCTACATAGTGAATACTGAATAGGTCGTCGCCTTGGCCATTCAGTGTCGCGAAGCCAAGGTCTTCATCGAGTTTTACAACAAGCATGGCGAGTTCTGCCCCTCTGCCAAAGTTACAGAGACCGATTTCTCCCACTTCTAAGTCGGCCATTGGCTTGAGATTTGTTGAGAACAGAACTTCCATGATACTACGTTACTTTCTATTTACATGCGGCATCTTGAGTCGATTCTTGAGACCAATTCATCCTACTGGCCGAACGCACGTAGAGAGAACTGACATAGTGCGAATGGTAGCCGACCAACTAAAAATGCGTGGCTTACCACCTACCCTCTATTGCCCCTATATCTCACGCCAATGCCTCGGCGGCTAGGTCTGATTCAGCGGATCCAAATCCTCGAGCGGGCGCCGCGTGAGAGGAGGTTGCCAGGTACTTGCGTTAAACAGACTCGCGCAGATCGCAACGAATGACCACAATTCGCCCATCACGTCGAATGCTTGGAAAAGTAATCCTTATAGTCGGCAGCGGCGTCGCCAGCACATCAACCTTGGGCTAAGCCTTGCGGCCTCCCCAGCTCGGCTTCGCGTGTCGCAGGGGAGAACGGCCCTTCGGTCCGTCGCGCATTCGGCCATGCGGCCTCACCGCGGTGTTGCGCCTGGCATCCCGGTTTGCCCGCCTCGCGAGCACGTCCCTCCCCGGCCGCTCCGCCGGTTTGCGCTCTGGTCTGTTTTGGCCCGAGGCCAAAACGATCCCGCCGCTCCATCCGTCTGCCGCGTCCGGTCGGGCCGTTTGCCTGCTCGTGTCGGGCAAACCTACCGTCAAAACACACACACATGAGTGCGGAAGCATATCCTCCGGATGGCCCCCAAATCAGCCCGCGTCAAGGATCGCAAAACTTTTCGGCGAGGACGGGGCCTGTGGCATGGGGCGGTCCCTTGCGTGAGCGCGCGCATGTGTCGGATGCCGCGCTCGGAAAACTTTTGCGCCCGGCAAGCCGGCGGCTGCGCCGTCCCTGACCCGGGCAGATTCGGAAACCAGGCATTCGGCCATGCCCCACACTCACGTGGTGGCCTTGGAACTGAATACTGGAGACCAGACATGGCTTACGACACAGCAAACACCTACGAGACCATCGAGCTTTTCGGACTGACCGAGAAGGACGCGCAGCTGCCGATCCCGGAAGATCACATCCTGACCGACCGCATCATCCGCGAGAGCTTCGAGGCTTTGCTCGGGCCGCTGCGCGCAACCGGGCTCGAGGCGGAAATCGAACCGCTGGCCCATGGGCTCGCCACGATCCTGCAGCGCCGCAAGGTGGCGCTTGGCAAGGAGGTCGACCGCACCGCCGACAAGATCGGCGCGCTGGCAAAATCCCACGACGGATCGGAGATCGCCGAGACCGCGCTCGAAGAGGCGCAGGCGCGCTTTGTGCAGCTGCGCGAGATTGTCAGCGCCATCGAGGTGATGAGCGAGGCAGCGGCGGAATGCTACGAGATCGAGACGGGCCACGCCTACATCCCGGCAGCCGGCTCGCGCGCAAGCGTCCGGGCGAAAGAGACCGGGGCGGTCTTCGAGGCACGGCAGCTCCTGGAGCAGCACGACCGCGAGACTGCCGAGAAGTCGAAAGTCGAGGGGGTGCCCCTGATCGTCTCAGGCGCCACCGACTGGACCGATGTCGATGTGATCTTCAACACGCTCGACAAGGTTTGCGAACGGATTAAGCAGAACCGCAACCAGGAGATCTTCCTCTGCCACAAGGGTGGCAAGTACGGGGCGGAGATGATTGCGGCTCGGTGGGCCCGGGCACGCGGCGTCGCACAGGCGCGCTTTGATCCTCGCTGGTCCGCGCATGGGCGGGCGGCACCGTTCAAGTGCAACGACGAAATGCTCGACGACAAGTTCGCGGCGACGGGGGTTGTCCTCTTCGGCGGCAACGGGGTCGCGCTGAACCTCGGGCAGAAGGCGGAAGCGAAAGGTCTGACGGTCATGCGGGTTGCGGACCCGGCGAAGAAAACTGCGGAGACGTGAGTTGCGAGGGTCGCCTTCGGGCGGCCCTTTCGTTGTTTCTCATGCGCGTGGCGGGGCCCAAATTGCTTTGCCTAGCATTTTCCTGTTTTGATAGGTATATGTGTGCCAAGCAAAACTTGGAAATGATTGGCATGACTCCACTCAGCAGCATCGCGATGAGCGCCTATACCGATCTGGTACGTCTTTTGAAGGACGACGCTTTGTCCGGTGTCGAAGGCAAGCCGACTCTCAAGGAGCGCGGCGACAAGGCCTATTGGTACGCAGCCCGGCGTGTCGGCACCGAGATGCGCTTCATCTATATCGGCGAGGACAGTGACGAGACGCGTGCACGTATCAACCGGATTGAGGAGCTGCGCTCGACCGCCAAGGATCGGCAGGCGGAACGGTCTCGGCTTGTCCGCCTCTTGCGCGCCGAAGGCATGACCCCCACCGACCGGGCAACCGGGTCCATCCTGTCGGCCATGGCCGCAGTAGGGACATTCCGGTTGGGTGGCACCATCGTCGGAACCAATGCATTTCGCCTCTATGAAGGCGAGCTTGGTATCCGTCTGCCAATTGGCGGTATGGCCAATACTGGCGACATCGACATCGCGCAGTTCGAGAAGCTCAGCGTTGCGTTGCAGGATCAGGTCGACCCGGGTCTTGCCGAGACGTTCTCGGCGCTCAAATTCGATCCTCTGCCATCTCTTGACCAAGGTCGGACATGGCGATGGGCCCAGGGTGGCAGCGGCCAGTTGGTCGAGTTTCTCACACCGGCGTTCGGAGATGAGACCCTCCGTGATCTGCCAGCCTTGGGCGTGAACGCCCAAGGACTGAACTATCTCAACTTCCTGATCGCTGAGCCGATCCACGCGGCGGCGATCTATAGATCCGGCGTTCTGGTGCAGGTGCCCCGCCCGGAGCGTTATGCAGTCCACAAACTGATCATTGCCGACCGGCGCCGCGATGGGGCAGGAAGCCTGAAATCCGCGAAGGACCGCGAGCAGGCGGCTTTCCTTATCGAAGCGATGGCCGAGGACCGGCCCGATGATCTGGCTCGGGCCTATGCCACCGCAATGGAGGTTGGGCCGCGCTGGCGGGAACACATCGGCAACTCGCTGAAGCGAATGCCTGATACCAGGGGGATGCTCGACAGCTTGGGCGCGTGATGGCCATAACGGGGTCGCCTTCGGGCGGTCCTTTCGTCATATCTCATGGCGCGTGCGATCGGTCACACTTATCTGCATCTCACGGCGTCCAGCACCGTCATCCCTCTACCCGGTCCGTCAGAGTTCGGCCCATCCGCATCGGTACGGGCTGGGGATGGTGCGCACATCGCACATCGTCAGCAGCGCAAGACCGAGGGGTCGAGACGTCGCACTTGAGGCTGCAGACCTGCACAACCCTCGGGTGGTGTTGCGGAACATAGCTCCCACGCGGGCGGGCTCCGTCAGCACCCCGGCCAGGCTCGACGGGACGCGGACGCGGATGGTGGCGGTTGCGTGATGGCAAGGGTCATCCGGGTCTCTCCTTTTTGCTCATAGATGTGGATCGCACGGGGTCGGCCCAATCGTGCCCTCAGCTTGCGCTTCGGCAAGCACAAATACGGCTTCCACGCCTTTGCCGCGGACCCTCCGCATTTGCGCTTGCGACCGGGCCTCTTGCCCCCGTGCCGGGTGATCCCCATCGCAACAAGGAGTAACCCAAATGACCAATCACTACGTCGCCACCGTCCCCGTCAATTTCACCGATACCGATGGCCAGGAGCGCACCCGTTTTCAGCGCGTGGGTGCGATGTTCCGCAACACCCGCAACGGGGACGGATCGGAGTTCTTCAGCCTCAAGCTCGACTTCCCGGTCGCGGTCTCGGAGCTGGTGATGTTCCCGCCGAGCGCGAAAGATCCCCAGGACTAAATCCTCTGACGAGGATGGGCCGCCCCAGGACGATCTTGGGGCGGCCCGATCCCTGTTCCAGGGATGCCGGTCCCTGCGCGTTCAACGGACGCACTCCGCCCGAAATGATCAGGCCGCGACAGACCGGCCAGTCAGCCTCAAGGGGGCCATCCACAAAAACCGGCAGGCCAGGGCCTCTCGGTTTTTGCGGCAGAGATTTGGCAAGCCAAATCTGGCCCTCCTTGACCCTGCCTGTCCGCCCTGTCGGTGGGGTTTGCGCCCGCACGCGGTTCCGTCCGAACACATGCGTGTTCGGCCAGACCCTCGGGCGGGGCTGGCGGACGGGACCCCTAGGACAGGTGGGTCGCCCGGTGGTGAAGGCGGCAGAGCCGCGGCCCTGCGGGCCGCGGCGTGAAGCGGACACCAAGGCTGCCTGAGACTGAAGGCGACGTAAGTATATAATTGACAGCTAGGTATATTATCGTAAGGTAGGGGCAGCCTTGGTGGAAGGTGGCAGGAAATAGGGGGTCTTTCTTCCGCATGTCCCGAACAAAACGCCTGACAGAGATCGAGAAGATGCAGATCGTCCGCGAGGCCGCGGAGGGTGTGTCGACGGCCGAGCTGGCCGAGCGTTTCGAGGTCACATCGCGGGCCGTGCGCTACGTCTTGAAAGCCGATGCCGAGCGCCAGACCGATGCTGCGATCCCGGTTTCCGCCGTCAGTGTGAAGGTGACGGCCGCGGAGCTTGAAGCCCTCGACGCGGTGTTGGCGAAGGTGGGGATCGAGAGCCGGGCCGAGGGGCTGCGGCGGCTCATTCAGGCGGCAGGCGGGGTGTTCGTTCCGGACGCGCAGATGGCGGCAGAGATGGCGCGCTACCGCGCTTCACTGCACGAGGTCGGCAATGGGGTCGCGCAGATCGCCAAGCAGATGACGCGGGCCAACCGGATGGGGAAGGGGGCCGCGGGGGGCACGCGTGCCGAGTTCACCGAATTGCGCCTTGCCCAGATGCGCGGGTTGGCGCGGTTCATCCTGGATTCTGCGGACGAGATCGATCTGCTTCTGCGCCGCCGTCGGGACGCGATACAACTGCAGGCCACGGCCGCGCTGAGGGAGTTTGCCCATGCGGCTGAATGATGCCGTCCACGCCGTCACGGGCGAGGTCTTCCGGGACGGCTGGAGCCGCGTCCGGGGCTCGATGCAAGGGCTGCACGTGGCCAAGCAGAGCCAGCTTGTGCGCGCGGCGGCCGGGCACCGTCCGGCGGTCTTCAAGGCGATCCGGGGCGGGGGTACGCATACCAAATCGCAGCTCTCAAACCAGCTCGATTACCTCACCACGAAGTCGACCCATATCGTGGACAGCAGTGGGTTTCTGGATGGCAAGACGAAGCTCGAGGCGGGTGACATCAAGGACCTGACCGAGCGCTTTGCCAAACGGTGGGATGCGGGCTTCAAGCCCAAGCTGGGCCAGACCACACACATGCTCATGTCCTTCCCCATCGGCACGCGCGGGGAGGATGTGCGCGACATCGCGACGGACGTGGCCGAGCGGTTCTTCCAGACCGATGAGGGGCATTTCGACTACATCATCGCGGTGCATGAGGACCGCGATCACCCGCATGCGCATCTGGTGCTGAACCGCCGCTCGCAGGAAGGCGAGTTCTTTTTTCTGGGGCGCAACCATCGCTTCAACTATGACGACTTCCGCCTCGCCATGGTCGAGGAGGCCGAGAAGTACGGTGTGCGCCTGGAAGCCACGCGGCGGGTGGATCGCGGGGTTGTGCATTACCCGGCCCGCACAAGCGAGGTCTACGCTGCGAAAGAAGAGGGCCGCGCGCCTGTTGAGCGGGAGCGTGTGGGGCAGGACCTGACGCGGACGCTGGCGGAGATCGCCAACACCAGAACTGTCTATCACTCGCTTGCCGCGGAGGCTTCGCGTGAAGCCCGCGAGGATATTGCCGCAGCCCTCTTCCGCGCGGGCGAAGTGCTGGCGCGCGGCGGGCAGGTGGACCGAACAGGAGATGTGTATATGGCCGAGGATCAAAGTTTCGAGGATCTGAGAAGCCTCTATGCCGAGAAGCTCGCGCGGGTGCAGGGCATGATCGCTGAGAAGTCTGACGCGGAACGTCCCGTGCTGGAAAAACGCCTCATCGAGATCCAGACGCAGGTCCAGCACATGCAGCCACTTGGTTTGCGATCATCCACGCTGTCAGAGGCCCCCTCGGAGGGCGGGATCTATTCCGAGGCGAACATCGACACCAGCCGGCTGGACCGTCTGGCCGAGCCGGACTTGCGGTCGCGCATAGACACCGCACTACGGGGCACCGGGATCAGCACATCGGAAGTGGTGGCCCGGATCGAGACCGGGGCCTCGAGCGCCGCGCTCGAGCATCAATGGATCGCCAATGATCTCTCCAAGGTGGCCGAGGCGCGCGATCTGAACCTTGAACGCCGCGCTGATCTGGAACAGGCGCGAGACAGTCTCAACGATGTGCATGTCGCGCTCGGCACGCTCTTGGAACGGGAAAACGTGCTGCGCCGGGATGGCGTCATGGAAACGGAAACGGACAGCGAGCGGTTCCATTATCATGAGGGCGCGGTCCGGGCGATGGAAGGGACAATCCGTCAGGAGATGCGCGCAGAGGGCCTGACCGCGCAGCAGATCGAGGACCGGGACCCAGAGGTTGTCTCGCGGGCGGAGCGCCGGATCGAGACGGAGCAGCGTGCCTATCTCGAGGCACATCCGGAGCTGCTCGCACGTCCTGGCGATGTGATCGACCGGTCTGAGCCCTACAGGGAGACCATCACCGATGCGGCCCGCGCCAGCGAAATCACCCGCGAGGTCGACCGGATCATGGAGGCACGCGACCTCCGCACGCCTGTTGCAGATGCGGTCGCGGATGACGTCTCGGAGCGCTATCCGGACATGCCGTCCCACCTCGCCCGCGGGCTTGGCGCGACCTATGCGGCCGTTGTGGAGATACGCGACACGGAGGCCATCAATCAGGTCCGCCGCGAAACCGAGTTGCGCGACGGGCTTGGGTTTGGCACGCGCGACGCACTCCTCGCAGCCCGCGGTGAAACTGCACCGCAGTTTGACCGGTCCGACCGCTTCGCAGACGAGATTGCGCGTGTCCTGGACCATGAGCGGGCGGGGGAGTTATCCGCGCCCTTCGAGACCGAGGCGGAGCGGGACGCCTTCCGTGGCGAGATCGCGCGGGTGCTGGACGTTCGCCAACTCGACCGGCTCACATCCGGCGATGCCGATGCGCTGGACAAGGTTCTCGAGGACCGCCTCGACCGGCTCTATGTCGCCAAGGTCTACCTGCAATCGGATGCAGCGACGGCCAACACGGAGGCCTTGCGCCAGGTGGTCGATGATCTTGCCGACACCGAATATGAAAAACACCGCGCGACAGACGTGGATGGCGAAACCGAGCGGGGTCAGGTCCATTGAGCGCCGCCATGGGAAAGGCGCGGATCGCCACGGGCGTCCTGTTGGTGACGCTGGTGACCGGGGCCATGGGCTATACCATCGCCTCGGCGGTACTGACCTACCAGGATCTAGGCTTCGGGGCCGAGATCGACTTTGCCTATATCGCGCAGAACTATCTGGCGATCCTCGATCGCCGCCCCGAGGATGCCCAGCTGATCCACCTGATCATCGGCAGCTTCGCCGCCGCCGGCATGATGCTGAGCCTCGCCCTCTCGGGGTCCGCTCTGACACGCTTTGGCCAGACCCATTGGCAGACTGCGCGCGAGATGAAGGCCAATGGGTTTTTCGGGGCGCCAGGGACCGGGTTCATCCTCGGCAAGCTGGGGACGCCGAGCTCCCGCGCCAACTACATTTGTTCGAAGGTTTTCCCGCATGCGCTGATCGTGGCGCCCACAGGCCGCGGCAAGACCACGGGCTTCGTCATTCCGAACCTGCTGACCTGGCAAGGCTCTGCCGTGACGCTCGATGTGAAGGGCGAGTGCTTTGAGGCCACGGCCCGGCATCGCGCAGCCCAAGGCGACAAGGTCTATCGCTTTTCCCCCACCGATTGGGAGGGCAAGCGCACGCACCGCTACAACCCGCTCCTGCGAATCTTCGAGTTGAAGGACCCTGCGCGGCAGCAGATGGAATTGCAGCTCCTGGCGACGCTCTTTCTGCAGAGCGATAACGACAGGGTGCAGGGACTTCTGAAAGGTGGGATCGATCTCTTCGTGGCGGCAGGCCTGCTGGCCTTCCAGCGCAAGCGCCCGACTCTCGGCGAAATCTACCGCATCGCCGCCTCGGGCGGGAACAAGCAGAAGGAGTACTTCGCGCGCGGCCATGAGGTGGATAACAGGGCCGCCAAGCTGATCTTCACCCGGCTCGCCTCGACCAACAATGATACGCTGACCTCCTACGTCTCGCTCCTGATGACCTCGGGGCTCGATCAATGGCAGAACCCGGCCATCGACGAAGCGACGTCCGTGTCGGACTTTGATTTCCGAACGATCCGCAAGAAACCCTTTTCGGTCTACCTCGTGGTCCAGCCGCTGATGGTGAAACCATTGGCACCACTGATCCGGCTCTTCTTTTCCGATCTCCTCTCCGCCATGCAGGAAAAGGATCCCGGGCCGGATGAGCCCTGGCCGGTGATGATCATGCTCGACGAGTTCAATCGCCTCGGCAAGATGCCCATCGTGGTCGAGAGCATCGAGACCTTGCGGACCTATCGTGGACATCTGGCCGTGGTCACGCAAACGATCCCCGCCCTCGATGAAATCTATGGCGAAAACACCCGCCGTGCGCTGCAGGGCAACGCGGGCGTGAAACTTTATCTCACGCCCTCGGATGAGAAGACCGTCGAAGAGCTCAGCAAGGCTGTCGGCAAGACCACGAAGACCGTCATCACGCGCTCGCAGTCCATTGGCAAAAACCCCTTCGAGGGCCGTAGCCAGTCCACCCGGACCGAAGAAAGCTCTCTCCTGCCCGAGGATGAGGCGCGCCGCCTACCGCTCGATGAAATCGTCATGGTGATCGATGCCCAGATGCCGGTCCGTGCAAAGCGGATCCAATATTTTGACGACCGGCTGTTCAAGGCGATCCATGCGGCACAGACGGGGGAGCTGCCGTTTCCGAAGCCGGGGGGAGGGGGATCGCAGGGCACGCTGCCGCTGAGTGTGCGCGCCATGCCGATGACGCCGCCGTCGGATGGGCCAGGGGGAACAGAAGCCGATGTGGAGAGGGCGAGCCAGGCTGGCGATGGTCAACCGTCAGGCCAAGCCGACGCCGCTCCAAAGAAGACCGCGCCTGTCGTTCAAGCCGTCATCGCCGAGGAACAGCGCCAGATGGAGATGGATTTTGGCAGCGGCGTCGCGGATTCTGAAGCAGCGAGCGTAGCTGATGAGGCGCAGATGCGCTCTGCAGTCGATGGCTTGGACGACATGGAAGCGATGCTGCAAGAGGGGGATGGCGGCGCAAAGCTGGTTGCTCGATAGGGTGGCGGGCGCGTTCAGGAAGTTTGCAGCCGCATATTTAGGTCTGTCGTGTCGCATTCGCTCAGTGTTCTAAGCACAGCGACAGAATTTTTTCGGCATAGACCTGAGACGCGTGTTCTACAGAGCTCTTCGTCACCAAAAATACCCACATCAAAAGCCCAATAATTGCGGCTCCGCAAAGCAGTGCCCCGAGAACGAACGCAGTCGACCCGCTCTCGAGATCATATAAGAAATATGCACTTCCAAGAGCCACCGTGGTGGTGATTGCAATGCCCAATGGTTTCAATCCGAGCAAATTGCGCGCGAACCCATACGCAATGTTCTCATTCAACAGAAGGCTTGCTTCTGATTGCGGGCGGGTGTGCTCAAGCAACCAACGTACTGCTAGCAAGCGGTCATCCTGAGCGTTCTTTGGGTCCTGGGTCTCATCAACTAAACTCGGCAAGATAATCTTGCTATGTTTCTCAATGTATGAGCGACACCTCGTCTTCATGGTCTTGGGTAAACGATCATCGGAAAGGGAAAGCAAAGACGCAGTATGCAGACGTCCAACTCGGCTGCCCATTTTGCGCTCAACATTTTGACCAAACTTACGCGCCAACCGCGTCAACGCGAACAGGACCCCGCAAGTGACGACAAATGCAGCTATGGTACCCAATTGGGTCCAAACAGCTGGAAACCAAACAAAGACAAAAAGGAGCGCGGGCAACAGCGTCAAAAGCGCCGGATTGAGACGGGCAGTCCTATCGTAGCGGTCCATACCGAACATCTTATCCATCTGCATGAACTCTTCGATGAAAATTAGGCATTTTCGTCTCCTCCGAGTTCGGAGGACAAGTCCACCGCCTCTGCGATAAGCTGACGGTACCCAGTTGGGGTTCTGATAATCATCAGAACGGGAAACAGCTGTCCAATTGCAAGCTTGGCCGCTGTACTGAAATCAGTTGTAGAGGGACCAGTGGACGCAAGGTGATTGTGCCACGTTCCTAGCGCGTAGAGAGTGTTTCCCGAAGACTTGGATAATTGTGCGAGCTGATCACTCAAACCTTCGGTACCCAGAACAAACTCCGTTTTAGAAAATCTGCTATCGGGCGGAGCTGGAATCGTATCTACGACTTGAAAGACGTTACCGATGGCCGAGAAGCGCCCGACCAAAACACCGCCGGTTTCAGATCCCGGCTTGCGCGCAATTTCAGCGTCAATTTCTATCGTAACCCGGCGGGCAAGCCGCGTTTCAAGCGCGCCCATCTTGGGTCCTTTTACGATGGTATAGGGTTCAACGTTATGGCTTTCCCAATTCTGGGAAAGACCATCGGCCTGCAGGTGCCCAATGTTGAATTGCCCACTTTCATCCACATACCTGCCGGAAAGCACGTCGCTTGTCAGCTTCGCGAGCGGAGCCGCCATCATAGAAAGCCGAGTGTCTGAGGCAATCATCGAGAAGCTCGAGCAACCTTGACCAATGATGATCTCGTCAGCGCTTTGGCCCATCACTTTAGATCGGAGTGCGTCGTCGCTCCGTAAATGGTGATAAAACTCGGTCATCAGGTCGCTGCTACTGGGGTTGGCGCTCTGGCCTGACACCGAGAAGAAACCAATGTCACTATCACCCATTAGGCTTGCTTCCATCACCCGTGGTGTCTTGCCCTTCGCCCAATCTGTATAGCTCAGGGTTTCCCGCAAAACCGCAGAGGCGGTAGTGTTCAATAGTGCTTTGGATTTTTCGAGCTTCAGCTTTCTGCGAAGCTCTTTGGTACGCAGCACAGTGTTGGCATCAATCCGATACCCATCCGTCTCCTGCGCAAGTTTGCTGACGTCATGCGCAAATTCCCCAGCCTTGGAAGAGTAGAACATCGAATCCAAATCAGCAGAATACGGCAAGCAGGAATGTCGCGCGTAGTTGTGCGGTTCCATGGTGTCGTTGTCTATGACCGATATCGGGGCACGGCCGGACCGCGCGAGATGCATCGCAATTTTCGAACCTAAGCTTCCACAACCTAGCATGGACCATGAAAGCCATTGCGAGCTGGGATCACCATGCGAGGTTCTTCTCAAGACATCGATCGAGATCGAATCTCTGTGGCCCGCCAAACGGACAATCGCACTTGATGTCGGCTTGAGATCATCCACAGATTGGAATTCGATCACATATGGGCAGATTTCAAGAGGTGAGGCTTGGCCAATGAGATTGAACGGTCGGCGGGCGATCAATATCACTGTGACTGGCAACGCCTTTTTGATGGTATAGCCGTCGAGCTTCGAACGCAGCCACTTCATCCTCTCTGCCAGCATCTTGCCGCAGCCGTAGAGTTCAGCGCGTTCGTATAACTCTGCAACGTTGCCTACTGTCTCTGGAAGATAGCGGTCACAGATGATTGGCTTTCCGTTTGGATGCTTGCCGGGCCAGACAATCAGTCCGAGGCTAAACCCCGTCCATTCGTTGTCACCTTTCGGGACCTGTCCAAGGGATTTCAGTGTCTTTTCATCAATTTTGACCTGCTCATCGCCCTTTAGACAGATTCGATAGTAGGGGTCGGACTGACCCATCTGCGCAAAAACCCACGTACGGTGCCAAGTCCCGCCGGACCTACGTTTAACTACACTCCGGATCTGCGAGGCATCTCCAACAATAAGGTCGTTCAAGTGGTCACGCCGAACAAATTCCCAACCATGTTTTGGATCATTCAGTTTCAGCATCGCTGCTCGATCGAGCCAGTCCAGAAGTTGCTGGAGAAGCGCAAGAATACCGCCCCCGGACTGAATTAGCTCACGTGGAGATCCGAAAACGAGGCACGGTTCGGGCGCTGCACCGGCCGCACTTGGCTGTAAGTGAGGATGGGACCGGTCAAAGTCGTCCCGTAAACTCGGGCGCGGTGCAAACAGAGGGAAGGAGACAGGAAACGATAGTTTGACGGGCTCGACACGTCGTACTCCCGACGGGCTTTCGCCTCGAAACCGAGATGGAAGTTCCGTTTTGATTTGTAGAGTCACATCCACCGGACAATCGTCATCAGCCCGCGACGCAATAGCTATGCCGATTACTTGAGGGTGCTTGTCCAGTGTGCGAATCGCACGGGCAATGGCTACGGGAACGGCTAGAAGATTATCGACGGTTACCATGCAGCTGACTCATGCCAAGTCTGACCCACAACCATGAGCATGTGCCTCGACTCCAAGAGCGGACGATGAAGAGATCGCGGCTGCCATTTTCAGGGAGGCGACTTTTGGACCATGTTCGGTGATTTCCATCTTTAGCGGCTTGTCACCTTTTTCGTCCTCTAAACACCGGAACTCCCCATTGATTTCCGCTTCGCTCAGAATGGCTTCATATTCTTCCTTTGCGCGGATACAGGGCGGATCGTTGTCGTCGTCTATAACACTCTTACTGCTCGCCAGGATTATTGCACCGCCGTTTGCTTGCGAAAGAGCTGATCGGGCATCTTCAGAAACTACCGCATCTTTTCCCTTTTTGGACCAGCTGTCGTGCGACAGTGACCGCCAGGAACAATGATGGGGCGCGATCAAGACATCATATGCAAGAACCTCGGGAGTTTCAGAATACTCTGCCCAAATTTTCTCCCAAATCGCCACTTCGGCGTCACCACCAAACAGGTACTGGGCGGCGTTTTCGGTATCATCTTTCGCAAGCGTAAACTGAGTGATGACACTAGAGTTGTTCTTGCTGAGCAACTCTTCTTCGTCTTCATCGTCCGTGACCGGCAGCGGAGCCAACAAGACCGCCTTGAAACTGTCATCTGCTACGCCGCAAATCTCGGAAAATGTCTCGCCCGTTTTGATCAGAATGTCGGCCAAATCATCCGTCTTGCCGTCCGCATCCTCGCTCAGGATCAAAATTCTGCTTCCGTCTTCGATATCTTTGTCCTGGCGGAACATTTCAACGCGCCGGCGCGCTTCTGTCGCCCAAGCCTTTGCGTCAGCGCAAAGCTTGTTGGTACTGCTGGCACGTCTAAAAACAATTGGGGAAGACCACATCTCGCAAATTACGATCTTGTCGTCTTCGGGCGACCAATCCTCAATTTTGCCGAGATGAAAATGGTTCTGCAGTCCAGAGCAGTGATCCATGTCCGGATGCGTCAGCAAGAATGCATCGATAAACAGACGTCCGTCGCTGTCACGGTCAAGCGCTTTGCGAAGCTGTGCTCCAACATCAGGCACATCCTCATCTTTGTCATCAGCAGAGGCACTAATATTTATGTCTACGAGAATATAACGGCCACTCTGTGTTTTGATTAGGCTCATGTCACCATTGGCGACTTTGAAATGCGAAGTTTCGACGCTCATCAGTACTGCTCCTTAGCTTGGAAAACCTGAGTGACGCGCCTCCCACCGAATCGAACAAGTTTACGCTTTGTTCTTAACATAGTTGATCGAGGATAGCCTTTCAACAACATGTTGTGTCCCGCAATAGGCATCGCCAAAATTCCATTAATGACTATGGTCTGCTTTAAAAACCTGCGCCGCTGCGTTGATGGGATGCGCAGATGTCCACTTCGTTTCGCGCCATCACCGCTTGCCAAGGCGTCCCAACCTTGAAAGCTGTGCCAGCATCCGGGCTCCTGCGCCGGTCCCGTCGCCGGGAGCAGCAGCGGTTGGCCCTCCCGCAGTATTGGGTCGGCTTGGCAACGCTTGCACACCAAAGAATTGTCGCGCCCGCAGAGCTGCGTATTCCGCGCCAGTCGCACCTCCGATGGCGTACCGGTTGTAGACTTGTTGGCTGCCTGCGAGTCCTCGGGCAAAGGCATAGCTTCCCCCGAATCCGGCCGAGAGTGCTGGCATCATGATGTTTCCAGAAATCGCCCGAACCAGGAATGGCGTTGCTATGATGAATCCCTTTGCCATCAGCACCATCATGAAGAACGGAATGAGCGCACCGATGTTGGAGGCGCCTTCCGGGTCGCCCAGCTTAGCAAGAAGCGCACGCGAGACACCCGTGATGGTCGCGAACACGCCGGCAACGACGATCGGGTATATCGCGAAGGAAATCAGTGCCGAAAGCCAGCGTGCGAAATAATCCTTGGTCACCTCGAACAGGGTCAAGAAGATCATCACTGGCGCAATGCCAATTAGCAGAGCGATCATGAGCCGGGACGCCACAACAATAAATGCCGCCAACCCGCCAAGAATCGAGAGCAGCAGAACCCCAAGTGTGTCAAGCAAGGCACCCGCCATCCAGTTCAGCTCAGATCCCGCAGCATTCAGATAATCCCCTAGCGCTGCAATCAGTTCGTCAAATTCCTCTGCAAAGGTACCGGACGGACCAGGTGATCCGCCGCCGACAGAAGCCACAAGGGCGCCGGCAATGCTGTCAATTCCGTTCAGTATTGCTGAGGCAAGCGCATTGAACTGGACCCAGTTGGCCGCGAAGACCCCTATAAGTCCGACCTTCACGGCCAGCCAAAAGGCAGTTCGGCCGTCCATGGCGCGATACTGGTAGATCATGTTGATGAAGACCAGAATGACAACTAGTGTTGTTCCCAGAACCAGCAACGTGCCGACCGTTGCGGCGACCGCGCCGAATTGCGTCTCGGCAGCGGTATTGAGATAGCCTTCAGCGGTTTCCACGAAATAGGTGACGACACTCATGGAGACCTACCAGTTTCCGGTGGCTTCGCAGATAGGCATGGCTTCGCGTCGAAGCTCATTTGCTTGGCGTCGGTATGCGGAAGTCGCTTCCACGATGTCCCAGTATTCAGATGCGGCGAAATGCTCGATGTATACGCGTTCGGCTGCTGCCCAAGATGGATACCGCGTGGGACAGTCGCAGTTTTGCGATTCTACGACGCGCTCCATGCTTTGAGCCCGATATATCTGTTGGATTAAAAGGCGCTTATAGGATTCGCGCACATTGATGTTCTGCATCCACTTCGGCTCAGGTGGCTGGTCTGGGCAAACATTTGGGTGGTTGTCGAGCGTCGGGATCAGGTTCCGCTCGGCTACGCCAGCAGTTGTGCCAAAGATCAAGAGCAGGCCAGCGACTGCGATAGCCCGTGTCATTCCGATGCCGCCTTCATTGTACCAGTCTCACGCTTCAAGAAAGTGGTGTAGCCGTAGTCGCCGGCTTCGGCGGTGATAACCTCCCACCCTTCCGCGCCGCGCTCATTCAAAGCACGTCGCACCTCGTCGTAGTCCTTTTGCTTCTTCACCGGAAAGGACAGGATATCGTATTCAAAGGTTTTCATTGGGAAGCTCCGATCTCATTGGTGCCGGGGAGGTAGAATTCGGTGATGCCGCGCCTGCCATCATGGCGACCGGCCTGGATGATTACGTCGATGGAGTTCTCGATGTACTGGATCATGTCGGCATAGGTCATCGGGATCTCGGTCTTGAGTGCGGCGATGGCCAGACGCTGCACGGCAAGTTGCGGGGTTTCTGCGTGCAGCGTGGTCATTGAGCCGCCATGGCCAGTGTTGATCGCCTCGAGGAAGGTCATGGCTTCCTTGCCGCGCACCTCGCCCAGGATGATCCGGTCGGGGCGCATGCGCAACGTTGCGGTGAGCAGCACATCGGCGGTCTGGAACTCCGCATCGCGATTGGCGATGAGGGTCACGGCATTGGGCTGGGTCGGCAGAAGCTCGGCGGCTTCCTCGATGGTGACGATGCGTTCCTCGGATGGCACGTGCGAGAGGATCTTGCGTGCAGCCACGGTCTTGCCGGTGGAGGTGCCGCCCGAGACGATCATGTTGAGTTTGTTCTCGACGCAGAAGGCCAGCGCATCGTCGATCACGCCCGCGGCCACCACTTCGCGCAGTTCGTGGGTTTTCTCGAGGCGGAGTTCTTCAAGCTTGCGTTCCTTGCCAAAAAGGAAATCAAGCGCAATCCCGTCAAGCGGCAGGCTTGAGAAGAACCGAAGGCTGATCGACATGGCCGAGAGCACGGCAGGCGGGGTGATGACCTGTGCGCGGATCGGGCGCCCCTTGTAGGTGATCGAGACCGAGACGATCGGGCGGTCCTTGCTCATCGTTGTGTTGGCGGAAGAGGCGATCTGGTTGCCGAGGTCCTTCACTTCTGTTGCGGTCAACGCCTGGTCCAGCCTCCGCATGAAGTGATCGCCCTGGAATTCGCCCCAGCAGGTGCCATCAGGGTTGATGCAGATCTCGATGACATCGTCGCGAGCGGCGGCGTCGATCCGGTCGAGCGAGGTTTCGAGATAGCTCAGCGACATGGGCTCAGAATATCTCCAGATCGCGGTCGACCATGACCGTGACGCGGGCGCCCTGGTCGACATAGATGACGGGGCCGATGGAGAGGTAATCGCCTATGACGCTGTCCGTGGCATCTGCCAGATCATCGCCAACGTCTTCGAGAGCGTCGGCGGCAGTCTCATCCTGGACTTCGGAGGCGGCAGCACTGGGTGCTGCTGAGATCAGCGAGATCAGGGCGGCCGACCCGAAACGCTCGGCGAAGCGTGTGTCCACGAAACCGGTGACGCCAGAACGGCCCAGTTCATCACCTCCGAAGGAGCTGATCTGGACGGTCTGGCCCGCGGGCAGGATGATCCGGTCCCAGGCGATGGTGACCCGGCGCTGCGCGATATCGACGCCAGCGCGGTAGCGCCCGATGAGACGGGATCCGCGGGGGATCAAGAGGCGCGCGCCATCGACGCTGTAGACATCCTCGGACACCACGGCACGGGTCTGGCCGGGCAGGGAGCTGTCAAGGGCAGTTTCCATGACGGCCTGGATCATGGTGCCCTGTAGAATCGTGTTGGAGGGATTGGCGATCACCTCGGCCTGCGTCACGGTAGAGGGCAGCGCCCCGTTCAGCACGAAATCCGTCACCTCGCCAAAAGTGCGTTCGGTCAGAGCCGTTTCATTCGCTCCGGAGGCACCGCCAAAAGCGATGGTCGGCGAGGCGATGCGCCGCTCCTGGAAGGCGCGTTCCTCCGCGGCGCGGCGTTCAAGTTCCGCGAGCCGTCTTGCTTCTTCCTCGCGCCGGAGCCGCTCTTCTTCCCGCGCGCGTAACTCGTCCTCGGTGGGCCCGATGGGTGCCGGAAGGGGCCGGTTGGCCTCAAGCTGCGCGAGCTCAAGGTCCATGCGGAGTTGCTCCAGTTCGCGGTCGCGCGCCGTGAGCTCATCGCGAAACTGCTGTTGCGCGGTTTCCGACGCGGCTTGTAGTGCCGCGATCTTAGCGGTCAGCGCGTCGATCGCCTCTGCGGCGGCGGTGTCTTCCTCGACGACCGGTTCAGGGGCGTTGCGCAACTCCTCGATCTGGGCCTGCAGGGCGGTGATCTGCGCCAGAAGCTCGGCATTGGGCTCAACGGGGTCTGGTCCGACGAACACAACCTCGGGCTCGGGCGGGGGCAAGGTCTCGATGGCGCCAAAGCCGTCCCCCTCGTTTTGGAAGACGTCTGGGGTGGCCGTCGGCAAGGCTTCCTCTTCGTCGGGCTGTGAGAGGAGATAAAGCAGGGCACCACCTGCGCCGATGACGAGGACCACGACCAGCGCGAGAAGGGGCGACCGGCGCTGCGCCGCTATGGGGGCGCGGGCACTGCCTTTATCCAGGGCGGCGAGGCGTTTTTCCAGCTCGGTGTTCCCGGTATCGCTCATGAGGCGGCCTCCGCGGGCGGGATCGCCTCGATGCAGACCACCTCTTCGCCAAGTCGCAGAACCCATTGGCGGTTTACGCCGCTGACGCGGATCACGCCGTCTTCAGGGGTTTGCGTGTTGACCGTGCGCTCGCGGCCGCCCGCGTAGCGGAAGATCGCTGGCACAGGTGCGTTCCGCGGAAACGCGAAATACGTGAACGTCCCGTCATCCCAGATGCGCGTTGGCGTGAACTCGGTCCGCGCGCTGGCACCGTAGTTGTAGTTCGGCGCTTGGGCCGCGATGGCCCGGGTCGGGCGCGCAGCGTCGTCCGGATAGCGGAACTGCACCACGTAGAAGGTTGGGCTGCGGACCTCCTGGACGTTGAAGTAGTAGCTCCGGCGGTTCGTATAGACTGTCACATTGGTATGCACCCCGCGCGCCACAGGCTTGATCGCGAAGGCCTGACCGCCCGGGACGCCGTCGATCTCGAAGCCCTCGGTGTCGCCCGCGATGATTGAGCGGATGCTTTCGCCCTCGCCGAACTCGATGGTGGTCACATGGGTGAGCGACACGCTGAGACGGTAGACCTGACCCTCCTGGTAGGTGGCCAAGCGCACGCGGCTGTCATTTGGGCCACCGCGCGGGATGGCTTCGGCAAAGGCAAGGCTGGGCAGCAAGACAAACATGGCAGCAACAAAGACCCTATTGATCAAACTAATTCTCCAATCTGTCGGAGCGGATGGAATATTCGAGGACGGTGAAGCCGAAGGGATTGGTCCAGACCTCATCGATGGAGCGACGGGTTTCGGGGCGGAACTCGAAGAGAAGCGTGGCGGTGAAGAGCCCGGTCTGGGTGCCGTTGATGGAGGTCAGCCGCTTGCGCAAGCGCACAGTGGCGCGGTTGGATCCGATCCGGTTGATGCTGAGGATTTCCACGTCGAGCCTGGCGTTGGGGCCATAGACGGTCGGCGGGTAGTTCTCGTTGGCGCTGTTCCAGATCTGGCGCAGCCTGCTCTCGGCGGCCCCGTCCGAGCGGCGCAGGACGCTGCGGATGCGCAGATCGTTATCGAGCTGATTGTAGATCTCCCGGTCGGTCACATAGCGGAAGACCTCCGCCTCGATGATCGCCTGGTTGGCTGTGACAGACGTCGCGCCCACCGAAGCCTCGGGCAGGGCAAAGCCGGTGGCGGGATCATAGGGCACGACCACAGGCGGCGGATCGACATCGAGGATCGCGACAGCCGCCGCGCTCAGGCATCCGAGAATGCCGAAGATGAGCCCGATGAGCCCAAGGCGCTGCCAGAGGCGTTCACGGCGCAGAGCACCATAGACCAGCTCTTCTTCGATGATTTCCTGTTCACTCGCCACGCGTCATGCCTCAAATCAGTCTGCGCGCAGGTCCGGCAGCGTAAAGTCCATGAAGCGCTGCTCTTCGGCGATGGTGGCGGCATCGATCACGCCGCCTGTGCCATCGCCCACGGTCTGCACCGCTTCGAGCTGCCACATGGCGACCAGCGCGATGGCCAGTTCCGCCGTGACGCGGGTGTTGAGATCGACGCTTTCCTTCAGCTCATCCATGTCGTCGATGAGCCCGACAAGGCGGTCCACCCGCTCGAGCGATTGGCCGGCATCCTCATAGCTGTTCTGGGCGGCGGCCGAGACAAGGGCACCGGTGGTGGCCTGCGTCGCCACGCGGTTGGCCCCGGGATTGCCGCTGGTGGCCATTTCCGAGAGGGTGTCATCGTCAAATCCGAGATCGGCCAGCACCCGGTCCATCTGTGTTTCGATCTCGCCTGCGCCAGAACCGGACAGGCCGGAGAAATCCCCAGTCTTGATCGCCTCAATCGTGGCGAGGATGTCGCCGAACTCCTGGTCGAGCAGACCATTCAACTCGTCTTCCATTTCCGTCCGGATGATCTCCGGCAGTTCGGCGAGGCGGGTGAGGGCCTCGTAGGTTCTTTGCAGCTCCGCGAGTTGGTCCGTGAGAAGGCCGAGCTGTTCGCGGAGCTGCGTCAGCTGCTCGTTTTGCAAGATCTCGTCCTCGATCATCTGCCGCAGCTGCTGGATGTTTTGCGCGATGTTCTGGGTATCGACGACGGGCACGCCTTGCGCGAGGACGGGGGATAGGGCGCCAAGATGCAGACCAACCCCAAGTGTCGTGGCCAAAGCTGTCCTCAAGAGCAGATGTCCCATCATTCAATCTCCCTGATCGTAAAATCCATGAACGCGCCTTCGGCCATGCGGGCGCTGGCCTGGGCCAGCTCTTCGGCGGAGAGCACGCGGGTGCGGGCGGCCTGAAGCCGGATGCGGGCGGCCACGAGACGCACGAGTTCGGCGCGGGCATAAGTGTTGAGCGCAACGCTCTCCTGCACATCCTCGGTCTCGGAAATCCGTTCGACGATATCCGCAATACGTAGGGCGGCTTGCCTGATCGCGGCGGGTGAGTTGTTGCCATAGAAGGCCGCGCCGTGCCCAGTGAGCGAGAGGTTGGCATTGGCCAGAAGCGCGGGGTCGATCGTGCCAAGCGCTTCGATCCCGCCGATACGGGTCAAATAGAGGTTATAGCGTTCGGGGATCACCTGGACGTAGTGCTGGGTCTCGCGAAAGGGTGGCACGCCGCCATACTCGAAAACCCGGCCGGGTCCCGCGTTATAGGCCGCGAGCGCATTGATGATATTGCCGTCGAAGGTGTTGAGCTGTGTCGCGAGATAGCGTGCACCGCCATGCACCTGCAGGTAGGGGCTGTCATAGTATTCCGGATTGATGCCCAGATCGCTGGCGGTACCGGGCATGATCTGGGTGAGGCCAAAGGCGCCGACGGGAGAGCGTGCACCGATGGTGAAACGGCTTTCCTGCCAGATCAGCGCCTGTAGGAGTGCGCGCCATTGGACCGGGGAGAGGCCCGCGCGGCCAACGCCGGCAAAGCCGCTGGTCTCCTGAGCCACGCGGATAATGAGCTGCTCGATGTTTTCCGCCGCATCCCCGAACATCTGCGCACCGCCGGGATTGGGGTCGATGTCGGCATTGCCATAGACCGCCTCGACTGACCGGGCCGGATCCCCGCTGCCGCTTTCCAGCCCCGAGACCATAGCCGGCAAGCCCTGACCGCCGAAGCTGGTCTGGGCATCGAGGATGCGTTGCAGGGTTTCCAGCTGCTCCCGTTCGATCTCGGCAATGAGTTCGCGCACGGCAAGCTTGTCGGCCTGAACGGCCAAGTCAGCCTCGCGATCGCCAGTCTCGACGATGTCACGCGCGGTCAGCCCACTGTCATTGGTCGGCACGCCTTGAGACAAAGCGAGACCGGGCAGCAGGCAAAGGGCCAGGATATGAGGCAGGCTAGACTTCAATGTCGCCCTCCGGTGCGCCAAGGGGCGTGAAGGTGCAATCAGGCGAGATGGCTGTCGTGGAGGCGAGGAAGGTGAAGCAATTGGCCTGCGGTTCCTGGTACTGGGCACAGGAGGCCAACGCACCGAGCGCGGCAACGAACATCAAAATACGGGTCATGAAAGCCTCCAGAAATCAGGGCGGTCGCGGTAATCGGCGCCGACAAGCGCTTCGCCCTTTTCCATGCCGCCAAGGATGGTGAGATTGGGTCCAAGCGCGCTCAGATCGGCATCGACGACGATCGAGCCCTGATCGTCGCGGATCAGCGCCAAGCGGCTGTTGCTGCCCGTGTTGAGAAGGACATCGAGCTCCTTCTCCGTGAGGTTCAGCATGGCGTAGTCCGCTGGCTGCGCGCGGATATTGGGGAGCAGGATCTGCGTCGGCACCGCCTCGATGATGGTCTTGCCGGTCCGGGTGCGCTCGAGCTGGCTTGCGTATTGCGTCATCATCACCGCGACCGTGTTCTGTTTGCGCGCTGTCACCAGCCAGTTCGACAGCCGCTCGGCGAAATACGCGTTATCGAGGGCCTTCCAGGCCTCGTCGATCACGATGATGGTGGGGCGGCGGTCCTCGATTTCGCGCTCGACCCGGCGGAAGAGATAGGACAGGACCGCCATCCGTTCCTTGTCGGCCTCGCTGTCGAGAATGCCGGTCAGATCGAAGCCCACCACATCGCCCTTGAGCGAGAACGTGTCCTCGAGGCTCTGCCCGAAGATCCAGCCATAGCGGCCGTCCTCGGTCCATTCGAGCAGGCGCTGGTGCAGATCGCCGCCATCGTCGGTGGACACAAAAAGCGATGCGAAATCCCGCCAGTTCCGCAGGGCCGGGTTTGTGGCCTGCGCGTTCTGGCGCACGACTTCCTGGATGCGATTGGTCTGGGCAGGAGTGAGCGGCTTGTCGGCGCGGTAGAGCAGGGTGGCAAGCCAGTCCGAGAGCCAGGCGGTGCCGCGCGCATCGGTCTCGGTCCAGAGCGGGTTGAGGCCCGTGGGCTGACCGGCGTTCAGGGACGCGTAGCGCCCGCCATTGGCGCGGACCGCCATCTCCATACCAAGACGGTAATCGAAGACGAAGATCCGCGCGCCTGCGCGACGGGCTTGCGTCATCAGAAAGGCGGACAGCACCGATTTGCCCGACCCGGGCCGACCCATGATCAGGGTATGCCCGCTGGTCGGTTCTTTGTCCGGGCTGCCCTGCTCGTGGTAGGAAAACCGGTAGGCGCTCTGCTCCGGCGTGGGCAAATAAGTGACGACCCGGCCCCAAGGGGTAAGTGCTGCGGGTTTGCCGAGCTGCGTCCGGTGGAAGGCCGCAAAATCCGCGAAGTTGCGATTGGTGACGGCGCTCGCGCGGACACGCTTGGGCTGGTTGCCGGGGTGCTGGCTGAGGTAATGGGCCTTTGCGGCGACCCGCTCGCCGATCATTTTCACGCCCTCGGTCGCGGCGGCATTCACGATCTCGGCGCTGAGCGTCTGCAGCTCTTCGAGCGTTTCGCAGAAGATCGTCACGACCATGTGGTGCTCACCGAAGCTCTGCCGCTTGGCCTCCAGATCATCGGCGGCGATGTCGAGCGCTTCCATAAGCGATAGGGCGGCGTCCTGGCTCGCCTGCATCTGGCGCTTTTGCCGCTTGATGCGGCCCGCCATGAGGTTCGAATTGATCGGCGTGAAGGAGTGCGTCACGATCATGTCGACTGGCAGGTTCAGCATGTCGAACATGGTGCAGGAGGTGCCTTCCGAGTATTCTCCGATGGTGAAGCTCTTGCCGTAGCGGTGGCCCACGACGCCCTCGGAGAGCTCGAAATGGTCGCCGTGAAACGTCACGCGGGTATTGGCGACGTTGAAGGACAGAAAGCCGTAGGTGTTGGCCGGGTAGAGCGGCAGCTCGGTGCCCGTGTTCAGCGCGCCCAAAAATCCCACCAACTCTCCCGATCCTGCTGACAGCAGGCGCGGCTTGAGCTCGGTAAGCCCCGAGAGGAAGACGTTCACGGCCTCACCGAGGCGCTGCAGGCGTTTGCGGGTCTCCTCCTTCAGTCGGTCCGGCGCGCTGCGGCTCAGGAACGGCAGGAGGCTTTTCGGGGGCGGACGGTGAATGACGGTGAGCGTCAGCGTCTTGTCGCGCAGCCCGCTGGTCTCGAGTTTTGCGCGCCAGCGCCGGTCCACCTCGCCTGCGAAGCTGTCCTCACGGATCGGGTCGAGATCAGGTTTGATGGCCTTGGAGACCTTGTGGACGTAATAGCTGAATTCCGGCCCGAGCTGCGCGACGATGCGGGCAAAAAGCGCCGTCACCTTGTCGAGATAGGCATCGTCGGTCGTGTAGCTGTTGATCCCCTCGAGCCGAATGCAGCGGAAGAGTTCGTTCACCCGGGTCCGCACGGTCTGGTCGTCGACGAGGCTTACATAGGGCAGCATATGCGCGAGGCGGGTCTCGCGCCCATACCAGTCTGGCGTCATTGTGCGGGCATCGAGCGCAGCACCACGGGCGTCATCACGGGGCATAGCTGTCCCCGCCATGGATGGACCTGTTGCGCGTGGGCGGTGTCTCCTGC
This sequence comes from Marivita sp. GX14005, assembly GCF_023370775.1. GTDB lineage: Bacteria > Pseudomonadota > Alphaproteobacteria > Rhodobacterales > Rhodobacteraceae > Marivita. The sequence goes on from NZ_JAMCCQ010000006.1 coordinate 58,288, forward strand.
AGGGCCGTCATCATCACGTCGATGAAACGCGGGTCCCAATCTGCGGCCTTCCACAGCACCGGATAGAGCAGGGCGGCGAAACCCAGCACCGCGATGTGCTGGACCCAGACGAACAAGAGCACAGAGCCGAAGAGCCAGACCATCGCGTACATGATGGGCAGGCCCAGAAGCTTCGGCGGGCGCACGAGGCCCAGAAAGAGGGGCGAGCGTTCAGCCACCGGCGAAGACCGCGGCAACAATGGTGGGAGCGGCGGCAACACCAGCGATGCCCACGAGGACCCAAAGCGCTTGGCGCAGGTCGATGATGTTGAAGAACCAGCTCAAGAAAACGCCGAGGACCGCGAGTGTGGCGATGACCACACCAAGAGGGCCGGTCAGCGCATCGACAATGCCCTGCAACAAGCTCTGGATCGGGGAGAGATCGATGCTCTGTGCAAGGGCGGGCTCGGCAATGAACAGGAATAGCGCCAGCGAGGCGACAAAGAGGTTTGAAATCTGTTTCACGAATTTGATCCTTCCAATCGGGCCACGACGGCCATGACACGGGCCACGTGGTTCTGGGTTTCTCGGTAAGGGGGAATGCCACCGTGTTGGCGCACGGCGTCGGGACCGGCGTTGTAGGCCGCCAGCGCCAGATGCGGATCGCCGAAGCGCTCCAGCATCATCGCGAGGTAGCGGGCAGAGCCGTCGAGGTTCTGCAGCGGATCACGCGGGTCGACGCCCAGATCACGCGCCGTCGCAGGCATCAATTGACCAAGGCCAATAGCACCTGCACTTGAAATCGCATCCTGCCAGTAGGCGCTCTCAACCTCGATATTGGCCCGATAGAGAGCCAGCCAATCCGTCACGGAAAGCCCCGCGCGACGCAGGCCGGGATGGCCGGCATAGCGCAAGGCCGTGGTCTGAATCCCGGAGAGGACATCGGCGCGGGGCAGGGGAGTCGGGCGGGCAAGGGCCGCGACTTGGACGCCCTCTTGCTCGGCCTCTACCTCGCCGAAGATCGCGATCCCATCGGAGGCCGAACCCTGACCAATCCCGTCATTGTAGTTTCGAGCAAAGCTGCTTTGGGAGCGTGACGGGATCAGGGAGCCGTCGCTCTCCATGACCAGGACCATTTGAGCTGAGGCAGGTGCTGCGACCAGCCAGAGACAGACGAGGTTAGCTGCCAGCGTCCTTGTCTGATGGGGCGAGCTTGTGGCTCCGGCTTGTCCCCGCTTCAAGCGGCAGGTCGACATGCGCAAAGCCAAGGCCAATGAAGAATGACACCACGCCGGAGATCGTCTTGAACTCGCGGATCTTGATATCGTTGTAGGTCGTCCGCGTGCGGGCGGTGACGAGGAGCTTTTCCACGCCCTCGTCAGAGACAACGCGCATGATCCAGACCCCGTAATAGCTGGGGCCTTTCTTATGAGCCGACTCCTGGCACAGGATTTCTGCGCTATAGCCGCTTTCCACGAGTTCGCGGAACCTGGCTTCCGTAACCACATTTGGTGCTTCGATGTCCCAGTTCATGGCCCGGCTCACGCTTTCTCCAATGGCGCGACCCCAGGCATTCCTACTTGAAGCCCAGAGTTACGATAGTATATTATCAACCGCAAGATGTAATATCGTGCTTTAGCTGTAGTTTGGTTACGCAAACACTAGTCACGGCCAGTGTCCGCGATCAAGGAGATAACAGGTTTGAGAAACCCAAGGTTGACATGCCTGCTCCCATTGCAAGCTATGGCCCTTCTGATCTGCGTTCCTGGGCCGGTTTTGGCGGAATCCTGCTTCGCCCCGGCCCGTCCTTTCCTGCCAAGCGATTCGCAGGCCGCGCGGGACTATGCGGATATCATCCGCGGCGACTTCGAAGATTACATTCAGGATATCCAGAGCTACTTCCGTTGCCTCGACGGTGAACGGGCCCGCGCCTTCGAGGAAGCGCGCGAAGTCAGCGAGGAATATGGCCGGTTCCTGCAATTGGTAGGGGATTGATGGGCAACCTCGGGAGCATCAGACTTGCAGCCCATGGAAACCAGACGCCGATAACACCCTCATATATCTACTTTTTAGATAACAGATTTCATCCGCTAGCGACGTCACAAAAGGTATGTGACGCGTGGCAAAGACAATCAGAAGCAAGGGACAAGTGGCACTCTGTCAGGCGTTGGTCGACGCCCGTGTCAAAGCGGGCCTTGGTCAGAAAGACCTGGCAGACAGGCTCAGATGCCACCAGTCCCTTATTGCCCGCCTTGAGAGCGGCCAGCGCCGGGTCGACGTTGTCGAGCTGGTCGTCTTGGCGCGCGCCATCGGCTTTGACCCGTTCGAGGTTCTGGCGATCGTTGAAGCCGCCACGGAGCCCGACCACAGGATTTGAAGCCAATGAATTGTTGAGAACACGGGAACCCACTTTCCCGGTCTGATGATCATTTCCTCATCGAGGACCAGGTAGCCAACATCAAAAAAGCCCGGCGCGCGGTCGTAGTGAACGCTCTGCAATCCCACGCCGCAATTCGCAGCGCCACAGTGCAGGAAGTCAGTAAACAGTGAACGATGATAGGGGTGAGGGCGTCGCGATCGCCAATCTGATCGGGACCGATGGGTGCAGTGTTGTTGGTTGGGTTTATCGCTGGAGTACAGGCTCACATGCGGTGATGTGGGACGTCCAAGGGCCCCAGCCGGTATCGGAAACCCGGCCGGATATAAGTGACTAACAGAAGCAAGAAATCGACTTCGATGCGCTGACGAGGATCGGAAGAAGCGACGACGGGTGAACAGAGCGAACCAGCGGTGTTTGCCTAAACGCCAAACAGCATGTGGACCGCGAAGCGTATGCGGTGCGGTCGTGCAAGCCAAAGAAGCCGTCTTCCATGACAAATCTACGTGGCGGCAGGTCAGTAGTTCACCTGCTCGAACCCGTAGTTGCCGTCATAGTCACGCCAATCGACGAAGACGGATCGGTGATAAATGCCAGGGCAATGCTCGCCCCAACGTTCAAGTCCCACATGGGCCTCGGGCATGGCAGTTATCGAAGATCGCTGCCATGAGAAATCGCCTTGGGTCCCGTAGGTGCCGAGGACCACGGTCGCGCTTCGGTTACAATCCCCATCGCGCCCGGACTCGTGCTGTCGTGCATACCGTACATCGAAGACGCGGATGGACCGCACGAAATTGAACTCTGGCCCGCTGATATCGATGTCCGCGCGGTCCTGAACGAGCCGCAGGGCGAGGTCGGTGGGAACGAGATTATCTACTGGCAAGGATTGAAGCGGTCGACGGCTGTCGGTTCGGTACAAGGCTTCAAAGATGCCGCCAGCGTTGTTTTGTAACCGATCGTTCTCGTAGGAGGCGCCCATGGGACAGCGCCAGATTTGCAGCGGTGGTTCGACCGGCCAAGGTGTAATCCGCCGGATAAATTCGGCGCGGGCTCGGGCGCAAGGGACGGAAGCAGGCCAGCCGCCAGACAGGCACAAGAGGATCGCGCAATCGATCGGGTATGTCTGCGCGCGGGCAGGTATTGGCAGCGAAGAACCTGTCACGGTCAAAGCGACTGCGACCGAGGGGAGGAGCTTCTTGAGTAAATGGCGCATGCTGTGGAGCCTCCGTGATAGGAGTTCAGCATACATACAATAATATACTATCGCAACGCTAAGTATAAATTCGCATAATGAAGTTTATGTTAACCAACTGGCGCCCTGAGCCGCTAAAACATTACGATTTGATAATGCCCCGGCAAGGGCAGTGCCACCGTACCAAAGTTACTCCTTTGCGAAAGGAGCGACCATGTTCAGAACTTTCGGATTGCTCTTGGGTCTCGCAACTGCTGTAGTTCTTTTGTTTATGGTTTCGAACAGATGCTGTCTTCTGCGAAGGCATCTGATTGAAAGCTACTCTACCTTTCACTTGCCCAGGCGATTGCCGCCTTCATTTCCGCCGGGTCGAACTAACGGAGTTCTGCCGTGGTCAGCACGTCGGCGAACCTGGTTCCCCACTCCAACAAAGCCCCTTCGCCCACCACAGCGACGCGGCGGAAGTCATTCCTATGGGCTGTGTCGATTTTCAGATCTTCGAGCAGAGCGGACGGCCCATCGTAGCCTTCGAACCTCGTGAGATCGAGAACCAGGCCGGGCTTACTTGTCTCTTGCAGGCGCTCATGAAGCAGGGCGTGCATCCGTTTCAGGTCGCTTTCGCTGAGCTTGCCCTCGCAGGCGAGGCCAATCGTGTCGTCATGAGCTGTCAGTGTCTCGGTGAACATGGTTTTCCTCCTCTTTTTCCGGTTTGCCGTGACCGTAAAGGTCAGCGTTTTCGTGTGCGCGGTCTTCGTGCTCAAATTCCAGACTCGAATGACCGATGCTGAAATCGTCCTTCAGCCGGTCCTTGATCGCGGCCTTGATCTTTTCGATTTGACCCCAGCCGTCCGCTGTCAGCACGACGTGGCAGTCCAGAGCCGCCTCGTGCTCCTGCATCTGCCACAGATGCACGTGATGAACGTCCGCGACACCATCCACACCCCGCATCGCCTGAACGACGGTTTCATTATCGATGTCCGGTGGACTGCCGAGCATCAGCGTCCGAATCGGACCGCCGATCTCGGTAAATGCGAGGTAGAGGATGTAGAGAGCGATGCCGATGGTGATCGCCGGGTCGACCCACCGCATGTTGTAGAGGAGGATGAGCGAGCCGCCGATGATGACCGCCACGGAGGCAAAAGCGTCCGATAGGTTGTGCAGGAAGAGCGCACGGATGTTCACGCTGCCTTTCTGCATCGAATAGGTGAGCAGCGCCGTCAACGTGTCGACGACCAGTGCCACACCGCCCAGGATCACCACCGTCCAGCCCTGTACCTCTGGTGGGTCGATCATGCGCATGCCACCCTCGTAGATCAGGTAGAAGCCGATCAGGATAAGTGTCGTGTAGTTGATGAGCGCTGCGACGATTTCTACCCGCCCATAGCCGAAGGTCATGCGCTTGTCCGCCGGGCGGCGAGCGATCTTACGCGCGAAGAAGGCGATCACCAGCGACGCCATGTCCGAGAAATTGTGGAGGGCATCCGCGATCAGCGCGAGGCTGCCGGAAAGGATCCCGCCGACGATCTGCGCGACCGTCAGGAGGCCGTTGGCCCAGATGGCGATGGAGACGCGACGATCACCGGATTGAGGATCGATGTGGGCGTGGCCGTGATCATGCGGCACGGTTCGTCTCCTCATGGCGGTGGTTCGGCCGATCGAATCCGGGGACCGGCGGCAAGATTCCGCGGCGGATGCGGCGAACCCTGGCATTCATCCAGTGACGGATGACGTGGCGATAGAGCAAGTCGCGCACAAATCCGAAGTTCTGGCGGTGATTGACCCATCCGTCGCCCAAGTCCACCTCTACCCAGGAGTGGAGGATTTCGGACGGCGCGAGGGGATAGACGAGTTCCGGAACGACGCCTCTCTGAAGCGCCTTGTGGATTGTGAACCCGTGCAGTCGGCAGCGAACTCCCACGCCACGCAGCAGGGCCATGAGGAGCGTGCCCTTGGTGTTGCACTGCCCGTGGCCATCTGCGAGGACCTCGGACGCCGGAATGTCGTCGGCGCGGTTGTAGCCGAAGGTAATCTCGTTCCTGACGAAATCGTAGATGGCCCCAATTCGGTCGTCGCTGGGAAGGTCTGCCCAGCCGCGCTCCTCGATCAGTTTTGCAATTGAGGTCGCGTCAAAATCCAGCAGCCGGGTTTTGGCCAAATGAGGGTCGGCGGGGTTCACGGGATACCTCCTCGAATCGTTCACGAGAATATGTAGTTGCTACAGTCACTGTAGCTTCAAGCCCCGATTTCAGGCCGAGTCCTTGGTTACCTGATCGTCATTGTGCACCGCCTTGTGGTGTTCACCATGCGCGTCTCTCAGGATTCCGACGCCACCCCAGGCCGCGATGCCGGCGACAATCACGCCCACGACAAGGTCCGGCCAATTCGTTCCGAGCCAGGCTACGAGCCCGCCTGCGACGACGATTCCGAGATTGGCCGCGAAGTCGTTCCAGCTGAACGTATTCGCCGCTCGGATGTTTACGTCTGGATCGCGAAGCCGTGCCAGCAGCCAGACGCAAAGTGCGTTGATGGCCGCCGCTACCAGCGCCATGACAATCATGATCGTGCCAAGAGGATCCGATCCGCCGACGTAGCGGCGCCACGCGTCATACAGGATTCCAAGGGCGAAGAGGATCAGCAGGCCGCCCGAAACGTTCGCCGCTCCGCGCTTCCACTTGGCGGAGCGGGACAGCGCGAAGAGGCTGATCGCGTAGACGAAACTGTCCGACAGATTGTCGAGGCCATTGGCGATAAGCGCGCTTGACTCGCCGAATGCGCCCGAGGCGAAGAAAGCGACTGCCAGCCCGATGTTGAGACCCAGCACGATCCAGAGTGTGCGTCTTTCCGTTGCGTTTCTCTGCTCCGCCATGCCGGGTATCCAAATTAGTGAATTGCCAATGAGTAACTAACACCGGGCTTTTTGCGTTCCGATCAAAGGTCGTCGAAATTGCTCAGGCGCCGATCTCTTCATGGTCGGTCAGGCATTCGGAATGGTCGCGCAGTACCTCGAGCACACGGCAATCAGAAGTCTGTCCGCCGCTGCACTCATGCACCATCCGCTTCAATTCCGTCCGCAGCGCCTCGAGCCGCGCCAATCGTTGCTCGACCTGTTTGAGTTGCCGACGGGCTATTGCATCCGCCTCAGCGCAGGACTTTCCCGGATGATCGCTGAGATCGAGGAGCTCACGGATCGCGTCCAACGAGAACCCCAGTTGCCGTGCGTGCCGGACGAATGACAAGCGGTCGAGTTCGGCGTCGCCATAGCGTCGTTGGCCCCCCTCGGTCCTGCCGGGCTCAGGCATAAGTCCGATCTGCTCGTAATACCGGATGGTCTGCACCTTTGTTCCGGTCTTCTTCGCCAGCGTCCCAATCGTCAGCATTTCCGCTCCCCACATTACCTACAGTGGGTGTAGCTTTATGCGGTGCGCATCACAAGCTTCACCCGAGTTTCACAGATCGGTGATTGTTGGCCGATCGATGACAATCACGCTTGAACCTACAGTAGCTAGAGGATGTAAACGCACACAAAATATAGAATCAGGTTCGGGCGGAGCGGCGTGAGGCTTTCAGGTCTTCAGAAGGTATTGTGGGTGTTGGCGGGCGCGGCGGCGTTCGTTTTCATCTGGCTGTTGCTATGGTCCGACTACCGTGCCGATCTTGCCCGCACCGAGAGTGAACCACCGTTTCTTGCTGATTTCGAACTGACCGATCATCGCGGCATGGTCCAAACGGACGAAGATTTCGCAGGGCGCTGGATGCTGGTCTTCTTTGGCTTCACCAATTGCCCCGACGTCTGTCCGACAACACTGTCCGAAGTCGCGGCCGTGATGGAGGGCCTGGGCGATGAGGCAGCAATGGTTCAGCCGATTTTCATAACGATTGATCCGGAGCGGGATACGCCGACTGCACTTGCCGAGTATGTGCCCCTGTTCGACGCAGGGATCATCGGGCTGACCGGTACACCGGAGCAGATCGCCGCGACATCCGAAACCTTTCCGATATTCTTTGAGCGGATCGAGCAGGCGACTGCGCCGGGCGGATACACGATGGGTCACACGTCGCATCTTTTCCTTTTCGACACGCAAGCAGGCTTCGCGGACTCCTGGCCCTACGGCACGCCCGCCGAAGAGATCCTCGCCGATCTGAGACAGAGGATCTGATCGTCATGACCCGACTTTCCGGAGAGACGGCCCTTGGCCTGGCCTGGATCATCGCGCTCACCGCGTCGCTTGCCGTGCTCTTCATCGGCGAGGTTCTGGGGCAGACACCTTGCGTGCTCTGCTGGTTCCAGCGTGCCTTCATGTTCCCCTTGGCCATCATCCTCGGGCTTGGGCTGTGGTGGCAGGATCGGCGCGTGGGTCGCTACGGGATCGCGCTGGCTTTGGGCGGTGCCGCCGTCGCGCTTTGGCACTTGGGCCTCTATGTCGGCGTTATCCCCGAGCGTATCCAGCCCTGCACGGCGACCGGCCCATCCTGTACCGACGACAATCAACTGGTCTTCGGCATTCCGATTCCTTTGATGGCGCTCGTCGCCTTCGCGATGATCGGTCTGCTGTCGGCTCTCTCACTGAAGGAAACACAAAAATGAAACGACGCGGCCTCATCCTGTCCGTTCTCGCGCTCGGGGTCGCCGGTTTCGGCGGTGCCGCCTGGTATGCCACCCGCCCCGACCCGATTGCCGCGTCCGATCCCATCGACCCTGAAATGGCCGACGCGCTGATCCGACCCTATTCCCCGATCCTCGGGCCCGAGGATGCGCCCGTAACCATCGTTGAATTCTTCGACCCGGCCTGCGAGGCATGCCGCGCTTTCTATCCGGTCGTCGAGGATATCATGGCGGAGCACGGAGACGCGGTGCGCGTTGTAATCCGCTATACGCCTTTTCACGGCGAGGCGTCGGTAGAAGCGATCCGTGTGCTCGAGGCGGCGCGCATGCAGGACGTGTTTGAACCTGTGCTCGAGGCAGTCTTGCGAGAGCAGCCCAGATGGGCGTCTCACGGGACCCCGGCACCCGGATTGATCCTTGAGATTGCAGCAAGCGGAGGTCTGGATGTCGAAGCTGCCCGGACACAGATGCTGGCCCCCGGTGTTGTGGCGGTGCTCAACCAGGACCGCGCCGATGTCGAGACAGTCGGGGTCCGCCAAACGCCCACGTTCTTCGTGAACGGCAAGCCTCTCGATCCGTTCGGTGAGGCCGAATTGCGGAGGCTGGTGGCAGTGGAAGTTGCGGCAAGCCAAAGCTGATTTGCGGAGGCAGGAGAAACGAGTGGTGAAGAAGTTGAGATATACCAATGCATTGGCCGTGCTTTTGACGGTTGCAGGGCTGTCGGCCCCCGCACTGGCCGGTTCGGAGGATGTCGTGGTCGAGAATGCGTGGTCCCGCGCCTCGATCGGCGTCAACAGGCCAGGTGCCGCCTATATGACCGTGCGCAACACGGGTGAAGACGCCGTTACGCTGACCGGACTTGCGACACCGCTGGCAATGATGCCCGAGATCCATGAGTCGAAAACCAACTCCGATGGCGTCAGTTCCATGGCGCCTGCAGGCGAGATCACGATTGAGCCCGGCCAAAGCGTGGCATTGGAGCCGGGCGGGTTGCACGCCATGCTCATGAAGCTGCAAGAGCCGATGACCGAAGGCGAGAATTTCCCGCTGACACTGACCTTCTCGGATGGCGGCAAGGTGACGGTCGAGGTCCCAATCCTCGGAATCGCCGCGCGTGGACCGGAGGGCTGATGCAACGTCGGCAGCTCCTTCTATACGGCGCAGCCGGTGCCGGCGTTCTTGGCCTGACGCTCTTCGTGGGCTGGTGGCGGGTGGACGGGCCCGGTGCGCCTGAACCAAAAGGGCAGCGGCCCCTGCCCCTATCGGCGATGGAGTTCCGGCTGACCGACCACGAGGAAAATGAGGTAGGGCCTGGCAACCTGATCGGTCGTCCCACAATGGTGTTTTTCGGGTTCACCTACTGCCCGGACGTCTGCCCGACGACCCTATCGGATATTTCCGGCTGGCTTGAGGAACTGGGCGACGAAGCATCAGAGATGAACGTGGTCTTCATCACGGTCGACCCGGAGCGGGACACGGTCGAGGCCATGGCCGAATATGTCGGCTATTTTCATCCGGTCATTCGTGGCTGGACGGGGCCGGAAGACCAAATTGCCCGCGCTGCAGAAGGGTTTCGTGCCTCATTTGAGCGCGTCCCGACTGAGGGCGGCGGCTATACGATGAACCATACGGCAAGCGTATTCCTGTTCGATGCCGAGGGTGAGCTCGTCACCATGATCGACTATCACGAGCAAAGAGAATTCGCGGTGCCGAAGATCCAGCGCGCACTGACAGAAGACGTAGAGGGGGCAACATGAAGATAAGAACTGTCTTGGCGGCCGTTGCGGTCGCAGGCGCATTTTCGGTGACCGCCATCGCCATCTCTGGCGTTCTGTCCAAAGAACCGGTGCCCCCTGCGATTGCTGAAGCGACCCTCTGGACTCCCAATCCGCTTGCGCCGCCTCGGATTACCGAAACCAATTCGGTCCGCCCTACACTCGCCCAGGCGGATATCGCATTCGAGTTCAGACCCCGGCCGCTCCTGACCGTTTCCCCCGCTGATACCTCCTTGCCATCTATCGAGCCCCCGCTGGTCACCTGGTCGCGGGAGATTGCGTCCGGCGAGACGCTTGATGCGGTCCTTTCCGATGCGGGGCTGGATGCTTCGGATTGCGCCGAAATCGCCTTGGCGATTGGCACGGAATACGATCTGCGCCGTCTGCGTCCGGGTCACATCATTACGGTGGTTTCCACAACGGACGACAACCCGCGTCGTGTAGAGCTCGCCGTCGAAGACGGTGTCCGGATAGAGGCGGTCTTCGGCGAACAGCTTGCCGCCCGCGTGTTGGACCCGGATCCCGAATTGGTGACTTTCGCCGGCGAGGCGGTGATCGAGAGCTCGATTTTCGCCGCCCTGAACACGGCAGACATCCCCGCCCGTTTTGCGGTGGACCTGGCGCAGATGCTGGGCGGCACCGTGGATTTCCGTCGTGATCTTGCGGGTGGCGAGACGATGCGCCTCCTTTGGCGCGAGGCCCGAGACGGGAACAAGAGGATTGGTCAGCCCGAGCTTGCCTTTGCCGCACTGGATATCGATGGCTCGGTCTATGAAATCGTCTGGCCGAACGACGGCAGCGGCCAAGCGACGATCTATGTCGACGGAGAAGTCCTGCGCGTGTTTGCGCAACCGGTCGAAGGTGCACGGCTGAGTTCTGTGTTCGGGCGCCGCACCCATCCGGTCTACGGCAATGTACGGATGCACACAGGAGTCGACTTCGCGGCGGCGCGCGGCACGCCGGTACAGGCGACGGCGCCGGGCCGCGTTAGCTTCATCGGCCGACGCGGTGGGTATGGCCGGGTCGTCGAGATCGCTCATGGCTCCGACACCCTGACGCGCTATGCGCATCTGAGCGCCGTACCGGACGGGCTCACACAAGGGCAACGCGTGATGGCCGGAGATATGATCGGGCGGGTCGGTGCGACGGGTACCGCGACAGGCCCCAACCTACATTACGAAGTGCTGGTGGACGGTCGCCCAACCGACCCTCTCTCTGACGACCGATTGGCAGAGGCGGCCGAGCGTGAAGCGGACGACACGGCCGCGCTTGAGCGACTGCGTGAGGCGCGTTCACTTCTTGCTGAGAGGCTCGCCAGCGAATTTGCACAGACGACAACCGAAAGGCTTTGATCCATGAAACGATTTACTCCCGCCCTTGCCATCGCATTTGCCTTGCTTCCTGCGGCGCAGGCCGTCGCAGAGGCGATTCAGATCGACGTCCGGAAGACAAACGGCTGCGGCTGTTGCCTGTCCTGGATGAAGCACCTCGAGGAGAATGGCTTCGCGCCGATGGGCGAGGACATGTTCGGAGGATCTCTTGTGCGCTTCAAACTCGACAATGGCGTGCCGCAGCGCATGGTCTCCTGCCATACGGCTTTGGTCGACGGCTATGTGATCGAGGGCCACGTGCCGGCGGCTGACATCCAACGCCTGCTGGAGGACCGGCCAGACGCGGTAGGCCTGGCGGTGCCGGGAATGCCCTACGGGTCGCCCGGCATGGGACCGGAGGACGACCGGGAGGCTTACGATGTCTTCCTGATCCACGAAGACGGATCGACCGAGGTCTACACCAGCTACTCGGCTCCTGACTGAACTCGCGGCAGAACCTTAACAATTGGAACCCCTCTCCCCCATAGCGCTTGGCTTTCTTGGAAGCCTGGCCGCCGGATCGCTGACCGCGGTCGGGGCGGTCCCCGTTCTTTTTGGGCGCATCCCGTCCCGGGCCACGCGCGATCTGCTGCTTGGCTTCGCGGCGGGTGTCATGCTCGCGGCTTCGTTCTTCTCGCTGATCATCCCGGCTCTCGACGCAGCTGAAGGACAGTTCGACAACGGTGCTCTCCCGGCGGCCATCGTATGTGTTGCGATCCTGCTTGGCATGGGCGCGGTCGCTCTGATGAACGAACGGCTACCGCATGAACATTTCAAGACGGGGCGGGAAGGTCCCGACGCCGCATCGCTGCGGCGCGTCTGGCTTTTCATCATCGCGATCACTATCCACAATTTTCCCGAAGGGCTTGCCGTCGGCGTCGGGTTCGGGGTTGACGGTTTGTCGGGCGGGTTGCCACTTGCGATCGGTATTGGATTACAGAATGCCCCCGAAGGTCTGGCGGTGGCGGTTTCGTTGCTCGGCGAGGGCTATTCCAGGCTTCGCGCCTGGGGCATCGCCGCTCTGACCGGTCTCGTCGAGCCCGTCGGTGGACTTCTCGGCGCAGGGATTATCAGTCTTTCGCAACCGCTGCTGCCCTGGGGTCTCGCCTTCGCAGCAGGTGCGATGCTCTACGTCATCAGCCACGAGATCATTCCGGAAACCCACCGATCCGGCCATCAGAACAGGGCGACGCTCGGCCTCGCCGTTGGTCTTGTGATCATGTTGTTCCTCGACGTCTGGCTGGGATAAGCTGATGAGAACTTGCCTCTTCGTCGGTCTGCTTGCTGCGCTGATCGCCTTTCTTGTCGATCAGGCAACGAAGGCAATCGTTGTGTCCAATGCGACTGTTCTTAGTTCCGGCGTATCGGTCTTTCCCGGCTTCAATCTCATCTACCTGCGCAATGACGGAGTGACCTTCGGGCTTCTCGGCGGCGCGCCGTGGTGGAGCCTTGTCTTACTGGCGCTTGGCATCTGCGTCTGGCTGGCGTTCATGCTGGTCCGTACCAGCAGCCGGGTCGAGGCCATTGCCTATGGTGCGATCATCGGCGGTGCACTCGGCAATATTCTGGACCGCCTGCGCTATCGTGCGGTGACGGATTTCCTCGATTTCTACATCGGGACGGCGCACTGGCCTGCCTTCAACATGGCCGATGTTTTTGTGGTTGGCGGCGTGATGCTGCTGCTCATTGCGCCGTGGGTTGGCGCTCGACTTCAGACCGATTCATGAAGCCGGGATTGCCGCAGTTCGTTAGTGAGGACCTGAACCTGTTCCAGCGCATGGGTCTTGCCCTTGCTGCCGGCGGATTGACGGTTTTGACTCTTCCGCCGTTTTCTTGGCTCATCGCGGTCCCTGTCGCCTTCTCCGTGCTCTTTATCGTTCTCCGGAACATCTCAACCTCGCGCGCTTTCCTTGTCGGTTGGGCTTTCGGACTGGGCCAATTCGGGATTGGAATTTCCTGGATCGCCGAGAGCTTTTACGTCGATGCCGAACGTTTCGGCGCACTGGCGATTCCGGCGGTCGCGGGTCTGTCCGCCGGACTTGCCATCTTCCCGGGCATGGCGGCGATGCTTTTTGCCGCCATCATGCAGCGCCGAGCTGTCGGCGGCATTGCGGCGGGCCTGCTGTTTGCAACCTGCTGGGTGGCCACGGAATGGCTGCGGGGTCATGTCCTGACAGGGTTTCCCTGGAACCTTGCCGCTTATGCCCTTGTCGACTATGCCGCCCTGCGCCAACCCGCCGCCTGGGTCGGAAGCTACGGTTTGGGCTTTCTCACGGTCTTCATCGGCATATTGCCAGGTGTGTTGACTGTGGCGGCGCCAAAGAGACGCGCGCCTGTTCTCGTGCTCTTCGCCGTTGCTGTGGCGGGTTTCTGGGTTGGCGGTGCGCTTCGGTCAGGGCAGGACGTGCCGCCGACAGACGTTGCTTTGCGCATCGTCCAAGGCAATGTGCCACAAGTCGAGAAGTGGGTACCGGGCAGCCGCCAGCGAACCTTGGAAAAATACCTGGGCTTGTCCGCGCAACCCGGACGTTTCGATTTGCTGCTTTGGCCGGAAACGGCCTTCCCCGGCTTTCTGGACGAAGATGCTGCGGCACGCGCGCGGATATCTGCAGCTTTGCCAGACGGCAGGATCCTACTGACAGGTGCGCCTGACCGAGTGGAGGGCGATGGGGGAACCAGATATTTCAACACGGTTCAGGCCTATGACGCAGCGGCGAGGTTCTGACGGGGTATGCAAAACATCATCTTGTTCCGTTCGGGGAATATGTGCCCCTGAAAGGCTGGCTGCCCATCGAGCGGCTGACCGAAGGGTTGGGCGATTTCACGCCGGGACCAGGGCCGCGCACGCTGGCGATCCCTGGCGCGCCTCTGGTCGCGGTGGCGATCTGTTACGAGATCATCTTTCCGGGCCACGTGGTCGATGACCTTTTCCGCCCCGACTGGATATTCAACGCCACAAATGATGCCTGGTTCGGAACCAGCATCGGACCCGAGCAGCACCTCGCCTCCGCGCGGATGCGCGCGGTCGAGGAGGGACTTCCCGTGGTCCGGGCGGCCAACACTGGGATATCCGCGATCATCGACGCCAATGGAAATGTCGTCGCGAGTCTTGATACCGGGGAAACAGGCACCATTGATGCCGGCCTGCCGGGCGCGCGTACTCCAACGCCCTATGCGCGGTTCGGCGACTGGACCTTGTTGGTTCTTGTTTTTGGGTGCTGGGTCTTCGGCTGGCTGGCCAGTTTGCTCGGACGAGATCCCGATGCGCGGCATTTTGGAACGGAGGTATCCTGATGCTTGTGATCGTGAGCGCTATCGGAGGCGCGATCTGGGGTGGCTATCTGGCACGACGGAGGAGGGGGAATCACCTGGATATCCTCCAATATGCGGTAGCGTCTGCGATCGCCTTCGGACTTGTCGCCCTGTTTGCAACCATCGTGCTGTCGCGGGTTCTCGGCTAGCGAGCTTCGAAATTGCGCAAACGTGTCAGCGGCTTGAAGACCTGATAGCTCGAGGTCCCGATAGAGAATCGCGCGAATGTGCATCTAGGCGAGCTCATTTCTGATTGAGCCGTCGCTCGAACGCCTCCAATGTCGTCCCGCTGACGTGATGCTCGATCCCTTCCGCATCGCGTTCCGCGGTCTCTTCGTCGATTCCCAGGCTCAGAAGAAAGGCGACGACGACCCTGTGGCGGCGTCGACAGATCTCCGCGAGGTCCTGCCCGGCATCGGTGAGGAATATCGCGCGGTATGGCTCCCGCCGGACCAGACCAGCAGCCTTGAGCCGCGAGATGTTCTTGGTCACGGTCGGCGGCTTCACGCCAAGCCGCTCGGCGATCTCGACCGGTCTGGCCTCCCCGCGCGTCTCGATCAGTTCCGCGATCAGTTCGACGTAATCCTCCGCCATCTCGCTTTCATGTGCCTGACGCACGGTCGCAAAGCCATCGGCCTGCGCCTCGGGAGCCCGGTCGACCGCTTCGAATGGCTCACGCCCTTGTGATTGTAGCTTTGTCATACTCGGGACTTTGCAGCGAAACAGCGGGATTGACAACTTGTTTGCTTCGGGTAGATAAGTTAGCCATGTCTAACTTTTTACTTTGGAGGCCGTGGTGATGCGAAATATTATGAGAGTGCTGCTCGCCACACTCGCAAGTGCGCTCCTCCTGTCCGGGCCTGTCGCCGCGACGCCGGCCAAGGAGGCGCCTTGGCTTCCCGAGGCAGCGGCCTACCGTCTGACGCTCTTTCTTGGAAATCTCGAGCCTCTGCCCTGGGACGACATCGAGACCGCCTGGACGGAACCCTACCGGGGTTCGGAATTCTCTGTCGGGGCGCTGGCGTGGCTGGACCGCAAAAGCGATATCGAGCTACCGAAACCGCCGGATCAATGACCGTGCGCCAGTGCTCCTTTCGCCATCTGCTCGCCCACCGGTTCTCCGCCTGAAGGCCCGGCCTCAACCTGATGGCCGTTCAGGAGCCGAAGTGCGTTGGCGACCACCAGCAGAGACACGCCTACATCCGCAGCAATGGCGCCCCACATTGAGGCCATACCGAACGCGGTCAGCCCGACGAACAGCGCCTTGGTCGCCAGCGATATGCCGATATTCTGGTGGATGATCGTCATGGCACGGCGCGAATGGCCGATAAGCCAGGGTACCTTGCCGATGTCGTCGGTCATCAGCGCGATGTCGGCCGTCTCGATCGCGGCATCCGATCCGACAGCGCCCATGGCGATGGCATAATGCGCCCGCGCCATGGCCGGTGCGTCATTCACACCGTCGCCGATCATCGCCACCATGTCGTGGCTTTCGACGAGTTCCTCAATGGCCGTCACCTTGTCTTCTGGCAAAAGTTCGGCGCGCACCTCGTCGATGCCGACTTCGGCTGCCACCGCGCGCGCGGTGCGTTCGTTGTCGCCCGTCAACATCACGATGGTCTTCACACCCTGCGCATGCAGACGCGCAACGATCCCCTTTGCATCTGGGCGGATGCGGTCGCGAAGCTCCAGTACGCCGGTCACGCCGGTCTCGTCACCCACGGCAACGAGGGTGCTCCCTGCCCCTTCGATCCGATCCCGCAGATCCGCCGGAATGGCATTGCCGAACCCCTTCTCTTCGGCGAAGCGATCCGAGCCGAGCCAGATAGCGCGCCCGTCGGCGCGTCCTTCCAGACCGCGCCCGGGCACGGTACGGGTGTCCTCTGCGGCAGACACGGAAACACCATCGGCTTCGGCGCGCGAGAGGATGGCGCGTGCCAGCGGGTGTGAAGACCGCGCCTCTAGGCTTGCTGCCAGCGCCATGAGATCGCGTGCGGAAACGCCGACCAGTGGGTGAACCGCCGCCACCTCAGGCTCGCCCATGGTGATCGTCCCGGTCTTGTCCATCGCCAGTGCCGTGGTCCGCCCCGGCGCCTCGACATAGGCGCCGCCCTTGATGAGCACCCCCGCCCGTGCCGACGCGGTCAGCGCTGCCACGATGGAGACCGGCGTAGAAATGACCAGCGCGCAAGGACATGCGATGACCAGAAGGACCAGAGCATTGTAGAACCAGTAGTCCCAGGCGCCGCCGAGCAGCAGTGGCGGCACCAGCGCGATGGCGATCGCCAAAGCCATCACGATGGGTGTGTAGATGCGCGCGAACTTGGCCACCCACTGTTCGACCGGCGCGCGGCGGGCATGGGCATCGCCCACCATGCGAATGATTTTCGCGAGCACCGTGTCCGAGGCGGCCTTCGTCGCCCGCACCGTCAGTGTGCCCTCGCCGTTGATCGTGCCGGCATAGACCTCGTCGCCTGGTTCCTTGGGCACTAGCGCGCTTTCCCCAGTAATTGGGGCCTGATCGACGGCCCCTGCCCCGTCCACGACCTCACCGTCGAGGGGGATCCGGTCGCCGCCGCGCACGATAAACCTTGCATTGACTGCCACGGCCGCGGCCGGAACGTCGGATTCAGATCCGTCGTCGTAAAGAACCCGCGCCGTTGGCGGCGCCAGATCGAGGAGCGCGGAAACCGCATTACGCGCCCGCCCCACGCTCCAGCTCTCAAGATAAAGCGAAAGCGAGAAGAAGAAGGCGACCGTCGCGGCCTCAAAAAACTCGCCGAGGCCGATGGCGCCCGCGACGGCCACCACCATGAGCAGGTTCATGTCGGGGCTAAGCCTCCGCGCCGAAGACCAGGCCTTGGGCGCGACAAGCCAGACGCCAAAAAGAATCGCGACGGCGAAGATCCCTGCTTCCACCATAGGCATAGGCACCTCGCCATGGCCCGCAAAGAGCCCGAGCGCGCCGCCCATGCCGGTCTCGACAATGTGAAAAAGGAATCCCGCCGCCCAGAAGCCGCCGCTCAACGAGGTAAAGCGCTTCTGACGTGCCAGATGCGCCGCCTGGTCCTCTGCTGCGTTGTCGGCATCCCATGGCTTGGCGCTCATGCCGGTCGTTGCGACCAACTGCGTGACTTCGTCGTCTGGTATCCTCACGGCGCTATCGAGGATGGTCATTCGCCCGTTGATCACGTCGAATGCCAGGTGTTCGGTTCCGCCCACTTTCGGCCCGACAACCCGGTTCAGGATCGCCACCTCTTCGGCGCAATCGAGCCCGGAGACCTGAAAGCTCCTTCCGCCAGACGGCGCTGGCGCCGTGGACGCGACGTCCTTGCTGGCGTCGCAACAGGAGTTGCCTCTTGGGTCAGAATGCTCTTGATCACCCGGATGGCCGTGATCGTTGCGGTTGCCGTCGGAAGACATGGATTGACCTCAGGATTCATTGATTCCACATTGACATAGCCCCTACAGTAACTAGAGCTTCAAGGGCAACAAGTGGATATTCGTCCAGCAAGAAAGGCGCCCTGCGGAGGCTTGAAGCTAGCCGCCCCCTTGAAACGACGCGGTTGGAGCAACGCTTGCCGGTACGAAGCGATCAGAATGAGTGAGGTAGACATGCAGAAACGAAACGCGCCGATTATCGCAGCGACATTGGTGCTTGCTGGCTGCGCGGTGCCAACGCTGGACGACGGCGGCGCTCGCAACGAAGTGGGAAGTGTTCCCGAGGCCGTCATTGCCCTTGCTGCGCCTGGTCAGGATCTCACCACGGCGCGGCTTCGTCCCGAGGATGGCTGTTATTGGTATGAACACAGCGGTCCGGTGGAAAACACCTTGGTTCCGCTACGCTCGGCAGGTGGCAACCCCATCTGCACTTCGCGCCAGTCCTGATCAGCCCATAGATGCGTCAAGCCCACGCGTAACACATGATGCGCCAGTCAACTTCTCGGGGTGACGCTGTCTTCCGCCGAGTACAGGAATGCCGTCGAGCCAATCTCGACGTTGGGATAGAGATCATTGATGTGTGCCATGACCATTCGGACGCAGCCGGAACTCGCACGGCCGCCAATGCTTCTTGGATACGGTGTCCCGTGAATCCTTAGATAGGTGTCTCGGTCGCCGACGAAGAGATAGAGGGCTCGCGATCCGAGCGCGTTTTCAGGTCCGGGTTCCATACCGTCAGCGATATCGGCGTAGAGCTCTGGGTCGCGGTCGATCATGTTTTGTGTCGGCTGCCAATGCGGCCACCTGACCTTGCGCTTGATCGTATAGGTGCCCGGTTCGTAAAGTTTACCGCGCGCGATCGCCACGCCATAGCGCATCGCCGTGCCGCCTTCTTCGATGTGGTAGAGATAGCGCGCAACAGCATCGACATGGATATCACCGGGTACAAGTCCGTCCTTCGCGAGGACCCGCTGTGGCAGGAAGCGAGGGTGAAGGCCCCAAGGGTTGGACGTGGCCGGGTCGTAGCCGGGAGGTGTAACCTGTGCGTCCCAAGCTGCCTTCTGCGCATCGGTAGGCCACGTGTCTGCAAGGAGCGGGCTGGATATCGATGCCGAAAACAGCGCGGTGGTCGTCTGGATGAAATGTCGTCTTGTCAGCATATAGATTGCTCCGTTCACGCATTGGACGGCAAACCGAACCTTACCCCGAACGCAGTGTTGTTCGCCCGGGAAGGAGTGAGGCGTTATTGGCAACTTGCTCCATGGTGCCGTTCTTTGTCGGTGGCTTAACTCCTAAAGCTACTAGAGGTTCAAGAAAATTTTCTGTTATCAATAGACGCTGCTACTAATGGAGCTATCCGATCCGTCCCAGAACCGGAAATACGTCGAGCATCCAGTATGACAGCGCGCTCAACTGCCCTGTCATCATCGCCAGCCCCATCAAGATCATCACTATGCCCGCAAGCTGGTGGAGGCGGCGGCCAACCCGGCCGATGGCCCGCAACCGTCCCGCGATCTGGTCGGTGAATCCGGCCACGATCAGAAACGGTATTCCAAGGCCGGCGGAATAGACGGCAAGCAGCATGATACCTTCGCCCATCGTGGCACTCGCCGCACTGGCTGTCAGGATCGCGCCGAGGATCGGGCCGATGCACGGAGTCCAGCCGAAACCGAAGGCAAGACCGAGGACATAGGACGCAGCGGGTTGGCCCCCGGGGATGTTGAGATTGAATCGGAAGTCGCGTTCCATGACCGAAACACGCGCGGCTCCTATCATGAAGAGCCCGAAGAAAATGATGATGCCGCCCCCAACGAGGTTGAGTTCATACCGCCACCGAAGCAGGGCCTGACCCATTGCAGTCGCGGATGCGCCAAGTCCCATGAAGATGGTGGAGAAGCCGAGGACAAAACACAGGCTTAGCCAGACCGCGCGCGACGGCGAAGCGCCGACCACCCCGCCCTCAGCGGCTGTGCGCCCGGTTACGTAGGAGACATAACCTGGCACAAGAGGTAGCACGCAGGGGGACAGAAATGATATCGTGCCGGCTAGGAGGGCGGCGGTGAGGGCGCGCGCCAAGTGATGTCTTCGTCGACCCAGATCAGCAGGGACCCCCGCTTGCGCAGCGATGCGTTGTAGCTGGACCAGTTGGTCGTACGATAGCGGGCGGGAGATGGGTTGCTCATGGAATGCGGCTAACAGCATGGGTTCGCGAAGGGAATCCTGAGGCGTCAGACTTGTGCAACAACGCCCCGTATCATCGACCTAGTGGTGCCCACATGGCAGGCTATTTCAATGGATAGATTTTTCTCTATCAGTATGCCCGCGGCTCAGTTTGTTAGAAATGTCCTGCTGTTCAGTTTCGCTGCATTACTGCCGGTCCTGTTGTTCTATGTTTTACTGGCTCCGGGCTTTGCTCCGGCTCTTGCTGCCGGCGGACCAGCACTCATGCGCTTTCTAAGGCAGGTTGCGACCAACGGTTTGCCCGTGGTTTTTGCCGTCAACTACGTCAGGTTTTTCCTTTTCGCCATGACAAAGCAACCAAAGGCGGGCTCAAGAGACACGGCGTTTTTCGTGCTGGTCGATGTCTTGCTCAGAGCCCTTCTCTTTCCAGGTCTCCACGTGCTGATATACGTTCTATCTGCCGACTGGTTCGGGTCATTCGGCGGCAATCGTTCAACCGCTTTGGCGGTTGTATCCCCGACTCTTGCGCGTTCGGCGTTTTTCGAGAACATCTCCGGCGTTTACCTCTATGCGACTATGATAAGCGCGTTGCCGCTCTACGTCTCGGCTTTCGGGCGGTCGGAATTTCTTGGACCGGTTGTACGTCGCTTGCCCATGAACACGGGCGTGATGCTGCTTGCCCTGGCTGCGTTTGCCTTGTCGGTCGGGCTGATCACGATCGGCGCACAAGGCATCGCATCTCTTCAGGCCAGGTGATGGCAGGCTAATCACCGTGGGCGTGGGCGGGGGCGGGGGCGACTTGCGGTGCCACCCATTGCGACAAGTAAACGCGCTCGAAGGCGAACACAGCGATCATCCCGACAGCGGCGTAGAGAACGATCATCGGGTCGCTTTGAAGCTTCATCACGGTGAAAGCTGCCAGTACTATCGCATCGAGCGCCAGGGCAGTCAAAAGCGCGATACCGAAGGCGCCGACGTCTGCTCGACGATAGCGGAACACGCCCCAATGTATGATCATGTCCATGACGAGGTAAAAGAAAGCACCGAGGGATGCGATCCGGCCTAAATCAAAGAGCACGGCCAACGTCGCGGCGATGACGACAGTATAGACCAGGGTGTGGCGTTGGATGGGACCTGGCATACCGAAGTGGCTGTGCGGGATCATTTCCATGTCGGTCAGCATCGCCAGCATACGCGACACCGCGAAGACGCTGGCCAGAACGCCGGACGCCGTTGCGACAGCGGCCAGGATCACCGTGAGTATGAAGCCGGTTTGTCCAAGGGCGGGCTGCGCCGCTTGTGCCAGCGAATAGTCACGCGCTGAGATGATCTCCTCGATCGTGAGACTCGAACCGACCCCGTAGGCGACCAACAGGTAGACGACGACGCAGATTCCGATAGAGAACATGATCGCTCGGCCAACATTGCGATTTGGTTCAGTGATCTCGGCTCCGCTGTTGGTGATCGTGGTGAATCCCTTGAACGCAAGGATGGCCAGCGCCGTAGAGGCGATGAACCCCGTGAGCCCGTAGGATTGTGAGGTCTCGGACGCCGCGGCGAACGCAAAACCACTGGACCACAGGGCCGCGATGCCAAACAGAGCTATGCCTCCGATCTTGATCGCGGCCATGATCAACGAGAACAGCCCGACCGAGCGGTTTCCGGCCATGTTCACCAAAAAGGCGAAAACGATCACGGCCACAGCCAGAGCGGGGACCAATGGGCCACCTTCGATATCGAAAGGGCGCAGGACATAGGTGGCGAAGGTTCGCGCGACGAGGCTTTCCGCGATCACCATGCTGAGCGCCATCAGCAGTGCGGCCCCGCCCGCGATGGCTCCGGGGCCATAGCATTTCTGCAGGATCATGGCGATGCCACCCGAGGACGGCCATTTGTTCGACATCCTGATGTAGCTGTAGGCGCTGAAGCTTGTGACGACCGCGCCGGCGATGAATGCAAGCGGGAAAAGCGGGCCGGCGAGCTGCGCGATTTGCCCCGTCAACGCAAAGATTCCAGCGCCGATCATCACGCCTGTCCCCATCGCAACGGCTCCGCCCAGACTGATGGAATTTTCGCGGTACGTTTCTTTTTCGCTCTGCATAAATGGCCCCCTTTTAATTTTGGTTCATCCGAACGCTGTTGCGCGCTTCTAGATACGAACGCCGCGAAGGCGCAGCGAATTGAGCACCACCGAGATTGACGACGCGCTCATGGCGAAGGCAGCAAACATCGGACTGATGAGGATGCCAAAGAAGGGAAACAGAACTCCCGCCGCGACCGGCACGCCGGAGGCGTTGTAGATCAGCGCGAAGAACAGGTTCTGGCGGATGTTGCGCATCGTGGCCCGGGCGAGCCGCCGCGCACGCACGATACCATCAAGGTTGCCCTTGACCAGCGTGACGCCCGCGCTTTCGATGGCCACATCGGCGCCGGTGCCCATGGCGATGCCGACATCGGCCTGCGCGAGCGCGGGGGCGTCGTTGACGCCATCCCCGGCCATGGCGACCTTGTGGCCCGCCTCTTGCAACTCAAGGATGATCCGCGCCTTGTCCTCCGGCAGCACGTCGGCCCGGATCTCATCGATTCCGAGCCGCGTGCCGATGGCCTTGGCCGTGCGTTCGTTGTCGCCGGTCGCCATGATGACGCGGAACCCCAGTTCATGCAGATCCTCGATGGCTTCTGGCGTGGTCTCCTTCACTGGGTCGGCGACAGCAACTAGACCGGCGATCTCGCCATCCAGCACAACGAACATGACCGTCTCGCCTTCGTCGCGGCGGGCATTGGCCTTGGCGGTCAACGCGCCCGCCTCGAGCCCCAATTCGCGGATCATCGCCAAATTGCCGAGCGCGACCGCTTTGCCGTCAACGACCCCCTTGACGCCCTTGCCAGTGACCGCCTCGAAGTCCCGTGCCTCGTCCATTTTGACATCTCGCTCCTCCGCACCCCTGACGATCGCTTCGGCCAAGGGGTGCTCCGATCCGCGCTCAAGCGATGCGGCGAGACGCAAGACCTCGGCTTCGTCGTGGCCGGGTTGCGGGAGTACGTCGACAAGCCGCGGCTTGCCTTCGGTCAACGTGCCGGTCTTGTCGACGATCAGGGTATCGACTTTCTCGAACCGCTCCAGCGCCTCGGCGTTCTTGATCAGCACCCCTGCCTGAGCGCCCCGTCCTGTCGCTGTCATGATCGACATCGGTGTCGCCAGGCCAAGCGCACAAGGACAGGCGATGATCAGAACCGCCACCGCCGAAATCAATGCGTAGGAAAGCGCAGGCGCGGGCCCCCAGATCGCCCAGGCGATGAAGGACAGGACCGCGATACCGATGACGGCCGGAACGAAATATCCCGCCACCTTGTCGGCGTATTTCTGGATCGGGGCGCGCGAGCGCTGCGCGTTCGACACCATCTCGACAATTTGAGCCAGCATCGTGTCGGACCCGACACGCGTCGCCTCCATCACCAGACTGCCGGTGCCATTGATCGTCGCGCCGGTCAGCGGGTCGCCCTCGGTCTTCTCGACCGGCACGGGTTCACCGGAGATCATGCTTTCGTCGACCGAGGACCGGCCGTCCAGAACCACGCCATCGACCGGCACCTTGTCACCGGGCCGCACGCGCAGCCGGTCCCCGACTTGCACGTCCTCCAGCGGGATTTCCTCCTCGGATCCGTCGTCCCGGATGACCCGCGCGGTCTTTGCCGCCATGTCGAGAAGCGCGCGGATCGCCTTGCCGGTCCCCTCGCGGGCGCGTAGTTCCATCACCTGGCCGAGCAGCACCAGCGTCACGATCACCGCCGCCGCCTCGAAATAGACGCCGACATGGCCTTCGGAGTCTCGGAACCCATCAGGGAATATGTCCGGTGCGAGAACGGCAACGACGCTGAAGAGCCAGGCGGCAAGAACGCCCATGCCGATCAGGGAGAACATGTTGAGGTTCAATGTGCGGAACGAAATCCATCCGCGTTCCAGAAACGGCCAGCCGCACCACAAGACCACTGGCGTTGCCAGGATCAATTCGATCCATTGTGTGGTGCTTTCGCCAAAAAAAGTCCGGACTGCGGGGAAACCGACGAATGGCCCCATCGTGAGGACAAGGAGCGGGATCGTCAGGACTGTGCCGACCCAGAACCGCCGTGTGAAATCCACCAGTTCGGGATTTGGACCTTCATCGCCCGGCACACCGGATTCCAGTTCCAATCCCATACCACAGATCGGACACGCGCCCGGATCAGGCTGCCGCACCTGAGGGTGCATCGGGCAGGTGAAAATGGGACCATCATGTCCTGTAGGAACCAGATCATATCGGCCATCGGCCGGCGTGGCACCCGCGTGGTGTTCGTGATGATCATGTGCTGAATGGACCTCGAGCTCCGATTCCGGCACTAGGTGCATCCCGCATTTCGGACAATTGCCGGGCTCGTCCTGCCGCACCTCAGGGTGCATGGGGCAAACGAATACCGAAGAAGCTGCTGTGGTTTCAGAACTGTCGGGAGTGCTCATTTTGCGGTCCTTTCCGAGAATGCTTCTCTTGCCTAGGGCTTCCATCCGCGGGAGGGTCAAGAGAGATCAGTACGGCGATTACATTGCGGCTCTGCGGGGTGGCGCTGTCCGGCCCCGTTCCCGCCGGGCGAACACGATCAACGCCAGCCCGACCAGCGCCATTGGCATGGAGAGCAACTGGCCCATGGTCAAACCCCACTCACCAAAATGAAGCGCATGGCCGATCGGGTTGTCCGCCGTCACAAATTGTTGGTCCGGTTGCCGGAACATCTCGACGAAACTTCGGGCAAGACCATAGCCGGTCAGAAACACGCCAGCCAAGGCACCGGGCATTTTCAGCCAGCCCCGGCCCCAAGCGAGATAAATGAGCAGTATTCCAAGAATGAGCCCCTCCAATACCGCCTCGTACAGCTGGGACGGGTGTCGGGCGCAGAGGCCGCTAACCCCTGGGCAGGCCTGCGCGACTTCGCCGGGAAAGATCACCGCCCAGGGAACGTCCGTTGGACGCCCCCACAACTCATTGTTGGTGAAGTTCGCCAGCCTTCCAAGAAACAAGCCTGGTGGTGTTGCCAAAGCCAGCAAGTCGCCAGTGCTGAGCAATGACGCGTTCTGTCTAAGGCAGAACA
The DNA here is from genome assembly GCF_023370775.1 of Marivita sp. GX14005. Lineage (GTDB taxonomy): Bacteria > Pseudomonadota > Alphaproteobacteria > Rhodobacterales > Rhodobacteraceae > Marivita. The sequence goes on from NZ_JAMCCQ010000006.1 coordinate 83,639, forward strand.
GCAAGGCCGCGATGACAACTCCCGCGAACCCCCCGTGGAAAGACATGCCGCCTTGCCAGACCATCAGAATTTCCAAGGGATTGGCGAGATAATATGCGGGCTGGTAGAACAGTACAAAGCCCAGGCGACCACCAGCAATCACGCCGATGATGATCCACGTCAGAAGATCTTCGATCTGCGTTCGGTCAAGCGGCGGTCCAGCTGACGTCCAGAGCGCGGGACGGCTTATGGCACTCGAACAAATGCGCCAGCCAATCAGGATACCGAAGATATAGGCTAGCGCGTACCAGCGGAGTGCGAATGTGACCCCCCCGATGTCGAAGGAGAAGAGGTCGGTTCCAATATCCGGAAATGGCAATCCCGCTGGCAGCACTGGGTGAGTTCCTTATCAGGAATTTACGTGGGGATTAGATGGCATTGATCGAGCACCGCTAAAGGCGCTCGATCTGCGACAGGGCATCCAACGCCCATCCCGCCATCACGCGGTGTCGAGGGCGTCCCGAAGGAGATCGCGGACTTCGCCGGCGACCGCGTCCAGGTCTTGGTTCTGCACCGCCTGCATCGAAGCGACAGGATCGACCGCGCTGACCTCGGTGTCGCCGTCCAGTTGCCGCAGGATAACATTGCAGGGAAGCATCGCACCGATGCGAGGCTCGATCTCGATGGCTTTGTGCGCCATGCCCGGATTACAGGCCCCCAAGATGCGGTAAGGCGGCATGTCCGCATCAAGTTTCTTTTTCATCGTCGCTTTGACGTCAATCTCAGTCAGAACGCCGAAGCCCTTGTCTGCCAAAGCATCCCGAACACGCATCTCTGCGTCATCGATTTTGGTGTCTTTCAGGACGCGATCATAGGTATAGGCCATGGGAATTTTCCTTTCCGTGTCTCTATTTGTTGGCATACCGAGGCTAAACGGTTCAGGTCGCGGTTCGGTTCAATGTCCCGACCGCGAATGGTTTTGGGGTTGTGAGGACGGGTGCCGGAAAAAAACCGGCACCCATTGGCTCAGTTGTCCTGCATCATGGAGCCGTTGCCCATGCCCTGACCGTTGCCAGGCCGCGCAGGCGCATCTGCCATATTCGACCGCATCATCTGCATCCGCTCCATCCTATCGGCAGGAGCGGCCATCTCTTCCGGCGTCACCGCGCCGTCGCCATCGGCATCGAGGTGTTGGAAGCGATCCACCATCATTTCGCGGATCATCGCGCTGTGGAGAGCTTCAAATTCAGTAATCGAGAGGTTTCCATCCCCGTCGCTGTCAAACTCGGAAAGCTTGGCCTCCAGCTGCGTGCGCATTTCTTCCGGCGTCGTTGTGCCGTCTCCATCAGTGTCGAACATTTGCATCATGCCGCCAGCCATGCCTGGGCTCATCATACCACTGCCCATGCCTGCGCCCATCATGCCTGCGCCCATCATGTTTCCGTGCATGCGCTTCATCATGTCCATCATTCCGCCCATGTTCCCCATCATACCGGGACCACCGTTCTGCATCATGCCTGGTCCGCTCTGGGCGCCAAATTGTCCCCCACGCCCGTGGTTGGCGTCCGCGAATGCGGCACCGCCAAGGGCGGTTGCAGCCAGGGTCATTGCAGCGAGTAAAGTGTTGCGTTTCATTTCGATCACCTCGTGTCAGTGTTGCGATACCCAGCATATGGGGGGCACCTGCAGATGCGGAATGCCACGCGAGCCGGTGTTTTGTATCGCGAGGTCACAAAGGCGGGGTCTGTTACAAATTGCGACAAATCAATTCGGGGCGAACGCTCCTCTTCATCTGAAACATGCGATATCCAGAAAAAAAGGTGTCGAGGATCCGTATACCAACCGAAACCGAACCCATGTTTCGGTAGAGGCGAAATCCGGAAGAGTTGATGTCGAGATTGCTAGAGGCCCTGAATATCCCGAAAATTCAATCATTCAACTCATGGCAGGAGGCTGCAAGGTGCGCTTTTCCAATCGCATTTTCTCAGTTCTAACCGTGGTGATTTTGGCGGGGTGCGGTGCAGGAAACGACATGCGCCCTGATGCTTCAGCCGAAGTCATCAGTAGTGCATCCTACCGTCACGACGGACCGGCCGCGCTGACGCTGTACACCATGATCAGCAACAGATCCGGGGCGGGTGCGCATAGCAGCGTCATGATCAATGGGTCGCAGCGCGTTATCTTCGATCCGGCAGGAACGGTCCGGCTGAGCGCGGTACCGGAACGGGGAGATGTGCTTTATGGCATTACTCCACAAGTGGCCGATTTTTACGCACGGGCTCATGCACGGGAGACCTACCACGTCGTCATACAAGAGATCGATGTGTCCCCCGAAGTCGCGGAGCAGGCCTTGCGGCTTGCAATTGCCAGCGGCCCAGCCGCTTCCGGTTTTTGTAGTGCCAGTACCTCCGCGGTACTCAGACAATTACCAGGATTTGAATCCATCGGACGCACATTTTTTCCAAAGCGCCTGATGGCGGATTTTGGCAAGTTGCCGGGCGTGCGAACCACAAAGCTGTTCGAGAACGATGAGGACGACAAATCCGTAGCGATCGCACAGTTCGAAAGTTCACTTGCGACACAGCCGTGAGTGTTCGTCCAACAATTCATTGGAAGATGTCCCTGCACGACGCAGTCCTCGGCGTGTGAGCCAAAGATGCAATAGGTTAGCTTCGAGCGGTAACGCTGTCTTCGGCCGAGTAAAGAAACGCCGTCGATCCGACAGCGACATTCGGATAGAGATCATTGATGTGGGCCATCACCATGCGCACGCATCCCGAACTGGCCCGGCCGCCAATGCTGCGAGGGCTCGGCGTTCCGTGAATTCGAAGGTACGTATCCCGATCTCCGACGAATAGATACAAAGCCCTGCTGCCCAAGGCATTGTTGGGGCCGGGCTCCATACCGTCGGCAAACCGCTCGTAAGCCTCCGGATCGCGTTCGATCATCGACTGCGTTGGCGTCCAGTGCGGCCATTCGACCTTTCGGCGGATCGTATAGGTGCCGGGTTCATAGAGATCGCCCTTGGCAATCGCCACCCCGTATCGCATCGCGGTGCCACCCTCCTCGATATGGTACAGATAGCGCGCGATCGCATCGACGTGAATGTCACCCGGGCGCAAACCTTCATTCGCCAACACGCGTTGCGGCAGCAGCCTGGGATGCAGCCCCCATGGGTTGGTTGTTGCCGGGTCATAGTTGGCGGGCGTGACCTGCGCATCCCAAGCTGCTTTTTCGGCTGTTGTCGGCCAGGTCTTTGCGAACGCGGGTGAACTCAGAGACGCTGAAAACAGCGAACCGGAGAGTGCAAGAAAGTGTCGTCTTGTAACCATGAAACGAAGCCCTATGTTTGTTTACGATGAATGCGGGACGATTCAAGAAACGTCCGCGACCCCATGCCACCGAACCTTTTGATGTCTTGCGATCGCGACCAACCAGAGGCAAGCAAGGTCACCGCTCAGGATCGCGTTCCAACTCGCCATGGACAACGTCAGAAATTCCCAGACAACCTCATCGCACAGAACAAGAGTGGACGCATTTGAACTGGCAGAGGGCAGCAATTCCGATACCGACATTTGGGAGACATCGAGGCCGGATCCCGTGCAAGAAGTCGGTCCCTCCCACCAGCCGCGCTCGACACCGGTATGAAACACTCCCAACGCGGATGTGCTGAGTGCCGACAGGGCACCGATTATCAGGATTGGCAAAATCGGCAGAGCAAAGAGCAACATAGCGCCCGTTCCAATGGCGATTGCGTGTGGGTAGCGTTGCCAGATGCACATTGCGCACGGCGCGTAGCCAAGAGCCTGGAAAACGAAGGCCCCTAACAGCAAGGCGGCTGATCCTGCCGCCGCAGTCATGCCGAGAGATTTTGGTGTCAGGGTCAATGAACGCTCCCGTTGGCAATCGATGGACCTGTTTCTCGCTTGTCAGGTTACGTAAACGGCAGAAGGGCTGTTATCATTCAGAGATTTGTAACGGTATGTATCCGTCGCGACCCTCAGCCGACTCTGATCCACGTTGCCATACCGTCGGCTTGATGGCTCAACATGTGGCAATGAAGCATCCAGGATCCCGGATTGTCCAGGACGACGAGAATATCCCGCGTCTCGCCGGTATCCAGATAGGTCGAGTCCCGGTATGGACCGGCTTCACCCGCCGCATCGAGTTCCCAGAAATGGTGGCCATGCAGATGCATGACGTGTGGAAATCCGGTTTCGTTGCGGATCGAAATGCGCGCGGTCGTCCCCTGCGCGACAGATAGGAAAGGGGTTCGAGGCAGGCCCGATACGTCATTGAGCGCCCACGTCCCTGTGCCGTTGTGGGACGCGCTTCCCGCACCTCCCTGAAGCACCAGCTCCGCGGTTTGGCCGGGGTCTTGCGGGGCGGGCATTCGGTTGGCGGGCAACGCGGTGATGGGCGCTTTCGCAGGCTCACGAGAGCCGGAAACAGCGATTTCGCCAAGGCTCAACGTCCGCTCTCCAAAGCTGTCGTCAAATCTAATAGGCCCGGTCGCATCACCAATCACATCGCATCTTTGCCCCGGAGCTAGGAGGATGGGTTCGAGTGTCTGTGGCTGCGCCAGGGGCATACCATCCAGTGCAACGATCTTGCCTGCCAGACCGTCCAGCCCGACACGGTAAACCCTGTCGATAGAGGGATTTATCAGGCGCAAGCGCAGGCGGTCGCCTTGTCTCACATTCTTGCTGGTTCCATTGGAAACAAGCGCCGTGACCGTATTGCCGATACGGCCCTCGGTCGCGAAATGAGCCGGGTTGAACCCTTCGTCGTACTGTCCGGACTGATCCAACAAGACATCGAAGAACTGAACAACGATGTCATGGTCGACAGCCGGCGCATTTTGCTCCTCGACGATGAAGGCGCCGAAAAGACCGCGGCTGACCTGATCGTAAGACAGGTAATGCGAGTGATACCAATACGTGCCGGCATCCGGGACGCCGAATTGATAACGATACGGGTCGCCCGGAATGACCACATCCTGAGTGAGGACGTTGACACCATCCATCCGATTTGGAACCCGCAACCCATGCCAGTGAACGAGAGCGCCCTCCTCCAATCGGTTATCGAGGGTGATGCGGGCGGTTTGTCCTTGTCGCATTCTGACTTCTGGGCCCGGCAGACCACCGTTGAAGCCCAACATCGACACGTCGTACCCAGCAAGGTGCGCCTTGATCGATTGGGGCGCGAGGATCAACTCGTGTGTCGCTGCTGGCAAGCGGGTACCAGCCAGCGCAACGGTCATCCCGCCAAGGAAAGACCTCCGGCTCAAAGACAATTCCGTCACCTCATGAATGATAGACTGGCTTTCGCCAACTGCCGCACTTGTGCCATTTCCGGAAGAGGAACTTCAAGGCGACAGAACACTCCTCACGCCGTTGTCACTTTGGGATACAGGAAGACGCGGGCGCCGATTTCAACGCGTTCGTACAGATCCTTCACATGTTCATTCGTCAACCGCGCGCATCCATTCGACACGGCAGACCCAATTGTCTCCGGGGCGTTCGTTCCATGAATGCGAAGATAGGTATCGCGTCCCTCGGCATCGTAGAGATAGAGCGCGCGGGCCCCGAGCGGGTTGTTTGGCCCGCCTTTCAGTCCATCCTTGTACTTTGCGTATTTGCGTGGCTCGCGCCGGATCATGGCGTTCGTTGGCCGCCACCATGGCCATTTGGCCTTGCGCGCTACCGTGAACTCTCCGGGTTCGTACAAACCTTTGCGCCCTACCCCGACCCCGTAGCGGATCGCCATCCCGTCCTCGAGCATGAAATAAAGGAAAAAATCGTCGGGAACGACGTGGACATCGCCTTTAACCCAGTCACCACGACGGGTGTTTACCAATTGTGGTTCAAACCGTTCGGGCAATTTGACTTTGTGGGCCCAGGCAGTTGTGGGCAGAAAGCAACCCATCGCTCCGGCACAAATTAATTCTCGTCTCGTGAAATTCTGCATGGCGCGATCTCCTCGGACCCATGAAAATTCAGTGCGCGTCAGGGGCAAAGAAAAGAAGCCGTGAACCGGGGCAAACGACGCGCCTTTGTTGCCTTGAAACTACGAAAATTCGTGCTTTTGGAACTCTCCAGCGCTGGAATGTTGTTGTTTTACAGAGAACTGCAAGGAGGTGACTGGAAATGCACTACTCACGATTCTTTATGATGATCGGAACATCGACCGTGGTCATGTTCGTTCTGATGTACCTGAACACCTATCTTTGGGGCCATATCTTCTTTTCGGAGACACGCCTTTACATGGCCATCCTGATGGGGGCGACCATGGCCGTGATCATGTTGGCGTACATGTTGTCCATGTATCAGAACACCAAAGCCAACATCGCGATTTTCGTTGGCGCAATAGTCCTTTTCGCGGCGAGCCTCTGGCTGGTTCGCGGGCAATTCACGGTGCAGGACAGGTCCTACATGCGCGCCATGATCCCGCACCACTCGATCGCCATCATGACGTCGACTCGTGCCGAGATCACCGACCCGCGCGTCCGGGGGCTCGCAGACGACATTATCTATGCGCAGGACAAGGAAATCGCCGAAATGCGCTACCTTATTGCTGACATTGGAGCAAACGGCGAAGCATCGGCCACGCGAAGCGAAACGCCGGCGCAGGTTGTGGATGCGCAACAGGCGCTTCAAACGGAGGTCGTGTCGAAGGTCGATCCTGAGTTTCTGACGGAAGACGAAATCGCTGCGGTGTTCCCGAATGGCGGAAATTGCCGCTTTGCTTACACCTCGGACAGTCCGGCTGTACTGGTGACTGGTGAAACCGGCGAAGGGTCTGCAGCCGCAATGAAGATCAGCGGTGATCTGGTGCGCCTGAATGCGCAGGGCGAAAATGCATTTTCTGAAGGCCCGCTGTCGGCCGAGATCGCAGAGACGAACGGTGACCTGACCGATCTGATCGTCAGCGCGGGAACCGACTACGAAGCCGGGTTCCGTGGTCAACTTACGTGCAGCGGATAAGGAGGAAAGGACATGCCCCGCGACACAGACAGCAAATCCGCGCAGCTTTATCGCATGGTCATGCCGGGCCATGTCTGCCCCTACGGTCTGAAATCGAAAGACCTGCTGGAGCGGCAAGGCTTCGAGGTGGAAGACCATCCGCTTGACACCCGTGAAGACACCGATGCTTTCATGGAGAAGCACGGGGTCGAGACGACGCCGCAGACTTTCATCGGGGACGAACGGATCGGCGGTTACGATGATCTCAGGGTGTTTTTCGACATTGACCCACCCGAGGAAGAGCAAAGCGACACGACCTACCAGCCGGTCATCGCGATCTTTTCTGTCGCCGCGCTGTTGGCATTGGGCCTGTCTTGGCACCAGTACGGGTCGGTCCTTACCTTGCGGGGGTTCGAATGGTTCATTTCGCTGTCCATGACCATTCTCGCGATCCAGAAATTGCAGGATGTCGAAGGGTTTTCGACGATGTTCCTCAACTACGATCTGCTGGCGCGCAAATGGGTGCGATACGGCAAGGTCTACCCGTTCGGCGAAGCGTTGGCAGGTATCCTGATGACTGCCGGCGCGCTGCTGTGGCTCTCGGCTCCGGTTGCCTTGTTTATCGGCACGGTAGGCGCTGTCAGCGTGTTCAAGGCTGTTTATATCGACAAGAGAGAGCTGAAATGCGCCTGCGTCGGCGGTGACAGTTCCGTCCCGCTGGGGTTCATTTCGCTGACGGAAAACCTGATGATGATCTTCATGGGTATCTGGATGCCGGTCCGCGCGATCTGGTTCTGAGGTACAGCCCCTTCTTGCCTGTCACTTGGCCAACCGCTCCGGCGACAGATCCTCGATGATGGGGCAGTCGGGCCGGTGATCCCCGGCACATTTTTCCACCAGTTCGGCGAGCGTCGCGCGCATGGATTGCAGTTTCGCGATCTTTTCCTCGATCTGGCGCAGATGGTCTTCCGCAACCGCCTTCACTTGCATGCTTTCGCGGTTTTCATCCTCGTAGAGCGACAGGAGCGTCCTGCAATCTTCGATGGTGAACCCCAAGGCCCGTGCGCGACCGAGAAACGCCAGCTTGTGAACGTGGTTCTCGGTGAACGCGCGATAGCCGTTCTCGCTACGGTTCGGGCGGATCAGACCGATGTCCTCGTAGTAGCGGATCGTCTTGGCGGGCACACCCGATTGTCGGGCAACGTCTCCGATGTTCATGTCGGACCTCCGTTATTCTGCTGGAGCAGGAGTGGCGGCTGCCATCTCTGCCGGGATTGCGCGCTGCTCGTCCATCGCAGGCGCGATGCGCCGCAGCCGCAGGGCATTGGTCAGGACAAACACCGAGGACAACGCCATCGCACCCGCCGCAAGGATTGGTGACAGGAGCAACCCAAAGGCCGGATAGAGCACCCCGGCAGCGACCGGAATAAGTGCCACGTTGTAGGCAAAGGCCCAGAACAGGTTCTGCCGGATGTTGCGCATGGTCCGCCGCGATACTTCGAAGGCGTTCACCACGCCGCGCAAATCGCCCGACATCAGGACGACATCCGCAGATTCGATGGCCACATCGGTGCCGGTTCCAATGGCGATGCCCACATCGGCATGCGCCAGCGCCGGGGCGTCATTGATCCCGTCGCCGACAAAGGCGATGCGCTTGTTCCCTTGGCGCAAACTGTCGAGCGCCGCAACCTTGCCGTCCGGCAGGACGCCGGCGATGACGTGGTCGATACCGGTTTCGCGGGCGATGGCTTCGGCGGTTTCGCGTTTGTCGCCGGTGATCATCGCAACCGCAAGACCCTTTTCGTGCAGCGCTGCGATGGCTGCGCGGCTTGCCGGTTTGACCGGATCGGCCACGCCGATCACGGCGGCGACACGCCCATCTATGGCAGCGTAAAGCGCCGTGCGACCCTTGCTTGCGATCTTCGTTTCCTCTGGAGACAATGCCGAGACGTCAATGCCTTCGCGCGCCATGTAGCGGTCGGCCCCAACCAACACCTCCACGTCTTCGACCACGGCGCGCACGCCGTAACCTGTGACCGATTGAAAGCCTTCGGCCGCCACAAGAGGTGCGCCCTCGGCCCGCGCGGCCCGCACGATGGCGTCCGCGACAGGATGCTCGGAGAGCGACTCTACGGCGGCCATCTTCGAAAGCGTTGTTGTACGATCGAACCCTTCCGCCAGCACAAGGTCAGTCAGTGCGGGTCGCCCCTCGGTCACCGTGCCTGTTTTGTCGAGGGCGACCACATCAACGGAATCGAGCTGCTGCAAGGCGTCACCTTTACGGAACAGGACACCCATTTCCGCAGCACGTCCCGTCCCGACCATGATCGAGGTCGGCGTCGCAAGCCCCATCGCGCAGGGGCACGCGATGATGAGCACCGACACACCGGCGACCAGCGCCATCGTCAGGGCCGGATCAGGCCCGAAAAACAGCCAGACCAGCACGGTCGCCGCCGCGATCGCCATCACGGCAGGCACGAACCACAAGGTGATCCGGTCGACCAATCCCTGGATCGGCAGTTTGGCGCCCTGGGCCTCTTCGACCATGCGAATAATCTGCGCCAGGGTCGTGTCGGCGCCGACCCGCGTGGCGAGGAACTGCAGGCTTCCGGCGCCGTTGACCGTCCCGCCGGTCACCGTATCTCCGGCACCTTTTTCAGCGGGGATCGGCTCGCCTGTCAGCATGCTTTCGTCGACGCGGCTGGTCCCCTCGATGACCTCGCCATCGACCGCGATGCGTTCACCAGGGCGCACGATGACGATGTCACCCTGAACCAGCGCATCGATCTCGATCTCGACGCTTTCTCCGTCCCGCATCACGCGTGCAGTCCGCGCCTGAAGCCCTAATAGCTTCTGGATGGCCGCGCCCGTTCTCCCCTTGGCGCGCGCTTCAAGAAACCGCCCCAGAAGGATCAGAACGACGATGACCGCTGCCGCCTCGAAATAGACGGTGCGCAGCGTGTCAGGCAGGACCGACGGTACGAATGTCGCAACCACGGAATAAAGGTAAGCCGCCCCGGTGCCGACCGCGACGAGGCTGTTCATGTCGGGGGCACCCCGGAACAAGGCCGGGAAACCCTTGGTGTAAAACGTCCGGCCTGGGCCGAAGAGAACGATTGTCGTCAGCACGAACTGAAGAAGCCAACTCGTCTGCTGGCCAATCGTGGTCTCGATCAGCATATGAACGGCCGGAATGACGTGGCCACCCATTTCGATCAGGAAGACCGGCAAGGCGAGGATGGCCGCAAAGGTGACCCGTTTGGCAAGCGCCTGAGCCTCTTCCTCCTTGCGCGCAACTCTGTCGTCACCGGCCTGGGCCGTTGCCACGGTTGCTGGATACCCTGCCGCGCCGCTTGATTCGATCAGATCGGATGTCGTGACAAGACCTTCGACGTAAACGACCGTCGCCGTCTCTGAGGCGAGGTTGACGTTCACCTCGACCACCCCGGGCACCGCGGCAAGCGCCTTATCGACCCGCCCGACGCAAGAGGCACAGGACATCGCTGCAATCGTGAGTTCGGCCCTGGCCTTCCGCGCGGGGTAGCCCAGCTCGCGAAGGGATTCGATGATGTCGGGAATGCGCTTGAGCGCGTCCACGCTCATGCGAGCAGTTTCCGAGGCAAGGTTCACCGACACATCCTCTACGCCGTCGATTGCATTCAATGCGCGATCGACCCTGCCAACGCAGGACGCGCATGACATGCCTTCGATCGGCAGGCTGATCTGTTTGGGTTCGGGCATATGTGTCACCTGTTTTTCCATTCGAAGTGGAATATGAGGCTTCCAGTTACTGGAGGGTCAATGGGAGGGCGCCAAATAAATTTCTTCACTTGACCTTCCAGCGGGGGGAAGCCCCATGTCACCGATAGAAATCAGATCAAGGAGTGGTTCCGATGAAGTTCAGCGTTCCGGACATGAGCTGTGGGCATTGCACCGCAGCAATCGAAAGCGCGGTGAAGAGCGCAGATCCGAATGCAGGCGTGGAATGTGACCTTTCTGCCCGACAGGTGCATGTCGACAGCGTGTTACCAGCCGATCAGGTCCAAGCGATCATTCGGGATGCGGGCTACAACGTGGAACCTGCGGCCGCTTGATGCAGTGCCTGGACCACCCAAGGGTGGTCCGGGCACAGAATTTCAGTCTTCGACTTTGCGGGCTTCCTCGACCAAGTCGGCAAGCTGCGCCTTTTCGACGAAGCCCGGGACCAGCGCATCCCCGATCACGAAAGACGGCGTGCCGTTAAAGCCCAGAGCTTGGGTCAGTTGCATGGAGGTCGCAATGTGCTCTTCGACCTCGGGGGCCTCCATGTCCTTGCGCAACTGCGCGATATCCAGGCCGATCTCCTCGGCCACGCGCAGCACGGAGGCCTCTTCCGCGCGGCCTTCCAGCCCCATCATTGCCCAGTGAAACTCTTCGTATTTGTCCTGCTTGCGCGCTGCCAAGGCCGCTTTCGCGGCAAACACCGATCCGTCTCCGAGAATGGGCCATTCACGATAGACGAGGCGAATGTTGGGATCGTCTTCGATCAAAGCCCGCACCTCGGGTTTGACCCGCCGACAATAGGGACAGTTGTAGTCGAAAAATTCCACAACAGTGACGTCCCCTTCCAGGTTGCCGAGAACCGGCGCATTCGGATCGTTCTCGATCAGATCGCGCTGGTCATTCAGAACTTGGGCCTGACTGAGCTCCTGCGCTTGCGCCTGCCTTTGTTCGAGGATCGCCACGGCCTCCATGACAATCTCCGGGTTCTCGCGGATTGCCTCGAGCACAAGTTCCTTGACCCGGGACTCTGACAGTTCGTCCGCGAGTGCCGGTATCGGAAGCAAGGCAGCTATCGCGACCGTCGTGAAGGCTTGTCTGAAACGCATTTTAGTTCTCTCCCCGTTGTTCGTCGGCTTCTGTCCGCGCGGCCTGGACTTCGCGGATGCGGTCTGGCCAGGTGGACCGGATGAAGGCCAGGATGTTGTGAATTTGCTGGTCGGTCAGCACGTCTGCGAAACCGGGCATGCCACTGTCGAATTCGACGCCCTGACGCGCCAGAAGCGCCGCACCCCCCAGTTTTGTGTAATCGAAGAGCAGGCTGTCAGGATGATGCCAGGTGTGACCCGTCTCATCATGTGGTGGTGCTGGCAGGCGCCCATCCGCGCCGGGCGTTCGCCATTCCGGCTGGCCTTCCAGACCCGCGCCATGACAAGACGCACAGTTTTCTGCGTAGAGCAACGCGCCTTCTTCGATGTCGTAGCTCTCCGCCCTGGACGCGCTGCCGACATCCGAGGATGCACTGGTCGAGAGCCAATACGTGAAGGCGGCTGCTGCGACAGTGATCGGAAGGGACCAAACGAGATATCTCATGTGACCCGTATCCAGGTTGTCATGCCAGATGCGGCGTGGCTGAGCATGTGGCAATGGAACAGCCACTTGCCGGGATTGTCTGCCGTAAAGGCGATCTCCCGGGACTCGTTGCCGGCCAACAGGATCGTGTCCCGCATCGGCCCGAACGCGCCGTCGGGGCGCAGCTCGCGGAAATGCATCCCGTGCAGGTGCATCGCATGTGGGAAAACGGTCTGGTTCTCGATCTTCAGGCGCACCGGCTCGTTCAGGGATAGATCGGCCAGTGGCGTGTAGGTCATTTCGGCGACATCATTCAGGGCCCAGAATTTGCCCGCTTGGGCAAGCTGACGGAATCCAAGACGTTCCCCGCCAAGCAATGCGGACTGCATTCGCCCCATTGCCCCGCCGGACATGACCAGTCGCAAATCACGCGCATCGGCAAGGTCCGGGGCGTGTGCCGCGGGGTTCGGCGGCAACGGCAGTGGCTTGCCTCTTGGTACTGAACTGGCTGTGCCGTTGACCAGAAAACTCACCAACGGGGTCAGTTGATCATCATCGCCGATGCGAAGCAATTGGGCGGTGCCGCCTTCGCCTTCGGTCACATCCACAATTAAGTCGACGCGCTGTGCCGGGCCGAGGATCAACTCGCCGTCAACCGACTGGGGTTGGCCGGTTGGCATTCCATCCACGGCCACCGTCCAGCCACTGAATCCAGAGAGCCTCAGCGGGAAAATTCGAGCGCTTGCTGCGTTGATGATCCGCAAGCGAATGCGTTCGTTGCGCTTCGCGGGCAAGGTCAGGTCATAGCGCCCATTGGTCGTGATAAAGTTGCCGATGCGTCCACCGTGGCTCATCATCATAGGCTGTTCGAAATTGTCGAACAGCTGCCCGCTCTCAGGGTCGAGCAACCAGTCCTCCAGAACGATGACTTCCTCGCGGTCTATGTCCGGTCCATCGACCTCTTCGACGATCAAGGCACCGCGCAAACCACGCGCGACTTGCTCGTATGAGCGATTATGCGCGTGATACCAATAGGTGCCCGCGTCCGGTACGACGAAGTCGTAGTCAAAGGTTTCACCTGGTGCCACGGCTTTCTGGGTCAGTCCTGAAACGCCATCCATCGCGTTATCGATCCGGATTCCGTGCCAGTGAACCGAACTGGGATCGGGTACCTCGTTGCGGAACCTGCGACGCACCCGATCGCCTTGTGCAACCCGGATTTCCGGGGCCGGAACAAGACCGTCATAGCCCCAGATCTCTGTTTCCGGGTAGGTGTCCGGAAGAAGTTGTCGACGCGCAACCTTGGTAACCACGTCCTCGAACGGGGTTGCGGCATAAGCCGACCGCGGGATGGCGGCCGCACAGGCCGCCAGAGTTGCATTGCGCAAGAAATCCCTACGTGTTTGCATCATTTCGATCCTCGAGAAAGCGGGGGCGTGTCGCCCCCGCGTGATGTTAGTTCGAAGCGGAGTTCTCCGCCTCGACCGTGTCCTTGTTCAGTAGGAAAAGCGCCATCGCTTCGCGATCGGCAGGTGTCAGAAACCGAGTTCCGTCGCGAACGACTTCCGCCATGCTGCCGCCGAACGCATCGCCCGAAGGGGTGATGCCGGTCTGGAGCGCATAAGCGAGGTTTGAAACCGTCCAGTCATTTTTGGCCAGGTCTTTTGGCCGTATCGCGGGTGCCTTGCTGCCACCGGGAAGCTGGGCGTTGCCTGCAAAGGAAGCACCGATATCGCGGCCTCCCGCAAGATTGCGCGGCGTATGGCAGGCTCCGCAATGTGCCGCACCGCGCACCAATTCCCGTCCGCGATTCCATGAGTCGCTTCGCCCTTCAACCGGTTCGGTATCCGGATCGTAGAAGAACGCCGCTCGCCAGAGCTTCAGCCCCCATCGTTGGTCGAATGGGAAGCTGACATCGTTTTCTGGTGCAGGCTTGTCCACGGGCTGCACGGTTTGAAACGCCGCCCAGAGGTCAGCGATATCCTGGTCAGAAAAATCCGCATAGAACGTATATGGGAAAGACGGATAGTAGGGCGTTCCATCGGGGCCGATACCCTGCCGCACGGCTTTTGCGAACTGTTCTGCCGTCCATTCGCCCATGCCATGTTCGGGGTCTGTCGTCAGGTTGGGCGGATAGAACGTTCCGAACGGGGTTTCGAGCGGCGCCCCTCCGGCAAGTGGCGCGCCGCCCGCTTCGAAATTGGTATGACAGGCAATGCACCCACTGGCGCGCGCCAGATACGCGCCCCGGTCGACATTGCCCGCTGATGCGATCGGCGCCACCGCACTGCCGACAGGCCATGCAATCACCGCGCCGAGGCCGGCCGCGCCCAGCACGGCGACCCCGCTGACCAGTGTCAAAAACCGTCGCATGGTCAGTCTTCTTCCGCCCGGAAGCGTTCATGGCACGCGGAACAGACCTGGGTCGTCATCGCGAATGCCGCGTCGGCGGGCATTTCGGCAATGGCGGCAGCATCCATCATGCCGCCTCCGCCCATCATCGTGCTCCCGCCCATCATGGACCCACCGCCCATCATCGAGGTGCCACCCATGGAGGTATTGCCGCCCATGCCGCCCAATCCATTGTCGGCTGCGCGTTCCAGGCCTTCGGAATATTCTTCCAGCTGACTCGCCAATGCTGCGAAGCGGTCCCAGTCGGTCCACACCTCGTCTTTGGCTTCCGAGGGCATGCCCCCTGTGCCCTCAGGGAACAGGTTCGTCATGCTCTCACCGGCGTGCTGCTGGAACAGGCGCGCGGCATCGCGCACTGTTTCTGCGTCATAGGCCGTTTCGCCCCTCATCATCGGGGCCACGGTCTTGACCGCCTTCCCCATTGCAAGCATGGCGTCCATGCGCTCTTTCACGATGCCGGTGGCACCGCTATGCGCGAATGCCGTGACCGCAGTACCTGCAATCAACACTGCCGCTACGATAGTCGTCTTTTTCATGTCTTCGATCCTTCTTTGGGTCTGCTTTTCGAGCGATGTGAAATCAGACCCACCGTCGTGGCGGTGGAGGATCGCTGGCGGAGCGCAACTCGGTTCGTTGGGTCGCGACGTCTTGCATGACTGCCGTCAGAAACTGCGGCTCGTAAACCACGTTTGGCTGGAGAAACACCACCGGCGTGACAGAACAATCGAGTCCCGGATGACAGTGGCCAGAGGCCTCGTTCGTCGATGACCCTACATCTTCGTGAGCGTGAAATTCTTGCGCCAAGGACGCTTCACCATGAAAAGCTGGCGCCTCAGGCACTCCGAGAACCACTAGGAAAAGGCCGAAAACGGCCGACAGAATCCATCGGTTCGTCTTCGACCAACGCATCAGTTGATCCCGTTGGCCCGCTGCAATTCGCGGACATAGGCGGCCACCATCTTGACGTCTCCTTGGGTCAATCCCTCGATCTTAGGCATATTACCGAAATTCCAGTGATGTGCACGGACGCCGTTTTGAGCTGCCAGAACAAAAGCCATGTCCGAATGGTGGCTCGGTTCGTAGATCTTGTGCACGAGAGGCGGCGCAACACCGTTGCGACCGGCGGCATTTTCGCCGTGACACTCGGAACATTTTGCCTCAAATATGTTCTTCCCAAGCGCCGCCTGCTGCGAGAGTGCGTCAGGCAGCTGGACCTGGACGATCGGGCCGCCTTCAGCGATCTCACTTGTGTCGGGTGGCGTCATGGAGTGGCCAACCGCTGTATCTTCCGCTCCAACGAACTGCCAAACGGCAAAACCCCCGCCGATAACAAAAACGGCACCAATCAGCGCAGTCAATTTGTCCATGCCTGTATCTTCCGCCTTGCCCGTTGGGTCAGATGAGTTTGACTTGAGTGCCGACAGGTGCCCGCTCGTAGACTTCCTCGATCTGTGCGTTGAACAGGCCGATGCAGCCGTTTGACGACCGGCGGCCGATCTTGCGCGTATCCTGTGTCCCGTGAATACGGTAGTACTGCCACGACAGGTACAGTGCACGAGTACCCAATGGGTTGTCCGGATCACCCCCCTCGACACGAGCCGGCCATTCCGGATTGCGTTCCCGCATGGAGGGCGTTGGCGCCCAGCTGGGGTTTTTGCGTTTTTCCACCACTTCGGTGTAACCGCGTTTGGTGAGTTCGTCGGTCAGCGGAACGGACGTTGGGTAGATCCGCATTTCGCCATCTGATGTCCAATGCTGGAGCGCCTTCGTCACGGTATCGGAGATGATGATCCCCTTTCCGAGTGCGTCGAAGTGATCTTGCCAGTCATGAACTCGAAAAGAAGAGATGTTGCGGCGAATGGTTTCGGCTCGAACCACGCTTGGTGCAACCAAAGCGACAGCCGCATATCCCAATAGGCTTCGTCGATTAACCTTGTTGTTTCGCAAAATTGTCATGACACACTCCTAGCCTCGGATTTGTTGCATCTCTTTTACGGGAGACCCGGCATCAGGCAACCTGACAAGGCCGCGAGAAGTGTATCCATTTGTATCCTTGACCTTACCCTGCTGGAGGGCCGCAAATGACGCCGGGAACGAGACAATGGGGGTGTCATGGACCACCGGAACCACAGAAAAAAGCCGATCACGGACAGGCTCATGCATTACGGAATGATGGCGTGTTGCGTCGTCATGCTGCTGCCCATTGCGGGATTTTTTCTTGCCGGCGGCACATTGGCGGGCATGTGGGGCAATGCAGCGGCTTTTGCCCCGCTCCTGCTGTGCGTGGGGGCGCATCTCGTGATGCACAAATTCATGGGAAAATCGTGCCATTCCGACAAGGCAAAGGATACTATCGAGGAAACGACCGAGCCCATAACCTCCGCGATTCCAGTCGTGGTCCGCGACAGGCCGTGATGTGCGCGGGAAGGTACGCGTAGGCGCGTTGCTGTTGTCGGGTTTCATGCTTGGGGGATGTGCCGGAAGTCTTGAAGACTGCTCGGATCGCGGCGCTATCGTGTCCACGAAGCAAGCGTCAGACCTTCTGCCGGATGGGTGTCGAACCCTTTCATCTTCTGCGACTGGCGTTGCGCGAATTGTCTGTGCGGACGGTCGTCAGGGTTTTGCCACAGGTGGACTTTGACGCAATTTCCGCCGTCCTGGCGAAATCTGCGGAAAATATGGGAAGGAAGCAGGTATCTTGATCGATTGCCTTTTGATCCTGCGACGGGTTTTGCTTATTCCCTTCGTGCTCTTGGCCCTTGTCTCTGGAAGTGTCTCGGCAGCAACCTCTGCTGAATACCAAAGTGCGCCACTTACCGCGTATCTCATCAGTGTACAGGACGGCGTTCCCGAGAACACACGGACTCTGTCAGCCGGGCTTCATCTTCAACTGAACGAAAACTGGAAGACCTATTGGCGGTCGGCGGGCGAGGTGGGAATACCGCCTTCGGTCGAATGGAGCGGTTCCGAAAACGTCGCAGATGTCGAATTCATGTGGCCCGCCCCAACGCGCTTCACCGCCTTCGGCATCGAAAATTTTGGTTATGCGGGTGACGTCGTCTTTCCGCTGCGCATAACGCTCAAAGATCCCGGCGCACCTGTGACTCTTTCCGCGCAGGTCAAACTGCTGGTGTGCTCCAATGTCTGTGTCCCGGAAGAGTTTGACCTGTCACTTCGCCTCGGACGGGGCAACGTCATCGACAGCACTTCGGCTGGGCTGATCGGTACGTTTTCCGAGCGCGTCCCCGAAGGGGCCAAGACGAGCGGCGTCAGCGAGGCAAATGCCTTCATCGACGAAGACCTCACGGAGTTGATCGTCAGCCTTCGCGTCGATGAACCACTCCAGTCGCCGGATGTGTTTCCCGAACTGGGTATGGGTGTTGCGCTTGGCAAACCCGATATCCGTTTGGGAGAAGAGGATCGTTTGCTTTGGGCGCGCTTGCCGATCCTCTCGTCGAATACGGATGTGACAGTGGCTCCGTCGATTACCGTCACCGACGGCGAGAACCGGGCGTTTACCGTGATTGCGGATCGCGTGGCGCAAGGCATCGCGCCGCCTTTCGAACTGGCCGCCACGACACCGGACATGATGGAACTGCTTTGGATTGCCGCGATCGCGCTGCTGGGTGGATTGATCCTGAATGTGATGCCCTGCGTGCTGCCGGTGCTGTCCATCAAGGTGTCGTCTGTGCTCAAACACACCGATCACGACACAACCCGTGTCCGGTTCGGTTTCGTCGCTGCCAGCGCCGGCATCATGACGTTCATGTGGGGTCTGGCGCTCGTCCTCTGGGCGCTCCAGACGGCAGGCCTCAGCGTCGGGTGGGGTTTGCAGTTTCAAAGCCCGCTGTTTCTTGCGGCGATGATCGCTGTCCTGCTCGTCTTTTCGGCAAATCTGTTCGCAGCGTTCGAGTTCGCCCTTCCACACGGCATGCAGACGCGGCTTGCAGGGGCCGGAGGACGCAACGGGTATTCCGCCGACTTTTTCACTGGCATGTTCGGTGCCGTCATGGCGACGCCTTGTTCGGCACCGTTCCTCGGCACCGCGGTGGCCTTTGCTTTGGCCGGGCGTGGCGTGGACATCCTCATCGTCTTTACGAGCCTCGGGCTCGGCCTCGCCCTGCCCTATCTCGTCATCGCCGCGTTCCCGCGTCTGGTCGCATTCATGCCCAAGCCTGGTCGATGGATGCTGATCATCAAAAGCGTCATGGGGGTTTTGTTGCTTGCAACCGCCGTGTGGCTGTTCTGGGTGCTCGACGGTGTCGCCGGGCTTGCGTCTGTCATCGCGGTCGCGGCGTTGTCCGGTCTCGCCGTTCTGATCTTGTCCCTCCCGAATGTGCAGTCCCAATTCAGGTGGTCTATTGCCACAGCCAGCCTTGTCCTGGCTCTTGCCGCAGGTCCTGTCCTGCAGCAATCAGCGCCGGCCCGTTCAGAGTCGCAATCGGCATTGGCTTGGATCGCATTTGATCGTTCGGACATAGCGAAACGCGTGTCCGCAGGAGAGGTCGTCTTTGTCGATGTGACCGCTGACTGGTGCCTGACGTGCAAAGCGAACAAGACACTTGTCATCGACCGTGATCCGGTCCGCAGTGCGCTGGACACGCCGGGCGTCACGCCGATGCAGGCAGATTGGACACGCCCGGACGCGCGCATTTCCCGTTACCTTGAGAGTTTCGGCAGATATGGCATCCCCTTCAATGCCGTCTATGGACCGTCGGCACCAAACGGCATTGTGCTGTCCGAATTGCTGACGACCGAGGACGTGATGAACGCCTTGGCGCAAGCCAGGGGTCGGGATATTTCCGCAAAGGTTGCCGGACAGGAGTGACCTGCCCGGGCGGGACACCGACCAGTAGTCAGCCGCCGAGCCGCTCAAGCGCGGCACGGACCGCCGCACGCCGAGGATCACTGGCAGGCTGCTGTTCCAACAGCGCTTCAGCCTTACGGTAGGCGGCGATGGCGCGATCGGGCTCCTGAAGGACGGTATAGGCGTTTGCCAGCCGCATCCAACCATCCAGATCGTCCGGATCATCCTCAAGACGCTCGGCCAGCCGCGAGACCATCGACCGGATGAACTCCGCGCGGTCCGCGTCATTCATCTCCGACGCCGCCGCAACATCTGCCGCACTCGGGCCGGGTTGTGATGTCGGCCCGCTGGGTAGATCGACGACCGGGAGGTCAGCTGCCGCTGCAATCCGGTTGATCTGCAAAACGTATGTTTCCATCCAGGGCACGAACGTCTTTTCCTGGTTCAGCCGGGAAACGAGCAGATCGTAGGCCTTACGCGTCTCTTCTTTTTGAAGATGGTAGAGAGACTCGAAATAGGTTGCCGCAGGATTGGATGGGTCAAGTTCCAAAGCGCGATCAATGGCCAATTTTGCCCGTGGAATAACAACGCCATCATTGGCAACCGCGACAGCCTCCGCCAGCATGGAGAATGTCGCGGAGGTGGCATCCTCCCGTTTGGCGACAACTTCGAATGCTTCGACAGCATCAACTGTTCTGCCCATGCGCTGATAGGTCTGGCCCAACAGCATCCACCCTTCGCTGGGGCCGCCGGTCGGATCGGATACAAGCCTTTCGCGAAGTTGTATTGCCAGCGCCGTCACTTCATCAGTCTGTGCGCGCTCCTCTGCACGGGCAGCGAAGGCCATTGAAGGCACCTCCGGCGATCCCATTGTCAGATAGTAGCCCGCGGCAATAACCGGCGCGAGGACCGCCGCGACAACAAGAGTGCCTCTGCCACCACTACGGGACGATCCGGCTTTTGCTTCCAAATTGCGGGTCGTCGCGAGGATCCGTTTCTTGATCTCGAGTCTGGCTGCTTGAGCTTCTTGTTCAGAAATCAAACCGCGGTCCATGTCTCGTTCGATTTCCTGCATCTGATCGGCGAGGATGGCCGGTACCGCATCTCCTCTGGTGAGAGTGTTCGATTTGGACAGCAGCAGCGGGTAGAGGACTATTCCGATCGCGACCAGCGTCAGAAGACCGAAAATACCCCAGATCATGACGCATCCCCCGCTTCGTTTTGTCTGAGAATTTCGGACACGGTGTTCTCATCCTCCGAGCCCAAGTCTTCAAATGCCTCTTGCTTTCGCCGACTCATCAGTAGCCCGCCACCAACGAAAACCCCGATCAGAACGAAAGCGATCGGAGCGAACCAAAGCGCGTAGGTCGCAGGCTCCAGAGGCGGTTTCAGCAGCACGTAATCCCCGTACCGCGCCCGTATGTATTCGATCACCTCGGTGTCACTGTCTCCGGCGACCAAGCGCTCGCGTACGAGCAGACGCAAGTCCCGCGCCACACCCGCGTTCGAACTGTCGATGTCCTGATTTTGACAGACGACACATCGCAGATCCTTGGAAATCTCCCGCGCACGCTGTTCCAATACCGGGGCGGTCAGCATTTCGTCCGGTTCCACCGCATTGGCGGCAATGGGAAGGAGCCCGATGCAAAACGCGAAAATCAACTGTCTCATGATGCTGCTCCATTTGGCAGTGCGCCTGCCTGCTTCAGGGCTTGCGTGAACCGTTCGACGGCGTCCGGACCCACGACCGGCCCGACATAGCGAAACAAAACGGTGCCATCGCTATCGACGATGAAGGTTTCCGGCACGCCCGACAGGCCCCATTCGATCCCGGTCCGGCCCGACAGGTCGGACCCGATCCGCTCGTAGGGATTGCCGAGGTCATTGAGCCACTTCACGGCATCCTCAGGTTTGTCTTTGTAGTTTATTCCGAACAACCGCATGCCGTCTCGTTCGACAAATCTTGTCAACACGGCATGTTCCGCGCGGCAGGGCACGCACCAGGACGCAAAGACATTGACCACGACCGGTCGTTCGTTGCCGACAAGATCGCTTCGGGCCAGGCCGGGTGTCTCCAACCCCGGCACGGGATCGAGGTCGAACGCCGGGGCCGGTTGCGAGATCAGGACGGAAGGGATCTCGTTGGGATCCCGGTCGGGATTGAGCCCCCAGAGAAAAAACCCCCCGAATATGACCGCCGCAATAAACGGCAGCCCGGCAATGAGACGTTTCATCTTCTCTCCTACTCGGCAGGAACGGCATCGGTGGCTGGCTGTTTGGCACGGCGCGGCGCCCCGACCCTCAAACGGCGATCCGACAAGGACAAACAGCCACCGATCACCAGCAGGATCGAGCCGATCCAGATCAGGTTGACGAGCGGTTCATAGAGGATCCGAAGGGTCCATGCTCCGGCGTTGTTCACTTGATCGGAGGCTGGCGTTGCAATCGACGTATAGAGATCACCCGCCAATGTGGAGCGGATGGCCGACTCCGTCGTCTGGCTTTCCGCGACCGGGTAATACCGCCGTTCCGGGAAAAGTGTCGTGACCAATTCGCCATCCCGACGCACCACAAGGGTGCCGCGATCCGCGATGTAGTTCGGCCCTTGAACCTTTGCGGCCCCTTCGAAGGTGATGTCGAACCCGGCGATCGTGACTTCGGTCCCGGGGGCGGCAAAGACGATCTCCTCACTCTTCCATCCGGTCGAGCCGATCATCCCCATCATCAACACAGCGACGCCGGCATGGGCAAGCGTCATACCGTGAGAGGCGCGTGGCAGGTTGCGCACGCGTCTCGCGCTCTCTGCAAGGGAAACCTCGAACAGACGGATGCGTAGCGCCCATTCCCGCAGGGTCGCAAAAAGCAGCCACGCTGCGCCGAGGATGGCAAGATAGGCCATGATCGGCCCGCCATACAGAAGATACCACGCGGCCAAGGCGGCGACGACCGCCAGCACGGCCACGAACCGAATGCGATCGAGCAAACCGGCGAAATCAGCCCGCTTCCACGACAGGAATGGACCAAGACCCATGAACACGACCAGCGCCAGCATCATCGGAATGAAGGCCGCGTTGAAGAAAGGTGGACCCACCGAGATCTTGTCCCCCGTGACAGCCTCGAGGATCAGCGGATAAAGCGTCCCGAACAGGACCGTTCCCGTAGCGGCGGCCAGAATGAGGTTGTTCACGAGCAGCCCGGCTTCGCGGCTGATCGGGCGAAACAGACCGCCCGGCTCCATTTCGGGTGCCCGCCAGGCGTAGAGCGCCAGCGACCCACCGATGGACACGGCCAGCAGACCCAGAATGTAAAGCCCGCGCTCCGGATCGACGGCGAACGCGTGTACCGATGTAAGCAGGCCTGACCGGACAATGAACGTCCCGAGAAGTGAAAGCGAGAAAGTCAGGATGGCAAGCAGGATAGTCCAGCTTTTGAACGCATCGCGCTTTTCCGTGACGATGGCCGAATGCAACAGCGCTGTGCCCAGAAGCCAAGGCATGAAGCTTACATTCTCGACCGGATCCCAGAACCACCAGCCGCCCCAGCCCAGTTCATAATAGGCCCACCAAGACCCGAGGGCGATACCCGCCGTCAGGCTGATCCAGGCGGCCAATGTCCATGGCCGGACCCATCTGGCCCAGGCCGGATCGACGCGACCCTCTATAAGAGCCGCAACGGCGAAGGAAAACACGATGGAGAAGCCGACATACCCGAAATACAAGAGCGGCGGGTGCATGGCGAGACCCATGTCCTGAAGCAACGGGTTCAGGTCATTGCCGTCGAGCGGCGGCGGAAACACCCGCTCGAAGGGGTTCGACGTCAGCAGCAGGAAGGACAGGAAGCCGACACTGATCCACGCCTGCACCGACAGGGTGCGCGCCTTGGTCTCGGCGGGGATGTTCGATCCGAACCAGGCGACGCCCGCGCCGAACACCGCGAGTATCAGGATCCAGAGCAGCAGCGAACCCTCATGGCTGCCCCAGGTCCCGGCCACCTTGTAGAGCATCGGCTTGAGCGAATGGGAATTCTCGACGACGTTCCTGACGGTGAAGTCGCTGACGATGAAGGCCTGCATCAGCGCTGCGAAGGCTATGGCCACAAACAGCACTTGTCCTATTGCCGTCGCCTGGGCGGATTTCATCCAGACGGCGTTTCCACGCGACGCACCTGCAATCGGCAGAACGCTTTGAACAAGCGCAAGCGCAAGCGCGAGGGCCAGTGCAAAGTGACCAATTTCCGGGACCATGGCGTTCTTTCCGATCTAAAGTTAGTGACGTCGCGTGGGACGGTGTTCAAATTCGTGATGTGGACTACTCGTCCAGTGTTGCTTTCAGGCGACGAAACTCTTCTTCGTCGATTTCCCCATTCGCAAAGCGACGCCTCAGCGTTTCCCGCGCGTCCGATTCCGGCGGGGGAGTGCCATTGTCCCGCAGCCTGAGCACCAGAAACACGATCAATGCGATCACGGCGCCCCAGAAGGCGAGCATCATGAAGCCGCCCATAAAGCCATAGCCACTGCCCCACATGTGCCCCGTCCAGGAGCCTGGTCCATCAGCCTGCGCCATGCTGGCGGGCAAGCTGGCCAGCAACGTTGGAATGAGCGTTTTCAGTTTCATCTGTTTCTCCTTCGATTAGTTCGCTTTCATCCAGTGGGATGGTGACAACAGCGCGCAAACCCGCGCTGTTCTGGTTGACCAGCTGGATATCGCCGCCATGGGATTGGACGATTGTCCTCGCGATCGAGAGCCCAAGCCCATAACCGCCCGTTTCCAGAGACCTCGATTGCTCGAGGCGATAGAAGGGATCGAAGACCTTTTCCAACTGGTCGACGGGAATGCCGGGCCCATTGTCATCGATGTTGAGTACGAGGTTCGAACCGTGGGTCGCCCAGCTGACTTTTGCGGCACCACCGTAGCGAACGGCGTTCTCAAGCAAGTTCCTCAGTGCCCTTCGGAACGCGTTGGGTCGAAGCCGCACGGCAACATCATCACTCGGGGCAAAGGTGCAGTGTGCCGCCATATCGCTGCACAAGCTGTCCAGAAAATTGCGCAGATCGACCACTTCGGCACCCTCGGATCCGGTAAGGCCGCGTGCAAAGGTGAGCGTCGCTTCGACCATACTCTGCATCTCTTCGACCGATGCGATGAGGCTGTCCCGCGTCTCTTCTTCGTCAACCAGCTCCGCGCGGACACGCATGGCGGTCAACGGCGAGCGCAGATCGTGACCAAGGGCTGCGAGCATCCGTGTCCTATCACTGACAAACCGGGTCAGCCGTCGCTGCATGCGGTTGAAGGCGACGGTCAGATCCCTGACCTCGGTCGGCCCTGTGACCGCCAATTCGCCCACATCTTCGCCCCGGCCAAGATGGTCCGCGGCCTTGGAGAGGTGCCGCAAAGGACGCGTCAGGCGCGTCATGACAAACCAGAAGATCGCCACCAGAAGCAGTCCGGCGGAAATTCCAAAGGTCAGCATCGAATAGAAAGGCCATTGGATTGGCGGACGCTCGAACCGCGTTCCGACATTCAGCCAACGCGCCCCCTTGATCGCGATCGACAGGTTCATTTCAACCGCTGTCAACTCTCCGCGCATCATCGCTAGATGCATTTCCGTCATCTCGTCCGAGAGATTGGGAAGAGGCCGCAACTCGCCCTCGATCTCGTGCAATTCAACGCGAATGTCCCGGCTGTAGCTGTCGTCCATCAGGGCGCGTATTCGCGCTTCCACGATGCCGCCGTCCGAGTGACCGGTGTGATCCACGATCGGAGCGTCCGACAGATCGAACCGGATCAGAGGCGAATTTGCCGCGCGAAGGATCGAGTCCTGCAGATCCAACGGAGCCTCCTCGATCAACCGCGCGACATTTGCTGCGCGACCCGCGGCCTCGAACCCCAATGCGGCACGAATCGCAAGGCTGCGCTCGTCAGCGAACAGGAACAGGCTGATCGCCTGGGCCACGACAAGTGCCGCGACCACAAGCAGGATCAACTGGCCGCTCAGAGACCTCATCGCACGGCGCATCACGGCGCATCCTCGACATCGGCAGCCAGACAGTATCCGCCGTTCCGCACCGTTTTGATGACACTGGGCCTAAGTACATCCGGCTCGATTTTGCGGCGGAGGCGGCTGATCTGATTGTCGATGGTGCGATCCATCGGGCCTGCCGTCCGACCAGCGGTCAGGTCAAGCAACTGGTCACGGCTGAGCACCATCCTCGCACGTTCCAGCAGGACCGCCAGCAATTTGAACTCGGAGGTCGTCAATGGCGTCTCGGTGGTGGACTGGTCAATCAGCACCTGCCGGTCGGTATCCAGTATCCAATGCGCAAAAGAGACTTTCCTCCCCGCGAGCCTTCCGGCCACGGGTTCGTCACGGTTGCTTCGCCGAAGAACCGACTTGATGCGGGCGAGCAGTTCTCGTGGATTGAACGGCTTGGCGAGATAATCGTCCGCACCGATTTCCAGCCCCACGATCCGATCCGTTTCCTCACCAAGCGCCGTCAGCATGATGATCGGAAGATCACCCTCTGGCGCAAGTCTGCGGCAAACCGACAAACCGTCCTCGCCCGGCATCATGACATCGAGCACGAGGAGGTCGAAGTGACCGGTGGCCAGTTTGGCATCCATCTCCACGGCATCCCTGGCGACGGTCGTGCGCATTCCGTTCTTCTCCAGAAAGCGCGCGACGCTTTCGCGTATCTGAGCGTGGTCGTCCACGATAAGGATATGAGGTTGCGGTCCCATGGCGTCCTTCCTAGATCATCGTTGCATCGTGTTTCATGGGCAGAATTGTAGCCGTTTGTATCAGGTCAGTCCCTTGCTACAGATGGATACAAATCTGTGCCTGCACCGTGTCGTGCTCCCGGGTAGCGTCGCGCGTATGTTATGTGACCTTTGGGATCGCAACCGATCAAAGGATGAGGTTTTCGAATATGGCTCTTGATTTGAACCGGCGCCGTTTCGTTCTGGGTGCTCATATGACGGTGCTGACCGTCACGGCGTCACCGCTTTTGGCGCAGAGCCGATCTGTCTGGTCGGCAGAGAATGCCTTTGACGCGCTTCTATCGGATACGGCGCGGATCATCGATGTCAGAACGCACGAAGAGTGGCAAGAAACCGGCGTAGGTGCTGGTGTATGGCCGATAAGCATGCACGCGTCCGGTTTTCCGGACCGCTTGTTCAGGGCGAAGGAACTGAGCGGTGATCGCACTGTTGGACTGATCTGCGCCACTGGCGGACGCTCCGCATCGCTGCTTCGAGCGTTAAGACAAGCTGGTTACTCGGGCTACGCCGATATCTCGGAAGGGATGTTGGGATCAGGCGAAGGGCCTGGCTGGATCGCATTGAACTTGCCGACCGTTCCGGTGGATGTCGCCCTGAACGGGTTGCCCCCCGCGTTGACCTGACCTGTGAAGAATCAATCGGTTCCGTTGTGCTAAAAGCCTGATGTATGGTCAAATTGACCTGTTTGAACAGGTAGACGGGTTTGGGTGTATGACCGAGTTGATGGCCATGTTTGTCGGAATATGCGCGGCGATCCTGATGGGAATTGTCCATCATTATGCGTTGTCGGGCATTCTGAAGTTTTCCCCGCAGCGGTCGGATGGCTCCGGCTTTCGGATCATCCTGACGTTTTCCGCGTTGCTGTTGCTGCACGTATTGGAACTTGTGACGCTCGCCGTGTTCAACACGATGGTGGTGGCAAGCGTTCTGCCGCAATCGTTCAGCAACAGCCCGCCGATGTTTCAGGATGTTCTCTATGTTACGGGCATCTCGTTCTCGACCCTTGGCTATTCGTCCATAGAGGTGGTCGGGCCCTTTCGACTGTTGCTGATGCTGCAATCGCTTTTGGGCTTCATGTTGCTGACCTGGTCAGCGACGTTTCTTTACTCAGCCTGCCAGCAAGTCTGGCAGAAGGCGAAAGATGACTGAAAATCGCCACGCGCGTCGGACATGAGCTTGGCGTCAGCGTCAAATACGTCCTGATATCGGTCCTTTGACCTCACCGTGGAACGGTTGAGTGAGCGCTGCGTTGCGCGCGTGGATGAATAGCCCTTGACCTTCCAGTTGCTGGAATCCCTAGGTACAAAGCCATGGCACAGATTTTCGAAAAGACAGGCGATAACGTATCGCACCATCGACACGGGGATATCTTGAAATCTCCCGTATGGGTTGGTGTGTTGTTTGTCTTGCTCACAATGCCGGCTCACCTGTTTTTGGATGAAAAGAGCTCGATAGCTCTTGCTTCGATCACGCTTGCTTTGTTTGGCGGTGCCTATATCGGCTTTGGCGCTGCGGACGGCAGAGCGCGCATGTTCTGGGCAGAGCTCGCGGTCGCCCTTTTGTTCGGCTCAGCAGCGTTCCTGGGGCTGATATGGCATTGGGCCTTCCTCCCCTTGGGCTTGGCCCTGCACGCCCTTTGGGACATGTCACACCACAATTCCTATCGTCTCGCCCAGATCCCGAACTGGTATATTCCGTTCTGCGTGGCCTTTGACCTTTTGGCAGCGGCGTTCTTCGTTCTGCTCTATGCCGTGTTTTGAACCATGATGATGCGCATTCTTCTTATTGCGGTGATCCTGGTAGCAATCATCGCATTGGCCTTCCCCGACGTCCTTGGCGTTGATATTCGCCTGCCGGATCGGGCGGAAATCGACCGCTGGATCGAGGCGGCAGGTCTTGCCGGACCAATCGTCATCGTGGCGCTCATGACAATCGCTATTGTGGCAAGCCCCCTGCCCTCGGCGCCGATCGCACTCGCCGCCGGAGCGGCTTATGGACACACGTACGGGACGATCTTCGTCGTTCTTGGCGCGGAACTCGGCGCGCTTGCGGCCTTTGGACTGGCCCGCGGCCTGGGTCGTCCTTTCGTTGAGCGTCATCTCGGTCAGAAGATTAACGCGGGCCTGTTCGGATCGCAGAACACTCTGACCTTCTTGGTCTTCGGCAGTCGCCTGCTGCCGTTCCTGTCCTTCGATATGATCAGTTACGCCGCAGGTCTGAGCAAACTGCATCTTTGGAGGTTCGCGCTGGCCACGATGGCCGGGATTATTCCAGCGAGTTTTTTGCTCGCTCACATGGGCAGCCAGGCGATGAACGGAGATGCCCGCACTGCCACATGGACCGCGCTTGCGCTCGGTGGCTTTACCGGCTTGTCGGTTCTCTTCGCCGCGACGCGAAAGACCGGTACACAACGGGAGGAGAGCTGATATGGCCAGTCATTCGCACGCCGGGCACATGCCGAGTTCTGGCAAGGCGCTGGTCATCTCCGCCTGGCTCACCGGTATGTACTTCGTGATTGAACTGGCCGTGGGCCTCTGGACTGGCTCGATTGCCGTCCTGTCGGATGCGTTTCACACCCTGTCGGCAGTTGGCGGCGTTCTGGTGGCCATCATCGCGCAGCGCATTGCGCGCCGCCCGGCGGATTCGGCGCGGAGTTTCGGTTGGTACCGCGCCGAGATCATCGGGGCACTGGTGAATGGCGGCTTTCTTCTCGGCATGGCGCTTCTGGTGATCTGGATGGGCGCGATGCGGCTCGGGAATCCGATTCACCTGGCCACGGGTCCCATGCTCTGGGTCGCCTTCGGAGGCCTGGTCACAGAAGTGATCTCGCTGGGGCTGATGTGGCAATCGAGCAAGGACGATCTGAATGCCCGTGGTGCGCTCTGGCACATCATCCAGACCTTTGTCGGCAGCCTCCTGATCATCGTCACCGCTCTCGTGATCGAGTTCACTGGGTTTCTGGCGATTGACCCGATCCTCGGCATGGCGTTCGGGGTGGTTCTCCTCTGGGCCTCCGTCGGCGTCATCAAGGAAGCGGTCCACATCCTCATGGAAGGCACGCCAGAGGGAACGGATCTCGAGGCTGTGACGGCGGACCTGCGCGGCCAGGACGGGGTTCTGGACGTTCACCACGTGCATGCCTGGACGCTGACCAGCGGCAAACACGCATTTTCTGCCCATATCCGTCATGGTGAGCCCGCAGAGGCCGCGGGCCTGCTGAACCGGGCCTATCGTCGACTGACGGAACACTATGGGTTTCACTTGGTCACGCTGCAGCTCGAAACCGCGTGTCTCGACGAGCGCCACGCGCGGGATCTCGATGTGACGCTCCCGGACAGCCAACGCGTGTCGCCCGCCGCCGCCGACGCCCATGCCGCCCATGCAGACCCGCTCGACAGCGCGGCGCAGGACGCTAGACTCCCTGACAACTCCTAGAGGACCTCCGAATGAAACGACGCACATTTTTGATGACAGGCGCAGCAGCCACCCTGGCATTTCCCGTTGTCGCTGACACGGCACCCCTTCTGAAGGTGCTCAAAACCCCCACCTGTGGATGCTGCTCCGCCTGGGTCGATCATGTCCGGCAAGCGGGGTTCGCGGTCGAGGCCCAGGACGTCGATCAGGATCAACTTTGGGCGTTCAAAGACCGGCTGCAAATCGCACCAGAGCTTGCTGGATGCCACACAGCGGTCGTGGGCGACTATTTCATCGAGGGCCACGTGCCTGCCGCTGACATTATGCGGCTGCTGGCAGAGCAACCGATGGCGCGCGGGTTGACGGTTCCCGGCATGCCGATGAGTTCGCCCGGCATGGGCGGTCCCGGGGCAGGTGACACTTTTGATACCCTGCTTGTCGGCTCCGACGGGGTGACCTCGGTCTTCGCGAGCCACAGCTGATCGGGTCACGGGCGCAGGTGATAAATCCCGCGGCACGGGTTTGTGACCCGCCCGTCCTGCACGAGCTTTCGCAGCGCCCTGTAGGTCGCCTCATGGCTCAGCTGTAACCGGGCGGCGAACTCAACGACGGAGCCGTCGAGCAGGCCCGCGACCAACCCCGCCATGACCCGGTCCTCTGCGCGCCGAATGCCGACAATCTCGAGCATCTGTCGCTGCGCCTGTATCTGTTGAGCGGCCTGACGGCCATAAGCGCGGGCAAATGCCGGGTCGGCAAAGGCGGCCATGACGGCAGCCTTGTCGATCCGGATCAGCACCCCGGCCTCAACACAGACCGCATCGCAATGATAGACCTCTGAAAACACCGAAGCTTCGGCAAAGCTTGTACCGGCTTGGGCACGGTGAATGATGAACCGCTCGCCATTTGGGCCGACCCGCTCGAGATGCACGCGCCCGGTTTGCACGACATAGAGACCGTGGGTCGGGTCACCTTGATGAAACACCACATCGCCAATCGCGCCGGAAATTGGGCGCAGGGCTGAGCTCGGGATAAGATCATAGGGGTTTGGCAGCATATGATTGAAATCATATTGCGATGCATCCGCCCCTGCTAGCGTAAAGATGACACCACCCCATTAAAGGACCCGTCCATGCGTCTCATTCTCCTCCTCCTTGCCATAGTGATGGCCGCACCCGTGGCCGCGCAGCACACCCATTCCGCGACTGGGCAAGATAGGGGTGGACCACAGGAAACCGGGCAAGCGGCCTTTGCCGCCCTGGCGGAAATCGTTGCGATCCTGCAGGCCGATCCCGAGACGGATTGGGAGCGGGTCGATATCGACGGATTGCGCCGCCATCTGGTCGATATGGACCTTCTGACCCAGGAGGCCGTGATCGCCCGCACGCTGCGGCCGGAAGGGGCCCGGTTCGAGATTCGGGGCACCCCACGTGTTCTCGAGGCCATCCGCGCCATGGTGCCCGCCCATGCGCCCTTTCTCGCGGCTGAAACCGGCTGGGATGTTGTGACAGAGGACTTAGAAGATGGCGTGGCGCTCAATGTCGATGGCGATGCCGCGCAGATTCAGGGACTTGGCTTTTTTGGCCTGATGACCATCGGGGCGCATCACCAGGAGCATCACCTCATGATGGCAAAAGGCGCAGCCCCGCACCATTAATGCGCCGACACGACGTGTTTTCTGGCCGTAGTGAGGCGCGCTGACAAAACGTTACATCTTGCCTGTTGACCTTCCCGCGCGGGAGACATGGACACATGCCCCATGATGGAAGCGTCAGAAGATACCGAACGCAGGGATTTCCTGTATTACGCAACGGCTGGAGCGGGGGTCGTGGCCACAGGGGCCGCGCTCTGGCCTCTGGTGAACCAGATGAACCCCTCGGCAGATGTCCGCGCCTTGGCACAAATCATCGTCGACATCTCCGATCTTGCGCCCGGAACGCAATTGACCGTCAACTGGCGCGGAAAACCTGTCTTTATCCGTCATCGAACGGAGGCAGAAATGGCTCAGGCTCGGGCACAGGCGGTCTCTGACCTGCCTGACAGCTCGGCGCGCAACCCAAATCTGCCCGACGATGCGCTGGCAAGCGATGAGAACCGGGCCATTGCGGGTCACGAGGCATATCTGGTCATGATCGGTGTCTGTACCCATCTGGGCTGTGTCCCTCTGGGGGATGGGGCGGGGGATTTCGGGGGTTGGTTCTGCCCCTGTCACGGTTCCCATTATGACGCGGCTGGGCGCATTCGCAAAGGCCCGGCACCTGAGAACCTGCATATTCCGGACTTGTCGCTCTCGGAGGAGATGGTGCTGACTTTGGGGTGATGCAATAAAGGATAATCTGTAATCAGAGCGCTCGAAACTGGAACAGATTTCGACTGGCCGCTGGTCGGCCTAAATCGCAA
Organism: Marivita sp. GX14005; assembly: GCF_023370775.1. Classification (GTDB taxonomy): domain Bacteria; phylum Pseudomonadota; class Alphaproteobacteria; order Rhodobacterales; family Rhodobacteraceae; genus Marivita. Next base: position 115,720 of record NZ_JAMCCQ010000006.1, read on the forward strand.
TACTCCACATCCGAAACCGTCCCTGCCCCGTCACTTCACGGATTAGACCCTTCGCTTCCATCCAGGCGAGATTGCGTTGAGCGGTGGCGCGGCTAGCACCGATCCACATTTCGGCCATCGGGGCGGAAACGAGGGGCCATTCGGTCAGCAGGGCGCTCAGGACCGGCGGTGTCTTGCCTGAGAGCGTTGACATCTCTGCTTTGGCCTTCGCTGACCATGATTGGATATCGTCGAGGCGCCGCATCGCCATGTGGATAGCTGTCTGCATCCCCTCGAGCCATTGTTTAAGGCGCTCTGCCGATGGCCCACTCGCGCGCAGGCCCCCTGCCCCGCCCATTGCCAACGGTGCGAAAATTGCCCCGTTTCCCTCGCTAGCCGCGATGCGCGCGGCCGTGACCGCTGCTTCCACCCGATCGCCCTGCTGCCCAAGGCCCGCAAGACTCCAGAGATGAAACCCCATGCAGGCGCGGGTGATCGGATGAAGATCGGCGGCCTGTTTCATCAAATCCAGCCAACCGCTCGCGCGATCGTCGAAGCGCTCGGCATTTTCATCGATGTTTTCAGGATCGCGGCGGTCGAGGAAGGCTGCGATATCGACTATCGGGTCAGGACCGCCTGTCAGTCGCCGAACGGCCCATCCAATTCGCGCCAAGGCATTTGGGTCATCTTGTGCGCCTGACAGGCGCATAGAAATCCATAGCGCCAGACGATCCGGGCCTACGCGATCTCCTGCAAACCAGCTCAGGTCTGCCGCCTCGATCAGTGCCAACCTATGCAGCCAGCCTTTGGGCGCGCGAGCCAATCGGTCATCGAGCGCACCCAAGCGCCCGGCCACCCTTGCCAGAAGCGCAGCCTGATCCGCTTCGGCCCTTGCCCAGTCATCAATGAGGCCCTTTTCCGGCTGTCCCGCCCGAGGTCCGGGAGGCCGGTAATCCGGTTCCTCTTCGATCGGGCCCGGCAGATACCAGAGAACTTCTTCCGAAGCATCCTCATTCCCCTCTCCGATGTCGAGGGGTTCGTCGAAATCTTCAGGAATAATAGTCGATTGTGGCATCATATGTGCAAAATACAGATTATTTGCACATTACCCAAGCTGTTTTGTGACCGTCGACAATGCTCTTTACACATTACGTGCGCGCGACTGCCGACGGAACCTTTCAGATCGCGATCAATGCAAGGAAACTAGGGGATTGTGCATCGGCACAATGAGAAAACACTTGCTTGCATTCGTTTGTAAACGGTCGTTTATTGCCGCTATATGAAACTGCAAAAAGACTGTTTTGATGCCATTGATAGGCTATGCGCGCGTATCCACAGAGGATCAAACCCCCCTGCCCCAGTCGCAGGCCCTGAAATCTGCGGGTTGCGCCGAAATCTATGAAGAGCACGCCTCAGGCGGCAATCGCGCGCGGCCGGTGCTTGGGCGTGTGCTCGAACGCATCCAGAGTGGCGATACGCTGGTCGTCGTGAGGATCGACCGGCTTGCGCGGTCTCTGTCGCATCTGCTGGAAGTGATCGAGCGGCTGGAGGCTAGGGGTGCGTTCTTTCGCTCGATCCAGGACCCGATCGACACTGGATCCCCGCAGGGCAAGTTCACGCTGCAGGTCTTGGGCGCTGCGGCCGAGTTCGAGCGCGCCCTGATCCGGGAGCGCACCAAGTCCGGCCTCGCCAGTGCGCGCACAAAGGGCCGCGTGGGCGGAAACCCTGGACTGCGGGCCAAAGACCCTGCCGCTCTTCGCAAGGTGCGGCTAGCGCGACAGGACGGCTACATGGAGCGTCTGAACGAAACGGCACAAGATTGGGTGCCCCATGTGCGCCGGTTGCGCCCTGACTTGGCCTGGGAAGACGTGGTGCGCATCATCAACGGCCCCTTGCCCGAGGCGCGTCGCTGGACCCAAAGCCGTCTCTTGCGCGCCGTGAAGGCCTATGTCCGCGACGGCTTCCTGCCCGAGACAGTTTTGGCCCGCGCCGGCCGCCGCGAAACCGACGACCGCCTGCCCGCCATCGTCGCCGCCATCAAGGGCGCGGATCCCGGCATTACGCTCCAGGCGATCTGTGAACGGCTGGAATCAATGCGCGAACGCACACCACGTGGCCGAACGAGATGGCAGCCGTCGTCAGTCAAGATGCTGTTGGAGCGGGCGGAGAGGCTGGGGCTGCTTGAGTAGCCTAACAACCTTGCAAATCCTCCACTATAGGGAAGGATTACAAGGTTGTGGTCAGTTTCAGGCACAGAAGCCGTTCGCTCATGCAAAGGGGTTGACGATGCGAAGCTGGCCTTCCACCAGCAGGCCATCTTGCATGTCCTCGCTCCACAGCGTGGTACACCCCGCAACCAAAGCGCTGGCCACGATCATCGCGTCGTAGATCGAGAAGCCGTAGCGTTCCGCCAAAGCGCGGCCGACGTCATGGGTCTGCACGGTGAGATCTTCGACGGGACACAAGGCGCGCACGCCTTCGAGAAAGGCCGCTGCTTCCTCCCAACCGAGGCCAGCTTTGCGGCGGCAGTTCACCAGTGACTCGTTTAGAACCTGAACGCTGATCCGGGGCCCCTGCCCCAGGATGACCTCGGCGCGATCGGCCTTTGGGCCGTCGTCGAGCAGGTAAAGAACGACATTCGTGTCCGCGAACTCAACGCTCATGTGCGTCGTCGCGGCTCAGACGTTCTGCTGCGGACAACTTGCCCCGGAAGCGGCGCAGGCCGGTAAGTACCTCATCCGCACGAGCAAGGCGACGGACTCTGACCCGACCGTCGTCCTTGACCAGGTCGATCTGATCACCCTCCTTGAGACCAAGCTCTCGGACGAGCTCCGCGGGCAAACGGACGGCCAGCGAGTTACCCCATTTTGCGACCTGCATCGTGACCTCCCATGCGGATATACGTCTTGTAATGTATATCCGAAAGGTTCCTAAGACAAGCCTGCCGCAAACCCTAGCTACTCTTGTGCATGACGCAGCGACTGACACCAAATCTAGAAAGAGCTTGCACGAATCTGATAGCTCGGGCAATAGTCTCGATAAATAACGCGCGATCACATAAAAAACGCGCCCACGAATCGAGGCAGAG
>NZ_JAMCCQ010000007.1 GCF_023370775.1 Marivita sp. GX14005
CAAGTGTACGCGGGCACATTCTAAACTGATTCAGGGATTCCAGACCTTCGACGCTGACAAAGTCGGACCCGGCCTGCTTTGCATTGATCGCGTCTTCCCGTTCTTGCAATTCAGATTCGAGCTCGACAACGCGTTCGGACAGCCAGGCAACCGCGTTCTCGGTGGCATTGAATTTCACCTGTACCTGATTGTCGATGTAGAGTTCGGCAAGTGTGTTTACAATCCGCATGGATTTGCGCGGGTTTTGCGTGGTGACGGTGATGTTGAACACATACGTGTTGCGCTGGACCGACGCCGATATCGCCTCACGCAGAATATCGACAGCGACGTTCAGTTCATGATTGGGCTCAGGCATGTCCTCATGGGGAGGTTGCCCAAGCAAGATTTGCAGCTGCTTTAAAATAGCGCCAACCGGGATCAGCGGATCAGGGCGCAGATCTGGATTGAACTCGGGATCGTCGGTGAGATCAAGCACCTGCACAACGTTTTCCAGAAGACCCCGTGACCGGATGACTTCCAACTCAGTGTTCATCGCCTCGGATTCGGTGGAGACCCCCGACATCACGCTCTCCAGATCGACGAGCTGTTGATCTCTGACTTCGAGCGCCAGTGTTGTGGAAGCTGAATACATCGGCACAGCCAGAACAAACGCGTATAAAAACCCGACGATCAAAGCGGCGAGGGTGACAATCAATATCAGAAATTTGCCGCGCCAGATCGTCCGCAAGAGTTCCAGCAGATCGATCTCATCGCTTTCATGGCTGTCGTGATGCGCCGAGGTTTGCTGCGGGATCGTGATTTTTTTCTGTTCTAGCATGTAGCACTGGGCCCCTGACGGCTTTCATCGCTCCTTCCACATAGGTTCCACAACTGCAAGTATATTGGCACCCCAATCAAGAAGATCGTAGGCATCCGGCGTAGGCCACAGCGAGGTCAATGCGCGTGTTGACGGTCCATTTCGATGAGCTCGCGCAGGTTTTCGATGCCGAATGGAGTGAATGCGATGACGCTGTCGTCGGCGGGGCCGTAGACCCAGATCACGCCATCTTCGGCTTCCATATCGATGGCGAGATCGAAGATCCGATCGACGGTTTCTCCGAGCTCGGCTGCAACGCGTTCGATGGTCTTGACGGAATGGCTCTTGTTCAACTGCATGGTCATGCCGCCTCAGCGAGGGGTCGGGTTTTCCAGTTCCAGGGCAGCAGTTCCGGCATGCGTGAGACCGGCATGTCGGGCAGCCGGGCGAGGACATCGGCGAGCCAAGCCTGCGGGTCGATGTCGTTCATCTTGGCCGTGACGATGAGGGTATACATGGCGGCGGCCCGCTCACCGCCGCGCTCGGAACCTGCGAAGAGCCACGACTTCCGGCCCAGAGCCACGCCGCGCAGGGCGCGTTCGGCCGCATTGTTGGTCAGGCAGATACGCCCATCATCCAGGAATGCCGTGAAGGCCTGCCAACGGCCCTCTTTCTCGAACATGTATAAAACAGGCCGATCAGAGTAATTTACCCGGCCTTTGCAGGGCGTTGCGTCCAACGTGGGTTGCGCCAGTCGATCCCTTCCAAGAGATATCCGAGTTGCGCCGCCGAGATCTGCACCGCTTCGCCCGACCGGCTCACCGGCCAGATGAACTTGCCCGCTTCCAGGCGCTTCAGATAAAGTGACATGCCCACGCCATCATGCCACAGGATCTTGACCAGATCACCCTTACGGCCTCGGAAGCAGAAGATCTCGCCGGCATGGGGATCGCGGCCGAGACCCTCCTGCACCTGCAGCGCCAGCGTGTTCATGCCCCGCCGCATGTCTGTCACACCGCCCGCGATCCAGACCTTCACGCCCGCCGGAAACGCGATCATTGCCGGTCCACCACGTTCAGAATCCGGGCAAGCCCTTCAGGGTCCACGCCCACCGGCACGATGACCCGGCGCCCATTCAGCAGGGCTATCTCAACCTGACAGCCCGGAGGCGGACAGGGATCGACTGAATTGGTCTGCGGCGCGGGCGCTTTGGTCACCGTCACCGGCGCGAACGATACCGGGCGAGAAGACCCAAGCTCACCGTTTCGATACTGCCGCCGCCAGGTTGTCAGCAGCGACCGGCAAATGCCATGCCGCCGCGCTGTGGCTGCCGCCTGGCGGTGGCCGATGAAGCTTTCCTCCACAATGCGCAGTTTGTCATCATCCGACCAATACCGGCGGCGTTCACCATCGGCGGCGGAAAGAACTTCAATTTGAGGGCGGTTGATAAAGTCGGACATAAGGTCGGACTTACCATCGGAGCGAACCAAAGATCAGACGGCCGCCCCCGGAGGCTTACCGCGAAGCGCTGTATGATTTAGGCTCTGCCTGCACATCCCAGCTAATGTTCGCCTCACCTGAAGAACGTGATTGCCCCAGCCTACCAAGCTGCGTGCCACTGCTCCGGCAAACCCGGTGCGGTTCAACATTGAGCTTGGGCAGATCGAGGTCGGAACGGACTTCAGCAGGATGTTCGACGTCAGATCTGGAACTCTCGAGCTCTGGGGCGGTGCCTCGGCCATCTGGTCGCATACTAGCGGCAGCGGCTTCGTCTCCACCGTCACGCCGGACTACGAGGGCGGCCGGGCGCGAGTCGAACTGGGCCTCGACCACGCCTTCTCGACAAACCGACGCTTTTCGGCATCTACTTTCTACGATGGGATCGGCGCGGATGGCTTCGAAAGCTACGGGCTGAGCCTTGGATACGAGATGAGCTTCTGAACGAAGTGGAGCCCGGGGCGTTATCTTCGGGCTCCATTGGTTCCCTCACTGCGAGACCACGCAACGGCATCTATCAGGAAATCTATTCCAAGCTCGTGGAGGCTCAGCGCTCGATCTGGCTCTTGGCCCAGCAGCGCCGCATGGTCGCTGATGAATGCCTCGAAGGCTACGAATGGGTCCCGATGCGAAGCTTCTCTGATGACGACCAGCGACGCCTGCGGCCGCCATCGGTGATGATTTCATAGTCAGACATAAGCACGTGCTTAGGGCTATCCCTAAGCCTCCATGGTTATGCCTGAATGTCCGGTCGAAAGTGGGGCCAGTTCAGAAGCGTCGTGATCACTTTTGTGGCGACGAGGGATCTGACGTGACCTCATTATTGTTTGTCGTACTGCGGTGTTTTTTAGGTCAGCCACAACCTGGCATTTCGGGTTCATCCAAATGCGGGTCATGCATCGACTTCTCGGCAAGGCCCGCCTGTTTGCTCTCTGCTGCAAGACTACTCGACGACATGGCCGGCGATGGCGCCTCCCTGGATGCGTTGAGAACATCGAGCCAGTCCTTGCAGGGCTTCTTTGCGCCCCCGACCTGTGATGGCGGCGCGAGACGTGTCGCGCCGGGCAGTAACGTGGCGAGCCGCTTATGCAGCGCGGCTCCCGCCGCATCATTGTCGAAGCCCGACATGACCTGCCGGCCCTCGGCGAGTTTGAGAAGGGCCACCGCCGTCCTCGCCCCGAACCCGCCGCCCGTGCTGACGTAGATCGTGTCCTCCCGGGCTTCGAGTTCCGCGAGCGCGAGGGCATCGAGGCCGCCTTCGAAGATGACCATGCGTGTTGCGGTTTCGGGATTGCCGAGGACCGCGACGGTCTTCAGGCCGCCCCTGGCAAAGCGCGCTGTGTTTTTCCGGCCATCCTTCTCCCATCGCTGTTCAAACCCCTGGATGTCGCCGGTCTCGGGATTGCGGTGGGCGAAGTAGATGCCGCCAAAGACGCCGCAGCGCACATCATCCCGGAAACGGTGCAGAGTCGATGTCGAGATGCCCCGAGCCTGTGCGTAGGTCCGCCGGTCCTCGATATAAGGTGCCTCCTCCCATCTGCGCCGAGCCTCGGTATGGTCCTGCGGAGTCTCGCTCCTGCGTGGTGCTGCGGCGGGCACCGGCGCCGGAGCGTCGATGCCCATGATCTCGCGGAACGCTTTGCGCGCATCGCCCAGTGTCGATCCCGGGTTGTCCAACAGCCAAAGATCGATGACCGATCCGGACGCGCCCGTCTTGTTGTTCGTCCAGACCCAGACCGGCCCCTTCCGTGTCGCCTTTATTGTCTCGGCACCGCGCACATAGGTACGACGATCCCGGCCCTTCGGGTCGTTATGCCCATCCTTGTGTTTGGGGTCACAGGACCAGCCACAGCGCACGGCGATCTCGTCGATATGCACCGTACGCATCCGGTCCAACTCGTGATGATCGTTCTCGTGGATCGCCCGTGCGATCCGGCGATCTGCACTGCCGCCTCTGCGATCTGCGTCCGGTGCGGATTGCGGGGTCGAGACGGTCCGGCGATCCGGCAGCTCTGCCTTGATCCGCTTCTCTTCCGCGCGCGCCACGGTCCGCAGGGCGGTCCGGACGGGGTCGCGCCCGGAGCCGATGGCCTTGATCACCGCTCGGGCCTCGGCGGTCCCGACATCGATCCTGGCCGCAGCTTCTGCCCGTTCCGCGTCATTTCCCCGGATCGCCTGATCACGGTCAGCGACAGCCTCATGGGCCGCCTGGTTTCCGGCCCGGGCCTCGGTCTCAATCCGGCGCTGTTGGCGCTCCAGCCGCTCCAGGATCGCATCACACTGCGCCTGAATGTCTTCCGGGACGCCATGCACCGCAAGACCTGCGCGCGCAGCCTCAAGAGACACCAAACGCACGAAGTCCGGTGATCCGGTGGGTTTGACCGAGGACCATCCCTTGGCCTTGGCGATCGCGATCATCGCCGTGCGCGTCTGCCTGGTGCTACGGGATGTCGACAGACGATCGCCGTGATCGACCAGCGTTGCGTTGTCCCGGAACGTGATCTGAGGGGGCACATCCTGCAGATCGACAAAACGGATCGCCTCAGACACGGCAGCGTCGAGATGAAGGTCGCAATAGATGCGGCGCAAAAGGGTCAGCTTGAACGCCGATGATGCGGTCGCTTTTTGATCCTCATCCCAAACCATTCCGGATATGCTTTCGATATCCTTGTGGTCCTCTTTGAGATCATTGACATATGCGCTGCCCGGATCTTCATATGCCCCGAGGACGGCCTCCATCTTCCTGATGGAATATTTCGATCCGAATGCTGAGGCTTTCGCGAACTCCTCGCTGCCAAGGAGGCCGATCCGTGCGCCGGACCCGGCCCTGTAATAGCGCAGCCCAAGCGCCCCGAGCGCGGCGTGCAGGCCCTGCCAGTCACGCGCAGAGCCAACGGCCTCTTCAAATCGAGCCTTCAGGGCGGCGGGGACGCCGTGCTCGAATGTCTCGATGCCGGCCGATTTCTCGAACTTGCGCGCGCCGGAGGTTTTCGGTCTTTTGCCAGCGCCCCGGTCCGCCTTCTTCCTGTCCCAGGCCGCCGGGTTGGGCCTCAGCGCAACCGTGCCATCGGCAGACACATCGAACTCGAACCGGCCCCGGTCATGTGACCAGCCTTGTGCCAGCTCGATCTCGCGACAGGCCTTCTCGATCCGCAGGTGGTCGTTCGACTTCGACCAGACTTTGCCGGTTGTGGGGTGGACGGTGTTGCAGACCAGATGAATGTGCCGCCGCTTCGTGTCGTGATGCGTGCCGATGACGACCTGATGCTCCTTGAGCCCAAGGCTGCGGATCATGTGGTCTGCGGCCTCCACCATCTGGTCATCGGTCGGCTGCTCCAGCTCGTGCCAACTGAGGACCAGATGGTAATAGGGTTTCCGGACCCGGCTGTTCAGCTCCGACGTCAGGCGCATTTCCTCGGCTGCATCCTGCCAACCGGATGAGGCGATGTTGCGCAGCGCGACCCGGACGGCTTTGCTGCACACATATGTCACACCGGGCCTGAAGGCATCCGCGCCGCCGCCGGATCCCTTCTCTCCTTCCTTTTTGATGACCTCGCCGATCATGCCAGCTGCGCCCTGATCTGTGCGGCGGCCTTCTCGACAGCGATGCGGGCCTCATGGATCCCGCGCAAATCATCGGCCGACAAGGCGGTGAGGCGGCCCGCGTTCACGGCATATGCAAGCTGGTTCAGGTTTGAGCCGTGTTTTCCCAGCTCGCCGAGGATGCGCAGCAGATCATGGCGCTCTCGACGATCAAACCCGGCCTCTCCGGAGATCAGGGCACCGTGATAATCACGGTGGTCGTGGAACCCGGCCTCGCGCGCCCGTGCAATGAACCGGTCCAGCTCTTCATCATTTACCCGCTTCTGAAGGAGGTTGTTCCGTCTCCGGCGGTTCGACCTCGGTGCTCCATCCCCTGCGCGTGCCATGCCTGCTCAGCCCTACTCACCCCTCTTTCATTTTTATGACCCTTCCCTGAAAATCCCTAATTCTCGCCTTTCCTCCTAACGCCCACAGCTGATCCCGCCGACGCCATCTGGCGGAGAAGGAGATCAGCCCATCACCGCTGAACGAAACATCCGACCTGTCCGTCGACTGTGGGAAACGGTGGCTCGGCGCAGAGGCCGCGCGCCTCGAGGAATTCATATGTGCCCCAGGCTGCGGCCAAGGCCAGACACGCGGCACTGAACGCGCCGACGAGGGCCGCCACGATAAACTGCCTTCGGGAAATGCGATCGGCTGTGGTGATCGATTTTTGCGAGGAAGCCCGGGCGATCTTGTCGGATGCCGCCTCGATGATCCGCGCGATGGCCTTCCGGGCTTCGGCGCTGGCGATCGGGCCGGCGCGATCCGGGACGGCGTTCAATTCTTCGATGACGCGCTCAACGTCTCGCAAGGTGGCGGCCCGGCCCGACCTGATCGCACGGTCATAGTGATCGAGCACCAGGATCACCGGCCAGAGCTCGTCCCGCGGGGAGAGACCGAGCCCCGCCTTGATCCCCATCAGGCGCGTGCGGTCCTGCTCCGTCGGTGCGCGGCGGTAAATCTGGGCGAAGAGGTTTTCCGGAAACTCGGTCATTCGAGAAGCCCTGCGATCTTCATCTGCTCGGACCATGACCGGACCGCTGCCTTTACGCGCATCTTCTGAAGCATGGAGAGCCTGTCCGAGGTCTGCGCGGAAATCAGGTTCAGGCCAGCGTTTTCGAGAATATCATTCACACCCGGATCAAGCCGGACCAGGTCGATGATGGCGGCCCCGCGCGCTTCGAGATCGGCTTTGACCCTGGTCTTGTCGAACAACGTGAAATCGCGCTCCTCGCGCCAGTTGCGCACGATGATCCAGCGCGTGGCATCCGGCAGGGCTGCCAGCTCATCCTTGAGCGCCACGAGCGGGGGCCGGGTCTGATCGATCACGAAGACGATGGTCAGTTCGGCGTCGATCTCGGCGAGAAGCAATTCGAGGCTGAACCCGTCTTCGGAAGCGCCGTCCTGGGTCAGCCTCTCGGTGACGTCGGAGCCGCGTGCAGGCAGATCGATCAGGACATCCCCGGGGCTTTCCGCAATGACGTCAAAGAGGGCATCGCGGCCAGCGGGTGTCATGACCTTGATGCGCTGAACATCAAGTCCACTGTGTTCGAACGCGGCGTGAAGGCCGGCGTTTTTATCGTCACCATCGACCAGCGTGACCGGATGTCCGGCCTGGAGCATCACGGCCGCCATGCGCTTTGCGACTTCGGTCTTGCCGACGCCCCCTTTGTCACCGTGGATGAAAAAAATCCGCTTCACAGTTCACCTCCTTGATCGCGAAAATCCGATGCATGGTCCTCTTTGCGGACCTTTGTCCTCCCCTTGTCCGGGGCGGTCTCTGCCTTGGTATTTGCGGGACGGGTCCGGCGCGTCCACGATCTGGTCGGCGCAATCCCGGCCTGGGTCCGGGCCCTGCGGACGTATGTTTTGAACGTGTTCATGTTGAGCTGTTCGCCGTCCGGGAGGGTCTTGTTGAGTTCCTCGCAAATCTCTTCCAGAGAAAACCCGGCCATCATCTTTTTGTGGATGTCCTGGATCAGGCCGGCGACAAAATCCGCCCGCGTCAGTTTCTTCTCCCGTCGCGTCGACATGGACTTGAGCGCTGACTTTGCCTCCTTCAGGTGTTTCCGTTTGAGTGCCATGATGTTATCCTCGTGCTACACGGCGAGTGTCTTTGAAGACCGTGAAAATACGAAAATAAATCTTCGGAATCCGCTTTGGGGATCACCCTGCCCTTAGCAGGGTATGGCGACGGTAAACCGTCCCCCCCCTGATCCCGCAGCGGCGCAGACACGAAGGTGTCTTCTTCTCGCGGGATGGCCAACTTGTCGGCGCCGGGGGCTTCTCCGCGTGGCGTCCTGGGCAATAGGTGACGGGAGAATGGCGCATGGAAAAACCAGATCCTGACCCGATGGGACGGGGAATGGTCTGCCGGAACTGAGCCAGTTTGAAGTGGATTCCGGAAGGGGTGCGGGATGGTGCCCTAAGCACCCCGAGGGGCGCACTCCAATAAGGGGTCAAACTTCAATGCCGATTGACAGCTTTTACGATCATTCCGCGTTTTTCCAAACCGCGGAGTCAAAGCCGCGTTCAAGATAATGCGGGACAAACCGGCCTGTGCCGAAAGGAATATCCACAACGCTGAGGCCCTTGGGCAATGTGTCAAGGAGGCTCCCGAGTGCCTCCTGTTCGATGTGCCACCATGCCTGTTTCTGACGCACCTGGTCGTATTTTGCGGCGGTGCCGCCATAATACCGATCACCCTTGGCCTTTTTCATATTGATATTGGACATCACACCACCCTCACTCACATGCGTCATGCGATGTATAATCGAACCGATTCCGCGCGCATCTTTCGTGCCAGGACGTCATCCGGAAGAGCGGCTTGGTTGCAACACAATCATCACGGAAGATAGCGCCTCGCCCGCCTACCCGTAGCTTTGCTTCTGCGCGCCATACATGCCGGCATAGAGCCCGTCTTGGGCCAGCAGGTCGGCATGGGTGCCCTGCTCGACGACCTTCCCCACATCCATGACATAGATCCAGTCGGCATGGGCGATGGCCGAGAGCCGATGCGCCACGATCAGCGTGGTGCGCCCTTCCGACAGCCGGTTCAGCGCGCGCTTAACCTTGTCCTCGGTCTTCTGGTCGAGCGCCGATGTGGCCTCGTCCAAGAGCAGGATGGGCGAGCCGCGCAGGAAGGCGCGCGCGATGGCGATGCGCTGTTTCTGCCCGCCCGAGAGCTGGCTGCCCTTGGGGCCGAGCGGCGCGTCGCCGCGCGCATCCATCAGATCGGCGATCTCGGCGGCCTCGGCGGCGGCGCGGACCTCCTCGTCGGTGGCATCGGGGCGCACGTAACGGATGTTGTCCTTCAGCGAGCTGTTGAAGATCACGATATCCTGCGCCACCACCGAAAACGAAGAGCGCAGCGCCTTGATCTTCAGCCTGTCGATGGGCGTGCCACCGATGCTCACCCGCCCCTCCTCGACATCGTAGAGCCGGGTCAGAAGGCTCAGGACGGTGGTCTTGCCCGACCCTGTCGCGCCGACGATGGCGGTGATCCTGCCGCCGGGAAAGCGCATCGACAGGCCGTCGAAAAGCGGGTGCTGCGGATCGTAGCTGAAACGCACATCCTCCAGCGCCAGATCGCCTGAGCGGTCGAACTCCTCATGCGCATCCGGCGCGTTGGTGATGCGGGGGATTTCGCGGTAAAGGCTGCGGATACCGTCGAGCAGGATCAGGTTGGCCTGCAACTTTGCAAAGAACCCCGCCAGCATCCGCGCCGGATCGAAGATCAGCGCAAGGCCCAGCAGATAGGCGATGATCCCCGCCCCATCGAGCCCGAAATCGCCCGACAGCACCATGTAGCCGCCGCCGCCGATCACCAGCACGTAGACGAAGGCCGCCATCATGTCGATCGCCGGCATCACCAGCGCCTGCGCTGCCTGCAACCGGATCGAGATCGAACGGATGCCCTCTGTCGCGGTGACAAGGCGCGCGCGCTCGACCGGTTCCTGCCCCGCGATCTTGACCGTGCGCATGCCGCTTGTCATCTCGTCGATGCCGGTCATGTAGGCGCCGAGCGCATTTTCGGCTGTCGCCTGGATATTCTTGATCGTGCTCGAAACGTGCTGCAGCAGCAGCAGGATCATCGGCAGCACGATCAGTGCGGCGGTGAAGAGCAGGGGCGATTTGTAGATCAGGTATCCCGACACGATCAGGATCGTCGCCGCATCGCGCACCGCGTTGACCGTCGCCTGGCCGACGAACTGGCTCAGCCCCTGGGACTGGTTGACCAGCCGCAGGATGATCTCGCCCGACTGGGTGCGCTCGAAAAACGCCAGATCGAGCGTCATCAGGTGGTCGATCAGATCGCGCCGCATCTTCATCACCGCGTCGCTGGCCAGCCAGACCGACAGGCGCGGGATGAGATAGGACATCAGCGCCCGCGTGGTGAAAAGCGCGAAGACGATGCCGCAGACCTTGACCAGATCGCGTGTCGCCCCGCTTTCGAAGATCACCCGCAAGCCGTCCTCGGTCAGGGCGAGGAATTGCTGGTAGACGAACCCCTGGATGGCGATCATGCCCAGCACGAGAAAAAGCCACGGCGTCTTGGATTTCAGGTAGCGGTTCCAGAACCAGACGATATTGCCCCGGTCGATCTCGGAGAACATCGGCCGTTTCTCGGGCTTTTCAGGCTTTTCGGGCCTCTCGGCCCCGGTGCGCGACACCGGTTTGGGCAGAAGATCGGACAGCGCCATGGCAGGCTCCGGATTGGTCTGGGCCGGCTCTACAGGGATTTGCCGGGCAGGTCAGCCCCCGCTTTGCGCGCCCCTTTGCCGATCAGCCCAGCATCTTGCCCAGCAATGTGCCCGGCCCCGCGCCGGTGCTGGCGCCGGGCCAGACGGCGGCGCCGGTGTGGTAGAGCCCATCGAGCGGGGTGGTGCCGTCGGCATGGCCGCGCACCGGACGGAAGATGGCATTCTGCGACAGGTGATGGCTGCCGCAGACCTGATCGCCGCCCACCAGATTGGGATTGTCCGCCTCCAGATCGCGCGGCGAGACGCAGCGCATGCCGAGGATCTTGCCCCGCAGCCCCGGCGCATGGCGCTCCACGATGTCCAGTGCGCGTTCGCAGAAAGGCGCAAGCGCAGCCTCCCAGTCGCGCGCGTCGATCTGGCCGGCGGCATCGCCCGCGATTTCGGCCGGCACCATGCGGACCTGCAGCCAGAGCGTGTGCTTGCCCTCCGGCGCGCGGGATGGATCGATGGCCGAGGGCTGGCCGACGACGATCATCGGCTCTTCGGGCAAAAGCCCGGCCATCGGCTGCTGATAGGTCTTGGCCATCGCATCGAGCGTCGGCGCGATGGTGACATAGGCATAGTCGCGCAATTCGGCCCCGGCGCGCCAGTCGGGCAGATCCGACAGCGCCAGATGGATCATCACCGTGCCGGGCGCATGGCGGAACTCCCTGAGCCCCGCATCGTAATGCGCATCCCCCGTCGGCCCGGTCATCCGTGCCAGCGCGCCGGGGGCGACATTGGCGATGATCGCCTTGTTCGCCGCCCGTCCGCCGTCTCGATCACGCGGGCACGGCCGCCTTCATGCAGGATGCGGGTGACCTCGGTGCCGCATTCGACCGAGCCGCCCTGCGCCTCGATCTCGGCCACCATGGCGCGGATGATCGTGTCCGAGCCGCCCCGGCCCAGGAACATACCGCCGGCCTGATCGCCGAAGGCTTCGAGATAGGGAAAGATCGCGCCGGAGGCGATGTCGGGGGCGTAATCGATATGCATCCCCCAGGGTGCCAGAGCGGCGCGGATCTTCTCGCTCTCGAAACTGCGCCCCAGCCAGTCGCGCGGCGAGGACAGGGTGAAGCGCAGCAGATCGAGGCTGCCGCCCCAGCCGCACTCGCGCAGCGCCTTGAAGCCCAGCCCGCTCAGCGCGGTCCAGCTCATCGGGCTCGACATCAGCCCGCCGATCAGCCCCGCGCGCGCTTCGAACCCCTCGGTCAGTGCGCGCCAGGTGTCCGCATCGCGCTCCGACAGCGCCCGGATGCGGGCCAGGTTGGCCTCCGTGTCGGTGCCGACGCCGAACCAGGTGCCGTCGTCATAGACAGAGGCAAAGCACTTCTCGGCGCGCGCGAACTCCGCGCCGCGGGCCTCCAGCGCCTCGCCGAAATCGGCGTAAAAGCCGGAATTGCGGAAATTCGACAGGTTCATCGCCGCCCAGTCATGCCGGAACCCCGGCTCGGTCAGCTCCTGCGTCTTGACCGCCCCGCCGGGGGTCTGCGCGCGCTCGAGAACCCGCACGCTCCAGCCCGCGCGCAGCAGGTAGAGCGCGCAGACGAGGCTGTTATGGCCCGATCCGATGAGGATGGCGTCTGGGGTGTCGTCGGTTCGGTCATGGCGCATGGTGCGGGCTCCATCGGCAAGGGGGTGTCCCCCATGGACCTATGCGCCCGGCCCTTTCCCCGCAGCTCGGGCGAAGCGCGCGGAACACGCGGAACACGATGGCGTGAAGCGGCGTTCCCCCTTCGATGACAGACCGAACGACATATCGCTGACACGCAGGAGACCCAAGGATGTATGGCATCATTTACCTTATCGGCCTCATCGCAATCATTCTCGCGGTCCTCAACTTGATCGCCTAAGTTGCAAGGAGCATTCCCATGACATCGCAAGACAAATCCCATTCGAACCAGGCCAAGGCCACGGCGCAGGAAGCGAGGCAGGACGTGAAATCGGCCGCGCGGGACGTCGCCGAGGACGCCAAGGCCCGCGCGCGCGGCACCGCCGATGCGGTGGCCGAGGAAGCGGCGCATTACGCGGACCAGGCCAAGCAAAGCGCGGCCGGAGAGGTGAAAAGCGTCGCCTCCGCGCTGCGCACGGCGGCCGACGAGCTGCGCAGCGGCTCGCCGCAGGAACGCACCTTCAGCCAGATTGCCGACAGCCTCGCCGATGCATCCGACGCGATGCGCGACAAGGATCTGGGCGAGATGATGGGCGCGCTCAACGGCTTTGCCCGGCGCAATCCGATGCTCTTTCTGGGCAGCGCCGCGCTGGTCGGGTTCGCCGCCACGCGTTTTGCCCGCGCCTCTTCGGATCGCGATGCTGGCTATAGCGGGCGCCATGATTACAGCGCCGGTCACGGGGCGGGCCATAGCATCGGCCAAGGCGCAGGTCAGGGCACGGGCGCACGCACCCCGGCCACCCAGCCGCCGACCACCCCGGCGGGGACCACGCCGCAACCCGTCGTCACGCCGGGGCAGACAACGAAGGGAGGCACGCAATGACCACCGATCCCAACAAGACCACCGATCCGAACAAGTCCACCACCGGGCTGCTGAACGATGCGCTGGCGCATGTCAGCTCGCTGGTGCGGAGCGAGGTCGATCTGGCCCGCGCCGAAGTGGACGAGAACCTCAAGCAGGCCGGTGTCGCCATCGGTCTGATCGTGGGGGCCGCCGTGGTCGCGCTGACCGCGCTCAACGTGCTGTCGGCCGCGCTGGTCGCGGCGCTGACCGAGCTGGGCATCCCGGCGGGATGGTCGGCGGTGATCGTCGGCGTGATCTTCGGGATCATCGCCTATGCCATGCTCCACAAGGGCACCAACGATCTGAAACTCAGAAGCCTTGCGCCCACCCGGACAGCCAAGAACGTGAAGCGCGATGCACATGCCGTCAAGGAGGTGTATGATGACAAATGAGACCCGCAGTCCCGAAGAGATCGAACGCGAGATCGAGCGCGAACGCGCCGGGCTGACCGACACGCTGGACGATCTGCAGGATCGCTTTTCGGTCGAATACATGGCCCGCCAGGTCACCGACCAGTTCCGCGAACATGGCGGCGATATCGGCCGCTCCGTCTCGGAGGCCGTCAAGCGCAACCCGCTGGCGCTGGCGCTGACCGGCGTGGGCCTTGCCTGGCTGATGACGAGCGATCGCAGCGCGCCGCGCCGCCGGGTGGAATACGGCCATCCCGATTACGACCGCATCGAGGCCGCCCGCGCCCGCGCAAAGGTGCGTTTCGCGCATGACGACGACTATGAGCGCGATCTGGAGGACCGGCTGGAGCGCACCGATCCCTATGACCGCCCCGGCGCGCGGCCGGGCCGCCCGGTGATGGGGCCCTCGCCCAGTTCCTACTATTCGCGCCATCACGCGCAGACCCGCGATGTGCCCGCCTGGGCGCGCGTCGATGACAGCGATGACAGCGACGACGAAAGCTGGACCGACAAGGCAAAGGACCGCGCCTCGGAGGCCGGTGATCGCATCTCCGGTGCCGCCTCCTCGGCTGCCGGATCGGCCCGCGCTGCCGGATCGGGCGCGGCGGACAAGGCCAGGCAGGCCGGGCAATCCGTCTCGGAGGCCGGGCAATCGGCCAAGCACCGTGCGCAGGATGCCGCCGGCACGGCAAAACACCGCGCCCAGGATGCCGCCAGCCGGGCCCGTGCCCGCGCCGAGCGCTATCGCCGCAAGCTGGCGCAGGGCACCGAGGATCTCTCGGACGAGGCCCGCCAGCGGGTGATCGCCGCGCGCGAGAGGGCGATGGATGCGCGCGACCGCGCCATGCGCCAGGCCCGCCGCGGCGCCGACCGCGCGGCCGATCTCTTCGAGGAACAGCCGATGATCGGCGGCGCCATCGCACTCGCCATCGGCGCGGCCCTCGGCGCCGCCCTGCCCCGCAGCGACATGGAAGACCGCTACATGGGCGAGCAGAGCGACGCGCTGATGGACGAGGCCGAACGGATCTTCGAGGAAGAGACGCAAAAGCTGCGCAAGGTCGCGGATGCCGCGGCCGACGAGGCCGGCAAGGTCGCCAGGGAGACCAAGCGCGAGCTGGACGACAAGGCGTCGAGCGACACCGCCGCCGATGCCGCCGCGGACAAGGCCAAGAAGGCCGGCGAACGGGTGGCGGATGCGGCCAAGTCCGAAGCGAAGAAACAGGATCTGGGCGATGTGAAGAAATCCTGACCGGATTTCGCCCCAAGCCCTGTCCGGGCCGGCGCCTTTCCCCGGGCGCCGGCCCTTATGCGTTCCAGCATATGTTCCTTGTGATCCTGCCCGCCGAAGAACACCGCCAATACCTGCACCGCGCGATTGCCGTCATCGGTCAGGAAATAGAAAACCGCGCGTTCCTTCGTGACCCATCGCAACCCGTCCATGACCTGCGACCAGAGCGTGCCCTGATACGGGGCGGCGCCCAGAGCATCCATCGCATCTTCTATGCGCGCGATACGCAATGCAGCGCGGTCCACTGCCTCCGGCGCAGTCTCTCCCATGTCCCGATAGCTTTGATGAAGATGGTCGAACAGAACCTCGAGATCGCGGCGGCAGGCGATGGACCGCCTGACGTCAAAGCCCATGGGCCTTGCGCTTGGCCGCGATCATCTCCGCCGTGGCCGCGCGGGCGGTGCCGGCATCCTCGAAAGCGCCCGCCCGGCGCTCATCGAGAAAGGCGCGCAGCGCGGCGAGTTCCGCCTCCTCCTGTTCGATCTTGCGGCGCAAGAGCTCGATCCCCTGCTGCATGACGGCACTTGCACTGGCGAAACGCCCCTGCTCGACCTGCGTGCGCACGAAGGCGTCCTGCTCTTCGGATATCGAAACGGATGATTTCACCGACATGGGGGCGTTTCCTTCTGGATATACTACTGAGTAGCATTCCCTGCCCGGCAGGATCAAGTTGCCGCCATGGCTTGAAGAAAATCGCCCCCCCGGCGTAAACTCTTGCGACATCACAAGCGAACCGGGGCCGATCATGCCGCAGCACAGGACCGAAAAGGCGTTGCCGCGGCTCGGGATGACGCGGCATCTGCCCGAGGATCGATGGGCGCGCCTTGCCGCGCGCATCTCGCGGATCGACACCCATGCCGCCGGCACCGTGCTCAGCCGGCGCGGCGAACGGCTCGAGCAGAGCCTTCTCGTCCTGAGCGGCATCGTCGTGCGCTCCATCCCCCGCGCCAACGGCGCGCGCAGCACCGTCGTGGCGTTGCAGGTGCCGGGCGATTTCGTCGATCTGCACGGCTTTCCGCTCAAGCGGCTCGATCATGATGTCGTCACGCTCACCGAAACCGAAATGGCGGTGATCGCCCATGCCGATCTTGCCGCCCTCGTCGATGCCGACTTGCCGCTCGCCCGCCTGCTCTGGTCGCTGACGCTGATCGACGCGTCGATCCACCGGCACTGGGCGATGCGCAACAGCGCGATGCGGGCGCTGGGGCGGGTGGCGAATTTCTTCTGCGAGATCGACACGCGGATGAACGCGGTGCATCGCGCGATGCGAAACGTGCATGAAATCGGCCTCACCCAGGCCGATATCGCCGATGCCTGCGGGCTGACCACGGCCCATGTCAACCGCGTGCTCAGGGATCTGCGCGAGGATGGCAGCGCCGCCTTCCAGGCGGGCGTCCTGCATGTGCATGACCGCCCCGCCCTGCACCGCCTCGGCGCGTTCAATGCCGGGTATCTCTACCTGCCGGAGCCCGGCGCGCCGGTCTGACGAATGGGCGGGCCGGTTCGAAAACCGCCGCTTCGCTGAAATTATGCCCCAGTATTGTCATAAATTGTCGCCAAGACGGGGACAGTGTTGTGACCGCAGGTTCCCTGTTTCCTCCTTTTCCAGAACTCGCAGGACCCGAAATGAAAATTCTTGTCGTCGACGATGATCCCCTGTTCCTCGATCTGATGGAGCAGACGCTGCGCGCTTTGGGCTATTCGGATATCTATCAAGCGTCCTCCGCGCATGAGGCCCTGCGCGCTGCCAATACGGCGAAGACACCGTTCCAGTGTTTCCTGCTCGATATCCAGATGCCGGGCATGGACGGGATCGAGCTTTGTGAAATCCTCCGCGAATCCCCCGAATACGCCTATACGCCGATCGTCATGGTCACCGCGATGACCGAAAAGCATTTCGTGGATCAGGCCTTCCGGGCCGGGGCGAACGATTACGTGACCAAGCCCATCGAGACGGTGGAGATCAAGGCCCGGATGGGCATGGTGCAAAAGCTCCTGTCGGAGCGGATGATCTCCGGCACGCTGCAATCGCAACTACATGAAACCGAAGCCGCTTTCGGCCGGCAGATCGCATTCGACGAAGCCTTTGGCCTGCCCGAACTGTCGCGGACAATGCCCTTTGCCAGCCTTGAGAACTATGTTTTGAGGCTCGGCAACATGCGCATGATCGCCAATGTCGCCATCGGCTTTCACGTCGAGAACGCGGCCGATCTCTATGCCGCCTCCAGCGGGGTCGAATTCGTCGACGGCATGTCTGAGATCGCCTCGGTCATCGGCGAGACGCTGCCCGGCCCGGCGAATTTCCTCGCCTATGCCGGATCGGGAGATTTCTGCGCCATCATCCCGCGGCTGGCCCCGTTCGATCCCGAGGAGGCGGCCATGACGATCAATGACCGTCTCGACCAGATGACGCGATACGTGTTCGGAACATCGCAAACACCGCGCGTTCGGGTCGGCCGGCCGCAATCGAACGGGTTGTTCTCGTTCAAGGATCCGTCCGCCGTTCTCGTCGGCGCGATCCACGATGCCCGGAGCCGGAACGCCCCGCGTGCCGCGGCATCCGCAGCGCCGGAATATCACCGCCATGAGAGCTGATGCCTGCATCACCCGAACGGCCGAGACCGCGATCTCCGCGCTGCGGCGCCGGTTTCTGGACGATCTGGAATTTCGCCTCGCAGATATCGATCGCGCCGCGCAGGACTGCCGGCGGCCCGAAAACCCCGAAGCGTTCGCGCGGCTTGCCGGATTGTGTCACAAGCTCGCCGGCGTGGCCGCCTCTTTCGGGTTTCCGCAGCTCGGCGAGGAGGCGCGCGCCGTCGAGCTCGGTGCAAACGCCCTTTCCGGGGCGCCTTCGCAGCAGGCGCGGGATGCGGTTCTGGCGCGCGCCGAACATCTGCTCGATCTCATGGAGGATATTCTCGAAACCCCGCAGCCAGAGGTGCCGCGGCGGTGAAACAGGAAGCACGCGGGGAGATGAAGCATGATGTCGCAGCCTCGCGTTTTCCGGAAATGGTCTCAATTCAACCTTTCTGCCGGCCTATGAAAACGACAGCCTGTCAGAGGCCGGCAAATATCGATAGCGTGCAGGGTGTGTGATGGTCGCAGCGTTGAACTCATTGACGAATATCAGGTATTTTCACAAATCCCATCTGTCTTTCCCGGCGCTCTTCAAGACGGTGTTCCGACGGATTTTCCGCACCCCGTCCTCTCCGTCCGGCGAGCGGCAGGAAGCGGCGGCCGTCGACGACATGCTGCACGCCGCCCTCGAGCATCTGAACGAGGACGTCTATCTCTACGATGCCGAAACGCTCGAATTGCGCTACCTGAACCGCGAGGCGCGCGCGCGTTGCCGATGGCGCGAGAGCGATCTGCAGGGCAAGCGGATCGGCGATACGGTTCCGGGCTTCGATATGGATCTGTTCCGCCAGCATACCGATCCGCTTCTTTCGGGCGAAAAGGATGCCACGACGATCCAGGCGATGCATGCCAAGGGGCCGGTGGAAGTCGTCACCAGATTGATCCTCGGCTCGGATGGGAAGCGGCTTTTCGTCTCGACCTTGCGCGATCTGTCCGAACGCCACGAGATCGAACAGGCCAGGATGCAGACGATCTCGATGATCAGCCACGAGCTTCGCACGCCGCTGACCTCGATCAAGGGGGCGCTCGCGCTGTTGAACTCGGGGGCCCTGGGCGGGATGTCGCCGCAGGCGGGCGATATCCTGGCCATCGCGAACCGCAACAGCGACCGTTTGCTGAACATGATCAACGACATTCTCGATTACGAGAAACTGGCCTCGGACAAGATGACCTTCTCCGATGTCAGGATCGATCTGCACAAGCTGGTGCTGGAAGCGCTGGAAAACATGAAGGGCTATGCGGAGCTCAACCATGTCAGGCTGCGGCTCGAACGCCCCGACACGCCCGCCCGCGCGTTCGGCGATCCCAACCGGCTGATGCAGGTGCTGGTCAATCTCATTTCGAACGCCGCGAAATTCTCTCCCGATAACGGGGAGGTCACGATCCGGCTCGAAAGGATCGACGGTGGATGGCGTCTTTCGGTTCACGACAACGGGCCGGGCATTCCCGAAGCGATGATCGCGAAGATCGGCCAGCCCTTCCTGCAACTGGAGGCGACACAGAACAAGAAACATCTCGGAACCGGGCTCGGCCTGACCATCGTGAAGCGTATCCTGTCGCATTATCGCCTGGGGCTTCTGGTGACATCGCGGGAAGGTCATGGCAGCGAGTTCGCCTTCGAGATGCCCGATGACATGCAGGAGGCGGCCTGATGCGGGCGCCGATTTTGCGATGAAAGGACGAGGCATGGAGCTTGAGACGATCGTTCACGTGGACGATGACGAGGATATCCGCACGATCGTGCAGATCGCGATCGAAACCGTCGGACAGATGAAGCTGGTGCAATTCGCGGACGGACCTTCGGCGCTGGCGGGGCTGGACGGGCCGGCGCCCGATCTTTTCCTCTTGGATGTGATGATGCCGGGCATGACCGGACAGGAACTGAGGACCGAGATCGCGAAAAACCCGCGTTTCGCGAATGTGCCGACCGTCTTCGTCACGGCAAAGGCCGAAGACAGTTTCACCGATCGGCTACGCGCGAGCGGCGCGCTGGCGGTGATCACGAAACCTTTCGATCCGATGACGCTGGCCGACACGCTGAAGACCATCTGGAGCGAAAACCGCGATCGTCTGGACAAGGCCGGCTGACGGGCCGGCCAAGAAGATGAAATACGCTTTGCAACTCCCTGATCTTGCAGGATTTCATTACACTCCACATCGCCCCGCCGATCGATGAGTCTTCGGCCCTGGCCGGTGCGCGCGCTTGCAACCTCCGAGGCAGGCGGCATAATCGCCGGCACGAGACGCGGGGGCCGGTCCGGCCCCCCGGCCCTGCCTTGCCATCGCAAGAACGGGCTCGATAACAGGGAGATAAACACATATGTTGAAGTATATTCTGTCCGCCTCGGCCCTTGCGGCGGCCGCCCCGGGGCTTGTCGCCGCCGAAGAATGCGGCGAGGTGAGCATCACCGAGATGTCCTTCGCCTCGGCCATCGTGACCACCGAAATCGCCTCTTTCCTGATGGAGCAGGGCTATGGCTGCGATGTCACGCGGGTGCCGTCCGACACGATCCCGGCGCTCACATCGCTGGCCGAGAATGGCGAGCCCGACATCGTCACCGAGCTTTGGGTCAATTCCGCCGGAAGCGCCTATGACAAGCTCAAGGCCGATGGCGTGATCGTCGACATGGCGCCCGTGCTCGATCCCGGCGGGGTGGAGGCGTGGTGGATCCCCACCTATCTCGCCGAGGACCATCCCGAGCTGACCACCATCCAGGGCATTCTCGACAATCCCGATCTCGTCGGCGGGCGGTTCAACAACTGCCCCGATGGCGGCTGGGTGTGCAACATCATCAACGCCAACATCGCCCGCGCCTACGGGCTCGAAGAGGCCGGGATCGAGGTGTTCGACCACGGCAGCGGCGAGACGCTCGCCGCATCGCTGGCGGCGGCCTACGAGAACCGCGAGCCGTGGTTCGGCTACTATTGGGAGCCGACGGCGATCATGGGGCGGTTCGACATGACGATGGTCGATATCGGCGATGTCGATCTCGAGGCGCATGAGGCCAATCTCGATCCCGATGTCACCGATCCCAAGCCCAGCCGTTACCCGCCCAGCCTCGTCTACACGGTGGCGACCACCGATTTCGTCGAGGAGTATCCCGAGGTCGCCAAGCTGATCGGCAATATCAGCTTCGGCACCGACGAGATGAGCGCGCTTCTGGCCTGGAAGGGCGAGAACAATGCCACTGCCGAGGAAACCGCCGTTCATTTCCTGACCACAAAGCAGGATGTCTGGCGCGACTGGCTGAATGACGACGCCCGCGCGCGGCTGTCAAAACTGCTCGACGGCTAATTATCGGATCTTCCCGAAGACGCGGGGGCTCGACGGCCCAGCCTTGACGGCAAATGTGAAAGCGGCGCCCGATCTGGCGCTGCTTTCAACGCATCAATAACCGGCACCTTGCCTGGTATCCCAAAGGCGCAGGATCTCGATTCTGGTCGCTGCCACGCGGTAGATGAGCGTGAACGGTGTCCGAGGGATCGAAAGCTCGCGCACGTTTTCCCGAGCATCGCTTGGGTGACCGGCATAGGGATTGGCCGCCAGCGTCATCTGAATGGCTTTCAGGTGAGCGCGGGCCTTTGCGCTGCCTTCAGGAAAGACGGAACGATAATAGTAGCGGAACCATTGGATGTCCTGCGCCGTATCTTCGAGGAAGACGATCTTCATCCACTGTCGGGCGTGATGTCTGCTTTCGGCGAGGGAACCTCGTTCCGGGTGTCCCAGGACTCGATCCAGTCATTCATCGCCTCGGCGGAAATGAACCTCCCCTGGTCTGCCCGCTCCAGAGCGGCCTCGATCGCCGCGCGCTTTGCAGCCTTGGCTTCCAGCATCGAGCGAATGGCGCGCACCGCCAGTTGGGTAGGCGGCCGATCCTCGATCGCCGCTTCCCGTTCAAGCGATTGCCTGAGCGCCTCGTCCAGACGAATTGAGTAAGGTGCGGTGCCCAATGTCATATCCTTTCGTCTACGTTGTAATACAGCGTAATACAACATCGGGCAAGGCCCAAGGATGTCACGAAAGATGCCTTCTTGGGATTCTTCTTTTTCGTATCTTACGGTTGGCGACCCACCTTCATGCAAGACCCGAGATTTCCAAGTCAGTCCTTTGACAAAAAGTATTAACCCGCAATCTTGCGCTGGCGATCGAGCGTTGCAACCGACCTTGGCGCAAGCCGCAGCTGCAGTGAGGAGAAAGCAGCTGTCGCTGCGGGCGCGGCGCGGGCCGACATCGCGCTGGCATAGAGCGTCTCGAACCGTGCCACCATCCGGGAGAGGGTGAAGCGCTCCATGACCCGCTCGCGCGGCAGGTGGGGCGGGATGCGCAGGGCATGCCGCAGCGCCTCTGCCAGGGCTTCGGGCGTGTCGTCTTGCGCGATGGCGCCCGCCTCCCCGATCACCTCCGCCGCCGCGCCATTGCCGAGCGCGGCCACCGGCAGGCCCGTCGCCATCGCCTCCACGGCGGCAAGGCCGAAGGGCTCTTCCCAGAGCGGGGTGAACATCAGCGCCGAGGCTTGCCCATAGGCACGGGCGAGATCCGCGGCCGGCAGATGGCCGAGATGGCGGATCCGCGCGTTCAGATGGGGGGCGATCTCGTCTTCGAAATAGTCGCGATGCTCGATCACGCCGCAGATCGCCAGCGGGATATCCGCCAGCCTTGCCGCCTGCACGGCCAGATGCGTGCCCTTGGTCGGCGTGATGCGCCCCGACCAGATCGCCGAGCCGTCGCCGCCGGGGCGGAAGGGCCAGGCCTCCGGGTCGATCCCGTTATGCACCGCGAAGGCGGTCTCCGGCGCGCCGTCCGGCCACCAGATGCCGCGCTGGCGGCGCGAGGTGACGGCGGAGAGGTTCCAGGGCGCGGCGCTGTCCTCCACCGCGCGGCGCAGCGCGCCGAAGGGCGGGATATGCAGCGAGGTGACCATCGCCAGCCGCCGCTCCCGCGCAAGACGCGGGATGAAGCGATGCAGGCAATTGTTGTGGATCACATCGAAATCGCCCTCCAGCAAGAGCCGACCGGCCCGTGCGAAACAGGCATCGAGATGATCGTTCAGCGCATCGGTGCCGTGATAGTCGTGCCACGGAAACCGGCGGTCGTAATGCTCGTCCAGGATCGGCAGCAGATCCACCCCGCCGGGCAGCCCCGCGCGGCTGTCGCCGCTGGCCAGCAGCGTCACGCGATGCCCCGCCGCCGCCAATGCGCGCGCCAAATGCCAGGTGAACGCCTCCATCCCGCCCTTGAAGGGCGGTGCGATCGGGTGGCGCACATGGGCGACGATCGCGATGCGCAGGCTCATTCGGCGGCGATCCGGCCCTGCGCCTCCAGCCGCCGCAGCACCCGCGCGGTGTTGGCGTAGGGCATGTGCGATTGCTGCCGGCAGAGCGCGAAATCGGCCTCGCCGGGTTCCCGCGCGACTTGAAGCTCTCCGTCAACCTCTTCGATCAAGCCCATGGTGCGGAACGCATAAAGCCAATGCTCCATCGTCCGGTGCCCCCATTTGGAGGCGAAGATCGCGGTGTTTCGCAGGATCGAGGGGATGTGATGGATCGGCGGCATGCAATGGGGGTGATGCTGGTGATAGACGCAAGCCCCCTTGGCCCAGTGGATCTCCATGCCGATCTGATGCAGCTGGCGGCCGAAATCGGTATCCTCGCCGCCATAGCCCACGAAGCGTTCGTCGAAACCGCCCGTGCGGTCCCAGTCGCTGCGGTGCATGGTGAAGTTGAGCGACCAGAAACAGCGGTAATCCTCGCAGCGGCGCAGCCCTTCGGGGGGCGGGCCCTGCCGGTCGGAATGGCGCTCCGCAACGGCGCGGAAATCGGCGTAGCGCCAATCGCCCGTAGCCGCGCCGGCGGGCAGATAGGCGACCTCGCCCATGATGAGCCCGCGTCCGGGCTGCGCATAGCGGGTGTAATCGGCGATCAGACCGGGATCCGGGATGCAATCGACATCGAGAAAGACCAGCACATCGCCCCGCGCGGCCTCCGCCACGGCGTTGCGCGCCCGGGCCAGCGGCAGCTCCTCGCCCGGAATGCGGATCTGGCGGATGGGAAAACCGGTCTCGGGCAGGTCTTCGTAAAGCGCATCCTGCATCACCCCGATGACCAGTTCGGCCGGCGGCACGCTTTGCCGTGTCAGGCCCAGCACCACGTTGCGCAGGTGATCCTCGCGCCCGCGGGCGATGGTCAGGGCGCTGGCTTGGCCTTCAGCCGGGGAATTGAACGAGACGGTCATTCTGTTCTCCTTTGTCGTGATGGTCGGAGGGGGCCAGCCGGGCGATCAGCGCCTCCAGCCAGCCCGCCGCCTTGCCGGCGGCATCCGGGTCGATCAGGGCGCGTTGGCGGGCCGGGTCATGATCCGAAAGCGCGGCCTCCAGCGCGGCGCGCCAGTCCTGAACCGACGACGGCAGATGCGGGCAATGATGCGCCGCGCCCGCCGCGGCCAGCGCCTCGGCCTTGGCGACCTGTTCGTCGAAATAGCGCCATTCGGGAATCGCCACCCACGGCTTCGCCGCCGCGAGGATCTGGTGACAGGTGCTGTTGCCGGTGGAGGCAACGACGATATCGGCGGCGGCGAGGTAATCCTGCGGCGCCTTTACCCAGCCGTCATGGCGCAGGTTGTCCGGCTCGGTCGCATGCCAGTCGGGCGCGATCTGTCCGATGGTGATCCAGTGCAGCTCGGGCGTGGCGCGCGCGCCCACCGCGATGGGGGCAGAGGCAAAGCCCGCTCCGCCGCCGCCCGACATGACCAGAACGATCCGCGCCTCAGCCGCAATTCCCAGCCGCGCCCGCGCGGCGGCGCGGTCCGGCAGATCGGGCGCAACGCCCAGACCCCCGGCAAAACAGGTCTTCTCGCGCATGGCGGCGGTCCAGTCGGGTTGCGCCAGCGCCTTGGCGCAGGGCGCAAGCAGCCCCGCCGCGCCGTCATAGGCGGCCCGGTGCCCCGGATCGCCCCGCCGCCCGTGTTGCAGCACCTTGACATGCGGCACCGAACAAAGCCGCGCCAGCTGCGCGATCTCGGCCGAGACATCGCAGATCATCAGCGCGGGATCCGCGGCATCGAACCAGCCCGCCAGCGTTGCCATGGCGCGGCGGATGCCGGGCCAGCCCAGCGGCGCGCAATGCACGGTGTCGGGCGGCGCGGTGAAATCATTGAGCCGCTCCTGCCCTGTCGGCTCGAAAAGCGAAGGCAGCTCGACCATCTCCACCGGACGCTCCCAGCGCGGGAAGATATCGGTGCGCGCGCAAAACACCGTCACCGGACGCTCGCGCGGCAGCGCGTTCACCAGCGCGGCGCAGCGCGCGGCATGGCCCCGCCCCTGGTGGTGGACGAAATAGCCGATGGGCTGGCGGGCGCGTGCCATCATTGCGCGGCTTCCAGGCTCGGCTGCGCCTGCCCCGCCGCGAGCCCGAAATGGCCCAGCCCTTCGAGCACGCCGCCGGCATGGGGCCGCTCGGCGTAATAGACATTGTCGCTGGTTAGCCGGTCCAGCAATTCGGGCAGCGCGTTGCCCACGACGATGGCGCGGCCCGCGCGCTCCAGCATATCGAGATCGTTGCCGCTGTCTCCGGCGACGATCACGTCGCTTGGTGCCAGCCCGAGCCGTTCGGTCACATGCGCCACCGCCGCGCCCTTGCCGCCCTGCGCCGGGATCACGTCGATGAGCCGGTCATGCGAGGCCACGACCCGTGCCGCCAGCCCGACCGCCTCGAGATGCCGCGCCAGCCGCTCGGCCTCCGCGCCGGTGCCGACGCCGCTGAGCTTCCAGCGACGCTGCTCGACCTCCGCCTGAAACGGCAGGCCGAAGGCGCGCATCGCGCGCAGGGTGGCGGCGCGGTCCCAATCCTCGTCCAGCCTTGCGGCATAGCGCGTATCAAGCGTGAAGGCCCCCGAGCCGCAACGGCGGTAGATCTCGGTGCCGACCGAAGCGATGAAGATCTCGGGCGGCGGCACGTTCCATTCGCGCAGCACCCGCCGCGCCTCGACGATGGAGCGCCCGGTGGCGACGGCGAAACGGGGCCGCGCCGCACGTTGCCAGCCCATCAGCGCGCGCAGCCCCTCGGTGCAGCCGGTGAGCGTGCCGTCGATATCGCTGACCAGCAGGCAGGGAGCGGCGGGGACAGCGGGGGCGGGCCGGGCGCTGGCCTCGCGGTAGATCTTCTGCGCCTCGCGCGCCCATGCCGTCCAGTCGTAGCGCCAGATATTGCCCCGCCCGGCCCGCGCCGCGCGGTCCCATTCGGCCGCGTCCGTCAGCAGCCCGAGAATGGCCTCTCCGATCCCGGTCTCGCAGGCCGGATCGACGCAGCGCCCATGGCCGAGCGTCGCCACGATATCGGCCGGCCCGCCATTGCGCGTGGCCACCACCGGCAGCCCGTTCGCCGCTGCCTCCAGAACGGTCAGCCCGAAAGGCTCGTGCAGCGCCGGGTTGACGAAAACACCCCGCGTGCGGGCGGCGAAGGCGTAGAGCGCCTTGACCTCCGCGCTGTCATGCGCCGGCGGCAGGGCGGCCCTGCCGGCAAGGCCGGGCGCGGAGAGCGCGCGCGTCAGATCGCGCAGGACACGGGCGCCTTCCTCTTCGCGCGCGCGGTGCTGGCCGGCGAGGATGACGAGATTGGCCTTGTCCTGCAGCGCCGGGCTGGCGGCATAGGCCCGCGCCAGCGCGGCGAGGTTCTTGCGCGAAACGGGCCGCGCGATGGCCAGGATCAACGGCTTTTCGGGATCGTCCAGATGCGGGGCAAGAAACGCCCGCGCGGCCGCGTGATCGGGCCGCGGCGCCAGCGTCACCCCCGGAGAGACGCGATGCACCCGCCGCTCCAGCCCGACCCCGTAGGCCGCGACCTGCCGCTCGCCTTCGTCGCGCGAGGAGACGATCACCGCATCGGCCTCATCGAGCGCGGCGCGCTCCTGCTCGATGCGGGCGGCCAGCACCGGATCGCCCTGCCCGGCCCCCAGGCATCCGCTCTTGTCGATGCCGAGCGAATGGGGCGTGTAGACGAAGGGGATGCCGAACGCGGCGCGCGCGGCGCGGGCCAGCAATGCGGCATCGGCGAAATGCGCATGGATCAGGTCGGGCCTTTGCCGCGCATCGCGCAAGCTCTCCAGAAACGCCGCCTCCAGCGCGGGCAGCTCGGCCGCCAGTGCCTCCTTGGACAGATAGCCGGTATTGGCGGTGCGCAGCCGGCGGATGGTGAATTTCGGCCCGACCCTCTGATGCGCGCGCCCATAGACCTCACCCAGTTCGGGCACGTCGAAGGCGCGGGTGACCAGCTCCACCGCCGATATGTCGCGCCGCTCCGCCTGCGCCTGCGCCGCGCCCAGGATATAGGCGATATGCCCGCCGGTATCCTCGGTCAGCCCGTAGGGCACGTCGGGGGCGGTGATGCAGCCGCCCAGGGCGATATGCGTAATCTTCACGTCGATGCTCCTTGAACGGAGTATCAACCACGATAAGGTCCCTGATGTTCCTATCGAAAAGATCATTTTCGGACCCGCTGGACCTTCCCGCGCCGCGCCCTAGACTCCCGCTGTCGGAACGGAACCGGCCGGGGGAAGAGGCCCATGCGAACAGAGGATGCGGATCGCGGCGCGGGGCGGGACAGGCCCCGCTATCTCTTCATCGGCGGGCTGCACCGCTCGGGCACCTCGCTGACCGCGCGGCTGGCGGCGGAATTGCCAGGCGCGGGCGGCATCACCGGCGCGCCGGTGCCGGAGAACGAGGGCGTCTACCTGCAGGGCGCGATCCCGCATACCGCGCTGTTGGGCCGGCCGATGCAGTTCGCCACCGATCCGGCCGAGCATCTGACCGAGGCCCATCCGCTCAACACGCTGGAGACGAAGCTGCGGCTGGAGCGCGACTGGGCGCCCTGGTTCGAGGACGGCCTGCGCTGGCGGGTGGAGAAATCGCCGGTCAACCTGACCCGCACGCGGCTCTTGCAACAGCTTTTCCCGCTATCGCAATTCCTGATCGTGCTGCGCCATCCCGAGGCCGTGGCGGCCTCGGTCGCGGGCTGGACGCCCCGCCCCCGCCCCGATCTGATCGATCACTGGATCGCCGCGCATGAACGGCTCAAGGCCGATCTGCCCTATCTGCATGCCTGCCTGGTGCTGCGCTACGAGGACATCACCGCCGATCCCGGCCGCGCCCGCGCGCGGATCGCCGCGTTCCTGTCGCTGGACGCGGACGGCGCGGGCGGCGAGCCTGTCACCGATGGCAACGCGCAATATGCCGGCACTGACCCGATGAGCCCGGCGCAGGCCAGCGCCGCCGCGGACTGGGGCTATGCCCCCGGCCTGCGCTGCGCGCCGTGGCCGGGCCATGTCCGGCACCCGCTGCGCGCCGTGCTCCAGGCGGTGGAGCGGGCTTGAGCGTGGTTCAAGTATTCGCTCGGCAGGCTTCACTGTAAAAATTGGCATGATGCGGAATCCTTACTGAGCATAAAGTCTCTGGAAAACTCAGGCTCTTTGACTGTTACCTGACACGAAATCCTTTTTTCGCCCTCAATCTGCGTGACACCCAATACAGCGGACATGGTGGCCGTATGGCCCTCGTAAACCCTTGGATTCCGCGCTGTCTTACGCGACGGGTTCCATTGTCATGCGCTCCAAAAAAACCGTTTCAAGCTCCGCCGGAAGGCATCCCGCCTGCCCCGTCGCAGGCGCTTGGGCCAATGCGGGGGGCGCGGAGCATGAAGAGGCCGGAACCTCAGTGCGGCAGATCGGCAGGATATCGAGGATCGGACGAATGGTCAGGGATTTTGGCCTGCGCCACAAAGCGTCTCGCCCACGCCATTTGAACAAGGTCCCATATCTGCCCGTCTTAAAATCCGTAGCTTTCAAGACAAGCATCGATCAGCGCAGCCGGTTTGCCTGCTGTAACGCGAAACCGGCGCAAAATGCCGCCAGAGGTTTTTCTGCGGGTCCGCTTGAAAAGTTATGACTTTCGCAGCGTATGCGGCGCAGACGGCCGCGATCGGACAGGCAAGACGCTCTTGGTAAAGCGCAACACGAGATGCCCCGCGGCAGATTGCCGATACCTTGATGTGTCGATGCCTTCGTCTTCGATCCCGAGGTTCGACGGACGGTCACCCCTCGAGCCGTATGGTTCGGAAGGTCAGGGAAAGGCGGCGGGCGCGGGGATGTTTACGTCCGGCCACGGTGTCGTTCTTCCGTGCGGCGATGCCATGGGTCCAGTCGTGCCGCGCCGCGCCGCACATCACCAGAAGGCTGCGAGGTGGTAGGGGCAGATCGATCCTTCCCGCACCGCATCGTTCGGCAAACCGCATCATGCAGGCCGAGAGCAGGCTCAGAGATGCGATGGTGTCGCCGAAACATGGCTGGCAATCGACATGGGCCGAGATGCCCTGCCCCGGCATGTATTCATTGACGATGACCTGATCCGGCAAGGCCGCAAAATGCCCCTCCGTCGTCATCCGTTCCACCAGACACCCGAAAGGTTCGGGCCGCGGGCCAAGACGATCGCCCCGCCGGACACGCCGAGCCCGGTAGTCGTAGCGGTAGCCGTAATGCTGCACGCGACGTTTCAGATCGTCTTGCCAGGGCTGAGCATCAATCCACCGGACGAGCGCATCGGCCTCGGCTTGCGAAATGTAGCGGTGATGGCAAATCAGCCCGTCCGGACTGTCAGGCGGAAGAAGGGAAAGCTGCAAGGCCGTCCCGCCGATTACTTCCTGCCCGAGGAGGTGGCCAGGTCATAGGCCGCCAGCCCCAGCGTCAGCAGGGCCACGGCGATGAGGTCGGGGCTGGGCACCTTGATAACCAGGATGCCGACAAAGCCCGCCAGCACGGCGAAGGCGATGAGGGCCATGATGCGGTTCATGTCGTTTCTCCCGCGCTTTGGGTCCAATCGTAGAGCCATTGCGCGCTGCGAAGCAAGCGGGCATCGCCGCCGCGCGGCCCGACGAGCTGCGCACCGAGCGGCAGGCCATCCGCCTCCAGGATCGGCACGGTGACGGCGGGCGTGCGGCAGAGCGTCCAGAGACCGTTGAAGATCGAGTCCCCCGTCGTCTCCAGCCCCGGCGCGGGGCCGAGCGCGGCGGGACACAGGATCGCGTCGCAGCGCGAGAACACTTCATCCAGCGCGGCATTGAGCACATCGGGCCAGTCGAGCGCGGCGATATAGTCGCCCGCAAGAACCTGTTTGCCCTCCGCCATCGCCTCGCGCACCGCGTCCCCTATGCCGCGCCGCCCGTCATAGCGGTGAAAGCAGCGCGCCATTTCGGCGATGTTGATGCGATAGCGGATATCGGCGGCCTCGTCGAAGAGCGCCGGGAGGGTGAATTCGAAGGCCTGCTCGCCCAGGGCTTCGGTGAGTTCGGCCAGCGCGTCCTTCGTCTCGGGCGCCGCGCGGTCCCAGGCGGGCGGGCGCAGCACGGCGAAGACGGGCGGCAGCGGTGCGCCCGCGTCCACGGTTTTCAGCAAGTGCGGCGGCGGCATCGGCACGCCCGCGCGTTCGGGCGCGAAAAGCGTTTCGCAAAGCAGCGCGGCCTCGCGCGGGGTGGCGGAAAAGACGCCCACCGTGTCGAGGCTGGGCGATTGCGCCAGCACGCCGCGCCTGGAGATCGCGTCGAATGTCGGCTTGAAGCCGGTCACGCCGCAAAAGGCCGCCGGGCGGATCACCGACCCGCCGGTCTGCGTGCCCACGGCCAGCGGCGCCATGCCCGCCGCGACGGCTGCCGCGGAGCCCGAGGAGGAGCCGCCCGGCGTGCAATCGAGATTATGCGGGTTGCGCGTCTTGCCCGGTGTCATGAAGGCCAGTTCCGCCGTCACCGTCTTGCCCAGGATCAGCGCGCCGGCCGCGCGAAGCTGGCGCACCAGTTCGGCATCCTCGGAGGGCACGCGGCCCGCATCGACGGCGGTGCCGTTCTCGGTCGGAATGCGCGCGGTGTCGATCACGTCCTTGAGCGCGACGGGCAGCCCGTGCAGTGGGCCGATGGGCCGCCCTGCCCTGCGCTGCTTGTCGAGCATCTGGGCTTGCCGGCGCACATAGTCGGCATCGAACCAGCAGAAGGCACCGATGTCGCCGTCGGCTTCCTCGATCCGGGCGATCTGCGCCTCGGCCACATCGGCCGCCGAGATCTCGCCGCGCGCGACGCGGTCGCGCAGGGCAACGGCATCCGCCGCAGGGGCATCAGCCATAAAACAGCTCCGGCAGGTAATAGACGATCTGCGGGAAGACATACATCAGCACCATCGACAGGATGACGCAGACGAGGAACGGCAGGCAGCCGGCGAAGATCTCGGTCAGCTTGACCTGCGGCGGCGCGATGCCCTTGAGGTAATAGGCCGACATCGCCATCGGCGGGGTCAGGAAACTGGTCTGCAGGTTGAGCGCCACCAGCACGCCGAAGAAAAGCGGGTCGATCTCGAAGATGAGCAGCAGCGGCAGGAAGATCGGCACGAAGATGATGATGATCTCGGACCATTCCAGCGGCCAGCCCAGCAAAAAGATGATGAGCTGCGCCAGGATCAGGAACATGATCGGCGTGAGGTTCAGCGATTGCACGAATTCGCTGATCACATGCTCGCCGCCCAGATAGGAAAAGACCGACGAGAAGGTGTAGGAGCCGACGAAGAGCCAGCAGACCATCGCCGTGGTGCGCACCGTCAGATAGACGCTTTCGCGCAGGCGCTGCCATGTCATCGCGCGGTAGAGCACCGCCAGAAGGATGCCGCCGAGCGCGCCGATGGAAGCCGCTTCGGTCGGGGTGGCGAGGCCGAAGAGGATCGAGCCCAGAACCGCCAGGATCAGGAAGGCCAGCGGCAGGAAGGATGTCAGCATCATCATCGCCAGCTTGCCGCCCGGCACGTCGGGGATATCCTCCGCGGTGGGCCTCGGCGCAACGCTGGGCTGCAGGATCGACCGGCCCACCACATAGACGAGGTAAAGCCCGGTCAGCGTCAGCCCCGGCAGCAATGCGCCCGCGTAAAGCCGCACGATCGACACGTTGGAGGCCGCCGCATAGACGATAAGCATGATCGAGGGCGGAATGAGGATGCCCAGCGTGCCGCCGGCGCAGATGATGCCGGAGGCGAAACTGTGCGAATAGCGCGCCTTGAGCATCGCCGGCAGCGCCAGCAGCCCCATCAGCGTCACCACCGCGCCGACGATGCCGGTGGCGGTGGCGAACAGCGCGCAGGTGATGAGCGCTGCGACCCCCATGGAGCCCGGCAC
Organism: Marivita sp. GX14005; assembly: GCF_023370775.1. Classification (GTDB taxonomy): domain Bacteria; phylum Pseudomonadota; class Alphaproteobacteria; order Rhodobacterales; family Rhodobacteraceae; genus Marivita. Next base: position 31,661 of record NZ_JAMCCQ010000007.1, read on the forward strand.
GTTGCGCGAGGCGATGTTGAGCGTGTCGAACAGGCGCGTGACGATATTGGCCCGCTCCACGATATAGCCCATGAAGAGGAAAAGCGGCACCGCCGTCAGCACCTCGTTCGACATCACCGTGTAGGTCTGGTTCACGAAGAGGTCGAATATCCGGTTGTTGAACAGCCCGTCTATCCAGAGGCTCGTGCTGTCCCACCAACTGGCCGTTTCGGCATCGAGCCGGTCATAGGCGCGCCACATGCGGCGTTCGTCGAAATAGGCGTAATAGCCGAACCCGATGCCCATCGCCATCAGCGTGAAGGCGATGGGAAACCCCAGGAAGACAAAGACGATGAACAGGCCCAGCATGAACAGGGCGACCTGCGGATCGGTCATGGATGGGCGTCCTTTTCTGCCTCTGCGGCCTTCTGCATCAGCAGATCCTCGGTTTCGAACACGTCCTCATCCGCCTTGAGCCAGACGCCCGTGCGGATGCAGTGGATACAGCGCATCACCTCGGCGATGCCCTGGATGAAGAGCAGGATGCCGGCGGCGACCATCGCGGTCTTGAACTGGTAGATCGGGATGCCCGCCGGGCTGTTGACCGACACCTCGCCGTAAGCCCACGACCGGTCGGCGTATTTCCAGCCCGCCAGGATCAGCGCCAGCACGCCGGGAAAGAAGAACAGGAAGTAAAGCACCAGATCGACCCGCGCCTGCCAGCGCGTGGACCAGAGCCGGTAGAGGAAGTCGCCCCGCACATGGCCGCCCCGCGACAGCGTATAGGCACCGCCCATCATGAAGAGCGTGCCATACATGATAAAGGACACATCGAGCGCCCAGACGGTCGGGCTGTTGAAGAGGTAGCGCACCACCACCTCGTAGCCGGTGCCGACCGCCATGAAGATGATCAGCCACGCGAACGCCTTGCCGAACCACGCGGAAAGGGCGTCGGCGAAGCGGATGTAACTCAGCAAGGTTTCGTCCCTCCCCAAGGGTGGGGCCCCTGCCCTTTGCGGGAAGGGGCCGCTTGCATCACAGGTTCAGCTTGCCGGGGAAGTAGTGCTCGTAGGCGAGCTGGTAGTCGGGCGAGTTCATCAACTCGTAATAGACCACCTGGTCCACCCATTCGCGCTGGCTGTCGAGGCATTTCTTCATGAAGGGATCCTGCTCCAGCTCGGGGATGAGCGCGTCCCAGGCGTCGAGCTGGGCGGCGAGGATTTCCTCGGAGGTGCGCTGCACATCCACCCCGGCCTCGTCGCGCAGATAGGCCAGATCGGCCGAGTAGCGCCGCGCCGCCTTGGCGACATTCGCGGTCGAGACCGCCTCGACGCCATGAATGAGGATCGCCTTGAGATCGGGCTCCATGTCCTCGAGCGTGAGCCCGTTGAACAGGAACTCGAAGCTCTCGGACGCCTGGTGATACGACGACAGGATATAGTTCTTGGCCACGTCCTGCGCGCCGAAATCGCGGTCCGAGGAGGGGTTGTTGAACTCGAACGCGTCGATCACGCCGCGCTCCATCGCCGGAACGATCTCGCCGCCGGGAAGCTGCGCCACGGACATGCCGAGCTTGTTCATCAGATCGGCCGCAAGCCCCACGGTGCGATACTTGAAACCGTCAAGATCGGAGACCTTGCTCACCGGATCCTTGAACCAGCCGAAGGGCTGGGCGGGCATCGGGAAGGCCATGTAGCCATCCACGTCGAGCCCCATGATGTCCTGCGTCAGCTCGTCGTAAAGCGCCTTGCCGCCGCCCTCGTAGAACCAGTTCATCATCGTGGTGGCCGAGCCGCCGAAGACCGGCCCGGTGCCGAAGAGCGAGGCGGCCTTGTTCTTGCCGTACCAGTAGACCGGCACGTCATGGCCGATATCGAGCAGCCCGTCATTGACCGCATCCAGCACCTGGAACGCCCCCACGACCGCGCCGGCCGGCAGCAGGTCGATCTTGAGCCGCCCGCCGGCCATGGCCTCGACGCGGGTGACGTAATCCTGCGCCATCTCCTGCCAGATGTTCGAGGACGGCCAGGCCGTCTGCATCTTGAGCACCATCGGCGATTGCGCCAGCACCGCCGGCGCGGCCAGCCCGGCGACCCCGGCCGCACTGCCGCCCAGAGCGGCCTTCTTCAGAAAGGACCGGCGGCCCATCTTGTCGGAATTCGTCATTCTTTACCTCCCAGGAACCCGGATCTGCGCAGCACGCAAGCGCGCATGATCGGCATCTTCAAGCCCGGCCGAACTCCTCCCGACCGGGCAGCGACACGGTTTCACCGCAATACGAAAATATCAAGGGAAAACCGAAGATTCGCGAACAGGTGTCGCGCTGAAAGCAGTTCCAACAGGCTACCATGGACAAGTGTGTATACTCCCTTCATCCGCCCCGAATTTTTGCTGTTTTTACGTTGAGGTGAAGGAGGCCCAAGCCGTTGCGAGCTTGATCGAGGACAGCCTGTCGACTGATGACTTCGCAGGGGTCTTCAAGTTAGCAATTTAAACACAAGACGAATGCTTGGTTCAGCCAACGAACCATAAAACCATACAACGCAATCAAGCCGTTCCGATCCGTCGTCAAACCGTTGATATCCGACTCTTTTCCCTGCCTGTTCCGGTCCCCGAGGGCCGGGGCGACCGTCTTTCCGGAGGGCCGGTTTCGGCCAAGGGGGGTGTTAATATGTGTTATAGTAGTGTTACGCCTTCCCAGAAGCCGGTTTTTCCCAGACATTTCAAACCCCTGCAAACACCCCCCGTGTGTAAAGTGGTGATTCACCGTGTGTAAAGTGGTGATTCTGCGTGTGCAAAGTGGTGATTCCCGAATCGATCCCGCGCGCCCCGCGACATCTGCGCGATAACCCTTTGACGCGACTCGCGAATTCCGCTCGTTCCGTGTGTGAAGTGTCGAAAGGCTCGTGTGTGAAGTGTCGTTTTGCCCTTGGCGTGTGTGAAGTGTCGTTGTAGGGTCGTCCGTGTGTGAAGTGTCGAAGCCGGTCCCGATACCGGCACCGCGTAAAAAGGACCGCCCATGAGCACCGCCTATCCCCTGCTGCCCGACCGTCACCCGCAGGGCGATTTCTTCGTCTGCGACATCCTCGATGCGGCCCCCAAGGGCGACATGGGCTCGATGGAACATCCGATCTTCTCGCTCTCGACCAAACCCGACACCCGGCCGCGCAAATACGAGCACAACGGCGTCACCATCGAGATCAAGCCCTCGGTCGACGGACTGGCCACGGTGCACGACCGGGACGTGCTGATCTACTGCATTTCGGCGCTCATCAAGGGCATGAACGAGGGCCGCGAGCCGCAGCAGGTGATCCGCTTCCATGCCGCCGACCTTCTGAAGGCGACCAACCGGATGACCACCGGGCGCGGCTACAACCTCCTGAAGGCGGCGATGGAGCGGCTGGCGGGCACGCGGATCTCGACCAACATCACCACCGGCGGGCAGGAGATCTTCGAGACCTTCGGCCTGATCGAACGCGCCCGCATCGTGCGCGAGACCCGCGACGGGCGGATGCAGGAGGTCGAGGTCAAGCTCAGCGACTGGGTCTTCAACGCGATCCGCGCGCAGGAGGTGCTGACGCTGTCCCGCGAGTATTTCCGCCTGCGCAAGCCGCTGGAGCGGCGCATCTACGAGCTGGCGCGCAAGCATTGCGGCCGCCAGAAGGAATGGCGCGTCTCGATGGAGGTGCTGCAGAAGAAATGCGGCTCCGGGTCGACCTTGCGCGAGTTTCGCCGCCTGGTGATGACCATCGCCAAGGAGGACGAGGAATACGGCCACATGCCCGATTACGAGATCCGCATCGACGACGCGCGCGACCAGCTGATCGCCCGCAGCCGCGGCACGGTGGGCGCCGATTACGCCGCCCCGCTGGACATCCCCGCGCTCGATCCGGAGGTCTACGACATGGCCCGCGCCGCCGCCCCCGGCTGGGACGTGCGCATGATCGAGGCCGAATGGCGCGCCTGGGCCGGCGAGGTGCCGCGCAACCCAGAAATGGCCTTTCTCGGCTTCTGCCGCAAATGGGCCGAACGGCGCGGGGCGCCCTGAGCGGATCAGGCAGGTCGCTGAACCGCTGTCAGTACATCGCGCGCCACATCGTCCCAGCTGCGAAGGGTAGAATGCGCGATTTTGAGTTCCAACTTCTTCCGAAGACCCTCTTCGACGAGCATTCGATATATCGTTGAGGTAATCGAAGAGATCGAATTGGGGTCGAAATAGAGTACCAGATCGCCGCCCACCTCCGGTAAGGATCCCGCGTTCGAGACCACAGCGGTCTTGCCATAGCTGAGGCTTTCGCCCACCGGCAGCCCCCAGCCTTCGACGAAGCTGGGCATCGCGGTGAAGAGGCAGTTGCGATATAGGAAATCGAGCTCCTCATCGGACGGACTGGTTATCAGTTCGACCCAACCGTGAAGATTGCCTGATGCTGCCATCCACCTTTCGAAATCCTGATTGAGCCAACCCGGGTTGCCGACAAAAACAAGACGCGGTAGTTCGATATCGTCTTTCTGGCGCAGCCTGTCCCAGGCCTGCGCTAAGCCCCACATGTTTTTCCTGGTTTCCATAGTGCCTACACAAAGCACATAGGGGCGTTTCAACAGGCTGCGGATCTTGTCATCAATAAGGACGTTTTTCGTCAGTTCAGGATAGGTTTCGGTATCCACCGTAGTGGTTTGGGAACGCTGCACTTCCGGCGTGGAGATCGGTAACCCGGCTACAGCAAGAGGCACTACATCGATCGTTTGCGTTTTGCCGTAAGTTTCCAGAAAAATTCGCAAGTCATGTGCCGTTGCCTGCGAGTTCGCAAGATACCGGTCAGCATATTTGGTTGTTTCCAACAACCAATTGTGAAAGCGTAAGGATTGGGTAGAACCTGAAATGAATTCAGGAGCGTTTATTTGAATAAGATCATGGATAAGGAGATAACAAAAAATACCCTGCGCTTGTGCTTTCTTCAATGCACTTGAAGGAGCAGAGCCGGCGGCGTCCGCCAATATGATACAATCACCGGATTTTGCAATTTTTGAAAAATCGGTGAACGGTTCTTTGCGTGAATTGGAAAGGTTCTGGGATTTTGGCGCCTTTTTTGAAGCCCGCCAAGCATCAAGCGTGGAATGACGTTTCTCGAAGTGCCGATGATTGCCGACCAGAGCGTTCAGATTTCGAATGGCTGTATGTACAGATCTCTTCAGAGGTTTTTGAGCATATCTTCCCAATGTCGGTCGAGGGCGGAGGCCCGGTTGAGTGCGAAAAAGTGCGGCGCGAAGTGTTTCGAGAGGTAATATGCTTCCTGCGGGCGCCGCTGCGTCGTATGATATGGCACGATAGGCATTCGACTTATCGTCCTGAAAAGAAATATAAATTTTGTCCTTTCCGATCCGATGTGCTACATGCTCGATCAGCATGATAGTGACTCTCTGAATGCCGGAGAGTTGTCGTTCATTCTCAAGGTAGGACCGTAGATTGGTCACATCAAAAAAGATACGCTGCACGTCGAACTCCTCAATCTTCAGGCGGTCTAATGCAGCCCTGCTCGGGCTTTGACAAGCCGGTCACAGACCCAAGTTGGCAGATTGCCGGCTTTCCGGAAATTGTCTAGAGGGGACGCATGACCAAGAGCACGTTCTATCACGCTTTCGAAGCAGCGTTTCGCGGCAGCAGGGCCGAGATCCTTGAGCGTTTGCGCAGTTATGCGCCGTTCCTAGAAGCGCTGTCGAAACAGAACCTGCCCCGCGGCGTGCTCGATCTGGGCTGTGGCCGGGGTGAGTGGCTCGAAACTCTTGAAGAATTTGGGTTCGACGCGCGTGGTGTGGATCTGGACAAGGGCATGCTATCTGATTGCATTTCTGCAGGGCTGCCAGCTGAAGAGCAGGATGCACTTGAGGCACTCGCCGCTACCGAGAACGAAAGCCTGTGTATTCTTTCGGCCTTCCACCTGATCGAGCATCTGCCCTTCGATGAAATCCGAACCATTGTCAACGAAGGATTACGTGTTCTGGCGCCAGGTGGGCTTTTGGTGCTGGAAACGCCAAACCCTGAAAATATCGAAGTTGGCACGGTTACGTTCTACAATGACAGCACTCATATCGCGCCGATACCGCCGAATGTTCTGAAATTTTTGGCCGAACATGCCGGTTACGCTCGGATAAAATTGCTGCGGCTAAATGCTCAATTTTCAGACAGCGCGATTAGCCTCGAAGATGTTCTGTTCCGAACCAGCCCCGATTATGCGTTGGTTGCACAAAAAGCAGGGAACGGAGCACTGATGGAGGCTACTGAAGGAGCGTTTCTCGAGCCTACAAACCTCTCGACACGGGAACTGGTGCGACGCTTTGATGCCGAGCAAAGAATATTTGTCAAAGAATTGAAAGCTCAGTTTGCGGCACTACAGGAGAATTACGCGGATTTGCATAGACGTCTTGAAGACCTTCTACAGCAATCCGATCAAAAAATCGAAAATCAGAATGCCACTATTTCCGTTCTCAATAACCAGATCTCGCGCTTGAAAAAAACAAAAAAGACGCGCCTTTACTATCGATCCAAAAAAATTGAGAAATATCATAAAAAGATTATTCGTTGGTTTATTGAGCGGCGAGAAGACCGGCGCGCCAAGGCTGCCAGAGTGCAGCACGGCAACATCTCGGTCGACCGTAGCGGCCACTGGAAACGCGTAAAATTACCGCGTAGGCCAAGATGGCGTCTCGAGGGGCCATTCGACAGCAGTTATAGCCTTGCGATCGTCAATCGTGAACTCGCCCGCGCGCTTGCGCGTCAGGGCGCGGATGTCACCCTGAAATCTTCCGAAGGACCCGGTGATTTTGATCCCAACCGGGAGTTTCTTGCCGCCAATCCCGACCTAGCAGCCATGCAGGCCATCAATCGCATCCAGGCTGATACGGTCAGCAGGAACATGTATCCCCCGCGGGTGGCGGACATAAAGAGTGCCCTACCCGGTCTGCATTCCTACGCATGGGAAGAAACCGGCTTTCCGCGTGAATACACAACTGACTTCAACAATGTGCTACGTTACCTAACGGTCACATCGGATCATGTGCGCAAGGTGATGATTGACAATGGCGTCTTCGTTCCGACCTACGCGGTGGGCAATGGCGTTGATCATTTTGATCGGATCGCATCCGAGCCGGTTCCTGATTTGCCTCATGCCGGAAGACGTTTTCTGCATATTTCTTCTTGTTTTCCACGCAAAGGAGCAGATGTCCTTCTCGCAGCTTGGGCCAAAGCCTTTACTGCAGACGATGACGTAGCGCTGATTATCAAGAGCTTTCCAAATCCTCATAACGACATCGCGCAACAGGTCGCCGCACTGCAAGCGGACCATCCCAAACTCGCGCCGATCCACCTTATCGACCGGGAATTGAGCAATGGACAAATGCGTACGCTGTGCGAAGCTTGTGACGTGGCCGTGTTTCCCTCTCGCGCTGAAGGGTTTGGTTTGCCCCTGGCCGAGGCACTGTTGTTGGGCAAACCTGTCCTGACAACCGGTTGGAGCGGACAGATGGTATTCGCTGATCTGCCACTGGTTCACCAAATCGATTACCGCTTCGCGGAAAGCGAAAGTCACGTCGGCGCCGGGTTGAGCATGTGGGCTGATCCGAACCCCCATCACTTGGCCGAACTCATGCGGAACATGGCGTCTTCCTCGCCGCCGAGCGAAAAAGATCGTATCCGCACGCGCGAGCTGCTTCTGAGCAGGTTCAGCTGGGATCGGGTCGCGGAGCGAAGCCTTTCGGCTTTGCGCCATGCTGCTTGTCGACCTGAGCCGGTCCCACCTCGGATCGGCTGGGTAACGACATATAACACACGTTGCGGAATTGCGACGTATTCGGAGCATCTGATCCGTTATTTGAGGCTTCCGGTACATGTTCTGGCTGCTCATACAGATGCGCCAATTGTGCCTGACAGTGACTTGGAATTGCGCGTCACCCGTTGCTGGGAGGAAGGACGTGAAGACGATCTTGGAAACTTACTCTCAGCAATCCGCGCGGAGAATTTACAGACAATCGTAATTCAGTTCAATTATGGCTTTTTTGCCTTTCCGCGTCTTGCAAGCCTGATCAATGCATTGAAAGACGACGGCCGCCAGGTTCTTGTCACCCTACATTCCACCAACGATACTCCGCATCCAAGCGATATTAGACTGGCCTCGATAAAAGATGCGCTGGGGCGTTGCGACCGGTTACTTGTACACACGGTCGCCGATGCCAACCGTTTGAAAAACCTGGGGTTCGTTGATTCGGTTGCGCTATTCCCTCATGGGGTCCTTCCGGCAGCTGAATCCCCTGCCCCATGTAAGCTGGCTTCAGACGCATGCTTTACGGTTGGCAGCTATGGTTTCTTTTTGCCCAACAAGGGACTGTCCGAACTTGTGGATGCGATTAATATCCTGCATTCGGAAGGTCGTAACGTGCGCTTGCGTATGATAAACGCGGAATATCCAGTTGCGGAATCGCGCACACTTATTGAAAAAGTTGAAAAGCAGATCAAGCAGAACGGACTTGCCGATCTGGTCGATATAACGACGGAGTTCCTGTCCGACGAGGCTGCATTGGCAAAGCTATCGGATTGCGATCTAATTGTTTTCGGCTATCAACAGAGCTCGGAATCGGCCAGCGGTGCGGTACGCTACGGTTTGGTATCGGGGCGTCCGGTGGCGGTCACTCCGCTTGAGATTTTCTCCGATGTAAAGCCCTATACAATTCAACTGCCGGGCATCTCCGCATCACAAATAGCTCGCGGTATTGCCGACGTGATCGACCGCATGCGGGATACGGCGGAACCCGCATTGGACGCCAAGATGGTAAGCATGCTCGAACAGGCACGTGATCATATAGCCCGGCGCTCCTATGCAGTGCTTGGACCTCAACTCAAGGGTATGATCATCGCGCTCTGGGACGACTTGCAAAACGGAATTCACTGACGGATCACTGCCCCCGATCCGCCTTGTAGAGCGCCCAGGCCTCCTCGATCAGCACGCCCTGCTGCACGCCGCGCGCCCGCGCCTCGGCGGCGATCTCGCGCGAGATTTCGGGCATCACCTTGGCATGGACCTGGCCGGTGCGCGGGCTCGGCTTGCGGCCGCGGCGCTTTTTCGGGCTGCGATCGACGAAGCCGTGCTTTTCAGCCGCCGCATCCGATCTGGCCTGTGCATCCGGGCTGCTGTCCTTGGGTTTGCTGCGCAGTTTTCCGGGACTCAGCGCGATCCCGAACGGGTTTGCATCGGTCATCTCATCCCTCCCCTGCAAGGCGTTTATAGACCTGGATGGCAAAAGCGCGGGCATTGTCGCGCGCCGCCTGCATGTTGCCCTGCGCGGGCATCGAATGAAGATCGCCGCCAAAGGCAAAAAGCCCCGAGAACGCCGCCCGCTCCATCAGCGGCGGGTCGATCACATCGACCCCCTGCCCCGCCAGCGAGCTTTCGATGCCCTTGTGCTGCTTGGAGCGGATCGCCTTGGTCATGGTGAAGACGACCGCATGGGGAATGGCGCGGTCCAGCGCCTCTTCCTCCTCGGCGATGAGCTGCAAGGCGCGCGCGCCGATGGTGGCATCGAGCGTTGTGGCCCGCATCGGGGTGAGCACCAGATCGGCCTGGCTGATCGCGCGGGACACCAGCCGCGAGGCCACCCCTTCGAGATCGACCACCACGATCTGCCCGTCGGCATCATGCGCCTTGATGGTGCGCACGATATCGGCCTCGGTGATGTCCGACAGCACGGTGACGTTATCGGGCAGCGCCGACTGGCTGGCCCATAGCGTGAGCGAGCGGTTGGGGTCGCAATCGAGCATGGTGACGGGCACGCCTTCATGCGCAAGTTCGGTGCCCAGAAGCACGGCCGCAGTGGATTTCCCGGCCCCACCCTTGGGGGATGCGATGACGATGGTGGGCATATGTTGTCCTGCTCTGTTTTATGGTTACCCGGTATTATCGATAACCTGGTAATCCAAAATATCCAATATCTTTTTTTATCGGGTTATCCAATTAATCCGGTAATTTATATTACCCGGTAACTAAAAGTACCAGGTAAGTTCAAATACCCGGTTATACTGATTATCCGGTAATCATGGCTCTTGGCGACCTTTTGCCCTTGTGGAAGCCGGCCCCGCGCCAAGCCCATGTTCCAGCCGCCCGGCCGGCTTTCCGGAATTGTTGCGCTTTGGCCACGTCTGAATTGTCCAAAACGGATATATCCTTTATTTAACAGGGTATTAGCGGAATTCTGCCGAAGGGTATACAAATCGCTATACAGGGGTGTGAAAGTTGCTATACATTTCTCCTTGTTGAACTGGGATCGACAGGCTAGACACCTATCCAGTTGAACCCTGCCGGTTTTTTGCCGGGCGTGGTGCATTGCATCATGCGCGGCATGGGCAAGGTGGGGACAACAACGATCGTTGATGGGGCCGCAATTTACAGGCGCCGAACTTAAAGAGGAAGAAAATCTATGGCTTTCCTAGATTCGCTTACAACCCAACAGCAGGTTGCAGCGCTTTACATCGGTTACTACAACCGTGCGCCGAACCCGGGTGGGTTCGAATACTGGATCAGTGACCTGGATGGCGGGGCAACCCTTGCCGACGTCGCAGCGAACTTTGTCGACCAGACCGAGACGACCGAAGAGCATCCTTTCTTCACGGATCCGACCGTCGAGGAAGCAGAGGCCTTCGTCACGAAGCTCTACAATAACCTGCTCGAGCGTGACCCGGATGCGGATGGCCTCGATTACTGGGCCGGACAACTCGTGGACGCGATCAACAGCGCAAACGGCGATGCGGCGATCGGTCAGGTCATTCTCGACTTTATCGGTGGTGCGCAGAACACGGCTGAGTTCAACGATCGCACGACGCTCCTGAACAAGATCGAAGTCGGCATCGACTGGTTCGAAGCAGCAAAAGCATCCGGCATCACGACGGACGCCGAGTATCTTGCCGATGATGACGCGGTGGAAAGCGCCGAGGATATCATCGACGACGTCACCGATGAGCAGTCCACCGTCGACGCGGCAAAAGCCGAAATCGACGAGGAATTCCAGCCCGCACCGCCCCCGGCCGTTCCGGGCAACGACATCTTCCTGACCAGCAGCACCGACGTGTCTGGCATGAACGGTCTTGAGTCCTCCGACAACGACGACACGTTCTACGGCTACATCGCGCAGAACCCGTTCGCGGGCGGCGTGTCCAATTCCCTGTCCTCCGCAGACCGTCTCGACGGTGAGGGCGGCAATGACCGTCTGTATGCAGAGCTGAGCAAGGAATTCCTCGGTGCATCTGGCGAGAATTCGCAGGCAACCGATATCCAGCCACGTCTGACAAGCATCGAGACGATCGACATCGAGGCGCGTGACGATACGCAGGATAACCCGAACGAAGATGACACGATCATTCTCGACGCCAAGCACATCGTCGGTCACGACAAGATTGGCTCCTACTATTCCGATGGCGATCTGGTGATCGAGAACCTGACGACCAAGGAAACCTCTGACGACAACTCCGCGCGCAACACGTCGGAAATCACCGTCACGATGGATCACACCGACAACTTCAACAGCGACGGTGACGCAGCCGACCTCGAAGTCCTGTTCGACAATGACTACCTGCTGTCGGGCCAGACCTCGCAGGGGTTTGCCGAGTTCTTCCTGCTCGACGAAAAGGCGGAACTGAACCGTCTGAACGGCGAAAGCGTTGAGGGCCGCCTCGACGAGATCGACAAGAACGGTCTTCGTTTCGAAATCAACGGTGAAGTGGTCGAGCTGTCCTTCGACCCTGCGCTGATTGATATCGACACACCGGCGGGTGAAACTGTCGATACGCATCAGCAATTCGTCGACGCGCTGCGCGGGCCTCTTGCCCAGTTGATCAGCGACGGTGTTCTGCCGGTAGGCACAACGATCGAGTTGGTCGAGTACGACACTGTCATCCGCGATGCGAGCGGCAAGACGCTGAACCGCACCGGTCTGAATGACGGGACATTGTCCGAGCTGATCCCGGCCATCCGGATCACATCCGGTGACGGTTCCCCGATCGACGCGCTCGGCTTCACCGCTCCTGACGAAGTGACTGGCGCGTTCGACGTCTTCGGTGAGTTCCGCGACGAATTCGGCAGCACGGATGAGCCGATCTCCGTCGATCTCGACCTGCACAAGGCAGGCCGTGGCGGTGAAGGCGGCGACGTCGTCATCGGTGGCAAGTCCGTGAACACGCCTGACGGCATCGCGGACGGCATCGAGGTCATCAATGTCAACGTCAAGGGCGCCGGCAACGAGGATCCCGATGGCAACATGACCAAGCCGTCCAATGTCGGCACGATCACATCGACCGGCAATGAACTGCGCGTCATCAACATCGCGACTCATTCCGATTTCAAGGATGGCAACACCTATGCCAGCCTGACGGTGCGCAATGGCTTTGACGAAGACGTCAACGCAAACGTCGAAACCGGTGATCTTGAGCGGATCGACGCTGACGGGTTCCTTGGCGATCTGACGCTGGGCGATATCGATGCCGCGAACAATGCCGGTCGTGTGACCAATGCCGACACGATCACGGCAGCTGGCGGCGGCGACGTGACGCTGGGTCTGCTCTATGACGGCAATGAGGTCAACGAGGCCTATTCCGTGACGACCGGCGCAGGCAATGACAATGTCGACATCCTGCTGGACGGCGACGCGCTGGATTATGCCGGTTCCTCGCTGAACGTGTCTACTGCTGACGGAAACGATACGATCCGTGTCGACTTCGATCTGAACAACGAAGGCACCGGTCTTGATGACAGCAGCGACGACAGCGAGCAGCTGAACCACACGATCCTCGACAACGTCAAAATCGAAGCCGGTTCCGGCGATGATACGGTCGAGCTCTCGGGTATCGGTGTCGCCAACATCGATGGTGGTGCAGGTAACGACGTCATCGACACATCGGGCGATTCCTCCTCGACAGCCGTCTGGGCGTTCAACTTCGACGCAGTTCGTGCGTCCGATGGCTCCGATGACGGTATTGGCGACTTTGGTCGGGACGAACTTCCGGGTGAAGAGCTGTCGCTGGCCTATATCGGTGGCGCAACCATCACCGTGACCCTGTCGGGTGCCGGCATCTCGGGCGACTTGGCTGCCGGTGGCGGCGTGATGGCTGTTGATAATCTGGACGGTGACGATCACGTTGGTGCTGTCGCGACCGAGGACGGTTATGAAGCCACTTTCGATATCGGAGCCCTGCTGAACGGCAAAGAGTACTACGGCACGCAGGCCGACATCAACGCAGCCGTCATGGAAGCGATCAATGGTGACGACGTTCTCAAGAAGTTGCTTACGGTCGAAATGGGCCCGAACAACACGTTGATCGTGACGTCCACGACATCCGGCGCATTCGACGAAACCGATCTGCGGATCGACATCACCCAGGCAGATTCTTCGGATGACAGCTACTGGTCGAAGGTCGAAGCCGAGGCGCAGGATCTGTTCCAGGATTCCACGATCGTGATCGAGGATCTGGACGATGCCAATGCCGTTGCAGCCGATCTGGGCACGAGTGCCGACGCGGATGCATGGTACGATGGTCTGAGCAACATCGGCGACGATGACAACTCGGCAGCAGCCGGTGTGGGCGAAGGTGAATCCAACCTGCACACCGTTGGCACGGCCTCGGTCGAAGAGACCGACACCGTGATCAACGGCGGTTCGGGCGATGACCTGATCGTTCTGAGCACCGACGCGATCGAAGCGTCCATCCCGGCCTTCACCGTCAGCGGCAGCAACGCCCTGATCAACGGTGCATCGAACGAGACCATCGTTCTGACCGGTGACAACTTCGGCGACGACACCGTGATGAACTTCACCTCGGGCTGCGATGAAGACGGGAAGGACTTCCTCAACTTCGACGCCTATCTGACGAGCCTTGAATCCGATTCCGGATCGAGCGAGTCCGAGCGTCTGATCGACGTCACGCTGGATTACGGCACCGACGCGGATGCGGGTGAAGTCGATGCGAACGAGGTGGTCGTTGTCCGTTACACCGATGACGACAACAGCGACGACACGTTCGAGAGCCTGTCGGCCTCCGATATCGAAGACCTCTTCAACGATGATGGAGACTTCGACAACGGTGCGCTGGACGATGCCAACTTCGATGTCAGCGACAACCAGAACGACGAAACTGTGGTTGACGGCAATGCCAAGGGCATCCTGATGGTCGAGAACGAAGGCAACCGGGGCGAATACAAGGTGTTCGAACTGTCCTGGGATGCCAGCGAGGAAGACGGTGACGAGAATGTCAGCGCCAACCTGCTCGGTAGCCTCGACTTCGGCGACACGCTGGATCTCGAAGACTGCAACATCGTCAACACCGAGGCCTACAAGGCCCTGTTCGATGCGGTTGCAGACGGCAGCGACGACGACGGTGGTGACACCGGCGGCGGCGATGACGGCGGCGACGGCGGCACCGACACCGGCACCCCGATCGACGTCACCGGCGACCTGACGGCTGTGGATGGCGTTGCAGAGACCTTCGTCTACGCAATCGACAGCAGCAGCGGCGACGCCGTTTCGCTGGCCGATGGCGACTACACCATCGACGGGTTCAACCCGACCGAAGACAGCATCGTGTTCGATGATGTCGACGGCGGCACGCTGACCACGGCGACCTTCGGCGATACCACCCCGACCGTCTCGGGCAACGGTATCCAGAACGAGCTGGACTTCATCTTCGCGGACAACGCGGATGGTGATGCATACGGTCTGACCCTGGTGGGCGTCTCCGATCTGGCGGATGTCGACTTCTCGGTAGCCTAATCCCGAAGAATCTGCCTAAGCTATCCCTGTCCGCGTAAGCGGGCAGGGAAATTCACCCCTGGGTAATGAGAGACAGAGACAGACATGGCTATTATCAACACTTCCGAATCCTATGTCCTGGCGCAGACTGCGGGGAACACCTACAATGGTGACAGCAGCGACCAGACATATTCCATCAACCCCTTCCTCATCGGCGCCGGTGACACGATCACCATCATCGATCAGGGCGGCAACAACTCGATCGAACTGCCCGCGGGCCTGACGATCACGTCCAGCCAGGTGATCGCGGATCAGACGATCCTGACGCTGAGCAATGGCGCGGTCGTCGACATTCGCGGCGCCGATACCTTCACCTTCAACGTCGGTCAGAACCAGGGTAGTGGCGACACGACCGGTGAGGATCTGACGTTCGAGCAGTTCGCGCAGGACGTGCTCGGCGTGACCGTTCCGGCAGCGGGCGAGCCCGTGGCGGAAGGCGGCAGCGTGACCGTCAATGACGACGGCACCGCAACCCCCGATGGCAGCGACGATGGCGGCGCCGGCGGCGATGACGATCTGGCTGCTGCGCTGGAAACGCTGCTGGCCGCGCGTGAAGCGGAAACTGCGGCGGAAGAAGCTCTGGACGAAGCCCAGAACGCCGATGAGGACGACGACGGCACGACGGATGCAGATGAAGCGGAAGAGGCAGTTGTCGCCACCGCAAGCGATGTCGACGATGCGCTGGAGGCGATCGCCGGTGAGGATTCGTCCGATGACTTCGACTTCAACGATGGTGATTTCGACGACACCGGTGTTTCCGAGAACGTGCGCGACGCATTGATCGCGGACGGAATCGCCGCGGCGGAAGATCTCATCGCTGCGGCAGAAGCGGATGTGGCGACCGAGGAAGAAGACCTCGCGGACGGCACAGCTGCAGAACTCGACGATCTTGCGCCGGCGCTCGACGCGCTCAATGTGGCGCTGGATGATGCAGAGGCGGCCGACACGCAGGTGACGGCGGAGCTTGGTGCGTTCAATGCAGTCAACGGTGACGTCGCAGCCGTAAGCGGCGGATTTTTGTCTCTTACACCGAACGGCGGGAGCACAGCGATCAACGTGGCAGAGCTGGATGATGGCACTTGGGTGGAAATCCCGGGAGCCGACTTTAGCTCATTGGCTGCGGAGGGTTTCGACGATCTCACCAATTTCGATGATCTTCTCGCTGCGCTTCAGGATCGGGCAGACGCTGACGCGGCTGCGGATGCAGAGGAAACCGCGCTTCGGGAAGAAATTCTCGACGTTCTTCAACTCGAGAACGATAATCCGGCTCTTGAAGACGTCGATGACGTGCCAAACGGTGCAGTCGACACCTCCGGTGCTGAGGCGACGATCAATTTGTTGGCCGGTGGTTCTGGACTGAATGCGCCCGAAGCAGACGAAGTTCTCGACGCACGGAACGCCGTGGCAGCACAGCAAGAAAATCTCGACGATCTGAATGATGCGGTCGCCGATTACGAAGCGGCTGTCGCCGAGAATGACGCCATTCAGGCAAATCTCGACGCGCTCGAGGATGCAGAGCAGGCCGCTGCCGATGCCGCTCAAGCCGCTCTGGAGGCCATCACGGATGACGTCGAGGATGGTGGGCTTGGTCTCAACCTGCGCGAGGGTACTCAGAACTCGACCCCGCAGGATGACGTTCATCTCGTCATGGCCGATGGCACCAATGGAACCATCAACAACTTCGGCGATGCCGGTGACGACGTGATCTATTTCGGCATGGATTTCGAAGCGCTGGTCATGATCCCCGACGGTCAGGACATCGGCAACAATGTCGGCGATGCCAACGCGCTGGAGATCCTCTGGGAGCAGGACGGTAACGATCTGGTGCTTTACCTCGAAGAAGAGACCTTCGGCGGCAACTCCTCCGGAACCGACGACGTCACGCGGATCACCCTGGCAGGCGTCGATGCGGATGACGTGTCCTTCGCGGACGGCTTCCTGACCATCGCCTGATCGGCATTGCAATGACGATAGAGAAGGGCCGGCCGCTGCGCCGGCCCTTTTTTCGTGGCCCGTCCGGCGCCGGATGTGGCCCGGCAGTCGCTGGCAGGGATGCCGGATAAGGAAAATCTTAACTTTCCTGTGGCCCCGCCGCGCGCTCCTCGCCTAAGCTGCCGCCCATGCGCCATTCTGAAAGGTGCAGGTGTAACCAGCGGCATTGGGGTGAAGTCCATGGCAATCAACAATATTTCCGAAGCATATATTTTGGCGCAAAGCGCCGGCGTCACCTATAACGGAGACGGCAGCGACCAGACATATTCCATCAATCCCTTCATCATCGAACCCGGCGAGACGATCACCATCATCGACCAGGGCGGCAGCAATACCATCGAACTGCCCGCCGGCCTGACCATCGCCAGCAGTCTCGTGATCGCCGATCAGACGATCCTGACGCTGAGCAATGGCGCCGAGATCGACATCCGCGGCGCCGATACGTTCACCTATCAGGTCGGCCAGAACGCGGCCGCCGGCGATGGGACAGGCGCCGAATTGGGCTATGCCGATTTCACACAGGATATCCTCGGCGTTTCCATCCCGTCCGGCGGATTGGTGGCGCAGGGCGGCTCCTCCGTCATCAATGACGACGGCAGCGCCGATGTGGGTGCTCCCGTGCCGACCTACGCGCTGACACCGCTCGATGCGGTGATCGAGGAAGGAAACGCCGCGAGCTTTTCTCTGGAGACGAGCGGCGTCGCCGAAGGGACCGAGATCAGCTATACGATCTCGGGCGTCAGTGAAGCGGATATCGGCGGTCCGTTGACAGGCACGACAACCGTGCTTTCCTTCGGCGGCGCGTTGATCCAGATCCCGGTTCTCGCGGACGAGCTGACCGAAGGGACCGAAACCCTGACGGTGACATTGGAGGGCGGCCTCGCCTCGGCCGATGTCACCGTGCTCGACACCAGCACCGATGCCACGGGCAATTACATCTCCGGCTATGGCGGTAACGGCGTGTTCTCGAATTTCAATATCGAGGTGATCTTCGAAACCGCCGTTACTGCCAGCCAGCGCGCGGCTTTCGTGACAGCAGCCGATTACCTGTCCTCACTGATCGTGGGCGATGTCTCCGATGACGGGATCATCGACGATATCAGCATTACCGCAAGTATCGAATGGATCGATGGCGAATACGGCATCCTGGGGCAGGCAGGGCCGAGTTATATCCGGCCGTATAGCTACTTGCCGTCGGAAGGAGAGATGATCTTCGATATTGCCGATATCGGACGCGAGGAAGCCGAGGGTACCTTCATCGACACGGTGCTGCATGAGATGCTGCACGTCATGGGTTTCGGCACGGTCTGGGATTTCATGGGGCTGGTCGATTACAGTTCCTATGACTGGCGATTTGAAGGCGACAACGCGATTGCGGCCTATAATTCGGAATTTTCGGGGATCGCTTCGTCTGACCCGTATTCCCTGATCGGCGTTCCGGTAGAGATGAATTACGGGCCGGGCACCGCTGGCGGACATTGGGACGAAGAAACGTTCTTTGACGAAACGATGACCGGGTTCTCCAGCAGTGCCGCTTTCATGTCCGCCATGACTGTCGCGGCGCTGGAGGATATGGGGTATGACACGATCTACGATATAGGCGCTCCTAATGCCGTGATGCCGCAGCTTTATGATTTCGCGGGGGCATTCGATCTAAGCCTCTTCGAAAGTTCTGACGTCGACAACACCGTGAGATATGACGACCTGGCGACGGTACCGGATTTTTCCGGGATTCCCTTGGCTGATGATCCGCTCGAAATGGCGCTTGTCGGCGTCGGCACATCGGGTGTGGCTGAAACGGGATACGCCGCTTGAAGACTTCGTAAAAATCGAAACCAGCGAGCGGCCGGACTTCCGGCGCTTGCTTTCGCTTTGCGGTTGCCCGGTGAATTGGTTAAGAGCGCGGTGATTTGAACACGAAGAGGTAAAGGACCAAGGCACATGGCCAAGATCACCATCGACGGCAAGGAATACGACACCGACGCGCTCTCGGACGAGGCGAAGGGCAATATCCAGAACGTGCAGTTCTGTGAGCAGAAAATGGCCGAGCTGCGCCGCGAGCTGGCGATTGCACAAACCGCGCGGAACGCCTATGCGCAGGCCCTGAAGGGCGCGCTGCCGAAAGACGCCTGACCGGCGCTCCGGTGCAATCGCGCCAGCTTACGAATTATTCACTCCCTCGGGATAGGGCAGGGGGGCGGCTTCAATTGCATGGCTCCCCTGTCTGGTGTATGGATTTCGCCAGAAAGAGGGTGGCCGGGCCGAAGGTTTTGCCGTGCCGGCCTGCGACTTGCGAAAGGACGTTTTGCGCATGACAGCCACGTCACCTCTGAAAAAGGCGTATGGCCGGTTCAAGGCGATCATCTTCGCCACCGTGGTGTTCAGTTTCTTCTCCAACCTGCTGATGTTCGTCGGCCCGCTCTACATGCTGCAGGTCTATGACCGCGTGTTGGCGAGCCGGAACGAATTTACCCTGCTGATGATCACCGCCATCGCCGTGGCGCTTCTGGTGACATACGGGTTTCTGGAATTCATCCGCTCCAAGATGCTGGTGCGGGCGGGGCTGCAATTCGACGACATGCTGGCCAACCCGGCCTTCAACCGCGTGGTGCGCAAGCAATTGGCGGCGCCCAATTCCGGCGCCCATGCCACGTTGCAGGATGTCGACCGGGTGCGCGAATTCCTGACGGGGCAGGGGATCCTGGCGTTTTTCGACGCGCCCTGGGTGCCGCTCTTCCTGGCGCTGGTCTTCGCCTTCCACCCGTGGCTCGGCATGGTGGCGACGGCGGGCGCGGTGGTGATCTTCATCCTCGCGCTGACCAATGAATTCGCCACGCGCGGCCTTCTGAAAGAAGCCGGCACCGCCAATATGGGTGCCGCGCATTTCGTCAACACCACGGTCCAGAACGCCGAGGTGATCCGCGCTCTGGGCATGGAAAAGCCGCTCACCAATCGCTGGCTCAAGCAGCATGACGAGGTGCTGAGCGCGCAGGCCAAGGCGTCGGGGCGGGCCGGGGCCATCATGGCCTCGACCAAGTTCGTGCGCATGTCGCTGCAGATCGCCATCCTGGGCACCGGCGCCTATCTCGCGATCCAGCAGCAGATCTCGCCCGGCATCATGATCGCGGCGTCGATCGTCATGGGCCGCGCGCTTGCGCCCGTCGAACAGGCGGTCGGCCAATGGAAGCAATTCGTCGCCGCGCGCCAGGCGCATAAGCGGCTCGACGAGATTTTCGAGACCCTGGGCGATGAGGAAGACCGGATGCAGCTGCCCGCGCCCAAGGGCAACCTGGTGGTGCAGAACCTCATCGCCACCGCGCCGGGTTCGCGCGCGCCGATCCTCAAGGGCATCTCCTTCAACATCGCGCAGGGCGAGGTGCTGGCGGTGATCGGGCCGAGCGGATCGGGCAAATCCACGCTGGTGCGTCACCTCGTGGGCGCGATGCAGCCGCAATCGGGCGCGGTGCGGCTCGAGGGGACCGAGCTGCATCACTGGGATGCCGACCAGCTGGGCCGCTACATGGGCTACATGCCGCAGGATGTGAAACTCTTCCGCGGCACGGTCTCAGAGAATATTTCGCGTTTCATCGACGGGGTGGAGGACAAGGAGATCGTCGCCGCCGCCACGCTGTCGGGCGCGCATGAGATGATCGCCACGCTCCCCGAGGGCTATGACACCGATGTCGGCGATGGCGGCAACGGGCTGTCGGGCGGCCAGCGCCAGCGCGTCGGTCTTGCTCGCGCGGTCTTCCGCGAGCCGAGCCTGATCGTGCTCGATGAGCCGAACTCCAATCTCGATGCGCATGGCGAGCAGGCGCTGGCCAATTGCATCCAGGAAATGAAAAAGCGCGGCAAGACCGTGGTTCTGGTCACGCATAAGGCCAACCTTCTGGCGCTGTCGGACAAGGCGCTGATGCTGGTGAACGGCCAGGTCGAGAAATTCGGCCCCACGCGCGAGATCTTCGCGCAGGCCCAGCAACAGCAGCAGCAGGCCAAGGTCCAGCAGGCACCGAAGAAAAAGGAGGTTGCGGCCGATGCGGCCCCCGCCGTGGTGAGCATGGCGGACACGCCGCGCGGCTGACGCGCCTCATATCCTGATCCAAACGACCGCTCTTGCAAGGAGCCGATACGCCAATGGCAAAGAAACCAAGCCCCAAACCCGTCGCCCTTGCGGGCTATGTGCTGATCTTCCTCACCTTCGGGGTGCTGGGAAGCTGGGCCGCGGTGGCCAAGCTCGACAGCGCGGTGGTGGCCCCGGCGACGATCTCGCTCGAGGGCAACCGCCGCGTGGTGCAGCATTTCGAGGGCGGCATCGTCGAGGAGATCGCCGTCAAGGAAGCGAACGCGGTGGAGCAGGGCGACGTGCTGCTGCGCCTCAATGCCGTCGAGGCGCGTTCCAACCTTGAAGTGATGTCCAACCGGCTCGACGTGGCCCGCCTGATCGAGGCGCGGCTTCTGGCCGAGCGCAAGCTGGCCGAGGAGGTCGAGTTTCCCGAAGACGTGGTCGCCAAGGACACCCATACCGTCAACGCGGTGCTGGCCGACCAGCGCGATCTTTTCAAGGAAGGCCGCTCGATCCTGAAATCGCAGGAGGATATCCTCAAGGCGCGGGTCGAACAGATCAAGGTGCAGATCGAGGGGCTGGAATTGCAGAAATCCGCCTTCGAACGGCGGATCGCGAATTACACCGACATGCTGACCCGGATGCGCGACGGCGAAAGCCGCGGGCTGATCCAAGGCAATATCCTGAGCCAGCGCGAGGACGAGCTGATCGAGATCGAGGCCAATCTGGGGCAGGTGATCTCAGATATCGCGCAGGCGCGTGCCAGCATCGGCGAGACCGAGCTGCAGATCCTGCAACTGACGCAGGAATACCGCCAGACCGCCAATACCGCGCTGGAGCAGGTGCGCTCGGAAATCAGCGAATTCCAGGAACGGCGCAAGGTGGCACAGGATGTGCTGAACCGGACCGAGATCCGCGCGCCGGGATCGGGCACGATCCAGAACCTCAAGGTGCATACCGTGGGCTCGGTGGTGCGCCCCGGCGACGTGCTGATGGAACTGGTGCCCGAGGATGAGGAACTTATCATCAACGCGCGCGTCTCGCCCATCGACAAGGACAACGTCACCGCCGGCCTGTCGACCGAAGTGCGCTTCACCGCCTTCAAGACCAAGCTGACCCCGATCATGCTCGGCGAGGTCGAGACCGTGTCGAACGATGTCATCACGCCCGAGAATCCGAACGAGCCGCCCTATTACCTGGCCCGCGTCACCGTCGACGAGGAGGATATCCCGCCCTCGATCAAGGACCGGCTGACGGCGGGCATGCCGGCCGATGTGATCATCACCACCGGCGAACGCACGGTCGCCAACTTCATCGTCTCCCCGCTGATGGACGCGGTGCGCAAGAGCATGACCGAGGAATAGGGCAGGGGTGGCGATATGCCTTTCCGTTCCTATCTCGGCAAGTCACCGACTTAACTTTTCGAGCATTATCAGCTGTCCAATCGTGCTGGTTGGTTCGGCCGGCTTTCGCATTCCCTCACGAAATAAGAACGACATTTCCGCCCCCCCCCCGGGGGGGGGCGATGCACATTTCCATGAATGGACAGGTCCGCCCTTGGAACATATATAGAACATATGGCCAAGCAGACCCTGGAACAGAAACTGGCGATTCTGAGCGACGCGGCGAAATACGACGCGTCCTGCGCTTCGTCGGGATCGACCAAGCGCCATTCGCGCGATGGCAAAGGGCTCGGCTCCAACGAGGGCAGCGGGATTTGCCACGCCTATGCCCCTGACGGGCGCTGCATCAGCCTTCTGAAGATCCTGATGACGAATTTCTGCATCTACGATTGCAGCTATTGCATCAACCGCGTCTCCTCGAACGTGGACCGCGCGCGGTTCAGCGTCGATGAGGTGGTCAAGCTCACCATCGAGTTCTACCGGCGCAATTACATCGAGGGGCTGTTTCTGTCCTCCGGCGTGATCCGCTCGCCGGATGCGACCATGTCGGACATGGTGCAGATCGCCCGCAAGCTGCGCCACGAGGAGAATTTCCGCGGCTATATCCATCTCAAGACCATCCCCGACGCCGCGCCCGAACTGATCGAGGAAGCGGGGCTTCTGGCCGACCGGCTGTCGATCAATGTGGAACTGCCCACCGATGCCGCCGTCAAGCAATACGCGCCCGAGAAGAAGCCCGAGCAAATCCGCCGCGCCATGGCCGATGTGCGGCTGCGCAAGGAGGCCGCGCGTGACAAGAGCCACACCGGCAAGCGCCCCGCGCGCTTCGCGCCTGCGGGCCAGGCGACGCAGGTGATCATCGGCGCGGATGGCTCGAGCGATGCCGCGATCCTGGGCCAATCGACGCGGCTTTATTCCAGTTACCAGCTCAAGCGCGTCTATTACTCGGCCTTCTCGCCCATTCCCGACAGCTCGTCGAAACTGCCGTTGATCCGCCCGCCCCTGCAGCGCGAGCACCGGCTCTATCAGGCCGATTGGCTGCTGCGGTTCTATGATTTCCGGCTCGACGAGATCACCTCGGTCGCGCCGGACGGCAATCTCGATCTGGAGATCGACCCCAAGCTCGCCTGGGCGCTGGCGCATCGGGGGGTGTTTCCGCTCGATGTGAACCGCGCCAGCCGCGAGATGCTGCTGCGCGTGCCGGGCTTCGGGGTGAAAACCGTCAACCGCATCCTGACGACGCGCCGCCACCGCGCCCTGCGCTACGAGGATCTGGTGCGCATGGGGGCGTCGATGAAGAAGGCCCGCGCCTTCATCACCGCCGGCGGCTGGTCCCCCGGCGCGCTGGTGGACAGCGCCCATCTGCGCGCCCGCTTCGCGCCGCCGCCCGAGCAACTCAGCCTGTTCTGATGCACAGCGTGCAGATCCCCGCCCTTGGCACATGGAACGCCTGGCGCGATGCCGCGCGGCGCCTCCTGGCCGCCGGCGTGCCGCCCGAGGAGATCCTCTGGAGCGGTGCGGGCGCGGAGCGGGATCTCTTCGGCGCGCAAACGGCGATGCCCGCCAGGGGCGCGATCACCGTGCCGCGCAGTTTCGTCGAGATGGCGCAGGTGGCGGTCTGGCACAGCGATCCCGAACGCTTCGCCCGGCTTTACGCGTTCCTCTGGCGGCTGCAGCGCGCGCCGCATCTGATGCGCGATCGGGGCGACGTTGATCTGGCGCGGCTGCGGGCGATGGAAAAGAACGTGCGGCGCTGCCAGCACAAGATGAAGGCGTTCGTGCGCTTTCGCGAGATCGGGGCACCGGACGCCCCGCGCCGGTCTTTCGCTGCATGGTTCGAGCCGACCCATCATACGGTGGAGCCGACGGCGGATTTCTTCGTGCGGCGTTTCGGCGACATGGACTGGCGCATCCTGACGCCGGATGTCTCGGCGGTGTTCGAGGGCGGCAAGCTGCGCTTCGAGGAGGGCCAGCCGCGCCCCGATCTGCCCGAGGATGCCAGCGAGGCGCTTTGGGTCACCTATTTTCGCAATATCTTCAACCCGGCGCGGCTCAAGGTTCAAGCGATGCAATCGGAGATGCCGCGCAAATACTGGAAAAACCTGCCCGAAGCCGCCGCGATCCCCGATCTGGTGGCCTCTGCGCCCGCCCGCGCCCGCGCCATGGCAGAGGCCGCGCCGACATTGCCCCCCGCCCGCATGGCCAGCGCGCAGGCGCAGCTTGCAGGCTGCATATCGGCCTGGGACGGGCCGGCAGAGGGTTTGCCCGCCGCGCTTGCCGCCTGCAGGCGCTGCCCGCTTTACCGCGATGCGACGCAGGCCGTGCCTGGCGAAGGGCCGCTTGATGCGCCGCTGATGATCGTCGGCGAGCAGCCGGGCGATATGGAGGATCTGACCGGGCGGCCTTTGGTCGGCCCGGCAGGCCAGATGTTCGACCGGATCGCGGCAGAGGCCGGGCTGGAGCGCGAAAAGGCCTATGTCACCAATGCGGTCAAGCATTTCAAGTTCACGCCGCGCGGCAAGCGGCGCATTCACCAGCGCCCCGATGCCGGCGAGGTCGAGCAATGCCGCTGGTGGCTCGACGCCGAGCTCGCGCTGGTCAAGCCGAAGCTGGTGCTTGCCATGGGCGCCACCGCCGCGCAGGCGCTGACCGGGCGGCGCGAGGGGATCCTTGCGCGGCGCGGCGGCATCGAGAAGACGCGCGGCGGGCAAAGCGCGCTCATCACGCTGCACCCGTCCTACCTGTTGCGCCTGCCGGATGCCGAGGCCAGGGCGCAGGCCACAGAGCAGTTCCGCGCGGATCTGCGCCGCGCGGTGGATATCCTGGAGGGTCGCGCCGCCGCCTAGCCCGCCTGTCTCGCGACAGGCTCCTCCGGCCCGCGCGAGGGCACCAATGCGCGCACCAGATCGCGCATGTGCAGGATGCCGACCTGCAGCCCGTCCCGCATCACCCGGTAATTGAGCGTGGTATCGCCCCCCGAGAGCGCGATCACCGCCTCCAGCGTGTCGTCGTGATCGACCTCGCCGGCCACATCCGCTACCGGGCGATCCGTCTTCTCCATCACCGAGCGCACGCGCAGCACGCGGGCGCGGTTGATGTCGGCCACGAAATCCTCGATGTAGGGATCGTTCGGGTTGAGCAGGATCTGCTGCGGCTCGCCCTGCTGGACGACATAGCCGTCCTTGAGGATCACCAGGTGATCGGCCAGCTTCAGCGCCTCGTCGAGATCATGCGTGATGAAGACGATGGTTTTCTGCAATTCGCCCTGCAATTCGATCAGCAGATCCTGCATGTCGGTGCGGATCAGCGGATCGAGCGCCGAGAACGCCTCGTCCATCAGCATGATGTCGGAATTGGAGGTCAGCGCGCGCGCGATGCCGACACGCTGCTGCATCCCGCCCGAAAGCTGCGCGGGATACTGGTTGCCCTGCCCCTCAAGCCCCACGCGGTCGAGCCATTTGGTCGCCTCGGCGGCGTATTGCTTCTTGCTTTGTCCGGCGACGGCAGGGGCGAGCCCTGCGTTTTCCAGCACCGTGCGATGCGGCAGAAGCGCGAATTTCTGGAACACCATCGACATGCGATGCTGACGCAGATCGCGCAGCTGGCGGTCGTTGTTGCTCAGGATATCCTCGCCATCGACCAGCACCTCTCCGGCGGTGGGTTCGATCAGCCGGTTGAGATGCCGGATCAGGGTCGATTTGCCCGAGCCCGACAGGCCCATGATCACCGTGGTCTTGCCACGCGGCATGTCCACGTTGATATCGCTCAGGCCCAGGACATGGTTGGTCTCGGCCAGAAGATCGGGCTTGCTCATGCCGCCCTTGACGCGTTCCAGCGCCTTTTGCGGGTTCGCGCCGAAGATCTTGTAAAGCCCGCGGACCGAGATTTTCGGAGTGTCGTCGTTGCTCATCTCCGGCTCCTTTTAATGAGGTTGCTGAGCGTTGATGCGCGCGAGCGCCGCCTTGGTCACGCGGTCGAGGATGATCGCCAGAAGCACGATCCCCAGCCCCGACAGCAAGCCGACCCCGAGCTCGAGATTGCGGATGCCGCGCAGCACCAGCACGCCGAGACCCGGCGCCGAGACGAGCGAGGCGATGACGACCATGGCAAGGCTCATCATGATGGTCTGGTTCACGCCCGCCATGATGTTGGGCAGCGCCAGCGGGATCTGCACGCCGAAGAGCTTTTGCCGCTTGGTCATGCCGAAGGCATCCGCCGCCTCGATCACGTCGCGGTCCACCAGCCGGATCCCGAGATCGGTCAGCCGCACCACCGGAACGATCGCGTAAAGGATGATCGCGATGCCGTAGAGCTTGGGCTCGGTGACCGAAAAGAGAAAGATCAGCGGGATCAGGTAGACGAAGGGCGGCAGCGTCTGCAGCATGTCGAGGATCGGGATCATACTGCGCTGCACCCGGTCGCTGCGCGACATGGCGATGCCGATGGGCACGCCCAGCAGCACGCATATGATGGCGCAGACAAAGATGATCGCCAGCGTCTGCATGGTGTAATCGTAGTAATCCACGAAGGCGAGGAAACAGAAGGCGGCGGCGACCAGCCCCACCAGCTTGAACGAGCGCCCGACCAGGTAGACGATCAGCATCAGCAGCGGGATCATGATCCACCACGGCACCGATTGCATCACCCAGAGCGCGTTTTCCAGCGCCCAGCTGAGCGGCTGGGTCAATGGATCGACCACCACCTTGAGCGCGTCCTTGATATCGAGAAAACCGCGCTCCAGCCCCAGTGTCAGCGCGCGCGATTGCGGGATCGCGTCGCAGGCCTCGTGCAGCGCATCGAGCGAGGGAAACGGCGTGTCCCAGGCCGAGACCGCCTCCGGCTCGCCCGAGGTCGCGCCCAGCAGGTCGGCCATCGAGGAAAGCCCGCTGGAGGTCTCTCCGCCGCACCAGTCGCGCAGGCCGAGCCCGTCGAAGATGAAATCATATGTCGCCATGAAACCCTTTCCGGAGGCACGGGGGTGCCCCATCGTCTTGCGGCCGCCGCGCCGCGGATGCGCCGGCCTGTCGTTATTCTTGTCACGATAGTCTTGTCACGATAACGCGGCTGCGCCGCCAGACGGTCACGAAAGCGTTCCAAAGGACGAAGCGCTTACGTCAGCCGGTGGCGAAAGGGGGCCGCCCGACCGGGCCGCCCCCTTGAGGACGCAAGGCTTATTTCAGAAGCTTGCCCAGCTTCTCGCGGGCATCTTCATTGAGCCAGTCGCCCCATTCATCCGAATTGTTCTGCAGGTAATAGACCGCCGCTTCCTCCGCGGTGGCGTTGTTCTCGTCCTGCCAGGCCAGAAGGCTGCTCATCGTGTCGGTCTGGAACGTGATATTGGTCAGCAGTTCCGTCTCCTCGGGGTGGTTTTCGGCGAAATCCTTGGTCACGATGGTCAGGACCGGCGCGGTCGGAAAGCCCGACGGCTTGGGGTTCGGCGTGTTGGCGTTCTGGTTGGCCTCATGCGCCTCGCGGTCATACTCGCCCAGATCGATGCTCACCATGTCGTATTTGCCCAGCGGCGTGGTGGGACCCCAATAGTAGCCGAACCACGGCTCCTTGTTCTCGTAGGCCGAGGCCATGGAGGTCGCCAGCGTCTCGCCGGAGCCGTGATTGAAGACCTCGATGCCATTGCCCTCGAGATCGAAAGCGCGCGCCAGGTTGTCGCTGATGATGCGGCAGCCCCAGCCATCGGGGCAGTTGTTGAACATGCCGCCGACCAGGTCGGGGTTTTCCAGAACGCCCTCGATGGTCTTGAGTTCGGGATGCTCCTCGACAAGGTAGGCCGGCAGCCACCAGCCCTCGACACCGCCGGGCTCCAGCACGCTGGTCAGCTCCTCGATGCGGCCGTTTTCCTTCAGCTTGTCATAGACTTCGCCGGCGGCGTTCGACCACAGCTCGGGCACGATATCGGGCTCGTTGTTCTCCGACAGCGAGGTGACGGCGGGGGTGGTGTCGGACGGGACGACCTTGACATCGCAGCCATAGCCCTGCTCCAGAAGGAATTCGGAAACGGCGACGACGATCTTGGCCGAGGCCCAGTTCATCTCGGCCATGGAGACCTCGCCACATTCGTCGGCGGCCATCGCGGCGCCCGGCAGGGCCAGCACCAGTGCGGTTCCAAGCAGATATCTTTTCATAGCGTCTTGTCCTTTTATTGTCATGTCCACGTCGCACCGGCTTCGGCCCGAAGACCGCGCCCGGACGGGCGATGGCGCTTCAGGCGCCGGGTCTCGGCCCACGCATCCGCGCCTTCACGTTCGACAGGGCGAAACCGGCCGCCCGCCGCCCCCGTTCAAAGGGGTCGAAAAGCGACATAGCGCACCCGGCCCCGAGACACAAACCGGCAGTAAAACAGTGATACCATTTTGAGCCACGATTCCGAATGCCGGCTAGATATCTAGGGTGCTGTACTTTTAGCCCTTGACGATATCGCTTCTGCCAGCAAGGGATGAGGCCTGACACTTTATCTCCATTCGTTGAAGGCCGCACCACTTATAACAAGAAAATGGGAACCGAGAGACATAGGACAATTTCTTCGGCTCAGTTTCGCCTGAACAAACGTGCAGCTGACTTATCGGTAGCAGGCAGCTTCGCTGCTCGACTTTTGATATTTTCGCATTTTTGCACAATAGAGCCGCCATGGCTTTGGTGGCGCCAAAAATGTGATGGCTAAGTTATGCATGACTAAGAGATTTTACAATCTTGGCAAGAACAATTTCTCGCAAATTTAATAGAAGACCAATACAATGGAATATCGAATTGTTTATTATTCGACTGGAAAAGAATGCACTGCGCATCTCTTCATAAGCGAAGATTACATCGCCGAGGCGACGAAACTTCCCAATCTCTTCTTTCAGGATTCAGCAGGAGTCTCGTGAATATCAATCTTACATCAGGCGACTAAGAGATTGAATTGCTCGAAATCACTAGTAAGCCCTATAAGGGAAACGATTTGACCATCTTTCGACTCCCAATGCAGATAACTTACATCACCTCCTGATATGGCTTCTCGATCAATTATAATAAGCCCATCATTGTACTCGAGAATGCCGACATCACCACCTTTATTTTTAAAGAACTCGATTATATGTTCCGCATAGTCATAACTTTCGAGGGACGCCGTATTGTTTGAGTCTTCATCGAGGGTTGAATCTGTCCATTCAAAATCATCAAGGGGCTTGAAACCGACAATTTCTAAAAAATCGCTATCCTTAACCTTGAAGTCTACAGGCTGAAGTTGCCAATCCTGAATAATCTTCTGCAAGCTAGCAGTCTCTTCGGATGACTCTGTGCTCTTCGACGCCTGCTCAGAACTCTCGTCGATTGGTTTTTCGAACATGAGCGGAGGTTTCTCCGCAGGCTCAACGTGTCCGATGATATTGTGCCTATCATCCTGGGTCGGCAGCTTCTCAAGCTTCGCTATCAATGTTGACCTTTCTTCCGCGATCACATCGCCGTTCAGATGCGCGAGCTCGGCATCCTCCAGGGCGCTGTCGCCGGTCTGTGCCTCGGCCAGTTCGGTGTCGAGCGACAGATCGAGGCCCAGGAAATCGGCCAGAAGCTCCAGCAGCGCGCCGTCCTCGGGGGCAGGCAGGGTGTCGGCATCCGCCACCTGCTGCGCATCCGCGCCCAGGTCGGACAGGCCAAGCTCCTTGAGCCCGGCCAGCACCTTGCGCTGATTGTCGAGCAGCACGGTTTCGGACATGAAGCCCATCGCGATGGCGATCGTGCTCAGCCCCATGGTGAAGGCGTTCTGATGCGCGGTCAGGCCGTTTTGCTGCGACAGCGCCTCGCGCACCTGGGTCTGGAAGTCGGATGGCTGGTCCGGCTCATGCGCGTCGCCGCGCGGATGGCTCGGGCCGTCTGCGGCGTCGATCGCGCTGTCCGGATCGGCCAGATCGATGCCGCTGCCCTCCATCGCGAAAAGCCCGTCGAAATCGAGCAGCGCGTCGCTGTCCGGCTGTTGCCCACCCTCTTCGGGGGCGAGCAGGACGATTTCCTCGGAAGCGAGGAACAGCGTCCAGATCAGCGCGGCCAGCATGGCCGACGGGTGCAGCCGCACCTTGCCGCCGCGCTCCAGCCGGATCACCCGGCGTCCGGCGCGGTCCTCGTCCTGTGCAGGCAGGGCCTGGTTGGTGAAATCCGCGATCAGCCCGTTGAAATCGGCCCCGCGCAGCGGGCGTTTCACATTCGGACTGTCGAGGATATACGCCCCGTCGATCCGGCAGAGATGGATGAACACCTCGCCAGTCGCGGCATGGCAGAAGACGAACCAGGGATCGCCCTCGTCGGTGACGCCGCGATCGGTCTCCACCGGGACATTCGCACCGCTCAGAAGCTGGCGGACACGGAAGAGATCGGCGAGTTCCTGGTTGCTCCAGTCCTTCCTGGGATCGGGGAACAGGCCGGGCAGGGCGCCCTGCATCAGATCCCCGAGGCTGACGCCGCCATCCTCGGACGTGCGGAACGACAATGTCTGATTGGCGTCGGTCAGGAAATCCTGATCCGCAGTGCCGCCATCCTTGTTCCGGAAGGTGAGGATTTTCGCCATAAGGGGCTTGTCCCGATCAGTCTGAACCTTGGCTGCACTCTAGCCCCGATCCCGGCTCTGTTCCAGAGAAGAAGGGCGATGACGAAAGAAGACGCCGCGTGGCTGTTGCCCCGTGGCGCGATACGGAATGGCGCGGGTCAGCCCGCATCCTCGAACAGGATCTGATAGGTCAGCGGTTCGTAATGGCGCAGCAATTCGCGCACGAAGCTGCGCGGCTCCTGGCCGAGGGCGGTGGCCCATTCGGCATAGCGATGCGCCGGGATCTTGCCGCGGCCATTCTCCAGCTGGGAAATGAACGTGTAATAATCGAGCGACAGGCGGTCGGCGAGCTCGCGCTGCGACAGCCCTTCGGCCTCGCGCAGGGATTTCAGCCACAGGCCCAGCGTCGCCCTGTGTTCCTTGGCCTCTTCAGGCGTTGATTTGTGCAGCTCTGCAAGCATGGCGTTACCCTCGGATTGGCAGCATAGGGGTCACATCCCCGCCGCGCAAAGACAGGGTGTTCAGTGGACCACTATATAGCAGGTTTCCGCCGATGGCAATTCCCGCACCCCCGGGGTGACACAAACGCGGGCGATGGGGCCGAAACCTCGACGATTCCCTTAGAGAATCCATCGAAGATGCTGAAACCCTTGCCGGAATTGTGCTTGCGCTGGCGCTGTCCTTAGCCCGGATCGCGCCGGTGTGACGAAGCTGTGATTCGCCCGCGACCGGCTAGGCCGGCGCGGCCCGATCGAGCTCCTCGATCATGCGCCGGGCGATCGTGTCATAGGATCCGAACTGTTTCAGCACCGCCTCGGCCCCCAGATCGCGCCGGAGCCCGCCGCAGATCGGGGCCGAAAGCACGCAGAGATTGCCCAGGTTCACCTCGATGCAATAGACACGCCCGGTCTCCACGCAGCGCACCATGTCAAGGCTGATCACCGAGGTTTCGGGAAAGCCCGCGCAGACGGTTTTCGCCATTTCCACCATCTCGGCATCGTCCGCCAGCACACGCGTGCGCTCCGCGCTGTAATTCGAGGTCGCCTCGCCGCCGGCCAGCCCGGTCAGGGCTGCGGGGTCGAACGGGGCAGGGGCGATGGTGTGAAAGCACACGATGGGCGCGCCCAGAAAGGTGCTGACGCGGGTGTGTTTCGGCTTCGGCCCGGTGGGGATGTATTGCTGCAGCACCGGTGCGAAACCGGCCGCCATCTCGGCGCGGTAGAGCGCCAGAAGGCGGGCGCGCAGATCGGCGAAATCGCGGGTCTTGAAGACATGGATGCCCTTGGCCCGCGTGGTGCCGGGCGCCGTGGTCTTGATCGCCATGTAAGGCCCGAAACGCGCCTCGTCCGGCACGGTCTCGAGCGTGAAGGCCTCCGAATGGGGCATCAGGGCCCCGGTGGCGGCCAAATCCGCGACCAGCCCGGCCTTCGAGCGCCGCCGGGCAAAGAATTTCGGCCCCGGCAGGAACTCGAAGATCGGGCTCGGGCTGTTGTTGTTCAGCGTCACGGTGACCGTCCGCGCCCCCAGCGGCTCCGCCAGCGCGACCGGCGTGAGCGCATCGTCATAGGCCAGAAGCCGAACCTTGCGATCCCGCCGCTCCAGACAGCGCCCGATCCACTCGATATCCCGCGCCGTGGTGCGCTCGGGCGTGTAGGGCAGGATGATCGTGGCGGACATGGCGGCACTCTTTCTCGGTTTCCGCCGGGTTACAGGATGTCGCGCGCGAGGGACAGATGGGTTTTATCCGAACGGCTTGTCCATTCCTGACATGCGCGGCTCCAACGATTGGGCGGCGAGCGGAGTTGCGGTCTTATTCCCGCAAAAAGTGAAAATGACGAAACTTTCCGATGATGTCGGGAGGCGTTGCAGTTGCAGGATATGTGCAATGTTTACCAAATTTGCATTTTGAACGTCGCGCTGTGTTTGTGGCCTCTTGGGACGGTCGGAATTTGCAGAAAATCCGCGCCTGGATGACCGCTGCATCACCTCGATCTTTGCGGCGCATGACGGCTACAAACCGGGCTTGCAATGCCTCTCGGAACATTGCTCGACACGGGGGTCGAGGGTTGTCTATGGGCTCATCGTTCGGTGGCAACGCATGTTCATTGCGACGTGCGGCAGGGCGTGAAACCGATTACGGTTGGCCCGGAACCGGCGGATCGGTCTGGCCGGACGATCCAGAGCCGGTCGAGCCTGTCCGGCGGAAGCCTGCCCCGCTGCGCCATCAATCGGCCAGCCGGGAGCGTTCCTCGGCATTGGGGCTGCCTGCGGGGGCTTCGCCCAGCGTGTCCTCGGGGCGATGCAGATCGTCCTTGTCCCTGGGCGGGGTCTTCTTTTCAGGATTTTGCTTGGGTGTCTTGTCGGAACCGGCCATGTCTCACCTCGTCTGATGTGGCGCATGGACAACCGGCACGGCGACGGGAAAGTTCCGGGCGCTTTTCAGGCGATAAGGTTTCTCGCATATTCTTCAGATAGTTACGGATTATACAGTGATATCCCGTTCGAGCGCACGCAGAGCCGTAGCCGTATCGCATCTGCGCAGCTGCAGACCCGGCCTCTCGATTGCGTCCAGCCGAAGCGCTCCGGCGTGATCCTCCAGGACCGTCAGTTCGGTCCGGATATGGGGGAGAATCATCTGCAATCGCTGTTGCAGGCCGGCGGCATCGCCCCGCCACGCCCCGATCCAGAGCCGGTCGAACCGGTCCAGCGGAAGCCCGTCCCGCAGGAACTCCGCGCCATCGGCAAGCACGATGAGCCCGGTTGCGTCCGGGTCCAGAAGCACGGCGCGAACGCTGCCGGGAGCATCGACGGTCCCGGCCAGCGGCGGCAGGGAGACTAGCGCGGGGCGGGCCTGTGACGGCAGGGCCCGGACCCGTCCGGCGATCGCGGCCGCGCAATCGGGACTGTCGGTCTGAACGAGCGTCGCGGGAATGCGGTTTTGCGCGGGCAGGACGGTTTCGAAGATGTGGCCGAAGACCTCCGGCACGGTCAGCCCGATCTGCGGCTGGGCGTTGATTTCGCAGATGATCGCGGGAACCTCCTTCCAGGACCGACGGTAATCCGGTGTGATCAGGTCGACCCCGGCGATATCGAGCCGCAGCAGCCTTGCCGCCCGTTCGCAAAGCGCGGCATTGTCGGGGTGAATGGCGTCCGTGACATTCTGCGTGACCCCGCCGCTGGTCACATTCGCGCTGCGCCGCAGCCGCACGATCTGCCCCTCGACCGGAACCGCATCCGGCCCGAGCCCATGGCGTTCGAGCAACTCGCGCGCTTCCTCGTTCAATGTCAGAGGCTTCATCACCGAGAAGCGCCGGGTCGATCTGCGCGGATCGCGGTTCGCCGCTTCGATGAGCTCCGCCACGCTGCGCACCCCGTCGCCGGTCACCGAGGCCGGATGGCGCAGCACTGCGCTGTAGAATGTGCCGCCGATGATGTTGCAGCGCAAATCCGCTCCGGGTGCGTGCGTTTCGATCAGGATCGCGCGCCCGGCCCTTGACGTGCGCGCGAAGGCTGCGCGCAATTCCTCCTCCGAGGCCAGCCCCGCCTCGACGCCCTTGCCCTGGTCGAGATCGGCCGGCTTGATCGCCACCGGATAGCCGAACTCCCCGGCCGCCTTCAGCGCACCGTCGAGATCCGCGACCTGTTTTTGCCGTGCCACGGGAAGACCGGCCATGCGCAGCAAGGCGTTGCACTGGCGCTTGTCGCGGGCGATGGCCGTGCCGATGCTCGGGGTCGCTTCGGTCAGGCTGCTTTTGAAAATCCGGCCATTTTGACCCCAGCCATATTGAAAGAGGCCGGGCAGAAGGCGCAGCGCCGGTATCCCGCGCTTTTGCGCCTCGCGCTGGAAATGATGCGTGTTGGTGCCCGGCTCGGCCAGTTTCGACAGCGCATCGAGCGCGGCGTTCAGCGCGGCCGCGCCCGGCCCCGGTTTCGGGGCGCAGGCGCCGGCCAGAAACGACGACGCGGCAGCAAGCGCCAGATGTCCTGCGCGCAAGGAGGGCGCCGGAAACGCGAGCAGCCAGCTGTCTTCACGCCGCCGCATATGGATCTCGGCGGGCACCGGCAGCCCGGCGCTGTCCTGCAGGGCGATGGCGAGATGGGCCAGCCGGTGCAGGGCTCCGGGCCCAAGCGCGCGGGGCGCCGCAGCGATACGCTCGGCATGCGGCGCGGGCAGGTGATCGGCGAGGCCGGCATCGAAACGGGCGAGATCCTCCGCGCGCGGTGCACAGTCCCGGCCGAAGACGAGCCGCACAAGAAGCGAGGGATAGGTGAACCCCAGGGCAAAGCCCGGTATGAACCGCGCATTCCGGATGGTGATCGGTTTGGCTTTCGGCCCGGTATCCGGCGCCGGGGGCTGCTTTGGTTCCTGCATAGGGGAACGATAGCGCATCCTGCCGCCGCGGTCTCGCCCCGCCGCACGCCGCCGTGATCCATTCACATCGCGTCGATCAACATGCTCCTGTCCGATGGGGTCCGGGCCGGTTTGTCGCTGCGCAGATCGACCCCGACCAGGGCGAGCTCCTGTTTCAGCGCGCCGTAAGGGCGGGGCGGGGCGATCTGCCTGAAACCGTAGAGGCGCCTGTAGAAGCCCGTCCGGTTCTCCCGGATGGCCGCGA
Source organism: Marivita sp. GX14005 (assembly GCF_023370775.1). Classification (GTDB taxonomy): domain Bacteria; phylum Pseudomonadota; class Alphaproteobacteria; order Rhodobacterales; family Rhodobacteraceae; genus Marivita. The sequence continues at coordinate 67,085 of NZ_JAMCCQ010000007.1, forward strand.
CGCCGTAATCGGCGTCATTCATCTTGCCCAGGGTCGAGTAGAGCCGCAGGGTGCGCCGAGCGACCGGCAGCCGCAGCGCGCCCAGATCCGGCGCGACGGCGAAACGTGCGCCATCGATCAGGGTCAGCCCCGCATCGAGCTTCGGCATCAGGATGTCGGGGAACGCGGCCATCGTCGCGGAGACATGCGAGCCCCTGTCGAGAATATGCAGCCGGATCGAACCGACGATGCGGCCGCCTGACAGGATCATGAACACCCGCGCACGCTCGGCCGCGTCATACGCATCGACGAAACATTCCTCCGGGCAGGGATCGATGAGCCCTTCGGCCAGATAGCATCTGTATCTGAAGGCGCCGACAGCCCTCAGATCCTCGTCCGAGCGCGCCTCCACGATCCTGAGGGGACTTTCGGTCAAGATCAGGTCCTCGCGATCAGCCGGGGAAGCAGGAACCCGGTCTTCTTGCGATATTCGAGATACTGGCTGCCATGCCGTCCGGCCTGCAGCGCCCGTTCCTCCTGCAGGGCCGAATAGCAATAGATGAAGGTCAGAGTGACGAAGGCGGTGATGACCACCGGATCCACCGACCCGGCGGCGCAGGCCAGCCAGAACAGGATATAGGACAGGTAGAACGGATGGCGGACATATGTCCAGGGGCCGCTGGTGATGATGGCATCTATCCGGGTTTGCCCGTCGAAGGCGAGGGAAAGCCGTTTGCTGCGGCTGTGCCTGACCGCCCAGCCAAAGAGCGCGAAGGCACATAGGATCAGGCCGAGCGCCGCGCCGGGATAGACCAGATCGCCGCCGAAGGCCGGCACCAGGAAGCCGAACAACCCGGCCAGCGACAGAAGCGAGATGACATACATTCCGGGCGGATATGTCTCGGATTCGAAATGCTGCCTGGTCGCCGCCGAGATGACGAGGAAATAGCCGAGCGCGGCCCAGCCGGAGAGCATATCTGTCATGAGGAACACCTGTATTTCGATCTCTTGCGGATCATTGCGATAGGGCGACCCCGCCCGCGACAGGCGGTTTCAGGCAGATGAAAACGGGCGATACTGGTGACAGGTGGGGGGCTTTTGCAAAGCCGAACACACGATATTGTGATCAACCTTAGGTTTTTGAGACACTGGCCGCAAGAGGTCGCGGACAGCCGTTTTCGGGAGCCACCCGAAATCGCTGCACGGCGCGAAAAGCGACGCGGGGTCAGGCCTACATGCGAACGGGCCAGGCCGCTTTGTTTTCCGAGCCGCCTTCATTGGCGCTTTCCTGACGCGAAACGCCCGCGCAGGGCAGATCGATGAAAAAGATCGTGCCCTTGCCCGGCTCGCTGTCGTAATCGATCGTCCCGCCCGCGGCCTCGACGATTTCGCGCGAGATGTTCATGCCGAGCCCGATCCCGCCGAAGGCGCGCTGATCGGAGGAATCAATCTGCGAGAAACGGTCGAACACTTTCTGCTTGCTGCCTTCGGGAATGCCGATGCCGTGATCGCGCACGAAGATGCGGACATGGCCGCCTCGGGCCGCGCAGCCGATCTCGATATCGCCGCCCGCCGGTGAGAATTTCGCGGCATTCGAGAGGATGTTGCCCATCACCTGCATCATGCGGCCCGGATCGGCATGGATATGGACCGGCCCGGCCGGTACCGCCACCAGGTCGAGGCGCAGGTCGCGTTCCTGCGCGAGGCCCTGATGCGCCGCAAGGACATCCGACATGAAGGCGCCCATCTCGATCGTCTCGTTCTCGAAGCGCAGGCTGCCGGCTTCGAGCTTTTGAAGATCGAGCAGATCGTCGACCAGCCTGGTCAGCCGGTCGCTGTTCTTTCCGGCCAGCTGGAGCAATTGCTGCATCTGTTCGGAGACCGGGCCGAAGCGGCCCGAATTGACAAGATCGAGCGAGCCCTTGACCGAGGTCAGCGGCGTGCGCAGCTCGTGGCTGACAACGGCGATGAACTGGGATTTGAGCTCGAGCGCGCGGCGCAGCTCATCGAGTTGCCGCAGGTTCTGGCGATACCGGCGCAAAAATCCCAGCGAGCAGTCGATAAGGAAATACATCACGAATGTGACGGTGAAGAATTGCAGCCACATCACCGAGGTGAGGGGCGGGCGATAGATCCACAGATCCCGAAGGGTGAGCGCGAGAAAGGCGAGGCTGTAGACGGTCAGCCGTATCGCGAGCGTGCTTGCGATCTGGTGGTTGTTCATCGCGGCATAAAGGGCCGCGGCGAAAAGGCAAAACAGCGCGGTGAACAATCCCGCGCCATCCTGCGCGGTGCCGACAAGCACGGCATAGATGCCGATCGAGAAGGCGCTCAGGACCGTGTTGGCGATATATCCCGCCTCGATCCGCGCGGCGGCGCCGGGGGTTTCGGGATCGATCCGCGCCGCCAGACGGGCGAAACCCAGATCGATATATTCGCAGACCATGCCGACGGCGAAGAACACAACGGCGGCTAGGGGATCGAAAAAGATCCCGGTCAACAAGGCGATGGCCGCGAAAATCCCCTGCTTCTGCCAGGTCAGCGTGACGACAGCCTCGGAATAATCCTTGATAGTCTCGGGCAATCCATCCGGATAGGCCGATGCCGCGGCCGATGTGTTCTGCTCTGCCATGATGCCCCCGATGCCGGGTAATCACCCTTGTCCCGACCATGGTATGTTCACATATCTGCGGAATTTCCCCCGCGCGATGCAGGAAACCTCAAAGATATAAACGACCCTTACCCAGGATTTGTTTATTTCCGGATTGGGGCGAAACTGTGATGGCAAAACGGTTTTCGGATGCGCCCGCCGCCACGTCAGGCGTTCCAGATCACCGTGCCGCGATCGCGCATGTCATATCCGCCGGAGGCGGCGGCGCGGGCGGCGAAGGCGTCGCTGCGGCAGAAGGCCATGAGGCGTTGCAAAGGCGCATCGAACCAGGCCTTGCGATCTACGAGCAGCGCGAAGTGCTCCTCGATGAGCGGCGTGAAATCGAGCCCGTAGCCGCGCGCGGCGGCCTCCAGACCGAAGGCGATATCGGCATCGCCCCGGCGCACGGCCTCGACGGCTTCGTCCTCGGTGCGGGCCACCTCTGCCGGACCCATCGCGCCCAGATCGAGCCCTTCCCGCGCCGCCAGATCGCGGAACAGCGTTTCGGTGCCGGATTCGGGCTGTCTTTGCACGATGCGCCGCCCGCCCAGATCGGACAGGCCCGCCGGGACCTCGGTGCCGGGGCGAAAGACCAGGCCGCGCTGGCGGCGGGCGAAACCGATCAGCGCCGCGTTGCGGCCCGCAGCGGCCTCGGCGGCGGCGGTGCGGTTCCAGGTGCCGGTTTCGGGATCGCGCAGATGCAGCCCGGCGGCCACCCCTTCGCCGCGGGTGAACCGCTCCAGCCCGTCGAGCGAGCCGTCATAGAAGCTCGCCAGCCCGCAGCGCGATTGCCGCAGCGCCCAGTCCAGAAGCGGATCGTGACTGCCCAGCAGGATCGGCGGTCGGCGGTCGGGGGCGGGGGGCGTCTCCGGCGCGGCACTCCCGCCGGATTTTGAGCGCTCGATCCAGGCGCGGATCTCGGCGGCGGGAAAGAGCAGCTTGCCGGTCGCGCGCGCGCAGGGCACCGCGCCCGAGGCCGCCAGATCGTAGATCTTGCGTTCCTTCAGGCGCAGCAGCGCGGCCAGTTCCTTGACGGTGAGATATTCATGCTCGGGAAAGTCGAGGTCTGACATTGCGCTCCGTTCGGGTTGCCGGGGCGGCCGGACATGCCGCCCCGGCGAGACTATCAATTCGAGGGCGCGTTTGGAAAGAACAACTGCTGGTCCGCAACCTCGTAGGCGGCAATCGCCTCCTGCCCGTCGTCCGAGAGCAGCCAGTCGGCGAAGATCTGCGCCGCCTCGATATTGACCGAGGGGCATTTTTCCGGGTTCACCGGGATCACGCCATACTGGTTGAACATGTCCTCGTCGCCCTCGACCTGGATGGCGTAATCCTGCTTGTTGTCGAAGCTGATCCAGGTCGCGCGGTCGGTCATCACATAGGCGCCCATGCCGATGCCGGCATTGAGCGTGGCGCCCATGCCCGAGCCGGTCTCGCGATACCAGTCGCCCGAGGCGGCGGTGGGATCGACGCCGCTATCCGACCAGAGCGCCATTTCCTTCTTGTGGGTGCCGCTGTCATCCCCGCGCGAGGCGAAAAGCGCGCCTTGCTCGGCGATCTGTCCCAGGGCGCCCTGCACATCGCTCATCCCGCCGATACCGGCCGGATCGTCCTTCGGCCCGACGATGACGAAGTCGTTATACATCAGGTCCGTCCGCTCCGTGCCGTAGCCGGAGGCGACGAATTTCTCCTCCGCCGGCTTGGCATGGACCAAGAGCACATCGCCATCGCAGTTCTCCGCGTTCCTGATCGCCTGCCCGGTGCCCACGGCCACGACATTGACCTTGATGCCGGTCTCGCCCTCGAAAATCGGCAACAGGTGATCGTAAAGCCCCGAATTGGCGGTCGAGGTGGTGGACTGGACGATGATCGATTGATCCTGCGCCCAGGCCGCCCCGGCCGTAAGCAGCGCCAGCGCGGCCGCGCCGAATGTCTTGCCAAGCATGTGGTGTCTCCTTTGGTTGTGGATTTGATCCGTCAGACGACGATCCTGCCGCTGAGGTAGTCCCGCGCCGGTTCGCTTCGCGGCTCGGGAAAGAAGTCGGAGGCGGCGCTGTGCTCGGCCACGCGGCCGCCATGCAGGAAAAGCACATCATCGGCCATGCGCCGCGCCTGCCCCAGATCGTGGCTGACGAAGACGATCCGCACGCCGCGCGCCCGCGCATCGCTGACGATCCGTTCGATCGCCAGCACCGAAGCGGGATCGAGGCTCGCGGTCGGCTCGTCGAGAAAGAGCACCTCGGGATCGGTCGCCAGCGCGCGGGCCAGCGCCAGCCGCTGCGCCTCGCCGCCCGACAGAAGCCGTGCGGGCTGGTCCGCCTTGTGCGCAAGGCCGACGTGATCCAGCAGCGCGGCGCGCCTCGCGACGTCCCGACCCCGCGCCTTCAGCACGAAATCGATATTCGCCGCCACCGAGCGGCGCAGCAGCACGGGTTTCTGGAACACCAGCGCCTGCCGATGCGTGACCGCGCGCGGCGCCTGTCCGGCCCAGTCGATGCGCCCCGATGTCGGCTGCATCAGCCCGTGCAGCAGTTTCAGCAGCAGCGTCTTGCCCGACCCGTTCGGCCCCATCACCATCGTGCAGCCCTTCGGCCCGAGATCGAGCGACAGCCCGTCCAGCACCACCGTTTCGCCGAAACGCAGCACCAGGTCGCGCACGGCCAGCGGCAGGAGTTGCGGGTGCGCCGTGCCGGCCCGTCTGGCGGGCAGGGAGATCGCCGCGTCAGACATAGGCCTGCCGCGCCGCGGTCATGCGCACCGATTGCACGGCGGCGTTCACGCCGAGCGCGATGACCAGCAGGATCAGCCCGAGCGCCAGCGCCAGCGCCAGATCGCCCTTCGAGGTCTCCAGCGCGATGGCCGTGGTCATCACCCGCGTGAGATGATCGATATTGCCGCCCACGATGATCACCGCGCCGACCTCGGCCACCGCGCGGCCGAACCCAGCCAGCCCCACCGTCAGCAGCGAATAGCGCGCGTCCCACAAAAGCGCCTGCACCGTCTGCAGCCGCGTCAGGCAAAGCGAGCGGAACTGCTCGGCATATTCGGCATGCAGGTCTTCGAGCACCTGCCGCGACAGCGCCGCCACGATGGGCGCGATGAGGATCGTCTGCGCGATGATCATCGCCGTGGGGGTGTAAAGCAGGCCAAGAAAGCCCAGGGGGCCGGAGCGCGACAGATACAGGTAGACCAGAAGCCCCACCACCACCGGCGGCAGGCCCATCAGCGCGTTCATCACGATCAGCACCGCATCGCGGCCCCAGAACCGCCCGATCGCCACCAGCGCGCCCAGCGGCAGGCCGATCAGGCAGGCGAGCGCCGTCGCCGTCAGGCTGACGCGCAGGGACAGGGCGACGATCTCGATGAGATCGGCATCGCCGGACAGCACCAATGCGATGGCCAGTCCGAAAGCCTCTCCGATGCTTTGCAAAATTTCCACCCTGCGCAAGAATTACGGACCCGCAAGCAGCTATGCAGTTTGAGCGATAAAGTTCAAGTCTGGCATTGCAGCGGCATAGGTGCCAAACTCGGGTCGAACCGCCTCGGGGATGACTGCATAATTTCCCAAAACCCGGGACCGACAACAAAGGCAAGCCGCGTATGACCGACGATTTGCGCCCCAACGAACAGGCAATCGATGCCGGCCCCGCGTCGGACGCGGCCCTGCGTTTCATCGGCACGATTCATACCCCCTGGACGCGCCGCGAGGATTGCCCGCGGCAGGGGCGCATGGATGGGCCAGAGTGCCGGATCGTGATCGCTCCGGCCTGGCGCGCCGCTCTGGACGGGCTGGAGGAATATGACTGCATTGAGGTGCTTTACTGGCTGGACCGGAGCCGCCGCGACCTGGTGCGCCAAAGCCCCAGAAGCGACGGGAAAACCGTCGGCACCTTCGCGCTGCGCTCGCCGGTGCGGCCCAACCCGATCGGCACGTCCATGGTCCGGCTGCTGCGCATCGAGGAGGGCACGCTGCATGTGCGCGGGCTCGATTGCCTCGACGGCACGCCGCTGATCGACATCAAGCCCGACCGCTGCGATTTCACCCCCAAGGCGCCGCCCAAGCCGGGTGACGGCCAGACGCAAACGGAGGACTGACATGCGCCATCTGCTTTTGATCCTTGCGCTGCTGGCGCTTCCGAACCTGCCCGCAGAGGCGCGCACGGTCACCGACAGCGCCGGGCGCGAGGTGGAGATCCCGGACGAGGTGACCACGGTGTTTGCCGCCGGCCCTCCGGCAGCGGTGCTGGTCTATGTGATGAAGCCCGAAACGCTGGCCGGCTGGCCGCGCGCGCTGCGCCCCGAGGAGCGGGATTATATCGCCGAAAGCTATCGCGACATTCCCGAGACGGGCCGGCTCACCGGGCGCGGCGGCGAGGCCAATCTCGAACGGGTGCTTGAGATCCAGCCCGATCTGATTATCGATTTCGGATCGGTGCGGGACACCTATATCGATCTGGCCAACCGCGTTCAGGAACAGACCGGCATCCCCTATCTGCTGATCGACGGGCGCTTCGAGAACACGCCCGAGGCGCTGCGCATCACCGGCGCGGCGCTTGGCGTGCCGGAGCGCGGCGCGGCGCTGGCGCGGGACGTGGAGGCGCGCTTTGCCCGGATCGATGCGATGCTGGCGGAGATCCCCGAAGCGGAGCGCCCCCGCGTCTATCTGGCGCGCGGGCCGGACGGGCTGGAGACCGGCATGAAAGGCTCGATCAATACCGAGATCATCGAACGCGCCGGCGGGCGCAACGTGGCCGATGACGGCGGCGCCACGCGCGGGCTCGTGCAGACCTCGGTGGAGCAGGTGATCGTGGCCGATCCCGGCACCATCGTGACGTGGGATCCGAATTTCTACGGCAAGGTCTTCGGCGATCCGCTCTGGCAGGGCGTGACGGCGGTGCGCGAGGGGCGGGTTTACCTCTCGCCCATGGCGCCTTTCGGCTGGATCGACCGCCCGCCCTCGCTCAACCGGATGATGGGGCTCGCCTGGATGGCGGGGCTGCTTTACCCGGACCTCTGGGAGGGCGATCTGCGCGCGGACACGCGCGAATTCTACAAGCTCTACTACCATGTCGATCTGTCGGACGCCGAACTGGAAAGGCTGCTTGAATGGGCCGAGGGACGACCGCCGATGTGAGCCTGCGCCGCCCGGCTTTCGGCTGGGCCGGGGCGCTGGCGCTGTGCCTTGCCGCGCTGTCCTTCGGGGCGGTGATGATCGGCCCCTACGCGCTGACCCCCGAGCAGACCCTCGCGGTGCTTGTCGGCGGCGGCGATGCGCAGGCGCGCATCGTGGTCTGGAACATCCGCCTGCCGCGCGTGGCCGCCGCGCTGCTGGTCGGCGCGGCGCTGGCGGCGGCGGGGGCGAGCTACCAGGCGCTTTTCCGCAACCCGCTGGTCTCGCCGGATATCCTGGGCGTGTCGGCGGGGGCGGGGCTTGGCGCGGTGGCGGGGATCTTCCTGTCGCTGCCGGTGGCGGCGATCCAGGGCGCGGCCTTTGCCGGCGGCATGGCGGCGGTCGCGGTCGTCACGCTGGTGGCGCGGCTGGTGCGAGGCACCGACCGGACGCTGTCGCTGGTGCTGATCGGCGTGGTGATCGGCGCGCTGGCGGGGGCGGCGACATCGCTGCTCAAGGTCATGGCCGACCCCTATGACCAATTGCCCGCGATCACCTTCTGGCTGCTCGGCTCGCTGGCCGCGATCACCACCGAAGACATCCTGCCCGCCCTGCCGATGGTTCTGGTCGGACTGGTGCCGCTGGCGCTCCTGCGCTGGCGGATCAACGTGCTGAGCCTCGGCGACGAGGAGGCCCGCGCGCTCGGCATCGAGGCGGGGCGCACGCGGTTCCTGGTGATCGCGGCGGCCACGCTGATCACCGCCAGCGTCACCGCGCTGGCCGGCGTCGTCGGCTGGGTCGGGCTCGTCATCCCGCATATCGCCCGGATGCTGGTGGGGCCGGGGTTCGGGCGGCTTTTGCCGGTCTCGGCGCTGATCGGGGCGGGCTATCTGCTGATCGTGGACACGCTGGCGCGCACCATCAGCCCGGTGGAAGTGCCGCTGGGCATCCTGACGGCGGTGATCGGCGCGCCCTTCTTCGTCTGGCTGCTGGCGCGCGGCCGGCGCGGCTGGTCGTGATGCTGGAGGTGCGGGATCTGGCGATCGGCTATGGCGCCATGCGCATCGGCGCAGGGCTGGGTCTGCGCGTCGCGCGCGGCGAGATCCTGTGCCTGCTGGGGCCCAATGGTTGCGGCAAGACCACGCTTTTCCGCACCCTTCTGGGCCTGCTGCCCGCGCTTGCGGGAGAGGTGCGGCTGGAGGGCCGGCCCCTCGCCGCGCAGGGACGGGCCGAGATCGCGCGGGCCATCGCCTATGTGCCGCAGGCCCATGCGCCGCCCTTTCCCTTCGAGGCGCTGGAGGTGGTGCTGATGGGCCGCACCGCGCGGCTGGGCACGTTCGCACAGCCGGGGCAGCGCGACCGCGCCATCGCGCGCGCGGCGATGGACCGGCTCGGCATCGGCGATCTGGCGGCGCGGGATTACTCGCGCCTGTCGGGCGGGCAGCGCCAGCTTGTGCTGATCGCCCGGGCGCTGGCGCAGGAGGCCGCGCTCATCGTCATGGACGAGCCGACCGCCAGCCTCGATTTCGGCAACCAGGCGCAGGTGCTGGCGCAGATCCGGATGCTGGCGCGCGATGCGGCCTCGGGAAGCTGCGGGGTGATCCTGTCGACCCATGATCCCGACCAGGCCTTCGCGCTGGAGGCGCGGGTGCTGCTGATGGCGCATGGCGGCTGCCGCGCGCAGGGCATGGCCGATGAGGTGCTGACCGATGCCGCGCTCAGCGCGGTCTACGGGCTGCCGGTCTCGGTCGAGCGCACGTCATCGGGGCGCAGGGTCTGCCTGCCGTCGCTGGCCGCGCCCGCCGCTCAATCCGCGCCGACGATGACGTCGGACGCCTTGACGATCGCATAGGCCGTCTTGCCGACCTCCAGCCCCAGTTCCTCGACCGAAGCATTGGTGATCATCGCCGTGACCATCGTGGCGCCGCCCAGATCGATCTGCACGGTGGAATTCACCGCGCCCTTGTCGATCCCGGTCACCGTTCCGGTCAGTTTGTTGCGTGCGCTCAGTTTCATCGCGGCCTCTCTCTTGCTGGTTTTGCCTGCGTCATAGGGTATGAAGGATGAAACAGAGTTCAACCTGGCGCGGGAAGGCGCGATGAGCGAAGGCACCACATCCGGGTTCCGCTTCGATCTGCGCGAAGCCAGCGGCGCGCTTGGCGATATCGGCACGCTCTTGCCGCTGACGCTGGGCATGATCGCGTTGGTGGGGCTGCCGGCGCAGCAGGTGCTGGCGGGGTTCGGGCTGTTCTACATCGCCACGGGGCTGATCTACCGCCTGCCGATCCCGGTGCAGCCGATGAAGGCCATCGCCGCCGTGGCGCTGGCCAGCGAGGTCAGCCCGGCCGCGCTGGCGCTCAGCGGAGTGCTGATCGGGGGGGTGCTGCTGGGGCTGGGTGGCAGCGGCCTGATCGACCGGCTGGCGCGGCTGGTGCCGCAATCGGTGCTGTCGGGGCTGCAGCTCGGGCTGGGGTTGGCGCTTGGCTGGATCGCGCTGGGGCTGATGGCCGAGCAGGCGCCGATCGGCGCGGCCTCTCTGGCGGTGGCGGCCTTCATGCTGCGCTTTGGGCGCCACGCGGCACTCGTCACGCTGATGCTCGGTGCGGCGCTGGGGCTCTGGCTCGGCGTGCCGGGGGCGGCGGGGCCGGGGGCGCAGATCGGGCTGCCGGGGCTGCCCGCGCCGGGCGATCTGCGCATCGCGCTGGCCGATCTGGCGCTGCCGCAACTGGCGCTGACGCTGACCAACGCGGTGTTCCTGACGGCGCTGGTGGCGGGCGATGCGTTCGGCCCGCGCGCCGCCCATGTCACGCCGCGCAAACTCTGCCTGAGCTCGGGCGCGGCCAACCTGCTGCTGGCCCCTCTGGGGGCGGTTCCGATGTGCCATGGCGCGGGCGGCGTGGCGGCGCATCACCGCTTCGGCGCGCGCACGGGCGGCGCGCCGGTGATGCTGGGCGCGGCGCTCTTGCTGCTGGCGCTCTTGCCCGCGCCGCTGCGCCAGTCGGCGCTGAGCGCCATTCCCGCTGCGACGCTGGGCGCGCTGCTGCTGATCGCGGCGGTGGAGCTGGCCGCCAGCCGCCGCCTGATCGACGCGCGCCCCTCCTGCCGCCCGGTGATCGCGGCGGCGGCGCTCGGCACGGTGCTGGCAAATCCGCTGGTCGGCCTGATTGCCGGCACGGGGGCCGAGATCCTGCGCAAACTCTGGCTCCGTCACCGAGCGCCGCAGGGGCGGTGACGGCTCAGAGCACGGCATCCACGAAGAGCGATCCGCGCCGCGTCGTCTCGAGCGATGTGGTCACGCGGTAGGTGCGGCCGACCTCGGGCAGGGCGAGCACGCGGGCGGGTCTGTCATCGGCCAGGATCGCGCCGTCGCGAATGAGAACCAGCCGGTCGCAGAACTCCGCCGCGAGGTTGAGATCGTGCAGCGCCGCCATGACGATGGTGCCGCGCCGGGCCATCTCGGTGCGCACCGAGGACAGGACCGACAGCTGGTGATGCAGATCGAGCGCGCTTGTCGGCTCGTCGAGCAGCACCAGCCGCGGATCGCGCACCAGCGTCTGCGCGACGGCGAGCATCTGCGCCTGCCCGCCCGACAGATCGGCGATGCCGCGCTCCGCAAGATGGGTGAGATGCAGCGCGGCCAGCGTTTCGGACACGCGCGCCAGGTTGCCCTCGCGCACCCGCCAGCCGGCATTCTGCTTGAGCGCCAGCAACACGCTTTCAAAGACCGTCAGCACCGCGTTGCAGCCGAAAGCCTGCGGCATGTAGGCCACCTGCCGCGCCCGCTCGCGCCGGGGCAGGGCGGCAAGATCCGCCCCGCCTAGCCGCACCTTGCCCGAGACCGGCCTGAGCAGCCCGGCCAACGTGCGAAAGAGGGTCGATTTGCCCGAGGCGTTCGGCCCGATCAGCCCGACCATCGCGCCGGGGCGGATATCGGGTATCGAGACATCCTGCAGGACGATCCGCCGCCCGTAACCGGCGCGCAGGTTTTCGATGGTCAGGCTCATCCCAGCCGCTCCCGCCGCGTGGTGAGGATGATCGACACGAAGACCGGCACCCCGATCAGCGCGGTGATGATGCCGATGGGATAGATCACGCCCGGCGTGATCGACTTCGACAGGATCGAGGTCAGCGACAGCACCAGCGCGCCCACCAGCGCCGAGAGCGGCAGGAAGAAACGCTGATCCTCGCCCACCAGCATCCGCGCGATATGCGGGCCGACCAGCCCGATGAAGCCGACCGTGCCGACAAAGGCCACCGCCGTGGCCGCCAGAAGCGAGATCGACACCAGCATCTCGATCCTGAGCCGCGCGATATCGACGCCCATGCCCGCCGCCGTCGTCTCGCCCATGCGCAGCGCCGTCATCGGCCAGGTGCGCATCAGCCCGAAGGGCAGCGCCACCGCCAGAAGCGCGGCACCGAGGCCGATCTTTTCCCAGCTCGCCCGGCCCAGCGATCCCATCATCCAGAAGACGATGCGGCTGATCTGGTCCTCGCTGGCCATGTATTGCATCAGCGACAAAAGCGCCGAGAAGGTGAAGAAGATGGCGATGCCGAAAAGGATCATCGTCTCCGATCCCACGCCCTTGAGCCGGGTGGCCAGCATAATGATCCCGCAGGTCATCAGCGCGAAGACGAAGGCATTGAGCGCCACGATCAGCCCGCCGATGGCCGGAATCACCGAAAAGCCCAGAACGATCGCCAGCGATGCGCCGAAACTCGCGGCGGCCGACACGCCCAGCGTGAAGGGCTCGGCCAGCGGGTTGTTCAGGATCGTCTGCATCTGCGCGCCCGCCACTGCCAGAAGCGCGCCGACGATCACCGCCGTCAGGGCGACCGGAAGGCGGTAATCCCAGACGATCACCTTGAGTCGCGCGCCATGCGCCATCGGATCGGCCAGCACCTCGCCCACCACGCGCAGCGGGTAATCGCCCGGCCCGGTGCCGATTTCGACAAGAAAGCTCAGGAGCAGGGCCAGCGCGGCCAGCGCCAGCAGGGCCGTTTTCCGGCGCGCCCTCGCGCCGTAGCCGCTGCGCAGATCGGTCATCGGAATATCCGTCATCGAAGGCTCCTCGAACGGGATGGGTCCGGCGCGCGGGGGGTATCCGCCGCGCGCCGGAGGCGGATCAGCTGCCGCTCTTCAGGGTGCTCCAGAACACGCCGGAATGATCGATCGGCAGGAACCGGTCATGCAGCTCCGTCATCGTCGCCTCGGGATCGAGATCCTCGAAAAGCTCGGGATGCAGCCATTTGGCGAAGGCCTGCATGGCGACGAAATGATAGGGGCTGTTGTAGAACTGGTGATAGACGCCGTGGAACCGCCCGTTCCTGACAGCCTGCAATTCCTCCCAGCCGGGACGGGCGGCCAGCCCCGCCAGACGCTCCTGCACACCATCAAGCTCGGCCTCGTAGCCGAACAGAACCGCCGTGGTGGCCGGGTTGGCCTCCGACCAGTTCGCGCCGGTGCCGATGATCACGTCCGGGTCTTCGGCAAAGAGCGCCTCCAGGCTGACCTCGCCGCGAAAGCCCGGAAACAGGATTGAGCCCCAGTTGCGCCCGCCCGCCTGGTCCACCAGCCGGCCCAGATTGGCCGCGCCGAAGGTGGTGCAGCAGCTGTCCGGCTCCCAGCCCGCGCCGTTCTCGATAAAGACCAGCGGGCGCTCCTCATCGGGCAACTGATCCACCCGCGAATAGATGCGCTGCATCTGTTCGGTATAGAAATCGGTGAAGGCATCCGCATTGTCGCGCTTGTCCAGGATGCGGCCCATGAGCTGGATGCTGGGCACGGTATTGGCGGTCGGATCCTGGCGGAAATCGACGAAGACCGTCGCGATCCCGGCCTCGTCCAGCTTGTCGATGATGCCGCTTTCCTGCGCCTTGAGCAAGCTGCCGAGATTCATGAACACCACATCGGTGCCCAGCGAGATCACGGCCTCGAGGTTCCATTCATCCGAATAGGGGCTGCGAGACGCGCGATCTTTGCCGCTTCGGGGAATTTCGCCTCATAGGCGCGCCAGGCATCGGGATCGTAAAGGATCATGTCGTCCTTCCAGCCGACGACCCGTTCGAACGGGTCGTCCCGGTCCAGAAGCGCGAGGGAATAGATCATTCGCCCCTCGCCGAGGACGATGGCATCGGGGTTCTTCTCCACCTCGACATTGCGCCCGGCGATGTCGGTGACGGTGATGGTCTCTGCGATGGCGGACGGGGCTTGCGCGCTCAGGAACGCACTGGCTGCAGTGGCGAGGCAGAGACCGCGTGACAGCTTGTGCAAGCCCATGGTCTCTCTCCTTGTCAGCTGCAGAACACCCGCGGCACGGTGGCGTGGGTAAAGAAACCTACAAAATTAGTAAAGTAATTCTTTTTGCTAGTTTGTTTTACATAATCTTCATTATGTGACGCTCAA
>NZ_JAMCCQ010000008.1 GCF_023370775.1 Marivita sp. GX14005
CTTTTGGTCTTATAATGCGTGTTATGGTGAATCAGACTTTGCCGGATACACCACAACCCCATCCCTCCGCAGCCGCGCCGCTTCCGTCGCCTTGGCCGCATCCATGCGCCCCGGCGCCATCAGATGGGTCACCGCGTGGTCCTTTAGCAGCAGGTGATCGGTGATGATCCGCCGGTGGCAGCGCCACCAGACCGCCTCGGCGCACATCAGCGCAAGCGGCCGCTCCGCGCCCAAAGCCACCAACTCGCGGAACGCCGCCTGGAACTCCGCGCCCATCGCGTAATCGGCGTAATTCTGGAAACTGCGCACCCGCCAATAGGCGTTCACCTCCGGGTCGACACCGGGCTGTTTCGCCCGCCGCCCGCCAAGCGACAGCATGTGCCGGTAGCCGATCTGATGCGCAGCCAGCACATCCGGAAACCGGTCATCGTTGAAGTCGGGATTGCTGCGCGATTTCGGAAAGGACCGCACATCGACCAGAAGCTCCACACCGGCCTCGCGCAGCATGTCCACCACCACCTGCGGCGCCCGGTTCGAATGGCCGATGGTGAAGAACCGCGCCTCGCCCGCCGCGCTCACGAGGACAGCTTGGTCAGCGCGCTTTCCTTGTGGGCGGCGATATGGTCGGTCTTGTCGCTCTCGATCTCGTATTGCGGCTCCTCCTTCGAGGCGCGCCGCCGGTGGCCCTTGTAGTCGAAATCCTGCTCATGCACCTTGATGATATGCCCGCTCACGCGCCCGGCTTCGGAATTCCAACTGACGTGATCGCCCTTGCTGAACTTTGCCATGATATCCTCGCTCGTCGATACTCAAGGCAAACGCGGCCCGCCACGGGCCCGTTCCGGCACCCCCCATATCCGGCGAGATGCGCATGGCCCGGGCGCGCGCTAGCCTGCGATCCATGACCGCGCGTTTCCTGCTGCATATCGGTGCCAACAAGACGGGCACCTCCTCGGTCCAGCGGATGCTGGCGCAGAACGCGCCGGCGCTGGCGCGCGCCGGCTGGCTCTATCCCGAATTCCACCTGCAGCATTGCGCCCACCATCCGCTCGCCTATGCGCTGGCAGGCCACCCGACACGCGGGCTGGCCCCCGGCTGGCGCGAGGGGTTCGCCCGCGCCATCGCCGATCCCGCCCCGCGCGTCGTGATCTCGTCCGAGCTCTTCTTCCGCAACGTGCCGCCCCGCGCCGCCGCCACGCTCTTTCCGCCGGGGGAGACCCGCATCGTGCTCTACCTGCGCGAGCATCTGTCCTATCTGGCCAGCTGGTATGCCCAGGCAGTGCAGGAACGCAACCTCACGGCAAGCTTCGACGATTACATCCAGCTTTTCCCGCAACCCTTCACCCAATTCCTCAAGGGCTGGGAAGAGGTCTATGGCGCCGGCGCCATCACCCTGCGCCCCTTCCGCCGCGACGCCCTGACGGGCGGCGATATCCGCACCGATTTTCTGGCGCAGATGGGCGGGATGGACGGCATTGCCATGCCGAAGGCCGACAGCAACCTCTCGCTCTCGGGCAACCTGCTCTTCTTCAAACGGATGCTGAACCAGGTGATGAGCCATGCAGAGGCCCATGCCCATCCCATCCCCGACGAGTTCGGCGCCTATGCCGAGCTCGATCCGCGCTTTCACGGCCGGTTCGAGATCGGGCACGAGACCGCCGCGCAGGTGGCACGGCGCTTCGCCCCCGACCGCGCCGCACTCGCCGCGCGCGGGCTCGATCTCGGCCCCGTGCCGGACCGGGTCGCAGGCCAGCCCTGCCCCGATCACCCCCGCCTGCAAGCCGATATCGACCTGATCGCGCGCGTCGCCCATGAGACCGGCAAGGCCTTCCTGCCCTATGCGCGCCGCCTGCCGGCCTGGCCGGGATAACCCTTCTCTGTTTCGAAAATATCTCGGGGGAGCCCGCCTCCGGCGGGCGGGGGCAGAGCCCCCTGTTTCCATCGATGGAAACATCTGGATGCGCACCCGCATCCAGCCCCCGAAAAATCGCCCCGCCCGTAACCCTTCGTTAACCTCGATGAAGGCAGATGGAGGAAACAGATGCTCCATCCGAAGGCCCGCCCCATGCTCATCCACCTGCCGGATCCCGACACCCAGACCCTGCCGCTGCGCGGCCGCCTGCTCGGCCAGGCCCTGCGCGCGCATCTCAAACGGCGCGGCGAAACGCTGCTGACCCCGGTGCCGCGCCGCACGGGGGCGCGGGCGGTGCAGGACACGATGACGCTGGCCGCCCTGCCCGCCCGCCCGCAGGGCCGCGCCGCCGTCTCGCTCGGGCTGGGGTTGCCGCAGGCGCTGCAGCACGGGCCGGCCACGCTGCTGCTCACCGCCTCGCTGGCGGACGAGCTGCACAGCTTCGCCGGCCCCGAGGCCTTCGCCGCCGCCGGCACGCTGCCGCTGGTGCTGCAGGGCTATGGCCGCGCCATCGTGATCGACCGCGCCGACATGGCCGGATCGGTCGGCTTCGCGCCCTGGATCACGCTGGAGCTTGCCGATCGCTTCCCCGTCGATGCCGCCCTGCCGGAGGCCGCCGCACCGGGCGCGCCGCCGCGCATCCTGATCCTCGATCATGGCGCACCGGCCGGGCAGGCCGAGGTGCTGCGCCGCGCGCTCTCAAGCGAGGCGGCGCAGATCCGCATCGCCCATGCGCAAAGCGATCACGCCGCGATGGGCGCGGGGCTGGTGGCCGATCTGCACCTGCATCTGGGCTATGGCCCGGACCGTGCCATCACCGCGCTCTCGCCCTTCGACAGCCTGATCTCGGGCGCCTATACGCTGGTCCTGCCCGATGCGGGGCAACGCGCGGGGCCGGACCTGCGCAAGCTCTGCGCGGCGCGCTCCTATGGCGATCTCGCCCCCGGCCTGTCGGAGCTTGAAACCCGCGCCCGCGCCATGCTCGCCCGCATCCGGGCGATCCGCGACACCGGCGCGCGCCAGAACCCCGAACAGGCCCGGTTCGCGGCCCAGAATGCCGCCGCCCGGAGCGAGGCGCTGCGCCGCTTCGATGCGGTGCTCGACGCGCCCCGCGCCGGGCAGGAGGCCGCCTGATGCGCCTCGCCTGGGTCTGCCCGATCTCCTCGCGCACCGGCGTGGGCGCCTATGCGCAATCGGTGCTGCGCGCGCTGGTGCGCCGCCCCGGGCTCGACATCACCGTGCTGCACCCGCCCTGCCCCGAGCAAGAGCGGCTGGAGATGCCCTGCCCCACCTTGCCGCTCTCGGATGCACTGGTGCACTCCGACCTGCCGGCGCTGTTCGATCTGATGCTCTACCATCTGGGCAACAACGATCGCCATCACGGGATGATCCTGCGCGCGCTGATGGCCCATCCCGGCCCGGTGGTGCTGCACGATCACGTCTACCAGCACATGCTGGCCGGGCTGCACCATGACGGCACCGCCCCGGCCCCCGGCTTCGGCGCGCTGATCCATGCGGTCGCGGGCGCATCCGGGTTCGACTACCTCGCCGCCGGCGGCGTGCTGAAGGGCGGCGAGCCGGTCTCCTACGTGCCCTGGGAAAGCGACTGGGCCGCGCGCGTGCCGCTCTCGGACGTGCTGGCGCGGCTGGCCACCGGGGTGATCACCCATTCGGACTTCGCGGCACGGGCCATCGGCGCCGCCTATCCCGGCTCCAGCCTCACGCTCTTCATGCCGCGCCCCGATATGCCGGCCGATCCGCCCGCCCGCCTGCCCGGCCCCGGCGCGCGGCTGCGGCTGGCGGCGACCGGCCATATCGGCCCCACCAAGGGGCTGGAGATCCTGATCGGCGCCTTCGCCGCCGCCCCCGATCTGGCCACACGCTTCAGCGTCACCATCGCCGGCCACGCGGGCGATGCCGCCTATGTCCAGAACCTGCAGAAACGGATCGAGGCACAGGATCTGACAGGCACCATCCGCATCCTGCGCAGCCCGAACGCCGCCGGCTTCGCCGCCGCGATTGAAGAGGCCGATCTCTTCTTCAACCTGCGCCGGCCCAATACCGAAGGCGCCTCGCTGTCATTGGCCGAACAGCTCGCCAGCGGCAGGCCCGCCATCGTGCAGGCCACCGGCTGCTTTGCCGAGATGCCGGCCAAATGCGGCTGGCACCTGCCCGAAAGCGATACCGCCGAGGCGCTGGCGGCCACGCTGCGCCAGATCGCCCGCGATCCGGCCGAGATCGCGCGGCGCGGCGCCGCCGCGGCGCGCTACATGGCTCCGCGCGATGCGGCCAGCTATGCCGACAAGCTCGCCACCTTCCTGTGCGCCGGACAAACCCGCATGGCCCGCCGCGCCGGGGCGATCCGCCGGCGCAGCACCGCCCCCGACCCGCAGGACCGCGACTGGCATGCCAGCTATGCGCAGGTGCGCGGCCTGATGGCCGCGATCCTGAACCGGCGCGGGCTGCTGCCGCCCGATCTCTGGGCCTATCCCGACACGGATGTGGGCCGCTATGTGGCCCTGAACCTGCTGGAAACGCATGTGTCCGATCCCGCGCGGCTGGGCCGCGCGCTGCGCCAGGGTGGCGCCATCGCCAGCGCCGCCCGGCTCGGCCTCATGCGCCAATTGCTCGCCCGCGCCGAGGACAGGCAAGCCGATGTGCTGCACCCGATCTCCGATCTGGCGTTGCCCTGCGCCGATCCGGCGCTCTGGGAGGCATTGCTCTGCCTGCCGGCGGATCGCGCCCTGCCGATGGGGCTGCATGCGCTGGGGCAGCGCACCGCCCCGGCCGCGCTGACGCGGCTGCGCGATCTCGCGGCGCGGGGCGGCGTGGGGCCGACCCTGCTCACCTATCTGGACGGGCGCGGCGATCCGCTGCTGGACCGGCCCGAAATGGCGGCGGTGCGCCAGCATCTGATGGCCACCGGCAGCGCGCTGCTGGAGGCGCTGCCGCCGCTCGGGCCCGGGGCCGATCTGGTGGAGCTGGCGCGCATGCCCGCGCGCCGGGCGCTGCGCCTCACCGGGTTCCATGCGCCCGAGCCCGCCGGCATCTGGACGGCCCAGCCCCATGCGACGATCCACGCCCTGCCCGATCCGGCCGCGACCGTCACCGGCATCTTCGGGACCGCCGCGCTGCTGGAGCCGGCGCTGCAGGCGCGCGATCACAAAGTCACCCTGGAGGCGGTGGAGGAGACCACCGGCCGCCGCGCCAGCTGGCAGGACATCCGCCCCAGGGGCAGCGCGCCGGAGCTGAGCTTCGCCCTGCCCCTGCCCGGCTTCACCGGCCCGCTGCGGCTGGAACTGGGTCTGCCAGCCTGCCACGCGCCCCGTGCGCTCGGCGCCTCCGCCGATCCGCGCCCGCTCGGCCTGCTGCTGCGCAGCTTGCGATTCGACACCGCCCCGGCGCAGCTCACGGCCGCCGAATGACCGCCCGCCAATGTCATATCGCGCAACCCGTCCCGAAAACCGGTTCCAACTTTTCGGATTGCGCACGTTCAATATCGCGCAACAGTCCTCGAACACGCGCCTACCCCGGCTTCTTTGGGCCAAAAATACCTCCGCCGGAGGCTCCCGCAGATGCCACCCCCGCCAGGTGTCAACCCATATCAGCGCCCGCCCCTCAGGCCAGCTTATGCGCCAGCCGCTTGGTCATCCAGCGCCGCCAGTAGGATCGGTACAGCAGCCGCCGCAGGCTCTTGCGCCGCCGGTGCCGGTGCCGCTGCCGTCCGGCCTCGAGGCTCGACGGGCAGGCCGCCTTGCCGCGCTGCGTGACGACGCGCGGATCGCAGGCATAGCTGTCGAATTGCAAAATCGCATCGGGCCAGTCCGAGGGCTGCACCACCGGCCCGTCGCGGAACGCCAGATGCGCCGCGACCTCGCGCGAGACCATGTAGCCGGTCGCCAGAAACGGCGGCAGCGCCATCCGGAAGGCGCACACCCCGCCCGGCAGGACCAGCCGGTCGCGCACCCGCACATAGGTGTTCTTGTGATCGAAAAGCAAAAGCCCACAGGGCGGCGCCACCAGCGCCGCGCCCAGATCGAAAAACGCCTCGCCCGGTTCGGCATCATCCTCCAGCACGATGGCCGAAGGCGCCTCCCCGGCGGCGATGCGCTCGTAGATCAGCCGGTGCGACAACGCGCAGGCGAACTCGCCATCGCTCATCGGCCGCCCCATCCGCGCCTCGGCCCCCGCCCGGTCGACGCAATGCTCATGCGTGGCGGGCAGCCGCTCGCGCCCGTCGACACCCCAGACGATCTCGTAATCGAGCCCGCGCGCCTCCAGCATGCGGACCAGCGGCCCGAAGCGCTGCGCAGCCTTCAGGCTGAGGATGTAGATCGGGGGAAAGGGCATCGAAAAACAGGCCTTTACGGAAGATCGGACGCAGCCCCCGCGCGCGGCAGGGCCGGAGGCGAGCCTAGACCGTCCGTCCCCCTGCCTCAAGCCGGAGCGGCGCAAGCCCGCCCAGAGCGGCAGGATCGGCAAAAACGGCACAGGCGCATGAGCAAGGCTCCGCCAAAAACATCTTGTGGTTGTGCCGCGCGCCGCCCCGCCACAGGATGCCGCCCATGAGCGCTTCGCCCTCCGACCTGCCGCATGTCACAATCCTGATGGGCACCCGCAACGGGGCCGCGCATCTGCGCGCGCAGCTCGCCAGCCTTGCCGCGCAGGATCACCGCAACTGGTCGCTCTGGATCGGCGATGATGGCTCGACCGATGCGACCCGCGCGGTGATCCGCGATTTCGCCGCCCATCAGCCCAACCCGGTGCTGCTCTGGCCCGGCCCCCAGCGCGGGCTGAGCGCCAATTACCTCTCGCTGCTCTGCCATCCCGATCTGCCGCCCGGCCCGGTCGCCTTTGCCGATCAGGACGATCTGTGGCTGCCGGGCCATCTGCGCCGCGGGCTGAACGCCCTGGCGCAGGAGCCGCCGCCCGCCGCCGGACAGGTCTATGGTGCGCATCGCCTCGTCTGGCCCGAAGGGCGCGCACCGCAGCCGATGACGCGGCGCACCGGCGCGCCGATCGGGTTCCGGAACGCGCTTGTCGAATGCATGCTGGTGGGCAGCGGGCTGATGCTGGACGGGCGCGCCGCCGCGCTGGCCCGCCGCGCCGGGCTGGTCGATGTGCCCTTCTGGGACTGGTGGCTCTACCTGCTCTTCACGGGGGCCGGTGCGCGGATCCTGCGCGATGCCCGGCCCGGCCTGCTCTACCGCGCGCATGGCGGCAACCAGCTTGGCCCCCGCCACGGCCCGCGCGCCGCGCTGCGGCGGATCGCGGGGCTTCTGGATGGCACCTACCGGCAATGGACAGAGACGAATCTCGCCGCATTAGAGCCACATATGGCCCTGCTCACCCCCGAGGCGCAGGAGATCCTGCGCGCGGCGCTGAGCCTCGCTCCGCGCCCCCGCCTGCGCCGGCTGAGCGCGCATCGCCACTGGCCGCGCGACCGCGTCGCGCTCTGGCTTGGAGCCTGAAGCGCAATCCGAAAAGTGGGCACCGGTTTTCGGACCGAATTGCGCGGCACCCACCTACACCCGCGATCCCGCCTCATAGGCCGCAATCGCCGCCTCCAGATCGTCGAACATGCGCAGCTTGCCATCCTCCAGCACCGCGCCCGCGCTGCACAGACCGCGCAACTGCGCCGGCGCGTGGTTGACCACGATCGCCCCCGCCTGCCCCAGCCGCGCTTTCAGCAGCGCCGCGCTTTGCCGGCGGAACGCGGCATCGCCCACCGCCGTCACCTCATCGACCAGATACATGTCGAACGGGATCCCCATCGACAGCGCAAAGCCCAGCCGCGCGCGCATGCCCGAGGAATAGCGCCGCACCGGCTGGCGCATGGCGTCTTCCAGACCCGAAACCTCGCGCACGAAATCCAGAAGCGCGCGGCTGTCCACGCCATGGATGCGCGCCACGAAGCGCGTGTTCTGCGCCCCCGTCAGATCGGGATGGAAGGCACCGGCAAAGCCCACCGGCCAGGACACCCGCCCGCGCCGCAGCACGCGGCCCGTATCGGGGCGCAGCGTGCCGGCGATCATCGCCAGAAGCGAGGATTTGCCCGCCCCGTTGCGCCCCAGCAGCGCCGTCGCCCGCCCGGCGGGAAAGACGGCGCTGAGATCGCGCGCCACCACCGCGCCGCCCGCGAAACGCTTGCTCACCCGCTCCAGCGCGATCATCCGCGCCGGTCCATCGCCGCGTAACCCGCCAGCGCCGCCAGCCCCCAGAGCAGCAGCGAGAACCCCAGCGTCAGCGCCAGCAGCCGCGCGCGCCTCGGGTATTCCGCCGTCTGGGGCAGGGTCGGCGCCTGCCATGCGGCGAGGTAACGGCTTTGCCGCCGCGCCTCGGCCCGGGCCATCTCATAGGCGCCGCGCGCCGCGGCATAGGCGGTTTCGGCGAATTCGCGCTCCGCCACCAGCGCCTCATAGGCGCCCACCACATCGGCCAGCGCCGCGCCGCCGCCCTCCAGCCCCAGCTTGGCGCGCTCGGCGGCAATGCGCGCCTCGATCACCGCGACGCGCCGCGCGCCCTGTTCGATCCGCGGATCCTCCGCCCGCGTCGCCTCGCGCAGAAGATCGAGCGCGATCAGCGCCTCGGCCAGCTGCTGTTGCAAATTGCCCAGAAGCCCGCTGCGCGTCTGCAGATCCATCGCCGGATCGACCAACTGGTTGCGGTTGCGAAACGCCGTCATCTGCGCCCGCGCCAGCTGCAGCCGCGTCTCCGCCGCCTCCAGTTCCGCGGCGGCGCCCGCGATGGCATCGGCCTGCGCCACATCGCTCATCTCGTTGATGAGCAGCGTCGCCCGCGCCACGATCCCTTGCACGATGGCCTGCGCATCGCCGGGCGCAAAGGCCGTCACGCGCAGCTCGATCAGCCCGGCGAGACTGTCATAGGAGATCTGCACCCTGCGGGCCCAATAGCGGTGCAAATCCTCCGGCGTGTCGCCGCGCCCAAGGGCGAAAACAGGGTCTGATACGGGGATTTCCGCATCATTTCCCGGTTTCGACCAAAGCACGGAAAGCGCCAGATCCGCCTCCAGCTCGGCCACCAGCCGGCGCGAAGTCAAATATTGGTAAAGAATATCGGTATCGCGCGAACTGACCCCCGACAGCCCCGCGATCCCGCCCAGCATGTCAGCACTCAGCCCCGCCTCCTCGCGGCGCACGGCGAAGCCGGCCTCCGAGGCGAACTGGTCCGCCGCCCGCGCCCAGAGATACCAAGCGCTGACCAGCACCGGCAGCGCCACGCAAAGCGCGAAGCTGAGCGCCAGCGCCACATGCCGCCGGGCAAAGCGCGCGGGCGGCGCGGGGGCGCGCGCGGCCGATACCTCTGGCGCGGGCGCGGGCGGGACGGCGTGAAACAGGCGGGCCGGATCCGGGGGGATTGCAGACGGGAGATTCATTGGATAAATTTTCTACTTATGATTGCATCTCGCAGCGAAACCCGATGACGGGCCAACCCCGCCCTGCCCTCTGGCGCAGCATCGGCGCGCTGATCCTGCGCGAGATGGCGACCTCGCATGGCCGCCTGCCCGGCGGCTATCTCTGGGCGGTGGCGGAGCCTGTGCTGGGCATCGCGCTTTTGTCGGCGATCTTCTCGATCAGCTTTCACGCCCCCGCGCTCGGCACCAGTTTCGCGCTTTTTTATGCCACAGGCCTGCTGCCCTTTCTCGCCTTCACCGACATCACCGGCAAGCTGTCGCAGGCGCTGAACTTCTCGCGCCCGCTCTTCGCCTATCCGGCGGTCGGCGTCATGGATGCGCTGCTCGCGCGGTTCCTGCTGGCGGGCGGCACGCAGATCGCGGTGGCCAGCCTGCTGATCGGCGGGCTGCTGTTTCTCAGCGAAACGCGCGCCACCCCGGATATCCCGGTTCTGGCCGGTGCCGCCGGGCTCGCGCTGGTGCTGGGGCTCGGGTTCGGCGTGGCCAATTGCCTGGCCATCGGGCTCTTGCCGCTCTGGCAGCGCGTCTGGTCGATCCTGATGCGGCCGATCTTCGTGATCTCGGGCGTGTTCTTCACCTTCGAGGCCGTGCCCCTGCCCTGGCGCGACCTGCTCTGGTGGAACCCCTTGGTGCATATCGTGGGCCTTGTGCGGCGCGGGCTTTATCCCGGCTATGACGCGGCCTATGTGAGCCCGGCCTACGTTCTGGCGCTGGGGCTGGGGCTGGCGCTTCTGGCCGGGCTGGGGCTGATGCGCTGGCATCGGGACATTCTGAGCGACCTTTGAAAAATAGGTCCGAACCGGACCCAATGTTTCGCATGCGAAACAATAGGGCCGAAGCGGACCTAATTCACACGGCAAAACCCTCACGCCTCCGCCCCCGCCAAAACGCCGTTCTGCGCCGGAACAGGGTCTGATTTCAGCGCCCGGTCAGGCCAACCCGGCAGCGCGCGCAGCCCCTGCAAAAGCGCTTCAAGATCCGCGCTGCCATCCTTTCGCAGCGAAACCACCCGCCCGGCGGGATCGGCGCGCAGCGCGTCGCCCTGCCCGCCCAGATCGAAACCGAAGGTCGGAAGGCCCGTCGCCAGCGCCTCATGCGTGACATAGGAAAAGGTCTCGGGCCAAAGCGATGGGATCAGCCAGGCGCCGATGCGGTGCCGTGCCACCAGATGCGGCAGATCGCTCAGCTCATAGCCGCCCAGCACCTTGACGCCGCGCGGCAGGGCGCAATCGGGTGCCACCTGCCCCAGCACCACCAGCCGCGCCTCGCCGGTTCGGGCCAGCACCCGCGCCAGATCCGCCACCACCTGCGCCCCCTTATGGGCACCCAGATCGCCCGGAACGCCAATCACCATCCGCCCCTCGGGCGGCGGCGACAGGCGCGGCACCTCTGCCAGCGGGCGATGCGGGCGCAACCGGATCCTGCCGGCAAGATCGGGATGCACCCCGGCCACGATCCCGGCCGAACTTTCGGAAAACACCGTCAGGTGATCGGCCCGCGCCAAAGCAGGGCGCCAGAGCGCCTGCCAGTCGCGGCAGGGTTCGCTGAGAAACGTGTAATCGCGGTTGAGCGGGAAGTAATCGTGAAAAAGGATCTCCAGCCCCTGCCCGCCGGCGCAGAGATCGAGCAGCACGTGCGGGATCTCCTCGGGCGCGGGATCGCCCACGGCGCAGGCATAGACCACCTCTCGCGGCCCGGCATGGGCCAGCAGCGCCTTGATGGCGGCAAGGCTCTCGCTCGCCCCGCGCGTGACCCCGCCCGCGCTGTGCAACTCCACCTGCCAGCGCAGCGGCCCGCCCACGCGCAGCACCAGCGCCGCCTCGTGATCGGCGAGCCGTTGCTCCAGCCAGCGCGCCACCCCGCCGCCCAGCGAATGGGCGAGATAGACCGGCAGCGGCGCCTTGCCCAGCCGCGCCCGCGCCCAGAGCAGACCGGCGCGCAGCCGCTCGCCCGCCAGCGGATCGGCGGCCAGCCATTGCGCCACGTCGCGCTCGAAGCGCGGCCAGCGCCTGGCCAGCAGGGGGGCGGATCTGGCGCGCAAGTCCTGCCGGGCGTTCGCACCGAAACTCGCGGCACCCACATGGCCAACGAAAAGCCCTGTCTGGCACACATGCCGCCCGCCAAGCGCGCGGGTGCGCTGGCACCAATCGACCTCCTCGCCATAGCCGCGCCCGTAGCTTTCATCGAGGCGCGGCACCTCGCGCAGCCAGTGCGGGCCGAGCGCCATGCAGAACCCCGTGCCGGTGGGCAGGGAGGGCAGATCGGCCCCGCGCGTATGGATGCGCAGCCCCGCATCGATCGCATCGGCCTCGCCCTTTCGCAGCGAAACGGCGGCGCAGGCATGGGGCGCGCCCATCAGCTCGCCATCATTGGACAGCGGCGTGACACTGGCGATGGAGCCATCGGCGCGCAGGGGCGCGATCAGCCGCGAGGCCCAGCCTTGCGGCAACGTCACATCGGAATTGAGCAGCACCACCGGGCCGGCAAACCCCGCCAGCCGGTCCAGCGCCGCGTTCACCGCCCCGGCGAAACCGCGCGGGCTCTCGTGGCAGATGAGCGATGCGCGCGGGATCCGCGCCACGCGGCCGCGCAGCGCCGGGCGCAGGGCGGGATCGGTGGAGCCATCCTCGACCACCACCAGCCGCCAGGGCAAATCGGTGTTTTCCTCGATCCGGTCCAGGCAGGCCATGGTGAGCGCGGCGGCGTTATGCACCGGAAGGATGATGGCGATCTCGGGCTTGCCCTGGGGCAAGGCGGCGGGCGCGGGCAGGGGGCGCAGCGGCGGGGCGGGCGGCGCGGCATCGAGCCCCAGCCGCCGCTTGGCTTCGGCCCGGATCCGCGGCGCGGCGGCACGGGGCAGAAGCGGCAGCACATGCGCCGCGCGGCGCAGCAGACCGGGCCAGAGTGCGACATGATGGCAGGCCATGCGCCAGCGGGGCAGGGCAGGGCAGAAAAGATCGCCGTTTCGCCGCGAAACGCGGATCCCCGCGCGCGGATCATGCGGCAGGGAGAGCGGCAACGGGGATTGCGCGCAGGCGCCGCCATGGATGAGCGCCACCGCCTCTGCGCAGGCAACCGTGACGCGCCCGCGCTCCAGCGTGACGCCGGGCGCGAATTCCACTCGCAGGTGATGATGGCAATAGCGATGATAGAGGCGCAACAGGCGGTGCAGCATGGGGCGGGCTTTCGGGCAGGGTCGATGCCCGGCAGCTTGGCCCGGAATTGGTTAACGCAGGTTTAATCGCCACGGCGAAAAGCCGGGCATGCGTTTTTCCGTCAACGGAAAAACCTGTCTGCGTCGACGCAGACAGGCTCGGGAAATAGGTCCGTTTCGGACCCATTGTTTCGCATGCGAAACATTAGGGCCGGACCGGACCTATTTTTCGACGCGGTCAGAAGCGGCCTTGAGCAGCATTTTCAGATCCGGCTCGCAGCGCGAAGGCCAGGCCGCACCGAGGATCGACAGCGTGCCGTCCCGGTGCCGGCGCAGCGTGAAGGCGCCGATGGTCTCATCGCGAAAGGCCGGCCCGGAGGTTTTGGATTCCGTCTCTGATGCGCCCTTCAGAGACTGGTTTCGCTGCGAAACCGCGCGTGTGAGAAGGGCCGTTTCAGCTTCGGCGTCCTGCGCATCCGCCGCGGCGAGTTTCTCCTGAAGCGTTTCGGCGAAGCCGGGATCCTCGGTCAGCGCCTGTGCCAGCGCCAGCCCCAGCCGTTCGCTCAACGCATGGGGAAAGCGCAAATGCCCGTCCAGCGCGCGCACCAGTGGAAGGAAACTGCCGATCTTGGACCGCTTGGCCCGGGAAGCGGCGCGGAAGAGCTCCTGCAAGGCGCTGCGCTCGGTGGCGAACACGCCCTCATCGACCGCCTTGGCGACGATCCGCGCCCGTTCGAAATAGCTCAGATCGACGCGGATCTCGTTTTCCTCGACCATGGCGAGATAGGCCTGCGACGCCTCTTCGGGCCGGCGCAGCAGGGCCAGCACGGTGGGGGTGTCCTCGCCCCTTTCCTCGGCCAGGATCGACAGCGCCTTGCAGCGCCGCCAGCCGGAGATGAGGCCATAGCGCCCCTCGCCCAGCTGCATCACCTCGATCGGCGTCTGCTGGCCCCGGTTTCGCAGCGAGGCGACCAGCGTCTGCATCGCGTCCTCCTCGACCACGACGCGGTCGCGCACGAGATGATCGAGCACGATCCGGCCGAGCGGCAGGGCCACCACCATGCGCCCCTCGTCGCGGGCGCGGGCCATCGTTTCGGTCAACTCATCGAGCGCGGCCGAGGCCGAGGCATCGCGCGCCACATCGGCGATGGGCGCATTGCTCGGGGCGGTGAACATGGATTTGGTCTCGGGCGCGGGGGCGGCGAGATAGTCGGGATTTGCAGGGGTCAGACGTTTACGCTTGGCCATGGCGGACCTCCATTTTCCGCGGGGAGGTTTTGCGCGCCCGGTAAAGGACGGGTGAAGACAGCGCGCGCCGATTGGGGCTCTGCCCCAAACCCCGGGATATTTTCGGCAAGAAGAAAGAGGCAGGTTTCGCTGCGAACATGGGGTCACTCCGCCGCTTTCTGGGCGGCTCGCACATCGCGGTGCCAGGAGCCGATGAGAAGCTGCTTGAAGGCGGCATAGGTGGCGTCGAAGGTTTCGCGCCCGCGCACATAGGTTTCGCGGTTGAAGTCGCGGTAATCGGCTTCGTAGATGCCTTGGACTTGCTCACCTGCCTGACCGATCAGCGCGGTGAAACCCTGCCGGTGGGGCGAGAGCGTGGGGCCGAGATACGCCTGCATGAGCGCGGCGAGTTCCGCCTGTTGCGCGGGATCAAAACGGGTGACGACGGCGCGCACCGCGTCCCATTGGAAGGCCAGCCCTTCGCGGCCCAAGGCACGGGCGGCCATGTTCTCGGCCTCTTCGATGGAGCCAAAGGTGGAATGCAGCATGTCGAAGAAGCGGCCGGTGCTGTCAAACTCAAGGAAGGACGCGCCGAGGGGAACGAGGAGGATGTCGGCGGCGGCAAGGCCGTTGATGGTGAGATAGCCTAGGGCCGGGGGCGTATCGAGGAAGATCACGTCGTATTGGCCCAGGATGCCGTCCTGATCGAGGCTGTCTGTCAGCGCATCCCAGAGCTTCCAGCCGCGCGCGGCCATGCGCCAGACGGGGATCTGGAACTCGGCCCAGTAGAGGTTCAGCTGCGCGCCGATCAGGTCGATATTGGGCCAGTGGGTTTTCTGAATGAGGCTTTGCGCGTCGGTCTTCAGCGCGTCTGACAGCGTGTCATCGAGCGGGGTGGGGGCCTCGCCCCGGTCGAGGCGGCGCTGGTTGTCCGATTGCAGGTGGCGCGCGTAGTGGCGAGCGAGCAGGGGAAAGACGGTTTGCCATTCGTCGGCCACCCTGCCGCCGAAGATCGAGGTCATGGAGCCTTGGCTGTCGAGATCGATCACCAGCACCTTGTAGCCGTCGAGCGCGGCGGACATGGCGAGATGCGCGGCTGTCGAGGTCTTGCCGACGCCGCCTTTGAAATTGGCGACCGCGACCAGCTTGGCGGGTTGGCCTTGGGGGCGGTAGGGCAGGTACTCCTTGGTCTTGGAGCCTTCCGCGGCGAAATGCGCGCGGAGTTTCAGCACCTCGTCGAAGGTGAACCACTTGGCGCCTCCGGCCGTCTCAGAACGCCCCTGCGGCAGGTCGGGGTTCTGTTTCAGCACGCGGCGGAAATGGCCGGTGGCGACGGGGATCAGGTAGCGGGTGATTTCCCAAGTGGAGAAGAGGCGCAAACTGCGTGCGCCGTTCTCTTCGAGACCCCGGCTGGCGAGATCGCTGCGCCCGGCTTCGCAGGCCTTGGCGATGCGGGCGAAATCCTGCGTCGTGGTGGGCGCGCCCAAAGTCTTGAGCGCGTCCTCGGGATTGATGTTAAAATACGGAGGAAGGGTGTGGTCCGGGGTCATGTGCTGCTCTGCCTGTTTCGCACCTCTTCGTGTGCGCTCTTTTGCCCAGACTACCAGAAAAACGCGCACATGGAAGAAAAACTGCAACACTCCGTGCTTTTCTCAGCAAATCCAATGGCTTGTTATCTTTGCGCAGGTCTTTGGATTGAAGCGCTGTCCCGAAGCGAGCTTTGTTAAATATCGTTAGTTGTATGTTACAGGTCCAATCCATTTCCCGTAACCTATTCTGAGAAAATAAAAAAAGCGCGCCTGGTTTCACTCAAGCGACTCTGATCCTCCGAAAGGGCGACTCTGATCCTCCGCAGCTGCGACTCCGATCCGACACTGCGCGCCCCGAGAATCGTGGACGGCGTCTGTGGATAACTTTAGGGTCAGCGTCACTGAAACCCCGATGAGCCGAGTCGGCAGCAGATCGACCGCGGGGGCGAGCAGAGCAGGAACAGGCGGACCTTATGGCCGGGACAGGTGGGCTTTTGCCCGACAGGCACCCCACGGGTGATTTCTTCGTGTGTGACCTCTTTGGCGTGTCGCCCAAGGACGATCTGGCGAGCATGGAGCATCCGATCTTCTCGCTCAGCACCCGGCCCGATACGCGGGTGCTCAGCTATGCCCATAACGGGGTCGAGGTGCAGGTCACGCCCTCGGTCAAGGGCCGCGCGACGATCCATGACAAGGATATCCTGATCTATTGCATCAGCCAGCTTGTGGCGGCGATGAACAAGGGGCGTAGCATTGGCCGAACGCTGACGCTCAAGGCGCATGACCTGCTGGTGGCGACGAACCGCGATACCGGCGGCGACAGCTATGTGCGTCTGCGCGAGGGGTTCGAGCGGCTGGCGGGCACGCGGATCACCACCAATATCGACACCGGCGGGGTGGAGGCGACGCGGGGGTTCGGCCTCATCGAGAGCTGGGAGATCCTGCGCCGGTCGAAAGGCGGGCGGATGGTCTCCGTGACGGTGACGCTCTCGGAATGGCTCTACCGGGCGGTCTGCGCGCGGTCTGTGCTGACGCTGAGCCGCGACTATTTCCGCCTGCGCAAACCGCTGGAGCGGCGGGTCTACGAGCTCGCGCGCAAACATTGCGGGCGGCAGGCGGAATGGGCAATCTCGATCCCCACGCTGCACCTCAAGGCCGGGTCAGCTGCGCCAGTACGGGTGTTCCGGGCGGCCATTCGCAAGATGATCGCGCAGAACCATTTGCCGGATTATGCGCTGAGCGAGCGCGGGGGCGATATCCTCGTGGTCACGCGGCGGGCCAAACCGCGCCCTATGGATGCCCCGATCCTGTCGGATGAGACGTTGCAGGCGGCGAAGGCCTTGAAACCGGGGACGGATGTGCATGCGCTTCGGGCGCGCTGGCTGGCCTGGTGGGACGAGACCGGGCGCGCGCGGCTGGGCAACCCGGATCGGGCGTTCCTGGCCTGGGTGAAGACGCAGAAGGACGGGTGATGTTGCAGGTTGAGACAACCGCGCTTGAAGGGCTGCTGATCCTGACGCCGCGCCGTTTTGGCGATGCGCGCGGGTTTTTCGCGGAAACCTGGAACAAGGCACGGTTTGCCGAGGTGACAGGGGTGACGGCGGAATTCGTGCAGGACAACCATTCGCTGTCGGCCGAAACGGGCACCATCCGCGGGCTGCATTACCAGGCGCCCCCGCACGCACAGGGCAAGCTGGTGCGCTGCGGGCGCGGGGCGCTCTGGGATGTGGCGGTCGATATAAGGCGCGGCTCGCCGACCTATGGTCAGTGGGTGGGTGTCGATCTGACGGCCGAGAACGGGCGACAGCTTTGGCTGCCTGAAGGCTTTGCGCACGGGTTTGTCACCCGCGCGCCCGAGACCGAGATCGTCTATAAGTGCACCGGCTATTACGCGCCCGAGGCCGAAGGCGCGGTGCGTTGGGACAGCGCGGGCATCGACTGGGGCCTGACCGGGGAGCCGATCCTGTCGGACAAGGATGCGGCGGCCCCGGCCTTGGCCGATCTGGACAGCCCGTTTGAATGGAGCGCGCCATGAAACTGCTGGTGACAGGCGGCGCGGGGTTCATCGGCTCTGCCGTGGTGCGGCAGGCAGTGGGGCAGGGGCACGCAGTGGTGAACCTCGATGCGCTGACCTATGCGGCCTGTCTGGAGAATGTGGCGCCTGTGGCCGATAATCCGCGCTATCGTTTCGTTGAGGGCGATATCCGCGACAGCGCTTTGCTAGAGACTGTTTTTGCCAAGCATCAACCCGACGCGGTGATGCATCTTGCCGCTGAATCCCATGTGGACCGTTCCATCGACGGCCCCGGCGCGTTTATCGACACCAACGTGATCGGCACCTATACGCTGCTGCAGGCCGCGCGCGGCTATTGGGAGGCGCAGGGAAGGCCCGAGGCGTTCCGCTTTCACCATATCTCGACCGATGAGGTGTTCGGTTCTTTGGGGGCGACAGGCCAGTTCACCGAAGAGACGCCCTACGATCCGCGCTCGCCCTATTCGGCTTCCAAGGCGGCCTCGGATCATCTGGTGCGGGCGTGGTGGCACACTTACGGCTTGCCGGTGGTGCTGAGCAATTGCTCGAACAATTACGGTCCCTATCACTTCCCCGAAAAGCTGGTGCCCGTCGTGATCCTGAACGCTTTGGCCGGTAATCCCATCCCGGTCTATGGCAAGGGCGAGAACGTGCGCGACTGGCTTTATGTCGAGGACCATGCCGAGGCGCTTTTGACGGTGGTGTCGAAAGGGCAGGTGGGCCGCTCCTACACTATCGGCGGCGAGAACGAGGCGCGCAACATCGACCTGATCGCAATGATCTGCGCGCTGATGAACGAGATGGTGCCGGGCGGCGCGCCGCATGAGCGGCTCATCACCTTTGTGGAGGACCGCCCCGGGCATG
Organism: Marivita sp. GX14005; assembly: GCF_023370775.1. Taxonomy (GTDB): domain Bacteria; phylum Pseudomonadota; class Alphaproteobacteria; order Rhodobacterales; family Rhodobacteraceae; genus Marivita. Next base: position 18,154 of record NZ_JAMCCQ010000008.1, read on the forward strand.
ATCTGCGCTACGCGATCGATCCCAGGCGGATGCGCGATGAATTGGGCTGGCGGCCGTCTGTGACGCTGGAAGAGGGTCTGCGCAAGACCGTGCGCTGGTATCTCGACAACCGCGCCTGGTGGCAGGCCTTGCAGGGGCGCGACGGGGTTGGGCAGCGATTGGGAACGCAAGCATGATCCTGCTTTCTTCTTGCCATAAATATCCCGGGGAGCGCGAGGGGCTGGCCCCTCGCTGCCGACAACAGCCATGATCCTCGTCTTCGGAAAAACCGGGCAGGTCGCCACCGAACTCCAGCGGCAAGGGGATGTCACCGCCCTGGGCCGCGACCGGGCCGACCTGTCGGACCCGCAAGCCTGCGCGGCGATCATCGCGGAGCTGAAACCGGCCGTTGTCATCAACGCCGCCGCCTACACGGCCGTCGACAAGGCCGAGGACGAAGAGGCCATTGCCCGGACCATCAACGCCGAAAGCCCCGGCGCGATGGCCGGCGCCTGCGCGCATCTGGACATCCCCTTCCTGCACATCTCGACCGACTATGTCTTCGACGGGTCCGGCCCCCGCGCCTGGACGGAAACAGACCCTGCCCAACCGCAAAACGCCTATGGCCGCACCAAGCTGGCGGGCGAAGAGGCGATCCGCGGCACAGGCGCGCGGCATATCATCCTGCGCACCGCCTGGGTGTTTTCCGCCCATGGCGCGAATTTCGTCAAGACCATGCTGCGGCTCAGTGAAAGCCGCGATGCGCTGCGCGTCGTCGAGGACCAGATCGGCGGGCCGACCCCGGCGGCGGATGTCGCCGCCACGCTGCTGACGCTGGCGGGTGCCGTGCGGAACGGTGCGGATGGTGGCACCTATCACTACGCAGGCACCCCCCACACAAGTTGGGCCGGCTTCGCCCGCGAGATCTTCGCGCAGGCGGGGCGCGATGTGACCGTCACCGGCATCCCCTCCGCCGGCTATCCGACCCCTGCGCAACGCCCGCTCAATTCCCGGCTCGATTGCGCCAGGCTGGCGTCGGATTTCGGGATCGGACCTGCCGACTGGACCGCGGGACTGGCCGCCGTATTGAAGGATCTCGGGTATGACACGTAAGGGCATCATCCTCGCCGGCGGCTCCGGCACGCGGCTCTACCCGATCACCATGGGGCTGAGCAAACAGCTGCTGCCGCTCTATGACAAGCCGATGATCTACTACCCGCTCTCGGTGCTGATGCTGGCCGGCATCCGCGAGATCGCAATCATCACCACGCCGCAGGATCAGGCCCAGTTCCAGCGCCTGATGGGGGACGGCGCGCAATGGGGTCTGTCCTTCACCTGGATCGAGCAACCCTCGCCCGACGGGCTGGCGCAGGCCTATCTTCTGGCCGAGGATTTCCTCGCGGGCAGCCCCTCCGCCATGGTGCTGGGCGACAATATCTTCTTCGGCCACGGCCTGCCGGAGGTTCTGGCCAATGCGGATGCCACGAGCACCGGCGGCACCGTCTTCGGCTACCGGGTGGCCGATCCCGAACGCTATGGCGTGGTGGAGTTCGGCGAGGGCGGCACGGTCCGCCGGATCATCGAGAAACCGGCCAGGGCGCCTTCGCCCTACGCGGTGACGGGGCTTTACTTCCTCGACGGCACCGCGCCGGCGCGCGCGGCCAAGGTCACGCCCTCGGCGCGCGGCGAGCTGGAAATCACCGCGCTCCTGGAAAGCTATCTTGCCGATGGCGCGCTGCATGTCGAACTGATGGGACGCGGCTATGCCTGGCTCGACACCGGCACGCATGGCTCGCTTCTCGATGCGGGGAACTTCGTGCGCACGCTCAGCGAAAGGCAGGGCCAGCAGATCGGCAGCCCCGACGAGATCGCCTTTGCCCAAGGCTGGATCGACGCGGATGCGCTGCGCGACCGCGCCGCGATGTTCGGCAAGAACGGCTATGGCGCCTATCTGCTGGGGCTACTGGACGAGGGATCATGGCATCCCTCTCCCTACCGCCCTCCACCCTGAGGCGATTCGGATAAGGAAAGGTTGAACTGGGGTAGCTCGCTTCGAGAGTGAAAGCCTCCAGGCAAGGAAGGTTCGGCTTTGATGCGTTGGATTGTCGTGACCTTGCTTGTTTGGCTTGGCGGGCCCGAGCCGCGCGAGCGCCGTCACGCCGGAAGGCGCTCTTCCCTCTGAGCCCCTCGCTTTATCCCTGCCAAACCCGGAGAGCCTTCACACCGAAGGGCGGATATTGATAAAGCGCCGCCCCGATGGGGCGTGACGGCGCTCGCGCGGCGGCCTTCGGCCTTGGTTCCGCGCGGAACCCGCTCACACCCACCGCCCGATCGCGCACAGCCGCAGCGTCAGACCGCCGGGAATCGCGATCAGCGCGGTCGCCTTCAGCCCGGTGGACAGCCCCCCATGCGGCGCGAAACAGGGCCAGGCGCCGGTATTGCCGCTCTCGCCGGTCAGGATCGGCGGGCGGCCGGGGGCGAAACCGGCCGGGAAGGTCCAGGCCAGGTGCCCGCTCTGGAAAAGCGCACCGGCGGGCGTGTCGATCGCGCCGGTGGCGATGCCGGGGCTGGTGCAGATCTGCGTGCCGTCGGCAAAGCGGACATAGTCGCCATTGGCATTGCTGCCCCGCTCGATCACCGCGCCGGTGGGCATGCCGCCCGCATCCTGCGAAACCGGCCCCAGCAGCGTGCCCTTGAGATAACCGTCGCCCGCCCGCATCAGCTTGGCCGGGTCGGGATCGTCCGGCCCGTCGCTCACCGCCGCCCCGCTGGCCGCGCCGCTGGCAGGATCGAAGCGCAGCGCGGTGGTCCAGGCGCTGCCATCGCTGACCTTGATCGAGAACGCATCCTCGCCCGCCAGCCCCATCTCGGCATATCCCGTCCAATCCGACTGGAAGAGCAGGCTGGCGGTGTCGCCCGTGCCCGCCTTGTTCAGCTTGAGCCGGTGGCCCGCGCCCTCATGGCTCAGCACCGTGCCGGGGGCGGCCACCGCCAGCCGCGCCTCCGCGTCGGGCGGGGTGCCGAGGCCCAGCCGGTCGGGCAGGGCGGTCGCTCCCGCCGCGCCCTGCCAGGCGCCGCTTTGCCAGACCGCCTCCGCGCCCTCATCCTCGATCCAGGCGCGCCAGCCGGGATTGGGCGGAAAGAAAATCCACCCGCCGTTTTCCGCCAGCGCGACGGCGTGATCCTGACCGGCCCAGGCCCCTGTCGCCCCGCCTGCCACGATGAAGCGCGCGCCCGGCGCGGCGCTCTCGGGCGCTTCGGTCAGGCTGCGGCTTTGCACCGACAGCTGCACCAGCGCATCGAGGCTGCGCAGCGCCTCGTTATGGGTGACGTGTTTTTGCGCCTGCGACGGCTGGATATAGGGCAGGGTCAGGATCGGAGTGGTCTGGGACATGCGCACGGCCTTTCATGAGGTGGTTTGGCCGGACGCTAGGGGCGCATTGGTAAAGGCGCTCTAAGCGTAGCGTGCGTTGCGCATCTGGCGCGGGGGGATTCGAGTATTTGGAAAGAGAAGACGCCGGGGATCTTTCCAGGGCGTTTTAACACTTTGTTAAACGGCGGCGCTTAGCAGGGAGGGGCGTATTCTCAGGACCGGATCCTTGCCCTCGTGACGAGAGTTTTCACCATTCTGGCCAAATTGCTGCGGCGGCTTTCGGGGCTGCGCGATCATGTCGATGGGGTGCAGGACGGCGCAATTCACGGCTGGGCCTTGCCAAGGCCGGGGGCCGGGCCGGTGCCGGTGGCGCTTTATGACGGGCGTGTGCGGCTGGGCGAGGGGCTGGCCTGCCGGTTCCGCGCCGATCTGCGCGATGCGGGGCTGGCGGGGGGCGCTTGCGGGTTTTCCCTGCCCCTGCCGCCGGAGGGCGGGGTGCTGCGCATCTGCCGGCTCGACGGCCCGCGCCCGGTGGAGATCGGGCGGCTGCGGTTGGGCAGCGCCCCACGCGTGCGGGCGCGTGCGCCGCGTGCAGGCACGCTGACCGAGGCGCTGGGGCCGGGGATCGCCGCCCTGCGTAGCGCGCCGATAGCGGCGCCGGATGCGCCCGCTCCGCTCACACGCCGGCAGGCGCTGCTCTTCGAGCCCACCGACCCGGCCAGCAGCCTGCCCCTGCCGGATCCGCTTTGCGCCTACATGGCCTATGCCCGCCCGCGCTACCGGCTGGAGGGGGAGTTCGATTGGGACCGCGCGCCCGAGGAGGCCGCGCATTTCCTGAACTGGATGCTCACCGCCTATGCGCCGATGCGCGCGCCGCTGAAAGTGCCGCTTTCGAGCCGCGCGATCCAGTGGCTCAACGCGCCCGTGACCTTGCCGGGCCAGCGCGCGCGGCTCAGCCGGGCGACCTGGGGCGCGCTGACGGGCGCGGCGCATCTGCGCGAGGGGATGGATTTCGCCGATCCCGACTGGCTGGAGCGGATCACCTATTGGTGGGCCGTGCATCATGCCCCCGCCATCGGCGGCGAGGATTGTCTTGTGCCGGATGCCTATGCCGCCCGTCTTTCGGGCTTGCCCGAGGGGCAAAACGGCCTCTTTCCGCTCTCGCGATACATGCTGCGCTGGATGGCGGAGATCCCGGCGCTGGCCGTGCTCGATCCGGCCAGCCCGGAGGACCGGCGCCAGATCACCCTGGCCGCGATGCTCCGCGCGGCCGAGCGGCCGGACACGCTGCGCTACCTGCCGCGCGCCAGTGTCGAGACGCTCTTGCAGGAGGATGCGCATGGCCAGACGCCCTTTGGTGCCTTTCTCAACACGCTGGACGGGCGCACCGGCCCGCTCGCCCGCGCGGAATATGCCGCCGTTCTGAAAGGGCGCGGCTATGACATGGAGGCGCGCCGCTTCACAACGCGCACGGCGCAAGGCCACCGTCTGCACGCCGCCGCCCTGCCGGCGCCTGCGCTGCATGGCGGGCCGCGCATCGATGTGCAGGTGATCGGCCCGGTGGCCAAGGCAAGCGGGCTGGGGCAGGCGACGCGCGCCTCGGTGGCGGCGCTCAAGGCGGCGGGGATCGCGCCGCAAGTGGTGAATTTCGATCTCGACAACCCGGCGCCAAACCTGAAAACCCCTTGCATAGAGCCGCAATCCGCCCGCGCCGCGCGGTTCAGCCTGCTGCATCTCAACGCCGAGTCCATCCCGCTGCTCACCGCCTATGCGCCCGACATCACGAATGGCTCCCATACCGCCGCCTATATGTTCTGGGAACTGACCAAGCCTGCCGCCTGTCATGCGCTGGCGCTGCGGATGGTGGACGAGATCTGGGCCGCCTCCGAACATGGCCGTGCGATCTATGCGGGCGCCTTCGACGGACCGGTGCAGGTGATGGGGCTCGCCAATGAGGTGGCCCCGCAAGCCGACAGGCTGGCCGCGCGCGCCGCGCTGGTGGCACGCGGCGGGTTCGATCCGGGCGCGTTCCTTTGTATGGCGAGTTTCGACAGTTTCTCCTTCGTGCAGCGCAAGAACCCGCTGGCGCTGATCCGCGCCTTTGCCGAGGCGTTCCCTGAGGGCGGCGCGCAGCTGCTGCTCAAGACGCAGAACCGCACCCGCGTCAGCGATCCGGCACAGATCGCCGTCTGGGCCGAGATCGACGCCGCGACCAGGGGCGATCCGCGCTTCCGCATCCTTGATGAGACCCTGCCCCATGCCGATCTGCTCACCCTCACCGCCGGGGCCGATGCCTATCTGTCGCTGCACCGGTCCGAGGGCTGGGGCTTCGGCATGATCGAAGCGATGGCCTTGGGCGTGCCGGTGCTGGCGACGGGCATTTCCGGCAACCTGGCCTATTGCGACAACGCCACCGCCTTTCTGGTGCCGGCCAGGGAAGTCGCGCCCGCGCCGTCCGATTACATCTTCACCCCCGAAGGCGGGCTTTGGGGCGCGCCGGATCACGGTGCCGCCGTATGGGCCTTGCGGCAGATGCAGGCCAATCCGGCTCTGCGCGCCCGCAAGGCGCAAGCGGCGCAGGCGCGGGTCTTGCAGGACTTCTCGCCGGAGGCGGTCGGCGCACGCTACGCCGCGCGGATCGAGGCGGTGCTGGGACAGAACAAGGAACAGGCGGCATGACTCTCATCCTGCCCTTCATCGACCGGCCCGCCTATGTGATGGGGGTGAGCTGGCCGCGCTCGGGCCATCACCTTCTGGCGCGGCTTCTGCGGCTCTATTTCGGCGAAAGCTTCGCCTATTGCGCCTTTTACGGGCAGGCGGGTTGCTGCGGCACAGCGCCCTGCGCCCGCGCCGGCACCATCCGCTATTCCAAGAACCACGATTTCGACGGCCGCCTGCCGCAAACCCGCGGCCAGCGCGTGCTGATCCAGACGCGCGCCTTCACCCCGTCGGTGGTGTCGAATTTCGAACTTTACCTGCGCGAGGGCGGAACGGACGATGCCGCCAGTTTCGCCCATTTTGCCAGCGCGCAATTCACCGCCTGGCGCGCTTTTCAGGCCAAATGGGTGACCTCGCGCTATGGGCAGGGCCAGACGGTGATTCCTTACGAGGATCTGATCGCCGATCCGGCCGCCGCGCTCGCCCGCGCGCTCGGCGCCTTCGGCGAGGCGCGGCCCGATGCGGGCCGGATGCGCGCCGCCATCGCCCGCGTCGATGGTGAGGAAGTGGCCGGGCGGCAGATCCGCCCGCGCCCCGGCACCGGCGTGCACGCCATGCGCGATGTGACGCGTTTTCGCCATTACGAGCCCGCAACATTCGCCCGTCTGGACAAATTGCGGCTGACCCGGCAGGAGGTGAACGCAGTGTTCCGCCGCCATCTGGGCCGGGACGCTGCCGAGGCGAACATGCTGGCATTGCAGACCATGCGCTCGCAGGTCGCGGTGGAGCGGATGATCCTCGGCTCACCCGAATACGCCGCCCGGGGCCGCAGCCTGCAGGCGGTCTGACCGCGAGGACGCGCGCCGATGACAGACCAGACCCCGATCACCCCCGTCCTGCTATGCGGCGGGTCCGGCACAAGGCTCTGGCCCCTCTCGCGCAAGAGCTATCCCAAGCAGTTCGCGCAATTCCTGGGCGAAGAGAGCCTGTTTCAGGAAGCCGCCCGGCGCGTGGCGGGCGAGGGGTTCGCCGCGCCGCTGGCGGTGACCGGCGAGGGGTTTCGCTTCATCGTGGCCGAACAGCTGGATCATTGCGGCATCCGCGCCGCCGGTATCCTGATCGAGCCGGAGGGGCGCAACACCGCGCCCGCCGCCGCCGCCGCCGCGCTGCATCTGGCGGCAAGCGATCCTTCGGCTCTGATGCTGCTGGTGCCGGCCGATCACGCCATTCCCGACGATGCCGCCTTCCGCGATGCGGTGATGACGGGCGCGCCCGCTGCCGCGGCGGGCCAGATCGTCACCTTCGGCATCGCGCCGACACGGGCCGAAACCGGCTATGGCTGGCTGGAGGCGGGGCAGGAAACCCATCCGGGCGTCAATGCGCTGGAGCGGTTCATCGAAAAGCCGGACGCGGCCAAGGCCGAGGCGCTTTTCGCCGATGAAAAGCATCTCTGGAACGCCGGCCTGTTCCTCACCCGCGCCGATACGCTCATCGCGGCCTTCGAGGAACACGCCCCCGACATCCTGGCCGGCACACGCGCCGCGATGGAGGCCGCGACGCCCGATCTGGGCTTTCTGCGCATCGATCCCGATCTCTGGGCGCAGGTGCGGGCCGAGAGCATCGATTACGCGGTGATGGAGCAGGCGGGGAATGTCTCTGTCGTGCGCTTTGCCGGCGGCTGGTCCGATCTGGGCAGTTGGGAGGCCGTCTGGCAGGAAAGCCCGCAGGATGGCAGCGGCAACGCGCTGGCGGGGCTGGCCACGGCGATTGAGTGCGAGAACACGCTCTTGCGCTCGGAATCGGGTGAGATCGAGCTGGTGGGCATCGGGCTGAAAAACGTGGTCGCCGTGGCGATGCGCGACGCGGTGCTGGTGGCCGACATGACCGACAGCCAGAGCGTGCGCCGCGCCGTCGACACGCTCAAGGCGCGCGGCGCGAAACAGGCGGTGCAACTGCCCGTCGATCATCGCCCCTGGGGCTGGTTCGAAACACTGATCCTCGCGAACCGCTTTCAGGTCAAGCGCATCCATGTCCATCCCGGCGCGTCGCTCAGCTTGCAAAGCCATGTGCACCGCTCCGAACACTGGATCGTCGTGGCCGGCACCGCCCGCGTGACGGTGGACGGTGAGGAACGCCTGCTGACCGAGAACCAGTCGGTCTATATCCCGCTGGGTGCGGTGCACCGGATGGAAAACCCCGGCAAGGTGCCGATGGTGCTGATCGAGGTGCAGACCGGCAGCTATCTGGGCGAGGACGACATCATCCGCTACGAGGATATCTACGCGCGGACCTGAGACAGGGGCGATGTTCAGTCGACTGAACATCCCGGATGCGTCGACGCATCCGGCACCTATGCCAAACGCGCCGCCACCGCTTCCAGTGTCTCGCGCATCAGCGTCTCGGCGCGAGATACAGTCTCTGCTTCGGCGTAACAGCGAAATTCCGGCGCATTGCCCGAGGGGCGCAGGTGGATCACCGAGCCGTCCGCGAAACTCACGCGCAGCCCGTCGGTGAGATCGCATTCGCTCTCCGCCGCCCGGCCCGCGAAAAACGCCGCGCGCGCCTCAGGGCTGCCTGTCAGCTCCGCGATAAAGGCCTGCGACGCCTCGCTGGCGATCCCGGCGATCCGGTCGGCCGCGGTGAAGCGTTGCGGCAGATCAGACACCAATGCGGCCAGATCCGCGCCTTTTGCCCGCGCCATCGCCAGCGGCGCCACGATCGGCAAGAGGCAATCGCGCGTCATCAGCGGCGCCAGCGCGCCCGCCGGCCCTTGCGCGGCGAAGCCCAGCAGGAAGCCGCCATTGGCCTCATAGCCGACGACCCTGCCGCCCGCCTCTTCCATCGCCGCGATGACGTAAGGTGAGCCGATCTTCGTGCGGATCACCCGGGCGAACCCCATTTCGTCCACCATCGTGTTGGACGAGACCGGCGTTGCGATCACCTCCGCGCCCAGGAACCGCGCCGTGAGCGGCCCCAGCACATCGCCCGGCACCAAATGCCCATCGGCATCCACCACCATCGGCCGGTCGGCATCGCCATCGGTGGAGACCAGCGCATCGAGCCGGTGCTCGGCGCACCAGTCCTTGAGCATGGCGCGGGTCTCGGCATCCACCGCTTCGGTGTCGACGGGAATGAAATGATCGGCGCGCGCCAGCCGGATCACCTCGGCCCCCATCCGCGCCAGCGCATCGGCCAGCGCATCGCGCGCGACGGAGCTGTGCTCGTAGACGCCGATGCGCCAGCCTGTCAGCGCATCCGCGCCGAACGCCTCGACATAGCGCGAAACGTAAATCTCCAGCGCGCCCTGCCCGCGCCGGTATTCGCCCGTTTGCGCCGTATCAGAGCCTGATCCGAGCGCGGCAAGAATGGCCTGCTCATCCGATTTCGCGATCTCTCCGCCGGGCAGGTAGAACTTCAGCCCGTTGCGATCGGCGGGAATGTGGCTGCCGGTGACCATCACCGCCGCCTGCCCCGCCCCCATCGCGGCCAGCGCCAGCGCAGGGGTCGGCAAGGCGCCGTGATCCACCGCGGTCAGCCCCATGCCGCGCACCGCGCCGATCACCGCCTCGGCGATATCGGGCGAGGAGGCGCGCAGATCGCGCCCCACATGCACCGCGCCGCCATGCGGACAGGCGCGCAGGAAGGCGCGCGTATAATCGGCCACCAGCTCCGGGGTCAGATCGCTAACAAGGCCGCGCAGGCCGCTGGTGCCGAATTTGGGGGGCATGTGTCTCTCTTTCAGGCAGGGCGCTTGCCGCCTCTATGCCCCCGGCGCGGGGCAGGGCGCAAGGCCGCGCCGTCAGGCCACCGCGTCGTAATCGGCGCGCGCCATCATCCCCGCCAGGGCGCGCACATCAACGCCCGGTCGCCAGCCCAGCTCGCGCCGCGCGCGGGAAGCATCGCCGACCAGCAGATCGACCTCGGCGGGGCGGAAGAAGGCCGGGTTCACCTCCACGACGCGCCGCCCGGTGCGCCGGTCGGTGGCCACCTCCTCCACCCCCTCGCCCTGCCAGTCGAGCGGCATGTCGAGCGCCTCTGCGGCGAAGCTGACGAAATCGCGGATCGGCGTGGTCACGCCGGTGGCCAGCACATAGTCGCCGGGGGTCTCCTGTTGCAGCATCCGCCACATGCCCTCGACATAATCGCCGGCAAAGCCCCAGTCGCGCCGCGCCGAAAGATTGCCCAGCTGCACCGGCGCATTGCCGCCGCGCGCGATCCGCGCCAGCCCGCGGGTGATCTTGCGGGTGACGAACTCCTCGCCGCGCAGCGGGCTTTCATGGTTGAAGAGGATGCCGCAGGAGGCATGCATGCCGAAGCTCTCGCGGTAATTGACGGTGATGTAATGCCCGTAGGCCTTGGCCACGCCATAGGGCGAGCGCGGGTAGAACGGCGTCGTCTCCACCTGCGGCACGGCCTGCACCAACCCGAACATCTCGGAGGTCGAGGCCTGGTAGAACCGCGTCTCGGGCGCCAGCGTGCGCAATGTGTCAAGCAAACGCGCCACGCCCAGACCGTTCACATCGCCCGCATAGACCGGCTGCTCCCAGGAGGAGCCGACAAAGCTCTGCGCGGCGAGGTTGTAGAACTCGTCCACCGGCACATCGCGGAGCAGGCGAAAGACATTGTTCATCTCCGAAAGGTCGAGATCGTGCAGATGCACGCGATGCGCCACGCCGAGCGTCTCCAGCCGCGCCAGATCGGCCTGCGCGTTGCGGCGCAACCCGCCATGCACCTCGTAGCCCTTCTCCAGCAGCAGCTTCGCCAGATAGGCCCCGTCCTGCCCGGTGATCCCGGTGATGAAGGCACGCTTGCGCGATGGTTCGGTCTTGGCAGACATGATGAAAATCTCCCGTCAGGGTTGCGTTGACGTGTTTATCCGGCGGGGAATGTAAAGATTGGGTTAAGGTTAACCGCTCGGCAGGAAAAATTTCGGATTCATGAAGCTCGGCAATGGCATCCCCTGCGTGGTGATCCATATCGAGCGGGGCGGAAGCACCCGACTTATCTCTGCATGGAAGGCAGGACGCAAAGAGTATGAAACCTACAAGACCCGCTTCCCTTGAGGACATCCGCGCCATGAAAAAGCGCGGCGAAACGCGCCGGACGCGCGCCGATGCGCCCGAACCGGATATGCCCGATGGATTCTGGGAGACCGCCACCCCGCAGCCACCCAGGATCAAGCAGCCCGTCACGATGCGCGTCGATCCCGATATCATCGAATTTTTCAAGCAGCAGGACCAGAAGGGCCACCTGACGCGCATGCATGCCGTCTTGCGCTCTTATGTCGATGCGCAGAAAAAGCGGCATCCCTGAGCCACCGGGCGCCATCTGCAAACCGCCGCCGCCCGCCGCTTGCCCCCACGGGCGCTTGCCCCTATTGAGGCCGCGCCTGTTTGCGAGTGCCTGTCCGGATGACCCTCATCACCCTTTCGTCGATCCCGCCGCGCTTCGGCCTGATCGGCCCGACGCTCGAATCGCTGGTGGCGCAATCCGGTGTTGACGGGGTGGAGCTGACCCTGCCGCAGCGCTACCGCCGCTTTCCGGATTGGGACGGCACGTTGCCGCCGGTGCCCCACGGCGTGACGATCCACCGGAGCGAGACCGATTACGGCCCTGCCACCAAGGTTCTGCCCGCCGCGCGCCGCCATAAGGGGCAGGGCGTGCGGCTGCTGCTCTGCGACGACGATCGCGATTACCGTCCCGGCTGGGCCGCCGGGCTGCTGGCAGAGGCTGACCGTTACCCGGATCGCGCCGTGGCGCTGGCCGGATGGGACATCGCCGGGATGCCGCCGCGCAAAACCCACGCCAGCCCGCGCCACGCGCGCCGCTCTCGTAAATGGGACATGGCCTATCGCGCCGCCCGCCTGCGCCAGATCCTGCGCGGGCAGGGCAAGGTCGGGCTCGCCGGCAAGCCGCCGCGCCGCATCATCGCGCGGGCGGGCTTTGCCGATATCTTCGAAGGCTATGGCGGCGTGGTGCTGCGGCCCGAGTTCCTGGACGATCAGAGCTTCGACATCCCCCCCGAGGCGTTTCATGTCGACGATGTCTGGCTCTCGGGCGCGCTGGCGCGAGCAGGCATCGGCATCTGGCTCGCCGCCGATCGACCCGAACCCAAGACAACGCAGGCCGATCGCGCCGCCGCGCTCTACCGGCACCGCGAGGAAGACAAGGGCCGCGCCGAGCTTGACGCCGCCGCAATCGAGATGATGCGCGCGCGCTGGAACATCTGGGGCGGAGCCGATGTGCCGATCCCCGAAGCCGGCGCGCGGCAGATGTAACGCTGCCCCCGCATTGGACAGCGCGCACGCCACAAGCTATCACCGCCCCGAACCAGACCGCAGGCCGACATGACCGACACCCCCACCGAGATCGCGCGCCAGGTGCTCGCCACCGAGGCCGCCGCCCTGAGCCGTCTGGCCGAGGCATTGCCCGAAGGGTTCGACAGCGTCGTGGCGCGGCTTCTCGATCTGCCGGGGCGGGTGATCGTCTCGGGCATGGGCAAATCGGGCCATGTCGGAGCCAAGATCGCGGCCACCCTGGCCAGCACCGGCACCCCGGCGCAGGCGGTGCATCCGGGCGAGGCGAGCCATGGCGATCTGGGCATGATCACCCGCAATGACGCGGTGATCCTGATCTCGAATTCGGGCGAGACGCGCGAGCTGGCCGACATGATCGCCTATTGCACACGCTTCGAGATCCCGCTCATCGCGATCACCAAGAAGCCCGGCAGCACGCTGGCCCGCGCCGCCGATCACGTGCTCCAACTGCCCGACGCGCCCGAGGCCTGCCCGCTGCGCATGGCCCCCACCACCTCGACCACGCTGACGATGGCGCTTGGCGATGCGCTGGCGGTGGCGCTGATGCAGCATCGCGGTTTCGACCGCGACAGCTTCAACGCCTTCCATCCCGGCGGCACGCTGGGCGCGCAATTGCTGCGTGTCTCGGCGGTGATGCACCGGGATGACGCCCTGCCCGTGGTCGCCCCCGACACGCCCATGGGCGAGACGTTGGTGGTGATGAGCGCCAAGGGCTTCGGCGTCGCCGCCGTGGTCGAGGAGGGCGCGCTTGAAGGCGTGATCACCGATGGCGACCTGCGCCGCAATCTCGACGGGCTGACGGGGCGGACAGCGGGCGAAGTGGCCACGCGCAACCCCCGCTCCATCGCGCCGGGTGCGCTGCTCACCGAGGCTTTGGCCGAGATGAACGCCCACAAGATCGGCGCCTTGATGGTGACGGAAGAGGGCAGGCTTGTGGGACTGATCCACATCCACGACCTTCTGCGCGCGGGTGTGGCATGAGCGCCGTGGTCTTCATCCCCGCCCGCTACGCCTCCACCCGCTATCCGGGCAAGCCGCTGGTCGAACTGGCCGGCGCCACGGGCGAGAGAAAACCCCTGATCCAGCGCGCCTGGGAGGCGGCAAAGGGCGTTTCCGGCATAGATAGGGTCTATGTTCTGACCGACGATGCCCGCATCGCGGACGCGGCCAAAGGCTTCGGCGCCGATGTGCTGATGACTTCCACGGGTGCCCGCAACGGCACCGAACGCTGCGCCGAAGGGCTGGCGCAGCTGGATCGGGACCCTGACGTGATCGTCAACCTGCAAGGCGATGCGCCACTCACCCCGCATTGGTTCGTCGAGGCGCTGATCGGCGCGATGCAGCCGGGCGTGCAAATGGCCACCCCGGTACTGAAATGCGACGCGCAGACGCTGACCAACCTCGTCACCGACCGCCGCGAAGGCCGGGTCGGCGGCACGACAGCGGTGATGCGCTCCGACCGAACCGCGCTCTATTTCTCCAAGGAAGTGCTGCCCCATGTGGGTGGTCTGAGCAATCCGCCCGAGGTCTGGCACCATGTCGGCGTCTACGCCTACACGCCCGCCGCCTTGCGCGCCTATGCCGGCTGGCCCGAAGGCCCGTTGGAACGCGCCGAAGGGCTGGAGCAGCTGCGCTTTGTGGAAAACGGCACCCCCGTCACCTGTGTGCCGGTCGAAAGCCGGGGCCGGGTGTTCTGGGAACTCAACAACCCCGTCGATGTGGCCCGCATCGAAGAGGTCCTCAAACGCGAGGGTACGCCATGAAAACAGTCTCTATCGGTAGCATCAGTGTCTCGAATACCGCTCCGCTCACCCTGATCGCCGGCCCCTGCCAGCTGGAATCGCTGGAGCATGCCCGCATGCTGGCCGAGCGCATCGCCGCCGCAGCAGATGGCAGCCCTTGGATCTTCAAGGCCAGCTATGACAAAGCCAACCGCTCCTCGCTCAAAGGCAAGCGCGGGCTCGGCATGGACGAAGGCCTCTCGATCCTGAGCAAGATCAGGGCCGAATTCGGCATCCCCGTGCTGACCGACATCCACACCGCAGACCAATGCGCCCCGGTGGCTGAAGTGGTGGACATCCTGCAAATCCCCGCCTTCCTGTCGCGCCAGACCGACCTGCTGCTCGCCGCCGGCGAAACCGGCGCCGCGATCAACGTCAAGAAGGGCCAGTTCCTTGCGCCGTGGGACATGGAAAACGTCGCCGCCAAACTCGCCAGCACCGGCAACACCCGCATCCTGCTCTGCGAACGCGGCGCCAGCTTCGGCTACAACATGCTGGTCTCCGACATGCGCTCGCTCCCGATCATGGCGCAGACCGGCTACCCGGTGGTGTTCGACGCCTCCCATTCGGTGCAACTTCCCGGCGGGCAGGGCACAAGCTCCGGCGGGCAGCGCGAATTCGTCCCGCCGCTCGCCCGCGCCGCCGTCGCGGTGGGCGTCGCGGCAGTCTTCATCGAAACCCACGAAGCCCCCGATAATGCGCCCTCCGACGGGCCCAACATGGTGCCGGTGGAGCAATTGCCGCGCTTGCTGGCGACGTTGCGCCAACTCGACCGCGTGGTGAAGGGGTAGGCCAGCCGAAGCCCTTTTCTTTTTTTGTAAACACCATTCAGAAATGTCACCGGCTGCGCAAAGCAGGAATGTCACCGAAAGCGCTGA
>NZ_JAMCCQ010000009.1:0-2500 GCF_023370775.1 Marivita sp. GX14005
CATCGAATTAGAGAGACGTGTTAATTTGCATCTTTCTAGGTTTGGCGGTGACCTACTCTCCCACGTCTTGAGACGCAGTACCATTGGCGCGGTGGCGCTTAACGGCCGGGTTCGGAATGGGACCGGGTGTTTCGCTCACGCTATGACCACCAAACCGAGAAAGATGCACGACGCATCGCAGATGCGGCGGGTGGAAGGCAGGGCCTTTTGCTTGCAAAAGGCCCGTTGCCACACCGACGTAATCCGGGTGCAGTCAGCTGTTACCTCGCAGCGCGGCTTTGCATCTGGTGGCAGGCAGGGTCTTTTGCGTTCAAAAGGCCTGTTGCCACTCGGATACAAGCCGGGTGCGCGGCAGCTAAATCAACGTGTTGCACCAAGATTACGACGGAGTGGCTACGCGCCTTTTGCACGCAAAAGACGCTGCCAGCCACCTGCCGCATCTGCGATGCGTCATTGTTGTCCAAGCCAGGCACTCTGTATTTGGTGTCGTGCTTTTGATCTTGGTCCAGATTTCCACGGTGTGGCAGCGGGCATGACTGCGTCATACCCTGCCTGCCACTGGCCGCCTTCCTGGCGGAAGGCGTCCGGGTTTTGTTTCTACTGGATCAAATCAAGCCTATCGGGCCATTAGTACCGGTCAGCTGAACGCATTGCTGCGCTTACACCTCCGGCCTATCGACGTGGTGGTCTACCACGGCCCTCGGGGATACCTTGTTTTGAGGGGGGCTTCCCGCTTAGATGCCTTCAGCGGTTATCCTTTCCGATCATAGCTACCCTGCACTGCGGCTGGCGCCACAACAGGTCCACCAGTGGATCGTTCACCCCGGTCCTCTCGTACTAGGGGCAACTCCTCTCAAGTATCCTACACCCACGGCAGATAGGGACCGAACTGTCTCACGACGTTCTAAACCCAGCTCACGTACCTCTTTAAACGGCGAACAGCCGTACCCTTGGGACCTGCTCCAGCCCCAGGATGAGATGAGCCGACATCGAGGTGCCAAACACTGCCGTCGATATGGACTCTTGGGCAGTATCAGCCTGTTATCCCCGGCGTACCTTTTATCCGTTGAGCGATGGCCCTCCCACTTGGGACCACCGGATCACTATGGCCGTCTTTCGACTCTGCTCGACTTGTCAGTCTCGCAGTCAGGCTGGCTTCTGCCATTGCACTCAACGAGCGATTTCCGACCGCTCTGAGCCAACCTTCGCGCGCCTCCGTTACGCTTTAGGAGGCGACCGCCCCAGTCAAACTACCCGCCACGCAGGGTCCCGGATCCGGATGACGGACCGCGGTTAGACATCAAGAGTGCGAAGGGTGGTATCTCAAGGGAGGCTCCACGGGAACTGGCGTTCCCGCTTCGAAGCCTACCACCTATCCTGCACATCACAATCCTGATGCCAGTGCGAAGCTGTAGTAAAGGTGCACGGGGTCTTTCCGTCTAACCGCGGGAAGCCTGCATCTTGACAGGCAATTCAATTTCGCTGAGTCGATGTTGGAGACAGCGGGGAAGTCGTTACGCCATTCGTGCAGGTCGGAACTTACCCGACAAGGAATTTCGCTACCTTAGGACCGTTATAGTTACGGCCGCCGTTTACCTGGGCTTCAATTCAGAGCTCTCACCCCTCCTTTTAACCTTCAGGCACCGGGCAGGCGTCAGACCCTATACGTCGTCTTGCGACTTCGCAGAGCCCTGTGTTTTTAGTAAACAGTCGCCACCCCCTGGTTTGTGCCCCCAGCCCCTAGTTGCCTAGGAACCGGGCCTCCTTCTCGCGAACTTACGGAGGTATTTTGCCGAGTTCCTTCAACATCGTTCTCTCAAGCGCCTTGGTATGCTCTACCAGTCCACCTGTGTCGGTTTAGGGTACGGTCTGATGATGGAGCTATTTCCAGGAACCTCTGAACGGCCCCTCCAATCCGATAAGGAGGAACAATCTTCGAGATCCGTCACTTCCATCTGGCCCACGAATATTAACGTGGTTCCCATCGCCTACGCCTTTCGGCCTCGGCTTAGGGGCCGGCTTACCCTGCTCAGATTAGCTTTAAGCAGGAACCCTTGGACTTTCGGCGAGAGTGTCTCTCACACTCTTTGTCGCTACTCATGTCATCATTCTCGCTAGTGATCACTCCACGGGATCGCTCACGCGCCCGCTTCACAGTAAGCTTCTTGTCTCCAACGCGGGCAAGCCCGCTAAAGAGACATGAAGCTATGTCACACTACGCTCTGCTACCATGCACTATGTGCATCCGAAGCTTCGGCTCATGGCTTGAGCCCCGTTACATCTTCGCCGCAGGACAACTTGTTTAGACCAGTGAGCTGTTACGCTATCTTTAAAGGATGGCTGCTTCTAAGCCAACCTCCTGGTTGTTTTGGTCGTCCCACCTGCTTTCCCACTTAGCCATGAATTGGGGGCCTTAGCTGTCGGTCAGGGTTGTTTCCCTCTCCACTACGGACGTTAGCATCCGCAGTGTGTCTGCCATCCAGTACTTCCCGGTATTCGG